>JACJYD010000009.1 GCA_020636275.1 Lewinellaceae bacterium | reverse complement strand
TAAATTAATTATGTCAGAGAACTCAGATAAAAAAAATCAAGGTTCGAGATACCTCACGGTTGTCTGGAAGGCATCCCCACTCCATACTAATTCCCGCCATCCGACCCGGTAGTGATCCACCCGAAACTCGGCCGCTTGCTGGCCGATCTGAAAAAAAGTGGATGGCGTTACAAAGATATGGAGGTTTTTCAGATGAACGCTCTTATCGACGTGATAGTGCCCGGAGAAGACATACACTTCGCCGGGATAGTCCAGGAAAAGGGCCTGCACTTCCGCCCAATTTCGAAGGGGATATTTGTTATCCATAAAGGGGACGCCGATCAGGCCCGGCGGATGGTGCATGAACACGAGGAGTGTATCGCTCCGGCCTTCCATTTGATCACGAAGCCATTGAAACTGGGTCTCCGACATTTCATACCGGGTCGTATCGAGGAAAATAAATTCACGGCCACCGAGTATGGCATGGTAATATAACTCACCGTCTTGCATAAATCCGCCATCCAGCTCAAAAGCGCGGGCCAGCATTTCGGGATCGTCGTGATTGCCCGACATGTACCAGATCGGGACGGGTAAATCTGCAAGTTGCTCCCGGATCCAGGCATAGACTTCGGGGGTGCCGACTCGAAAACAAAGGTCGCCGGAAAGGACCAGGTGGTCAGGTGGGTTTGCCCGCAAATGCCGAAGCACGTTGAGAAAATTACCCCGCACGTCTACCCCGTTGGTATCTTCCCCTTCGAGTCCGATGTGCAAGTCGGTCAGTTGAACGATCTTCATTGAATAAATTTACCCTCTAATATAAAAAAACCGGCCAACGATAAATTGGCCGGCATACGAGAAGTATAGACTATACTTCCTATTTCCTTGTTTTTAAATCCTCCAAATATCGTTCCAATTCTACTTCGTCGTAAAAAAGGACCTCCCGGGCCTTGCTTCCTTCGCTCGGTCCGACGATACCCATGGCCTCCAATTGGTCCATGATCCGGCCGGCCCGGTTGTAACCCAGCTTCAGCCGCCGCTGGATCATAGAGGTCGACCCATGTTGGTTCTGGACGATCAGCCGCGCTGCATCTTCGAACATTTCATCCAGATCGGAATATTTCACAGGGGCAGTCCCGTGTGTTTCTTCATCTCCATAATATTCCGGCAGGTAATAGGGTTCTCCAAATCCACGCTGGTTGGCGATAAAATCGATGACCTTCTCCACCTCGGGAGTATCGACGAAGGCGCTCTGCAGGCGGATCATATCCCCTCCTACCGACAACAACATATCTCCCCGGCCGATCAGCTGGTCGGCGCCACCGGCATCGAGGATGGTTCGGGAGTCTACCTTTGAGGTCACTTTATAGGCGATCCGGGCCGGGAAATTGGCCTTGATCACCCCGGTAATAATATTCACCGAAGGCCGTTGGGTGGCGATAACGAGATGGATACCGACGGCACGGGCCAGCTGGGCCAGGCGTCCGATCGGCAATTCGATCTCTTTACCCGCCGTCATGATCAGATCGGCAAATTCGTCGATGACCAGGATAATAAAAGGAAGGAACTTGTGCCCTTTCTCCGGGTTCAGGCGCCGTTGTACGAACTTGTCGTTGTACTCCCGGATATTGCGTGCATGTGCCCGCTTGAGCATATCGTAGCGGTTGTCCATCTCGATGCAGAGCGAGTTGAGCACGTTGATCACCTTGGTTGTCTCCGTAGTGATGGGCTCCTCCTGTCCCGGCAGAAAGGCCAGAAAATGATTTTCCAGGCGGGAATACGGGAAAAGCTCTACTTTCTTGGGATCGATGAGTACGAATTTCACCGTAGCCGGGTGCATCTTGTACAAAAAGGAGATCAGGATCGCGTTGATCCCCACCGACTTACCTTGACCCGTGGCCCCGGCGACCAGCAAGTGCGGCATCTTCGTCAGATCGCCGACAAACACCTCGTTGGAAATGGTCTTTCCGAGCCCCACCGGCAGATCCATCTTTGCCCGCTTGAACTTGTCGGACATCAGGACTTCCTTGAGGGAGACGATCTGTTTCTTTTTATTCGGCACCTCGATACCGATGGTACCACGGCCCGGTATGGGCGCGATGATCCGGATACCCAGGGCCGACAGGCTCAACGCGATGTCGTCTTCCAGGTTCTTGATCCGGGAAATGCGGACACCCGGCGCCGGCACGATCTCGTAGAGCGTAACGGTCGGGCCGATCGTAGCCCGGATCTTTACGATCTCGATCTTGTAATTGAGCAGGGTCGCAATGATCTGATCTTTGTTGGCCTCCAATTCCGCCCGGTCGATCTCGATCTTTTGATCCGCGTAATCGTTGAGCAGCGACAGGATTGGAAATTCATAAGAAGACAATTCGAGGGTCGGGTCGTAGGGCTCCGCATCGAACGGCGTTTCCATCACATCGTCCAACATCGCCGGAGGACCGAGCTTTTTTTCCACCGGATCCTGGCTGGCGCCGGGTGTCGTTACCGGAGTTTCGATCTCCAGTTCCGTATCCGGCGTCTTGGTCTTTCCATTCCCCGTTGCTCCTTCTTCCTCATCGAGATCGAACAGGAGGGGCTCACCATCACTACCTCGTCTTTCCTTGTGGGCGCCGGAGGGACGCAAGGGTTTGTTTTCCTCTTCCTCCGCGTCTTCTTCTCCCCACTCGCTTTCCTCCTCCGCTTCAGTGATCAGATCGGTAGTAGCGACCCGGCGACCGCCTCTCCGGTTGAGCAGGTTCTCCCCCCAATAGCGGACATCATCCACTACCTTCCGGAAAGTCAGCTCGTTAAAATTGGGATTGGTAAACCAAACGATCAGGATGACGAATATGAAAATGATGAGGGCGATCATGCCGATATTTCCGACAAATCCCGTCAGCCATTTGCTCGCGCTTTCTCCAAAGGCTCCTCCCCAGGGAAAGGAGGCAGAGTAAAATACAAACTCAAAAAAGATAGACAGGGCTACCATCAGGATGAGCAGCTGGCGCATCAGCGGCCACATTTTCGCAAAGGGAACGCGCTTGACCTTGTTCCAGCCGAATAATCCAAGCAGGAATACGAGGATAAAGGAAGGCAGGCCAAAGCCCCAATAGAAGAACATATTGGAAATGATGGCGCCCAGCCGGCCCAGCCAGTTTTCCATCCGAAGGTCGGCCCGGAACAACTGCCACCAGGCAAAGCGCAGCACCTTGTCCTGGTCGGCTTGCCAGGTGAAGAGATAGGAAACGAAGGCGACAAACAGGTAAAATGCCAGGAATAGGCACATCAATCCGAATAACTTGGGTACGCGTTCGTCGTTTATTCCCAGTTTAAGCGATAATTGTCCCTTCTTCTGCTTCTTCTTCGCGCTCATGTAGCGGTATTCAGTTTATACGGTTTTTTGGCTATTTGTACGTTTGGGCGGATGAAAGAGCGACCGGAGGTCCTTCTCTCTTCGACCTATCCTGCAAAGGTAGGGAATTGAAGCCGTATTCGGGAAAGACAAACCCATTCGCTTGCTTTCCGTTTGAATTTTTGTAACATCGCATAAAAATTGCATCCCCGCTATGAAAATTTCAGTCGAGATCAGTATGTACCCCCTCCAGGAAGCCTATGAAACACCCATTCTGGAATTCATCGAACGCCTGCGCAGCCATCCCGACCTCGTTGTGCGCACCAACTCGATGAGCACCCAGGTCTTCGGCGAATTCGATACCCTGACCCAGGCCCTGACCCGCGAAATAAAAACCAGCTTTGAAGGCGGCATCCCTTCCGTGCTGGTCATGAAATGGATCAATATCGATGTCCGCTAAGATCCAACGCCTTAATCCTTTGAAAGATCCGAATTGCAACTCCCAAAAAGACCTCTTTCACCATGTATGATCCCGCTGCAATACTCGTCACGCCGGGGCATTTTGATCCGCTGAACCATTGGTACCCAAAGGTCCTCAACGCTACGATCCATCCGCTCGTCCACTTTTTCCTGCACTTGAAAGAAGACCGGATCATCAACCGGTATTGCCATCTCCATCCGAAGGTTAAACCCGGAGCCCTGCACGAGATCCTCTCCTACAAGCCAAAATTCTACTTGTGGTCGGGGGCCGACCTGATGCATGTGACCAATGAAGAAGGCAACCGGCAAATGGTGGTCATCGAAAACAACTCCTGCCCTTCCGGTCAAAAATCGATGCCCCTCACCGATGAAGCCCAGGAACAGGGCGGCTACCGCTTGCTCATGGAACGAACGGTCAAGCCTTTTCTCCTTTCCAAAAAAAAGCGGATGATCCCCGGCCACCTGGCCGTGATCTACGACAAAAACCATATGGAAGCTTCCGGCTATGCCCATGCGATGGCCGACCTCTTCGACGAGCCCGTTTACCTGGCCCCCTTCTACGCAAATAACCCCGATCCAAATGTGCGTTTCCAGGACGGCATCCTGGAGATTCGCGACGAAAAGGGCATTTGGCAACCTATCCGTGCCGCTTTCCGGTACCTGACCCAACGCCCTTGGGACCGGTTGCCGATCTTCACCAAAACCCTGATCATCAACCCCGTCATCACTTGCCTGGCCGGCGGACGGAACAAGATGATCGCCGCAAAAGCCTACGATTTTTTCAACGCCGAGATCGAGGCCTCCGGACTGGAGATCATTACACCGGAAACCATTTGGGATGTCAGCAAAGAGGAGATCCCCCTATGGGTAAAAAAACTGGGCGGACAGGCCGTGATCAAAATTCCGTACAGCAATGCCGGACAGGGCGTGTTCACCATCGTCAATGAAGGGGAACTCGAAGCATTTATGGCCCAAACCTTCGACTATGAGCAATTCATCGTGCAGAGCCTCATCGGCAACTACCATTGGAGTTCGACCGGGAGCCGGGGCAAGCTCTACCATATCGGCACCATGCCCAACGACAAGGGCAATACTTTCGTGGCCGACCTGCGGATGATGGTCAGCTCCACCCCTACCGGCATCCGTCCCCTCTGCATCTACGCCCGCCGGGCCAGCCGTCCCCTCGTCGATCAACTGGAACCCGGCGTTCCCTCCTGGGATATCCTCGGCACCAACCTCTCCATAAAGCTGGGTGAAAACACCTGGGATTCCGACACCAAACGGCTTATCATCATGGAAAGACGCGATTTCAACAAACTGGGCCTGGGCCTCGACGACCTCATCGATGCCTATATCCAAACCGTCCTTTCCATGGTAGCGATCGATAAAATGGCGGAAAGCCTGTTCAACAGCAAACAACAGTTCCGAAAACGGCTGTTCCGCTCCCTGAACGACGACCAGACCCTTTTGGATGAAATTCTGTATTAATCACTCAGCTTATGCCAAAACACGAACGGAAAAAAACCGGCCTTGCCCCGGGTTCGCTGGTATTTACGGGCAAAAAACACGTCTCCGAACCCAACGTCATCCTCCTCCAGTTCAATGAGAATGATGTGCTCGAATTCGAGGCGAAAGATAAACTGGTGCCTCTGAAAGAAGGTTCCTATTCCATTTGGTACGACATCAGAGGTCTGCACAATATCGACCTCATCCGTCAGTTCGGCGATCAGTACGACATCCACCCCCTGGCCCTGGAGGACATCCTCAACACCCAGCAGCGGCCGAAGATCGATGAATACGATAACGGGATATTCATCACCGCCCAGGCCCTCGAGCTCAAAGACCCCAAGGAAGATCTGGACGTGGAGCAGATCGCCATTTTTTTCGGCAAAGACTTTTTGCTCTCCTTCCAGGAAAAAGAAGACGACAATTTTGCCTCCGTGCGCACTCGCCTGCTTGCGCCCCAGGCCAGGATCCGGCGCCGTACACCCGACTACCTCGCCTACGCCTTGCTGGACTCGGTGGTCGACCAGTATTACCCCGTCCTGGATCAGGTGGAGGAAGAGATCGACGATCTGGAAAGCATCATCCTCTCCGATCCGGACAATACTACCAAAAACCGGATACACCAGCTGAAACGAAAGTTGCTTACCCTCCGCAAGGCGGTCGTGCCACTCCGGGAAGCCGTTAGCCGCTTCAGTCGTCTGGACCACTCAATGGTAAAAGAAGACACCCTGGTCTTCCTGCGCGACCTGTACGACCATACCGTGCAGGTCATGGATACGATCGACACCTATCGCGACCTCCTCAATGGCCTGTACGACCTGTATTTATCCGAGATCAGCTACCGGATGAATATTATCATGAAGGTGCTGACCATCATTTCCACCATCTTCATCCCCTTATCTTTCCTGGCCGGCATCTATGGCATGAACTTTAAGAACATCCCGGAGTACAATATAAAATACGGCTACTTCTACCTCTGGGGAATTATGATCGCGATCTTCCTGGCATCGCTCTATTTCTTCCGAAAGAAGAAATGGATCTGATCTTCGCTCAAATCTGTTCCCTGATCATTGTCAACAAACGCTCGATGTGAAAGAGGTGAGTGCGGAAAGACAAGACGGCCAGCCGGATCCAGAATACTCCGTCGATCGTGGTGGAGGAAACGAAAATGCGTCCGTCGCGGTGTAGCTTTTCCATTAACTGCCGGTTGAACTCATTGGGATCACCCTCCCTGGGTATATAGCGATAGATCATCACCGACAGGTCGGGATAGGGCCCCACCTCGAATCCCAGCTTTTGGATCTCCTCGTAGAAATAGCGGGTCAGCCAGCGTTTTTCGTCCAGGCAGGCCCGGAAGGGCGCCAACCCGAACAGGTGCAAGGCCATCCACATGCGAAGGCCCCGGAAATGCTTGGTCAACTCCGGCGAAAGGTCGGCAGGGCTGGGCTCATCCTCCAAAGCCTGGGCATCCTGCATGTAGTTGGCCCGGTAGTAATGTGCTTCGTATTGAGCGCGCACATTCTTGATCAACACGGCGCCCAACCCATACGAAAGGAACAGGCCTTTATGCGGATCGATCGCGACGCTGTCCGAACGCTCGATCCCGGCAAAAAGAGGCTGAAGGTCGTCGAGCAGAATAAAAAAACCTCCGTAAGCCGCGTCAACGTGAAACCACAAATTGTGCTCCGCCGCTACATCGGCTACGGCATCGAGCGGATCCATAGCGCCGGTATCGGTCGTGCCGGCGGAAGCCACCACCAGAAACGGTTTCAAGCCGGCGGCCTTGTCGGCTTCCACCTGCCTGCGCAACGCAGCGACATCCATCCGAAACCGCCGATCCATCGGCACGTAGCGAATGATCGACTCCCCGAGCCCGGCGATGCGCACCGCTTTGTGCACGCAATGATGTACCTGCTCGGTCAGATAGATCACCGCCGACTCCACCACCCGGGATTTGATGCCCATGTGATCACGGGCGGTGGTGATCGCGATCAGGTTGGCGATCGAGCCTCCGGAGGCCAGATTGCCAAGCGCTCCGTCCGGGTACCCCACCATTTTGCACATCCAGCGAATGAGCTGGTTTTCCAACTGCACCGCCCCCGGATTGGCGAACAGGAGCCCGGAATACCGGTTGGTCACCGCCGCCAGATAATCGCCCAGCGCAGTAGGGAACACCCCCCCACCCGGAATATAGGCAATATGCGCCCCCGATGCCGGATTAACGCCCCAATGGTCGACCTCCCGCTCCAGAACGGCGAGCAATTCATCCAGTTCCCGGGGATCTTCCCCGATCGGGTAGTCCGTTGGCCAGTCGTTCAGCTGATCCGGTTTCACAAATCCCTTGGCATCCGGTAAGCCATCAATAAAGCGGTCGGCGTACTCCTGGACCTTCTTATTCCACTCGGCTCGCTTATCCGGAGTGGGTTCCAATTGTGTGGAAAGGGCTTCTAAGGCCTTTATTTTATCGATCATGGAAAATGGTTTTAGAATATGGCGCCGGCTTCCTTCCAAAATTGCTCGGATCGCTCCCAAAGCACGCGGGCCAGTTCTTCATCCTGGGCGAGGCGGGAGGGCTTCATCGGGTGTTGGTGCTCATCGAAATACTGCCCGTTCGGCTCCGGAGGCGGAGCGACGGTGGCCAGATAGATCGAAGTTTTGGCGCCCCGTGCCGGAGAAAGAACAAAGGGTCGCATCAAGGTCCAACCCAGGGCAAAAAGCCAGCCGTTCCGTTCCGAACGAACGATCCGGGTCGCCACCACCCCGGGGTGCAGGCTGTAACTCCGGATATCCGGATACCTTCGCGCCAGTTCGGAGGCAAAAAGGGTGACCGCTAATTTCGATTGGGCATACGCGGGCATGCCCTTGTATCGCCCCTTGTCGCTCCGGAATCGTTCAAAATCGATCTTCCCGCCGTAATGGGCCGCTGAAGAGACATGGACCACCCGGGGTTCCGGCGCCGCTTTCAAATTATCCAGCAAAAGCCGGGTGAGCAGGTAGGGGCCCATGAAATTGATGCCGATCTGCTGCTCAAACCCATCTTCCGTTGTCGTATAGACGGACCCCATCACGCCCGCGTTATTGATCAGGATATCCAGCCTTGGGGCCATCCTACGAACTTGTTCCGCAAAATCTTCGATCGACCGGCGCGACGAAAGATCCAGCGTTGCCACCTCCGCTTCCGCTTCCGGCACTGCAGTCCGGATCCGGGCCACCGTAGCATCCCCTGTCTCCCGGTTCCGAACCCCCAGGATCAGCCGGGCGCCTTGCCTGGCCAGTTCCTGAGCCGTGTAAAAACCGATGCCGCTGTTCGGACCGGTAATGCAAACTGTTTTTCCTTTCATTGGACCTGGGTTTGAGCATTTTCAAAGAGACAAAAGTCGAAAAATTTTTGGTTTGAAAAAAAACGCGGTCCGCGCCTTCTCCTGCCTTTTTACAACTTATCGTTAATTTGCATCCTCATTTTACAAAATGGATCGTGAATTGACGGTCGCCGGCCGTCAATTCACTTTTTCATAAGTATATAAACAATTGTGCATGGAAAAAGACGATCAATTCTCCTTCATCCCCTACCGGGGCATCCACTATCCAAAAGCGGAAATGCTCCAGCGCAGCCGCGAGTTTTATCAGTTTATGAATAAGCGGCGTACGGTCCGGGAGTTTTCAGATAAACCCATTCCGGAGGAGATCATAGAAAATATCCTGCTCACCGCTTCGACGGCGCCCTCCGGAGCGCATAAACAACCCTGGACCTTTTGCGTCGTCACCGACCCGGCTCTGAAAAAAGCGATACGGGAAGCCGCAGAAAAAGAAGAATACGAAAATTACCACGGCCGCATGTCGGAAGAGTGGATAGAAGACCTCAAACCGTTCGGCACCGATTGGAAAAAGCCCTTTCTCGAAACGGCCCCCTACCTGATCGTCATCTTTAAAAAAGCGTATGATCTCGTCAATGGCGAAAAAAGGAAGAATTATTATGTCTCGGAATCCGTTGGATTGGCAGCGGGTTTCCTCCTCACGGCCATTCATTACGCCGGACTGATTGCCTTGACCCATACCCCCAGCCCCATGAACTTTTTGCAGGAAATTTTGAAACGCCCCGAGAATGAACGCCCCTTTCTCCTCATCCCGGTCGGCTACCCGGCCGATGAGGCCGAAGTGCCCAATATCGAACGAAAAGTGCTGGAGCGCTTTGTGGTTTATTACAGAGGGGAAAAGAAATAAGTTCCATGTGTACCGTAACCTACATCCCCCAGGGCCCGGAATCCTTTATCCTCAGTTCCAACCGGGATGAAACCCCGGCCCGGTCCCCTGAACGGCTCACCCGGCAGGAAGAGGGGGACCACTTGCTCATTTTTCCCCGCGACACCTCCGCCGGAGGGACCTGGATCGCGGCCGAAACCGACGACCGGGTCGTTTGCCTGCTCAACGGCGCTTTCGAGAAACACCACCACCGGCCTCCTTACAAACGAAGCCGGGGCATTATGGTGCTCGACTTTTTCAACTACCCCTCCGTCTCCGATTTTGCGAAAAATTACGACTTCGACGGCATGGAACCCTTTACGCTCGTATTGCCGGAAAAAGGCCGCTTATTTGAATTGCGTTGGGACGAAAAACTGGTACACCTCAGGGAACTCGATGCCCGGGACTTCCATATTTGGTCTTCTGCGACGCTTTACCCTGGGCCCATCCGGGAAAAACGGGTACAATGGTTTGAGGATTGGCTCCAAAACCGGTCCGACTTCAGCCTCGATGCCATCCACGACCTCCACCTGCACGGCGGCGAAGGCGACAGCTGGAACGACTACGTCATGAACCGAAACGGTATCGTCCAAACCGTCAGCATCTCGCATATTGTGAAAACCCCGAACACCCTCGATTTTATTTACCACGACCTCCTTCGGGGGGCTATGCGCAGGGAATCGGCCGGTTGGTGAGAAAACACCCGGTACGCGTTTCCAACGGTCATTGATGAACGACCTTTTTCAAAGCCAGTCCCTCCTGCTGATATTTCACCTTCCCTCCTACCATGGTCACCAACACCTTCGTTTGCAGAATTTCCTCGTCCGTACAGGTGAGCAGGTCTTTGGAGAGCACCACCAGATCGGCCAGTTTGCCGTATTCCAGCGTGCCTTTCAGGTCTTCTTCGAAACCGGCGTATGCATTACCGAGGGTGTAGGAATACAGCGCTTCCTGGCGGGTCATGCGTTGCTCCGGAAAGAACGCGGGGCCCCCATTTTCCCGTTTGCGGGTCACTGATGCATAGAAATTCTTGATGGGATCGACGTCCTCCACCGGCGCATCCGTTCCGTTGGCAATGATAACGCCCTGGTCGAGCAGCGAGCGCCAGGCATAAGCGCCGAGACGGGCCCGATCTTCGCCCAGGCGGCTGACCACAAAGGGCGCATCCGAGGTACAATGAATGCCTTGCATGGAAGCGATGATCTTTAACCTGGCAAAACGGGGAATATCGGCGGTGTCCAAATGCTGGGCGTGTTCCACCCGCCAACGCCAGTCCGTTCGTTCCGGGTGCAGCTTGAACTGTTCTTCGTAAATATCCAGCACGACCCGGTTGGCCCGGTCGCCGATGGCGTGCACGCAGAATTGCATGTTTTTTTGTGCAGCCAGGGATGCGATGTTTTTCACCTCGCTGATGGAAGTGGTATTCTGTCCTTCAAACCCGGGTTTGTCGTTGTAGGGCTTCAGCAACCAGGCTCCGAATGCGCCCAAGGCGCCGTCCACCTCCGATTTGATCGCCCGGCAGGTGAAGTGGTGATTACCGGCTCCAATGACAGGAAACCGGTCGAGGTGATCCTTTAACTGGTCGTAGGAATCCCGTACCATGGCCCAGATCCGGATATCGAGTTTCCCCTCCTCCGCCATTTTCTGGTACCGGTCCATTTCAGCCAGGGAGCCATATTCCTCAAAGCTCGAATGCCCAACGCCGGCATCCTGAAAGGTGGTCACGCCTTTCCCCAGGCATTCGGCTTGCGCCGCTTCTACCCAATCATACCAACGCTGCACCTGTTGCTCGGTCGATAATGAAGAAAGGTAATCATTATAAGCCTCCTTGATCGGCGCCATGGCCGTCTCTTCAAAAACCCCGATGGGATTTCCGGCGTCATCCCGAACGATCGCCCCTCCCGTTGGATTGGCTGTTTCCACCGAAATGCCGGCCGCCTTCATCGCGGCTTCATTAGCAAACAGCGCATGCCCGCTGGCGTGGATCAGCAGGACGGGATTATCGGGGGAAACCTCGGAGAGTTGCCGGTGGAACGGATAGCCGAGCACATTGGGCTCAGGGCGGGTATCCCACTTTTCCTGGTGCCATCCCCTCCCGTATATCCATTCACCCGGCCGTGCCTTTTGAGCGGCCGCTGCCACCTTTTCGACAACCTCATCCCAATTTTTCACCTGCAACAGGTTGATATTTGCCAGCAATTGCCCCATTCCCGAAAAGTGTCCGTGCCCCTCTATGAACCCCGGCATCACAAACCGCCCCTCCAGGTCGAAAATTTCTGTATCCGGTCCGATCCACTTTTCAGCGCCGGCATCCGTTCCAACCCAAATAATCCGGTCATCGCGTATCGCTAATGCAGAAGCATGGGACTGATCTTCGTCCAGTGTTGCTATATTCGCATGGACAAATACCGTATCTGCCGTCTTTTTCTCTCCGGAGCAGGAAAAAAGACCCGTCAACAACAGGAAGACCAGCAATCGATAATACATAATCCCCAATTTTTTTAAAAAAAGTTCGGCAAATTTAGTCAAAGATTTCCGCTATGAACACCCTTCCCAATATCAATATCCGCATTCAGCGCTGGGTCGCCATTGTTTCCTTTTTACTGCTGGGGATAAAACTCCTGGCTTATTTCATGACGGCCTCCGTGGCGATCCTGACCGATGCCCTGGAGAGCATCGTCAATGTAGTAGCCAGTGTGATCAGCTTATACAGCCTCACGATCTCGGCCCGTCCGCGCGACCATAACCACCCCTACGGCCACGGCAAGGTCGAATTGATCTCGGCCAGCATTGAAGGGATATTGATCTCCGTAGCCGGACTGCTCATCATTTATGAGTCGATCGACCGGCTCGTTCACCCCCAGGAGCTGAGAGCCCTCGATTACGGTATCCTGCTGGTCGCCGGAGCAGGCCTGGTCAATTATCTCCTCGGGCTGCTGTGTGTCCGTACCGGCCGTCGCAACAACTCCCTGGCGCTGGTCGCCAGTGGGCGCCACCTCCAATCCGACGCTTATTCCACGATTGGCATTATCATCGGGCTGGGGCTGCTCCTCCTCACCAAATTGGCGTGGATCGACAGCGCGGTGGCCATCAGCTTCGGCTTGCTCATCATTATTACCGGGATCCGGATCTTGCGCAGTTCCGTGGCCGGGATCATGGACGAAGCCGATATCAGCCTCCTGAAAAAGGTAATCGTCGTGTTGTATACCCAAAAAAGAGAGAACTGGGTCGACCTCCACAACCTCCGGATCATCAAATACGGCCATGTGCTCCATCTCGACGCTCACCTCACCGTTCCGTGGTACCTCAATGTTTACGAAGCGCACCAGGAGATCTCGGAAATGGAAAGTATCATCGTCCACAAATTCGGCGAATCGATCGAGCTGTTTATCCATACCGATGGCTGCCTGGATTTTTCCTGCAAGATCTGTGAGAAATCGGACTGCGCAGTTCGCCAGCATCCCTTCGAAGAGGCGGTTCCCTGGGACCTCAAAAATGTAACGATGGATAAGAAACACGGGAAACCCCCGGAAGATGTGGTTTCCTGAGCGCGTAAGTAATGTGACAATATTACTCCAGCGGCGA
>JACJYD010000008.1 GCA_020636275.1 Lewinellaceae bacterium | reverse complement strand
CCCTCCTTCGTACTGCGTTATACTTTGGAAAAAGTGATTTGACGGCCCTATACCGTCAAATCACCTGGGATTTTTGGGGCCGGCGCCCATAACTTCCCGATCAACAATTTTCCCTAAGAGCGAATTAAAACTGCCCCAGCGCTGTTTCCAATTGATGGTCCACACCGGCAGCCATTTCTTCAGCGGTGTTATAAACGAAAATATCAGGTGGGATTCCGAGGCCTTCGAAGTATTGGCCGTCGCTGGATGCGATCTTCTGGGTAACGACCGTATAATACCAGCCGTTGGGCAATTCTTTGGCAACCTTGGTGGAAAGAGCGCCACTGGAAGTATCGCCCATCTGGATGATATTGGGAAGGGTTTTGAATGCCAACAATATCCGTTCTCCTGCGCTGATGGTGTACCGGTCGGTCAGAACCACGATGGGCTTATCAAAATAGGCGCCGGCAGGATTGACATACCAATCGAACCATTCAGGGAAATCATTTTTCCCGGGTCCGTTTTTTGTTTTTGAGCGGAATGCGAGCCGTTTTTCGTCGGTAAACCTTCCGAACTCCGATAGTGCATAGGTGAAATCACCACCTCCGTTGTGCCTCAGGTCGACGATCAGTCCATTGCCATCCCTGAAATAATCCAGGACTTCGCCAATGTCGAACATATTGGCGCCGATATAGGGGAGGTGCAGGTAACCGACAGAGCCGATCCAGCCATACGTAATGCCACCGTTCCCTTTCTCCAGGGATGCATTTTGCATGTATTTGCTTTTTACCAGATCGAGGTCGAACAGGTCGATATCGATCTCCTGGTCAATGATGATGTTGGAATAGTACACCCGTTCATTGGGTATCGTGAGAGAGACGTGCCCGTCATTCAGGGAGCGCAGCATCTGTTTGAAAACCTCAGCCAGTTCTTCATCGGTCGTGTTTGCATCTACACGGGGGCGATACAGGTCATATTGTTCCTGCCAGTTTATTCCCCGTTCATCGAATACGGCATAATCCCTATCGAAGGTATTCCAGAGCTCTTCAAATATCCCTTCGGGGTTGTTTTCCGGTTCGGGTCGGAAGAAGGTTTTTTCACAACTCATAAGAGAAAGGAAGCTGAGCAGGACGATCATATATTTTGCGCTGTTCATTGCTATTGATTTTTTTTGTTTTGAAATGAGAAAGGATGTGGATTTGGTTAGTTGAGGTTCATTTTTGCGGTGAGGTACAGGACATTTTCTACCTGGGCAAAGCGGGTGGGATCCTGGTTGAAACTCATGGAAAAGAGGTACCTCCCGCCGATCTGCCATTTTTCAGAAAGCTCGTAGAAGTACTGTACATCGAGGTCTGCCCCCTGGGACTGACCCCAGGACTGAATTTCTCCGCCTGAAAGGTAATTAGCGAAAGCCTTTAAACCATTGTGGGAATAATTTTCCCAGAGATGTTCATCCGTATGCCAGAGGTAGTAGGAGCGGCAATTGTAAGAGAAGACCGGGAGGGCCATATGGGCTTTAATATGATGTTTTTCACCGGCCTCCATCTGAACTTGCAACCAAAGGTCAAGGCCGAATGAGAAGTAGTAGCCAAATGAGTTAAATTCACCAAAGTTGTAGTCTGTACCCAGCAACCGGTTCCTGGAGCGTCCACCGACTGTGAGGTCCCAGCTTTTATTTTCAGCTACTTTTTTGCCCAGGGAGTAATTGATGTCTATCATGGATAAAACATGGGGATAGGTACTGCTTTCCCCGTTGTAAAAAGAGAAAAAGTCATACTGTTCCCCAATGATGGGGCGGTATTGCCCAAACTGGACAGAAACGTTCTGTTCCAGCTTTTTTGCCCGGGTGTATTCGAAAATGAAATTCACCGGCGACCATTTTTGATGGATCATGGGAGAGAACGTGAGGTCCTGTCTTTTCAGGTTGCCCGTTCCCCAGCTCAGGCTGAGGGATCTGTGGAGCGCTTCCTGGGCCGGTAGCAAGCTTATTATGGAGAATAAAAGTGCTGTGATGATTAAGCCTTCTTTTTTCATGATGAGGAATTTTCGTTTAATAATTGGTTGATTCCGATTGATACCGCAAGATGGCTTCATCCGGGGGTTGAAATCGACCGAATAAAAAAAGTCGAACGCATTTGGAGAATCCAATGGGTTCGACTTTTTCAGGCGTGGCCGTCCGACTTTTTTCTTTTTGGTTGACTATGAGGGGGTTGAGGGGTGGGTTTGAAGGGAAGGCGCGAGGGGTGAAATTCTCGTCATGGGCGATATTTTTTTTACCGCAACGACGCGACGGTCGCTACGTTTGACAGGTAGTATTCCAAGGTTTGGGTTTAGGGGCAGTATCAACGATGCTAATGGACAGACTATCCAAAAGTTGTCAACCTAAGCCGCGATTTTCAAAAGACAACCCATCCAGATTTTTCTTAAATTTGTTAAAACCCCAATATGCAGCAGATATCTCCCGAAACCCTCGCGGAAAAATTAAGCCAGATGGACCTGTTTCAATCCGTGCCGGAGGAGATGCTGCTGAATCTGGCTAGCCAAAGCCGTATCGAAAAATTCTATCCGGATGAAGCCGTTTTTCTCAAGAACGACCCGGGCGCTTCGCTCTACCTCATCTTGAAAGGGACCGCCAGAGTACACGACGAGGATTATACGGTTGCCAAATTGAGTACAGGTCAGTGTTTTGGCGAAGTCGCCTTGCTCGACGACAGCCCACGCTCCATGTCCATCAGCGCTAACGAACCGCTGTTGGTCGCCCGCATCGACAGGGATGTCTTCTTCGGCGTATTGGGTGAGCATCCCAACGTCATGCAGCGGATTGTGATCCAACTCGCCTCCTCCCTCCGGCGGCAAACCGAACAGACCCTGAAGCATTTGCGGCAAAGAGAAGAAGAATTGACCATTCTGGTCGAACAACGCACAGCGGAACTCCAACGCCAAAAAGAAGAAGCCGATCGCCAACGTTTGCGCGCCGAACAAAGCGAGCGTGCCGAACAGCAATTCCTGGCCAATATGAGCCACGAGATCCGGACCCCCATGAATGCGGTGACAGGACTGACGAACATCCTGCTGCATAAAAACCCCCGTGAGGATCAACTCAAATACCTCCACCATATCCGGGAAGCCGCGGATTCCCTGCTGATCATCCTCAACGACATTCTCGACATCTCCAAGATCCAGGCGGGCAAACTGGAACTGGAACGTACCGACCTTCATGTTGCCCACATCTTCGAGCAGGTTCGCTCCCTGCTCTCGTTTCAAACCGAAGAGAAAGGCCTGGTCCTAAACATTCATTGCGATCCCCGAATTCCGGAGACACTGAACGGCGATCCGGTCCGCCTCAAACAGATAGTGCTCAACCTGACTTCCAATGCTGTCCGGTTTACCGAAAAAGGGCACGTCGGTATGAAAGCAGAACTTCTCGAAATGCACGGCCAATCCTGCCGGATCCATTTCGAAGTGGAAGACTCCGGGATTGGCATGTCGGAAGAGCAACTCCAATTCGTGTTTGAAAATTTCCGGCAAGCGACCAGCTCAACCACCCGGAAATATGGAGGTACCGGGCTTGGACTTTCCATCTCCAATGAACTGGTTCGCCTTTTCGGCGGCACACTGAAGGTGGCCAGCAAACCAGGCGAAGGCTCCAGATTTTGGTTCGACATCGCCTTCGAACCTGGAGCTACAGGATCTGTTGAAGCTCCCCAAAACGCGATAGACCCCCACCAATCCCTCCGCGGGTTGCGCATTCTGTTGGCTGAGGACAACCTACTCAACCAAATGGTCGCCGAAGAGATGCTCCAATTGCTCCTGCCCGAAGTGACCATCGTCACCGCACTCAATGGGAAAGAAGCTGTCGACCTGGCCCGCGATCAAACTTTTGACGTCATTCTGATGGACGTAACCATGCCGGAAATGGACGGGCTGGAAGCTACCACCTTGATCCGGCAATTGCCCCAACCTAAATGTCAAACGCCTGTAATTGCCTTTACCGCCTCTGTGACCACCAAGGAAGTACAACGATGTCTCCAGCATGGCATGAACGGTTGTATACCCAAGCCCTTTAAAGAAGAAGAAATGATCAATGCCCTGTATGCAGCATTGTATCCGGAACCATCGCAGCCGGTTGCCCCCAGTCCTTTCATTGAAGAGCTGGCGGGGGGAAACCCGGAACGCATACAAAGATACCTGAACCTATACATCGATTCCGCCCAGATGGGGATCACCCGCCTCCAAAAAGCACTGCCCGGAAATGACAGGGAAGAAATCCGAAAAGTGGTGCACACCCTCAAACCGAACTTCCGTATGTTCGGGTTGGAAGACCTCGCCCAACAGGCTGAAACCATAGAAAAGGCCATTTTGGATAGACAAGATGAGGAGGGTGTTCCTCTATTGGTCGAGGTCTTGCTGGAAGGATTAAGAGAATCGGTAAATAAAATGAGTAAGTGAGGGGCGCCCCTCTTGGCTCGGCACTATTTTATACCTTTATAACTAATAATGGATAACATGATGACTGATCAAAAAAAGAAAATATTCGTCGTAGATGACGACCAAATGTTCAGTTCCCTGCTGTCTGACTACCTGGGAGGCAAGGGTGAATTTGTCGTCAGTACCTTCAGCACCGGGGAAGAATGCCTGAAGCACCTGGATCAGGGGCCGGATGCTGTCATTTTGGACTACTACCTCGACTCCAATGTGCCGGACGCCATGAATGGCCTGGATATCCTGAAGTTGATCCATAAGGCAATGCCCCACCTCCAGGTAATCATGTTATCCTCCCAGGAACGCTACGGCGTGGCCCTGCAGACCATCGCCAGCGGCGCTGTCTCCTATGTGATCAAAGACAAGGATGGGGCGTTTGAGGAGATCGTAGGGTTGTTGAGGGCGCTTTAAGAGCTTGTCCATAAAGTCGCTACCGCTCCTTTTCGGACAAATAAGGCGTTTACTCCCTGCCACAACCTTTATGATGGAAATAATATCCAAGCCCAGCAACCTGCTCGAAAAACTGAAGTATTTCGAGCCCTTTCAAAACATTGAAGATTCCGCCCTTCAATGGCTCATCGACCATTCCGAATATCGCTTTTACCCCATGGGCGAACTCATTTTCGACAAAGGAGAGCCCGTGGACCACATGCAGATCATCATGGAGGGAGAATACATTGTGGAGTTGGAACAAAAAGGTGAATTTGTGGAGGTAGGCCGCTGGGGGGCAGGCTATATTACAGGCGTTCTTCCATTTTCCAGAATGACCCATCACGTCGGAGTGGCAAACCCCCTTGAACCGGTTTACACCCTGGAACTCCCCAAATCTTGTTTCACCGAGATGGTCAACATCAGCTATGAAATGACGCAAAACCTGGTAACCCTCATGTCGACCCGCATTCGAGCTATTTCCCAGATGCGCTTTCAGACGGAAAAATTGATGGCCCTTGGCAAGCTCTCTGCCGGACTGGCGCACGAGCTCAACAACCCAGCTTCGGCCATGGTCCGAAGTGCACACGATCTAAGGCAAATCATCCACAAAACGCCCGAAAGCTTTAAAGCGGTCCTCACTATGCGGATCTCGCACGAACAAACCGATGCCGTAAATGAAGTGCTGTTCGGAAAGATCAATTCCCCAAGACCATCCTATCGAAACGCGCTCGATCGGCAGAATTTTGAAGACGAGGTCCTCGATTGGCTGGAAGACCATGATGTGAAGAATGCGGACGATATCGCCTCCACTTTTACGGACTTTGGGCTAGGTGTTGAAGAGCTGGAAAAGATCTATGCCTTAATGGAGGGCAAATATCTCGACTCGATCTTGTCGTGGATGGAAAGCACGTTAAGCATGGAAATTCTGGTCGAGGAAATAGCCGAATCCTCCAACCGCATTGCTGAATTGGTGCAGTCCGTTAAAGGATATTCCAATATGGACCGCAGCCTTTCGACTGAGCCGGTTGTGCTGCAAGATGGGATCGAAAGCACTCTGACCATGTTAAAACACAAAATCAAGGCCAAACAGCTCCAGGTGGTGAAAGATTTTCAGCCCCTTCCAAAAATCAAGGCTTATGTCGGCGAGCTCAACCAGGTGTGGACCAACCTCATCGACAATGCCATTGATGCAATGGAAACAAAAGGCACTTTGACCATACGTACATACAAAGAGCTTCAGCGCCTTTGCGTAGAAATCCAGGATAATGGCCCGGGCGTCCCTCCCGAGATCAAGAATCAGATCTTCGACCCTTTCTTTACGACCAAAGGGATTGGGCAAGGGACAGGGCTCGGGCTCGACATCGCCAAACGCATTATAGAGCGCCACAGAGGTTCCATTTTCCTTGAATCCGTACCCGGGAATACAACTTTTAAAATTATCTTCCCTGCTGATCAATAAACCAAAACCAACCCTTCCGCCAAAGAAGATGAAAAAGCCGATCCTTTTTTCCATTGATGATGATCCTCAGGTTCTCCGCTCCATTCGGAGAGACCTTCGGTCGGAGTATAAAAATGAATACCGCATTATCAATGAGGATTCACCGGAAAAAGCCCTGGAAATACTGGAGGAAATGAAGAGACAGGGTGAAACGGTCGCCCTGTTTTTGTCCGACCAACGAATGCCCAACATGAGTGGAGTGGAATTCCTGAACAAAGCCAAGTTTTTTTACCCAGATGCCAAACGGGTTTTGCTAACTGCCTATTCGGACAAGGACGCAGCCATTGCAGCCATCAATGAAGTGCAACTGGATTATTACCTGATGAAACCCTGGGATCCCCCGCAGGAAAAAATGTTCCCGGTGCTGAATGAACTGCTGGACGACTGGCAGGCCAATTACCTGCCGGAATTTCAGGGAATCAAGGTGATTGGATATCCCTATTCTCCCAAGTCGCATCAAATAAAGGACTTTCTGGCCTGCAATCTGATTCCCTACCAATGGTTAGATGCTAAAGAAGACGAGAAAGGAGTTGAATGGTTGGCGCTTCTGCAAAAAAGCCCCAAAGATCTGCCCTTGGTTGTGTTTGAAGATGGCAACTTCCTGGTTAGTCCTTCCATTCCGGAGGTTGCGGAAAGAATCGGAATGCAACCCAAAGCCCTTTCCGATATGTACGATGTAGTCATCATAGGCGCAGGCCCCGCCGGGTTGGCTGCGGCAGTCTATGGCGGATCCGAAGGGCTTAAAACCCTCCTTGTCGAAAAGCATGCCCCCGGAGGGCAGGCTGGGACCAGTTCGAGGATTGAAAATTATTTGGGGTTCCCTAAAGGGTTAAGCGGTGCGGAACTTTCCCGGAGAGCGCTGGCCCAGGCCACCCGTTTCGGGGTCGAGTTCCTCTCTCCTAAGGAGGTTTCGCGAATAGAAATAGAGGGTCCTTACAAAAAGATCCACCTCGACGACGGAAGCCTGATATTGAGCCGGGCCGTTGTGATCGCCTCCGGAGTAGAATATCGAAAGCTACAGGCAGAAGGGTCGGAACAGCTTGGCGGTGCAGGCGTCTACTACGGAGCAGCCATGACCGAGGCCCAGGTATGCCGCGATAAGATCGTCTATATCGTGGGCGGTGGGAATTCTGCGGGGCAAGGGGCTGTATATCTTTCTCAATTTGCCAGCGAGGTGCATATCCTGATCCGCAAACCTGACCTGAGTTCGGGCATGTCGTCCTACCTCATTGACCAGATCGGTCAGATTCCCAATATTCAGGTCCATGGCCGCCGGCAGATCTGCCAGGTTATCGGAGAGGAAAACCTCCGTACCCTGAAGATCGAGAACCTGGAAGACGGCCAGGTGGAGGAATTCCCTGCTGATGCCGTATTTGTTTTCATCGGTGCCAAGCCGGCAACAGATTGGCTTGAAAAGTTCTTACTTCGCGACCCCCAGGGGTACCTGCTGACAGGAAGAGACCTGGTTCGTCAAAGTGAGATGGCGAAAAGCTGGAAGCTTTCCAGAGAGCCTTTTTTGCTGGAGACGAACATTCCCGGGATCTTTGCGGCGGGCGATGTCCGCTCAGGGGCGATAAACAGGGTCGCTTCCGCTGTCGGCGAAGGAGCTATGGCTATCAAGTTCGTGCATCAGTACCTTGCTGAAAATTAATTATGGATGCCATACTTTCAAAGTATGGATTTTAGATTTTCAGGAGGTTAAGTAGTGTGGCAGAATTAATTTATAAACACTGCGGCCGCCGGCCGCAGTGTTTATAAATTAATTCTGCCAGAGAACTTAAGCCGCTTTAAAATGTTTGACTGCAATATTTTTCAAGTAATTCTTTTTCTATTTTTTTTGATTTACCCGATTTCGCAACCAGTCTGAATATCTTTTCAAATATTGAAAATATGCCTACAAAATATCCCTCACCCATGTTCATAATAATCGACATGTGTCTTATGCTTTTTGGCAGACCATTTTTTGCAGCGTATCCGTCACGAGATAAACCAAAACCAATTCGTAGAACATTTTCAAACCCTTCGCTCGCCGGGGTCAGTTCACAATAGAATTTAGTTGTTTTACCTGATGTGTTGAAGAAACGATGTCTGTCTTTGATGTTTGCTGTGGCAGTATCTCCTTTTTTTAATTTGTGAATCGACTTTCCAATTTGAACATTTAATTCTCCATCGATTACCGTAAATTTTTCTGCAAAGCGTTTGTGGTAATGTAATGGATTTCCTCCCTTAGGAGAGAGGGTAATTTCCATGAGGGTTTTTTCACCATTGCTTTGCCGTGAAGTTGTATGAAAGATAACTTCTTCTCCGATTACTGGATTTACGATTTTTTCCATTTCATTAGTATTTAGCATTTTGAGGAATTGTCTGTTTTGCTGAACAATTATAGGTTGCTTGACATTGTTGTCAACCTTTGTAAAAACGCAATTTGGGTTTATTTCTTAAATCTGAAAGACTCTAAAGTCGGTGGGTTCATTCGGTGGAAGGCCTTCTCCAGCTTAACCAAATTTACATTATTTAGAAGATAAGTAAAATAGGGCCAGGCACTTTTCTATTGCTGCGAATAATAACCTTGTGAGCCTAGCCGGGCTAGATAGTTTGGCTGTTATTGAAGGAAACTTGGAAATAGGGGTATTGCTGTGGTCCATTTTTCTGGCGGACGGGAAAGGGAATAAGGTCTTGAAGAGTTTATGTGTACTGGGAGGTTTGACCACCATTGGCTGTATAACTCGCGAACGTGCCCATCGGGTTGTACCTCATGGAACTAAACGATGGACGGTGCTCGATCACAAAACGGATCGTCAAACAATAACGCCTATTGGAAATACGCATGCATTCAGAATTCCTCCGGAGCAATTCTGAATGTACTCAGGGCGCGAGAAATTCAAAGAAATTATCCCTGTGGATCACCTGGGTATGGTGCTGGGGGTAAGCTCTGGTAAAGGTCTTGGAGAAGGAGGCTTTGGCTTTAGGGTTCCATTTCATTTCATAGGCCCAGAAGTGGCCTTCCCGTTCTTCGACATAGTCGATCTCCTGCTGGTCTTGTGTACGCCAGAAGAAGGTATTGGCGTATACATTCCGGTAGTGGAGCCATTTTTTTCGTTCGCTGATGAGCCAGTTTTCCCAAAGCGCGCCAGTGTCCTGGCGGATCTCCAGCGGTTGATACTGGGCGATGAGCGCATTCCGGATACCGTTGTCGTAGAAATAGATCTTGCGTTTGGTCTTCAATTCCTTGCGCAGGTTCCGGCTGAGCGGAGGGAGCCGAAAAATGATAAAAGTTTGTTCGAGCAAGGAGATGTAGTTTTCCACTGTTTGGTTGTCCAGATCAGTGATTTGCCCCAATTCATGAAAGGAAACCTCATTGCCCAGTTGAAAGGCGAGCGCTTGGAGCAATCGGGTCAG
The DNA here is from genome assembly GCA_020636275.1 of Lewinellaceae bacterium. Lineage (GTDB taxonomy): Bacteria > Bacteroidota > Bacteroidia > Chitinophagales > Saprospiraceae > JADJTT01. Next base: position 51,787 of record JACJYD010000008.1, on the reverse strand, counting down.
TTTATCGGGTTTTTTGATGCGTTCCCACATGAGGATGTCTTTGTAAAGAAAACTATCGGCCAACTGATTCAGAATATCTCGTTCCTCCCCTGGGTGATTGACTACTTCGGGGTAATTGCCAAAGACCAGACGGTCGGGAAGGCTGCGGGTTTCTTCCAAAAAGCCCCTATGGGTTTCCATCTCTCCGTAGGATAGGGGGAAAAGGTGAAACTGCCATTTCCTGCCGGTGAGGGGTTCATTGATCTGGTTGGCCAGTTCGAAGGCCGAAGAACCGGATGCAACCAGTTGCACTTCCGGCAATTGATCGGTGATGAGCTTGAGCTTAATGCCTATGTCGCGGATTCGCTGAGCTTCATCCATCACGACCGTTTTTGCATTTCCAATGATTCGTTTCCATTTGGCGGTGGTCACATCCTCGAGCAAGATACGGGTCTCTGTATCGTCACCATTGAGCCAAACCACATCGGTCATTTTGCCGAAGATACTTTTGAGCAAAGTAGTTTTGCCCGTTTGCCGGGGCCCAGTGATGATGATGGCCTTTCCTTGGAAGAGTTTGTCCCGAATCTGTTTCTCCAAAACCCTGTTTATCATATTATTTAGGCTTAATTCGCAAAAATAACGTTTTTTTTAAGAATAAGATCTAAAAATAACGACAAAATAAGGAAGGGCCCTAAACGACAAAAGCCCGACCGTTTGCTCAGGCTTTTGTGTTTTATGGCCCACCCACCACAGTGTTCAAACCTATGTCAGCATTGCGTTTCAGGCGATTTTATGGACTTTGCGTAGTTGCATAGAAGAGGATATTGATTGAATGTATTGATGCGAAAAAACTTCCTATTCGGAGAATATCCCAGTTTAAAACTTTTATTAATTTTATTAAATTGACGCCATCATTTTGATGGAATTGAGCAAATATTCAAAATAAAAAGCCCTTTGAAAATCTACCCATTACTCCTTGTATTTGCCATCGTATTGTCCGCACTAACCGGACTTTCTTCCCAAAGTGGCTGCCTGCCCGATGGCATTACGTTTACTTCCCAAGCGCAGATCGACAGTTTCCCGATCAATTATCCGGGGTGTACGGTGATTGAGGGGGAAATAAAAATTAACGGTCCCGACATTTCGAGTTTGGAGGGGCTTTCGGCGATCACTTCCCTTGCCGGAAACCTGAAAATTTTCAACAATGATGTGCTGACGAGCCTGGATGGCCTGGAGGGGCTCCATGTCATACAAGGCGATTTTTTGCTGATCGATAACTTTGCGCTGGCAAGTATCGACGCGTTGTTGGGTTTGAATTATGTCGGCGGAACATTCTGGCTTTACCGGAATCATGCCCTGACCCATCTGAGCGGACTGGAGAACCTGATCACAATAGACGATGGCCTCGTCCTGGGCAGCGATTCGCTAGCCGACATCGGCGCCTTGTCCAATTTGACCGCCATCCATGGGGGGCTGGCGATCATTAACAACGGCGTGTTGGAAAACCTGTACGGTCTCCACAACCTGGCAGACTTTTCCGGAAGCCTGGAAATATCTGAGAACGCATCTCTTAAAGACCTCAGCGCGCTTGCAAGCCTGACCTCCATAGACTTCTTTCTTTTCCTCTCCGAAAACGACTCGCTGGAAAATCTCCACGGCCTGGACCAGTTGATGGAGATCAATGGCGATCTTCAAATCCGGAAAAATGCATCCCTGTCGGACCTGAGCGCCCTGAAAAACCTTGCCGTAGTGAAAGGCGAGTTGCGGATAGAAGAGAATGCTTCCCTGATAAATTTGAGCGGATTGGATAATGTGGCCGGAATAGACGGGCCATTAGTGGTCACCAAAAACCTGCTTCTGAATAGTCTCGCCGGGCTCGACCAAGTGGATCCTGCTTCAATCCAGTATATGATTCTTACTGCCAACTCGAAACTCTCGATCTGTTCCGTCACGGCAGTATGCACATTTCTCGAAAATGATATGGGAGATGCCCTTATTTCCGGAAACGCGAAGGGCTGCGCTAATCAATTGGAGGTGGAGAACGCCTGTCAGGCCCTATCAGCCGGCAATCAAATCATTGATAACGAGATCCGTTTATTCCCAAATCCAGGCAACGGGGTCGTTCAGATTAATATGCCTGGCAATGCAGGATGTGAGGTGAGTGTTTGGGATGCTTTGGGGCAATTGGTGGTGCAATCCCACCACCTGATGGAAGGCCGGATCGACTTGTCCGAATTGCCAGTGGGACTGTACTTCCTGGAGTTCAACGACGGCCAAAGGTCAATCACCAAACGCATCATCAAACAGTAGCCCAACTGAAAATACGCATGCTTCCGGAACTCCGCCATCGCATCCTCCGGAACGATTTAATATACGTTAGGAAATTCCCCTCATCCTTTCCACCAACCCCTCCATTGATACTACCTCGACGCCATCTTTTATTGGATAACCTTCTGACACCGGGGCTACGACAAGCGTGGCGGCAGGCGAAATGTCCGCTATGGATTTGTAATTGCCCGGCGTGAGTTTCGGCGCCACAGATGCTATGCATTCTACGGCGATCCTGATATTCCCATTGGAGACCACGAAGTCTATTTCATGACCTTCGCTCGTCCGGTAAAAGGTGTATTCCAACCGGGGAAAATGTCCCAGCATATTATTCAAGACCATCGTCTCCCAAAGCGCTCCGAATGCCGGGTGCCCCGCGGCTTGTTCGAAATTCCGAAGGCCGAGCAAAGCAGTAGCGATGCCCGTGTCGGAAAGGTAGATTTTGGGGGACTTGACCAGTCGTTTTTTCGTGTTGCCGGCAAAAGGCTGAACCTGCCGGAGCATGAAGGCGCCTTCCAGAAGATCGATGTAGGTCCGGATAGTAGTATGGCTCACCCCAAGCGATTTGCCCAGCATGCTGAGATTGACCGTTTGTCCGTTGGAGTGCGCGAGCATTTGCCACAGGCGTCTCATCGTGACTGGAATAAACCCCGCGAATTGTAAGAGGTCCCTTTCGAGGAAGGTTTGGATGAAGTCTTGGCGCCATTCAAACGAACCCTCTTCATCCGGGGTGAGAAGACTCGGAGGAAAACCGCCTCGTTCGAGGTAGGTTTCCAGACGGACATGCTGCTTGATTTCTTCCCATAGGAAAGGCGTCAGCGATTTGAAGCTGATCCTTCCCGCCAGCGATTCCGAACTTTGCTTGAGCAAGTCCCGGGACGCCGAGCCCAGGATGAGATACATGCCAGGCCTTCTGGCTCCGTCGATCAAACTCCGTAATACCGGAAAAAGTTCAGGTTTTCGCTGGATTTCATCCAGGCAGACCAGCTTGTCGAGCTGGGTCTTCAGAAACCACTCCGGATCGTTGAGCTTGTTCATATCCGACGGTCGTTCCAGGTCGAGGTAGATGGCATCTCCCCGCCCTTCCAGAAGGTGTTTGACAAGCGTGGATTTTCCGCACTGCCTGGGTCCTAAAATCGCCGTTGCTGGATTGCGTTCGAGAGAGTCTGCAATCGTTCCTTCCAGTATTCGCGAAAAGTATAAGGGAAGTTTCATTATTTGCAAATTGAAAGTTTGAATTTCAATTTGCAAGAAATTGTTGAAATAGTCAAGGCGGGTGGGGTGGTGGATGGTGAAATTAGATTTGAACTACCCAAATAAAAGCGTAATTTGTATCTCGTGACCCAAATAATGATTCTTTATCATTGAAAGATAGAGCGATGAAAAAGCACCTATTCTTTCTTGTCTTGGCCATCGTAATGGCCGCAGTGACCGGGCTTTATTCCCAAAGTGGCTGCCTGCCAGATGGCATTACATTTTCATCCCAGGCGCAGATCGACAGCTTTCCCATCAATTATCCGGGGTGTTCGGTGATTGAGGGGAGTGTGATTGTTCAGGAAAGTATTGATGAGAATATCATCAGTTTGGATAGTTTGTATTCAATTATTTCCATTAAAGGGGACTTGAAAATTGGTTCATCCTCAATGAAAAGTAATTTTGCGCTGACGAGCCTAAGCGGTCTGAAGGACCTTACAACAATAAATGGGAGCTTGTTTGTGCAAGGCAACCCAAGTTTGACAAATCTGATTGGCTTGGACAATGTGACCTTCTTGGGAGATGACTTGATAATAATCGGGAACGAGTCCTTGACGAACCTAACTGGCTTGAATAATGTGTTATATATTAATGGAATATTATATGTAGTGGGTAATAAAGCCCTGACCAGCCTGGACGGTTTGGATAATTTGACCTCCATTGGAGGGAGCATTTCCATAGGGGGCAATACTATCTTGACGAACCTGAGCGGTCTTGGCAATGTGACTTTCGTAGGTGGCCTTTTGACAATAGCTACCGGCAACAAATCTCTGAAAAACCTAAGTGGTTTGAACAATGTGACCTCTATTGGAGGCCTGAACTTGAATTACACTTCGCTTACGAGTCTGAATGGATTAGACAACCTGATTTCTATTAAGGATGATATACGAATAGGTGGCAACCATATGTTAACGAGTTTGAGTGGTTTGGAAAGCCTAACATTTGTTGGGGGGAGTATAATAATTGGCTATGGAGAAGAAGATGGTAGTAAATCAGCCAATCCTATGCTAATGAGCCTGAATGGCCTGGACAATCTCGATTATACAACTCCTGGATATTTGCAAATCAATTACAATTCAAAACTTACGACCTGTAACATCCTACCCATCTGCGACTATCTTGCTAATGGAGGAAAAGCTGATATAGCCAAAAATGCTCCCGGCTGCAACTCCCAACAAGAGGTCAAAGACGCCTGCGCTGTATCCGTCGATTCTCTGATGCATAATGACGCAATCCAGTTATTCCCGAATCCCACCACCGGAATCCTCAAGATAAACACACCCGACAATACAGAATGGAGTGTCAGTCTCCTCGATGCCAATGGCCGCCTCATGATCCTGTCCCACAAATTGACCAATGGCGAGATCGATCTGTCGAACGTCCCCACCGGATTATATTTCATCGAACTGAACAACGGTCAGCGATCAATTACCGAACGCATTATCAAACAGTAGCCCTACTGAAAATACGCATGCTTCCGGAATTCAGTAATTGCGTCTTCCGGGGCAATATTGATATAGGTCATGAAGTTCCCTTCGGTGAGATGCCCTGCAATCTTCAAATATACTGGTCATGTAAAAGATCTTTACATGAAGCGACCCTCATGTAAAGAATTGTTGTTTTTTTTTACATGATGCAAAAAGTACAAACTATCTTTGGGGATGATGAACCCGGAAATTCCATTCAACGATCTTCCTCTTTTGCCGCCGCCCAGGGCGCAACTTGAAACAGTCCCGGTGCTCAGGCAGGTGTCCAAAGCTGCTGCTGCAGTTGGCGAATTAAACGGATTAGCCAATATTTTGCCGAATCCTGCCATTTTGCTAAACGCTGTGGTTTTGAAAGAAGCAACTGTCAGCTCTGAGATTGAAAACATCATCACGACTCAGGATAAACTCTATCAGGCACTTTCTATCAAAGGGCTGGCTGTGGATCCTTCCACCAAAGAGGTGCTTCGATACAGGGAAGCCCTGCTGGAAGGGTATCGTTTCCTTTCTGAAAATGGCTTTCTGAATACCAATGCCATTGTCAAAATCCAGCAGGTCTTGGAAGGGAACAATGCCGGAATCCGACGTCTTCCCGGTACCGCATTAAAAAATGCCGCCACCGGGGCGACCATTTACACGCCCCCCGACAATTACGAGACCATCCTCCGGCTGATGAAGAACTTGGAGGATTACCTTCATAGCGACGACGACCTTTCCCCCTTCATTCAATTGGCGGTTCAGCATTACCAGTTTGAGAGCATCCACCCATTTTACGACGGAAATGGGCGAACCGGGCGCATTTTGAATGTTCTTTTCCTGATCATGAAGGGCCTGTTGGACAAGCCGGTGCTCTATCTGAGCAAGTTTATTATAGAACACAAAACAGATTATTACCGGCTGCTGCAGGAGGTTCGCACCCGGGAAAATTGGGAAGACTGGGTGCTTTTCACGACCAGAGCCGTTGAGGTAACCGCCCGTGAAACAATTGATAAAATCTGGCAGATCAACAGTTTGTTTTATCAGACCCTTGAAAAAATAAGGCAGGAAAAACCAAAGATTTACAGCAAGGATCTGTTGGAACTGTTATTTATCCAGCCCTATTGCCGGATAGAACTCGTGATGGACCAACTCGGGGTTTCCCGTCCTACCGCCTCCCGGTATCTCAACGAACTTGCAGGGACAGGGGTTTTAAGCACTCGTCAAATCTGGAAGGAAACCCTGTTCATCCATCAAGCCTTGTTTGATATTTTGAGGGAATAGAACCAGGTGACAAGTGAAAAGTAGTGTTTTTTTCTGTGTTTGTAGAAGCAGGAAATCCTTGCAAGTTGTTAACCTGCAAGGATTTGCCAATTTTGTTTCGCGATGGATCGGCTTACAGTCGAAATAGCCAAAATAGGGGGTAAATCATCAAAAAATGGCCCCATTTCTGACCCCAAAAGTGGGTTGATGAAAATTAAAGAGTTGAAAATCAGGTAAAAAAGTAGTGAAATTTTGGTCCCGTCCGGACCCGCAAAACAAAAAAGCCCACTTCGACTGAAGCAGGCTTATGCTGTGTTTTGCGGTCCGGACGGGACTCGAACCCGCGACCCCGTGCGTGACAGGCACGTATTCTAACCAACTGAACTACCGGACCTTTGGTAGTTTTGAGTGTTGAGTTCTTAATTTTAAGTTGAATAGGAAGCAGACAACTAAAAACTAAGCACTAAAAACTTAACACTCTCAAACAGCGGATGCAAATGTATGATTGTTTTCGACTTCACGCAAGACCTGAGGAAAAATTTTAAAAAATTTTTCCCTTCCTCCCACAATCGAACCCGCTTTGCTACCTTTGCAGGTACTTTACATTGCTCAACCGGTGTCGCCCTTTTGGCAACATCCTGCAAAACCTCGGGATTATGGTGTTTCTGGAATTTGAAAAACCACTGGAAAAGCTCTACGAGCAACTCGATAAGATCAAACAGGTCGGTGAATCGGGCGAGCTCGACGTAGAACCCATGGTCAAGGAACTCGAAGCCAAGATCCGGAATACCCGCAAGGAGATCTATGCCAACCTCAGCGGTTGGGAAAAGGTTCAACTCTCCCGCCATCCCGAACGCCCCTATACGCTTTACTACATCAACCAGATGTGCAAGAAGTTTGTCGAATTGCACGGCGACCGGTATTTTAAGGACGATAAAGCCATCATCGGCGGACTGGCCAACATTGACGGGCAAACGGTCATGGTCATTGGCCACCAGAAAGGCGTCAATACGAAGATGCGCCAATACCGCAATTTCGGGATGGCCAACCCGGAAGGCTATCGCAAAGCCCTCCGCCTGATGAAAATGGCCGAGCGCTTCAACTTCCCTGTCGTCACGCTGATCGACACACCCGGCGCATTCCCGGGGATCGAGGCGGAAGAACGCGGCCAGGCGGAAGCCATCGCCCGCAATTTGTTCGAAATGGCACAGCTTCGCGTCCCGATCATCTGCATCGTCATCGGTGAAGGGGCTTCAGGCGGGGCTATCGGCATCGGCCTGGGCGATCGCGTTTATATGCTCGAATATACCTGGTACTCGGTGATCTCTCCCGAATCGTGCTCCTCCATCCTGTGGCGTAGCTGGGATTTTAAAGAGCAAGCCGCCGAGGCCCTGAAACTGACCGCCGACGATATGTTCGAATTTGGCCTCATCGACGGGATCATCAAGGAGCCCGCGGGCGGAGCCCATTCTGCCCCCGAAGAAATGGCCAAGATCCTGAAGCGCCAGATCAAAAAATCGATCGCCGAATTGCAGGAGCTTTCTCCGGAAGACCGGATCGAACAACGCATCAATAAGTACGCTTCGATGGGCGTTTACGACCGGATATCCGTTGAAATGGAAGAGCATGGAACGGACTACAGCAATCCCGAACCCGAAGAGGATTTGTCCAATTAAAATACTATGGCAGCTATCCAAAACTTGCGGCGAAAACTACATCAGCGCCTGCTGCAGCAAAAACTTCGCCTGCATCGCTTTCCCCGAAAATCCATGGAGTTTGACAAGGCCCATCAGATCGGTATCCTGTTTGACGGGACGGACCTGAACAACCGGGATGTCGTCCTCCGGTTCGCCAAAGAACTCCGCTCGGCCGGGAAAGCTGTAAAATTACTGGGTTACCTGAACAATCGCACCGAAAGCGAGAGTTTTCCCTTCAAGGTATTCAACAAGCGGAACATCGACTGGCTGATGCGCCCCACCGGCGATTCGGTTGCCGATTTTCTCGACCATACCTTCGATATCCTCCTCAACCTCTCTATGGAGGAAAATCCGGCCCTGGAATACATCGCGGCCTTATCGAAAGCACACTACCGGGTGGGCGCCTTCTCCAAGTCCACCCATTGCTACGAACTGATGATCGATCTGCCGGCCAGCCAGCAACTGCCCGACCTGATCAAACAAATTGAATTTTTCCTTCAAAAGATGCAGTCGACCAATGAAGCAGCCTCGGTTTAGCGGTACGGGTGTCGCGCTTGTTACCCCTTTTAAAAATGGAAATGTAGATTTCGAAGCCCTCGAACGCGTCACGGAACACGTGATCCAGGGTGGGGTAGACTTCCTCGTCGCCCTCGGCACCACCGGCGAGGCGATTACCCTGACCGACCAGGAAACGCAGGAAGTGCTGGACTGTATCCTCCGCGTCAATAACGGACGCCTTCCCGTCGTGGCCGGCCCTTTTGGGGAGAACAACACCGCCCGCATGGTGGAGAAGGTCAAGGCCTTCAACTTCGATGGCTTCGACGCCCTCATGTCGAGCAGTCCGGCTTACAATAAACCCAGCCAAGAGGGGATCTACCAGCACTTTATGGCTTTGGCCGAGGTGTCGCCCCTGCCCATCATTATCTACAACGTGCCCAGCCGCACCGGCCGCAACGTACAGGCCGATACGGTGATCCGCCTGGCAAATGCCAGTACCAAATTTATCGCGGTAAAAGAGGCTGCCGGCGATATGGCCCAGGCCATGCGCCTTATCAAATACCGCCCGGAGCACCTCCTCGTCCTCTCGGGCGACGATCCGCTCACCCTGCCCATTATCGCCGCAGGCGGCCATGGCGTCATCTCTGTGATCGCCAACGCCCTTCCCAAAGAATGGTCGGACATGACCCGCGCCGCCCTTCAGGGTGACTACGCTACTGCCCGCCGGCTCAATAACCAATTGCTCGACATCCATAGCTGGCTCTATATCGACGGAAATCCCTCCGGCATCAAGGGCATGATGGAATACCTGGGCTTGTGCTCCAGGGAAGTACGGCTGCCCATGGCGCCGATCTCGGCTGCGAATCTTCAAGCGCTGATAAAGGAAGTTGAAAAGTTGAAGAGTTGAAAAGTTGAAAAGCCCCCTTCAACCCTTCAACTCTTCAACTCTTCAACTTTTCAACTTTTCAACTATTCACCAAACCCTCTTATAGTCCCCACTATCGTTCGCAACGCAGGCGGCACAGAAAGGAATTCTTCCCCTTCGCTTCCATCCGGCCAGATCGCTACTTCGACCACATGACGGTCCAGCCCGTCCGTTACGGCCAGGCGGAGGGGGATGGGTTTGGGCTGGGTCAGAAGCCGGTTTTCGCATTCGAGGGTGGAACATTCGTACCGGCTTTTCATTTCGAAGAATCCATTTGATCGGATAAAATCGGCCAGTTCGGTGAGCTGACGCCGCGACAGGCTCTTTTTTTCCACCTGTAGACCGGAGTTCACGGTTTGGCGCTCGTGGATGAGTCGCCCGTTTTCCTTGATGAGGATGAAATCGCGTTGTACGGGGTCGGCGCCGCCGAAAAATCCCCCTCCTGTCAACTCGATCCGGATCTCCCGGTCTCCGGTGATCCAGGTGCGGGTCTGGTTATTTTGGCTGGGAGGTGTTTTCTCCGGCGCTTGATAGGTGGGAATGGGCACCGGCTGCGCCCGCACGAACCGGTGGGCATACTGGGTGCGGCCCACCACAAAATGTAGCTCGAGTTGATCGATCGTGAGTTGGGCGAGGGTGAATTGTGTAACCTTCCGAAAAGGGAGTTGGAGCAGGTTACCCTGAAGGTCCCAGACACCCCGGATCACCTGATCGCGATCGAACAGTTCGAAGCTGTGATCGGGGGCCAGCAGGAGGTCGCAAAGTTCGGTGCTATCCGCCCGGTCGACGATCTTTCCCGATGCGGTTTCATAGGTCATTTGGAAAGACCATACGATACCGGTGAGAAGGTCCATATTCCACTGCTTCGCCGGTTGAGCCTGTAGGAAAAAGGGGAGGACGAAAAAAAAGGGGTAAAAAAATGATTTCACCATTATCTTAAAATTAGCCGGGAACGAATTCTCGTTCCGGGCTAATTTACTAAAACAGGAGTTACGCATAACGCGTATTCAAAGATTTTTAAAAGCAAAGTCGCCGCCTGTGGCGGCGACTTTGCTTTTAAAAATGACTATTTCGGCGCCTGCAGGCGCCGAAATAGTCATTTTTAAAGATTTTTTTACACACGTGCGTCTTAAATCCAAGTTGCGATAAAAGCACCGCGGGTCTTTTGAAATTTATTAGATGCGATTCATCGCATCTTGAGTTAAAACTTAAACCCAAGCGTCAGCAAAAAGTGCTGCACCGTGGTTTTTGTCTCCACTTCCGGTTGGGGCCGGTCGACGGTTTGGTAGGGGAAATAGGTGCTTTCCGTAAGACCGCGGCGATAGGCCAGATCGAGGAAGAAGTTCTGTTCCCGCACACCGAAGCCGGCGGACCAGATGCCCCGATTGTAATTTCCACCTGCCAGGGGGCTGGTGATATAGTTGTACCCCGCCCGGATCCGGAAAATATCGATGGTGGCTTCTCCGCCCACCCGGATAATGAAAGCCGACCCGTATGTAGTGTTGATCTCGCGGTTCAGTCTCAACTGATAATCTTTATCGGCCGGGCTGGTCGATTGGTTGAAATTGAAGGCGGCACTGCTGTAGTCTGCCCATTCCACCTCCGCGGTGATGAACCCGGCCTTTTTGAAGAGCAATCCGGTCGACCCGATCACGCGCCAGGGCGTGCGCAGGCGATATTCGTAATACCCTTCGGGCGAATCGGCGTTGTAGCGAAAATCGCCATTGTCGGAATAGTCGTATACCATGGAGGTCGAATAGCTGTCTTCCATTGCAAATGACGTCGGCGTATGAATGGCGGCGCCGATGCGGATAGCATGAACGGGTTTGTAGATCATACCCAGTTTCAGGTTGATTCCAGTGGCGTTCAGGCGGACGTATTCCTTATAGATCAGTTCGTTGAAAACAGCATTCCGGTTCTCCGCATCGGTTTCCGTATAGGTTTTGTCTTCCGAGAAGGAAAGGAAGGGAACGCCCACGGTTACTCCCAGTTGAAGTTTTTCCTCATAGTTGGTGGCCAGCGAGAACACCATTTCGCTAATGGCCCCCTGGGTCCGGACGATCTGTTGTTTGTCGACTTCTTCTCCGTTGAAAAAGTCGCTGAGGTAAGACCCCGGGTTGTTCGAGTCGGGGTAAATGGCGCCCACATCGTAGGCAAGGCCTTCTTCAAACCCATCCAGATTTCCGGATTCCTGACCCTGGGCGTTTTCCAGGAAGTGATCGGTGATGCTACCCGGTGAGGTGCCTGCAAAATACAGGTTTTGGGTATAGGTCGCGATCCGGTTCAGGCCGATCCCGAAATTGACGGTTTCCCATTTGGAGTCGAGAGGCCGGGAGGCAATGACGAACCCAACATTGTTGATGTTGAGGCCGCTGCGGTCTTCGGGGAGGAGTTGGTTATTGTCCTTCCCCAGCAGCAAGCTTTTGGTTTTGTTGGAATAGATCTCCGGTGAAAAAGAAAACTCGGAACGGCGGAAGGAAGCCAGTCCGGCCGGATTGGTGCTCAAGGTAGAGAAATCAGCTCCAAAGGCCCCGATCCCGCCCCCGATTCCGACCGTTCGGGCGGTACCTCCGGGTTCGGTGTAAAATGAAAATCGGAGGGCGTCGTAAGCCGTTTGGGCTTGCAGAGAAAAGGCGGTTCCTGCCAGTACAAGGAGCAGGGATAGAAAATGGCGTATCATGATATTTTTTGGGTTAAAAGTAAGTGGACAAAACGCCGCAGCGTTCAAGATTCATCTCCATAAAAGAAGGGGGGACAGGTTATCCCCAATCCCCCCTTCTCTTTGCCAGCCGTTGTGAAGCCAAGTCATAAATATGCGGCGACCTCAGGTCGCCGCATATTTGAACCCTATTTCATCAGTTTCCTCTGCGGCTACTGTTGTTACTATTGCTTCGGCTGCTATTGTTGTTGCTGCTACTATTCGACCGGGAGGGCGTATTGCCCGAAGAGGAGCGGTTGCTGCTTCCCGGGTTGCTATAGCTTCTGGCCGGCGGACTGGAGTTCGAACGGTTCGGTTGCGTACTCCGGTCATTGTTGTTATTGCTGCGAGGTGGCTCGTAATTGCGCGGTGGTTGTGGATTACTACGCGGCGGTTCATAGGAGCGGTTGCGGTTATTGTTGTCGCTGCGCGGCGGCGTATAGGACGGCGGCGGCGTAGACTGGCGCTCCGGTTGGGTACGCGGTGGCGTGTAGGAGCGGTTGTCATTGCTTCTGCTATCATTCCGCTTTTGCGGCTGCGGCTGCGTTTGCGGACGCGGGGTCGGTTGCTGTTCGCGTTCACGCGGCTGCGGGTTTACGCGCGGGGCAGCCGGTTGTGGTTCGCGTTCGCGCGGCGGCGTGGGAGTAACCCGTTCGCGTGGCGGCGGAGCCGTTTCTACCGGCGGACGTTCGCGGACTACCGGTTGTTCGCGCGGCGGCATTTCCGTTTGCGGACGGCTGCGTTCCACGTCGCGGGCCGGGGTAACCTCTTTCACCGGACCTTGGGCAGGAGGCGTCACGCGATCTCTCGGCGCTGTTTCCACCTTATCCGCAGGCCGGGGGGTCTGGATACCACCCGTGTTGTCGATCTGGTTGATGCGAACCGACGGGCGTTCCGTCTTCAGCGTACCCGATTTCCTCGGACCGTAGTATACGTTGTCGATGTTGGTGGAGGTGTTATACACATACCCATTGCCCCAGGACGGTGGGTAGTAGTAGTTGCAGCCCCAGTTGTTGTAACCCCAATTATTGTAACCCCAGGAGTTCCAGCCCCACGGGTTGTAACCGAACGAGTTGTAGCCATAGGGGTTGCCGTAATAGTTGTATACCTGGATGTAAGAGTAATTGGGACCCCAGGAATTCCAACTGTTCCAGTGGGGATGGCCCCAACTGTTCCAGGAGTACCAGTCATTCCAGTAGTTCCAGCGCTGGAAGCGGTTCCAACGGCGCCAGGACCAGAAATCATCGTAGATCAGAATGGTAATGCCGGGGGTGAAGAAAGGATCGTAATAGGAGAGGTCCACATAGCAGGGGTCGAAGTAGCTGAACCCTGTGTAGGGGCGGTGAAAACGGCGGATGCGCGACGAATAGTAGTAGTCGTAATCGTCGTAGTCATCATCGTCGTAATAGTAATCGTCATTGTTGCCGTAATTGTCCACATAGCCCGGATTGCTGGTGCTGTTATCAACCGGTTGTGACGAATAATAGCCGGCATCTGTGTCCGGGTCGTAATACAGGTCGTCGTGTTGTGCCATGGCTGTCGTGGTCCACAAGGCGACCATCAAAACGGGGAGAAACGCGAATATTCGTTTCATAATGATTTAAATATCTTTTTATGTAATTACCTAGCTCTCTAATCTTACAACCCCGAATTTATTACTTTTGTGCCGATTTTACTGTTAATCTTGTTTTAAAGTGTTCCGAGTGAACTGTTAAAGCCGGGATTTCTGTTAAGAAAAACATAATTATGAGTCGAATGGTTGCCCCTGCCGCCGCCAGGCAGGGGCAACCATTCAAATAAAATTACCGATGGCAAAAGAAATCACCTCCCGTTCAGAAGACTACTCGCAGTGGTACATCGATATTGTTAAAAAGGCCCAGCTGGCTGAAAACTCGGCTGTGCGGGGTTGTATGGTTATCAAACCCTATGGGTATGCGATCTGGGAAAAAATGCGGGATCAATTAGACCGTATGTTTAAAGAGACGGGGCACGTGAATGCGTATTTCCCGCTTTTTATCCCGAAGAGTTTTTTGAGTAAAGAGGCCGAGCACGTCGAGGGTTTTGCCAAAGAATGCGCCGTGGTGACCCACCACCGCCTGATGAACGACCCCAACGGCAGCGGCCTGATCGTCGATCCGACAGCCAAACTGGAAGAGGAGCTGATCGTTCGGCCGACTTCCGAGACCATTATCTGGAATACCTATCGCGATTGGATCCAATCTTACCGCGACCTGCCGATATTGATCAACCAGTGGGCCAACGTGGTGCGTTGGGAGATGCGCACGCGCCTTTTCCTGCGCACGGCCGAGTTTTTGTGGCAGGAAGGCCATACCGCACATGCCACCCGGCAGGAGGCGATCGAAGAGGCTTTACAGATGCAACGGGTGTACGCCCAATTTGCCGAAGAATACATGGCGATGCCGGTGATCCAGGGCGCTAAAACGCCCAACGAACGCTTCGCCGGCGCCGAAGATACGCTGACCATCGAGGCTTTGATGCAGGATGGGAAAGCCCTGCAGGCAGGCACCTCCCACTTCCTGGGTCAAAACTTCGCCCGGGCCTTTGAGGTCAACTTCCTCAATGAAGAAAACCAGCAGGAACTCGTTTGGGCCACCTCCTGGGGGGTGTCCACCCGCCTGATGGGCGGTCTGATCATGACCCACTCCGACGATGAAGGCCTGATCGTGCCGCCGAAACTGGCGCCGACGCAGGTGGTCATCGTGCCCATCCCGAAGCCGAGTCCGGAATTTGGCGAAGTGGCCGATAAGATCATGCGCGAGCTGCGCGACAAGGGCATCTCGGTGATGTACGACCAGGATATGAAAAACCGTCCGGGCTTCAAATTCGCTGAATACGAGATGCGCGGCATTCCGGTGCGCATCGCCTTCGGCGCCCGCGACCTGGAGAACAACCAACTGGAAGTGGCCCGTCGCGATACCAAAGAGAAGACTTCCGTGCCGATCGACGGCATCGGCAACTACGTGGCCAACCTGCTCGACGAGATCCAGCAAAACCTGTTCAACCGGGCAAAAGCCTACCGCGACTCCCACATCACCCGCGTCGACAACATGGACGATTTCAAGCAGGTGCTCGCCGAAAAAGGCGGTTTCATCTCCGCCCACTGGGACGGCACCACCGAAACGGAACTCAAGATCAAGGAACTCGCCAAAGCTACCATCCGCTGCATCCCCAACGATAATGAGCCGGAAGACGGGGTTTGTGTGTTGACGGGGAATCCGTCGAAGCAACGGGTGTTGTTTGCGATGGCGTATTGATTTTTTGAATGGCGAGGCGCCAGGCGCCTCGCCATTCATGCTTTTCAGAGCACCCCAAACAAACTCAAGATCCCCAATATCACTACCACGACCAGCACCCAATACGCTACTTCATTGGCACGCTTGCTCTTGGAGGCGTACATGGCAGTGACCCAGCCCCCGATCGTCTGACCGACGGCGACGATGGCGCCCATTTTCCAGTCGATCAGGCCGCGCCACGCGAAGATCGCGATCGCGATGCCGGTGTAGATCGCCACCACGGTAAGCTTGGCGGCGTTCGACTCCGTCATGCTGAAGCGGGCGCCCAGCACCATGGCGGCCAGGAAGAAAAGACCCATTCCCATTTGAATGAACCCGCCGTAAAAACCGATGGCGAGAAAGGCGGGCGCCGCGATCCACCAGTTGGGGCGATGGGTGGGATCGGTGTCCCGGATCCAGCGCTCCGGCTTGACCACGATCAGGAGGAACATCACGATCATCAGGTAGCGGAAGACGACGATGAACTGCTCGTTGCTCACCCATAAAGCCAGGGCGATACCACCCAAGGATCCCACGGTTGTGAGGACGATGTACGGCCAGCTGCGCTCCAGTTTCAGTTTCCCGTTTTTCTGAAAAGCCGCCACTCCCGCCACACACTGGGTAAACACGCCGATCCGGTTGGTCGCGTTGGCGATGTTGCCAGGCAGGCCGAGCACTTCCGTAAAGATGGTCAGCGTAATGGTCGATCCATTTCCCGCCAGGGTATTGATAAAGCCTGCAAAGAGGCCGCCGATCACGGCGATGATGTAAGGCCAGATTTCCACGACATATTTGTTTTAGGAAGCCATATTAGTCATTTTTTCTAACTTCAACTTTTCAACTTTTCAACTTTTCAACTTTTTTACCCTACCCATGGATCACTACGGCCTTCTCTCCCTTCTCCCTCCCGTCATCGCCATTGTCCTGGCGATCTGGACCCGCCAGGTATACGTCTCCCTACTGACCGGTATCTGGTTGGGATGGATCGTGATCAACCAGGGCAATTTCCTGACGGGAACGTTCGACACGGTGCAGGGGCTGGTGAATGTTTTCCAGGATGCCGGCAATACCCGTACGATCATGTTTTGCGCACTGGTGGGAGCTTTGATCCTGTTCGTTCAAAAATCGGGTGGGGTGGAAGGCTATATCCTTCAGGTAAATCGCTGGCTTTTGCGCCTTGCCAAGCAGGACCCCAAACGTGAGCGCATGTGGGTGCAACTGCTGGCCTGGCTGACGGGGATGATCGTTTTCGTGGAGACGAGCATTTCCTTGCTCACCGTGGGTACGCTTTATCGCCCTTTATTCGACCGGTTGGGCATTTCGAGGGAGAAACTGGCATATGTGGCCGACTCGACCTCGGCGCCTACATCCATTATTATTCCGTTCAACGGGTGGGGCGCATTCATCATGGGGCTTCTGGCGGCCAATGAGTTTACCCATCCGTTCAGTGCCATGTTTCAAGCCATGCCGTACAATTTTTATCCCTTCCTGGCACTTGCGCTGGTGCTGATCGTCATCCTCACGGACTGGAATTTCGGTCCGATGAAAAAAGCGGAAAAGCGGGTACGAGAAACAGGCGCTTTGCTTGCGGAAGGCTCAGAGGCGATGATCGCCGAAGACCTGATCGAAGTTGAGGTAGAAAAAGGCGTGACGCCCAAGGCCATGAACATGGTCATCCCCATTGCCGTGATGGTGCTGATGATGCCGGTGATTCTGGCTTATACGGGGTGGGGAGAAACAAAGGCGGGTGAAAGCTTTTTTGAAAAATTATTCGTAGCCATCGGGAAGGGGTCGGGATCGACGGCAGTATTGGTCGCCGTGTTGACGGCTATTTTGGCCTCTATGGTCCTCTACCGGGCACAACGCATTTTCAAAGTGCCCCAGATGATCGATATCACCCTGAAAGGCATCTCCAGCCTGATGCCACTGGCCTTGCTGATGATGCTGGCTTTCGCGATAAGCGGGGTTTGTAAGGAATTGCATACGGGGCAATACGTGGCCGAGATCACGCGGGCCTGGTTGTCGCCCGCCATGGCGCCCCTGCTGGTGTTCCTGGTGAGTTGTTTTATCGCCTTTGCCACGGGCACTTCCTGGGGCACTTTCGCCATAATGATCGGCATCGCCATCCCCATGGCCCGCGAGCTGGACGCCAATGTCTTCATGGTCATCGGCGCCGTCATGGGCGGCGGGGTTTTCGGCGATCATTGCTCCCCGATTTCCGACACGACCATCCTGGCTTCCATGTCCTCCGCTACCGACCACATCGACCACGTGCGGACGCAAATGCCGTATGCGCTGTTGGCAGGGGGAGTAGCAGCACTGGGGTATTTGGTGATGGGCTTGGTCAGTTAATTAGTTTTTAAGTTTATGAGGGTAGGGCTTCGCCAGTTTTTAAGTATATAAGGGTATAAGTTTTTCGCGACAAAAACTCATACCCTCATAAACTTAAAAACTAAATACCTATTTCCTTAAGAGCTTCTGATACTCCTTCTCATCCCCCAACACCTTTACCGCATCCCCGATCTCCTGGTCGTTGCGGAGGCCGATCTGGATCTTTCCATTTTGGAAATAGAAACGGCTGGCGATGTCTTTTTCGATGAGATCGATGATGACGTCCTTGTTGCGTTCGAGCTCCAGTTTTTTGGCGTCGGTGAGCTGATTTTGGAGGGCGGCGGCAGAGAATTCCTTTTCATAACCATCTTTCTTCGATTGTTCGACGGCCTTTTCCAGGAGTTTGTCGGTTTCGGTTTGGTACTTAAACTTGGTTTTCGTCAGGTAACTCTTGAAGTCGTCCCATTGGGTAAAGTGGAAGGCTTTGAGGTCGGCGATGGTGTCGATATTCAGGACGAAGTGGGTCACGTAGTCGAAGATGACGAACTGGTTCTGGAGCGCCTGGACGATAGGCGACTGTTCGGCGGCTCCGACAGAGACATCCGGGGCAACACCGCCGCCGTCGAGGACGGTCCGGCCGGCGCGGGTGGTGAAGCGGGCGCGCTGGTCGTCGGGAATATTGACGGGCTCGCCGTCTTTGTATTCAACGGCCTGAATGCAACGACCGCTGGGAATGTAGTATTTGGAGGTCGTCATTTTGAGCTTGGAATTGTAGCCGATATCGACTGTGTTTTGCACGAGTCCTTTTCCGTAGGAGCGCTGGCCGAGCAGAACACCGCGGTCGTAGTCCTGGATCACCCCGGAGACGATCTCGGAAGCGGATGCCGACTTATTGTCGATGAGCACCACCAGGGGTATATCCAGATCGACCGGGTTGTTGAGGGTTTTGAAGGTGCGATCCCAATCGCGCACTTTTCCTTTTGTAGTGACGACGATCTCTCCTTTGGGGATGAAGACGTTGCAGACATTTACCGCCTCGAAAAGCAAGCCCCCGCCGTTGTGACGCAGGTCGAAGATGACGCCCTTGAGGTCGTAGTCGCTTTTGAGCTCGTTGAGCGCCTTGGCCACATTTTTGCCGGCCTCCTGGGTAAAAGTGGTCAGGGCGATGTAACCTATGTCGTCGGATACCATTCCGTAGTAGGGCACATTGGGGATCTTGACATCCTCGCGAGCCAGGGAGATAGTGAATTCGTTGTTTTTATCCCCTTTTTCAGGCCGGCTGATGGTGATCGCGAGTTCGGAACCCGAGACGCCTGCGACAATGGTATTGATCTCCTCCGGCGTTTTACCCTTTGTCGACCGGTCTTCGATGGCGACGATCTGGTCGCCTGCTTTTAGGCCTGCTTTGGCAGCGGGGGAATTTTCATAGATCTCGATCATGGTGACATAATCACCCACCAGTTCGATATGCGCGCCGAAGCCGTTGTACCGGCCTTCTGTGAGCATGCGGTAGCTTTCGATCTGGGCTTCGGTAATGTAGTTGGTGTAGGGGTCGAGCGAGTTCATGATCGCGTCGATGCCAATTCGCATAAGATGCGAGGGATCGAGCTCGTCGACGTAGTTGGTGTTGAGGGTTTTGTAAAGATTGACGAAGATCTCGATGTTTTTGGAGATCTCGAATTCATTGCTCCAGGTGGAGCGGGTGGTAAAAGCGAAGCCGGCAGTGATAATTACGAGAAGGATGATCAGCCGGGTGAAGAGTTTTTTGAGTTTCATATTTTTTGTAATTGAAGCCAGTTTTCTAGTACACTGATTATTTAAGATTTGCTAATGGAAACCGTAGAGAGGATCATAATTAATCATAACGAGATCATAATAAATCTGCGTACTCAAAAAACGCAAAGGTGCAAAATTTCGTGGATTTAAGGGCTGGCCAGAAAGTGGCGCAAGAGCTGAAGGAGTTCTTTGGGCGCATCGGCATGTACCCAATGACCCGCGCCTTCCACCGTGACGAGTTGCGCCAGGGGGAAATAGTCGTGGATGTCCGACCAGTCGTCGTCGAGGATATAGGGCGATTCGCCACCGCGGATGAAGAGCGTTGGGCCTTCGAAGGGCCTTTCGCCACTTACTTCGCCGAGGATATCCTGATAATGATCATGGAGTACAGGGAGGTTCATCTTCCACTGGTAAATTCCGTCTTTAGTGCGGGACAGGTTTTTAAGTAGGAACTGGATCACGCCATTGCTATCGATGTATTGGCGGAGGTGGGCTTCGGCGTCTTCTCTATCCTTCACCTGGGTCAGGTCGAGGGAGAGCATGGCCTCGAAGATGCGTTCGTGACCTCCTGCGTAAGCTTTGGGACCGATATCGATGACGACGAGTTTGCTCACTTTATCCGGATGGGTCAGTGCGTATTGCATGGCCGTTTTTCCTCCCATGGAATGGCCGATCAGAAAGGGATGATGGATCCAGTTGAAATCGAGGAAATGGTCCAGGTCGTTGACCATCGCCTCGTAAGTGTGTTCGGGAATATGGGGCGAGCGGCCATGGTTGCGTTGATCGACCAGGAAAACCTGATAATCTTCGCTCAGATGGCGCCCGATGGTCTGCCAGTTGTCGGAGGTACCGAAGAGGCCATGGAGTATGATAACGGGGTCTCCGTGCCCGAGTATTTTGTGGTGGAGTTCCATTGGATTTGTATTCAGTTTTTGAGTTTATAAGGGGATAAGTTTTTATCGCCTAAAAACTTATCCCCTTATAAACTCAAAAACGCTTTCAAAGGCACTTCGTCCTGCCTCCGTCGACCGGCAAATTGATGCCGGTGATGTAACCGGCGGCAGGAGAAGCCAAAAATCCGGCAGCGGCGGCGACTTCGGCTGGCGCAGCGAAACGTCCGACGGGTATTTCCGCCTTCATCTCTTCCATGATCTCATTGATCGAACGGTCCGTTTTTTGAGCCCGGGAAACGATGACATCCTGAAGGCGGTCGGTATGCGTAGCCCCCGGCAGAATGTTATTGACGGTAATGCCGTAAGAACCGAGTTCGTTGGAAAGGGTCTTTGCCCAGTTGGCCACCGCGGCGCGTATGGTATTAGAAACGCCCAGGTTCTCCAAGGGTTGTTTGACGGAGGTAGAAATAACGTTTATGATGCGGCCGAAGCCTTCCTGGATCATGCCTTTTACCACGGATTGAACGAGGAGTTGGTTGCAGATCAGGTGACTGTGAAAGGCGACGAGAAAAGCGGCCGGATCGGCATCCAGGATAGGGCCACCGGGAGGCCCCCCGGTATTGTTGATGAGGATATGGATGGTCTTCTCGGAAGCCAGGCCCGTCACTTTCCGGTGCAGATCATGGCTGTTGGTAAAATCGGCGACGAGAAAGTCATGCTGTTGCCCTTTGGATCGGTCCAGTTCACCCAAAACCATGGTGAGCCTGTCGGCATTGCGGGCAACGAGGGTCACATTGGCCCCCATTTGGGCCAACTCTATGGCGATCGCCCGGCCGATACCTTTGCTACTTCCTGAGACCAGTGCGTTTTTATGTTGGAGGTTGATGTCCATACTGTAAAAAATTATGCGGAGAATGCATTACGAACATAAACAGGATTTTCAGGATTTCCAGCAATACGGAGATAAGAATGATCCGTTTTTTTATTTTTAGGGTCGGATAGCGTATTTATGTCCATCAACCTGCCAGCGTCGAAGGCGCTGGTCGTCAAAAAATGCCAGCCATGTCAATTGCCAAGCCTTTCAACCTCAAACAGTGGATCGACGAACACCGTCACCTGCTGAAGCCCCCGGTGGGTAACCAACAAATTTATAAGGGGAATGATGATTATATCGTAATGATAGTAGGAGGGCCGAACGGCCGTAAAGACTACCATTGGGAAGACGGAGAAGAACTTTTCTACCAACTGGAAGGGAACATTACCGTCAAGATCATTCATGAGGACGGGACCCCCGAAGATGTCCATATCCGGGAAGGAGAGATGTTCCTCCTGCCGCCTCGCATTCCACACTCCCCGCAGCGTCCGGCCAATACGGTGGGGTTGGTGATCGAGCGCTATCGAAACCCCGGCGAGAAAGACAAATTGATCTGGTTCTGTGAAGCCTGTAGCAATAAACTGCACGAGGCCGTTTTCGAAATGAAAGACATCGTTGCCGAACTGCCGGTGATCATGAACCACTTCATGGATTCGGAAGATCTGCGTACCTGCAAAAAATGCGGGGCGGTAATGGAGCGGGTGTAAAAAGGATCCATGCCAAAAAAGACTTTTTTCGCCAGCGATTTTCACCTGGGCGCCGATGCCCGGCTTACCAGTGCAGAGCGGGAAAAACAAGTCGTTCGATGGATGGACCAGATCCGGGATGAAGCGGAAGCGCTTTACCTGGTGGGTGATCTTTTCGACTTCTGGTTTGAATACGGCACGGTCGTGCCGAAAGGCTATTTGCGCCTGCTCGGCAAGCTGACCGAATGGCGGGATGCAGGTATCCCCATCTATTTTTTTACAGGTAACCACGACATGTGGATGTTCCGGTATTTCGAGGAAGAACTGGGCATCCCGGTCTATCGCGAACCTATTATCCGGGAGATCGGCGGGAAGACTTTTTTTATCGGGCATGGCGACGGGCTGGGACCGGGCGACCACGGCTATAAATTTCTCAAACGGGTTTTTGCCAATCCCCTGGCCCAGTGGTTGTTCCGGTGGATCCACCCCGAGTTGGGGATGGGGCTGGCCAATTTCTGGTCGCGCCGCAGCCGGGAATCCAATAAGGATGCGGAGGGCTTCCTCGGGCCGGAGCGCGAGTGGCTGGTGGATTATTCCAATAAGCAACTGGACGTTCAACCGGCTGATTATTATATCTTCGGACACCGGCATTTGCCCATTGATTATACGCTAAAGAACGGGCAGAGTCGTTATATCAATCTAGGGGACTGGACGTATTTCAACTCCTAC
This sequence comes from Lewinellaceae bacterium, assembly GCA_020636275.1. Lineage (GTDB taxonomy): Bacteria > Bacteroidota > Bacteroidia > Chitinophagales > Saprospiraceae > JADJTT01. Next base: position 29,103 of record JACJYD010000008.1, on the reverse strand, counting down.
GCAGCTTATGACGGGACGGACGTACAACTTTCTTTTTTCGAAAACCCTTCGGGCCGGATCTTTCCGCTTCGCTAGCCTGTTTCTTTTCTTTTGGCCCGGCGCTATTTGGGCGCAACCTCTTGATTTTCAAATTCTTTACAGGGTGGATCAGCCGGTCCGTTTCCTGGCCACCGATCCGCTCGACCAGGTTTATGCAATAACTTCCGGAAATGAATTGCAACAGTACAGCCGTACGGGGAAGTTGTTGTATACCTATCAAAATTTCCGCCATGGAGACCTGGGCTGGGTCGATGCGAGCAATCCGCTGAATATTCTGTTGTTCTATCCCGCGTTTGGGGAAGTGATCGTACTGGACCGCACCTTGAGCGAGGTGGCGTTGCTCAATCTCCCGGAGTTTGGGCTTTGGGATGTGCCGGCTATCGGCCGGTCGGGGGATAATCAGATCTGGTTGTACGACCCGGTGCAGACGCTCATCCGAAAGATCAATATGAAAGGTGAATTTCTCGTCGAGGGGCAACCGCTTTCCCTTCTTCTCCCTGCATCTCCGCAACCGGAATGGATCGTGGAACGGGAACAGAAAGTGTATCTGTACGATCCCAATTTGGGCGTATTGGTCTTCGACGTGTTTGGACAATTTTTGAAGACGATCCCGACCCCAGGTATGGAAGGCCTGCGTGTCGGCAATGAGCAGTGGAGCTATTTAAAAGATGGAGCGTTTTTCATCTACGCTCCAATGGCGCAACAGTCCTATCCACTCACACTACCCGAGCCGGCGGTAGCTGTTTTCTTTCAGGGAAACAGGCTGGTCTTGCAGACGGAAACGGGGTTTGCCGTATATGCCATTCAATAAATAGGGGAGGAGAAAATTCAGCCTTCTTTTATTCCCGGATCAAATTTGGAAAGCGCTGGTTAAAGCCGGCGATGCCCTGCAACCCGCCGGTATGGATCACCAACACAGTCGATCCGGAGGGGAAAAAGCCTTTTTCATGCAGGTCGGCTACGCCGAAAAAAAGCTTGCCCGTATAGATAGGATCGAGTGGGATGTCGTATCGTCCTTTGGTCTGGTTGATGAAATCGATGAGCTGCTCGTCAAAGTGTGCGTACCCGCCGAAGTGATAATCGGAGATGACCTGCCAGTTCTTTTTGTTTTCATGGCCTGCCTGTGCCAGAAAATACTGGATCTCTCCCCGCATAAAATTCCCTTTTAACACCGGGAAAGCCAGCAATTGAGTTTGGTCGGGCAATCCGGTGATCAGGCCTGCGGCCGTGCCTCCCGTGCCCGCTGCCACGCAGACGTAGTCGGGCCATGCGCCCAATTGCTCCTGGCATTCCTCCGCCAGTTCGGCGCATCCTTTCAGGGCCAGGGTATTGCTGCCGCCTTCCGGCAGAATGTAATAATCCTTTTCCCATGCATCCATTCCGATGCCCTTGCAGCGCTGGGGGTAGGTGCTCCGGTCGAGGTAGTGAAACTCCATTCCGCAGGATCGGGCAAAAGAGAGGGTTGGATTAAGGGGGAGATGTTCCTCCCCGCGCACCATCCCGATGGTTCGCCACCCCAGGAGTTGGCCGGCAGCGGCGGTGGCAGAGAGGTGATTGGAAAATGCGCCGCCGAAGGTTAGCAAACCGGCGAAACCGGTTTGGCGGGCAGCTTCCAGGTTGTATTTCAGTTTGCGCCACTTGTTGCCCGACACATGGGGATGCGTCAGGTCATCGCGTTTGACCAGCAGCCGAACATCTCCGGGGAGCTGCCATTCGACAATGGGCGTGGGCTGGATGGGTATCACGGCTTTACATTTAAAAAGAGCACAGCTGCCGGCTGTGCTCTTTTTAGTTTAAATGGCATTCACTTCGAACCCAAATATATCGGTCAGGCTCAGTTCCCGGACGGGGCCGAAGCTCGCCAGGTAGTCCAGGTCGATCTTGTCTTTACTGCCGAGTACGAGCAGGTTGAATTTCCGGCCGCGGACCTTTTGTTTATGGAAATCGATCAGGTCCTCCGGGGTGATGGATTGCATGCGTTCGTAAATGTCCCGGCGCACGTCGCGATCGAGACCCCGCTGTTTGGCGAGGCGGTAGTTCCAGAAGATATCGTCCTTGGTGACCCGGTCCGTTTCGATCTTGCGGAGGATCGACTGGCGGGCGTGTTCGATCTGGGGTTCCGAGACCGGCATGTTCTCCACAATATCCATCATGGCCGGCACGGCATCGGCGATCTTGTCGGTCTGAGTGCCTACATAAGCCTGAAGGTAGTGGGCCATATCGCGGAAAGAAGGAGAGGAGTAATGGGCATAGGTGGCATAGGCCAGCGCTTTGGATTCCCGGATCTCCTGGAAAACGATGGACGACAATCCGTATCCAAAGTACTCATTGTAGAGGTTGGAAAGGATGTGTTCGTCCAGATTGAACTCGGGGGTGCCTTTCGACAGCCAGAGCATTTCGGCCTGCACCATCGGGAAATCGACAAACAAGACCTGGGGTTGATCGGTGGGGAGTTCGGGATACCTGACCGAATCGGCAATGGGCTGCAAACTGGCCGGCGTCTGGTGCAGCCGGTCCAGGATCGATGCCACCTGGTCATGCGGGAGGGATCCGTAGTAGAAGGCGTCGTGCTCGAAGCTGGTCAGCGATTGGAGGCGTTGGACCAGTTCCCCGGGTTGAATGGCCTTGAGCGTTTCCTCCGGGATCTTGTCGGAGAAGGGATTTTTCGCACCGTGTTTGGCATAATTGAACAGGGCCTGGCGAAGGATGACCCGTTTGTCCTTGGTAGAGTTGATGCGTTGCTCGAGAATGTCGGCCACCAGGTTTTTAAGCGCCTCGGGTTCGGCTTTGACGTTTTTCAGCAGGTGTTCGAAAAGTTTGACGCCTTCTTCGAACGATTCATCCAGTCCGCTGAGGGTGACGTACATGCGCTCATTGGAAACGGAGACATTGAAGGCCAATCCGAGCCGGAAGAAAGCCTGCTTGAGTTGCTCGGGCGTATATTGCTCGGTGCCGAGGTAGGGCAGATACGAAATGGCCAGGGCGAGCATGGGGTCGTGGTTCTTCCCCATCTCCAGAATGTAATCCAGTACAAAAGTGGGATTGGTCGTGTTGTGGATGTAAGCCAGCGGAATGCCATTGGCCAGGGTCCGGTTATGGATCTGGGCTTCGTAATTCAGGAAGACCGGTTCGACGTGGGGCGACTGCTTTTGAAGGAATTTTTGGGCAAAATCCGACACGGCGCTGCGGTTGACGGACACGGGCGTAATGCTGGGTTTTTCCACTTTCATCACGCCGGGGTCCTCACCGGTGCGTTTGTAGATGCAGACGAAATTGTCTTTGAGGTGTTCCGCCACGTATTGGGTAATGTCTGCCTTGGAAATACGGGCCATGTCGTCGAGTTGGGTGACGTATTTTTCCCAGGGCACGCCGAGTATAAAGGTATTGGTCATCGCGTTGACCTGTGCGGCGTTGGATTCATGGCGGCGCATCCGGGAGAGTTTGAAGTCTTTGATGACGGCTTCGGGGAGCCAGTCTTCGAAATCGCCGTTTTTCAGGGTTTGGACCTGGTCGAGGAGGAGTTGTTCGACTTCTTCCAGGGTCTGTCCGTTTCGGGGCTTCCCGTAGAGGCGGAAGATGGAATAATCTTCGTAGGTGGTAGCAGAGGCGCTGGCTTCGAGCAGGCGTTGTTTCTGCACCAGATCGAGGTCCATGATCCCGGCGCGCCGGTTGTAGAGCATGCTGCGGATTAAGGGCAACATCAGGCCGTCTTTGCTTCCGGCGCCGTCAAAACGCCAGGAGATCTCAACGTAGGCAGCTTCCTGTCCGAAGACCTCCTTGTGGACGGGGGCATTGAGCTCGGGCTGCGGCTGGTAGCTGAATGGAGGAACGGTTTTTGGGGAATAGCTGCCGAAGTATTTTTCAGCCAGCAGAACGGCTTGTTCGGGGTCGAAATCACCGGCCAGGACCAGGGCCATGTTATTGGGCACGTAGTAGGTGCTGAAATACTCGTGGATCTTTACGTGGGAAGGGCTTTTCAGGTGCTCTCCCTTGCCGATGGTCATTTGGGTGCCGTAAGGGTGGTCGGGAAAGAGGGTTTCGCTCACCACCTTGTACACTTTGCGGAAGTCGTTATCCTGGCTGATGTTGAACTCTTCGTAAACCGTTTCGAGCTCGGTGTGGAAGAGCCGGAGCACCAGCATGCGGAAACGCTCGCTTTCCAATTCCATCCAGCGTTCCAGTTCATTGGAGGGAACGTCATTTACATAGACGGTTTGTTCGACCCAGGTGTAGGCATTGGTGTTCTTGGCGCCCAGGGAACTCACCATTTTATCGTACTCATTGGCAGCGGCATAGTGGGCTGCTTCGGCGGATACGCGGTCGATCTCGGCGTAGATCTCCTTTCGCTTTTTGGGGTCGGTTTCGAAGCGGTGTTGCTCATAGAGGTCGGAGATCTGCTGGAGGAGGGCTTTTTCCTTTTCCCAGTCGATCGAGGCGATCCGGCTGGTGCCTTTGAAGAGCATATGTTCCAGGTAATGGGCCAGGCCGGTAGTTTCGGCGGGATCGTGTTTCGAACCGGCTCGCACGGCAATATTGGTAAAGACCCGGGGTTCGTCGGTGTTGACACTGAGGTAGAGCTTCATCCCGTTGGAGAGGGTATACATTTTTACCTCCATCGGATCGCCCGGAACGGTTTGAAATTCGATGGGGGAAGCAGGTACTTGATTCGTCATAAAGAAAAAAGGATTTATAGGTCCGGGGTGTTTCCTTCGGATCTCAATAATTGAAAACATACTTCATTAAAAGTGGATGAGAAGTGAAAATGTTCCACGGGCAATAAAAATTGAAAATTTTTTTACCGGTGGCAACTTTTTTCAAAACAGGTGGTTTACTATGTATAATAATAGTAAAGCTATCAAAATGTAACCCTATACTTTGGTTAAAGGTGGAGTTATGACACAGATTGAGTTCAGTTACAAATTTATGAAGATGGAGCCCAGGCTGAAAGCCTTTGCGCTCAGTTTGACCAAAGACGAAGAAGCTGCGCAGGACCTCTATCAGGAGACAGCCTACAAGGCATTCCGCTACCGCGACCATTTTCACCCGGCTACCAATTTGAAGGCATGGTTGATGACGATCATGCGGAATACCTTCATCAACGAGTACCGGCGGAAAAAGCGTCAGCAAGCGGTATTTGACTACACGGAAAACGATTTTTTGCTGAATTCGACCCGCACGGAGAGCAACCGGGGAGAAGGGAGAATGACGATGGAGGAACTTCAGGCAGCGATTGATGCCCTGGAAGCCCCTCTTCGAATCCCTTTCCTGATGCAGTACCAGGGTTTTCAATACGAGGAGATCGCAGAAGAACTGGGCATTCCCCTGGGTACGGTGAAGAGTCGTATCCATTTTGCCAGAAAACGGCTCAAAGAGCGGTTACAGGCCTGGTATAAATAATTTTGTAATTGCGGGTCGATTAAAAGCCGGTCCGCAATTATTGATTAATTTGGTGTTCTCTATTCAATTGGGATGTATAGCTGGGGAGGCCATTGGCGCTCCCCAGTTTTTTTTCGGGGATCAGGTGGGTGAGGGGCATCTGAATATTAATTATGTCAGAGATCTTATTGCGTTTAAGTATTGTATATTTTTGAAAAAAAAGGAATTATGGCAGTCAGTATCCAGGTGAAGCTCAACGAGAAGCTCTATTTGCGAGACCCCCAGGATACCCGATTGGGCAGACAGATCATAGAACACAGCATTTTTCTGATCGACGAGATCGGATTCGAGGCCTTTACTTTTAAAAAACTGGCGGAGCGGATCGGCTCCACGGAGGCTTCCATCTACCGGTACTTTGAAAATAAGCATCTTCTCCTGGTGTATCTGGCTTCCTGGTATTGGGAGTGGATGCGTTTCCGGATCGAGTTTCGGACCATGAATATCCAGGATCCGCGGGAAAAGCTGGAGATTGCGATCCAGGCGATCGTCGACTGTACCCAGGCTCGCCCTTCGATCGAATTTGTTAATTCGGAGGTGTTGCACCGCATCGTCGTGTCGGAAGCGACCAAAGCCTATCATATAAAGGAGGTGGACAAAGAAAACCGGGATGGTTTTTTCCTGTCCTACAAGGCTTTGAGCAAGCAGATCGCCGGGTTTATCCAGGAGATCCGGCCCGATTTTCCATATCCGCGGTCCCTGGCCAGCAACCTGCTCGAAATGGCGAGTCAGCATCTTTACTTTTCCCAGCATTTGCCTTCTCTGACGGAAGTGGAGGTGGAAAAGCGCGAGGTCGGGCAGTTGGTAGAATTGTTGCGTTTCTTCGCATTCGGCCTGATCGACGGCAAATAAAAAAGGCCAGGCGCGATGCCTGGCCTTTTTACTTATTTCCCCCAGGACCAGCCGAATTTCAGCCGGAGTTGGCCGTAGAAATTGGAAAAATCCTGATCGGTGTAATCGGGTATATTGGAATTGGAGAAGTAGCGGTAGCCGCCTTCTACTCCGATCCGGAACCAGCGGAACACGTTTAGTTCGACGCCAAGAGAGGGTTGGATCACCCATACGGCATCGCTGCCCACATTTTCTACCCGGGCCTCACCACCTCCGATAAGCAGGCCGAATTGCGGGTGGATAGCATTTCTGGCGCCGGGAGCATAGCCCACAAGAAGTCCTCCGTAATCAAATCCGAACCGGCTCGGTTGCTCGCTGGCGAACGGCAAGCGGTTAACGGTCTTTTGGCCGGCCCAGCCGATGAAGAGGTTTTTGCCGAACTCCAGTCCGCCGAATCCGCCTTTGGTCAGGGCGGGCTGGTCGCCGAATACGGCGACGCCGGTGTTCCAGCCACCCCAGGCGCCGGTCAGACCCAGGCCACTTTTGTTAAATAAGGTTTCGTCTGCCTGTGCTTGTGCCAGGGTGAGTGCTGCGCCCATCAGGACTACAATCAGAAGGGATCGTTTCATTTGATTTGATTTTTTATGAAGATGGATATAAAACCAAACCAGAGACGATCTCCCTGAAAAAAGGATGCAGGAGCGCAATAAGATTAACCTTTTTTTAAGAACTCTTTTCTTAGGGCCGTACGATCAGCAGTCGCTTGGTAGCCAGGGTTTTTCCTTTCGAATTGACCAGGCTATACAGATAGGCGCCTTTATTCAATTCAGCCAGGTTGACCTTGAGGGATTTGGTTCCGGCCACCCAGAATTCCTGTTTCCAGACTTCCATGCCCAGGATATTGTAGATCTTGATCTGGTAGTTGCCGGGGCTTAGATTTTGCAGGTCAAACCGCACTTCGCCGTAGGACGGGTTAGGAAATGCGAAGAGACTGGGTTGCTGGTTGGAGAGGGAAATATTGGCGTTGACGACCTCGTCCACTACTTTGTATTCGGCGCGGAGCGGGTTGTCGGTAGCCGGATCGACGGAGACCGAGGCGATGGGCTCTTTAGCCTGGTTGGAGAAGTAGATGTAAGATTTGGTTGTCGTTTCGCCCAGGAACGGATTGGCGGGCACCAGGTCCGTAACATCGACCCAGTTGACGAACGGCAATTTGGCATCGAGGCGGGTCTGGTTGACATCGGTGCGTTTCAGGCGAAGCACTTCGTAGGCAGCACCCGGGATCTGGAGGGTGCCGAAGGCGTCGACCTCTTCCGAGCGAACGATATTGATGCGCAGGCGGAAAGAGTCGGGAGTGATCGGGAGGCTGTCGAGGAAGCCGCCGGGAATATCATCCGCCGAAAAAGGCAGGAGCAGGTTGGAGGTAGTTTCATAGGAGTTTTGGTAGTTCAGCGGCGCCCGGCGCTCAATGAGCGGGGGCGAATAGCGGACCACCAAATCGATACCCAGGCCGATGGGGTCGGTGCCGTAATATCCGAGGTATTCCAGTTTATTGTTGGAAAGATTGTAGTAGGCTTCATTGCTGCCGGGGAGAACGACCATCAGGTCGGCATTGAGGAAGCTGCTGTAGGCGCCTCCCGCGGAGGCGTCCAGGTAGGCGGTGTTCAGGGTAAAAGGCGATTGCAGGGAAGTGAAATTCCAGGTTTGCGGTCCACCCGGCGTGCCGAGGTCGATGCCGTCGGGCATGTTGTCGGTAGCGGTTTTCAGGGTGTCGTTAACACCCGGGAAATAGTCGGAAGTTATGGTGATCTGCGCCTGTGCCCAGGCGGTTGTAAGCAGGAGCAGGAAAAAGATGCGGAAAAACGATTTCATATGGACACGGTTTAGATAATAAATGTAAGCTATTCTGTGGATTCCTCCAAAATGAGATTAGAAGGCTTGAAGTTCCACAAGCTTTTGGTATTCCCCGCCGCGTTCGAGAAGCGCCTGGTGACTGCCGCGTTCGACGATCTTGCCTTCGCGCAATACGACGATCTCATCGGCATGTTGAATGGTGGACAAGCGGTGGGCGATGACGATGGACGTCCGGTTGGCCGTGACCTTTTCCAGGGCGTCTTGTACGAGTTTTTCCGATTCGGAATCGAGGGATGAGGTGGCTTCGTCGAGCACGAGGATCGGCGGGTTTTTCAGCACCGCCCGGGCGATGGTCAGGCGTTGGCGCTGCCCGCCGCTGAGTTTCATGCCCCGGTCGCCGATCATGGTGTCGTAGCCGTTTTCAGTGGCCAGGATAAATTCGTGGGCGTTGGCGATGCGGGCGGCGGCGATGAGCTCCTCTTCCGTGGCCGATTCGTCGCCGAGCAGGAGGTTGTTGCGGATCGAGTCGTTGAAAAGGATAGGGTCCTGTGAAATATAGCCGATGAGCTTTCTCAGGTCGTGGATGCGCAGTTGGCGGATATCGATCCCGTCCATTTCCACCGCGCCTTCCACGGGGTCGTAGAAGCGGTTGATCAGGCTGGCCAGTGTGGTTTTGCCGCTTCCGGATTGCCCGACCAATGCAATGGTTTTTCCCTTGGGAATGGTGAGGTCGATATCATGCAGTACCCATTTTTCCTGATACCGGAACGAGACCTTTTGGAAGGTGATGTGCTGGTCGAAACTCTTTTTGGGCAGTGCATCGGGTTTGTCGGCCAGTGGATTGGGTGTGTCCAGCACCGAGAGAATGCGCTCGGCGGAAGCTTCTCCCCGTTTTATATCGTAAACGGCAGTAGAGATCGACTTGGCCGGGTTGATGATCTGATAAAAGAGCACGATATAGGTGATGAATATCTCCGGTTGCAGAGCGGCGTTGTTGAGAATGAGGTTGCTTCCGAACCAAACGATGGCAATGATCACCATTGAACCCAGCACTTCACTGATGGGGGAGGACAGTTCCCGCCGGAAGAGGGTTTTGTTCATGAAGGAAAAGTGCCGGAAATTGGTTTCTTCGAAGGAGCGCTGGACGCGATCCTCTGCTACGTAGGATTGGATGATCGGCAGACCGCCGATGTGTTCTTCTACGTGAGCCAGCAACTTTCCCGATTCGATCTTGGCTTTTGCGGAGGGGCGTTTGAGTGAATTCCCTACGGTCGTGATCACAAATCCGGTAATGGGTATCAGGATCGTCACGAAGAGGGTGAGCTTCGGGCTCAGGATGATGAGCAGCACCAGGGTGGACAAGATCATGAGGGGGTCCTGGATCATGCGTTGGATGGAGCTGAGCAGAGCCCATTGGATCTCCAGCACGTCGGTAGTGAGGCGGGCCACCAGATCGCCTTTTCTTTTTTCGGTAAAAAAGGCAGGTGGGAGGGTCAGGATCTTTTTATGGATGACGTTCCGCAGGTCCATCTCCACGCCATTCTTGATATAGGTAAGGGAAACGGAGGCGAGATAGCGGAAGAAATTTTTAAACAGGAAAAAGGCCGTGGCCACGGCGAGGATGGTGAGCAGCACTTTTTGGGGGCCGTAAATTTCCAGCCAATGGCCGATGTAGAAATTGAGCCGGCTTTCCAGGAAGGGTTTGAGCTTGATCAGGCCCTGGTAGGGGATCGGAGCTCCGGTCGGCGGGGTGTTTTGAAAGAGGATCTTCAGCACCGGGATCAGGATGGTGATCGAGCCCAGGGAGAAGAAGACGGTCAGGATATTGAAAAGGGCTGAAAGGAAGATCTTTCGCCGGTAGGGAAGTGCGAAGCGGAGGATGCGGAAATAGTGGGACATAAGGAAAGGTAAGTGATTAGTGTTGAGTCTTTAGTTTTTAGGTTATGTGACAATATTAATCAAACAAATTTCGCAGCCTCAGGCGGCGAAATTTGTTTGATTAATATTGAAAAACTAAAGACTCAACACTAAAAACTCAAAACGCTCAGGCATTGTTGTTATCCGGTTCCAGCGTGAAACTATTCAGGAATCCGGTATGGAAGTCTCCTTTGCGGAAATTTTCGTCGCGCATGAGTTTTTTGTGGAAAGGCACGGTCGTCTTGATCCCTTCGACGATAAATTCATCCAGTGCGCGTTCCATTTTGGCGATGCATTCCTCCCGGGTTTGTGCGCGGCAGATGAGTTTGGCGATCATGGAATCGTAGTAAGGCGGGATGACGTACCCCGCGTAGACATGGGTGTCGACGCGCACGCCGTGGCCTTTGGCACTGTGGAACGAGGTGATCTTACCCGGGCTGGGGCGGAAGTCGTTGAAGGGATCTTCCGCATTGATCCGGCATTCGATAGCATGCATGGTGGGGAAGTAGTTCTTCCCGGAGATCGGGATGCCTCGCTGCGATCTTGATCTGTTCCTTGATGAGGTCGAAGTCGATGACTTCCTCCGTCACGCAATGTTCTACCTGGATCCGGGTATTCATTTCCATAAAATAGAAATTGCGGTGCTTATCCACCAGGAATTCGACCGTGCCGACCCCTTCGTAGTGGATGGCTTCGCCGGCTTTGATAGCTGCCTGGCCCATTTTTCGCGCAATTCATCGGTCATGAAAGGGGAGGGGCTTTCCTCCAGCAGCTTTTGGTGCCGGCGCTGGATGGAGCACTCGCGTTCCGACAGGTGGCAGACGCGACCTTCCTGGTCGCCTGCAATTTGGATCTCTATATGGCGGGGTTCTTCGATAAATTTTTCTACATAGATGCCATCGTTGCCGAAAGCGGCTTTGGCTTCCTTGCGGGCGAGTTCCCAGGCCTTTTCAAATTCCTTTTCATCCCAAACCACGCGCATGCCCTTGCCGCCACCACCGGCAGTAGCCTTGAGGATGACGGGGTAGCCGATATCCTTGGCGACTTTTTTCCCGTGTTTAATGTCCTTGATCAGGCCATCGGAACCGGGAATGCAGGGTACTCCAGCTTTGACCATGGTATCTTTGGCCGTGATCTTATCGCCCATCTTCCGGATCTGAGAGGGCGTAGGGCCGATAAATTTGATCCCGTATTCGGCACAAACTTCGGCGAAGTCGGCATTTTCAGCCAGGAAGCCGTATCCGGGATGAATGGCGTCGGCGTTGGTGATCTCGGCAGCGGCCATGATCCGTGGCACACTCAGGTAAGATTCGGAAGAAGCAGGCGGACCAATGCATACCGCTTCGTCGGCGAAGCGCACGTGCAGGCTTTCGCGGTCGGCTGTGGAGTAAATGGCCACCGTTTTAATGCCCATTTCGCGACAGGTTCGGATGATGCGCAATGCAATCTCCCCGCGATTGGCAATGAGTATTTTGTTAAACATAGGTATTAACCTTTGGGATCGAGCAAGAACAGAACCTGGTCGTATTCGACCGGTTGGGCATCTTCTACCATCACTTTGACAACCCGCCCGCTGTGTTCGGATTCGATTTCATTGAATAGTTTCATAGCTTCCACGATACAGACCACATCGCCTTTTTCAATGACATCACCCACTTTGATGTAGGGGCCTTTATCTGGAGCAGGCGAGCGGTAGAACGTACCGACCATGGGAGAGCGAACGGCCAGGTAATTGCTGGATTCTCCTGTGCTGCCTTCACCTGCAGGAGCTGCTGCGGGGCCTTTGTCCGGGTCCACCGAAGGAGCAGGAGCAGGTGATGGCGTGTTCACAGGCACGGCGGCCGGCGAGGCCTGGAGTATGGGTTGAGTGGCAGGGGCAACGATCTGGGTCGTTTTGCCGCTTTGGTATTTTTCCGTGCGGAGAGAAAGCTCAAATTCTCCATTCTTGACCTTGAATTCAGTCAGATTGGATTTTTGGATGAGCTTGATGAGCTCCTGGATCTCTTTAAAATTCATAACCGTGAGTTTAGTGGATAGGGAGGATCGGGCGAAATTATTCCTTTACGCGTTCGATATATTCACCGGTGCGCGTATCCACCCGGATCTTTTCACCTGTATTGATGAAAAGGGGGACGCGTATTTCGGCGCCGGTTTCAATAGTAGCCGGTTTGAGGGTGTTGGTCGCGGTATCCCCCCGAACACCGGGTTCGGTATAGGTCACTTCGACCACGATGCTCTGGGGCATTTCCAGTTGCAGCGGAATTTCTTTTTCCGCATGGAAAAGCACATCGCATTGAGCGCCTTCCTGAAGGAATTGCGGGGCATCGATCAGTTTTTCTTCGAAGGTGATCTGCTCGAAGGTTTCGTTGTTCATGAAATGATAGCCCATTTCATCTTTGTACAGGAATTGAAAATTGCGGCGTTCTACACGGACGACGTCAATTTTGTGGCCGGAAGGGAACGTGTTTTCCACTACCCGGCCATGGGTAAGGCTCTTGAGTTTTGTACGGACAAAAGCAGCCCCTTTTCCAGGTTTTACGTGCTGGAATTCGACAACGGTCCAAATATCGTTGTTGTATTCGATGCACAATCCGTTGCGGATCTCTGCGGTTGAAGCCATGGTTCGTTAGCTGGATTTAAGATAAAAAAATGCGCTGCAAAGATAGGAAAAAGGTCTGAATACACCCCTCTCTTACTTATTGCGGATCGTATGCCCATTTCAGATAGATCGCACCCCAGGTAAATCCACCGCCAAACGCGGTCAGGATGAGATTATCGCCTTTTTTAAGTTGTTTTTCGTACTCCCACAGACAGAGGGGGATCGTTGCAGTCGTCGTATTTCCGTATTTATGGATATTGACCATGACGCGTTCCATGGGGAACTCTGCGAAACGGGCCACCTGCTCGATGATCCGGAGGTTGGCCTGGTGAGGAACGACCCAATTGACATCGTCGGCGGGCAGGTTGTTGCGTCCCATTACCTTGGTCACTACATCGGCCATCCCTTCAATGGCGGCTTTGAAAACGGGTTTTCCATCCTGGAATATGTAGTGTTCCTTATTGTTGACCGTTTCGTGCGTAGCCGGATGAAAGGAGCCTCCTCCTCTTTGGTAGAGATACCTGCCCCCTACGCCATCGCTTTTCAGCAAGGAGTCGATGACCCCAATGGGTTCTTCCGTGGGTTCGAGGAGGGCTGCGCCGGCGCCGTCGCCAAAGAGGATGCAAGTCGCCCGGTCGGTGTAGTCGACGATCGAGGACATCTTGTCGGCGCCGACGATGACCACCTTTTTATACAGACCCGATTCGACGTACTTGGCGCCGGTGGTAAGGGCAAACAGGAAGCCCGAACAAGCGGCATGGAGGTCGAAGGTGAAAGCGTTGCGGATGTTCAGTTTATCGGCAATGATATTGGCCGTATCGGGGAACATCATGTCCGGCGTAGCCGTAGAGCAGATCATCAAGTCGATCTCCGATGGGTCCGTGTTGGTTTTTTTCAAGAGTTCTTCCACCGCTTTTGCCCCCAGGAAGGAGGAGCCGGTTTCAGGTATTTTCAAGAGCCTGCGTTCTTTTATACCGGTGCGGGTTACAATCCATTCGTCATTGGTGTCGACCATTTGTTCCAATTCCTTATTGGTGAGAACATAGTCCGGAACATAGCCGCCAATCCCTGTGATTGCTGCGTGTAAGCGTGACATGGGTATTAAAATTTTATAAGAAAAATTGAATGGAAAGGGATTCCAGGCATGGAAGGCCCTCGTATCTAGTCGTTTTTAGTCTGAAAGATTCAAAATCCGTATTAAAGGGTGCAAGGTAGGAAAAATGTGCCAAACTTGGCGAAACAGGTAAAAGGAAAAGCGGCTGATTGCCCGCAACTTACTACCTTCGCAACATCAGGAATCAGTATTTATATGGCTTCACTACTCATTCGCAACGCCAGGCAGCTCCTGCAAACAGAGACTGCACCCCGTCCTTTACTCCGCGGTAAGGCCCTGGGCGAGTTGCCTGTCCTGGAGGATGGGTATATCCTGGTTGAAAATGGACGGATCGCCGCTTTCGGTCCTTCTCCGGAAGCGCCCGGGCATGCCGACCGGGAAATCGATGCGAGTGGTAAACTGGTCCTGCCTTGTTGGGTGGATTCCCATACCCACCTCATTTTTGCCGGTAGCCGGGAAGGAGAATTTGCCGACCGGATCCGGGGGCTGAGCTACGAGGAGATCGCTCGCCGGGGCGGGGGTATCCTGAACTCGGCCAAATTGCTCCGCGAAACGCCCGAGGAGGTATTGCGGGAGCAAGCCTACCGGCGGCTCGTAGAGGTGCAGGGAAAGGGAACCGGCGCCATTGAAGTGAAAAGCGGTTACGGGCTGAGCCTGGATGCCGAGTTGAAAATGCTGCGCGTCGCCCGTTGGCTGAAAGAGGTATCCAGGGCGCCCGTGAAAGCTACTTTTCTTGGAGCGCATACCGTTCCTTTGGAATACCGGGAACAGCGGGCAGCATACGTACGTCTCCTGGTGGAAGAGATGCTCCCCCGGGTATCCGGAGAAGGCTTGGCCGACTACATCGACGTGTTTTGTGAAAAAGTGGCTTTTACGGTGGAGGAGATGGATATCATCCTGGAAGCCGGCGCCCGGTACGGACTGAAGCCCAAAGTACATGTCAATCAATTCAACGTCATGGGAGGGATCGCTACGGCAATCCGGCACGGCGCTGTTTCGGTCGACCATCTCGAGGTGGTAGGGGAGGAAGATATTCCGCACCTGAAGACCGGAAAAACAGTAGCTACGCTTTTGCCTTCCGCGCCTTTTTTTCTGAACGACCACTACCCGCCGGCGCGAAAACTGATCGAAGAAGATGCGGCTATTGCGCTGGCAACCGATTACAATCCGGGATCGTCGCCCTCGGGATCCATGCCGCTGGTATTGGCCCTGGCCTGTATCAAGATGCGGATGCTGCCGGAAGAAGCGATCAACGCCACCACCCTCAACGGAGCCTACGCCCTGGAACTGGAATCCGAATGCGGCAGCATCGCCGTAGGTAAACGAGCCGATCTGATAATCACCAAAGAAGTTCCCGCTCTTTCCTTTTTGCCCTATGCCTTCGGCAGCGATTGGGTCGATCAGGTCATCTTACAAGGAGCGTTGGTTTAGAAGCGGCGCCGGGAGGTCGAGGCTTCCTTGAATAATTTATTCACTAACTTAAGCGTTTGGTGTTCAGTTTTTTTTGCATAAAAAAATAGCTACCCCCACAATATACTCGACCAAATTCTATTTTTGCATGGCAATTTTCAGCCCATCTCAATCCGAAATACGATGATCAGATTTTCTTTTACCCTTGCATTGGCTTTTGTCTGGATAGCACAGGTCGCCTATGCCCAGATACCCCAAAGTATTCTTTCTCAAAAACCGGCGCCCGGCGTTGAGCAGGTCCTTTCCTGCCCTCCCGGCCAGCAAAACTTTGCAGGTACGGTTTCGGTCGGTCCGACCAATGCCCAGAGCAACGACATTGACCTGGATACGATGTATCTATGCCTCGGCGACGAAGCGTGGATACTGGCAAACGGCGATGCCGACCTCTCGGGTGATCCGATCCCGCTGACTCCTCCTGGTATCGGGTATGCTTTTTACAATTGCCTGCCCACCATTTCCGGCCCCGACAAGGTCACGATCGGCGCCGATCCATGCCTGGTCAACAACCCGCCGCCTTCCGACCTTTTTTATGTGGCAACCCAGGGGGATCTTTCGGGCGACATCCTGTTTTTCAACGATGGGAACCTGATCAATGTATTCAATGGAGGAGCTCCGGGACTGTTCTGGTGGGCGCCGATCACTTTCGACGCCCTGGTCACGGTGCCGATCCCTCCTTCCGATACGGTTTACCAGGCATTATATGAAAATAACGGACCCTGTGTAAATGCGAATGTCAACGCTGCATTTGCCACGGTATACCTCAATGCCATCACGATAGCGAATGCAAGCTCGGGCGGTGGAAATACCGGCTGTCAGGGCACCTTCGATGTGGGCGGCGGTCTGCCGGAGTGGGATGGCAGTAATTACACCATCGACATTTCCCTGGCCTCCAATCCGTCCGTGAAAGGCGTGGTGACGAGTGGTCCGGCTACCCACGGCGACCAGGTGTCTTTTACCGTTCCGGAATCGGGAATGTATACGATCACGGTGGAAGACGGCAAGAGTTGCGGAGCGACTGCCCAGGTCGATGTGGCAGTGTGTCAGGCAGTAGTGCTCACGATGGGTTCGGCTTTCGGCTTGCCGGGCGATAATGTATGCGTGGATGTCGTTGCCGATAATTTTTCCGGGATACTGGGTTCCCAATTTACCATATTGTACGATCAGAATATTCTCAATCTGACCAGTATTCAGAATTTCAACCCCACCTTGGCGGGTCTCGGGGTCGGTAATTTCAATTCTTTCCCTGGAGAGATCCTCTTCGCCTGGAACGATTTCAATCCGGCGGGCAGTACCATTCCGGACGGCTCGGTGATGTTCTCCCTGTGTTTTGATATCACCGGCAACCTGGGAGACTGCAGTGCGGTCGCGTTTTCGGGCACCCCGCTGGGCATCGAGATCATCACGCCTACCGGGTTGGCAGATGCGATCCTCAACGATGGGTTGATCTGTGCTACGGATGATATTCCGACGGTTGATATCGTCACCTCTCCGGTGGCCTGCCCCGGATTTTCGAACGGGAGCTTTACCGTTACGGTTTCCGGCGGAACGACCCCTTACCAGATCAGCTGGCAGGAATTGGGGGGCGGACCTGTGCAGGGCCCCGGGGTGATCAATACCCAGGGCGGTTCGTTCACCGCCTCCAATCTGGCTACCGGCAACTACGTAGTGACGGTTGTGGACGGAGGCATAGCGCCGGACTTCGTCGATACGGTTTTTATCGATGAAGGCCCTGCATTGAATGTGATCTTTACCCAGATAGCGCCTTTGTGTAATGGCGGCACCGGGAGCATTACCGCGGTGATCGTCCTCGATTCGGTCGTGGTGGTCAACCCAGGGCCGCAGTATACCTTTGCGTGGAGTAATAATGCGTCTACCCAAACGATCAGCGGGGTGACTTCGGGACTTTATTCCGTGACCGTGACTGATACCTCCACGGGGTGTTCGGCCTCTTCTCCTACCTTTTTGCCGCAAACGCCTCCGATCGTCATCACCACCAATTCGGTTACCGATGCGACCTGCTCGGGTATCGCGGATGGCGCTATCGCCGTTTCCGCATCGGGCGGGACTCCGGGCGGTGCAATCCCCTATACATTTTTCTGGCCTGGCGTTGCCGGGGGCACCACAGAGACCGGGACGAGTTCCACGGTTTCAAGTTTGCTGGAGGGGACCTATTCCCTTCAGGTGACCGACGGGAACGGGTGTACGCAAACCGCCCAGATCACGGTGGGCGCCTCCAAAGAACTGGTACTGACGCCCCAGGCTACTCAAAATATCAGTTGTAATGCCTTATGCGATGGAAGCATTGCCGTACTGGCCTCCACCATCGGCGGACTGTCCAATTCCTATTCTTTTACCTGGACTGGGGTGCCGGGGATTCCGCCTCCGGGGCCTGTGAACACGGCCACCTCCAGCGCGGTCAATAACCTGTGCGCCGGCTCGTATAACGTAACCCTTACCGACGATGCGGGTTGCGAGGTAACGACGTCTTTTACCCTGACCGAACCCCAGGAATTGCAAGCATCCCTTTTGTCCTTTACCAACGAAAGTTGTACGGTGGGCAATGACGGTACAGCGACCGTCGGCGTAAGCGGAGGTACCTATCCTTACACATACGCCTGGGGTATCCCCGGGCAAACCGATTCGACCGCTACGGCGCTTACCGCAAACACGTACGAAGTGACTGTAACCGACGCCAATGGGTGTGAAGATCTGGTGCCGTTCACCATTTCATTGCCCACACCTCCTCAAATAGTGACCTTCGATGACGATCTGTTGAATTGTTTTGACGATACCAACGGTGCTTTGACGGTTGTGGCTAACGCGGGTAGTTCACCCATCGCCAACTACACCTGGTCGAACGGACCGTCGGGCCCGGCTACGACTACTATTTCCGGACTGAGCCCGGGCAATTACTGTGTGACGATCACCGCTACGGATGCCTGTGAAACGATCGCCTGTGCCGATGTCAATGCGCCGGCGCCGCTTCAACTTGACAGTATTTCGACGACCTCGCCGCTTTGTCCGGGGCTTGGCGGCGGCGCGGTATCGGTGTACATTACCGGCGGTACCAGCCCCTATTTTTACAACTGGTCGCTGGATATCTTTGACGGTGTCGGCATTTCAGCTATCGGAGGGGCTCCGGTCACAGCCGGAACCTATAACCTGGTCGTGACCGATGCCAACGGATGCGCTCCTCTGGATATCGATATTCTGGTCGAAGATCCGCCGGCAATTAATGTGAGCTTCACGGCGATCGATTCGGTAAGTTGCTTTGCCAACCAGGGCGTACCCTGCGACGGGGTCGCAACCGCGTCCGCTCAGTACAGCGACGGCTCTGCGGGCTTGTTCAATTTCCTCTGGCCATCCGGCGAGCAGAATTTCAACGTAGTCAGCAGCACGGCGCAACAATTGTGTCTGGGCAACCAGACCCTAACCGTATCAGACGGTACTTGTTCGGCTACTTTCGTCGTTTTTATCCCCTATCCGGATACGCTCAATGTAGCCAGTCTGAACATCGATGACGTGACCTGCTTCGGATATGCCGATGGTTCTGCCGCCGTTCAGGCTCAGGGAGGGACGCCGCCCTATATGTATACCTGGAGCAATGCACAAACCGGAGGTACCGTTTCAAACCTGAGCCCCGGTACATATACCGTTACGATCATGGACGGCAAAGGCTGTAAATTCCAATCCACCGTATCCATCGACGAGCCGACGGAGTTGATGGCCTTCATCGACACTCAAAATTCCATCGATTCCGTGACCTGTGCAGGAGATGCCGATGCAGTGATCTCGGTGACGGCTCAGGGCGGAAATATCAACATCAGCCCGGTACTGCTGTATACCTGGCAGGGAGGCATCGCGCCGCCCACCTCCAATACGGCAACCGGACTTGCGGCAGGAACGTACAATGTGACCGTCAGCGATGTATTGGGATGTTTTGACGTACTGAGCTTCCAGGTTTTTGAGCCGACCCCCATTCAGTTCGAGTTGGGGCCGATTGCCGATATTCCCTGTGCCGGGCAGACTACCGTGGTTACGGTCGATACGGCTTGGGGTGGGAACGGATTCGCTCCGTTCTGGTACTCTTTTTCCGTCGGGAACGCCTCGGCGCAGCCACTGGGCACGCCCATTGAAGTTTTCGGCGGCCAGCAGGTGGTGACCATATTCGACTTCGAGGGATGTTCCGTCGATACCGTATTGTATCTCCAGGAGCCGCCGCCCATTGTCCTGATGTATCCGGATATCGTGGTGGTAGAGCTGGGAGATAGCATCAAACTGCAACCCTCGCTTGTCGATCCGCCTTTTGTCCAGTTCGATTCAATCATTTGGACGCCGACCACTTACCTCCGGTTTGAGAGCGACTCCCTGTTGCCCTGGGTTCATCCGATCGAAACCACGGAATACGAGATCCAGGCTTTCGACGTCAACGGGTGCCTGGCCCTGGCTTCCGTGCTGGTCGATGTAGACAAGAACCGGAACGTCTATTTGCCGAATATCTTCACCCCGAACAACGACGGGATTAACGATTACTTCCAGCTCTTCACGGGCAACGGCGTTTCCCAAATCCGTTCGCTCCGGGTATTTGATCGCTGGGGCGAGCTGATCTTCGAGCGGCTGAACATTCCGGCATCGCCCTATCCGGATCCCAGCAACGGGTGGGATGGGACCTTCCGGGGCCGGGCCGTCAACCCGGGGGTATTCGTGTATATCGCCGAGGTGGAATTTGAGGATGGGCAGGTATTGCTCTATCGGGGCGATGTAACCCTTCTTCGATAATATAAAGTAATAAAAAAGAAAAGGGCCGATCCGCAAGGACCGGCCCTTTTCTTTTTTATTACTTTTCTACCGGATCACCGTCAGGCTTCCGGACTGGATCTTTTCTTCTCCCCCGCACCGGTAACGCACTTTATAGAGCAACACGCCCGGGTTGATAAGTTGCCCGCGGAAGGCTCCATCCCAGCGGGAGAACGGATTGTCGGTGAAGAATATCCGATTGCCCCAGCGGTCGAACACTTCCAGGGAAATAAAGTCGGTCATGACATAGGGATTGTCGATGCCGAACTCCTCGTTTCGTCCGTCGCCGTTTGGGGTGAAGGCATTGGGAAGGGAGGCTTTGCACTCCAGGTCCGCCGGATCGATAACGGTAACGAGGATCTCATCACTGGCGACGCAGTTGTAGCTATCCGTAAAGAAAAGAGTATAAGTGGTCGTAACGGTCGGAGTGATCACCGTTTCAGGGCTGGTGGGATTGCTCACTCCGTCGAAGGGCGACCATAATACTTCATCGGCACAGGTATTGGTGATGAAGGCGTCCATGGAATTGCCGAGGTACAACACGGTATCCTTGGGCAGTTTCAAGTCAATAAAGCCGTTGCCGATCTGGTCGGGGCGGTAGTAGATGGATTCTACCTCCTCATTGGTCAGGGCCCGGTTATAGAGCAACAGTTCATCGAGGAAACCTTCGAAATAGCCATCGGTAGCCAGGCAGGAAGAAGCGCCGGCAATCAGGGGCAGATCGTCAGAGGTGATATTGATCCGTTTGTTCTTGCTATCCACCTTGACCGGAAGCCCATCGGCGTAGAGGGTGATCGTGGTCCCTTTCCGGACAACGGCCACATGATGCCAGCATCTGTTCTCATCGAGCTGGACAGACAGGATGGAGCTGAGGGAGGCATCCTCACTGACGACGAGGTTCAGGTTTTTGGTCAGCGGACTGTACCTGATCGCAAAGGCATTCTCAATGGAGCAATTGGTTCGTTTGCTGAGCAGGGTCTGGGTGTTGACGGTGTTGGAGTTCAGCGATTTGAAATAGAAGCTGATACTAAAGTCTTCGGTGCCGAAAATACTCTTCACAGGAGTGCTGTTAAATTCGGCATAGTGGTTGTCGCCATTGAAGCGAATAGCTTGTCCGACCACTCCGCAGTCGCGAATAAGTGCGTTGGAGTAGCCATTATTGGCAAAATTACCCGTTTCGTCGACGATGATGGTATCGGCGTCATTGTCGAACGAATAATAGGCGGTCAGCCCGAAGGTGGGCTGGGCATAAGAGCGTAGGGTGGCTGAAGCCAACAAGAGGAAGATCCACCAATGTTTCATGGTAACGGCATTTTTTTGAAAAGGAGGTGAAGCATTTGGCAGCACCTCCTTCTTAACGTAAGCGGAATGAGGATATTTTACCCGAAAAGATCTCTCAGGTCACCCAAGCCGGGAGGCATCATGTCTTTGAGCAGGTTTTCGGTTTCATTGGCTTCGACGACTGCGGCGTCGTCGAGCGCCCGGTTGATCGCAACGACCAAAAGGTCTTCGAGCTGTTCAAGATCGTTGGGGTCGAAAGCATCCTTTTGGATAGCAATGTTGATAATTTCCCGGTTGGCGTTGGCTTTGACGACAACGGCGCCGTCGCCTGCGGAACCTTCGACCATAATTTCAGCCAGGCGCTTGCGCATTTCCTGCTGTTTTTCTTCCATGTTGCCGAACATGTCTCCGAACATATTGATGATTTTTAGAGGAGTGCGGGCTTTTAATGAACTGCGCAAAGGTAAGCGCTTTGGGCAGGATATTGATTCCCGGGAAGTATTTTTTCCTCCCGGAATACCAGGCAGTCCTGTTCGGCGCTTTCCACGGGGTGGAGGGCGTAGAGCTTGGCGATCTCTTCCTGGGAAAGGGCGCGTCCGAATACTTTGAGCTCATCGATCACCCCTTTGAAGGGAATAGTCTTTCCATCCTGTATGCACGGGCTATGGGAAAAGGCGAGCACGGCTTCATTGGTGATGTCGACTCCGCTGCATTTTCGTTCCTGTTTTTGCAGCACGCCATTGATATAGGTGTAGGCCCAGGTACCTTCCCGGACGAGGGCGAAATGCAGCCAGGTCGTAGTGTCGGTGGGTGGGGAGATATCCCGGTAACCTTTGTACTTCGCTTCCTGAAACTCAGTCTCCACCAGTCCGTAATTGGAGTTGAAATTCAGGTCGAGGAGAAGGTCTTCCCCGCAATCGCTCCTTTTGGAGAGCAGGTTCTGGGGGAAAGGGCCGAATTGCATGGGCCGGAAGTAAAAGCTCAGGGAGAAATCGGAGGTGGTAAAGTATTTGTTGACGGGCCCTGGAAATTCGATGTAGGCTGTCCGGCCATCCAGCAGGAGTCCGTATTCTTCGATGCCGCAGTGGCAGGAGGTATAACCGTACAGTTGCCCGTTCGACCCGTTGCCCGAGTCGTCGCGGGCATCGCAGTGGTTGAAGGAGTAGTAGGCGACGAGCCCGTCTTCCCGAAAAGCGGGCGGGGCGGCGGAAAGGAGAAGGACGAAGGTCCCCAGAGTGAGCATTCCCGGAATTTTCATGGAAAGAGGTTGGATGATGGGATAAGATAGGGAAATTCCGCCGATAAATCAACGGGGCTCAGGCGTTGGTGGTCAATTCGATCAGGAAAAAAAGGTAGAAGGAAAGGAGCAGGACCCCTTCTGTTTTGGAGATCCGGTGGGTGATGCAGAGGAATCCGAAGAAGAAGGTGACCCCTAGCATAAAGGGCAGGCTGAAGTCGACGATCCCCGAAGGAATGGTCAATTTCCCAAAGAGCGCAGGAATGCCCATCACGGTATAGGTATTGAAAATATTCGACCCCAGCACATTTCCGATCGCCATTCCCACCTTGTTTTTGCGGGCTGCGGTAATGCTTACCACGACTTCGGGGAGCGAAGTGCCAAGCGATACTACGGTGAGGGCAAGGATCTCCGAACCGATGCCGATCAGGCTGGAGGTTTTCTGAATGGCAAGAATGGTGTAGTTTGCGCCGAGAGATACCAATACGATACTGATCAGCAGAATGGCATAGCTTTTCCAGGAAACCTTGGTCCGGTCTTCTTTTGGAGAACGGCCATTCCCCTGCATGGAACTGACCACAAATACCACCATAGCGGACAACAGCAGACCGACTTCCATCCAGGTGAATTGCTGGTCGCGGAGCGTGAACCAAAGCAGGAGCGCGGAACCGATCAGCAGGGGGATTTCGGTATCCATGACCCGGAACTCGAGTTGCACCTCTTTACTGACGATGGCTACCAGCCCGATGATCAGGAGAATATTGGTGATGTTGGAGCCGACCACATTTCCGACGACGATCTCCGATTCACCCGCCAGTACGGCTGCAATTGAGGAGGCCAGTTCGGGCAGGGATGTGCCGAATGCGATGATCGTTACGCCGATGACGAACGGTGGAATGCCCAGGGATAGCCCAATGCGCTCGGCTGAATCCACGAACCAGCCCGAGGCTTTCAGCAGTGCAGAAAGGCTGACAATGAACAGCAGCGCATAGAGGGTCAGTTCCCAGGCCATGGATCAACAGATTGAATCGAGACGCGGGCAAAAATACATTTTTCTTTTGGAGTCCTTCTTTAATCAATAAAAAACACAGTGGACGGGGAAACCCAAGGCTTTTTCCTAGATTTGCATGCGTAATCCAGAATACGAAGCGTATGTTGCGGGATAAATATAATATCGATAAGCAGCCGAAAGAAGAACAAACGGAAATGTCTTTTCTGGACCACCTCGATGAGTTGCGCACGCGCATAATCAATTCCCTGGTGGCCGTTGCCCTTGTGGGGATCATCTTCTGGATATTCAACAAGTGGTTGTTTACCTATGTGATCTTCGGGCCCAGCAACATCGATTTTCCTACCTACCGTTTTTTTTGCTCCCTGGGCCAGCGTTTTTGCATTCAACCGCCGGAGTTTACCAAGCAGGCGGTTGGATTTGGCGAGTCTTTTATCATTAGTATCAAAGCTTCTTTTGCACTGGGGTTCATCGCGGTATTTCCCTATGTTTTCTGGCAGTTCTGGAAGTTTATCAGACCGGGCCTGCACGAAAATGAGCAGATGGCTACCCGGCGGGTCGTCGCGATCTGTTCCACCTTGTTTCTGGTGGGGGTATTGTTCGGCTATTTTATCATTTCCCCCTTTGCCATCAGCTTTTTGATGGGTTATACCTTGCCCGGGGTGGAGAACATTCCCACGGTTTCGTCCTATATCGGCTACATGTTGATGTTTACCGCACCGGCAGGATTGGTGTTCGAACTGCCGGTGGTCGTTTATTTTCTGGCAAGAGTAGGGCTGGTTACCCCGGAGTTTATGCGGCAATACCGCAAACATGCCATCGTCCTGACTTTGGTCGTAGCGGCGGTGCTGACGCCTCCAGACGTCATGTCCCAAATGCTTTTGGGCACCCCTCTTTACATTCTCTATGAGGTGAGCATTTTTATTGCTGCGTGGGTGGTCCGCAAAGAGAAAGAGAAGGAGGAGGCAGAATATGGGGGGACCCCGCCCAAAGAACAAAAAGGATAATATTTTATGCAGCAAGTTTCATCCAATCTGACACTGCCGTTCAAGTTGTTCATTCCCATCTTTTGGCTGGTGTTCTTTGGCTTGTTGACCATTACCGCCTGGGTGGTATCTCCGGAGAAGGCCGGAGCCCTGGCACATTTGGACCTGCGCCTGGCCATTACGGCCATTTTCCTGACCGGAGCTGGCCTCCTCTACTTTACATTTCTGCAACTCAAGCGGGTGGAGATGGATACCGATTTCGTCTTTGTCACCAACTTCTTCAAATCCGTTCGCTACCCCTGGAGTAGTATTGAAAAGGTGGTGCAGCAGCAGTTCCTCTTTTTTCCCATTATCTACATATACCTCAAGGAGCCGGGGTCCTTTGGGCGTCGCATCGTCTTTCTGGGCAGCCGCTCGCGATGGCGCATATTCCTGGAGGAATACCCGGATGTTGCTGCCAGGGTGGAAGTACTTTAATCCAGGGTTCGAATGCGCTCTCCGTTTTCGTAGAGCACAATTATACTTCCTTTAAAGCCTTTTTTAGTGGCGTTGCCCTGCGCTTGTCTGGCCTCTTCCAAACTGGAAAAATCGCCCACCATCACCCGGATCAACCCTCTGCCCGGGATCTCCTCGGTCTGGATCTGCCCAATATCCTCCAGTGCGGAAAATCGCTCCGGTTGGAAATTTTTTACAGCACTGACCTGCAGGCGGTAGGCGGTAGGCTGGAAAGCAACCGGTGGCGGTGGCGGCGTTTCGACCGGAGGCGGGGTTTTTTCCACCTCGCGAGGGGGAGGCGGGGGCATGGGGCGGCTGATATTATTCAGGAAAATAGGGTTGCTAAACCCTTTTTCGGAAGGACGTGGCCTGGTGGTTTGCAGGGAGATCGTACTTGGTTTGAACCCGTCCTTGCGGGCGGTGATCTCATAGGTCCGGTCGTTGAGCAGTGAAAAGGAGTAGTTGCCGTCTGCAAAGCGCTCTTTGCCGACCTGGAAGCGATCCCCTTTTTCCGTGATCTCGGCCACTTCTACCTCTACATCGCTCAGGACCTCTCCCGTCAGTTTGTCATATACGTATCCGCTAACCGTGGGGTAGTCTTCCGACAAGTTGCCGAGTTCGTAGAAAAACTGAAAGATATCTTCGTTGTTAGTGGCGCTTCCTTGTCCCGGCGATCGGTTGGATACAAAGAATCCCATGCGTTTGGAAGGGGAGCGGATGAAATAATAGTCGTCAGCGCTGGAGTTGAACGGAGCGCCCAGGTTCTCTACATCTTTCCATTGAGAGCGGCTACCGGAAGCTTTTTGGACATCATACCCACCGATGGAAATATGGCCGGTCGATGAAAAATAGAGCGCAGCTTCTTCCAGGTCGTAGTAGGGCGTAATTTCATCCATGGAGGTATTGACGACCGGGCCACAGTTGACGGGATAGGTAAAGTCGAAATCCTTGCTGTTGATATCGCGGGTAATGTACCAGATATCCAGGCCGCCGTACCCTCCGGGCCGGTCGGAAGAAAAGTAGAGGATCTCGGTGGTGCCGTTAAAGATCACGAAAGGCTGGGTGGTGGTGGCGTCTTCCAGGTTTACATAGTCGCGCAGCCGTTCGGGGAGGGACCAGGTATTCCCCTGTCGTTTGGTCACGTAGATCGCGCAACGGGTGACAAATTGCCCCTTTTTCTCCGCAGTGGTGCAGATGGTAAAGTAGAAACGCTTGTTGTCGGGTGTGAGGGTTCCGTTGCAGAAGTGGTCTTTTTCGATCTCGGGGAAGCTGGTCGAAAGGGAAGCGGGGCCCCATTCTCCCTGATCGTATTGTGAACGATAAATTTGGGCGCGTCCTTCGCTCGTCGAGGAAAAATAAAGGATCTCCTCGTTGTAAGGGATGGGGGCAAACTCCGTATAGGGGGTATTTATATTGGAGTTGAGGTGTACGACCTGAACGCCCTTCGGGGAGGGGTCGTTTTGGATCTTCAGGCCCAGTTCGCAGCCGCGGATCTCATTCTCCACGATCTGGGACATCTGATCGAGGTCGTTTCCCTTATAGGTGCCGATGAAGCTGGAAAAGGCCCGGCTTGCTTCGGCGTACTCTCCGGCTTGCTTCTGAGCCCTGGCGTATTTGAGGCCCACGAGCGGATAGCTTTTGGCTTTATCCAGAGTCTGAGAATAGGCCGATGCCGCATTGGAATAGCTTTTGTTGAGCATATAGGCTTCACCGGCCTTGTAGGCCAGGTCCGTTTTTTTCGGTTTTTGAGCCCAGGCTGCCTGATAGAGGTCGGCTGCTTCCAGATATAATCCCTTTGAATAGAGGTCGTCAGCTTCCTTGGCGTTTTTTCGCCAGTTTTGCGCTTCCGAAGAGAAAGGGGTCAATAGCAGCAGGAGTAAAAGGAAAGATAGTTTTTGGGCCATCATGACGGTTTGATTTTGTGTAGCAGGAAAGGCAGCGTTTCCCGAATGTATTCATCGATCACTTGGGGGTAATAGCGGTGCTCGAGCAGTTGAACTTTTTGGGCCAGGAGGTCGGGGGTGTCGGTGGAGTCGACCGGGCAGCGGGCTTGAAAGAGGGGTGAGCCATGGTCGTAGACCTCATCGACGAGATGGATGGTAATGCCGGATTCCTTTTCGCCGGCTGCCAGTACGGCTTCATGTACGTGGTGTCCATACATGCCTTTCCCTCCGAATTTGGGGAGCAAGGCCGGGTGAATGTTGATGATCCGGCGTTCATAGGCCCTGACCAGGTAGCCGGGCAAAAGCCAGAGAAATCCGGCCAGGATGATCAGCGAAACAGAATACTCCTCCAGGGTGAGGAGCAGGGTCTGCGTTTCATAGAAGGATTTGCGGTCGAGAAGAAGGGTGGGGATACCCTTTTCGGCCGCTATTTGCAGAACAAAGGCATCCTTTCGGTTGGAAATGACCAACACCACCTCTACTTCGGAGGAGCCTTCGAAATATTCCATGATTTTCCGGGCATTTGTCCCGGTACCAGAAGCGAAAATGGCTATACGGACCACACAATCAAAATTTTTCCATAGGGGATCTAGAATAATAACAAACCAAACATCGATCTGAGCAATGTGACAAGATTAATCAAACAAATTTCGCCGCCGGCCGCGGCGAAATTTGTTTATAAATTAATTATGTCAGAGAACTTAACATTTATCCAAGGGTGTTTTTGTTCACCCAGCCATCTCTGCAAATATAAGGAGCCGTGGCATTAATATTCCATAGGAGGGAGATTGCTGTGGAATGATTCCACACAA
Source organism: Lewinellaceae bacterium (assembly GCA_020636275.1). Taxonomy (GTDB): domain Bacteria; phylum Bacteroidota; class Bacteroidia; order Chitinophagales; family Saprospiraceae; genus JADJTT01. The sequence goes on along the minus strand of JACJYD010000008.1, from coordinate 1,286 downwards.
ACGAAATGACACAGCGCTGTTTTTTGAAGGATACAAATAAGGAACGCCTGTGCAGAGGCAAAATTTTATTAACAAAGGCGAACATTTTGGCCCCATGACCTATAAAGGTGATGGGGTAGGGATGATATTGCGGAAAAGTGCAGGAAAAAAGCAACTTGAATTGGCAAAACCCCCACTTTTTAATAGTCTTTTGTTATTTTTGACGCGGAATAGAGTGAAATGAAAAGACATTCGACTCCAACTTCTAAACGAAAGCCATAGCAAAAATTCTTTAACAAAAAGCGAGAACATGAAATTTGCAATTAGACTTACCGTCCTGAGTTTGGCTGTACTGGTGATGTTTTCTTCCTGTGTTTCCAGCAAGAAATACAACATGCTTATGGAAGAAAAAGATCAATTGGCCAAGTCATTGGCAGAAAGCCAGGATGCCATTAAAAAACTGGAGCAGGAAAATGCCCAGTTGATGCAGGACAAGGATGCACTGAGCAAGGATATTGCTGCAGTTAAGGCAGACTTGGAAAAAACCAAAGGCGAGATCGACAAGATCAAGCAAATGGTAGACATGAAGGAGAAAGAACTTCAAAGCCTGAAAAGCGATGTGGAATCGGCATTTGCCGACTACCAGGCACTTGGTTTGACGGTGGATGGTGACAACGAGCGCCTGTATATCTCGATGCCGGAGAAAGTGCTCTTCAAGAGTGGTTCTGCTCGTCTGAGCAAAGCAGACAAGGAAGTTCTGGCTAAGATGGCTGGGATTATGACTGCTAATCCGGACCTGCACCTGCGGGTAGAAGGCCATACCGACGATCAGGCCCTGGTTCAGGGTGCTGCATACGGCGACAACTGGGACCTCAGCGTAGCTCGCTCGGTTTCGGTCGTTCGTGAACTGATCAAGCAAGGTGTTGCTCCCACGCAGATCACGGCTGCCGGTAACGGGGAATACAGCCCGGCTGTTACGGAAAACCCGAAATCTCCGGAAACCCGTCAGGCAAACCGCAGAACGGAGTTCATCCTCGAGCCGAATCTGAAGAAGATCTACGATGCAGTGAAGTAATAGAGGAGAATTGACATAAAAAAGAAAGGGCCCGGTCGAACGACCGGGCCCTTTCTTTTTTATGTCTGCCGGGGATCAACCGTTCATCGAGGAGAGGAACTCTTCGTTGCTGGTCGTTTGGACCATATGGTTGCGCAGGAATTCCATCGCTTCATCCGGTTTCATATCGACCAGGTGGTTGCGCAGGATAAACATGCGTTGCAGGGTATCCTTGTCGAGCAGCAGGTCTTCG
>JACJYD010000007.1 GCA_020636275.1 Lewinellaceae bacterium | reverse complement strand
TACCTCCGTGCCGTCGCAGGCATTGTCCGCCTCGAAGTTCGCTTCCGGGTTCTCGTAGACTGTCAGGACGATCGTATCCAAGGCCGCCGGACAATTAAATTCGCTAGACACCGAGAGTTCGATCTCTACAGTCCCGGTACCTTCTACTTCCACAGAAGTCGTTGCAGCAGCAGGGTCTAGAATCGCGGCGGAAGCTGTGCCGGTCGTTTGGATGACCGACCAGGTCAAGTCGCCATTTTCAGCTGCCCCGGAAAGTTCAAACAGGGTAGGGCCATTGGGGTCCTTACACAACGTCTGGTCATCGCCGGCAGTAGCCGTGGGAGCGGGCAAACTGGGGAAAGAGAAAATCACAAAATCCTTCAAACCTGAATTAAATGCAGCAGAGGTCCTGGATTTCACGCTAATAGTCGCTTCCGTAAGACAGGGATCGGAAGGCCCCACCCCAAAGGCCGACAAGTTGATAGCCCCTTCTGCAAACTGTAGGGCAACAGAAGTATCGGAGGGGGTCCCGTCCGGTTCGAAACTACTCGTGCCGCACAAGGCGGGGATATTACTGGAGTTGACCACGAGGTAGGTGTCCATATTCCCTGTAAGGGGAACAAAAGTCCAATGACCGGTGATGGCGCCGACGGAATCTGCCTCCCACAGGTACAATTCCAATTCTTCCTGGCCGCCGCCATTTTTGTAGTTTGCCACGACCAGAACATCTCCTACGGTTCGTCCACCTACAGGACCGTTTCCAACAATTTTTTGATTTACGGTGTCGTAGGTAACACCTGCCACGTTGAACTCCCAATCCACATGGCTATCACCATTGGTTGCGCGGGTCTCCGCGGCAAAGATGATCCATAGATCGCCGAATTCATCCATACGGGTGTGCAGGAAGGTATTCGTAAGGTCATTCTTTTGTGGCCCACTGCCCGTACCTGTCAACCAAACCTCCTGTCCCAGCCCAATATTGTCCGGGTTCTTTGCCCCACCAGCGAATGCCGTAGAATCCTCCAGGCTTCCGGCCCAAATAAAATCGACAAACCAGGTGGCCTGGTTAATGGTCTTCCCGCCTGAAGGGCAACTCATGTTGACCTCCAGTACGGAAGCCCAGTCGTCATCCGATGCTGCCTGGTAATTTCCATCAATCTCAAAACCAGCCGGGGTGCCCGGCACGCCTGCCTGACCGAAGGACCCGGAGGCCAGGTACAAGAGGAAAATACCAGAAAATAAAATGTTTTTAATAGCCGCACTACGGGTAAAGGTGCAGGCTGGAATAAGGTATAAGCTTACAAATTTCATGATAAATGGGATTGAAAGTATTAGTTATTGGGGATGCAGTTCTGTTTTTTCGGTATTAGCATTATCGTAAGCCGGCTGGTGAAAGCGGGGATCAGGGCCCTGGAATCGAACTTGTTGGCTCGAACACCATGGCCTGGGTCGCACCCAAGGCAGGTGCCCAGCCAAAAGTTAAACAGCCTTAATACAGAATCGAGGAAGGCTCCCATTCCGAATCGGAAGGAGCTTACAGATAGGATTGTTTCTCATAGTAAGCGAGTTTTGCTTTTTTCAAAATACCGGACAACCCTGGACAAAGCCCTAAGGAGTCCCTAAATGGTATATTTCCCCGCTTATTTATCTGAAAATTTCTCTACTAAGCTCTCTGACATAATTAACCTGTAAACACTGGGGCCGCTGGCCGCAGTGTTTACAGGTTAATTATGTCGCACTACTTACTTATCCTCCGAAGCCTAGAAAGATTCGGATAACTGTTTCAAAGTTAGGGAAAAGTGGTTAAATATCAAACGGGAAAGAAAAAAGCAAAAAAAATTTACGATATTGACATTATAAAACATATTTCGTAAACTTGCGTCATAATTGTAAATTTTGGCCCAATGGTCGAACATGCCACCAATCCGAAATATCAGAACCTCCTGAAGACCGGTCGCGAGCTGTTCTGGAAACACGGCGTCAAACGGGTGACTATCGAAGAGATCTGCCGGGAATCCGGGGTCAGCAAAGTGACGTTCTACCGTTTTTTCCCCAACAAGATCGAACTGGCTAAGACCATCCTGCAGGGCATGTTTGACGATGCGATGGGGGATTACCGGGCATTGATGGCCGAGGACATTCCTTTTGAAGAAAAGGTCCGCAAACAGCTTCTCCTGAAATTTGAAGGCACCAAAGAGATCAGCGCCGAACTGGTCCGGGATATTTACTCCAATCAGGAATGGGGGCTTGGCGCCTACATGGAAGCGCGTACCGAAGAGGCCCTCCAGGTGATCATGGACGACTACGCGCAAGCCCAAAAAAAAGGCTGGATCCGAAAAGACCTCAACCTGGGGTTCGTGCTCTACATCTTTCACAAAATGCCGGAATGGATCTTCGACCAACATCTGCTTTCCGCCTATGAAACCCAGCAGGACCTGATCATGGAAATCGCCAATTTCTTTTTCTACGGCATCCTCCCCCACAGCAAGAACCCGAATGACTAGAACCCTTTTCATAGCAACCGCACTCTACCTTCTGACCTCCGCTCAGGCCAGTGGACAAGACAGCACTTCTACGACCAGAGACACGTTGGTCTTCAAGGGACAATTGGCCACCTGGGCCAATATCAATCCGGGCAATGACCTGCCCATTTGGGTAGGTGGCCGCTACCTGCCTCAACTCAACTATCAAATCGAATTACCCAGGACCCGGCTGATCGACTTCGAGGCTTCGGCAAACCTGTTCGGCACCACCGGTTTCCATCCCTTCGACACCGCTTATGCCGACGGCAATATCAAGCCCTACCGTGCCTGGGCCCGGTATTCCAATAAACAGCTGGAGATCCGGTTGGGCCTGCAAAAGATCAATTTCGGCTCTGCATCCATGCTGCGGCCATTGATGTGGTTCGACCAGATCGATCCGCGCGACCCCTTGCAATTTACCGATGGCGTTTGGGGATTGCTGGGGCGGTATTACTTCCTGAACAATGCCAACATTTGGGTGTGGGGCCTTTACGGAAATAAAAACACGCGGGGCTGGGAGTTCATCCCCTCCAACTGGAGGACCCCGGAATTTGGCGGACGGATACAGGTCCCCATTCCCAAAGGAGAAGCGGGGTTGTCGTACCACCACCGCCAGGCCGACTCCAGGGGGATAAATCCAGGCATCCCCGAATTTTCAAAGATTCCCGAAAACCGCATCGGCCTGGATGCCAAACTGGATTGGGTGGTCGGATGCTGGATGGAAGCGTCCTGGGTGCATTCAGGAGAAAAACTGGATCTTTTCACCAACCAGGAATTATTCAATCTCGGCGTCGACTACACCTTTGGCGTCGGAAACGGTTTGTATGTAGTCTTTGAACAGCTGCTGTTCTCGCTGGACGAAGAAGCCTTTGCCTTTTCCAATACCACCTCCTTTTCCATCCTATCGATGACCTACCCGGTCAGTATTTTCGACAACCTGAGCGCGATCGTCTATTTCGACTGGACCAATAAGAACGTATACCGGTTTGTGAACTGGCAACGGCAATTTGACCGCACGACCCTGTTCGTCATGGGGTACTGGAACCCCAAAAACACACAGCTACCCACGCAGAACAGCACGCAGAACCTGTACTCTGGGGTGGGCATTCAGGTTTTATTCGTATTTAATCATTAAGCATATAAAAATGGAAAACCCAGCGATCATCACCATTGATAAGCTCATCAAGCGATTCCCCGTGGGGAACGGGGAGTTTACAGCCCTCAACAATATCAATTTACAATTTAAAAAAGGTGAATTCACCGGATTGGTGGGGCCGAGCGGTTCGGGGAAAACCACGCTGCTGAACATCATCGGCTCGCTCGACACGCCTACCGAAGGGATAGTCACCGTGCTCGACCACTCGATCGCCAAACTGACGCACAAACAATCGGCCCAGTTGCGCAACAAACACCTGGGCTTCATTTTCCAGACCTATAACCTCTTCCCGGTTTATACGGTCTATGAAAATGTGGAATTTGCCCTGCTCCTTCAGCACATGCCTGCCGCCGAGCGGCGGAAAGCCGTGCTGGATGCCCTGGAGTGGGTGGGACTTACCGACAAGATCAACTCCAAACCTCCGCAACTATCCGGAGGCGAGGGGCAACGCGTGGCCATCGCCCGCGCCATGGTCAAACGGCCCGCCATCATGCTGGCCGACGAACCGACCGCCAATCTGGACTCCAAGAACTCGCACCACATTCTGCAAACCATGAAACGGCTCAATGAGGAACTCCAGACCACCTTTATTTTCGCTACACACGACGAAAAGGTGATGGGCTACCTCAATCGCATCATCTCGCTGGAAGACGGCAAGGTCGTCAAGGATGAACAAGTCGTTCCTGCAAAAAATTAAAGCCATGATCGCAATAAAATTGGCATTCAAAAATATCATCGGCGCCGGCTACCGGACCTTTCTGAACATTGCCGTGCTTTCGTTCGCTTTTGTCGTCATCATCTGGCACAATGGCGTGATCGACGGATGGAACATGCAAGCGCGCCGGGATACGATTAACTGGGAAATCGGCCAGGGACAGATCTGGCACCCCAATTATGACCCCTTGGATTTCCTGTCTTTCCAGGATGCACATGGAGTTTTGACGGCCCCTCTGTCGGACGGGGTCAAAAGCGGTAAACTAACTCCCATCCTGTTGACAACAGCCTCTGCTTTTCCCCAGGGACGCATGCAGGGTGTAGTTTTGAAAGGGATTGACCCCGACCAGACAATCCTGAAAATTCCCTCGGACCTTTTGAAAACGACCGACTATGATCTGCCGGTCCTGATCGGGAAAAGAATGGCTTCCAACCTCAAAGTGCAGGAAGGGGACAACATACTCATTCGCTGGAGGGATAAGAACGGAACCTTCGATGCCACGGAGGCCACCATTACCGGCATTTTTGACTGTAATGTGCCGACGATCGATAACGGCCAGTTCTGGCTGCCCCTGGATCGGCTCCGCACCATGCTGGATATGCCTGATGAAGCCACTTTTCTCATATCCCGGGAAGCTACTCCACCCGCAGATATTGCGCCCTGGGTATTCAAAGACCTGGATTTCCTCTTGGCCGACCTCGACATGATCATTCAATCGAAGAAAGGAGGGGGAGCGATCATGTACGGGCTTTTGTTCATCATTGCCCTGCTCGCCATTTTTGATACACAGGTATTATCGATCTTCCGCAGGCAAAAGGAGATCGGCACCTATATCGCCCTGGGGCTTACCCGCTGGCAGGTAGTGGGCATCTTCACGGTGGAAGGCACCGTCTACAGCATCCTCGCAATTCTCCTGGGCGCCGTATACGGCATTCCCCTCCTTTGGTATACCGCCAAGGTCGGATGGGCCATGCCCGCCGGTACCGACAATATGGGGCTGGCCATTGCCGATAAGATCTATCCGGTCTATGGCACCGGTCTGATCATTTTCACCATCCTGCTGGTCGTTATCGCAGCCACGATCGTGAGCTTCCTTCCTGCCCGAAAAATTGCAAAACTCAGTCCTACGGACGCTTTAAAAGGAAAAATACAATGATCCAATTCTTATTTAAAGGAATCATCAGAGACAAGAACCGGAGTGTGCTTCCTATTCTTGTCATATCACTGGGGGTATTCTTGACCGTACTGGGAAGCGCCTGGTTCAAAGGCGTCTTCAGCGACATGATCAATACGAATGCCAATTTCACAGCTGGACACGTCCGGGTCATGACGCGGGCATATGCGGAGAACGTCGACCAAACACCGAACGACCTGGCCCTGGTGGAAGTCGATCAGCTCATCAACGACCTGGACAATCAGTTTCCCGATTTCGAATGGGTAAAACGGACCCATTTCGGCGGCTTGCTGGACGTACCCAATGAAGAAGGAGAGACCCGTGCCCAGGGAATGGCCATTGGTCAGGGCATTGACTTTTTTTCGCCGGGTACCCACGAGCCCGAACGAATGAACATTCCGAGTTCCATCGTGGAGGGAAAGTTGCCCGGCCAGCCCGGCGAAGCGCTCATCAGCGACGATTTTGCCAAGCGCTTCAAGGTAAACATCGGTGATCCGATCACCTTGTTTGGATCCACGATGTACGGCGGCATGGCATTCACCAATTTCACCGTTTGCGGAACGGTCCGGTTCGGCATGCGGGCGCTCGACAGAGGCGCCATCCTGATCGACATCAGCGACGCACAGATTGCACTGGATATGGCCGATGCAGCGGGAGAAGTGTTGGGGTTCCAGAAGAGCGGGAACTACGACGAAGAACGGGCCCTCCAGGTCAAAGACGCATTCAATGCACAATATGCAGCTGATTCCGATGAATTCGCCCCCGTCATGCAACGGCTCAACGATCAGGCATTTCTGGGTTATTACCTGGACCTGGCCAAATATATGTCGAGCATCGTGATCTTCATCTTCGTGCTCGCCATGTCGATCGTGTTGTGGAATACGGGTTTGCTGGGAGGACTCCGCCGCTACAACGAATTCGGCATGCGCCTGGCGATGGGCGAAGAGAAGAGGCACATTTACGGGTCCCTCATCACGGAATCCATCATTATTGGGACGATAGGCTCCGTGGTCGGCACCATTTTTGGGTTGGCGGCAGGATACTACCTCCAACAGCACGGGATTGACATGGGTTCGGCCATGCAAGGAGGCGGCATGATGTTGCCTACAGTCTTCAAGGCCCGGATCGGCCCGGAAGCATTCTATATCGGCTTCATTCCAGGACTGATATCTATGGTGCTGGGCAACGCACTGGCCGGCATCGCGATTTACAGACGACAAACCGCCGTGTTAACCAAGGAATTGAGTGTGTAAAAATCCGATTTCGGCATCATTTAAAAGAACATGGAACAGCGCGATTTGCGATCGCGCTGTTCTAAAATAATAATCTTCAACATGAAAAGCATAATCATCCTGTTCCTCTCCACCTTCTTCCTCCTGGGCTCCAATCCGCCCAATGCGGATGAGATCCTGAAGAAAGTGGAACAAAACCTTTCTTCCGACAACCGCGTCTTCGAATCGGAAATGGTCATCCACGGCAAGCGCAGCAGCCGGACGATCGTTTCGCGTTCCTACTCGGTTGGCGATAAGGAATCATTCACCGAATACCTCTCCCCGGCGCGCGAAGCCGGTACCAAGATGCTCAAACTGGAGAACCAGCTCTGGATCTACTCCCCTTCCACCGACCGGACCATCCAGATCTCCGGCCACATGCTGCGCCAGTCGGTCATGGGATCAGACCTTTCTTACGAGGACATGATGGAGGACCGCAAGCTCACCGATATCTATTCGGCGAAGTTGGTCGGCGAAGAAACCCTGGATGAGCGAAAGACCTATGTAATTGAACTGACCGCAAAGGTGGAAGACGTAGCCTACCACACGCAAAAATTGTGGGTCGATTCGGAACGGTTTGTCCCCTTGAAGGAAGAAATGTATGCCAAAAGCGGGCAATTGCTGAAACGGACCACCCTGTCGAATGTACAAAAGATCGAAGGCCGATGGTTTCCGATGACCCTTGTCTATAAGGACATGCTCAAACAGGGCGACGGCACTGAATTCCGGATGACCAGCGTGAAGTTCAACCAGAATATTCCGGAGTACCTGTTTACCAAGGCTGCTTTGAAGCAGTAAGGAAGAGACTTTTTTGAAAAATGAACTGCAAAGACGCTAAGACGGCATGTCTTTATTGCAAAAGGTCAATGTTAAAGTGAAATGTCTTAGCGTCCTTAGCGTCTTTGCGGTTAAAAAATAACCCACACTCCAGATTTCTTCCGACATTGGGGATGACCTAATTTGTCTAAAAGGAATGACCGTGAAAACAAAACTTTTCTTTTCCCTGGCGCTCTCCCTCTTGATGCCGATTTTTTTGCCGGCGCAAGACCCCTTCCCTGCCCTCCCTCCTGTTTTCAAAGACGACGTCATTCCGCGCGTAGACATCCTGTTGCCTCCGGACTCGTTGGTCATTCTCCTGGCCCCGGGGAACGAGGAAAGCAACTACCACTGGCATGGCACCTTCATTTTCGACAACGGAGACCAGGTCGACACCGTCGAAAATATCGGCTTCCGATTGCGGGGAAACACCTCCCGCTATTCCAAAAAAAAATCCTTCAAGGTTTCTTTTAACACCTATGAGCCCGGCCGGAAATGGGAAGGGCTCGAAAAGCTCAACCTCAACGGCGAGCACAACGACCCCGCCGTGATCCGCTCCAAGATTTGCTGGGACCTGCTTCGCTGGATCGGCGTACCCGCGCCACGCGCCAACCACGTGGAATTGTACATCAACGGAAATTTCTTCGGCCTTTACATCAACGTGGAGCATATCGATGAGGTGTTTGCCGGCCTGCGCTACGGCAACAACAACGGCAACCTATACAAATGCCTTTACCCCGCCGACCTGGTATACAAGGGATCCAATCCCGATCTCTACAAAGAAGAGTTTTGGGGCAGGCGGGCCTACGAATTGATCACCAACACCGATGAAGACGACTATTCCGACCTGGCCCATTTCATCGATGTGCTCAACAATACGCCCCTGGCCCAGTTGCCCTGCCAACTGGAAAAGGTATTCGAAGTAGACACCTACCTCAAAGCCATGGCTTTTGACGTGTTTACCGGCAATTGGGACGGGCCCATTTACAACAAAAACAATTTCTACCTCTACCACAACCTCGCTACCGGAAAATTCGAGTACATCCCCTACGACCTCGACAACACCCTCGGCATCGACTGGCTCAGCGTCGACTGGGTCACCCGGAATATTTACGCCTGGGAGCCTCCTTCCGAGCCCAGGCCGATCTACGAACGCCTGCTCGCCGTTCCGGAATACCGGAACCGCTATTCGTACTACACCAAGCAGCTTTCGGACACCTACTTCAGCGGAGGCTTTTTATTTCCATATATTGAAGGGATCAAATCCATGATCGCGCCCCTGGCAGCGCTCGACCCCTACCGGCCGCTGGATTATGGTTTCACCTATCAGGATTTTCTCGATTCCTATGAAAATCCGCTTCCCTTCTTTCACACTCCGAGCGGACTGAAACCCTATATCACCGACCGCCGTGCTGCGAGCCTGCAGCAGCTGGTTCTGAACAACATCGCACCGATCATCACCGGCGTGTCCAACAATCAGCCCAACGTCATCCAGGATATCGCCGTCAGCGCCCGGGTAGAAGAAGACAACGGGCTCAGTACGGTAGAACTCTGTTACCAGATCGACGGGCAGAACCTCCCCTGCGTGGCGATGTCGGACGACGGGCAGCATTCCGACGGCGGTCCGGGCGATGGGGTCTTTGGAGCCATCGTACCCGCTACGAACCAAACCGCTTTGTTCGAATACTATGTGCGTGCGGTGGACAACACCGGCAAAGAAAGTACACAACCAGTTTGCGGATGGAGATCGCTCCAGATCGACGGCGCGCCCGCCCCGATGGTGATCAACGAGTTGATGGCCAGCAATAATAGCACCTTTGCCGATGAAACGGGAGAGTATGACGACTGGCTGGAGATCTTCAGTATGAGCGATGTGCCCGTTTACCTGGGCAACTATTTCCTGTCCGACGATCCGGCCGTTCCGGACAAATGGCCCATGCCCGACATCTGGCTGCAACCCGGACAATACCTGATCTTTTGGGCCGACGGACAAGAAAGCCAGGGGATTTTCCACATCAATTTCAAGCTCAGCGCATCCGGCGAGTTCATCGGTATTTTCTCCAATGCCGCGGGCAACTACGCCCAGGTTGACGGAACGGCATTTGGCGCCCAGGAAACAGATGCCGCGCTGGGTCGCCTGCCCAACGGAACGGGGCCTTTTCAGCCGGTCACGCCGACTCCCGGTGCGGAAAATCAGCCGCTATCCGGCATAAAAGACCAAAAATTCTCCTTGATAGAAGTGAGTACCTACCCCAATCCCACCGATGGAAAGCTTTTTATCGAATGGCGAAACCAGGATGCCCTACCGACCCTCCTCCGGCTATACAATGGACAAGGAGTGTTGGTCCGGGAAGAAACCCCGTCATCAGCCGTAGGCATGACGTTTCAACTGGAGGACCTGCCTTCCGGCATTTATTTTCTCGAATTAAACCTGGGGAATGGCCAACGCGGTGTCAGGAAGGTAGTGAAGGAATGAAGGGTGGAGAGGTTTATGAGGTTCACCCCTTCACCCCTTCAACCTTTCAACTTTTCAACTTTTCAACTCTTCAACCCTTCAACCCTTATAAGGTATCGTCCTCAAAAGATGCTCCGTGGCCTCGATACGGGCCTTGTTCTTCTTATCCGCATTGATGATCACCCAAGGACAGATCTCCGTATGGGTATGAGCAAACATTTTTTCTTTGTATTTGGTGTATTCGTTCCACAGTTCCTGCGCCCGTTCATCGACCGGGGTCATTTTCCATTTTTTTAGCGGATCGTTTTTGATCTCCTGGAAACGGCGGGCCTGTTCTTCTTTGGAAATGGAAAAATAGAACTTAATGAGGTAGGTATCCGATTCGACGATCATGCGCTCAAACTGGTTGACCTGGCCCATAAAGGTTTCATATTCATCGGGGGTACAAAAACCGTTGACCGGTTCGACCACTGCCCGGTTGTACCAACTGCGATCGAAGAACGTCATTTCGCCTTTTTTGGGTAGCAAATTGACATAGCGCTGAAAGTACCATTGGCCTGCTTCTTCGGGAGTAGGTTTTGGAAGGGCTATGTTGCGGTAATACCGTGGGTTGATATGGGCTGTGATCCGGCGGATGGCGCCGCCTTTCCCGGCGGCATCGCGCCCTTCGAAGAGAACGACGACCTTTTTTTCATTCGTGATCACCCAATTCTGAAGCTTGATCAACTCCGTTTGCAAGTCGCGGAGTCTGATCTCATACCGGGCCTGATTGAGGGCCTTTTCGTAATTGAGTGTCTTGTCCATGAGCAGGTGTTTCAACCCGATCTTGGAGTTGAGGACGTCGATATCTTCCTTGCTGAGCGTTAATTTGAATTTTCCCATGAAAAAAATTTGGTGAAGGAAGAAAGGTCACCTCCCTCCTTCATGAAAATACTATTCCAAATACCGGTAATACCGGATGATCACATTCGGATCGGGGATAAGCACGGCCTTCGATTTACCCTTGCCCGGGTATTCGAACTGCGAGAGCACATACCGCATGCTCTCGAGCCGGGCCGTTCGTTTGTCGTTGGTTCTTACGATGATCCAGGGGCTGAAGGGGGTATGTGACTTGGAAAACATTTGCTCTTTGTAATGCGTGTATTTATTCCATAGCTCCTGGCCTTTCATATCCACGGGGCTGAATTTCCAGTTTTTGAGAGGGTTATCGAGGCGGGAGGCGAAGCGCTTTTTTTGTTCATCTTTCGAAATGGAAAACCAGAATTTGATCAGTTTGATACCGTCTTCGTAGAGCATGTGTTCAAACTCGGAGATCTGCTGCATGAACTGTTGGTACTGTTTATCGTCGCAAAATCCCATGACCGGTTCTACAACGGCCCGGTTGTACCAACTGCGGTCGAAGAAGACGATCTCTCCCGGGTTGGGCAATTCCTTGATATAGCGGCGAAAATACCATTGTCCCCTTTCCACTTCGGTGGGTTTGGACAGGGCCACCACCCGGCTGGAGCGGGGATTGAGGTGCTCCGTGAAGCGCTTGATCGAGCCTCCTTTTCCGGAAGCATCGCGCCCTTCAAAAATGACGGCTACCCGCAGTTTCTTTTTTGCGATCCATTGCTGCAGGTTGACCAATTCCGTTTGCAGGATCTTCAGCTCTTCCTCATAGCGCTGGTTGCGCAAGGCTTTACTCAGGTCGATCTGCTTCTGATGGGCAATGTCGATCAGGTCCTCGCGTTTTTTTGCCTTCTGAAAATCTTCAAGTTTGAACATAAAAACGGTTTTTAAACAAGAGTGCATCCCGGCTTTTCGATCGAAAAAGTCGGAATGAGCTTAAGTTTAGAATTCTAAGTTGTAAATATAGGGAAAGTCGGAAAACCGATAAATCCGTACCTTTCGGCCCGTCAATTGATAAAAACAATTTTCGATGAAATACTTTATGGTATACGGGCTCCAGCGATCGGGCACCAACTACGTAGAAACCTTATTGCCCCATAATTTCAAAGACATCTCACTTGAAAATATGGGATATCCCCGTTCCTTGCCCGTTCATAAACACTTCCGGCTCTACGATGAGATGTACTACGTGCCTGAGCAGAAGTACCTCAATAATTTCCACTACCCGCATTTCGACGACTTCGACGCCCATGTCAAACGGCTCACCGGGAAGGATGAGTTGCACTACGTCGTAGTTGTGAAGGAGCCGTATAGTTGGTATATCAGCTATTGCAACCTGGCCCGAAAAAACCGCTGGCCTTCCTACCTGCCCAAATGGGCCAACCAGCACTACATGATCGACTACAGCTTGTTTTGCAAAAAATGGCTCGAATTTCGACGGGAAGCTCCGGAGAAGATCCTGCTGCTGCGCTATGAAGACATTTTGAAGGATTTGCCGGGCAACCTCGAAAAGGTTCGCGCCCAGTTTGGGCTGGAGAAGATCCGCGAGGAATATCAGAATTTCTCAAAAGTGGATATGAGTAAGCGATTTACTTCCACCCGGCGCAATTACTACCTCAAGAAGGAATTCCTCAACCTCTTCACCGACGAGGAATTGTACGTCCTCACAGAAAATCTGGATCAGGCAGTCGTGGAGGAATTGGGGTACGAATTGGTGCGGCGGTAGCGTTATTTCAATGACTGAAAAGCAGTACCCCGCGTTTGAACTTCGAAAGATCGACGAGCGATATAAAGAACAGGTTCAGGACCTTTTTAAGGCCTGTCCCGAATACTTCTGGATAGCCGAGGGTCAGGAGGCCACCGACCTTTCCCTGAAGGAGTTTTTTGAAGAACGCCCCCCCGGTACGGAGCCTCAGGAGAAGCACCTCTATGGCGTCTTTGTGGCAGACCGCCTGGTCGGGGTCGTCGACCTCGTCGAAAATTACCCCGAACCCGGAGAGTGGATCATCGGGTTGTTGCTTTTGCACCCAGACCTTCGAGGCCGGGGATTGGGCGGGCAGGTACACGAGGAACTGGTGGAAATGGCCCGGAACGGAGGCGCCACTAAAATGCGCCTCGGCGTAGTGACCCAAAACGAGCGCGGCATCGCCTTCTGGACCCGGCTGGGCTACCGGGAGATTTCACGAACGGCGCCCCGGCTGATGGGAAAAAAAACCTCTGTTATCCTTGTAATGAACCGGCCCGTGTGATCCTGATCACTGACAATGGCGCATTTATCCTGCATCTTGCAGTTCAATTGGCAAGAAATGAGATGAGCGCCGGGGTGAAAACCCTTTGGCGCTTGTTTTTTTTCATAATTTGTCCCTTGTTATGAACTGGTACGACCGATACATATTACCACACATCATCCACTTCGTCTGCAAAACCGGTTTTGCGGGCGAGAAAAGGGAACGGGTGGTACCCATGGCCCATGGGGACGTATTGGAGGTCGGCATCGGTTCCGGGCTCAATTTGCCCTATTACGATCCCGGGAAAGTGCGCCGGGTGGTCGGCATCGATCCTTCGGGTGAATTATGGCGTCTGCAGGTAAAGCAAACTTCCAAACCGGCCTTTCCGGTGGAATATATCCAGGCATCGGCTGAAGCCATTCCGTTGGAAGACCAATCCGCCGATACGGTACTGACGACCTTTACGCTTTGTTCCATCCCCAACCTGTCGAAAGCGTTGGAAGAAATTCATCGCGTACTGAAGCCTTCCGGACAATTTATTTTCTTCGAACACGGCAAAGCGCCCGACCGCAGCATCCAGTGTTGGCAAAACAGCATCAATCCTGTCTGGAAAAAATTTGGAGGTGGGTGCAACCTGAACCGGGACATACCAGGGTTGCTCCGCGATAGCGGCTTTGTGTTTGAAACCCTCGAAGAACGCTATGATTCCGGCTGGAAACCGGCCAGTTATCACTACTGGGGAATTGCCCGAAAAAAGTAAACCAACCCCGACTGTACACCCCCCTTTTCGAAAATTGACCGGGTGTTATCCAAAATGGAACCGGCTCATTGAGATGCACTTCAAATTAAGTGCTTTTCTTATTTTGCCAGAGGATCCACCAGATCAGTAAGCTGATAATGGCGGCAAAGAAACACCAGATCGACACCAAAAAGCCTTTGAAGAAGACGAGTGTCACCACCAGGGCCACCGACGCACAGGCGCCAAACACCCTCATTTTTTTAACACTGGAGATGAAAAAAGGGCCGAGTACGATGAGTATATACAAAATGGTGCGCACCACCCCAAACGGATACTTGGGTCCATAGCGAATATGGTATTTTTCAATAAAGGCCATCACCCCAAACTGGGCAATGCTAATAATCAAATAGATAGCCAACAGGACGCCGGCTACCAAAAAAATGCGCAGCACTTTCTCCCGGAGGGCTTTTTTCTCCAGGAGCCAAACCGATAGAGGAATCCAAACCGGCCAGAAGACCTGGGCAAAGAAAAAAAAGACATAGGTGGACAACTCTTTCCAACTTGCATAAGCGGGATCGGTCAGCGCCCACCACAACAAGCCTTCCGAAAACTGCTGGACGGCAAAAAGCAAGGGTATCCCTGCAAAAGCCCATTCCGATCGCGTCCTGGTCTGGCTCAGGGTGACCACCCCGGCGCCCAGCAGTACGGCGCTGGCGCCAAAACTCGCACCGGCAGAAAAGCACATATGTCGTTTTATTTATAAATTACCAACCTACAATATATTTGGGTTCTCAAAATTTGGAAATGACAATTATCATCCTTTCAATGCAAGTTGCAACGCTAAACAATTTATCCTGAATTTTGCCGTACCTCACGTTAACTTAAATAAGTTTACAAAGACTGACTGGGCAGGCTGTGCCCGCCCAATCCGTCTTTATTGATTCGCGTAAAACCTCCCCTGGAATGCGGTATTATTCCACAAAAAATAAAAACCACCTCGCTTCTCTTCAGGAAGCGGTCCTGAGAGGGCTCCCTCCGGATAATGGTTTGTACATGCCGGAGCATATCCCTGCTTTTTCTTCGGGAGAAGTGCAGGCGATGGCGAGCTGGGCGCTCACCGACATTGCCTTCCACGCTGCGAAAAAATTCCTGGCGGGGGATGTACCGGAGGAGGTCATCGGGTCCATTGTCCGGAAAGCGATCCATTTCGACGCACCCCTGGTTTCGCTGACCGATAACTTGCATATCCTGGAACTCTTCCACGGCCCCACGCTGGCGTTCAAGGACTTCGGCGCCCGCTTCATGGCGCATCTGATGGGCTGGCTGGTGCGCGGCGACGATCGAAAACTGACCATCCTTGTCGCCACATCTGGCGATACCGGCGGCGCCGTCGCTTCCGGGTTTTTAGGCGTGGAAGGCATCGAGGTGATCATCCTCTACCCTTCCGGAAAGGTGAGTCCTTTACAGGAAAAGCAGCTCACCTCCCTGGGGCAGAACATCACGGCACTGGAGATCGAAGGCACGTTCGACGATTGCCAGGCGCTGGTCAAACAAGCCTTTCTCGACCCCGGTCTATCTGAAAAACTACGCCTGAGCTCGGCCAACAGCATCAACATCAGCCGGCTCATTCCGCAGACGTTTTACTACCTCTACGCGGCAACGCGGCCGCAACTAGCTGGAAGTCCCATCGTCTTCTCCGTGCCCAGCGGCAACTTCGGTAACCTTTGTGCCGGACTGATCGCCAGGCGGATGGGGGCGCCGATCGAACATTTCATCGCATCCACAAACGTCAACGCCGTAGTGCCGGAATACCTGGGCTCTGGGCAGTTCCAGCCCCGGCCATCCATCGCTACCATTTCCAATGCCATGGACGTGGGCAATCCCAGTAACTTCTGGCGGATGGCGGAACTGTACGACCAGGATCCGGAACACATGCGGAAGGACATCACAGGATTGGCTTTCTCCGATGAAGCCACCCGGACGGCGATGAAAGAGGTCTACGACCGGTTTGGATACACGATCGATCCCCACGGCGCGGTGGGATACCTGGGCTGGAAGACATACGAGGCCAGGCATCCGGGAAAAAGGCAGGGCATCGTGGTCGAGACGGCTCACCCCGCTAAATTCACCGAGGTAGTGGAAGACGTGCTTGCCATTAAAGTGCCCTTGCCATCCCAATTGCAGGCCGTTGCAGCGGGGGAAAAACAATCCCGGCTTTTCCCTGTAAATTTTCCGCAGTTTAGGACCTTTTTGATGGACCGGGTGTAAACTTTGTTATCTTAAAGAAAAAATATGAACCCACGCCACTTGCTTGCCGCCCTTCTGCCCATCCTCATCTATAGTTGTGCAAATGAACCGCCTCCCGCTGCGCCTGTCCGGATCCTTTTGGAGAGCGCCGCTGACACCGTTGAGCTCTTTGCTCCGACCATCATTTCCTCCCGCTTCAATGAACGGGACATAGCCATCTCTCCGGATGGGACCGAGATCTTCTACACGCTTTCCACCCCCGACAATGCCATCCGGGCCATCATTCAGCTCGTGCAACTGGACGGGAAGTGGCAGGAGCCACGCGTAGCGCCGTTTTCCGGAACCTATAGCGACATCGAGCCCTCTTTCTCCCCCGACGGAAAGCGCTTGTACTTCGCCTCCAACCGGCCAACCGGCCATGGCGATGAGGGTGGGCAGTACGACATTTGGTTTGTGGATAGGAATGGAACCGGTTGGGGCGCCGCCCAAAACGTCGGGGCGCCGGTCAATACGCCCCACGATGAGTTCTACCCTTCCGTTGCGAGCAACGGCAACCTCTATTTCACGGCAGCTTACGAAAACTCGAAAGGCGCCGAAGATATCTATCGAAGCGTATTTGTGGATGGCCAGTACCAAACGCCCGTTTCACTGGATTCGAACGTCAACTCCACACGATATGAATTCAATGCCTTTATCTCTCCCGATGAAGACCTGATCATTTTCACTTCCTATGGAAGGGCGGACGACCTGGGAGGTGGCGACTTGTACATGAGCACCCGAAACGAGAATGACGACTGGCTGCCGGCTCGCAATTTGGGTCCGAAGATCAATTCCGCCAAACTCGATTACTGCCCATTCCTGGACACGGAGCGTCAGGTATTCTATTTCACCAGTTCCCGCCGGCTGCCGACCATCCACGAAGACCTCCAGGTACTCAATTATGCGCAATTGCTGGAGGAATGCGAAGCGGTCGAAAACGGCATGGGAAATATCTACCGGATCAACGCCCGTAAACTCTTTGAATAATGGATCCGCTTTCAATCCCTTTTTCATCCGCTTTAACCTGATGGACCTGCCGAGGTGCCGAAGGAAAGCGGGGAGAACAATCCAGCCGACCCGGCGTTTCATTCGGAAAGTCACCGCCTATCAAAACGATCAAGACATACCTGCATCTCCATCCCGACCAGCATCGGTTGACCTTCGACCTGAAGCGTATGGAGGACGTGTATGTCCAGCACCAGGGGAAACCCGACACCCCGCACATGCACGACTATTACACCATCTTGTTCGTAGAGAAAGCCAGGGGGCGGCATTTGATCGATTTCCAGGAATATGAGCTTGGTGGGCCGAGCGTATTTTTCATCAGCCCGGGTCAGGTGCACCAGATTGTGGAGGAGGAACCACCAAAAGGGCATGTGATCACCTTTTCCCGGCAATTTCTCGCCGAAAACAACATCCGGGAATGCTTCATTGAAGACATTAACCTGTTCAAAGACTACGCCCAATCACCGCCATTAAAATTAACCACGGGAAGTTTCCGGGAGTTGATTGAACTGGTAAATGGTATGGAAGACGCCCTTCACAGCGGGCGATCCTTCCAGTATGAAGCATTGGGCGCCTACCTGAAACTGTTCCTCATCACCTGCCACAACATCTGTGATCTGTCGCATGACAGCAATACCCAGGCCGTCGAAGCCGGCCTTTCCATCCTGCGGACGTTCAAGTCTGAGGTAGAGAAGCACTACACGCACGAGCATCAGGTCAATTTTTACGCGGGTCTCCTTTCCGTTACCCCCGACCACCTCAACAAGACGGTAAAAAGTCTGATCGGAAAGAGCGCCAAGGAGTACATCCAGTCGCGGATCATCACGGAAGCCAAGCGCCTACTCCTGCATTCCTCGCTTACTGCCAAGGAGATCGCTTATCAACTGGGGTTTCAGGACCCGGCCCATTTTAGCAAATTTTTCAAGACCTGTACGAAAGAGACGGTTAGGGGGTTTAAGTCCAAGTCCAATCCCTAGTTTAGACCTCTAGTGAGGGGGTAACTAAGTGACCCCCTCACTAGCCCGGATTTTTACATCTTCTTCTCCGATTTTTCCATTTACCTCCAAACCCTTTCCCCCGATCTTTGTCCTATTCTTTTACAGGTACAAATGGTTTTCGCCTTTCGCCACTATCCTGTTCAAAACTAACCGCATATGGACCGAAAGAACTTTATCAAAAAATCGCTGCTGGCCGTAGCCGGCATGACGGCCGGAGCTCCGCTCCTGAAAGCGGGGAACGTCCGGCTCAAGCAATCGACTTACGACAAGCTCATGGAGCAAGTCGGATTTAATCATTTACCAAACGAGGAGATCAAGACCATGAAAACTGTATTGCATAAAGCCGATACGAGAGGACTGGCCGACCACGGATGGCTGGTTAGCCGTCATACCTTCAGCTTTGCCAATTATTACAACCCCGAACGCGTCCATTTCGGAGCGCTGCGCGTGCTGAACGACGACCGGGTAGCGCCGGGCAAAGGGTTCGGCACCCACCCGCACGACAATATGGAAATCATTTCCATACCGCTGGAAGGCGACCTCGAACACAAGGACAGCATGGGCAATACGACTGTGATCCGGGAAGGCGACGTACAGGTCATGAGCGCCGGAACGGGCATCTTCCACAGCGAATACAACAAGAATGCCGACAAAGAAGTGAAATTCCTCCAGATCTGGGTATTTCCCGATAAAGCAAACGTCAAACCCCGGTACGACCAGATCACCCTGCAAAACAGCCGATTGAAAAACCAGCTGTTCCAGGTCCTTTCTCCCAACCCGGAAGACGACGGCGTGTGGATCCACCAGAACGCCTGGTTTCACATGGGCAACCTGGAAAAAGGGCACCGGGAAACCTACCGGATCAAGAGCGCGGGCAATGGCGTGTATGCGTTTGTCCTGAACGGTGAGGTGACCATCGAAGGGCAGGCACTCTCCTCCCGCGACGGTTTCGGGATCTGGGACACCGATTCGATCTCCATCAGCGCCGACAGCAACGCCAGGGTGTTACTGATGGAGGTGCCGATGCAGGTCTGACCAAGAGGCTTGGTGTTTCGCACCAGGCCTCTTTAAATTTCGGAAGGAAGTTTCCCAAAATACTCCTTAAAACACTTCGTGAAGTAGGCCGGACTGCTAAACCCGCAATTGAAAGCGATCTCCGCTGCAGTGCCCGCCTTTTTCTCCAGCAACTGTTTGGCGCGCTCCAGGCGCATGTTCCGGATCACCTCGTTGGGGGAATAGCCGGTCAGCGCGGAGAGCTTGCGGTGCAACTGGCTGCGGCTCATGCCCACCTGCTGCCCCAATTCCACCACGCCGAACCCCTCGTCCTCCAGGTTGGCTTCGATGGCTTCGCGGATGCGGCGCAGGAAGGCCGCATCCATGCTTTCGGCTTCCACCTCCGCCGTGGCAAAAGTGAGGGTGCGGCGATAGTGCTCCTGCAGTTTCTTGCGCTGGGTGAGCAGGTTGGAAACGCGGATCTGCAACTCCCGGGCATCAAAAGGCTTGGCCAGGTAATCGTCGGCGCCGAGTTCCAGCCCCTCCAGTTTGTCGGACTGCTCCGCTTTGGCGGTGAGCATGATCACCGGGATGTGGCTGCTCTTTTCGTCGGTCTTGAGTCGCTTGCAAAACTCCATCCCGTCCATTTCGGGCATCATCACATCGGAGATGACGAGGTCGGGCATTTTTTCCAGGGCCGTAGCGAGGCCTTCTTTTCCGTTTTCGGCCTCCAATATCAGGTAGGGGCCCTCCAATTGCTCTTTGACGAAAGCCCGCACATCGGGATTGTCTTCGACCAGGAGCAAGACCGGTTTGCCGGCGTGGGAAAGCACCTCGGAAAGGGCTTTCTTTTCCTCGGTACGCTCCGGTTCCGGAATGTGTTGGGGGGTTGTGTCAGACGCCGGGGTTTCCGCCACAATTTCCTCGGGCCGGAATGCATCGGGGGCGATGGGCAGCACAACGATGAAAGACGATCCTTTTCCTTCTTTACTATCCACCGAAATGGTCCCGCCATGCAGTTCGACCAGTTCTTTGGTGAGCGAAAGGCCCAGGCCGCTTCCGGCTTGTACTTCCGACTGGGTCGAATAATAAAAGCGGTCGAAGAGGTTGGCCAGTTGATCGGCCGGAATGCCCATGCCCGTGTCGGTGACCCGCAATTCCGCCTGCGGTCCATCATCTTTAAGGGTTACCAGAATCCTTCCGTTCTCTCCTGTAAACTTAAATGCATTGGAGATCAGGTTGACCAGGATCTTTTCGACTTTGTCGCGATCGAAATAACAGAAGAGCGGAAACTCGGGCAATCGCAAATGCAGGTCGATCTGTCTGCGCACGGCCAGACTTTCGAAGGACCCGGCGATGGCCCGCACGAATTGGGCCAGATCGTTTTGGGCCACCTGGAGCTGCAATTTACCGCTTTCCAGGCGCGACAGGTCGAGCAACTGGTTGACCAACTCCAGGAGCCGCCGGCCGTTGCGGAGCATGATGCGGTAGTATTTCTGCAAGTCGCCTTTTAACGTCCCTTCGATCATCTGTTCCAGGGGCGAGTTGATCAGGGTGAGGGGGGTGCGAAATTCGTGGCTGATATTGGCGAAAAAAGAGGACTTAACCTGGTTGAGCTCTCGCAGCTTTTCGGCCTCGGCGCGTTCGATCTGGGCGGTGAGTTCGGCTTCCCGCTGGCGGGTTTTCTGGCGGTTTCGAAAAAAATAGAAAGCCCCTCCCAAAAGCAGGATCAGTGCTATCGAGGTGAGTAGAATGGCCTTTTTTTGGCTGGATTGACGCTCTAACTGAAGGTCCTTTTTGGCGAGTTGCGCTTCTTTTTTTTGCGTTTCATAGCGGGCTTCGATCTCGGCGATCTTTTGGGTATTGTCTGACTTCAGGATACTATCGGCGATGGTCACGTATTTTCTGTACCAATCGAAGGCCTGTTTGTAATTATTCAGGCCTTCGTAGGCCTCTGCGATCGCCCGGTAGTTCATTTCAAACAGGTCTCCAAATCCTTCTTCCTCGGACAAAGCAAGGCCTTTTTGCGCATATTGCAGGCCCTTGCCCGGCTGCCCCAATTTTGTATAAGCCCTGGAAAGATTGTAGATCGGGTAAGCCTGATAGTATTTATTCCCCAATTCTTCAAAATAGCCGAGCGCTTGCTGCAGCCAGGGAATCGCCTCCGCCGGGCGGTCTGCCTCTATAAGATCCGACCCAAAGCTGTTGGTAATGATCCCTGCCTGAGAAATGTTGTCGAATTTTAATGCGTAGTCCAGCCCGGTTTTTGCGTACTCGGCGGCTTTTTCAAAATCCTTTTTTCGACCATAAGCCACCGCCAGATTGATATAACACTGTCCATAGCGCTTTTCGGCCCCTGCTTGCTGGCGCATTTTCAAAGCACGTTCAAAATGCTCGATGGCCTTGTCGAGCGCACCTTCCCTGCTGTAAATATTCCCGATATTATTCAAGTCGATCGAAGCCCCGACCAAGTCACCGTTCTTCTCATCAATCTCCATGGCAGTGTAATAATAGACCACCGCGGAATCCAACCGGCCCATATCTTCCCAGGCCTGAGCCATATTGCCATAGGCCGTGGAATATTCCGCCTCATCTTTCAATTCCCGGTAGATCCGGAGTTCATTCTTGAAATGGGTCATAGCCTCTTCCTGGTTCCCCTGATCCAGTTTTCCATGCCCCCGGAAATACTCCACCATCGCCAGGCCTTTTTTGTAACCGGCCTTTTTGGACATCACCTCCAGACTATCGGCGTAGGCCAACTCCAGATCCGGGTTGTCGTACGACACCTCGAAGGCGATCTTGTAAAAAACATCGATCTTTTTGACCGGGTCCTGCTCTTGCTGAAAAACCAGGCGGAGACTATCGACGTATTCTTTTTGGGAAAAAAGGGAAACGGAGCTAAACAAGATCAGTGTGAGGATCAAAGGGCGAATGGGGGACATAGCCGGAAAGTAGTTTTTTTGGGGAATAACAGCATTCCGGCTCCCAATTTAAATAAAAAAAGCGGCAGGAGAAAAGCATTCTCCCACCACTCATTTCACACTGATAATACAAATAATGAAAAAGGCTTATTGACCGGGCATTTCCATCAGGGGGGTATCTTGGTTGAGTTCGATCAGCCAACCACTGCCTTTTCGTACCAAAACGGCCGTACCGACGCCTTTCCAGTCCATTTTCTGCCCTTCCATAACCGTGACGCCATGCATGGAGTACAACAAAACGGCATGGTTTGCATCGAGAAAGCGAACTGAGGTTTTCTCCAATTCCATGGTATCCTCCGGGTTTTGGTACTCCAGATACTGCTTCATGGTTTCGCGGAGAGCCTCTCTGCCGTTTACTACCATGCCATTGTAAAAGATGGCCGTAGTATTCTCCGAGTAAAAGCTAACAATGCCATCAATATCTCCCGTTTCGTTCAGTTTGACAACTTTGGTGAACAGGTCGTTGATCGCCTTTTCATCCGCAGCCGTTTGTGCGCTCAGAGTATTGACGGAAAAGAGGAGGATAACCAGGGAAAGGATTTGGATACTTGCGCTTACTAAAGTTTTCATGATTGAAATGATTAAAAAAATTTAAGAAAATGGGGTTTACAATTAATTTGCCTCTTTACCGGCCTGCTGAAGGAACAACCAACCGGTAACGATAATGACCAGGTGAATAACAATGAACGGAATGTAGCCGGAAGCGGAATAGCCCCGCGTGATCCAGATCGCATCGGCAACGATGCCGCGAAATACTTCTGCAAAGATTACCGTCAACACCAGGAGCCGGCTACCGGCCGGTTTTCCGGAGCCATACAGCAACATGGCGCCCAATACGCCCAACTCGAAAATGAAGACCATCCAGGCGTCGATAAATGACCGAACGGCCAGCGGATCTGAAGACATGGGTTCGGGAAGGTTACTTCCAAAAGAATCAGGGGTGCCAAACAGCAAGAACAAATTCATCAGTGTGAGCAGCAGGTAAAACCCGCCAACGATACGCATCCACCATTGGAGCTTTTTCATATCAGTGCTTTTTAAGTGTGAAATGGCTATTTGGAATCAGTTGCCAATGGATCGGTATCGATGGCCGGAACCGTTTGCAGGTAGGCCCAGATGGCCGCAACCTCCTGCTCGTCCAAATTGGCAAAACGGGGCATTTGAACCTTGAGCATCGAGCCGTCGGGACGAACGCCGGTACGAATAGCGGCGGAGAACTGCTCGGCTGTCCAGTTGCCGATACCGTGTGTTTTACTCGGAGTGATATTCCGGGAAGGAACATTATTGAATTCATCATCCGTAATGAGGTTGCCGCCACCAAAGTAATTAGCCGACTTTTCGGGATCCAATTCGTTATTGGTCTCAAAACTGGCTGAATGACAAACGAAACACTCGTAAACTCCCGTGCTGAGATAGCGTCCGTATGCTACCTGGTCCGAAGGATCGGGTGTGGTGATGGGGGTTCCATCGTATGGCAATGGGTCAAACACCCCAATCTTGGTCAGGAACTTACCCAAGAACTTATTGGGATATTCCGGAAAGGGGTGTACGGCTTCAGACGGCTGGACAATGCCTGCATCCGAACGCAAATAAGCGATAAGAGCGGCTACATCCGCGTCACTCATCTTCGGAAAACGCATCATTATTCCTGACATCCGGCCGTCTCTGTTTACCCCCGTACGCAGAAGATAGGCCAGTTCGCCATCGGTGTAACTTCCAATCCCTTTGGTTGGGTGCTGAGTGATGTTAGCTGACCACAATTCGCCAAATCCCGGTTCGGAAGCCGGGGAGATCATCTTGCCGCTCAACTTGCCATCCTCCCCCAGGTGACAGTACGCACATATCGTGGTGACGATCTTCTGACCTCTCGCCAGGCTCAGGGAGTCGGTCGGCAATACTATATCCACCGGCTTTACCTCATGCTTGGGCGTTGCAGAAAACTGGATCCATGCCGCCAGGATCAGAATGATCAGGATCAGGGTCCCTAGCACAATCCCCGTCCATTTCAGTACCTTTTTCATAAAATTTGTTTTTTGGTGAAATACTGGAAGCGAATTCGAAATCGCGTTGACAGAGGCAAAGATGGGGGCTGGGCGCCCCGAAGGGATATCAATTTTGTCGCATAGACTTACACTTTTGTCGCAGCATCAAAGAATGCTTTATTGACAAGGGTTTTCGCCTCTCATTTATTCCTGTATTTTTGTCTTTATGGAAAAAAAAGCGCCTGAACCGGCAGAAAAGATCCTGGGCCTGGAGCGAAACGTCTTCTTCGCAGGGCTGACCAGCTTCCTCACCGACACTTCCACCAAGATGGTGTACAGTGTCATGCCCTTATTCCTCCTGTCGATCGGTGCTTCCAAGACGACCCTCGCCCTCATCGAAGGCATCGCGGAGAGCACAGCCTCCCTGTTGAAGGCGTTTTCCGGATTCTGGAGCGATAAACTGGGAAAAAATAAACCCTTTATGCTGCTGGGCTACGGGATCACGGCCCTCATCACCCCCATTTACAGCCAGGTGGTGCGACCCTGGCAGGTGCTGGTGCTGCGCTTTATCGAACGGGCGGGGAAAGGCTTTCGCACCGCACCACGCGACAG
This sequence comes from Lewinellaceae bacterium, assembly GCA_020636275.1. Lineage (GTDB taxonomy): Bacteria > Bacteroidota > Bacteroidia > Chitinophagales > Saprospiraceae > JADJTT01. Next base: position 103,829 of record JACJYD010000007.1, on the reverse strand, counting down.
CCTGATCGCAGGATCGGTTCAAAACAATGAAGCCGGGAAGAGTTTCGGCTTCCATAAAGCCATGGATAACAGCGGCGCCATCGTCGGCCCGCTTATCGCCTTCTTTTTACTAACCCGCCTGCCCGAATCCTACACGACGATTTTCCTCATCGCCACCATCCCCGCCATTTTAGGAGTGCTGACCATCGCCTTGTTTATAAAAGAAGTAAAAGGGGAAAAAAAAGAGGGAGGGTTTCAATTCCGATTCGCCCAATTGCCCAGGCGGTTCTATTGGTTCCTGGCGATCATCTTCGTCTTCACCCTGGGCAATTCGACCGATGCCCTCTTGCTGGTGAAGGCGAGTGAAACGGGCATCAAAGTGGCTTATGTGCCCTTTGCATACCTGGTCTTTAATGGTGTGTCCGTGCTCTTTGCCGTACCTTTCGGACGGCTGAGCGACCGCGTCGGCCGCGAGCGCCTGCTGATCGCCGGCTACCTGATCTATTCCGTCGTGTATTTTGGATTTGGAAGATTCAGCGCCGTGGGGCCTATCTTCCTCCTTTTCGCCGCCTACGGCCTCTACAGCGCCCTGACCGATGGCAATCAAAAGGCCCTGGTGTCCGATTTTTTGGGGAAAGAGACCAAGGGCACGGGCTTCGGGCTGTATCACGCCCTGTTGGGGATCACGCTTTTACCTGCGAGTCTCATTGCGGGCACCCTTTATGACAAAGTGGGGTCTACCGCTGCTTTCTATTTCGGATCGGTGATGGCACTTTTGGCTTCCCTGTTAATGACAGCCTTCTACTTTTCTGACAAAAAAATAAACCGCTAAGGCGCTAAGGACGCAAAGACAATGGACTTTTACAATAAAGAGCAATTGTAAAAACATAACGTCTTTGCGTCCTTAGCGTCTTTGCGGTCAATCTCCACAAAAACTTATACCCTTATAAACTTAAAAACTAACCTCACCAACTCCCCCCGCCTCCGCCGCCGAATCCGCCGCCGGAGAAGCCGCCTCCTCCACCGCCAAAACTGCCGCCGCCAGAGCTGCTCGGTTGGCTGGTAAAGGCGCTCTGCACCTCTCGCATACTGCTGGTAAAATCCTGGGTAAAGGTACTGAACGAGCTCCCATAGGCATGCCCGACGTAGTAGCCGTGGTACCAGGACGGCGGCTCCGTGAAGAGCCCGTCGAACTTCTTACCCCAGGCTGCTGCCATGTTAAAGGCAATGGCATAGGGCAGGGTTTTGTCGAAATAGGACGGATCGTCCTTCAGCAGACGTTCCAGGCGAGGCTGGTCGGCCCGTCTGATAAATTCCCGGAAACCCCGCAAGTGCTCATAGATCTCCGAACCTTCCGTCGACCGGCGAAGCATGGGGTAGATCAGGGCAAAACTGGCGATCGCGAAAACGACCATCCCGATTCCCGCCGGTACCTGCCCGATCACGAAAAAGAGCACGGCGATCAGGACACCCAGCACCCCTGCAAGGGGCATCAACTGGAAGAGCTGGCGCGAGCGCGGGGTATACAGCCTTCGGCTTTGAATGTCGCTTTTCAGCAAGGATCGCGCGGCCGACATGGTGCTGTAAAACGTATCTTTCAGATCGCTGAGCCGCACCACATCGCCCGACTGAAATAAGCCGTTGAACACCGTGGTTTCGTAACGGGGCCGGTCAGCCGGTAGTTCCTTCAGCATTTTGAATTCGTAATCCTTGGACGTAAACAGCAAGCCTTTGTCCTGCTTTTCCGACATTTCCAGGAAACCTTCTGCACCCCAATACGGAATGAGCGCAATGAGGTCGCGATTGTCGACTTTGTGATCGATGAAGGCGCCCGCCTCGGAGGGATTAAAATTTTCCGGAGGGTAATATTGCACGACCAGCACTTTTTTCTCATCCCGGCCAAACCGGGCCCAGAGCCAGGTAATAAAGCCCAACAAGAAAAGCGGCAGGACCAGCAAGCCATAGCGCTGCAGGAACAATTCGGTCGCGGTGGGGCGATGGATATAATCGATTGGCAGGCGAACGGCAACGGTCAACCCTTCCCCCGGCCCCAGTTCGGACAAGCTCTGTCCGGCGATGGCGCCGCCCCGGTAATAGATGGTCGCTTCCTTGCCCTGCGTACCATAGCGGCCGGTGTAGACCTTATAATCCTGGTCCGTAAGCGAGGGAGAATTGAAGAATTCGATCCGGTATTCCACCTTTTTGATCGTGGTTTGCCATTGATCGCCGATCACGTTCCAATAGAATTCCGTATGTTCCGGAAGGAAGAGCCAGGCGCCCTTCACCTTGTAGCGGATGACGTAGCGCTGAGGACCGTCTACATACCGGTCGGCATCGCCGATGCGAAGGGTGAGAAACTGTCCGTCCCACGTCTTGTCCGCCTGCCAGCCGTCGACCTGGATGTTGCTGATCTTGACCTTTTGGACCTTATCGTCAATCTTATACTTGTAGGGCAGTACGCGAAAGATCCCGTGCCGGGGTTCGGTGAACAAGACATCGATCGTCTCTTCGACCCAAAAATCGCCGGAGGGATTGACCTTGATATCGACCCGGTAGTTTTCAATGGAAAAATATTCGGCCTTTGCCGGCAGGGCCAGCAGGAGCAGGCCGCATATCAAATACAAGGCGACCGAGGGCCGCCTTGTATTTACAATATCTTGTATCATAATAAAAGCGTTCAAAACTCCACTTTCACGTTTTCCCGTTCGCGTTCTTCCACTTCGAAGAAGGCTTCCTTTTCAAAGCCGAACATGCGCGCGATGATCACGGAGGGGAAAGTTTCGGTAAAGGTATTGTTGTCGCGCACGACGGCGTTGTAGTACCGGCGAGCCTTTTCCAGGCTGTCTTCCACATCGGCCAGGGTGCGTTGCAGTTCCAGGAAATTGGTATTGGCCTTCAGGTCGGGGTAGTTTTCCGCCAATGCGAAGATGCCGCGTACACCGGCGCTAAGGGCTTTTTCGGCCTCGATCTGGTCGCCGATATTGCCTTTTCCGGAACCCAGGGACTGGGCCTGGTTGCGCAATTGGATGACCTTCTCCAGGGTTTCCTGCTCGTGCTTGGCATAGCCCTTCACGGTGCTGACGAGGTTGGGAATGAGGTCATAGCGCCGTTTGAGCTGCACGGAAATCCCGCTCCAGGACTCGTCGACCAGATTGCGGAGGCGTACGCCTTTGTTATAGAGCATTATGCCGTAGAAAAAGAATGCGAGAACAACTAAACCAACGATCAGTAACATGTGTGTTGGGGTTTGGTTAAAAAAGAAGGAAAATTTCAAGATCGTTGGGGAAATTACGGAACCTTGCGGGGAGGGACAAGAAAAAACGACGAATAGCCCTTTTTTAGGTAAATTTGGAGGAATATCAGTCCCAAAACTATGACCACCTTATCTAACCGCCTGGGATTCTGGTCGGCCACCGCAGGTACGGCTTTATTTTTGCTCTTCACCGTTTGTTTCATTGCCATTGCTGCCAATCCCCCGCTCTTTATCTGGACCAACCTGGCCGATTACCTCGAATACACCCGCTCGCACAACCAGTTGTTCAAGTACCTGGCCCAATCGGCCATGCTGCTGTTCGGGCCGGTTTTTTTGGTCCTGCTGCACGCCATTCACGAGGATGCGCCGGCGGAGAAAAAACTGCTTTCCCGCATCGCGACCAGTTTCGGGTTGGGGTTTGCCGTGCTGACCGGCATCCACTATTTCCTGCAACTGAGCATCGTTCGGCAAAGCGAACTGTCCGGCACGCTGGACGGCATCGGGCAGTTCCTCCAAGCCAATCCGCATGCGGCCATCCTGGCCATCGATATGCTGGGGTGGACCCTATTCCTGGGTCTGGCTACGCTTTTTGTAGTTCCTTTGTTTCCCGGTAAGGGTTTACAAAAGACTATCCGTTACGCCCTGCTGATCAACGCCTGCTGCTGCCTGCTCGGCGGAGTGGGCTTTGTGTTGGAGCTCGTTCCCCTGGTTTTTCTGACCATTAACCTCGGCATGGGCGGGGCAATGACAGTAGCGATGGCAGGGTTGATGGTGTATTATTTTCGGAAAAAGAAAATTTGATGAATCTGAAAGACACTCCATACACCACTATCCGTTCCGCCCCTCTCGGGGCTCACTCCATCGGATCCTCCCTGACCTCCAACCACCCCTCTGCCTGCCGACCATTGGCCTCTACTTTCACCCGGTACCGTCCCGCCGGCGCCTCCCAATTTTCTAATTTTTCCCCAAAAAGCGGGCGACCCCAAGCGTAGCCGGCAAACTGATCTACCAGCTTTTTCCGCAGCTCGTTTAAGGTCTCCGTATCATGGGGTTTGGTATTCCAGGCCGTCTCGATAACCGTCAGGGTGTCTTGCAAGGTCCTGCTTTTGACCCGGTCCTGCAGGGTCTCGATCACCAGGCCGAGATGGTCCCACATGGCTTCGCGGGCTTCGGCACTGGGTGGAAATTCGAAATCCCAGTAGCAGCGGTTGATGCCCTGGTGACCAGCCACCTTCCAGGCTACCGCATGGGGCGAGAACGGGTCGGATACGGAAACCACCACGGAATCGGCAGGCGTTTCCTGCAGGTAGAACTGGACGCAGGCGCCGGGATGCGGATTGGCGCCCCGGAATTCAAAATAAGGCTGCTTCCTGCCGGTATGGATCGATCGCCACTTGGTGGCGGGCCGGCTTTCGAACAGATGCAGCGGCTGGATCAACACCTCCCGGTCCAGCTGCCGCAGCGGACTCAGATCGTCCAGGATCCAGATGCTGCGCCCGTGGGTACCGGCGATCAGATCGCCGTCACGGGGGTGGATGAGGAGGTCGTGGACGGCCACAGTAGGCATATTCCCCATCAATTCGTACCAGATGCGACCGCGGTCCCAGGAGAAATGCACGGCTTCTTCGGTGCCGACGAACAGGAGGTCGGGATTGACCGGATCTTCCCGCACGACGTAGGTGCTGAAACCGGCCGGCAGGTTGGACGTGATGTTTTTCCAGGTAGCCCCGAAATCCTCGGTCACGAAGACGTAGGGCCGCATGTCGTCGTTGCGGTGGCGGTCGAGGGTGATGTAGCAGCGTCCTTCCACAAAATGAGAGGGTTCGACCCGGCTCACCCAGATGCGTCCGGGCAGGCCGGGGATGTATTGGCCGACCTCGGTCCAGGTGGCGCCGCCATTTTTACTGACCTGCAAAAATCCGTCGTCGGTACCTGCCCAGATCACCGCCTCATTGACGGGCGATTCGGCGACGGTGACGATGGTGTAGTGGTTCTCCCCGCCGGTCACGCTGTTGGTCAGGTGACCGCTTTTCGATGGGTTGCGGTGTTGCGGGTCATTGCCCGACAGGTCGGGACTGATGATGCGCCAGGTATCGCCGCGGTCGACCGATTTGAAGAGGTAATTTCCGGCGAAATAGACGGTGCGGGGGTTGTTGGGCGACAGCACCAGTGGACTGCACCAATTAAACCGGAACTGGGGCGTGAGCAAAGGCCGGTCTTTGAATTCCCAGTAAAACCAATGCTCTCCGGGCTGGATCGTATATTTTATGGGCGTTTCGGGAAAATCGGGATCGAAGTATTCGGCAAAATTGACCGTCGTTTCCGGCGTCGGGGTGATATACCGGTATTCGCGGGTTTCGAGGTTCAAGCGGTTGGCAAAGCCCACGTGGTTGACGATGTAGAGGGTGCGCCAGTCGGTGGGATCGACCTGGGCGTAGAAACCGTCGCCCTCCCCTACCCAGGTATTATGCTCGTTGAGGATGCCGCGGGGTTCCCGGCTGTTGCTGGGACCGATCCAAAGGCCGTTGTCCTGCAACCCACCGATCACCCAGTAGGGGTCGCGCATATCGGCGCCGATGGCGTAATATTGCCCGATGGCCATGTTGTTGAAAGAAAGAATGGTCTCCCCACCGTCGACCGTCAGACGCAGCCCCTGGTCGGTAGCGAGGTATAGGATTTTGTTATCGTAAGGCGCGATCCACATATCGTGGTCGTCGCCGCCGTCGACATGCCAATCCCGTTCCGAAAAGGTCTTGCCGCCATCGCGGGAGATCCGGAAGTCTCTCGACACCACGTAGATATTGTTGGGATCGATGGGGTCGATGGCGATCTGGCCATGGTAGAACGGCCGCACGGCGTGTTTGAGCAGGAAGGTCCAGGTCTCGCCGCCGTCGTCGGAGCGGTACACTCCCGAGCCGGGCACCCCTTCGGGCAGGTTTTCATCGGCTTCGATGGCGGCGACCATGCTATTTGGGAATTTTTTACAAATGGAAACATCGATCATCCCCGTTTCGCCGGTAGGCAGTCCCTCGGTGAGTTTGCGCCAGGTTTGTCCGCCATCGGTACTTTTGAACAGACCGCCTTTTTCTCCCCCGCTGGTAAACCAATAGGGCTCGCGGAGCCGGTGGTAAAAGCCCGCGAAAAGGGTATTGGGGTCGGTAGGATGCATCGCGATCTCCGTACAGCCGGTCTTGCCGTCGTTGGGCAGTCCGTTGGTCAGTTTGGTCCAGGTTTTGCCGCCGTCTATGGTTTTGAAAAGGCCCCGATCGCCACTGTAGCCCCACAAGTGGCCAATGGCTGCCACGTAGGCGACATCCGGGTTATAGGGATCCAGCGCGATGCCGGCGATATGGTGGGTCGTCTCCAGGCCGAGGTGCTGAAAGGTCTCCCCTCCGTCGTCCGAGCGGTAGATGCCGTCTCCCCAGCCGCTGCTGTTGCGGTTAGCCGCTTCGCCCGTACCTACCCAGATGATATCGGGATTGACCTGGTCCAGCGCCACGGCGCCGATGGAGCCCGCGCCGTAGCGGTCGAAGATGGGCGTCCAGGTGATCCCGCCATTCAGCGATTTGAACACTCCGCCGGAGGCGGTGGCGCAGAGCACGTGCCGGTAGTCAGTTTCAAGGGCATCGATGGCGGCGATGCGGCCCATCATGTTGGCGGGGCCGATATTACGCCATTGGAGGTCTTGGGAAAAGGGGTTGTCGGCGCGCTGGGCGAAAGCGGGTGCGACGCTCAGCGAGAAGACCAAACAGAGAAAGGAAAAATATTTCATCATATTTATTTTAAAACCGCAAAGGCGCTAAGGACGCAAAGAAGCCTCGTTTTTACAACTGGACGTAAAAACAACGCATAATGTCTTTGCGTCCTTAGCGCCTTTGCGGTTAAAAAGGATTTATTCCCAAAGAAGCGCCGGCTGCCCCGAAGGCTGCAACGCCACCTTCACCGTATCTCCTTCCCGCAAATGTTGCGCCAATTCAGCAGGCAGTGCCACTTGCAACTCGGTCGAGCCCACGATCACCACCGCAGCGCCCGGGATGATCCGGCTGACCACGCCTTCCAGCCGTACCCACCCTGGCAGGGAAAGCACTTGCGCTGCGCCGCCCACCTCCCGGATCTTTCCCTCCTCAAGCAACACCACCCGGTCGGCCAGGCGGATCACCTCATGTACGTCGTGGCTGACCAGAATGGTGGTCAGGGAATACGCCTTGTGCAGTTCCAGAATGTATTCCTGCAAGCGAAACCGCATCTCTGTGTCGAGGGCGGAGAGGGGCTCATCGAGCAGAAGCAGATGCGGACGCCGCACCAGGGCACGGGCCAGCGCCACCCGCTGCTGCTGCCCGCCCGACAGCTTGGCCGGATAGCGATCGGCAAGCTCTTCCAACTCCATGATATGCATGAGCTCGGCTATCTCCGATTTCGGCTGCCCCCGCTCCAACGCGTATTCCAGGTTTTTCCGGACGGTCATATTGGGAAATAGGGCGTATTCCTGGAAGACCAGCCCCAGTTTCCGGCGCTTGGTGGGCACAACCCATCTTTTTTTCGTATCCAGCCAGACCTCTTCCCCAAAGCGGATCAGTCCGCGCTCGGGGTGGGCCAGACCGGCCAGCATGCGCAACAAGGTGGTCTTACCGCTGCCGGAAGGGCCGTACACCGCCAGCAGTTCACCCGGCTGGACCTCCAGACGAAGGTCCAGCACCATGCGGCCTGCAGCCGACCAAAGGGGATGATATAGCTCGATCTGCATCATGCGCCCCACTGCCGTTTGATAAAACTGCGATTGATCGTATACACCGTCAAAAGGATCAGAAAAGTGAATGCCACTAAAACTGCAGCGTATTGGTGGGCCACTGCGTAATTGAGGCCCTCAACTTCGTCGTAAATGGCGATGGATGCCACGCGCGTCTCTCCCGGAATATTACCCCCGATCATGAGAATGACGCCAAATTCGCCCACCGTATGCGCAAACGACAATACCATCCCCGTCAGCAGGGCGGGTTTAATATTGGGTAAAAGGACGCGAAAGAGGGTGGTTCGCCGGGATTTACCCAGGGTGTAGGAGGCTTCCGCCAAATGGGGCGGCAGGTTTTCAAATCCGGCCTGGATGGGCTGGACCATGAAAGGCAGGCTATAGATAATGGACCCCAGCACCAGTCCCGGAAAGGTAAAGACCAGCCGGATATCGAGGTGCTCCAACAGCCAGTTCCCCAGTGCTTTATCCGGACTGAACGCGATGAGCAGGTAAAAACCCAGCACCGTAGGCGGCAACACCAGCGGCATGCTGACCAGCGCTTCCACCAGGGGCTTGTACCAGGCCCGGCTGGCTGCCAGCACATAGGCTAGCGGAATGCCCAACACCAGTAGGATCGCCATAGTGGTGGAAGCTAGCCGAAAGGTCAACCACAAGGTCTCCAGGAATGCTTCGTTCATATTCTCTATTATACTCACCGGGTCACTAAGTCACCCCCTCACTATGAATAACCCAGAATTAAGCGTAAATTTTTGAATTTCAATTAATTAAAACAATAACGCGCCATTTTTTACTCACCGGGTCACTAAGTCACCCCCTCACTATGAATAACTCAGAATTAAGCGTAAATTTTTGAATTTCAATTAATTAAAACAATAACGCGCCATTTTTTACTCACCGGGTCACTAAGTCACCCCCTCACTATTTTGAATAATATCCAAATTTTTCAAAAATCGCTTTCCCCTGGGGTGAGAACAAAAAATCAAAAAAGCGACGACTGGCCTCCGGATGATTTTCCAATCCGTATTTCGTGATCACCACCCCCTGGGCGATGGGCTCATAGGCGTTTTTGTCGAGTCCAATCCAGCGGCCTTTCCCTTTCAATTCGGGTGCCATGACAACCGATTGGGCAGTGAATCCTATTTCACAAACGCCGGAAAGAATGTATTGATTGGCCTGGGCAATACTTTCCCCGAAAACCAGCTTGGATCGAAGGGAATCTGCCAGCCCAAAATACTCCAGGACGCGCAAGGCCTGCTCTCCATAAGGCGCTGTCTGTGGATTAGGCAGACCGATCTTGTGCACGGCCGGGTCGGAAAGCAGATCCATTCCCCGGGAAATGTCCAGATCCCGGAGGGTCCAGAGCACCAGCGTGCCGTAGGCATAGGTCTTTGGGGGTTCCGCTGCTTTTCCCTCTTCAAAAAGATAGGCCGGATATTTCCTGTCTGCAGAAATGAAGAGGTCATAGGGTGCTCCTTGCCGGATCTGGGCAGCCAGCTTCCCCGACGAACCCAGAATGGTTTCCACCTCGATCCCGGTCTCTTTTTCAAACTGCGCCCCTAATTCTTTCATCGCAAACTGCACATTGGCTGCCACAGCTACCGAAAGGGCATTGGGATCCGCCTTTTTTCCTTTCGACTGGCAGCCTCCAGCCAGGAGCAGGAACAACCCTCCAAAAATCAGGAATTTATTCATTCGCAAATCGTTAAAACAGGGTGCACTTCCTTAATTTGCCTCCAAAACCACCCGACCATGTACGACACCATCGACGTCCAATCGCTCATTCATCAATTGAATACGATCCGGAATGCCTTACTGACCGCGGAACGGAAATATACTCCCCTCATCCGGAAAGTACAACCGCACTACGTAGAAAGCGCCCGCAATTTAGTGCATTATCTGGCCCTGCGCACTTTCGACCTCCGTCAAATTCAGTGGCAACTGTCCTCCCTGGGGCTCTCGTCGATCGGCCATTCCGAACGTTATACCCTCATCAACCTCCAGAATATCCTCTACCTGCTCCAATTGCTCGGTGGAGAAAACAGGGAGGATATCCAAACCACAGGCACCTCTTTTTCACTCGACCACCCGAAGAGCAAAAAGCGGTTGGACGAAAACACCGTTCAGATCTTCGGTCCGGAACGCTTTTCCGGCCATACCCGCATCATGGTGACCTTGCCGTCGGAAGCGGTGGAGGATTACGAACTGATCCGCGATCTCGTCCAGACCGGTATGGCGGTGGCACGCATCAACTGCGCACACGACGACCCGGAGGCCTGGCGTAAAATGATCGGCCATCTCGACCGCGCCCGCCGGGAAACGGGCAATACCTGCCTGCTCTACATGGACCTCGAGGGCCCAAAACTCCGTACAGGAGCCTTACCCAACCGCATTTCCAGAAAGGGAAAAGAAAAACGGGGCTTTATTTTGCTCCGGAAAGGCGACCTGCTCCACCTGGTCCGCGAAGGTTCTCCCGGCGCTTTCCCTGAATTTGATCCCGATGGATTATTGCTCCTCCCCGGGAAAATATCGGTCACCCTGCCCAGCATCTTCGATGATGTGCAGATCGACCAGCCGATCTGGTTTGATGACGGAAAAATCGGCGGCACCATCGAATCGGTGCAACCCGACCTGATCGAGGTCCGGATCACCGCGGCCAGCGACGAAGGCAGTCGGCTCTATGCCGAAAAGGGGATCAACCTGCCCGCTACCCACCTCCGCCTGCCCGCCCTCTCGGATGAAGACATCCAAAACCTGGAACTCATCGTTCAGCACGCCGACATGGTCGGGTATTCGTTCGTCCGAACCCCCGACGATGTGAAACTGCTTCAGCGGGAACTGAAGCGATTGGGGAGGGAAGACATCGGCATCATTCTCAAAATAGAAACCCAGGAAACCTTTGAAAATCTCCCTCTACTGCTGCTTACCGCCATGCGGAGCCCCAAAGTTGGGGCCATGATCGCCCGGGGCGACCTGGCGGTGGAACTCGGGTTCCTCCGCATCGCCGAGGTGCAGGAACAGATCCTTTGGCTGTGCGAAGCGGCCCATGTGCCCACCATCTGGGCCACGCAGATCCTGGAGAATCTCGTCAAGACGGGCCTGGCCACCCGCGCCGAGATCTCCGATGCCGTGCTGTCGGTGCGGGCCGAGTGCGCCATGCTCAACAAGGGCCCGCATATCCTGGATGCCGTAAAAATGCTGGTAGAGATCGACCAGCGCATGGCCCTGCACCAATGGAAAAAGCAAAGCGCCCTGCGGCCATTGAACGTGGCCAAGCTATTCTTCTCCCCCCTCCGATCGGTCCAGGATACGGCGGATTAGATCTGCGAAAACGGCAATCCCGGTCGGAAAAGGGTTCCGGTTCTCTTTTCATCTTCTTAGGATTTCTGGCGCCGGCAGGTTAAATTTGAGCTAAGCCCCACAAACGCTATGATCATGGATCACACGTCGATTATAAATAACCTTTCCGAAAATCTGAGCATTTTCAAGAACCTCCTCACCGGCATTCCCGAAGAAGACGTTCGCTGGAAACCGGCGCCCGACAAGTGGTGCCTGCTCGAAGTGCTCTGCCACCTGGTCGATGAAGAACGGGAAGACTTTCGGGCCCGCGTGCGGCACGTTCTGCTAAAACCGACGGAGCCAATGCCCCCAATCGATCCGCAAGGATGGGTAAATGAGAGAAAATACATTTCCCGGGATTATTCCGACATGCTGGATATATTCCTGGAAGAACGTCGCTCATCGGTAGCCTGGCTTCATTCGCTGGTCAGCCCGCCTTGGCAGAACACCTATCAGCATCCCAAACTGGGGCCCTTGTCGGCTGAATTGTTCCTGGCCAACTGGTTGGCACACGATTACCTGCATATCCGGCAGGTCCTGGGGCTTAAATTTGCGCTATTGGGCATGCGCAGCGGGCAGGATCTCAGTTATTCAGGCGCCTGGTAATATGGATACACTCACTCGCCTTTCCGAACTTTTACATACCATGGACGACCGCTCCGACGGACGGGCTTCCTTTCTTTATTGCTATACCCTCATGTCGGAAAACATGCTCCGCGCCGTGAAAGCCGGGGCGTTTCACGACAACGACTGGATGGAGCATTTTATCGATCATTTTGCAGGATACTACTTCCTCGCGCTCGACCGGTACGAACAGGACAAAAACTCGGCGCCCCGGGTCTGGGCCCTGGCTCACGATACGGCCCTTCATGGTTCTTGTTCCGTTTTGCAGAAAATGCTCCTCGGCATCAACGCCCACATCAACTACGATCTCGTCCTGACGGTCAACGATCTCTTGCGGGACGAATGGACAGGACATTCAGAAACACTGCGCACCCGGCGCTATGAAGATTTTTGCACGGTAAACGAGGTCATCGAAAATACCATCGACTCGGTGCAGGATCTCGTCCTGGATCAGGAAAACCCCACATACGAACTGGTCGATCTGTCCCTGGGCAACCTGGACGAATGGCTCATTTCCCGCCTGATCAGGACCTGGCGCGACGAGGTTTGGGAGCAGGCTACGAACTTGATTCAAATAAAAACCGGCCCGGAACGGGAAGCATTCCGGACCGGTCTGGAAGTCCGTACCCTGGAGCGCGGCGAAGCCATTCTTTTCAAAAAAGGCTGGCGCTCGTTAAAGGATCTATGGTAGATATGTTCGTTATTCTTTTCCCATGCCCAGCACCATGCCGACGACCCCGCCGGAAATGGCGATCATAACGGTATTTACTATGATATCGACAAATGTTCCTGGCAAAGTCATCATGTCGCTCGTGCCGTACATGGTTAAATCAATGGCAGCGGCAAACAAGACCCCGACAACGAGACCGCCGACCAGTCCGCCCATGAAGGTTTTAATATTTGCCCATCTCCCAAAAATGTAAGCCAGCAGGAAGCCGAGAAAAAGGTTTCCCACAATGAGGGCCCACCAGACCATATCTTCCCCCCGGGATACATTGTTGGTCGTTTGCTTTTCAAAATAAGGCATCATGAGCATGCCGTACAGGAGAAACCCGAGGATGAAGTACGCCACGCCACCGGCTAAACCGGCCATCAAAAGTTTAGAGGTCTTCATAAGTGTATTGGTTTAGTTTTGAAATAATCGAAAGGGGCAGTAAATTTTGACAAAACAAAAAGTTTTACATTTATTGTAAATTTAAAAAATTGTGTGAGATTATTCTCCAATTGCTCTGATAATTTTTGTATGAAATTATGAATGCCAAACAGATCATTAACCTACTGGATTTGAAGCCATTGCCCGTGGAAGGCGGTTTCTACAAGGAAACCTTCCAGGGAGAAAACGGCCTATACTCAGCGATCTACTACCTGATCACCCCGGATTCGTGGTCCTCTTTTCACCGACTGTCCGGCGACGAGCTCTTTCACTTCTATCTGGGGGACCCGGTCGACATGTTGCTGTTATTGCCCGACGGCAGTGGCAAAATGGAAAAATTGGGCAATCAATTGGAAAAAGGACAACGGCCGCAAATACGCGTACCGGAAAAGACCTGGCAGGCTTCCAAATTGGCAGAAGGTGGTACCTTTGCCCTGCTGGGCACGACTATGGCCCCGGGATTTGACCCTGCCAACTTTCAAAAAGCAGATATGACCGCCCTGCGAAAAGCCTATCCCGATTGGAAAACAATGATCGATCGTTATGACGCCGACTTTTGAAATTCGCCCCCTTACCGATGCCGACCGCGAGGCACTCCTCCCCTTCCTCACCTCCTTTTGGCGGAGTGACCGCATGGTAGCCCGCGGAAGATTGTACTTTCCTGCCCAGCAAGAGGGGTTTATTGCCTGGAAAGAGGGAAACATCATCGGCCTGGCCACCTGTGAGCAGCAGGGAGACGGACTCGAACTCACTTTGCTCGACAGCCGGGAGCGCAATCAGGGCATCGGCACCCACCTGCTGGAGCACGTGGTGGAAAAAGCCAGCCAGCTCGGCTGCCGGCGCGTCTGGGCCATCACGACCAACGACAATATTCGCGCATTCCGGTTTTACCAGAAACGGGGCTTCGACCTGGTACAAATACACCGCAATGCCGCAGCCTCCAACCGGATCATCAAACCGGAAATACCCTTGACCGGACAGGAAGGCATTCCCATCCGGCATGAAATAGAGCTGGAATACTTATGCCCCGTGCTCCCGTAGTACGCGGTTGAGCCAGCGCAATAACACAAAGACCGCGAACGCAGCGATCAAGGTCAACCCCGTATTGACCCAGAAGAAGTTGGCTTTATAGTCGTAAGCATCCCACATACTGGCCAAAACGCCCGAAAGTTTGTTGCCGATAGAGGTCGCCAGAGACCAGCCCCCCATCATCAGGGCCGCAATGCGGGCAGGCGCCAGCTTGTTGACCAGAGAGAGCCCCATTGGACTGAGACATAACTCTCCGACCGTCACGACCCCGTAGGTGCCGATGAGCCACCAGGCCGATCCTTTTTCAAACCCGTTGTGGGTCACATAAACTGCAGCCACCATGACGAGCGAGGAAAGGGAAGTGATCAATAGCCCATAACCGATCTTGCCCGCCGTACTGGGTTCGCGATTGCGCCGTCGGAGCAGGCCGAAGAACCCGACCACCAAAGGCGTGAGCACGATGACGAAAAACGGGTTGACCGATTGAAATATTTCGGTAGAGAGCAGTTTGATCGACCCTCCATCGGCCGGCAACTTTCCAGGGGCGTTGATGAAATAGGGGTGCGTGGTCGAATCGGTAACCACCTTCCCATCTGCCTGTACCGGCGCCCGGAAGAATTTGTCGTAGGCCGGGTATACCCCCAACTCATTGGTCAGCGGTTGTACCATGCCCATGCTCTCCGCCACCGGCATCATGGCCGCGGGAATCTCCCGATCGGTATATTTCTCCGCCCAAATGGTCAGGGCCGTTCCGTTTTGCTTGAAGATCGCCCAAAAGAGAATGACGATCATGTAAATGGTAAGCAAAGCCGCAATAGGCTGCTTCTCTTTCGGTCTTGCCTTGACCAGAATACTCAGGAAAAAGACGATGATCGGGATCGTGGCGAACAGAAAGGCGTCGGTGGAGTCCGAGCCGAAAATATTTCCGGGAATAAACCACCCCAAAGTACCGGCCACGGCCGCCGGCAACAGGATCGAACCCAGCAATTTTCCGACGGCTCCCCCATCTTGTTTGGTCTCTTTTTTCACATCTGCATGGAGGTAGTGTTTGTTGCCCAACCAGAAAATAAACACTCCGATGAACATCCCGAGCCCTGCCGCAGCAAAAGCATACCCCCAACCGAAGTGATTGCGCAGATAGGCCGCCACAAAGTTGCATATGAAGGCGCCGATATTGATCCCCATGTAGAAAATGCTGTATCCCGAATCCTTGTAGACCTTATACTCCGGATCATTGTACAGATTGCCCAGAAGTGTGGAAACATTGGGTTTAAAAAAGCCATTTCCAATAATAATGAGCAGCAACGCGCCCCAAAATGCGGGCATCCCGGGAATGGCAAGGGCGGCATATCCAAGTCCCATCAAAATGCCCCCGATAGTAATGGCTACCCGGTACCCCAGCAGCCGGTCGGCCAGCAATCCCCCGATGAACGGAGTCAGATACACCAGGGCGATGAAAGTGCCGTAAATGTCGGATCCTTTATCCTGGGCAAATCCAAGTCCTCCTTTGTCCGTGTCGATCATGTAGAGCAGGAAAATTCCGATCATCAGGTAGTAGCCAAAGCGCTCCCACATCTCGGTGAGGAACAGATAGGGTAAGCCTTTTGGATGCTTGCGAAACAGGGTCGTAGCCATATTTGGGTCGATTTTTATTTTTAAAGGTAAAAAAAATGCCCCTGACAAAAATCATCTGGCAAAAAAACCTCCGGGCCTAGTTTTGCAAAAAAAAATAAGACCATGAAGCGATTTCCCCTCCTTGTACTCGGACTAGTCTCCCTTTGTTTCACCGCATTCGGACAGCATGCAGCCCTGGAACCCGCAGAAGAGCAGGAAATGAATTTCCCGCACTTACGGGCCGCGGTGTTGATCGGCCACACATATGTACCGGCCAGCGCCACCGAATCGCATCTTTTTATCCCGTCCTGGGGTCTCGACCTCGAATATTGGTTCAACGAATCCTGGGCCATCGGGCTGCACAACGATGTGGAACTCCAGAGCTTCCTCATCGAGCATCTGGATGGAATGGAACTCGAACGGGAATTCCCGCTGGTCTTTACGCTCGACGCCATTTTCAAACCCTGGAAAGGACTGGTCGTGCAGGTGGGTCCCGGATATGAATTTGAAAAAACCGAGAATTTCTTCCTGGTCCGCGCCGGAGTGGAATACGAGATCGAATTCGGACACCACTGGGATCTTTCGCCCTCGCTTTTCTACGATACCCGCTTCGAAGCCAACGATACCTGGACGATCGCGTTGGGTCTCGGGAAACGCTTTTAACCGTAGTGACCGGGCGACTTAGTGACCCGGTCACTAAGCAAACTTGGGAAAAATCCCGATATTGGCCCCACGAACCAATATCCTTTTACGATGATCCAATATCGACTGTTCATCGCTCTATTGCTTCTTGCCAACCACCTCTCCGCGCAGGAAGGTAATATCCCCTTCGTCCGCTTCCCCGCTCTCAGCCCGGATGGAAAACAGATCGCCTTTTCCTATGAAGGGGATATCTGGACTATGCCGGCCGAAGGTGGCCTTGCACGGCGCCTCACGGTGCACGAAGCCTATGAAGAGCAACCGCAATGGAGCCCCGATGGAAAGTCTATCGTCTTCCAGGGCAATCGCTTTGGGAACAACGACCTCTTCCTCATCGATGCCCAGGGCGGCAATCCCGTGCGCCTGACCTACCACTCCGCCGGCGACGGCAACCCGAAATGGGGCCCAGACGGAACTATCCTTTTCTCAACCGCACGCTACTTCCGGGAATTGGAGCGCGTGCCGGAGGTCTACCAGATTGACGCCTCCGGTGGAACCCCCTACCGGGTAATGGATGCCCTCGGCCATTACCCGGCCCCCTCGCCCGACGGACGCTTTATCGCCTACATGGACGGTTCCAGTCCGATCGATCGCGAACCATACATGGGTCCGGCCAGCCACGATATCTGGATCTTCGACAAGAAAAACAATACCTACACCCAGATCACCACCTTCAAAGGCATGGATATCCTGCCCGATTGGGGAGGAGCCAACCAGCTCTACTATCTCAGCGCCGAAAAGGGGCGATACAACCTGTATACCCAGTTCCTCAACGCCGCCGGGAAGCCGGAAGGGAAACCGCTCCAACTGACCTCCTATACCGATGAGGGCATCCGGAATTTTGACGTGAGCGCCGACGGCAAGACCATCGTTTTTGAAAAAGGCAATCGCATCTACCTGATGCCTGCCGACGGCAAACCGAAGGTCGTAGATGTGCAGGTGAGCACCGATTCGCATTTCGACGCGGTGGAAACCACTACCCAAAGCGGCTCTGCAACCGAATTCGCCCTCTCCCCCAATGGAAAACTCATCGCCTTCTCCGTGCGGGGGGAGATCTTTGTCACCCTCAACGACAAGGAATCCAAACGCACCGCTGCGATCACCAACCACCCTTACCGGGATCAAACCATTCAATGGCTCGACGATTCGACCATGCTCTTCCGTTCCGACCGCACGGGCAATTTTGAGATCTACCTGGCCCGCTCGGCCGATCCCGAACAGTCTTCCCTTTATCGCACCCTCAAACTGGAGACCGTGCAATTGACCAATACTCCGGAAGACGAAAGCCTCCTGGTGATCGCCCCCAACCGGAAAAAGATCGCCGTGCTCCGCGGTCGCGGAGAACTAACGGTCTGGGATATCGACTCGTCCGGCGCCATGACCAATGCGGTCAAACTGCTCGACGGCTGGGCCACCCCCTCGGGGATCGCATGGAGCCCCGACAGCCGTTGGCTGGCTTATGCGCTCGACGACCTCAATTTCAACGAGGAGATCTACATCCACGCCGCAGACAACAGCATCGGGCCGGTCAACGTCAGCATGCACCCCCGTTCGGATGTCTCCCCCGTCTGGAGCCCGGATGGTAGCAAACTGGGATTCCTCTCCCTGCGCAACAACGGCGACTACGACGTGTGGTTTGCCTGGCTGAAAAAATCGGATTGGGAAAAGACCAAGCCGGATTGGGACGAGGAAAAGGAGGATAAACCGGAAAAGAAAAACGGGAAAGATGAAAAGAATGGAGACGGAGAGGACACCCCCCTCGTAGAGATCGATCTGAAGGATATTTACGAACGGCTCGAGCAAGTGACCCACCTGGCGGGCAACGAAGATAACCTCGTCATTTCCAAGGATGGCCAGACCTTCTATTTCACCACCAATGGGTTCGGACGAACCGGATCGACGGGCGACCCCGATCTCATGAGTGCGCAATGGGACGGCTCCGAACTCAAACGCCTCTCCGAAAAGTTCAGAGGCAGAGGCCTGGAACTCGACAAGAGTGGGAAAAATATCTATTTCCTCCAAAACGGCGGCCAACTCAGCAAGCTGATCGTCGACGGCAACAAGCAGGAGACCATTCCCTTCCAGGCCAAAATGAAGATCGACCATCCTGAGGAGCTCAAACAAATGTTCGCCGAAGGCTGGCGCAGCCTCCGCGACGGATTTTACGACCCGAAATTCCACGGCCGCGACTGGGAATCGCTGCGCAAACGCTACGAAGTCTACGCCCTGTCCGCTTCTACGACCCAGGATTTTCAGGATATGTTCAATGAAATGTTAGGCCAACTGGATGCCAGCCACATGGGTTTCCGCGGTCCTACTCCCGAATCGACCCAGCGCGACCAGACCGGAGACCTCGGCATCGAGGTGAAACCCGTCAAAGACGGCGTGGAGATCCTGCGGATCATTCCCGAGAGTCCGGCAGGCAAAAGCGACAGTAAGCTGGAGACGGGCATGATCATCCGAGCTGTAAACGGCGAGCCGGTCAGCGGCGATGTCAACTTTTTCAGCCTTTTGAACAACACGGCCAACCAGCGCATCCTGTTGGAAGTGAGAAGTGCAGATGACTCGATCCGGGAAATTCCCATGCGTCCCATTTCATCGATCAACAACCTTTTGTACGAAAACTGGGTCGAACGTTGCAAGCAGCTGACCGAGAAATATTCCAACGGCCGTTTGGGCTATATCCATATCCAGGGAATGGACTGGCCCTCCTTCGAGCGCTTCGAGCGCGAGCTCATGGCTGCCGGGGACGGCAAGGAAGGCATCGTCATCGACGTGCGCTACAACGGCGGAGGGTGGACGACCGACATGCTTATGGCGGTGCTCAGTGTGCGGCAGCACTCCTATACCATCCCCAGAGGCGCTGCGGATAACCTCAACAAGGAGCACGACCGGTTCAAAGACTACTACCCATACGGCGAACGGCTACCGCTGTCCGCATGGACAAAGCCCTCCGTGGCCTTGTGCAACGAGTCCAGCTACTCCAACGCCGAGATCTTCTCCCATGCCTTCAAGACGCTGGGAATCGGCAAGCTCGTGGGCACTCCGACCTTCGGCGCCGTGATCTCCACCGGCGCTCAGGGACTCATCGATGGATCCTACGTACGCATGCCCTTCCGGGGCTGGTATGTCAAAGCCACCGGCGAAAATATGGAAAACGGCCCTGCCGTACCCGACTACGTGTTGAAGAACAGTCCCGACAGTAAAGCCCGGGGGGAAGACGAACAATTGAGGAAAGCTGTAGAAGTGCTTTTGGACCAAATCAAATAAATAAGGGGGGCGGCGCCCCCCTTATTTATTTAAAACTTGCCGGAGATCCCCGCGACAATTAGACCGTTCGAGCCCAGACCGAGCTCGAAAAAGCCGCCGATCTGGTTGCCGACGCGGATACCTATCGGCGTTACCTGCATATTGAAAAAGGTATGATTGCTAACCGTTAAACTCGGTTTTTCGTAGAAATACTCCCAATAGGTAGCCCCCAGGCAGAGCCCGGAATATAATTGAACGCCCGGCTGATTGACCCACCGGTAGTCCGTATCGAGCAGGAAAGTGTAAAAGCGGTCCTTGATAAAAGCCTGGTCGCCGTTATCAAAATTAATAGCGGTGTTGAATCCGTGGTAATTGACGGTTGCGCCTACCGTCCAACGCGGGGAAAGATACCGGGAGTATCCCAGCCCGACGGCGCCCCGGGTACCCCGGAAATCGCGGGTATATTTGATGCCCTCGTAACCCAGTTCCTGTATAAATGCATTTAAAAAAGCCGAAGAGATATCGCTGAGCAATTGCCGGCCCCGAATAGCCACACTTTGGGTTGTAACTACCCCATATTCCAGGTGGACTTCATTCTTCGGATAATCTTCCGATTTACTGTTGTAGTAACCCTGGCCCTCGGCGGTTTGCCAGATCAGGAAAAAAGCTGCACAGATGGAAAAAAAGAGTTTCGTTTTCATATTTGTTCGTTTTTGAGGTTCGAACGATGACCATCTTTCGCCTATTCTCTTCTTCCAATTATCCGTTAATATTTTAACCTCTTGCTAACAAGGTTTGTTCACTATCTGAAATGGCGTGGCATTTATTGAAATTGTCGTTCACTTTTACGGCGATATTACCCAAGCCGGCGGAGAGACCGATATCGAAGTAGAGTGGCCGGTGGTGATCCAGTGATTTTTAGAAATGACATTTCTTACCCGGAAAAACCTTTTTTATGAAACCCATACTCATCCTTACCACCCTGATCCTCAGTATCACTATCGCCTGCAACCACCAGCTCGTGGATCAGCTCCAAACTACCCACACACAAATTGCCGAGCGGCAACGGGAAATGAGCGGCCTGATCGATTCGCTGGTACAGGTCCGAAACCGCATCAATATCCAGGGACGAGCGCTCTCCGAAGATGAAATTGCCCTGGTCGCCCGGATCGACGCCCTGGAACACCAATGGCTAAGCTGGCAAGAAGCATTTAAAGTCGTCGACACCCGAAAGGCGGCAAAAAAAAGCCGGAAAACAATTTTAAAGGAAGAGCAGTCGTTGCTACAAACATTGCGAACCCTGATGTCGGAAGCAAAAGCTATTAAACAAACATGAATGATCGGAATCAGGGGCTAAATTTTCGTACTATCTCCTTTTGGGGGGAGATCAAGTTTGTGTGATAAGTGCAAAAGCGCCGGAGGGGCGAAACCTTTATAGCCCGAGGTGTCAACCCCGTGTAGATTAACGAAAAATAATCAAGCCCTGTAGGGAAGGGCTGTTAAGTTCTAAGTGAAGCAGCGTTGTCTACACAATTTTACAATTAGCTACAGGCCATACCTTCCCTGTAAGAAGTTGGTGCCAAAATATTTTGGCACACCAATGGTGCGCTAAATTTATTTGGCGCGGGAAAAGCCAGGCTTTGCACGGTCTATAGCTAGAACTTAACAGCCCTGCCTGTAGAGTCCATGTAAAAAATGTGCGCCCCTAGCGGGGCTCATATGGTATCATGCTGAAATCTACATCAAGACCTGAGTGCCGAGGAAATTTAGCTCCTGATTCGCATGAACTATCTCGAATTTTAAGAGGGGGGTCTAATCAAAAAACAAAGAGCGACTGCATGCCCCTCATTCTTCGACAATAACCCTATCAACTAACCAAGTTACCTAAAAACAAAGAGCGACTGCATGCCCCTCATTCTTCAACAATAACCCTATCAACTAACCAAGTTACCTAAAAACAAAGAGCGGCAAGCATGCCGCTCTTTAATCGATAATAACCCTATCAACTAACCAAGTTCCTTAAAAACAAAGAGCGGCATGCTTGCCGCTCTTTAATCGATAATAACCCTATCAACTAACCTTTAAAAATATGAATAGAAACGTCCTGTCGCTCATCTTGTTGCTTTTTCCCCTGGTTTTTTCCCTCAGCTCCTGCGGCCTCTTTCAACCGGTCAGTTCCGCCGGGGAACGTCCGGTGGGGCCCGAGCCGGAGATCCTGTTCGAGCCCGAGGTCGAACGGCCCGTCGTGCAGCCCAAAGCGGAACCTCCGGCAGAGCCGAAAACGGAGCCCATAACAGAGGTAAAAACAGAGGTCGCAAAAGAGGATGCCCTCCGGCAAAATGTGGTGGACTACGCCCGGCAATTCGTGGGGACCAGCTATAAAACAGCGGGAAAGAACCCCGGAGGATTCGACTGCTCGGGCTTTACCGGCTATGTCATGGGGCAATTCGGCATCCAACTATCCGCCAGTTCCAAGTACCAGGAAAAAGACGGGGAGATGATCCCCGTTTCCGAAGCCAAACCGGGCGACCTCATCTTCTTCCGGCGCGAAAAGAACGGGACGGTCTTCCATGTTTCCCTCGTCGTATCGAACGACGAAAACGGCCTGGTCGTCGTGCACAGCACCTCCAGCCGCGGGGTGGTAGTCGACAATATCGATCAAAGTTCCTACTGGAGGGAGAAGTATGCCACCGCTTGCCGGGTGATAAGGCCTTAAAATTTTATTTGGCACACGCCTTCGGCGCGCTGCAAACGATTAATCCGTATCTTGCATTTTCAACCAAATGCATCCGACAAAATGATAAACCTGATTCTCTTCGGCCCTCCCGGTTCCGGAAAAGGAACCCAGGCCGTCACACTCGCAGAAAAATACGGGATCATCCACATTTCCACCGGCGATCTGTTCCGGTATGAAATGGGCAACAACACCCCACTGGGCGAAAAGGCAAAAAGCTACATGCAAAAAGGAGAACTGGTACCCGATGAAGTAACCATCGGCATGCTGCGCAATAAAGTGGAGAAACACCCCGAAGCCAACGGTTTCATTTTCGACGGTTTCCCCCGCACCGTGGCACAGGCCCAAGCGCTCGACGCCCTGCTCTCCGAAAAAGACCAGGAAGTTGCCGCGCTCATCGCCCTCGAAGTCGACGACGATGAGATCGTGGCCCGCATCCTCAACCGCGGCAAAACCTCCGGCCGTGCCGACGACAACAACGAGTCCATCATTCGCAACCGGATCGATGTTTACAACCGCGAGACAGCGCCGGTATTCGATTACTACGCACAAACAGGCAAAACGAAACGGATCAACGGCATCGGATCGATCGAGGAAATCTTCGATCGCCTCTGCGCTGAGATCGATAAACTTTAGTTATTGAGGTGCGCTTCCGGCGCACCTCTGTTCATAATTTCCTATGGCTGACCAGAACTTCGTCGATTATGTAAAGATCTGCTGTCGCTCCGGCGCCGGCGGGGCGGGATCTATCCACTTCCACCGCGACCGGAAAAATCCGAAAGGCGGCCCCGACGGAGGAAACGGCGGCCGCGGCGGGCATATCATCCTGCGCGGCAACCGCAACGTCTGGACCCTCCTTCCTCTCAAATACCGCAAGCATGTCATCGCCGATAAAGGCGGAAATGGCGAGGCAGCCGACCGCACCGGCAGAAACGGCGAAGATGTGATCCTCGACGTGCCCCTGGGCACCGTTGCCAAAGATGCCGAAACGGGAGAGGTCCATTTCGAGATCACGGAACACGACGAAGAAAAAATACTGGTTGAAGGCGGCCGGGGCGGCATGGGTAACGCATTTTTCAAATCGGCAACCCAGCAGACGCCCCGCTATGCCCAACCCGGTGAACCGGGGAAAGAAGAGTGGAAGATACTCGAACTCAAAGTCCTCGCCGATGTCGGCCTCGTGGGCTTCCCCAATGCGGGCAAATCCACCCTGCTCTCCGTGCTCTCCGCAGCCAAACCCGAGATCGCCGACTACCCCTTTACCACCATCGTACCCAACCTCGGCATGGTGTATTACCGCGACGAGCGCTCCTTCGTCATGGCCGATATTCCCGGCATTATCGAAAATGCCCATGAAGGTAAAGGCCTGGGCCACCGCTTCCTGCGACACATCGAACGCAACGCCACCCTCCTCTTCATGATCCCTTGTGATGCCGACGATATCAAGGAACAGTACAGGATACTGCTCCACGAACTGGAAATGTATAACGTCGAATTGCTCCACAAACCCCGCGTCCTGGCTATCACCAAGATCGACCTCGTCGACCAGGAACTTCTCGACCTGATCAAGCCCGGACTCCCCGACGACCTTCCAGTGGTCTTTATTTCGGCCGTAGCCCAAAAAGGCCTCGACCAACTCAAGGACGTTCTCTGGGAAACGATGGATACGTTTAAAGCTCACGGAGAAAAGGACTGGGGATGGGAGTAGGTTTTCAATAATAGGATAATGCTTTCCAAACTTTATACCACCTGGGCCGGAAGCCCTCCCGATAGTATCACCCCGATCCTGCACTCCTCTGCGTCCCATCGCCGGTACTTCCGGCTGGAAGGGAAAGGCGGCGCCGTCATTGGCACGCAATACGATAACGTAGCGGAAAATGCCGCGTTCCTTTACCTGTCGCGCCATTTCCGGGAAAAAGGACTGCCGGTGCCCGGCATTCTCTTGGAAAGCGAGGACCATAGCGCCTACCTGCAGGAGGACCTGGGCAGCCTGTCGCTCTACGATCAATTGACAGCTGCTTCTTTTACCCTCACTCCCACCCTCCTCGGCGACTACCGCCGGGTAGTAGAACTACTGGCGGCCCTGCAGATCCGGGGCCATGAAGGGTTGGACTACCAACAGACCCTTTCCAAAAACGGATTCGGCAGGCAGGAGATGATCTGGGATCTCTCCTACTTCAAATACTATTTCCTCAAACTCCTCGACATTCCTTTTGATGAATATGCCCTGGAATTGGATTTCCAGGCCGTGAGTGACTGGCTCGACACCGCCCGTCCCCACTATTTTATGCACCGCGATTTTCAGTCCCGCAATATCTTGCTGCCCAACGATCAGCCCCATTTTATCGACTATCAGGGCGGACGGAAAGGTCCCCTGCAATACGACCTGGTATCCCTGCTTTGGCAAGCCAAGGCCAATCTTCCGCAGGAGGTCCGACTGGAATTGCTCGAACACTACCTCGACGCCGTTTCCGAATATGTAAAAATTGACCGGGAAGCCTTTACAGCGCACTACTACGGCTTTGCCCTGCTGCGCGGGCTCCAGGTGCTGGGCGCTTACGGCCTTCGTGGATTGGTGGAGAAAAAACCGCACTTTCTGGAGAGCATCCCTTTCGCCTTGCAAAATATCCGGTGGTTGCTCGAACATGCCTATTTTCCTGCTTCTTTTCCCGAATTAAAAAAGGTACTGGAGCTCTGCATGCAAAAACCACTGCCTTCGGCAACTGCCACCCGGGTAGCACCTGATCACCCGCTTACGATCCTCGTCCAGAGCTTTTCCTACCTGAAAGGCGGTGTGCCAAAAGACGAAAGCGGCCACGGCGGTGGCTTCGTTTTTGATTGCCGGGGCATCGAAAATCCGGGCCGGCAGGAGCGATACCGCCTGCTCACGGGCCGTTCGCCGGAAGTGATCGAGTTCCTGAAACGGGAATCTACGATGGATGCCTGGCTGGAACACGTTTTTTCCACCGTTTCCAAAACCGTTGAAAACTATATCGATCGCCATTTCGACCATCTGAGCATTTCCTTCGGATGTACCGGCGGGCAGCACCGATCGGTCTATGCCGCCGACCGCATGGCCGATTATTTAGAAAAGAAATACGGGGTAAAGGTCAACTTGCGCCATACGCAGGAAAAGAATTGGCCGCCCCATCCCGAATGAGACTTAAATCATACCAAAATTTTCAATACCTATGAAAAAGCATCTGTTATTCCTCTCCTTACTGGGTCTATCCCTGGTTCTAACTATTTTGGCCATTCAATGCAAACCCGCATCGAGCGGCTCCACCCCGGAGGCCGCAACCACCGACTCCACGACGATGGTAGAGCCGGAGACGGGCTCAGATGCCATTACACAATCTGAACCCGAGACGGCAACCGAGCCCGTTTTACAATCTGAATCCGAAACGACCACCAACGCGGTCGCCAAGCCGGAAGCTCAAACGAAAACCGGACCCGGTCCAAATGCCGAGCCCAAGAAAACGGCAGAACCCACCGCAAAAATGGAAACCACGACCACAACCGAGTCAGCGCCCAAGCCCGAACCCAAACCGACAGCGGAACCCGCACCTAAAACGGAAACTCCTCCGGTAGCGCCTCCTCCCGCCGAGAACAAAGCTGAGGCCAAAACTTCGCAATCGGCTGCTGCTCCCGTGGTTACCAATTTTTCCGTAAAATCGGCCAAAGGCGTGGTTGACGGCACCTCCAGTCTCCACGAGTGGGATATGGAGATCACCAAAATCGAATGCAAGGGGGCTTTTCAATACCTGGATAATGCGCTTACCGCTGTAAAGAATGTGGAAGTGAAGATCCTTGTCGAAGGGATGAAAAGTAAAGAAGGAAAAATAATGAACGAAAAAACGTACAAGGCATTTGAATCGGATAAAAATCCCTATATCACCTATACCTTCAGTAATGCGGATGTCAAAAACGACGGATCGGGAGGCGTCACTTTCACTGCATCCGGCAGCTTGAAAATGGCGGGAACGACCAAACCGGTTTCCATCACGGCCAAGGGAAAAGTACTGGCCAATGGCGATCTGCAGCTATCCGTTTCCAAAAAACTGGATATGACGGAGTTCAATATGGCCCCGCCCACGGCCCTGATGGGAACGATCAAGGTTGGTCCCGAAGTCACTGTAGGTTTCGACCTTGTGCTGGCCCGATAAACCCATTACCAAACGTGAATCATGCGAATCAGGGGCTAAAGTTCCTCGGCACTCAGATCCCGCGCCAAATAAATTTAGCGCACCATTGGTGTGCCAAAATATTTTGGCACCAACTTCTTACAGGGAAGGTATGGCCTGTAGCTAATTGTAAAATTGTGCAGACAACACCTATTTCACATGCCGTCCCTGCGGGTAATTTTAGTGCCTTGACAAAAAATCCCGGTAGGGATTTAACATGAATAGCTCCTGATGAAATCCAGGGCTATTCATGTATCACCCCCTTCGGGGTGAGGTAGAAACTTAATAACCCTGTCCGAAGTTTTTTTTTTGCACTTATCGCGCAAATTTGATCTCCCCAAAAAGAAGTTATTATGAAAATTTAGCCCCTGATTCGCATGATTCACGTTTACCGACCTTTTGCATATGGATACCAAACTTCGATACGACTGCAAACCGTTTTCCGCGCTCTCGCTGGAAGAACTCTACACGCTCCTCGCCTTGCGGCAGGAGGTATTTATCGTCGAACAAGATTGTCCCTACCTCGACAACGACGGAAAAGATCCCGCAAGCTGGCATTTCCTGGGCTGGGACGCCGAAGGACGCCTCGCCGCCTATGCGCGCATCCTGCCTCCGGGCATTTCCTACCCCCAGTATCCCTCCATCGGACGGGTCGCCACTGCGCCCTTTGCCCGCCGGAACGGTTACGGCAAAGAATTGATGGAGCAAGCGATAGAAGCGCTTTATCGCCTGTTCGGCCGTTGTCCGATCAAGCTCTCCGCACAGTCTTATTTGCTAAAGTTTTACGAATCCCTGGGCTTCCACTCCACTGGAGAGGAATACTTCGAGGATGACATCCTCCACACGGCGATGATCAAAGAATAGATGGCTGCATCGCGCCCGGTGCGGTGCAGCTCCTTTAATTCAATACTTCTCCTTTGGTCGCATCCAGGATCTTCCGCACCTCCGCAGCCGTGGGCGCCTGGGCATACACCCGCAACACCGGTTCCGTCCCCGAAGGCCGGATCATCACCCAACGGTCTTCGTCAAAATAGAATTTGAAGCCGTCAATCGATTCGGTCGACTGGACCTTGTAAGAGCCGAAAGCAGCGTAAGCGTTGTTTTGACAAGCCTGGATGACCGCCTGCTTCTGACTTTCCTGAATATGCAGGTCGTCGCGATCGGAAGAGAATGGCCCGACGATCTCGTAAACTTCCCGGATTAGTTCCTTCAGGGTCTTTCCTGTTTTAGCCATAAATTCGAGCACCATCATGCCGATCCAGATGCCGTCGCGCTCGGGAATATGGCCTTTGACGGCCAGCCCGCCGGATTCTTCCCCCCCGACGATGACGTCTTCTTCCGCCATGATCTCGGCGATGTATTTGAAGCCGATCCTGGTCACTTCGAAATCGAGTCCGAAGATCTGAGCCATCTTTTTCATCTTATCGGTCACGGAGAACGTGATCACCACTTTTCCGCCCATCTTTTTGTACCGGACCATATAGAGCAACAGGAGCAGCAGCAAGTGGTGGCTATCAACGAAGTTGCCGTCCTCGTCGTACATGCCGATCCGGTCGGCGTCGCCGTCGTTGGCCAGGCCGCAATTGATCTCCGGGTGGCTTTGGATGTATTCCGACAATTCGAGGAGATTGCGGTGAATGGGTTCCGGAGCCTGCCCTTTGAAGGAGGGGTTGTAGTCGCAATGCAGGAATACCGCCCCGGGAAGGAGAATGCGCATGGCGTCCTGCCCGGCGCCGTACATGCCGTCGTATGCCAGGCGGACCTTGGAATTCCGGATCGCCGGCACATCGAAATTGGCGTTGACGTGGGCGATGTATTCGCTTTCCAGGTCGGCATACTTCACGAGCCCTTTTTCTTTCAGGGATTCCCAGGAAGGCAGATCGCTCATCGCCTGAGCCTGGATCAGGGCCTCCACCTCTGCAACTTCGCCGGGGCTCAACGGCCCGCCCAGTCTGGATTTGAGCTTGTAGCCATTATAGGATGGCGGGTTGTGGCTCGCAGTGATCACTACGCCCAGATCGGCTTTATGGGTGACGACACCCAGGGAGACCATGGGAGTAGAAATAAACTTTTCGGCATGTATCGTTTCAATACCATAGGCGCCGAGAACGCGGCCCGTTATCTCCGAAAAAAGCTGTCCGCCGAACCGGCAGTCATAACCGATCACGACCTTTTTCCCCTGGCGCTGTTGCAGCCACTTCGCAGTGGCTTCTGCTACCCGGATGACGTTTTCAACGGTATAATCATCCGCAATTATGGCTCTCCAGCCGTCTGTTCCAAACTTAATGGCAGTCATTTATGATTTCTTTTAAGATCGGTAGGCGCTTCGCGCCGTGAAAGTCGAATTATTTGATTGCTCCAAAAATAGCAAATACTTTTTGGACGGCCGGTTGTTAAAAAACCCTATTTTCATCATTTGAAAATGTATATATAAATTGACAACTCTGCCGGAAGATACATATTGGCATAAGGGCATGCGCCGCAAATTGGTCGATTCTATCCGCCGCAGGGGGATTAGCGACGAGCGCATTCTTTCGGCTATGGAAGCCATGCCGCGCCATTTCTTCCTGGAAAAGGCCTTTGAAGAAAAGGCGTATGAAGATACCGCTTTCCCGATCGGATGCGACCAAACCATTTCCCAGCCGTATACGGTAGCCTACCAAACGGCGCTGCTGGAGATCCAAAAGCGGGAAAAAGTGCTGGAGATCGGTACCGGCTCGGGTTATCAGGCAGCCATATTGGCCCTGCTCGGCGCCCGGGTATTCACGATCGAACGGCAGGAGATCCTTTATTTGCGCACAAGAGAATTGCTCAGCCGCCTGGGCTTGCGCAACGTGCGCTGCTATTTTCGCGATGGCAGTAAGGGGTTACCGGAATTCGCGCCCTTCGACAAGATCCTCGTCACGGCTGCAGCCGATGCGGTCCCGCAATCGCTGCTCGACCAACTGGCTATTGGGGGAATGCTCGTCATCCCCGTCGGAACGGAGATCCAGCGCATGGAGCGCATCACCCGCGTCGGTGAGTCGGAGTACAAGACCGAGCAGTTCGATCATTTCCGGTTTGTACCTTTCCTGAAAGGCATCGAAAAGAAATAAAAAAGAGCGTGCTGATTGGCACGCTCTTTTTTTTCATTCTACGGTGCGCCCTTGGGCCACCCTTGATCTGACCGAGACCTTTCGCGAGCGCTTCAAGTCGACCATCAGACTGGCAAAAGCTGCGTCGCCGTCGACCCACCAGGTAGAATTGTCGTAGGTCACCTTTCCCTGGCGCCGATCCCATTCGGAAGCCAGCAATACGAACCGGTCGCCGGCTTTTGGGTTGGGGCCGAACATCAGGTAGCGGTTGTTGTCGTTCTTCTCAAAGCTCACCGCAAAGCGGTTTTCCTTGGGACTGAAGAGAAAAACACCCGGAGTGCCGCGCGGGATGACGATCTCTTCCACCTTCCGCCCGTTGCGGATGCGGATCTCGCCATCGCGGATCTGGCTATCGCCGGAAGAAGCTTCCCGGCGAAGTACGATGTCGTTGGATAGATAAAACTGGATCTGGCGCAATTCATCGTCCGACCAGCGGTTATCCTCGTAAAGATCTTTGGTGAAATAGTTGAGCGTAGGGCTGCAGGAAGTGAGGAGCAGCATTGACAGGGGGAGCAGGAAATAGGTTGCTTTCATGGCTTTTAAATTAGTTCTGGACCTCTGTGGGGCACAGGTCATTTATTGAATTATTCCGCCTGCCAAGGTAAATGATGCCGGGATACAGCGCCACCGGTTTAAGAAATTTTAACCAAGGGTTTAACGAAGTTTAACGCCGTTCGGCAAAGAATTGGGTAAGCAAACCGGCGCACTCCTGTTCCAGAATGCCGTAAGCCAGTTTGGTCTTCGGGTGGAGGAGGTCGTTGCCGAAGCGCATGTAGCCGCGCTTGTCGTCGGTAGCTCCGTAAACGAGTTTGCCGAGCTGGGCCCAGGCCAGGGCGCCGGCGCACATGACGCAAGGTTCGAGGGTTACATAGAGGGTGCAGTCGTCGAGGTACTTGCTCCCTAAATATTCGGAAGCCGCAGTGATCGCCAGGATCTCAGCATGCGCCGTAACATCCTGCAGCCGTTCGGTCTGGTTGTGCGCCCGGGCGATAACCTGATTGCCGCAGACGACCACAGCGCCCACAGGTACCTCCCCTTCTTCATAGGCTTTCCGGGCTTCGAGCAGGGCTTGCTGCATGAAATATTCGTCATTAAATACGGAGAACATGTCTTCTTTTTATGGTTTTTGAGTTTATAAGGGTATGCGTTTTTCGTTTTAAAACTTATTGCACTGTAGTCTAAAAACATAAGTTACTTTGTTTACAAAGTACATATGCCTGCATAAACATAAAAACTATTTACAATCCCGTTCTGGTTTTGTTCTTCAATTTCAAATTACATACCTTTGCGCATGGAAAACGTAAAAACATTCACGGATAAATTTGTCCAGGAAGCGTTCACCTTTGACGACGTGCTCCTGGTTCCCTCCTATTCTGAAGTCCTTCCCCGCGAAGTCGACACATCTACGCAACTCACCCGCGACATCCGCATCAACGTACCGATCATTTCCGCCGCCATGGATACCGTCACGGAGTACAAACTGGCCATTGCCATTGCGCGGCAGGGCGGCATGGGGATCATTCACAAAAATATGCCGATCGAGCGGCAGGCCGAACAGGTGCGCAGCGTGAAACGCTCCGAGAGCGGTATGATCATCGATCCGGTCACCCTGGGCGCCGATGCAACTGTCGGCGATGCCCACAACCTGATGCAGCGCTTCCGGATCGGGGGCATTCCTATCATCGACGATCAACATAAGCTCATCGGCATCCTGACCAACCGCGACCTTCGTTTCGAGCAGCATATGAGCAGGTCGGTCAAGGAGGTAATGACCCATAAAAATCTGATCACAGCGCCTATTGGCACGACGCTTCAACAGGCCAAAGAGATCCTCCAATTTCACAAGATCGAAAAACTGCCTGTGGTCGACAACGATAACGTCCTGGTGGGCCTCATCACTTACAAGGACATCATGAAGGTGCAAAACTACCCCTTCTCCTGCAAGGACGCCTACGGACGCCTTATGGTAGGAGCAGCCGTTGGAGTAACCCATGATACCTACGACCGGGTGGAAGCGCTCCTTGCCGTGGGGGTCGACGTGGTTTGCATTGACACGGCACATGGTCATTCCAAAGGCGTGTTGGATGCCATTCGATCCATTAAAAAACGATTCCCCGACCTCCAGGTGGTAGGCGGTAATGTCGCCACGGGCGAAGGCGCCAAAGCCCTGGTCGAAGCCGGTGTGGATGGTGTGAAAGTAGGCGTCGGTCCCGGCAGCATCTGTACCACTCGCATCGTCGCCGGAGTAGGCGTGCCGCAGCTCACCGCCATTTACAATGCCGCCCGGGCCATCAAAGGCAGCGGCGTGCCGGTGATCGGCGATGGCGGAATCCGGTATACGGGCGACATCGCCAAGGCCATTGCAGCCGGCGCCGATACCATCATGGCCGGCGGGCTGTTCGCCGGCGTGGAAGAAGCTCCCGGCGAGACGATCATCTTCGAAGGCCGGAAATTCAAGGTGTACCGGGGCATGGGCTCCCTAGGCGCTATGGAAATGGGCTCCAAAGACCGCTACTTCCAGGATGTGGAAGACGACATCAAGAAGCTCGTTCCGGAAGGTATCGAAGGCCGGGTGCCTTTCAAGGGGACAGTGGCCGAAGTGATGGTCCAATACCTCGGCGGCCTCCGCGCCAGCATGGGGTACTGCGGCGCAGGCACGATCCGGGAATTGCAAGAAGCCCGGTTTACCCGAATGACTGCTGCGGGTATCCGGGAAAGCCATCCGCATAATATCACGATCACGAAGGAGTCGCCGAATTATTCGACACGATAAATTCAGTTTTTGAGTTTATAAGGGTATAAGTTTTTAAGTTCTCTGACATAAGATTAATATTGTCACAATACTTAAGTATCAAAAACTTATACCCTTATAAACTCAAAAACCTATCCAACCATGGACCTATCTTCCATCCCTTCGAACCAATCTATTATCCTCTTTGACGGCGTGTGCAACCTCTGCAACGGATTCGTGCAGTTTATCATCCAGCGAGATCCGAAGCGGCGGTTTCGCTATGCTTCGCTGCAGTCGGAAACCGGGCAATCGCTCCTTCGAGAGGTCGGCCTCCCAGCCGATGAGATCAATACCGTCGTTTTGATCGAAGGGAAAAAAGGGTATACCCACTCGGATGTGGCGCTGCGCGTCGCCCGTCGAATGGGCGGGTTATGGCCGGTGTTTACCGTTTTTTATGTCATCCCCCGTCCCGTGCGGAATGCCGTCTACAACTGGGTCGCCCGCAACCGGTATCGCTGGTTTGGGAAACGCGAAGCCTGCATGGTGCCTACCCCGGAACTCAAAAGTCTATTTTTGGATTAATAGAGAAAGGGGCGCCTCCAGCGCCCCTTTCTCTATTTGACTTGATGATTGAAGATATAATCTTTATTTTCGCGGGTCAAAAATAAATTTTGAAATGACGAAACGGACTGAAATCGCTGCTATTCTGAAAAACCCGCCCCTGGACGAAACCATCACCGTGATGGGTTGGGTACGGGCTTTTCGCAACAATAAATTCATCGCCCTCAACGATGGCTCTACGTTTAATAACCTGCAAGTCGTGGTCGACCCCGAGCAACTGCCGGAAGATATCCTCAAGCAGATCCACTTCCACTCCTGTGTAAAAGCCTCCGGGAAACTGGTTGAATCGCAGGGTGCCGGGCAGGCCTACGAGGTCATCGCTACCGACGTGGAGATCCTGGGCGATTCGAGTCCGGAAGAGGGGTATCCGCTTCAGCCCAAAGCCCAGTCGCTTGAATTTTTGCGGGAGAATGCCCATTTCCGGCTGCGCACCAACACGTTTAGCTCGGTGTTCCGGATTCGCCACGGCATCGCCTATGCCATCCACAAGTATTTCAACGACAGGGGGTACTACTACCTGCATACACCCATCATCACGGGAAGCGATGCAGAAGGCGCCGGGGAGATGTTCCACGTGACGACCTTCGAACCCAATCATGCGCCTACCTTGCCCGACGGCAGTATCGACTGGAAGCAGGATTTCTTCGAAAAACCGACCAACCTGACGGTGTCGGGTCAATTACAGGCCGAGATCGGAGCGCTGGCCATGGGAAAGGTGTATACGTTCGGTCCGACGTTTCGCGCTGAAAACTCCAACACCTCCCGCCACCTGGCCGAGTTCTGGATGATCGAACCCGAGGTAGCCTTCTACGACATCCACGACAACATGGACCTGGCCGAGGATTTCTGCAAATACCTCATCAACTACGTGCTCGGGCACTACCCGGATGATATCGCCTTCCTCGACAAGCGGATCCAGGATATAGAGAAGAACATGCCCGCCGACCAGCGCCGCCCCATGGGGCTGTTGGAGACCCTCCGCTTTGTGGTCGACAACAACTTCGAACGCATCACTTATACCGAGGCAGTCGATATTTTGCGCAATTCGAAACCCTTCAAGAAAGGAAAATTCGAGTTCCCTGTAGAGTGGGGCAAGGATCTGGCTGCCGAACACGAGCGCTTTTTGGTCGAAAAGGAGTTCAACAAGCCCGTCATTGTGCGCAACTACCCCAAGGAGATCAAGGCCTTTTACATGCGCGTCAACGACGACGACAAGACCGTTGCGGCTATGGACGTTCTCTTCCCCGGCATCGGCGAAGTGATCGGGGGATCGCAGCGCGAAGAGCGCCTCAGCCAACTGAAAAAACGAATGGCGGAAATGAATATCCCCGAAGAAGAGCTCTGGTGGTACCTCGACCTGCGCCGGTTCGGGGGCGCCCCTCACGCCGGCTTCGGCCTGGGCTTCGAGCGTACCGTACAATTCATCACTGGCATGACTAATATCCGGGATGTGATCGCATTTCCCCGAACGCCGGGGAATGCAGAGTTTTAAAAAAGAAAAGGGGCGCCGGTGGCGCCCCTTTTCTTTTTCCCCAATTGCTAAAAAAAAGAAGGCCCATCCATGGATGGGCCCTCGCGCTACTAACAAATTATAATCTCATGAAAAATGTCCTACTTTAATAACTCCTATAAGAGGCAAAACGTTCACGATTTTCACACAACCACTTGTTAATCATTTCTTAACGTCTGCGTTGTCAGTGCGCCAGGAGTTTTAAAAGGTCCCACCCCAGAGGGGTGGGACAGTTGCGCTACTAACAAATTATAATCTCATGAAAAATGTCTCCAAGTTTGAAAGGATGTTCCAAAGGGCCACTTAGGGCCCTTTGGGGGTACATCATTACACACGCATCATTAACTAATGTCCGGTCTTTGGGTGGTCCCTCTCTTTTGAGGGACCTTTTTAAATCGGTTTGGGAAAAAATTTAAATCGGTCTTGGGTTATTCCCGAACTTATTCGGGATGTCGGTTTTGTGGGCTATTTTCGGTTTTGGGTTTTCTTCGAGGAGGGGGCTTTACCGGAGCCCCTTCCTCTCCGAATCATTTCAAGTATGTAATCGGTTTTTGAGATAGGGCTTTTTGGGGAAAGCACCCTAACTACTATTTTCTACAATTCAAAGAGCTCGATCAAAAGGGGCCTATAATCATTTTACAATTACCTTGCCAGTTTTTAACGCCTGGCTGTTGCCTTCTAGTACAAAGAAGTAGGTCCCTGTTTTCAAATTCCCTTTATTCAGGGTTATTTGGTTGCCGGTCGACCGTTCCTGGCGAACCAGGCGGCCGGCAGCGTCATAAAGTTTCAGGTCGAGTTGGCTGAAAGTCATCCCTTCCACCACGATGGTCGACTGTCCGTCCATCGGATTGGGGTAAACTTTCACGCTTACACCCGGGATGAGTACTTCGCGGTCATCGGTGATGATGACGAAGTCTTCCAGATTTGCTCCGCCGATCACGTGGCGCTTTTGCACGCTTTCCACCGGTACTTCGTCGTAGCCTACAAACAGCAGGGCTTTGTTGAAGATCTCGGTATTTTTCGGCAGATCAGGTTGTTGCGAGATCTTGAACTGGATGAACCCTTTGGAAGCATCCGGGTTGACGCTGGCGGGGGGGAGTACGATCGATTCGAAAACGAACTTCACTACGCCATTGTCATAAGCCTGGAAGCGGTACGGATGGCTACTGGCGCCAGGCTGGATCGTCGCAATATTCAAGTGTTCCAGTGGGAGGGAGTCGCGTACGGCTACCCAAAAGAGTGTGTCATTTGTCGTGTTCTGAAAACGTACGTGGTATTCGATATCCACGTTTGCTGCTATGGTGTCGCCGAGATAACCTTTCGGGTAGGCCCGAAGATCGATCGTGGCGTTCGGTTCAATGCTTTCCTGTGCGTCAACGGCGAGGAAGGTGTCGCCTTCATCTTCCGGGAACATGTTCACCATGCCCGTCGTGGATTCCGTTACTCCTGCGGCCATGCAACCTTCGACGACCACGGAGGGGCGGCTGTTGCCCGGGTGGTTGGGCGATTGCTCGGCTACGATCCGGAACGTGCTTCCATTGGCGTAGCGTTTTACCAGCATCACATCTTCGCCCGGCAGTTGGAATTCCGTCTTACCCATGATCTCGTCCTCGATCACAATGTAGTCGAGGGTGTTCGTCATCGGGTTGATGCTGGTGTTGCGGAGTTCGAACACCACGGTGTCGCCCTGACAACTTCCCGATACGGCTACGTTGGAACCGTCCCAACCGGTGGCCGGGGTGCAGATCTCGTCGGGCGTGATATGCGCCTGAACGAAGAAGTTGGTTCCGATCGGAGCATTGCAATCTGCACTCAGCGTCACCTGGAAGTTTCCGCCTTCACTGGTAGCCAGATCGCCGACCTGGAAGGAATAGACGTTGTTTCCTTCGGGAGTGGCAGGAATGGAAGCATTGACAAATGTCCAGTCCAAATCCAATGCCAGCTCCACTTTCACACCCGTCGCAGTGGCCGTTCCTTCGTTGCGATAAGTCACGTCGAAGGTGCTGTTTTCGCAAGCGATCACGGCGTCGGTCGAGATATCTACGAACAGGGTCGGGCAGACATCGATGACGTACATCGGAAATTCCACATCGATCGTATCGTAGGTCTCGGGGAAGGGCAGGCCATTGATCACCGGATAAGCCGATTCCCAATTCGTTCCCTTCGCATCTACTTTCACATCGTAGGTTCCGGTATCGACGAGGATGGAAAAGAATCCGTTCTCGTCGGTGGTACCGTACCAGGAACCATTGGTGCCGTTGGCTTCCACCACCCAATCCCTCATTCCCGGTTCGCCCGGGTCCTGGGTATTGTCTTGGTTCCAGTCAGCGTACACTTTACCGTTGAGGTAGTTGGTGCGGACGCGTCCGTCGGAGTCGGCTTTGATCAGTTTGACATCGTTGATGAAGACCAAAGCTTCCTGACCGTTCCAACCTGCAAGGGCAAAACCGCCGTCCACTCTTTGTACGAGCGATTCCGTCCAGTCGATTATGTTGGTTCTCCCGATAGTATGTGTCCATATTTCGTCGCCGTTGGTGGCATTCACCTTGGCTATGAACAAGTCGATATTGGCGGCGGTGGTTTCGGCGATTCCGCCCAGCACGTAGTTGCCGTCGTTTGTTTCCACCACGTCGTTGGCTTGTCCGCCAACGCCTACGGTAAAGCTTTTGTTCCAGAGTTCCGTCTGGCCGTCTTCGCTGAGTTTAGCGGCGAAGATCTCCACGAATCCACGATGCCCGGCTACTACAAACCCGCCATCGCTGGCAACGGTGAGGCCGAACCCCTGTTCGAACGTATCCGGGTAGTCGAAGTAGTAGTCCCAGATCACGTCGCCGTCATAGTTGAGCTTCAGCACGTAGATGTCGGAGCTGTTGGTGTTCGGGTTGATGGCGTTGCCGCCAACCACATACCCGTCGCTCACTTCTTCGGCACTCCAGCCTTCGTCGTCGCCAGCACCGCCGAAGGTTTTTTCCCAGACCAGGTTGCCAGTGGCATCTGCCTTGACCACGTAAATGTCCAGGTCGCCGTTTTGTTGGTTGATCTGGCGGCCTACGATCAGGAATCCGCCGTCGCTGGTGGCTTTGACATCGAAGCCCTGCTCGAACCCGGAGCCGCCGAATTGGCTGCTCCACAGCAAGTTGCCGTGCAGGTCGATCTTGAGCAAATAGACATCAAAGGAGTCAAGTGCTGTCGGGCGGATGTCACCCACGATGATATAACCACCATCCTGAGTGGCATCCATGCCGTAAGCGTGTTCGATGAACCCTTCGTCGTAGATCTTTTCCCATATTAGTTGTCCATCTACGTCCGTTCTGATCACGTATACGTCCAGATCGTTATCAGAACCGAAGGATTCGCTGTAACCGGCTAATAGGTAGCCTCTGTCATCGGTTTGTAGGATAGCCTGTCCCTGATCTTCTTTGTTCGAGCCGTAGTTGTATTCGAACCCCTGGCCGAAAACCTGCATTCCACTCGTCATCACAAACAGCACCCACAGCATGGCCGTAGCCAGGGTGATTTGTTGTTTGTGATTTTTCATGAGTTTCATGCACAAGTCGTTTACAAAAGAAGACGATACAAAAGTGTAGGATATTCTTTTCATAGCCAATGACAAAAAAAGCCGTTTGTTGATGAAAATTTTCTAATTTTAACTCGACACAAAACGAGACACATCATTTAAAACCCCCGCAAATACTAAACTTTTCAACTAATCAACTTTTGAGCCCCAAAACTCGTTTTGTTGAAAACATTTAATTTAGGGTTAAAAAAAAGTTTGGAAGAACCGGTCTGGAAGCCCTATTCGTACAAACAACTCCTTTTCAGGGCATGGAAAAAAGTCGATTAATTCAAATTTTGCGCACGTTTTCAAAGAAAGAGGTCCGGGATTTGCGTAAATGGCTGCAATCTCCGAGCCATAATCAGCGCGATGACGTCCTTGCTTTATGCGAGTCTCTTGTGGAGAACGACCGTTTGGAGAAAGACGATGCGCTGGACAAGGAAGAAGTTTTTTCCTCCGTCTACCCCGGTATGCCCTACGACGATGCCCAGATGCGCCAGGTGATGCACTTCCTGCTCAAAGCCGTGGAGGAATTCCTCATCTACGAAGAGTGGAATGAAGATCCCGTCAAAGCCCGGATCACCCTCGCCCGTGTGTACCGCCGCCGGCAACTGGGCAAGCTATTCCAACGAACCATCGACAGCGCCAAAGAGTTCCAGGAGAAACAACCGCTCCGCAATCTGAGCTTTCTGGAAAATACCTACCTCCTCGAACAGGAACAATACAATTACCTCAGCGGACTCAAACGGACCGTGCCGCTCAACCTCCAGGAAGTTTCCGATGCGCTCGATATCAACTTTATTTCCACCAAACTTCGCCAGGCTTGCCTCATGCTGGCCCACCAAACGGTATTCAAGGTAGAATATAAGATCGGACTGCTGGGAAAAGTGCTGGATTTTGTGGAACAGGAGGGGCATCTCGATATCCCCGCTATTGCTATTTATTACTACAGCTACAAAGCGCTCAAAGAACGGGATAGCGAACCTCACTTCCAGCAACTCAAGCAGGTCCTGCATCAATACGAGGACATGTTTCCCGAATCCGAGATCCGCGACATCTATCTCCTGGCGATCAACTACTGCATCGGCCGGATGAACGCCGGTGTCAAACAATACGTCCGCGAGACCTTCGATCTATATAAACGCGGCCTGGAAAAAAAGATCCTCCTCCAGGACGGCTACGTATCCCGCTTTACCTTCCGCAACGTCGTGACCAACGGCACCCTGCTCGAGGAGTTCGAATGGACCGAACACTTTATCAACGATTTTCAGCAATACCTCGAGGAGCAGTACCGCGAAAGTATCGTACACTACAGTATGGCCAAGCTCTATTTCGAGAAAAAAGACTACGACCGGGCCATGCCCCTCCTCCATCAGGTCGAATACGACGATATCCTGATGACCCTCAACGCCCGCACCATGCTGATGAAAATGTATTATGAACTCGACGAGTTCAATGCCCTGGACTCCCTCCTGGAGAGTATGCGCATGTACATGCGCCGCAAAAAGGTCATCGGCTACCACAAGGCAAATTTCCGGAATATCATCCACCTGACCAAAAAGCTGGCTAACATCAATCCCTACGAGAGCAAACAGACCCAACAGCTACAAGCAGAAATAGAAAGCGCCAACCCACTTACAGAGAAGAAGTGGTTGTTGGCGCAATTGGAGAGTATTTCTTAAAGAAGAAGAGCGCGCCTGCAAGCGCGCTCTTCTCTTTAATTATTGAATGACAATTTTTTCCGTGGCAACCTGCCCTCCCGAAATCAACTGCACCATATACATCCCCTCGGGGAGTCGGCTAATATCCATCG
Source organism: Lewinellaceae bacterium (assembly GCA_020636275.1). Classification (GTDB taxonomy): domain Bacteria; phylum Bacteroidota; class Bacteroidia; order Chitinophagales; family Saprospiraceae; genus JADJTT01. The sequence continues at coordinate 63,860 of JACJYD010000007.1, read as the reverse complement.
GTAGCGTTTGCGTACCGGATAACGCCCCGTTCCAGGTCATCATCTCCTTTCCATCGACCGTAAGAATGCGGAGGCTGATGTCGGCCGTATTCACAGTAGTCAGACGTACATTCAGAACGTCCTGTGCCGGATTAGGGAAGAGGGCGAACGTCAGCCCGTCGAGTTCGACGTCCTTCACACCGCTGGCCAGTTGGGAGTCGACGATGGTGCCGCGCGAAGGCGCATCGGCACAGGCATTGTCGCCCTGGTCGTCGGTGACGCAAGCCTCGCTGTTGTAGTTGAGCATGTCCATCAACTCGATGTCGTCGACAAACCAGCCAAGGCCTCCCTGTTGCTCATCCGTCCCGAATTTAAAACGAATGAGGATGTCCTCGCCGACATAATCGCTTAAATCGACATAGGAGGCGATCCAATCCTGGCTGTTTCCGGAGAAGGATTGCACGTTCGGAATGGTAAAAGTCGTATAGGCAATTCCGCCGGTATAGGGGTTGCGGAAGATCTTGTCACCGATCCCATCCCAGGAGTCGCCACCATCCTTGGATATTTCGACATACCCGCCATCATAACCGGCCTCCGTATCGTACTTGTGGTAGAAACGCAGCACCGGCTGGTCGCCCTGCACCGGTTGCGGCTGGATGCTTTGGAACACCTGCTGGCTCTCCGTCTCGATATCCTCGACAAAGAAGGCCTGAAATTGACTGTGATAAAAGAGGTCTTGCACCATCCAGGTATTCGTTCCTTCGATGCTACCGGTCGGATAGTCGATCCATTCCCCGAAGATGGACTCTTCGGCGTCTTCGAGGTAATACTGGGTCGAATACAACCCAGGGTCGGTGGCGCCCTTGTAGGTAAGCGTGACCTCGTCGCCGAAGGCCATATCGCCCAATTCGAAGGTGAGGAGATTTCCGTTCACGGTTGGCGTGATGCTGCCGGAACCCGGCACAAAGGTGACGCCTGTTGGCAGTTCATCCGAAACTATTACATTGGTTACCGCTTCGGGCTTGTGATTCACTACATATATCGTGTATTGGATCTCATCGCCCGGCTCGACAAAGTCAGTGGCCGACTTGGATATTTTCAGCTCCGGAATGCAGGTAGGCAGGGGATCGAAACTCTCTTTTTCATCTCCCACTGTGTAAGGCGAACCCTGGTCTGCAGTGTATCCCAATCCCCTGCGGGCAAAGACTTCCCAGATCAGGCATTGGTTGGCGCCGCCGTAGAGGGCCTGGTCTGCCGCGAGAATGGCGTCCCTGCCGTCGACGAATCCGGGATCGCAGGGCTGCATCTTCATCCCGTCCATCACCAATTGAACGGCCATGTTGTTCCCTCCGGTCCCGTTGAACAGGTCCGGGTCCCAACCGTATTCGTCGACAAAAGCCCAGTAGAGGTCCCACAGCATGGTACACCAGACGGAGCCCACCCCGTGCGGGATCGATTCACCAATAATACTTTTATACGTAAATGGGTTTTCGTTCATATCCGTCGAATAGGGATAAGACCGGATCCCCTTGCTCAAAACCGGCTGGCGCATGACATAAGTGCCGACCCCTCTGCGGTCAGCTCCCGCGTCCCCCGGTTCTACAGTCAGGATAAGGGAGAAGAAATCGCTCCAACCTTCACCCATTTGTTCATCGCCCCCCAGGCAACCGACCTGGAAAGGACCGCCGGTTAGGCGGGAGGAAACGCCATGTGCATACTCATGGGAAACCACCCCGTTGTCAAAATCCCCGGTGAGGTACTCCGGACCGGGGTTGGAAGGTACGGCAATGGTTACCTCCAGGGAGGTGCCTGCATATTGACGGATCAAGGCGCAGGTGCTGGACGAAACGGAAATGGTGGGAATGGTCGGATCATCGACCGCAGCTACGCCTGCCATACCCATGGTTTCATCCTCGTAGTTGCAAATGATCACGCCTATAGCGCCGGCTTGTTCGGCATAAAGGGCCTTTTGCTCAAAATAGCACCCCCCCCGGTCGATCAGTGCGATCTTCCCGGCCAGGTCGGCAGCATTGACAAAAGGTTCCTCACAAGCATCCGAAGTGTAGGGCTCGCTGACACCATCATTTACTTCCACTACCGCGCCACTGACAGGTTGATCTGCAACAGCAGGACCAAATTCTGCAGTTCCGGTTCCGTAATAACCGGCAATGATAGACGGTGAAGTCACCTCGAGAAGGCGGTTTCCCAGGTTCCAGTAGTACATGCGCATGCGACCATTACCACCGTCGGGAGAAAGGGAAAAATTGGCATTGTTCAAGGCATTCAATCCTACCGGATCATCCCCGCCGAACTGACCCATCGCATTCACGTGATCCCCCTCCATGCCGCCGTTGCCGTAGTTGTTGTCCTGATAATTGCCGGCCTCTTCGTCAAACCCATAATGATAGGTGACGTCGTGCATCATGTTATTGGTATAAAAGAGGTTCGTGATCGACGCTTCAACCATCTGATTAGGGTCCCAATCGGCATTATAGGGAAAATCAAAGGTGAGGCTTGCCCCACCCGATACATCCCCATCCGGTGTTTCATCCCCATTTCCGTCGCGGAAAGCGTAGACGTTATTTCCCCTCAGGATATCAAATTCCGGGCCGGTCACTCCATCCACATCGTGCCATCCGAATGGAGAGGCCACCGGGTCGGCGGGACTGGAGAGCAATTGCCGGTCCCCGTGGTTGGGACTTTCCACAGGAAGCGGGAAGACGTTATATACGGCATCATCGCTGAGGAAGCTCCAGTTTTGCTGACGCATCGCCTCTTTTACCGGGACAAAGGCATTTTCATGGTCCCGACATGCGCGGTCGTGGTTGTGGTAAGGATCGGCATCAAACTGGCAATAGACCGTCCAGTTGTTTTTGGCAATGATCGCTCCCGTCTGGGCATCGACCCGAACGCTCCAATGATCCTCGTCGGAGCTGTTGTCCAGATCCAGATCCCAGGCTAGTTTTACGGATCCATTCTGCATCGGCTGATACCTTAACGCCACCTGGATATCCGAACGCGACAACGTACCTCCTGTATAGCGATAGCTATGCTCGCCGGTTTTCTCAGCCAGGCGAACATCCGAATAGCCGGTGTAGCCCAATTGTGCAGCAGCTTGTTGGATGGCGTCCCAGGGCGTAAGGGCCGGCTGGGTGGTATTGATCTTGCCGGCCAGCTCCTGAATGAAACGCTTACCTGCGTATAACACCTTGCCATCCGCGGTGATGTTTAGGTTCAGGATGGCATTGTACACTTCAATGCCCGCGTGGCGCTGCATGAAGTAGATATGGGTAACCCCATTGTGTTTGCTGGCATACTGATAATTAACCGCCATATCTGCGACATCCTGATCCGTCAGGCCCCAGGCCTGGTGGTTTTTCTCGATGTGACGCAGCGCGATATCCAGTGGCGTTTGAACCTGACTCCATGCCAAGGGAAGGGACAGGGTCCAAAAGACCAATGCAAGCAAGTTTTTTTGCGAGAAGAAGTTTTTCATACTAAACCATTTTTTCTCTGAAAAATAAAAAAGCTGGGTGCGGGTGCGCCCGCACCCAGCTTTACGATTAATTATTGACTCACAAACCGTAAATTTGTTTTTACTGGGGCGCACAAAATTAAGCAAATTTCGATCACACCCCAGGTAACAGCATAAAAGAATACCTTTTTATTACATTCACGACAAAAAATGGCAGATCCCACCTCCTCTTCCCACCTGATCTTTGGCCGGCATCCGGTAGTAGAAGCCATCGAAGGCGGGCAAACCATCGAGAAGGTGCTGCTCCAGCAGGGCACCCGTGGCGAACTGGAGAAAACCCTGCGCCATTTGTGCAAAGCACAGGGCATCCCCCTCCAATACGTACCAAAGGAAAAACTCAACGCCCTTTCGAAGAGCAACCATCAAGGGGTGATCGCCTTCATCGCGCCCCTGGCCTATCAGGATCTGGACCAACTTTTAGCCGGTCTGCACGAACGGGGCGAGCCCGCTTTGCTACTGCTGCTCGACGGCATCACTGACGTGCGCAACTTCGGCGCCATCGCCCGCTCGGCGGAGATCTGCGGCGCCCATGCGATCGTCGTACCCCAGCAGGGCAGTGCAGCCCTCAACGCCGAAGCGATCAAAACCTCCGCCGGCGCCTTGACACGCATACCGGTTTGCCGCGAAAGCAGCCTCCTCAACGCCATCGACCTGATCAAATCGTACGATATCCAGGTGCTGGCCTCCAGCCTGGAAAGTAGTTTGCCGGTGTATGAGATCGATCTGAAAAAACCGTCCGCCATCATCCTGGGCTCGGAAGGAAAAGGCATCCAACCCCCGATCCTTCGCGCAGCAGATCAGCGCGTCCGGATCCCCCAGGTCGGGGTAACCGATTCATTCAACGTATCGGTGGCAGCGGGGATCATGTTGTATGAGGCGGTGCGGCAAAGGGAGATGAGTTTTTAAGTTTATAAGGGCACGAGTTTTTGATGCTTCAAAAGCTCATGCCCTTATAAACTCAAAAACTAAAAAAATAACGCGATCATAAAAAACACCACCGTCGCAATAAACCCGGCGATGAAAATATTATACGACAAGGTGAGGTAGCGGTACTTTTTATCGAGCACCTGTCCAAGGTTGTACATGTCGCGGACCATATTCCCGTAGAGAAGTTCGCCATCGCGGAAGATGGCGTCCATAGCTTCTTCGTATTCGTCGAGCCGGAGGTTGACAAAGTTCCCAAAGAAAAAGAGGTTTTGTTTGATGCGTTCCTTATCGTGTGTTCCCTCGTTGAGGCGGGTGACCTTTGGCCTGGCCGAGAGGACGGCAAATGTCAGGGAAGTCAGGCCGGTAACGAGGAAGATCACCGTAGGCATCATGATCATGGGAGTGGTTTCGGTGATATTCTTATACGAAATAGCGGAGATCATCACCGAGATCAGGATGGCATTCACACTGATCATGATATTGGCCTTACTATCTGCAATAGAGCTAAGGTTGATGTGGTTGCGGTAGCTGGTGCGGAAAAATGTCTGAATACCGCTGGAGGGCAGCTTGCGTTCCAGCATTTGAAATTTGCGCAGCAGCTGGTCCTCGTCGTCCTCGCTCCGCTTCCGCTGGAGCTTTTCAACGCGCGACTTTTGTTCCAGGAGGTGTTTGGCCAGCAAGGGCGCAAATTTTTCTTTTGCATAGGGCGTATAGTAGGTAATGTTCAGCAATTGCTGTAACTGGTATTGCCCCCAGGCTTCCATGGGAATGTCCTGTCCTTTCAACTCCATCTCCAATTTGAGCAAGGGGCTGTGATCGAAAAAGCCCGCCCCGAACTGTTGGGCATGCACGGCATCAACCAGCAATTGAGCCTCCGGCATGGTGGGCGGTTCGGAGCTCAGCAAACCCGTGAGGGCATTATACACCCGCTGAATAAGGGGTTCGGGAGCAGCGATCTTTTTTAAAAAGGCGACCGACAGTTGCCGGCTCTCTTCCCAGCCGTGGTCGTATCGAATGACGTAACCCAGGTTGTGCAACCAAGCGGCAACGCTTGCGGCCTCCACATACTCCGGGTTCATCTGGTTCCCCATGCCGATCTCTCCCGCCAATCGAAAAACCTCCGCGGCCTGCTGATACGTGTGGAAAACCATGCGGGGATCGTTGTGCTCGTTAAACCATTGCAGGGCATACTGCCGGGCTTCCTGAACAAAAGGGGCTGTTTCCGGATTGGGGATGGAAGACATGTATTGCGGGTTTATTGCAATGGACAAGATACCAATTATTTGAAGATTTGACGGGGTTACCTGCCCTCCTTTTATGCGTCAAAGGAATGTGGCAATATTTTTTGCCCCAACACTTATTTAGTATCTTTGAAAAAAAGTCACATGTCAAATTTAACGGATCTTTTGCACGGACAACTGTCCGACGACATGATCGACCAGCTCAGCAGTCAACTGGGCGGCGCCAGCCGGGAAAAAACCGCTCTGGCTGCAAACGGGATCATGTCTACACTTGTCAACCAGATCGCCCGCAACGCTTCTACTCCGGAAGGGGCCTCCTCGCTGGCCAATGCGCTGGACCGGGACCACGACGGTAGTGTGCTGGACGACCTGATGGGAATGATCGGCGGCGGTACTACGCGCCAGGAGCAACCCCGAGCGCTCAACGGCGAAGGGATCATCAACCACGTGCTGGGTAACCGCCAGGGAAACGTCATCGATATGATCAGCAAAATGAGCGGATTGGACAAGGGGAACACCGGCAATCTGATGACGATGCTGGCGCCCGTAGTCATGGGCATGCTCGGGAAGCAAAAACGCCAGCAAGGGCTCGACATTGGAGGGCTGACCTCCCTTTTGACGGGCGAGCTCCAGCAGCACCGTCAATCCGGCAACCCGGCTATGAACATGATCACCCAATTCCTCGACCAGGACGGGGATGGCGATATTACGGATGAGGTCGCCAGTATGGGGATGAAGTTTCTGGGAAATCTTTTCAAGAAGAAATAAAAAAGGGGCCTGACCAGGCCCCTTTTTTATTTCAACGAAAAATCGTCGGCATCATCCAGGAACGGGAATTTTGCCCGGAAAGATTCCTGAATGGCATGCGCCAGGGTCAGGGTTTCACTTTGCTCTCCATACGCGATGTGGTAAAGCACTTCCCCCGCGAAGTTAACCACCATCGAGTCGCCGGTATATTCATTTCCGTTTGCATCCTCGCCCACCCGGTTGACGCCGATGGTATAAGACTGGTTTTCAATGGCCCGGGCCACGAGAAGCGATTGCCAGGCATGCCTGCGGGCCTTCGGCCAATTAGCTACGTAGATGAGCAGGTCGTAGTCCTGGGTATTTCGGCTCCACACCGGAAAGCGAAGGTCGTAACAGATCAGCGGGCAAATGGTCCAGCCTTTTAGCCCCACCAATAACCGTTGGTTTCCGGCCGTATAGTGGTGTTGCTCGCCCGCCAGGGAAAACAAATGCCGTTTGTCGTAATAGGCATAGGTTTTGTCCGGGCGCACCCACAACAACCGGTTGAAGCAGGCGCCACGCTCGCAGATGACTACGCTGCCCGTAATCACCGCATCGAGTTGGGATGCCATGGCTTGCATCCAACGGAGGGTCGGTCCGTCCATGTCCTCCGCCATAGCTTCTGCTCGCATGGTGAATCCCGTCGTGAACATCTCGGGGAGGATGATCAGATCGGTCGTTCCGGAAATCGGATGCAATTTCCGTTCTAGTCGCTGCAAGTTGGCGGCCGGATCTTCCCAGGCCAACTCGGTCTGAACGAGGGTGACGCGTAGTGGTTCCATACGACAAAAATAAAACAAAGGGGCGCGCCGAGAAACCGGCACGCCCCTTTGTCGTGCTATTATGAGCAAAAATGCTTATTCTTCAGCAGCTGGAGCTTCGCCCTCTTCCTCTTCTCCTTCTTTCTCAGCCAACGTAGTAGCCGAACGCAGTGCACGCGGGATCTCAACCATCACCACCGGTACGCTCGGCGACATCAGGATCTCGATTCCCTTCTCCAATTGGATGTCGCGGATCCGGAGGGATTGACCTAACTGAACTTTCGACACATCGACCGTCAGTTCTTCCATCAGGTTTTCGGGAGTGGCTTTTACCAGTACCCGGCGAAGGAGCTGCAGCAGTTTACCACCGGCTTTTACACCTGGCGATTGGCCTTTGAAGCGAACGGGCAGTTCAACTTTGACGGGATGCCCGTCGATCAGGCGCAGGAAATCGGCGTGCATGACCGTATCCGTAACCGGGTGAAACTGCACCTCCTTGAGGATGGCGCGGTAGGATTTCCCATCCACCATCACCTCGGCCGTTTTAAAATCAGGCGCATATACCAAATGGCGCAGATCGCCCATCGTGGCGGAAAAATGGACCACTTCATCTCCTCCGTACAGCACACAGGGAATGAGTTCCTCGCGACGAACGCTGGCAGCGCCTTTCTTTCCAATCTCTGTACGCAGTGTTCCTTTTACTGCAACCGTTTTCATGACTCTAATTTTCGTTTATTCTGTTCAATAGCCTTCAAAAAGGCTCGCAAAGATAGTAATAAATCCGTTTGCGCGCAGCACCTGTTCACTTTTTTTTATCCTTCCACAAAAAGAGCGGAAATGGACCGGTGTTCATGGGTGTTCCGGATCGCCCGGGCAAAGAGTTTGGCCGTGGTAAGGACCTTGATTTTACTGGATTGTTTGCGCAATGGAATAGTGTCGCAAACGATCAGTTCCTGCAATTGGGAGGCCTCAATGTTTTTATAGGCACTCCCCGAGAGCACCGGGTGGGTGCACAGGGCGCGAACACTTTTTGCGCCTTTCTGGATCAACACATCCGCGGCCCGGCAAAGAGTCCCTGCCGTATCGACCAGGTCGTCCACCAGGATGACATCGGCGCCGGCTACATCTCCGATCACGGTCATGCCGGCCACTTCATTGGCCCGTTTGCGGTATTTGTCGCAAATGACCAGACTGCGATCGAAGTACATGGAATAGGTCCGGGCGCGCTTGACGCCTCCGACATCAGGGGAAGCAAAGATCACATTCGACAGGTCCTGCTCCTGGAGGTAGGGCATATAGATCGCTTCACTCTTGAGGTGGTCGACGGGGATATCGAAGAACCCCTGGATCTGGTCCGCGTGAAAATCCATGGTCATGATGCGGTTGGCGCCGGCCGCTTCGAGCAAATTGGCGATCAAGCGGCTGGAAATAGGCACGCGGGGTTTGTCCTTCCGGTCTTGCCGGGCATATCCGAAATAGGGGATAACCGCGGTGATGTACCCGGCCGAGGCCCGTTTGGCCGCGTCGATCATCAGCAACAACTCCATGAGGTTCTCCGCCGGCGCAAAAGTGGACTGAATGAAGAAGACATAGCCTCCCCGCACCGATTCGTTGATGACGGGTTGCATCTCGCCGTCGCTGAACCGCTGGAGGGAAACATCCCCCAATGCATCTCCGTAATAATCTGCAATCTTTTCAGCCAGGTACTGCGAATTGGTACCTGAGAATAGTTTAACCTCCACCATGACCTCCTGGTTTTAAATTATTCCGCAAAAATTGCCCTGGGATTTGTTGCTTAAAACAGATCAGGTGCCTCCGGCACTAAATAACGGATAGTGTTTTCGGGCGCCTGTGCGCCCAAAATTCTATCACATTAGATAAAACCCGCCGATGGCAAGTTTTATCAAATATACCCATTTAATGCGGCAAACACTAGCCCACAACAAAGGTAAGAAGATTTGCTGCTTCCTTCAGCAGAGAACCCAAAAAAAGGGAGGAGCTTTCCCCTCCGGTGGATAAAAAAAATAAATATGCTTTCCTATTGTTGAACTCTAAGCAGACCTTTGTCATTATTATTTATGCCAATCGAACCAAACCCAGCCTATGCGCTACGCATTCTACCCCATATTCCTGATGATCGCCCTTCCCCTTTTACAGGGTTGTCACCCCAAACAGGAGTCCTCTTCCTTTTCCAGTTTCGCCAACTACACCAGTCCGGATGAGTTTGCGGCCTACTGGTATCAAGGCAAAGCAGAGCTGGCGAGTTATGATCTCGACATCGTTCAATATGGGGAACAACGCCATGGAGATGCAGTCCTGGTCTTTGTTACGGAAGATTTTTCCAAATCCAAGCAGGTCAAACTGGACAGGCCCCAGGAGGCTGGCGACGACAAGGTTCCGGTCCTCAAGCTCAACCAGATCTGGCGCTTTAAGACCGGCATTTACGACTATTCCCTCATGGGATCGGTCTTCACCCCCGTCGATCTGGAACAATTTCCGGGATCTCTCAAGACATCGGTTTCCCTGCAGGATTGGTGCGGCATGAGCTTTCATCAACTCAACCGGGAGAAGAACGACTACCTCGTCCGGCAATTTTCCTACTTTGAAAACGAGGGGGACCAATCCTATAAAGCAGGCACAGATCTGCTGGAAGATGAACTATTCAACCGGATCCGGATCAATCCGGCCAGCATTCCCAGCGGTGAATTCGATCTGATCCCCGGCGGGTTCTATCTCCGGCTGTCCCATCAGCCGATCAAGCCCAAACGCGCCCGGATACAGTTCCTGGAAAGCGAAGCCACGACCCAATGCATCATTGAATACCTCCACCTCGATCGCACCGTGCGCATTCACTTCGAATCGACCTTCCCTCATCGCATCCTTTCCTGGACGGAAGAACAAGGACAAGAAGTCGTCGTCGAGGGAAGATTGCGGAAAGCCATACAAGAAGCTTATTGGACGGAGAACGCAGCAGAGTTTTTGCCCTTGCGAGACTCCCTCGAACTGATCTTTTGAAATATCCCGCTCCCGAATTATGAAGTGGACCACATCAGGCGCCGTCATTATTGTTTTTTTTCTGCTTGGAAGCTGGGCGTGCAAGAACGACCTTTCCACCATCCATAAGGCCTTCCCGCCGGAAGCCGTATTCGTGGAGGAGATCCGGGACTTTGAGATGCTGTACAGCGATTCGGCGCGGGTCCGGGTCCGGATCAAAGGCCCGGTCATGTGGCGGCATATTGACGAGAAAAACCCCCGGCAGGAATTTCCCGAAGGAATGCAAGTCGAATTTTTCGACCCCAACTTCCACGTGACCAGCCGGCTCACCAGCCGCTATGCCGTGCGGTACGAACAGGAGGGCAAGATCATCGTGCGCGACAGCGTGGTCTGGACCGGACAAAACAATGAGAAGCTGGAAACGGAAGAACTGACCTGGGAAGAACAGGGAAAAAAGGTGTATACCAACCGCTTTGTGGTCGTTCGCCGCGACGATGAGATCCTCTGGGGCCATGGGTTCGAATCCGATGAAGACTTTTCCCGCTCCCGCATCAAAGCAATAGAAGGGCGGATCAAGGTGGAAGATCTTCATTCGAAGGATGAGTAGCGCTTTTTTTCTATCTTCGATCCGGAAAATCATTTGGCCAACACCAGATCTATGTTGCTAGTACTGATCCTCTTTTTTCTATTGCTCTCGGCGCTCTTTTCCGGTTCGGAGATTGCCTTCCTTTCCGCTAATAAGCTCATGATCGAGCTCAAAAAGAAAAAAGGATCGCGACAGAGCTCCATCCTGGCGAAGTTTTATGAAAAGCCCTCTTCCTTTATCGGCACCATGCTGGTCGGTAACAATATCGCCCTGGTGGTCTTTACCGCGCTGATGAATGTGCCGCTCGACCGCCTTTTCAGGGAACAACTCGGCTGGACCAATGAAGGGCTGCTGCTACTGCTCAATACCAGCGTGATCACTATTGTCGTGCTGATCTTCGGGGAATTCCTCCCCAAGACCCTGTTCCGGCTCTTTTCCGATTCGGTACTCTATATTTTAGCCTATCCCCTCCGGGTGCTGTACCTCATCCTGTGGCCTCCGGCCTGGGTAATGACCCGGCTTTCGCATTTTCTGCTGGTCACGGTATTGCGCTCTCCGGTCGAGGAAGTGCAGGATGCGTTCACCCGGCTCGACCTGGAAAATTTTATCAAGAGCACCCGCACGGAATCCAACGACGAGATCGACACGGAACTCTTCGAAAAAGCCCTCAACCTCCGGGAAGTCCGGGTAAAGGAGAGCATGGTGCCGCGCCCCGAGATCGAAGCGATCGATGTAAGCGCTACCATCAACGAGTTGATCGAGGTCTTTAAAACGACCAACCTATCCCGGATCATCGTCTACGAAAACGATATCGACAACGTGCTGGGCTATGTGCATCACCAGCAATTGCTCAAGCCTATCAAATCGATCCGCAGCATCGTCATGGAACTTTCCTTCGTGCCCGAGACCATGCGGGTCCGCGACCTGATGAACCAGTTCATCAAAAACCGCCGCAATATCGCCTGCGTGGTCGACGAGTACGGCGGAACCGCCGGGCTGATCACCATGGAAGACATCCTCGAAGAGATCTTTGGAGAGATCGAGGACGAGCACGACGAAGAGGAGTATATCGACAAGCAGATCTCAGACACCGAATATCTTTTCTCCGGCCGCCTGGAGATCTCCTACCTCAATGAAAAGTACCCGCACCTCCACTTCCCCGAAGGCGAATTTCACACCCTCTCCGGATATCTCGTGATGACAACCGGCCATATTCCCTCGGTGGGCGACGAGCTCACGTTGAACGGGTTGAAGTACATTCTGGAGTCTGTAAGCGACACCAAGATCGAAACGATCCGGGTCATCCAGCTAGCCGAAGGGCAGGCGCCTTAAAGCAAAAAGGCCCCGACGATCGATCGTCGGGGCCTTTTTGCTTTAGGACTGAGGAAAATGGATCAATAAAACTTGGCCCGAAGGTCCTCTACCCCCTCTTTTTCCTTGAGGAAGTTAACAAGGCGGGTTTGGACTTGCGAGCGAATGGTGGTGGAAGCCGTCCGGCGGATCAATTGCAGGTTGGGGGCAGAAGATACAGCCGGCTTGAGGGTCGGCATGATCACAAATACCCCGCTGCTGCCTTCGATGGGCGCGGAAGTCGTATTCAGATCGAGTTTTAATGCATTCATTACCACTTTGGGCTCGTTGCCTACTTCCGGGATCAGACCGGAGAAGGACGCGCCGCGGGCGGTATCTACAGCTACGTTGTACTTGGAGGCCGCTTCCTGTACGGAACCCGGCGTACCCAGTTTCTCGATGATCATTTCGGCCTTTTTCTTATTGAGCACCGCGAGTTCGATGTCGTTCTTTACGGCAGCCACGCTAGGGGGGCCCGGTTTTTGCACGTTCTTCAAACCTGCGATGACGAACTTATCGGTATAGAACTTGTCGGGCTGTTGGATGGCAAAAACGTCCTTGCAGAGATCGCCGACTTCCGGAGCGGTGTAGCTGGGATCGTCGCCAAAAGCCCAGCGAATGATGTTGCGCACCGATTGTCCGGAACCCAGGGCCGGGATCGAATAGGCGTTGCGCAGCAGGGGGCCCGTTGTTTCGAAAGACAGGTCCATCCGGTCGGCCAGGGCTTTGTGGAGATCGTCCAGGGTATTGTTTTCCGTAGCCAGCGTGACTGCTTCCTGCTCCATGTGGCGCTGGGTTTCTTCGCTGGGGATGATCGGCCGGGATACATATCCCAGGCGAACGCCCTCTTCATTGGTCAGGTATTTTCTGCCGGTCACTTCCACCAGATGGACGCCGAACTGGGTTCCAATGATGTAGAGCGAATCGGGCTTTGCTTCGAAGAAGATCAGGTCGTTGAAGGATTTTACCATCTGGTTGGGGGCTGCGTAACCGAGGTCCCCGCCCTTCGCGGAGGAACCGTCCTGACCGAATTGGGAAGCCAGTTCTTCAAAGGTTTGCACGCCGCTGTTGATGAGCACGCGCAAGCTGTCCAGGGTCCGGGCAGCCTGCTGCACTTCCTGCTGGTTGGTCATGTCCGCGCGAATGAGGATGTGGCGCGCCCGAACGGAGTCGGGCAATACCATCCGGTCGAGGACTTTGACCGAGCGGTAGCTGTCCAGATCGAAATACGGACCGATCACCGTCTCCGGCAGTACTTTGAACACGGTATCGGCGATGGTGGAAGCCAACTCGCTTTTCTTGTAGTAGGTGCCGTCGAGGACGCCGCCATCGTTCTGAATGAACAGGGAATCGTCTTCCGACCTGCGGAAGGCATCCGTCAGTTCGACCATTTGCTGGTAGATCGCCGCGGTGTCGGCAGCGCTGGGAATGACGTCAAATACGACGTACTCCAGCCGGCGGACTTGTTCCTTTTGGGTGAATTCAGAGGCATGCTCATCCAGATAGGCCTTATAATCCTGATCTGAAAGAGCGACATCTCCATCCGGGATCACATCGAAAGGGATTCGCGTATAGAGGAAATCGACCTTGCTGTTTTGCTCGTTGGCCATCATTTCCGCTTGCCAGGTCGGCACATAGAGCCCTTTGGTGATCATATTGACCAACTTCTCCTTCAGGCGTTCGCGGACAATGTCTTTCTCCTGGTAGGCCCAGAAGGGGCGGATCGAAGCGTCGAGGGTATTGTTCTCGATCGCCGTTTTAAACTGGAGCAGGCGATTGCGGTCTACCTGGCCCGTATTGGGATCCTGGAGGTTGCGGGTAATGACCGGGCTGAGGTTGGTGCCAAACTGAAGGTCGAGCAATTCCTCTTTCCCCACACCGATCCCGATCTCTGCGGCCTCATCTTCCACCAGGATCTTCTCCATGTAATAGTTCCAAAGTGCATTGCGGCGGGCATAAGGATCTCCGCTGGAATTTCCATAAACCGTTTGCTCCAGGCGATTAAACTCGTTGATATCGATCTTTTGACCGGCGATTTCCGCCATAGTGGTCCGGTCGCTGCTCAAAAAACCTTGGTTTTTGGTGCCGCTCATGAGGATGAACCCAGCCAGACCCAGGGCGACCATCACCACCATGATCCAACTGTTTTTCCGAATTTTACTGATCAAAGCCATTCTGCATCGTTATTTTTCTGTCTTTCAATTATGGGCAAATACCCTGTCACTCTTTCGTCCCGGCCAAAGAAAAAAATTGCGATTCGGGATCGCAATCGGGAGGGTCGGTAAAAATCCCTGCAAAAGTAATGTCTTTACTGTGTTTTGCAAAAAAAAATGAAAAGGATAGGAGTTACGCATATCGCGTGTTCAAAGATATTTAAAGGCAGAGCCGCCGCCTGGGGCGACGGCTCTGCCTTTAAATATGACTATTTCGGCGCCGCAGGCGCCGAAATAGTCATATTTAAAGGTTTTTTTCTCCTAAGGAGTACAATGTGCGCGAGAAGCCCTGAGGCGCATGTGTTATGGAAAGAGGTGACGGGCGGCAGCATCCAGTTCTTCGTAAAACCCGGCGCCGTATTTGCGAATGAGGGGTTCGCGAAGGAACTGATAAACCGGAACTTTCAGTTTTTTGCCCAGTTGGCAGGCCGCCTTGCAAATGTCCCAACGATCATAATTCAAGGCTTCGAACCGGACGTGTTCGACCTTTTTTACACGTATAGGATACAGGTGGCAAGAAATGGGTTTTTGAAAATCGGTAGCTCCTGCGCGAAAGGCCCGTTCGATCCCGCACTGGGCGATGCCGCTTTCATCATAGGTCATATAGGCGCAGGCGCCATGGGGCATCAGGGTAGTTCCCGGCATATCGCCATCGTACATGGCGTACAGGCCTTCCTCCTGTAGGCGTTCAACCGCTTCGGGCAGCAGAAAAGGGCGAATATCCTCGAAAATTTGGGCCAGGGTCGACAATTCTGCCGGCTCCAGGGGGGCGCCGTAGTCCCCTTCCCAACAACAGGCTCCTTTACAAGCCTCGAGGTTGCAGACAAAAGCTTCCTGCAACACCTCATCACTGATCAATATGTCCTGGACCATTACCATAGGGACAAAAGTAGTGAAAGAGCAGGCTGATCCGCGACAGAACCTCAGAAAAAATTACGTCTGTGACCTGACGCACAAATCATTTTCAGGTAATATTGTATATTAGCGATCATTTTATAAAACCAAAGTGGTTTACATGAAACAGTTGTTGCTTGGCTTACTTTTTATCAGTTTAGCAGGCATGGCATTTGCCCAGTCAGAGACCCCGGAACAAAAAGCGACGGGGGAGACGAATTTGCTGGCGGAAAAACTCCAGCTCAGTGCGGCTCAAACCGAGAAAATGCACAAGATCCAGTTGCGCCGGTATCGCGACCGGGAACTGATCGTTCCCAACAAAACGACCGACCAGGCATTGTATCTCGAACAGCTCAAAGCCATTGAATACGGGGCAGACATCTCCGTTCAGCTGATGCTGACCGAAGCCCAGACTCCTCAGTACAGGGCTTTTTCCGTGGCTCGCCGGGAGAAAAGGGCCGAAGTGGCCCAGTCTATGCTGTCAAAAGGCGTTCCGATCCAAGAGGTCGAGATCGCCGTTCTGGAATTGGAATAAATCGCATTTTTATAAGCGGTTAAAGCCGTGGATGCTTTAACCGCTTTTTTCCATTCCCAACCCCCTCGCACGTCCAACGTCTCCCAATATTCTGGAATATGCCCCGCGATCAGCGGTTCTGATATTAATAGACCTATACCGGCCGCTTTTGGGGACGGTATAGGTCTATTAAACAACTTACTTAACCTTTAACAACCACTTTATACATGGACATTCTCAAAAAAAGATTCCAGGAAAAAGCCGAAACCTTGCGAGAAGAACTCCGGGTGCTTCTCAAAGAACACGGCGATAAGGTAATTGACAAAGTTACCATCAACCAGATTTACGGCGGTGCGCGCAGCGTTAAAATGATGGTATGGGAAACCTCCCAACTCGATCCCATGGAAGGGATCCGATTCAGAGGGTATTCGATCCCGGAGCTGAAAAAGCGACTCCCCAAAGGACCCGGCGGAAAAGAGCCGCTTCCGGAAGGCCTGTTTTGGCTTATGCTGACGGGAGACATTCCCACCAACGAGGAGGTCCAGTGGCTCACTGACCAATGGCGCCAGCGTTGCAATATCCCGGAACACGTATTTCCGGTTCTCGACCGCCTGCCCACTACGACCCATCCGATGACCCAGTTCATTATCGGTATAACGGCCATGCAAAGTGCCAGTGTGTTCGCACACCGGTATGAAGACGGCATGTCCAAGGACGAATATTGGGACGCTACCTACGAAGACACGATGAACCTCATCGCACGGCTCCCGCGTTTGGCAGCTTATATTTATCGCCGGACCTACCATCACAACCAGCATATCCAACCCAATATCCACCTGGACTGGGGCGGCAACTTCGCCCACATGCTGGGTATCCCCGGTGAAGATTTCGAAAATCTGATCCGCCTCTATCTGACCATCCATGCCGACCACGAAGGCGGCAACGCCTCGGCGCATACCACCCACCTGGTGGGTTCTACCCTGAGCGATCCCTACCTGTCCTTTGCCGGCGGTATTGCATCGCTGGCAGGCCCCTTGCACGGGCTGGCCAACCAGGAGGTGATCCGCTGGATATTCAACATGCTCGATGCGATCGGCACCCAAACGCCGACCGACGCCGAGATCACCGAATACGTGCACTCCACCCTGGCTTCCGGCAAGGTAGTTCCGGGCTACGGCCACGCTGTACTGCGCAAGCCCGACCCGCGCTTCATCGCCCAGATGGAATTTGCCAAAGAATACATCAAGGACGACCCGATCGTCAATGTCGTATGGAAGATCTTCGATCTGGTGCCCCCGATCCTGGAAGGACTGGGTAAGGTTAAAAATCCCTGGCCCAACGTCGACGCCCACTCTGGTGCCTTGTTGGTGCATTATGGCATGAAGGAGTACGATTTCTATACCGTGATGTTCGGCGTATCCCGCGCTCTGGGTGTATTGGCACAGCTCTGCTGGTCGAGAGCAATGAACCTCCCGTTGGAGCGGCCTAAGTCGCTGACAACCCAATGGGTGAAAAATTTCATTGCCCAAACAACAGAAGCTGCCACAAATTGATCGCAAAAGCCAAAAAATCAATTATTTTTGGCGTTCGATCAAAAACATTCATAAAGCATCAGGGGAGGGAAGCCTCCAGCTTCCCTCCCCTGAATAATTACTAATTCTTATGGGAGCTCCAAGCAATTTGAAATACACGAAAGACCACGAATGGATCCGGGTCGAATCCGGCAACGTCGCTTACGTGGGTATCACCGATTTCGCCCAGGGTGAATTGGGCGAACTGGTTTTCATCGAAGTGGAAACCGTAGGGGATTCACTGAGCGCCGGCGATGTGTTCGGCACCGTGGAAGCCGTAAAGACAACCGCTGAACTGTTCCTTCCCGTCAGTGGAAAAGTCCTCGAATTCAACCCGACCCTCGACGAATCGAAGGGCGACGACCCGGGGGTCATCAATTCCGACCCCTACGGCGAGGGCTGGATCATTAAAATGGAGGTCCAAAATCCGGACGAACTGAACGATTTGATGAGTGCCGGAGAGTACGATGCGCTGATCGGGTAAAAAAAAATTTCAGGCGCATCCACCAAAACGAAAAAACCAGGCATCTTGCCAGCTGTTACCATTTTGTAACGCAAGTTTTTTGAATGTGGAAATCCTTTCTCCCGGCAATAATTTGGGGTGGCGTGATCTTATACCTGTCCGCAGGTTCCGGGATCCAATTGCCCTCCGATCTGTGGGACATTCTCGGTTGGGATAAAATAGGCCATTTCGGGGCTTACGGTATCCTGGCTTTCCTCCTGCTGTGGGGGTTTTACCGAATAGGGTGGCATCATCCGCTTCCCGCGATCCTGATCGCCGTGCTTTTCGGTTTCACCATGGAAGGGATGCAATATGGGCTATTCCCCAACAGGTATTTCGAGTGGTCAGATTTATTGGCCAATACTTTGGGTACTTTTGCAGGATATGGTATTTTTAAGAGACTTATTTATCATTTAAATTTTTGACTATGGACTTTTCAGTAACCGCCAACTGGCTCGGCATTGCTTTTCTGGGCATCGTCGCTCTGGTTTTAGGGCTTATATACGGCATACGGGCATCGTTTGCTGGAAAGTCAAGCCAATCCCTCTCGAAGAAATATGAGAAGGGAGCTGAAAAGTCGGTGCTTGACGTTCGGAACAAATACCCCGATGTGGATGTATTCCAGCTTAGCAGCACCTTTTTCAACGTTGGCCTCATGTTGGCCATTGGCTTGACTGTCCTTGCATTCAGCTGGACGACCTACGAAAAAGTGGTTGTCATCCCGGCCGGCGCCCTGGAATTCAATGAAGAGATCGAGATCGAACCGCCTCGCACGGCAGAACCGCCGCCCCCTCCTCCTCCGCCACCACCACCTGTCATTCAGGAAGTGCCGGAAGAAATGATCGAGGAAGAAGATGTCGTTGAATTTACCGACCAATCGATCGAAGAGGAAACCGTCGTAGAAGCGCCCAAAATGGAAGCTGCTCCGCCGCCTCCGCCGCCTCCCCCACCCCCTCAACCCAAGGTTGAAGAGATCTTTAAAGTGGTCGAGGACATGCCGCGATTCCCGGGCTGCGAGGATCAATCCAACAAGGACGAGCGCAAGAAGTGCGCCGAAACGAAAATGTTGGAATACATTTACAAGAACATCAAGTATCCGGCGATCGCCCGTGAAAACGGCGTGGAAGGTACCGTTGTCATCACCTTCGTCGTGGAGAAGGATGGCTCGATCACCGACGCGCGCGTCGCTCGCGACATTGGCGCCCAGTGCGGCCAGGAAGCTCTCCGGGTAGTGGAAGAAATGCCCAAATGGGTCCCGGGCAAGCAACGTGGACGCGCCGTGCGCGTGCAGTTCAACCTGCCCGTTAAATTCCGCTTAGAGTAATCGGCGCTTTTTGCGCTGGTTTTTCCTTCCAGCGGGATGTGCGCGCCAATGGTGCGCACATCCCGCTTTCTTTTTCACAACTTTTGCCCGATCACCTGCGTTTGAAGAAATGTAAAATCGTACGACATGCGCATCAAGGTCTTTTGTCTGTGGGTCCTCTCCCTGCTGATCCCCATCGCTGCTTTTTCGCAAAATGCTCAGCTCGCCCAACAATATTATCAGAATGGAGAATATGAAAAAGCCTCCGTCCTGTTCGAGCGGCTCTACCGCAGCAATGAAACCCAGGATTTCTATTTCGACCGCTACATCGAATGCCTCCTCTCCCTGCAGCAATACGACGAAGCGGAAAAAGTCCTCAAGCGGGAACTCAAGAAATATCCCGACCGCCTCTCCTTTCACGTGGGACTTGGAAACCTCTACGAACGACAATTGCGCATCGACGAGGCCAATGAGGAATTCCAAAAGGCGGTAAAAGACCTGCCACCCGACCGCGGAACCATTCTCAAACTGGCCCAGTCTTTTATCCAACTCGCCAAGTTCGACCTGGCGATCGCCACCTATGAAAAAGGCGCCAAACTCCTCCAGGACGACGGTACTTTCTCTTATAACCTGGGCGACCTCTACCGCCGGCAAGGCGACTCCCCCCGCATGGTGGAAAGTTACCTCAACAGCCTTCGCGACAACCCCGGCAGGCTGGTCTCCCTCGAAACCGTCTTTCAACGCTATTTCTCGGAAGAAGACTTCGACGAACTCCAGGCCCAACTCTATACCCGAATCCAGGAAGACCTCGAATCCATCCAGTATGTAGAACTCCTGGCCTGGGTCTTCATGCAGCGCAAGGACTATGTCAACGCCCTCCGTCAGATCAAAGCCCTCGACCGCCGCCTCAAGGAAAATGGCTACCGGGTCTTCCAATTCGCCGAAACGGCGGCCAATGACAAAGACTACGACGTGGCGATCGATGCCTATTCCTATATCATTACGGAAAAAGGCCCCACCACTCCGATATACGTGGAGTCCAAACGCCAGCTTCTGCGGGTCAAGCGGGAAAAACTGGTGCAGAACTACGACTACTCACGCGAAGACCTGCTCGCCCTCGAACAGGAATACCTCGAATTTATCGACGAGTTTGGCCGCAACCGGAATACCGCCCCGATCCTCCTCGAACTGTCGGAACTTCAGGCCTACTACCTCAATGACATGGACAAGGCCATTCTCCTGCTGCAGGAATTGGTCGATATGCCCGGTATTCAACGGAATATACAGGCCCAGGCAAAACTCGCGCTGGCTGATTATTACCTGATCAAGGGCGAACGCTGGGATGCGACCCTGCTCTATTCGCAGGTCGACAAAGCCTTTGAAGACGATGTGCTCGGCCATGAAGCCCGGTTCCGCAACGCCAAACTCTCCTATTATTTTGGCGATTTCGAATGGGCCCAGGCCCAGTTCGAGGTGCTGAAAGCCTCCACCTCCAAGCTCATCGCCAACGATGCGCTCGATCTGTCGGTTTTCATTATGGACAACCTGGGACTGGACACTACGGCTGCCTCCCTGTCCCTCTATGCCGAAGCCGATCTGCTGATCTTCCAAAACCGCTTCGATGAAGCGTTCGAAAAACTCGATACGCTCCTGGCCAGGTATCCCGGTCATTCGCTGGAAGATGACGTGTTGTACGCCAAGGCCAAGGTTTACGAGAAAAAGCACGACTACCCTGCCGCCGCCCAACTCCTCCAGGAAATCGTCGACGAGCACGGAGACGAGATCCGGGCCGATAACGCCCTGTTCGAACTGGCAAACCTGTATGAAAATTTCCTGGGAGATCCGGAAAAGGCCAAAGAGTTGTACGAAAAACTGTTTATGGACTATTCCAATAGCACGTTCGCCGTGGAAGCGCGAAAACGGTTCCGGAAACTAAGGGGAGATAACATCTAAAAATAAAAGGAGAGGAGACACCAATGGCGTCTCCTCTCCTTTTATTTCGAAAGCACCTTGCGCTTACTTCAGGCGCTTTTCATCAGAAACGGTAAGACGTGCACGGCCTTTGGCGCGGCGACGAGCAAGCGTCTTGCGGCCATTCTTGCTGCTCATGCGAGCGCGAAATCCATGTTTATTTACCCGCTTTCTTCTCGATGGTTGGAAAGTCCTTTTCATCTTTTCAATCGTTTAAGCATTGCGATAAGATCTTTTTATGACCTTACCCGAGAGCTTAGCTCTTCATCCACAATAAGGGTTCAGAAAAAGTGCGACAAAGGTAATTGGAATTTTGATAAATGGCAAAGAGAATGAAGAAAAATATCCATTCTCCTGCAATTGCACACATGGATAAAGTAAAAAATTGCTAACTTAATCCCTTGCAAATTTAGTACAATGTTTCAGAGAATATAATAATGAGGATTGCGGCTGGCAACCGCAATCCTCATTATAAAGTTTAATTCATTTAGTAAACAGCAACTACGCAATGAGTGATCCAAGACCCTGGCTGACCACCTACCCAAAAGGGGTGCCCGCAAATATCGACCCGGAGGCCTACCCCTCTGTCGTAGCACTTTTGGATGAAACCTTGAAAAAATACGGGAAGAAACCGGCTTTCTCCAATATGGGCAAGGAATTGTCTTTTGCCGACCTGGACCGGTATTCCCGCCAGTTCGGCGCTTACCTGCGTTCCCGCGGCTTGGAGCCGGGCGACCGGATCGCCTTGATGATGCCCAACTTGCTGCAATATCCCATCGCTCTGTTCGGAGCGCTTCGGGCGGGGCTGGTGCTCGTCAATACCAACCCCCTGTACACACCTCGGGAAATGCTGCACCAGTTTGCCGACTCCGGGGCCAAAGCCATCGTGATCTGTGAGAACTTCGCCTCCAACCTGGAAAAGATCCTCAAGGACACCCCGATCAAGACCGTGATCGTAGCCAGCATCGGCGAAATGCTTGGCCCGGTTAAGAGCATACTCGTCAACTTCGTCGTGCGCAGCGTCAAGCGCATGGTGCCGAAGTACAACATTCCAAATACCGTCAAATTCCTCGATGCGGTCAAACAGGGGAAACGGTTCAGCCTGAAGGACCACGAGGGGCATCCCGACGACGTGATCGTTCTGCAATATACCGGCGGAACCACAGGGGTTTCCAAAGGCGCCATGCTGACCAACCGCAACCTGGTTTCCAATATGCAGCAGATCAAAGGCATCCTGGGTCCCGTGCTCAAAGACGGCCAGGAGATCGTCTTATCTCCCCTGCCGCTCTATCACTCTTTCGCATTCACCGTCAATTGCCTGGCCCTCATGAGCATCGGCTCGCTGTCGGTACTGATCACCAACCCACGCGACCTCAAGACCGTCATGGAGCCTTTTGGGAAATACAACATCTCGCTCATGACGGGGGTCAATACCCTGTTCAATGCCCTGCTCAACCATCCCGATTTTGCCGCCTGCAATTTCTCCAGCCTGAAACTCACCGTCGGCGGCGGGATGGCCGTGCAACGGGCCGTCGCTGAAAAATGGCACAAGGTGACCGGCTGCCCCCTCACGGAAGGATACGGCCTGACGGAAACCTCCCCCGTGGCCAGTGTTAACCCGGTCGACGGAACCGGCAAGATCGGCACCATCGGCCTTCCGGCCCCTTCTACCGATATGCGTATCGTGGATGATAAGGGCAACCCGCTTCCGGTCAAGGAGGTCGGAGAGATCCAGATCAAAGGACCCCAGGTCATGAAAGGATATTACAACCGCCCCGATGAGACGGAAAAGATCCTGAAAGACGGCTGGCTGTCTACCGGCGATATCGGGTTTATGCATGAGGACGGTTACTTCCAGATCGTCGACCGCAAAAAGGATATGATCCTCGTCTCGGGTTTCAATGTATACCCCAACGAGATCGAGGATGTCATCGCGGCACATCCCAAGGTATTGGAAGTGGCAGCCATCGGCCTGCCCGACCCCAAATCGAACGAGGTCGTCAAAGTCTTTATCGTCAAAAAAGACGCCTCCCTCACCGAAGCGGAGGTGATCGAACACTGCCGGAAAGAATTGACCAATTACAAGGTGCCCAAACAGGTCGAATTCCGCAAGGAACTGCCCAAAACAAATGTGGGCAAGATCCTTCGCAGGGTTTTACGGGATGAAGAATTGAAGAAAATGCAGGGATAAACCCTACTTTTGCACCTGTGAATAATCTCGAGCGACTGCTCCAGCGTTACCAATCGGATCCAAGGACCCGCCAGATCCTGGCCCAATTGGATCCCGGATCGCCCGTTTGCCTGCAACTCAGCGGGCTGAGCGGCGCATTGGAGGCTTTTGTCATGGCCGCCGTATTCCTCGAACGGCCGGCGCCCATGCTGCTCATCGCCGGCGATAAAGAAGAAGCGGCCTACCTGCACAATACCCTGCAGGGACTGCTCGCCCAGTCCACGATCCACTTCCTTCCCGATTCCTTCAAGCGCCCCCAGTATTTCGAAGAACTCAACAGCAACAACGTTCTACTCCGCACTGAAACGGTTTCGCACCTCACCAAATCCATCCGGCAGCACCAATGGGTCGTCACCTACCCGGAAGCGCTGTTCGAAAAGGTGGTCGATCCCGGCATCCTGCAAAAAAGCCAGATCAATCTGAAGGTCGGCGAGCGAACCGACGTCGACTTCCTCACGGACGTACTGCTCGAATACGGCTTCCGGCGGGAAGAATTTGTATACGAACCGGGGCAGTTCTCCATCCGGGGCGGCATCGTCGATATTTTCTCCTACGGAAATGAGTTCCCCTACCGCGTCGAACTCTTCGATGACGAAGTGGAGCACATCCGCACCTTCGATCCGCTCACCCAGCTGTCTAACCAGAATATCCAGCAGGTAGGGATAATTCCGAACATCAATACCCGATTTACCCAGGATCAGAAGATCTCCTTCCTCCAGATCCTGCCACCCGAAACGCTGATCTGGGTCCGCGATGCGCAGATCTGCCTCGACAAGGTGCAGCAGTGTTTTGAAAAAGCCGCCGATTACGCGGATAAGGTATCCGTACTCGACGAAAGCGAACTCGCGGAGATCCTGCGCGATCGGGCCTTCATTCGCCCCGGGGAGTTCATGGATGACCTCAAGCAATTTTCCCTGCTCTTCCTCAACGACCACAAACAGCCCCTCCCCGTTCAGCAAACGGTCGCCTTCCGCGCCAAGCCTCAGCCGAGTTTTAATAAAAATTTCACCCTGCTGATCGAAACCCTCAACGGCCATTCGCAGCAAGGCATCGAAAACTTTCTGTTTACCGACAACAGTAAACAGATCGAGCGCTTCTACGCCATTTTTGAGGACCTGAAAGCCGATGTGGCCTTCCACCCTATCCCAGTGGCCATCCACGCCGGGTTTATCGATGAAAAACTCAAGGTGGCCTGCTTCACCGACCACCAGATCTTCCAGCGCTTCCACCGCTACCGGCTGCGGCAGGGATTCTCCAAAGAAAAAGCGCTCAATATCCGGCTCTTGCGCGAACTACAGCCGGGCGACTTCGTGACCCACATCGACCATGGCATTGGACGATATTCGGGGCTGGAAAAGATCGATATCAACGGACATGTTCAAGAAAGCGTCCGCCTGATCTACAAGAACAACGACGTGCTCTACGTCAGTATCAACTCGCTGCACAAAATCGCCAAGTACATCGGGAAGGAGGGCGCCGCGCCCCAGTTGAGCAAACTGGGCTCGGAAGCCTGGAAGAACCTGAAGAACAAGACCAAGAAACAGGTCAAGGATATTGCCACCGAACTCATTCAGCTCTACGCCAAACGCAAGGCTTCAAAAGGGTATTCCTTTGCCCCCGACGGTTATCTGCAAAATGAGCTGGAGGCTTCCTTTATTTACGAAGATACCCCCGACCAACTCAAGGCAACCAACGACGTCAAGGAGGATATGCTGAAGCCCTATCCGATGGACCGGCTTATTTGCGGGGATGTCGGGTTTGGGAAAACCGAAGTGGCGGTCCGGGCCGCGTTCAAAGCCGTAGCCGAAGGGAAACAGGTCGCCGTGCTCGTGCCGACCACCATTCTGGCGTTACAGCACTACAAGACCTTCAAGGAGCGCCTGGAGGAGTTCGGCGCGACGGTCGATTACCTCAACCGCTTTCGATCGGCGAAAGAACGCAAAGAGGTGATCCAGAAGCTCAAAGAGGGAAAGGTCGAGATCGTGATCGGCACCCATGCCCTGCTGAATAAAGAGATCCAGTTTAAGGACCTGGGCTTGCTGATCGTCGACGAGGAACAAAAATTCGGGGTGGCGGCCAAGGAGCGGCTCCGCAGCCTCAAGGTCAACGTCGATACCCTGACCCTCACGGCAACGCCGATACCCCGCACGCTTCAGTTTTCCCTGATGGCCGCTCGCGACCTGTCCATCATCCGCACACCTCCGCCCAACCGGCAACCCATCAACACCGAGGTGCGGGTGTTCAATGAAGAATTGGTCAAAGAGGCGATCTATTACGAGGTGAACCGGGCTGGGCAGGTGTTTTTCGTCCACAACCGCGTCAAATCCCTGGCTGAAATGGCCGAATTGATTCACCGCATCTGCCCCGATGTCGATGTGGCGATCGCCCACGGGCAAATGGAAAGCGACCAGCTCGAGCGGACCCTGGTCGATTTTATCGACGGACATTACGACGTGCTGGTCTGTACCAACATCATCGAAACCGGGCTGGATATTCCCAACGCCAATACCATCATCATCAACAACGCCCACCAGTACGGCATGAGCGACCTGCACCAGTTGCGGGGCCGGGTGGGCCGTTCGAATAAAAAAGCCTATTGCTATCTGTTCAGTCCGCCGCTTTCGGTGCTCACTTCCGATGCCCGCAAGCGCCTGCGCACGCTGGAGGAATTCAGCGAATTGGGCAGCGGTTTCCAGATCGCCATGCGCGACCTCGACATCCGGGGCGCGGGCAACCTGCTGGGCGCCGAGCAGAGCGGCTTCATCAGCGAGATCGGCTTTGAAACCTATCAGAAGATCCTGGAGGAGGCTATCCAGGAGCTAAAGGAAACCGAATTCAGGGAACTGTTCAAAAAAGACCTGGAAAAAGACCACACCTTCGTGCGCGATGTGACCGTCGATACCGACGTGGAAATGCTCATCCCCGATGAATATGTCGAAAGCATCCAGGAGCGCCTCAACCTGTATACCGAACTCGACTCGGTAGCTACAGAGGCGGACCTGGCCCTGTTTGGAGAACAGCTGCAGGACCGATTCGGCAAGCTCCCCGCCCAGGTGCTGGAACTGTTCGATGGAGTCCGCCTCCGTTGGGTCTGCAAACGCATCGGCATCGAACGCGTGGTGCTTAAGACCGATAAACTCCGTTGTTATTTTATCGAAAACCCGCAATCGCCATTTTTCGAAACCCCTGTTTTTCAAAATCTGTTCAAGTGGATCAGTGAAACAGGCATTAAGGAAGGATATACGCTGAAGCAAACGCCCCGCAACCTGCTGCTCAGCAAAGACGAGGTCGGGAGTCTGCGCATGGCGAAGGAACTGCTCGAACAGATCGCCACAGAAGCGGGAAGTATGGGACAAACGACCGCAAAGCCCAAGCAATTATGATCTTCGAAAACCAACAAATCCCCGTTCCCGATCTGCCGCAGGTAGAGGTCGTGTCCTTCCAATCCTTGGCGCCCGCTGCGCTGAAAGAGCGGTATTGGGGCAATGGTCTTTTGTTTTCCATCGCATTCCTGCTCCTGCTCAGCACCCTTCCCCCCGTGTTTTCCGCCTGGTGGTGGTTGTGGATACTGATCATTCTGGCCACTGGTTTCGGACTGGGTTATTTTTTGCGCTGGCTGATCCTCAAACAATACGAGGTGGAAGGTTATGCGCTTCGCCAGCGCGACATCATACACCAACACGGCTATTGGTGGCGGAGCCAGACCACCGTGCCCTACGCCCGCGTGCAACATGTGGAGATCACCCAGGGCCCCATCGCCAAGCAATTCGGACTGAGCACCATACGGATATATACTGCCGGAGGAAGCAGCAGCGACCTGAACATTTCGGGTATCGAACTGGATGAGGCCCGGCGCATTGAGTCCTTCATCGTACACAAAGTGGAGGTGGATGACGCATCCTGACGAGATCGATTTCTCCCTGCCGAACAGGCAATCTCCGGTGGCTATCCTGCTCATCCTTTTTCGCCTGTTCCGCTTCCTCTTTCGCCAATTTTGGCCCGTACTGCTCGTCTTTTTTATCCAGCCCAAGCGCGCCACGCTCTTCGGACTGATCTGGTTAGGGGTGATCCTGGCATTCCTCTCCACCGTCAATTCTATTTTCTCCTACTTCTATTCCGTCTATTACGTCTCCGAAGGAGAGTTGATCCTGGAAACAGGCTGGCTGCGCCGCACCCGGTTGAGCGTTCCACTCGACCGGATCCAGACGATCTCCTTTCAGCAGACCTTTCTCCATCGCCTGTTCAACACTGTCAGCGTGGAGATCGATACGGCCGGCTCCAAGGGTTCCGAGTTTTCGCTACACGCCATCCAGCATAAACAGGCCCACGCCCTGCGGGATTTTTTGCTGCGACAACGCGCGGAAGAGATTCCCGGCGCCCTGGAAGAACCGACGAGTATCCAGCGAAAGGTATTGCTCCAACTCGGCGTTTTCGACCTCTTCAAGATCGGTATCAGCCAGAACCACCTGCGTACTGCCGGTATTCTCACAGCGGTAGGGCTGGGATTTCTCGACGATCTCGAGTCGGTACTGGGAGAGGCAGTTTATAAGGATTGGGAAAAAACAGTGGGCGGTTATTTTGATGCGCTGTGGTGGCTCACCCTCGCTTTCGTAGTGATCCTGTTGATCCTTTCCTTTTTCGGCACGCTCATCCTGACCGCGATCCGGAACTATGACCTGCAATTTATCCAGACAGGACAAGGCTTCCATGTCGAGGCAGGCTTGTTCGCCAAACGGGAACAATCGGCCAATTTTCGAAAGATCCAGTTTATCCGCTGGACAGCCCACCCCATACAGCGGTGGCTGGGCATGTTTTCCCTTCGCCTGTACCAGGCCGCCGGCTATGCATTGAACAAGCAAAAGACCATTCAGGTGCCGGGCTGTTACTGGCCACAGTTGGAAACGGTACAACGGGTTTATTTTCCCGAGGCCACCCATGAAGGAGATTGGGAATGGCATGAGCTTTCGCCGCATTTCTTCTCGCGGCGGTTCCTGTTCCTGGGCATCTTTCCGGCTATCGGAGGGATCGGACTGAGCCTGTTGCTCCGCGAATATCAATTCCTGCCCATCTTCCTGCTCTGGGGACCCTGCGCCTTTTTCTGGCAGCGCAGGCTTTTCCGCACCTTCTTTGTCGGACTCCACCCGGAAGGACTTCAGGTGCAGGAGGGCTTTTTTACCCGAACCACCACCTACCTGCGGTGGCAAAAAACACAGGGTATTTCATTGAAGCAAACGCCTTACCAACAAAATCACGCAGTAGCCAATCTGGTGCTGCATACCGCTTCGGGGGACATTAAACTGCCTTACCTTCCGATCGGAAAGGCACGTTCCATTCGCGACTACGTGTTGTTCCAGGTCGAGAAGAAAAAAGATTGACCGGCCTTTTTTTAGGGCTTACGCACATGTGCGATAAAAAAATTGATCTTTTACAGGAGTTACGCATAACGCGTATTCAAAGATTTTTAAAGTTTTTTTTCACGCCTGTGCGTAAGTCCTCTTTAAAAAAGCGTAACCCCTGTATTATTTCAATGTTTCCTCCATCAACCGGTAAATCCGTTTGTATTCATCGGCCCAACTGCTCGGTTCTACGAAGCCGTGAGACTCTACCGGAAAGACGGCGAACTCCCAATTGTCCTTCCCCAATTCGATCAAGCGCTGAGCCAGCCGCACCACATCCTGAAATTGCACATTGTCGTCGACCATCCCGTGCAGGATGAGCAGGCGGTCTTGTAAGCCTTCGGCAAAATAGATCGGGGAGCTCTGCCGGAAGGCGATGCTGTCTTCCACAGGAGTATTGAGTATGTTGGAGGTGTAGGGGTGATTGTAATGCGCCCAATCGGTCACCGAGCGCAGCGCAGCGCCGCATTGGAAGGTACCCGGAGAGGTGAACAAGGCCATCAGGGTGATGAACCCGCCGTAGGAACCACCGTAGATCCCAATGCGGGCGGGGTCTATGCCCCATTCCTTCACCAGGTAATCCGCGCCGTCGATCTGGTCTTCCAGGTCCTTGCCCCCCATGTGCCGGTAAATGGCGGTACGCCAGTCGCGGCCGTAGCCCTCGCTGGCCCGGTAGTCGATATCGAGCACGGTATAGCCATTGTCGGCCAGAAGGTTGTGAAACATATACTCCCGGTAATAACTGCTCCACCAACGATGTACGTTTTGCAGGTAACCGGCCCCGTGTACAAAGAGGATCGCCGGGCCGCCGGCCTGGGCATTTTCCGGCCGGTAGATCCGGGCAGGCACCTTGACGCCGTCGCGCGCCGTGAAGTAGACGATCTCGGGATCGCGCCAGGAATAGGCCCGGAAAGCTTCGGTAGTGGACGCCGTTAGTTGCCGCATGGGACTGTTAAATGCCGTTTCCTTGACATAGAGTTCCCAGGGTTTGTTGCTGTAGGAATAGAGCACGGCCATGCTTTTTTCATCGGGAGAAAGAACGACCTGGTGGGACCCGGGCTCCATGGTGAGTCGTTCCATCCGCCCTCCTTTGACGGGCATGCGGTAAAAATGGCGCTCGTGCGGGCTTTCCTTGTTCGAAGTGATGAAAAAGGTCTGCTTGTCCTGTGAGAGGTCCGCTTCGATGATCTCAAAAGCCCCGGAGGTCAGGGCGGTCTTTTTTCCCGTATCCACATTCAGCACATACAGGTGGGAGTAGCCCGTTTCCTCCGATTGAAAAAATAGGGTCTGATCGTCTACCCAGCCCAGTTTTCCACCGGCAAAATTCCAGCCGGAAATGCCGGGCCCTCCGATCCAGGCATCGTCGTGCTGGCGCTCGAGCGACCGGACGGATCCGTCTGCAAGATCGACCAGAACGATCCAGCGATCTTTATTATCGAGGGCTTTTACTTCGGCCACGGCTTTCCCGTCTTCCGAAAAATAGGGGCCGTGCACCACGGTCGCCCGGGGTGCATGATAAAGGCTATCGCCGGGGGCAGTATCCGTTTCATACGCTTTCAAAAATGCCGGCTTGTCGAACATGCCCGGAAGGCTGTCGAGATGAAGGGCATAGGAAGTGTCGCGCGCGCGGTCGTAGATAAAGGTTTGAAGTTTCCGTTGAGGTGAGCCCACTTTGGGGCGGGCACTGGAGTATTCGACAAACCCCGATTCGGAGACATAAGCGGGCACTTTGGTCGATCCGCCGGTCCCATTCGTTTGGAGCTGGTATACCACATAGCGCAGGTCGGGGCTGATCTTCCAATCTTGCAGGGAGCGGCTTTCCAGATAAATTGTTTTGGGCAGTTTGGGTTCCAGGGTTTCCCGCTGGCGCTGACGTGCACCCTCTTCCGCTTTTCGTTCGCGCAGCACTTCAAACAATTCCAACTGATCTTTTTCCAACCATTCCTCATACGCCAACTGGGGAGCTTCGGTCACCGGGCTCCCGTGCTGAAAGGGGGTCAGCTGAACCGTCGACCCGTCGGTGCAGTTCCAGGCGAAGAGGTTGACCCCTCGTTGATAGACGACCGATTGCTCATCGCCGCTGAACAGGGGGCGGTGTTCGTCCTCCAGGGTGGCGGTAACCGTAAGGAGCTGATTGTGGGGAATATCCAATAAAAAGAGGTCTCCGTTTTTTTCGAAAACCTTCCGGGAACGATCCCTGGTGTACACACCTCTCGAAGAAAGACCTCGTTGCTCTTCGGCCGACACCATTTGGGGCGCCCCGCCCCGGGCGGATACCTTATAGAGGCTGCGGAGCGTATCCTGGCCGGGGTTCCAGGAGAAGTAAATGAACTTGCCATCTTCGGCCCAGAACGGATTTTCCGGAAGAAACCCGACAAAACGCTCGCCTTGCATGATGGTTTCGATATTAAGGGTCGATGCATTTTGCAGTGGTTGCCCCCATGCCGGTAAAGACAATACCAGGAGAGCGAATAGTGTAGTTTTGCGCATCCGAATGATCTTTTTAGTAGCTTTGGAGTGAGTGACCGGCCGACAAAGTCGT
Organism: Lewinellaceae bacterium; assembly: GCA_020636275.1. Classification (GTDB taxonomy): domain Bacteria; phylum Bacteroidota; class Bacteroidia; order Chitinophagales; family Saprospiraceae; genus JADJTT01. The sequence continues at coordinate 32,565 of JACJYD010000007.1, read as the reverse complement.
ACCGGTGAAGGCCAAAGGTCGGTATTTTGAATTAATCAACTGACACTCAGCCGATACAAATTTTCATAACCTGCTAATGCAGTGAAAAATGTCCATGTCCACCCCCGTCACCACACTCAACAACCCGCGTACGATCAGAGCCTGGGCCTTTTTCGATTGGGCCAATTCTTCCTATGCGCTGGTGATCAGCGTAGCTATTTTCCCGGCGTATTATACCCAGGTCACCAGCGAACAGATCTCAATCGGTTCGGTATCCATTTCCAATAGCGGGCTCTATGCCTTTTCCATTTCTGCGGCCTACCTCCTGATCGCGACGCTTTCGCCCTTCCTCAGCGGGATTGCCGATTACGGGGGAAAGAAAAAGGGGTTCATGCGCTTTTTTACCACCATGGGCTCATTAGCCTGCATTTCGATGTTCTTTTTCAAAGGGGATACGGGATTACACCAGGCCGTACAACCCATCGGGCAGCTGATCCTGGGCACAGGTTCCTTTATGGTCGCGACGATCGGTTTTGCCGGGGCATTGGTTTTTTATAACGCCTTCCTGCCGGAGATCGCTTCGGAAGACCAGTACGACCGGGTCAGTGCCAAGGGCTTTTCCTACGGCTATATTGGAAGCGTCATCCTGCTGATCTTCAACCTCCTGGTCATTACCTACCCCACAGCTTTCGGTCTGCCGGGAGAAGGTACGCTCCCGATCCGCCTTGCCTTTGTAACGGTGGGACTTTGGTGGTTTGGTTTTGCCCAGATCCCTTTCCGGGGTTTACCGGCCGACCATCCGGGCCAGCCGATCCGGAAATTGCTGACGAAGGGGTTCAAAGAACTGCGAAAAACCTGGTTGGTGGTGCGCTCCGAAGCGAATATCCTGGGCTTTCTGTCCGCTTTCTTTTTCTACAGCGCAGGGGTGCAGACCGTGCTTTTCCTGGCGGCCACCTTTGCCGAGAAAGAACTGCATTTTGCAACCAGCCAGCTCATTATCATCATTCTGCTGCTGCAATTGGTTGCGATACTCGGAGCCATGTTATTTGCCCGCCTTTCGGAAAAAAGGGGAAATAAATTCGCGCTCATCACCATGCTGTGCATCTGGGTTTGTATCTGCGTGCTGGCCTACTTTGTGGAAAATGCCACCCAGTTCTATTTCATCGCAGCCGCAGTCGGTACGGTCATGGGCGGCATCCAGTCCCTTTCCCGTTCTACCTACTCCAAGTTGTTGCCGGTAGGTACGGAGGACACCGCCTCATTCTTCAGTTTTTACGACATTCTCGAAAAATCGGCTATCGTCCTGGGTACCTTCAGTTTCGGCATCATCGAACAGATCACCGGCGGAATGCGAAACAGCGTCCTGGCCCTGATCCTGTTTTTTGTCATTGGACTCGTCTTACTGTCAAAGGTTCGGATCAAACACTCCCGCGAAAAGTAGTGGAACCGAAGACTCTGCCAAGGAGTCCCCAATCTGTTGCTTACTTTGTGGGAAAATTTGTGAAATTTGTAATACATTATCGGGGTTCGCTCCCGGCAATGCCATTCCGAATACCCGAAATACCGAAACACCTCCAATCTTCTTGCTCGGATATGAAAAATGCGCTCTGGATTATAGTATCCCTCTTTTTTTCCTGCTCCATTCACCTGGCTGCACAAAATGAAGAGTGGACCTTGCTCGATGCACCCGGAAAACTCCTGAAGGCCGATGTGGCCCAAACCGATGAAACAGGCTGGACCCACTACTTCGAATCGAAACAGAACAAACTCATTCTGTCCATCCACAAAAATGGCCAATCCATCGGCGAGCTGGACGAATTGCTGAGCATAAGTTCCGGCCTGCTCAACAACTACGGCAAAGGCGCCAATGACCTCTCCGGCGCCGACTATATCAACAATGCATTTTGGCTGACCTTCAACCGGTACTGGCGCATCCAAGGAGCGGCGCCCATCTACCAGCCCGTGCGCATCCGTTTCTATTTTAACGAACAAGATATCAACGACCTCAAGGCGGGCCTGCAGCGCACCGGCCATCAACTGGAACGCCTGGAAGCGATCCAGTTTTACGCCCACGAAGGCGGTTCCTTGCACCCCTTTGCCATCCGGACCCGCAACGGCGCCTCTACCCTGCACCAGTTCGAAACCGGGAAAACGGCCACACTCGGCCAGTGGGGAGGGTTTTACTATGCCGAATTTGAGTTGAATGACCTCTCCAGCAGCGGAAGCGGCGGGTTTTACATTCCACTGGAAGGCCAGCAATTCTCCATCTCCGGGAAGATCACCAGCCCCAGCGGCGACCCCATCGAAGATGTTTACGTGCGCTCCCAGGTCGAAGGCGCCGCCATCCGGACTACAACGGAAGGGGAATATACCGTCGCCAACCTGCAGGGCGGAAAAACCTATAGCGTCACCCCTTTTTCCCAGGACCGCCCCACCCGGATGGTCACGGTGTTGGACCTGATCGGCCTGTCCCAGCAACTGACGCAAAAGAAAAAATGGGATACGGCCTGGCAACAGATCGCTGCCGATGCCGACCAGTCGGGCGTGGTAGATGAGAAGGACCTGACCTTTCTCCAGGAACTCATTCTGGGAGAGCGGACCGCTTTTCCGGAGGGAACTTCCTGGCAATTTGTGCCGGCCACCTTCACCCCGCCCGAATCCAGTTCCCGGCGAACCTCCCGGCTTCCGGAGGGTTCGATCCAGATCCCGACCTTGTCGCAAAATGTGACGGGTGTCGACTTCAAAGCGATCAAAACCGGGAATTTCTGGCGCGAACAGGATTTCCCCAACGAGCCGCCCTCTATCCTGGACCCCTCTTTTTCCTTAGCCGACCAAAGTAGCTGCGGGGGTGGCGAACGAATCACCTACGACCTGATCGTCTCCGATTTCGTCGGTATCCGCGGCTTTCAATTTACCCTGAAATGGGATCCAGAGGTCATGACCTTCGACGGCGTTGAAAATTTCAACCTCCCCTACCTCGATGAGGATGATTTCGGCACTGCTCTGACCCCGGAGGGAAAACTGACCATCGCCTGGTACACGCCCGAGCGGCCCAATACGATCAAATTGCACGACGGCGAGAAGGTCTGCACCTTCCACTTCCGGGTTTTCGGCAAACAGTCGCGATCCACGTCCCTGCGTTTTGTAGACGACCCCACCCCTGTACAAGTGCTCCGCGACAACCTGAGCACCGCCAACGTTTTTTTCACCATGGGCAGCCTCCGGATCGAAGGAGAGAGCAATATGTCCTTTTCCGAAATAACCACCCGGCCCCTGAGTTGCTACGGGGCAGAAGACGGCGCGGCCTCTGTGAAAGTGGAAGGAGGAGTGCCCCCCTATCGCTACGAATGGAGCACTGGAGGAAATGCGCCCTCTCTCTACGGATTGCGCCCCGGCAAATACGCCGTCACGGTTTACGACGCCACCGCCTGCCCCCTGAATTCCGACTCGCTGGAAATTACCGGCCCGAAGGAATTGCTGCTGCATAGTCACAACATCCGACAGATCAGTTGTCCCGGCTTCAACGACGGGGCCATTTCTTTTAAAGTGAGCGGAGGTACGCCCCCCTACCGCTACGAATGGAGCAACGGAGCCATCACCCCCTGGATCGGCCAGTTGAGCGAAGGCACCTACCGGGTTACGGTAACGGATCAACACAAATGTACCCGGGAGGAAGAATTCATTATCGAGGCCCGGCAGGATATCTACCTCAACTACTCGGTGGCCCCGGCGTCCGGCCCTTTTGCCAACGATGGAGAAGTCGTGCTCCGCGACCTGATCGGCAGTCCGGGGCCTCAAACCTATGAGTGGAATAGCGGATTAAAGGGGTACCGCCTTGCGAGAGCCACCCCGGGAAGGTATGAGGTCAACATCGGCGATGCAGAAGGCTGCACCTATAAATTCCAGTTTGAAATTCCCTACGAAAATGTGCCTTCCGTTTTTTCCGCCAAACTGCAGGGCGAATTGCTGACTCCCGGGCTCTACGAGCCGGTTACCATCGAAAGCCCGGAAGCCCAGACGGTCCATTTCAAGATCTACAACGACCGGAGCCGGCTGCTTTCCCAACAAGTGATCGAGGTGACAAAAGGGTTGACGATCCAATATTTCCAAACGCCGGTCCAGGCCGGCAGCTATCTCATACAGGTGCTTCCCCAGACGGGAAGTATCAGCAGCCTCCGGTTTCGGGTACAGTAAAAACTAAAAAAGCGCTGGTCTTCAACCAGCGCTTTTTTTATTTCTTCTTTTTCTTGGGCGCCGCTTTGGGCTTCTTCTCCACAGGCCAGGGCGAATAATCGACCGGGCGTAAAACCCGCACCGACAAGGGCGGCAAGCTCAGACTCAAAGAATGTGGTTGGCCGTGCCAGCGCTCTTCTTTGGTCCGAACTTTATCTTCCACCGGATAATCGCTCCCTCCGTATTTTGAGGAGTCCGAATTGAAGAGGCTTTCCCATTTTCCGGCCACCGGAGCGCCAACTTTGTATTCGCTGCGCGGCACCGGGGTGAAGTTGCATACGACAATGAGCGGCGGATTTTCCATGGTTCCTTTCCGCAGGTAGGCCAGCACGCTGTTCTGACGGTCGTTCAGGTCGATCCATTCGAATCCTTCAGGAGAAAACTGCTTTTGATGCAGCGCCGGATGCGTCCGGTAAAGCGCGTTGAGGTCCTGGATCAGGTCCATGACCCCGCGGTGGAAGCGAAACTCGGTCAGCCACCATTCGAGGCCTTTTTCGTGGTTCCACTCGGTGGTTTGGCCAAATTCACCGCCCATGAAGAGCAATTGGGTGCCGGGGTGCGTCCACATATAACTGAACAGCACGCGCAGGTTGGCAAACCGCTGCCATTCGTCGCCCGGCATGCGCGCGATCAACGAGCCTTTTCCGTGCACCACTTCGTCGTGGCTGAGCGGCAGCATGAAATTTTCCGTGAAAGCGTATACCAGACTAAAGGTGATCAGGTCGTGGTGGTACTTCCGGTGCACCGGATTTTCCTTGAAATACTTCAGGGTGTCGTGCATCCAGCCCATCATCCACTTCTGGGCAAAGCCCAACCCGCCGGTATAGGTCGGACGGGAAACCCCTGGCCAGGCTGTGCTCTCTTCGGCGATGGTCACCACATCCGGATATTCGCGATAGACGGTTTCGTTGAACTCGCGCAGAAAGGAGATGGCTTCCGTATTTTCACGGCCTCCGTATTCGTTGGGGATCCACTCGCCCTCTTTCCGGGAATAATCCAGGTAGAGCATGGAAGCAACCGCATCGACGCGCAATCCGTCGACATGGTATTGATCGAGCCAGTAAAGCGCGTTGGAGATCAGGAAACTGCGCACCTCGAAGCGGCCATAGTTGAAAATACAGCTTTTCCAATCGGGATGGAAGCCCTTCCGCGGATCGGCGTGATCGTAGAGGTGCGTACCGTCGAAATCCGCGAGGCCATGGGCGTCGTTCGGGAAATGGGAAGGAACCCAATCCAGGATCACCCCAACGCCGGCCTTATGGAAGGCGTCGACGAGGTATTTGAAATCCTCCGGTACGCCAAAGCGGCTGGTCGGAGCGAAATATCCGGTAATCTGATAGCCCCAGGAAGGATAGTACGGGTGTTCCATGACCGGCATGAACTCAACATGGGTAAAGCCCATCTCCTGAACATAGGGCACCAGTTGTTCGGCGAGTTCTCGATAGTTGAGGGAAGCCGCGCCGCCATGCGTCTTGCGCCAGGAACCGATATGGACTTCGTATACCGAGTAGGGGCTGCTGAGCGCGTCGATTTTTTTCCGAGACTCCAGCCAGTTGTCATCCTGCCAGGAGTAGTCGTCGTCCCACACGATAGAAGCCGTGCGGGGCGGCACTTCCCAGAATCGGGCGAAGGGGTCGCCTTTTTGCAGCGGCCGTCCATCCCGGGCGAGAATGAAATACTTGTACAGGGCGCCTTTTCCCACACCGGGAATGAAGCCCTCCCAGATCCCCGAGCCGTCCCAGCGCGGGGAGAGCGGGTGACTGTCCTTGTTCCAGTAATTGAAATTGCCGATCACGGAAACCTGCACGGCATTAGGGGCCCAAACGGCGAAATAGGTGCCCTGGACGCCATCGACCGTTTCCAGGTGGCTTCCCAGCTTTTCGTACAAGCGGAAATGTTTGCCCGATTGAAAAAGCTGGATGTCAAACTCGGTCAGGCGGCTATAGTGGATTATTTCAGTCATAATTTTCAAAGGCTAGGAGACAAATTTAATAAAAAAGCCCCCGACCTGTAGGCCGGGGGCTTTTTTATTAATTTCGGTCATTCTTAGTTCATGGCAACGACTACCGAGTTCTCAGAACCGAACGGGGTGGCAACGTACTTATCAGCAGCGTTGTCGTTTTCCCATTTCTCGCCGTCGATCAGGTAACGGAAGGCGTATTCCTTTCCGGTTTCCAGTTCAACAGTAGTTTTGAAGCTACCGTCTTTCTGCTTCTTCATCGAAACGGCGTTTTCCATTTCCCAGTTGTTGAATTCGCCAAGAACGGCTACTTCGTTCACGTTCTCAACAGCTTCTTTCGGCAGGGTAAAGGTTACCTTGCAAACGGGTTTGGACTTAATGAATTGCTTCTTGATCATGGTTTTGGATATTGATGAAATTTTCAGGAAGTTGGGCAGACGACGGGGTCTGCCGTTTTTTTTAATTTAGTGTTAATTTTACACTAACGCCGCAAAGGTATATCATTTTTCCTTTCGGGTCAATAAATTTTTACTTATTTTTTTGATACTCCCCCATCGCATGCAACACCCCGCGTATGGGCACCCGCAGCCAGTCGGGCCGGGCGTTCATCTCATATCCCACTTCGTAGATGGCCTTTTCCAGCGTGTAATTGCGAAGCAATAACCGCAAAGCCTCCGGATCATCGGGGATAAAACTTTGCCCTTCAGTAGCGTCGAGGTAGGCGGTGAGGTAGAACTGCCGCACGTAGTGGAACCACTGGTGGGCCCATTTTTCGAGGAAAGGCATGTCTTCCTTGCGGTAGTTCTGATTGAGCACCAGCTGGCCGAAAGCGGCGTAGTGGAAAGAGCGGATCATCCCGGCCACATCCTTGAAGGGCGTTTTCTTGAGCCGGCGCTCGCTGATGGTGTAGAGCGGCTCGCCCTCAAAGTCGATAATGAAGAAATCGCGGCCGTTGAAGAGCACCTGCCCGAGGTGGTAGTCGCCATGCACCCGGGTTTTGGTGGCGTTGATCTTGCGCTGGTAGATCTCGCTAAAGCACTCCATGATGTCGTCGCGCAGATCGAGCACCTTCCGGGCTTCGGCGGCAATATGGCTTGGAAGCGAGGGAATGCGCTGGGCCAGGCCGTTGAGTTTTTCGGTCACCAGCTTGCGATTGCCTGCGTAGATCGACCGCTGGTAGTTTTGCGTGAAGCGTTCCGGACTAAAATCAGGGTCGTCGTAGTTGGAGGCCAGGGCGATATGCATCTCGGCGGTGCGCTGGGCCAGCAAGACCACCCTCTCATAGGTTGCGCTGGTGATGAATTTCTGAAGGATTTCCGGAATATCGTCGAAATACAACCGGTCGGCGCTGACCAGTCCGGGCTCCGGCGCCGTTTTGTCGACCTTGGTGAGGATTTTCTCGTAATAGCGATCCAGCGCCTCGAGCATCATGGTCCAGGCTTCTCCCTGGTTGGCGATCTTGTTTTGCAACAGTCCCAGGATGGTGAATTCCTTCTTCTGGTGGTCTTCAAACTGGATGCCACCGCCGTACCGGGGGGCGTTCTTGAAGTCCGTCTTTTCAGACAGGAACCGGACCAGCTCGAGATCGGGGTTGATATCGGTGTCGAGTTTGCGATAGATCTTGAAGAAGAATTGGTTGTTGTAGATGACAGAGGTATTGCTTTGCTCGGCTTTCAGGATCTCGGAGCGAACATCTTCCATTTCCACATTCAATTCTTCGAGGATCTTCCCGGCTTCAAAGCGCAGCGCGCCGTTTTCAACCGGCACCAGCGCATTGGTCTTCATCCAGTGGAACAACGCATTCCGGAACTTTTCGTCGTAGATCGCGTCGATCAGAATGCCTTCCTTGCTGGGCGTTTTCAAATAACAGACCACTCCGTAGGGCACGTTTTTCAGATACTGCACCATTCGCTCGGGCTGGGTGACGAAGAGGGCCGGCATAAAATAGGTCTCCGGCAATCCGTTGGTATAACGCACGCCGATCTGGAGAAAATACGCCACCTCCTCCCCGATCCGGGCGCTGGGGAAGCGGTCGATATCGAGAGAAATGATATTCTTGGACTTCCCGCCAAACCAGCGGATCGCCATGAGGTAATCGGGCAGAATGCGTTTTTCAAAATTCCGTTTGGAGGAATAGGTATCGAAAAATACAGGCCATTCCACTTCGGAAACCAACTCTTCGATGACGCGTTCGCGCACAATGGGCTGTTGTTCCTCCTCTTCGCTTTGTTCCATCAGCAGCCAGTAGTAGCCGTACGGGCCGAGCATGAACATATAGGGGTGCTCGCTTACCTCGGCAAACTTGTTCTGACTGAAGATCTCGATCGGCCGCACACCGCTGTATTTTTTCAGGTCAAGTTCGACCACCTGGGAGTATTTGCTCAGGTTGGCCACCACCAGTATGGTCTCCCCTGCATTCGAACGGGTGAAGGCCAGGACCTTGCCGTTGGCCGATTCCAGGAACTGGATATTGCCCTGGGAGAAAGACTTGAGCCGCTTGCGCATGGCGATGAGGTTCTTCATCCACCACAGCAAGGAGGAAGGGTTGTGCTGCTGGGTTTCCACGTTGACCGACTCATAGCGGTACTGCGGGTCGCGGATCACCGGCAGGAAGAGTTTCTGCGGATTGGCATTTGAAAAGCCGGCGTTGCGGTCGGCGTTCCACTGCATGGGCGTGCGTACCCCATTGCGGTCGCCGAGATAAATATTGTCGCCCATGCCGATCTCGTCGCCGTAGTAGATCACCGGGGTGCCCGGCAGGGAAAAGAGCAGGCTGTTGAGCAGTTCGATCTTTCGCCGGTCGTTGCTGAGCAAAGGCGCCAGGCGGCGGCGAATGCCCTTGTTGATCTTGGCGCCGTGGTCCTGGGCGAATACCTTGTACAGGTAGTCCCGCTCTTCTTCAGTGACCATCTCCAGGGTCAGGTCGTCGTGGTTGCGGAGAAAGAGAAGCCACTGGCAATTTTCCGGAAGAGCGGGCGTCTGCTCGAGAATATCGATGACGGGATAGCGGTCTTCGGTTTGCAGGGCCATGTACAACCGCGGCATGAGAGGGAAGTAATAGTTCATGTGGAACTCGTTCCCTTCTCCGAAGTAGGTCACGGCATCTTCCGGCCAGAGGTTGGTCTCGGCGATAAGCACCTTGCCGGGGTGTTGCTTGTCGACATATTTTCGCAGCTTTTGGGCGAACTCGTGTACTTCCGGCAGGTTTTCGCAATTGGTCCCTTCGCGCTGGAACAGGAAGGAAACGGAGGTCAGGCGCAAGCCGTCTACACCGAGTTGGAGCCAAAAATCGATGACCTTCCGCATCTCCTCCTGCACACGCTCGTTGTCGTAGTTGAGGTCGGCCTGGTGAGAATAGAACCGGTGCCAGTAGTAGGCCTTGGCCACATTGTCCCACTCCCAGTTGGACGATTCGTAGTCGCTAAAAAGGATCTCTGCCTCCGGGTATTTTTCGGGGGTATCGCTCCACACGTAAAACTCGTGGATCGGGCTGCCCGGCTCCGCTTTCCGGGCACGCTGAAACCACTCGTGCTCGGTGGAGGTATGGTTGAGGATCAGGTCGATGAGTATCCGAATACCCCGTTTTTGCGCCTCCTGCAGCAGGCGTTTGAAATCGTCGAGCGTGCCCAGGTCGGGGTGCACGTTGCAATAGTCGGAGATGTCGTAGCCATCATCGCGCAGCGGAGAGGGATAGAAGGGGAGCAGGGAGAGACAGTTGACCCCCAGGTCTTCGAGATAATCCAGTTTCTCGATCAGGCCGTTGATATCTCCAATCCCGTTATTATTGCTATCAAAAAACGAACGAATGTGGAGGGAATAAACGATGCTGTCTTTGTACCAAAGGTCGTTTTGCATAGCGGCGTAGATTTGCTGCTATAATACCAAATATCCTGAGTATTTTATAATTTCAGAAGGGCGACGGAGCGCCCTTCTGAAATTATTCTACCTGATCTCGACCTTGAAGATATGGATCGGCCATTTCGCCGGGTTCAGCTCCACATAATTCCATTCATTGAACCAGTGATAGGTATCGCCCGTGAGCAGGTCGACCACCTTGAGGTTGACCATGCGCCCTTCGATGCCGAGGAGGTGTTTGGGCACTTCCACGTAGCCGGCCTGGGGATAGGCCGTGTCGAAATTGGCCACGCACCAGATGATATTGCTCCGGTCTTCGGTGAGCTTGATATAGCTCATGAGCTTGTCGTTGTCGGTGCGGGTAAAATGGATATTGTAAGTATCCTGCAAGGCCGGGTTTTGCTGTCGGATGTGATTCAGCCGGGTGATCGAGTCGGTCAGGCGGTTGCGATGGTTCCAGTCGTAGAGGCGGATCTCGTACTTTTCAGAGTCGAGGTATTCTTCCTTGCCATTTGCATTGCCCCGGTTTTCCATAAATTCGTAGGAGGGGCCGTAGAGTCCGTAATTGGAAGAAAGGGTACCGGCCATGAGCAAGCGGAATACGAAGGCGTTGGCTCCGGCGCCCATGAGTTCGTAGGGCAGGATATCGGGGGTATTGGGCCAGAAATTGGGCCGGAAAAACTCGCGCCACTCGGTTCGGGTGAGTTCGGTGAGGTAGGCCTCCATTTCATGTTTGTTGTTGCGCCAGATGTAATACGTGTATCCCTGGGTAAAGCCCAATTTGGCCAGGGCCGCCATCACTTTGGGGCGGGTAAAGGCCTCGGCCAGGAAGATCACGTCCGGATCGACGATATGGACTTCCCGCAAGACCCACTCCCAGAAGGCGAAGGGCTTGGTATGCGGATTGTCGACGCGGAAGATCTTCACCCCTTGTTCCACCCAGTAGAGGATGACGCTGCGCAGTTCCTTCCAGAGGTTATCCCAATCCTCTGTTTCAAAGTTGATCGGCACGATATCCTGGTATTTCTTGGGCGGATTTTCGGCGTAGGCGATCGTGCCGTCCGGACGCCAGGTAAACCATTCGGGGTGGTCCTTTATATAAGGGTGGTCGGGCGCGCATTGAAAAGCCAGGTCGAGCGCCATTTCCATTCCGTGTTCTTTGGCTTTTTTTATCAAGTGCTTGTAATCATCGAGCGTACCCAGTTCGGAGTGTATGGCCTTATGCCCTCCTTCTTTACTGCCGATCGCCCAGGGCGACCCCGGATCGTTGGCATGCGCCGTCAGGGAGTTGTTCTTGCCTTTCCGATTGGCCATGCCGATGGGGTGGATCGGCGGCAGGTAGAGCACGTCGAATCCCATCTCCGTCAGGCGGGGCAAAATGCGCTCCACATCTTTGAAAGTGCCGTGCACACCCAGCTTTTGGGCAGTTGAGCGCGGGAAAACTTCGTACCACGTGCTGAATAGTTCCTTGGGTCGGCCCACCCGAACGCGGTAGGTCACATCCGAGGTAGAGGGGAACTGCTTGAGGGGGAATTCATAGACCAATTGATGGAACTCGGGGCTGAGCACGGTAGATACGGCCTTTTCATATCCCTTTTTATCTTCCAGCAAGGCGGCCATTTTGGTCAGAGCCGTCGCTTTGGTCTTGGCGTACTGTGCCGCCGTTTTGCGCAACCATTCCGCTCCGATCTGCAACTCTACGCCCATGTGCTGGCCATCGTCGTACTTCTTCAAAAAACCGTTGTGCCAGTTGGTCAGGTGATCGATCCAGGCCTCGATCTTGTACTCGTAGTAGCCCTGTTTTTGAGGGGTAAAAGAGGATGTCCAGCGGTCATTGACCTCCGGCGTCATAAACACTTCATTCCATTTTTTTGCATCGAGTTCCTTGTAAAAAAAGGAAGCCCGGACGGCATCGTGCCCATCGCCGAAAATGTCTGCGCTGATGTCAATGCGCTCTCCAATGATGCGTTTGATAAAATAGCGGCCACCTTGCAGCTGGGGTTGTATGTTCTCAATGATCACCCGATTTCTCATGGGAAATGGTCAGTTTTAATTTTGTTTCCAATGGAGCAAAGGTAAAGGTTTTACCTAAAATTTCGCTTTAAAACCCTTTAGTGAGGGGGTGACTAACTCACCCCTTCAGCCAAAAAATTAAGAAAGTGCCCCAATCTTTTAATTATCAAGTATTTACATCTAATTCTTCAACTTCTCTGGTGAGGGGGTCACTAAGTCACCCCCTCACTATGTATATTTGGCCCGTGCAGCCACTTCAAACTCAAATTGTTATCGTCGGCGCCGGCCCGGGAGGGGCCGCTGCCGCGCTCAAACTCCATGCCCTGGGTATTCCCTGCGTACTGATCGACCAGGCCGTCTTTCCGCGCGACAAGGTCTGTGGCGATGCGATCAGCGGAAAGGCAGCCACCCTCCTCAACCGGCTCGACCCGGAATTCATGGCGTCGTTCCGGGAGCGAACCGACCAACAGATCGGTGCCTGGGGCATCCAGTTCGTGGCGCCCAATGGTACGGCAGTGGATATCCCTTTCAAATTTCCCTACGATAAAGACCGCGAGCCCGCCCCCGGCTATGTCGCCAAACGCCTCGACTTCGACCAGTTGCTCATCGAAAAAGTGCTCTCCGCCGACTCCATCCAATTTCATCAGGGTATCCGGATCGAACACTACGAACGAACCGCCCTGGGTTACCGCATCTCCAACTCAGACGGGACCTTCATCGTGGATTGTACCCTCCTCATCCTGGCCGATGGCGCCAACTCGGGTTTCGCCCGAAAGGAGGCCGGATTGGAGAAAGACCTCCGCCACCACGCAGGCGCCGTCCGGGCTTATTTCAAAAATGTCGAGCCCCTCCACCCCGATAACTTTATCGAATTGCACTACCTCAAGGAGGTTAACCCGGGCTATTTCTGGATCTTTCCCCTTCCCAACGGCTACGCCAATGTCGGACTGGGCATGCGCAGCGATTTTATCAAAAAACAAAAGATCAACCTGCGGGAAGTATTCCTGCAGACCGTAAAGGAACACCCGTTGCTGGCTCACCGTTTTTCCCGGGCTACCCTGGAGAGCCCCGTCCTCGGTTATGGCCTTCCCTTGGGTTCCCGCCCCCGCCCGATCTCGGGCGACCACTACTTGCTCGTGGGCGATGCCGGACACCTCATCGATCCGCTGACCGGCGAAGGGATCGGCAATGCGATCTACAGCGGTTTCATCGCCGCCGAACAGGCGCAAAAATGCCTGGAAACGGACGACTATTCCGCCTCGTTCCTCAAAGCCTACGACCAGCGGGTCGCGCGGGTGCTCGGCAGCGAAATGAAACTCAGCTACCAACTCCAGCGCATGCTGCGCTACCCCTGGCTCACAAATACCCTGGCCAACTGGATCAGCCGCCACCACTGGCTCGTGGAGTTGATCTCCCGGATGTATACCGATCTGGAGTTGCGGAAACAATTGGTAAACCCTCTGTTTTGGGGCCGAGTGCTGAAGAAACTCCTATTTTCCTAGCGCATCTTCCCCCCAGTCTCTCCTTTTTTGTATTTTTCAATCAAAAATGCGCCGAATCATTTTGCCCGCCGGGATCTTCCTTTTAGCGGTATGTACGGGTTGCCAAACGGGACCGAAAGAAATTATCCTCCAACCCGGCATGACCATCCGGGAATCCTGCACGATCAAGGCCGATACCTTTTTCTTGCCGGGAGCCGACAGCCTCGACCGGCCGGTCCTCACCATTGAGGGCAACGATATTGCGATCGATTTTAGCGGCGCGGTACTGGTGGGAAATCCGGACCCGGCCCATCCCGACCAATTTTCTGGACTGGGCATCCTGGTTCGGGAGGGGAAAAATATTTCGCTAAAAAACCTGACGGTGCGCGGCTATAAAGTCGGCCTGATGGCCCAATCCGTCGATAGCCTGAGGATCGAAAACGCCGATTTCAGTTACAACTACCGCCAACATCTTCTCAGCTGGCGGGAGCACGAGGACCTCTCGGACTGGCTCAGTTATCACCACAATGAGAATGACGAATGGCTGCGCTACGGCGCCGGCATTTATTTAAAAAACTGTCCGAATGCGCTGGTCCGGGAAACCCGCATCACCGGCGGGCAGAACGGCCTGATGCTCACGGGCTGCAACAATGGCCTTTTCTACAACAATACCATCCAATACAATTCGGGGGTCGGTCTCGGGCTCTACCGGTCCAGCGACAACCGCCTGCTCCACAACAAACTCGACTGGAACGTGCGGGGCCACAGCCCGGGATTTTACCGCCGGGGGCAGGATTCCGCAGGCATCCTTTGTTACGAACAAAGCAGCCGCAACACCTTCGCCTACAACTCCGCCACCCATTCCGGCGACGGTTTTTTCCTTTGGGCCGGGCAGGAGACGATGGATACCGGACAAGGGGGCTGCAACGACAACCTGCTTTTCAGCAACGATTTTTCTTTCGCTCCTACCAACGGTATCGAAGTTACCTTCAGCAGCAATAACCTGATCCACAACAAGATAAGCGGGTGCCGCTACGGCATTTGGGGCGGCTATAGCTATAAAACGGTCATTTCGGGAAATGAGATCCGGGGCAATGAATACGGGATCGCCATTGAACAAGGGCAGGACAACGCCATCCTAAACAACCTCATCAGCGACGGGAAGATCGGCATTCAACTCTGGGCCCGGGACGAACAGCCTGCCGACTGGGGATATGCCAACGCAAAAAATGTTTCCAGCCGCAATTACCAGATCTCCGGCAATTGTCTCTACCGCCTGAAAGAGCCTTTGAAGATCAGCCAGACCAACCCGGTACAATTCGGCGAAGAGGCCCCGCCCTCGGATTCTTCCATCTGTTTGACTTTCGATGAAAAATGGATGGTCGCTCCCCTTCCTGACGGCATGAACACCCAACTTTCCGAAAATGCCATGCAAGGCACGGATTACATTCTCCTCGACGAATGGGGCCCCTACAACTTCGTCTCTCCCACTATTTGGCTGCGCGCTATCGAAGGCAACCGTTACACCTTCCTCCTCCTGGGGCCTCCCGGCAACTGGCGGTTGGACGGGGCCACCGGCTGGGCTTCCGTCAACCAAAAAACGGGGACATTTCCCGCGGGCCTGGTCGCCATAAAAGAGCCGGGCGCACAGGTCCTCTCCCTCGATCTCACCTATCTGGGGCCTGCCTTCGTGGATGGCTTCGGAAGAACAGTGAATAAAGGTAAGCCCTATTCCTTCTCTTTCCACCGGGTGGAGCCCGACTGGACCTGGAAGGTGGCCTGGTACAATGCCGACGGCACGGAGACCGACTCCCTGAAAACGCAAAAGCCGGTAGCTGCCGACGAGCGCTCTGACCTGTTCTACGCCTGGTGGGGCGCTCCCGCCGAAGGCGTCGACGCCGATCGCTTTGTCACCCTGGCCACCGGAACCTTGCATCAGATCCCCAAAGGAGACTACACCCTCCTCATCAGCTCGGACGACGGCGTACGGGTATGGGTCGACGGCAACCTGGTGCTCGACCACTGGGATGTGCACGAGCCCGTCACTGACGAAATTTCCATTCATCTCGAGGGGGATCACGAGATCAAAATCCTGCATTTTGAGGCGGGAGGATTTGCGACTTTGTCTGCAAGACTTTTATTAAGTTTTTGAGTTTATGAGGGCAGCAAAATAGTTTTTGGGTTTTTAAGGGTATAAGTTTTTGAACCTTAAAAACTTATACCCTCATAAACTCAAAAACTAAAAACCTATACAAGCCCCTGCTGAATCGCAAACTTCACCAATTCCGTACTCGAGTTGAGCTCCAGTTTGCGCAGGATATTTTTTCGGTGGGTTTCGACCGTATACTTGCTGATGAAGAGCAGTTTACCAATGCGTTGGCTGGTCAGGCCTTTACTGATGAGGACGAGGATCTCCTGTTCGCGGCGGGAGAGGCGGAGGCGTTTCCGGAAATTATCTTTCAGGAGTTCAGCCGGACCCGGTTTTTCGTCGGAAGGAGGTTGGGAAGAGCGGTCGCGGATATGAGAGTAGGTCAGTCCGCTTCGAACGGCTTCGAGGGCCTGGCTGATCTCGACGGCAGTGGCGGTCTTCAGCAAGAAGCCGTGCGCCCCCGCTTCAAAGAGAGATTTGACCAGGTCGGGGGCGTCATAACCCGTGAATATTATGACCCGGACCCTGGGATGATCCCGAACGATCTGGTCGATATTCCGGTAAAAATCATTGCCGGGCATATTGAGGTCCAGAAAGACGACGTCCGGACGCACATCGGGCAATGCTTTAAAGAGTTCTTCGCTATTGCCTGCATGGCCGGCGAAAACCACATCCGGGAATCTTTCCAGGACACTCTTTAGTCCAATAGCCACGATGGGGTGGTCATCGGCGATGAACACTTTTGTAGAGTTTTGTTGCATGGGATCCTAATTAATTCAATCAGCAAAATAATTGCTCTCCTTGACTTGCAAGAAGGATCCTGCGGCAATGCTTAGAAGGGGGTGTGTCAAAATGAAACACACAATCTCTTCCGGATCATACCCACGACCGGAAGAAAAGGTTAGATGTACCTCGCTCGGATTGGTTTGAGGGAAGAGATAGCGCAAGCGCTATATTCTTAAATCCCGGTGCCAAAGTACAGATAATTTCCAAATGCGTCAAGTATACCCGGCCTATTCTTCATCATCGTCCGGGTCTTCGGCCAATATCCCGAGGATTTGCATGGCTTTTTCGGAAGCCAGTTGTTCGGCGCTTTTCTTATTGAAGTCCTCGGCCATGGCGACCTTGTTCCCGTCAACCAACACCGCTACCTTAAACCGGTCGCGTTTATCGAACTTATAGCGGGCGACGAGTTTGTAGTTGACGGTCTGGCCGTTTTTCTGGCACCATTCCAGCAACTGGCTCTTGTAGTTATCGTCGTAGTTCTCAAGTTCGTGCACATCGACGTAGTTGCGGAGGATCTTGCGGATCACAAACCGCTGCGTAGGCTCATAGCCCTGTTCCAGGTAGATAGCCCCGACGAGGGCTTCGACGGCATTTCCCAGCATGGACCGGCTCAGGCGGGTGGGGTTATACTCGGCCAGGAAGAGGTCGAGTCCCATTTTCTCGCCGACCTTGTTCAAGGATTTGCGCTTGACGATCTTGGATCGCATCTTGGTCAAAAAGCCTTCGTTGGCGTTCGGGTACTTTTTGAACAGGTACTCCGCCACAATCGTGCCCAGCACGGCATCGCCCAGGTATTCCAGGCGCTCGTTGTTTTGCAGGGCGTAGGATTTCTCCGACTGGGTAGATTTGTGGGCAAAAGCCAGTTTGAAAATGGCTAGATTGGAAGGAACAAATCCCAGCAGAGGATACAACCGGCGGGCCAGGTCTCTATCCTTGGAGAAATAGTAGTTGTAGAGTTTGAATAAAGCGCTCAAATCAGCCTCCTTTTACTTGTTCATACCCCGTTCCATCCTTCCAGGAAATGGAAAACACCGGATAGGGGCAGCCCTTCCTGGAACAAGGTCCAGGAACATCAGGCAATTTATAGAGATAGCTCGAAGAAAAAAGGAGGAGATTGAGCTCGTTTGCGGGTTGGAAATGTGAAACGAACGGCATTTCCAACTCGGAAAGGGAGTTGCGTTTATCCTCGTTTAACCTTCAAACTTTTTCACAATGATCGACGAGTTGTGCCCACCGAAGCCGAAGGTATTGCTCAGGAAGGCCCGGATATCCCTTTCCTGCGCTTCATTGAAGGTCAGGTTCAGTTTTGGATCGATCTCCGGATCGTCGGTAAAATGGTTAATAGTCGGCGGCACGAAGCGGTGGTTGATCCCCAGCACGCCGGCGATGGTTTCCACGGCGCCTGCTGCCCCCAAAAGATGGCCGGTCATCGACTTGGTCGAGCTGATATTCAGCTTGTAGGCCTTATCGCCGAAGACATGCTGGATGGCTCTGGTCTCGGCAATATCGCCCAGGGGGGTCGATGTCCCGTGCACATTAATATAATCGATATCGTCAAGGCTCATCCCGGCGTCTTTCAGCGCTATTTCCATCACTTTCCGGGCGCCCAGTCCTTCGGGGTGCGGTGCGGTAATGTGGTACGCATCGGCCGTAGCACCGGCGCCAACGACTTCGGCATAAATTTTGGCGCCTCGCTGCCGGGCGTGTTCCAATTCTTCCAGCACCAATACCCCGGCGCCTTCGCCCACCACGAACCCGTCGCGGTCGCGGTCGAAGGGTCGGGAAGCCGTTTTGCAATCGTCATTCCGGGTGGATAAAGCTTTCATGGAACTGAAACCGCCGACGCCCATCGGCGTGATCGTGCTTTCGGCCCCCCCCGCAATGATGATATCGTTCCGGCCCAACCGGATGTAGTCGAATGCATTCATCAGCGCATGTGTGGAAGAAGCGCAAGCCGACACCGTCGAATAGTTGATACCCCGGAAACCGTACCGGATCGAAATATGTCCTGGCGCAATATCGGCGATCATTTTGGGAATGAGAAATGGGCTGAAGCGGGGTGTTCCGTCGCCCCGGATGTAAGCTTCGTACTCATTTTCCAGGGTGCGCAAGCCCCCGATACCCGTTCCGAAGATCACCCCCACCCGGTCGGGGTCGACCTTTTCAACCTCTATGCCCGAATCGCGGATCGCTTCATCGGCCGCCACGATCCCGAACATGGCAAAATTATCCAGGTGGCGGACTTCCTTGCGGTCCAGAAATTCCTCCGGGTTAAGCCCCTTTACCTCACAGGCAAATTTGGTCTTATAATGCGTATTGTCAAAGCGGGTAATGTCAGCTGCTCCGCTGATCCCTTTCTGAAGACCCTCCAGAAATGCGGGGATCGTATTTCCAATCGGAGTAACTGCTCCCAAACCTGTTATGACAACTCTTTTCATAAATAGTTTCTTTGAAGTTACTTACAGAAGCAGCGACCTTTGGTCGCTGCTTCTGTAATTTTATTCCCGTTAGGGCACTTTCCGGTTCCAAGATACCCTATAAATTAAAATCCACAAATTAGAGCGATGCTCTAATTTGTGGAAATACAATGTGCCATGAGGCAACTTAGGCGAAATTAACCCTGGATTTGACTCTCCAGGTAATTCATCGCATCGCCAACCGTTTGAATCTTTTCGGCATCCTCATCTGGAATGGAAATATCGAATTCCTTTTCAAATTCCATGATCAACTCAACCGTGTCCAAAGAGTCTGCACCAAGGTCATTGGTGAAGCTGGCTTCAGGCGTAACTTCATCTGCCTCTACTCCCAGCTTGTCGACGATAATCTTTTTTACCTTTTCTGCAATGCTTGACATAATCGTTTCACTTTCATTAATTAAAAAAACGACACGCAAATAAAGTGATAAGTCCAATGATAACCAAAGTATTTACCATTTTTTTTCCCCGCATAATTCGCCCCTCCGTGAAGGCAATTGCCTGCATTTATGTTACTTTTGCAGAGTATCCAGTCCTTCTTCTTGCTAATTATTTTGGTTCGACGTACTTTTGCCGCACATTAATGTAAAAAATACACTTAGTTTGCTGTCATTTTAATAAAGGAGGAGATACCTCCTGCGCTCCCCTCCTTTACTATTACTATGCAAAGTTCACCCATCATGAAGGCAAGAAAACATCAAAATACCAAGATAGTGGCCACTGTTGGCCCTGCGTGCAAGGACTACGACAAACTCCTGGAACTGGTTTATGCCGGCGTGGATGTATTCCGGCTCAATTTTTCCCACGGAACCCATGAAGACCACCAGGAGGTTATCAAGCACATTACCCGGATCAACGATCAGGTAGAAGACGCCCATATCGGCATCCTTGCCGACCTGCAAGGACCCAAACTTCGGGTGGGTAAGATCCAGGACAACGCCCTGGAGTTGGAGGAAGGCGACATCGTCCATTTTGTCAATAAGGTTTGTATCGGCACCAAAGAAGCCATTTATATGAGCTACCCCAAGTTCGCCAGGGATGTAAAACCAGGCGAACGCGTCCTGCTCGACGATGGCAAACTGGTTTTCGAAGTGGTCGAGACCAACCTGGTAGACAAAGTGACCCTCCGGGTTATCTTCGGCGGCGTGCTCTCTTCCAACAAGGGCGTCAACCTGCCCAATACGAAGGTGTCGCTTCCATGCCTCACCAAAAAGGACCTGATAGATCTTGAATTTATCCTTACCCAGCCGGTCAACTGGATCGCCCTGTCGTTCGTCCGGTCGCCCAAAGACCTGAAGGACCTGCAAAAACGCATTGAGGCCAAGAACCACCCGGCCAAGATCATCGCCAAGATCGAGAAGCCCGAGGCGGTCAAAAATATCGATAGCATCATCAAAAATTCGAACGGTATCATGATCGCGCGGGGCGACCTCGGCATTGAAATGCCCATCGAACAATTGCCGGTCATCCAAAAAGAGATCGTCCATAAATGCATGCAGCGGGCAAGGCCGGTTATCGTGGCTACCCAAATGATGGAGAGCATGATCAACAGCCTGACCCCTTCCCGCGCAGAAGCCACCGATGTAGCCAATGCCGTACTGGATGGCGCCGACGCCGTGATGCTCAGTGGAGAGACCTCCGTCGGTAAACATCCCGTTAAAGTGGTGGAAGCCATGAACCGGATCATCGATCAGGCGGAAAAGAACTATCACCTGATGACCTTCCGGCCTGTTCCCAGTGAAAAATCCAGCACCTTCCTCTCTGATGTCGTCTGTTTCAACGCCGGACGAACCGCCGGGGAGATCAAGGCCAAGGCCATCGTCGGGATGACCAGCTCCGGTTACACAGCCTTCAAAGTGTCCAGCTTCCGGCCTAAAACGGATATCTGCATCTTCTCCGACCGCATGCACATGCTCAATACCCTAAACCTGGTATGGGGCGTTCGCTGTTTTTACTACGACAAGTTTACCACCACCGACGGCACGATCCAGGATGTAACGGACATCCTTAAAAATGCAGGGGTGGTACAACATGGCGATTATGTGATCAACACCGGTAGCATGCCCCTTCACCGCAGGCTCATGACCAATATGCTCAAGGTTACGATCGTGGAATAGTCCTTCTTTCCCTAAATTCCGGGCAGAACCGTATCTTTGTGCTCCACCAAATCATTCCCACGGCACATGAAAATCATCATCCCCATGGCCGGACGTGGCTCCCGACTGCGTCCCCATACGCTAACCATCCCCAAACCCCTTCTCCCCATCGCCGGAAAAACGATCGTACAGCGCATTGTGGAAGATCTCGCCAGTTCCATGTCTGAAAAGATCGACGAGCTGGCTTTTGTCATCGGCGATTTTGGAAAGGAGGTGGAAGCCCATTTGCTCGCCATCGCCAAAGACCTGGGCGCCAAAGGACATATTTTTTACCAAACCCAACCATTAGGCACCGCTCATGCCATCCTTTGCGCAGCAGAATGCCTGAAAGGACACTGCCTCGTCGCCTTTGCCGACACCCTTTTCCAGGCCGATTTCTCCCTCGATCTTCAGGAGGACGGCGTGATCTGGGTAAAAAAAGTAGCCGACCCCTCCTCCTTTGGCGTCGTGAAGACCGACGATAAGAATATCATCACCGAATTTGTCGAAAAATCTCCCGTATTCGTCTCCGATCTGGCCATCGTGGGCATCTACTATTTCGGGGACGGAGAAGCGCTCCGCCGCGAGTTGCAATACCTGCTCGACCACGATATCAAGGACAAAGGCGAATACCAACTGACCTCCGCCCTGGAAAACCTGAAACAGAAAGGAACCAAATTCCGGGCAGCCACCATCGACGAATGGCTGGACTGCGGCAACAAACAAAATATCATCGACACCAATCAGCGCATCCTTTCCATCAAATTGGGCAAAGAGAATGCTGTTTCCTCCGAAGCCATCGTCGAGGACTCGGTGATCATCCCTCCCTGTTTCGTCGGCCCGGGCACCATCATCCGCAACTCGGTGATCGGCCCCTTCGTATCAGTAGGCAACAATTCCCGGATAACGAACTCCGTTATTAAAAATAGCGTTATTCAAAATCATACCCGGCTGGAACAAGCAAACCTCGCCGGATCCATGATCGGCAACCATGTTGAATTCAAAGGCGCTGCATCGAATATCAGTCTCGGGGATTACTCAACGCATACTATATGAATTTTTCCATAAAATGCTTTCTGGTCTTTCTCGCCGGTTTCCTCTTGTACCACCCTCCGGCTACAGCCCAGGAAGACGGCCGTTTTTCTGAAAAAAAGATCAAGGAACAGGAGCTCTATATCGAAGCCAGCAAGTTCAAGTTGCTGGGCAACCTGGACAAAGCCACCGAATTATTTCTCGAGCTGCTGAAAAAAGACCGCCAGAACGATGCCGCCGCTTACGAATTGGCCCGCATCTACGCCGACCAAAACAACAACCGGGAAGCGCTCAACTATGCGAAACAAGCAGCGACCCTGGACCCCGGCAACCCCTGGTACAAGCGGTTCCTGGCCGATGTGTACCAACGCAATAACCTCTTCCACGAGGCAGCTCTCATCTACGAAGAACTCGTCTCCTCCGCGCCTTCCGACGAATTCAATTACTACAAATGGGCCTACTACCTCGTGCAGGACGGCCAAACGGAAAAGGCACTCCAGGTCTACAATGATCTGGAAAGCCGCATCGGGATCAATGAGGAACTGAGCCGCCGTAAACACACCCTCTATTTGGGTATAGGCGACGCCCAAAAGGCCGAACAGGAGTTGCTAAAGCTGACCGAGGCCTATCCCGACAATACCGACTACCTGCACCTCCTGGCCGGATTTTACCGCCAAATGGACAAGCCCCAGGCTGCCAAGGCAACCTACAATAAGATCCTCGAAATCGACCCCAACGATTCCAAGGCCTTTTTCGCCCTCTCTTCCATGGATGCCCCCGGCGCCGATGAATCGGCCTTCCTCAGCACCCTGGACCCCGTCTTTCAAAATCCGCAGGTCGATCTGGACGACAAGATCAAAGAGATCATCCCGTATGCCGAAAAGGCCGCAGCTACCAACGACCAGGCGATGGCCCGGGAACTGCTCCGGCTAGCCGCTATTCTCGACCGGGTGCACCCCGGACAAGCAAAGGTCTGCGCACTCAACGGCGACCTCCTCTACATCACCGGACAAAAGGAAAAAGCGCTCCAACGCTATCGCCAGGCCGTCGAACTCGACGAAACGGTCTATTCCGTTTGGGAGCAACTCTTCCGGATCTCCCTGGAAACCGCCGACTATACCTCCCTCGTCTTTTATACCGAAAAAGCGATGGATCTCTACCCCAACCAAGCCATGGTCTACTTTTACAACGGCCTGGGGTATTGCCGGCAGGAAAACTACGACAAGGGCATTCCCTCCCTGGAACAAGCCCAATTCATGACCGGGAAAAATATTCCGCTGAAAATACAGGTCCTCACCCAATTGGGCATGGCCTACCAACAGGCCGGCAATGCCGGTAAATGCGACCAGACCTTTGAAAAAGCCCTCCAATTGAGCCCCGGCAACCCGATGGTCCTGGATGGATACAGCTTTGCGCTGGCCACCCGCGGAGAAGCGCTCGACAAAGCCCTGGACATGATCCAACAAGCCAACGAGCAACTGCCCGGAAATGCCCGCATCGAGGCTACCTACGGTTGGGTGCTCTACAAGCAAAAAAATTACGAAGAAGCCCTTCCATGGTTCCAGCAAGCCCTTAACCATGGGGGAAATTCCGATGCCGTCGCGCTGGAACACTTCGGCGACCTGCTCTACCAACAGGAAGACATCGACCAGGCAGTTGAATACTGGCAGAAAGCGCTGGACCAGGGCTTCCACTCACCCCGTCTCCAAAAGAAAATTGCCGACCGGAAGCTCTATGAATAAACCCGCATTTGGCCTCTCCTTGATCCTCCTGCTCTTCGTGGTCAGCGGATGCAACCTGTTCCGCCCAACCGCAACGAGTACTGCCGAACTGCCCGAGCGCAGCGCCAAATTCCTCCTGAAAAAACTGGTGCAACAACAAGTGGAACTGGACTGGTTCAGCGCAAAAGCCCGCGTCGATTTCGCAGATGAAAACTTTTCCATCGCCGTCACGGCCAACCTCCGCCTGCGCACCGACAGCGTCATCTGGGCCAATGTGAAAAAACTGAACCTCGAAGCGGGCCGGGCACTCGTTCGTCCGGATTCCTTCTTCGTCATCGACCGGATCAACCGGCAATACTCCAGGCAACCGCTCAGCGCCCTGGCCAATATGCTGGAAGTGCCTGCCAATTTCCAGGTACTGCAATCCATCCTGCTGGGCAATCCCGTTTTTCTCACTACCGATCTCCAGGCAGGTATCGAAGGCGATCAGTATACCCTTCGTGGTGAAGACGACCGCTTTACCGCCGACTATTTTCTCGACGGACGCGATTTTTCCCTGCAAAAGATCGCTTTCACTGAAAAAAAGACCCGCCGGGCCGTCAGTATGGAGCTCTCCGGGTACCAATCGCTGAAGAAAAAGCAAAATTTTTCTTATTTTCGTACGGTGCGGGTCGACAGTCCGGAAACCGGCCCCATGCAAATTGAATTGGAATTTTCAAAAATTGAGATCAACACCCCCAAGAGCATAGAATTTGAGATCCCCAGCCGATATAGTGAAATCAATTAACCGAAAGGCCCTTTTTGCCGCCCTGCTGTTTTTACCCCTTTTGTCTTTCTCCCAGGAACGGCAAATGTTGGAAGAAAAGCGCCAAAAACTCATACAGGACATCCAAAGGGCAGAGCGTCTATTGACGGAAACCACCAAGTCCAAAGAAACGACCCTCCTCCGGTACAGAACCCTCCAGGAACAGATCAAAAAACGACGGCAGTTGATCCAAACCCTGGAAGCGGAAGTCCGGCTGTCCGATGAAAGTCTCATACAAATCCAGCACATCATCGAATCGCTGCAAAGTGATGTCGACAAACTATACCGCGAATACGGGCAAATGATCCGCCTGGCCTACCGGCAAAAATTGTCCTTCGGCCGGATTTTTTTCCTCTTTTCCGCCCGCAATCTCAACGATGCCTTTCGCCGATGGCAATACCTGAAGCAATACGACCGGTATCGCGAAAAACAGGCTCACCTGATCCAGGAGACCCAGCTCTCCCTCCAGGATCAATTTTTGCAATTGAAAACGCAAAAGGCGGAAAAGCAATCCCTCCTGGAAAACGCCCAGCGACAAGCCGGCATGCTCGAAACGGAACTCGACCAAAAGAACAAACTGCTCCAAAGTCTCAAGTCGGACGAAAGTCGGCTGATGAGCGACCTGAAAAAGAAGCGAAAAGCGCATGAAGAGCTCAATGCCGCCATCGAAAAGGTCATCCGGGAGGAAATGGCCAAGGCCCGGAAAGCAGAACGTGCCGAAGAAAACAGCGCTGCCGCTACAGCTGCCGCCGCTACTTCCACCAATTTCGAAAGCCTGAAAGGACGGCTGAGTTGGCCCGTACAGAACGGTACGATCACCGGTTATTTCGGCAGGCAGGAGCATCCCTCCATCTCGGGAGTCTATCTCACCAACAACGGAATAGATATCCGTACCGAGCTCAACGCCTCTGTAAAATGCATCTTCCAGGGCGAAGTGGTGGGCGTACAGTTCATACCCGGATATAGCAGTTATATGGCGATCATCCGCCACGGCTCCTACTATACGGTCTATTCCAACCTGGAAGAAGTGATGGTCAAACGCGGGCAAATGGTCAAAGCCCAGGATACGATCGGCAAGGTGCGCACCGATCCGAAAACCAATGCCGCCGAAGTCCATTTCGAGGTCTGGAAAGAAAAAAACCGCATGGACCCGCTCGAATGGCTGACCGCCCGGTAAAAATTATCACCTTTGCGGAACCGGAAGGTCATTTTTGACATTTAAGATCAGGCGGGAACAAACCCGCCGACTAAAACAAAATAAGGAAGTAGCCCACCGCCACGTTCGGCAGTGGATACCTCTAAACTCGGAGGAATATGGGGAACGATTGGAAAGTAGGAGAAAAGCGGCAAAACGGTCTGAAAAAAACGACCGAATACGCTGTGCTGGTGGGTGTCATTACCCCTGAACAAACAGAAGAACAAGTCAATGAATACCTTGACGAGCTGGAATTCCTCGCCCTGACAGCAGGCGCCGAAACGCTCGAACGCTTTGTCCAAAAACTGCCTCATCCCGATCCCAGGTCCTTTATAGGCAGTGGGAAGGTCGAACTGATCCGCCAGTATATCGAGCGGCATGAGGACGTCAACCTCGTGATCTTCGACGACGATCTTTCCGGCAAACAGCTCAACATCCTGGAAAAAGAGCTCAAGGTCAAGATCGTCGACCGAAGCAGCCTTATCCTCGACATCTTTGCTTCCAGGGCTCAAACCGCCCAGGCAAAAACCCAGGTCGAACTGGCCCAGATGCAATACCTCCTGCCCCGCCTGCGCGGCCTTTGGACCCACCTGGAACGCCAGCGAGGTGGTATCGGGATGCGGGGCCCCGGGGAGAAAGAGATCGAAACCGACCGCCGGATCATACGCGACAAGATTTCGCTACTCAAAAAGAAACTCGAAAAGATCGACCAGCAGAACATGACCATGCGCAAACAAAGGGCTTCGCTCATCCGCGTGGCTCTGGTCGGCTATACCAACGTCGGCAAGTCCACCCTCATGAACCTGCTGGCCAAATCCGAGGTCTTTGCCGAAGACAAGCTCTTCGCAACCCTCGACACCACCGTGCGAAAAGTCGCCTGGGAAAATACGCCCTTCCTGGTGTCGGATACCGTCGGGTTTATCCGGAAACTGCCCCACCACCTGATCGAAAGCTTCAAATCTACGCTCGATGAAGTCCGGGAAAGCGATATCCTCCTCCATGTGGTCGATATTTCCCACCCCTATTTCGAAGATCAGATCCGCACTGTAGAGGAAACGCTCCAAAGCCTGGATGCCCGCAATAAGCCCACCCTCCTGGTCTTCAATAAAATGGACCGCTACCGCGAGCTCTACTTCGATAAACTGCTCGATGCAGAAGGAAAACAGGAGATCCAGACCAACCTCAAGGAGAAACTTCTACGCGAATTTGGCTACGAAAATGTATTCATCTCCGCCATCTCACGCGAAAACCTGGAGGAATTGCGCGAAAAACTTCTTAAAATGGTCAGGGAACAGTATCTTATACGCTATCCGCATGAAGTGAAACAATGGTAACTATGGAATCCATCCTGACCAAATACGCCAACTTGCTCGTTCACTACTGCCTGGAGATCCAGGAGGGCGACTGGCTCTATATCAACACGACGACACTGGCCGAGCCGCTCGTCCGGGAAGTGTTCCGGCTGGCCATTCGCGCCGGCGCCCATGTAGAAACCGAATTCAGTTTCGCCGATCAGGGCCGGATCTTCATGAAGGAAGCCGGTGAAAAGCAACTGAAAACCTTGCCGCCCTTCTACAAACAAGCGATGGAAGAGTTCGACGCCTACCTTTATATCCGGGCGCCGTTCAACCTGCGGGAAGACCAGAACGCCGATCCCGACAAGGTGAAGATCCACCAGGAAGCGATGGGGCCGATCCGCAATACCTACTTTCAACGCACGGCTACCCGCGATTTGAAGCGCAACCTCTGCCAGTTCCCCACCCAGGCCGCCGCCCAGGAGGCCAACATGTCGCTCGAAGAATACGAACAGTTCGTCTTCAACGCCTGCAAACTCTATGATCCCGACCCCGTGCAAAGTTGGCTCGACGTGCGTAAAGCCCAGCAACAGATCGTCGACCTGCTCAATGCCCGCAGCGAAGTGCGCTATTTGGGCGACGGGATCGACATCCAATTCAAAACCAATGGCCGCATCTGGATGAATTCCGACGGCCAGACCAATATGCCTTCCGGCGAAGTTTACACCTCCCCTCTGGAGGATTCCGTAAACGGAACCGTCCATTTCTCCTTCCCGGCCGTGTATATGGGCCATGAAGTGGAAGGGGTTACCCTTTGGGTCAAAGACGGCTATGTCGAGAAATGGGAAGCCCTGCGCGGCAAATCCTTCCTCGACCAGATCTTCCAACTCCCCGGCGCCCGGCGCTTCGGGGAAGCAGCCATCGGGACCAACTACGGCATTAAACAATTTTCCAAAAACATCCTCTTCGACGAAAAGATCGGAGGCACCATACACATGGCTATCGGCCAATCCTACCTGCAAACCGGCGGACAAAACAAATCCTCCGTGCACTGGGACATGATCGCCGATATGATGAATGGCGGTATGATCTTCGCCGATGGGGAAAAAATTTATGAAAACGGCCGTTTTCTCTTCCTCGATTGGCCTGAAAACTAAATTTTATGGAGATCCGGCGCAAAAAAATCGCCTGATACGCTTAAAATTCATAACTTTCCGGACTTAAAAGGGAAAAGAAAACGCGATTTATTCCACGAACTAACCCGAAGACTAAAAGTGAACTCCAACAACTTTGCAATCCTCGAACTGAAATATGGCAACATATACGGGGGCTTCCCCAATTTCTTTGCCATTGCTGAAATCTCCTTGCTCGTATTCGATCCTCGCGGAAACAAGGTATTTGTAGAAACCTGGAAAAACGGGCTTGATGTCGATTATGTCAGCGTCTTCTCCAAGGTGAATGAACTGGGGCATACCATCTCCAGGGCCAAGGAAGTGATCAACATGAAAACCGGGCGCACCAAACCCTTCCAGGAAGAATTCAAACTGGATAAAGACCCGCTCGATTATCTGTTCCGCAAACTGAAGCCCGTGCACCAGTGGGTCAAGAAGTTCCTGCTCACCAACCTCAAAAAATACGAGATCCGCGATATCATCACCTTCGACGGCCGCCGCGATATCTTCCTCTGCGAAAAATCGGGCGTACGCCTGGACCGTATGAATATCGTCGACCTCCAGAAAGACCTCAACAAGGAAACCGATTACCTCTTCTCCCTCAATAAACTGTCGGTGATCGTCAACTTCCGCATCGAAGGCTCCTACCTGCGTTCCAACAACCTGGAATACTGGCTCCACCCCATTGCCGCCAAACAACTGCGGCCCAAAACCGCCGCCTGGGACGCCGCGCGACTCCTCATGGTGTACAATGAATACACCCAGTTCCACGACGACTTTATGATGAAAGCAGCCTTGCTGCTGAATAAGATTCAAGCTTCCAAATAATAAAAAAGGGGCGCTTGAAGGCGCCCCTTTTTTATTTCATCAAGGCGAGCAGGTATTCGCCATATCCGCTCTTCAAATATTTATTCCCGAGCCGTTCCAATTGCATATCGTCGATAAACCCCATCTGCCAGGCTACTTCCTCAATACAGCCGATCTTCAACCCTTGCCGCTCTTCGATGACCTGTATGAACTGCCCGGCCTGCATTAGCGATTCGTGCGTACCGGTGTCGAGCCAGGCTACTCCGCGACTCAATACCCCCACCCTTAACTTGCCCTTCTCCAGATAGCGTTTGTTTACATCCGTGATCTCCAACTCGCCGCGCGGACTGGGTTTCAAATTGCGGGCGATCTCCACCACCTGGTTATCATAGAAATACAATCCGGGCACCGCGTAATTCGACTTCGGGTGCTTCGGCTTCTCCTCGATCGACAGGGCATTGAAATGTTCGTCGAACTCCACCACCCCGTAGCGCTCCGGATCGGCGACCCGGTAGGCAAAAACAATGCCGCCGTCGGGGTCGTTGCTGGATTGGAGCAATTCCTCCAGCCCATGTCCATAAAAAATATTGTCGCCCAGGATCAGTGCCACCGCATCGTCTCCGATAAAATCGGCGCCCAGAATGAAGGCCTGGGCCAGGCCCTCCGGCCGGGGTTGTTCCATGTACTCAAAATGGCACCCCAATTCGCTGCCGTCCTGCAATAACTTTTGAAAATGGGGCAAGTCGGCCGGCGTTGAAATGATCATGATCTCCCGGATGCCCGCCGATAGCAGGGTAGACAAGGGATAGTAGACCATGGGTTTATCGTAGACGGGCATCAACTGCTTGCTCACCGCCAGCGTCAGCGGGTATAAACGCGTGCCGAGCCCTCCTGCAAGGATGATCCCTTTCATGCTATTAGTTTTCATTGATCGGAAAATCAAACCCCGAAATATCCATCGATTCTTCCCGTGGAAAGAAGATGAACATTGCCCCCAACTCACCCAATACAAACAGGCACAACTCCTCCTCCGGGTCCTTATACACCGCCCGGAAATGATCCACCATGTTTTCGGCGATGATCCGCTTTGCCACAAACTCCTCCAGGGTCGATGCATTGACCGACCAGTTTCCCACGACCTCCTCCCTGCGGATGATCGGAATACCCAACTCCAATTCGAATTGATGCACCACCATGATCGGATATTTGGAGATCCCCTGCTCCAGAATGGTATCTACCGCCTGGCTCAGCGCCTTCCGGTAGGAGGCCAGTTCCAGGTCGAGTTTTTTAAATTGCTGCTTCTTGTCCATTTTCAATATTTTGGGCGTTAGATGTAACGCCCCTACTGGTTTTTGTCCGGCAAAAAACCGTATTGCTCCCCGTACTCCAACATTTGCTCCGTAAAATCATCCGGATACTCCACCTTGATATCGGTGATCGCACCTTCCGCGTCTATGATGGGGATCAGACGTGGGTTAATAAAACCGGCGTAGGGCGGATCGTTCAGTTTGACGGTCCGGGCCAGGACTTCCGCATGGATTGCCGGATCGACCTTCACGCCGTAGGTTTCGAAGAGGTCGCGGCAAGCCTCGTAATCGCCCTGGGATTTGATCCGCTGGGTCTCGCGCAGCAGCTGCCCGAACAGCTCGCGCAGTTTCTCGTAATCGTTGATCTCGATATAGGTCTTCCCGTCCCGCTTTTCCATGGTGACCACATTATCCGCTTTCCCCTTATCCAGGACCCAGGCGGCGACCATCTGCCGGTTGCGCATATGGGCTTGTTCGATGTTTTTGCCGGGTTCGATACGGCGCAATTGCAGCATCAATCCATTTTTCAGGTATTGATCATAGGCAGCCTTCCCAACCTCCAGTGAAGGCATCAGCCCCAGGTCGACCAGTTTTTCATCCATCAAAAAATACAGGGAAACCAGGTCGGCCCTGGCTTCTTCGAGCGATGAACGGTAACCCTTCAGGGTTTCAGCGGGTGTGCCGACCCCGTCCTCCAGCTTGCCGGACGCATGCCCGATCACTTCATGCAGCGCAGTGTGCAGTTTGGCGGCCAACTTGCCATATTTCTTAGCCCGGTCGATCTCCTCCTGGTCGTTGGAAAACTCCGCCAGCAGACCGGGGCCTTCAGCCTGGTCGTAGGCTTCGATGATATTGCCCAGGCTGACCGATTTGGAACCGTACTCGGAGCGGATCCAGTCGGAGTTGGGCAGGTTGACACCCAGCGGTGTGGAGGGAGATGCATCCCCTGCTTCACCGGCAACGTTTACCACCTTATACGTTACGCCCACCACCGTGTCTTTTTTATGAGCCTCCATGATGGGGGAATGATCCTCAAACCACTGAGCGTTCGCCGCAACTACCGCCATGCGTTCGGAGGCTTCGAAATCATTGATCTCTACGATCGTTTCGTATGATCCCTTAAAGCCTTTCGGATCATGGTATACCTCCACAAACCCGTTGATGTAATCGATATCGCCCGCCGTAGCCTGCGACCAGGCGATGTTGTATTCATCCCATTTCTTCAGGTCGCCGGTCTTGTAGTATTCGATCAGCAATTTCAATGCGTAGCGCTGGGGTTCATTTTCGGCTACCTCAGCTGCTTTTTCCAGCCACTTGACGATCTCACTGATCGCAGGGCCGTACATGCCGCCGACTTTCCATACCTTTTCCATCAATTTCCCATCGGGGCCTCGTACCAGTTTGGAGTTGAGGCCATAGGAAACGGGGGTCGGGTCGTTTTTATCGATAATGGAGGCATAATAGGCATCTACTTCCGCCTCCGTGATATCGGGATCGTAAAAATTGACCGCCGAACCGAGCACGAGGTCGGAGTTGGGTTCGAGGTTGATCCGCTTGGCATCAATAGCGGGATCGAACAACACATTCATCACCTCTTCCATCAAAACCGTATTCGTAGCTTCGCACAAACTGTTGAAATATTCCCGCGAAAATTCCGGAATGAATTTATCGGAAGAATAGTGATGGTGGATCCCGTTCGAGAACCACACGTTTTTCACATAGATCATAAATTTTTTCCAGTCTTCCGACTCCCGGTCTCCTTTGTAATTGCGGACGATATTGTCCAGGGCGTGCCGGATGGTCAGGTTGTAGCGATAGTTCATGTCCCACATGATATCGCGCCCCGAGAGCCCGGCCTGCGTAAGGTAGTACACCAGTTTTTTCTGGTCCAGATTCAGGTGATCAAACCCGGGGACCTGGTACCGAACGATCTTTTTATCCGAAAAATATTCCGGACTCCATACGAAAGGCGTTTCGTCTGTAGCAGGTTCTGTGGATGCCTGCTTACAGGAAGACAGCATGGAAAGCGCTGCAAGAAGGGAAATACTAAACCGAAGCATGGATTTTCTTTTTTACTGAAAGAGGTCAGTAAGTAATGGATAATATTAATCAAACAAATCTCGCCGCCTCCGGCGGCGAGATTTGTTTATAAACACTGCGGCCGGT
>JACJYD010000006.1 GCA_020636275.1 Lewinellaceae bacterium | reverse complement strand
ACACTGTTTATAATTACGGTGGCTTAAAAGGCCACCGTAATTACTATCAAAATAAGCCATCGGAAATCGGACATTCCCCTGTGGGGTTTGGCCGATTTCCGATTTGTTTCTTGCGGGCATAGCTCAAGTGGTAGAGCGACGGTCTCCAAAACCGTAGGCTGAGGGTTCGAGTCCTTCTGCCCGCGCAGAATAAAAATATTTATAAAGCGGTGGGTATTCCTCAGCTTTATAAAAAGATCAATTTCAATGGAAAGCATTAAGTTATACATCAAGGAGAGCTACAACGAGTTGCTCAATAAGGTGACCTGGCCCACCTGGAGTTCGCTTCAGGGAAGTACCATCGTAGTGATCATCGCTTCGTTCATTCTGGCGCTGGTCATCTTTCTGATGGATTCGGTTTCCAACAGCTTGCTGAGTTTCATTTACAAGCTCAACGCTTAATCGCAATAACCAGAGGGGAATGGCGGACGAAAAGAAATGGTATTCACTGCGTGTGATCAGCGGCAAGGAACGCAAGATCAAAGAGCGGATCGATTTCGAAGTGGATCGGTCCGGCTGGAAGGAAATTATTGCCCAGGTGCTGGTGCCGACCGAAAAGGTATACAAGATCCGGGGTGGTAAGAAAGTGATCTCGGAGCGCAACATC
This sequence comes from Lewinellaceae bacterium, assembly GCA_020636275.1. Taxonomy (GTDB): domain Bacteria; phylum Bacteroidota; class Bacteroidia; order Chitinophagales; family Saprospiraceae; genus JADJTT01. Next base: position 206,602 of record JACJYD010000006.1, on the reverse strand, counting down.
CTTCCGGGATACATCCTGATCGAAGCCGATCCGGTCCGATTTACTGCCGAGATCGTTCAAATCATTGCCAACATCCCCAATGTGATCCATTTTCTGGGCAAAAACAGCCCGATCCCCATGCAGCAGGCAGAAGCCAACCGCCTACTCGGCAAGGTGGACGAGTCGCAAGACCATGGCGAAACCATGCTGGAGCCCTTTATCGTAGGTGAGACCGTCAAGATCATCGACGGGCCGTTCAGCGAGTTTGTGGGCGATATCCAGGAGGTGAACGAAGAACGCAAGAAACTGAAAGTGATCGTAAAAATATTCGGACGCGGTACGGAAGTGGAACTCAACTTCATGCAGGTTGAAAAACAGCAGTAGTCCGCGCTCATAAAAGACCTATCCGGTTCTTGTTCCGAAAAATCCGGAAGCTTCCCCTGAACCGGGAGTGTAAGTTTTCTGACCAGCATTCTTTTTGAAGGACACCTGCGGCCGCAGGTCGCAGGTGTCCTTCCGGATCTGGCCAAACGTAACAGGTAAAATTGAAGTAGACATGGCAAAGGAAATCGAAGTTTTTATCAAGCTTCAAGTGAAAGGCGGGCAAGCCAACCCTTCGCCTCCTATCGGTCCGGCACTCGGTTCCAAAGGGGTGAACATCATGGACTTCTGCAAGCGCTTCAACGCCGTTACCCAGGATAAAATGGGGAAGGTCCTTCCGGTAGTGATCTCGGTTTACAAGGACAAGTCGTTCGACTTTGTCGTCAAAACGCCTCCGGCAGCTATTCAGTTGCTCGAAGCAGCCAAGATCAAAAAAGGGGCAGCCGAACCCAACCGCCAAAAGGTCGGTAAAGTGAACTGGGACCAGGTGAAGCAGATCGCGGAAGTGAAAATGCCCGATCTCAACTGCTTTACGATCGAGTCGGCTATGAAAATGGTCGCCGGTACGGCTCGTTCCATGGGGATTACCATAACAGGTACGCCACCCTGGGAGAAATAGCAAGAACTTGTCAGCTGATATGGCCTGCCGCCCAACGGGGCGGGCGGCCCGAAGGGAGTCCGTTCAGAACGGACGTTATTCACCTCACTAATTCAATCAAAAAATGGCAAAATTAACCAAACGGCAAAAAGCCGTTCAAGGAAAGGTCGAAGCCAGTCGGCTCTACACTCTGGAAGAGGCCATGGCGCTCGTCAAAGAGGTCAATCTGGCCAAATTCGATGCCTCGGTAGACGTACACGTCCGCCTCGGTATTGACCCACGGAAAGCCGACCAGGCGCTCCGGGGTTCTGTCACGCTTCCCCACGGTACGGGTAAATCCAAGCGGGTTCTGGTATTGTGCACGCCCGACAAAGAACAGGAGGCAAAAGACGCCGGCGCCGATTTTGTCGGCCTCGACGAGTACGTGAAAAAGATCCAGGAAGGCTGGACGGATTTCGATGTGTGTATCGCTACACCTCAAACCATGGGCCAGGTTGGTAAGATCGGCCGGATCCTCGGTCCGCGCGGGTTGATGCCCAACCCCAAAACGGGTACGGTTACCATGGATGTAGGCGGTGCTGTGCGGGATGTGAAGGGCGGTAAGATCTCCTTCCGCGTCGACAAATACGGGATTATTCACTCTTCGATTGGACGTGTTTCCTTCAGTCCGGATAAATTGACAGATAACGCCAACGAATTGCTTTCCACGCTGGTAAAGATGAAACCTTCTTCCGCCAAAGGGATTTACATGCGATCGATCACGATTGCGAGCACGATGAGCCAGGGGATTAAGGTGGATTCAAAAACTATTCGTTAACATTCGCTCGATCATCCGGGCTTAATTCAATGTGAACGCCATGACAAGAGAAGAAAAATCGGCAATCATAGAGGAGTTGAAGGAAAAGTTTGAGAATTCTCCCTTTTTCTACATCACCGACTCCTCCACCCTGACGGTTGAATCCGTCAACAAACTGCGCGGCCTGCTCTTCGAGAAGGGTATCGAGATGCGCGTAGTAAAAAATACCCTGGTAAAAAAAGCGCTGGAGTCAGCTCCTCAGGACAAGAACTACGCACCGTTGATGGATACCCTGGCGGGCCCTACGGCGCTGATGTTTACCGAAGTAGCCAACTCCCCGGCGCGGGTAATCAAGGATTTTCGCAAGGATAAGGATAAGCCCTTTATCAAGGCTGCTTATATCGATTCAGCGATCTTCATCGGAGATGATAAGATCGAGGAGCTCAGCAAACTCAAGTCGAAGGAAGAACTCGTCGGCGAGATCATCGGGCTGCTCCAGTCTCCGGCACGCAATGTTATCTCCTCGCTCCAGTCCGGAGGCCAGACCATTATGGGCTTGCTCAAGGCACTGGAAGAAAGAGGCTAAATCAACCAAGGCTTCCAAGCTTTTTGCGCTCTATTATATTAGCGTAACTCATTAAAAAAACAAATCGACAATGGCAGATTTGAAAGCATTCGCAGAACAGTTGGTTAACTTGACCGTAAAGGAAGTTAGCGAACTCGCCACCATTCTGAAAGATGAATATGGCATTGAACCGGCAGCAGCCGCAGTTGCAGTCGCTGCAGGACCGGCAGCTGGTGGTGCTGGCGACGCAGGTGCTGCAGCTGAGCAGACGGAATTCAACGTAGTCCTGATCACGGGTGGCGGTCAAAAGCTGAACGTAGTGAAGGAAGTGAAGAATATGTTGGGACTGGGACTGAAAGAAGCTAAAGACCTCGTCGACGGCGCACCGAGCGTCATCAAAGAAGGTGCGTCGAAAGACGAAGCCGAAAAGATGAAAGCAGCTCTGGAAGCTGCAGGGGCTACCGTCGAACTGAAGTAATCCTGCGATTACCCTGTTCCGGCACTGACCTGGCTTCCATACGGCAAATGGCTTAGCGAGATGATTCCATCTCGCTAGGCCTATTGTCGTATAAAATCCAGGCTGTTGTCAAACTTTTTTCTTTTGCGGTTGTTACCATTGGCTATGCCGCACTTCCCCCTTTCTGGTCAGACAAGAAAGCTTGTCTGAGAAACCATTTAATCTTAAGCTATTGCTCATGGCATCAAATGGCGTTGCACCACTCGCCGAAGCTAAGCGAATTAACTTCGGCAAAATCAAACTCTCCTCAGAGTATCCTGACCTGCTAGAAATCCAATTGAAGTCATTCCAGGAATTCTTTCAACTGGAAACGACTCCTGAGAACCGTATCAACGAAGGTTTGTACAAGGTGTTTCAGGAGAACTTTCCCATTGTTGATGCCAGAAACATTTTCGTACTGGAATTTCTCGATTACTTCATCGATCCGCCCCGCTATTCCATCGACGAATGCATGCAGCGCGGACTGACTTACAGCGTGCCGCTGAAAGCCAAGTTGAAGCTTTCCTGCAACGATGAAGAGCATATCGATTTCCAGACCATTGTTCAGGATGTATTTCTGGGGAACATTCCGTACATGACCCCGAAAGGTACGTTCATCATCAACGGCGCAGAACGGGTGATCGTTTCCCAGCTGCACCGTTCGCCGGGCGTATTCTTCGGGCAGACCTTCCACCCCAACGGCACCAAGATCTACTCGGCCAGGGTGATCCCGTTCAAAGGGGCGTGGATGGAATTCGCGACGGATATCAATACCGTGATGTATGCGTACATCGATCGCAAGAAAAAATTCCCGGTAACAACCCTGCTGCGGGCTATCGGCTACGATACGGATAAATCCATCCTGGATATCTTCGGTCTGGCTGATGAGGTATCCGCAACCCGCGAATCGCTGGAAAACTCCATCGGCAGGAAACTCGCCGCCCGGGTGCTCCGTACCTGGACCGAGGACTTCGTTGATGAGGATACCGGCGAGGTGGTTACCATCGAACGGAACGAAATCATCCTGGAGCGCGATGTGATCCTCGACGAGGAAAACATCGAGTACATCCTGGATGCCGAGATGGATACCGTCATCCTCCAGCGCGAGGACATCGAGCTCGACTATTCCATTATCTATAATACCCTGCAAAAGGATCCTTCCAGCTCCGAACTGGAAGCCGTGACGCATATCTACCGCCAATTGCGCGGTGCAGATCCCCCCGATGAAGAAACGGCCCGCGGGATCATCGACAAGCTGTTCTTTTCCGATAAGCGCTACAACCTGGGCGATGTCGGTCGCTATAAGATCAACCGCAAGCTGGACCTTGAAACTTCCGACGAAACCCTCGTGTTGACCAAGGAAGACATCATCGCCATCGTTGAATACCTGGTGCGCCTGATGAACCAGGAAGCCGAGATCGACGATATCGACCACCTGAGCAACCGCCGTGTCAGAACGGTCGGCGAACAGCTCTACGCCCAATTCGGCGTAGGTCTGGCCAGGATGGCCCGCACCATCAGGGAACGGATGAACGTCAGGGACAACGAGGTCTTTACCCCGATCGACCTGATCAACGCCCGTACCTTGTCGTCGGTGATCAACTCCTTCTTCGGTACCAGCCAGCTGAGCCAGTTCCTCGACCAGACCAACCCGCTGTCGGAAATCACCCACAAGCGCCGGATCTCCGCGCTGGGCCCCGGCGGTTTGTCCAGGGAAAGGGCCGGCTTCGAGGTGCGCGACGTACACTACTCCCACTACGGGCGTCTGTGTACGATCGAAACGCCTGAAGGCCCCAACATCGGTCTGATCTCTACGCTCTGCGTACACGCCAAGATCAACAAAATGGGCTTCCTGGAAACGCCTTACCGCCAGGTGGTGGAAGGTCGCGTTACCGTGGAAGGCAACGCGCAGTACCTTTCCGCCGAAGGGGAAGACGACCTGAAGATCGCACAGGCCAACGCGCCGATCGACGAGGCAGGCCATTTCCAGTCGGACAGGATCAAGTGCCGCGAGCACGGCGATTTCCCGGTGCTTACCCCGGAAGAGATCGAATACATGGACGTGGCGCCCAACCAGATCGTGGGCGTATCGGCTTCCATGATCCCGTTCCTGGAAAACGATGACGCCAACCGGGCCCTGATGGGTTCGAACATGCAGCGTCAGGCCGTACCGCTGTTGCGCCCGAGCGCACCCGTTGTCGGTACCGGTCTGGAAGGCAAGGTTGCCCGGGACTCCCGCATGCTGATCAATGCGGAAGGCGACGGCGTTGTTGAATACGTGGACGCCAATGAGATCGTCATCCGATATGACCGCACGGAAGAAGATCAGCTGATCTCCTTCGAAGATAACCGCAAAACGTACACCCTGACCAAATTCCTGCGGACCAACCAGGGGACCTGCATCAACCTCAAGCCGATCGTTCGCCGCAACGACCGGGTATCCAAGGGGCAGATCCTTTGCGACGGTTACGCTACCGACAAGGGTGAACTCGCGCTGGGCCAAAACCTGAAGGTGGCTTTCATGCCCTGGAAAGGTTACAACTTCGAGGATGCCATCGTGATTTCGGAGCGGGTCGTACAGGAAGACATCTTCACTTCGCTCCACATCGAACACTTCGAACTGGATGTGCGCGACACCAAACTGGGTGAGGAAGAACTGACCAACGATATCCCCAACGTCAGCGAGGAAGCCACCAAGGACCTCGACGAAAACGGGATCATCCGGGTCGGCGCCTGGGTGCGCGAAGGCGATATCCTGATCGGCAAGATCACGCCCAAAGGCGAATCCGACCCGACACCGGAAGAAAAACTGCTGCGCGCCATCTTCGGCGACAAGGCCGGCGACGTGAAGGACGCTTCCCTGAAAGCGCCCCCCTCCACGACCGGCGTTGTGATCGACAAGCAGTTGTTCGCCCGCGCCAAAGACAAGGTGCAAAAAGCGACGGAAAAGGATATGCTCACCCACCTGGATGAGCAGCATGCCATTGCACTGAACGAACTGAAGACCGTATTGGTCGATAAGCTGATCGTTCTGGTCAAGAACAAGACTTCGCAGGGCGTTCGCAGTATCTACAACGAAGTATTGGTTCCGAAAGGCACCAAATTCGACAAGAACCTGCTGCGCGATCTGGATTACACCAATATCGACTACAGCAACTGGACCGAAGACGAGAAAGCCAACGAACTGGTGGCCCGCATGCCGTGCCAACTTCAGCATCAAGGTCAACGAGGAAGTCGGCCGTTACAAGCGCGAGAAATTCAACATCAGCATCGGTGACGAGCTGCCTGCAGGCGTGCTGAAACTGGCCAAGGTTTACATGGCCAAAAAACGGAAGCTGCGCGTAGGCGATAAGCTGGCCGGCCGCCACGGCAACAAGGGGATCGTTTCCCGGATCGTTCGTTCCGAAGATATGCCGTTCCTGGAAGACGGCACGCCGGTGGACATCGTACTGAACCCGCTGGGCGTACCTTCGAGGATGAACCTCGGCCAGATCTTCGAAACCGTACTCGGATGGGCCGGTGAAAACTCAACGCAGGAAGTTCTCACGCCCATCTTCGACGGGGCCAAGGCCGAAGAGATCGAAGAACATATCGAAAGGGCTGGCCGCGACCCTGGGGCAGACCTACCTGTCGGACGGTGAAACGGGCGACCGCTTCCACCAGCAGGCCACGGTCGGGGTGATCTACATGCTCAAGTTGTCGCACATGGTCGACGACAAGATGCACGCCCGTTCGATCGGTCCGTACTCCCTCATCACCCAGCAGCCGCTGGGCGGTAAGGCGCAGTTCGGCGGTCAGCGCTTCGGCGAGATGGAAGTGTGGGTTGAAGTTTTGGCGCCCGCCAATATCTTTCAGGAATTGTTGACGATCAACCGGCGACATCGTCGGACGGGCCAAGGTCACGGCGCCATCGTGAAAGGCGATGTACTTCCTGAGCCCAACATTCCTGAATCGTTCAACGTGTTGGTACACGAGTTGCGGGCCTGGCGCTCGATATCTGCCTTTGATTAAAAAAATTAATATCTTCACCGCGCCCCGGCTGGGGCGTGGTGTAAATATCCTTCACGTATGCCTTTTAAGAAGAAAAAATCAAATTCAAAAGGCAGACGTTTGATACCACCATCAGTCTCTTCGCCCGACGATATTCCGATGGGTCTTCGGAGAGGTACTTCGAAGCCGGAAAACGATCAACCATCGTTCCTACAAACCCGAACGCGACGGTTTGTTCTGCGAGCGCATTTTTGGTCCGGTGAAGGATTACGAATGTTATTGCGGAAAATACAAGCGCATTCGCTACAAAGGCATTGTGTGCGACCGCTGCGGGGTGGAAGTGACCGAGAAAAAAGTGCGCCGCGAACGCATGGGCCATATCAAGCTCGTGGTTCCGGTCGTGCATATCTGGTTCTTCAAATCGTTGCCCAACAAGATCGGTTACCTGCTTGGCCTTTCTTCCAAGAAACTGGAAAGCATCGTTTACTACGAACGCTATGTCGTCGTTCAGCCGGGTATCAAGGAACAGGATGGCCTGTCGACCATGGATCTCCTCACCGAAGAGGAATATCTCGATATCCTGGAGTCCCTGCCGCAGGAAAACCAGATGCTGTCGGATGAAGATCCCAATAAGTTCATCGCCCGTATGGGTGCTGAAGCCATCCGCGACCTGTTGATGCGCCTGGACCTGGACCAGCTTTCCTATGACCTGCGCCACATGGCTGCCAACGAAACCAGCCAGCAGCGCAAATCGGAAGCGCTCAAGCGCCTGCGCGTCGTAGAAGCCTTCCGCGATGGCCTGACCCGCATCGAAAACCGCCCCGAATGGACGGTTATTCAATACCTGCCGGTCGTTCCGCCGGAACTGCGTCCCCTGGTGCCCCTCGATGGTGGCCGGTTCGCCAGCTCCGACCTTAACGACCTGTACCGCCGGGTGATCATCCGCAACAACCGCCTCAAGCGCCTTTTGGAGATCAAAGCTCCGGAGGTGATCCTGCGCAACGAAAAGCGGATGCTTCAGGAAGCCGTCGACTCCCTCTTCGACAACTCGCGGAAATCGAATGCCGTGAAAGCCGAAGGCGGACGGGCGCTGAAGTCGCTCAGTGATATTCTCAAAGGGAAACAAGGCCGTTTCCGTCAAAACCTCCTCGGTAAGCGTGTCGACTACAGCGGTCGTTCGGTAATCGTGGTGGGGCCGACCCTCAAATTGCACGAGTGCGGTATTCCCAAGGGTATGGCAGCCGAATTGTTCAAGCCCTTCATCATCCGAAAACTGATCGAGCGCGGTATCGTGAAGACGGTCAAATCGGCCAAAAAACTGGTCGACCGCAAGGATCCGGTGATCTGGGAGATCCTGGAAAATATCCTGAAGGGACACCCCGTGCTCCTCAACCGGGCTCCGACGCTGCACCGTCTGTCGATCCAGGCATTCCAGCCGCGCCTCATCGAAGGGAAAGCCATCCAGCTGCACCCCCTCGTTTGCGGCGCCTTCAACGCCGACTTCGACGGCGACCAGATGGCTGTGCACGTACCGCTGAGCCAGGCTTCGATCCTGGAAGCTCAGGTGCTCATGCTCTCTTCGCACAACATGCTCAACCCGCAGGACGGTTCGCCTGTTACCCTGCCTTCACAGGACATGGTACTCGGACTGTACTATATCACCAAGGCTCGCAAATCGACCGAGGAGATCAAGGTGAAAGGCGATGGCATGCGCTTCTATTCTCCGGAAGAAGTGATCATTGCCTACAACGAAGGTATCGTTGACCTGCACGCACCCATTACGGTCCGCACCAAATCGGATAGCGACGACGGTGATTTGTCGATCAAGCGCATTGAAACGACGGTCGGCCGGGTGATCTTCAACCAGGTCGTACCCGATAGCGTTCCGTTCATCAACGTATTGCTGACCAAGAAGAACCTGAAAAAGGTGATCAGTGATGTGATCGAACGGACGGACTTCGCCGTTACCGCCGATTTCCTGGACAACATCAAGGAAATGGGCTTCCTGTGGTCGTTCAAAGGCGGCCTGTCCTTTAACCTCGGTGACCTGATCACCCCGACGGTTAAGCAACGCACCCTGGAAATGGCGCAGGAGGAAGTGGATGAGGTATGGGACAACTACAACATGGGCCTCATCACCAACAACGAGCGATACAACCAGATCATCGACAAGTGGACCTATGCCGACAACCGCATCACCGACGTGTTGATGAAGGAGTTGGCCACCCACAAGCAGGGTTTCAACTCGGTATACATGATGCTGGACTCCGGAGCCCGGGGTTCCAAGCAGCAGATCAAGCAGCTGTGCGGATTGAGGGGGCTGATGGCTAAACCGCGGAAGTCCGGCGATACCGGAGGAGCGGTTATCGAAAACCCCATCCTCTCCAACTTCGTCGACGGCCTGTCGGTACTCGAGTACTTCATCTCGACCCACGGCGCCCGTAAAGGTTTGGCGGATACCGCTTTGAAAACGGCTGATGCCGGTTACCTCACCCGCCGTCTGGTGGATGTGGCTCAGGACGTGGTGATCCACGAAGAAGATTGTGAAACGCTCCGGGGTATCGAAACCGAAGCGCTGAAAGATAACGAAAAAGTGATCGAGAACCTGGCTTCCCGTATCGAAGGCCGGTATACACTGCATCACATTTACCACCCGGTAACCGATGAGATCATCCTCAAGGCCGGGGATTACATCGACTCGAGGACCGCGGAGTACATCGAAGAAGAAGGCGTCGAAACGGTGACCATCCGTTCGGTACTCACCTGTGAGACCAAGCGCGGGGTTTGCGCCATGTGTTATGGTAAGAACCTGGCCACCGGCCGTCGCACCGAGAAAGGAGACGCAGTGGGTATCATCGCCGCTCAGTCGATCGGCGAACCCGGTACCCAGCTGACGCTGCGTACCTTCCACGTAGGGGGTATTGCGTCGATCTCCAAGTCTGAATCGGAGATCGTATCGAAGTTCGTCGGTAAGATCGAATTCGACAGTGTTCGTACGACCGAGTTCATCGATGATGGTGGCAACGAAGCCGATGTGGTGCTTTCCCGTACCGGTGAAGTCCGTATCGTGGACAGCAAAACCGGAAAGCAGTTCGTGTCTCACCACATTCCTTACGGCTCCACCCTGCACGTCAAGGAGGGCCAGGAGGTTCAGCGTGGGGACATCATCTGCGAATGGGACCCCTTCAACGCGGTTATCATCTCCGAATTCGGAGGGATCGTCAAGTACGATTCCGTCGAAGAGGGGGTTACATACCGGGTGGAGCGCGATGACCAGACCGGCTACGCCGAAAAGGTGATCATCGAGTCCAAGAATAAGCGCAAGATCCCGACCATCAAGATCATCGATGCTGACGGAGAGGAACTTCGCATTTATAACCTGCCCGTAGGTTCCTACCTGTCGATCGAAGACGGCGAGGCCATCCGGGCGGGACAAAAGATCGCCAAGATACCGCGTAAACTGGGTAAGATCGCCGACATTACGGGCGGCCTGCCGCGGGTTACCGAGCTTTTCGAAGCGCGTAACCCCTCCAACCCGGCTGTGGTTTCCGAGATCGACGGCGTCGTCTCCTTCGGCAAGATCAAGCGGGGTAACCGCGAAGTCATGGTCGAAGCGAAGGATGGCCAGAAGCGCAAATACCTGATCGGCTTGTCCAAGCACATCCTGGTACAGGAAGGCGACTTCGTACGCGCCGGCACGCCGCTGTCGGATGGAGCTATCGCCCCACGGGATATACTCAACATCAAGGGCCCCTTCGCGGTACAGTCTTATCTGGTGAACGGCGTACAGGAAGTTTATCGCTCGCAGGGTATTACGATCAACAACAAGCACATCGAGGTGATCGTACGCCAGATGATGCGCCGCGTTCAGATCGAAGACCCGGGAGATACCAGCTTCCTGGAAGGCGAAGCGGTCGAGAAATACGAATTCCTGGAGCAGAACGACTGGATATTCGACAAAAAAGTGGTTACCGAGGCCGGCGATTCCAACCGCCTGCGCCCCGGCCAGCTCGTTACCCTGCGTCAGCTGAGGGAAGAAAACTCCTTCCTGCGGCGCAGCGATAAAAAGCTGGTGGAATACCGCGATGCTGTGGCGGCTACCTCAAGCCCGCTGCTGCAAGGTATTACCAAATCTTCTTTGGGCACGGAAAGCTGGATCTCTGCAGCTTCCTTCCAGGAAACCACCAAAGTGCTCAGCACGGCGGCCATCGGAGCCCGTACCGACGATCTCGCCGGCCTGAAGGAAAACGTGATCGTAGGCAAGAAGATCCCGGCAGGTACCGGTCTGAAGGAGTACGACAACATTTATGTTACGACAAAGGAAATCTACGAACTCCACAAGGAGCGACACCTGATGATGGAGGAGGAATATGAAGACGAAGAGTAAATAAAAAAAGGGGCGCAATTTTGCGCCCCTTTTTTATTTCAGGACCCCGGCATATAGCGCCAGGTATTTCGAAATATATTTTCCCAGTATATCAAATTCCAGGTTCACCACCGTTCCGTCAGCGATCTGCTGAAAATTGGTGTGCTCGAAGGTATACGGGATGATCGCTACCTTAAACCGGTCTTCCTCCGGTTCCACGACCGTAAGGCTGACCCCGTTGATGCAGACCGACCCCTTGTCGACCAGCAAATGCTCCGGACCGGGTTGGTATTGAAAATGAAAATACCAGCTTCCGTCGCGTTCTTCGACACCCACGCAACGTCCGGTGGTGTCGACGTGCCCCTGCACCATATGTCCGTCCAGGCGACCGTTAGCGGCCATGGCCCGTTCGAGGTTGACCAGGCCGCCGATCTTCCACTGACCCAGGCTGGACCGCAGCAGGGTTTCTTCCACTGCGGTGACGGTGTGCCGGTTTCCCTCCGTTTTTACCACGGTCAGGCAAACCCCGTCGTGGGCGATGCTTTGATCGACCTTCAGCGCGGAAGAGACGGGCGATTCGATCGTGAAATGAACATTAGTGCCTTCTTTTTCGATGCCGGTTACCCGGCCTGTCGCTTCGATGATTCCGGTAAACATAGGAGGTTGTTTTTACAAGTGGTCTCAGTGTCAATTTTGGTTGAGGTAAATATAACCGCTGAGCAATTCCGGTCGCGGGACAATGCCGGTGACCCGTTGTTCGAAAACTTCACAAGTGTAAAAGTAGGATCCGTCGGGCAGCTTTTTGCCGCTTTGATCAGTCCCGTCCCAATTGATGTCGGCATCCTGGGTTTCAAAGACCAGGTTGCCCCAGCGGTTGAAAACCTTCAGATCGATATGGTCGATGAAGCAGTACGGATAGGGCGTGAACAGATCGTTCTGGCCGTCCCCGTTGGGGGTAAAGGCATTGGGCAGTTCGTAGATCGGACAGTTGTCGACGCAGACGATATTGCTGAAGGGGCTTTCATTGAAGAACGTATCGCGCGCTGTGACCGCATAGCAGCCGGCCAAACCGCTCTCGGGCTGGTGCTCGTAAGTGAGGAGCTGGCTATCGGCTATCGAGTCGATGAGGCGGAATTCCTCCCCTTCGAGGGTGGCGTAATAGATGTAATACATCACCACATCGTCCGTTTCCGGGCAGGTGACCATGGGGTTGGTCCAGGAAAGATAATTGATCAGGTCGGCCTCAATACAACTCGTCGCTTTATCGCATAGATTATCGACGGTGAGCACCGGCGGACAAGGCGGGATCGTATCCAGCGGAATACCGCAGGCGATCTGCGACCGGTTGATCAGCGGGCTGGCGATCGTCGGAATACCGTAGGAACCGCTGCTCCGCACGTAGTAGCAATATTCCCTTCCGTTGACCAGCCCGTCGTCCACATACACAGGCTCGGTAACCGTGCTCAGGGAATCCCAGCCCATTTGTGCATTCTGTTTGAATAGGGTGTATTCGTTGTTGTTCCAGGAAACCGAAAAATCCCAGGTGAGGGTGTTGGTTTCATCGGAAGAGGCAACGGACAGAAATACCGAAGAGGCCGGCGGCGAGAAACCGATGGGCTCGGATTCTCCATTTACATACAAGGCGATCTGGTAGGTGTACCCTCTGTCCTGGGTATTGAGGCCTGTGTCGACGAAAGAGGTATCGTTGGCCTGCCAATAAGTGGGGCTGGAAAACGCGATGCCCGTTGGACTGAACCCGGTACCGGTGATCCCGTTTGCCCGCCATACTTCGTAGACGTAGGGGCCCGGGTTGAGCAAAGTGTCGAGGTCCTGGGCCACGGGTTTGGTCCAGCGCACCTGTATTTCACCGGCAGCCGGATCGGTGGTCAGTACGTCGACATGGGTGAGCAGGGGTACATCCCGGCTGAGTTGAATGCAGACCTCATCCGACGGCAGGCTTTCCACGCGATTGAAGGGAAGCCCGATCTCGGTGGTTTTGGCAAATCCGGCGAGGATGCGGTAGCAATAAGTTTTGCCCCGCTCCACATTTTTATCTTCGAAATAATAGCGGCCGTTGGATACATCGGTTGTATTGGCAAAAATGCGGGTATAGCCTTTGCCTTCCAGGCCGGGATCACAGGTATCGATGGGGAATGGGTTGGTGCCTTCACGACGCCAGACGGAGAAGGCGTAGAAGTAGTTCTCCGCAGCGTCTTCGCAGGAATACGGTTTGAACCAGGAAAGTTCGATCCGGTCGGAACTCGGTTCGGCCTGCAGGTCTTCCGGTTGCGGTCCGACCACTTTGATGCGCACGGTTTTCAGGGTGGCGAGCCCGTAATTGCCCAGGTAGTTGTCGATGGCCCGGAATACGATGGTATAGGGTTGATCGGAAATATGTTCGCAGGAGGTATGCCAGGTAAAGGTGCCCGACACCGGTGGGTTTTGATATGAGCCTGGGGCAGAGAAGGTGGCCGGGCTGTACGGATTGGTAAATGGTCCGCCCAGGGCGGAGAGTTCGAGTTTCTGCCCTTCGTCCGGGTCGGTAGCCGTCACCTGGAACTGGACGGTTTCGCCGGCGACCACGCAGAGATACTCCGGAGCTTCGATCTCGGGTGGGCGGTTTTCGTCGCAGTCGAGGATCAGGATCTGCATATCCCGGAGGACGGTATCGATCGCCACGCCGTCGCGCCAGGAGATGATGTACATGGCGATGTTGTATTCCCCAGCCTTCTGGGGTGATTCCCAAAGGAAGTCGCCCGTTTCGGTGTTCAAAGAATATTTGTTATCGGCCCCGGGTTCGATAAAATCGGGCCAGAGGTAGTTGGGCACGGGTACGCCGACACCCTGGAAAGGCACGACGAGGTCGTAGGAAAGACTGTCGCCATCGATATCTACGGCATTGGGGTTATGGAGAAAAGGTTGTCCGACACAGCCGATATCGATGGGGGGTTGCTGAAGGGTAGGGGTGTGGTTGGGTCCGTCGAAGACGCAGTTGGGGAATGTATAGGTCGTTTGGAGGTGAAAGGGGACATTCTCGGAATTGGGCGGATTGACGTTCAGAATGCCTCCGTTGCGGTTGGGGTCGGTCATGGAAATGACGTAGCGCGATCGGCCGCTGTATTTGTGGACGGCGATATAGTAGTTGAGCTTGGTGTCGTTGGGGAGTAGTTCGCCCTGTCCGCCTCCGTTGGCCCGGACCACCATTTCGCAGGTGCCGTCCCCCCAGCAGATCAGGAGCGAGTCGCGGTCGGCAGCTACGCTGCTGGCTTTGGTATAGGTGGTGATGGTAGCCTGGATGGTGAGTTCATCGCAGGGTCCGATGGGAACGATGGAGATCTCGCCTGCCCGGTTGTGGGTGGCTTGTGCCAGGGACGGCAGCAAGGCCAGAAATCCCAGGATCAGAAAGAAGCGTAATTGTAGCGGCATATGCAGGAGAATTTCGGCCGAAAAAACAGAGACCAAAGTTACAACGAACGATGGGGGAAAATAGTTTGTATCAGGGCTGTTCCAACCGGGCCAGACAGCGGTCCAGGCCATCCCGCCAATGGGGGATGGACAGCTGGAAGGTCGTTTTTATTTTTTCCTTGCTCATCAGACTAAAAGGTGGCCGTAGGGCGGGGGTGGGATACTGGATAGTCCGGATGGGGACCACTTCAATAGGGTTCCCGGTCTTTTCAAAGATCGCAAGGGCGAAGTCATACCAGCTGGCCACGCCTTCCGGGCTGAAATTGTAGATCCCTGCGGCGGCTTCTGCCGACACCTCACCGGAATGGATGCGCTGGATCATGTGGACCAGGGCATCAGCCAGATCGAAAGCGGAGGTAGGGGTCCCGACCTGATCGTAGACCACCCGCACCTGAGCGCGTTCGCGGCCGAGGCGGAGCATGGTGAGGAGGAAATTATTGCCGAAAGGAGAGTAGACCCAGGAGGTACGCACCACGAAGGTGCGGCTGCAATGCCGGAGGGCAGCTTGTTCGCCCTCCCATTTGGTTTGAGCGTACACGCTTTGCGGCATGACGGGGTCGGTTTCTTCGAAAGGGGTATTCTGCGGGGTGTGGTATACGTAATCGGTGGAGAGGTGCAACAGGGTGGCCTTGTGTTGTTGACAGGCCCCCGCGAGGTGTTGCGTGCCGAGCCTGTTGACGGCGGCAGCGAGTTCGGGTTCCGCCTCCGCCCGGTCCACGGCGGTATATCCGGCGGCATTGATGCAAAAGTCGATCCGGTGGGCCTCAAAGAAAGCGTTTACGGCTGCCGGATTGCAGATGTCCAGGTTTGGGCGGTCGGTGAGGTAGAAGGTCCAATCCGGCGATTGCGGAACCTGTAACTGGATGGCCCTGCCCAACTGCCCATCGGCGCCGGTGATGAGGATTGCTGGCATCTCAGATCTGTAGGTGTTTTCCGAAAAGAGGTTGGGATCTGTCTTTTTCCGAAACGATCAACCGGTCCGAATCGAAATTCCAGTCGATAGCCAGGGTCGGGTCGTCGAATCGAATCCCGCTCTCGTGTTTGGGCGAATAAAAATTGTCGCATTTGTAGGCCACGAGCGCTGTTTCGGACAGTACGAGATACCCGTGGGCGAATCCCCGGGGCACAAAGAGTTGCCGGTGGGCCTGGTCGTCGAGTTCCACACTGTAGTATTGGCCGTAGGTGGGTTTTTCTTCCCGCAGATCGACTACGACATCCAGGATGCGGCCCTGGACGACGCGGATCAGTTTGGCCTGAGCAAAGGGAAATACCTGGTAATGCAGTCCCCGCAGCACACCGATCGTAGAAAACACCTGGTTGTCCTGCACAAAAGCCGCGTGGATTCCGGCTGCTTCAAATTCGCGCTGGTTAAAGCTTTCGAAGAAATAACCTCTTTCATCCTTTAGAAGGGTGGGCTCGAAGATCGTGAGGTCCTTAAAGGGTGTATCGTGAAAAGGCATATTTATAGGATTTGAGGGCGATATGCGCTTTTTGCGTTTATCTCCCTTCTATTTTTGACGGAAAAAAACAACGATCGGGGTTCCGGTAAACTTAAAATGTTCCCGGAGCCGGTTTTCCAGGAACTGCCGGTAGTTATCCTTGACGTGTTTAGGGTGGTTGCAGAAAAAGACAAAGGCCGGGTAGGGCGTAGGCAACTGGGTCACGTATTTGATCTTGATAAAATGGCCCCGATGGGAAGGTGGCGGGGTGCGTTCGATCTCCGGCAGGATCTTGTCGTTCAGCTCGGAGGTCTTGATCCGGCGTTGCCGGTTTTCGTACACTTCCAGGGCTGCTTCTACAGCCTGGAAGATACGCTGTTTCTCCAGGGTGGAAACAAAGATGATGGGAACGTCGTTGAACGGGGCGATCTTCTCGCGGATGGTTTTTTCGAAGTCGCGGGCGGTATTGGTTTCCTTATCTTCGACGAGGTCCCATTTATTGACGAGGAGGAGGATGCCTTTCTTGCGTCGCTGGGCCAGTCGGAAGATGCTCATGTCTTGCGCTTCCATTCCGGTTTGGGCATCGATCATGAGGATGCAGACATCGGCGTCTTCGATGGCTTTAATTGCGCGCATCACGGAATAGAATTCCAGGTTTTCGTGCACCTTTGCCTTTTTCCGGATGCCGGCCGTGTCGATGAGCAGGAATTCCTTTCCGAATTTTTTGTAAACGGTGTGAATGGAATCGCGCGTAGTACCGGCTATTTCCGTGACGATATTGCGTTCTTCCCCCAGAAGGGCATTCGTGAGTGAGGACTTACCGACATTGGGTTGGCCTACGATGGCAAATTTGGGGATTTCGGATTCAAGGGGTTCGACATTTTCGATGTGCTCGGCTACGGCGTCGAGCAGGTCGCCGGTACCGCTACCGGTGAGGGAGGAAACGAAAAAGGTCCCTTCGAAGCCAAGGCTCCAGAACTCATTGGCCTCCAGCATGCGGGTGTGATTGTCGACCTTGTTGACAAGGAGGAAGACCGGTTTTTCGGTTTGTCGCAGCATTTGGGCTACTTCTTCATCGAGGTCGGTCACGCCGGTCAGCACATCGACCATAAAAATGATCACCGCCGCTTCCTGGATGGCGATCTGCACCTGGGAGCGGATGGCGGATTCAAAGATGTCGTCCGAGCTCTGCACAAAACCGCCGGTATCGATAACGGTAAAGGTCTTTCCGTTCCAGTCGGAGGTGCCGTACTGCCGATCGCGGGTCACGCCCGAGGTGTCGTCAATTATGGCTTGCCTTTCCCCGATCAGCCGGTTAAAGAATGTCGATTTGCCCACGTTGGGGCGTCCTACTATAGCTACAATATTTCCCATTTCTTCAACTCTTCAACTTTTCAACTTTTCAACTTTTCAACTCTTCAACTCTTCAACTCTTCAACTCTTCAACTCTTCAACTTCCTTTCACTCAAGGTATCCAAACTGCTTCAAATACTTCTCATCATCCCGCCAATTTTCCCGGACCTTTACCTGGAGGTCGAGGTGGACGCGCGTTTCCAGGAATTGTTCGATCGATTTTCGGGCTTCCATGCCCAGTTTTTTGATGGCTTGCCCGTCTTTTCCGATCAGGATCGGTTTTTGGCTCTTGCGGGCTACGAAGAGCAGGGCTTCGATCCGCACGATGGGGTCACCTTCTTTTGTCGTTCCCTCCTTGAAGCTGGTCACGATGGCTTCGACGGAATAGGGGATTTCCTGTTGGTAGAGCTCCAGCACTTTTTCGCGAATGATCTCCGAAACGAAAAAGCGCTCGGCCCGGTCGGTCAGCTGATCTTTGGGGTAGTATTCCGGTCCTTCGGGCAGGACATCCAGGATCTTTTTCAGCAAGTCGTCCGTGTGCCGTTTTTCGAGGGCTGAGGTAGCCATGATCTGCGCTTTAGGCAGCAGGGCGCCCCAGGTCTCCCGCAGCGCATCCAGCTGGTTGGCCTGGATCTTGTCGATCTTGTTGATGACGACAAAGACGGGAACTTCCGCATTCAGGAGGCGTTGGACGAGGATATCTTCGGACTCATATTTTTCACCCGGCTCGGTGACGAGGAGCATGATGTCGCCGTCTTCGAAGGTCGAGGCCACGGCTTTGTTCATGGCCTGTTGCATACGGTAGGAGGGGCTCCCGATCAGTCCCGGCGTGTCGGAAAAGACGATCTGGAAATCCTCCCCGCTGAGTATGCCGATGATCCGGTGGCGGGTAGTTTGGGGTTTATTGGTGATAATGGACATCCGTTCGCCGACCAGTGCGTTCATGAGGGTAGATTTGCCCACGTTGGGACGTCCAATGATATTTACAAAACCGGATCGATGCTTCATAAGGTGGTTCGGTCTTTTTGCCGGCTGTCAGCGGCTTAGCAGGGGTACTCCCTGGGGAAGGCGACCTTTGTTGATCAGGGTATCGACAGCCTGGTAAAGTTGTTGGGGTTCCTGGGCCCGCCAATTTAGTTGGTTGAAATACCGGCCAAAATGGATGAAGTGCTGGAGGTGATTATCCCGCAATTCTTCTTCCACATGTTGCCAGAGGTTGAGGTAACAGATCCACCCGTCTTCATCGCGCACGTCTTCATACCATTCTTCGTAGTAACAGTCGTCGGAGGCATGAAAGTTCAATACGTTTTCGCAGATCAGGATGAATTTGTGGATGCCCCGTTTTGCCATCCAGTCGACCACATCCCGTTTCAGGAACATGATGTCGTTTTGCAGGCAGTCGTTCCATTCGCCGAGCATCTCGAGGATGGCAAAGCCATCGTCATAATCGGCAAAGATCAATTTGGTATAAAGGGTCGGTGATCCGAACCCATCCCACTGCGGGTGGATGTAGTAATTGTAAATGGTTTGGGTAAAGCGAAATTCATCATAGACCCGACCGAAGAACGGAGAGCGTGCATCTTCTTCCGCGACATAGTAGTCGCGCCAGTGAAAGAAAGGTTCGATGTCGTGCATAGGTCGGTTGCTGAATTGGCGCACAAGGTAACGATTTTTGGGCTCATTTGTTGAATGAGTATGAATAATAAAGAACCCATCCGGATCGCGATCACCGGCCCCGAGTCGTCGGGCAAGACTACGCTTGCCCGGACCCTGGCCGGGCATTTCCAGACCGTTTGGGTACCGGAGTACGCGCGCAGTTACCTGGAAGGGCTCTCCCGGGCCTACGAATTCGACGATCTGGAGCAGATCGCCCGGGGACAACTCGCCTGGGAAAAAGAATACGGACAGCGGGCCCACCGGTTTCTGTTCTGCGATACCGACCTGCTGGTGCTGAAAGTCTGGTCGGAATACAAATACCGCCGTTGCTCCCCTTTTATTCTCGAAGCGCTTCGAGACTATCCGTATGATCTCTTTCTCCTCTGCGCCCCCGACATTCCCTGGGAATACGACCCCTTGCGCGAAAATCCGGAGGACCGGCAAGAGCTATACGAGATCTACTTGGGGGAACTGGAACGGATGGGCTCATCCTTCGTTGAAGTGCGGGGCTCGTTGGAGGAGCGATCTTCTTTAATAGTTGAAAAGTTGAAGAGTTGAAGAGTTGAAAAGGGATTCGTAAACTCTTCAACCCTTCAACTATTCAACCCTTCAACTCTTCAACCTTTCAACTTTTCAACTCTTCAACTATTCAACTTTTCCCCTACCTTTACCCTCATCTCTGGGGTGCCCACTTGCCGGAACAACCGGCAACGGCTGAGATCAGACCCATCGAACCTGCCCGGGTAATTCCGGGAAGGGAAGGAGCCTTTCTCTTTTTGGTAGGCTTTGGGTTCTCCCCCCACTTTTAAATTGGCTTTACCAAAAACAATCGAAAATGAACAAGCTGATCTTATTGCTGGTCTTGGCCCTTGTGCCGGTTTGGGTTCTTTCGGCTCAAGGCGTGCTCACCGGGCAGGTGGTGGATGAAAAAGGCGAGCCCCTGCCGGGAGCGCATGTTTTGATCAAGGAAACGGGAAAAGGGGTGTTGACCGATGAATCGGGGCGTTTTCGGGTGGAGGGCTTGGAGCGGGGACTATACACCCTTCTGGCTTCCTATCTTGGGTACCAGGATGCCATCCAGACAGTGGAGGTCAAGCCGGGTGAAAGCCCTTTTACCAGTTTTCAACTGGAGCGGGAGGTTTACACGCTGGAAAATCTGGTCGTCTCGGCAATCCGTGCCGGAGCGCATACTCCCATCACTTATAAAAACCTTGGGAAGGAGGAGCTGGAGACCAACAATCTGGGCCAGGATGTTCCCTACATCCTTCGATTTACGCCTTCGCTGGTCGAAACCTCCGACGCCGGCAACGGGGTGGGCTATACGGGGCTTCGGATCCGGGGTTCGGACCCCACCCGTATCAATATCACCATCAACGGCATTCCGCTCAACGATGCGGAGTCGCAGGGGGTTTACTGGGTAAACCTGCCCGATCTTACCAGCTCGACGGAGGATATCCAAATCCAGCGAGGAGTGGGTACATCCACGAATGGCGCCGGCGCATTCGGGGCTTCCATCAACCTGAACACCAACAAGTATCGTCAAGAACCTTTCGCTCAACTGGCGGGCAGCGCCGGTTCGTTCAATACCTGGCGGCGGAGTGCGCAGTTTGGCAGTGGACTGCTGAACCAGCATTTTACGGTGGAAGGGCGATTGTCGGCCATTTCCTCAGACGGCTATATCGACCGGGCTTCGGCCGATCTGTCATCCTACTATTTCTCCGGGGCCTATTTAGGAGACCGGACCTCTTTGCGCTTCAACCTTTTCTCCGGCCATGAAGTGACATACCAGGCCTGGTATGGCGTACCGGAAGCCTATCTCGACGATCCGGAATTGCGGACCTATAACCCGGCGGGTACCGAAAAAGCAGGGGACCCTTACGACAATGAAGTGGACGATTATCAGCAAACGCATTACCAGTTGTTGTTCAACCGGCAATTGTCGGCCCGCTGGAGCCTCAACCTCAATGGCCATTACACGCGGGGATACGGATTTTACGAACAATACAAGGCGGAGCAGGACCTGGCCGGGTATGGGATACAGGCCGAAGGGGTAGAAACCTCCGATCTTATCCGTCGCCTGTGGCTCGACAACCATTTTTACGGCATCACCTATGCCCTGAACTACCAGGGCAACCGGATGCAATGGACGCTGGGCGGCGCCGCCAACCGCTACCTGGGCAACCACTACGGTGAAGTGATCTGGGCCCGGTTTGCCGGTGACAGCGAGATCCGTCATCGCTACTATGAAAATAAGGCGGAAAAGCGCGACATCAATGTGTTCAGTAAATGGGAATACAGCCTGTCGAAGGCCTGGAGCGCCTACCTCGACCTGCAATACCGTACTATTTTCTATGAATTTCTCGGCTACGACCGCCAGGGTAATAATGTGACCCAGTCGGTAGATCTCCATTTTTTCAACCCCAAAGCCGGGTTGTTCTGGCAGGTGGACGAGCATACGGCGGCGTATGCTTCCTTTGCGGTCGGGCACCGCGAGCCCAATCGCAACGACTACACCGATTCGTCGCCGGATAGCCGGCCCAGGGCGGAACGCATGTTCAATACCGAGGTGGGCTTCCAGCACATCCGCCGGCAATGGGGGCTCCACGCCAATCTCTACCACATGTACTATCAGGATCAACTGGTGCTGACCGGACAGCTCAACGACGTGGGCGAATATACCCGGATCAACGTACCGGTGAGTTACCGGTTGGGGCTGGAACTCGAAGCCCGGTGGCAGAGTTCCGGTGGATGGAAAGCCACGGGCGGACTGACAATTAGCCGGAACAAGATATCCGGGTTTCAGGAATACCTGGACCAATACGACGAAGGGTTCAACTGGCTGGGGCAGGCGTTGCTGGAGCCGGGGGATGTCGATTTGGCTTTTTCGCCCGGTCTGATCGGAACGGCACAGATCGGCTACGACTTTTTATTCCGAAAGGGAGCCAATAAGGGACGCTCCCTCGAGCTGGCCTTGTTGAACAAGTACGTAGGGAAACAGTACCTCGACAATTCCGGCGCAGCCGACTCCGCGCTCGATCCCTATTTCTACAGCGACCTCCGCCTGACCCTCGCACTCCCGCTGAAGTGGGTCGAGCGCATGGAGCTCGCCTTTCAGGTTTCCAACCTGTGGAACCGGTATTACGCCTCCAACGGCTGGTCGTACCGGTATCGGGTAGGGGATGAAGTATTTACGGACAAAGGCTTTTACCCCCAAGCCGGCCGGAATTTTCTGGTGAGCTTCAAATTAAACCTCTGATTTTAAGAAGCGATCAGAATTTATAGGTGATCCCGAAGCGAAGGAGAAAGGGAAGTGCCACCTGCGTGGGGTCGCTCAGGGCGTTGTACAATATCAGGATCTCATATCCGAACCCCCCGGTAGAGGCGTTGTATCCCGCTCCGAGATAGAGGTTGTCGCGGCTTACTCTTCCGGTAAGGACCTTGTTCTGGGTCAAATCATAGAACAGGAGGCCGGTTTGGGTGTCGATGTAGGGCAATTCGGCGTTTTCGTATTCGTATTCCACATGGGCAAAAATGCTTCTGAAAAATTTGAAGCGGGCGAAGGCTGCCAGGGAGTAGGAGATAGGCTGTACTTTATGGACCATCTGGTCGGTTGCCCAACCCTTGATATAGGTGTATTGGATGGAGGCCCTGGGCCCGATGGAGAGCGGTTCGATGATCTTGTAGCCCACCATGGGCGCTACGCCAATGTTAAACAGGTTGTAGATATTATTTCCGTTAAAACCCAGGTTGAAGTTCCCGCCATACCATAAGTGGCTGGCAAAGTTCCCTTTTTCTTCCAGATACTCCGAAATGCCGGAGGTGGAACGTTTGTTCTTGGATTTTTGAGCCTGGGCGGGTACGCCGGCTATCAGGACGATCAGCAGGATCCAAATTGGCACCAGGAGGACTCTTGACATTTTTGGCACGGGTTTTGTTTTTTATTATAAATAGCAACGGCTGCAAAGATAATGGGAAAAAACGGCATGCGCAGTTCCCCTGTTGTTAAAAGAAAGCTAAAGGAAAGGAGATGCTATTCAAGTGACATTCCTTGACTTAGATCTGAAAAAGTTTATATCTTTGAGTAACCGGTAGTAGTTTTTTAGAAAACGGAAATCGAAATTTTTTCTTGCCTCAGGGCAGAATTCATATTAAGATGTAACTTTTGACCATGTGGCTTCTGTTCCTTGTTTGGGCAGGAGCCATTTTTTTGCATACTATCAGACAAAACGGTCATTCCTCCCTTATAAATGCAGGGATTCGGGCGACAATACTTTCCTTGTATTATCTTTTTTCCCATCCATATTCTAACTTTGCGGCGATTAACTTGTGAATCGTTTTTTTAAACCGGATTTCCAAGATTTTTCCTTCGTCATTCTTACTGACGACAAAAGGCCCTGATATTTCCGGATACAACCCCTGCCCCAAGACCCAAGTTCTGGTTTTAATTATTCTATCAAAGAAAAATGGTTTAAGATGCGCCTTGCATTAACATTCTTGCTGTTCTTTTACATTACCATTGGCTTTTCCCAGACCCCCCTATTTGTCGGAGAGAATGCCACACCTCGTTCCAGTGAGACGCTCAGTCAACAATTCAATGAGTACCACGTATTCCGGATCGATGTATCGGGGTTGAACCAGTACGTCAAAGAGGAGGCTGGGGTCCGTCCTTTCCATCTTGACCTGGGCGATCTCTACCACTGGGACCTGGAAATTTCGGCCCACGATATCCGTGCGGCCGGTTACCGTCTTCGGGTGGCCACGGATAAAGGGATCGAAGATTACCCGGTTTCGGAGAATAAAGCTTTCCGCGGGCAGCGTAGTATGACCGATGACCGGGTAGCGCTTACGCTGGCCCATGAGTTTATCTATGGCTACGTGGAAGAAGGCGGGGAAACCTATTTTATCGAACCGCTCTACTATTTCGTACCCAATGCCGAGCGCGATCTCTTTGTGGTCTACCCGGCGTCAAAGGTAGTACCCGTGGAAGGGCTGAGCTGTGGCCTGACCGAAATGCACGAACACGCGCCCGACAAGGGGGAGTGGAAAGGCATTGAAGGCGTGGAAACCGGCAACTGCTACCGGGTGGAGCTGGCCATCGCCTCCGACTGGCTGATGTTCCAGCATTACGGCACCGTCGTCGCGGTGGAGAATCACAATATCGGCGTGATCAACAACGTAAATACCAACTACGATACCGAATTTTCCGACGAACTCAACTTTTACATTGTAGAACAATGGGTGTCCACCTGCTCTACCTGCGACCCCTGGACCTCCTCGACCAATCCCAACACCCTGCTGGACAGCTTCACTGCCTGGGGGCCCACCGGGTTTAACACCACCCACGACCTGGGTGAGTTGTGGACCTATCGGGATCTGGACGGAACAGTGATCGGTATTGCCTGGCTCGATGGCATTTGCACCCCGGACCGGTATCACGTGTTGCAGGATTTTTCCACCAATTCAAACTACCTCCGGGTATTGGCTGCCCACGAGATCGGGCACAACCTTGATGCTACCCACGACCCCCAAAACTCGCCCACGATCATGGCGCCGGCGGTCAATAATACCAACACCTGGTCGGCTCAATCCGTCTCCGAGATTAACGCCAACATCCTGCAGATCGATCCTCCCGGCGGCTGCCTTTCGGTTTGTCCGCCGCCCGCGCCGCCCACGCCGGCTTTTACGGCCAATATTACCACCCTGTGCGCGGGCAGTTATGTCACCTTTTTCGACCAAACGACCAACCAGCCAGCCTCCTGGAGCTGGTCCATGCCGGGGGCTACGCCCTCGACCTCTACCGAGCGCAGTCCGACGGTGGTCTACAACAATACCGGCGTCTATAACGTAACCCTTACCGTGACCAATTCGAACGGGTCCAACTCCCTGACCAAACCGGGGTATATCATTGTGACGCCCAGCGGCGGGACCGACTTCTTCTTTTTCGAAGGATTCGAGAACGGTACTGGCAACTGGAGCATCTTAAACCCCGATAACGGCATCACCTGGGCAAATATGACGGTCAACGGCACGCGCCAGGGCAGCAAGGCCATGATGATGGACAACTTCAACTACAATGCCACCGGCCAGCGCGATGCGATTATCTCGCCTACTTTCAGCCTCTTTGGACGCAACAACACCACCCTCGAGATCGAATATGCCTATGCCCGGTACAATTCAACCCGGCGGGATTCCCTGATCGTTTACATCTCAACCAACAACGGCGCCAGCTATACCCGGCTGTTTGCGGCCACGGAAAACGGAAGCGGCAACTTTGCCACCAAATCCGACATGACCACGGCTTTTAATCCGCAGAGCGTCGATGAATGGTGCTTTGGCGCCGGAGGGCCCAACTGCCTGTCGCTTAGCCTGGCGAATTACGCCAATCAGCCCAACTGCAAGATCAAGATCGAGAATTACAACGGACACGGCAACCGGATGTATATCGATAACGTCCGCCTCCTGAGCAATTGCGAGGTAGCCATTCCGCCGGTAGCCAATTTCGCCGGCATACCTACGAGCGGATGCGCACCGCTGCAAGTCAACTTTCAGGACCAATCCACCAACGTGCCGCTGGCCTGGAACTGGGCATTCCCCGGCGCTTTGCCGCCGGCTTCTACGCTGCAAAATCCGGTGGTCCTGTATCCCACCCCGGGCACATACAGCGTCACCCTCACTGCCATCAACCCTGCGGGAACGAACACCATCACCAAGACCAACTACATCACGGTTAACACGGGGCCGACAGCTGGTTTCACCTACGTGAAAAACGGAACTACCGTTACCTTTACGAATACTTCCAGCTCCAACTCCGTCTCCTACAGCTGGGATTTTGGCGACGGTACCTCCAGCACCCTGCAAAACCCGCCTCCCCACACCTATACGGCCGACGGCGCCTATGTGGTGATCCTTACGGTGACCAACCCCTGTGGGACCAGTTTTTATCCACAGACCGTGCTCATCCAAACCATGCCCACAGCCGACTTTTCTGCTGCCCCCACCTCGGGTTGCGCCCCGCTGACGGTGCATTTCACTGATCAATCCTCGAGCAACGTCCTGGCCTGGGCCTGGTCTTTCCCCGGCGGGAACCCCAGTACTTCCACCCAGGAGAACCCGGTCGTCACCTACGCTGCCCCCGGAACGTACAACGTGACCCTCATCGTTTCCAACACCCAGGGGAGCGATACCATTTCCCGTGCGAATTACATTTCTGTTGATCCCTCTACCACAGCAGGATTCTCCTTTACCGTGGCCGGGGATACGGCAACGTTTACCAATACCTCCACCAACGCCAGCAGCTACCTGTGGGATTTTGGCGATGGCAATTCCAGCACGCAGGCCAACCCGGTGCATGTGTATGCCCAAAGCGGCAGCTACATCGTTACGCTCACTGCTACTGGTGATTGTGATACGGATACCATGACGCAGACGGTGGAAACCACGCAATTGCCCATCGCGGAATTTTCAGCCGACACGACTAGCGGTTGTACGCCCTTTACTGTTCACTTCACGGATAATTCAGCCCATTCGCCTACCTCCTGGTCCTGGACCTTTGAGGGCGGGATCCCGGCCACCTCCAACGTGCAAAACCCGGTCGTGGAATACCTCACTCCGGGGGTCTACGATGTGATCCTGGTGGTGAGCAATTCACAAGGAAGCGACACGATCGTCCGGCCGGGCTATATTACGGTGGCGGAAGGCACGACGGCCGGATTTACTTTTGCGGTGAACGGCACCAGTGTCGACTTTTCCAATAGCTCCCTCAATGCCGATTCCTACCTGTGGGATTTCGGCGATGGAAATACCAGTACAGAGACCAATCCCATCCACGATTTCGGAACGGATGGCGAATACACGGTTATGTTGATCGCGGAAAATGCCAATTGCGGCCCCGATACTGCCACAGCCTTGGTCGTGATCGTTACGCCGCCGCTGGCCGGTTTCTCTGCCGATGTAACGGAAGGATGTTTGCCCTTGTCCGTGCAATTTACCGACGAGTCGAGCGAAAACGTCACCAACTGGTCCTGGACCTTTGAGGGCGGTTCTCCAGCCACTTCCACCGATCAAAACCCCGTGGTGGAATACCTCAATCCCGGCGTCTTCGGCGTGACCCTGACGGTGAGCAATGCCGCCGGTGACGACACCTATACGCAGACCGGGTATATTACCGTATTAGAAGACCCCACGGCCGGCTTCTCCTATGTGGTGAACAGCGGTTCTTCCGTCGACTTTACCAACACGTCTACAGCAGCGGGCTCTTACGCCTGGAATTTTGGCGATGGAGAGACCAGTACGGAGAGCGACCCGGTACATGCCTATCCGGGCGATGGGGTATATCTGGTTCAACTCATCGCGACCAACTCCTGCGGATCGGATACCACCGAACTGGAGATCGAGATCGTCACTCCGCCAGTAGCCGGCTTTACGGCCGACCAGACAGAAGGCTGTGCGCCGCTGACCGTGCAGTTTACCGATGCATCCAGCGCCAACAGCACGGGGTGGTCGTGGACCTTTGAAGGCGGCAATCCCGCTACCTCGACCGATCAGAACCCCATCGTCGAATACCTCAGTCCGGGCGTGTACGGCGTGACGCTGACCGTGAGCAATGCGGCCGGCGAGAGCACCGAATCATTTGAAAACTATATCATCGTATTGGAAGATCCGGCTGCCGGGTTCAGTTACCAGGTGAACAGCGGCTCTTCGGTTGATTTTACGAATACCTCCACATCGGCTACCTCCTATACCTGGGATTTCGGCGATGGCAATTCCAGCACGGAGAGCGACCCGCAGCATGCCTATGCCGGCGATGGCATTTACCTGGTGCAGCTTATTGCTACGAATGCCTGCGGCTCGGATACCATGGAACTGGAGATCGAGATCGTCACCCCGCCATTGGCCGGCTTTACGGCCGACCAGACGGAGGGTTGTGCGCCCCTGACCGTTCAGTTTTCCGATGCCTCCAGTTCCAATACAACCAACTGGTCCTGGACCTTTGAAGGCGGCAACCCGGCTACTTCGACCGATCAGAACCCGCTGGTGGAATACCTCAACCCCGGCGTATACGGCGTGACCCTGACGGTGAGCAACGGCGCAGGGGAAAGTACCGAATCATCGGAAAGCTATATCACCGTACTTGGCGCGCCGGCAGCCGATTTTGCGTCCAGCGTGAACGGTGCTACGGTTGACTTTACGAATAGTTCGACCGGGGCGACCGGTTATGCCTGGAATTTCGGGGACGGCAATACCAGCGCAGAAAATGATCCGCAACATACCTATGCTGCCGATGGTACCTACACCGTCGAATTGATCGCTAGCAACGACTGCGGCGCCGACACCATCACTTACGACGTGGTGATCGTCCTGGCGCCGTCGGCCGGATTTACGGCCGATCAAACGGAAGGCTGCGCCGCCCTGACGGTTCAGTTCACCGATCTCTCCAGTTCTAATGCCACCTCCTGGGAATGGACCTTTGAAGGGGGAACGCCTTCGACCTCTACCGAACAGAATCCGGTTGTGGAGTACCTCAACCCAGGTGTATACGGCGTGACTCTGACGGTGAGCAATACGGCAGGAGCAGATACGGAAACCATAGAGTCCTACATCACCGTATTGGGCGGTCCGACAGCGGGCTTCGATGTGGCCGTTGCCGGCGCCAATGCGACTTTTACAAATACTTCCTCCAATGCCGGCGGGTACAGCTGGAATTTCGGGGACGGCAATACGAGTACGGAAAGCGATCCTGTGCACGAATACAGTGGAGACGGCACCTACACGATCCTGTTGATCGCCACCAACGATTGCGGAACGGATACGATCACCGGCGAGGTGGTCGTAGTGACCCCGCCTATAGCCGGCTTCTCGGCGAACGTTACGCAAGGGTGTTCTCCGCTGACCGTTCAGTTTACGGACTTATCGTCGTCGAATGCTACGGCCTGGTCGTGGACCTTTGAAGGCGGTACGCCCTCGAGTTCTACCGAACAGAACCCTGTGGTCCAGTATCTGCAAGCGGGTACTTTCGGCGTCACGCTGACCGTCAGCAACGCAGCGGGATCCGGTACGGAGAGCCTGGCCGGTTACATTACGGTCAACCCCGACCCGGTGGCCGGGTTCACCTTCACGGTGAGTCAGGACACGGTTCATTTTACGAATACCTCCACGGATGGGACGAGCTACATTTGGGACTTCGGAGATTCGTCGGGGAGTACCCTGGCCAACCCTGCTCCTCACATCTATGCAGAAGACGGCGTGTACCAAATTCATTTGACGGTAATGAACCCCTGTGGGACGAGCTCGATCACGCAGACGGTTGTGGTGGCGACGAGTGCGCCGCTTGCCTTGTTCTCCGCCAATCCGATTTCGGGATGCGCGCCCCTGGTCGTCACTTTTGACAACCAGTCTTCTGTCAACGCCGAAAGTTTCGAGTGGTCGTTCCCGGGCGGGAATCCCAGCTCCTCTACGGATTTCGAGCCTGTGGTGGAATACACCCAACCCGGCATCTACGATGTAACCCTGACCGCTACCAATATTTACGGCAGCGACACCTATACGTTGACTACGTATGTCGAGGTCCTTCCGCCTACGGTTGCCGGATTTACCTTTGATGTGGTGAATGGGGCGACCGTTCAATTTACCAATGGTTCCTCCAATGCAACCTCCTACTCCTGGAGCTTCGGGGATGGAAATTTCAGTTCGGAGGAAAACCCGGCGCACACCTATCAGCAGGTAGGGCCGTTCATGGTGCAACTGGTAGTGAACGGACCTTGCGGCCCGGACACGATGGTCCAGACCCTGACGATCAATGCCGTTATTCCCTCGGCCTCCTTTACGGCTGAGCCCGTAAGCGGTTGCGCGCCCCTGGTGGTTAATTTCAAGGATGATTCGCAGGGGAACCCCACGCAGTGGAACTGGTCGTTCCCGGGTGGTACCCCCTCCAGTTCGACCCAAAGCGAGGTCATGGTGGAATACAATTCCGCCGGGCAGTACACGGTCACGCTTCAGGTGTCGAATGTGGCGGGCAGCGACGTATTGATGCAATCCGAAATGATCGAGGTATTCGACGTGCCGACCCCCATGTTTACCTTTGATATTCAGCCGAATAACGTCGTTGTATTCAGCAATACCTCAAGCGGAGGGGATTCGTTCTCCTGGGAATTTGGCGATGGCCAGTTCAGCGAGCAATTTTCACCTACGCATACGTTCGTTGAGTCGGGCGCCTATACGGTGATCCTCACGGCGACGAATGAATGTGGAAGCAAATCGATGGAATTGACAATCGTGATCTCATCGACGACGGACCCCGGAATTTTTGAGCAATTCGCGGTATATCCCAATCCCAATAACGGGCAATTTGTCGTTCGGATCGTCGCGCCTGAAGCCGGCAACGAGCCGGTCGTGCTGCGCCTGGTCAATGCCCTGGGGCAGGTGCTGATCCAGCAGGAACACTACCTGTCGAATGGAGAATTGACCATTCCGGTCGATCAACAGCATTTAGCCAAAGGGTTTTACTGGGTAGAGATCCAATCCGGGCGATTTAGCGCAGGGAAGAAAGTAGTGGTGGAATAGTTTTGCCTGACCCTTGCTGCGACTAAAGGTAGCGGCATGGATAAATAACTTCCGGAAGAGGCTGTGCCATTGGCGCAGCCTCTTTTTCGTTAAATTCTGCAAATGCAAACGGCAAAAGTTTTAACTTCGTGCCAACTCTTCAAACATACAGCAGAAAACCCTTCTTTATCCCTAATTTTGTTTGTTCTCCACGCTCGTCAAATTGTGCGGTAGAGAAGGAACCGACACTGAACCCCATCCCAAGCAGCGAAAACAAGATGCATTCGCATCTAATCATTACTTTTCTGGCATGCCAAACATCCCGTGATGAATAGCAGGATCTTATCTTTTATCTTTTTCGCAATTATTGGTCTGTGGGTCTTTCCCAATTTCGCATCGGCTCAGCCTTGTGAATGCACCAATTGTCCGGTTCCCATTGAAGACAACGGCACATTCCAGGGTTTCCTCGACGTGACGGTGAACGGTCCGAATGACCTGGGCCAGTGTCCGCTCCAACAAGTCTGTTTCCAGATCACGCATACCTGGGTAGGGGACTTGTGCGTAACGTTGACCTCCCCAGGTGGGTTGAACTACAT
Source organism: Lewinellaceae bacterium (assembly GCA_020636275.1). Classification (GTDB taxonomy): domain Bacteria; phylum Bacteroidota; class Bacteroidia; order Chitinophagales; family Saprospiraceae; genus JADJTT01. Next base: position 175,384 of record JACJYD010000006.1, on the reverse strand, counting down.
GGTCATGGCCGACCTCAACAACAATTTTGGAGGCTGCGGGAACAGCAGCGACAACATCAACGTATGTATCGATGTAGGTACGGGTAATCCCCTGACCAACAACACCGAATATATTTGTAACGGACCTCCCGGCACTTGCCTGGTCGGCAATTGGACGATGCCCTGTGGTGGAGTTACGGACCCGGTCACCAATGCCCAGCAGGCGCCCGGCTGCGACCTGAATGCATTCAATGTGGCGGGCCAGCCGGCCAATGGGACCTGGACGTTGACGGTGAACGATATTTGTTCCCAGGATGTGGGCTTCCTTCAAAACTGGTCACTGACCTTTTCCTGTGGGGTTCAGGATTGCTTTTCCTGCAACGCGGACGCCGGTAACCTCAACCAGCCCAATGTGGTGGCGTGCAAAGGCGATCCCGAATTATTCCTGAACGTCGTTCCGCAATATACCGGCCCGCCGCCGCCGCCTTCCGATTACGGTTATGTATGGGTGATCTCTTCCAATGGGACGATCACCAGCTTTCAATCCGCCCCGGGTGGTCCCAACCTCAATTCCTTGCCGCCGGGGAATTACCAGATTTGCGGGCTGTCCTATAACTTGAGTGAAGGCACCCCCTATGTGACTTATTTGGGGCAATCTTATAACTCCCTCGCCAACGCCCTGGACTCCAGTACGCCTCCGTTCTGTGGAGACCTGTCCAACTGTTTTAATGCCACTATCGGGCCGGCCATTCCACCTACGGTGATCCCGATGTCCCTTTGCTATGGCGATTGTTTTACAACGCCCCTCGGCACGCAGTGCTGCAACTCAGGGGTATGCAGCTATACGTTGCCTTCCTGGTTGGGTTGCGATAGTGTGATCAATGTGATCATTACGCTCATCCCACCCGATATTACCACGATCTTCCAAACCCTTTGTCCGGATGATTGCCTGATCATAAACGGCCAGGAATACTGTCCGCCGGGGGGGTACACTTTTGAATATGTCGGTTCGGATGGTTGCGACAGTACGGTGGTATACACCCTTACGGCCGTACCGGTCTTATCCGTTATCGGGCCGCCACCGGTGATCACTTGTAATACCCCGGCCGTAACCCTCAACGGTACCGGTTCGGTGGGCAATCAATACCAATGGACCAATGCCAATGGCGCCGTATTGGCCAATACCCCGACCTTGTTGGTCAACCAGCCCGGCTGTTACAACCTGACCGTTTGGAATACGTTGAGCGGGGTGACCTGTTCGGATGTATCGACCGTTTGTGTGACCGCCAACCTGGTTCTGCCCACGCAGCCGGTGATCCAGGGACTCGACTCGGTTTGTATTAACCAAAGTGCAACCTATGTCATAGCTCCCGTTCCGAACGCGACGACCTACGACTGGACCCTTCCGCCGGGAGCGACCCTGATCACCGGAGGAGACGGTACCACCTCGGTTACCGTCAATTGGACCGGTCCGGCCGGAGGGGATATTTGCGTGGTTGCCGCCAACGGTTGTGGACCGAGTCCGGTCGCCTGCTTCCCGGTTGTCGTGCAGGGACTCCCCGGGGTTACTTCCGTTACGGGACCGGATACGATCTGCGCCAGTGATGTTTCCTCCTACCTGGCAGGCGCTATTCCGAATACCACCGGATATACCTGGTCCGTGCCGGCTGGAGCCTCTATTTTAGCCGGTCAGGGAACAGACAGTATGACGGTGGATTGGGGCTCGGCTCTCGGAGGCAATGTCTGCGTGACGCCTTTCAACGATTGTGGGAACGGCCCCCAAACTTGTTTCCCCGTCGTTGTACACCAATTGCCGGCCACCCCGGTGATCACCGGACCCAACCCGGTCTGTGCGGGTGATCTGGCGAGTTATTCAACTCCATCCGATCCGGAGTCGGATTCCTATACCTGGACGGTGCCTTCCTGTGCTACGATCATTTCGGGGCAGGGAACGAACCTCATTACCATACAATGGGACAATACCTGTACCGAAGGGACCATTTGTGTGGAGGGCAACAATGACTGCGGCTCCTCCAGCCAGGAGTGTTATGACGTGTTCATCAATGACGTGCCCGGTCCTTCGGCCGTCAACGGTACGCCTATCCCTTGTGAAAATGCGACTGAAAGTTACTTTACCGATCCCGTGCTCGGAGCGAGCGGCTACGTTTGGACGGTGACCGGAGGAACGATACAAAGCGGACAGGGCACGGCCAATATTTCGGTCACTTGGACTACGCCCGGCCCGGGCTCGGTCTGTATGGCCGTGGAAAACAATTGTGGCTCAGGCCCTGAATTTTGCCTTCCGGTCATGGTAGGCGCCTTGCCGGAGATCCCGGTGATCAGCGGACCTAATGTCGTTTGCGATAGCTCCATTACGCAATATTCCACACCGGCCGACCCGGCTGCGACGGGTTATATTTGGACCACTTCCTGTGGAACGGTCATTTCCGGTCAGGGTACCGCCACCGCTTCCGTCGATTGGACGGGTTGTCCGAACGGGGGTACCGTTTGCGTCACCACGCAAACCGATTGCGGCGACTCGCCGACCATTTGTTTTGTAGTAAATGGAGGTGAATTGCCGGCTATTCCGGTGCTATCCGGTCCCGACACCCTTTGCCTGAATCAGGTTGGGCTCTATTGCTCCCAGCCGGACGTCAACGCCAGCAGTTATGATTGGACGGTGACCGGAGGAACGATCACCTCTGATCAGAACGGTTGCGTGGAGGTGGAATGGCTATCGCTGGGCGATGCATCCATTTGCGTCATTGCCCAAAACGGTTGCGGTGTATCGGAACAGACCTGTTATCCAGTTTTCATCGATGGACCGCCCAATGCGCCGACACTCGAGGGGGCTGTACAGCCCTGCGTCAACGATGTATCTGTATACACCATTTTGACTGCCGATCCAGATGTGCTCAATTTCAACTGGACGGCTACGAATGGAGGGATCATACAGAGCGGGCAGGGTACCAACAGCATTGAGGTCGAATGGCCCCAAGCCGGTCCCGCCCAGGTTTGTGTGGCAGCTGCCAACACCTGCGGATACGGTCTTTACGGATGTTTCGACCTGGAGGTCATCGCCTATCCCACGCCTGATGCCGGAGCGGATATTGTGATCTGTGGTCTGGATGCGGATTTGCAAGGCTCCTTGTCGACCGGTACGGGCCTGTGGACGGTCAGCGGTCCGGGAACGGTCACTATTTCCGATCCTACCGATCCCCATGCTTTCGTTTCTGCAAGCAATTATGGAAATTACACCTTCACCTGGACGGAGACCACCGTCAATTGTACCAGTTCGGATGAGGTGATCGTGAGCTTTAATCCGGACCCACAGCTTTCCGGCGCTATCGTACAGGATTGTACGGGCGATGGAGAGAGCTATACCGTTACCTTTACGATCCAGGGCGGGCAAGCGCCCTATCTGGTAGGCGGGAATGTGGGCGGTTCCTTGAATGGAGGCACTTTCATCAGCGACCTGGTTCCTTCCGGGACCCCATACAACTTTGAAGTATACGATTCCCTGGGCTGTGGTCCCCTGGTAATAACCGGGCAGAAGACCTGCGATTGCGTTTCTTTTGCCGGCGACCTCGATCTCACCCCATTGTCCGTTTGTGCCGATGAAACCGTGACGGTTGCCGCTCCGGCAAATGCGGTTCTGGATCCAAACGACACCTTTGTTTTTATTTTGCATGCCGACAACGGCACCAATGGCAATACGTTGGGTACCATCATCGACCAGAACACGACAGGCATTTTCGGCTTTATCGACGGGCTGATGAGTTACAATACCACTTATTTCATCTCCTACCTGGTTGGAAACGACACGGGCAACGGTGTAGACCTCAGCAACGACTGTACGGTGATGGCACAAGGCGTGCCCGTCGTTTTCCACAATTATCCAACGCCTTTTGCCGGTGCTGACCAGGCTGAATGCGGGCTCCAGTTCACCCTGGATGCCACGCCCAGTGTCGGGATCGGGGAATGGACCCTGGTGAGTGGTCCGGGTAACGTCGTTTTCGGCGATCCCCTCTCATCCACGACGACCATCGACGTCGACCAATACGGCGTTTATGTGTTTGACTGGACCCAGGACAACAGCGGCTGTATCGGGGGAGACCAGGTACAGATCACCTTCAACGACGACCCCGTTCTGGCAGATACGGTGGCGGAGCAGTGCAACCTGCTCGATTTCACCTTTACGGTCAGCTTCACCATTACCGGTGGACAGATGCCCTATATGGTTGCTGGACTTTATGGCGGGACCTTGACCGGCGATTCATTTATCTCCGATCCCATTCCCAACCTGACGGGTTATTCCTTTGAAGTATACGACGCCAACGGTTGCGGTCCTCTGCTCGTCGAAGGGCAGGTAGAATGCGTTTGCACGACAGATGCCGGCCAGATGGATCTGACTCCGGTGCAGGTGTGTGCCGATGAACCGGTAGCCGTCGGTCCCGTCGTGGGCGCAGCGCTCGATCCGGAGGACATCCTCCTCTACGTGATCCACAACGGCAGTGGCGCCCAGCTCGGAACCGAGGTATATGCTTACAATACCATCCCGGAATTCAGTCTCATACCCCCGATGCAAACCGGGGTGACCTACTACATCTCGGCTATCGTGGGCAATGACCTGAACGGAGATGGGGTGATCGATCTCAATGATCCCTGCGTTTCCGTGGCTCCGGGTACTCCGGTGGTCTTTACGGCGCTTCCGGCCGCTTCTTTTTCCGCCAATGCGACGGTATGCGAAGGCCAGGCGGCCAGTTTGCCGCTCCAGATCACCAGCAGTACCAATTGCGTGGATATTACTTATCAGGTAAGCGACGGAACGTCCGGCACCCTGACCTGTGTCCAGACCGGAGATCTGCTGACGATCCCGACCGCAACCACGTCCCTGACTGTCACTATTCTTGATGTGACCGATCAGAACGGTTGTTCTCAACCGAGCAATGCCACGGCTACCATCACGGTGAACATTACGCCGGTGGCGACCGTCACACCTACGGCGACCATTTGCAACAGCACGGACAGCGGCAATCCGACCGTGCTCAATTTCAGTACGTTGGTCACAGCAGGCGACCTGGGTGGTATTTGGCAAAATACAGATGGAGCGCTCGTCAGCGGAACCTTCCCGTCCTTGAATTTCGACGGAGCGGTTCCAGGGCAGTACACCTTCACCTATACGACCAACAGCGCCTTGCCTCCCTGTCAAAACGTAAGTTATACCGTGGAAGTGACGGTGGAAAATTGCGTATGCCCGGTTCTGGATTTCCTTCCGGCAGCACCGCTTTGCAACGAGGGCAATGCCTTGAATATGGGATTATTGCAAGTGGAAATAAACCCCGGCACCTACGTGGTGACCTCCGGTCCGGTGGGTGCCGTGAATTATCCGCAGATCAACGGGGCGATCCTGGACGCTACCGGTGCCGATCCCGGTCAATACACCGTGACCTTCACGTTGAGCAACCCGCCCCCGCAGGGCTGTCCGCTCGAAAATTCCTTCCCGGTTACCATTTCGGATGCCCTTACTTCGGGTACTTCCGGCGTACCGGCGGAACTGTGTCAGGGAGTAGCCCAGACATTCAACCTGAATAATATGCTCGTGGGCGCCGACCCGGGAGGGGTATGGACCGAGACGTCCACAATCCCGTCATCCGGTGGAGCCTTCAATGCCGCCAACGGTACCTTTAGCACGGCCGGTCAGGCCCCGCAAACCTACCGGTTCCGGTATACGGTCACCCCGAATGCGCCCTGTCCGGTCGATTATACGGAGGTGCAGGTGATCATCCATCCGCTACCGATTGCCGATGCCGGTCCCGACGATGTCCTGACCTGTGACGAACCGCAACTGAGCCTGGGGGGCAATTCCTCCACCGGCGCGGGCATTACCTATAAATGGACGGCGGCGAGCGGCGTTTTCCCCGGCCAGGCCGATGTGCTTCATCCGCAGATCAGCGTACCCGGCACGTATACCCTTACGGTGACCAATAACCAGACCGGCTGTAGCGCTTCCGATGTGGTGGTGTTGACCAGCAGTCAGGAAGAACCCTACCCCTCCATTTCCCTGACCCCGATCAGTTGTTACGGAGAAAACGACGGAGCCATCTTCATCGACTCCATCAGCGGCGGTACGCCCCCGTACCTGATCTCGATAAACGGAGGCCCCTTCAGCGGCAATACGCAATTTGTCAACCTGGCGCCCGACACGTATACCCTGGTGGTGGAAGACGCCAGCGGTTGCCAGACCGACCCGGCCATCATTATCGACATTCAGCAGCCCCAGGAGATCAACGTGACCCTTGTGGCTTACCTGGAAGGCGACAACATCATTCGCCTGGGCGAATCGGCCGAACTGGAAGCCCTGGTCAATCTCGATCCATCCGACATCGACACCATTATGTGGTCGCCGGCCGGTTTGCTGGATTGCGATACTTGTTTCCGTACGATGACGATGCCCTTGCAGACCACCACCTTCAGCGTGACGATCGAGAGCAACGGCTGCTCCGATTCCGACGCCCTGACGATCGTGGTGCGGAAAGACAAGGGGATCTACGCCCCCAACGTCTTCTCGCCCAACGGCGATGGAGAGAACGATGTATTCCTGCTGTTCGGCGGGGTTGAAGTGGCCAAGATCAAGAGCTTCCTGGTGTTCAATCGCTGGGGGGAAACGGTGCTGGAGCAATACAACATCCCACCCAACGACCCGGTCTACGGCTGGGACGGAACCCACCGTGGGAAGGCAGTGGATCCGGCGGTATTCACCTGGTTTGCTGAAGTGGAATTTATCGATGGGCGTGTGGAAATTTACAAGGGAGATGTTTCGTTAGTTAAATAATTCAAGTTGCGATAAATCGCCTCTGACACATTTGAAATAGTTTGAGATGCATTTATCGCAACTTGGGTTAAATAGAAAAGACCCATAAGTGGTGTCTAAACTATAAACATATCATGAAGTTATATTTGACCATAGCGATCTGTTTATTCGGCATGAGCCAATTGCCGGGGCAGGAGCCTGTAGATACCAGTTCGGTACCCGAACCGGCGGAACCCTTATTCTTCGAAACGGGGACGGATGTGTACAAGATCGTGGAGGTGATGCCCCGGTTTCCGGGGTGTGAGGAGCTGGGAACCAAGGAGGAAAAGGAGGATTGTTCCATGCGGAAATTGGTGGAATTCGTGTACAGCAATATCCAATATCCGGAGGAAGCCCGGAACAACTCGATATCCGGTACCGTGATCATCGGGTTTATTGTGGAAAAGGATGGGGCCCTCTCCAATTTGAAGATAGTAAGAGATATTGGGGGTGGATGTGGGCAGGAAGGCTTGCGGGTCATTGAGATGATGCCGAAATGGATCCCCGGCACGCAGCGTGGAACCCCTGTCCGGGTGGAGTACCAGTTGCCGATAAAATTTTCCGTCCATTGACCCCTAAACTGGCATTTGCCGTTGTTTTCATGTAATTTCGTACGGAAAATAATTGAATCGATGGGTGTCGAAGGCACCCATCGATTTAATTATTACCAAGTTCCATAAACCGATTATTTCCAAGGAACGCCTTTATGCGTCTTTTTATCCCGCTGAACATATTCTTTTTTTTGCTCCTCTTTTCCCTGCCGGGAACTGCCCAGAACTGCGATTGTGACGACAACAGCAATTGTCCGGCTGCATTCGGGCCCAATTTTACGGGGCAGATCTGTTACGATATCACGGATGCGCTCAACGACGACCTGGCCGATCCCAGCCAAGGGATCTGCGGGGTTTCGATCGTATTTACCCACCAACACATTTGGGACCTGGAATTGTCCCTCATTTCTCCGGCTGGACAAGTAGTGCCGCTGGTGGGATACAACACCAATTACTTCGGAACGACCAATAACGTGCTGTGGAATGTCCTGTTCATTCCCTGTGCCAATGTTCCGGCGCCCGATACCATTAACGGCAATCCCTTTCAGGCGATGTGGACCAACAACCAAAGCTGGCCCTTCGCCGCCATTTTCAACGGCAGCTACCACCCCGTAGGAGGGAACTGCCTGGAGTCGTTCAATACCGGCCCGGTAAATGGGACCTGGTGCCTGCAGATCGACAACCAGCCTTCGCCCTATTCGGGCGAGATCCTCAACTTCGAGGTGATCCTGTGCGACAACTCCGGTTTGTTGTGCTGCGACGCCGACGGAGGGGTGCTGAATGTCTCCGATTTTGCCGTTTGCCAGGGCGACAGCAGCCTGTTGATCGACTGGCAGGCAGACTACGGTCCAATTTACCCCAGTCCCGCCGAGTATGGATACCTTTTCACGGTGAGCGACACGTCGGGGACCATTCTCCTGATCGATACGGCGCCGGACCTGACGGGATACGCCCCCGGTACGTACACCGTTTGCGGGCTTTCCTACCTGCTGACCGATTCGCTGAACATCCCAGCACCCGATGGCGTACTAACCGTCGGCGAATTGGAGAATAACCTCACCGGGGCAGCCCCCTGGTTTTGCGGCGACCTGACCAATATTTGTGTGGAGATCCAAATCGTGCCGCCACCTGCGCCGGTCTTTCTGTCCGAAACCATTTGTGCGGATGAATTCTTCCAGGTCGGCGACAGCCTCCTCAACGAACCGGGGCAGTATACCCTGGTTTTGCAGAACGCCTTCCAATGCGATAGCGTGGTCAATCTGGACCTTACCGTGCTGGCCCCCGATTCCGTCTTCCTCATTGAGACCGTTTGTTTTGGAGGAACTTTTCCGGTGGGCGACAGCCTCTATGCTGCGAGTGGCAATTACACCACACTCCTGGAAAATATGCATGGATGCGACAGTCTGGTATTTCTGGACCTGACGGTACTGGATGAGATCGAAACATTTCTGGTCGATACGATCTGCCAGGGTGAAAATTATGCCGTAGGCGACAGTCTTTTTTCTGAAACCGGCGCCTATTCCGTCCTGCTGCAGTCGCAGCCGGGTTGCGACAGCACCGTCTTCCTCGATCTGACCGTGCTGGATCCCCAGGCGATCATCGCCATTCCGGATACGCTTACCTGTTCGCAGCAAGCGGTCGTACTGGACGGTTCGGCATCCAGCTCCGGCGCCGGTGTTACCTATCAATGGACGGCCCTGTCGGGGGCCTTGGATCCTCCTTTGGATGGGAATCAGGCCACGGCGCTTGGCCCTGGCGAGTACGAGTTGTTGGTGATGGAATATTTTTGCCCTGCCCTCGATACCGTCGAGGTAATAGCCGATACCCTTCCTCCGGTGGCGGTTGTATTGCCCGCTGATCCGCTTACCTGTGTGGTGGACAGCGTGTTACTCGACGGCACAGGGTCGGATAGCGGAGTGGGATTTGCGTTGCAGTGGTTCGGTCCGGCGGGCGGTATCCTGCCCGGTGCGGTATCCGATTCGGTTTGGGTGCAACAGCCGGGCGAATACGCATTGGTCGTCACCCGGCTTCAAAACGGCTGCACGGACAGTTCTTTTGTGCTGGTGCAGGGCAATTTTCTGGCGCCCTTTGTGGATGCAGGTCCGGGGTCCACCTTGAACTGCCAGGACATTCTGGCCCTCCTGGATGGCAGCGCAACTTATCAGGACGGCAATTTCGCCTTTGAATGGGTCGACCCCCAGGGCGTTTCTCTCCCCTGGACAGATAGCCTGCAGGTGGAAGTGGACCAGGCGGGATGGTATTTTTTGAATGCCACCGACCTCGAAAATGGTTGTATGGCTGTGGATAGCGTGCTGATCGTTCAGGACACGGTTGCTCCCCTGGCAGATGCCGGAGCGCCGGATACCCTGACCTGTTTGATCGTCCAACTCAACCTCGACGGTTCGGGAAGCAGTAATTCCGGGATGCTGGAATTTTCCTGGGAAACCCTGGACGGCAATCTCGTTGGCCCTCCCACATTACCTGATCCGGAAGTCGATGCCCCGGGAACCTACCTTTTGACGGTAACCGACCCGGTCAATTTTTGCGAAGCGACGGATTCGGTAACGATCGTTCAGGATGTGGAGCCGCCCATGGCGGATGCCGGCCCTACGGTCACGCTCAACTGCAATTTGAAATCCTGGTCCCTGGGCAATCCCGACAATACCTCGCTGGGGCCGGAATTTACCTATTTGTGGATCGGCCCCAATGGCGATTCGATCAGTGCCCAGCTCTCCCCGGAGATCCATACCGGTGGAACCTATTATTTATATGTAACCAATATCCAGAACGGGTGCACCAGCGTGGATTCGGTTTTTATCGAACAGGAAGAAGATTTTCCGGTTGCGGTGGTCGGGCCGGGCGGTACCCTCACCTGTTCCAATCCGGCGATCCTGCTGGATGGGAGCGGTTCCACCGCAGGTCCGTTTATTGAATATGCCTGGCTCGATGCGCAGGGAAATGTGATCGGACAAACCAACCAATTGTCGGTTGGAAATGCCGGGGTATATTGTCTGGTCGTGGAAAACGGATTTAACTTCTGCCGGGACACCGCCTGTGTGGAGGTATTTCAGGGGCCTGGATTCCCGCTTGTCGATGCGGGCCCGAATGAAGAACTGAATTGCCTTTCCGGGCAGGCATTCCTGCAGGGAACAGTTCAGCCGGTGTTGCCGGAATATGAGCTTTCCTGGAGCACGTCTTCGGGGAATATCCTTTCCGGATCCGGCCAATTGGCCATCATCGTAGATGAGCCCGGCTGGTATACGCTCACGGTCAACGATACGGTCAACAATTGCATCGTACAGGATTCGGCCCTGGTGGTGCTCGATACGGCGGCCTGTCAGCCCATAGCCAACGGCGGCCCCGACGGCCTGGTCAATTGCTACAACCTGCCCTTCGATACCCTGAATGCCAGCCAGGGTACTTCGACGGGGATCAATATCGAATATTTATGGACCCCGATCGGAGGTACGGGTACGGTTTTCAGTGGAGAAAATACGCTATCTCCGGTGGTGACCGACGGTACTTTCTTGTTTTGCGTAACCAATACTTCCGTCAATATCTCCACCTGTGATACCGTAGTGGTCTATTTTGACGTAGCCTTCCCGCAGGCCGATGCCGGCCCGGATCAGACCATCGATTGTTCGACCATCAGCAATAATTTTTACCTCGACGGATCGGGCTCCACTCAGGGCGATCACTATATTTATGAATGGTCCAGCGATGGGGGCGGGTTTATTATTTCCGGGGTGGACAGCCTGTTTCCATTGATCGGGGCGCCGGGATTATACGACTTGCAGGTTACCGATACGCTAAACGGCTGTGCCTCGACCGATGCCGTCCTGATCACGCTCGACGGAGATACACCGACGCCCTGTGTAGCGGAGACGATCCAGATTCCCTGCGGGGCAACCAGCTTTATTACGGGGGATACCTGTTCGGAAAACCAGCCTTATTCCTACCAATGGATCGTGACCGGGGGAACCTTTTTGAGCGACCCGGCGCAGCCCCTGGTAGAGGTGGCCTGGAGCGATTCGCTGGTGCAACTCACCGGACTGGTCATCGATACTACCAATTTTTGTCCGGTGGCTGTTCAGATCGAATTGTTTGCTCCCGAGGCCTGTTATCCCGATTGTGCGATCGCTCAGCCCGACACGCTGACCTGCGATGTGACGGCCATTTCCCTGGACGGGACCGGATCGTCTGTCGGACCGGAATTCATGTATGCCTGGCAGGCCGTTTCCGGACATCTCTGCGGTGGAGAGACCACGCTTTTTCCCTGTGTCGATGCACCGGGACAATATGTGCTGACCATCACGGATACGAGCACACTGTTTACCTGTACGGAAGCTATATGGGTGTTGGAAAACACCGCCCCACCGCCTGTTGACGCCGGTCCCAACGGATTTCTGACCTGCGACAACGACCAGGTCGTTTTGCAGGCCGTTCCGGACAGCACCCTTTCTTATTCCTGGACGGCGGCAGGAGGGCCGGCATGTATCCTTTCCGGAGGGACGACGACCAGCCCGACCGTATATTGCCCGGGTGTATATTATCTGACGGCTGCGAGCGCCCTGACCGGTTGTGTGGGGATCGACAGCGTAGCTGTGTTGTACGATACCTTGCCCCCCGTGGCCGCCATACAGATCCCCGACACGTTGACCTGTACCAATACATCGGTTCTGATCACCAGCCAGGGATCCTCGCTGGGGGCAGATATTACCTATCAATGGACCCTCAACAACGCGCCGCTGGCAACGGGTCTGGGATCCTGGACGGCCACACAACCCGGCACGTATTGCCTTCGGGTGATCAACGAAAATACCGGTTGTTCGAGCCAGGCCTGCGGCGCCTTGCTTCAATTTACGGATCCACCTCCAGTTCAGGCGGGGCCGGATACCTCGCTTACTTGCGGGATCACCTCGCTCACCCTGAACGGGAGCCCCGGCGCGGGAGGAAATTTCACCTTGTTCTGGACCACCACCGATGGATGCATCCAGAGCGATCCGACCCTCAATTCGGTGAGTATCGATTGTCCGGGCACCTACCAATTCGAAGTGACGGATACCCTAACCGGTTGTTCGGCTTTCGATTCGCTCTTTGTAGCTGCAGATACCCTGGCGCCCGAAGCGATCATTTTACCGCCGGATCCGCTTACCTGTTTGCAGACGCAGGTCGGGCTCGATGGTTCAAGCTCCCTGCCGTCAGGGGAACTGACCTTTTCGTGGAGCACGTTCGACGGGAATTTTATGGGCGCTACGGATGAGCCCATTGCCTGGGTCGATTTGCCCGGGATCTATCAATTAGTGGTGCAAAATACTGCGAATCAATGCAAGGATTCCGTTTTCCTGGTGTTGGAAGAAGAGGTGCAACATCCCGTTGCCGATGCAGGTCCGGATACCTCACTCACCTGTTTTGCTCCGGTGGTCCAACTGAATGGAGCCGGTTCTTCCCAGGGCTTGGCCTATACTTATTCCTGGACGCCTCCGCCCGGAGTTGTTATTTCCGGGGGCGCCAATACCCTGTTTCCAATCATTGACCAGCCGGGGATTTACACCCTGCAGGTGGTGGACACGACCAATTCCTGTGTGACTACGGACGAGGTACTCATAGTGGCCGATACCGCATCGCCACAGGCTATTATTGAAACAATGATCCCTCCGGTCATTACTTGTACGCAAGCAACCGTTCCGTTGTCGGGCCTCTTGTCCCAGCCTGCGGGTTTGCTCGATTTTACCTGGCAAACCCAGGGCGGGCAGATCCAGGGAGACCCCACACAGGACGCCATTGAGGCGCTTGAAGGAGGGATTTATTCACTAATCGTTCAGAACCAGATAAATGGATGCCTGGATACCACTTTTATTTCGGTGAATGAGAATTTGAACCCGCCACAGATCCAGCTCCTTTCGCCCGATACGCTTACCTGTATACAAACCAGCGTATTGCTGGATGCTTCCGGGACGACCGCTTCCGGCGTCCTGGAGGTGGTTTGGACCGGCCCCGGCCCCATATTGGACAGCCTTAGCCTGACGCCTTCTGTCGGACAGGTTGGAACCTATTTGCTGGAGGTAGTAGATCTGGAAAACGGCTGTATCGCCCTCGACTCGGTCACCGTCTTTCAGGATACCCTGGCTCCACAGGCACAGGCACAGGCCGACGGCGCATTTGATTGCGAAGTGGCAACCGTTGGACTCGACGGCAGCGGTTCCTCGGTAGGACCTGTTTTTACATACACCTGGACCAGCCAGTCCGGCGACCCGATCGAACAGGATAACACCCTTTTTCCCATCGTATCTCAGCCCGGGATCTATACGCTCACTGTGGTCAACGGTCAGAATGGGTGTTTGAGCAGCACGAGCGTTGAGGTATTTGCCGAGGCCTTTCCCATCGTAGGCCTGAACCTGGAATTGATCCTGCCCAGTTGTTTTGAGGACCGGGACGGGGGGATCTGGATCGATACCGTGCTGGGAGGAATGGAGCCATTTCAGTATTCCTTTGAGGGGAGTGCTTTTTACCCATATACCCAATTCAATTATCTGGCTGCAGGCACCTATTCCATCTCCGTAGAAGATACCAATGGCTGCCGGTTCGACACCCTGGTCTTTCTTCCGAATCCCAATCAACTGAGCGTTGATCTGGGCCCTGATCAATACATTCAACTGGGCGAAACAGCCTGGATCGAGGCCATTCCGAATGTGCCGGATTCGACCCTTAGCTCGGTGGATTGGTTGCCCTGGTCCGATCCGGATTGTCCGGAATGTCTGGCATTCGAAGCGCAGCCCCTCCATACCACTACGTTTGCGATCGACATACAAGATGAAAATGGGTGTATCGCCAGCGACCACATGACGGTTTTTGTAGAAAAAGCGGGCAACCTGTACCTGGGCAATGCCTTTTCACCCAATGGAGACGGGGAGAATGACATCTTCTTTCCGCAGTGCGGGCCGGAGGTGTCGCAGATCCAACTCCTGCAGATCTTTGACCGCTGGGGCAATCTCGTATACCAGGCCGAGAACTTTCCGCCAAATGACCCTGCTTACGGATGGGACGGAACCTTTGAGAACCGGCCCCTGAATACCCATATTTTTGTATGGCAGGCCAGGATCATTTTGCGGGATGGGACCGAGGAGTGGTATAAAGGCGATGTATTACTGGCCCGGTAGCCTGCCGTTTTCTTGGAGGATATTCCGGTTCATCGATAAAAAAGCACAAAATTCCACCCAATTTGTTAACCTTAACGCTATTTCTAGCGATTAATTGGGTTAAGATATTATATTTACGGCGCCTAATTCGAAATTTAGTTTTGTTGTTAGAGGAGTATGCGCAAATGATAGATTACCCCATCTGAAAGGTCAATAATTTATTGGTTTTCAGGCAGCGCTTTCCCTATATGTGAGGTCTACCCAACAATACCCCACAGCCAAAAAGATAACCTTTATTCCCTCTTTGGGGCATTTTAGATTTGAACTGAAATTGTCTTAACTTATGGTGAAAATTTTACGTTTTTCGCTGACCCTGGTTCTTGCTTTCACAGTGGCTCAACAATTGGATGCCCAGTGTAATTTACCCTTACCTCCCGGTACGGGCCCGCAAGGATGCCAGAACGCTCCTCTGTTTTGTTCGGAAGCCGACTTTGACGGTTATTGTTCGTCAACCAGCAACACGGGGGCGGGACTTTGTCCTGGACCTTTCTGTGGTACTTGTGAGAACTACCACTGGTTCTCCTTCATTGCCGGGAGTACTACCATTACCCTGACCATCACGCCGTCCAACTGCGTGGGCCAGCCCAATGGCTCGGGTCTTCAGGCTCAGATGTATGCCACCACAAACTGTTCCACCTTCACAGCGGTTTCCAATTGCGAAAGCCCTGCATCGACCACGCCCATCACGGTGACGGGAACGAACCTGACGATCGGTCAGGTCTACTACCTGATGATCGATGGTTTTGCCGGGGATATTTGCGATTATGTGATCGATGTGATCGCGGGGATCGGCAACGTACCACCTCCGATCATTCCCGGGGTCATTTCCGGGACTCTCAATGTGTGCCCGGGGGCAACGATCCCTTATTCCGTTCCGACTGGTACAGGGATCGCCAATTATGACTGGAGTCTGACGCCTCCGATCGGGTCTATTTCCGGCGATGGCAACAACAACGTCAATATTACCTTTACGGGGCCGGGTACGGCCCAGTTGTGCGTGACCCCCTCCAACGCCTGTGAGACCGGTCCGACGATTTGCACAACAGTCGTATCGACGCCGATACCTCCTCAATTTAACTATATCACCTTCTGTCTTGGAGATACCTGGACCTGTCAGGGCCAGAATTTCACTTCTCCGGGGCAACAGCAGTTTGTTTACGATTCCTGGCTGGGTTGCGACAGTATTATCACCTGTATCGCCACAGCCTTACCGCCTATCGTAATGCCGCCTACCCAGGCGGTGATCTGCCAGGGACAAAGCTATAACTTCGCCGGGGGCACCTACACCCAAACGGGCGGATACCCGGTAACCCTGACCGCCGCCAACGGCTGCGACAGCGTGGTGACGCTCATTCTGCTGGTCATGCAGGCCGATGCGGTGATCAATCCGCCGCCGGTGCTGGGTTGCGGCTCCGGTGCTACCATACAATTAAACGCCACGGGATCGACCACCACTCCCGCTTCTTCCAATGCGGTGCTGACCTACTCGTGGACAGGGCCGGGGATCGTGAGCGGTGGCAATACCCTGACCCCGACGGTCAACGCGCCGGGAACTTATACCCTGACGGTAACACAAACCTTTATGGGAGTCACCTGTACCGACATGGCTTCGGTGACGGTGATCCAGAATACAGCGGTACCGAATCCCCCTACACTAACAGGCCCCCTGAGTCCCTGTACCAACGCGGTGTCGACCTATACGGCCACCCCCTCGTCTTCCGGTCCGGCGCCAACGGGATACACCTGGACGGTGACGGGCGGAACCTTCACCAATACCGGCAACACGGCTACGGTGACCTGGACCACCGCGGGTCAGGGGTCCGTCTGCGTGACGGCGAACAACGCCTGTGGGGCGAGCACCCAGGTCTGCCTGACGATCAACGTGGGCCTTGGGCCCCTCGTACCGGTTCTGGTGGGCCCGACGAGCGTGTGTGAGGGAGATGTATTGTACTACTACCTCGATCCGGTCGATCCGAACACGGCCAGTTACAACTGGACGGTCGGCGGGAACGCTTCCTTTACCGATCTGGGCGATAGTTTGGAAGTGGACTTTTCGGGGGCTTCAGACGGACAGATCTGCGTAACGGGGACGAACCCGTGCGGCACGAGCGCCCAGACCTGTCTGAGCTTCACGGTGCTGAATGTACCGGCGCAACCCACGATCACGGGGATCGCATCGGTGTGCGACGGGGAGATCGCTACCTACAGCGTAGCAGCGGATCCGAATGCGACGAGCTACAACTGGACGGTGCCAGCAGGAGCGACGATCACGGCAGGAGCGGGGACGAACAGCATCACGATCGACTGGACGGGCTCGAACAACGGCAACGTATGCGTCCGGGCGGTCAACGCCTGCGGACAGAGCCCCCAGAGCTGTTTTGCGGTGACGGTGAACGATGCGCCCACAGCGGTGCTGAGTGGTGGCGGGGATTTCTGTGCGGGCAGCGGGGAGACGATCAATCTGACGATCGACCTGACGGGCACGGCGCCGTGGGATATCACCTATGCGATCAACGGGGTGCCGCAACCGACCCTTGTGGGGGTGACGACGGACCCATACATATTGACCACAGACATACCGGGCGACTACACGTTGGTGAGCCTGGACAACATAGCGCCGTGTCCGGGCCTGGTGTCGGGCAGTGCGACGATCACGGAGAACCCGCTTCCCAGCGCGGTGCTGAGCGGGAACGGATCGATCTGCCAGGGCAGCGGGGATTGCGTGGCGCTGACCATTCTGATGACGGGCACGCCGCCGTGGAGCGTGGAGTTGCTGCTGAACGGCAACGTGCAGGCGCCGATCACGGGGATTACGGACAACCCGTACACCTACCAGGCATGCCAGGGTGGCACCTACGGGATCGCCACGGTGACGGACGCGAACGGATGTGTGGAAGTGGGATCGGGCAGTTCGGTGGTGACGGTGAACACGGCGCCGACGGTGTCGAACATCCAGGTGGAATGCAATGCGACGAACACGGGCTACACGGTGAGCTTCACGATCAACGGAGGAGCCCCGGCGAGCTATACGGTGAACGGGAGCAATGCGGGGATATCGGCGGGTCCGCCGTATGTGTACACCAGTGCAGAGATCCCGAACGGGGATGGCTACAGCTTCACGGTGGACGATGCGAACGGTTGCAACCCGGTGACGGTGGAAAACGTGCAGGTGCTGTGCGACTGTACCTCGGCGGTGGGAGACCTGGATCCGACGGAATTGACGGCCTGTGGGGCCGGAGCCTGCATCACGGCGAGCTATGACCCGACGGGGGAAGCCTTTGACGGGGACGACGTGCTGCAGTTCATTCTGCACCAGGGCAGTGGGGTGACGATCATAAACGAGATCGCGCGCAGTGCGGTGCCGACGTTCTGCTACGATGCCGCAGCGGGGATGGTGTACGGACAGACGTACTACATTTCGGCGGTTGTGGGCAACGACCTGGGCGGCGGTGTGGTGGACCTGAACGATCCGTGTCTGGCGGTGGCGCAGGGCACGCCGGTGGTGTTCTACGAAGAGCCGACGGGAGTAATGAGTGGAGATGCGACGATCTGCGTGGGGGATGCGACGAGCCTGACGGTGACGTTCACGGGCCCGGGTCCGTACAGTATCAGCTATGACAACGGGGCATTGGTGCAGACGGTCAACGGGATCAACGCCAACCCGTACACGATAACGGTGATGCCGGCCTTGACGACGACGTACACGCTGACGGCGGTGTCGAACGGGAACTGTGTGGGCACGGCGAGCGGGAGTGCGGCGGTGTCGGTGAACCAGGACGTGGTGGTGACGAATGTGGCCACGGCGTGCAACTCGACCAATACGCAGTTTGTGGTGAGCTTTGAGATCAGCGGAGGAGACGGGACGACGTATACGGTGTTGCCGGTGGGTTCGGGAACCTTGACGGGAAGCAACCCGGCGATGTTCGAGAGCAATCCGATCGCGGCGGGCAGCACGTACTCGTTCCAGGTAGCGGATATAAACAGTTGCAATGTGATCAATGTGCAGACGACGGAGCCGGTGGATTGTGCGTGCACATCGGGAGTCGGGGAGATGGACCTCAACGCGATCGAGGAATGTGGGGATGGACCGGTGACGGCGACGTACAACGCGGTGGGACAGAACTTTGACGGGGACGACGTGCTGGAGTTTGTGCTGCACACGGGCAGCGGCAATGCGATCGAATACCCGATCCTGGCGAGGTCGGATACGCCGACGTTCAGTTTTGACGGGAGTACGATGAGCTATGGAGTGGTGTACTACATATCGGCGATCGTGGGGAGTGATGACGGGACGGGGAGTGTGAACGATCAGGTGGATCCGTGTCTGGCGGTAGCGCCGGGCACACCGGTGACGTTCTACGCGGTGCCGACGGCGACGCTGGGAGGGACGCAGGAGATCTGCATTGGAGACAATGCGGTGTTACCGGTCCAGTTGACGGGAGATGCGCCGTGGACGCTGGAGATCACGAACGGGACGACGACGGAGACGATAACGGGGATCAACTCGACGACATACAACTATACGGTGGTGGCGCCGCAGGCGACGGCGACGTACACGATCACGGCGATGAACGACGAGCATTGTGACGGGCTGATCAACGGGACGGCGACGGTGACGGTGAACCAGCCGCCGGTGAACGAGCCGGCGGAGGTGACGATCAATTCGACGAATACGGGCTATGTGGTATGCTTCAAGATAAGTGGAGGGGTTGCGCCGTACACGGTGACAGACGGAGCGACGGTGTGGACGGTGGACTCGGTGTTCTGCAGCAATGAGCTGCCGTGCGGGAACGGGTACTACTTTGAGTTTGACGGAGCGAACGGATGTGGGCCGGTGATCGTGACGGAGCCGCTGGTGGAGTGTGCATGCACGACGGCAGGCGGGGAGTTGGATCCGACGCCGCTGGAGATCTGCGGATCGGGCCCGGCGGTGGTGGCTTACGATGCGACGAACCAGGTGCTGGACGGAGACGACGTGGTGGACTTCATACTGCACAATGGAGACAATGTGCCGATCATGATGAGCACGACGCCATCGTTCGCGTACTCGGGATTATTGACCTATGGAGTGACGTACTACATTTCAGCGCGGATCGGGAACAACGACGGCAACGGGAATGTGGACCCGACAGATCCATGTCTGGTGATCACCCCGGGTACGCCGGTGGTGTTCCATCAGATCCCGAACGCACTTATGGGTGGAGCGGCCGATTTCTGTGCCGGTGAATCCGTAGATCTGACCATTACGGTGACCGGCGGGGTAGCGCCATGGACGGTAGAAGTTACCAATACTTTGGGCGACAACATTACCGTAACAGTGCCAACCAGTCCGTTTACATGGACAGTAGCGCCTCCAGGTACGACGATCTATTCCATTACGAGTGTTTCCGACGCCTTCTGCACCGGAACAGGTTCCGGATTGGGTTCGGTGACACAACAAGGCATACCATTTGGAGTGGATGTGGTAATCACACCTGATCCGACCAATACTTTCGTCAATATTTGCTTTACGATCGTAGGCGGCGATCCTTCCACCTATGTGGTCAATGGATGGCCGGGCACAATTACGGGAGATCAGTACTGTAGTGAAGATATACCCTGCGACGTGGGAGCTTATCAGTTCCTCGTTCAGGATGGATTCGAATGTGTAACGGATACGGTGTCGGGACCGATCATTTGTAACTGCGCATCCGGCGCTGGTGTAATGAACCAGACGCCCAAAACGACTTGCGAATTTGGAACGGTGAGTTCAACGCCGGCTACGGGTATACAGTTTGACGGAAACGACACGATCATGTATGTTCTCCATACCGGTAGCGGCGATGCCCTGGGGATCGTGGTCGGGGTGAACACCATTCCGGAGTTCGATTTTGACCCGGCGACAATGGTGTGTAACGTGACGTACTACATCTCTTCGGTAGTTGGCGACAACGACGGCACCGGCCTGGTCGACCTTACGGACGATTGCCTATCTGTGGCTGAAGGAACCCCCGTGGTATTCAAGTGCTTGCCGACCGTTTCAATCAGCGGCGGTGGGCCTATTTGCCTGGGACAACCCATAACAGGCTTTTTCAGTATCAACGGGGAGGGTCCGTTCGATGTCGTATTGAACGATGGAACCCAGGACTTCACGCTGGATGGGATCGGTGACGGATATGTTTGGAACCTTAATCCGCAGCAGACGACAACCTACACTTTGGTTAATCTGACCGACCTGACCACCGGCTGTTTTAACACGGCTTCCGGTTCGATCACGGTGACGGTTAATAACCCGGTCTTTGCCGGTACGGCTAATCCGCCTGCTGAATTGTGTGCCAATGAAGCGCAGGTGATCAACCTGGCCGATCTTCTGACGGACGAAGATGCAGGTGGGGTATGGACGGAAACGTCTGGTGTCCCGTCGGTGGGCGGCGCCTTCAACGCGGCCTCCGGAACCTTTAATACCGCCGGTCAGGCGCCGGGCACGTACAAGTTCCGCTACTTCATGGATGGAACCCCGCCCTGTACGGACGATAACGAAACCGTTACGGTGATCGTTCATCCGCAACCCGTGGCAGATGCCGGGGCACAACAGGAACTCACCTGCGGGGTGACGGCAGTGACCATCGGAGGTACGGGCTCCAGTTCCGGTCCTCAGTACAGCTATGAGTGGACCCAGGTGGGATCGCCCGCTGTGATTGGAACCCAATCGACGCTTTCCGTTACAGCTGCTGGAACCTACCAATTGCTCGTAACCGATACGCAGACCGGTTGTTCATCGACCGATCAGGTTGGCGTTGCCGAAAACGTGGAGACGCCGGCAGCTATCATTTCTACACAGGATATCAGTTGCTTTGGAGCAGGTGACGGATTCATTTTCGTCGAATCGGTTACCGGTGGAAAACCGCCTTATATGTTCTCCCTCAACGGTAGTCCGTTCAGCAGCCAACAGCAATTCTCAAATCTGAGTGGAGGTGACTACCTGATCGCCGTTCAGGATGCCAATGGCTGCGAAGTGCAGGAAATAGTCAGTTTGGTGGAACCACAGGAACTGACGGCTACTTTGGTGGCGAATCTTCAGCCCGACGGAGAAGGAAATTACTTCCTGGATCTGGGCGACGATCTGACCTTAACCTTGCAGAGCAGTTTTGCCATCGCCGACCTGGATACGATCATTTGGTCGCCGGCTGAACTGATCGAATGCAATGATATTTTCTGTTCTTCGGTGACCGTAGCACCTACTGAAGGAGGTATTTTCACGGTGACGGTGGAAAAAGGGCCATGCGAAGCCTCTGACCAGCTCCGGCTGTTGATCCGCAAGCCCCGCCCGGTCTATATCCCCAATATCTTCTCGCCCAACGACGATGGTCAGAACGACGTGTTCTTCATCCAGGCGGGCAAGCAGGTGGAACGGATCAAGTCCTTCCTGATCTTCAACCGTTGGGGTGAGCCGGTTTTTGAAGCTTACGATTTTCTGCCCAACGACATCACGATCGGCTGGGATGGATACCATCGGGGCAAGCGCGTAGATCCGGGCGTATTTGCTTACTACGTGGAAGTGGTCTACGTCGACGGCTATGTGGAACTGATCAAAGGCGATGTTTCACTGATCCGGTAATTTCTGCTTTAGAAAAATAAAAAAAGGGGGGGCGCTGCAAACGCCCCCCCTTTTTATTTGATGGAAAAAATAAATAACACCTACCGGTGCTGATAGGTGTCCTTATCAACATTCGCGACCGCAGGTCGCGAATGTTGATTATATTTTGTTCCAGCAAAAAAAAAGAGCCGATTACCGAAAAGGTAATCAGCTCGTTTAACCCCAAAAAACCAAATATTATGAAAACTTAAAAAGCTGATAATATAACCGCAAAGGTGCACATTTGTTTCCTAATTTTTAGTTAAAATATCGAATTATCTATATACGGAGGTAAATTATTTTTTAAACGGCCCCTTTTCTCCCGGATTCGGCCCCTTTTATCTTCCCCTTTTGTCATAAAAAATGATTCCTGGGTCCGATTTTCCCTTTTTATCTCCTTACTTTTGCGAAATTGTATTACGGGAAGTGCGCTTTTGAATGGAAAAAGAAATGGCATTCTGCCCTTCAGGCAACGAATTCATCGGTAACTTCCTCTAATTAATCCAGGTTGCGGTCAATAGAATCTTAAAATGTGCGGAGACAGTTATCGCAGCTTGATTTCATGACCCGTTTTTAAAACAGTCGAACCCTTATCGCTATGGTTAAATTTTTACCTCTATGGCTGGTGGCAGCCTTTGTGGTAGTGCTATCCAATGCTTCATTTGGACAGTGCAACTTCCCCTTTCCTCCAGGCACAGGCGCTCAGGCTTGCCAAAATGCGCCGACCTTCTGTTCTACAGCCGACATGGATAACTATTGTTCATCCACAGGGCCTACCGGAGTTGGCCCCTGCCCGGGACCATTTTGTTCGGGGTGCCAGAACTACAACTGGTTTGCCTTTGTGGCTGGGACTTCCACACTTTCCATCGAGATCGTGCCGAGCAATTGTTCAAATGGAGACGGCTTGCAGGCGGAAATGTACCAAACCAATGATTGCATTAATTTCACTTCCGTTTCCAATTGTGAAACACCTGGATCGCCTGTTCCTATTACGGTGACGGCTAATGCTTTGGTGCCGGGACAAACTTACTATCTGATGATCGATGGTTGGGCGGCAGAAAGCTGCGATTATGACTTGAACGTCCTCGCGGGATCCATTGGCAGTACCGGTCCACCCCTTATTACCGGTCCTATTTCCGGACCTACCAATGTGTGTCCCGGCGCTTCGGTAACCTATTCGATCCCACCTGGTACCAACGTAGGGGATTACGATTGGAGCCTGACGCCTGCTATCGGCGCCATTTCCAACGATGGGAACAACGTCATTACCATCACCTTCACCTCCCCGGGTACGGCCCAGCTGTGCGTCACGCCTTCCAATGGTTGTGCCACCGGGGCTCCGATCTGCAAAACCATCGTATCGACACCGATACCTCCTCAATTTAACTATATCACCTTCTGCCTTGGAGATACCTGGACCTGTCAGGGCCAGAATTTCACTTCTCCGGGGCAACAGCAGTTTGTCTACGATTCCTGGCTGGGTTGCGACAGTATTATCACCTGTATCGCCACAGCCTTACCTCCGATCGTGATGCCGCCATTACAAGCGGTGATCTGTCAGGGACAAAGCTACAACTTCGCCGGGGGCACCTACACCCAAACGGGCGGATACCCGGTGACCCTGACGGCCGCCAACGGCTGCGACAGCGTGGTGACGCTCATTCTGCTGGTCATGCAGGCCGATGCGGTGATCAACCCGCCGCCGGTGCTGGGTTGCGGCTCCGGTGCTACCATACAATTAAACGCCACGGGATCGACGATCACTCCCGCCGCTTCCAATGCGGTGCTGACCTACTCGTGGACAGGGCCGGGGATCGTGAGCGGTGGCAATACCCTGACCCCGACGGTCAACGCGCCGGGAACCTATACCCTGACGGTAACACAAACCTTTATGGGAGTCACCTGTACCGACATGGCTTCGGTGACGGTGACCCAGAATACAGCGGTACCAAATCCCCCTACACTCACAGGCCCCCTGAGTCCCTGTACCAATGCGGCGTCGACCTATACGGCCACCCCCTCGTCGTCCGGTCCGGCGCCGACGGGATACACCTGGACGGTGACGGGCGGAACCTTCACCAACACCGGCAACACGGCTACGGTGACCTGGACCACCGCGGGCCAGGGGTCCGTCTGCGTGACGGCGAACAACGCCTGTGGGGCGAGCACTCAGGTCTGCCTGACGATCAACGTGGGCCTTGGGCCCGTCGTACCGGTCCTGGTGGGGCCGACTGATGTTTGCAATGGAGATATTGTATACTACTACCTCGATCCGGTCGATCCGAACACGGCCAGTTACAACTGGACGGTTGGAGGGAACGCTTCCTTTACCGACCTGGGCGATAGTTTGGAAGTGGACTTTTCGGGGGCTTCAGACGGACAGATCTGCGTGACGGGGACGAACCCGTGCGGGACGAGCGCCCAGACCTGTCTGAGCTTCACGGTGCTGAATGTACCGGCGCAACCCACGATCACGGGGATCGCATCGGTGTGCGACGGGGAGATCGCTACCTACAGCGTAGCAGCGGACCCGAATGCGACGAGCTACAACTGGACGGTGCCAGCAGGAGCGACGATCACGGCAGGAGCGGGGACGAACAGCATCACGATCGACTGGACGGGCTCGAATAACGGCAACGTATGCGTCCGGGCGGTCAACGCCTGCGGACAGAGCCCGCAGAGCTGCTTTGCGGTGACGGTGAACGATGCGCCCACAGCGGTGCTGAGCGGCGGCGGTGATTTCTGTGCGGGCAGCGGGGAGACGATCGATCTGACGATCGACCTGACGGGCACGGCGCCGTGGGATATCACCTATGCGATCAACGGGGTGCCGCAACCAACCCTTGTGGGGGTGACGACGGACCCATACATATTGACCACAGACATACCGGGCGACTACACGTTGGTGAGCCTGGACAACATAGCACCGTGTCCGGGCCTGGTGTCGGGCAGTGCGACGATCACGGAGAACCCGCTTCCCAGCGCGGTGCTGAGCGGGAACGGATCGATCTGCCAGGGCAGCGGGGATTGCGTGTCGCTGACCATTCTGATGACGGGCACGGCGCCGTGGAGCGTGGAGTTGCTGCTGAACGGCAACGTGCAGGCGCCGATCACGGGGATTACGGACAACCCGTACACCTATCAGGCATGCCAAGGGGGTACCTACGGGATCGCCACGGTGACGGATGCGAACGGATGTGTGGAAGTGGGTTCGGGCAGTTCGGTGGTGACGGTGAACACGGCGCCGACGGTGTCGAACATCCAGGTGGAATGCAATGCGACAAGTACGGGCTACACGGTGAGCTTCACGATCAACGGAGGAGCCCCGTCGAGCTATACGGTGAACGGGAGCAATGCGGGGATATCGGCGGGTCCGCCGTATGTGTACACCAGTGCGGAGATCCCGAACGGGGATGGCTACAGTTTCACGGTGGACGATGCGAACGGTTGCAACCCGGTGACGGTGGAAAACGTGCAGGTGCTGTGCGACTGTACCTCGGCGGTGGGAGACCTGGATCCGACGGAATTGACGGCCTGTGGGGCCGGAGCCTGCATCACGGCGAGCTATGACCCGACGGGGGAAGCCTTTGACGGGGACGACGTGCTGCAGTTCATTCTGCACCAGGGCAGTGGGGTGACGATCATAAACGAGATCGCGCGCAGTGCGGTGCCGACGTTCTGCTACGATGCCGCAGCGGGGATGGTGTACGGACAGACGTACTACATTTCGGCGGTTGTGGGCAACGACCTGGGCGGCGGCGTGGTGGACCTGAACGATCCGTGTCTGGCGGTGGCGCAGGGCACGCCGGTGGTGTTCTACGAAGAGCCGACGGGAGTAATGAGTGGCGATGCGACGATCTGCGTGGGGGATGCGACGAGCCTGACGGTGACGTTCACGGGCCCGGGTCCGTACAGTATCAGCTATGACAACGGGGCATTGGTGCAGACGGTCAACGGGATCAACGCCAACCCGTACACGATAACGGTGATGCCGGCCTTGACGACGACGTACACGCTGACGGCGGTGTCGAACGGGAACTGTGTGGGCACGGCGAGCGGGAGTGCGGCGGTGTCGGTGAACCAGGATGTGGTGGTGACGAATGTGGCCACGGCGTGCAACTCGACCAATACGCAGTTTGTGGTGAGCTTTGAGATCAGCGGAGGAGACGGGACGACGTATACGGTGTTGCCGGTGGGTTCGGGAACCTTGACGGGAAGCAACCCGGCGATGTTCGAGAGCAATCCGATCGCGGCGGGGAGCACGTACTCGTTCCAGGTAGCGGATATAAACAGTTGCAATGTGATCAATGTGCAGACGACGGAGCCGGTGGATTGTGCATGCACATCGGGAGTCGGGGAGATGGACCTCAACGCGATCGAGGAGTGTGGGGATGGACCGGTGACGGCGACATACAACGCGGTGGGACAGAACTTTGACGGGGACGACGTGCTGGAGTTTGTGCTGCACACGGGCAGCGGCAATGCGATCGAATACCCGATCCTGGCGAGGTCGGATACGCCGACGTTCAGTTTTGACGGGAGTACGATGAGCTATGGAGTGGTGTACTACATATCGGCGATCGTGGGGAGTGATGACGGGACGGGGAGTGTGAACGATCAGGTGGATCCGTGTCTGGCGGTAGCGCCGGGCACACCGGTGACGTTCTACGCGGTGCCGACGGCGACGCTGGGAGGGACGCAGGAGATCTGCATTGGAGACAATGCGGTGTTACCGGTCCAGTTGACGGGAGATGCGCCGTGGACGCTGGAGATCACGAACGGGACGACGACGGAGACGATAACGGGGATCAACTCGACGACATACAACTATACGGTGTTGTCGCCGCAGGCGACGGCGACGTACACGATCACGGCGATGAACGACGAGCATTGCGACGGGCTGATCAGCGGGACGGCGACGGTGACGGTGAACGAGCCGCCGGTGAACGAGCCGGCGGAGGTGACGATCAATTCGACGAATACGGGCTATGTGGTATGCTTCAAGATAAGCGGAGGGGTAGCGCCGTACACGGTGACAGACGGAGCGACGGTGTGGACGGTGGACTCGGTGTTCTGCAGCAATGAGCTGCCGTGCGGGAACGGGTACTACTTCGAGTTTGACGGAGCGAACGGATGTGGGCCGGTGATCGTGACGGAGCCCCTGGTGGAGTGTGCATGCACGACGGCAGGCGGGGAGTTGGATCCGACGCCGCTGGAGATCTGCGGATCGGGCCCGGCGGTGGTGGCCTACGATGCGACGAACCAGGTGCTGGACGGAGACGACGTGGTGGACTTCATACTGCACAATGGAAACAATGTGCCGATCATGATGAGCACGACGCCGTCGTTCGCGTACTCGGGATTGTTGAGCTATGGAGTGACGTACTACATTTCGGCGCGGATCGGGAACAACGACGGCAACGGGAATGTGGACCCGACAGACCCGTGTCTGGTGATCACCCCGGGTACGCCGGTGGTGTTCCATCAGATCCCGGCAGCGAGCCTGACGGGCGGAGGCGACTTCTGTGTGGGAGAGGATGTGCAGTTGGAAGTGACGATCACCGGGGGGATAGCTCCCTGGGATCTGACGTACACGAATACGCAGGGGGATGAGGTGACCGTAACCATCCCGGTCAGTCCGTACACGATCACGGTGAACCCGTCGGGAACGACCCTGTACTCGTTGGTGGAGGTGTCGGATGCGAATTGTGTGGGCACGAATGTGAGCGGCATTGCGGCCTTCAACGAACAGGGGCAACCCGTTGGAGCAAACCCGGTGGTTACGCCAGACCCGACCAATACCTTTGTGACGGTGTGTTTCACGATCGTAGGCGGCGATCCCCTGACCTATTCAGTGACGGGCGGACCGGGTACGATCACGGGGAATCAGTTCTGCAGTGATCCGATCCCTTGCGATGTACAGGCCTACCAATTTTTCATACAAGACGGATATGGTTGCGGGCTGGATACCCTGGAGGGTACTTATATCTGCAACTGTGTTTCCGGCGCCGGGGTGATGGATCAAAACGCCCTGGAGGCCTGTGCTTTTGAATCCGTTTCCGGAACTCCGGCCGTGGCGACCCAACTCGATGGGAACGACGTGCTGGAATACGTTTTGCACACGGGGAGCGGAACCTCCTTGGGAATTGTGGTGGCCGTAAGCGATACCCCGGATTTCACATTCGATCCCGCAACGATGGTATGTAATGTGAATTATTACATTTCTTCGGTAGTCGGCGACGACGACGGTACCGGACAGGTCGATCTCACCGATGCTTGCTTGTCCGTATCAGAAGGCACGCCGGTGATCTTCCATTGCCTGCCTACCGCTATGATCAGCGGAGGGGGACCTGTTTGCCTGGGGCAGTCGGTTTCTGCAACCTTTACCATGACTGGCGGCGGGCCTTTCGATGTGGTCCTTAACGATGGCACTCAAGATATTACCTTGTCTGGAATAGGAAATGGGTATATCTGGGATTTGACGCCCACTCAAACCACTACCTATACCCTGATGAGCGTGGAAGATGTGGTAACCGGTTGTTCAAACACGGCCTCCGGTTCGATCACGGTGACGGTCAATAACCCGGTCTTTGCCGGTACGGCGGATGTGCCGGTGGAATTGTGCGCTAATGTACCGCAGGTAATCGCCCTGGCTGATCTGTTGACAGGGGAAGATACCGGAGGGGTATGGACCGAAACATCCGCCATTCCTTCGGTGGGCGGCGCTTTCAACGCGGCTGCCGGAACATTCAATACCGCCGGTCAGGCGCCGGGCACCTACAAGTTCCGCTATTTCATGGATGGAACACCGCCCTGTATGGACGACAATGAAACCGTTACGGTGGTGGTACACCCCTTACCGGTTGCTGACGCCGGGGCCGCACAGCAACTGACTTGCGATGCTGTTGCTGTGAATGTTGGCGGCAGTGGAACCTCTACAGGTCCGGATTATTCGTATGAATGGACATTGGCGGGATCGCCCACGGTGATCGGTACGGATGCGATGCTTACTGTTAGTGAAGCAGGCACTTACCAGCTGACGGTCGTGAATACGCAGACAGGTTGTTCGACTACGGATCAGGTAAGTGTATCGCAGAATATCGAGACGCCTGCGGCAACGATAATCACCCAGGATGTGAGCTGCAACGGCTATGCAGATGGCCTTATCCTCGTCGAGTCGGTGACTGGCGGCAAACCACCCTATATGTTCTCCTTCAACGGGGCGCCATTCAGCAACCAGCAGCAATTCTCCGGATTGAGCGGAGGCGATTACCTACTGGCCGTGCAGGATGCCAATGGGTGTGAAAGCCAGATTTTGGTGAATATTGTGGAGCCCCAGGAGCTAACGGCTAACCTGATCGCCAATATCCAGCCGGATAACGAGGGCAATTACATCATCGAATTGGGCGATGAATTGAACCTGTTGTTACAGAGCAGCTTCCCCATCGCCGACCTGGATACGATCATCTGGACGCCGGCCAATCTGGTTGAGTGCAACGATGTATTCTGTTCGTCCGTGACCCTGGCGCCTCAGGAAGGGGGCCTGTTCACAGTGACGGTCAATCGGGGGCCCTGTGAAGCGAGCGATCAGTTGCGGCTACTTGTGAAGATCCCGCGCCCGGTCTATATTCCCAACATTTTCTCCCCCAACCTGGACGGTCAGAACGATATCTTCTTCATCCAGGCTGGAAAGCAGGTGCAGCAGATCCGGACCTTTCAGATCTTTAACCGCTGGGGAGAACCCGTTTTCCAGGCCGATAATTTCCTGCCCAACGATATTTCCATCGGCTGGGATGGTACATATCGCGGAAAGGATCTGAACCCGGGCGTTTATACCTGGTTTGTCGAAGTGGAGTACGTCGATGGCTACGTGGAGATCCTGAAGGGAGACGTGACGCTTTTGCGATAGGTGTTTTTCTTAAATAAGAATGAAAAAAGGACCACATCTGTCGGATGGAGGTCCTTTTTTCATTTTGGAGTAGTGGAATGAATTTCCCAAAAAGAACTAGATTGCTTGCTATACTCAACCCGAAGTGGTTTGGGAGCAGTTTTGCCGCCGGCAGAACTGCTCCCAAGTGATTTGACGGCCCCGGCAGTCAAATCACTTTTTCACAAGTATATATGTGGATGAATTAAAATAAAAAATGAGAAAAGCTACACGTCACCAAAGAAAAAAGGGAACGGTTCGTCCTTTTACGGGGGTATTGTTTATTTACTTTTCCCTGTTCATTTTTTCTCAAACCGGCTTGGCGCAGAATCCGACCGAACAAGACTGCCTGGGCGCCATCCCTATTTGCCAGGAGGTCTATTCCCAGACTTTTTCACCATCCGGATCGGGCAATTTCCCCAATGAGATCAACACCTCCATTAATTGTACGGTCGGGGAGCTCAACTCAGTCTGGTATACCTTTACGGTGGCGCAATCCGGAAGTTTCGGGTTCCTTATTACCCCTAACGATCTGAACGACGACTATGACTGGTCGCTTTTTAATATCACCAATGCCGATTGCGAAGATATCTTCAATGACCCCTCCCTGGTGGTCAGTTGTAATGCCGCCGGAGGCGGAACCTGCAACGGCCTGACCGGCGCTACGGGAGCCACGATTTACAACAACCAGGGCGGAGGGTGCAACACATTTCCCCCTTCTCAAAATGCCGGATATACTGCTTTTAACGATTTGATCCCCGTAACCCTGGGCAATACATATGTCCTGATGGTCTCCAACTGGACGGGTTCGACCAATGGCTATACCATCGACTTCGGCTATTCCACCGTCGGGGTATGGGGCAATAACAACCCGCCAATCATTCCGGGGCCGATTTCCGGCCCCATGCAGGTTTGCCCGGGTGCGCCGTTCAATTTTTCCGTTCCTTCCGCCCTGGGAGCGTCCGACTACCAGTGGACGCTTACGCCGCCCATCGGCGCCATCAGCAACAATGGAAACAACAACGTGACGATTACCTTCTCACAGGCCGGCGTAGCCCAGCTTTGTGTTACTCCTTCCAATCCTTGCATCGTTGGACCTCCGGTTTGTAAAACTATTATTTCTGCCCCCATTCCACCTACTTATCATTTCATCACCTATTGCCTGGGCGATACCTGGACCTGCGAAGGACATACCTTTATCAATCCGGGGCAGCAGCAATTTATTTACGATTCCTGGCAAGGGTGCGATAGTACCGTAATCTGCGTGGCCACGGCGCTTCCTCCCATTGTCATGCCCCCCCTTCAGGCTTCGATCTGTTCAGGGGACAGCTATAGCTTTGCCGGACAGAACTTTTCCCAGACGGGTGGGTACCCTGTGACCCTGACCGCCGCCAACGGTTGCGACAGCGTCGTTACCCTCATCCTGACCGTCCTGGAAGCCGAAGCGATCATCCAGCCGCCGGCTTTGCTGGGCTGTGGAGGAAATTCTTCCATTACCCTGGATGGTTCAGCTTCCACTTCAACACCGGCTTCTTCCAATGCGGTGCTGACCTACTCCTGGACAGGGCCGGGGATCGTGAGCGGGGGTAATACCCTGACCCCAACCGTCAACCAGGCGGGAACCTATATTCTGACAGTTACCCAGTCCTACCTGGGAGTGAGTTGCTCGGGACAAGATACCGTGGTTGTCAATGCCAATACAGCAGTGCCAAACCAACCCACGCTCACCGGCCTTTTGGCTCCCTGCACCGATACCCTTATCACTTACACTGTTACGCCCTCATCCTCCGGACCTGGCGCCAGCAGTTATACCTGGACGGTTACCAATGATACTTTTATCAACAATGGAAATACCATCAATGTGTCCTGGGTGTCCACAGGAACAGCCCAGGTTTGTGTTACGGCAAATAACGCTTGCGGCTCCAGTACCCCGGCCTGCCTGACCATTCAGGTGGGCGCTTCACCGGCGCCGCCTGTTCTGGAAGGTCCTCTCGTTGTTTGTGAGGGCGATCTGGTTAATTACCAGGTCAACCCCGCCGATTCTTCAGTGATCTCCTACAACTGGACGGTCGGAGGCGGGGCTTCTTATACCGATCTGGGCGATAGCATCGAAGTGGACTTTTCAGATGCGACCGATGGGCAGATCTGCGTAACGGGGATGAACCCGTGCGGCACGAGCGCCCAGACCTGTCTGAACATCACGGTGCTGAATGTACCGGCGCAGCCCACGATCACGGGGCCGGCTTCCGTATGTGATGGTGAAATTGCGACCTATTCTGTCGCTGCCGATAGCAACGCGACCAATTACAACTGGACGGTGCCTTCGGGCGCGACGATCACGGCAGGAGCGGGGACGAACAGCATCACGATCGACTGGACGGGCTCGAACAACGGCAACGTATGCGTCCGGGCGGTCAACGCCTGCGGACAGAGCCCCCAGAGCTGCTTTGCGGTGACGGTGAACGATGCGCCCACAGCGGTGCTGAGCGGCGGCGGGGATTTCTGTGCGGGCAGCGGGGAGACGATCGATCTGACGATCGACCTGACGGGCACGGCGCCGTGGGATATCACCTATGCGATCAACGGGGTGCCGCAACCGACCCTTGTGGGGGTGACGACGGACCCATACATATTGACCACAGACATACCGGGCGACTACACGTTGGTGAGCCTGGACAACATAGCGCCGTGTCCGGGCCTGGTGTCGGGCAGTGCGACGATCACGGAGAACCCGCTTCCCAGCGCGGTGCTGAGCGGGAACGGATCGATCTGCCAGGGCAGCGGGGATTGTGTGGCGCTGACCATTCTGATGACGGGCACGCCG
Source organism: Lewinellaceae bacterium (assembly GCA_020636275.1). GTDB lineage: Bacteria > Bacteroidota > Bacteroidia > Chitinophagales > Saprospiraceae > JADJTT01. The sequence continues at coordinate 142,436 of JACJYD010000006.1, read as the reverse complement.
CCGTGGAGTGTGGAGCTGCTGCTGAACGGGAACGTGCAGGCGCCGATCACGGGGATTACGGACAACCCGTACACCTACCAGGCATGCCAGGGGGGTACCTACGGGATCGCCACGGTGACGGACGCGAACGGATGTGTGGAAGTGGGATCGGGCAGTTCGGTGGTGACGGTGAACACGGCGCCGACGGTGTCGAACATCCAGGTGGAATGCAATGCGACGAACACGGGCTACACGGTGAGCTTTACGATCAACGGAGGAGCCCCGGCGAGTTATACGGTGAACGGGAGTAATGCGGGGATATCGGCGGGTCCGCCGTATGTGTACACCAGTGCGGAGATCCCGAACGGGGATGGCTACAGCTTCACGGTGGACGATGCGAACGGTTGCAACCCGGTGACGGTGGAAAACGTGCAGGTGCTGTGCGACTGTACCTCGGCGGTGGGAGACCTGGATCCGACGGAATTGACGGCCTGTGGGGCCGGAGCCTGCATCACGGCGAGCTATGACCCGACGGGGGAAGCCTTTGACGGGGACGACGTGCTGCAGTTCATTCTGCACCAGGGCAGTGGGGTGACGATCATAAACGAGATCGCGCGCAGCGGGGTGCCGACGTTCTGCTACGATGCCGTAGCGGGGATGGTGTACGGACAGACGTACTACATTTCGGCGGTTGTGGGCAACGACCTGGGCGGCGGTGTGGTGGACCTGAACGATCCGTGTCTGGCGGTGGCGCAGGGCACGCCGGTGGTGTTCTACGAAGAGCCGACGGGAGTAATGAGTGGCGATGCGACGATCTGCGTGGGGGATGCGACGAGCCTGACGGTGACGTTCACGGGCCCGGGTCCGTACAGTATCAGCTATGACAACGGGGCATTGGTGCAGACGGTCAACGGGATCAACGCCAACCCGTACACGATAACGGTGATGCCGGCCTTGACGACGACGTACACGCTGACGGCGGTGTCGAACGGGAACTGTGTGGGCACGGCGAGCGGGAGTGCGGCGGTGTCGGTGAACCAGGATGTGGTGGTGACGAATGTGGCCACGGCGTGCAACTCGACCAATACGCAGTTTGTGGTGAGCTTTGAGATCAGCGGAGGAGACGGGACGACGTATACGGTGTTGCCGGTGGGTTCGGGAACCTTGACGGGAAGCAACCCGGCGATGTTCGAGAGCAATCCGATCGCGGCGGGGAGCACGTACTCGTTCCAGGTAGCGGATATAAACAGTTGCAATGTGATCAATGTGCAGACGACGGAGCCGGTGGATTGTGCATGCACATCGGGAGTCGGGGAGATGGACCTCAACGCGATCGAGGAGTGTGGGGATGGACCGGTGACGGCGACATACAACGCGGTGGGACAGAACTTTGACGGGGACGACGTGCTGGAGTTTGTGCTGCACACGGGCAGCGGCAATGCGATCGAATACCCGATCCTGGCGAGGTCGGATACGCCGACGTTCAGTTTTGACGGGAGTACGATGAGCTATGGAGTGGTGTACTACATATCGGCGATCGTGGGGAGTGATGACGGGACGGGGAGTGTGAACGATCAGGTGGATCCGTGTCTGGCGGTAGCGCCGGGCACACCGGTGACGTTCTACGCGGTGCCGACGGCGACGCTGGGAGGGACGCAGGAGATCTGCATTGGAGACAATGCGGTGTTACCGGTCCAGTTGACGGGAGATGCGCCGTGGACGCTGGAGATCTCGAACGGGACGACGACGGAGACGATAACGGGGATCAACTCGACGACATACAACTATACGGTGTTGTCGCCGCAGGCGACGGCGACGTACACGATCACGGCGATGAACGACGAGCATTGCGACGGGCTGATCAGCGGGACGGCGACGGTGACGGTGAACGAGCCGCCGGTGAACGAGCCGGCGGAGGTGACGATCAATTCGACGAATACGGGCTATGTGGTATGCTTCAAGATAAGCGGAGGGGTTGCGCCGTATACGGTGACAGACGGAGCGACGGTGTGGACGGTGGACTCGGTGTTCTGCAGCAATGAGCTGCCGTGCGGGAACGGGTACTACTTCGAGTTTGACGGAGCGAACGGATGTGGGCCGGTGATCGTGACGGAGCCGCTGGTGGAGTGTGCATGCACGACGGCAGGCGGGGAGTTGGATCCGACGCCGCTGGAGATCTGCGGATCGGGCCCGGCGGTGGTGGCCTACGATGCGACGAACCAGGTGCTGGACGGAGACGACGTGGTGGACTTCATACTGCACAATGGAGACAATGTGCCGATCATGATGAGCACGACGCCGTCGTTCGCGTACTCGGGATTGTTGACCTATGGAGTGACGTATTACATTTCAGCGCGGATCGGGAACAACGACGGCAACGGGAATGTGGACCCGGCAGATCCGTGTCTGGTGATCACACCGGGTACGCCGGTGGTGTTCCATCAGATCCCGGCAGCGAGTCTGACGGGCGGAGGCGACTTCTGTGTGGGAGAGGATGTGCAGTTGGAAGTGACGATCACCGGGGGGATAGCTCCCTGGGATCTGACGTACACGAATACACAGGGGGATGAGGTGACCGTAACCATCCCGGGCAGTCCGTACACGATCACGGTGAACCCGTCGGGAACGACCCTGTACTCATTGGTGGAAGTGTCGGATGCGAATTGTGTGGGCACGAATGTGAGCGGCATTGCAGCATTCACAGAGCAGGATCAGCCATTTGGCGCGAACATACAAGTTACCCCAGACCCATCCAATTCTTTCGTGACGGTGTGTTTCACGATCGTAGGCGGCGATCCCCTGACCTATTCGGTGACGGGTGGACCGGGTACGATCACGGGGAATCAGTTCTGCAGTGATCCGATCCCTTGCGATGTACAGGCCTACCAATTTTTCATACAAGACGGATATGGTTGTGGGCTGGATACCCTGCAGGGCACCTTTGTCTGCAACTGTGTTTCCGGCGCCGGGATCATGGATCAGAACCTCCTGTCCCAGTGTGAATTTGAGTCGGCAACGGCCCTTCCTGCTCAGGCCACCCAGTTCGACGGTAACGATGCCTTGATGTACGTATTGCATACAGGTAGCGGAACAGCTCTGGGGACGATCCTGGCCATAAACAGTACGCCCGAATTTACCTACGATCCGGCTATCATGGAATGCAGCGTAGCCTATTATATTTCCTCGGTAGTCGGCGACGATGACGGCACGGGCATGGTTGACCTTACGGACAATTGCCTGTCGGTAGCGGCGGGTACGCCGGTGGTCTTCAATTGTTTGCCTACAGCTTCCATTACAGGCGGCGGCCCGATCTGTGACGGGGAGAGCGCCACGGCTTCTCTTGCCTTGACCGGAGGTGGTCCGTATTCCGTTCTGCTGAACGACGGGACCCAGGATATCGCGCTGGATAACATCGAAAACGGTTACCAATGGACGTTATCGCCTTCGCAAACGACCACTTACTCCCTGGTGGAAGTCGTGGATTCGACGGGTTGCAGCAACGCGGTTTCCGGATCCATTACGGTGACCGTCAATAGCCCGGTATTTGCCGGAACGGCATCCGACCCAATCGAAGAATGTGCCGGGCAGGGCCAGGTGGTTATCCTGGCAGACCTGTTGACGGGAGAAGATCCCGGAGGGGTTTGGACCGAAACATCGGCCATTCCATCAGCCGGTGGCGCCTTCAATGCGGCTGCCGGGACCTTCAACACGACTGGTCAGACGCCGGGCACTTATAAGTTCAGGTATTTGATGGATGGTATTCCACCTTGCACGGACGATCAGGAGACCGTCACGGTGATCATTCACCCATTGCCGGTGGCCGATGCGGGGCTGCAGCAGGAATTGACCTGCAACGATCCAAGCGTAACGATTGGAGGGACTGGAACTTCATCAGGAGCTTCCTTCAGTTACGAATGGACCATAGTGGGTTCGTCCACCGTGATCGGAACGGATGCAACGCTCATCGTCAGCGATATGGGAACGTACCAGCTGACGGTCACCAATACCCAAACGGGATGTGCGTCTTCAGACCAGGTTTCGGTGATCCAGAGCATAGAAACCCCGGCAGCCGTATTCACTACAAACCCGGTAAGTTGCTTCGGCACTTCCGACGGGGCGATCCTGATCGAATCGGTGACGGGAGGAAAACCGCCTTATTTGTTTGCTTTAAATGGAGCTCCGTTCAGCAACCAGCAGCAGTTTTCCGGCCTTGCCGGGGGCGACTACCAGATTTCCATTCAGGATGCCAATGGTTGCGAGGCACAGTTATTGGTCAATCTCGAGGAACCACAAGAATTGACGGCCGATCTCCTCGCCAACATCCAGCCGGATAACGAAGGCAATTACGTCATCGAATTGGGCGATGAACTGGACCTGCTGCTGCAGAGCAGTTTCCCCATCGCCGACCTGGATACGATCATCTGGACACCGGCCAATTTGGTCGAATGCAATGATGTGTTCTGCTCTTCGGTCACGTTAGCTCCTCAGGAAAGCGCTATGGTCATCGTGACGGTGACCCGGGGTCCCTGTGAGGCCAGCGATCAGTTGCGGCTTCTCGTGAAGATCCCTCGCCCGGTCTATATTCCCAATATCTTCTCGCCCAATTACGACGGACAGAACGACGTGTTCTATATCCAGGCGGGCAAGCAGGTTCAGCAGATCCGGAGCTTTCAGGTCTTCAACCGCTGGGGAGAACCCGTTTTCCGTGCCGACAACTTCCAGCCCAACGATATTTCCATCGGCTGGGATGGTACTTACCGCGGAAAACGCGTTAATTCCGGGGTATATACCTGGTTTGTCGAGGTGGAGTACGTCGATGGCTACGTGGAGATCCTGAAGGGTGACGTAAGTCTGATCCGGTAATGAAAACAAATAGGGTGCCGCATCGCGGCATGGGAATTACAAATTACTGAGTACAGTGTAACAAAAATTACTTTACTAAATCTGAATGTGCGGGCGCCGCCCGCACATTCAGACTTTATAATACTTTGTTTACAAAATACGGAGAAATGACCTCTGTTTTATTCATAGCGAAATTGTGGAATTTTTCCGCAAAATTTTGTAACCTTATAGGTTAAGACGGGGGTAGCGTTTTTTTTAACGACTACAACTTCCTTCATAAAGGGGGGTATTGCTTAGGTAACCATTATTCATCAGCAAAACGTGTTACCATGTGCAAGTATGTACCTTACCTATTGTTTCCCATCCTTTTTTTGATGCAATCTCAGCGGGTTTATGGGCAGTGTAACGTACCCTTCCCGCTCAGCACAGGGCCACAGGCATGTCAGAATGCCCCGCTTTTTTGCTCCAATGATGATTTGGATGGGTATTGTTCTGCAACTGGAAATACCGGCGTCGGTCTCTGCCCGCCACCCTTTTGCTCCGGATGCCAGAACTTTCAGTTCTTTCGGTTTGTGGCCAATACGCAAGTATTGTCTTTGCTCATAAGCCCTCAGAACTGCTCCTGGAACGGACAAGGCCTGCAAGCCCATATGTACCAGACCACCGACTGCATCAACTACACCTCGGTTTCCAATTGCGAAAGCCCGGGAGTGCCCATTCCGATCACTATTACCGCAAACAACCTTATTCCGGGAGAGGAATACTATGTAATGATCGATGGGTTCAGCATGGATATTTGCGATTTTACCATTGATGTGGTACAGGGGAGTATCGCAGACCTCCCCCCTCCCTTCATTAACGGGAATATCACCGGGCCTGCCAACGTATGTCCGGGAGCAATCGTTTCCTACTCAGTGCCGGAAAGCTTTGGGATCACGGATTATGACTGGACCTTAACTCCGCCGATCGGGGTGATCAGCAACAATGGGAATAGCACGATCACCATAACTTTTACGGCGCCGGGAACGACTCAGTTGTGTGTCACGCCGACCTCCTGTACCACCGGGCCTCCTGTTTGCATGGTGATCGTTTCCACCCCGATCCCCCCGACCTTCCACAATATCACCTTCTGCTTCGGTGATACCTGGACCTGTGAAGGACATACCTTTACCAGCCCCGGGCAACAGCAATTTGTCTACGACTCCTGGCTGGGTTGTGATAGTACTGTAATTTGTATCGCAACGGCCATTCCGCCGATCGTGATGCCGCCATTACAAGCGGTGATCTGTCAGGGACAAAGCTATAACTTCGCCGGGGGCACCTACACCCAAACGGGCGGATACCCGGTGACCCTGACGGCCGCCAACGGCTGCGACAGCGTGGTGACGCTGATCCTGCTGGTCATGCAGGCCGATGCGGTGATCAACCCGCCGCCGGTGCTGGGTTGCGGCTCCGGTGCTACCATACAATTAAACGCGACGGGATCGACCACCACTCCCGCTTCTTCCAATGCGGTGCTGACCTACTCGTGGACAGGGCCGGGGATCGTGAGCGGTGGCAATACCCTGACCCCGACGGTCAACGCGCCGGGAACCTATACCCTGACGGTAACACAAACCTTTATGGGGGTCACCTGTACCGACATGGCTTCGGTGACGGTGATCCAGAATACAGCGGTACCGAATCCCCCTACACTAACAGGCCCCCTGAGTCCCTGTACCAACGCGGTGTCGACCTATACGGCCACCCCCTCGTCTTCCGGTCCGGCGCCAACGGGATACACCTGGACGGTGACGGGCGGAACCTTCACCAATACCGGCAACACGGCTACGGTGACCTGGACTACCGCGGGCCAGGGGTCTGTCTGCGTGACGGCGAACAACGCCTGTGGGGCGAGCACCCAGGTCTGCCTGACGATCAACGTGGGCCTTGGGCCCCTCGTACCGGTCCTGGTGGGTCCGACAAGTGTGTGTGAGGGAGATGTATTATACTACTACCTCGATCCGGTCGATCCGAATACGGCCAGTTACAACTGGACGGTCGGCGGGAACGCTTCCTTTACCGATCTGGGCGATAGTTTGGAAGTGGACTTTTCGGGGGCTTCAGACGGACAGATCTGCGTAACGGGGACGAACCCTTGCGGCACGAGCGCCCAGACCTGTCTGAGCTTCACGGTGCTGAATGTACCGGCGCAACCCACGATCACGGGGATCGCATCGGTGTGCGACGGGGAGATCGCTACCTACAGCGTAGCAGCGGACCCGAACGCGACGAGCTACAACTGGACGGTACCAGCAGGCGCGACGATCACGGCAGGAGCGGGGACGAACAGCATCACGATCGACTGGACGGGCTCGAACAACGGCAACGTATGCGTCCGGGCGGTCAACGCCTGCGGACAGAGCCCGCAGAGCTGCTTTGCGGTGACGGTGAACGATGCGCCCACAGCGGTGCTGAGCGGCGGCGGGGATTTCTGTGCGGGCAGCGGGGAGACGATCGATCTGACGATCGACCTGACGGGCACGGCGCCGTGGGATATCACCTATGCGATCAACGGGGTGCCGCAACCGACCCTGGTAGGGGTGACGACGGACCCATACATATTGACCACAGACATACCGGGCGACTACACGTTGGTGAGCCTGGACAACATAGCGCCGTGTCCGGGCCTGGTGTCGGGCAGTGCGACGATCACGGAGAACCCGCTTCCCAGCGCGGTGCTGAGCGGGAACGGATCGATCTGCCAGGGCAGCGGGGATTGCGTGTCGCTGACCATTCTGATGACGGGCACGCCGCCGTGGAGTGTGGAGTTGCTGCTGAACGGCAACGTGCAGGCGCCGATCACGGGGATTACGGACAACCCGTACACCTACCAGGCATGCCAGGGGGGTACCTACGGGATCGCCACGGTGACGGACGCGAACGGATGTGTGGAAGTGGGATCGGGCAGTTCGGTGGTGACGGTGAACACGGCGCCGACGGTGTCGAACATCCAGGTGGAATGCAATGCGACGAACACGGGCTACACGGTGAGCTTCACGATCAACGGAGGAGCCCCGGCGAGCTATACGGTGAACGGGAGCAATGCGGGGATATCGGCGGGTCCGCCGTATGTGTACACCAGTGCAGAGATCCCGAACGGGGATGGCTACAGCTTCACGGTGGACGATGCGAACGGTTGCAACCCGGTGACGGTGGAAAACGTGCAGGTGCTGTGCGACTGTACCTCGGCGGTGGGAGACCTGGATCCGACGGAATTGACGGCCTGTGGGGCCGGAGCCTGCATCACGGCGAGCTATGACCCGACGGGGGAAGCCTTTGACGGGGACGACGTGCTGCAGTTCATTCTGCACCAGGGCAGTGGGGTGACGATCATAAACGAGATCGCGCGCAGCGGGGTGCCGACGTTCTGCTACGATGCCGTAGCGGGGATGGTGTACGGACAGACGTACTACATTTCGGCGGTTGTGGGCAACGACCTGGGCGGCGGTGTGGTGGACCTGAACGATCCGTGTCTGGCGGTGGCGCAGGGCACGCCGGTGGTGTTCTACGAAGAGCCGACGGGAGTAATGAGTGGCGATGCGACGATCTGCGTGGGGGATGCGACGAGCCTGACGGTGACGTTCACGGGCCCGGGTCCGTACAGTATCAGCTATGACAACGGGGCATTGGTGCAGACGGTCAACGGGATCAACGCCAACCCGTACACGATAACGGTGATGCCGGCCTTGACGACGACGTACACGCTGACGGCGGTGTCGAACGGGAACTGTGTGGGCACGGCGAGCGGGAGTGCGGCGGTGTCGGTGAACCAGGATGTGGTGGTGACGAATGTGGCCACGGCGTGCAACTCGACCAATACGCAGTTTGTGGTGAGCTTTGAGATCAGCGGAGGAGACGGGACGACGTATACGGTGTTGCCGGTGGGTTCGGGAACCTTGACGGGAAGCAACCCGGCGATGTTCGAGAGCAATCCGATCGCGGCGGGGAGCACGTACTCGTTCCAGGTAGCGGATATAAACAGTTGCAATGTGATCAATGTGCAGACGACGGAGCCGGTGGATTGTGCATGCACATCGGGAGTCGGGGAGATGGACCTCAACGCGATCGAGGAGTGTGGGGATGGACCGGTGACGGCGACATACAACGCGGTGGGACAGAACTTTGACGGGGACGACGTGCTGGAGTTTGTGCTGCACACGGGCAGCGGCAATGCGATCGAATACCCGATCCTGGCGAGGTCGGATACGCCGACGTTCAGTTTTGACGGGAGTACGATGAGCTATGGAGTGGTGTACTACATATCGGCGATCGTGGGGAGTGATGACGGGACGGGGAGTGTGAACGATCAGGTGGATCCGTGTCTGGCGGTAGCGCCGGGCACACCGGTGACGTTCTACGCGGTGCCGACGGCGACGCTGGGAGGGACGCAGGAGATCTGCATTGGAGACAATGCGGTGTTACCGGTCCAGTTGACGGGAGATGCGCCGTGGACGCTGGAGATCACGAACGGGACGACGACGGAGACGATAACGGGGATCAACTCGACGACATACAACTATACGGTGTTGTCGCCGCAGGCGACGGCGACGTACACGATCACGGCGATGAACGACGAGCATTGCGACGGGCTGATCAGCGGGACGGCGACGGTGACGGTGAACGAGCCGCCGGTGAACGAGCCGGCGGAGGTGACGATCAATTCGACGAATACGGGCTATGTGGTATGCTTCAAGATAAGCGGAGGGGTAGCGCCGTACACGGTGACAGACGGAGCGACGGTGTGGACGGTGGACTCGGTGTTCTGCAGCAATGAGCTGCCGTGCGGGAACGGGTACTACTTTGAGTTTGACGGAGCGAACGGATGTGGGCCGGTGATCGTGACGGAGCCGCTGGTGGAGTGTGCATGCACGACGGCAGGCGGGGAGTTGGATCCGACGCCGCTGGAGATCTGCGGATCGGGCCCGGCGGTGGTGGCCTACGATGCGACGAACCAGGTGCTGGACGGAGACGACGTGGTGGACTTCATCCTGCACAATGGAAACAATGTGCCGATCATGATGAGCACGACGCCGTCGTTCGCGTACTCGGGATTGTTGAGCTATGGAGTGACATATTACATTTCGGCGCGGATCGGGAACAACGACGGCAACGGGAATGTGGACCCGACAGACCCGTGTCTGGTGATCACCCCGGGTACGCCGGTGGTGTTCCATCAGATCCCGGCAGCGAGCCTGATGGGAGGAGGCGACTTCTGTGTGGGAGAGGATGTGCAGTTGGAAGTGACGATCACCGGGGGGGTAGCTCCCTGGGATCTGACGTACACAAATACGCAGGGGGATGAGGTGACCGTAACCATCCCGGGCAGTCCGTACACGATCACGGTGAACCCGTCGGGAACGACCCTGTACTCGTTGGTGGAGGTGTCGGATGCGAATTGTGTGGGCACGAATGTGAGCGGCATTGCCTCCTTCAATGAAAAAGACCAGCCATTTGGAGTTAATGCTACGGTTACGCCAGACCCCACCTACACCTTTGTGACGGTGTGTTTCACGATCGTAGGCGGCGATCCCCTGACCTATTCGGTGACGGGCGGACCGGGTACGATCACGGGCAATCAGTTCTGCAGCGATCCGATACCTTGTGGGCAGGATTCGTACCAGTATTTCCTTCAGGACGGATACGGATGCGGTATCGATACGATCCAGGGCCCCATTGTTTGCGAATGCATTTCCAGTGCCGGCATTATGGATCAGAATGTAATATCTCTATGCGAATTTGAGTCCGTCTCGGGACAAATAGCTATAGCGACGCAGTTTGATGCCAATGACGTACTCGAATACGTGCTGCATACCGGGAACAGTGATGTACTGGGCAATATCCTGGCGATCAATGCAACACCTGATTTTATTTACGACCCTGCAATCATGGATTGTGGAGTGACCTATTACATCTCTTCGGTGGTCGGCGACAACGACGGAACGGGCATGGTCGATCTTACGGATGATTGCCTGTCGGTAGCGGTTGGTACGCCGGTTGTGTTCAATTGCCTGCCGAATGTTTCGTTCAGTGGCGGAGGTCCGATCTGCCTGGGGCAATCGACCACGGCTTTTTTCAGCCTGGGATACGGATTATACGATGTGGTGATCAACGACGGGACGCAGAATATCACCCTGACCAGCATTGCGAACTCGCATCCCTGGGTGTTGAGTCCGGTGCAAACAACGACCTATACGTTGGTTAGCGTACAAAACCTGACGACGGGCTGTGTAAATTCTGCCTCCGGTTCGATCACGGTGACGGTCAACTACCCGGTATTTGCCGGAACGGCGGATATGCCTGCAGAAGTTTGTGCCAATGAACTGGAAGTGATCAATCTGGCCGATCTGTTGATCGATGAGGACGGTGGAGGGGTATGGACCGAAACATCCGTCATTCCTTCGGTGGGCGGCGCGTTCAACGCGGCTGCCGGAACTTTTAATACCGCCGGCCAGGCGCCGGGCACCTACAAGTTCCGCTATTTCATGGACGCCCTGGCGCCTTGTTTCGATGACTATGAGACGGTTCAAGTGATCATCCACGCGCTGCCGGTCGCTGATGCGGGAGAATCGCAAATACTGACCTGCAATACCGCCAGTGTAACCATTGGCGGTCCGGGCACCAGCACAGGTGCAGAATATGCCTATGAATGGATCCTTTTAGGATCGCCGATGGTTCTTGGATCGTCGACCAATCTCACGGTCGATCAGCCAGGCATTTACCAGTTGACCGTCGTCAATATCGAAACCGGGTGCCATACGATCGATCAGGTGAGCGTAGTCCAGGATATGGATACCCCGACCCTGAGCCTGTCGGTAAAAGATGTAAGTTGTTTTGGATACCAGGACGGTGCAATCCTGGTAGAATCCGTTACCGGCGGTAAGCCACCCTATATGTTCTCGCTAAATGGAGGCCCCTATTCCAACCAACAACAGTTTTCAGGACTCAGTGGCGGCGACTTCCTTATATCGGTAGAAGACGCCAACGGATGTGAAACACAGGCCTTTGCAACCGTTTTCGAACCTGAAGAACTCACGGCTACCCTCGTCACCTCTCTCCAGCCGGATCCGGATGGAAATTATTTCCTGGAATGGGGCGGAAATTTGGATTTGCTCGTAGAAAGCAGTTTCCCCATCGCCGAACTGGATACGATCATCTGGTCGCCGGCCGAATTTGTTGAATGTAACGATGTGTTCTGCTCCTCGGTGACGGTTGCGCCACAGGAGGGCGCCATTTACTCAGTGACGGTGAACCGGGGCCCCTGCGAAGCCAGCGATCAGTTGCGGTTGCTGGTCCGCAAACCGCGCCGGGTATTCGTTCCGAATATCTTCTCACCGAATGATGACGGACAGAACGACGTGTTCTTTATCCAGGCGGCCTACGAGGTCGAGAAGATCCGGACCCTGATGGTTTTCAACCGCTGGGGCGAATCCGTCTTCCAGGCCGAAAACTTCCGACCCAATGATGTCGAAATGGGCTGGAACGGCGATTTCCGAGGCCGACCGGCTATCGAAGGTGTCTATACCTGGTATATCGAAGTGGAATACATCGACGGCTTTGTGGAAATGATGGAAGGGAGTGTAAGTCTGGTCCGGTGATGAGAAGTTAAAGTTGGTTGCCGACATCCGCGACCGACGCCATTAATTGCAAAAATAAAATAAAGCTTGTCCGAAAAGTCGCGGTAGCGGCTTTTCGGACAAGCTTTTAATTTTTTCGAAAAACGACCCAAACCGCTGCCAGGATCAATAAAAATCCAAGCAGGTAATTCCACCGCATCGTTTCTTTCAGGTAGAGGATGGCAAAGAGCGTGAAAACCACGAGGCTGATGATCTCCTGGATGATCTTGAGCTGAAAGGCCGTAAACTGACCGTATCCGAGCCGGTTTGCAGGTACCATCAGACAGTATTCAAAAAAGGCCAATCCCCAACTGATCAGTAAAACCTTCCACAGGGCGATCTCTTTGTGCTTAAGATGCCAATACCATGCTACCGTCATGAAAGTATTGGATAGCAGGAGCAGAATGATGGTCTTCATTTTTTCCCATACGTTAGTTAAATGGAAAGAAATAGGGGATCAGCAAGGTCGCCAGCACCCAGAACAGGAAGCTCAACGGCGCGCCGACCCGTACGAAGTCGGTGAAGCGGTAATTGCCGGCGCTGTAGATCATCGCGTTGGTCTGATAACCGATCGGCGTCATGAAGCCAGCGGATGCCGCAAAGGTAACCGCCATGATGAAAGGGGTGGGGTTGAGGTGCAACTGTTGGGCCATGGCAATGGCGATGGGCGTTATAAGGGCTGCCGTGGCGGCATTCGACATGGTTTCCGTCAAAAGCATCGTCAGCAAGTAGAGGCCGGAGAGGAGGAATACCGGACCGTGCGGGCCCAAAAATACCGCGAGTTGGTTGGCCAGCGTGGCTGCCAATCCGCTCTTCTGCATAGCGATCCCCATGCTGAGGGACCCCGCCAGCAGGAATACGACCTTCCAGTCGATGGCTTCATAGACCTCCCGCATGTTCAAGCAACGGGTGACCACCAGGATCACCACCCCCGCAATGCTGCCCATCAGGATGGGGATCCACCCGAGGGAGGCGGAGAGGATCACCGCCAATGCGATCAGAGATACGAGGAAGAGCTTTCGCTTGTCGAGAAAGGGCAGTCCTTCTTCCGACAAGAGGATAAAAGGGCTGTCGGGTTCGGTCTCCCATTTTTTGAGAATATGCACATAGTGGCTTTTCACCTCCGCCAGGATCACGTCGCCGGCCTGGATGGGGGTGTCGTGCAAATGTTCGTAGTTGATCTCTTCCCGGTGGCGGATGGCCAGCGGAATCGCCCTGAATTTCCGGCGGAAGTCGAGTTGCCGGAGGGTTTTTCCCTGAAATTCCGAATTGGCGGTGACGACCAGTTCGATCATACTCGACCCGGCGGGATCTTGTAAGCCGCCGTCCCCAATGCGCGCGGCTTTCCCCGGGTGAATGACCCACTGGTCCTTGAGTTGTTTGATCTTTTCCACATTCCCCCGCACCTTCAGAATATCGCCTTTTTGCAGGACCATATCACCCGGAGGGACGATAAACCGGTCGCCTTCCCGTCGGATGGCGATGATGTCCAGTTCCATTTCCCGAAGGATGGTAGAATCCATGATCTTGTGTCCCACAAGCGGTGATTCGGGGAGTAATTCGATCTCTACCAGGTAATCGCGCAGGGAGATATTGCCGTCGATATCGTTGTCGGGCCGTTTGGGCAACAAGCGCCGGCCGATGAACAGCAGGTATAATATCGCGACCGTGAGCAACACAATACCCACCGGGAACAACTGGAACATGCTGATGGGCGGCAGGCCCAATTCCACCGCGATCCCGCTGACCAACAGATTGGTGGAGGTGCCGATGAGGGTGCAGGTGCCCCCTGCGGTCGTTACAAAACATAGGGGCATGAGGAGCTGGGACGGATTTTTCCCGATAGACCGGGCGATCTGAATGGTCATGGGAATGAAGACCGCGACCACCGGGGTGTTGTTGACAAATGCAGACAGGACGCCGCCTGCCAGCATCATCAGGAAAAAGCTGCCCACAAAGTTCTTCTTGAACGCCTTGGCCAGGTAGGGCCGCCAGTGTTGCAGCGCCCCCGTTTTAAAGAAAGCCCCGCTCAGTGCGAAAAGGAAAGCCACCGTCAGCGTCGCCGAGTTGCCGAAGCCGGCAATGCCTTCTTCCGGGGTCAGCACTCCCGTCAATACCAATGCCGGGATGAGCGCAAGAGCGATCAGGTCAATGCTGAGCCATTCGGTAATGAACAGAACCAGCGCAATGAGAAGAATGACCAGAACCAAAACTGCCTGTGGTTCCATAATCAGGGGATTCCTTACCCTGCAAAGCAACGGAATTTTCGCAGCAATATGAAACAAAAAAGAGGCCGGAGGGCGCTTATATCCCTCCGGCCTCTTCCCTCAAAAGAAAAAGGCGATCCCTTTGGGGGGATCGCCTTTTGATGAAGAAAAACTCGTTAAGCTCCTATTAGGTGATAATCAATAGACGCCCCGGAGCGAAAAAACGCTGTATGGGATGTGAAAAAAATATTTAAAAAAAGCTTAAAAGATTTTCGGGCTCAACTAATGCGTTTATTTTCAGCAACTTAAAATTCTTTTTTTTCGCAAAAAATGCGAACGCGCTACTCGTTCAGGGCATACGAATTGCCATTGACGACGGGGGGGGACGCTCCGAATTCCATTAAACCGGATCGAACCTGAGCGTGAGGAAGCGCTACAGATCGCTATTAGCGGGAATGATCGTCCCTTCCTGGCTCGTCAGCTTTCGGTAATGTCCTTGGAGCACTTCCAGCACTGATTTTCCGGACTTATTTACGATAACCCGCCCGTCGATCGCTCCTACGCGGGTCAGTTCGCCCATGGTACCGCTGGCGAATACCTCATCGGCGGTGTAAAACTCGGTCAGGGACAGGTTGCGCTCCTCGCAGGGAATATTGTAATTCCGGCAGATCTCCAGTACCGTGCCCCGGGTGATGCCGGGCAGACAGGCATTGGGGTAGGGGGTATAGACCACCCCTTTCCGGATGCAAAAAAGGTTGACATCGTTGGCCTCGGCCACAAAACCCCGGTCGTCGAGCATCAGGGCGCCGTCGGCCCCGGCGTGGTTGGCCTCGATCTTGGCCAGGATATTGTTTAGGAGGTTATTGTGGTGGATCTTGCTGTCGAGAAAGGCCGGGCTGTTGCGCCGGATCGCCGAGGTGATCAGCGTGATCTCCGGCGGAAAAACGGGCGCCTTCCACTCGGCCAACACGATCAGCGTGCAGCCGGACTGATTGAGGCGAGGGTCCATGCCGGAGGTGACCTTCTCCCCGCGGGTGAGTGTCAGGCGGATATGCACCCCGTCGCGCATATCGTTGGCGATCAGGGTGTCGAAGAGGGCTTTTCGGACAAACGCCCTGTCGGGAAGGTTCTGAAAGGCCAGGGCATGGGCCGACTCGAACAGCCGGTCGAGGTGCGCATCGAGGTGGAAGATACGCCCCTGGTACACGCGCAGTCCCTCCCAAACGGCGTCGCCTCCTTGTACTACGCTGTCAAAAACAGAGACCTTCGCAGCTGTTCGGGGGAAGAGGTTTCCGTTGATGGAAATCAGAATTTCGGCATTCTTCGGGTTGTATTGTTGAAGCATGATCAGGGCGCTTTAAGGGCGTATTGATACAATTCGGCATACAGGGGCTGGCATTGGGCAGCCAGGGCCTCCAGGTGCGGGGGCAATTTTTCCGGCGGGGGCGAGTAGGTCTGGAAGCGGGTCGATTGGTGCACGGTGCCGTACCAGTGTTTGGCCCAAACGCCGTCTTCGGGGCGGGGGCCTGCTTCCCATTCCAACATATTCTCCTCAAAGGGAATACCCAACCGCTGACACAAGGCATCCAACACAAAGGCGGGATCCAACAACAGGTCTTTCGCATCCAGCACGGCCGTCAGTTTGCCTCGCCTTTCCAGAAACCGCATCAATTCCACTTGTTGCTCGATACCCAGGTCGGCCACAGTGGGATTGGGGATCACCTTGGCATATGAAAAAAGCATGGCCCTGGGGTCGCGGATCAGGAGGACATTCTCCATTTTTTCCAAAAAATCCAGGTCCATTTCCACGAGGTGGTGGGTCATTTGCTTGAAGAAGACCACAGGCCTTTCATAAGCTCCGGATACCATGTCCTTCACCACTACCCCTGCATCGGTCGGCTGGCTCTCCAGGATCTCTTTCTCCCCGGGATGCACTACTTGCGCTACCTGTTTCGACAGGTAATAGGCATACAGCGGCTCATCAACGACCTTGGTATCGCTGCGTTGTGCGAAAGAATACATGAGCGCCGTCGATACGTTTCGCGGGCTCGACCAAAGGTTTATTCGCTTCATTTATATTGAAAAGCAATTATGTGCTTTTACAAAAATAAAATAAACACTCGCAACAGCAGGTCGCAAGTGTTTATTTTCGCACAGATCAGCGCGTCAGGTAGTGTAAAAAATTATTATTGGGATCGCGACCACAGGTCGCGATCCCAATAATAAAACAAATATCAGCGCCGGAGACGCTGATATTTACAAATTTTTAATTTTTTACAAACCGTTTCGTCACCGGAAGCATGCCTTCTCCGGTGATGGTGATGAAATACATACCTTGCGGCAGGTGTCCGATCTGCAAAACCGGTTGGGATTCCAGGATGGGTTGCTGCAGGATGTGTTGTCCGCTTGGGGCGCTCAGGATAATGGTCGTAGCCTGTTCGGGGAGATCTTTGATCTCCAGGAATTCCTGTGCCGGGTTGGGCTGCAGGTTAAAATCTTTGACAGAAACAGGAACGCCCTTCATTTCCCCTCCCTGGGTAGTGAACAGGTAAGTGATGGCCGACACATAGGAAGTCCAGCCGCTGGCGCACTTGGTTTGGGTGCGGAACTCATAGGTCGTGCCGGGCATCAGGTTGTTCAGGTTGAAGACCGTGGCCAGCGTTTGGGCGGAAAGCCAGGTCGAACCTCCGGATACCCGGTAGCGGATCAGGTATTGTGAAGCGCCGGGTACGGGCTGGATCTGGATGGTCGCCGTAGTATTCGTCGTGGTAATGGTGCCGGGCTCCCAGGCTTTGCAATCGTTGTAGGGGTCGGGAAGCGTACTGAAGTAGTAGTTGTTCGACCAGGGCGTGAATTCCTCACTGCAAAGGGTGGAAGTCTGGAATACATAGTCGGTGCCGGGCACGAGACCGGCCAGTACGATCGAGTTAAAGCCTCCGCTGACTTGTTTGACGATCCAGAGGTTGGGCGGATTGCCGACCGGTTGGTAGCGGATACGGTACGCGACCGCTCCCGGAATGTGTTGCCATTGGATGAAACAGTTCGATCCGGCAGGGGTGATGGTCTCCGGTACCCAGGGGGAACAGGCGGAGGGATCGGCTACCGTGGCGCAGGCTTCGGCCTGGCATCCCGAATCGTCGGTCACGGTGACGCAGTAGGTGCCGGGCTCCAGGTCGGTAAGGTCTTCGGTATTGGCGCCGTTCGACCACTCGAATTTATAGGGCGGCACACCCCCGCTGACGGTTAGATCGATGCTCCCGTCGTTTCCGTTTTGAACATTTGTGGCAAACAGGTTGAGCAGAATAGCCGGCGGCTGTCCGATGAGAAAGGTCTCGCTGAGGCTGGAAATGCCGTCCGAAACCGTGACGGAATACCCTCCTGCCGACAGGCCGGAAATGCTGGTTCCCGTCTGACCGTTGCTCCAGTTGACGGTGTATACGCCCGATCCGCCGGTAGGCGTCACCGCGGCGGCCCCATCGGCCAGGCCGTGGCAGGAGGCATCCTTGGTGATCAGTTCATAGCCCAGGGGTTCAGCGCCGCCGGGGATATAGCAAACCTCCAGCGACCAATCGTTCAGGGTGCCGCTTCCGGCAGTGGGGAATACAATGACCTGCAATTCCCACTCCCCTTGGATCTCTTCGCCATCATAGGCGTTGAGCAACCCCTTGGCCTTGTAATGGTTTTGCATATCCACCGGTGGGCAGGGGATCTGGTTATAGTTTTTCGCGGCCTCGTCATCGAGGTAAAGGAAAAGGTTTTTTTCGTTGCTGCCGGTGCAGAGGGTACTGAACAAGGTCACCGGCGTGCCCGTCGGGCTGTAGAGCCCGGCTGCTATCTGGCTGACATTCGGGTGGGTAATGGAAATGTTCCGGACATTGACATCGGTGACGGTACCTTCCACATCGATGTGGATCAGGGCGCTGTTGGTTATGCCGGGCTGGAGGTCCATCGGAAGGGCTTCACCCGGGAATACCACGCAGGTGTCGGGCGGCACGAGGGTGAGGGTTTTGAAAGAAAAGGTCCCTCCAAAGCCCGGGCCTCCGCAGGTATTGTAGGGTTTGACATGCCAGTAGAGTGCGGCGCCTTCCGGCAACGGGCTGCCCGGCGTGAAAGTGGTCGTATTCAGCATGGGCAGGTTGATCAGCACATTGGTGAAGTTGGGGTCGGAAGCCAGCTGGAAATGGTAGAACGATGCCGTGGGCGCCGATTCCCATTCGAAGGTGGGCTGAAGGATCACATCGGCCGCTCCGTTGGGTGGGTTCAACAGGGCCACCTGGCTGGGAGGGGCAGGATGGACGTAAATGCTGCCCACCGTTGTCTGGGTCTCAAACTGGTTGGTAGCGACGACGGTAAAGCTGTTCAATCCCTGGATGTTGTTGTCCGGTATGGCGGTCAGCACGATATTGGCCGTGCCCGGGATCGAGGCCGGGTTGGGCGTGATCACGGCGTTGATGCCCGCCGGTAGTCCGGTGATATTGAGCGATGCGGAACCGGTATAGCCGCCGAAGGGCGTAAGCAGGACCGTATAGGTCACCGGGGTACCGGGGCAAGCCTGTTGCTGCGGCGGTTGCAGGCTGATGGAGAACGTCTGCAGCGGCGCGGTGATCGTAAAGTTTTGATTGGAAATATCGAAGAAAATATTGTTCGTACCCCGTACCATAATGCGGGCCGTAGTGGTCGGATTGTAGGGTACGTTGATGACTTCCGAGCCGTCGTTGGCGGTGCCGGTGGCCAGGGTGACGGGGTAGGTATATCCGCCGTCGAGCGAGAGCAGGATGTCCACATTCTGGCAACTCACCGGCGAGGCCGTGGTATTGGCCACGTTCCAGGTGACGGTTTGCTGGCTGAAGGCCGGCCAGCTGACGAAGGTATTGGGGGAGGTGACCTGAAACGGCCCGGAGCCGCCGGCAACGGTTACGACCATGTTATCCTGGTAGGCGCAGCCGCCGTTGGGGTGGTTGTCGCGTACGGTGAGCCGGAAACTGTAGGTCCGCCCAACGTTGGAGAGCACTTCCCAGGTCGGGTTGGTATTGTTTATGATCGCGTCGAGATTCGGGAAATACCGCTTGTTCGACGGGGTCGGATCGAATGACCGGAAAGCAGGGCCAGAGGTACTGTTGGCCGAAGGCGGCATGGTGGCGATCTCCTTGTCGTATTGTTCCCAGCAGTAGGTGAGCGGATCGCCGTCCGGGTCCGAACCGGTACCGGTCAGTACGAAGGGAGTGCCTTTTGGGATCACGTAACTGGGGCCTGCTTCGGCCGTAGGTTGATTGTTGAACGTGGTCGATTGGGCGCAGTTGTTGCCCGTACCCGTCACGAAGGTACTGATGAGGATCAGGCTGTTGACGTGGAAATAATCGTCGGAGTTGTTCTGCACGTTGGGGGCACAGATCCCGGCATAACCCATGATGGTCGAAGCGCTGCCCGGTTCGTAGCAGGAATTGTTGTCGCGGTTGCAGGAGTTATTCTGGGTATGGCGACCGCCGAATTGGTGGCCCATTTCGTGGGCAACGTAGTCGATATCGAAGGGGTCGCCCACGGGATTGGAACTTCCGGTAACCCCGCCGGCTTTACTGGAACCGCATACGCAAGCCAGGTAAGCCACACCACCGCCACCGGTGCTGAACACGTGGCCGATGTCGTAATTGGCCGAACCGATGACGCTGTTACAGGTATTGATATTCTGGGTCAGCATGGCGCTGCCGTTGCCGTTGGTGTAGGGGTCGGTATTGGGGTTGAGGTAAACCAGGAGGTTGTTGTTGGGCACCATTTCCATGGTGATGCCGCTTTCGGTTTCATAGACCCCGTTGACCCGGTTCATGGACGTGGCCATGGCAGCCAGGGCGCTGGCGACGGTTCCCCCGTGGTAGGCGGCGTATTCGCCGGTGCAGGCCAGGGCCAGCCGGTAGGTGCGCAGTTTGCAATCGCCGTTCAGTTCGGGTTCGTCCTGCCCCGGTTTGGGAGAATCATCCGTTTCATTGAATTCATCGAACGAGCATTTGAACGGTTCGGCGTCTTTTTTCTGAAAATCCGCTTTGTAATAGCTCAGATAGTATTCCCGGTCGGGGAATGCATAGGGATCTACAAAGACCGTTCCGTTGCCGGGGAAGCGGATCATTGCGTGGAAACCCTGGGGCGTCCAGTCCAGGCGGGCCGTAGCACCCGGGGCATCGATACCCGTGCCGGTAAAGGTGCGGATCTGCGGAAATTGGGCCGCCAGGTCCGGGTGCATGACCGGCGCCTCCAAAATGCGGAAGCGGCTGACCTCTCCGTTGGGTAGAGGAATGGTCAGTTCGATATTCGATTCGGCTGCCGATTCGCTGAACCGGTTCGGGACGTGTTGAATGGCCGCCTCCAGTGCCGGAATATCCAGCCGGAAGGTTTTATAAGAATTCGGAATGATCCGTCTTTCGCCTAAATTCCGGGGCATGTTGGCCTCGGAAGATGGGGTCCAGAGTATGGCATCTTGTGCCAGGAGGGGTGATACGAAAAAAAAGCACCCCAGGGTAACTGCCAAAATCAGGGTAATGGAACGCAACATGTGGGAAGGATTTATTTGAAAAACAAATAATAGAGCCGGTCGACTCACTGTATCAAATATAGGGGGAATTTTTACCTCTTTAAGGGTTGCGTGGTGGAAAGCGTAAATTTGTCGGCTCAATTTCTTTTTTCGGAAAAATAAAATACAGCAACTTCAATTTCCGGCTGAATGTCAATGTTTTGTTCAATATACAGGACCAAAAAATTAGCGTTTCCGGTTCTGTCTGCTGCCTAGTGTTTTGCCAATCAAATCATTCAGGTCGGAGGAGATTCGAAAATACAGCACGATCCCCAGGTATACGCCCGCGATAACCACCGACCGCCCGATCAATCCGGCGAGGGCCAGCCAGGAGCTGGAGGCGGGTATCGGCACCAGGTAGCCCAGGCCCAGGGCCAGCAACCCGGTTCCCAGTACGACCAGGGTGCGGAAGGTAAGGGGGTTCATGCCCATTTTTACCCATAAAAAGATAAAACGGGCCAGGTTGTACAACACCACGGAAATGAAAGTGGCAATGGCTGCCCCCAGGATGCCCTTCACCGGGATCAGCCACAGGTTATTGAGAATATTGATGACCGCCAGCAGGACCACCGAATAGAAGTTGAAGCGGTAATAGCGGGAGTGCTGGATGATGATATTGTTGACCCCCGCCAGCATGTCGATGACCTTGCTCAGACCCAGGAAAAACACCACCCAACGACTTTGGGCGATCAGGTCCCCGTTGGGCATCAGCACAAACAGTCCGTCAAGCCCCGCCCAGATGCCGATAAACAGCAATCCGCCCACGATAAACTGGTTAAGGGAGGATTTTTCATACAATTCCTTCAAATGGGGCAGGTCGTGATCCTTCCAGGCTTGGGCAATAATGGGGGAGGAAATATTGACCAGCGCCTTGCGCGGCGTGTCGATCACTTCGCTGATGATAAATAGGATGGAATAGATGCCCACGCCCTGGAACGCCCCGGGCCCCAGGAGCAGGCCCAGCATGAAGATGTCGATCCGGTTGGAGAGCACATAGCCCCAGTTGCTCAGGATATTCACCGAGCCGAACTGGAAGAGCTCTTTTCGCAGCGAAGGGGTTAGAAAGCTGCGCTGGGGTGGGGCCAGGGAGAACTGCCCCAAACTCATGAGGTAGAGGATCTGGGCCACCATCACGGCGAGGAAGACCAACAACATGCCGTTCATCATGTCGGCCAGTGTGATCCATTTCAGGAAATAGAGCAGCACCAGCACCGGCAGTCCGATCTTCACCAGCAACTCATTGAAGATGGCCGGGTAGAGGACCTTGTGAAAATTGGTGGCGTAGCTGGTGTACAGGAAGTTGAAGACCATGAAGAATACCAGGGGCACGGCATAAGGCAGGTAGGGCAGGTATTCGGCCGGCTGATCGGAAAAAAGGCCGGCAAACTGCTCGCTAAAGGCGAAATAGAGCGCGGCAAAGAGCAATACGCCCACCAGGGCAATTCCCTGAAGCAGCGTCAGAAACCCGTGATGCCGGGATTGTTCATCCCGAAAGGTGGGGAAGAACCGCACCGCCAGCACCTGGGTGCCCAACAGGGAAAAAGGGGTCACCAACTGCGCCGTGTTGATGATAAAGCGCAACAACCCGATCTCGGAGAGGGCCAGGGGATAAATGAACAAGGTACTGAGCAACCCGATCCCGATCCCGATATATTGCACGACACTTTGCCGGACACTTTGCTTGATAATGATCCCCATCGAACGGATTCAAAAGGGGTACGGGATTGCCCCGTACCCCTCGTGGTTTTACTTTTTCTTTTTGACTCGCGTAGTCGTCTTTCTGGCCGTTGGCTGTGGATTTTCTTCTTCCGGCAGATGGGCCGGTTCGGGTATCCCGTATTTTCTGAAAAAGGAATAGGCGCCGAAAAGTCCAAGTGCCAGGGCAACCAGCGAAGCGATCAGGGTGATCGTTTCGCCGATATAGTAGGATTTTGGCGCAAAGATCATCTTCAGTTCGCGGTTTTGTCCCGCAGGGACCCGCGCCGCCCGCAGCAGGAAGTCGGCTTTTAGTATAGAGAGGGGTTCTCCGTCTACATAGAGCTGCCAACCTTTTGACGGCGGATAATACACCTCGGAGAATACGGCCAGTTGTTCGCTCTGGGCCGAGTAGCGGTATACCATGGTGTCGGGGTTGTAGGAGGTGAGCTGGATGGTGGCCGTCGAATCGTACTGGAGGTTAAACCCTTCCAATTTTGGTTTGAAGGATTCCTGGATCACGGCTTTTTCCCCGGGTTTCAGGGTGGCCAGCGCAGCCATTTCCGCATCGCCGTTGGGCACTATCTCATACGATTTTACAAACCAGGCATTTCCGAGGGCGTCGGGATTGAGGGAAGCCTGCCCGTTTCGGAGAATGAAGTATTTGGTATTGAGCATGCTGTAGATGTTGCCGTACCGCCCCGGATCGCTCAGGTAGCGCTCGATCAGCTCCTGGTATCGCATGAGTTTGGCGGCGTGGTAGCCGCCGATGCTCTTGTGGTGGTAGGAGGTCAGGGCGTTGCTGAAGGGGTTCTGCCGCAGATCGGCCACCCGGAAGTAGGGGTCGGGGTCCTGCATGATCTGCTCATCGACCGGTTGGGGCTGTGTGAACTGGGTGATCTTGGTCTTTTCCACGAAATCCTTATCGCTGATAAACCGGCGTCCGATGGTCCACATGTCGAAAAGCACCAGAATACCGATACCGACCACCAGCATTTGCGGGGCGATCCTGGTGATGGTTCGTGCAAAAAGCACTCCGAATGCGAGGGCGACCAGGATAAAGGAACGCCACAGGTCGGCCGACAGCAAAGCGGCACGGTCGGATCGCAGGGCTTCGGCCACCGAAGCGGGCAGGTTGGGGTCGGAGGCGCCATAGTCGAAGCCCAGGCTCAGCAACCAGGCCAGCACCAGGATGCCTGCGGTCGTGCCTCCGGCCAGGAGGAGCGCCCGTTTTTTGGTGGCCTCGGCGATGGATTTGTCGAAAAAGGCCTGCAGGCCCAACATCCCCATGATGATGACCAAAGAGCAGGTGATCCCAAACACCATCGTCACCGCCCGGAATTTGTTGTACATCGGCAAATGGTCGAAGATCCAGTAGTTGAAGGCCGGGAAGTTGCGCCCCCAGGCCATGATTATCGTGAGAGTGACCCCGGTGATGATCCAGGGTTTGAGCGGCGATTTTGCCAGGAAGATCCCCAGGAAGAACAGGAGCCAGAGCACCGCACCGAAGTAGACCGGTCCGCCGGTGAACGGTTGGGTGCCCCAATAGTGGGCAGCTGAGGGAACCAGGGATTCGGCCTGCTCCTGGTTGCCCAATCGTTGCAAAGCTTTCAGCGTGGCGCTGTTGCGGTCGGCGACGAAATTTTCGTTGCTGCTGCCGCCCATATAATTGGGGATCAACAGGGTAAAGGTTTCGGGGATGCCGTAGCTCCACCCGAAGGCGTAATCTTTCGACAGGCCTCCGCCTTCGCCTTCCATGGAACCGCTGGAGCCTTCCTTCTGGGTGAGCTCCGATTTACCGCGGATGGTTTCCTGCGAATACTCCCAGGTCGTCCAGAGGCGTCCGATGCTCGATGCAAAGGCCAGTCCGCCGGCGAGTACCAGGATACCTGCGGTTTTGAGAAAGTCGGGAACCTGCTTATCCCGGATGGCCTGGATGAGATAGACGATACCCATCAGGCCCAGCATCAGCAAG
Source organism: Lewinellaceae bacterium (assembly GCA_020636275.1). Lineage (GTDB taxonomy): Bacteria > Bacteroidota > Bacteroidia > Chitinophagales > Saprospiraceae > JADJTT01. Next base: position 117,524 of record JACJYD010000006.1, on the reverse strand, counting down.
GTGTAGTAGGTGATCTGGATGTGGTTGGCCAGGAGTTGCAGGCCCAGGGCCACGGCCAAGACCCCGGCGCCGAGTAATCGCTTTCCTCGAAAGGCGAGTATAGGGCCGGCAAAAACGGGCCCCATCCAGGCCAGGGCCACGATCTTGGTGGAGTGCCCGGTGAGCGCCAGATCCATAAAGTTGGCCGAAAGCCCGAACCCGATAGCGCCGACCACGGCGATCCGCCAGTCGATGCGCAGGACTACCAGCAGAAAATACATGCCGGCCATCATCAGCAGGATGCCGGTATGCGGCGGAGCCACGCTGTTGCCCAGCAATGCAGCCCGGAAGGGAACCAGCAAGGCCGATTTCGGCACATAAAAGATCTGGTAGGCGGGCATCCCGGAGAACATGGAATTGGTCCAGAGCGGATAGTGTCCGGTCTTTTCCTTGTACTCCCGCAATTCGGTCTGCATACCGCGGGATTGGAGGTTATCGGATTGCTGGAGCACTTTGCCTTCGAACACATACGGGGCGAAGAAGACGAAAGTCACAGCCATCAGGATGAGGTAGGCGACGAGGTGTGGGGCGATTTTGCGCAGCATGGCTTCATTTTTTATGCAGTAAAATGACTTTTTCGGCGTTGCGGACGCCGAAAAGTCATTTTAAAATCTTTGACCAGTCTGATAAAGAGACAACCTTGCCTCTTTATCAAAAAATTACGCGGGCTAAAGTAAGGATTTTTGGCTACTTTCGAACGATGGAAAAACCGAGTGTTAGTATCGTCACGGTCGTTTTTAATGCCCGGGACCTTTTGGAGGGCACCATGCGGAGCGTTTTTGCCCAAACCTATCCGAATATAGAGTACATCGTGATCGATGGGGGCTCGACCGATGGAACGGCGGAACTGATCCGGACCCATTCCTCCCGGATCGCCCATTGGGTCAGCGAGCCCGACCGGGGTTTGTACGACGCCATGAACAAAGGCCTTCATAAAGCGACGGGCGATTTCGTATGGTTCCTCAATGCGGGCGACGAGCTGTTTTCCTCCGAAACCGTCGAGCGGGTCCTGGCATTCGGCACCCCACAGACCGACATTCTCTACGGGGAGATCATGCTCGTCGATGGCCAGCGCCGCCACCTGGGTACCCGCTCCGAACTGACGGCCCAGAAACTCCCTTCCCGCCTCACCTGGAAAAGCCTTCGCCTGGGCATGGTCGTCTGCCACCAGGCCATTCTGGTGCGGCGTTCGATCGCCCCGGATTTTATCGAAAACAACCTGACCGCGGACGTAGACTGGGTGATCTGCGCCCTGCGCCAAAGCAGGGAAACCGTTCATACACATCTGATCCTGGCGGAATACCTGCAGGGAGGGCTTTCAAAAAAGCGCCACCGCCGCTCCCTGACCGACCGGTACAAGGTGTTGCGCAAGCACTATGGTTTTCTGGAAAATCTGTTTGCCCATTTCCTGATCCTCATTCGGGCGGTATGGCACCGCCTCCGGCGAATAGGGAAACCGCATTATTAAACAAAATCGACATCCGCTTCTCCCGGGAACCGGATCAGCGATTCGATGGCCTGGAAGATATCCGCCCCTTCGTAAATGATCCGGTATAGGGTCTGTGTGATCGGCACGTCGAGTTTGTAGTGATCGGCCAGTTGTTTGGCGATGAGGATCGTGCGCACGCCTTCGGCCACTTCCGTCAGGGAATCGTTGATCCCCTCTACCGTTTCGCCGCGTCCGAGGCGCATTCCGTAGGAGAAATTTCGACTCTGCTTGCTGGTAGCGGTGGCGATGAGGTCGCCGATACCGGCGGTGCCGAGAAATGCGTTTGGAGAAGCCCCCATTACATTTCCGAAGCGGATCATTTCCATCAGGCCCTGGGTGATGAGGATGGCCTGGATGTTTTTTCCCATGCCCAGGCCGCTGAGGATACCCGAGCCGACGGCGACGACGTTCTTCAGGGCGCCTGCCAACTCGGCGCCGGTCAATTCATAGGTGTGAAGCACCTGAAAAAAACGGCTGGAAAGCACTTTTTTCCCCTTTTCGATCACTTCGTCGAAGCGGCTGGCAATTACCGTGGCGGTCGGTTGTCCGGCCATGATCTCCCGGGCCAGGTTCGGACCGGAGAGGCATCCGATACGCACGACCACGCTTTCCTGCCGGATGATCTCGCTCATCGTGCAAACCTCTTCGCTGGTGATGGGACCGTCGGCCGGGTGATATTCCTTCCGCCGCACGTCGAATCCCTTGGTACCGTGGATCAACAGGTGGTACGGACGGAGGAAGGGCGACAGCTCCCGCATCATGTCCCTGAAATTGGCCGAGGGGACGATGGGGAAGATCAGGGTGCAGGTTTCTGCGACCTCCTGCAGGTTGCCCGTTGCCCGGATACGGACAGACAGGTCCATATCCATGTGCCGGTGCGTCCGGTTGATCTGCTCGACCATCTCGGGATTCCGGCTATACAGCAATACATGGGCATTGAGTGCCAACAAGTTGGAAATAGCGGTTCCAAAGCTGCCCGCTCCGATCACACCCACAATTGGTAGTTCTTCTGCTCCGCCGTGCATAATGTGGTTTTCTTCCGGAGGAGGCCGGTGCGAAGCGCAGACCTCTTCCTAAGCCTTTATAGGAACTCGCTCAAAAGTACACAAAGAAACCCTTTTTCTATCTTTGGATAAAACAGGAAATTGAAGACCCTCGATCTATGCCTGGTCTTATGGGCCCCGGCAGCTAGGAGATAACAGCATTTATCCGTATTTTTATCCTGAATCACAACCATTCATGAGTACACCAAAGCGCGGTATCGGAGCTTATGTGCCGGGAGAAGGATCCGGTGGAACGGCAAGGGGAACCAACTACCTGTTGGTTATCGGAATTGACAACTATCAGCATTTCCCCCACCTTCAAAATGCCGTGCGGGATGCCAGGACCTTCGCAACCCTGCTTCAGGACCGTTACCAGTTCGAGGTGGAAAATACCGAGGTGCTTTTCAACGAGGATGCTACGGAGCGGCAACTGCTTTTCAAACTTCGCGACCTGGCCCGCCTGATCACCCCCGACGACAATCTGGTCATCTATTTCTCCGGGCATGGCGAGTACGACGAGGTCCTGAAAGAAGGCTACTGGATCCCCGTCGATGCCGAACCGGACGCGCTGGAAGATTTTATTCCCAACAGCAAGATCCACACGGTTCTCAATGCCATCCAATCGAGACATACCTTTCTGATCGTCGATTCCTGTTTTTCCGGAACCTTGTTCATGCAGTTCCGCAGCGGCGCGGGGGGCGACCGGCTGGAAAGCCTTCCTTCCCGCTGGGGGCTCACGTCCGGACGGAACGAGGTCGTGCCCGACGGGCCTTCCGGCACCCACAGCCCTTTCGCCGAAAGCTTGCTCAAACAACTGAATCTCAATCAGGGAAACCTCGGCGTGGGCGAACTGTGCCAACGCGTCGTCGAATCCGTAGCGGGCAGGTCCCAGCAAATACCCCGGGGCGAACCCCTTCGGGTGAACGGACACGAGGGGGGGCAGTTCTTTTTTCACCTCCGCCAACAGCAACCCGTACCCGATACTTCACCTACCCCGGCACAGGCTTCTACAAAGGGCGGACTGCTCTACAGCATTCCCCAAACCATGGAGTTGGGCCAGGAAAGCCGCTGCGAGGTGCGCATCGCCTTCGATAAAGCCGTCCTATTTCGCGATTTCGATCTGGAAAAGGAACACACCGTTCGAGAGATCCGCATTTCCAATCTTATGGAGGTCGAACTGATCGATCCCCTTCTCGAGGAGCAGCGCGCCTTTGCCGTTCGAACCATTTCATCGGCCGAGCAGTTTATCGACCCCGACGATTTTACGCAATGGGTTTTCTACGTCAAAGCCTTGCAACAGGGGATCCACCCCCTGGTCCTGAAAGTCACCGTCATCGAAACCATGGAAGGGAGGGAGCGCCGGAAAGAGATCGTGCTGGAAGAGCAGATCGAAGTGCGCACAGAAATCGCAGATCTGCCGCAAACTGGCTGGCGGGAGTCGGAATACGCCTTCAGCATGGGACAGCAGGAAGCGGAGGTCCCTGCGATCGTACCCCCTGCTCCCTTCCCGGAACAGGTCGTCCGGCCCCAGGCGCCCGTGCCCGAACCGGCTTCCCCGGCAAAGCGCAGGAACAACCTGCGTTGGATGCGGAACGCCGCCGCCTTGTTCGTGTTGGTGTTGGGGGTGGTTTTCGTGATTCAATGGGCGACCCAACCCAGTTTTTTCACAACTCCCGCCGATGGAGGGGAGGCAAAACTGGAGGAGGTGCGCCAGCCCCTCGCCGAAGCCCGCGAATTGCTCGAAAGAGAAGAACCCGATATGCCCAGGGCCGAAGAACTGCTGAACACGGCGCGCCGGAATGCGGAGGAGAAGGGCGAACTGCCCGAACCGCTTGTCCGGGAAATGAAAAATGTGGAACTGCTCCTGGAAGAAAGGCAAAAATTGGAGACGGAGCGCAAACCTCCGGAATCCGTCCACCCCCCGGAGCCCCTGACCGACGGTCGTAAATCGGGCGAAACAGGGCCCGTCGAGGAAACCGGTCCCCTGGATTCATTCCTCGACCAGCGGGATGGAAAACAATATCCGGCCGTGGAGGTATTGGGTCGGTTTTGGTTGCAGAAGAACCTGTATTACCTCACGGATGGAACCGTCTGCTACAGCGATCGTCCGTTATTTTGCGAAAATTTCGGAGCTTTATATACCTGGGACGCCGCCAGACAGGCTTGTCCCAAAGGTTGGCACTTACCGGGAGTCGAAGAATGGAACGGCCTGATCGAAGGCTTTGGCGGGTACGAAGAGCCTCAGGCCTTCAAAGCCCTGAGTTTCGGCGGGAAGTCCTTCTTTGAAGCCAGGCTGGGGGGAATACAGGAACCCCAGGGTAACTTCCGGAGTATGAATGAAGAAGGATTTTTCTGGACCGGCACACCGGAATCCGACCGTGCCGCTTTCGCGGTGGTCTTTGATGGAAAAACCAGGACGGTTCACCGGGTTCCCCTTCCCCGGAAAGCGAAGTTATCCTGCCGTTGTATCCGGGATTAGGTCCTCCAGTTCATCGACCAGATCTTCGAGTTCCCAGGCTGTTTCCAATGGATATGTTCCGATGCGCGTGCGCACCAGGCGGCTGAGGTAAGCGCCGCTTTCCAGTGCCCGGCCGAGGTCGTGCGCGAGGGAGCGAATATAGGTGCCCTTGCTGCACCGGACCAGGAAGTCGACTTCCGGCAAGGCGATCCGGGTCCATTCAATCGTTTGAATGTGGACCCGCCGGGGTTTCACTTCCATCTGGATCCCTTTGCGGGCCTTTTTGTACAGGGGCTGCCCGTCGACCTTGATGGCGGAAAAGAGCGGGGGAACCTGGTCGATCTCCCCAAGGAACTGCGCTTTCACCGCCTCCAGCATTTCCGGAGTAATATGGTCGTATGGAAAGGTGCCATCCGGTTCGGTTTCGGCATCGTAGGAGGGTGTGGAGGCGCCAAAGGTAATGGTGCCCACGTATTCCTTGGGCATTCCCTGGTATTGGTCGATCTTTTTGGTGGAACTGCCGGTGCAGACGATAAGCAATCCGGTGGCCATGGGATCCAGGGTGCCGGCATGGCCCACTTTGATCTTTTTGACGCCCAGCATGCTTTTCAGCTTATATCTGATCTTATTGACCACATCGAAAGAGGTCCAGCCTGGGGGTTTGTTTACCAGCAACATAGCGCCTTTTTCCAGTTCAGCCGGATTCAGGCGCGATCGAGGAGGAGGATCTTGTGACGGCATATCGATTACAGCACAATGTCAAAACCAAATATACAAAATGATAGCCACAAAGGCCACCGCAAAACAATAGATGGAAAACCAGGTCAGCTTGGCCCGCTGGACCAGGAGGATCATCCAACGGCAGGCAAAGAGGCCGGAGATGAAAGCCGCCACGAACCCAACGGCCAGGGCGGGCAGGTTCTTATCGTAGGTGAACAAGGCCCCGTCCAGGATGTCTTTGGCCATTTTCCCGAAAATGAGTGGAACGACCATCAGGAAGGAAAAGCTGGCTGCCTGCCGCCGGTCGATTTTGAGCAAAACGGATGTGGAAATGGTAGCGCCCGAGCGCGAAATGCCGGGCAGGATGGCGATGGCCTGGGCAATGCCGATGATCAGGGCGCTCAGAGGGCCGACGCTCTTGTCCGTGTGTTTGGCGCGGTCGGCCAGGAAGAGCAGCAACCCGGTGACGATCAGCATAAAACTGACGAGGAGAATATTTTGGTTGAACAGGGCGTCGATCTCGTCCTCAAAAAGCAGACCCACGACTGCTGCCGGGATCATGGAAAGCAAAATATGGTAGGAAAACCGGGTCTCCCGGTTCCATTTAAAAGCAAAGAGCCCTTTAAACACCGTAGCGATCTCCTTGCGGAAAACGACCAGGGTGCTCAATGCCGTGGCAAAATGCAGGGTGACGGTCATCAGCAGGCTCTCTTCCGCCATACTTGTGTCGTGGAGCAAGTGTTTGGCCAGTTCGAGGTGGCCGCTGCTCGACACCGGTAAAAATTCTGTCAACCCCTGGATGATCCCCAGAACAAGTGCGCGTAACAAATCCGCCATAACATAAAGGATTTCGAATAAGGGAGGAATGGCCAAAGCCGTCCCGCTCTTATGAATTGCAGCTTAATACCGTTTGAAAATGGCATAGATCTCAACACCCAGACCGGCCAGAATGACGATCGGGGCCAGGATGGTACGCCGTGGGCTGTAGATGATCGAATCATCCCATACATCGGGGCTGGGCATGTGCCCGCCGGACATCAGGATCATCCCCAGAATGATCAGTCCGACACCCAGCAGCATCCAATAGTAGTTTTGTTTGGAAAAGATCAGTTGCTGGGTTGTGGGTTTATCGGAAGAGGTGCGAAAACTCTTGCCTTTGGCGGGTGTCGCTACCTCTTTCTCCTTTTTTGGAGTGGTCGTGACCACTACTTTGCGCTTGGGAGGGTTTGTTTTGCTCATTTCTCTTCACAATTTAATACAGGTCATCCACCCGCATTTTCAAATATTTATTGACAACGTAATAAGTACTCGACCAGGTGATCAGCACACCCACCAGGATCAACGCACTAAAGAGGATCAGGATGCTGGGCCAATTGTGCAATTCCTGTAATTCGGGGATCTCCTGCTGAGCCAGCCAGAGCAATCCGTTGAGCAAGGCGATTCCCAACAGCCCGCTGAGCACTCCGTTCCAGACGCTCCGGCGCAGGAACGGGCGGCTGATAAATTCCCAGGATGCGCCGACCAATTCCTGGGTCTTGATCAGAAACCGGTTGGAATACAGAGCCAGGCGGATGGTGTTGTGGATCAGCACAAACGCCACAAAAATAAAGAACAAACTGATGCCCAGCGACACCCAGCCGATGCGGCGCAGGTTCCGGGCCAGGGTATCGATCAGGCCCTGTTGGTAGTAAACATCACTGACCGTATACCAGGTTTTCATGAGGTCCGACCGGATATTCTTCAGGCTGTCGGGATGCATGAAGGCCGACTTGACGTTAAAAACGAATACGTCGTAGAGGGGGTTGGGAAGCCCCGTTTCCATAAAGTCGCTTCCAAAATCATCCCGCAACAGCTGGATGCCTTCTTCTTTACTGATATACCGGAGGCTTCCGGCCTTGAGAAAGTCGCTCGATTCGAGGTATTCCCGAAGGGCGGTTTTCTCTTCGTCATTGGCCGCCTCGTCGATCTCCACGATGAGATTGACCTCCTCCTTGAGCAGGGCGACCAACTGGCGGGCCTGAAGCAGGACCAACCCAAAGAAGCCCAACAGAAAGAGCACCAGCGCAACGCTGACTATGGACCTGCCATAGTTGGGCTGGCTCCTCGGGGGATCTTGCCGGTAAGACGGTTCTGCCATTTCGGTTATTCTATGATTCGATCTTCTTATATCTTACTGGCCGAGTGGAACATGCGGTTCCACCGGATGCCGTTGCTGAGTTTACCATCCTTGGCCGACAGCCAGATGAACAAAGGCTTGCCGACGACATGGTCTTCGGGGACGAATCCCCATACCCTGGAATCTTCCGAATTGTGGCGGTTGTCGCCCATCATCCAGTAATAGTTCATTTTGAAAGTATAGGAATCGGCGGCCTGTCCGTTGATCTTGATGACCCCGTTGTCGACCTCTACTTTATTACCTTCATAGACTTCGATGGCCCTTCTGAACATGGCCAGGTTGGCCGCATTCAGGCTGATGGTCTGTCCTTTTTTCGGAATGAAAACCGGTCCGTAATTGTCGACGGTCCAATCCGGGAAATGCTCGCGGTCGTAGGGGAAAAGGTTGTGCGGGTTGGGCGTGGCCTGGGACACGTCATACGGCGTGATCTTGATTCCGGGGTCGAGCGACTGGACCTTCTGCTTTTGGTCTTCACTCAGCACCAGGATCATGTAGCCGGGGCCCTGGGCCCGCATGTCTTCGCGGGAAATGCCCCAATCTTCGAATTTGGAAGTATTGATATTACCCGGCAGGGACACCTGGTAGGTAAACTGGATATACTTCGGATTTTCGGCGGGCTTTCCATTGACGTACAACTGCCGGTCGATGACCTGGATCGTATCGCCGGAGATGGCCACACAGCGCTTGATGTAGTGGTCTTTTTTATCGAGCGGCCGGACGGTCAGCGGGTATTGTTTGGGGATCAGGGCCAGGAAATCGGGATTCCGGCGCACGTCGTAGACGCTGAATGTCCGGCCCGGGGTAACATATACGCTGTCGCCTTCCGGATAGTTGAACACGACGGGGTCGTTGCGGTCGATCTTTTCGAGTGCAGGCAGCCGGGTAAAGGGCAGGTCGGGTTTGGCGATGTAGGATTCCCGGTTCAGGATGGGGATCCGGTTGTGGAGCAGCGGCACCATCAGGATGGTTTTGGGCGTGCGGATGCCGTAATGGGCCTTGCTGACGAAAAGGAAGTCGCCCACGATCAGGGAGCCTTCCATGGAGGAGGTCGGGATCACATAAGCTTCGATGAGGAACATCCGGATAAAGGCCGCGGCGAAGATGGCAAAGATGATCGCTTCGGTCCATTCCCGGACGGCCGATTTCTTATACGGATTGGCAGCGACCAATTTCTGGAATTGGCGCGTGTTTTTCTTTTCCCGGGCCTCCTGGATCTCGGCCTGGTATTCCCGCTCCTTGACGAGGGTAGGCCCGTCGTAGGTCTCGTTTTTGGAAAAAGCCAGGTAAAAAAAGAAAGCAGGCGCGTACACTACCGCCATAAAAGAATGGAGGAAGCTGTATTTTTTGAACGAACGCACCATCTCGATGCAGAGGTAGGCGTAGATGAACAGGTTGACGATGGGGAAGAGCATCCACCAGGCGTAGTGTGGACTGCGGCCTACCAGACGGGCCCAAACGGCGAAGTTATAACCTGGAATGAGGCCTTTCCAACCGGCCTCTCCCGCTTTGGGGAACAGAAAATAAAGGCTAACGCTGAGCAGCAAGTAAGAGATGAGAAGGAAAATAATGATTTCCATGAAATTGGGTTCATTTTATGTAGAGGAAGAACGGTGCATTCTTCTTCCAGGCATCAAATAGAATTTTATCGTGCAAAATTAAAAGAAATTGCGGGTTACCAGACATTTGATGAAAATCAATCGAGCAAGGTCGAAAATCAGTCGACGACCTCCCCTTCGATCCACAAGTGTTCCCCTTTGCGCTGGCCGTGGAAGAAAACGCGGATCCACTGCTTGAAGTAGCCCATTTTTTCAGCATCGTATTCGATGAGGATGGAGGAAGTGTCGCCGGGAGCTACGGCGGCATCCGACCAGTCGGGCACCGTACAGCCGCAACTGGTGCGGATGTTGTCGATGGTGAGAGGGGACGGGCTCACATTCCGGAAGGGGAAGCGGACAAAGGTCGGTTTTTGGTGGTGAACCTCCCCTAATTCAACGTTCAACGGGCCCAGCCATTCGACCTTGGTGTCGGTTTGTGAGGGAGCGAGCAGGAGGAGCAGAGAAGAGAGCAGTGCGACAAAAGACATGGTACAGAAATTTCTTTTGCCAAATAAACGAAAAAAAAGCCCCATGCGTGCATGAGGCTTTTTTAATTATCCAAGTTTATGAGAAGTATTACCGCAGTTTGAAGGTACTGCTGCCGGCGAGGAAGCCTTTGTTATAGACTTCCACTTCGTAGGTACCTGCCTGGAAAGGCTGACCGGGAACCCAGCTGCTGCATACGCGGCTCACGTCGTTGCTGTAGGAATGTTCCGCCATTTGCGTATAGCGGATCTTTTCGTTGGTCTTGCTGCTGGTCATGATGCCGCTGCCCAGTCCTTCGATGGCGAGAGTTTCGCCCGTAGGGCTGATGATGCGAATGTAGAAGTTCTCGTTGCCCGGGGTAGCTACCTCATTGGGCGTCGTGTTGAAGCAGATCTCTAATTGGTCTACGTTCTTGGCAGCCGATTTTTTTACGGCTTTACCCGAGTCGCGGGTGGCCAGACCGGTTACTTCCAGGTCGTCCACTTTGACCACGGAAGCAAAGTTGACCGTTTTGCTCAGGTCCTGGTTGCGGTTGGTGAGCTCTTCCTTTTCGCTAACCAGGGCGGCTTTGCTGGCCGAGAGCTCTTCATTGGTCATTTGCGACTGCTCCAGGTCCGATTTCAGAAGGGTTTTCTCCTCCTGAAGTTGGGTATTCGCATCCGCCAACTGGGCGTTTTGCGCTTTCAGGTCGTTGATCTCGGCCATATACTGTTCGAGTTGCCCCTTCAGGGTCTTGATCTCCGATTTGGCGCGGGGCAGATCGGTCTTGATCATGCGGTCGATCTTATCGCGAGCGTCTTTCAGTTCCGCTTCTTTCTGGTCGATGAGGTTGTTGAGCTCTTCATTTTTGCCCCTCATCTCTTCCAGATCGGTAAGGGCGCCATTGTATTGAACATCCAATTCCTCTCTCAAGCGTTCCGATTCCTCGAGTTCGGCAGTGGTTTGGGCCGCTACTTTTTTCTGGGAAAGCCAGCTGTACAAAAGAACACCGTTGACGATAAGAAGGGCTGCTACGATCACAGCAGCAATGGCGATCAAGCGTTGCTTGGCCTGATTTGGATTTGCGTTGGGACTGGGATTTACATTGGTCGTTGTCATAGAAATGATTGTTTTACTTTTAAATGTCCTTTGCCGAAGCAATTGGTTTGATTATTTTCGAAACTTTACAACAATTAGGTATTGTGAGAAAAAAATGTTCGAATTCCGAGAAAAATTTTATAGGAGTAATAAGGAAATAGTCTAAATTAAACGTTTCAAAACCCTTTTTGCATATGGATATGCTCAATGTAATTGATATCGCCAATGTATTATTCCTCGATATAGAATGCGTATCGGGCGAACCTCACTTCGAAGAGCTGCCCGAACACATGCAGGATCTTTGGAAACACAAGGCCAAGGGGCTGGTCCGCGATGCCGAGGAAGCCGATGAGGAAGCATTTGCCGAATCCTACCGCGACCGGGCAGCCATCTATGCCGAATTTGGAAAGATCATCTGCATCTCGGTAGGTTTCGTCACCCGCGACAAGGGCGATCAGCGTCTGCGGCTTCGCCTCAAGTCCTATGCCAGTGAAAACGAACTGGAGCTGCTGGAGGGTTTTTCCAAGTTGCTGGACCAATACTTCAACAACCCCGATCGCCATTTTCTTTGCGGGCACAATATAAAGGAGTTCGACATCCCCTACATTTGCCGCCGCATGGTCGTCAACCAATTGCCGTTTCCGAACTTGCTGGACATAACCGGAAAGAAACCCTGGGAAACCAAGCACCTGCTCGACACGATGGAACTGTGGAAATTCGGCGACCGAAAGAGCTTCACTTCCCTGAAACTGCTGGCCGCCATCCTCAATTTTCCATCTCCCAAGGAAGATATCGACGGCAGTCAGGTGGGCCGGGTCTTCTGGGAGGAAAACGATCTGGACCGCATCGCCCACTATTGCGAGAAAGACGTGCTGGCCACCGTGCAACTCTTCCTGCGCCTGCGGCGCATGCCGATCCTGGAAGACGATCAGGTCGTTCACGTCGGCCTGGGGTGAAAAAATTGCATAATGCCCCGGGAAAAAATATTTTCACCCTACATTTGCCGCATGAAACATTTAATCGCTCCTTCCATACTCGCCGCCGACTTTACCCGCCTGGCCGAAGAGTTCGCCATGGTCAACGAAAGTGAGGCTGATTGGTTCCACCTCGATATTATGGACGGCCGTTTCGTGCCGAATATCACTTTCGGAATGTTCATCGTCAAGGCTATGAAAAAAATGGCCCAAAAGCCACTCGATGTGCACCTCATGATCCTGGAGCCGGAGCGCTATGTGGAAGCATTCCGCGAAGCCGGGGCCGATGTGATTTCCGTGCACTACGAAGCTTGTCCGCATCTTCACCGGGTTGTGCATCAGATCCGGGAATCGGGCGCCAAGGCGGGCGTGGCTATCAATCCCCATACCACGGTTTCGGTCCTGGAAGACCTCATTCAGGACATCGACCAGGTCTGTCTCATGTCCGTCAATCCGGGTTTCGGCGGACAGAAGTTCATCCCGCGCACTATTCCCAAGATCCGGCAACTGAAGGAACTGATCGTCGCCGCCAACGCCCCGACCCTGATCGAAGTAGACGGCGGAGTGGGGCTGCAGAACGCCGAGGCCCTGCTTCGCGCCGGGGCCGATGTGCTCGTGGCCGGCAACAGTATCTTCCGCGCCGAAGACCCGATGTCTACTATCCGGCAGCTCAAGGCTATCGAACCGGTGCGGTCCTTTTAAACTGCAAATAGGGATCCGCCCGTGATGGCATTTTTTCAGAAAACGAAATCATCTTCCATTTAATAATTTTTACCGCAACGCACGCTACGGACGCAACACCGGTCCGTTCTTTCCCTAAGATCCCGGGATAATCTTGCCCTATCGTCGCGTCCGTCGCGGTTTATTTTTTATTTTCATGCTTCGACCCTTTATCCTCCTTTTCCTGCTGGCCCTCGCTGGAGCGGCATTTTCCCAGGAGCCCACCGCCACGGTGGCCGGCCACGTAATGGATGATTTCACCAACCAGGGTATCGAACTGGTAACGGTCTATGTGGACGGGACAAACCGGGTGACCGAAACCGACCCCAAGGGCGATTACCGCCTGGAAGTTGATGCCGAAAAAACCTTTACCCTCGTTTTTACCCGCATCGGATACACCGAAGAACGCAGGAAAATCAATGTCCTGAAGGCCAACAACACCCTGGTGCTGGATGTCCAAATGACGCCCAAGGCCTCTGATGTGGAGATCGTCGTCACCGACCGCAGGGTCAACGACAACGGCATGATCCGGGAGGATGTCAGCGAACTGAAATTGCTGCCCACCACGACGGGCAACCTGGAAAGCGTGCTGCCCCATATCGCCCTCGGCGCCAACTCCGGCACGGGCGGAGAACTGAGCTCCCAGTACAACGTACGGGGCGGCAACTACGACGAAAACCTCGTGTACGTCAACGACTTTGAGATCTACCGGCCTCAATTGGTGCGGGCCGGCCAGCAGGAAGGGCTTACCTTTCCCAATATCGACCTGATCCGTAGCCTGTCATTTTCCTCCGGCGGCTTCGAAGCCCGCTACGGCGATAAACAATCCTCGGTGCTCGATATTCAGTATAAACGTCCCGACAGCCTGCGCGCCTCGGCCAGTGTCAGCGCCCTGGGCGCTACCGGCCACCTGGAAGGGACGCTCCAGTTGGGGAAAGCCTCCTATCAAAAACTGCGCTACCTCGTAGGCGCCCGCTACAAAACCACCCGGTATCTCCTGGGCACCCTTGACATCCAGGGTGAATACCTGCCCGACTTTACCGATATTCAGGCTTATGTTACCTACGATTTGCACCCGCATTGGCAACTGGGCGTCATCGGCAACTACAACCGCAGCGCCTATCGCTTCCGGCCGCAGACCCGTTCTACCGCATTCGGCCTGATCGATTTTGCCCTGGAGCTTTTTGCCGTATTCGAAGGGCAGGAGGTCGATGATTTTACCACCAACCTCACCGGGGTTTCGCTGACCTACCTCCCGGAGCGGAATCACAATCCGTATTTTCTGAAATTGCTGGCCTCCCGGTACCAGAGCGCCGAAAACGAACGCTTCGACATTACCGGTTACTACAGCCTGCGGGAGATCGATTCCAACCTGGGCAGCGACAACTTCGGCGAAGTGCTGTCCGAACTCGGGGCCGGCACCCAGCAACAATACGTGCGCAACTACCTCTTCGCCAGCGTGACCAACGTTGAGCAGAAAGGCGGCTACGAACTTCAGGTCGATGCCAGGGACCCCGAAGTGACGTCCAGCCACTTCCTCCAATGGAGCGCCAAGTGGCAAAACGAATGGATCGACGACCAGCTCAACGAATGGGAACGGCTCGATTCGGCAGGCTACTCCCTGCCTTACGACACCAGCGAGGTATTTGTATACCGCGTATTGAAAAAAGACCTCAACCCTTTATCCTCCAACCGCCTCATGGCCTATGCGCAAGATACCTACACCTGGCGCAAGGACAGCGTGGCCGACCTGCGCATCACCGCAGGTCTTCGGGCCGCTTATTGGGACCTCAACGGCGAAAGTTTCGTGACCCCCCGGGTGCAGCTCCTCTTCAAACCCCTGTGGAAAGGCCGCACGGTGACTTACCGCCTGGCCGGAGGACTTTACTACCAGCCCCCTTTCTACCGCGAATTGCGCAATCCCGAAGGCCAGATCAATACCAATGTACTGGCCCAAAAATCGGCCCATATCGTGGGCGGAATGACCTGGGATTTCTACCTGGGCAAACTCAGTCCCAAGAAGTTTCGCTTTATCACCGAGGTCTATTACAAATGGCTGTGGGACCAGGTATCGTATGATATCGAGAATGTCCGCATCCGCTATTCCGGCCAAAACGACGCTACCGGCTACGTGACCGGCATTGACTTTCGCCTCAACGGAGAGTTTGTGCCCGGCGCTGAATCCTGGTTCAACCTCTCCTTCCTGCGCGCCCGCGAACACCTGGATGGGATTCAGCACTTGCGCCGGGAATACGGCGAACCGGCAGCCGTGCCGGTCGACGACGTACCGCGGCCCACCGACCAGTTCATGACCCTCTCCGTTTTTTTCCAGGACTACCTGCCCAAGAACGAGAACTTTAAAATGCACCTCAATTTTACGGTAGGAACGGGCTTGCCGTACGGATTGTTGGACAATAACAGGGTGTACCGAAACACCTACCGCTTTTCGCCTTACCACCGCGTGGATATCGGCTTTTCGGTCCTGTTGTGGAATGAAGCGCGCAAAGCCGAGCGGCCCCACCATTTTCTCCGCTTTACCCGGAACACCTGGCTGAGTCTGGAGATCTTCAATCTGATGAAAGTCCAGAACGTGGCGTCCAATACCTGGATCAAAACGATCTTCAACCAGCAATACGCCATTCCGAACTATTTAACCTCCAGGCGTGTCAATTTAAGGGTGCGGATGGACTTTTAGAACGCCGTAATAATAGTTAGGAGTGCATGTGCTATTAAAAAAGATACTTTGTTTACAAAGGAATCGGTTAATCAGATTTTTATGGAAGGAAAGAAACCAATCGTACGAAAACTGGACTGGATACTCATATTGATCTGCGCCTTGGTAGTGGGGTATATCCTTTTCGACCAGGGCGGTTGCCACATGGTAAAGCGAACGGAAAAATTGGAGTGGGTAAATTAATTCAAGTTGCGATAAATCGCATTAAACACATTTGAACTTGATTCATCCCAAATTTTGAAAAAGCTCAAAAATACATGAACCGCAAAGGCGCCAAGGACGCAAAGACATTCGGCTTTGGCACAACAGGTAATTGTAAAGATCCAATGTCTTAGCGTCCTTAGCGTCTTCGCGGTTAATAAACATCAAAGAATCCAAAATTTCGGGATGACTCCTGTTGATTTGAAATATTGTGAGATGCATTTACCGCACCTGCATTAATTGATAATTATCAATCGCCGGCCAAACCGCTTGCCGTTTTCCTTCCATTCCACCCAGTACAGGCCGGGAGGCCAATTCCCGACATCGATGGGTTGCAAGCCGGGGCCTATGTCCGACCGGTAAACACAAACGCCCAATGCATTGCGGAATTCCATTTCCATCCTTTTTTCACCAACCTGAACGAATAGCAGATCCCGTACCGGATTTGGGAAGACCCGGAGGGAAGCCGCCTGCGGTTTTTCCTCAGCAGCGTTCGGGCCAACCTGGATCAGCAGGGATGCCGCGCCGGCGCAATAGGTGTTCAGGGCGGTCAGCGTGACCTCGTAGAGGCCGGGACCGGGGAAAAGGTGAACCGGATTGACGGAATTGGAAGAGGCGGAACCATCACCGAAATCCCAGGAAAAGCTCAGATTGCCGCCGGTGGAAGCATTGGAGAAAAAGACGGTATCGCCGGATACGGAATAGGTGAAAAATGCCTGCGGCACGGGCACGACCTCGATATAGTTCTCCAAAAGAAGGGTGTCGAACCCCGCGGCATTGCCCACGATCAGGGTCACGTCGAAAATGCCTGCCGTATCGTAAGCGACGGTGGGGTTGGTCTGGCTGGAAACAGGCGGTTGTCCGCCCGGAAAGGACCAGTTCCAGGTATTGATGTTGAGGCCGGTCGACAGATCCTCGAACAGCACGGTGAGCGGTGCGCATCCGGCGGTAAAATCGGAGTCGAAATCGGCCGAAGGCGGAAAGCCCACCTGGATGGTCTGTATGAAAACGGATTCCCCGCAATCGCCGTAGGCCGTCAGAATAACGGTGTAGGCGCCTTCCGAGGCGTAGTTGTGAGCCGGACTGAATGCCGTGCTTTGCAGGCCGTCGCCGAACGACCAGAGCACCGAATCGGCATTGAGGGAGGTATTCTGAAACGCGACCATCGTCCCGTCGACGGTATAACTAAAGCCGGCCTGAGCGGGAAGTCCGATGGACAGGGTAGTGGCTTGTGAAGTGACCGGGGGGAAGCAACTGCTGGTGATGACACACTGGTATTGGTAGCCTTCCCAGCCCGGTTGGGGGTCGAGGAGCAGTAGGGTAGGAGATAAGGTACCGCTGTAGAACGCGTTGTCGCTGAGGTTGGTGAACCCGCTTCCGCTGTTGACCTGCCACTGATACTGGAGGTCGTTGCCGCCGGCCGTCACCATCAGACTCAGCGGAGGGTCGCCGCAAAAGAGGATCTGGGCCGGAGGCTGCTGGTTGATGACCGGAAATTCGATGGGGATATTTCCCTCCGGCACGCCGGAAAAGGTCTGTTGCTGGCCGCCCTGGCCGGCTGTGGCGCCGTTGTTGGGCGTATTGCAAAGGGAAGAGGTCGTCAGATTGACGCCGGGCGCGCCCCCGTTGAGCTGAACGTTGGCCACTGTGGGGCCGTTTCGCAGGAAGCGTCCGCCGCTGCCGCCTCCACCGGGTGCATAGCAGCGGTCGGGGAGGTTGTTGGTATTGCCGCCGTTGCCGCCGTTGAGGGTAATGTCGAAGGAGCTGACAGCAGCGCTGTAGGTGACGAGGATCGTGCCGCCGCCGCCGCCGCCCCCTGCACCGTCGCCGGTAGCGGCTGCCGCGGATTGCCCTTTGGCGGAGAAGGCGAAGCTGTTGCCGTCGATCGATCCGGCCCAAACGAGGATGATCCCTCCGCCGGCGCCCCCGCTGCTGCCCGTGCCCGGGTCGTCGGCATGGCCTGCGCCGCCCCCGCCGCCCATGAAGATGCGGTCGGTCCCTGCGGAAGGCGATTTTCCGCCCATGCCAGGGAAGTCGCCGTCGCAACCGAACGAAGAAGAGGGCGTGTTCAAGCCCCCGATCCCGCCGGTGGTGAATTGTGCGCCACCGCCACCGCCTGAATTGTGGTCGTTTCCACCGCCGCCGCCATTGGCCTGCGGGCCGCGGCCACATTCCTTGCCGGAGATGACTGCTGCGATCCCTTCCCCTTTGCGGGCGCCCCGCCAGTTGGACTGATCGTAATAATAATCGTCTTCATTGAGGAACCACTGGCAGTTGCTGTTTACCACGGCGACCTGTCCACCCCGGAATCCCTTTCCATCCACCTGAACCGGCGCATGCAGGGCGAGTGTATTGGTCACATCGAACGCCAGGATACCCCCTGTGCTTCCGTTCCAGGCCGGCGCGGTCAGGGCGCCGTCGACCGATGCCGAAGCATATTCCGGAATGCTGACGAGCTGCACTTTTCCCGAAGGGGAATACGTATGGAGCAGTTCGTTTTCCAGGTAAATATCATTGCCGCTGATCTGGTAGATGCGGCCCCGTTCGAAGTTGCCCGCGTTATTCAGGTTGGTGATGTTTCCATAGCTGGAGGAATTGCTCTCGTTGATCGTGGCGCCCTGCATCTGGATGAGGAGCACCGCCTGTCCGGTCTGAAACCCCGAGGCGTCGGTCACCGTGATCTTGGAAGCGCAATTATCAATAGCCGACACGGCCGCATAGGTATTGATGATACCGGAGAGGCTGGTTTGGGAAAATAGCGGGGTCGTCATTCCCGCCGTCAAAAAAAGTAACATCCATGTTTTCATACCCTGCAAATTATAAAATAAAGAGATGGGCGGCCAGAGCCGCCCATCTCTTTATTTTTAGCTCACCTTGCGCATTCCAAAAAATCTTCCTACCTTCGCGCCCGGTAAAAACCTGCCGCTTGCTCTGCAAGGTACGCAGGTATGGTTTAATTAATTTATTGTAAACCTTATGGCAGTTAAAATGCGTTTGCAGCGGATGGGCCGCAAAAAAAAGCCCTTCTACCACATCGTGGTAGCGGATGCCCGTTCGCCGCGTGATGGCCGGTTCATCGAAAAGCTGGGTACGTACAACCCGATGACCGCGCCTGCCACGATCGATATCGATCGTGACAAAGCTTATGATTGGTTGATGAAAGGAGCCCAGCCCACCGAAACCGTTCGGGCTATCCTCCGGTTCAAAGGCGTCTTTTTCCGCAAACATTTGTTGCGCGGGGTCAACAAAGGCGCCATGACCCAGGAAGATGCCGATCGGCTCTACCAGGAATGGATCGATGCCAAGGAAGCCAAGACCGCAGCACGTGTGGAGAAGAAGAAGGAGGAGAAACAGCAGTATCATGCTGAAGTTTCCGGCATCCCCGCTCCCCGCAAAGTAGAACCCGAGCCCGTGGAAGAACCTGCAGAAGAAGTAGCTGAAGAAGCTGTTGAGGCAGCAGAAGAACCCACGTCAGAAGTCGAAGCCGAAGCTCCCGTAGCGGAGGCTGAAGCTGAAACCGAAGTAGCGGCTGAAGAGGCGCCTGCTGCCGAAGAAACAACGGAAGCAGAAGCTCCCGCCGCTGAAGAAAGCGAATCGGGCGACTCGGACGAAGACGAAAACAAGTAATTGGCTAAATAGCGGGGCGGATACCCCCTATTTTCATTGCATGGACCTGGCAGGGCTTAATTGACCCTGTCAGGTCCATGTTCAAAATGGGCTTGTTTAAGATTAATTTGGAGGAGTGGCGCGCAGCGCCACTCCTCCAAATTAAAAGATGTTTTAAGAGAGGGAGCGACAGCGCTCCTTCAAATTCCAAGACCTTTTAAGGAAGGGAGCGATAGCGCTCCTTCAAATGATAAAAAATCTTTTCATCATGAAAGAATTAGCAGAAAATTACGTCGAGGAGCTGGAATACCTGGCCGGTGAGATCCAGGAATCCGGCGAGTTGGCCACCTATTTGGATACGGAGGAAGAAGACGATTACAACCTCCTCAAAGATCTCTTCGAGCCCCGCATTTCCGATTTCTATGCCAAAGTGGCCCTGGAGAATCCCCTTCAGCTCGTGGCCCTGGAACGGATCCTGCTCCTGCCCGAGTTCGAAGGCCTGTTCCTGCCCAAGATCCTGGGCTATTCGGTGCTGCGCGGCGAGGTTAACCAGGACTACCACTATGTGCGTCCCCAAGACCACTTTCGGGATGTGCTGGAAGCGATCTGCAATTCTTCCAACTTCGAAATCCTGAAAAAGCGGATCGGCCAGTCCATACAGATCGGCTTTGCGCTCAGTTCAGACATCTGGATCACGAACCTGATC
This sequence comes from Lewinellaceae bacterium, assembly GCA_020636275.1. Classification (GTDB taxonomy): domain Bacteria; phylum Bacteroidota; class Bacteroidia; order Chitinophagales; family Saprospiraceae; genus JADJTT01. Next base: position 97,500 of record JACJYD010000006.1, on the reverse strand, counting down.
AATTCTTTCGAAAACAAGCGCATCCGCTACTACCTCCAGAGCCAGAAGCTCGACAAATACCGCAATGTAAGCGACCGGAAGGAGGGCTATATCCGGTACAAGCGCCAATTTATCCACGACAATTACCAGACCGCTGAATTTCCGGCCAAACCGGAGGATCTGACCTTCCTGGTCGGCCCGCTCAAGCATTTCGTCATTCACCGCGTCAAGCTCCAAGGCGCCGATAACTCGACCATTCTGCCCGAGATCACCGCCTTTGTCGGCAACAAGGCTTTTTTCAATACCGTTGGCCACCTGCAGGTGCTCTTCCTCTACGTGAATTTTTTCGACCTGGAAGGAACCGACCGCGAGGTGACCGAAGAAGCGCTGAACGCAGTTCGCAAATCCATGCCCGATTTCTTTGAAGAATGGATCGGCTTTATGCTGGAGCTCAATGAATACGGGCTCGATGTCGACGACGACGCCGATGTGCGGACCCTCACGGCGCTCAACCTCAAGGTAAAAGACGGCCTGAGCGAGTACTATAAAATGCTGGACATTGTGCATGAGGAAGGCTTCCGCGCTGAGAAAGCACAGGAAGCCATCAAGGTCTACTACAACAACCACGAGGGGATGTCGATCGAAAGCGAAGCCGTGCGCCAGATGATCTATCGCTACTTTCAGCGCTCGATCAGCAAACTCGACGTAACCGATTACCCGGAGTACTTCGAGCTGACCAAGGCCTTCCCCATTTACATGAATATCTTCGCCAACCAACAGTTCAATCAGCACCTGAAGGACCTGTCGATGGCCTATGTCAACCGCTGCATGAAGAAATTCGTCGACAAGCGCGGTAAGGATTACCAGGATATCAAAAAATTCGTCTCCACTTCATTCCTCGATTGGAAATTCCTAAAGGATAAGGAGATCGTAGAGCTGTTTAAAACAAAGCGCGCTCGGAAGAAGGGAGCGTAGTGTCCTAAAATAAAAAAGCCCTGCGGAGACAGGGCTTTTTTATTTTTAGTATTTTTAGGGACCTACCAGCAACAACCTGACCATTATGCCTCGACTGATCATCATCTCCAACCGGCTTCCCGTTACCGTCAACAAAAAGCAAGGCGAACTCCACTACTACCCCAGTGCAGGAGGGCTGGCCACCGGGCTCAACTCCCTGGACGAGACCCTCGACAAGATCTGGATCGGCTGGCCCGGACAGGCGCTCGATGACCAGTGGGAGCGGGAATCGGTGAAACACCATCTGGCCAAAGACGGACTGGTACCGGTATTCCTATCGGAGGAAGATATCGAGCTCTATTATGAAGGCTTCAGCAATAAGGTCATCTGGCCCCACTTCCACTATTTTCCCCAATACACCTCTTATGAAGACCACTATTGGGAAGCCTATAAGGAAGTCAATAAGAAGTTTGCCGAAGTAGTGATCGAATCGATCCAGCCCGACGACATGGTTTGGGTGCACGATTACCAGTTGCTCCTGCTCCCGGCGCTCATCCGGGAGACCTATCCCGATATTTCCATCGGTTTTTTTCTGCATATTCCCTTCCCCTCCTACGAGTTGTTCCGGATGCTCCCCTGGCGGGAACAGATCCTGCGCGGCATGCTCGGCGCCGACCAGATCGGCTTTCATACCTTCGATTACATGCGGCACTTCCTCAGTGCTGCTTACCGCATTACCGGCTATGAGCATTACTTCGGCAAGCTGACGGTCGGCAAGCGCATGGTCAACACGGACGTGTTTCCCATGGGGATCGATTACGAAAACTACGCCTTTCCCGACGTGGAAGAAGACGCCCGGTCCGGCATGGAACGCATACGCCGGCAGACCCAGGGCCGGAAACTGGTCATCACCATCGACCGGCTCGACTATACCAAGGGCATCCCTAGCCGGGTCAAGGTATTTGGTCGCTTTTTGAAAAAATACCCCGAGTACAAAACCAAGGTCAGTTTCGTGCTGATCGTCGTGCCTTCCCGGTCCAATGTAGACCAATACCGCGACCTCAAGACCGAGATCGATACGTTGGTCGGCGAGTTCAACAGCCAATACGGCACCTTTGACTGGACGCCCATTCTCTATTTTTACCGCTCGCTCAACTTCAGCGAGCTGACCACCCTCTACAAAGTGGCCGAGATCGCGATGATCACCCCCCTGCGCGACGGGATGAACCTCGTGGCCAAGGAATACATCGCCGCCAAGGAAGAATCCAAAAAAGGCGTACTCATATTGAGTGAAATGGCCGGTGCCGCCAACGAGCTTTACGACGCCCTCATCGTCAATCCGCAAGACATTAACGAGATGGCGGATGCCCTCAAAACTGCCCTCGAAATGGACGAAGGTGAACAGCGCGCCCGCCTGGAAAAAATGCAGATGCGCCTGAAAAAGTACAATGTCAAGAACTGGGCGGAAGATTTCATCAATGAACAAATGCGACTCATGGAAGAACAAAAAGGCGAAAACACCAACCTCCTCACAGAGCAAGACATCCAGGGCCTCATCGAGGCCTATCACAAGGCCAAAGACCGGCTCATCGTACTCGACTACGACGGCACCCTCATGGAATTTCACCCCGATCCCATGGCCGTCGTGCCCGATGAAGATCTGTTGACCCTCCTCCAGAGCCTGAAGGGGCAAGCCGGCAACCAGGTTGTCGTGAGCAGCGGTCGCGATCGCGATACCCTCGACAAATGGCTGGGCCCCACCGGCATCGACCTCGCCGCCGAGCATGGCGTATGGGTCAAGATGGGCAACCGCTGGAAATCGGCCCATGGCGTGGTCAATGCCTGGAAAAAAGACATCCGTCCCGTGCTCGACAACATGGTCGAACGCACGCCCGGTTCATTCATCGAAGAAAAACAATACTCCCTCGCCTGGCACTACCGCATGACCGACAAGGACCTCGGTGAGAAACGCGTGCGGGAGTTTCGCGATACCCTCCTCTACCTCACCGCCAACCTCGATCTTCAAGTGCTCGAAGGCAACAAGGTCGTAGAGATTAAAAACGCCGGCGTCAACAAAGGGAAAGCTATGCTCAACTGGCTCTCCGAGCGCGACTGGGACTTCATCATGGCCATCGGCGACGACCATACTGACGAAGATACTTTCAAGGTGATGCCGCCCCGGGCGTTTACGATTAAAGTGGGGATGGCTAAAACGGCGGCGCGGTTTCAGGTGGTGTCGGTAGGGAATGTGAGGGCGTTGTTGGAAAGGTTGGTGTAGTTTACTTTTAAAAAAGCAAATACCCCGCTACCCACGGCAACAAAAACACAAAGCTGTCAAACCGGTCCAGCACCCCGCCGTGACCGGGTAGGATCGAGCCCGAATCCTTTACCTGGAAGCTGCGCTTCAGCGACGATTCCACCAGGTCGCCCAGCGTGCCGGTGACACCCACAATGGCGCCGAGCACGAGTCCATCCTGAAGGCTGTCGAACCAGCCGAGGCCGTAAATGCCCCAGCCGGCCAGGATAGTGAAAATAACACCGCCGATGGTGCCTTCCCAGGTCTTTTTGGGCGAAACGGAGGGAAAGAGCTTCCGTTTTCCAAAACGCGAGCCCACAAAGTAGGCGCCCGTGTCATTGGCCCAGGTGAGCAGGATGATGCCGAAGATCAGCCCGGGGTGATAGTCGCCATTCAGGAAGGCGATCTTCAGGAGGAAGTAGAAGGGGAGCCCCAGGTAGGCAGTAGACAGTGTGCAGTGTGCAGTATGCAGAAAGACCTTTTCTGGATTGAAAATTAATGTTAAAACAATGATCAAGGAGAAGAGGAGCAGCCACACCAAAAGGTTGGGCGGCCAGGGGAAAGCAAAGTAGTGATGCGCCCCTTCCCACAGGAACGGCAACAGCGCCAGCGCGATGCCCGCGCCCTCTCTCCAGGTAAATCCGGGGGAGACGAGTTGGAAGAATTCCCAAAGGCAAAGAAATGATACGACGAGGAATAACAACCCGAAAGTTATGGGCCCTGCCCATACCCCGCCGATCATAACAATGCCAAATACCAGCGCCGTCAGGCTTCGTTGCATCAATCCGCTCATACGGCAGGATTTTCAGGTGGAGGAACGCGGCGGGTCCAAAGCAAGTAACCCAGGCCGATCACCCAGATCGCCGAGGCCAGCGTTAAAGGCCAGCTAATGGGATTATCAGGCGCCTGGTCGAATTTCAAAAATTCATCCTGCATGTAATAAGCGGCGATCACCTGGATCGCGTTGTTGGCAAAATGCGCGATGATGGGAACCCAGAGATTCCGGGTCCAGTAGAACAAGTAGCCCAGCAGGGCTCCCAGCAGAAACCTTGGCAAAAAGCCCTCGAACTGAAAGTGGATGGCGCTGAAGATCGCCGCCGCTACCCACACCGCTGCATGCTCACCCAGGCGGGTGCGTCCGAGCTGCCGCTGCAGGAATCCCCGAAATACCAATTCTTCGCCCAATGCCGGCAAAAAGCCCATAACGAAGAGCGAAAAGAGAAATTCCAGGGGTGTATCCATCACTAAAAGGGCCTCCAGCAATCCGGCGGTCGAATCTTCCAACTGTCGCATCCAGTCGGGCAGGGGGATGGCAGTTTTGTTAATCCAGTAAATGAATTGCACCAGGGGGAACGCCCCCAGGATCCAAAGCGCCCCATTCAACGACCAGCTCAATCCGGGCTTGCGGTCGAGCCACAATTGCCGAACCCAGTCGCGGCGGTAGATGAACCAGGCCAATACCAGCGCCGGCGCCCAAAAGGTGAAGAGCTGGTTAAGGGCTGCCATACCCCGCAGGATGTGCCGCTCCCGGATGGTGGTCTCGATCTCCCCTCCACCCAGGAAGGATTGCAGGTCGAGCCCGGCCAGGTAGGTGAGACCTAACCCAAGCCCCTGTCCGATCATCAGGAACAGGAAAACCAGCACCAGCAACAGGATCAAAACGATGCCGGGGGGAAGAAGGGACGCATGATTTTCAGAAGAAGGTTCCATGGGAGTAAAGATAGGAGATTCTGGTGATTGGTGATTGGTGATTAGTGATTAGTGATTAGTGATTAGTGATTGGTATTCTTATCTTGTTACCAATTACCAGTCACCAGTTACCAGTCACCAGTCACCAATCACCAATCACCAATCACCAACCACCAAATGACCCGCTTAAGCGTCAACATCAACAAAGTAGCCCTGATCCGCAACTCCCGCGGCGGCAACCTGCCCGATTTGTTGCAAGTAGCGAAAGACTGTGAAGCCTTCGGCGCCCAGGGCATTACCGTGCACCCGCGGCCGGATGAACGGCATATCCGGTATTCGGACATTCCCTTGTTGAAGGGGATCGTGACCACCGAATTCAACATCGAAGGCAATCCGGAGCCCAGATTCATGGAGCTAGTCCTGAAAAACCGGCCTCATCAGTGCACCCTCGTGCCCGACAGTCCCGATCAGCTCACTTCCGATGCAGGGTGGGATACGGTAAAAAATGCAGCCTTTTTGAAGGATGTAATTGCTCGTTTCCACGAAGCGAATATCCGGGTATCGCTTTTCGTCGATCCGGTTGAAAAGATGATCGAAGGCGCCAAGGCCGTTGGCGCCGACCGGATCGAGTTCTACACCGGGCCGTTCGCCCACCAATTTCACGACGATCCGGAAGGTGCGGTAGAACCCCATACCCGCTGCGCCCGCCTGGCCAATGATATCGGAATCGGCATCAACGCAGGCCATGACCTCAACCTCGACAACCTGCGTTTTTACCAGGAAAACGTGCCCGGCTTGCTGGAAGTCTCCATCGGGCATGCATTGATCAGCGATGCGCTGTATTATGGATTGCGGAATACGATACAGATGTATTTGGAAAGATTGAGGTGAAATTTTTGAAGGAGAGGCAGAGAAGCTGCCTCTCCTTCAAAAAAATCTACCTTTCCGCCGCTTGCCCCCAAACCTTGGGCGCCCGCCACAAGGCCGAGCGCATCAATTCCCGCATATAGGGAAATTCCTTGGGCAATTTATCGAAAAGCTGTGCAAACAACTCTTCGTGGCTGCTGACCTCCTGCTTCCAGGCTTCGCTGTCGATCGTCATGATCTTCTCGAATTCTTCGCGGGAGAAGTCCAGCCCGGTCCAGTCCATGTCTTCGTAGCGGGGCATCCAGCCGATGGGGCTTTCCACGGCGGCCGTCTGACCTTTGACGCGCTGGATGATCCATTTGAGCACGCGCATATTCTGACCGAAACCGGGCCAGAGGAAATTGCCGTCCTCATCCTTGCGGAACCAATTGACACCGAAAATACGCGGCGCATTCGGCAGCTTGCGTCCAAACTGAAGCCAATAGTTGAAATAGTCGGCCATGTGGTAGCCGGTGAACGGCAGCATGGCGAAGGGGTCGCGGCGCACCTTGCCGATCTGGCCGAAAGCAGCGGCAGTCATTTCCGAGCCCATGGTCGCGGCGAGGTATACGCCGAAATTCCAGTTGAATGATTGGTAGACGAGCGGTACGGTCGTACTGCGGCGTCCGCCGAAGATGAAGGCGCTGATGGGCACCCCTTTGGGGTTGTCGTAGTCGGCGTCGATCACCGGATTTTGATGAGCCGGGGCCGTGAAACGGGCGTTCGGGTGAGCCGCCGGTTTTCCGCTGTTGGGATCCCAGGGCTTGCCGGTCCAGTCGATGAGGTTGGGCGGCGGCGTTTTGGTCATGCCTTCCCACCAGATATCGCCATCGGGCGTCACCGCCACGTTGGTGAAGATCGAGTTGCGGTGGATGGTCTCCATCGCACTGGGGTTGGTCTTGGTGTTGGTGCCGGGCGCCACGCCGAAATAACCTGCCTCGGGGTTGATGGCGTACAAGCGACCGTCTTCTCCCATCTCGATCCAGGCGATGTCGTCGCCGACGGTTGTGATCTTCCAACCGTCCATTTCCTTTGGCGGGATCAGCATGGCAAAATTGGTCTTTCCACAGGCACTCGGGAAAGCAGCGGCCACGTACGTCTTCTCGCCTTCGGGCGATTCGGCTCCCAGAATGAGCATGTGTTCGGCCAGCCAGCCTTCTTCTTTGGCCATGGCAGAGGCGATGCGCAGGGCAAAGCATTTTTTGCCCAAAAGGGCATTTCCTCCATAACCGGAACCATAGGAAACGATATAGCGATCTTCCGGGAAATGGACGATATATTTGGTAGTGGGATTGCAGGGCCAGGAGACATCGTCCTGCCCGGGCTCGAGCGGAGCCCCGAGGCAGTGAATGCACTTGACGTATTCACCGGATTTGCCCAGCATGTCCAGCGCAGCTTTCCCCATCCGGGTCATGATCTTCATGTTGACGACCACGTACTCCGAGTCGGTGAGCTGCACGCCCAGTCGGGAGAGCGGCGAACCGATGGGTCCCATGCAATAGGGGATGACGTACATGGTGCGGCCTTTCATGGCGCCTTTTAACAACCCTTCCAGGGTGTTTTTCATCTCCTTGGGCTCGACCCAGTTGTTGGTGGGGCCGGCGTCGTCTTTGCGTCGGCTGCAGATGTAGGTGCGGTCTTCCACGCGTGCCACATCACTGGGATCGCTGAAGCAGGCAAAACTATTGGGCCATTTCGCCTCGTCGAGGCGGATAAAAGTGCCTTTGTCAACCAGCATTTGCGTGAAACGGTCGTACTCTTCATCCGATCCGTCGCACCAGTGGATCTGGTCGGCCTGGCAGTGTTTTGCAATTTTGTTTACCCATTCCTGAAGCTCCTGGTGTGATCCAGGTTGGGTTTCATTTTGGAAAATGGTGTTTTCTTGAAACATCCGTGGTGGTCTTTAAATGGTTTTTTAATGTAATTAGGGCGACACTCCAGGCGCAAAACTAAGGCTTTTTCTTTTTTCCTCAGGAGCCCTTTGGCATAAAATAAAGCGGAGCACCCGGCAAAAGCCGGACGCTCCGTTTTATTTTGGACAGGTAGAGACGCCGGGAATGGCGCCACGACGGGCCTACTTCACTTCAATCTTGCTGAGCAGTTTGAGGTTTTTCGGATCCGTCACATCGTACTGGTAGAAGCCGTCTTTCCCGATCAGGAGCAGGACATGGTCCTGACCCGGCACAGAGATGACGTCGTACGCATCGATGTTCTTGATATAATCCAATTGGTTTTTGTCGAGTTTCAGCGGGTCGGCGACGTCAAACACTTTCAAGCCGTTCTCGCCTTCGCAGAGGAAAAGGGTGTTGTTGTCGATCGACAAACCGTGGGGGTGATCCATCGGGAAGGTTTTCTCCACGTACGGGCTGTAAATGTTGGTGATATTGACCAGGTCGAGCTGGTTGTCGAAACCTTCGCAGAAGGTACCGTCGCGCAACGTCACATAGGCATAGTCGCCCGAAACAAATACCGGATCGCAGGCATTGGCGTGGGCCAGTTGAGCTACGTAGCCCGGGGCCGTGGCGTTGGTGTTGTCGTAGATGTACATGCCGTTGGTGGAGCCGACGAACAGGTAATGTTCATAAGGGAAGATCGTCTCGATGCCCCAACCCATGCCCACGGTATTGACCAGGGAGGGTTGCAGCGGAGCGGCCAGGCTGAACACCCGGAGGTTCGTGTCGTCGACGGTGTAGAGATGTCCGTTGGACAGGGTGAAGCGGGCCATTGATCCGCCAACGCCCGAACCGCTGGCATCGGCCGAAGGAGCCGCTACATCGATGTTCTCCATCCCCAGGAAGCCTCCGTTAAAGAAGATCCCGCCGCCGTTCCGGGTAATGGACCCGCAATCGACCGTTTCGGTGGTCTCCACTACGTCGTAGTAAACGCAGTATTTCTGCTGGTTGTCGTCATACCACAGGGCGTTGAACACTTGTTCGGCACGGCCGGCCTGCACCGGACTGGCCGGATCGGTGATGTCGATCGCCAGCAGGTCGATGTAATTGTCGGCATACAGGATATTGCCCTGCACAGCCATATCCACGTTGCCGGGGATGTTGATGAAAGCTACCTCCTGCGGATTTTTGGGGTCGGTATTGTCGATGACGTGGATCCCTTCCCGCACCTCGTTAATAAATACGTAGTTGTTGTAGAAATAGAGCTTGCCCGGATTTTTCAGGTCGCGTGCCGGCTCGACCGAGATGTCCTGGCGCATTTCAGCCAGCGATTTGTACACGGGAACCTGATTGTAATACGTGACCACCTCCTGGCAGGAGTCTTTCAGACAGCTTTGAAAGCTCAGGGTGATCAAAGCAAGGAGTAAGAATGGAAGTCCGATACGGGTTGTCATTTGCTATTTTTTTTTGAAGTTGAAGAGTTGAATGGTTGAAGAGTTGAAGAGTTGAAAAGTTGAATGGTTGAATGAAAAGGAACTTTTCAACTTTTCATCTTATCAACCTTTCAACTTATCATCTTATCAACTTTTCAACCTCAAAGACGGTTTTCCTTCAAAAAAGGGTTGGGCGTTTGATAAAATTCTTTTCCTTATCTTTGAGGGAGAAGGGAAATATGGCACAAACCATCAACAAGACCGATATACCGGCTTGCATCGGCGAGCTGTTACACCTGCAGGATACGGTGATCCTGCCAGGACTTGGGGCCTTTGAAGGAACCTATAAGGCCGCCGTGGTCGACTCGGTACAGGGCGTAGTGCATCCGCCATCGAGGAAACTCCGTTTCAATTCCAACCTGAAGCTCAACGATGGTACCCTGGTCGATCTGATCGCCAGGAATAACAATTGGTCCCTTTCCAAAGCACAGGCTGAACTCGATGCTTACGTGTCCCGCCTGCAACAGGCCCTGGAAAAGCGGGAGATCGTGGAGATCCCGGGTGTGGCCCGTTTGTATATCGACTTCGAAGGGCAATATAAGCTCATGCAGGGTCCGGAGAATTTTCACACCCCTTCGTTCGGACTTCCGGAGGTGAAGTTCAATCCTGTTAAACGCAAGCCCGTACAGGCGACTGCCCCTGACCCGATTGCTGCCATTCGACCGGAGCCCCTGCCGTTCTGGAAAAAGATCAATTGGCGCTCCCCGGTATTGTGGTTGCTGTCCCTGGCCGTGCTCATTCTTATCGTCAGCATCGCATTTTTAGCGGGAAATATGAACCGGATCCCCAATTCCGGTATTGCGCTTTCTCCTTCACCGGTAACGACCACCGACCCGCAAAATGAATTTGACGATGAAGAACCGGAATTGGATGAGGACAACGCCTTCGTGACCGGGAACCTGGGTGAACTGGTCGACACGGAAGGCGCTACCCGCGTGCCGGGCCTGAAAGAGGCGATCGTGATCATCGGCTCCTTCAAAGATGATTCCAATGCCGAAAAACAGATCCAGGCCATTTTCTCCGACGGGTATGAGGCGTATAGCGATCAGCCCAACGGCGTGACCCGGGTCGGGATCCGGCTGGGTTACGAAACAGAAGACCAGCTCCAGGAACAACTCAAAGTGATCCAGGCTCGTTACAATAAAAAAGCGTGGGTATTCACCCCCGAGGCGGAATAACGGCTACCCCAGGAACCAACGGCTCATGTATCATTTATTTTTTCGAAGTTTCCACTCCTTCCTCTGTTTGTGGGGCCTACTCCTCTCAGGAGGAGCTCTGTGGGCGCAGGTGCGATGCCCCGACCTCATCGAGGAGGAATGGGTGATCGTCGCCGGCGACGACTGCGCCGACCTCAAGGTTTGCCTGCCGGTAGCCTACGGCGAACTGGTGGGCTTCGGCGTGCAACTCGATGGGCAGCCACTCAGCCAACCGCTCGCTCCCTGCAACTTCGACAGCTCTTTCGTGATCGGTTTTGCCAGCCTGCCGGGCGGCGGATTGGCTGGTCCCTACACCCTGGTCGACTGGACCGTCAACGGGATTTCCCATACCGTCACTTTTTCTACAATAGCCGAACTGGTGGGCTGGATGAATACCTGGGACCCCACCGGGGAGTGGAAACTGGAAATGGGCGCCCAACTGATCACGGGAGGCCATCCTTCCAACAGCTATGGCTCCCTGCAGATCCAACAGGGTAGTTCGGGCATCCTGAGCGTACTGTCGCTCAACGCAAGCCTGGTGCCCACCGGTGCGCGAATGACCGCTCCGCAAGGCGTGCACCAACTCATCTTTGAAGAACTTGCTACCGGATGCCGGGATACGCTCTACCTGGCAGCGGGATGTCCGGAGGTCTCTGTTATGAATCAGGTTGTAGGCCTGAATGATACGTCGACCCTTTGTTTTTCCGCTGAAAATCTGGCCGGGCAGGTGGTGTCGCTAACCAACTTTTGTCCTGAAGAAGGCGGTGAATTCGCCACGATGGAAGTGCAAAACGACACCTGTATCGTTTTGGAAGGCCTGGAAGAAGGTGTGGAAAGCGCCTGCATCCAGGCCTGCGACGGCTACGGCATCTGCGATACTTTTTTCCTGAATATCCAGGTGATCGATCTGGAACAATCCAAACCCCTGGCCGTAGATGATACGCTGGTGCTTTTCGAACTCGATCCCTTGCCTTTCCAGGTGCTGGCCAACGATCTCCTGCCGGGCGGTGTCAAGTCGGTCTATCTGGTGGATCACCCCCATGCAGGCCAGGCCATGTTGAGCCCGCAAGGCGTGTTGTTGTATACGCCCCCCGAGTTTGATTGCGAACAACCTTTTACCGATGAACTCACTTATGGCGTTTGCACCCCCTACGGCTGCGATACCGCCCGGGTGCTGATCCGGGGTCTGTGCGTGGGGCCCCGTGTCTACAACGGATTTTCACCCAACGGCGACGGGGTAAACGATTTCTTTCGCATCGGGGGATTGAACCGCTATGGCCCGAACACCCTTTGGATATTCAACCGCTGGGGCGAGGTGGTGTTTTATGCGACCGATTATCAAAACGACTGGGACGGCACCTGGAAAGGACGCCCTCTGTCGGTAGGGACCTATTTCTATTTATTGGAGTTCGGCGCAGGCCAGCGGCAGAGCGGGTATTTGCAATTGGAGCGTTGAAAAAAGGAACTGCCCGCTTGTCCGTTACCGGAAAAACCTTATCTTTGCATCCGCTTTACAAAAAAAGTTCTTTAACATGAAAGCCCTTGTACCCTTCTCCTTGCCAATTTCCGGGCTTCGGGACGGAATGCACACCTTCCGGTTCGAGGTTGATGAGGAGTTTTTCCAGTGTTTTGAAGGGTCGGTGATTCACGAAAGCAATCTGGTGGTCGTTCTTACACTCGACAAGCGCCCCAGCCTGATGGTGCTGCAATTCGAGTTTGAGGGTACCGTCCGGGTGGAATGCGACCGTTGTTTGGAACCGTTCGATCTGCCCATCAAGGCTGCCCAGGACCTGCTGGTCAAATACGATGAGGAGCCCAGGGAAGAAGCCGAGGTGATCTATATCGAAAAAGGGACCCCTTCGTTGAGTGTGGCCAAATACGTCTACGAGTTCATTCACCTGGCCGTACCGTTGCACAAGACCCACGACGAGGCCGGCGCGGAGTGCGATCCGGAGATGATGCAGTTCATTTCCAAACAGGAAGACTTTCCAGAAGAACCCGATGCCGAAAACCCGGCCGATTCGATCTGGTCGGATTTGAAGAAGAAGTGGAGTGATAATTAAAGTTTTTAAGTTTATGAGGGTATCAGTTTTTCTTAAAAACCTATACCCTCAAAAACTTAAAAACTGAATATAGAATTAAGTTTGAAATAAAGATTATCATAAAATGGCACATCCTAAGTCAAGAATTTCCAAGCAGCGCAAGCACAAGCGCCGCACCCACAAAAAAGCCGCCGTGCCGCAGATCGCCACCTGTTCTACGACGGGTGAGAAGCACTTGTTCCACCGTGCATACAATGACGCGGAAGGCAATTTGATGTACCGCGGCCGCGTGTTGGTGAGGGCCGAAGAAGAGCGTTTGGACTAAACCTTACCCTTCGGGTTAATGCATACTGCAAGAGCTCCCATCTTTTTTGTCGAGATGCGGGGCTTTTCGCATTTTTAATAAAATTTGTTGTTCTTTGACAGAAAGAGTAGGAAGACAAGGCGACTGCAAGTCGCCTTGTCTTCCTACTCTTTCTGTCAGGGTATATTAATGAAAACCCAACTATGAAGAAGATCATCAATACAAAGCATGCGCCGAACCCGGTAGGGCCTTATAACCAATCCGTTCTCGCCGGAGGTATGTTGTTCGTCTCCGGACAGATCGCCATCGATCCGGAAACCAATGAACTGGTGAATGGAACGATCGAGGCCGAAACGCACCAGGTGCTCAGGAATCTCGGCGCCATTCTCAAGGAGGCCGGGCTGTGGTATGAAGATGTGGTGAAATGCAGCGTATTTGTAAAAGATATGAACGACTATGGACGGATCAATGCCGTCTATTCCGAATATTTCAATGAGCCGAACCACGCACCGGCCCGCGAATTGGTGGAGGTTTCCAACCTGCCCAAATTTGTTAACGTGGAGATCTCGGTCATCGCCCTGGCCCATTAACCAGCTCACTCCTTTTTTATGAAAAAACGCGTCCTCTCCGCTATCCAGCCCACCGGCGACATGCACCTCGGCAACTATTTCGGCGCTGTGAAAAACTGGGTAGACCTTCAGAAAGATTACGATTGCACCTATGGAGTGGTCGATTACCACGCCATTACCATGCCCTACGATCCGGTGAAATTGAGGCAGACCACCTGGGATTTTATCACCAATCTCCTTGCGGTAGGGGTTGAGGCCAATCACCTCTTCATCCAATCGCTCGTCCCGGAGCATACGGAGCTGTGCTGGATCTTCAACTGCTTTACCTCCTACGGGCAGTTAACGCGCATGACCCAGTTCAAGGACAAGAGCAAGGAAAGCAAGGGCGAAGACGGCTTTATCTCCGCCGGTCTGCTCGACTATCCCGTGCTCCAGGCTGCCGATATTCTCATCTATCGCGCCGATTACGTGCCGGTAGGGAAGGACCAGGAGCAACACCTCGAACTGGCCCGCAACATCGCCCTGCGCTTCAACAACCAGGTGGGCAAGGAATATTTTGTGCTTCCCGAAACGCTTTTCACGGAGACGCCCAAGATCCTGTCGACCGCTGATCCGACCCGGAAGATGAGCAAAAGCGCCGGCGAGAAACACCACATCAATGTCTTTGCCGACCCGCAAGTGATCCGCAAACAGATCAAATCGGCAGTGACGGATACGGGCGACACCCCTGCCGGCAAAATGAGCCCCGGGGTGGCAAACCTCTTCGAATTACTCAAAGCCTGCGGCGAAAAAGAAGCTTACGATGCCCTCATGTCCACCTACCGCGCAGGCCAGTTGAAATACGTCGACCTCAAAGAGACCGTGGGCGAAGCCCTCGTGAAGCTCACCACCCCTTTCCGCGAGCGCAAGAAAGAGCTGCAGGCCTCCAAAAAAGAGGTCAAGGAACAGATCAAAGCCTCTTCGGCTGAGATCCGAAAACGGGCTCAGGAAACGGTGAAGGAAGTGAAGGAATTGGCGGGGCTGATCAATGTGAAGTATTAGTTTAAAGTTTATAGTTTAGAGTACTCTCCACTCTTCACTCTCAACTAAAAAAAATGAAAATTATCTGTATCGGCCGCAATTACGCCGAACACGCCAAGGAGCTCAATAATCCCGTGCCCGGAAAACCCGTGGTATTCATGAAACCGGCCACGGCTTTGTTGGTCAACGACAAGCCTTTCTATTACCCCGAATTTTCCAGGGAGATCCACCACGAGATAGAGGTCGTTTTGCGGATCTGCAAGAACGGGCGCCACGTGCAACCCGAATTTGCAGCTTCCTACTACGACCAGATCGCCCTGGGTATCGACTTCACCGCCCGCGACATTCAGGACGAGTGCAAGAAAAAAGGCCATCCCTGGGAAATCGCCAAGGCCTTCGACGATTCCGCGGTGCTCAGTCCTTTTGTGGACATTGCAGCGGTTGACCCCAAACAGATCCGTTTCGAGCTCCGCAAGAACGGCCAGGCTGTCCAGACCGGTACCACCGCCAACCTCCTCTTTCCCTTCGAAGATATCATCGTGCACGTTTCCCAATATTTCAAACTCCAAACCGGCGACCTGATCTATACCGGCACCCCTGCAGGCGTTGGCCCTGTTCAGATCGGCGATGTGCTGGAAGGTTTTCTCTATTTAAAGGATGGGACGGAGCGGAAGATGTTTGGTTGTGAAATAAAGTGATCGGGGATTAGAGACCAATCACCAATCCCCAAACTTTTCCTAACTTTGGCCCGATTTTAAAAAACCATTTCTCCACATAAGATAACCAAAACATGCCCTACCTATTTACGTCCGAATCTGTTTCGGAAGGCCATCCCGATAAAATTGCCGATCAGATCTCCGATTCGCTCGTAGATCATTTTATCGCATTTGACGCGCACTCCAAAGTGGCTTGCGAAACATTGGTGACGACTGGTCAGGTGATCCTGGCCGGTGAAGTGCGGTCGCAGACCTATCTCGACCTGCAAAACATCGCCCGCGATGTGATCCGCCGGATCGGGTATACCCAATCGGCCTATATGTTCGAAGCCAATTCCTGCGGGATCCTCTCCGCCATCCACGAACAATCGCCCGATATCGCGATGGGCGTGGAGCGGGCTAATCCGGAAGATCAGGGCGCCGGCGACCAGGGCATGATGTTCGGTTATGCCACCAACGAAACCGAAAATTACATGCCGGTGGCGCTGGATCTGGCCCATCGCATTTTGCAGGAACTGGCTGTCATCCGCCGCGAAGGGAAGGTAATGACCTACCTCCGCCCGGACTCCAAATCGCAGGTCACCATCGAATACGCCGATGACCACCAGCCGACTCGCATCGACTCGATCGTCGTCTCCACCCAGCACGACGATTTCGATACGGATGGAAATATGCTGGCCCACATCCGGGCCGATGTGCTCAATATCCTCATCCCCCGCGTGCGGGAAAAGTGCCAGCCCAAGGTACAGGCTCTGTTCAACGACAATATCACCTATCACATCAACCCCACAGGCAAGTTCGTCATCGGCGGACCGCACGGCGACTCGGGCCTGACGGGCCGCAAGATCATCGTCGATACCTATGGCGGGAAAGGCGCCCACGGTGGCGGCGCATTCTCCGGGAAAGACCCCTCGAAAGTGGACCGCTCCGGCGCCTACGCTACCCGCCACATCGCCAAAAACCTGGTTGCAGCCGGCGTCTGTGGCGAAGTGCTGGTTCAGGTTTCCTACGCCATCGGCGTGGCCAAACCCACCAACATCTATATCAACACCAACGGCACCGCCAAGGTGAAGATGACCGACGGCGAGATCGCGAAGGTGGTGGAAAAGCTGTTCGACATGCGCCCCTACGCCATCGAGCAACGCCTCAAGCTCCGCAATCCCATCTACTCCGACACGGCAGCCTACGGCCACATGGGACGCACCCCCGAAGTCAAAACGGTGACTTTCACCAACGGCTCCGGAGAAACCAAGACCATAGAGGTCGAGACATTTACCTGGGAAAAGCTGGATATGGTTGGGAAGGTGAAGGAAGCATTTGGGATTTAATGGACGAACGCATCTCCATCTTCGACATTTTCAAAATTGGCGTGGGCCCCTCCAGTTCACATACCCTGGGGCCCTGGAAGGCGGCGCTTCGTTTTTTGGACGAACTGCGCGCTCATGGTCCACTGTCGGAGATCGCGCAGTTGGAAGTACACCTGTTCGGGTCGCTGGCGAAGACGGGGCACGGACACGGCACAGACGTGGCTGTGCAGTTGGGCTTGTGCGGAGAATTGCCCGAAACCTTCGCCGTAGATACACTTGACAGTCGCATTCAGGAAATTGCGAAAGAGAAAAAAATACGCCTCGGAAATGAGGTCGACCTGCCTTTTGATCCGCTTAAGGACATTCATTTTCACTATCTCGAAAGCCTGCCATTCCACCCCAACGGCATGACCTTCCGGGCGCAGTGGCAGGATGCCAGCCAGGAACTGCGCACCTTTTACTCGATCGGAGGCGGATTTATTGTGGAGGAAGGGGAGGATGCCGCTCGCACAGCGCCTCCTGTGCGCCTGCCGTTTCCCATCGACTCGGCCACCGACCTGGCCCGCTATTGCCACGGCATGGATATGCACATTTCGCAAGTGGTTTGGGAAAATGAAAAGGCCTGGCGCCCGGAAGAGCAGATCGAGGCCGATCTGCTCCGGATCTGGGACGTAATGAAGGAATGCATCTACCGGGGCGTCCATACCAGCGGTATTCTCCCGGGCGGGCTCAACGTGCGCCGCCGCGCCGCTCAGATGAACAAGAAACTGACCGCTTCGGGCCACTACGAAGATTACGACTCCTGGGTGAAACTGATCCGGGCCACGAGCTTCGACTTTCAGAGCGTGCTCAACTGGGTCAGCTGCTTTGCCCTTGCGGTCAATGAAGAAAACGCCGCATTCGGCCGCGTGGTCACCGCCCCCACCAACGGCGCTGCCGGGGTGATCCCCGCGGTGCTGCAATACTACGTCACCTTTTGCGACGGCAACAAACCCCACAAGATCGTCGAGTTCCTGCTGACGGCCGGCGAGTTGGGCAGCGTTTTCAAAAAAGGAGCCACTATCTCCGCGGCGATGGGCGGGTGCCAGGCCGAGATCGGCGTTTCCTCTGCCATGGCTGCCGGCGCACTGACCGAATGCATGGGCGGTAGCGTCTCCCAGGTCCTCATGGCCGCCGAGATCGCCATGGAACACCACCTCGGCATGACCTGCGACCCGATCGGCGGACTGGTGCAGGTGCCCTGCATCGAGCGCAATACCATGGGCGCTATCAAAGCGATCACCGCTTCCCAACTGGCCCTCAACAGCTCACCCGAGCACGCGAAAGTGCCCCTCGACACCGTGATCCGCACCATGTGGGAAACAGCCCTCGATATGAACTCCAAGTACAAGGAAACCGCTGACGGCGGCCTGGCGGTGAATTTTTCGGTGGGGCTGCCCGAATGCTAACCCTGTCCGGTCTCTCTCCTTGCCAGCTCCAAATTCTCCCGGTGGTATTTCTGCAACATCAGCGGAAAAGGAAATCTGTTGAAAAATTCTTCGTCGAATGCATTGTCGTTTGACGCTGCACGCACAACCCGGCGCAGGTATTGCTCCGATTCATCGATGCGCGACTGCATGGTGCTTTTGTCGGTCGTGACATCTCCATGCCCCGGCACGAGGAGGCGGATGGCGTGGTTTTGCAGGAGATCTGTTGCGGTGGAAAGCGTGTGAAGGTATTCGGAGAAACTGTGGTAGACGAACGGAAACTCCATATTACTGAGATAATCGCCCGCCAGCCAGATGCCGTAGGGCTCGACTACGGTGAAGAGGCCGTCGGCTGTATGGCCGGGCGCCAGGTAGAACACCAGGCGCGTGTCTCCAAATTCTAGGGTTTGTCCATCCGAGTGAATGACTTTGTCGACCCGGGGGTACTCGATCGGGTAGGGGCGACGGATGTAGTATTCATCATCGAATCTCCGGATGTCGTCCAGACTTTTTCCCGGGCTGGGATTATCCGCAAAAGCCTGAGCGGCGATCACTTGCGCGCCGTCGAAAGCCCGGTACCCGATGATGTGGTCCCAGTCGGAATGCGTGAACAGCAGGAACACGGGCCGGTCGCCCCGGATTTGCTGCACATGGCGCTGAATGAACTCGATCTCCCGGGGCAGGCAATTGGGATCGACGACCAGTATGAGCTCGGGCGTTTCGATCACCGTTGAGGTTGTGCGGAATAGGGCGCTTTCAAAAACGGTGAGCGGGGGGTGCTGGAATTGTATTTGCATAGGATTTCTGGATGAAAAGCGCCCCAATTTATAAAAAAATAGTGGGGTACAAGCATGGCCTGTACCCCACTACTGTTTTTTGTTTGTCAGGCGGCTAATTCTTGTTCCAGTTGTTTTGCCTTGGGGAAAAGGACGTTATTCTCCAAATGCACGTGCCGGTGCAGATCCCTTTCAAATTCTTCCAGTTTGGCAAAGGCTACCCGGTAGGTGGTGCAGGCATCGGCAGGAGGATTATAGTTGCCGCTCAGCTCTGCGATCCGGTGGAAATGGTCGCCGGCAAACTCGTGCTCCTGCTCCATAATCTGGATGGGGTTCTTCACCGTGCCGAAATGCGGCGGCATGAAATCGCTGCCCGTCATCTCCTGGGCCACCATGTCGCGCACGAAGGGAAAGAGAATGACCTCTTCTTTTTTCATGTGCATGACCAATTCCTGGGCTACCTCCCGGTAGAGCCGGTAGATCTCGTGTAGTTCGGGATGCCGCTCCCCGTGTACGCGCGTCACTTTTTCGAGGTATTGTTCCAGTTGGGGGAGGGAAGCAGCTACATAAGTATGGTGCGTCTTTTCGATGTAATCGCAGAGTTGGTCCAGGCGCATGGTTGCGGCGTCGATGCTCGGCGCCTCCGGTCCCGCCATGGCTTTTTGCAGCTCGCTGGTCAGTGCAGGGAGATCCACATTTTTTTTCTGGCAGGCCGCATCGAGGGTGGTGCCGCCCTGGCAGCAGAAATCGATGCGGTATTTTTCGAAAACTTCCGCGGTGCGGTAGTCGCCGGCGACGATCTGGCCTACGGTCATTTGATCGGTTATCAGATCCATAGAATACAATTTTTAGGACTATTAATAATAATGACAGGGGCAAAGATAGGAATAATTTAAGATAAAAAAGTCTTTTTATCTTAAATTAAAATAAAAAGACTAGAAGTGACTCATGCGAATCTGGGGCTAAATTTTCGTACTATCTTCTTTTTGGGGAGATCAGGTTTGTGGGATAAGTGCAAAAGCCCCTTAGGCTAATCTTGTAGGGGGTGACTATTGCCCGGGAAAATGAGCACTATCTCAAGGGTTTGCACGCTCTATGTCCCCCGCTGGCGGGGGTTGGGGGTGGAAATACTCCTGGCAATACATAGATCTCTTCATTTTTTGGAACTGAAAATTTATTTATTCCACCCCCTGCGCCCGCCAGCGGGGGACATAGAGCGTACAAACCAGTTATACAGCTGATATTGCCTTTTCGCGTCACTCAGGGAAGCGGATCCCGTCCAGGAACATATTGGCGCCGTTGATGTTGGGCTCTTCTTCCCCGCCGCCGATGTACAGAACGGCAATGTACCTGGTATTTATCCACCCTTTGATTTTCCAGGTATATCCATCCGAATCGACCCAATAGTCCAGTACGCCTTTGGCGCCGGGACTGGACTCGAGGGTATGGCCGCGGCCGTATCCCGCTGATTCGATCACATTAAAGGCCTCCTGGAGGTAATCCAGGTAGGATTCCAGCAGACCGAGTTGCAAATCGTCGTCATCTTCCAGGGGCTCGGCGAGTTGGACGCAGACCAAACCGAAGAGCAGACCGCCCGCTTCCACATCTCCCGCCCAGACCATGGAGGAATCTTCCGACCAGGTGAGTTCCAGGTTTTCGGGGTAGGAGGGGAGGTAGGCCTGAAATCCGGATTCGCCGATCGAAAATTTCTGGAGGCGGGGAAAATCCTGGGCTTTGGCGCAGAGAGAAGTTGCGAGGAACAGGGAGAGGAGGAGCAGTTTTCTCATCGGGGTAAAATTTTCTCAAATGTGCAGGAAAAGAGAATGTTGCGCATGATTTTCCAAAAGAAAAATTTTGCCAAAGAAAACGTGAGGTTCAGGTTCTCTGAAGGGAAGCAACATACTACCTCAGCCCCGATAGGGGCGACCTGTTTATAGCATTTGAGATTTTATCATTATGGAAAGCTCCATCGGAGCGACACGTTTAACAGATTTAGAACATGCCGCTCCTACGGAGCTTGAATGATTGAAGAAATCCATTTTTCTATAAATAGGCCGCCCCTAACGGGTAGGGCTGCTAAGTTCATTCTGGCTATAGACCACGCAAAGCCAGGCTTTTGCCGCGCCAAATATCTACCTGTCGGCAGACAGGAATTTAGCGCACCCGTGGTGTGCCAAAATATTTTGGCACCATCGTCTTACAGGGAAAGTATGGCCTGTAGCTATTTGTAAAATTGTGCAGACAACGCTGTTTTACCTGGAACTTAACAGCCCTGCCCTAACGGGGCTAAAACCTTTAAATACAATTATTTAATCCAAACCTCACGTTAAAGAAACCAATTTTCTTTGAGCATGGTGTGTTAAGATGTGAATAGGAATAGGGTTTTGGCGTTTTCAAAGAAACAAATCAGAATCACATGAAAATGTTCCTGGTCCCTTCGCTCCTCTTGTGTTCCTCGCTGCTTTTTTCCCAAAATGTCTCCGAAAAATGGGTGCATGGGTACCTGGATTTTGGGTATGAAGAGTGGAATTTGCCGGATGTATCCATCGGGGGTAAGACCTTAATGAATTCACATTACGAGTGGGGTTTTCGAAACCTGGCCCTGGGTTTCTTTAAAATGCGCAACAAGGGATGGTACCACGAAATCTCCCTTACGCAATTACGGTTTGAAGTAGTGGATGATGTAAATGAGGTTACCGTGTCAGTGCTTCCCGGTATGGAACCAACGGACGGAGAGCGAACCACCTCGGCCGGCCTCGGTTTTCAGATTGAAACAGGAGTCATGGCGAGCAAATGGCTGGGTGGTTTTTTCCGTCCCGGCATCGGTCTGGGCGCCGCCCCGGAGGGGGGCTATTTCCGGTATACGCCAAAAACTTCCCAGCGTTTTCCCTTCCGCGAATGGTCGGCTTTGCTTGGCTTTAACCTCGTACCCCGGCTACATTTCCGGATCACCGAACGGGTAGCCTTGTTAGCGGTCGTTCCGGTTCGCTATTGCACGACCAGACTGAGTTTTGAAAAAATCGAAGATGCCGCGCTGACGAAAAAGCAGCGCATCATCAATACCTTCAATTTCGACCTCGGCCTGGGGCTGAATTTTGCCCGGCTTGGGGTTGCGGTGAAACTGTAATGCCGGGTGGGGGCGCGACGCTAGGTCCTGCCCCCTGCCCTATCCCCCCTGCCCCCCCATCCGGATCCGCCATTCCGTCGGGAAATAATTGTTCACCCGGTTGGGCAACAACTTGGCCCATCCCAGCCCCAGCCCTTCATGGCGCATGAGGTGCCAGCCGGAGCCGGATATCCCTTCGAGGGTTTCCTTTCGCATGAAGCGGAGGGCCTGGGCCTGGTCGAGTTCGACGGAAGGGATTTCCGGGTTCAGCCAGGTGCTCAGGGCCAGCTCGGGTGCGGGGATGAGGTCTTTGCCTTTCAACTGACCAAATGCCTGGCCGGGCAACAGCCTATACAAAACGCTGCTCAGCAGTGCAGCTTCCTCCACCGAGGCAGCCGGCAGGAAGCGCAGTTCCTGCCGGGTATTTTGGAGAAAGGCAGCATCTTTTTCGCCGGAGATCCAGCCTTCCGGTCCTGCGGCGGGCGTCCATTTCTTATTGAGTTTGCTTTTCAGCCGGTCGGCTGGCCGGGAATCGCCGGGCTTTTGAAAACAGGCGAGGAAAAAGCCTTCGCCTTTCACGCGGTGCGGGAAGCATTGGTAACCGGCGCCGGTATCCACGATACCCCATTCGTGCGGAAGATCTAAGGAGCAGTATTCCAGTCCGAATTCTTTGGCCAGCCAGCGGGCGTTTTCGGTATCTTCCCGGTGGTTGTAGGTACAGGTGCTGTACAGCAGGATGCCGCCGGGGGCGACAAGCGGCGCCGCGTCGGCGAGGATCCGCTTCTGACGACCGCAGCAGAGGTCCACGTTTTGCAGCGACCATTCGGTAATAGCGGCGGCGTCTTTCCGGAACAAGCCTTCCCCCGAACACGGCGCATCGACCAACACCAGGTCGAAGTATCCGGCCAGCGGTTCGAACTCCCGGCTGTCGTGGTTGCAGGCCCACACATTGGGCAGGCCCCACTTGGCGATGTTGTGGCGCAGCGGTACGGTACGGCTTTGGATCACCTCATTGGCGACCAGGAGGCTGTCTTCAGACAAAAGGGAGGCCAGGAGCGTGGTCTTGCCGCCGGGTGCCGCACAGAGGTCGAGGGCGCGGAGCGGACGATTGAGGTCGACCAATTGCCGCACCGCTTCTGCGATGAGCATGGAAGAAGCCTCCTGCACGTAATACGCTCCTGCCTGGAACAGCGGGTCGAGGGTGAAGACCGGCCGTTCCGGCAGGTAGCGGCCGTAGGGGTGCCAGGGTATGGGCTCCAGGTCCGCTTCCCGCCAATGCGAGGGTTTCCCGGGGTGCAGCCGGATGCTCACCGGGGCGGGCTGTTCGAGCGCCGCCATGAAAGCGGAATATTCGGCGCCCAGGAGGGCCTGCATTTGCGCCTCAAAATGCTCCGGCAGTTGGATCATCACAATGTTTTGAGGTATTCGATGACGGCTTTTCGCTCTTCGGGGCTGAGTTTGTCGCCGAAATAGTGGCCCATATTCCCGTAACCGGGCAGGCGGGTGTCGTAACCGTCCTTTGCTTTTCCAGGGGTTTCGTATTTCCACCCCACATTCTCGTAGTCGTATTCGTTCGTCCGCTTCCACAGCGCCGGTCGCTGCGGACTGTTCAAGAGCGCCTCCAGGGTTGGCACCGAACCGTTGTGGAGGTAGGGCGCCGTGGCCCAAATCCCGTCTAAGGGCGGCGCCACGTATCCATCCTGCGGCTCCAGCCGGGAGGCGGGCGCCGAATTCGCGAACCAGCTTTGATTGTACCAGCCTGCGAGCCCGGCGGTGGTGGTAAAATACCGGGCGTAGTAGGGATCGGTTTTTACCAGATCCAGCGCAACCAATTTATTCGGATACGATTCCTGCTCCCCGTATGTTCCATGGCAACGGCTGCAGCGGTCGTCGAAAACCTTCCTGCCCTCTGCTGCCAGGGCCTCGTCAACGGCGCCGGGGTAGGGGGGTGGTTGGAGCTGGCTGGCCCAGGCGACGACATCCACGAAATGCCGGTGCACTTTCCGCGCTTGGGTGCTGTCGGGGATGCCGAGCACCGATGCCTGCATGAGCAACTTGGCAAAATCGCCCCGTCCCATACCGTTATAATATAGCGCATTCTTTTTATCGATATTCCAAAGCGGGGGCACGTCGGCCGCGAGGGTATATCGGATGGTCTCGAAATTGGGATCCTTCCGGTAGCTCAGGTCGACGGGATCGCGGTAATTGGCGCAGGCCTCCTCTAGCCGGAAGGCCGGGTTGACGCCCGGATTGGGCGTTTTGATCCAGGGGGCAATGGCCTTGTACAAATGCCCGAACTCTTCAAACGCCTCGTATTCTTTCGATTTTTTTCCAAATTTCGTTTTGACCACCAAATTGGTCATCCCCGCCTGAAATTTGATGCTTTTCTGGAAATCGCTCTCCGCATTGCCCAGTCCCAACACCACTTCGTTGTTGAGCACCGACGCATGGCAGGTAAAGCAATTGCCGGCCACCACATCCACTCCGTTGGATGCTGCAAAGGCGTTATAATTGTAGGTGAGGATGCTGTTCTTCCCGCTGCGGTTGAGTACGGTGTCCTTTCGGGTCAGCTTTTTTTCGAGAATGGAAAAAGGAACTCCCGTCCCGATATAGTCGCCATAGATCAGATAATTCAATCCGGCCTGCGCATCGCCCGAGCGGTTCTGAGGGCTGGCAGGCAGTTCCTGCGTTTTCCAATCGGTTTGTCCGACCGGGTCCGGAAGGTCGCGCAGGCCGTTGCAGGCGAGCAAAGCCAGCAGGGGAAAAAGAAATAAAAAGCGTTTTTGCATAAGTTTCAGCTCTTGGTGGAAACTAGTGAGGGGGTCACTTAGTCACCCCCTCACTACGAAAACAGAAAAAAACAACATTAAGTATTGGCAATCAATTATTTAAATCGAAAAATCAAAGCAGACTAGTGAGGGGGTGACTAAGTGACCCCCTCACTATGAAAATCCCGGGACCTTATTCCGGAAAAATGACCATTCCGCAGGCTCCATTTTGACCCAATGCCCGCACCTGCACCACATAATAACCCGCACTCAAGTGCTCCAGCGCTTCTTCCAGGGGGAGGAGCTGTGGCCCGGCCGGAAGCTGGGCGTAAGGCCTGGTATACCTCGTTCTCCCCATGGCATCTACAAGCCGGAGTTCCAGATCACAAGCCTCGGGTAGATCCAGGCGGAGGACCGAGTGACCGTCTATGCCCCAAATCTCGATGGGCAGGGGAGCGGTGGTGGGCCGGACGGTAACCTGGGATACCAGCCCCCAGCCGATGTCGTGCAGAATGCCCAGCGCGATGGGCCCCGGTTCCTGCGTGACGTTTCCGGCGCCGATATAGGGGGTCATCAGGGCATTGCCGCTGGAAACGGGGTACTGGCTTTCATCCAGGTGTGAAATGCTGGTGCCGAAGGTGAAGGTCGCTGGCGCAAATACCTTTACCGATTGTCCACCGTTGGCCAGCACGCCCTCCGTACCGGAATAAAATACATTGCTCCCGGTAAAGGTCGCATGCAGCAGGGCCGAGGGATTGGGGAAAGATTGGGTATCCGTCAAAACCTGCCCGGAGCCGGTGGTGAGCAGGCGATCGTAGGCGCCCGGTAAACCGGCCAGCTGGGGTATGGGAAACGTGGGTGCGAAGGGCTGAAACTGCGTAAAGTCGATCATTCCAAATGACCCCTCCCCGTTGTAACTGTCGGCCAGCGAAACGATGCCCAGCCCGTGGCCTATCTCGTGGAGCAATACCGACACGAAATCGTATTTCCCCGGCCCCGGCTGCCCGTCGGTACCGAAATACCAGTTGGCGTCCGCGGCGATGACGATGTCCATGTCGGACTCGCCGGGGTTCAGCTCCATGCCGGTCAGTGCGTTGGCAAGGCAGGAGGGATACCAGGTATTCTCCTGAGGCGCTCCCGGGAAGTCCCGCCGCCCGTTGGGGAAGGTAAAACCCAGAAATAATCCGCTGACCGGGAAAAAAGCGACGTTTACCTTGATGGGCACGGAGGAGTTGAGATGCTGCTCCCAAATTGCAGCTGTATACTCCATCGCCGTCAATGCCGCCGTATCCGTGATGGTGCCCAACGGCGTGATCTGAATATCAGCGGTTTGGGCCGTCAGTCCGATGGTGCAGAAGAGGGAGAAGAATAAAAAAGCGTAGGTTCGGATCATTAATTTTGGTGGTGATTGGTGACTGGTGACTGGTGACTGGTGATTGGTGATTGGTGATTGCCTATTGGCATCTGCTCAAGATCTCATCTGCCCTTTTTCCGACTTCTTCATCCTCTACCAATGCCGGTGCATGGTGGGGTTTGATGCGGGCATCGATGATCAGGGAGCCTTCGCAGCCCCAGTGTTTGTGTTCGACAAATCCATTCACCCCGTGTATGTCGTGCGCGGGATTGGCGCGGGTGAAGGTAGCCCATAGAAAATTAGGCATATTGGCTGCCACGAACCGGGGATCGTCGCACAGTACGATGAGGGGGATGGAATCCATTTCGAAGCGGTTGAGGTGGAGGGCCAGGCGTTGCACTTCCTCCTCGTGTTCGAATGCGGGTCCTTTCAGGGCCAGCACTCCGGGCATGACGAAATGCGGGTCGGAAAAGCCATCGGGCAGGCTGAAATCCACCGGCAATTCGGCCTTGAGGTCCCGGACCGGGGCGCCGCAACAGGCGATGACCACTTTGGATCCGGCATTCCAGCCCGAGCCGGAGTAATCGAGCGTATCGATAGTGGTCTTGGTCTGGAAATGGAGATCGCGCCGCCAATCCACCCGGCGCAGCACATGCTGGAAAAACTGCGGATAATCGTGGGTATCCAGATCGGGGTCGTCGCCGGAAGCGGCGATGATGAGGAACTTGGCCAGGGAGGTTTGCCCCTTGCCCAGCAGGTGGTTGGCCTGGGTGAGGATCTCCTCGGGCTTGCGCTCCCGGAAGGGCATGTACCGCTCGCTGCCGATGGCCAGGAGGAGGGGGTGAACCCCCGCCGCATCCACGGCATTGATCTCCACGATGCCGGGGAATTCGCCCGGCGTGAGCGGCTCGACCAACTCATGGATCAGGTGTCCGAACGAACTGTCTTCCTGGGGCGGACGACCTACGACCGTGAAATGCCAGATGGCGTCTTTGCGGTAGTAGACCTTTTCGACATCCATCACCGGAAAGTCGTGCTGCAGGCTGTAATAGCCCAGGTGATCGCCGAAGGGTCCTTCGGGTTTGAGTCCCTGTTTGCGAATGATGCCGGTGATCACAAAATCGGCATCGGCGGAGAGCACGAAGCCGTCTTTCCACAAATAACGGAACCGGCGGCCGCCGAGCAAACCCGCGAAGGTGAGCTCCGACAGGCCCTCCGGCAGGGGCATGATGGCTGCAAAGGCGTGCGAGGGCGGTCCGCCTACAAATATGGAAGCGCGAAACGGCTCCTCGCTCTGGTTATAGGCGGTGTGGTGCACCCCGATGCCCCGGTGCAGCTGATAGTGCAGGCCGATCTCTTTGTTGGGCGTATATTCGTTGCCGGAAAGCTGGATGCGGTACATGCCCAGGTTGGACTGCATGATCTGGTCCGAGCCCGGCGGCAGGGTCAGCACCTGGGGCAGGGTGATGAAGGCTCCGCCGTCCTTTGGCCAGGACACGATCTGGGGCAAGTGATTGATCGTGGTCTCTCCATATAATATGGGCGCTCCGAACCGGGACTGTAAGGGCAGCGCAGCCATTGCCGTCGAGGGCGCCGACAAATACCGCCCCGGTTGGCGCAGGAGGTTGATCATGTCGGCCTTGAGTTCCATTACCTTTTTGGCATTGGCAAGGGTGTCCCGGAAAATAAATTCGGTCCGCTCAAAGGTGCCGTAGAGGTTGGATACAGCCTTGAAAGGACTTCCTTTTACATTCTCAAAAAGGATCGCGGGCCCCCCGGCGTCGAATACCCGCCGGTGAATGGCCGCCATTTCCAGATTGGGGTCCACTTCTTCTTTGATCCGCAGCAGGTATCCGTTCTTATCGAGGTCGTCAATACAGGCTTTCAGGCTGGAATAGCTCATGATTATTTTTTTGTTCCAAACATCAAAAACATCTTCCGGTTGAAAAAATCACAACTTGAATTATTTTTACACCCATGAAGCAATATCACGACCTGTTACGCCATATCCTCGATCATGGGGTAGAGAAAAGTGATCGCACCGGCACCGGTACGATCAGCGTGTTTGGTTATCAAATGCGCTTCGACCTCCAGGAAGGTTTTCCGATGCTGACGACCAAGAAGCTCCACCTCAAATCCATTGTCTACGAATTGCTTTGGTTCCTAATGGGCGATACCAATGTACGGTATTTGCAGGAAAATGGCGTACGAATTTGGAATGAATGGGCGGATGAAGCGGGCAACCTGGGCCCGATCTACGGCAAACAGTGGGTCGCGTGGGAAGGGGCCGGCGGGCAACCGATCAACCAGATCGCCAACGCGGTCGACCAGATCCGCCACAACCCCGATTCGCGGCGCATCATCGTCAATGCCTGGAACGTGGCCGATCTGCCTAAAATGCACCTCAGCCCCTGTCATGCCCTGTTCCAGTTTTACGTGGCGAACGGCAAGCTCTCCTGCCAGCTCTACCAGCGCTCGGCCGACGTGTTCCTCGGCGTGCCTTTCAATATTGCCTCCTACGCCCTGCTCACCATGATGATGGCGCAGGTCTGCGATCTCGAGCCCGGGGAATTTGTCCACACCTTCGGCGACGTACACCTTTATAGTAATCATATCGAACAAGCCCGGTTGCAATTGACGCGCGAACTGCGGCCTTTGCCACAAATGCATATCAATCCGAAGGTAAAAGATATCTTTGGCTATTCTTTCGAGGATTTTGAGTTGACCGGATACGATCCGCATCCGCATATAAAGGCGGAAGTGGCGGTGTAGGGGAATTAGCGTTTTTAGTTTTTAGTTTTGAATTTTTTGTTTTTAGTTGCAAAACGCTAACTAAAAACAAAAAACTAAGAACTAAAAACTATTTATACTGAGTCTAAATAATGGGCCGTTCCTAAAAATTTTGTTAAAAATAGAGGCCTAATTTTATCTTTGCGGTGACTGAAAAATGACATATCGTAAATATTGACGCATATTGATCTTTAAATATGGGTATGATGGACCTAAAGCGTTTTACTGCTTACGCGCTATTTCTATGCTTTTTCCTGGCTACCGGTATCGTGTCGGCACAGGATGCAGCGCCTGCTGTTGATCTCACCGAAGGGGAGACACTTTTCAAAAACAACTGTGCCGCCTGCCACAACAAGAACATGAAGGACAACCTGACGGGTCCTGCATTGGGTGGGGTACAGGATCGCTGGGCGGACTATCCGCGCAAGGATCTGTACAGTTGGGTCAATAACTCGCAGGCCCTGATCAACTCCGGCCATCCCCGGGCGGTTGAACTCTGGAACCAGTGGAAGCCCACGGTGATGAGCAATTTCAACTTCAGCGACCAGCAGATCGAGAACATTCTGGCTTATGTTAATGACGTATACACCCGGGTTCCGGTGGTGGCCGTTACGCCTGGCGGAGGGACTGCCGCTCCGCAGAAGCCGAACAACACCCTTTTGTTCCTGGGGTTGTTTGCCCTCCTGGCCGTAGTGGCCCTGGTGTTGGCCCGGATCATTTCCAACCTCGACTACCTCGCCAAAGTGCAGGAAACCGGTGAAGCGCCGCCCCGCAAGACCCTGGCCCAGATCCTGACGAGCAAAGGCATCATCGCCTTCGTCGTATTCCTGGTCGTGGTGCTTGGCGGCTATACCACAGTAAACAACGCGATCAACCTCGGCCGCCAGCAGGGCTATCAGCCCGACCAGCCGATCAAGTTTTCCCACCTCACGCACGCCGGCACGCACAAGATCGATTGCAACTATTGCCACGACGGCGCCCGTCGCAGCAAGCACTCGGTTATCCCGGCCGCCAATACGTGCATGAACTGCCACAAGGCCATCAAAGTGGGATCGACCTATGGCACCGCCGAGATCTCCAAGATCTACGCATCGATCGGTTTCGATCCCAATACGGATAAATATATCGAGCACTACGACGCCATGAGCCAGGCGGATATCGAGAAGATCTTCAAGAAATGGTTCTCCGATAATTATATCAAGGAGAAAAATACGCTCGATGCAGAAGGGGAACTCCTGGTCAAGAACCAATGGGAAGACCTCGTTGCCTCCCTCACCAACCCCGGCAAGGATAAGGTCCAGGGACCGATCGAATGGATCCGTATCCACAACCTGCCCGACCATGTATACTTCAACCACTCTCAGCACGTAACGGTAGGGAAACTGACCTGCCAGACCTGCCACGGGACGGTAGAAGCCATGGAAGTGGTGCAGCAGTTCAGTCCGCTCTCCATGGGCTGGTGCGTCAACTGCCACCGCAAGACGGAGGTGCAGTTTGCCAATAACCCCTACTACGAGGCCTACAAAAAATACCACGAAGAAATGGCCAGTGGCAAACGCGACAAGGTCACCGTGGAAGAGATCGGTGGGGTCGAGTGCCAAAAATGTCATTATTAATTCGGAACGAAAACCCATAGTGTCCAGCCCCGGCTGGACTTCCTATATCTAAAACTACGCTCATTTCAAGATGAAGAATAAAAACGAAGTTTGGATTGGGGTCGAACAACTCAACAATGACCCGGTTTTAAACGAGTTGAGCAATCAGGAATTTGCCGGTCCCGAAGACGGGCTTCAGATCACAGAGAAGACCCTGGAATTGGGTAGTTCCCGGCGCGATTTCCTGAAGTTTCTTGGATTCAGCCTCGGCGCCGCTACGCTGGCCGCCAGCTGCGACATTCCCGTTCGCCGCGCTATTCCCTATGTGATCAAACCGGATACCATCGTACCGGGTGTGGCCACCTACTACGCTTCCAGTTTCGTCCAGGGAGGCGACTACTGCGCGGTACTGGTGAAAACCCGTGAAGGCCGCCCCATCAAGATCGAGGGGAACAGCCTCTCCACGATCACCAAAGGCGCTACCAGCGCCCGGGCCCAGGCCAGCGTGTTGAGCCTCTACGATACCAACCGCTTCCCGCAGGCGGGTACCATGGAGGATGGGAAGTTCCGGAAAATTTCCTGGGAAGACCTCGACAAGGCCGTGACAGGTGCGCTCAATCCCAAAGATGAGATCCGCATCCTCGCCAACACCCTGATGAGCCCTACCGGCCAACAGGCTATCGAGGAATTCCAGGCCAAATATCCCAATACCAAGGTCGTCATGTACGACGCCGTTTCCAGCTCCGCTATGCTGGAGGCCAATGCACAGACCCTGGGTACCCAGTCCATTCCCGACTACCATTTCGACAAGGCGGATGTGATCGTGAGCTTCGGCGCCGATTTCCTCGGCACCTGGATCTCCCCGATCGAATATGCGGCTCAATACGCCGTCAACCGGAAGGTCAATCCGGAACATCCCAAGATGTCGCGCCATATCCAGGTGGAAAGCCACCTTTCGATGACGGGCTCCAACGCCGACAACCGCGTGTTGATCAAGCCTTCGGAAATGGGCGCCGCGATTGCTACGCTTTACAACGAACTGGCTGCCCTGAACGGCGCCACCTCCGTCAGCGCACCCAGCCTGAACGACAAGGCCAAGGCCGCACTGAAAAAGGCCGCGGCCGACCTGAACGCCGCCAAAGGCAAAGCCCTGGTGGTTTCCGGCTCCAACAATATCGGTGAGCAGGTCCTGGTCAACGCGATCAACGCCCTGCTGGACAGCTACGGTCAGACCATCGATTTCACCCGGGCCTCCATGCAGCGCAAGGGTACCGATGGGGCCATCCAGGGGCTGATTCGCGAGATGGGCGCCGGCGCCATTAACGCCGTATTCGTCATGGGCGCCAACCCGGCTTTCGACCTGCCCAATGCCGATGCCTTCAAGGAAGCTTTTGCCAAAGTGCCGATGAAGGTCTCTTTCGCCAATATTCCCGATGAAACGACCGCCTTGTGCAACTTCGTAGCGCCGGCCCACCACTATCTGGAGAGTTGGGGCGACGTGGAACCCAAACGCGGCCTCTATAGCCTGATCCAGCCGACGATCGCTCCGCTGTTCAAGACCCGCCAGGCCGAAGAAAGCCTGCTCCGCTGGGCCGGCAGCCCGAACCTGAAACTGGACTCCGACCAGCCTTATTTTGAATACCTGCGCTGGAACTGGCAGCAGAAAATGTTCCCCAAACAATCGCGCTTCGCTACCTTCCAGATCTTCTGGGACAGCACCTTGCACGATGGGGTCTTCGAAGTACCTTCGGATGCCGGTGCGGTATCCTTCCAGGGTGATGTGGCCGATGCGGCTTCCAAAGTGAGCAAGCCCTCCGGTTCCGAACTGGAGATCGCGTTCTTCGAAACGGTGAACCAGGGCGCCGGGCAATACGCCCACAACCCCTGGCTTCAGGAAATGCCCGACCCGGTCGCCCGCACAGTATGGGGCAACTACCTCGCCATTCCGATCTTCTGGGACGGCAGTAACGAATGGCAGGCTTTCAAAGGCCTGAACAAGGAGGAAGCCAAAGGGAAAGCCGATATCGTGGAAGTGGACGTCAACGGCTCCACCCAGCGCGTGACCTGTGTCCGCCAGTTCGGTCAGCCCGAAGGCGGTGTGGCTCTGGCCCTGGGTTACGGTCGCCAGATCGTCGGCCAGGCCGGTAAAAATGTAGGTGTGAACGTCTATCCCTGGTGCTCGATCGACGCCAACGGGAATACCCAATACTACGCTACCTCCGTCAGCGTATCGGACCGGGTGGAAGTCGAAAATGACTTTGCCTGCGTGCAGTACCACCATACCATGGGGGTAAAAGGCACCGATCCGAAGACCAACGAAGTGATCAACGTCGACGAAAAGACGGTGATGACGCTGGGCGCCGGCTATCAGGGTGGTTTGACCGACCGGACCATCATCTACCAGGCCAACCTCAAGGAGGTGGAAGAACTGGTGGAACACATCCACGAGAAAAGGGAAGAAGCCAAGGAGCTCAACGAAAAGACCTTGTATCCTTTCGACAAGTATACGGAAAACCTCTACAGCCAGGGGCACCACTGGGGCATGCATATCGACCTCAACGCCTGCACCGGTTGTGGCGCCTGTCAGGTAGCCTGTGTGGCGGAAAACAACGTGCCGGTGGTCGGTAAAAAAGAAGTGAGCCGCCACCACGAAATGACCTGGCTGCGCATCGACCGCTATTTCTACGGCGATTACGAAAACCCCAATGTGGTTTACCAGCCGATGATGTGCCAGCACTGCGATAACGCTCCCTGCGAGAACGTTTGTCCGGTAGCCGCTACCAACCACAGCTCCGAAGGTCTGAACCAGATGACCTACAACCGCTGTATCGGTACGCGTTACTGCGCCAACAACTGTCCCTACAAAGTGCGCCGTTTCAACTGGCTCGACTATACCACCGCCGACATTTTCCCGGCCAACGAATATGCGATCAACGGGGAAGACCTGGTCTTCGGATCCGACAACCTCACCCGTATGGTCCTGAACCCGGATGTGACGGTCCGCTCGCGCGGGGTGATCGAGAAGTGCAGCTTCTGCGTGCAGCGCATCCAGGAAGGCAAACTGACGGCCAAGAAAGAAGGCCGCAGCCTGCGCGACGGCGATATCAAGACGGCTTGCCAGACAGCTTGCCCGACCGGCGCCATCACCTTCGGCGATCTGAACAACGAAGAAGCTGAATTGAATAAGAAGCTGAAGGAGGAACTGAATTACCGGGTGCTGGAAGAGATCAACACCCAGGCTTCGGTGAACTATTCGGCCCGGATCAATAACCGCGACGAAGCGATCAGTTAATTTCTGTTTATTAGAAAAAACACATTTGGTGTTTTTTCTAACCTGATTTATAGTATCAACAACTCAAATAATATACAATGAGTGCAGTTGTGTCTCCTATTCGGGAACCCTTAATTGAAGGTGGAAAGAGTTACCACCAGATTTCGGAAGACCTCTGCTCCCCCACGGAGCGCACCCCGAGCCTGGCTTGGGTTGCCGCGTTCATGGTGGCAGTGACCTTTTTGGCCGTTTACGTTTTCTGTGTCTTCTGGACGATCTGGCAAGGGATCGGAACATGGAACCTGAACCGCACGATCGGTTGGGGTTGGGATATCACCAACTTCGTTTGGTGGATCGGGATTGGCCACGCCGGTACCCTGATCTCCGCGATCCTCCTCCTGTTCCGCCAGCGTTGGCGTACGGGCGTAAACCGCGCTGCGGAGGCCATGACGATCTTTGCCGTGATGTGCGCCGGCCAGTTCCCCCTCATCCACATGGGGCGCCTCTGGCTGGGTTTCTTCATCTTCCCCTATCCCAACACCCGCGGCCCGCTTTGGGTAAACTTCAACTCGCCGCTGTTGTGGGACGTTTTCGCCATCTCGACCTATTTCACCGTATCCCTCCTTTTCTGGTATTCCGGTTTGGTGCCCGACCTGGCCACCATCCGCGACCGGGCAAAAGGGCTGCGCCGCAAGATCTACAATTTCTTCTCGTTCGGTTGGACGGGCAAGGCCAAGCACTGGCAGCGTTTTGAAAGCCTCGCCCTGGTTTTGGCAGGTTTGTCGACCCCCCTGGTCCTTTCCGTACACACCATCGTATCCTTCGACTTTGCCACCTCCGTCATCCCCGGCTGGCATACGACGATCTTCCCGCCCTACTTCGTGGCCGGGGCCGTCTTCTCCGGCTTTGCCATGGTACAGACCCTCATGGTGATGACCCGCAAGGTGCTCAAGTTGGAGCAGTACATTACGCTCAATCACATCGACAGCATGAACAAGATCATCCTGGTGACCGGATCGATCGTCGGGGTAGCTTACCTGACCGAGTTGTTCATCGCCTGGTATTCCGGATATATCTACGAACAGTTTGCGTTCTACAACCGCGTCATGGGGCCGTACTATTGGTCCTATATCGGGATGATGACCTGCAACGTGATCTCGCCGCAACTCTTCTGGTCGGCGAAGATCCGCCGGAGCCTGTTCTGGACCTTCTTCATGTCGATCTTCGTAAACATCGGGATGTGGTTCGAGCGCTTTGTGATCATCGCCACGACGCTGGCCCGCGATTATCTGCCCTCCAGCTGGAGCTATTACGTGCCGACCTGGGTAGAGATCGGGTTGTTCCTGGGCACACTTGGTTTGTTCTTCACCCTCTATCTCATCTTCGTCCGGGTCGCCCCGGTGGTTGCGGTAGCGGAAGTGAAGCAGATCCTGAAGGCCGCAGGCGACCAATACGCCGGCAAGCAATCGCACAAGGCAACGGCAGATGCTCATCATCATTAATTAAAAAGAATTATACGGGGCTCGCCCTGTGAAAAAATAAAAATAGCTTTCGCAATGGATACTGCTCAAAAAGAGGTACTGTTCGGGTTGTACGATGACGAGGAGGTATTGCTGGATGCGGTGAAAAAGGCCAAAGGCGATCATCTGGAGATCATGGACGTCTACAGCCCCTTCCCCGTGCACGGTTTGGATCCGGCCCTGGGTTTGGAAGAATCCCGTCTGCACATCGCCGGCTTCATTTACGGAGCGATCGGCACCCTGTTTGCCTTCGGTTTCATGACCTGGGTCTTCACCCGCGACTGGCCGATCATATTCGGTGGTAAACCGTACTGGTCGGTACCCGCTTTCATTCCGATCACCTTCGAGCTGACGGTCTTGTTTGCCTCCATCGGCATGACGGTGACCTTCTTCACGATCTGCGGCATGTGGCCAGGTGTGAAGAACCCGACACTGGACGACCGCATTACGGACGACAAGTTTTGCATTGCTTTCCAAACCAACGGGCAATCCAAGGCGGAGATCGACCGGCTGAAGTCCTTCCTGCAAGAAACAGGGGCTTCCGAAGTCAATACTAAAGTGATTTAAAATTCATTCAATGGCAACGATGCGACATACACTTTTCGTCTTCATAGCAGTCAGCCTCATCCTGATCTCGCTGTCCTGCCAACAGCCCGGCGGCAATTCCACCGGTAGCGAGTACATGCCGGATATGGTCTACTCTACGGCCTATGAGGCTAACGTATACTACTCCTATTCGCTCAACACCTGGGATAGCGCCAGCGTCTTTACGCGGCTGGACCTGATGAACCCCAGGAACCCGGTGGCTGGTACGGTACCCCGTGGGTATGCCGGTTACTCCTTTGCCCATAACCCGCAAGAGCAGCAGGCCGCCATGGCGATGCTGACGGGCCAGGCCCCCGGCTCCCAGTATACGCCGGCCAACGGCCACGTGCCCTACTACTACGCCGATACGGAAGAGGAGCGGATTCGCGCCACTGCCGAGATCATCGCCAATCCTTTCCCCATCACTGCCGCGGGGCTGGTGAAAGGGCAGGAGCTCTACACCTTTTACTGTGGAATTTGCCACGGGGATAAGGGCGACGGCGCCGGCTACCTCGTGCGCGATCCCAATCCGGCAACCGGCGACGCGGGCGGTAAGTACCCGGCTGCTCCGGCCAACTTCATGCTCGACGCCTTTATCGATTCCTCGAATGGACGTTACTACCACGCCATTATGTACGGAAGGAATATGATGGGCAGCTACGCCGACAAACTTTCCTTCGAAGAACGTTGGGAAGTCATCCACTACATCCGGTCACTGCAAGCCAAGGTCAGAGGGCTGGAATACAGTGAAACCGCCAATACGCTCAACCCGGCCTATGGCGTGCCGGGCGCATCTTTGGCGCCGGAAGAACCCATGAATTAAAATACTTGCTGCGACGGCGAGCCGTGGGAAGTATTTATAACTATTAAATCCGTTATCCGAACCATAAAACGGCGGAATACAATGAACCAATTTACGTTCGAATCAAAGCAAAAAACAGTTCTGTTCGGCTTCATGGGCCTGGGGCTCCTCTGCCTGCTGCTGGCGTTCTTTTTGGATAGCCAGCCGTTCCATGTGCGTTTTTGGACGAACTTCCTCCACAATACCGTCTTTTTTACCGGTATTGGGTTTATTTCGCTCTTTATCTATGCGGCTTTCATTACGTCGTGGGCCGGCTGGTACACGCAATTCAAGCGGGTACTGGAGTCCATGTCAATGTTCATGGTTCCGGGCCTGATCCTGTTGCTGGTCGTGATCGCCGGGCTCTGGGCCGGGTGGCATGAGCTCTATCACTGGGCCGACACCGAAGAAGTGGCGAAAGACGCTGTGCTGCAGGGCAAATCCGGCTTCCTGAACAAGGGCTGGTACACCATCGGAACCCTGGCCATTGTCGGCATCTGGATCTATTTCGCCATGCGCCTGCGCAGCCTGTCGCTGGCCGAAGATCAGAACGGGGGCGTGGATTTTGCACACCACCGCACGATGCGCAGATGGGCGGCTGCCTTTTTGCCTATCGCCGGTTTCTCCAGCGCCGCGGTTATCTGGCAGTGGATGATGTCGATCGATGCACACTGGTACAGCACCCTCTACGCCTGGTACACCGGTGCGAGCTGGTTTGTCGCCGGTACGGCCATGGTGATCCTGTTCCTGATCTACCTCAAATCGAAAGGTTATTACGAGAGCGTTAAGGAGGACCACCTCCACGACCTGGGCAAATACGTCTTCGCCATCAGCATCTTCTGGACCTACCTCTGGTTCTCCCAGTACATGCTGATCTGGTATGCCAACGTAGGTGAAGAAACGTCCTATTTCCAAACGCGGATGCACGATTATCCGGTGCTGTTCTACGGCAACCTGATCCTGAACTTCGTACTGCCTTTCTTCATCCTGATGCGCAACGATACCAAACGCAAATACGGGACCCTGGTGCTTGTCAGTATCCTCGTAATCCTCGGCCACTGGCTCGATTTCTTCCAGATGATCAAGCCCGGCGCCCTGGATACCGCTATCCACGCGGCCGGCGCACACGGCGGCGAGCACATCGCCGGGGCCGGAGGACATGGCGACCACGGCGCGTTCCTCATGGGCTTTACGATCCCCGGATTGCTGGAACTGGGCACGATGCTGGGTTTTGCCGCTTTCTTTGTCTATATGGTCTTTGCCCGGTTGGAAAAAGTGTCGCTCGAGCCCGTAAACGATCCTTACATGGCGGAGAGTGCACATCACCACGTATAAACCGGATTGAACTTATTAGTGAAAATTTTTAGCGGGATAAAACCCGGAATTAAATAGCAGAAAATCCATGACAACTCTTTTGGCTATTGCTTGTCTCCTGTTGATTATCGTTGTGGTGGTTCAGATCGGAAAAGTTACTGAACTGGCCACCAAACTGCGGGGAGAGGAAGAAATGGAGCAGATCAGTAACAAGCGCTCCGGAACGGGCTTCCTTCTCTTTTTGGTGGGCTTTCTCGTCTTTTGCATCGGCTCCGCCATTTATTACAAGAACTGGATGCTGGGCTACGGCCCCCACCATGCCGCTTCGGTACATGGCAGCCGTTTGGACAGCCTGTTCAATCTCACCCTGTTCTTCACCGGCATTGTATTCGTCATTACCCAGATCCTGCTCTTCTATTTCGCATGGAAATACAGCGGAGAAAAGGGCCGGAAGGCGTTGTACTTCGCCCACGACAACCGACTGGAAGTGGTTTGGACCGTCGTGCCGGCCATCGTGATGACCTTCCTGGTGATCAGCGGTCTGGATGCCTGGAACGAGGTGATGGCCGACATCAATGATGGCGAAGAATACATGGAGGTGGAAGCCACCGGGTATCAATTTGCCTGGCACCTGCGCTATCCCGGACCGGATGGCAAACTGGGCGCCCGCAACTACAAGCTGATCAATGCCGTCAACCCGCTCGGGCAGGATTGGACCGACGAGAAGAACTGGGACGATATCCATCCTTCCGAACTGGTGCTGCCGGTCGGCAAAAAAGTGCGGGTTCGCATCACTTCCCGCGACGTATTGCACAACTTCTTCCTGCCGCATTTCCGCCTGAAGATGGACGCCGTACCGGGCATGCCTACGTATTTCGTGTTCACGCCCTCCCAAACGACGGAAGAATACCGCCGGGAGTTGAGCAAGTACAAAGAATACCAGGCGCCAACCGATCCGGCTGATCCGAACAGCGAACCGCTGTGGAAGACGTTCAACTTCGAACTGGCCTGTGCCGAATTGTGCGGCAAGGGTCACTACAGCATGAGAAGGGTCGTCCGGATCGTGTCGGAAGAAGAATTCCAGGCATGGCTGGCCCAACAGCAGTCGTATTACGCAACTTCGATCCGCAATACGGAAGAGGATCCCTTCAACGGCATCCCGCTTCCGGGCGAAAACGTGGAACCTGCACCGGCACCTGCTGAAGGATCTGTGCAATAAACTGGCGCTTTTAAAAATTGTTTATCATTTCCCGATCGGGATATTATTAGAAAAATAGAGGTACTATGGCAACCGCTGCAAATAAATCTACAGCCCCTGCTCCGCATGATGTAGACCTGCTCATCGAGGAATACGGTTACGACGACCATTTCCACGAGCACCACGAAGGAGACAAGTACCAGTCGAACTTCTTCACGACCTACATCTTCAGCCAGGATCACAAGATGATCGCAAGGCAATTCCTCATTACGGGGATGTTCTGGGCTGTTATCG
The DNA here is from genome assembly GCA_020636275.1 of Lewinellaceae bacterium. Classification (GTDB taxonomy): domain Bacteria; phylum Bacteroidota; class Bacteroidia; order Chitinophagales; family Saprospiraceae; genus JADJTT01. The sequence continues at coordinate 58,259 of JACJYD010000006.1, read as the reverse complement.
GAGGTTTGATGTCCCTGGTGTTCCGCCTTCAGTTGGGCTTTCCGGAAGAAAGCCTGGCCTGGCTCAGACCCCTTTTGGGCAAATGGATCACGATCAATGCCGAAACCGGTGTCGGCACGCTGGCGCCGGAGTTCTACTATGCATTGGTGACCATGCACGGGACCATCATCGTCTTTTTCGTGTTGACGGCCGGTCTGAGCGGCACCTTCAGCAACCTGCTCATTCCGTTGATGGTAGGCGCGCGCGATATGGCCTCGCCTTTCCTGAACATGCTTTCGTACTGGTTCTTTTTCCTGGCCGGCGTGGTCATGTTCTTCTCCCTGTTCCTCAACACTGGGCCCTTCGCGGGAGGATGGACAGCCTATCCACCGCTATCGGCCTTGCCCCAGGCCTCGTCCGGCTCAGCCGGGGGGATGACCCTGTGGCTGATCTCCCTGACATTCTTCGTGGTGTCGGTGCTCCTCGGGGGTATCAACTACATCACCACCATATTGAACCTGCGTACCAAAGGGATGAATATGTGGCGGCTGCCGCTGCCGATCTGGGCCTTCTTCGTAACGGCGGTCCTGGGTCTGTTGTCCTTCCCGGTGCTGGTTTCCGGTTTCTTCCTGCTCATTTTCGACCGCACCCTGGGCACGAGCTTCTTCCTCAACGAGATCTTCATCGGCGGACAAGCGCTCGATTATGTGGGCGGTAGCCCGATCCTGTACCAGCACCTGTTCTGGTTCCTGGGTCACCCCGAAGTGTATATCATTATTCTGCCGGCGATGGGTATCGTGTCGGAAGTCCTTTCGGTACACTCCCGCAAGCCTATCTTCGGTTATAAGGCGATGGTGTATTCCATTCTCGCCATCGGTTTCCTCTCTTTCATCGTGTGGGCGCACCACATGTTCATGTCGGGGGTGAATCCGTTCATTTCCAACTTCTTCGTGGTCTTCACCCTCATCATTGCCGTGCCATCGGCCGTGAAGGTGTTCAACTGGATCACGACGATCTACGGAGGTAATATTCGCTACACCTCGGCGGCCCTGTTCGGGGTCGGTTTTGTGTCGATGTTCATCTCCGGCGGTCTGACCGGTATCTTCCTGGGCAACTCGGCCATCGACATTCAGATGCACGATACGTACTTTGTCGTGGCCCACTTCCACATCGTGATGGGGGTAGCTGCATTCTTCGGGATGTTTGCCGGGGTGTATCACTGGTTCCCCAAGATGTTCGGCCGTTTCATGAACGAGACGCTGGGCAAGATCCATTTCTGGGGTACGCTGATCGGCGCTTACGCGATCTTCTGGCCCATGCACTATCTGGGTATGGCCGGGGTGCCGCGCCGCTATTACCGCTTCGACAATTTCGACACCTTTTCGCATTTCTCGGCGATGAACCAGTTCATCACCATTGCGGCGGTCCTGGTCTTTGCGGTACAGGTCGTATTCATTGTCAACTTCTTCCGCTCCATCTGGTTCGGCAGGAAGATGACCACGCGCAATCCCTACGGCGCCAACACGCTGGAATGGACCACGCCGGTCGACGTGCCGCACGGCAACTGGCCGGGCAAGATCCCCACGGTACAGCGCTGGGCCTACGATTACGCCAAAGCCGGAGAGGAGAATATTTCCCAGATCATTCCGCTCGCCGAAGGGGAGCACGATCAGGGGCATTAATAATAATCAGTGGTGCGATCAATCGCACTGCATAATACATTTTTTGTGGCGAGAACGAGGGTAGTGGCCGGCAGTATTTCCTGGGTGAGTCAGAAAGTGACGGACTACAAGCTGCTGGTCAAGTTCAGATTGACATTGACAGTCGTTTTTTCGGCCCTGATGGCCTTTTTCATCGCCTCAAAGGACGGCGTGAACCCGACGGCTGTGCTGATCCTGGCCATGGGCGGTTTCTTTGTAACGGGAGCTGCCAATGCGCTTAACCAGGTATTGGAGAAAGACTACGACAAGCTGATGAAACGCACGGCCGACCGTCCGCTCGCGGCGGGACGCATGGCGGTTTCGGAGGCGGTTCTGGCGGCCGGTTTAATGGCCATGACCGGCATCATGTTGCTGGCCTTGTTCAATGTGTGGGCGGCCTTCTTTGGGATGCTTTCGCTGGTGGCGTACGCTTTTCTGTATACGCCCCTGAAGCGGTATTCCACGATGGCCATTCCCGTGGGTGCGGTGCCCGGCGCGTTGCCGATGCTGATCGGTTGTGTGGCCGCCGAAGGCGAGCTGACCCAGCTGGCTTTCGTCTTGTTTGCGATCCAGTTTGCCTGGCAGTTTCCCCACTTCTGGTCGATCGGTTGGCTGGGGTACGACGATTACAAGCTGGCGGGTTACAAAATGCTGCCCGAACGCGACGGCGAACGCGATCCGCGTACGGGGATCTATGCGGCTGTGTACGCGCTGCTGCTGATCCCGCTCGGTTTTACCCTGCCCTGGATGGGCGTGACGAGCTGGAACCCGGCGATCTTTGTGGCTATTTTGAGCCTGGCCTATTCAGCCCTGGGGTGGAACCTCTACCGGAAGCAGGACCGTAAAGCGGCCCTGCAATTGATGTTTGGTTCTTTGCTATACCTCCCCATTGTGTTGGTGGTATATTATCTGGATATCCTCCTTTGATCGATATCAAATTTTTCACCGCCCCCGTGGCGGGATAAACATTTTTAAATGAATGTAGCGGCGACAACAGACGGGACGATGCAGGCCGGACGGAACAGGATCCATCCGCACAAGTTTGCCTTGTATGTGGCTTGCGGCAGCATTATCATGCTCTTTACGGCCTTTACAAGCGCCTATATCGTTCGGCAGGCTGCCGGCAACTGGCTGGAGTTTCGCCTGCCCGACCTGTTCTTTGTAAATACCGGCGTGATCCTCCTGAGCAGCCTTGTCCTGCAGGGCTCGTATTGGAGCTTCAAGCGGGGTAAAAAGGAGGCCTATCGCGGCCTGCTGACCCTGGCTTTTTTGCTGGGGATCACTTTTTTGGTCTTCCAGTTCAAAGCCTGGCAAGCAATGGCCGGGATCGGAGTCATGTTGGACGGCAACCCATCCGGGTCGTTCATCTACCTGATCTCCGGGGTTCATGCAGCCCATGTGCTGGGTGGTATTGCCGCCATGCTCATGGCCCTGATCCATGCATTTATGCTGCCGGTAAAGGCGACGGCCCGCCGGACCCTCCGGTTCGAGCTGGTTTTGATCTACTGGCATTTTGTCGGATTCCTCTGGCTGTATTTATTGGGCTTTTTTGTCGTTTCAGCCGGGTAAAGAAAAATTGTTAACTTTTTATATCTATTAAACTAGTCACGAATGGCTACTGACACCGCACTTGAGCACAACGCAGACGTCCAGGACGGTAACCTGTGGGAAGGCGGAAAAGCACCTTTTAAAGCGAGTTACGGCAAGCTGATGATGTGGTACTTCCTTCTTTCGGATGCCTTCACCTTCGCAGGATTCCTGATCTCATACGGGGCCCTCCGGTTTAGCATGCCTACCTGGCCGGTGCCTGATTTCGTATTCAAAACGGCTCCTTTCGGGGTGGAGAACGCGCCCCTGATCTTCGTAACCTTCATGACCTTCGTCCTGATCGTCAGTTCGGTTACCATGGTTCGCGCGGTACAGGAAGGACACCGGGAAAATAAAGGCGGCGCCGTATTCTGGTTATTGATGACCATTATCGGCGGGGCGACCTTCCTCAGCAGCCAGGCCTGGGAATGGAACAACCTGATCGGCAAAGAGGGTATGAGCGTAACGACCAACCCCTTCTCCAATTTCGACGAAGGCGGCAAATACCTCAGTGCCGAAGAGCTGGAGAAAGCCGGCTTCCAGAAAGTGGAGACCGAATCGCACGGAGCTGCGGCTACCTATTTCCTGCATCCGCATGCTGCCGATGTTCCGGATAACCGCTTTTTCGTGAAAGCGGATCACCATGGCCACAGCCTGGCCGGGAAGGAGTTCTCTGCAGGCAACCACTACCTGATCACTTACAACCACAGCACCCATCTCTACGAGCATGGGGCCTATTTGGCAGAGAGTGGTCAAATCAAAAAAGAGGAGTTCGGTCCGCGGGCATTCGGTGCGCTGTTCTTCTTCATAACCGGCTTCCACGGCTTCCACGTATTCTCCGGGGTACTCTTTCTGACCATCATCGCCGTCAACGTGGCGAGCGGGTTGTATGTGAAGCGCCGCAACGGCTATGAAATGGTGGAAAAGATGGGCCTCTACTGGCACTTCGTGGACCTGGTCTGGGTATTCGTATTCCTGGTCTTCTACCTGTTGTAAAAGATTTCGGGCCGGGCGCCCGTCTGAAAAAATATTCAAAAGAACACCGCGAGGTGTTTCATCCAGAATCAAACTTCTCTAAAAATGGCACAATTAGATTACGCTGAAGCCAAAAAAGTCGTGTTGAAGGGATTGCTTATCCTCGGGGTTGTCACCATGGGCGAGGTATTCGTAGCTCTTTTTGGCAATGGCCACATCATACATGGTTTTTACCTGCACAAGATCGTCTTTTATCCGGTGATGATCGTGCTCAGCTTGTACAAGGCCTATTTTATCGTGTATGAGTTCATGCATATGCGCTACGAGGTCAAAGGGCTCGCCATGAGCGTTCTGCTCCCCACCCTGTTGCTGGTATGGGCTATCATCGCTTTTTTCCAGGAAGGCAACTCCTGGCATAACCGCCGCGAACTGATCAAACAAAAAGACCAGGAATCGGTCCACAGTCAACCTGCTCCCGAAACGGGGATGCTGGACGATGGTCGAACCTATCAAATCCAATGAGTATATCGAAAAAGAGGGCGGGGTTTTCCCGCCCTCTTTTTTTTGCAAAACCAACCTGATCTCCGATTGTTAAGTGGAATAGGAGGAGGCGCTGCGGCGGCTCCTCCTGTTCATAAACTTCAGACATGAGTGAACCACGCAAACGAATGAACTTTGTCCAGATTGCCGGACTGCTGTTCCTTCTGGTGATCCTGCCCGGCGGCTCCTGGTACTACCTGCAAAGCGGTTATAACCACCGCAAGGCGGCCATAGCCGAATTAAAGGACCTCGGCACGGTGGGCGCCTTCGAGCTGACCGATCAATATGGCCGGCTCTTCTCCTCCGGCCAGTTGCACAAGCGCGTGACCATCGCTACCTTCCTTCCCGACGATGCCGCCCAACAGCAGCAATGGACGAGCCGCATACGGGAGTTGCAGGATCAGTTCGACCATCGCGACGATGTGTGTTTCCTGCTCTTCGCCGACTCCTCCGTACTGACCGATCCCGCCCGATTCGCTGTCGACAACAACCTGACCGATTCCCTGCAGTGGGAGATCCTGACCACCGACCACACCGATCTCGACCGCCTGGCCTCGGGAGCCTTTTATATCCCCGACCGCCAACACATCGCCCTGGCCGATACCGGTATGGTGGTGCGCCGCACCTACGATATCCTCGACAATTCCCAAATGGGCCGGCTGATCGAGCATATCACCATCGTCATGCCGCGCCTGCCGGATCCGGATATCGTATTGAAGCGAGACAGGGAAAAATAATTTTAGTAATTAGTGATTGGAAAAAGCAATGGATCAATCAAATCTGGAATTGGCGAAAAAGCTCAACAGGTGGGCCTGGGTGATCAGCGCTGTAGTGCTGATCCTCGTGGCGATGATGCGCCGCATTCACTTTGAACTGCCGGAAGGCGTGAGCCTCGGTTTCCTGCCCGGCTTTCACGCCACCGTCAATGCATTGACGGCCGTGGTGTTGCTGGTGGCGTATTATTTCATCAAAAATAAAAAAGTGGAGCAGCACCGGAAGGCCATCTACGTGGCCGTGGTCCTTTCGGTGATCTTTTTGCTCTCCTACGTGGCCTACCACATCACCACCGCGCCCAAGATATACGTCGGGGATTACCGAACCCTCTACCTCATCCTGTTGGCCAGCCACATCGTGCTGGCGGCGGTGATCTTCCCCTTCATCCTGTTCACCTTCGTGCGGGCCTACACCAACCAGTTCGACCGGCACAAGCGCATGGCCCGCTGGGTATGGCCGGTGTGGCTGTATGTGGCGGTTTCGGGGCCGATGTGTTATTTAATGCTTTATTAGGGGTGAAGGGTGAAGGGTGAAGGGTGAAGGGTGAAGCCGCTTTTCACTCTTCACCCTTCACTCTTCACTAAAAAAAACTATTTTTGTACCCATAAATCGCAAAAAATGAGATCCAGACTCTTTCGATACCTTCTCGTCCTGACCCTGGCCATCGGTTTTTCAACGGCATCCTGGCAGCCGGTGCAGGCGCAGTGCCCGATGTGCCGGATATCTGCCGAATCGAACCTGAAACAGGGGGGAACTGCGGGCAAAGGCCTGAATGCCGGCATTCTCTACATGCTGGCGGCGCCTTACCTGCTGGTGGGGTTCTTCGGGTATGTGTGGTACCGAAACCGGAGGAAAGAGCAGGATGTGGAATAAAAAAAAAGCCCCGACCAGCGTCGGGGCTTTTTTTTATTATGGTTTACAGGAAATTACATGACTTCGAGATATTTCAGCAACCAGATGAGGAAACAAATACTGGCCGCTGCCCAAAGCAAGCTGGGAAGGAACCACAATCCCACGACCAACCAGGTGCTGTAGAAAAGGATAGAGGCAATGATGGCTGCGATACCGAGAATGATGGCAAACCACAGCCACTTTCCGGTCGGGTCATTCTTGTCAATACCTTTCTTGGTGAGCTTGTCCATTTTCTTCTGGATCTTGTCCACCATTTTCTCCATGCGATTTTGCTTCTTCAACTCCTTCTTGCTAACCGTAGCGGTAGCCGTTTCATTGCTGTTCCTTACACTGACCACAGCGGAAGCGGGTTGAACTGCAAAAAGCAGGGCGAGGATCATTAAGAGGCTTAAAAAGTTCAGATTTTTCATAGTTATGAGGTTTGAGTGAAAAATTGCGGGGGAGGGGTCAGGTGTGAAATAGTGGCTAAATATAGTGTAAAGTTGGAAGATAAAATGATGCTATAACATAAAGTTTAGGTCTATTTTATCCTTTGTTTTGATCCAATCGCCAGGCGCCCCAACCGAGGGATAACCAGGCGCTCAAAAACAGCAATCCGCCCAGTGGGGTAACGGGGCCCAGCCAGGATAACTGCCCGGTCCCAAACAGTTCGCGGGTCGATAACAGGTAGATCGAGCCCGAAAAACAGATGGTCCCGGCGATGAACAGCCGTCCGGCCCAGCGGAAGAGCGGCTCGGGACGCTGACCATAGGCAAACCCGGCGATAAACAAGGCCAGTGCATGGTAAAATTGATACCGGACGCCGGTTTCAAAAGAAGCTAAAGCCTTGGGATCCAGTACTTCACGAAGTGCATGGGCGCCAAGTGCGCCGAAGGCTACGGCAATAAAAGCCAAAAAAGCTGCCCAGATGAAAAAAGGTCGATGCATAATAAAACGTTATTGTCCTTATCTTACGGGCCCTTTGAAACCCTGGTCACATGAAAAAATGGAAACGTCCTATTGTACTGCTCCTCGCATTCGCCGGCGTAGGACTCCTGTTGTGGGGGACCCACCAGTTCTTTCCTTTACCTTTTGTAAAGGTAAATGCTTTTCGGGCAGTTCCAAAATATTCTTCCTTTGTCTTTTCGCCCGGTTCCTTTCGGAGTACATCTTCTCCCTGGGATGCCTGGGAGTTGCCCCGGCACTGGGCATTGCTCGGGGACGTGGAGGCGACCCTTGCCGATACGATCGGCGACGCTCCTTCGTTCCGTCGGGCTGTCGCCGTATTGCAACCCATGGGGAAAGGCCGCATGGGCTGGCTGGGGATCTGGGATACCCCTGGAACTGAGGAGAAACTGCTTCGTTGGTTGGCGGCAAACCCCGCCGAGCCCTCCCGCTTCAAGCAAGTGCCGATCTACAGCGGAAAGACCGCTGAAGGGCAGCCCTTCGCCATCGCCCGGTTCCACAACCTGATCCTGGCCGCGCCCTTTCCCTTTCTCATCGAAGACGCCATCAGGCAGTTGAAGAGTTTTTCCCTCGACCGGGCGCCGGCTTCCAAAAAAACGGGACCCATCCTGCTGCAACCCAGCCAGGTGGCCCTGCAATGGACCACCGTATTGTCCGACCAGGGCCGCGCAGTCTGGGACTTGTTTCGTTCGTGGAAAGGATGGGTCGACCTGAACGTGGAGACCGATTCGTCCGGCTGGCGGGCAACCGGCCACTGGCGCACCGGGCGCGATTCGACCTGGATGGACCAGCTCAAAGCCGCATCGCCCACTTCCCCGGATGGGCTCTTCGCCGTTTTACCCGAACAATTGCTGGCCTTTTTCTGGGCGCCGCCCGCTCCGGGCGACTGGTGGGAGGCAGGCGCCGCCCGGCGTTTCCTCAAGCCCTGGTGGAACGGTGAATGGGCCGTAGGCCTGCTCCCCGGCTACGGCGTTGATGCGCAGCCCCCGGCTTTCTGGGTGGGAAAGATCCGATCGCAGGAGGACTTTGACGGCTGGCTGGCGGAGTGGACCACCGAACAGGGCGAATTGCCCTCCTTCCCCTACCAAAACTTTTCGATCCGCCAGATCCTCGCAGAGCCCTTGCTGCCTACCCCCTGGTCGGACGAACCATTGCCCCTGCGCAACCCCTTCCTCGTTCAGATCGACGACTATCTGGTCATTACCGATTCCAGGCCTTCGCTGGAGGTGTGGCTCGATCAATACATTGCCGGACAAGTGCTGGCCCGGGCCGATCATTTTCTGGAAGCACGCAGCAAGTTGCCCTCGACGGCCCTTGGCTGGGCCTATGTTGAGGCCGATCGCCTCGGACCCGTATTGGCCAAATCGTTCGAACCGGCCCAGGAGCTGCCTTTCCTGAAAAAAGGACAAATGCAGGTGGCCTTCCTGCCGGGTGAAGATCACCTGCGCGTTGAGGCGGTCAAGCGGTCGGCGGAAGTCTTCTCCTCGGCCATTTCCATCGCCTGGAAGGCAAATCTCGACACGGTGGCCATTACGGCGCCCCAACCCGTCTTCGGCGGCGCAGAGCGCTCCTGGATGGTCCAGGACGCCCGGTACGAGCTCTACCGGATCGCCCCCGGCGGAAAGGTGCTTTGGAAGCGGCCGCTGGGCAGTCCGCTGCTCTCGGATATCTATCCCATCGCCTACTACACCGATGCGCCCACGGAGCTCCTGTTCAATACCCGGGACGCCATTTTTATCGTAGATGCGAAAGGGGAACTGGTCAGCACGTTTCCGCTCCGCCTGCAATCGGCCGCTACGAACGGCCTGTTGCTCACCGACTTCAGCGGGGATGGCGATTACGGTATTTTCCTCGCCTGCGAGAACGGCCGCCTGTATGGATTCGACCGCTACGGCCGTCCGCTCGTAGGCTGGGGCCCCGGGCAGGAAGTCGGCCGGGTAGTGAAACCCCTGCAGCATTTTCAATACCAAAACAAAGATTACCTGCTGGCCTGGTCGGAAGACGGTTTTTTGCACGTATTTCAGCGCGACGGCAGCTACCGGTTTCCTCCCATCCAGGTAATCGGCAACGTCCTTTCCGCTCCGGGAACCCAGGTATTGCCCCAAATGGCCCGCATCGCTATCAGCGACGGCTATGGCAGCGTGCAGATCATAAACGGCGAGGGGCAGGGATTTGTGCTGAATACCCCGGTGGGCAACAACCAACGGGTCCTTTTCCGCTTCGAAGATGTGGTCGGCGACGACCGGAAGGATTATCTCGTGATGAGCGGCCCCGACATTGCCGTATACTACTACACCGGCGACAAGGTGGTGTTGTGGAAAAAATGGCAATTGCCCCAGCCCCAGGATGAGCTCGTAGCCGGCACGGTTCCCGGGGAAGAAAAAGCGTTTTTCGGGACGATCGACCGGCAGCGGCGGCAGGTTTTCCTTTTTACACCGGAGGGGAAAATATACCCCGGATTCCCCCTGGCGGGCACTTCGGCGTTTTCCATCGTGCGGATACCGCAGGGCCGTTTGCTCGTCACTGCGCTCGATAGTGATGTTTATGCCTATTTGCTGGCGGAATGATTTTTAATTAGCGCCTTTGCGGTTAAAATAATTAATCAATTTGCCATTCAATACCCCCAACCCCGTGCGCCTGCAAATACTCATTCGCTCTTGAAAAGTGCCGGCAGCCGAAGAACGCCCCACCCGCCAGTGGCGAAGGATGCGCCGCTTCCAGAATGAGGTGGCGCGAACCGTCGATCAGTTCCTTTTTCTTGCGGGCGAAGCCCCCCCAGAGCAGGAAGACCAGGTTTTCGCGCTTATGCGACAGGTTGCGGATCACGGCGTCGGTGAAGGTCTGCCAGCCGATCTTTTGGTGGGAAGCCGCCCGGTTTTTCTCCACCGTGAGCATGGCGTTGAGGAGGAATACCCCTTGGTGGGCCCACCCGGTCAGGTCGCCGTGGTTGGGGATGGCGGCGCCCACATCGGCATTCAATTCTTTATAAATATTTTGCAAAGAAGGCGGGATGCGCACCCCTTTGGGCACTGAAAAACAAAGCCCCATCGCCTCACCGGGGTTATGATAGGGATCCTGGCCCAGCACCACCACTTTCACTTTCTGGAAAGGCGTCGTATCGAACGCGTTGAAGATCAACGGTCCGGGCGGATAAATGGTTTTCCCCGCCGCTTTTTCATTTTTCAAAAAAGAAACAATCCCCTCAAAATAGGGCTGTTCGAACTCGTCTTTCAGGACTTCTTTCCAGCTGGCTTCGATGCGGACGTCAGGCATAAGCAGGTTTTTCTGCAAAATACAAAATCACGTAATGGGTTTTTGAGTTTATAAGGGTATGAGTTTTTGATCCCAAAAACTCATACCCTCAAAAACTTAAAAACTAAATAAATTGAGAAAGATCACCCTCACCCATGATTTCCATCAACACTTTGTAAAAGCGGTATAGATAACTTTGCACTCTGAAATTCAACCAACCAAAAATTCCAATTATGGAAAGTGATAAACTCAAAGCCAGTGGCCTTAAGAAGGCGGCGCTGGAGTACCATGAACGGGGTAGGAGGGGGAAGATTGAGGTCATTTCAAGCAAGCCCTGTGTATCACAGTTGGACCTTTCGCTGGCGTATACGCCGGGGGTGGCCCAGCCTTGCCTGGAGATTGAACGCGACCCCAGTCTGGCCCGCTTGTATACAGCCAAGGGCAACCTGGTAGCGGTGATCTCCAACGGGACCGCCGTGTTGGGCCTGGGCGATATCGGCCCTTTGGCCGGCAAACCCGTCATGGAAGGAAAAGGCGTGCTGTTTAAGCGTTTTGCCGACATCGACGTGTTCGATATCGAAGTAGACTCCAAGGATCCGGAAGACATCATCCGGACCGTGAAGAATATTGCGCCCACCTTCGGTGGCATCAACCTCGAGGACATCAAAGCCCCTGAGTGCTTCATCATCGAAGAGCGCCTGAAGGCCGAACTCGACATTCCCGTATTCCACGACGACCAGCACGGTACCGCCATCATTTCCGGCGCTGCGTTGCTGAACGCACTGGAAGTGACCAAGAAAAACATCAAGCAGATCAAGGTCGTCTTCAGCGGCGCCGGCGCCGCCGGTATTGCCTGTGCCAATTTCTGGGTGAACCTCGGGGTCAATCCCGACAACATCCTGATGACCGACAGCAAGGGCGTCTTGTGGAAAGGCCGCGGCGACGAAGGCCGCAACATTTACAAAGACAAATACTACCGGGATACCGACCGGCGCGACCTGGCCGACGCCATGCGCGGCGCCGATGTATTCTGCGGACTTTCGCAGAAAGGCATCCTCACCAAAGACATGGTGCGCACGATGGGTGAGCAACCCATTATCTTCGCCATGGCCAATCCCGACCCGGAGATCACCTACGAAGACGCCAAAGAAGCGCGTCCGGACGTTCTGATGGCCACCGGCCGCAGCGACTATCCCAACCAGGTGAACAACGTGCTCGGCTTCCCGTTCATTTTCCGCGGCGCGCTCGACGTCGAAGCCACCGCGATCAATGAAGAGATGAAGATGGCTGCCGCCATGGCTCTCGCCAATCTGGCGAAAGAAGAAGTACCCGATTCCGTCAAGCGTGCCTACGATGATATGAACCTGGCCTTCGGCCCCGAATACATCATACCCAAGCCCTTCGACCAGCGCGTGCTGGTATGGTCGGCCTCTGCCGTAGCCGAAGCCGCCATGAAGACCGGAGTGGCCAGGAAGATGATCGACATTGAAGAATACAAGGAGCAGCTCCGCGAAAAGTCAGACTGGACGCGCGAGATCATGCGCAAAATCTTCATTCGTGCCCGTCGCGACCTGAAGCGCATCGTATTCCCCGAAGGCACCGATCCGAAGATCATCTGGGCCGCCAGCGAGATCGTACGCGAGCGCGTGGCCAAGCCGATATTGCTCGGCAAGAGCAAGCAGGAAATCCTGGATCTTTTCGAAGAGCTCCATCACGAGCCCGAAGGCATCGAGATCATCGAGCCGAAGAGTTCCTTCCGCCGGCAGATCTACGTCAATGAATACTACCGCATGCACCAGCGCAACGGCATTTCACAAGACCGCGCCGCGCTCGACATGCGCAACTACATCAACTTCGGTGCCATGATGGTGCATATGGGTGATGCCGACGGCATGGTAGCCGGTGTATCGCAGAGCTTCCACGAAGTGCTGCAGCCCGCGCTGCGCATCATCGGTCCGCGCAAGAAAGGCGGTCTGGTCGCCGGCATGTACATGCTGCTCCAGGATCACAAGCTCTATTGCCTGGCCGACTGCAGCGTCAACATCAACCCCACTTCCGAAGAGCTGGCCTCGATCGTCAAGCTCGCCGCCGGTGAGTTGAAGAGCCTGCAGATCGATCCGAAGATCGCCATGTTGTCGTTCTCGAACTTCGGCACCGTGTTGAGTCCGGAGTCCGAAAAAGTGGCCAAAGCCGTAGAGATCATCAAGGAGACCCGTCCCGACCTCATCATCGACGGCCCCGTACAGGGTGACTTTGCGCTGGATACGGAGTTCATGAAGAAGCGCTTCCCGTTCTCCGACCTGGCTGCTCAGGCGCCCAACCTGCTGATCTTCCCGAGCCTCGATGCGGGCAACATCAGTCTGCGCCTGTTGCGGAAGCTGGGCAAGGCCCACACCATTGGTCCGATCATGATCGGCATGGCCAAGCCCATCCAGATCCTGCCCGTCGGCGTCGACATCAGCCAGATCATCAACCTCACCGCCCTTGCTGCGGTCGATGCCCAGGAGTTGGCACGGCGCGAGAAAGGGGAGCCGTTGATGGAGAGTTTGCTGGTGTAGTTGGATAGTTGAAGGGTTGAAGAGTTGAAGAGTTGAAGAGAATGTCTTTTCAACTCTTCAACTTTTCAACCCTTCAACCTTTCAACTTTTCAACTCTTCAACTTTTCAACTAAGCTGTTGATGTGAAAGCCCAAAAGTCCTATCTTTGGGGCTCGAAAGCGAACAGGGGAGGCGAAAGAGCCACCTTTGGGGAGTTTTTGAGATGATAGTTTTTGAGATGATAGTTTTTGAGTTTATAAGGGTATAAGCTTTTATAGGCCCCAAAAACTCAAACCCTTATAAACTTAAAAACTCAAAATGGTCCCGTAGCTCAGCTGGATAGAGCATCTGCCTTCTAAGCAGACGGTCACAGGTTCGAATCCTGTCGGGATCACAACTGTGGAAAAAGCTCACTTCATTGGATTGGGGTGGGCTTTTTTTGTTGGAGATTGGCAGTGTGCCGTTTGACAAGGAAAAACGCAAATTTACTTTATGCTTTAAGTGGTCCACTTTTAGCTGTGGGAAAACACTTCCATACCATCAGACAGTTTAATATCCACTATGGTTGGAAAGAAGCAGATATGATTAGAAATACAATAATTCCCTCAAGCTGACTAATAAAAGCCTTTAGCAAGTTACAATTTTTCTCCTATACCTTAATGTTACCACCCCACAAATCATTTCGTCAGAAGGAAATTCCCGTGCAAATATCGGCCATAAATTTCCCTCGACAAATTAACCATTCCTCTATTATTCTTCCTTTTAGCGAATTCTAACCCTTTTTAGGGGCTGTATCTTTGTGAAATTTTTTTTATGAAACTAGATATTTTTCCTTGTGCGGAGGATATTACAAATTGGAATGGCGTTTTATTCACAGTACTGATGACATAAAAAGTACCCCATCGGGATTGGAATTTTTATTATGGACACAATTTAGGACACCTACTTGGTTACTAAAAATCTTTGATAATCAGAATATTGAATCTTCAGGATATACAACTATGCCTTTTAAATGAAGGAGTTTCTTTTTTGCCTACCTATTAAATGATTGGATCAAAAAAATCCCTTTTTCTGAAATTTTTCCTTTATGTTCAGGGTTAAAGTTTACTTTGTCTGTTGTTTTATTGGCAGAAATATTGTTAATGAATGGGTATTTTTTGAAGCGGGTTGTAATAGCAGAATTTATTTTTCCTTTAACTAACTTCTCATCAATGAGAAAGGGACTTTCCTTATTTACATAATAAAAATATTTGAATATTTGTAGCGTCAATGTGACGACTATTGCTCCAATCAAAAAAAATGCAAACCACAAAACAAACAATGAATTAGTATTCAATATTTTATCAATTTTTTCTAAATTTAATTTATTACTTACTTGGAGTATAATGCTAATAAAAAAAAGTGACAAAAAAATGATTCCAAAGTTGACAAATACTGGAAGGGCTAAGTAGAAGCTAAAAACCCTATTAAAAAAAACGAATTTAAGTATTGAATTTACCTTGAAATCCTCGGTATTGTAGATGTAATAGTAATTACTTTGATTCAATGTTAACTCGATTTTTTTTTTGCAATATGGGCAGAATACAAACGCTGATCCATGCTTCTGTTTAGAATCATTTGAAGGCCTTGTTCTGAATGGAATCTCTGAGTAACTATGTTGAGATGTCCCGGTTCCAAGAGGAGTATACTTGTAAAATGTATGTTTTAGTGATCCTTTTTCCTCTTGACAAGAAAAGAGCTCCTGCTGAAGTTTATTATGATCTGTTTTTTTATTTGGACTATTACTACTCCAATGTTCTTCAGTTTTTTGAATATCAATAAAAGGGCTTAATACAATTTTTAAAAACTTGTTCATATTTTAACATTTAATATAAAACCAAGGAAACTTGTTAATAAGCTGAGTACGTGGCAAAAGTTATCCCAATAAAGCAGTCATATCTTAAATGCTGGTAATCAAACGAAAGAAAGACTTGAAAGTCTAACCTTAAAGATAATGGATTAGGACGTTTCATACAAGCCTACTTTCTAGATTTGTGTGGAGCTCGGGGTAAGTTCCTTGAAAAGAGGATACCTACCTTGGAAAAACAGTGAATTTAATGAAAATGATCTAACTTAGGGCGACCTTAAAAAGTCGCCAGATCTTCACAAGGTGTTGATAACCATAAAAATGTGTTCAAAAATAGAAATCAAGATAAGCTTCAAGTACAGGAAAAAGCCGTAACTTCCATCAAAAACCATGCACTTCTATGATCAAGTATACGCCTGCTTCGGAGCGCACATTAGCCTTGTTTAGCACGCCATTTGAGCAGAAGCTGTCGCCGGAAAACCGGTGGGTACGGATGGCGGAGCTGGTACCCTGGGATGAGATGGCCGAGGTGTTCTTTTCATGTCTGAGCACTGACCAGGGGCGACTTACGGTGGATCTGCGGGTCATACTGGGGGCCCTGATGGTCAAGCATATTGAAAGGCTGAGCGATGAAGATACGATCCAGTACATTCAAGAGAACATCTATGCGCAATATTTTGTGGGGCTGAGTAGTTTTCAGATCGAGCCAGTGTTTGTGCCGAGTTTGTTTGTGGAGATCCGCAAGCGACTGGGCCAGAAAGGAAGTGCCAGGTTGAACGACCTGATGATCCGTCAGGCGCGGCAGCTCAAGGCGATCAAGCATCGGCGCAAGCCCTCGGATAAGAACAAACCGGAAGACCCCGGGCAAGGACAGCAGGAGCAGCAATCCGGTACAGAAGAAGAAGCGCCGGTTAAGAAGGGAGAGTTGCCCGGCAAGCAGGGCACGCTGCTATTAGATGCGACGGTGGGGCCCCTGCATATCGCCTATCCAACCGATACGCGTTTGCTGAGCGAAGGAAGACGGCATAGTGAGGAACTGATGGACCTGTTGTACACCTCCCATAAAGAGCTGTGGGTGAAAAAGCCGCGGACCTACCGGCGGGAAGCGCAAAGAGCCTTTGTGAGCTTCAACAAGAAGAAAAATAAGAGCAGCAAGGACATCCGCAAAGCCACCGGGCAACAACTGCGCTATCTGAAGCCCAACTTGAAGATCCTGCACAAGATGCTGGACAAGTTGGAGCAGCACAAGCACAATGTATGTTGGAAACATAGGCAATGGCGAACCTTCTGGGTCATACAGGAACTATATCGCCAGCAGGAGGAAATGTTCCGCGACAGGCGTCGGCGCATTGACGACCGGATCGTCAGCATTCTACAACCCTATGCCCGGCCGATCAAACGAGGAAAAGGAGGAGGTAAAGACACTGAATTTGGGCCCAAGGTGAATGTGTCGATGAGTGAAGGCATCGCCAAAGCTGACCAGATCGATTTTAACGCCTTCAATGAGTCCAGTTACCTGCCCGAGCAGATTGAGGGCTACAAAGCGCTCTATGGCTATTATCCGGCCCTGGTACTTGCCGATCAGATCTATTGGACCCGGGCTAATCGCAACTATCTGAAAGACAGGGGCATTCAAATGGGAGGCGTTCCGTTGGGGCCGCCCAAGGAACTGTCCAAATACGAAAAATACAAAGCCCGGAAAAGGAACAACAAACGCTCGGAGGTGGAATGCAAGTTTGGTCAGGCAAAATCGAAATATGGACTGGATGATCTGTTTACTCGTTTACCTCAGACCATAAAAGCGGAAATCAACCTGATCTTCCTGGAAATCAACTTAATAAGGGTGAATAAAACCCTCGCCGATTTTATTTTTTACGTCTTTTTTATTGGGAGAAGCCTGCTGTCAGGTTATTCGATCCCGAAGGACGAAACACGAAAAGATACTGCCTGGACAACAGGAGGAAGATGGATGCCGAAATTAGAACTAACCCAGGCTAGGTGCCGGACTTTTTGAGGACGCCCTAACTTAACTCACGGTCCTGTTTTCGGGGGGCATAATATTACTTTCGAATTTATCCAGTTAATCATGCGTTCTATCTCCTCTTCCAAACACCTGCTCTGCGCCTTAACTTTTATACTGTTGCTGAGTAATGCTACCGGATGTTCTGATTCAACCAACAATGATCATAAGCCAGATACATCTCCATACACCTCCTCCATATTTGGTAAAAACGTCCTCGTATTTGACGATTCTATGGATCTGGATAGTATTAGGATGACGCTTCAAGCGATACACGAGCAGCAGAAGTATAATGAATTTGGCTCAGAGCGATACGCACTTTTATTCAAGCCGGGAACCTATGAATTGGATGTCACTGTCGATTATTATGTTCAGGCTTTAGGTTTAGGAAGATATCCCCAAGATGTAACCATCAACGGAGCGGTACAATCCGTCACAACTACCAGTAGCAATGGTATTGCTAACAAGGTTACAACCATGTTTTGGCGTGGTGCGGAGAATCTCAAAGTTGTGCCCCGAGATGGTAAAATGATTTATTGGGCAGTATCACAAGCCGCCCCATACCGGCGCATGCATGTAGTGGGTGATATTAATTTTGATAAAGGCAGTTGGGCCAGTGGTGGAGTTCTTGCCAATTCTCTTGTAGAGGGTAGGGCAGGATTAACCTCCGGACAACAGTGGATGACAAGAAATTCAAGCATCGGGTCGTGGGAAGGTGGAAACTGGAACAGAGTATTTATTGGTGTGGAGGGCGCACCGAATGATTCATGGCCTGATAAACCAACAACCATAATTGACAAAACACCTGTAGTTCGTGAAAAACCGTTTCTAACTTATACTAAATCCGGAGATTACGCTGTATTTGTTCCTGCACTTCGTTGGGAAACTTCTGGTCCTTCCTGGATGAATCGTGAAGAGGAAGGCGAACTAATACCGATGACCTCTTTCCATATCGCTTATCCTGATCAAGATAACGCGGCTTCTATTAATCAAGCCCTGGCTGATGGCAAGCATATTCTCTTTACACCCGGGATCTACGAGATTGATGAAACGCTTACGATAACAAAAGCCAATACCGTAATGCTGGGACTTGGGTTACCAACGCTCATTCCTCAAAACGGAGCGATTGCAATTGCTACCTATGATATCCCCGGAGTGAAATTAGCAGGTTTCATGGTAGATGCGGGACCAGAGCTATCTCCAACACTTATTCAAATTGGGTCAGCAATTTCTGATGCTGACTATCCCGAAAATCCCATTTCTCTTCATGATATCTATTGCAGAGTTGGAGGTGCAGTGGTCGGTCAAGCGGAAACAAACATAACAATCAACAGCAATTATGTGATTGGCGATCATTTTTGGTTGTGGCGAGCCGATCACGGTGTGGGAACTGAATGGATGGACGGCCAAGATAATCATGGCCTTGTTGTGAATGGGGATCATGTAACGATCTATGGATTGTTCAACGAGCACTTTCAAGCTTACCAAACGCTCTGGAACGGAGAATACGGCAGAACTTATTTTTATCAATCTGAAATCCCCTATCATCCACCGAGCAATGAGGTATGGAATGATAACGGAAAGCCCGGCTATGCTTCATATAAGGTTGCGGATAACGTTCAAAATCATGAAGCCTATGGCCTGGGTATCTACAGTTTTTTTAGTGGTGAGCCAACGATCTCCAATAAGGTCAGGCTGGAAAACGCCATGGAAGCCCCGGACCATTCAGGCATTGTAATCACCCATATCTCCACATTCGCCGGACTTAAAGGAGGAATGAATCATATAATTAATGGGTTGGGACCATCAACTGAAGCCGGCGAATTAAAACATTACGATGGATTTAAAGGGAGTGAATAGCTCTGACTACCCCTATTGTTTGGAGTCGCCGCAGACCTCATTTCTTTCTCTCGGATTATCGTTTTTAGTTGCGAACGATGAATGAAACTCTCCAATGTTAAGGTTCAAACCTGTGGAAAAAGCACACTTCATTGAATTGGGGTGGGCTTTTTTCATTCCTCCTAATATTAGTACAGAACTTCGGTCTTACCCCTGAAATAATTCAATATAAGGCTGAAAAAGGAATTTTCGATTGCGTTGAAAACCCGTAGTCTCCACCAATATCTCGAGTTGCTGAAAAGCATCGATCAATTTGTATGCAGTGGGTAGGGAGTAGCCCGTGATGGTGGCGACTTCAGATCCGTCAACGATGGGGCGCTGGTAAAGGTGATCCAATAAAATCCTTGCCTTCTTTGCTTGTACCCCCAGTGTTAAGATCTTTTCTCCTTCAAGATGTTGGCGTAATTGTATGATTTCCCCAAGGGTGGTGGATGCCTTCCTGGCTGTTTCGATAACCCCTGTCAGAAAAAAACGAAACCAGGAATCCATATTATGGTTGATGCGAACACTTGATAAATGATCAAAATAGAGTTGGCGGTGGCGATCCAGGAAGTCCGATAAATACAATATGGGCTTGTGCAGAAGCCCTTCATGAACCATAAACAGGGTGATTAATAAGCGGCCTATCCTGCCATTCCCGTCCAGGAAAGGATGGATCGTTTCAAATTGGTAATGGATAAGGGCAATCTTCAAAAGTGGGGGGAAAAGAATCTGTTTATTGTGAATGAATTTTTCAAGATCCGAAATAAGATCAGGAACCTCAGAATGGTGGGGAGGGATGAAGGTGGCATCCTTCAAAGTTGCTCCGCCAATCCAGTTTTGGCTTTGGCGGAATTCACCGGGCATTTTGTGCGCTCCCCGGGCGCCGGATAGCAGTATTCGGTGTGTTTCGCGGATCAGCCGGCTGGATAGAGGCAGGCGCTCTAGTTCCGCGATCGCAAAATTCATGGCCCCTATATAATTTTGGACTTCCTTCCAATCATCCCTTTTCTCCGGATTGAGGTCCCTTTCTTCCATCAAGGCTTCCTGGATATTCGTTTTGGTACCTTCGATACGACTGGAGGTTGTAGCTTCCTTGATAACATGCATTTTGATGAACAAGTCCACATTGGGCACATACCGGGAATACATGTCTAAACTTCCTATTTGACGGTCGGCTTCGCTGAGTAGGGTAATGAGTCCCGGGTCATCGATCACCCATTGCCGATTGATGGGATTTGGAGAGAAACTTTGGTATCCACTGAGTTGGACACGATAGCTTCCGGATTGGAAATCCTTCATTTTACTAAAAGTTATGGCGATAAATTTAAGTAAAATTTTTCTTAATTAAAGAATAGTGTAAAAATTTAATTATGAAAAATCTTAGTAAAGTTTTTCTCGTTTTCCTGGCAGGATAGTAATTGGGGGCACTTTGAATACCGCACCTCCATGAGAAAAAGTGATTGGACGGACGGCGACCACACTACTCCCAAACCACTTCGTTTCGAGCATAAAGCCACAAACCAGCCAAATTTTAAATAAAAACAAACGAAAATCGCTGGAATCCTCGTTGTATCGGTTGTCATTCGTTGAAATCCTGATTAATTGATATCCAAACCTATGCTCCGCAAAACGACAGTCCTCGCCCTGCTATTTGCATTCCTTGCCACAAGCGCCTTCGCCCAGAAACAATTTACGCTCGACCAGCTGAAGGTCCATCCTGATTTTGAAGTATCCATTGAAGCCAATGGCGCCTATTCTGGCCAATCGATTATCTTAAAGATCATTTCAGCGCATAGAAAAAATGTGGAGGTGATCATTCCGGCAGGAACGATTTTCTTTACATCCGATGAACATGATCAGATATTAATAACCGTTGAAGATCAACTGATTGCGGTTGCAAAGGAAAAGACGAGAAGAAAGACGATCGATGGTTATTGTACAGAAGCTTCAGATGGCATTCCCGATGCCGAAATGGCCATGGACTTTATGCCGACCAAGAGGGAGAAACTTCAGCAATTGGCCAACTTCATTAATGAGCATAAAGGCTTTACCGATGATGAAATACAGGAGGCTGTTTGGTGCGTGTCCGATGGTCAATCGCTGTCGTACATTTACTCGGATAATCCTGAAAGATCGATGGAACTCACCAAATTTGTGGCAGAACTCACCGGACAAGAGGTTCCCTGGAACACTGTGAAACGAAATCACGGAGCGTCGGGTGGCTTTATTCAGGTAGATCCGATTCTGGTAACGGGCAGGGTCGAATTTTCTACTACGAAAGAAACCATTCTGAAAAGTAAAATTGTGGATGGGGATGGTAATCTCGTGGTCGACAACCCTGAATCCACCACCCTTCCTAAAACGGATCACGCAAGGGTGAATTTTACGCTTTCCGTTTCCGGTTGGTCAGAAGGTACCTATTATGTAGTGTATTACGACCAGGACGAAAAGGTTATCCTGAAGAAGGCTTTTGATATTTAGGGCACTAAAAGTATCTATCCAGCGCATACGGGGTTTTCAATCCTTGATCTTCACGGGAGTTTTTACGTTGTTGACGAAATAACAGAACCCTAGCCCGCCATAAAGGAAACCATCGTACCCCACTTCCGGCCGGAGGGCCCATTTGTCCAGATTGCTGCTGAGTCCAAAGCCCAGCGTTATCCCGGGCATTAGGAAAGCGTCTCCCTCCCCGAAAAAGAGGTGCACTTTAGGAATGACACTCAGGGAAAAGTAGTTATTTGCCTTGTAGGTATAAATGAGGCGAGGGTCAAAAACGAAAATGCTGCCGCCTTGCCTCGCAAACGCCGGCAACCGTCTCATTCCTGACCGTCAACGACGGCCTGTCGCAGGGGATGATCTTCGATATTTTGCAGAGCAGGGATGGTTTCATCTGGATAGCCACCAAGGACGGGCTGAACCGCTACGACGGCTCCCGGTTCGAGGTCTTCTCGCCCGACCCGTTCGACCCCTTCGCCATCAGTAGCAGTGAGGTTCGGACACTTTTTGAAGACAGCCGGGGCTGGATTTGGGTGGCACTACTGTATGGGGTAGATGTGCTCGACCCGGCCAGTGGACGTTTTTTTCATTTAAAACACGAAGGGCAATCCTTTCCTGCGGCCCAATTACATCATGAACTACCAGGCGACCTACACCTTTCGCCAAAAGCTGACCCTCACCAATCAATACAGCGTGACGAAGGATTTTTTTGCCTCCATTTTTGAGATCACGGGCGACAACCGGAACGTCATCATCCCACGCAACATGGGGCGGGTCGCCCGGTACAGTATCTCGGCCAGTTACCCCTTGCAGGTCTGCAAGTTCTGGGAGCTTACCACTTTCCTCGACGGGGGGCGAAGCACCTACCGGGGCAACCTCGAAGGCACCGATATTGACCTGAGCCAGACCACCTGGTCGGTCAGGGTGCAGAACAGCCTGAAACTACCCTGGGGCATCCTCATGGATCTCTCCTACGAGCGCTATAGCGACTGGATATGGCGGGGTTCCATCCGGGTTCGCGGCAACCAGTCGGTGGACATTGGCCTGCGGAAAGATTTCCTGGACAAACGCCTGCAAGTGCGGCTCACCGGTTCGGATGTGTTCCGAACGACCAACGACTACTTCTACCACGGAAATTACGGCGGCATCGAAATCGACGGGGTGCGTTCGTTTGACTCCCAACGCTTCAGCCCCAGCGCCACCTGGAAATTCGGCAACCAGAAAGTGAAGGCCGCCAAGCGTTCGAAGGGCGCGATGGAGGAGGAGTTGAGGCGTTTGCAAAACGGGGATTGATTAACACGCTGCATACCCCTTGCAACAGTCCTAAATTTAGCTTACTGGCTAAGCGTTGGCCTACAGCTTTACGATCCGCTTCCCAAAAGTCTCCTGTCCTGTATTTATTTGCAAAAAATACAATCCGGGAGGAAACGAGGAAAGGTCCATATTACACTCCTCCGGTTGATGGGCGGGTATGATGACCCGGCCGGTGGCGTCCAGTACGCTGATATTCCAATGGCAAATGAGATGGTTCATGAAATAGACGATCCCGTTTGTGGGGTTCGGGAAAGATTGGATCATATCCTGAATGGAGGTGGACTGGCATGCTTTCAAAATCTCAGCTTCAGAGTTGCAACCAGGGGCATTGTCGGAAATTTTGGCTTCGCCCTTATTTTCGAGGTAATCACAAACAGGCGGGATTTCGCAAATGGGCAAGCTGCGGTTGTTAAAGATCATCAACCGTTGAATGGTTGTGGGGTCAAGATTAACCAGCCCACCCAGGCTTGTGAGCATATCATTAAAAATCACCTCCAACTTTCCCTCGATAGCAGCCATGTTCCTCAGTCCATTAAGGCTGACCAGCGATTTATTCGAAAATATCACCAAACTTCCCTCGATATAAGTCAAATTATTCATCCCCGTCAGGTTCGTCAGCGAACCATTGCCGGACACCTTCAAGTCTTCCCCGATATAAGTCAGATTATCCAACCCCCTCAGGTCAGTTAGCGAAGCATTATTCAATATCATTAAGCTTCCTCCAATAGTAATAATAGGATAAAGACTGTCAAGGCTCGTGATGTTGCCGTCCATGCTTTCCCAGATTCCCACCCTCCCTCCAATCACTGCACAGTCCGGATGGTTGAGCGGGAAACTGTCGATCTGTGCCTGTGATTCGAACGCAATGCCGCCTGGCAGACAGGGTGGAGGAGATATGCCCTGACAAGCGTCTTGAATTTGTTGCCGGTATTTGCAGCCGTAACCGTTGCCGTAGATATGGGTAGGGCCCCCGTTTTCAATGTAGTCACAAATGGGCTGGACGTTGCAAAAGCATAGGGTAGGGTTCTCTTGTATTGACAAATCGCTCAATGTGGTATAATCCAGACTCTCTAATCCGTCCAGGCTGGTCAATTTTTCGTTTTTGTAGATATCTATATCATTAATAGAAGTCAAATTGTCGAGCCCGCTCAAACTCAGCAATTTATTATTTTCATCTATATTCAAGCCCCCTGTTGAAGTCAGGCTTTCCAGACCCTTCAGGCTCGTCAGTGTGGAGTTATCATACAACCACAAGTTTCCTCCTATTGATGTCAGGTTATCCAGCCCGCTCAAATCGGTCAGCGTGCTCTTTGCCACCACAAAGTTTCCCCCTACTGAAGTCAGGCTTTCCAACTCGCTTAGGTTCGCCGCAAAACACCACGCCAACTCTAAATTTCCTCCTACCGACGTCAAATTCTTCAATCCGGTCGGCTGTGTCACCCCCAACACTATGTTTCCCCCTACTGAAGTCAGGCTCTCCAACCCACTCGGGCTCGTTAGCGGAACATACCACATCTCCAGGTTTCCACCGATAGAAGTAATGGAGGAAAGGCCTGTAAGATTGGTGATATCACTTCCTTCTATCCAGACGTCTCCCAAGATCTCCGTACAGCCAGGATAGCTGATCGGGAAGCTGTTGATCTGTGCCTGCGAGGAAAAGGTAATGCCTTCGGGCAGGCAGGGTTGAGCCCGAATACTATTCAAAACGGGAAGAAAGAAGGGGAGGAGGAGTATTAGGTGTGGTTTCATCAGGCTTTGTCCTTATTATGCAGAATCCTAAAAGCATACACCGTTTACTTCAAAATTGCAATGATTTTTAGCACCTCTTTGTCTGTTCCGGGGGATTTGACGGCCGTCGGCCGTCAAATCCCTTTTTCTTCAGTATATTAGTCCTTTCACTAAACCCCAATGACCATGCGCCCCAACAAAGCGAAAAGCATTATCGAAAATTTATTAGCAAAAGGTGGAATTCAAATTAATGGAGATAATCCCTGGGATATCCAGGTCCACAATGAAAAGTTGTTCGGAAGGATGCTGGCTGAGGGGTCATTGGGATTTGGGGAAGCTTATATGGACGGATGGTGGGATGTGGAGCAGCTCGACGAATTTTTTTATAAGCTCTATAAATTCAACCTTAGGGATGAGGTCGGTGGAACGTGGAAAGAAGCTTTAATACTACTGCAATCCAAGGTGCTGAACATGCAAACCCGGCTTCGGTCCAAAAAGGTGGCCCGGGAGCATTACGATCTGGGCAATGATCTGTATATGTCTTTTCTGGATCCCTACAATCAGTATACCTGCGGCTATTTTAAAGACACGGAAGATCTGAATGTCGCCCAGGAGCAAAAGCTGGAACTCATCTGCAAAAAATTACAGCTTTCGGAGAAGGACAGGGTGCTTGATATTGGTTGCGGATGGGGTGGTTTTGCCAAATATGCCGCCGGTCGCTACGGCTGTCAGGTAACAGGTATCACTATTTCCGACCAACAGTATCAGTACGCAAAGGAGGATTGTGCCGGCCTCCCGGTCACGATCCTGAAGAAGGACTACCGGGACCTGGAAGGGACGTTTGACAAGGTGTTGATCTGCGGCATGATCGAACATGTGGGGTATAAGAATTACCGCCAGATCATGGAGATCGTTTACCGCTGTTTGGAGGACGACGGGCTTTTTCTTTTACATACGATCGGCTCCAATACCTCAGAGATCTATGGTGATCCCTGGGTACTTAAATATATTTTCCCAAACTCCATGCTTCCCTCCGTAAAACAGATCGCTACGGCTAGTGAAGGGTTGTTTGTCATGGAAGATTGGCACAATTTCGGACCTTATTACGTAAAAACCCTTAAAGCCTGGTTTCACAACTTTGACGCCAGTTGGGAAAAGCTGAGCGCCTCTTACGACGAGCGATTTTACCGGATGTGGAAGTATTATCTGCATTGTTTCATGGGCCCATTTCGAACCAGAGTTATCCAGCTTTGGCAGGTCGTCCTTTCGAAAGGCGGAGTGCCGGGAGGGTATATCGCGGCCCGGTGAAATGATAAATAGCTGATGCAAATCAAGCCCCAAACCAGGTATACCAGATGTGAACGACTTAATATTGCCTATCAATTTGTGGGAGAAGGTCCTGTCGACGCTTTTTGTCGCTTTATCCAGTATGGGAAAGAAATCATGTAGTGATTTTGAGGCTACTTTCGTTAAATGGGGATAAAATCCGATGCCATAAATGAAATAGATTGCTGAAAATGTGAATACCGGATCGATGGTACCTATCTCAATGGCCCCGTCAAGCCACAATACCATTCATACCCTAATTATTTTTATATTGCGTTTCGTGTCCCGCCATTTTCAGTAGAAAACGCGGTGGCGCATTAAAGCTTTGATGCCGCTTTTTAGCTGGAATCCCTGTCAACCAAATTTGTAAATAAAAAAAGTAATCCAATGTCAAACACCCAATGCTTACCTCTATTCGCTTTGGTTCTTTTCATTGCTGGATGTGGACAACCACCTGTAGCGGAAGATCCCCCACCTGTGGAAGAAATGCAAAAACCCATTGGAGAAATGCAATTTCCAGAGGGAATCGTCCAGCATGTTGTATACGCGGAAAATATTCAATGGGGCCCTTGTCCGCCAAACTTGCCTGGGGGGTGTGAAATAGCTGTTTTAGAAGGGAGCCCCAAAAATTCCGATCTGTTTACCGTTCGTTTCAGGGTCGGAGGAGGATTTGTTATGCCGGCACATTCGCACCCAAGAGATGAACGAGTAACCGTGCTGCAAGGAAAGGTGTATGTGGCATTTGGGAAGGATGGAACGCTTGAAAATGCAAAAGAATTTGGACCGGGTGATTATTATGTGAATGCCCGGAACGCCATTCACACCGTTTGGGCAGACTCATCTACCATAATCCAGATTACCGGCATTGGCCCCTGGGAAGTGAATTTCGTGGAAGAATCAGGCGAATGAGTTAGGAAGAATAATCGGATAATGAAATACGTCACTCTTTTTCTTTCCTTCTTAATTCTACTGCCGGCCTGCTCCGTCCAAGGGCCGCTTGGCAAATCCTCCCCTCCGGAAAATGAATCGGGGAGTGTCCATATTTCGCTTGCCGGCAATGCCTGGGTGCTCGACGATCCGATGGCTTCCTCCACGCTGATCCGGGAAACCGGCCTGACGAATTGGCTGGATCCGGCGCATTCCGTCGGGGTGTTTTTTCATTTGGCCGGCACGGGGAAGCTGCAGCTATCCGTTCGCGCCCGGGTACCCGCCGGTGAATCCGTATTGAAGTGCACCTTTGGCGGCGAAACCCGGGAGATCACCCTGCGCAACACCGGTTGGGAGGACATTCCCGTAGGCACTTTTGAGGTGGGCCAGCCCGGGTATCAGCGGCTGGAGCTTCAGGGCGAATCCCGCACGGGCCCTGATTTCGCCGAAGTGGAGGAAGTAGTGCTGGAGGGCGAAGCTGCCCGGGGGCAAGTCCATTACGTCAAAGATGAATTTTACTGGGGCCGCCGCGGACCCTCGGTGCATTTTTGGTTCCCACAGGCAGACAAGGTGGAGCAAGTGGAATGGTTTTACAGCGAGATCACCGTTCCGGAAGGGCAGGATGTGCTGGGTTCCTATTTTATGGCCAATGGTTTTGGCGAGGGCTACTTCGGCTTTCAGGTCAATTCGGATACGGAGCGACGCATCCTCTTTTCGGTATGGAGCCCTTTCGAGACCGACGATCCGAATAATATCCCCGAAGATCAGAAGATCAAGCTCCTGAAAAAAGGACCGGACGTTTACACCGGTGAGTTCGGCAACGAAGGGTCCGGCGGGCAGAGCTACCTGCGCTTCCCCTGGCGGGCGGGCGTCACCTATCGCTTCCTCCTTCGCGGCCACCCCTCCGGGGGTAAGAATACCGACTATACGGCCTGGTTTTATGCACCCGAGGCCGGACAGTGGATGCTCATCGCCGGCTGGCGCCGCCCCCAAACGAACACCTATCTGACCGGACTGTATTCTTTTCTCGAAAACTTCATACCCGAAACCGGGGTCATCTCCCGGCATGCCCGCTACGGCAACCAATGGATCTGCGACACCCGCGGCCAGTGGCACGAGCTTACCCGCGTCCGGTTAACCGCCGACGCTACCGCCCAGAAAGGTAATCGTCTGGATTATGCCGGCGGGCTGGAAGACGGCGCTTTTTTCCTCCGGAATTGCGGCTTCTTTAATGAACGAACAGAAATGGATACCGAGCTGCAGCGCCCGTCGACAGGGAAGCGGCCGGAGGTGGATCTGGAGGCGTTGCCGTGATTGTCAAGGCATTCGGCACTACTTTTTCTCCGAATTCACGTTAAAAAAGTAAAACATGAAAAACATCAATTTTTTTGCGGCAATGGCATTATTAATGGTGGCTGTATACTCCTGTAAAACAGCAACTAAAGCCCAGCATAATTATGATTACCTGTATAAAGTTTGGGTGGTTGACACCGTCCTTGTCACCGGTCCGGATGCTGTAAATATTGAAACGGACAAAAATGAATATCAATTTACCAAAGAAGGTGCCAAGGTCAATCAGGGGATCAGGACCACGATTACACCCGTAAATGCAAATATTCATGTATCCTATGTCATTAAGAATGGCGCCATCCATTTCGACCCGGCAGCGACATTCCCTGTAACAAAATTTGACGGGAATGGGAATGTGATCGGATTCAGGGATGTGAGTCTGCCTCCATACGAGATAGTAGAATTGAGCCCCGATAGACTGATCCTGAAAAATAAGGACATGGTGATGAAATTGAAAGCTAAATGATCCTTAGCGGTTGGATTTGTAAGCTGCAGATTGGCACTATACTGAGCCCCGGAAAACCGGGGCTTTTATGTTTTAAATGATCTTTCAAGTGGTAACACTCCGGCAAATTCCGATATTTGCCGGACAACCAAACTCCTATGTCATCAAAAAAGTCAATAGCTGTACTCACCAGTGGCGGGGACGCCCAGGGCATGAACGCAGCCGTCCGGGCGGTGGTCCGGGCGGGTATCTACCAGGGATTCGATGTATATACTATTTATGAGGGATACAAGGGAATGATCCAGGGGGGGGACCATATCGTGAAAGCAGCGTGGTCAACGGTCGGTGGCATATTACATAAAGGCGGTACGGAGATCGGGTCTGCAAGATCGGATGAGTTTCGAACGAAAGAAGGACGCCGGAAAGCGGTATTCAACCTGGTCACCCGGGGTATCGATGCCCTGGTCGTGATCGGTGGAGACGGTAGTCTTACCGGAGCGAATCTACTGCGCCAGGAATGGCCGGAGCATCTTGCCAGCCTGCTCGAAGCCGGTGAGATCGACGCAAATCTGGCCGAAACGTACCATTCTATCTTTTTTACCGGGCTGGTAGGGTCTATCGACAACGACATGTACGGGACCGATATGACCATCGGAGCAGATTCGGCCCTTACCCGGATCACGGAGGCGGTAGACGCCATTATTAGCACCGCAGCGAGCCACCAGCGCACTTTTGTAGTCAAAGTGATGGGCCGGGATTGCGGCTATCTGGCGTTGATGGCCGGTTTGGCATGCAGCGCCGACTGGGTTTTTATTCCCGAAATCCCACCCACGCCCGGGGAATGGGAAGAACAAATGTGTGCCCTGCTCAAGAGTGGCCGGGAGTCCGGCCGGCGGGACAGCATCGTGATCATGGCCGAAGGAGCCCGGGATACCGAAGGCAACCCCATATCGAGCAACTATGTGAAGGAAGTGCTGGAAGAGCGGTTGGGAGAAGATTGCCGGATCACCATCCTGGGTCACGTGCAACGGGGTGGGGCCCCCAGCGCTTACGACCGGTATATGACGACCATGCTCGGTTGTAAGGCCGTCGAAAAGATCCGGACGAGCTCGGCCAATGATGAGCCTTTGCTTATCGGCGTCCAGGAAAATGATATCATTGCCGTTCCCCTGATGGAATGCGTAAGCCAAACCAAACATATCAGGGAATTGATAGAGAGCGGCCGGTATGCGGAAGCCATGAAGATGCGCGGCTACGTCATGGAGCAAGCCTATGAGGCCCTGAAAGTGATGATCCGTTCCCTGCCCAGTGAGCCCAAACCCGGACAACGCCGGTTGAGGATCGCCGTTTTGCACGGGGGCGGCCCTGCTGCCGGGATGAATACGGCTGTGCTGACAGCCGTGCGGCTGGGACTGGACGGAGGGCATATCATGCTGGGCGTAGAAGATGGCTTCCAAGGGCTTATCAATGGCAAGATCAAAGAGATGAATTGGCGCAGTGTAGCCGGATGGACCACCGTTGGCGGCGCCGAACTGGGAACGAACCGAAGAGTCCCTTCCGGTACCGACTTCTATGCCATCGCCCGCCAGATCGAAGAACAGCGGATCGATGCCATCCTTATGATCGGGGGCTGGACGGGTTACCAGGCCATTTACGATATGTACAAAAGAAGGGAGGATTTTCCGGCATTCAACATTCCCATGGTTTGCCTGCCGGCAACGATCAACAACAACCTTCCGGGATCGGAACTCAGCGTAGGGTCGGATACCGCCTTGAATAATATTGTGCAGGTTATCGATAAGATCAAGCAATCGGCAGTGGCTTCCAAAAGGTGCTTTGTGGTAGAAGTCATGGGAAAATACTGTGGTTTCCTGGCGCTCGTCAGCGGGATTGCCTCCGGCGCCGAACGCGTGTACCTGCACGAAGAAGGGGTTGGCATCAAAGACTTGATGAAGGACCTGGAAAGCCTGGTGGATGGCTTTTCCAAAGGAAAGCGACTCGGTCTTATGATCCGGAATGAAAAGGCGAATGACCTTTACGATACGCGATTTATGGCCTCGCTTTTTGAAGAGGAGGGAGGCCCTCTTTTTGACGTTAGACAAGCTATCCTCGGGCATTTACAACAAGGGGGCAACCCTTCGCCCCACGACCGCATTCTGGCGATCCGCCTGGCCAAACTGTGTTTGGAGTACCTGGTCCAGGAATCTCTGGCCGGCAAAACGCCTGCTTCCTTTATCGGTATGCAAAAAAGAGAAGTGACCTTCGTAAGTATGTCCCAATGGCCCGAACTGGTGGATACAAAATACCAACGTCCCAAAGAACAATGGTGGATGAGTCTGCGCGAAATTGCCAGGACGATGAACAAACCGCCGGAAGGGGTGGAGTTTTAACCCTGAATTCCGCTCCCCTTATTGGACAATTAATTTCAGTGAATTAACCCGAATTCCATCATCTATCTGGAAAAAGTAAATTCCTTTGGGTAACAGTAATGTATCAAATGGAATTCTATTTATTCCACTGGAAACCTCCGTTCTGATTTGTTGAACCATTCTTCCATTAAGATCAAAGAGGGATATTTTCAAGGTGGTATTATTTGAGGAGCCATATTCAATGAATACATGGCCCTCGCTATCGGGATTGGGATAGATCGAAGCTGTTGGACTTTGCTCCATTACCCAATTAGGAGTTGAATTGGGGATTATTTCATTTAAATATATTTTCGTCGAAGGAAAACAAAGGTCTGGTTCTGGCCATCCACTAATAACCCCCGTCAAAACGATATCCTGATCGCCGTCTCCGTCCAGGTCTGAAAAACCGGCGTCTCTGTAAATGATAATGTTTGTGCAAAGGTCAGTTGTGAACTGAGAATAAAAATCAGTAATATTATAGGTTTCATTTTCTGGTGATTTGTTAACCTCCAACTTGGATCAGTTTGATGAAAAGCAGGACATTATTAATGGATAATGATCTTTTTAGTTGCAATATGCTGAGCATCCTCATTTTGGATTTGTAAAAAGTAGATGCCTTTTGGCAAATTGCTTACATCTATGCTAATGGCATCCTGGCTGTCAAAGTAAGCATCTATTTGATTTTGACCGGTAATAGCAAAAATGCTGATCTTTATGGGGCCATATTGCTCCGTGTCAAAATCAATATTTAAAACATTACCAACCGGATTTGGATATACGGTAATGCCCTCCTCAAAAGTATTTATCGAATTAGTTGAGGACGGATCTGATGGTGTTCTGTTTATTATAAGTGAAAAATCTTGGGAGCCGGATTGTAAAATATCTTTGTGAGTGACTTTAATGGTATATTCTCCGGCAGCAATGTTTTTCACATTTATTATTTCGATATTATCTCTGAAATTATCTCCTTTCCCTGCTGCATCTGTATAGTTGTCGTATTCACTATTTGGCTCCATTCTCCATGGGAAGTATTCGATTGAATCTGATAGCACCCGCACATCCAGGTCGTTGATCAGCATGGGAGTGGGATTGTTATAGAATGGAATGGAAAAAGGAACAGCTGGAGGATCATTCCAGCAAATGGCAACGGATAAAGATTGGTTTTCACCTACAGTAATGGTAGTAGAGTAGATATCATCTTGATTTAAAGTCAGCTCCAAAATTTGGGAGGTAATGCCGTTGTTTGAAATTACATCGGCCGCTTTTTTAGCATTGAACAATCCCCATCCATTTGAAAAGTCCGGTCCGTCAAAAGGACCTGCTTCGTCTGTAGTGCTCAGAATTAAGGCCTTGGCCGTTGCCGCTTTCATATAAACAGCATTCAGATGGTGATAATGTTGTTGCAACAGAGCTAAACCTCCTGCAACAACCGGCGAGGCAACGGAACACCCGTTCGCAGAACCATAATCAGCATCATCCAATTCCTGAGTGGAGTAAGAATCAAAGCCGACAGCAGTAATATCCGGTTTGATTCTCCAGTCGTCTGTGGGTCCCCAGCTTGTAAAATTAGTTTGATGGACAGAGGAGGGCCCCGTATAGTCTAAAACATCATAACAGGCGCCCACAACAATTGAATTTTTACCCAGTTTATTACTTGCGAGTAAGTCATATCTGGAATTATCAGGGTTGTATCCCTTATTTCCATTATTGGAGGCTCCGGTACACATGATTAAGTAGGGCGCATTGTAAGAAAGCTCATCCCACTCCTGCGAGTAGATATTATAGATGCCATATTTCTCATAATCTTCTTGTGGATTAGCAAGAATGTAAGAATGGTTTGTGATCATACCTCCTGCTCCAGCCCAAATCGCGATCTCACCCTGCCAATCAGAAGTAGTGAATGCATCAATTGTTGCGGAGGGCGCCATGCCTTTGGCCCCGGGATCAATGCCGGAAGCAATTAAAATTCCTGACACATGGGTTGCGTGATGTTGTGTTGCGGTCGAATCAGATAAAGTTATTTTACCCACTAATTCCTGATGGGTAGTTCTTGGAGAACCACCATCCCAAAGACCAATCTCAATACCACTTCCATCCAGGTCCAATCCGGTAATGCCACCGGTTCTTATCAGATCAATTTTAGAAGATATGGCTGAACTTTCATTTTCTAATGAGAAATAGACAGGATTTCCTTCCTCGTCGAAATGAGAAAAAAATTGCGTATTTCCTTTATCATCGGGAGTGATGGTTGGTATTTGTTTGTTTTTAAATTGATCCTGAACCTTCCAATAATCTTCAGCTATTTGATTCAATTTCTCAATGTTCGTCTGACGAATGATGAACTCTCGGTCTCTTAAGTTTTGGGCGCTGATTTCTGAAATGAAAAAAAAGATAATAAATAGAAGGCTAATCCTTTTCATTTTAAATGTTTTTTTTCGTAACTATTTACTAACTGATGTTACGCATTACTCGAGCATTTTGAGTTTACGGCACGTTTTTCCTCCCTCTACAGCTAATCTTGTAGGGGGTGACAAATGCTCGGGAAAATGACCACTATCTCAAGGGTTTGTACGTTTTTTGTCCCCCGCAGGCGGGGGTTGGGGGTGGAAATACTCCTGGTAATACATAGATCTCTTCATTTTTTGGAACTGAAAATTTATTTATTCCACCCCCTGCGCCCCCGCCAGCGGGGGACATAGAGCGTGCAAACCCTTCAAACAGTGCTTATTTTCCCCTGACAATACGCCCCCCTACAAGATTAACCCTACCGAAGGGAGGAGGAGGAAGACTCCTTGCACCCACCATCACTCCATCTTCACAAACTTCTGCGCCCACACCTCTTCGCCTAAATCGATTTTCAGGAAGTAAAAACCGGGAGGGAGTTGACTGATGTCTATGGTTTTAGATGTTGCTCCGGTCCATGTTGCCAAATTGTCTGTATAGACTTTATTACCCATCGGATCAAAGATCTCGAGGCTGGTGTTTTTCAGGGGGATCTCAGAATCGATGGTCAGTTGCAGCATGTCTTGGGCGGGGTTTGGGGAGAGCGTGATGTTTGCATCAACATCCTGTTCTTTCAAGCCCTCTATGCAATCGCAATCTTTACCAATGTAATTGTAATATTGAACCCCCTTTTTATAGCCGGAATTTATCAGGTCCAGATCGCCATCGCCACCGATATCGATAAAGCCACCGCCTGGGGGGCTGAACGGGTCAGGAATGGAGGAATGGAACCACTCACTAAGGTCAGGCATTTCCGGCGTCCCTTTATTTTCGAAGTAATATAGATCGTTGCCGGGAATGGTGGTCATGTACATGTCGAAGTCTCCGTCGCAGTCCATGTCGGCAAATATGGTCCAACGGACCTCTTCCGTGAGGGGAAGATTAAACCCAAAAGGGTTGATCTGAAGGGAATCGAATGTGGGAGCGGTGTGGCCCGCTGTGGTGTCCTTATTTTCCATGAAAAACAAGGCTTCATCGGCCAGACCATTGTGAAACCAGCCGGTAATGAACACATCATAGTCGCCGTCGTTGTCAATATCTACAAAATAGGGGAATACAGCGTCGAGTTTGTCAAAGGTTACGCTGGACTCAGGCAACGTGATGCCGTATGGATCGGGGATAGGGGCGCTTTCAAAATTGGGTTCCGTCTCGGTTCCCGTATTATCAACCATTCGAATTGGGATGTCATCAATTGTGAAGTAGCCGGTAAGGAAAACTTCATGGAGTCCGTCCCCGTCAATATCAACAAATTGCCATGGGAGCTTCCCTCCTTGATGAAGACCAAAAGGGTCGTCTTCTTGGAAAACAAACGCCGGTAAGGCATCGCTCCCGGAATTGTCGTAGTAATGGACCAAATTCGGATCTGTCCCTTCGATGCTGATGAATGCTTCCAGGGTGTTGTCATGGTCAATATCTACCAACTGAACAAGTGTGCTTTTATTTAGTAACTCCGCGATGCCGAATGGGTTTTGGGTGTAATTCTCATCAAAGCAGGGTTCGGGTTCCGGCTGAGCATTCGATATTACAGGCAAGCTGATGGCAAGGCCGAAAATGAGTGTGATGGACCAAAGCCGGGAAAGAGAGGAAACGGACGGAGAGTGTAAACTTTTTTTCATGAGGAATAGGTTTTAAGCGCTGCTTTCGCCAGGCAAAACAGCGTAGGTGAATGAAAAAAATGATAGGTAAGATGGGATTTTAGCCCGGAAAGGATTTACATATATGTCTCAAACATTTGCATCCCCATCTCATTTGCGCAATTCGCTCGGGTTTTTCCCGAATTCTTGTAGGAAGGTCCGGCTAAAATGGGGCAGGTGTTTGAATCCAACCTCCATTGCCACTTGGGATATGGTCAGGTCCGTTGTTTCCAGCAGGATTTTTGCCCTCCGCATCCGGTAGGAGCGCAGCAAATGGCCGATGGGTTGACCGGAAATGGCTTTCACTTTGCGGTAGAGTTGGGCACGGCTCATGTAGAGCGCTTCACAGAGCTGGGGGATGTCGAAGTTTTCATCGGCGTAATTTTCTTCCAGTGCCCGGTTCAGTTTTTTCAAAAAACTGTCGTGGTAATGAAGGTCGTCATTTTGCATAAGCCGGAACCAGCCATTATTGGCGAACTGCTCCCGCAAGCGCTGGGCTTCAGCCTCTGCCAGTCGCCGGCGGAGTTGTAGCAGGTAGTAGGTGTAGATCAGTCCGCCGGCCGCGAGGGCGTACAGGCAATAGGCCCACCAGGTGGCCCACCACGGAGGAAGGATCGTGATCGGCAAAGCGATGGGCTCGCTCCAAAGACCATCATGGTTGGCTGCTTTGAGCAGTAAGGTGTACTTGCCGGGAGACAAACCGGCAAAGTTGATGGAGCGCTGCGCCCCGGGGTCATTCCAGGTTTCGTCGATGCCCTCCAATTTGTACCGGAATTGGTTTTGTGCCGGCGCCGCGAAATGAAAAGCGGAAAAATCCAGGGTGAAATTGTTCTGGTCGTGCTTTAATACGAGTTCCTCCATAGCCCAAATAGCCTTTGTAAGGGGCGAATTTTTCCCGCCAATTTCCACTGCTTGGTTTGCCAACCGGAAGTCGACGATGGCGGGCCGGGGCAGTGTGGGATCGGATCGCAAACTATCCGGGTGAAAGCGGACAAAACCGCCCTCCCACAACGGGAAGAAGAACTCCCCATTCCTCCGCTGGAAGCTTCCGTAGGCAAACACCGTTCCGGGCAGACCGTCCGATTCATCGAAGAGGCGACTGGTTTCCGGTTCGGGGGAGAATTGGATGACCCCTACGTCGCTCGACATCCAAAGGTCACCCTGGGCATCTTCAAAAATAGTGATAGGGCGGAGGGTCGGGAAGCCGTTTTTCGGAGCGTAACATTTGCGCTCGCCTGTTCTGGTGTTGAACCGGTAAAGTCCGTGGCCGGCGGTGGTCACCCACATGATCCCGTCCTTGCCCCAGATCGAATAAACGGTTTCAATGCCCTTCATGTAGTAGGTGAACTCGCCTGTTTGCAGGTTGTATTTTTTCAATCCGTTTCGGCCGTTGAACCAGAGGTTCCCTTCCTCGTCTTCCAGGATGGCCGGATCCGCCCGGAGGTCTTTAAAATGGACAATCTCTCCGGTGGAGGGATTGAAACGCTTTACCCCTTGGTTCCTGCCCATCGACCAAAGCCACCCCTCCCGGTCCTCTTTTGCAATGAAGTTCAGCTCTTTCATATTCGGAAGAAGGGTAATCGGAAAAAATTGCCCGGTGCGGGTGTCAAAACCTTTCAGCCCATCCCAGGTAGCTATCCAAAGCCGGTGGTGGCTGTCCTCAAAGAAGTTCATTCCTTCAAAGGGGAAATGGGCCACTTTTTGCAGTTCGCCCTTCTCATCAAAGGTGAAGCGGTCGGTGCCACCGGCCACTCTTGTCCATAGGTATCCTTCGCTATCTTCGTAGATCATCCGGAGTAAGCTCCCTGCCTTGTTTTCCTCTTCAATACCGGATGGAGGGTAATACCGGAATTTGTCGGTGGAAGGGGCGTATTTCAGCAAGCCCTTGCTCAAAGTGCCGATCCACAGGATGCCCTCCCGGTCTTCGTAAAAAGTAGTGAGCAGGCTCCAGTCTTTCAGGTGGGATTCCCTTGGAATAATGTCGGTGAACACGTTCCGGTAGGGATTGAAACGCAGGAGCCCCTTACCGGTTGCCATCCAGAGAAAACCGCTTCGGTCGACGAAGAGAAGAAAGGAAGTCGCGGGAAAGGCGCCGGTGGGTTCAAACGGTTCAGGATAGGAATAGAATACCCCGTTTTCAGGGTCAAAACGCTGCATGGACATCGCGTTTGTCCGGGCTGATCCTGCCAATAACCAGCTATTCCCCTTTCCATCGCGGACGATCTGGTTGACCGTTTTTCCAGCGATAGCGTGTTCGTCATTTGCCTTCGGCAAATAGTTTTCAAAATGGTCTTTGTCTGGATCGTACACCCACAGGCCGTTGTTCTTGGTGCCGATGCAAATTTTGCCCGATGCCGTTTCGCAGAGGCTGGTAACCGGGGTGTCCCAGCCGCCACCGCGCCGAATCATCCTGTCGTCTTTGGGGTCGTATAAATTGAGCCCGTTTTGCGTTCCAGCCCAAAGCCGGTGGAGGCTGTCGCATAGCAGGGCGTGGATGGTGTCGCTGCTAAGGCTTTGGGCATTTCCCGGTTCATGCTGGTAACGTCGCACGTCGAAAGGGGGACGCCCCTGGTTTTCCCGGACCTTGTACAGCCCTGTCTGGGAACGGAGCCACAGATTGCCCGATGAATCTTGCAGGAAAACTTCCTGATATTTTTGATTTTCCAAATAAACCTGTAGGTTTTCACCCCGGTATTTTACCGTAAAAAAAGTGTCCAGCTTTGGATCGTGGAGGAGGAGTGTGTTGCCTGAGATCACCCAGATGTTCCCGGAAGGTGATTCCAGGAGGCCATTGACCCCTTTGTTTTTCATAGGGTAATTTGTTTCCGGGTCGTAGGGATAGTGTTTGAAACGTTCGCTATCGTACCGAACCAGTCCGTCGAAGGTGCCAAACCAGATAAAGCCCTGTCTGTCCTGGCAGATCCCACGGACCATGTTGATGTCCTGGCCTTGGTCAAGGGTGAGGTGTTGGAAGGGCAATATTTCTGTTTGCGCAGAGGAAGCCAATGGCCATCCTAAAAGAAATGGAAATAGGATTTGGCCAATAAGCTGAATATAAGGTTTATGTGTCATCTTCAATAAGATATGAACTAAGCTACGGCTTTCCTTCCTAAATTAAGGTCATGATGACAATTTTTGCCCCCGGCATAATGATCTTATCCCCTTCCAGACGAGGGATGTTTATTATGAAAGGGGAGAGAGATGAATAGCCTGGTGGAAACTTCCAACTTTTCTCCTTACCTTGTACAGTGCACCATTTCCCTTCCGGAAGTTGTATGGATAAGGAAGCCAACAAAGTCAAGGAGCTACAGGATCGCCTGGATGCTTTGGCCATCAAACAGGGGCTGCTCGCCGATGAGATTGTGCGCCTGACGAGAGAAATAATTCGATTGAAGGCCGCCCCACCCGATACCCAGGAAAGTGCATTAATGGACACTCCGGAAGAACAGCCTCCTGTTGTGAAAGAAGAGGTCGGGAAAGAGGCTGTGGAAGAGCCTATGCCTGTGGAGGTGGTTTCCCCGAAAAAATTACGCGACACTCCTGTGATTAAAAACCTCAGCCGTGACCTGGAGGAGGTGATCGGCAGCAACCTCATCAGTAAGATCGGCATGGTTGCGATCCTGATCGGGATGGGTATCGGCATCAAGTATGCCATTGACCATGACCTGATCAGCCCCCTGGTGCGCATCCTCATGGGGTACTTGGTAGGCGGCGTGCTCTTGTTCTTTTCATACCGGCTTCGGGGAAAATACACCGCCTTCGGCGCGGTGTTGTTTAGCGGGGCATTGGCCTTACTGTTCTTTACCAGCTATGCGGCCCACATTTATTATGCACTCCTGTCACAGGGCGTTTCCTTCGGCATAATGGTGGGCTTGACCATATACGGGGTGGTGGAAGCCCTGCGATTCAACCAGCCGGTCGTTGCCCACTTCGGATTAGTGGGAGCCTACGCCATTCCTTTTCTGCTGGGCGATGACCCGGACAAGATCACTTTTTTATTTACCTATATTTCCATCGTCAATCTGGGCATTTTATCCATCGCTTTCTGGAGGTATTGGAAATCCTTGTATTATGCGGCCTTCGCATTTACCTGGCTGATCTATGCCAGCTGGTATGTGTTTGATTACAGGGAGTCGGTTCACTTTGGTCCGGCTTTTGTTTTCCTGGTATTGTTTTTCTTGATCTTTTACCTGGCCTTTCTGGCTTATAAACTGATCAAGCGCGAAAATTACAATGCTTCCGATGTGGCGATGCTGCTATTCAATTCTTTTATTTTTTACGGGTTAGGCTATCTTATACTCCAGGATCACAAAACGGGCAGCCAACAATTGGGATTGTTTACGGGGCTCAACGCTTTGCTCCACCTGGGGATTAGCGCCATTGTATACCGGTTTCGGCTGGCCGACCGCAACCTGTTCTACCTGGTTTCCGGGGTGGGCCTGATTTTTACCATCATTACCATCCCCGTGCAACTCGATGGCAACTGGGTGACTTTTCTCTGGGCAGGTGAGGCTGCTTTGTTGTTCTGGATCGGGCGTGCCCGGAAAACACCGGCTTTCGAAATGCTCTCTTATGTGCTATTTGCCCTGGCGTTTTTCAGCTTATTGGATGACTGGGGTGTATACTTATATGAAGGCGAGCCGGAGATCCACCCGGTCTTCAATATTTATTTGCTGACCTCCCTTTGGACGGCCGGTTGTTTTGGCTTTTCAATGTGGATCGACCGCAACCTACGATACGAATCTCCTTTTAAGAAAGACAGTTTGGCAAGGCAGCTTTTGGATTACAGCCTGCCTGGGATCTTTATTTTGATCCTTTATTTGGGGTTCCAATTGGAAATAGCACATTACTTTGATCAAAAAGGGGATTTGTCATCGGCAGGAAATGACCTTGCTCTTTTCAGGGAGATCTGGATCGTCAATTACAGCCTGTTCTTCCTGATGGCCCTGTCGCTGGTGAATATTCACCGGTTGCGAAATCAGACGCTGGGCATGATTAACCTGGGATTGAATGTGTTATTCCTGCTGACTTTTCTGGTCATGACGCTGGGCCAGTTAATTGCTTTGAATGCGACCTACCTGAGCCCGCCGGAGGGTCATATCAGCGGAATCTGGCATTTGCTGATCCGGTATGTGACCTATTTTTTCGTTGGAGGGGTACTGTGGACAACCTACCGTTACCAACGGCAATCTTTCGTCGAAGTGAAATTGGGCGTACCTTTCAACCTGTTGCTACATATCGTTCTTTTGTCGGTAGCTAGTGTGGAGTTGTATTGCTGGATGAAGGTGCTGAATATATTTGATTCTTTCCAGGGGGTGCTGAGTATTTTGTGGGGCGTCTATGCCCTGATGCTGATCGTGACGGGCATCCGCCGCTCCCGGAAACACCTGCGTATCGCGGCAATTGTACTGATCGCCATTACCCTCGTCAAAGTTACGCTGATTGACCTGGCGGATCTGAGCACCCTTTCCAAGACGGTGGTGTTGGTTATTCTGGGTGCTTTGCTGCTGGTTATTTCGTTTCTCTACAATAAATTCCGGGATATTCTTTTTGGGGAGGAATGAATGGAGATTAAAAGGGATGAGCATTTTGTAATTTTATTTATTTGCTGGAAATGAATGAAAAGATAATTTATTGGATAGCGGTGGGTGTAATCCTTTTTTCCGCTGCAAGCCTTGATCGAAACGGCTGGTTAAGTAATCAGCAATATCTGTTGCTTGTATTGGGGGTAGTTATTCTTGGAGTGATAGCTAGAGTGATTGGTATTCATGCTGCACGAAGAATGGTTAAGAGCAGAAGACGCATGTATAAAGAATTTTGGCGAAGGGGAGATTCCGGGGAGGAGGAGTATGACCATGCAGAAGAAGAAGCTTTGGCGTTACTTGGTCGTATTAAGGGAGCAAAATTCATGGGAGTTTTGATTGTAGGTGGA
This sequence comes from Lewinellaceae bacterium, assembly GCA_020636275.1. Classification (GTDB taxonomy): domain Bacteria; phylum Bacteroidota; class Bacteroidia; order Chitinophagales; family Saprospiraceae; genus JADJTT01. The sequence continues at coordinate 17,249 of JACJYD010000006.1, read as the reverse complement.
GTATTGGTTGCATTGTATTTTCAGGCCCATTTATTTGCTTTGGTTCTTGCTTTGGGGAATGCTTTTCTTGCCCTCAGATTATACTATGTTGCGAGAAGCCTTGAGAAAATTTTGCCGCCGGATAACCAGAAACAGCTTTCAAATATTCAAATTCCGTCTTCAAATTCCGGTTTTTTTCTTGTAGAGCTCAACGTAATGAAATATCATGATTTTATTAAACCACGAATAGCCCTCCCATTTTGGAGTTTACGGGAAGCATTATGGTGGTTGGAAAAATGTGGCTTTACTCAAAAAGACCCGGATCATTGGTCAGTAGAAAAAAATAATTTAAATTGGTTGGATGAGGATGAAATTATTTCCATACAGCCATTAAAAGATCTATAATAAATTGATGTTTTATAAATTGTATATTGGCCTTTTATTTTTATTGGTTCCCGCGATCCTATTTGAATGGATCGAACCTTTTGAGCAAAGGGAGAAACTTTTTTTTATTGGAACTTTATTTGGTGGAATACTACCTTTTATGTGGGTTGACACGTTGATCTATTCGGGGTGGAGATCGATCAGAACCATTCCGAAGATGACGAGTATTTTTTTGAAATCAAAGAGGGGAGCTACATTGTCTGCCATTGCAATCCTCAGTTTACTATTTTGGCTTTCCCCTGTTGCAATAAATCCTAGTCCCTATCGCTATGAGATGAGTATCATCCTTGTTTTTTCAATATTTTTACTTTGGCATCAGCCTCCTTCCGTTTTGTTTCTTGGGGAGTCCTCAAGACAAACAGGAGTAGTCTTAGGTAAATTTTCCTCTTCGGTGCTCCCATTACGGGTAGTTGCCCTTTTGGACCACAGGCGGACCGGCTATCTGGTCGGTGGTTTCTCTATTCTGACTGACAATCTTCGAACACAATCCGATTACCATTGGCGTCAAACTGTTGATGATCTCGCTGATTTATTGCCAACCATCATCTTAGATGCACGAACAGACAAGGAAATTGTGGTTAAAGAAGTGGCAATGATATATGGAAATAAAAACCGCCTGAGTCGAACCTATTTTATTTCAGATATAAATGGTAATGCACCCGCTCTGGCAGCGAATGGATTATCCATCCTTTCTGAAGGGGTCAGGAGTATAAAGCCAGAAGAGATATTGGATGTGGTAAAAGAAATGAAGAATGTAAAGAATGACAGGTAAACAGGGGGCTCACCTCAAGAAAAAACCTTGGCTTAAAGTGAAAAAATCTTTCTTCTTCTTCTTTTTTGGAAAATTAAGGGCAACATCCGATGGGTGCTAATTCGGGATAAAATCTCCTTTGCTAATGGGTGTCCATTACCACCTACTCTTGCATCCCGGTCAAATTTTGGATTTTGATTGTATAGAAATATCGTGGCCTCTGGAAAAAGAGTGCTTACTTTTTGGAACAACCTTTTTGAAAGTTGTTCCCGGGAACTTGCAATGAAAATTGTTTTTCGTCTATTATTAGAGGATAAATGTTCAATTTCCCAGTTCAGGCCATCGCCATAGATGGAAAGGTCGAACATTATCAATTCTGCCCAATTCATATAGTTTTCAATCATATCTTTCCAATCATTCCCGGCATACCTGCTTCCCCTCCCAACCATAGCATCATCAATTTCCTTGAATGCATTTCCCGGAGTCAATTTTGTCGGGAGTAGTGAAATTATATTCGCGAGGGGAACTAACTTAATTAAGGATCGACCGAACTCGTAGCTCTTTGGGTGGAATTTATGGAGTAAAAGTATTTGGGGCGGGCTGATACTTTTGGCCAGCGGATAAATTGGGGAAAAGAAAACAAAACAAATCACCCAATTTGGGATGTTGAGATCCTGAATTTCTTCACTTCGGTATAAGTAAATGATCAGTCCATAAAATAGAATTATTAAAAAAAGTCGAATATCTTTAAACAAAACCCATTTCAGGTATGGCTTCAGGCCGGTTTTGGTAATTCCTTTGATGCCTAGAATTATGTGATGCAAAAACAGACTTCCGAAGAAAAGAATGATGATTGCCGAAGGAAAGTCCAATTGATATGCTAATTCACCCATGTGTATCAAAATTGTTTTGTCCTATACTCAAAGCGAATTGGTTTGGGAGAATTGCGGCCGCCGGCCGTCAAATCACTTTTTCTTTAGTATAAACCTGCACAGTGCATGAAGATAATAAATAATTCAGAGTACAGTTTTTCTTTTTCATCTATGAGTTGATGAGGAGGTCTGTAGTTGTTTATGGCTTTGGTGCCCAATAACATTTTGGAATATTCCAGAGGATGCATATTTACTTAAAGTTTTGGAAAGAATTGTAAAATTACTATATTTAACGTGAGGTGCGGGTTTTCTGAAGAGAAGTAACGCGCTGCCACAGCCCCGATAAGGGCGACCTGTTAATAACAAAAAAATTAAGATCATGGAAGACCAAAACTCGGGTTGTTTTGCTTCAATTTTTGGATTGATAATCGTAATTATTATCGCCGCCTTTACCGGAGGAACCTACAGAACCGAAGTTACAATTCCTTTAAATAGTGATCCTAAGCTTACCTATGAAGATACTTTTAAGGAAAAATTTACGGCCAACAGCTGGATTGGAGGTTTGGTGAAGGGAGAACAACCGGATTTAAAAAATATGCTGTCGAAATACCGGAAAAATGGTAACGAGGTATCAGAAATTACCATCAAGACTCGATTTTCAGCTCTGAACTTGGTTCTAAACTTTGTCACGGGGTTCATTTACTGCCCCAAAACCATAATAATAGAGGGAACAATAGTGCGATCTGCCGAGGCCGCTTCCCAACCAGGTTAAGTTTATCTACAAAATTATTACATACTTGAGAAAAGGTGATTTGACGGCCGGCAGCCGTCAAATCACCTTTTCTCAAGTATATATACTCAAAATCGTATGAAGACACTCTTTTATTCAATCCTGCTTGTGGCTGCAGTTAGCGCTTTGGCAGTAAGGCACTACAGAAACTTTAAACAAGGCTATCCAAAGCCAAATTCTATAGAAAACCAAGAAGAAGCAGTAAACGGGGAAAAAGGATTTCTTTATAACATCCTGGTAAGACCTGCATCACCTATTCCAATCTGGGGTTGGGTCCTGCTCTTTGTTTTTGGGGCATCAAGCTTCGGGATGATGGTGAACAACCGGTCAACCGGATACCTGGTTTTTGGGGCAATATTCTACTATTTGGTTCAAAGTTATCTCATTGCCCTCGATTTTGAATATAAAACCTGGCCATTTTATGCTTTGATTGCCTGGATACTTATTACGGGAGGTTTGGCAAAACAAGCAAATGAGGAAACTTTGGAAAAACATCCCTGGATGAAAGAACGCCGCTAGCATGATCTTTATCAGTTATAAAAGTAATTATTCAAACCTGGTCCGTAATATTTCCGAGATCCTGTATTCTGCGGGCAACCCCGTTTGGTTTGCAGAGCATTTTATCATGTTAGAAAATTATAAGGACTTTTTAGAGGCTATTGATGCCGGTATCGATCGATCGGAGGCTGCCATTTTTTTTACAAATGAAATGTGGGCGAATTCCGATTGGTGTCAATATGAGAAGAACAAACTGACCGATAAACTTTCTCCTGAAAATATTATTGAAATCAATTTACTTCCACCAAATGAGAAATCCTCTTTCCCTTATATCTCAGGTACTGCAAATTATTTATCCCTCCCTGTCAATGAGCAAACTCCTTCTGTCTCTGAATTGAACTCAATAATTTACTTTATTTCCGAAAGACTGGGTATTGGGATAAGTGATAATTATCCAGTAAAGGGACTTCCTAACCGTACTTTATTGCCGAATATGGGAGTTGAGATCGATCTGGGAGAATTTAAAGCAAGTTTATCTGAAAATGCACTAAAAACCAGGAATATATTGGATCCCTGGCTTGTTTACAGAGCAAAAATAAATCACACTGATATTGGACTGACCATCTTTTCTTCACCCTTTAACTCACCCTTGCATGATTTATCAGAATCAATTGAAGATGATTTTGATTCTTTATCTACATATAAATCGTATATGGATTATGCGAGGGGTTGGTTGAAAAAATTTGACGCTGATAATACTTCTTCTACAAATTCAAAGCTTTTTGCCGATGGACTTCATTTATTCTTTAAAGATAACAGGAGTCATTTTTGTCTAACCTATCATTCAGAAGTTAGGTTGGATAACCTCTACACCATGTGGGAAAGAAGGTATGTGATACCAACGAAAGGGAAAGTTGAAAAAGAATCCGGAGAAGTCAGCCTTCTGTTTCATGCGAAGCTAACCGGGAGTTATGAAGCTCAAAAAAAGACTTTTTGGAAATTTAGCTACTATTTTGATTCCATAGTCCAATCCTTCCGATATACTCCCCCAAGTACGTTATACAGGTTTTTAAACAATTTTGCAGCTTATATTGCCAAAGGGATTCTTTTAGGTGGATTTGCTTTTTTAACCAGGTACCTTTTATTAAACCAGTCGGATAAATATTGGATTATTTTGGGCGCGTTTTTGACTGGTCTGTTTGTTGGTGATATTCTTCACTTTTTTATTTCCTCCACATACAAAAGGATAACTTCTTTAATGCAACCCGCTGAAGAAAACCTGGCAACTTCATATTACCAGCTGGTTTCAACCTCCATTTTCAACCTTCTTTTCAGTACACCATTATTTCTGGGTTTTGGTTTCCTGCTGGCTTTTAGAAAATCATACAAGATAAAGACACTGCTTTTCATCATCACATTTGCTCTTTTATCCTACGTTTTTGCCACCTTGCCAGAAATGAATATTTCCCAATATGCAGTAAATCAATATTTGGAAATTATTTTCGGCGTTTTTTGGGGAACAATTGGTGGCTACTTTTTCAGTACTGTTTGTTTGTCGAAATTAACCAGGGCGTACTAAAGGAATTGTGGATTATCAGCCGCAGGCTGCATGACTATACTCATCCATCCAGTTCAAACGCGTCCTGCAGCAAAAGCCCCGGGATATCATGCGTGCGGCCTTCGGAAAAGGTGTGGTGTAACCATTCGGCCCGGGCGTTGATCTCTAATATCCCGGCGCCCTCACCGGGCACTTCCCGGAAATCGGGGACGATGAAGTCAATACCCATGTAATCGGTCTCCAGGTAATCGACGAGGGCCCGCGCCCATTCGGCATAGATGGGATGTACGGCATCCGTAACATCCGTAGCAACACCTCCCTGTGCCATATTGCACACGTATTTCAGTTGTACCTTCTGTCCGGCGCCGGGAATACTTTCCAGGCTCAAGCCTTGGCTGGCAAGCAGTTCCCTGCTGGGCTCGTCGATTTCCAGCTTGTTTTCGGGATTCTGCCCGTGCATGATGGCTTGCCGGGCACGGACCAGTTCGGCGAGGGTGTCCCGGCCGTTGCCCAATACAAAGGCCGGTTCGCGAATGCAGGCGGCAGCCATTTGTCCGCCAATGATCTGCAACCGCAGGTCCTGCCCCTCCAGCTGTTCTTCCAGCAGGAACCGGGGACCGATATGCCGATGGGTTTCGAAGTATCGCTTTACCATCTCCATCGACCGGATATGCATCACGACCCCAAGTCCATTGGTATTGTCGATGGGCTTGCAGACGTAGTTCCGGCCCTCCTGCAGAAAGCCGTTAAGCGCAGGATCGTCAGCTGATGTGAAGGTTCGGCTCCGGGGGAAAGGAATGCCGAGGTCGGCAAAGGCAGTCTTTGTCAGCGCCTTGTTATCGCAGAACAGCAGGGCCTTCATGTTGGTCCGGCTGGCGGGAACGCCATTGAGGAACAGCTCCGACCTGTTCCGGAAGGTCAGAATGGAGGAGGGGCGACCCAGGAGATCGCTAACCTCTTTGATCCCGATCCCGAGTGCCCGGGCCCGGGCAAGTAATAACTGGTGTTGTCGCATGGTTCCCTAAATTGATCTGGCCAGCCGGAAGCCCGCATGTTGGAAGAAATGCCTCCTGAACCACAACCGGTAATGCTTGGAGGCGCCGGTACCGGTAGTTGCCCAGGAGCCTCCTGCCATCATGCTGTGTTCGGGATCCATGTAGGGTTCCGAGAAATCGAGGTAAAGCGGGTGCGGCTGAAAGCCCGGAAGCGGATAGAAATCGTCCATCAGCCAATCCCAGACGTTGCCGTACAAGTCGTTGAACCCGGAGGCGCTGGTGCCTTCCTGCATAAACCCCACCGGGGTGGCAGAGCCGTATTTAAAATCCAGGTTGTGCTCCCGGGCGAAAAGCGGGTCGTAGCTGCCGGGTAAGCCTTCCCTTGTCAGGAGGAGGAACTCCGATTCACTCAACAATCGACTGTTTTCCCCTTTCCACCGGCAGTAGGCCCATGCTTCGTGGGCGTTGACTTCAGCCGGCCAATCCAGGGGCAGGGTCATTTCATCGAACATGGCCCGGTACAGATAGCCATCATCGGCCTGTACCCAGAATTTTGGATGAGTCGTGTTGGTCCGGGTTTTCCAATCCCGACCTTCATCGCTCCAAAGGTCGGGCCTGGTATAGCCGCCGTCTTCCACAAATTCCAGAAACTCCAAATTGCTGATGAGGTTCCGGGTAGCTGCAAAGGGCTCGACCTTTACCTCCAGTTGGCCATATTCATTGTCCCAGCCAAACAAGCTATCCTCGCGGGATTTTCCAAGCCGGACGGTACCTCCTTCCGAAGATATCCAATCGTTTTCGGGGGGCGCCCCCAGGGTGGGAGCGTAGTGCCAGCCTTCCGGCCTGCGGACCTTTTCCACCCCCAACTGACGGATCAACACCGAAGAGGTCTCAAAGTGGATCCGGTCGTGTTCCAATCCCATCAAAAGGGCCCACAGCGGGTGCTGATCATTCACCGGGGAGGAGGGCAGTTCCACGGATTCAATAACCTCCATGACGATCTCAAAAATGGTGTTCCGGTAGGTGCGAACGGTGGCTTCATCCGGCCATAAATTGGCAACATGGAGATGTTCGGGTCGGTCGGGGTCGACGCCCACGGCCAATAGCTCGTCATATTGGTCATGCACGCCCCGGCTCAGTAAACCGGCCATTCGCAATTTGTTGATGTAAAAGGCAGCCGGGTGGCCGAAATAAAAGATCAGCGGATTCCGGAGCGGGTCCGGGCGCTCATACAGGCTTCCCGCGGACCGGATCGAGGAGAAGAGCAATTCACAAAGATCCCAGGTGTGCTGAAAGTACGCCACCAGGCCTTTTCGGTCCATGCGATCGAGCCGGGGAGGTTTGGTAGGACTGTTTTTCAGGTCGGACTGTAGCATGTGCGTGGAGTTAGTGGAAGGCTTGACAACCATTCGAACAGGAATCCCCCAAAATAAAAGGGGAGAAGGTTCTAAAAGTATGCACCATTTGAATGCAATGAATATGTTGTCGCTCTAAGGTAAGACTTTCGGCAAATATTTAGTCCTTCCACCTTATTCCTTTGGGAGTGCGATTACAAGGATGCCGTCCAGACCATAAGGGAATGATGGAGCTGAAAAGGCGCCACATGCGTCTGACCAATTTTTTTTGCCCATCAGCTTCAAATACTAAAAGAAAAGTGGGTTGCCAGCCTCCTGCTGGCAACCCACTTATTCACATCCATTTAACTAGGACCTTTGCTATTCGGACACCACCGCTAATTTCACGGTTTGAACGGTTTCATTTTCTACTCGGACCTGGATTAAATATAATCCGGTCGGCAGCCCATTCAAATCCAAACGCATCGGTTCTTTAGAAACGTGATCAAAAACTTGTTTTTGCACGTAAACACCTTGGATATCAGTCAAAATGATTTCTACAGAACTCCCTTTGAAATCAGACATGTCTACCCAAACCTCATGTCTGGCCGGGTTTGGAAAAAGACCCACCGTTTTCACCTCCGAATTATTCACCCGTCCAGGAGTTTGGGGATCAGGAGGGCACTCAATGGTTCCATCATTGATTGCCGTAATTATGCTTTGGGCTGCTGCGATCAGGTAAGCTGCTTCCTCGGTAGTTAGTACTCCATTTGCTTCCAGGTCTGTCACCTGGTTAATGAAAGCGTTCAGCTTATTAAGGGCTTGATTGACTTTATCTTCACAATATCTGTCTAATGCATCTTCCAGTTTCCCGGAGAGGGAATTGGTCAATCCGCCTGTCAGCCCAAGGTTCTGGATATACACTACGACGTTACCTGTAAGGACGCCAATATTAAATACGGGGTCGCAGGCATCCCCCGCGCCGTCAGTATCTGCATCGGTTTGGTCCGTATTGGCAACAAGAGGACAGTTGTCGTTTTCATCGAGTACGGTATCGTTATCGTCATCGGGATCTACACAGTCAGGGCTGTTGTCGCTATCCGTGTCCAAGGATAAACTTCCTGCATCCAGTGGATCGGAACCACAAGCTATTTCATCGACATCCAATTGGCCGTCGTTATCATCATCGTCATCGCCGGTATTACAGATACCGTCGCTATCGGTATCCAGCCCATCGTTGTTTGGTGCATCTGTTCCGCTGGAACAGTCATCGCAACCATCGTTGTCCGCATCCCGGCAAACAAATTTATTCAGAGGGGCATTGTCAACGTTATCAGCTACTCCGTCGTTATCGTCGTCCGGATCCACACAGTCGGCGATGCCGTCGCTGTCCGTGTCGGTAAAGCCTTCATCGATGCTGTTGTCGAGATCGTTGTCGACGCCATCACATACCTCGCAGGTCGAGGCGCTGTTCAGTGGGTTGGAACCACAGGCTATCTCCGCAGTGTCGTTTATGCCGTCGTTATCGTCGTCCGGATCCACATCATCGCATATGCCGTCCCCATCTGTATCGGTGCAGGATGCAAAAGAGCCGGAAGCGTATCTCAATTCTCTATTGATACTGGCCCCACAGCTGCCGGTAACGGCGTCACAAAGCCCCATGGCGTTTCCATTATCAGCCAGAATAGAAGAACGAGCCGTGCTGGCCAAACTGGAATAAGCTCCTTTTGAATGTAACGTTCCGATGGTCCAGGAGTTATCATTTACACCTTTATAGGCATATTTATAATCTCCGTTGCTAAAACCAGTGCCGGCATTGTAGCTGATAAAATAGTCGCCATTCCCATTGATGTTGAATGCATGGGAACCGACCGTACCGGTTACATTTCCATTAACCTGGGTATTGACCCAGGAACCGCTGGCATTTGAAGAAAGGAAGATTTTATTTTGATAATTGTAGGAGACAATATAAACCTTATTGCTGCTACCGACCTGGAGATTTGGATGGGCGCCTGCATACTGTGAACTGCTGCAGTCTCCTGCGCCTGCCTGTACAGCGACCGGGGAAGACCAACTCCCTCCCACTTTATTGGAATACCACAACCCCCCGTCGCAACCGGTACCGTTGGTTTCTCTTTGGAAGGCGACATGTGGCTTGTTATTGCTGTCAATGTCCAAGCTCGTATAGCTTATTTCATTGGAAGCCCCCGTTTGGGACCAAACATACTCCACTGTACTCCAGGAGGCTCCGTTGAATGCCGTATAGCGCACCGAGTAAAGCCTTGGGTCATTGGAATCCGTATAGTTAAAAACTATATGGGGATTGTTGTTGGGGCCGATGGCAATGGCGGGGTCATCCGTATTTTTCCATCCATTCGGATCTGCATAGGTTTCAATTTCGGAAAAAGTCCATGTACTTCCATTGTTGGTACTTTTACCATAAAAGACACCTCTTCTTTGACCGCAACAAGTGCCGATGGCGCCCATTCTGAAGACAACATGTATGTTATTGTTGCCGTCAATAGCCATGTCCACGTCATCGGAAGCATTCCAGGATGCTCCTCGCCCAACGGCCGTTCCTACGGAGGCGGCTGTAAACGAGCCTTGTGCTGCCCAACTGCTGCCATTCCATTTTACAAGCTTGTAAGTGCTGTTTTTTTCATAAAAGCCGAAAATTTCGTTGCTGCTGTTATAGGCCAGGACATTCCAGGGCCAATTACAACCGTCTGAATTTTCGACTAACCCATTGGTAAACGATTGGGCATTAATGGCTTGCATTCCAATTGAAAGCAGAAAGCCAACCATTAAAAAATAACGAAAAGTCATGTACTTCATGATAAGTGGTTTTATTGAGGTAAAAAAAATTAGACCTATTCCAGAGCGGACTGGAATAGAAAAAAATCCGTTTTTTTTGTTGCCAGATTCCAGATGAAAAACCCCATCAATGATGTCAGGATAGGGTCATTACAAGGGCAATTGCTTGAACAGGAGGGTAAGGGATATTAAAAACAAAATGAAAACCCAATGAAAAAGGCGAGAATTGGGGGTAAAGATTTTTAAGATGGTTTGAGACCGGGGATTGTGTATTTGAAAGGGATATTATAAAACCTATTCTTTATCAAGATAGAAATATTTTTGGTTCGATCGACTATATAACAGGTTGTAGTTGAAATGATTTCGTAAAAATACATCTCAGTGGAATAATGTCAGCAAGTCCGTACCTCCCTTAGCCTGTCAAAAATCAGACCTAAGTGCCTTGCTCGTCAGTACTTTGAACGTTCGGATGCCAGCCGAACCCTTCCTGTTACCATCTACCTGATCCAATTTTTTTCAGGAAAAAAATATTATAACCAAAGCGAAATGGTTTGGGTCTAGTGCGGCCGCCACCCGCACTAGACCCAATTGAATTGACGGTCGCCGGCCGTCAACTCCCTTTTTTTAGTATATTTTGAATTGAAAAAAATCTAAAAATGACCGAATTTGAGTACCAAATCCGGAAAATATGATAAAAGCACTCACTTACCTTATTGTATTTGACAGTCTTGGTTGGATCTTCGGGATACTGCCTCCCATGTTTTATGCCTATAAAAACAATAGTTTTCCTACCTGGATGGGAATTAAGCTCCTGGACGGGGGGCCGTTCGGAAAACTCGGCATTCAAGCGGCCATTTTAGCAGGAATCATGTTCATCATCGTCAGTGCGTTCAAACTTCTTGCGGCATACTGGGTCTGGAATTTCCGGATGGATGGGGCGGTACTTGAGCTGATCCTACTAGGCCTGAGCGCAATGTTCTGGTACGGGTTTACGCTTCCCTTCGGCCCTCCGATCGGCGTAGCGCAGGTAGTCCTTTTCATCCTGTGTTGGCGTAGTCTGCATTAGTCCCAGGTGATTTGACAAAAAACATTGTAAACACGAGTCATCCCGAATTTTTCGAAATCTGCTTTTCAACCAAACAGCTTGTCTTCGCTGAAGACTCTCTACTTTTTTGGCATCGCCCCAAAAAAGTAGCAATGCACCTTCGCTAAAGCTACGGTGCAGGCGCAAAAACGCTAGTCCTGCAAACTCACTCCGTTCGAACAGTGCAGGACAGGCCTCCCGCTTTGAGGTCTTGCATGCCTGAACAATATAGCTTTTCGGCCTTAGCTGGTGAGCGTTAAGAAAATCAGCTGGAAGCCAGGGCCGAAGAGTGACCCACGAGTGAGCGGCTTCGGTGGCCAAAGCCTTGGCGGGCGGCCCACCGCGAACGGCTTGGGTCACGTGCCCTGCTGGAAGCTGATTTTTAGCGAAGCAGCGTCAGCCTTGACTTTTTTGGTTCTTTTTTTGTCAAGAAAAAAAAAACACCTATGGTAAAAGCAAGGTTTTAGGCTCGATTGCCGATTGCCAAAATTCGGGATGACTCATGTTTCAGATCTTAACCACCCTGGTACGCCCAATTATCGCTCCATCCTGCTCTATAAGCAATTCGTAGATTCCGGGCGGCAAGTTATAGACTGGAATGGAGATGTCATTTTCTTTGGCAGATGCCTGTATGGTTTGTTCGAGAACGGCATTCCCATGCAGCGTTATTAGCCTTAATCGATATGTTGCCTGTTCGCCGGTTGCGAGATGCACGTTTAGTACATTTTCAACCGGATTGGGGTAGGTGGATAGCGCTTTATTAGACACCGGTGCAAACGCGGCGGTGGGTGGGGGCATGTCTTTGTACTGAACACCCGTTACCGTGTTTTGTGCAGTATTGAGTTTGCAAATAGCAATGGCCTCCTTGGACATATTGTTCAGAAAATGAAAGGTGGTTATCGTGTCCGTCCCCAGAGGGAGGAGCTGTTGACCCCCGATGGTCGAAATATCGATCCACCCGAGAGGCTGCACCTTTACATCCACAGCGGCTGACTTGTACAGGGTTTGTTTTTTCCGCAGTACCTCAAAAGTGCCGTTGGGGATGGCCAGTGTGCCCCAGGCATCGATGGTGCTAATCTGTTGGTAGGTAATCCGGATCCGGAAGGAGTCGGCTGTCGGGACAAGATTCAGCAATATTGGAGGAGCCGACGATGCGGCGAACCCCGTCAATACATTGGAAGAACTTTGTTTGATGTCAAAGAAGTTGACCGGCGCCCAGGACACTTCCAGTGCTGGCGTCTTAACAAACAATAAATTCAAGCCCAAGCCCAGCTGGTCCTCGCCAAAATAGCCCAGGTCAAGAACCTGATTACCGGTGACCTGCTCATAAACCTCGGAACTGGAGTTTAACGGATTGAACAGGACCGATGCTGCGGGGAAGGAACCGGAAGCCGAACCCGTTTGCGGGTCTTGCATGACCGGGTTCCAGGCTTGGTCAGGCTGAAGGTTGCTCAGATCCCACACCTGATCACCACCGGGCGGAGTGAATATCTGATTAATAGCCCCGGGCTGGTTGCCGAAAAGATAATGAAGGGTATCGCCCACCACCGGAAAAACCGAATTGGTAATGGTAATCTGTGCCGCAACCGGGTGGATGAAACCCCATGCGAGGAGGCAACAGAGTACCAGGTTATGCATAGTTGTACGGTGAAGCCGTACAATGAAGGACTGCAGGAAAAGGCCGGAGGGAAGCGTACGCATATCGGAATGATTTTTTCAATGAATGAATACAGGAAGTTAAGCCTTTTTACCTGACAATTCAGATTATATTTTGTTCCCCTGTTGAGTTACCTCATTAAGAATAATATTTTTCAGCCTTTGTAATTTTTTCTTTGGATACTTGCGGCGGCTGCATTTTTGAAAGGCAGGAAGCTGCGAGTGATCCCGATGTTCCTTTTGTTGTAAGGAGGCAGGACTACATAAGGGGCCATTACAAGGATGTCAATTCCAATAGGTGCGATTAAAAGGAAATACCTTTTACGAAGACGCCTACGAACAAATTAGTTTCAATTCCAATAGGTGCGATTAAAAGACAAAAGCCCGAAGCGGATCCTTTGTGTGCAAATAAGTTTCAATTCCAATAGGTGCGATTAAAAGATAAAGACCGGATCCCTTCCGTTTGGACCCTTAAAAGTTTCAATTCCAATAGGTGCGATTAAAAGAAATTTTACATACAGCGCCGGAAGGCTGACCTACACGTTTCAATTCCAATAGGTGCGATTGAAAGCGACATAACAGGTGCGGCCGGGGTCCTGGAATATTAGTTTCAATTCCAATGGGTGCGATTAAAAGGGGCGGCTTTTGGGGGTTACGCAGGGCACTATCTCCGGTTTCAATTCCAATAGGTGCGATTAAAAGGGTTTGCCAATGATGAAACGACGACAACAAAGCCGGTTTCAATTCCAATAGGTGCGATTAAAAGATAAGTCTTTAACCTTGGAAGAAGAAAAAGAATTGGTTTCAATTCCAATAGGTGCGATTAAAATCTAAAGAGCCGGAGTGAATACGCCCGCACTCTCTTTGGTTTCAATTCCAATAGGTGCGATTAAAAGCAGATCCGCACCTATTCCTGATCGAAATAAAAGTGTTTCAATTCCAATAGGTGCGATTAAAAGCAGTTGCTGAGGAGAAATATCGGTTTAAAGATAAAGAGTTTCAATTCCAATAGGTGCGATTAAAAGTTGTTTTGCGGTGGAAGGTGATGATAATGTAATTGGGTTTCAATTCCAATAGGTGCGATTAAAAGCTGTATACGAGCATCGCCGGAATAAGGACGAAATTGTTTCAATTCCAATAGGTGCGATTAAAAGATTCGCTCATGAGTATACCCTTCCAAAAATAGAATGGTTTCAATTCCAATAGGTGCGATTAAAAGGCGCTACGGACGTGGAGGTGATCGTAAGCGACACCAAGTTTCAATTCCAATAGGTGCGATTAAAAGCCCCGTCGAGTTTCGCACCGGCGCCGATATAGGCGGTTTCAATTCCAATAGGTGCGATTAAAAGGCGCTACGGACGTGGAGGTGATCGTAAGCGACACCAAGTTTCAATTCCAATAGGTGCGATTAAAAGTTGAAAAAATGAGCTCCCACCAACTGATCATCGAGTTTCAATTCCAATAGGTGCGATTAAAAGGATCCTGCGCTTTGTGATGCTTATTTTCAAGACCTCGTTTCAATTCCAATAGGTGCGATTAAAAGCCAACTAACGATCCAGACCCGTAGATTAGAAGACCAAGTTTCAATTCCAATAGGTGCGATTAAAAGGGTGCGAAGTTTTACCGCCGGGGGTCCTTTTTTCTGGTTTCAATTCCAATAGGTGCGATTAAAAGCGTCGCCGGATGTCCCAGGGTGCGAAGTTTTACCGCGTTTCAATTCCAATAGGTGCGATTAAAAGCAGATTGGAGGTCAAAAAGCCCTCCAGGCGCTCTACGTTTCAATTCCAATAGGTGCGATTAAAAGCGTGTCGCCACCCAGTTGAAGCGCGCCGAAAAGGTGTTTCAATTCCAATAGGTGCGATTAAAAGGGCAAACCAAGGTAATCAGCCAAAGAGCCAGAATTTGGTTTCAATTCCAATAGGTGCGATTAAAAGACCTTATCCTCTTGCTTTAACCGAAAAGACCAAGAAGTTTCAATTCCAATAGGTGCGATTAAAAGCCTTTTTGACCTTTACGATTGGCCTTGTCAATTATGGTTTCAATTCCAATAGGTGCGATTAAAAGTGGCAAATGCTTCCTGTGTTAGTCCGAGTTTATTAGTTTCAATTCCAATAGGTGCGATTAAAAGCCGAGTCCACATCCGAGAAACGCCTTGCTGATAAGGTTTCAATTCCAATAGGTGCGATTAAAAGCTTTCCTCCGAATCTGGTGATACGGGAGGAACGACGTTTCAATTCCAATAGGTGCGATTAAAAGCTTAGTTTGCAAGTATTGTTGGAAAGGTTTACCCGGTTTCAATTCCAATAGGTGCGATTAAAAGTAATTAACACCCAAACCTTTCGACATTAATCTAAATTGTTTCAATTCCAATAGGTGCGATTAAAAGTCCTCAACATTTCCGTTATCATCGCCATCGTTTAGGTTTCAATTCCAATAGGTGCGATTAAAAGCAACACGGCCATTCACATACCGATACTCCGAATAACGGTTTCAATTCCAATAGGTGCGATTAAAAGATTCGTTTGTAATGGACCCTACGATGATGTCTAGTATGTTTCAATTCCAATAGGTGCGATTAAAAGAACTTATTGATGGTGATAATAGTGGTGAGGAATTTGGTTTCAATTCCAATAGGTGCGATTAAAAGTGACCTGGAGGATGAAAAAAATGAGCGTTGGAGCTTGGTTTCAATTCCAATAGGTGCGATTAAAAGATTGAATTTTATTATAAAAATGAAAAACAAATAAAAGTTTCAATTCCAATAGGTGCGATTAAAAGCACGATTCTACGATCTATTGAATGAAAAGAAATCCAGTTTCAATTCCAATAGGTGCGATTAAAAGACAACTTTTTAAAGCTGGGCTGATAAAGAGTATCAGGTTTCAATTCCAATAGGTGCGATTAAAAGCTGTCACTTTCCAGCGTCAGCGTGGCATCGTTGATAAGTTTCAATTCCAATAGGTGCGATTAAAAGCATATCCGGAGAACAGCGCCACCAGCAACCAAACTAGTTTCAATTCCAATAGGTGCGATTAAAAGTCGTATTTGGGATCGACATCTATTCCAACTTTGAAAGTTTCAATTCCAATAGGTGCGATTAAAAGACATTGGCGCCGTTCCATTTTTCGGTGGCTATCCTAGTTTCAATTCCAATAGGGTGCGATTAAAAGAGCAAACAAAGGGGCCTTGATCTGCACATAATACCGTTTCAATTCCAATAGGTGCGATTAAAAGTCAGAAGAGCGGAGGAACGCCATGAAAATGGAAATCGTTTCAATTCCAATAGGTGCGATTAAAAGTATAGACATGGTCTGAAACACACGCCCAATAAGTTCGTTTCAATTCCAATAGGTGCGATTAAAAGCAGGAGCCACCAACGGAGTAAACCGCAACATAGTAAGTTTCAATTCCAATAGGTGCGATTAAAAGTTAAAGGAAGCGGGGTTAAACCCCTTCCTTGTTTAGTTTCAATTCCAATAGGTGCGATTAAAAGCTGGTGGTCGTACTCTTAAGTATAGTTGTGATGAACACGTTTCAATTCCAATAGGTGCGATTAAAAGCAAATATACAATAATAAATTAAACTACAAAAAAAATGGTTTCAATTCCAATAGGTGCGATTAAAAGTCCTGGTAGTAATTTGTTTGTTTCTGCCTTTCCTTTTGGTTTCAATTCCAATAGGTGCGATTAAAAGCGGCCTTGGGTATCCGAAACAATAAACTTCTTTCCCGTTTCAATTCCAATAGGTGCGATTAAAAGGGGCGTGGCGCTCATTCTTCCGTAACGGGGATCCTTGTTTCAATTCCAATAGGTGCGATTAAAAGACCGGTCACTTATATGTATAATCTGCTGATTACCATGCTGCTGCTTGGGGGTAAATATACGATTTTCTGATCAACCAAGGGTCGACCTCCGGTAGAGTATTTCTACTGAGGGGTCGACGATTAGGTTATGTCCAGAAAATCAGTGTTTTATGTTTTATTATGTCAAAGAACGAGGGGAATCGACTCCCAATTTCCGGAGGTAGACGATCACAAAAATGAATCCGTATCATTCAGGCTTTTTCCGACCAGCTGTTTTTCCATGTAGTGAAAGTGCCTGCTTTTAAACAAAATGAGGCTATCGTGTGATTCATCCATGATCTTTTTGGCGTCCAGTTCTAATTCTTTGATTTGTAGCTCGCTAAGTTCGCCTTCGAACACCGAATTCTGGATCCAATGCAAGTAACGTCTGCATAGTTTTAACATTTTAGGGGTCCGTTCGGCAGCTACATCATATACTGCTATCACATACATTACCACCAAATTGTGAAGGGTTCGAAAACGGGTTCCATCCCTAGCAGGTATTTTGCCAGTTTGTAGCAATCAAGCCTGAGCAGATGCCGGTAACTGACTTTTCTATCCAGTTTTCGATGATGGATGGTTTGCTGAAGCCGCTCTTCCCATGCTTGAACCATTATTTTTCGCCCGGCCGGT
>JACJYD010000005.1:10000-223448 GCA_020636275.1 Lewinellaceae bacterium | reverse complement strand
TACCGAGCCGCGCAGGGCCTGATCCGCTTTACGCGGGTCGATGCCGAGGCGAACGTGCAGGTCGACAGAAGCGTCGAACTTGGTGGTGTTGACCTGCTTGACCAACGCCATTGCGTCCTCCAGGGTGTAGAGCTTGCTGCCTTCCACCTTGCTGTTGGCCGCTTTTCTTTTTTTACCTAGTTTGCTTGACATTTTCAAAATTTTGAGGTGAATAACGCCCCGGCTTGGTACCCGGGACTCCCTGCTGCGGCTGCCCATCGGCCGGCCGCTTATGAGTAATTAATTTGCAGCTTATTCAGCCCAGGGCGGCGTACCGGTAACCGTGACGCCCAGACTGCGGGCCGTGCCTGCCACCATTTTCATGGCCGATTCGATCGTGAAGCAGTTCAGGTCGGGCATTTTGTCTTCCGCAATGGCTTTCACCTGATCCCAGGTAACGGAGCCGACCTTGTTGCGGTTGGACTGCCCGGAACCTTTCTTGATCTTGGCCGCTTCCATCAGCTGAGCCGAGGCAGGCGCCGTTTTGATGACAAAGTCAAACGACTTGTCCTTGTAATAGGTGATCAGCACCGGCAGCACCTTCCCCATTTTGTCCTGGGTATCGGCGTTGAAGCGCTTGCAGAATTCCATGATGTTCAGGCCCTTGGAACCCAGTGCCGGGCCAACGGGAGGAGCCGGGTTAGCCTGGCCGCCTTTTACCTGAAGTTTTACAAAACCATCTATTTCCTTTGCCATGATATTGCTTTTTAACCGGCTGGTTCCAATCGTTTTCGGGAAGCTGATCCCGGCCGGCGCTCACTTTTCCGGCAGGAAGCAAAAACGCGCATGGAACGGCGCCTGAAACAAATAAGAAACCAGTTGATCAAGCTTGTTTTTCGACCTGCATGAAATTGAGTTCTACCTCCGTTCCGCGGCCGAATATCTTAACAATCACTTTCAGTTTTTTCTTCTCTTCGTTCACCTCCTGGATATCCCCTACAAATTCGGAGAACGGCCCGTCGATGATCTTGACGGTTTCTCCCACGATGAAGGGTTCGATCAGGGATTCGCCCACATCCAGCGATTCGTCAACCTTGCCCAGCATCCGGTTGGCTTCGGAAGCCCGCATCGGGATCGGCGTTTCTTTGCCGAGGAAGTGAATGACGTTCTGAACGTTGGCGATGCTTTGTACGATTTCAGGGGTCAACTTGGAAGGAAGGGCCTCAATGAGGATATAGCCGGGCAGGATATTCCTTTCGGAGATCACTTTTTTCCCGCCGCGGATTTTGTAAACCTTTTCAGTAGGTACCAGCACCTGGGTAATGAAATCATCCCAGTTGTTGCGCTTAACCTCCAAATCTATACGCTCCTTGATCTTGCGCTCTTTCCCGCTGATAACCCTTAGGGAGTACCACTTCTTCTCTTCAGACATTGAAATTAGCTGTTGATTCTATAGATGAATTCGGTAAACCCTTTGGACGCCAGGTCCATTACAGCGATAACAGCTGCGAGGATAAGCGTGGAAACGATCACCAGGATGGTGCTGCTCTGCAGGCTTGCCCAGGAAGGCCAGGTTACCTTGTTGATCAGTTCGTTGTAGCTTTCCTTGATGTACAATTTGATACTTTCCATAGCAGAATGAATCAGGTGGAGAAAATTATCTTCTCCGGGTTATTTGCACGGGCAGAGG
This sequence comes from Lewinellaceae bacterium, assembly GCA_020636275.1. Lineage (GTDB taxonomy): Bacteria > Bacteroidota > Bacteroidia > Chitinophagales > Saprospiraceae > JADJTT01. Next base: position 221,779 of record JACJYD010000005.1, on the reverse strand, counting down.
GGCTCGAACCCCCAGCCTACGGTTTTGGAGACCGTCACTCTACCAGTTGAGCTATGCCCGTTTGTAAAAGTTATAGAACGAGTCGGCAGTTCGCCGATCTGCAGTCGGCAGTTCCGGATGAGGGAACCAACAACAGCCTGATTGACGAACTGCCTGCTTATACTTGTATCCGGATCTGGCGAATTAGGCCAGAATCTCTGTAACCTGACCGGCGCCAACCGTACGGCCGCCTTCGCGGATAGCGAAACGGAGACCTTTTTCCATGGCGATCGAGTTCAGGAGGTTAACTTCCAGCGTTACGTTGTCGCCGGGCATTACCATTTCGACGCCTGCAGGCAGGTTAACGTCGCCGGTAACGTCCGTCGTACGGAAGTAGAACTGCGGGCGGTAGCCGTTGAAGAACGGGGTGTGACGACCGCCTTCTTCTTTGCTCAGTACATAAACCTCACACTTGAATTTCTTGTGCGGCTTAACGGAGCCCGGCTTGCAGATCACCATACCGCGGCGGATGGCGTCCTTGTCGATACCGCGCAGGAGCAGACCGGCGTTGTCACCGGCTTCACCGCGATCGAGCAGTTTGCGGAACATTTCCACACCTGTGACCGTAGAGGTCAGCGGCTTTTCGCCGTCTTTCATCATACCGATGATCTCAACCGGATCGTTCACGTTGATCACACCGCGTTCGATACGGCCGGTAGCAACCGTACCGCGACCGGTGATGGTGAATACGTCTTCGATCGGCATCAGGAACGGCAGGTCCGTCAGACGGGCAGGCGTTTCGATCTGCGTATCAACGGCGTCCATCAGTTCGCGGATGGCTTTGATGCCTTCCGGAGTGCCTTCCAGCGCTTTCAGTGCGGAACCGCGGATCACAGCAGCGTTGTCACCATCGTATTTGTACTGGCTGAGAAGTTCGCGAACTTCCATTTCAACCAGCTCCAACATTTCTTCGTCGTCAACAAGGTCAACCTTGTTCATGAAAACAACGATATTGGGAACACCGACCTGGCGCGCAAGCAGGATATGCTCGCGGGTTTGAGGCATAGGACCGTCCGTAGCAGCTACCACAAGGATTGCACCGTCCATCTGAGCGGCGCCCGTTACCATGTTCTTCACATAGTCGGCGTGGCCCGGGCAGTCAACGTGCGCGTAGTGACGGGATGCAGTCTGGTACTCAACGTGCGCTGTATTGATCGTGATACCCCTTTCCTTTTCTTCCGGAGCAGCGTCAATAGAGTCATAAGAGGTAGCTTTAGCCAAGCCGTCACTGGAAAGAACAGAAGTGATAGCAGCTGTCAAAGTGGTCTTACCATGGTCAACGTGGCCGATCGTACCGATGTTAACGTGTGGCTTCGACCTGTCAAAAGTTTCCTTAGCCATCGGTGATGAATTTTTTTATAATTTAATGAAGAAATTTATTTGGTCCGCCAGGCAACGCCGGAATCCCAACGGAATTCTTTTGCCTCCTGCAATTTTAACAAAATCGGGCCCGCGAGGACCTCTGACCTGAGCCAACGGTGGGAATTGAACCCACGACCCCTTCCTTACCATGGAAGTGCTCTACCCCTGAGCTACGATGGCTAAATACAAAGACATTCCGGATGTCCAACATCCGAAATGCCTTTTTCGGAGCGGGCGACGAGACTCGAACCCGCGACCCTCAGCTTGGAAGGCTGATGCTCTACCAACTGAGCTACGCCCGCTTTTATCCCGCCAAAGCTTTAGCTCAAAGGCGGAATGCCCGCCTTCGCTAAAGCTACGGCGAGGCAATGTGGGGGTGATAGGATTCGAACCTATTCAGTCAGAGACACCAGATTTACAGTCTGGCCCGGCTCTCCCACTCCGGCGCACCCCCGATCGTTTCAAATTTCTGAGCCAGCAGAGGGACTCGAACCCCCGACCAGCTGATTACAAATCAGCTGCTCTACCAACTGAGCTATGCTGGCGGGACCACGTGTTTCCTGCTGATTTATGCAAAATTACCTGGAGACTTTTCTCGCAAGCGGATGCAAAGATATACCTTTTTGAACAAAAGCAAAAAAATCTTTTAAAATCTTTTGCCACTGAAAAGGCTTGCAACAAAGAAGCTGTTGCCGCCCCGCGGCAACAGCTTCTGATTTTTAATTAAAGATTCTTATTTCACTTCAAAATGCCTCTCTTTATACTTTTGAAGCTGCCGCTTCATCGTGTCGGCAACGCCCTCCACTGCCCCCTCGAAGGTCTTGTGCACCTCCTTGGCAAACAATGTCTCTCCCGGCACGTGAACCTTGACTTCTGCAACCTTGTCCTTGACCTGCCCGGCATTCTCCAACCGCAAGATCACATTGACCTCAATAATGCGGTCGAAAAAGGTGTCGAGCTTCTTGAGCTTCTTCTCAATGAATTCCAGTAGCTTGCTGTCAGCTTTGAACTGGACCGATTCGGTGTGTATCTTCATAGGTACCAAATTAAGGTGAAACAAGATTCGCAGCTGGTCATCCTCCGGTCTTTCCCTTGGGATGGGCCAGCTTATATACTTCTTTTAACTTTTCAATGGCATTGTGCGTGTAGATCTGTGTGGCGGCCAGGCTCGAATGACCCAGCAATTCCTTGATCGCGTTGATATCGGCTCCTTTATTCGACAAATGCGTGGCAAACGAATGGCGCAAAACGTGCGGACTCCGCTTCTCCTCCGTCGTCACGATGGAGAGGTATCGCTTGACAATATTATAGACGAATTTGGGATACATCGGCGCCCCCTTGTCCGTCAGCAACAATTCGGGAGGCAATGCTTCGAATTCCTCCCTTCGCAGCTGCAGATAGGCACGCACCTGCCCGACGAGCTCCGGAAGAATTGGAATGATCCGCTCTTTCCCGCCTTTTCCTTTCACCTTCAATTGCATCCTGTGGAAGTCGAACGACTCGGGTCGCAGGTCGATCAACTCCGACCGGCGCAACCCTGTCAGGTATAACAATTCAAGCATAAGCCGGTCGCGCCTGCCCCGGAATCCGGGCTCAAAAACCACTTCATCCAAGAGCTGTGCCAACCGCTCTTCTCTGACAAACACGGGAAGGGCTTTACCTGTTTTTGGCGCCACGATCTTTAACATCGGATTTTTTTCAACCCAATTCCGCTTCAATAAAAAACGAAAAAATGTCTTCAGGCAGGATAATTTCCGGTTGATCGCCCGGGTAGATAGCCCCTGGTCCAGCAACTGGACCATCCAGGCCCGGATATGCAATGGCCCTACCTCCTGCACGGAAGTAAGGCCATAACTATCTTGCGCGTAGATCAAAAATTGATCCGTATCGCTTTGATATGCTCGCACCGTATGCGGAGAAAACCGCTTTTCGTAGATCAGGTAGTCCGTAAATGCTTGCTGCTCGTGTCCTCGAATCATCCTAGTAGTTCAACACCCTTAAGGTACGATTATCCGGGAAAAAAAGCAACTGATTTATTTTAAAAAAATGGGGCATGAGCCTCAACCCATACCCCATTTATGTCTTATGGTAAGACCGGAAACTTAACCTTGTTGCTGATCGCCGTACATTTTTTGCTTGTACACCGCCTTCAACACCTCGTGCCTCCGCTCTATGGAAGGTTTGGTAAAATGCTTGCGGCGGCGCAGTTCTTTCAGAATGCCTGCCCGCTCAAATTTGCGCTTGTATTTCTTCAGCGCTCTTTCAATCGATTCGCTCTCTTTTACATCGATGATCAGCATAAACAGATACGCTTTGTGAATGAAAATTTAGTTTGTCTAATTTTGGAATGCAAAGGTAAAGCATTCTTTCTAAATTAGCAAAAAATTATACCGCACTACCTTATGCAGAAAGAGAAAAAGGACAAGCATTTCATTCATAAGCCGCAATATCCCGGCGGTATGGCCGCCATGCGTAAACTCATCAAGGATAACCTGAAGTATCCGGAAGACGCCCTGAAGCAAAAAGTGGAAGGGACCGTCGTGGTCAAGTATGCCATCGACCACCGGGGAAAGGTCGTCGACGCCAAGGTCATCGCCGGCATCGGCCACGGCTGCGATGAGGAAGCCGTCCGGCTGGTCTTCCTGTTCCAGTTCGAAGTGCCGAAAAACTACAAAATGCGGGTCCGCTTTCACAAGGATATCCATATCCATTTCCGGCTGCCCAAGGCAAAGCCCAAACCAAAGACCCAGGTGTCCACCATCACCTACACCGTGACGCCCTCCTCCAAACCCAAGGAGAAATCGGGTTCTACCGGTTATACCATTAAGTGGAACGGATGATCCCAAGGTGAGTTCAGCTCAAAAAAACGGGGCTACAGGAAAATTCCTGCAGCCCCGCTTTTTTGTAGATAAGAACAGAAAGGCAGCGCCTTCTGATCAATTATCCCAGAATACTTTGTCGAACACCGTTACGGAAGAATACGGCGACCAGTTGGCGTTGTTGTACAGACGCTCGTCGCCCGGATACGGGAAACGGCGGGCGATCTGAGTGGTACCTGCTGCCGGTTGAAGGGCCGGGATACCGGTGCGGCGCCAGTCGGTGAACGTCTCCAGCGTGGTGTAGCAGGCGATGTATTTGTGCGTCATGATCTTCTCCAGTGTGATGCTGTTCTGATCGGCAGCTTCCTGAGCCAGGAAGGCTGCATCATCGATGCCGAGCTGATCGAGGCTGGCTGCGATACCTGCGTTGTAGGCATCGGCTGCAGCAGACTTATTGGTCGGGAATGCAGCTTCAGCTTCGATAAACTTGGTCTCGGCATAGGTTGCGAAAGGCACCGGGGAATCGGCAGAGCCGTAGTACGGACCGAAACGGGAAACCGTGGTGTTCGGCACCCCTGCTGCAGCGCCGCTGTACCCTCCGGCCTGATCTTTAGTTGCGAAGTAGGGCAAACGCGGGTCGTTTATGGAAACCAACAAGTCGATGAAGAATTTGCCCATGACCACGTCACCACGCTGGTCTTCAAACTGATACCAGGGGTTCTGTTCGGTCGGGCCGTTCCCGAAGTCAACCATGGCGTTGCCGCCGTTGTCGGCGATGGCGCCGTCGTTGATGGCATTCAAAGCGCTGGAGTAGTCGCCCACGTGGAGGTAGTTACGGGCCAACAGGGTGTTGGCCAGTGCAATCCACTTATCCAGGTCGCCGCCATAGACCAGGTCATCGCTGCCTGGTGTAAAGCTGGAAGCAGCAGTCCCCAGGTCAACTTTTGCATCGCGTAACATGGCCTGGATCTGATCGTATACACTGGAGCCGGAATCGTAGGTAGGCTTCAGTTGTTCGGCGCCTTTCAGTGCGTCGGAGTACGGAATATCATTCCAAAGGTCAACCACGTTACCCACCATGAAAGCGGTTAACACACGGGCTACACCGCGATAGTGAGGAGACTCCGTTTCCGTCGCCTTGGCCATGATGATCTTCAGGTCCTGGAGGGCGCCTGCATAGATGTTTCCCCAGGCATTGTTGACGTCGTTCTCTTTCACCTGGTAGACCTCATAACTTGCAGACTGGCGCTCTACTCCTGAATGGTGCTGCGTCCACATGGAAGTATAACGGTTGAGGTCGCCGCCCAGAACATAAGCAATGGAGGTTTCGGTCTGGGGCAGGAGGAGGTTCATTGAAACGTCGAGCGGGTTGTTCGGGTCGACGTTCAACTCCGGATCAATGAAATTACAGCTCCCCGCTACGAGGGCCAGAGAGACTGCAAAAATCTTAAAAATATTTTTCATAGAAAATTGTCTTTTGAGTTTGGTAATGGAATGATTAGAAACCTACCTGCACACCGACCATGTAGCTCTTCGTACCCGGCATGTTGAAATAATCCAAACCCTGGGCGTTGGAGGAGCCGAAGAGGTTGGTTTCCGGATCGATACCCGTGTACGGGGTGCTCAGGAACAGGTTCCTACCGGTCAGCGTGATCGTCAGATACGACATTTTCGCGCCGTCGATCAGGCTCTTCGGCAACGAGTAGCTCAGCGAAATGTCGCGAAGACGAACCCAGCTGGCCTCTTCTACGAAGTCTTCGGTGTTGTCTCCGAAAAAGCCATTGGCATTACCAAATGCCAGCCAGTTTGCATCCAACAGGACTTCCTGGGTATTGCTGCCTTTCGTGACGGGAAGGCCATCGGGATCAAATACGATGTTCCCTTCCGCATCGGTTTCTACTACGTTACCGGGGAAGGTGTACATGGTATTGCGCTTGTCGGCAGCCTCTTTGTGTGTACCGATATAGTACAAAGCGCCTTTCGTACCATTCCAAACATAGCCACCGTCCTTGATGTCGAGCAGGGCCGACAGGCTAAAGCCTTTGAAGGAAAAGGTATTGCGGAAGCCAACCGTAAAGTTCGGCATAGCGGATTCAAAAGGCTTTTCATTCGGGTCGAGGATCGGGAAACCGTCTTCGCCGATCACACGAGCGCCGCTTGCATCCTTGTAAAAACCATAGCCAAAGATGGTGCCGTAAGGAACACCTACCACAGCACGGGTCGATGCACCGGTGAAGCCGCCCAGGAATACCTGGTCTACGCCTTCGGCCAGTTCAACCACACTGTTGCGGTTGCGCGTGAAGTTGACCAACATATCCCAGCTGAAGTCCTTGGTGCGGACCGGAGTAGCATTCAATACCAGTTCTATACCCTTGTTCTCCAGAACGGCGGAGTTTTGGATAAAGTTGCCATAACCACTGGAAGCGGTAACCGGTACAGCCAGGATAATGTCCTTGGAAGTGGAGCTGTAGTACGTGAAGTCCAGACCCAAGCGGTTGCGGAAGAAACGCAGGTCGGCACCGGCTTCCCAGGAGTCGCGGATCTCGGGCTTGAGGCCCGGGTTGCCCAATACGTCGCTGAGAGTGAATCCGGCGAGGCCTTTGTACGGGAAGAGGAGACCGTTGGTCCAACCGTCAGCTACACCACCACCTACGAAGTAGGTATCTGTAGAATAGGCAGTGGTACCAAGACCGACCCGACCGAAGGATCCGCGGAGTTTGGCAAAGCTCAATGCATCGCTGCTCATGTTGAGCGCTTCCGACAATACCACGCTACCACCAATAGAGTAGTACATGTAGGGATTGTTTTCAGGCGGCAGCGAAAGGTCGTTCTCCATACGGAGCGAACCGTTGACGTATAACCAGTTGTTGTAGCCGAAGTCAACCACGCCGAAGAAACCCTGGTTGCGGTTGAGCGCGTTGCTGGCAGAGGTAAACAGGCTGCTGGCGTTCGACAGGTCATAGAAACCCGGGATCACGAGGGCATCGCCCTGTGCATACAGTTGGTCGGTCTTGAATTGACGAATGTTGTGACCAACGGAAAGCGACAGATCGATGTTGTCACCCACGTTGGGGGTAATCGTAGCCAGAAGGTCGCTGTTCCAGCGCTGCACGAAGTATTGATCTTCTACCACTTGACCCTGAGAGAACTGGTTGGAACCAATGGCAAAATGTTGCTTCCGGAAGTCGGAGTAATAGTCCAGACCCGGGCGCCAGGTGAATGCCAACCAGGAAGTCGGGTTGTAGTTAAAAGTAAGGTTACCAATGATGCGGTTTACCTTGTCATTGAGCGGGTTGTTGAAAGCCGTCCAGTAGGGGTTGTCATAGGTCGCCGTACCGGAGGCGTTCAAACCCCGGTATCCGCGAGGCTTGCCATCGGGGAAGGTGTAAGCTTCCTCAAAGTTGTCGGCTCCGAATTCCAGACCATTCGTGATGTCGAAGGTCGGGGTGGTACGCAACAAACCCAGCATCACACCAGAAGTGTTCGAGCCTTGCTCAATACGGGTACCCCCGGAATTGATATACTGAAGACCAATACTTAGATTGACCTTCTCACCCAATTTGGTATCTGCATTGATCCCGAGGTTGATCCGGCCAAAGTCGTTGTTCGGAATAATCCCCGTTTCTTTCAGATAACCGGCTGAAAAGCGAATGCTGGAGTATTCGTTGGATGCCGAAATAGCCAGGTTGCTGTTCGAAGCCACACCTGTCTGCCAGTACACATAACGGTCGTAGGCATGCACCGGATTGTTGCTGGCAAAAGGGCTGCTCATTCCGACGATAGCGCCGTTCTTGTCCCAGTCGTAAATCCCGTCACCGTTGCGGTCCTGGGCTGCAGAATACACGTAGCTATCGTTCACATAACGTAGGGTGTCGATCAGCGGACCCCAGGATAAAGCCTGGCGGGTCTCCGGGCCGGAATACGAACCATTGCCTTGAGCGTATTGGGTTTGAAGTTCAGGCAATTGGCTCACCTTACTGAAGGTCAGGTTGGAACCGAACTCGACGCTCACCTTCTGACCGCCTTTCTTGGCTTTTTTGGTCGTAATGATGATCGCGCCGTTACCGGCCAAACTACCGTACAGGGCTGTAGCGGCAGCGCCTTTCAGTACCGTTACCGACTCAATGTCGTTTTGGTTGATGTCGATAGCACGGTTAGAAAATGCCACCGAAGCTGTACCACCGACAGGGCCCGAACGGAATTGCGAGTTGTCGATCGGAACGCCGTCAACGACGATGAGCGGCTGGTTGTTACCGGAGATCGTGTTCGCACCCCGGATGAGGAAGAACGACGAACCACCGGCCGCACCGGTCGATCCGGTCACCTGCAGACCTGCCACCTTACCTGCCAAAGACTGCACGAAGTTGTTTTCGTTGGCCTTCAACAGTTCGGTCGACTCAACCTGCTGGACCGCATAGCCGATCGACTTTTCTTCTTTGGTTACACCCAGGGCGGTGACCACGGCGGTTTCCAGGGTTACCCCTTCCTGCATGGTCACGTCCACCACGTTGGATGCCCCCAACGTAATTTCCACCGTTTCGAAACCGGTGTAGCTAAATACGAGCACGTTTGCGCCGGAGGGTACGTTCACCGAATACGAGCCATCGATGTCGGAAACGGTACCGCTGGTAGTCCCTTTAACCAGCACGCTGGCGCCGATCAGGGCCTCCCCTTTTTGGTCCGTGACCGTACCGGTCACAGTCCGCTGCGCAAGCATGGCGCCAATGGAGAACAGCACCAAGCCTAAGACGAGTGAGAGTTTTTTCATACTAATCCGATTTGATTTATGAATAAAAATTGGTTTTACCGTAAGCAAATTTAACACAAAATTCGAATTCCTTTAACACCCTCCTTGAACCCGCGAGCTAATTCCAGCAACTAATTGAAAATCAACCGCCTTGGGTTGTCGATAAAGGAAAAATTTGGCAAAACAACCGGGATTACCCATTATTACCAAACGATTTTGGACCTCAAAACGCTGTGCTGAGCCCAGCTCCTTCCCTATAAATAAAGAGCCCCGGCTTTCGGCCGGGGCTCTTTATTTAACAGAAGCAGGTCGTCAGTTACTGGACATCCCACCACAAGCGGGTAGACAGCTTGTCGGGGCCGCCGAGCAGGTTATCAACCGCATCGCCGTAGTTAGCGGCATTTTGCGTTTGCTCATTGGTCGGATAGGTCAGACGCACAGGGGCCGACTTGCTGCCGATATCTCCGGTAGCGCCATCCACCGGTGCTTCCAGCAGGTCAAAATCAAGGCGGCGCCATTCACTCCAGCCCTGAACACCTTGCATGAAGAGGGCGATCCACTTTTGAACGCCGATCTTTTGCTTCCAGTCGCCGGGAGCCGAACTGTAATCCACGTTGGCCTGGGCCAGGTAGTCGGAGATCGCTCCTGCATCCGTAATACCCCACTCATTCATAGAGGCGGTAATACCGGCATCGTACCATTCGGCAGCCGAACCGGAAACATTCCAGCCGCGCTCCTTGGCTTCGGCCAGGATGAAGCATACTTCGGCATAATTCATCAGCGTCACCGGCGCTTCGGCCGCCAACACATCATAAGGGCCAAAGGAAGCTGCACCCTGTACAGCCATAGCGCCACTCGGTTGTGAATAGTCTTCCGGAGCCTCACCGGCTGCCGCAGCAGAAGATTGGCCATAAGGACGGCCAACATAATTGCCGGAGTTGACAGCAGGATCGGCAAATGCTTCCACACGCGGGTCGTTGCGGGTACCCAGGGCTTTATCCACCAGGATATTGCTCAGGCAAAAATCCGCATTCCCCCGCTCGATGCGATCCTGATTCAAGGGGTTGTTGCTGGGTTGTTCAGACAGGTACGTGAAAACAGCGTTGTCTCCGTTGCTGGTAAAGGCATCGGCGTACGATCCTTCTACCACAGCTTTTGCAGTAGCCGCATCAACATCCGACATCCGCATCCCCACGCGCAGGAGGAGGGAAGAGGCGAATTTTTTCCACAAACCCATATCGCCGCCATAGATGACATCTGCATCTCCAAAGCCACCGGCGCTTTCGTCAATGTCCGCTTTGGCTTTTTCCAGGCGCGATACCAGCGACAGGTAGATCTCCTGCTGGGAATCGTATTTCGGCGTACGGATCTCGGATCCCTTCAGGGCCTCCGAATAGGGCAGCGGGCCCCAAATATCCGTCATGAATTGATACATCCAGCATTCCAGGATCTCTGCAACCGCTACCTTGTTGTAGGCGGAAGCCAGGCCCAGGGCATAGTCGTCGCCGGCCTTGACCAGGTTTTTAACCTCTTCCAGATCGCGAAGCGAACGGTCGTAGTAGTAACCCCAATAGCTATTGATCACACCCTGACGGAACGTATAGCGGCTTTCATCCGTATAGTTGTTCTGAGACCAGTACTGGGAAACCAGCAGGCCGAAACGGCCGTTCATCCATTCATCCCAGACATCATCTGCCATGGCATTTTGGGCGCTGGTGAGCAAATATTCGGCGGGCACAACGCTGGGGTTGTTCGGGTCGACGTTAATGTCCCCAAAATTATCCCCACAGGAAACCGCGCCAAACATGAAAAGAGCAAGAACTAAATATTTATATTCTTTCATGGTTCAGTTTTCAATGATTATGAAAAAAAGCATTTACACCAAATGTCAGAACTTCAGGCTCAGGTTTATACCGATGGAACGCGTGCTAAACCCTTGTCCGCCCTCAAGGCCCTGGATATTACCGGCGCTGATAGCTCCATCCGGGTCGACATTGGGAATATTCTTATGCAGGATGGCCAGGTTGCGGCCAACCACAGAGAGCCTCAATTCCTGGATCCGGTCATTGAACAAGTTGCGCGGGAACATGTAACCAATGCTGGCTTCGCGAAGCTTCACAAAACTTCCGTCGTACACGTCAGCTTTGCCGATGAAGTATCCTCCGTTCAACAGGTAGTGTGATTGTGCATCGATCACGACATCATTGGCCACACCGGAAGATTTGTAAATTTCGTCGCCGTCCACATCGGGGTCTCCTTCGTCAACCACGATCGGGCTGCCATTCTCCAGGTCGGCAAAAACGCCGTCCACGATGATACCATCCTCGCGAATGTTGTTTTCAACCGTTGTCTGCAGCAGACCTGAGTATTTACCCCACAGGTTCGTCAGGGAGAAGATGTCGCCACCCTTGCGGAAATCGATGAAAGCGGAAAGATACAGGCCTTTGTAGGTAAAGGTATTGGTAATACCTCCCGTGAAGTCCGGCAGGACATTGCCAATCGGCACTACGGTCGGCGTCGTCAGGTAGAAGCCGTCCGGATCGACCAGGCGATTGCCGTCGGCATCATAGATGTAATCGTAGCCAAGGATCGTACCGTAAGGTTGCCCTTCGTAAGCATTCAGGGAAACTGCAAACGGAGCGTTGATGATCGGCAGGTTCGTCAAGGTCGGGTCATCAGCGTTCAGGTCGACGATCATGTTGGTATTCTTACCAATGTTGAACATGATATTCCAGCTGAAGTCTTTGGTGCGCACCGGAGAGAGGTCCAAGGATGCTTCAACACCTTCATTGGAGATCTCACCTGCATTGATGTATTGACGGGTATAACCCGTGGTCGGTGTGGTTCCCAACGGAATGATCTGGTTGGTGGTCTTGCCCGTATAGTAGGTCAGATCCAGTCCAATCCGGTCTTTGAAAAAGCGGAGGTCCAAACCGGCTTCAATGGAGGTGGTCAACTCAGACTTCAGTTCGGCGTTATTCTTGGTGTTCGGAACGGTATAACTCGGGAGGGAACCAAAGTTCGTGGCTGCCGTATTATCGGTCCGGGTCGAACCCAGATATACGTCATAGACGTTGTATGGATCGGTGTCGTTACCCACTTGACCCCAGGCCAAACGAAGTTTACCGAAGGAGAATGTATTGGAGGAGAAGAATTCGCTAAATACAAATCCCAGGGATGCCGAAGGATAGAAGTAGCTGTTGTTCGCCGTAGGAAGGGTCGAAGACCAGTCGTTCCGTGCGGTGAGGTCGAGGTACAGGTAATTTTTGAAGCCGAAGGAAGCGCCTCCGAACAGGGAGTTGACCTCCCTCTTCGTCAAGGTGTTGATGATCGAGGGGCGTCCAACCGAGTTTTGCAAGCGGTACAGGCCCGGCACGCTCAAACCGCCAACGGTTTGACCGAAGGTACGGTCCGTACTCTGCCAACGCTTGTTACCCCCGACAAAAGCCGACAAGGACAAATTGTCCCCGAAATACTTTTCTGCCCGAATAATGAGGTCGGCATTCGTTTCCTTGACGCCATAGGTATCTTCCGTGTAGGAAGAAGTCCCGACACTACCGACGGCAATGCGTTCTTCGCGGCGCTCGGAGTAGAAGTCAGACAGCAAACGACCCGTGATGCTCAACCAGGAAAGGGGCTTATACGTGATCCCCGCATGGCCATACATCCGGTCGCGGCCGTCGTTTTGGTAATTTTCGTAAACGATCCAGTAGGGGTTGTCCCAGTATTGCGGATTGGGGTTGGTCGCGCTGATCCGGTTCCAGGTACGCTGGGTACCGTCCGGGTTCTTGTAGGCTTTCATATCATCAAACCGCAATTCCCGGTGCCACCACTGGTTGAACATCTGGGACACGTTGCGGCCGGAAGAACCGTCATATCCGGTACCCGGACGACCAACTACCGTGTTGCCTACGTAGTTCACACCGACGAATGCTTCGAGTTTTTCACTCAAATTCAAGGTTCCGTTGAAGGACACCGTGTTCCGCTTCAGACTGCTGTTGGGCACATAGCCTTTTTGGTCGAGCCGGTTTAAGGAAAGACGGAAAGTCCCGCGGTCATTACCGCCTTCAAAAGCCAGGTTATAGCTTTGGGTCGTACCGGTTTCAAAGAATTCGAGCGGGTTGTTCGGGTTGGCTTCCCAGCGACGGGCGATGCCGTAGTGGTCGGTATCCCATTCATCCCAGGAGTTCCAGTCGCGGAACATGAGGAAATCTTCCGCCGTACCAAAACCATTAAAGAAGCTGTAGCGACTCTGGCCGGATCCATAAGCCAGGCCGGCCAGGTGGTTGAAATGATCCTGCGTGCTAATGTTGAAGGCCGTACCAAAGCTCTCGTCTACCCCGTAGAACGGAACCAGGTCGAACGATTGCCAAACGGCCACCGTATCGCCGGCTGAGTTAAACTGAACGTAGGGGATGTCGTAATAACCCGACCCATCGGAAAAACCGAACGGACGCAAGTCTACACCTCCTCCATATTCATTTTGATATTCAGGACCAAACGCCACTTTGTCGAATGTAAGGCTGGTATTGAAAGATACGCCTACACCCTTGCGCGTGGTACCTTTTTTGGTCGTGACCATGATCACACCGTTGGCGCCGCGCGAGCCGTAGAGAGCGGCGGCAGCCTGTCCCTTCAGTACGCTGATATTCTCAATATCTTCCGGGTTCAAGTCCTGGATGGCGTTTCCGTAGTCATATCCGCCACCACCGCGTGCTTGATTGGCTGTGGTAAAGTTGGAGTTGTCCATCGGGACCCCGTCAACCACGAACAAAGGCTGGTTGTTGCCACTGATCGACTTGATACCGCGAATGGTTACCCGGGAGGATCCCCCCAGGTTGCCGGAGCTACCGACAACGGTCACCCCTGCAGCACGGCCGGCCAGGAAGTTAACCACGTTGGCGTCCCGCACATTGGTGAGGTCCGCCCCGCTAACTTCATCCACCGAGTATCCCAAAGATCGCTCTTCCCGGGTGATACCCAAAGCAGTAACCACTGCCGTTTCCAGGGTAACCCCTTCAGCCATGGATACATCTACTACATTTGATGCACCCAAGGTGATCTCTACCGTTTCAAAACCAGTGTAACTAAATACGAGGACGTTTGCGCCTTCAGGTACCCGAACCGAGTACGAACCGTCAATGTCAGTAACGGTCCCGCTATTTGTCCCTTTCACCAGAATACTGGCGCCGATAAGGGCCTCACCATTCTGGTCCGTGACTTTACCAGTCACAGTCCTTTGCGCTAGCATGGCGCCGATAGAAAACAGCACCAAACCTAAAACGAGTGAGAGTTTTTTCATGCTAATCCGATTTGATTATTGAATAATAATGTGTTCTTCCAGTGGGCTAATTTAGGATAATAAATTCACTTCTTAACCTATTCTTAACATTCCGTCGTCTTAAAATCCCTTTAAAATTGCGCATTCCCTTCGTACTCGCCTGATAATCACCTCGTAGAAAGGAAGGCAAAAAACATTATTTGGAATTTATGGCGAAGGCCAAAAACGCCAAACCTCTATTCAAACGAGCATTCCGCCGAAAACGCTGTTTTCCTCCTGATTGGCGGGGATACTTTTTTCCTTTTTGCTCATTACTTTATCCCTTACCTTTGCAACATGCGCCCCCTTTCAATTATCCGAAAAGAAGGCTCCAGGCACACTGGCCCTATCCAGCCTACCCCTTGGTGGCGGGGCCTGTCCCTGTTTATTATTGTCTACCTCATTCTGGCCTTCACCTGGTGGGCAGTGCTCCTGCATATCAAGAACCACGATGCTTTCCACGCCAAGATCGAACTGCTGCGCATGGGTATGATCACCGAAGGTATTTATGAAAGCGAAGCGCAATTAATGCAAACGCCGACCTTCCTCTCCCTGGAAAGCAAATATCGCCATCAGGAATGGATGATCATCGGCGAATCGGCGGTGTTCGTCATATCGCTCGTGGTCAGCATGGCCCTCATCAACCGGAGCTACCAAAAGGAAATGCGGGCCGCCCTGCACCAACACAATTTTCTCCTCTCGATCACCCACGAGCTCAAATCCCCCCTGGCCTCTATTCGCCTCGTTTTGGAAACCCTGCTGAAAAAAGAACTCCCTCCCGACAAGGTCCAGTACATCAGCCAGCGGGCCCTTCGCGAAACGGATCGCCTGACCCAACTGGTCAACAACCTGCTGCTCTCCGCCCGGTTGGAAACCGCTTACACCCCCTTGCTCGAGCCCGTGCCGCTCGTCAAGCTCATCCGGGAAGCACTGACCGAATTCTCGGAAAACCATCCTGACGCCTCCATTCACTTCTCCCGGCAAAAAGAGCTCATGCTCCTGCAAGGCGACCGGGAAGGCCTCCTCTCCGTGCTCCTCAACCTCCTGGAAAACGCTGTGAAATACAGCGAAGGGCCTCCCGAAATCGAAATAACCCTCCGCCAGGCAGACGGAAAGATCTACTGGGCCATCGCCGACCAGGGAATCGGGATCGACGAACGGGAAAAAAATCGTATTTTTGAAAAGTTCTACCGCGTGGGCAACGAAGATACCCGCAAAAATAAAGGTACCGGACTGGGCTTGTTCATCGTCCGGGAGATCATCCGGGCCCACGGCGGACGGATTACGGTGACCGACAACCAGCCCCGGGGCACGGTGTTTAATATAGAGCTAAAGAATAAAGTTGAAGAGTTGAAAAGTTGAAGAGTTGAAGAGTTGAAAAGTTGAAAAGTTGAAGAGTTGAAGAGTTGAAAAGAATCTGCATATGCGAATACTCCTGGTCGAGGACGAAGAAAGCCTGCGCGACGTCATCAAGTTCAATCTGGAACTGGAAGGCTTTGAAGTAATAGCTGTCGGCGACGGACGGCGGGCACTGAAATATTCCAAAGAGCAACATTTTGACCTCATGCTGCTTGACGTGATGCTTCCTGAAATCGATGGATTCCAGTTGTGCGAGCAGATCCGGCTCACCAATTACGAAGTGCCGATCATTTTCCTGACAGCCAAAGATGCCGCTGAAGACCGGGTCGCCGGACTCCGGAAAGGCGCCGACGATTACATCACCAAACCCTTTAACCGCGAGGAACTCCTGCTGCGCATCCATAAACTCATTCAGCGCACCAGCCGTTCTCCCGAAAACCTCCCCGAAGAATTTCACTTCGACGGCAACAAGGTCAATTTCGCCACCTTTGAAGCCGTGGGCGTCAACGGGCCTTTTACCCTTACCAAAAAAGAGGCCATGCTCCTCAAACTCCTCATCGAACGCCGAAACGAGGTGGTCTCCCGCCAACAGATCCTCCAGTCCGTTTGGGGATACGATATTTATCCCTCCACGCGGACGATCGATAATTTTATCCTCTCCTTCCGGAAATATTTTGAGCAAGACCCCAAAGAGCCGAAGTATTTTCACTCGGTAAGGGGGGTAGGGTATAAAATGGTTATTGAATGACTTTTTCGGCGCCGAAAAAGTCATTCAATAAATACGCGTTATGCGTAACTCCTTTATTATTCTCATTTATAGCCAAGGATATCAAGCCGTTGACCGCAAAACCGGAAATCCGCTTCGACATTGGAAGCGACGATGAGAAGCCGGTCGCCGGCCAGCTGATCGACGAGTTGGAGATACCAATCCTGTCCCTGGGCATCGAGGTTGGTGCCGGGCTCGTCGAGTAAAACCAGGTCGGTGTCAGAACAAAGGGCGAGCGCCAATTTGAGCCGCTGTTTCATTCCTGAAGAAAAATATTTGATCTGCTTGTCTTTCTGCCCCGAAAAAGGAAGCAAGCCGAGTACATCGGCGCTACTCCAGCCGGGAAGAAAAGGCTTGAAACGCTCCTGAAAGCGGATGGCTTCCCACAAGGTGAATTCTTCAATGAGTTCTACATAGGGCGCGGCCAGGCTGACCGATCGATAGAGGTATTCGTGGGAAATAGTTTGGCCTTCTTGCGAAAAATGAACCTTGCCCCGGGAGGGCGACAAAAAGCCGGAAAGAACCTTCAACAAGGTGGATTTTCCCGAACCGTTGGGACCCAGTACGGCGTAGCGCCCACCGGCTTCAAAGGTGTAGTCCATCCGGCGGAAGACCCATTCCATCCGGTAGCGTTTGCCGGCATTTTCAAGGCGGATGGTCATGTATCGGATTTTCGGGAAGAAGAACGAAGCCCCCGCAGCAATCCACGGGTCGAACTGCGCACGAATTCCGTAATCACTTCCCGCTCCGGGGATGATTCCATGGTATCGATCACTTCCAGCGCTTGCTGTGTATTTTTCCCTTTGACAAACAACACCCGATAGATATCCTGAATGCGGTTGATCTGATCGGAGGTAAAACCGCGGCGTTTCAGGCCGATCGAATTGACGCCGGCGTAGGAAAGCGGTTCCCGGGCGGCTTTTATAAAAGGAGGCACGTCTTTTCGGACCAGGGAGCCGCCGCCCACCATGACATGGTCGCCGATCTGCACGAATTGATGTACGGCAACAAATCCGCCGAGCACTGCCCAGTCGCCTACTTCGATATGTCCGGCCAGACCGACATTATTGGCCAGGATACAGTTATCCCCGACCACACAATCGTGGGCGATATGCACGTAGGCCATCAGGAGCGAGTGGTCGCCGATCCGGGTGCGGTGGTTGGCTTTGGTACCCCGGTTGAGTGTGCAGTATTCCCGGATCGTGACATTATTTCCGATCTCCAGGGTCGATTCTTCTCCTTCGAACTTCAGATCTTGAGGAATGGCTCCCACCACCGCGCCGGGAAAGATCCGGCAATTCGACCCGATGCGGGCGCCGTCCATGATGCAAGCGTTGGGTCCTACCCAGGTATTATCACCGATCACGACATCTTTTCCGATGGTAGCAAAGGGTTCGATCACCACATTCTCCCCTATTTTTGCGTCAGGATGGATGTTTCGTAGTCCGTTCAAATTCAAATTCATTTTCTTCTTTACTTTCCAATTAAGGATAAGTACAGTGTAACAAAAATAACTTTATAAATACTGATTGGGCGGGCAGGGCCCGCCCAATCAGTATCAATCAGTCTTTATAAATTTATTTAAGTTACAGTACAAATTAATTTATTCTTCCTTGGCCCGTTTGACAATTTGGGCGGTCATGTCTGCTTCTGAGACGATCTTACTCCCTACGTATGCGGTGCAGGTCATTTGTACGATACCACGACGGACCGGCGCGGTCAGTTCACAACGGAGCAGCAAGGTGTCCCCGGGAAAGACCATGCTCTTGAATTTGGCATTGTCGATCTTGAGGAAATAGGTATCCCAATTCCCGGGGTCTTCCTGCTGGGAAAGCACGAAAACACCGCCGGCCTGGGCCATGGCTTCCAGTTGCAGCACACCGGGGAAAACCGGATTTCCGGGAAAATGTCCCTGAAAGAATGCTTCATTGATCGTCACGTTCTTGACGCCTACCACGTGTTTTTCATCGATCTCGATCACTTTGTCGATCATGATGAAGGGATAGCGATGGGGCAGGAGTTTCATGACTCCTCCGATATCGACCACTGCCGGCACATCGGGATCATATTTGGGGATGTTGCGGAGTTTGCGCTGGTCCAGCAGGCATTTTTTCAGCAGCCTGGCAAACTCGATATTCGCTTTATGCCCGGGTTTTGTGGCGACGATCTTCCCCTTGATCGGTACACCGACCAGGGTGATATCGCCCAGCACATCGAGCAGTTTATGGCGGGCCGGTTCGTTCTGGAAATGGAGTTGGGTGGTGTTCAATACCCCTTCCCGTTCCACTTTTATGGAAGGTTTCCCCAGGCGCTTGGCCAATTGGTCGAGCTCTTCCTGGCTCATCAGGCGGTCGGCAATGACAATGGCATTGTCCAGATCGCCGCCTTTGATGAGGTCTTGCTGCGCCAGCATTTCCAGTTCGTGCAAAAAAACGAAGGTCCGGCAGGGCGCGATCTGAGTGGGGTAATCCTTGATGTTTTGGAGGGAGGCGTATTGGGGCCCCAAAATGGGGGAATTGAAATCGATCAGCGTGGTCACCTGGAATTCCTCGGCGGGAAGAGCCATCAATTCCGAACCCGATTCGGGGTCCAAATAGGAAATGGGTTCCAAAATTTCGAGTATTTCCCGCTCTGTCTGCTGGGGCATTTTCCCCGCTTTTTGCAGGGCTTCCACAAAAAAACGGGCGCTCCCGTCCATGATGGGAACTTCCGACCCGTCAATTTCGATCAAAACGTTATCGATCTCCAATCCGAGAAGTGCGGATAATAGGTGCTCCACCGTACTAACCGCCACCCCCTCATAGCTGAGCGTAGTGCCCCGGTTGGTCGACATGACCATCCCCAGATCGGCTTTAATTACCGGCCGTTCGGGAAGATCAACCCGTTGAAAACGGATACCGTGATCTTCGGGTGCGGGTTGAAAGGTGACAGATACCGGCTGTCCCGTGTGCAATCCTATCCCCTTGAGGCTTACCGGCTGTTGAATGGTATGCTGATTCGCCATAACCTTTTTGTGCAAAGATAAATTTTATTTACACAGGGGGGTGCGGGCTTCACCCGCACCCCCCTGTTCCAAAGTCTCCCATCAGGGCTCATCGGTCTGTTGTATCCAACGTTCCAGCATTTGAAGCCGTCTTTCCAATTGGGGCAATTTCTTGAACACCGCAAAGGATTTGAGGTATTCCCGGTAATTGATCGCGGGCGCTCCTCCGATCATGCTGCCTTTTTCTTTTACACTGCCCAGCACTCCGCTTTGCGCCTGTACTTTTACTCCGTCGGCAATCTGAATATGCCCTATAAACCCGGCTTGCCCTCCGATCTGTACATTCTCACCTACCTTGGTGCTGCCGGCTATCCCCGCCTGGGCGGCAATGGCCGTGTGCGCCCCGATCTCCACGTTGTGCGCAATCTGCACCAGGTTGTCGATCTTGACCCCGCGACGCAGGATGGTCGAACCCATCGTGGCCCGGTCAACCACCGAATTGGCTCCGATGTCGACATCGTCTTCCAGGATCACATTACCCACCTGGGCGATCTTCTGATAAGCGCCGTTCTCTTGCGCGAATCCGAACCCATCGCTCCCGATCACAGCGTTGGCATGGATGATGCACCGCTTGCCGATCCTGGACTGATGGTAGATTTTTACGCCCGGATAGATAAGGCTCTCCTCACCTACTACCGCATCATGACCGATATAGACATGGGAAAGGATGCGCACGCCTTTTTGCAAGTGAACGCCCTTTTCGATCACCGAAAACGGGCCGATGCTGACGCCTTCTTCCACCCTGGCTTCCGGATGGATAAATGCCAGGGAAGAGATCCCGTTTTCCCCGTTTACCGGACTTTGCTTACCGTACTCTTTCAGCAGACCGGCCACGGCAGCATAGACGTTTTCGACCCGGATCAGCGTGGCCTGCACCGGCTTCTCCGGCACAAAATCATGACTCACCAAAACCGCAGATACGTTCGTCGTGTAAATGTACGGTTCATACATAGGGTTGGCCAGAAAAGTGATTGCGCCTTCGCCCCCTTCCTCGATCTTGGCCGGACGGTTGATGAGCACGTCGGGATCTCCGTCCACAACGCCTCCTACCATTTGTGCTATTTGGGAAGCTGTAAACTGCATGGGGGCAAAGGTAGAACAATTTGGAATAATTACAGGAGTTACGCATAACGCGTATTCAAAGATTTTTAAAAGCAAAGTCGCCGCCTGCGGCGGCGACTTTGCTTTTAAAAATGACTATTTCGGCGCTTGCAAGCGCCGAAATAGTCATTTTTAAAGTTTTTTTTCAGGCATGTGCGTAAGTCCTATAATCAGATTTAAAATACGGAGCCCTTTGGTCGCCGTGTTTTTAATGGATGCCTTTTATATTTGCATTCGAAAAGAAAATAATATCCCTTTGGAATCAAGAATCCGGATCGGTATCGACGAGCAACTTTGGAGCGCTGCCTGGTTGGAGGCGTTAATCCTGCCTCTTAAAGGGCAGCTACCGAATGTCGAGATCCATTCCTCCGCTTTCGACCAATTGCATCCCTCCCTGTTGCGGGGCGATCTCGATGCCGTCGCACATCCCCTGCACCTCTGCCCCGTTGTGCCGCCGGATGGGATCGCCTATTCAGCCCTGCTTCCACGGGAAGAACCCGTCTCCACCTTATTGATCCGACCCGGTGCTCACCAGGCCACCGCTCTTTTCCAATTGAAGGATAACGCGAAAGTCTACGCACCGCACCCGACCTTCTCCGCCCAATTACTCGATTTCCGCCCCGACCTCGAATTAACTCCCCGAATAGAGCATGCCGATGCCATTGTTCTCGGGCCTTTTGAAGCAAAATACCCGTCCGATCCGATACTTCAGTTGATTTCCGTACCGTTGAATCCGCGCGAAGTCTGCCCGCCGCCCGGTTCGGGCGCCATCGTTTTCCAAACCTGCGCTGATGACCTGCCGATGCGGAGATCGCTAAAACCCTTGCACCATCCGGAAACCTCCGCACTGACCAATGTAGAGCGGAAAGTCCTCCGCATACTGGGGGGCAACCTCCGGGAGCCTTTGGGCGTTTTCTGTGAACGCGACCGCATGGGCAATTATCAGGTCTGGGTCTGCCATGCACCCGACAGCGGCCAAACCCTGATCCGGGAACGACTGGCTTCCAGCACGGTGTTCGAATTGGCCGAACGGGTTGCAGCCCGGATTAAACCGGCATAAGGTCTTTTTTCAAAAACTACTGAAATGCGCTATCTGATCCTCATAATCCTCTCCGCCGCAGCCCTTCTCACGGCCTGCAGCCCTTCCGACACATCGCACGAGCCGCCGCCCCCCGGCGAACCGGCCGCCGACCTGGGCGATTTTTACAGCTTTTACCAAAGCTTTCACCTCGATAGCGCCTACCAGATGGACCATATCCTCTTCCCTCTTGAAGGCCTTCCCGCCAACGCCGATAGCGCTACCATCGCCAACGGAGATTTTCGCTGGCAAGCCGAAGACTGGAAACTCCATCGTCCGGTCGACTACGAAACCAGTGATTACCGCCGGGAGCTTATCCCCATCTCCAAAGATATCGTTGTGGAAAAGATCATCCACCGGAACGGCCAAACGGGAATGATGCGCCGCTTCGCCCGGCTGGGCGACGAGTGGTACCTGATCTATTTTGCAGACTTGAATAGGATAAAGAAATAGTTTTGAGTGTTTAATTTTTAGTTTTTAATTGATCTCTTTCATAACTAAAAATTAAGAATTAAAAACTAAAAACTACTTCTGCAGGTACCCTTTCACATAGTCCCCTACCCCATCTTCCAGCGACCAGAACGGCTTTTGATACCCCGCCCCAACCAGTTTCTGCATATTGGCCTGGGTGAAATACTGGTAGGTGTCGCGAATGTCTTCAGGCGTATCGATAAATTCGATCCGGGGCTCGAGGTCCATCGCGTGAAAGGTAGCCCGCGCCAGGTCAAGGAAAGTACGGGCTTCTCCGGTTCCCACGTTGTACAAGCCGTTGGGGGCGTTTTGAGCCAGGAGGAAATAACAGATATCCACGACGTCTTTTACATAAATAAAATCGCGCCGTTGATGCCCATCGGCAATGTCCGGCCGGTGGGAGCGAAACAGCTTCATCTTGCCCGTTTCGCGGATCTGCCGCACCGTGTGCCACACCACCGACGCCATTCGCCCTTTGTGATTCTCATTGGGCCCGTACACGTTGAAAAACTTCAACCCGGCCCAGAACGGCGGTGCAGTTCCCGCTTCCAGCGCCCATTTGTCGAATTCATTTTTCGAAACCCCATACGGATTTAACGGCTTCAGTTGTTTGACGATGTCGTGCCGGTCGTCGTACCCCAGCTCTCCCCCTCCGTAAGTAGCTGCACTGCTGGCGTACACCAGAGGGATAAAATGCCGGGCGCAAAGTGCCCAAAGGCGTTTGGAAAAATTCAGGTTGAGCTCTTCGAAAATGGCCCAGTCCTTTTCGGTGGTGTCGGTACGAGCGCCCATGTGGAAGACAAACGTGACGTCTTCATGGGAATGCTCCAACCAGTCCAGGAAATCCCACCGGTGATACCGGGCAATGTAGGATTTGTCCGCCAAATTGGGCGCCTTATCCGGACGGGACATGAAATCGTCTACCAACAGGAGGTTCCTGTGGCCCATTTCGTTGAGCTTGCCGACCAGGCAACTCCCGATGAATCCGGCGGCGCCAGTGATTACAATCATAAAATGATCAGATAGCTGGACGGCTGCCGGTGGGCAGCCGTCCAACTGAATTTATTGTTCGGACATGTAGCTTTCGATCGGCGGACAAATACAAACCAAATTCCGGTCGCCGTGGGCGTTGTTGACGCGGCCGACCCAGGGCCAGAACTTGTACCCTTCCCGCAGGTAGGGAAGCGGATATGCCGCTTTCTCCCGGCCATAGGGGAAGGTGTAATCATCTGCCGTAATGACGTTGATGGTATGCGGAGCGTTGTGCAGGACGTTATTCTCCGGATCGGCTGCACCGGAAGCGATCTCGTCGATCTCCTTGCGGATGGACAACAACGCATCGCAGAACCGGTCGAGTTCGCCCTTGTCTTCGCTCTCCGTGGGCTCGATCATGATCGTGCCGGCTACGGGGAAGGAAAGCGTCGGAGCGTGGAAACCATAGTCCATCAGGCGCTTGGCCACGTCTTCAGCGCTCACCAGGGCCTTAAAGGGACGCAGGTCGACGATCAGCTCGTGTGCGGTGCGCCCCAGTTCGCCTACATATAATACGTGATAGGCCGGTTCCAGGCGCGATTTGATGTAGTTGGAATTGAGAATGGCATATTTGGTGGCATCGGTCAGGCCCTCGGCGCCCAGCATACGGATGTAGCCGTAGGAGATCAGCAGAATGCTGGCGCTTCCGAACGGCGCCGACGAAACCGCGTGGATCCCCTGATCGCCACCCGTCGATACGAAATGGTGCTTTGGCAGGAAAGGCGCCAGGCTGTCATTTACACAGATCGGCCCCATACCCGGTCCACCGCCCCCGTGCGGGATGGCGAAGGTCTTGTGCAGGTTGAGGTGGCACACATCGGCGCCGATCATACCCGGGCTGGTCAGACCGACCTGGGCATTCATGTTCGCGCCGTCCATATACACCTTGCCGCCCCGCTCGTGAATGATCTCACAGATGTCGTGGATGGCGGTTTCAAACACCCCGTGGGTCGATGGGTACGTGACCATGAGGCAGGCCAGTCGGTCTTTGTATTGTTCTGCCTTGGCGCGCAGGTCTTCTACATCGATGTTGCCGTGATCGTCGCAAGCCACCACGACCACTTCCATGCCGGCCATCACAGCGCTGGCGGGGTTGGTGCCGTGGGCCGAGGATGGGATCAGCGCCACGTTGCGGTGATCGTCGCCATTGGCTTGGTGGAAGGCGCGGATCGTCAAAAGGCCGGTATATTCGCCTTGTGCGCCGGAGTTGGGCTGCAGCGAGCAGGCTGTAAATCCGGTGATCTCGCAAAGGTAACGCTCCAGATCGCGAAAGATCTCGTGGTAGCCCTGGACCTGATCGACCGGTACGAAGGGATGGATATCGGCAAACTCGGGCCAGCTGACCGGCATCATTTCTACGGCAGCATTGAGCTTCATGGTACAACTACCCAGGGAGATCATGGAGTGCACCAGGCTGAGGTCGCGGTTCTCCAGGCGCTTGACATAGCGCATCAGTTTTGATTCCGTCTGGTAGTTGTTGAACACCGGATGCGTCATGTAGTCGACATCGCGGTGCAGGGAGGCCGGCAGGGAAAATCCATCCACCACCGTAAAATCGGCGGTATGGCCTGCATCTTTCGCTTCGCTGAAAATAGCGATGATCAGATCGACATCCTCTTCGAAGGTCGTCTCGTCCAGGCTGATCTGAATGCAGTCTGCGCCGTAGTAGAAATTCACCTCATTGGCCAGGGCCAGGTGGTGGATGCGGTCTTTCATACCCGCATCGACACGGATGCAAAGCGTGTCAAAGAAATGGGTATTAGCCAGGTTGAAGCCAATTTTCCGCAAGTTCCTGTCGAGCACCTGGGCCAGGCCGTGCACGCGCTCAGCGATGGCACGGATGCCCTGTGGGCCGTGATACACGGCGTACATGCCGGCCATGGTAGCCAGAAGCGCCTGAGCGGTACAGATATTGGATGTCGCTTTTTCACGTCGGATATGCTGTTCGCGGGTCTGCAGCGCCATGCGCAGGGCCGGGTTGTTGTTGGCATCGATCGACACGCCGATGATCCGACCGGGCATGACGCGCTTGTAGTCGTCTTTGGTGGCAAAGAATGCCGCGTGCGGACCGCCGTACCCCATTGGTACACCAAAGCGCTGGCTGTTGCCCACGGCGGCATCGGCACCCCACTCACCCGGAGCCTTCATGACGGCCAGGCTGAGGAGATCGGTAGCCACCGTTACATATACTTCACTGGCCTTGCACTTTTCGGCGAAAGCCCGATAGTCTTCCACGGCGCCCTGCTTGTTGGGATACTGCAGGAGCACGCCGAAGGTTTTTTCCGAAAATTCATACGTCTTCCAGTCACCCACGACGATCTCGATATCCAGGGGCAGGGCCCGGGTGCGGAGCACGTCAATGGTTTGGTCGTAAACATTTTGGTCGACGAAAAAGATATTGTCGTGATGGTCTTTGGATTTTTTATTGCGAATGCCGTAGAACATGGCCATCGCTTCGGCGGCGGCCGTGCCTTCGTCCAGCAGGGACGCGTTGGCGATCGGCAGGCCGGTCAGGTCGGAGACCATGGTCTGGTAGTTCAGCAGCGCTTCCAGGCGGCCCTGGGCGATCTCGGCCTGGTAGGGCGTATACTGGGTATACCAGCCCGGGTTGTGGAAAATGTTGCGGGCGATGACGGCCGGGGTGATCGTACCATAGTAGCCCATCCCGATATACGACTTGAACAGTTTGTTCAAATTGGCGATCTCGCGCAGTTCGCGGAGGTATTCGTATTCGGTGAGGGGCTCGGGAAGGTTCATCTCCTTTTTGAGGCGGATGCTGTCCGGAACGGTTTCATAAATGAGTTGATCGAGGCTGTCGACTTTGACCACAGAGAGCATGGTCGAAAGTTCTTCCTCACTTATTCCGATGTGCCGTTTCACAAAACGGTCGAAAGGCTTCAGTTTACTCATGACGAGCTTTTGTATTATGGTTAGGAATATATCGAAAAAACCAATAAACACCAGGGCTGTCGGTCCCGGTGTTTATTGAGAACTTTTTTCCTTGAAAAAACCGCGTAAAGTTACACTTTTTGGGCGGGAAAATAGCACCTTGAAACTTACTGAGGGGGTGACTAAGTCACCCCCTCAGTAAGGAAAAGCAGAAAATATTGGAAACAGTCTTTATTTACAGGCATTTCGGCTTGTTTGGGGTGATAAAGGAGTGAGGGGGTGACTTAGTCACCCCCTCAGTAGGAAAAACCTAAAAATAGCAGAAAACGCCTTTATTTACAGGCCCTTCAGCCGGTTTGATGCGAAAAAGTAGTGAAGGGGTGACTAAGTCACCCCTTCACTAGCAATTTTCCAAGCCCTATCCCCTTCGAAGAATATATTCTGAGAAAATAAAATCCAGGTGGAATATCCTTTACATCCAACTCCTGAATAGGCAAATTGGAGCCCTGCCATTTACACAGCAATTGCCCGGAGAGATTGTACAAAACAAAACCTTCAATCCTCTCTTCCTGCCCTGTTAGGCTGATGTGGACCAGACCGTTAGCAGGATTGGGCGCAATGGAGATGGCAGAGGCAGGCAGGGACAGATCGCGCACGGAGGTAACATCGACGATATCGCATTCGGACTCGGAGCCGATGCAGAAATGCCTCAAATAAAAGTCCCCTTCGTCGATTACAATTTTACCAAAATTGTGATCGAAGAGTCCGTCACCAGTACCCAATCCTTCCACCTGGCAATAAAAAAAACCATCCCATATACACCACCGGCGACGGTTTTCGCCGAAAAGAAAAGCGGTATCCATGGAGGTGATCGGATAAACCTCCTCCGGGTTGCCCGGAACATTGCTTATGCAGGAAGCCAGGGTATCCCCAACGGTCAGGGAAAAATCATGCCACAGTTTTTCGGCGCCGGGATCGGTACACCGGGCTTCCACTTCGGTTTGCGCAAAGATCCGGGCATACACTTTTCGTTCTGCCAGGTCCTCCCGGATAGCGCCAAAAAGGACTTGGCCATTTTTTTTGTAAGGTGGCCCCACATAGAGATCGGGCGGAGGAGAGGTATAAAAGCTCAGACGAAATACTTTTTTGTAAGCCACATTATCGATGAGGGTATCGCCTTCGATCCGGTAACCGTAAAGTTCTTGGCCCCCTTCCCAATAACGATGCATGATCAAGGTGGCCTGCTCCTGCACCAGTGGGATGTAATCCTGGGCTGGGAGGAAAAGTGCAGCGGCAAGGAAAAAAGTAGAAAAAAGAAATCTTTTCATAAGGCTAAGGTATTTTGAACCGCGACGGCGCGACGGACGCGACGTATCCATCATTGCGTCCGCCGCAGTGTCGCGGAAAAAATTACTTATGCCCCACCATGCTTTCCGGCTTCACCCACTGATCAAACTGCTCGGCCGTAAGCAAGCCCAGTTCGACGGAGGCTTCCTTCAGCGTCTTGTTCTCCTTGTGGGCCTTCTTGGCGATCTTGGCGGCGTTCTCATACCCGATATGCGGGTTGAGGGCGGTGACCAGCATCAGGGAGTTTTCCAGGTGCTTCTGGATCACGGGCAGGTTGGCCTTGATGCCTACGGCGCAGTTGACGTTGAACGAATCGCAGGCCTCGCCGAGCAGGCGTGCGGATTGAAGCACGTTGTAGGCGATGAGGGGCTTGAAGACGTTGAGTTCAAAGTGGCCGGTCATGCCGCCAATCGAAACGGCTACATCGTTGCCGACCACCTGGGCGCAGACCATCGTGAGGGCTTCGGGCTGGGTGGGGTTCACCTTGCCCGGCATGATCGAAGAGCCCGGTTCATTGTCGGGGATGATGATCTCGCCGATGCCGCAACGCGGACCCGAACTGAGCATGCGCACGTCGTTGGCGACTTTCATCAGGGCCACGGCGGCCCGCTTCAGGGCGCCGGAGAGCTCGACCATGGCATCGTGGGCAGCCAGGCCTTCAAATTTATTGGGAGCGGTGACGAAAGGCAGGCCGGTGAATTCGGCGATCTTCTTGGCCACCACTACATCGTAGCCCTTCGGGGTATTGAGTCCGGTGCCGACGGCAGTACCGCCGAGCGCCAGTTCGCGCACCATTTCCATGGCGTTGCGAATGGCCCGCATGGAATTGTCGATCTGCTGAACATAGCCCGAAAATTCCTGGCCCAGGGTCAGCGGCGTGGCATCCATGAAGTGG
This sequence comes from Lewinellaceae bacterium, assembly GCA_020636275.1. Classification (GTDB taxonomy): domain Bacteria; phylum Bacteroidota; class Bacteroidia; order Chitinophagales; family Saprospiraceae; genus JADJTT01. The sequence continues at coordinate 193,511 of JACJYD010000005.1, read as the reverse complement.
GTGCGGCCCGTTTTGACCACGTCATTAAACTCCGCGACCTTTTTGGCCAGGGTATCGCGCAGGCGCTGCATGCCCGGGAGGGTCACTTCGGCAGCCATCTTGTAGGCGGCGATGTGCATGGCCGTGGGGAACGTATCGTTCGACGATTGCGATTTATTGACATCGTCGTTGGGGTGGAGTACTTTTTTAACATCGGTGAGCTGGCCGCCCGAGAGCACGTGGGCCCGGTAGGCGATCACTTCATTCGCATTCATATTGGACTGCGTGCCCGAACCCGTTTGCCAGATCACGAGGGGAAATTCGCCGTCGAGCTTCCCGTCCAGGATCTCGTCGCACACCTTGCTGATGAGGTCGCGCTTATCGGCAGAAAGGACACCCAGGTCGCAATTGGCGTGGGCGGCGGCTTTCTTCAGATAGGCAAAAGCGTAGATGATCTCCCGGGGCATGGAGCCTTCCGGGCCGATCTTGAAATTGTTGCGGGAACGTTCGGTTTGTGCGCCCCAATATTTGTCGGCGGGTACCTGGACTTCGCCCATGGTATCGTGTTCGGTGCGGTATTGCATATCGGATGATTTAAGTGATTAGGAAAACGTACAAAGTTAACAAACGCAAAGGGCATAAAGGCCACTGCATTTGTTATTTTTGAGGGGTTGACTATAAACTTCTTGCTTTTGACTCTGTTAAAAAGGAGTATTCATTTCAAGATACCATCCTAAATAAAAATTGAATTATGGCTTTCAAACTTCCAGACCTTCCTTATGGGTTCGACGCACTGGAACCCAACATCGATGCACGCACCATGGAGATCCACCACGGCAAACACCACGGTGGTTATACGGACAAGCTCAACGCCGCCATTGCCGGCACTCCACTCGACGATATGAAGATCGAAGATATCCTGGCCCAGGTTTCCAAACACGGAGGCGCCGTGCGCAACAACGGCGGCGGCTACTACAACCACAGCCTGTTCTGGGAGATCATGTCGCCCAACGGCGGCGGAGAACCCACCGCTCAGATGAATATCACCAAGGCGATCGAGCGCGATTTCGGTTCGTTCGAAAATTTCAAAAAGGATTTCTCCAACGCCGCCGCTACGGTATTCGGCTCCGGCTGGGCCTGGCTTTGCGTCGATCCGAAAGATAAACTCTTCATCTGCTCTACCCCCAACCAGGACAACCCCCTGATGGATGTCAATGACTACAATGGCAAACCCATCCTGGGTCTGGACGTGTGGGAACACGCCTACTATCTCAACTACCAGAACCGCCGCCCCGACTATATTGGCGCCTTCTTCAACGTCATCAACTGGCATGAAGTGACCAAGCGGTACAACGATGCCAACACCGGCGGTAGCAAATTCTAGTTTTCAGGCGAGGCGCTGTGGCGCCCCGCTTATCTTTATAAAATAAAGGGCGCCCGAAAGAGCGCCCTTTATTTTTTTTCAAATATAACCTTGCGGCATTTTGACAAAACTCCTATCTTGCAGACTAATTGGGACAGAACATATCGAACGAACATATTCAATAATCCAAAAAAATCCCATCCCATGATCATTGCATCAGTATTGCTGCTTATCGTGTTGTTATTCCGTTACGAAGTCGTAGCAAAAGCCTGAAAACCGAATCCTAGAGCTAACACGATGAGAAAAAAGGCTTTCCCGACCAGGTCGGCGAAAGCCTTTTCTATGTCTTTTCCTACCTTTCCCTAAATATGTTAAGCCGCTGACACTTTTAAGCAGGAAAACTTGTTCATATTTCGAAAAAATCGAATATCATTGTGAGGTAAAAGGGCTGCTTCGTATCCAGCCTGTTACAGTTGCGTTTCCCTTCTCCCCCCAAACTCCGACTATTTATTGTTAACCTTTGGCCATTGTTGTGTTTCAGTCTGGCTACTCAATAAACACAATAAATGGTCCACTCATGAAAAATGCACAAAAACTACTACTGACATCCACCTCCAAGAAAGAAAGCGGAGAAGATTTTCTCGATGCATAATTGAAAAGATCTCTCCAATGGAGAAACGGCTCCCCTGAAAATGGGGAGCCGTTTTTTTTTGATCAATACCTCTCAATAAATTGGGCGCGCTCCAACAGCCATTCTTTGAGAGCGACCCGCTCGCTTTGGGCAATATTTTCCTTAACTCTTCCCAGGCCTGCATAGGGCCGGCCGGCCGTGGCCACCTGCGCCAGGCTTTTGGTAAAGGAAACGAAATTCAGGTAGGTCTCTTTTCGTTCGGGTGAAAGCTCTTTGTTTCGCCGGACGTACCGGTAAAAAGCCTCCAGCAGGGAATAAAACGGATCGCTGAACACCAGGGGCCTCCCGGTGGCCTGGTCGAAATAGGTACGGAGCAACAGGGACCGCCCACGAACGGCGTACGACACCGAGGTATACACCACATTTTGCAACAAACCGATCACCTTATCGTAGTCCTTTTGATGGTAGTGCAAATAGGCAAGCCCTAATTCCACCGCATTCTCCCTTATTTCCGGCGCCAGCCTGGATACATAATCGCGGATAAACTGCTCGGCCTTTTCAAATTCCCCGATCACCGCGCCGTTGATCACGATATTGGTGAACGTGGTCTCGCTCAATTCGCCGTTTTCCATAAAAGCCGCCTGCGATCGAAGTCCTTGCTGGTAGAGGTCCCAGGTTCGCAGGTGATTGGCCGCTGTTCCTTGTTCGTTACTCACCCGCACGGAAATATTCAAGAGCGCCTGGAAAAGGGCCCGGCGGTCGCGGAATTTCAGGTTGGGAACCTCCTGAAAAAAAAGAGTCTTGGCTTCCTCAAAAGCGCTTTCCTCAAATCCATTCGCCAGCAATCCGACCAGCCTGTGGTACAATTGGCCCACGATCGGCAATTGCGCCCTCTCCTTTTCTTCAAGCAAGGTCTCCAAAAACCGGATCGGACTGGAACCGGCCAGATACCCCTTTCTGGAAACCTGCAGGGAAGCCAGCCGCAGCTTCGACAACATAAAAAATTGATCGAGATGGTGCTGCGCGCGCTCTGCAAGCTCCATATCGTTATCGTTTTCTTCTAACAACAATTCGTGGAGTTGAAATCCGGTCAGGTGCCGCTGTTCCACCGGAACCTCCTCTTCAGCGTCCAGTTTTTGCACGACCTGACCCCCGTATCGGGTAGCCAGGTCCGAAAGGCCCCGCCCCCGGAGACCCTCCGCGGTCATAAATTGCTTCGTAAAATGATTTTCCGAAAGGGCCCTCCAACTGTAATAGTCAAGGATCTTTTGCGCCAGATCGGAGAACAGGCTTCGGATGCGCTTTTCCTTGTAGGCTTGTTTCGGAAAAAGGGCGGCATGGATCGCCTCCTTCTCCACCTGTTCTTCCGGAAAACCCGGGTACATCGGGATCAAATGGTCCAAAAGCTGGAATAAAGTGCTGTTCGTATTCACCAAAGGCATGCGAAGGAACTGCCGGAAGTCCTCCAACTCCTTTTTTTTAAGCCCGGATAGCAGAAATAAAATTTTTGGATTCGACATGTTCAGGGGGACAATATTGTGGATTTTTTAGTTTTTAATTTTTAGTTTTTAGTTGATAATCATACAACTATACACTTTAAGTTTATTACTTTAAACTATAATCCAGCGGACAATATCGAAATTTTATCCGAGTGTATTAAAATTTTGTTCCCCATCTTTGTACTGTCGCTAATGGAATAACACATCTTACACACGACATCCAAACAAATAAGCAAGAAACTACTTTTAAGTAAAAAAAGGCCGCCCCGGGGCGGCCTTTTTTTTACTTCTTTTTGCCTTTTTCCAGGATGCGGATCTCCACCCGCCTGTTTAAGGCCTGCTCTTTTTCCAGCCGGGCATGTGGAAAGACCATCTCCCAATTGCCGTACCCTTTATAGCTCATCCGGTCGGGGTCGATACCGTGCTCGACCAGATAGGTGTACACGCGCTTGGCCCTTCGCACCGACAGCCCGTAATTCCAGCTTTCTTTTGTAACGGGTGGATTGTTGGGCAGGTTGATATGCCCGGCGATCTCAATGCGGATATCGGGATTGAATTGCATGAATTTCAAGAGCTTGGGCAACTCGGGCTCCGATTTGGGCAACAAGGTGTCCTGGTTTCCTACGAAATAAAAATTCTTGAGGGTCATCACCTCTCCTTCCAGGGCCGGCGGCAACGGAAATTCTACCTGTATGGGCTTGATGCTATTGGGCACCAGCGTCTGGGTTTCGAAAAAATAACCCGGTGCGAATACCGAAACTTCCACGGGCATGCGGTCGGGAACCGGGGCCCGGAAAAAACCCGCCGTATCGGTCTGAAGGGAGTCGACCAAATATCTCGAACGAAGGCCCACCATGGCCTGAATACCTTGCTTCGTCTCCGCATCGACCACTTGTCCGGCGAGCCAGGTCATCTGGGTCCGCTGCCACAATTCTACCGTCGCCCGCCGGTTCAACTGCTTTCCTTCCTCCGTAGCATTGGTAGCCTGGGGGTGGCTTTCGCCATAGGGGGTCACCTTCATTTGTTCGGCGGGTATCCCCTGCGCTTCCAGAAAGCGCCGAACGGTCTCCGCCCGTCGCTGGGAAAGCGCCTGGTTGAAGGCTTCGCTCCCGTCGGCATCGGTATGCCCCGCGATCTGCAAAAACCGCCGGTTGGTTGTTTTGCACTTATCGGCAAAGGATTGCAGGATCGAATCTTCTCCGGGCTGCAACACGTCGTCATTGACATCGAAATATACCTCCGCGCGATCGATGACCAGGGTGCTGTCGAATACCTCCTGCGCATAAAGCGAAAATCCTCCGCCCCAGACAAGCGCGATAATGAAAAAGGTCCTAATTTGCATACGGAATTTTTTTAGTGGCCAAGGCCACCCCTTCTTGTCGTTTAATGTTTCTTTTCCTAAAAGTAACGCATCCTTTGAACGTTAATATCGCGTATATTTGCGCCCTATGAAGAATATCAGGAATTTTTGTGTGATTGCCCATATCGACCACGGTAAGAGTACGCTCTCCGATCGCCTGCTGGAATATACCAAGACGATCTCCGAGCGCGATATGAAAGACCAGGCCTTGGACGATATGGACCTGGAAAGAGAACGCGGGATTACCATAAAAAGCCATGCCATCCAGATGAATTATTTGCATTCGGATGGTCAGGCCTATGTGTTCAATATGATCGATACGCCCGGTCACGTCGACTTCTCCTACGAGGTGTCGCGCTCCATCGCTGCTTGCGAAGGCGCTTTGCTACTGGTCGATGCCACCCAGGGCATCCAGGCGCAGACCATTTCCAACCTGTACCTGGCGATCGATCACAACCTGACGATCATCCCCATCCTTAACAAGATCGACATGGAAAGCGCCATGATCGATGAAGTAGCCGAACAGATCATCGACCTGATCGGTTGCGATAAGGAAGATATCATCCTGGCCAGCGGAAAAACCGGCCAGGGGGTGCCCGATATCATGAATGCCATCGTGGAGCGTATCCCCGAACCTGCAGGCGATCCCGACGGCCCCCTTCAGGCGCTGATCTTCGACTCGGTGTTCAACTCCTTTCGCGGAGTGATCGCCTACTATCGGATCATGAACGGTACCCTGAAAAAGGGTGACAAAGTGCGCTTTTTCTACACCGGAAAAGTGTACGAAGCCGACGAAGTGGGCGTGCTGAAAATGCAATTGCAAGCTCAATCCGAACTCAGCGCCGGCAACGTGGGCTACATCATCACCGGCATCAAGGTTTCCAAAGAGATCAAGGTGGGGGATACGATCACCCATGTGGAAACGCCCTGCAAAGAGGCTGTAAAGGGCTTTGAAGACGTCAAGCCCATGGTCTTCGCCGGTATCTTCCCGCTCGACAACGACGACTACGAGGACCTGCGCGACAGCCTGGAAAAACTCCAGCTCAACGACGCATCCCTCGTCTTCGAGCCGGAAACCTCCGCCGCCCTGGGTTTCGGTTTCCGTTGCGGCTTCCTCGGCATGCTGCACCTCGATATCGTCCAGGAACGCCTCATGCGCGAATTCGATCAGGACGTGATCACCACGGTGCCCAACGTAACCTATTTCGTCTATACGAAAAAAGGCGAAAAGCTGGTCGTCCGCACTCCTGCCGAACTGCCTGACCCCACGGTGGTCGACTATATCGAAGAGCCCTATATCAACGCCCAGGTCATCACCAAACCGGAATACATCGGAGCGATCATGACCTTGTGCCTGGACAAGCGGGGCATCCTCATCAAACAATTCTACCTGACCCAGGACCGCGTTGAGCTCGTCTTCGACCTGCCGTTGGCCGAGATCGTATTCGACTTCTACGATCGACTAAAGTCCATCTCCCGGGGCTACGCCTCCTTCGACTATCATATGAAGGACTACCGGGAGACCGATGTCGTCCGGCTCGATATCCGCCTCAATAGCGAACCTGTCGACGCCATGTCGGCCCTGGTGCACCGCGAAAAGGCGGAAGCCTTCGGTCGTCAGATCTGTAAAAAGCTCAAGGAACTGCTGCCCCGTCAGCAGTTCGTCATCGCCATCCAGGCCTCCATCGGCGGCAAGATCGTCGCCCGCGAAACCCTCTCCGCCATGCGCAAGGATGTGACCGCCAAGTGTTACGGCGGCGATATCACCCGGAAGCGCAAGCTGCTAGAAAAGCAAAAGGAAGGGAAAAAACGCATGCGCCAATTCGGCAAGGTCGAAGTGCCCCAACGCGCGTTTTTGGAGGTGTTGAAACTGGATTGATGCAGGAATTGGAATTATAGACCGTCGAGCTCTTCAAAGATCGAATTATTGCTCTTGTACTCCGGTATGAATTTTTTCAGCAGGGAAACGATCTGCTCGTTGTCCTGTGTGTCGAATAACCGGATCAGGGCATCCGTTTGGCTTCTCACCTCTTCGAACGGGTATTCCCGCACCTTGGCGATCAGGATCTTGGGATGATGGGTTGGCAAGGTGGTTTCCCCGTTGTTGAGAACCTCCTCGTAGAGTTTTTCCCCCGGACGCAGACCGGTATACACGATGGGAATGTCCCGGTCGGGTTCCAACCCGGAAAGGCGGATCATGCGGCGGGCCAGGTCCAGGATGCGGATCGACTGGCCCATGTCGAACACGAAGATCTCCCCACCCTGCCCCATGGCTCCGGCTTCCATAACCAACTGACAGGCTTCCGGGATCGTCATAAAAAAACGGGTGATCTCCGGGTGAGTGATCGTTACCGGTCCGCCGGTAGCTATCTGCTTTTTGAAGAGCGGGATGACCGAGCCGCTGGATCCCAGCACATTCCCAAAACGGGTGGTGATAAACCGGGTATGCTCCCCTTCCTCGCGCAAATGCTGGTCGAGCGATTGGACGTAGATCTCCGCCATTCGTTTGCTGGCCCCCATGATACTGGAAGGGTTGACCGCTTTGTCTGTGCTGACCAGTACAAATTTTTTCACCTTGTATTCCACCGACAGGTCCGCCACCACCTGCGTTCCCTTGACATTGGTAAGCAGGGCTTCAGAGGGGTTGTTTTCCATCATGGGCACATGCTTGTAGGCCGCCGCATGATAGACATAATCGGGTTTAAAAAAGTCGAACACCCGGCGCATCCGGCCGGCATTGCGCACATCGCCCAATACGACTTCAAAATTTGGAAAGCCGAAATACCCCTTCATCTCCAGTTCCAGTTCGTGTAAAGGCGTTTCCCCCTGGTCGAGCAAGACCAACATCTTTGGGTGGAACCGGATGATCTGCCGGGCGATCTCACTACCGATAGAGCCTGCGGCGCCGGTAATCAAAATGGTCTTCCCCCTCAGTTGCCGCTCGATATTGGCTTCGTCCAGTTGGATCGGTGTCCGCTCCAAAAGGTCTTCGATGCGGATCTCGCGGATCTGACGGAAGCTCAGCTCGCCATTGATCCATTTTTCCACCGGCGGCACATGAAGCACCTTAATGCCGTGCTGCAGGCACATCTCCACCACCGCCTGCCGGCGCCCGGAGGGAATGCTCATGGTCGAAAAGATCAGCACATCCGCTTTGGTGGTTCCCAACAGGCGGGGCAACTTGGAATAGGGAAAGATCTCGACCCCTAAAAGTCGTTTTTTATGCAACAGGGCATCGTCGTCCACAAAGGCGCTGGCGCTGTAATTCCCTCCCAATTCACGATCCAACACCTGTTTCACCATCACCCCGCCGCCACCGGCGCCGTATATGATGACGCGTTTCCGCTCCTGGTTGCGGTAGGTCAGCTCCTGGTAAAACACCTTGATAAAGGCCCGGTAGCTGATCATCAGAAAAATGGACAGGAAAAATTCGATGAGCAGGATGGAATAGGGCAGAAAAAAATAACCGGTGGACACATACCCCAGCGGATTCAGGACTGCGCCCAGAACCAGGGTACCTGCGCCCAGCGCCAAAAAGATCCGCTTGGCATCTTCCAGGCCGGTGTGAAAAATAATGCCGGTATAGGTTTTCAGGACCAGGAAGCCCACCAGGCGCAAACCCAGCAATATCCAACTGCCCCATCGGATGAAGTGATAATCGATATTGGTCCATTCAAAATTGAAGCGAAGCAAATGTGCCGCCAGAATGGCCGAAACCACGATGCCAAGATCGATTAGTAATATGCTCCAGCGAGAGAGGTTCAACCCTGTTATTGTTGCAATGAAAAGATAAAGGTAGATAAAAACTAATCAGCCGTCAGCGGGGCCAGCATTTTTTCGACATCGATAGCCGCGCAACCAAAATGCCCTTCCGGGCAGGTGCGTTTTCCGTGCAAACCGCAAGGCCGGCAAGTCAGGGGCTCGTCAGTTTCCGCCACCCAGGCCCGGTCGGATAAAGGGCCGAACCCGAAAGCGGGTATGGTGGAGCAAAATACCGCTACGACCGGTGCGTTCATGGCGGAGGCCAGGTGCAGGGGCGCCGAATCGTTCACGTAATTCATCCGGGCCCCTTCCATCCAGGCGGCGGAAGCCAGCAAGCCCAATTTGCCCGCCTTGTTCTCCACGCCGGGATGGGTGCTCGCCTGCCGGATCTGTTCACAGGCTTCCCGGTCGGAAGGGCCTCCCATCAGGTAGACCGCCAGTTCGCGGGGAAGCCGGTCGATCAGGTTGATCCAGCGCTCCGGTGGCCATTGCTTGGTAAACCAGACCGAGGTCGGGGCCAGACAAATATAACTTCCCAAAGGAGGTACATTTTCGCGGTCTTCCTGCCGCGGGTACAACCGGGGTTTGGCAAAGGGCTCCGGAACCCAGGGGGAAAGCAGCGAGAGATTGCGCTTCACCTCATGGACGGATTGGCCAATGATATGCGGAAATCGGTGGGTAAAAAACAGGGAAAGGGGGTTTTTGTCAAAGCCGACGCGATGGGTAGCGCCGGAAAATGCCGTCAAAAAACCCGTTGCGAGGAAGCGTTGGGAATTGACCACCAGATCGTATCGCTCCGAGCGGATTTGGCGCCAAAGCCGGAACAGGCCGGGATATTTTCGGGACTGCTTGTCCCAGATCAGCACCTGCCCGATGTAGGGATGGCCTTTCAGGAGTCCTTCATTCCCCTTTCGAAGCAGGAAATCGATCCGGGCCTGGGGAAAAACGGCGTGCAATTGCTCTACCAGGGCGGTAGCCAGGATCACATCTCCGATAAATGCCGTTTGAAGGACCAGGATCTTTTGCATGCCGCAAAAATATACATAAAAGGAGAGGACTGTGGACCTCTCCTTTTAATATCTTCTATACGGCAAAACTTTCTCCGCACCCGCAGGTCCGGGCGGCATTGGGGTTGTTGAAATAAAACCCCTTGCCGTTCAAACCGCCGGAGAATTCCAGGGTGGAGTTGCAGAGGTAGAGGAAGCTGCGCAGGTCGGTGACGACCTTGACCCCGTTATCCTCAAACACCTGGTCGTTGGGTTGGGGTTCATTGTCGAAATCCATCTGGTAGGTCAATCCGGAGCAACCTCCGCTGGTAACGGATACCCGGATGAAAAAATCGTCGCCCAGATTTTCCGTCCGGCGGATCTCATGGATCTTTTGCTTTGCGCTTTCTGCTACGAATAACATAAGAAAAACAACTTTAAATGGGCAAGGCCTCGGCGCTGCCCATTTTTGAATTATTTGCTTTCGGCAGTGATGCCGTTCTTTTCCTGATAATCCTTGATAGCGGCCTTGATGGCGTCTTCCGCCAGCACCGAACAGTGGATCTTCACAGGGGGAAGCGCCAGTTCTTCCACGATCGACATGTTATCGATCGCCAGGGCTTCATCGAGGGTTTTTCCCTTGAGCCACTCCGTAGCGAGCGAGGAAGAGGCAATCGCCGATCCGCAACCGAAGGTTTTGAATTTGGCGTCCTGGATCATGCCGGTCGCATCGTCGACTTCGATCTGCAGGCGCATGACGTCGCCGCATTCGGGAGCGCCGACCAGGCCGGTACCCACATTCTTCTTGCTCTTGTCGAGCGTACCTACGTTCTTCGGGTTCTTGAAATGATCGAGTACTTTATCGGAATAAGCCATGATTAAAAAGTTTTATTAGTTGAATGACATTGGGTATCAATGTTTGGAACGCGCCGCTTTTGTGCGTCCCAGGGTATAATTCGCGGTTTAGTGTTCCTGCCACTTCACGTTTTCCAGGTCGACACCTTCTTTGTACATTTCCCAGATGGGGCTGAGGTCGCGCATGTGGTTGACCCCTTTCTTCAGCGCCTCGATCGTGTAGTCGACATCTTCCTGGGTGGTAAAACGGCCCAGGCTGAACCGGATGGAGGAGTGAGCCAGGTCGTCGCCCAACCCCAGGGCAACCAGCACATAAGACGGTTCGAGGGAGGCGGAGGTACAGGCGGAACCCGAAGAAACGGCGATCTCCTGGTTGAAGGTCATCATGAGCCCCTCCCCTTCCACGTGTTTGAATGAAATATTGGCAACGTGGGGCATCCGGTGTTCCCGGCTGCCGTTCACATAGGTTTCTTCGAGTTGGAGCAGGCCTTGTTCCAGGCGATCGCGCAGGGCAGCTACGCGTTCGGCATCCTGGGCCATTTCCTTTTGGGCGATCTCGGCGGCTTTGCCGAACCCAACGATCGAGGGGACGTTCAGCGTACCGGAGCGCATGCCGCGCTCATGTCCGCCACCGTCCATCTGAGCCGTCACTTTCACCCGAGGGTTTTTGCGGCTGACGTAAAGGGCGCCCACGCCTTTCGGTCCGTACATTTTATGGGCGGTAAAAGCCATCAGGTGCACGCCCATTTCCCGGGGATGCACGGGGATCTTGCCCACGGCCTGCGTGGCATCGCTAAAGAACAATACGCCATGTTTGGCGCAGATCTCTCCGATCTCCTTCATCGGCTGGATGACGCCGGTTTCGTTGTTAGCCCACATCACCGCGACCATAATCGTAGTCGGTTTGATCGCATTTTCCAAAGCCTGCAGATCGATCAAGCCTTCGCGATTGACATCGAGGTAGGTCACTTCCCCACCCATTTTTTCGATCCGGTTACAAGTGTCCAACACGGCCTTGTGCTCGGTTTTCACCGTTATTATATGGTTGCCTTTGCGGGCGTACATCTCATATACGCCTTTCAGGGCGAGGTTGTCGCTTTCCGTTGCCCCTGAAGTAAAGATAACCTCCTTGGGGTCCACATCGATCAATTGAGCGACTTGTTCGCGGGCGTAGTCGACGGCTTCCTCCGCTTTCCATCCAAAGGGGTGGTTGCGGCTGGCAGCGTTTCCCGGGTTTTCATAAAACCAGGGCAGCATAGCATCTACGACACGGGGATCGCAAGGAGTAGTGGCGTTATTGTCCAGATAGATCAGGCGTTGGCTCATACCAGAGAACTTATTTAGATTTAATCTAATCAAAGTAACACAAAAGTAACATTTCCGGAGAATTTTGGTTCTCAGGCAGGGAAGAAAAAACGATCCGGGGAGAAAAAATGTTTGTTCAAGAAAACAAACAGAAATGGCAACCCTAGGCGAATTGCTCAAGAAACTGTTCATTTTCCCGATCCGGTTGTACCAATGGTTCATCTCTCCCTTGCTGGGATCGACCTGCCGGTACAATCCGACTTGTTCGCATTATATGGTTGGGGCTATACAGGAATGGGGGGTCCTGAAAGGCATATGGCTGGGGCTGAAGCGCATCGGCACCTGTCATCCCTGGGGGGGGAGCGGATACGACCCGGTACCGAAGAATCCGAAAAAAACACATAAATAGAGCCCGATAGCCATCGGGCTCTATTTAAGGATCTATTGCAGCTGCACTTGCTTCTCCTCCATCAATTTTCGGATATTGATCAAGGCGTAGCGCATACGGCCGAGGGCGGTATTGATACTCACCCGCGTCAGTTTGGCGATCTCTTTGAAGCTCATGTCAGCATAGTGGCGGAGGATAACCACTTCGCGTTGTTCGGGCGGCAGCATGTCGACGAGCTTGCGCACTTTCTCGTGCGTCTGGCTGCGCATGATGCGCTGCTCTGCGTTGTCGTCGGCCAGGCGTAACACTTCGAAGATGTCGAATTCCTCGGTCGGCTGCACCTGGGGGCGCCGTTTGGAACGACGGAAATAATCCACGCAAAGGTTATAGGCAATGCGCATGGCCCATTGGCTAAACTTCCCTTCATGGTTGTACTTCCCTTTGCGAAGGGTATCAATGATCTTGATGAAGACTTCCTGGAAGATATCTTCAGCCTGATTCTGATCTTTTACAAAGAGGTAAATAGAAGTGTAAATCTTCTGTTGATGGCGATTGAGGAGCTCTTCGAAGGCGCGTTCATCACCATTCAGGTACAATTGAATCAATTGTTCGTCGTTCAGCGGCGTAACTTGCATTACTAAACCATTTAGGTGAATGGAAAAAAAATGAGAATGATTTAGTGTAGAAGTTTACGAGCTATACGCAATGATTCTTTTGGTGATGAAATGAGGAGCGTGATCCAACTTAACAGAGACGAAAATAGGCGATTTTCACCGGGCTTGCCCGTCCGTTCGTCGATGTTAACGAAATTTTAACGCTTTTGCTAAAATAATTTACGCACCCGATCAACAAATGTAAAATACTTTTTCCCATCCGGTCAAGTATTTCTAATTATATTTTTTTCAGCGTTTTCTTTGTAACTTGTACCGAGCTAACACAGCAGGCCACCCAAGCCTGCCGGAAAAAACAATTAAGATTGGCCATGATCCCACCCGATGAGGAACTTGTGAAACGGTACTACTCGATCAGCGAAGTAGCGACGATGTTTGATGTATCAACTTCCCTGATCCGTTTTTGGGAAAACGAGTTTGAGGTGCTCAAGCCCCATAAAAATGCCAAGGGAGACCGGCGCTTCACGCCGGAGAACATCGGCCAGATGCGCCAGATCTACCATTTGGTCAAGGAAAGGGGCTTTACACTTCAGGGCGCCAAACAGGAGATCCGCCATTTGCAGGAGAGCTCGAAGAAAAAAGGAGAGATCCTTCAGCGTCTTCGGGATTTGCGCAACGATCTTCAACAATTAAAAGACCAACTTTAGGCACGGTCGGAAATTTTCCCCTCCGGAGTAGCGCCAATTGCCAAGAAAGTGGTATTTTTCGACAATTGCCTGATCCAACTAATTTCTCAAGCCATGATGAACGAACCCATTTCAACGATCATGATCACCAAAGTGGTCACTGTGAGTCCTGACGACAAGTTAACCGTAGTGAAGGATATCCTTTTCAACAAGCGGTTCCACCATATCCCCGTAGTGAAGGGACCGAAAAACCGGCTGGTGGGCATAATCACTTCATACGACATTTTCAAGCTGAACCGCAAGTTCGAAGATTATGACTCGATCAAGGTTCAGGAGGTTATGACCAGAAAGATCGCCACCCTGCGACCCGAAGAGAAGATCGGGGCAGCCGCACAGATCTTTCTCCGGCATCTGTTCCACGGCATGCCCATCGTCAATGACGATCTGGAATTAGTTGGCATCATTACCACACACGACATCCTCCGGTACAACTTCGACAAGGAATATCCCGACGATGAGTTTGAGATGATATGGAGAAACTTCGAAGTGATCGAAGATGAAGAATAGACCAAAAAAGGCGCTGCTCGGCAGCGCCTTTTTTTTACCCAAATTTCAGCAATAAGCGGTTGAGCAAGCCCATCCACCAGGATGGTTTGGCCTCCGCATTTCCCTCCTGCTCCGCCCCATAAAGGGTTTCAAACAAATGACTTACCTCTTTTTCGATCATGCCCCGGAAGGGAAGCCGGGCCATTACGCCGTACATGGCCGCACCGCCTTTTGCCGTGGCTGCCGGATGGGTTCGGCCAAATTCGACCGCCGCCTCCAGGTCGTCCAAGTAATCGCCGATTACCGGCAGGTTGGTGGGCAAAACGGTCAGGTGAATGCAGGGCGGAAACTGTTGCCGGTCGACCATCCATCCTTTTTCTTCCAGAAAATCTGCCAGAACGAATATATCCGGCCGGTTGGCTACCGTGCGAAAGGCCAATATATTCAACCGCGAGGTTCCCACCAATTCCAGTTCGGGTATCTCTCCGATGAACCTCCTGATCCGGTCGGCCCCTTCGAACAGGGGCTGTGCCATAGCCAGATAGCCCTCCGCGCCCAGGTGCCGGATCGCCGCCCAGGCCGCTGCAACGGCCCCGCCCGGACGGGTGCCCAACAGCGTGGGCGAGACGTACATGCCACCGGGAAACCGGGTGGAAATGAAAAACTGGTGCTTCATCTGTTCCATGTCCCGGTATAACAGCACCGAAGCACCCTTCGCTGCAAACCCGAACTTATGCACATCGAGCGAGATGGACGTGACGCCCTTCACCCGGAAATCCCAGGGTTCTTCCACATAGCCCAGGCGCTCGGCCCAAGGCAGGAGGAACCCACCCAAACAGGCATCGACATGCAGGGGAAGGCCTTCCTCCAAGGCCAACTCCGCTACCCCTTCGATGGGGTCGATCACCCCGAAGGGATAACAGGGCGCCGAAGCCACTAACATTAGGGTCTCAGGGCCGATCTGTCTTTTCATGGCTTCCACGTCGAGCCGCTGATCTTCCAAAACAGGGATCCGGACCAGCCGTAACCCGTACAAATGGGCCGCTTTTTCAAAGGCAGGATGCACCGTGGCCGGGGCAAGGATATCCCGCCGGCGCTTCTTTCCCGCTTTCTTTTTCGCCGCTTCCCGGCAGGCCAGCACAGCCAGGAGGATGCTCTCGGTCCCCCCGGATGTCAGGCCTCCTACCGAAGTGGAAAGGTGGCATAATTCACCCGCCATTCGAACCACTTCCCGCTCGATCTGCTGAAGGCCCGGGAATACAAACGAATTGAGATAGTTGGCGGAAAAATAGGAATCGTACGCACGCCGGACCAGGTCCTGGTGCGCATCATCCAGGTAGTAGATCAAACTCCAGGTCTTTCCGGCTTCCCAGGGAATATCCTGTTGCCGGAGATGATCCAATTCGTCTAAAATGGAAGCGGGCGACTGCCCTTTCTCGGGAAAATGATGCATAGCCATAACTCGGTCTTTGGAATAGGCAGGCGAGATTGCCTATATCTATAATCCTTCGGATGCCGGATCAGTTCCTTTCATCCGCTGAACCCAGATTAAAAAGATCAATCCGACCGTAAACCAGATCCCGAGCGCGATGATGGAGTTGCGCATGCTTCCGGTCCAGTTCTCCATATAACCAAACAGGACCAGGCCGCACATCATGGCCATTTTTTCACAGACGTCGTAAAAACTGAAATAGCCCGCATTGTTCTCGGTTTTGGGCATCATTTTGGCAAACGTGGAGCGGGAGAGCGATTGAATACCCCCCATGACCAGGCCGATAAAAAATGCGATGGTATAAAAATGGAGGGATGAATTTATGAAATAGGCGCCGATACAGATGCAGATCCACACCAGTACGGCCAGGGTGAGCGCGCGGAAGTTGCCCCACCGTTTCGAAATGGCCGCAAAGAGAAAAGCGCCCAGAATGCCGATGTATTCCAGGACCAATACCGTAAAGATCAATTGTTTGAAGCCCAGGTGAAGTTCTTTTTCGCCAAAGGACGATGCCATGAACATGACGGTCTGCACCCCCATGATGTAGAAAAAAAAGCTGAGCAGAAAGGTGCGAAGCCGGACCTGCCGGTTCAGCGTTTTCCAAACTTTGACCAGTTCGCGGTAGCCGTTCAGGAGCCAGTGGGTTTCCTTTTTGGGCCCATAGATCCCCCTGGGTAATTTGGCGAAAGTGATGTGGGAAAACCCAAACCACCACAGCCCTGTCGTGAGAAAGGAGATGCGAGGCAGCAGGTTGTGGTCGGTCACCCCCAGGAAGTCCTCGTTGAGCATCGCAACCAGGTTGAGGATCAACAAGGTGGTGGCGCCGAGATACCCGAAAGCATAGCCTTTGGCACTAACCCTGTCCTGCCGGTCCTCGGTAGCAATGGCGGGGAGGAAGGAATTGTAGAAGACAATGCTCCCCGAATACCCGATCGTGGCGAGCATCAACCCGGCCAGTCCCAGGGGAAACAGTTCGTAGCTATCGAAAAAGAACAGGGATATGCAGGCCGCAGACCCCAGATAACAAAAGATCCGCATGAACAGCTTATGCCGGCTGGAATAGTCGGCGATGGAGGATAAAAAAGGAGAGAGCAGGGCGATGATCCCAAATGAAACGCCCAGGCAAATGGAGTAAATGGCCGAGTTCTCGAAGTCCAGCCCAAACAGCTCTACCCGCGTCGAACCGTTGTGGCGGGTCATATTGTTATAATAGGCGGGGAAAATGGCAGAGGTAATAACCAGCGCATAGGTTGAATTCGCCCAGTCGTACATCGCCCAGGCGTTGATAGTCTTGCGGTTATTCTTCTCTATGGTGGTTGCTCTCATGGCATATTTGCACCAGTAATAATATGGAAGTTTTGTGAAAACCGCATCGGAAGAGCACAAATAATAGACATTCGCCGCCTGCGGTCGCGAATGTTTATTATATTAAAGCCTCAGCACTAAGTTCTCTGACATAATTAATTTATAAACACAGCGGCTTGATGGCTGCAGTGTTTATAAGCATATTTCGCCGCCGCGGCGGCGAAATATGCTTGATTAATATTGTCACATCACTTACTTCAACCAAATTTTTATTATATGAAACATCTACTCGTCTTATTCGGCATCCTGCTAATAGGAACTACCACTATGAACGCTCAGATCCGCATCGGGGAAAAATTGCTGCGAAAAGTGGAAGACAAACTCGAACAAAAGGTGGAGGACAAAATTTTGGAAAAGGTCGATGAAAAGATCAATGAAGGAGATTCCATCAACCAGGAACCGGTCGATACGACGCGCAACTCCTCCCGCGATCCCGGCAAATTATTCGGCGCCGGCGATCCGGTCGAACTGAACCCCGCCTATACCTACGATTTCTCCATCGACTATACCATGACCAGTGCCGACTCGAAAAAACCGACCGAGATCACCTACCTGCTGACTTCCAAAGACAACTATTTCGGCCATATCATCCGTTCCGACGATAAGGAGGGCGATATGAAAGTCATTTATGATACGGATCGCCAATGCTTTATCATGCTTAATGACGAAAAAAGCCAGGCCACTGTGCTCAGGTGGAACCCCGAAACCCTATCGAAATCAGCCACCGGAGATGAAGAAGCCGGTAGCAACAATGTAACCGTCCGGAAAACGGGTAAGACCCGGACCATCGCCGGCTATCTTTGCGAGCAATACGAATACTCAGGCGATACGGGCAGCGGCGAGGTCTGGACCACCAACGAGATCGACAAGAAAAACTATTTCTTCTATTTGATGGATAAGAAGGACCGGGAAGAATTAGAGCAAAATAGCCCCTGGAAAAATATACAAGGTTTTATCCTGCACTCGAAAGGGGTAGACAAAAAGGGAAAACCCTTCGAAATGCTGGCTACCAAGGTCGATAAGAATGCCTCTTACCAATTCGACATGTCGAAGTACGAGATCCTGAACTTGACAAAATTCTAATTTGCCCAAGTTCTCTGACAAAATTAATCAAGCATATTTCGCCGCCGGCGGCGGCGAAATATGCTTGATTAATTTTATCGCAACTTGAATTAATTGACCTACGAGCGGATCTGTTCCGCTGAATCGATCGTAGCCGCCACCGTTCCCAGCGGCAGCGCGAAGAGAAATCCCACTCCGGTCAGCAAGAGCAGCAAATACACCGTTCCATTCCCCAGGGCCATGCCCCGGAACTCGCGCACGAAAAGGATGCTGTCGCGGTAGCCGAAATGCCGCTCCAGGGTATAGTCCATATTACCAAACCCCGCGTAGTATGCTTGTACCAGGAAGATCAGGAGGGGTACGAGTGGCGAAAGAAAGGGAAGGATCGCCCCGGCGATCACCAGGAGCAGGGAGAGCAACAGTTCCCAAAACAGGTTGCGCACGTTGATGCGGATACCGCGTACCATATCGCGCACCATTTGGCCTGGCCGGAACCCTCCATCGAAGGATGCGCCGGTCAGCTGGGCTTCGATCTTTTCCGATAATGGGCTCATAAACGGCGCACCGAGAATGAGTACCAGGGTCTTGAAAAGCGCCAATCCGCCGGCCGCCACCAGCAAACCCGCCAGGATCCGGCCGACCGTCCCCACCGCTTTCCCGCCCCACCCATCGGGCAGCCAGCCCGTAATCCAGGCGCTGATATTGTCGGAAAGGGCCCAGGCACTCGTACCAATGGCGATGCCCAGCACCACGCTGATCAGGGCGGGTACCAAAAAATACCCCCATAACCGGTGCGTACGGATCATATCCCAAGCCCGGCCGTAAGACCGAATGCCTTCCAGAAAATCGCGGATCATAGTTGTCGATTTGGTTTGAGGCCCAAGGTACCTCCAAACCGACGGTCCCGGCAACAAATTTCTATGTAGGTGAACTTTGAAGCGACGAAGACAGATACATATTTTTGTAGCGCGCGGAGAGTGGCGAGAAAGCATTAGCTTTGCAAAAAATCAGATACGATGCGTATACATAGAGAGGGTATCCCTTCTTTGATTTTCGCAGCGGGGATTTGGATCGTCCTGGCGGCGTCGAGCTATTTCCTGCTGCCCCGCTGGTACGGAGTGGTCTGGGTCATTGCCCTGATCCCCCTGGTCTTTTTCCTGCAATTTTTCCGCAACCCGCTGCGGGTTCTGCCGCAGGCGGACAACAACCTGGTCTACGCCCCGGCCGACGGCAAGGTGGTGGTGATCGAAGAAGCGGTAGAGACGGAGTACCTAAATGAAAAACGGATCCAGGTCTCGATCTTCATGTCGCCGCTCAACGTGCATGTCAACCGAAATCCGGTGAGCGGAAAGGTCCTCTACAGCCAATACCACCCCGGTAAATACCTCGTGGCCTGGCACCCCAAATCATCGACCGAGAACGAACGCACGACGATCGTGTACGACACCGGAGGCACTTTCCTGCTCATGCGGCAGATCGCCGGCGCCGTTGCCCGGCGCATTGTCAATTATCTGCAAGCCGGACAGGAGGTCGTGCAGGGCGAGGACATGGGCTTCATCAAACTGGGTTCGCGGGTAGACCTGTTCCTGCCCCTCGATGCCGAGATCCTCGTACAGGTTGATCAGGTCGTCCAGGGAAACCTGACGGTGATCGCCCGATTATCTGCCTGAAGCAGGGAGATGGCCTCCCCCATTTCAATAAATAGCGCACATGGCCTTACGTGACGAATTTCCTCCGGCGGGTTCCGATTATTTGGGTGGCGAAAGCGATGGCTACGTCTACCGGACGGTCTTTTCCGGCAGCAACCTCCAAGCCACCTACGAGATGGTCCGCCTGTTCCTGAAGGAAGAGGGCTACGGCGATCTTCCCCTCCCGGCCGATTCCGCGGAAATGGAACTGTTTCGCTTGCCGACGCGAAACCGGCAGATCCTGCTATTCGAAGACAACGGCTACGTGCACAACCCCGTCAAGATCCTCTTTCCCATCGACCGCCGGCAGAAACGCACGCTCATTCTGGAGATCTACAACGAGCAGGCAGATGGGCATTTATTGCGATTTCATAGAAAAAAATAAGGGGCGGCAAAGGCCGCCCCTTATTTAGTTAGTTGAGCTTTTCCAGCTTTTTCAATCCGATATCGTCGATGGCATCGCGCAGTTCCTTCATATCGACCCCGTCTGCGTTGAGGGTGACGATGAAGCGGCTGCCGACGAGGACGCTGATCTCGGCATGCTTGCTGTTTTTGTCGTACTTTTCCAGGGCTTTGTAGCCGTCTATTTCCGTGGTGCGTTCATAACCGTTGCGGTCTTCCTTATCGATCTTGACGCTGGCCCAGGCGGCGCTGGCTTTGATCAGGCCGGCCAGCCCGCCGGTATCGATGATCTGCATCTGAATGCGGCGATCGCCTTTCTCGTAAATGCCTTCCGTCTGTGAAACGTTAAAACCCAGGGCGCCTGCGGTTTCGCCCGATTCGTCGGTACGGGAAATACCGTCGATCTTTTTGGGCAGCAGGTTCTGGAGTTCCCGCCAGTCTACCACTTCTTTCTTTTCGTCCTTATCGTTTCCCTTCAGGGCATCGCGCATTTGGTTGGCGGCTTCCTCCATTTTATCGGCAGCCTTCTGGATCTCCTTCTCCTGTTTGGCTTCTTCCGATTGTCCGCCGCAGGCGGCAAACAGCAGGGCGAAGAGGACCATTAAATGGTTCAGGGTTTTCATAATGAAGTATTAAAGATTGGCCAGTTTGTCCAGGTCGAGCCCGTTCATCACTTTGCGGAGTTCTTCGATGGGCACGTTCGTACCGGCGACCATGACCACGAAGCGGTCTTTGATCACGATGCTCACTTCGGCGGTATTTTCTTTCCGGTCGATATGCTCGATGCCGGGATATCCTTTAACGGTTGTGGTCATTTCAGAGCCTTCGGCTCCTTTTTCCTCCACGACATTGCCCTTGAACCAGGGCGCCACTGCAGACAGGATGGTCTTCTGACTTCCACTGTCCAGAAACTGGACTTCCACCCGGCGTCCGTCTTTTTCATAGATCCCCAGGGCATGGGAAAAACCGAGATCGCCGAGGTTCGATTTATCTTCTCCGGCATTGGTGCGCGGCAAACCGGCTGCGGTATTGGGCACCAGCGCCTGTAATTCGCTCCAGTCCACGGCGGAAATCCCGGGCAATCTTTCCCCTTCTTTAAATCCCCGGGAAGCTGCCTGTTCGGGCTGGGTCTGGGTTTGTTCGGTCGCAGTTTCTTCAGCAGCGGTTTCGCCACTGTTGTTCTGACAAGCCAGGAATAAGGAAGCGACCAGGAAGGCCAGCGATCCTATCGTCAACAAGTTCTTTTTCATGGTATCATTTTAATTATAATAATAAAAGGGAGGAGGCCCTCACCGGGTCTCCTTCATTCATTTTGGCCGCATTTGCGGAAAGAGCAATACTTCCTGAATGGTCTGCTGATTGGTCAGCAACATGGCGAGCCGGTCGATGCCGATACCCAGACCGGAGGTGGGCGGCATGCCGTATTCCAGCGAGCGCAGGAAGTCTTCGTCCAAGGCCATGGCTTCTTCATCGCCGCGTTCGCGAAGCTTCAGCTGATCTTCGAACCGCTCGCGTTGGTCGAGGGGATCGTTGAGCTCGGTATAGGCATTGGCGATCTCCTTGCCATTGACGTAAAGTTCAAAGCGCTCGACCAGGCCGGGCTGGCTGCGGTGCTTTTTGGCCAACGGCGTCATCTCGATCGGATAGTCGGTGATGTAGGTCGGCTGGATCAGGTGGTGCTCCACCGTTTCGCCGAAGATCTCATCGATCATTTTTCCGCGGCCCCAGTTGTCTTCAACCTCGAGATGCAGCTCCTTGCAGAACTGGCGGAGCTGGGCCTCATCCATCGCCGCCACGTCCTTTCCGGTATATTTACGGATCCCTTCCAAAAGGGGGAGACGTTCGTAGGGGCCGGCAAAATCGATCTCCTGGTCGCCAAAGCGGGCAACGGTCGAACCGTCGAGCACGGCTTTAGCCACATATTCGAGGCATTCCTCCACCATTTTCATCATCCAGTTGTAGTCCTTGTAGGCCACATAGATCTCCATGGAGGTGAACTCGGGGTTGTGGGTGCGGTCCATGCCCTCGTTGCGGAACATTTTGCCGATCTCGTATACGCCGTCGAACCCGCCCACGATCAGCCGCTTGAGGTAGAGCTCATTGGCGATACGCAGGTAAAGCGGCATATCGAGGGTGTTGTGATGGGTCGCGAAGGGACGTGCCGCAGCGCCGCCATGGATGGGCTGCAGGATAGGCGTTTCCACCTCGAGCCAGCCCTGGTCGTCGAAAAAGCGACGCATCGCGGAGAGCATCTTACTCCGCTTGATGAAGATGTCCTTGTATTCGGGATTGACGGTCAGGTCGACATACCGCATCCGGTACCGCTGCTCCGGATCGGTGAAAGCGTCGAACACATTGCCTTCCGCATCGCGCTTGACGATGGGCAGCGGGCGGATCGACTTCGCCAGGAACTTGAATTCCTGTACGTGAAGGGTTACTTCCCCGGTTCGGGTCCGGAAAACAAATCCCTTTACACCGACATAGTCGCCCAGATCCAGCAATTTTTTAATAACCATATCGAACAGAGCGGTATCCTCGCCCGGGCAGATCTCTTCCCGGCGCAGGTAGAGCTGGATGCGCCCGCTGCTGTCCTGGAGGTTCATGAACATGGCCTTGCCGGCTTCCCGGGAAGCCATGATACGGCCGGCCAGGGAGACTTCCTGGTAGTTGAGCCCGCGTTTTTTCCCGTCTTCCAGTATTTCTTCTTCGAAATTGGCTACAATGTCGGCAGCCAGGGCCGTGACCTCAAACTGTTCGGGGGGATAGGGGTCAACACCCAGTTCGCGGATCTTTTGCAGGTTTTCGCGACGCACGATCTCCTGTTCACTCAGATTCTGCATAAAAAATCAGGATTTTAATGAATAGTACTTTGTATCCTTGTAAGTAATGTGACAATATTAATCAAACAAATTTTGCCGCCGGCGGCGGTCTCGAATGTTTATTAAATCACCTGTCAGCACTCAACTCTAATTGCATTTTTTTTTCGAAGTGCAAAAATATCACAATTTTTACAGAGATTTCTTTTTTCCCCACAAGACAACAACTGCTATGAGAAGAGTGCATCTTTTCCTGCTGGCATTTTTCCTTTTTTCTTCCACCTATGTCTTTGCCCAGCCCGCCGGCCTGGTCGTCAATGAAGTTTCCCAGGGATCATCGGCCATCAAGGAATGGGCCGAACTCGTTGTCGTCGGCCCGCCCTGCTCCTCGGTCGACATCCGGGGCTGGATCATCGATGACAACAACGGCATTTTTATCGATTGCATAGGACCCAACACCGGGGCACTGCCGGGCGCCGGGATCGCTCCCGGCCATATCCGTTTCAAATTCGACCCCGTCTGGCAGGAAGTGCCGGTGGGCACTATCATACTCGTCTATGCCTGGGACCCCGCCGACCCAGGCGCCCAGGCGGAGATCGGTGCGCTGCAACCCGATTACACCGATTCCAACTGCGATTGGCTGCGGGTAGTTCCCCTCAACGCATCGGACCCCTATATGGAAATGGAGAGCAATATCCCGTTCGGAGCTTCCTCCGGGTGTTGCCCCAACGGATCGAACGGGAATCCAAACTACACCCCCGCTGCCTATACCCCGCTCAACAACCAGGCATTCAGCGGGGTGACGGGAAAATTGGGCTTGCGGAATGAAGGCGATGGTTTCCAGACCCGCGATGCAAACGCCAACTTTTTTCACGGCCTCTCCTACGGAACGACCTCCACTTCGGGTTGTACGCCTCAGCCGCAATTTGACGGGGGCCCTTACGGCCTTCAACTCGCCGCTTCAGGGGGAAATATGACCTACCAGTTTCGCAACACGGTCAGCGACGACTACACCAACGTGGCCAACTTTGCGAGTTTCACAGCCAGTTCGACCCAATCGCCCGGCAAACCCAACAACTGCGACAATGCCCAGTGGATCGGTTCGCTCCGGCGTCCGCCCGAAAGCATTTTTGAAACCGTGAACGCCGCTTGCATACCCAACCCGACGGCCTCCCCGCAAACGATTTGCACGGGGCAGACCATCACCCTGACCCTGCCGAACACCAATTCCTGCACCTCCAACTCCTTTAGCTGGTCATTCACCGGAAGCGGTAGCGTCAGCGTCCAGGGGAGTTCCAATATGAGCAGTGTCACCATCACCGGCACGGGCGCCGGTACGGTGAACGCCGTGGTCACGGCGACGATCAGCAACAGCCAGCTCTACACCGAAGGGGGTTGTTCGGGGCCCCAGTTCCCGGAATCCCTCACCTATACGTTTCCACTCAACATTACGGCGGGGCCCACCGCCAATCCCACTTCCATCAGCGCCTGCAACCAGGGAAACGGCCAGGCCACTTTCAACCTGACCAGCGTGAACAGCGTTGTCAACGGAAATACCGGCAACCCCGTTTCCTGGTACCTCAACGCCGCGGGCACCATTCCCGTGCCCAACCCGTCGGCCTATACCTCGGGCCCTGGAACGGTCTATGCGGTGGTCTCCTCGGGACCCTGTTCCTCCAGTCCGGTGCCGGTCACGCTGATCGTACTGCCCGTTCCGGTAGCCTTCCCCGCTTCGCTGGCAGGGTGTAACCAGGGCAATGGGCAAGGCGCCTACAACCTGACCACCCTCAACAGCATCATCAACGGCAACAGCGGTCAGCCGGTCAATTTCTGGATCGATCCCAACGCCACCGTTCCCATTTCCAATCCGTCCAATTACGTGGGCGGCCCGGGGGTGATCTATGCCACAGTTACCGGCGGCCCCTGTACCTCGGCGCCGGTGCCGATCACCCTGACCGTCGTGCCCAACCCCACCATCGCCAATACCTTTATTACCGTAAACCCCACCATCGCCTGCGGCTCGACGACCGTGACGGTGACCTTCTTCTTTCCAAGCAACAACCTGTACAATATCACCCTGCTCTACGGCTCGCAGACTTTCAACGGGCAAAATCTGGCCACGGGGGCAACGGCCAATTTTACCATCAACCAAACAACCCCCTTCATCCTCACCTCCGCCACCCTGGCACAAAACAGCCTGTGTACCGTCAACTTTTCCAACCCTCCGGTATTGCTGGTCACCATCATCGATCCGCCCAAC
Organism: Lewinellaceae bacterium; assembly: GCA_020636275.1. Taxonomy (GTDB): domain Bacteria; phylum Bacteroidota; class Bacteroidia; order Chitinophagales; family Saprospiraceae; genus JADJTT01. Next base: position 168,455 of record JACJYD010000005.1, on the reverse strand, counting down.
CTGGCGATTACGGGCGATACGTTGATCTGCATCGGAGAATCGATCGACCTCGATACGGTGGTGACGGACCTGAATAACCCGCCCGGCACCATTCCGATTACCTTCCACACGGGCTTGCCGCCTACCGCCGGTAATGAGATCAATTCCGTGGTTTCGCCTGCTACCACCACTACTTACTACGCTTTCGCCAACGGAGGCAACAACTGCCAGCAGACCCTGGCCGTCACCATCGTCGTCAGTCCCGGCGGCATGCCTTTCCTGGGGAGCACGACCGTTTGCAACGACGATCCGCCGCTCGACCTGAGTATTCTGCTCGATCCCGATTTCCCGGAAGGGACCTGGAGCGGCCCCGGCGTCAGCAACAACACCTTCGACCCCGCCGGACTTTCGGGAACCCAAACGATCACCTTTACGCCCGCTACCTGCGGCAGTGCCGCCAATACCACCATCGATATTTTACCATCGGGAACGCCGGTATTGGGCGTAGACACCCTCTGTCAAACCGATCCGCCCATCGACCTGACGCTTCTCCAGGATCCCAATTTTCCCGACGGGGAATGGGGTGGCCCCGGGGTTAGTGGGACGACCTTCGATCCAAGCGGACAAAGCGGAACCGTGCCCCTGGTGTTCACTCCGGTGGGCTTCTGCGCCAACCCGGGCGTAGCCGACATTCTGGTCAACGAGCCCGATGTTCCGGCATTGGGAGGCGACACCCTGTGCAGCAATGCCCCGCCTCTGGACCTCACGAGCCTTCAGGATCCCAATTTCGCAGAAGGATCCTGGTCGGGTCCGGGTGTGACAGATACGCTTTTCGATCCAACCTTATTTTCTACAGACACCTTGGTCACCCTGACCTTTACGCCCTCCGCCTACTGTACGGCAGCCGGTACGACGACGGTATGGGTACAGATCCTGGCCCTGCCCGAGCTCGGTACTGCTACGATGTGCGACATCGACACCTTGTTCGATCTGACCACCCTGGAAGATCCCAACTTTCCGGGAGGCGCCTGGTCGGGACCCGGTGTGAGCGGCACGACCTTTGATCCTGCCGGGCAGGCAGGCAACGTGGTTTTGAGCTATGCCGTGAACGCCTTTTGCGTGGATACGACCTTCACGACCCTGGTCGTTGTCCCCTCCGGCACGCCGACGCTGAGCAATGCCGCCATTTGCGAGATCGACGGTCTGTTCGACCTTACCATTCTGCAAGATACCCTTTACCCGAGTGGAACCTGGTCGGGGCCGGGGGTGACCGGTTCGACCTTCGACCCCGCGGGCCAAGGCGGGGATGTGCCGTTGACCTTCACCCCCGCGGGGTCCTGTGCCAATTCGGCAAATACTACCATCCATGTCACGGCGGGGGGACAGCCCGTACTCGGAAATACCACCCTATGCGATTCGGCGCCTGTTCTGGACCTGAGCACCCTGCAGGACCCAAATTATCCCGACGGCGTTTGGACGGGAGAAGGGGTAATGGGCATGGAATTCAACCCCAGCGGGCTGAGCGACACGATCGTGCTCACATTTACCCCCAATGACACCTGCAGTCTGGCGGCAACCACCTTTGTGGAAGTCCTGAACCCACCTATCTCCGTCAATTTTACCGAAACCTGCGATCCGTCTAACCTGTTCTACACCATCAGTTTTGAAATAGAGGGCGGAGTACCCGGCACCTATACCGTAAACGGATTGCCGGTGGATACCCTCTTTCAATCCGGGCCCATCGACACGGGGAATCCCTACACCTTTTCGTTGGACGATGCCAACGGCTGCGGGCCAGTGGTGTTGGCCGGAACGGTTTTTTGCAACTGTTTTACCGATGCGGGTAGTATGGATACGGGGGCCGGACCGTTTCAGATCTGCGAAGGCGATTCGTTCGACGCAGCGCCCTACTTCAACAACGACGCCATGCTCGACGGCAACGACCTGATCCAGTACGTGCTGCACGACAATGCGGGGAATGTGCTGGGGAATATCCTGGATATCAGCAATACCGGCCTATTCAACTATCCGACCAATGCCACCCCCTATTCGTCCTATTACATTTCCGTCATCGCCGGCAACGACGACGGGACGGGGAATGTAGACCTCACCGATCCCTGTCTTTCCGTAACGCCGGGAGTAGAGGTGGTCTTTTCCCAATTGGATATTCTCCTCGGACCGGGCGCTACCCTATGCGAGAACGATTGCTTCGACCTGGAAATCACCATTTCCACCGCGCCCATTTTCGAATATCAATTGACCGCGGGTCTGTTTACCCTCACCGACACCCTCGAATTTAATTCTGCCGGCCTCTATATTCTTAATATCTGCCCGGCCGACTACAGCATGAGCAGCGGGACTATTTCCATTCAGCCCTTGAGCATGTCGGACGAGATCTGTGCGGAATCCCTTGCCTCGATGGACCCCATCGAAGTGACGGTGCTGCCGGAAGCCGCTGCGTTGCTCGACCTTACCCTTTGTCCGGGCGAAGAACTGCTGGTCAACAATGTGGTGTACAACGAAGCAAATCCGGTAGGAACGGAGGTGATCCCGAACGGGAGTTTAAACGGGTGTGACAGCATAGTTACGGTAGCGCTCAGTTATTTCTTCGTTTCCCAAAACAGCATTGTACAAACCCTTTGCGACGGGGAAAGCCTCACCGTCAACGGAGCAGTATTCGATGCCTCCAACCCTTCCGGAACGGAGGTTATCGCAGGGGGCAGCGCTAACGGCTGCGACTCGATCGTAATCGTGGACCTGAGTTTTTATCCACCTTCCACCTTCTCCCTTGTGCAAGACCTGTGCGAAGGCGAAAGCGTGATCGTGAACGGAACCGTTTACGATCAGAATAACCCGAGCGGCGTCGAGGTGGTGACCAATGGAAGCTATACGGGTTGCGATTCGACGATCACCGTATCGTTGAATTTCTTCCCCGCATCCACCTCGCAAGTGGCAGCGACTTTATGTGAAGGAGAATTTATGGTGGTCAATGGGGTGACCTACGATCAAAATAACCCTTCGGGCACGGAGCTCCTTCCGAACGGTAATTATCTGGGTTGCGACTCGACCATCAACGTGGACCTGAGTTTTTACCCACCCTCCACTTTTTCGCTGGTGCAAGACCTGTGCGAAGGCGAAAGCGTGATCGTGAACGGAACCGTTTACGATCAGAATAACCCGAGCGGCGTCGAGGTGGTGACCAATGGAAGCTATACGGGTTGCGATTCGACGATCACCGTATCATTGAATTTCTTCCCCGCATCCACCTCGCAAGTGACGGCGACTTTATGTGAAGGGGAATTTATGGTGGTCAATGGGGTGACCTACGATCAAAATAACCCTTCGGGCACAGAGCTCCTTCCGAACGGCAATTACCTGGGTTGCGACTCGACGATCGTCATATCGCTGGGATTTTATCCGCCGGCCACCGGCCTGTTGACCGATGTGCTCTGTGCCGAGGATGTCCTGTTGATCAACGGTACGGTTTACGATGTGAACAATCCCTCCGGAACAGCGCTATTTCCGGGAGGAAGTTTCAACGGTTGCGACTCCACACTGACGGTTGCGCTGACCTTTTTGCAACCGGTCGAATATCAGCTGATTGACACCTTGTCCTCCGGCGGATCGATCGTGGTGAACGGGACCGTCTACGACGAAGGCCATCCTGCCGGCACGGAAGTACTGATCAACAGCAGCTTTCAGGGTTGCGATTCGACGGTGACCATTCAGCTTTTCTTCGAAAATTTCGAAGCGTTATACACCACGGTGGCCCCCGGATGCTATGGGTTCCAGGACGGACAATTGCTGATCGACGCCATCAACGGCGGCAAGCCCCCCTACTCTATTTCCCTCGACGGCATTTTCTTCGAACCCATCGATGCCTTCCCGTTTGCGTTGAACGGCCTGTCGGCCGGGACCTACCAGGTGGTGATCCAGGATAGCAACGGGGAGCTATACTATCTCAACATTGTCATCCCGTCAAAAGCGCAGCCCATTCTCGATCTGGGGCCGGATATTCAGCTGGACCTGGGCGAGAGCATCACGCTGGCGGCTTCGGCCAACTTCCCCATCGTGGAGATCCTTTGGCAGCCCGGCACCTACCTGGACTGCGACACCTGTATAACCGTGTTGCTGGAAAACCCGCAGGAGAACATCACCTACACGGTGACGGCCCTGGATGCGGATGGGTGTCCGGTCACAGATATACTTTCCGTTCAGGTGCAGAAAGCGCGGCGCCTATACGTACCCAACACCTTCTCCCCCAACGGCGACGGGATCAACGACCGGTTTATGGTCTTTGCCGGGAAGGAAGTACGGGAGATCCGGGAGTTTCAGGTATACAACCGTTGGGGCAGCCTGCTCTACCGGGCCGGCAATTTCCAACCCAACGATCCGACCTACGGATGGGACGGGTATTTCCAGGATCATTTGATGGACGTAGGCGTATACGTTTTCTATATCGAAGTGGAGTTCATCGACGGAGAGACGGAGATCGTAAAAGGGGGCGTGACGTTGGTGCGGTAAGAGGTTCCTATTTGAATTGGTGGTTTTTAGCGCCCCAAGCGCTAAAACCACCAATTCAAAATAATCACCCATGGCGGCACAGCCGCAATAACTACCTCAGATCAGGGCTTTCCTAAAAAATTTTGGAACACAAGGATTCAGTCAATGGATGGAGCGGGTGTTTTTTCCCGTCCAGTACTTCCATTTTCCCATTCGGTCAGTCTGAGTTGGCAAGGGCTGTTTTTCAGTGCCATATTTGTAGGGTCACCAGATGGAACACCCATCACATTTCTAACCAAAAAAAACAACAAACCATGAAAAGGATCTACAACCTCAGCCTGATCTTGACCCTTGCCATCACGACTACCTGGGCCAATTGTCCCGAAGTAACCGGATTGATGGTCACACCGGTAAGCGATACCGAAGTATTACTCAGTTGGGATGCCATGACAGATGCCACACACTACCAAATGAAAGCCGAATTAGAAGAAGGAGCTGCGCCGTTTGCGTTCTGGCTTAGCCTGCCGGACAACTCCTACACCCTGGGCAACCTGGTCGCAGGTGGCGTGTACAAATTCAAAGTGCGCACCATTTGTGGCGGGGAAAAGGCATCCTGGTCTGAATTCCAGTTTTTTACCACCAGTGGAAGCGGAAGCACCGGCGGGGCTTGTGGAGTTCCCAGCCTGCTTTCCGCTACCCTGGATGCCAATGGCAACGCTTCCCTGAGCTGGGAACCGATTCCCGGCGCCCTGCTCTACAAAGTGGAGGTAGAGAGCGAAGAAAACACCACTTTCTTTATGCAGGAATTTCTAACGACCGAACCCTTTGCCGATGTTGCCGGGCTGGCGCCTAACGGACTTTACAAATTCAAGGTAAAAACCCAATGCGGCAGCAACTCCAGCGATTTTTCCTCCTGGGCCTTCTTCTCTATGGGCGGAGTTGGGGGAGGAAATACCGGGGGAGGTGACGACAACGGCGGCAATAATGGCGGCGCCTGCGATACGCCTTCCGGCCTGATGGTACTCGACATTTCCACCAACAGCGCTCTGATCAGCTGGGATCCTGTAGCCGGGGCACAAGGTTATGAAGTGCAAGTGGAAGACGATGAGAACACCCCCGCTTTCAACTGGGAGACCATCCTCTCCGATAATCAGGTAACGGTTACCGGGTTGGCAGCAGGCGGGCATTATCAGGTCAAGGTAAAAACCAAATGCAGCGGAGGGAACAACAGCGCCAATACAGACTGGGTGTTTTTCTCCACCCAAAACTTCACCGGGAACGGAGGCGCTCCCTCCTTTTTCCAACTCGCTCCACAACAAGAGGAAGTAGAAACCATGGATGTGTCGCTCACGCCCAACCCGGCAGTCAGCGGAGAATCCATCCAGCTTTCGGTTAGACAAACAGAAAGTTCAAAAATAGTATGGATCCAGCTTTACGACCTGCAAGGGCACCTCTACCGAACGATGGAGATCCCGGCCAGCAGCCCGGGAGCCATCCAGATCCCGACTACGGGATTGCAAAGGGGCATGTACCAGGTCGTAGTTCGATCCGGCGAGGAGATCCAAAGCAGGCGGTTTAGCCTGCTGGATTAGGGGGTAAACTTGGCGGCGCTTCAAATGAAGCGCCGCTCCTTTTTTTATTGGATTGCTAAATATTGGGATTAACAGAATAGATTTGCATTTTCTGATAAAAAATCCGGGCATGTCCTTGGTTCCTATTCTGTATGAATCGCCTCACCTGTTGGTCATCAACAAGCCGGGCGGCATCGTGGTAGAGCGCGATCCGCACGGCTATCCCTCTATAGAAGAGTGGGCCCTGGATTACCTGGCTGCTACGGTAAAAAAGCCCTATGCCGGTATCGTACACCGGCTCGACCGCCCGGTGAGCGGGGTCTTGTTGATCGCAAAGAAAAAAAGCGTATTGAGGGAATTGAACCGGCAGTTCGAGCAGCGAAGTGTGGAGAAGATCTACCTCGCCGTCGTAGAGCAGGTCCCGGATGAGACTTTCGGGACGCTGGAACACTGGATCAGCAAAGATCAAAAGGAGAAACGCGCCATCGTCAGGCCGGGCCCGGCTGCCGGGGCCTTTCTTTGCAGTCTGAGTTACGAGCTGAGAAAGACCCTGCCCCATGGAAGAGCACTGCTGGAGGTGCGGCCCCATACCGGAAAATTTCACCAGATCCGGGTGCAGCTCGCCGCCATTGGATGCCCGATCGTAGGCGATGAAAAATACGGCGCCACCAGTGTTTTCCGACCCGATGCCATTGCGCTGCACGCCTGGAAATTGGGCTTTACCGATCCGGTATCCGGAGAACAGTTATGGGTGGAAGCGCCTGCTGATTTTTGAAAATTCGTACTATGCAACGGTTGCCATTTCTATATATTAGCGATAGTCCATTGGGTGGGCGGGGAGTCTTCACCCTCGATGAAATTCCGGCCGATTCCCTGATCGAGATCTGTCCGGTGATCATTCTTTCGGGATTCGACATGAAGCAGATCCACCAAACCGACCTGCACGATTATTATTTCCTCTGGGGCGACGAACAAGACCAGGCCGCCATCGCGCTGGGGTACGGATCGCTATACAACCACTCTTACCATCCCAACGCCAAATACCTGCTCGATTACGAGCGAAACACCATCGATATTTACACGATTCGGGACATCGAGGACGGCGAGGAGATCACCATCAATTATAATGGAGACCCGGATGATCCGTCGCCGGTGTGGTTTCATCAGCCGAATTATAAGAGGTGATGGAGAGTTGAAGAGTTGAAGAGTTGAAAAGTTGAAAAGTTGAAGGGTTGAAAAGTTGAAGGGGAGAAGAGGAGAAGAGATGGAAAGTCACTACCTTTGCCCTGCAAATTCCCTGACCAGGATAATACCAAATTGATCGTGTTGAACAATTTTTGTTTGTGAACACAGCGGCTTTCGCTCGCAGTGTTCCCAAAATCATTTAATTCACTTTAACCATGGCAAATCAAAAGATCACGAGTCTCCTGGGCGACCAGGCAGCGTATTACCTCGAACACCAGAGTAAAACGATCGACAAGAAAGACATTCACATCCCGGGCGGCGACCTGATCGATCGTCTTTGGGTGGGCACCAACCGCAGCAATCAGGTGCTGAATAACCTGCAGCGCATCCTGTCCAACGGTCGTTTGGCGGATTCGGGCTACGTTTCCATTCTGCCGGTCGACCAGGGTATCGAGCACACCGCAGGGGCCTCTTTTGCTCCCAACCCCATTTACTTCGACCCGGAAAACATCGTGCGCCTTGCCATCGAAGGGGGCTGCAACGCTGTAGCTTCTACGTTCGGCGTGTTGGCCGCTGTGTCGCGCAAATATGCACACAAGATCCCTTTCATCGTCAAGATCAACCACAACGAACTGCTCACTTATCCGAATAAATACGACCAGATCATGTTCGGCTCGGTCGAGGACGCCTGGAATATGGGCGCCGCTGCCGTAGGCGCCACCATCTACTTCGGCTCGGAAGAAAGCAACCGCCAGATCATCGAAGTGGCCGAAGCGTTCGAACGCGCACACGAGCTTGGTATGGCCACGATCCTGTGGTGTTACACCCGCAACAACGCCTTCAAAAAAGACGGCGTCGACTACCACACCGCTGCCGACCTCACCAGCCAGGCCAACCACCTGGGCGTGACCATCCAGGCCGACGTCATCAAGCAGAAACTACCGACCAATAACGGTGGTTTCACCGCCATCAACTTCGCCAAGACCAGCAAAATCGTCTATGATAAACTAACCTCCGAGCATCCCATCGACCTGGCCCGCTACCAGGTGGCCGGCTGCTACATGGGACGCATCGGTCTGATCAACTCCGGCGGCGAATCGAAAGGCGCTACCGACCTCCAGGAAGCCGTCATCACGGCCGTGGTCAACAAGCGCGCCGGCGGTATGGGTCTGATCTCGGGCCGCAAAGCCTTCCAGAAACCCATGAAGGAAGGCGTGGAACTGCTGAATGCCATCCAGGATGTGTATCTGGATAAGGATGTGACGATCGCTTAATGATCCTTCTTATGTGAAGGGTGAAGGGTGAAGAGTGAAGTGTTGCTCTTCACTCTTCACCCTTCACCCTTCACTATGTTAAAGATCGCCTTCCACCCCATCTACAAGTACGAACTCCCCGAAGGCCACCGGTTTCCAATGGTCAAGTACGAGTTGTTGCCCGAACAGTTGCTGTATGAAGGCACGGTGACGGAGGCCAATTTCTTTGAACCGGAGGCATTGGAGGAAGAGGTGATCCTGCTAACCCACGAGGCAGATTACTGGAACCGGCTGAAGCGGCAGGCCTTGAGTCCCAAAGAGATCCGGGCGATCGGGTTTCCGATGACCGAGCGGCTCGTGCACCGGGGCCGGCATATCGCCAACGGCACAGTCCAATGTGCGCTGTTTGCCCGGGAATTTGGGGTGGCGCTCAATGTTGCCGGGGGTACCCATCATTCATTCAGCTATAAAGGGGAAGGCTTTTGCGTGCTCAACGACATCGCCATCGCCGCCAATTATCTGCTCCGGGAAAATAAGGCCCGGAAGATCCTGGTCGTCGACCTCGACGTGCACCAGGGCAACGGCACGGCGCAGATCTTCCAGCAAGAGGACCGGGTGTTCACCTTCAGCATGCATGGCGCCAAGAACTATCCGGCCCGGAAAGAGCGGTCCGACCTCGACATCGGTCTCCCCGACGGACTGAGCGACGAACCCTACCTGCGCATCCTCAGCAACACGCTCCCCGGCCTGATCGATTCGGTCGAGCCCGACTTCATTTTCTACCTTTCCGGAGTAGATGTACTGGCCTCCGATAAACTGGGCCGGCTGAGTATGAGTCTGGAAGGATGTAAGGAACGCGACCGCATCGTGCTGGAAAGCTGCTACCGCAACAAGATCCCCGTGGCGGTAAGCATGGGAGGCGGGTATTCGGAGCGCATCTCCACTATCGTTGAGGCGCATGCGAATACGTATCGGGTTGCTCAACAGATCTTCTTTTAAATGAAAAAAGGGGCTTCGGCGAGGAGCACCCGCCTTCGCAGGGGCTTCGGCGAGGAGCAAAAAAAAGTCGCCTGAACGAGGCGACTTCCTGAATTATAATCCCATGAACATATCCAAAAACGAAATCTTTGACATTTTTCCAGACCACGCTTGCGCGCTCCGGATAAAACGATTATCTTCGTGTTGATAAAATGTTTTAATCGTTTCCCAACGAATTAAATCCCACGAACTGATTTTTTTGTACTAATCCCGTGAGCAATGCTAACTTTGAAGGCTGATTTCCCACAATCAGCCTTTTTTTATTTTGTAAGTGTGTGGTTCTACCGCTCGCAGTAGAGTATCTTTTATACAGGGTTTTTGATCTGTGAGATAGTAAACAGTCCCCCATTTTTCAGGGGGACGTACTACTAACAAATTATAATCCCATGAACATATGCAATTTCAATATCCACTCGATTCTTTCTTTCTGAGTAAGCCGGTCCGGGGGGAAGCGGACCGGACTACTCTAACAAACCGTAATCTCATGTAAGAATTCGAATGAATTTTCTAACTTCTTTAAAGTTAGCTTTTCTAATGTCCCCCTCTATTCACCATTCACGTTACAAATATGCAACAGGATTTTAGAGTACACTAGTACATTTTTGAGTTATTGTGAAAATTTTAATAGTTATAAAATGCACCAAACTCTTATTATTTAAGAATAAATAAATCCTATTTTGGCCTAAATTGTGAAAATTTAAATTTCTTTTCGGAAAATTTTTTTCAAAAAAAACTTCACTTTCTTTCAAATCCCTCCCTTTTTCTCACCCAAAACGACCTTTTTCTATAAAAAATCCACCGCACCTATTTCATTTTTACACAAATCACCTTCAAGGGTAGGTCGTAAACCGGGAAAAATTTATCTTCGTAGACCCTCGCCCCCTATAAAAGGTGTGAAAAAAATCCGTGGAAACATCCGAACGCTTTCATCCAGATCCGGCTACACAGACCTACGCCGACGTCCTGTTGCCTGTTGCCATCGCAAAAGCCTACACGTATATAATACCGGAAGAAATGATCCCGCACCTGGCTTTCGGGCACCAGGTGGAAGTTTCTTTCGGTAAAAACAAACGCTACGCCGGCATCGTAGTCGACATACACCGCAACGCCCCCGGGCAATCCCAGCCCAAGCCCATTCTGTCGATCATCGACGCCCGTCCGCTGATCACGCCCTACCAGCTCAAACTCTGGCAATGGATGGCCGGCTACTACTGCTGCTCCATCGGCGAGGTGATGAATACGGCCATGCCGTCCAACCTCAAGCTGGCCAGCGAAACCCGGATCTCACTCAGTCCGCTCTACGACCACAGCTTCGAAGGACTTTCCGATAAAGAATTTCTCGTCACCGAAGCGCTCTCCATCCAGGGTGAGCTTTCGCTCGACGAGATCCGCGACATTTTGGGACAAAAGACGATCTACCCGGTCATTCACCAGCTGATCGAAAAGCGGATCATCTACCTCAAGGAGGAGATGCAGACCAAATTCCAGCCCAAGACCGTGGCTTGCGTACGCCTGCAGGAACCCTATGCCTCCCGGCCCGAGTTGCTGGAAGAGGCCTTCGAACTCACCAGCCGTTCGGTCAAACAAACCGATGCCCTCCTGGCATTCGTGCAACTGGTCCGCACGGAGCCTTTTGTGCGCAAACAAGCCGTCTACGATATGGCCCAGGTCGATCACGGCGTCATCAAGGCCATGGAGAAAAAAGGCATCCTGGAATCCTACGAACAGGAGATCAGCCGCCTGCCCGGCTACGAAGAGGAAGCCGTCGAAATTTCGGAGCTATCGGAAGCGCAGGAAACCGCCCTGGCGCAACTCCGGAAGCAGCTGGAGGAACACCCCGCCGCCCTGCTACACGGCGTGACCGGCAGCGGAAAGACCCGGCTCTACGTCGAACTCATCCAGGAAACTATCCGGCAGGGCAAGCAGGCCCTCTACCTGCTCCCGGAGATCGCCCTGACCACCCAGATCATCGACCGGCTCCAGAAAGTGTTCGGCGACCAGATCGCCGTTTACCACTCCCGCCTCAACAACAATGAGCGGGTGGAAGTGTGGCGCAGCGTACTGGAAGGAAAACCCGTCGTGCTCGGACCGCGATCGAGCCTATTCCTGCCTTTTAAAGAACTGGGGCTGGTCGTGGTCGACGAAGAACACGACAACTCCTACAAGCAACAAGACCCCGCACCCCGGTACAACGGGCGCGATACGGCTATTTACCTGGCCCGCCTCCACGAATCGAAGGTGATCCTCGGTACGGCCACCCCTTCCCTCGAATCGTACCACAATGCCAAAACCGGCAAATATGGGCTGGTGGAACTCTTCGAACGATTCGGCGGACTGGAGCTGCCCGAGGTGCACATTGCCGACCTCAAAACGCCGCCCCCGCCGGCCGGCGCGCCTCAGCCGATCTTCAGCACCCAATTGCTCGACGCCCTCAGAGAAACGCTTGAGCAAAAGGAGCAGGCCATTCTCTTCCAGAACCGGCGGGGTTATGCCCCCGTCTACCGCTGCACCTCCTGTGGCTGGACCCAACAATGCGAGCATTGCGACGTCAGCCTGACCTATCATAAATTGCAAAACCACCTGCGTTGCCACTACTGCGGATTCCGGGCCACCCAAGTGCCCGCCTGTCCCGCCTGCGGCAACCGCGACCTGCGCCTGCAGGGCACCGGCACCGAACGCCTGGAAGACGACCTGGGCATTCACTTTCCCGATGCCCGCATCGGCCGCATGGACCTCGACACGGTGCGCACCAAACACGCCCATGCCCGCATTATCAACGACTTCGAAGAGCACCGCCTCGACATTCTCGTCGGCACCCAGATGGTGACCAAGGGCCTCGATTTCGACAAAGTCAAGATCGTGGGCGTCATCAATGCGGACCAGTTGCTGCACTTTCCCGATTTCCGCGCCAACGAACGCGCCTTCCAACTCCTGACCCAGGTAGCAGGGCGCGCCGGGCGCAAAGGAAGCCGCGGGAAGGTCATCATCCAGGCCCTGCAGACCTTCCACCCCGTGCTCAAGGATGTCATCGCCGGCGACTACAAGGACTTTTACCGCCGGGAGATCGAGGAGCGGCAGGCCTTCAAATATCCGCCCTTTTACCGCCTGATCAAGATCACGCTCAAGCATAAAATACCCGAAACCGTCAACCGCGCCGCCCAGCACCTGGCCATCTATCTAAAAGGTCGTCTCGACCAGCGTGCGATCGGTCCGGCAATGCCATACGTTTCCCGCGTCCGCGGCCAATACCTGCTCGACATCCTCGTCAAGCTCGAGCGCAACAACCAGCTCATCCACCAAAGCAAGGAATGGATCCTGGAGGGGATACGGGAGGTGCATAAGCTGGAAGGCTGTTCGGGGGTGCGGGTGAATGTGGATGTGGATCCGATGTAGGTGAAGGGTATGTAGGGGTGAAAAATTTTTCACCCTACATCTTGACTCGTCCTGAAAAAAGTTGACACGTTGAGAGGTAGTTCTGAAATAGGTTTACATATCCACACTTACAGAAATGGAGATACAACTTTCCAATACCCGAAGGCCCATTCTCGGCTTGATCAAACACCTCAAAGAAAAAAACAAATGACCCTTCACTCTTCACCCTTCACCCAAAAAAAATGAAATCACTCATCACCGGAGCATCCGGCACTGCCGGTTCGCTGACGCTCCAACACCTGACTGAACGAGGACTGAACGCGGTAGGCGCCGGCCGGGCTGCCGCTAAGGATAAGTTCTGGGTCGAATTGGACTATGCCCGCCCCGGCACGTTCCGCAAAGCCCTTCATGGGGTCACCCATTTATTTTTGGTCGTGCCCTCCGGGCACAAGGAGCCGGAGCAATTTCAGCGTTTTCTCGACGCGGCGTTGTCTTTTCACGTCGAGCACATCACATTTTTGTCGGGCCGCACGACGGGCGACGTAAAAGGGCGGGCGCTGAATACCGTCGAGGAGCAGGTGCGGCACTGCGGATTGCCATACACGATCTTGCGGCCGGGCTGGTTCATGCAAAATTTTGCGGCCGACAGCCTGGCCATCGACATCCAAGCCGAAGGGAAGATCTACCTCCCTGCCGGTGCCGCCAAAACGGCATTTGTCGATGTGCGCGACATTGCGGAGGTGGTCGAGCAAACCTTTCTGGAAAAGAAACACCAGGGGAAGACCTACGAACTGGTCAGCCAGGAAGCATTGGATCATTACGAAGTAGCGGCCTTATTTTCCAGGACCCTTCGGCGCCCAGTGGAATACATCGACCTCTCCCCCTCCGATTTCCTGGCCTTAATGCTCGGACGGGGGGCGAGCGAGGAAGGGATGGCCTCGTATATATATCTATACGATCTGGTCAAGACGGGAAAGGAAGCGCGGTTGTCTTCCGACCTGGCCCGGCTTTTAGGAAGAGAACCCGGGCGGTTTGAAGGATTTATCAAAGATTATTTAGAAGTTTGGAAGGACTAGATGCTTGCATAATTCCGGGTTTGTCGTATATTTGCGATCGCTTTGAAAGAAAAGCAATCCCGCCTTCGCAATGCTACGGCGAGAAATTCCGCCTTCGCTATACGCTTCGGCGAGAAAATGGGGGTATAGCTCAGCTGGCTAGAGCGCTTGCATGGCATGCAAGAGGTCAGGGGTTCGACTCCCCTTACCTCCACAACTCCAAATTAGAAGCCCTTGTAATTCAAGTGAATTGCAAGGGCTTTTGTTTTGGAGGGAGCAGGATGGTAACCAAATCAGTGTATTCTTGGGAATATTTCCTTCATTACTGGCTCATCCTTAATAGCGATATCTTCTTAAAAGAACTTATTGGAACTAAGTTGGGTAAGCAACTAAAAAGAAGTCTCACATATTCGCCTTCAATTCGTCAACTTCTGGCGCAACGATTCGATATCCTATTCAACCTTTCGACGAAATTCCTCATCCTTAAACGAAGATACTTTAGACTCCAACAAATTGAGAGTAATCTTGTCAGGCCATTTCTTAGCCAACACTTGAATAACTGACGCTTGGCCCGGAAGAAGACTGAAACGTGCATGCACTAGATTATTTTAACTAATTGGTGCCAAAAGACTTTTTTTATTCGGCTCATTTTTTTGCTATTTTTGAGCCGAATAAATTATTTTTTCGGCTCATGCCCTACAATTGGCAACTTCAGGACTGGCCTGCTTTCCAATACAATCTGGATGACCTCCAGGAGGCGACTTCCCGTTTTTCAGAAAGCCTGGGGCATGTCAGTGGCATTCTGAAAGCATTGCCGAAGGGGCCTCAAACCCAGTCTGTAATTGACATGATGGTCGTGGAGGCAATAAAGACTTCCGCTATCGAAGGGGAAACTTTGAGCCGTCAGGATGTCTTGTCATCCATCCGAAACAATTTGGGACTCAATACAGCGCCGGAACAGGTGCGGGACAAAAGAGCCTCCGGCGCCGCCCGGTTAATGGTAAATGTGCGGGAGACCTTTGCCGAACCTCTTCGCGAAGAAACCTTATTTGCATGGCATGAAATGATCATGGAAGGAAGCAGAGATATACATGCCGGACAATGGCGCACCCATGAGGCACCCATGCAGATCATATCCGGACCGTTTGGCCGGGAAACCGTCCACTTCGAAGCGCCTCCTTCATCCAGGGTACCAAAAGAAATGGAGCAGTTCATTCAATGGTTTAATGCAACTGGCCCAGAGGGGCCATCTTTCATTGCCTCACCCTTGATTCGATCAGCTGTCTCCCATCTCTATTTCGAATCAATTCATCCGTTTGAAGATGGAAACGGGCGAATCGGCCGCGCACTGGCAGAGAAAACGCTTTCCCAAGGGATCGGGCGCCCTATCCTCCTCAGTTTATCCAAAACCATCGAGGCCAACCGGGCCACCTATTACGACGCCTTGAAGACGGCCCAACGCTCCAATGAAATAACCTCCTGGATCGAATACTTTATCAACACCATTTTGGAGGCCCAAAGGGAAGCCGAATCAATGATCGAATTCACCCTGATAAAAACCCGCTTTTTCGACCGGTATGCCGAATTACTGAATGCACGCCAGGAAAAAGTGCTGCGCCGGATGCTGGATGAAGATCCCGATGGTTTCGAAGGAGGCATGAGCGCCAAGAAATATATGTCGATCGCAAAAACTTCCAAAGCAACAGCCACCCGAGATATGCAGCAACTTATGGAATGGGGCATTTTTGTGCCTTTGGGAGAAGGAAGAAGCAGAAGGTACGAAGTCAGGATTTAGGCCTGCAGTCGTAGTTTCTCCTCCCCCAACAGCCCCTATTCCTCAAATACCGGCGGTAAATTCAACCTCTTCGTCTTCATATCCTCTTCAATATCCACAACGATCATTTCAATGTCATCACCGTGGGCAAAAGCTTTTAATTGCTTGTCGTTCATGTCTGCGATAGCTTTGATAATCCATCCGTCCTCCATGGGCGCATTCCCGATCATCACTTCTCCAGACTGAATAGTCCGCGCGAAAAACGAGACTTTTCGCTTCTCAATCCGGTATGTAATGGGGGTTCCTTTGTTTAAAAACACCAGTTCCTTCTTCAACGGGCCTTCTAATCTGAATTTTAAACGACCATTCTTAATGGCTTTGTCCGACCCGATCAAAACTTTGAAGAAACGCCACCCAATAAAAATAAGAAAACACAGGATGGAAGTGAGAATGGATACCTTAAGAAACGGCCCAAAATCACCCGTGTAGGCAAGAGGTAAGAACGCGAAAGAACGACTCCATAAATTCCAATGCTTCCTTGGAATAGATTTGCTCCTTTCCAGATCTTTCATGGCAATAAACAGGGTTTTAATGTGTAATAGGATTTGGCTGCAAGCTGGGTGCTCATGAATATTTCGGATAGAAATATACCAAAAAATATCCGATACGAAAACAATTTTGAAGGGGATCGCCCCTTAACGAACGAAGCCCCGCGGCTGCGCCGCGGGGCTTCGTATTCGAACAGTCGGTCAAATTCTTCTGCTTATTACTGCAGCGCTTCGATCGAGTTTTTCAACAAGGCGCGGACGTACTTGGCGTTGTGTACACCAGCACTCTTGTCCTCCTCGATGAAAATGTAGTTGTACGCAGCACCTGCCAATACGTTGTCATAGGTGCCGGGAATCAACTCGTGGTTGGCATCAAAAATACCACCGGCGACAAGCTTGTCAGCCAATTGGGCCAGGAGGTCTTCGATCTCCGTTTGGGTAAGGGCCACCTGATCTTTCACAGCGTTGGCGCCATCCGTGTGGCACTGCACACAACCATTGGTGTTGAGCGTGCCCGTCTCAGATGCTACCCGGAAAGTGTGTCCGCCGGATTCGCGACCGCCGGAAACAGGAGCCATGTGGCAGGTGATACAGGCATCTTCAACCAGCGTGGTGTGCAGGGAATTGGCATACGCCGTGGAACCTGCAACCTTGTATCCGCCTGCTCCGGTAAACAGCGTACCTTGAGCACCATGGTGAGGACCCCAGTGCGAGCTGGTGATTTCCGTTGTTCCGGCTACACCGGGAACGGGCAATCCTGCAGCGATACGAGCCTGGTGGCAGTTGATACACTGGTTACCCTTGCCAATGTCGCGAGTTTCTCCACCTTCCCACAACGTGACCGGGTCAGAGGCTGTCAGGGCCCAGTCAGCTTGCGTGTAGGTCGAGTGGATCTGGTGGCAGGTGTAGCAGTTCTGCGGCAGCGGATCGTCGATCGTTGCTGCTGTAACCTGAGCACCGGTTTCGATCCTTTCCAGGAAACCCTGGCTGGTGTGGCAAACAGCACAAGAAGTGGTGTTCCGTGCATAGTGACCGCCCAAGGCGTGTACGGAATTTTCCCACTGGAACATCTTGGCCGTGATCAATTGGTTGCTGCCGTGGCAGTCTACGCAGTTTTCAGCACCGTTCTGACCGTCAGCACCGGGAGGGCCTTGAGGACCCGCAGGGCCCGTAGGACCGGCCGGGCCTATCTCAGTCTGGCAAGCCACTAAACTCAGCGCCAAGCCTAACCCGAGCAACCCTCCGAATAACTTATTCAATTTCATAGGGACACAATTTAAAATTAAAGATGAGGAATTTCTATTGTCATAATTTTGTCACAGTCGTAAACATACGTGAAATTCCCAAAACGTGCATTACAGAAATATGACAATTATCATTTTTTTCGGTGACAAAAATCATCCCACTTTAGTTGATCGCGACATCGGGAAAAGTTGCAATATTATATTCTAAATTCTATTAATTTTTAGAATAAACATGCAAACTATCGCCTGCGGTCGGGAGGTATTCCATACCTAAATAAGTAAAAATAATTGCGATTACGCCAATGATAACTACCCAGGCCAACCGCTTGCTCCCCCAGGCCGGCAGGTTCCGGAAATGCAGGTAGGCGGCAAATATCAACCAGGTGATCAGGGCCCAGTTTTCCTTTGGGTCCCAGGCCCAGTAATTCGACCAGGCGTTCTGTCCCCACCAGGCGCCGAGCAACAAGCCGGCCGTCAGGAACAGGAACCCGAACTTGGTGATCTGGTAGGTGGTTTCGGCAAAATCGATCCGGGATTGCTCCCCCAGCGAATGATGCGAAGCCAACCCGCCGGGAAAGACCAGATACAACACCGCGCTGAGGCCGGCTACAAACAGCGCCCCATAGGCCAGAAAATAGGAAATGACGTGCGGAATGAACATCCAGGTCTGCAGCGCCGGCGGCAGGGCGATGATCTCTACGTCGCGCTTGGTCAGGGCGTAGAAAAAGATCAGCACGATCCCAATTGCAGACATCAATCCGATCAGCCGGATCTTGAAGCGCCGCTCGACCACCAGGCTCACCAGAGAGATCGTCCAGGCGGCAAAGACCAGCGATTCATAAAAACTCTTGAATGGCGGCCGGCCGGCCTCTATCCAGCGGTCGACGATCAGCACAGTGCAACTGAGAAAGGCCAGTGTGAACAAGGCGTATGGAATGGAGCGGAAAACCCGGGCCTTGACGAACAGCCCCAGCACATAGGCCGCCAGTGCTACCGCGTAGCCGGCGAAGGTGATCTTGAAAAAGATGGAGGTATAATATAGACTCTCGAACATGATCTTGCTTTTTTAATGTTTACAGGGTTACTACTTTGCAAACAAAGTATTTTATTGTTTTTTATGGCGTAGTTACCTCAGATTCCTTATTCCTGAACCGCCGGTAAAACAACAGGAAGGTGCCGGCTACCAGCACCAAGAACCCGATATAGATAACGAGTAGCCCGGGTTCATGGCTGACCCCGATCCCGGAATAGTTGGGATTGTTGGGGTCGTAATCGGTTTGGTAAAACCGGTAGCCTTTGTACAACATGGGCGCATTGACTTTTATGATCTGGCTCTTGGCAGATTGCCCATCTGCCCCGATCACGGTAAGGGTGCTTTTCCAGTATTTCGTCTCCTGGTCTTTGATCGATTCCAGCGCCAGGAGGTAATTGCTCTCCGGTATGCTGTGCACCCCTCCCCGCTTGCGGGCGTTGGGATAAAGGTAGGCTTCCCGCCAGGCATCCCATCCTTTTTTCCAGATCTCCACCTTGGCCACCGGGTTCAACAGCTCCTCGCCTTTTGAAGCCGGGTTTGCTTTTAAATAGGCGGCATCCGGGTATAAAATGCTCGGGGTGATCCCGGAGTCGTCTTTGTTGGGGAAGGGATAAAACCGGCCGATCTCCAGCTTTTCTTCACGAATTCCATCGTCGCTCAGGTATACCACCTGCTGCGTGGCTCCTACCAGGATGAGCCGGGGCAATCCTCCACGCGGCTTCCCGGTCACTCCTTCCTGAAGCGCCCGCCGGACATCTTCCGGCATGTTCCAGTAAAATTCCAGGCTGGCCCCCAGGTGGATGGAATCGGAAACGATATTTTCCTCGGGCCGGTCGCGAAACTGAAGGGTCGTTTCGCCCAGCGCCGTTTTCATCTCGACAATGATCCCGGGATCGACGGGGGCGATGGTATCGGTCACCTCCGGGTAGGTATACGCGAATTTGAAATTGGGATAGAAATCGACCATCCGGAAATACAGATCGGCCCCGTAAATATGGCGGATCTTGTTCATGACCAACGGCACGGAAGCGACGATCTCCGGAACCTCGTTCGATGGGCCCATATTGTGCAGTTCCTGCGGCGACCGATCCGGGTTGTTCCGCCAGATCTGGATCCGGTAATCCGGCTCGTATTTCTCAAACTCGAAGGCATCGAGCTGGATCGCAAAATCCAGCCTGGTACTATCCACGATCCGGCCACTGCTCCCCTGATATACCTTTACGACATCGGTGCTCTCCCCGGTTTCCAGCTGGATGATCCCCCGGAACCCGTAAAAATAATCGACCCAGAATCCGGCAAAGATCAGGATAGGACTGAGGTGGGCCAGGTGAAAGCCGATCGTTGCCCGGGTGAACCCTTTGTTGATACTCATTTTTACCAGGCTGCCGATCAGCATGAAAAACAGGCCGACGTACCACCAACTGTGGAACACGTCGTTCAGGCTCAGGGCGCCGAGTATCTTGCTTCCGATGGGGCCGTATTGGCGGAGAAAAATGTCGGCCGGTGCATTTTGGGAAATAAAGGTACCGATCGCCGTCCCAAGTGCGATGAACAGCAAGTTTAGAATGGCAAAATACGGGGTGTCAAAATACCGGTACAGGGGTTTATAAAAAAGAACTACATAGGCGCCCCATACAATGAAAGCACTCAACATTCCGGTCCACCCCGGAAAGTCGTGTTGGGATAACCAGGAGTGCAAATACTGGGCGACAACGCCCGTGAGGACCATTACGGAAAGTAATATCCAGGTTGAAATAAACCCTTCCCGTAAAGAGGAAGGGCTTTTGTTCGGTTCGGCCATTGGAGGAGTTTTTCGTTTCTTAAAATTGTCCGATCAGAGAATCGGGCCAAATTAAAAAAATTCTCCATTTAGCCTAATGAAGTACGTCAGTATGGAAAGGTGATTGTTTTCATTCCTGAAAAGATTACAGGAGTTACGCATAATGCGTATTCAAAGATTTTTAAAAGCAAAGTCGCCGCCTGCGGCGGCGACTTTGCTTTTAAAAATGACTATTTCGGCGCCTGCAGGCGCCGAAATAGTCATTTTTAAAGTGTTTTTTTCACGCATGTACGTCCTATCCCATTATTCCAGCCGGAATTTTACCGGCAGGTTATATTGGACCTTTACCGGCACTCCCTCCTTCTCTCCCGGCGCCCATTCGGGAAGGAGGCTGATCACCCGCAGGCATTCATTTTCAATATCCCGGCATAGTCCCCGCATCGTCTGCAAATCTGTTATCTTTCCCTCCTTATCGACCACAAACCGGAACAGGGCCATTCCTTCCAACCCGTTCTCCCGGGCAATAGCGGGGTAGTGGATATTTTTATAGATCGTTTCCAGCATTTTTTGGGTGCTGCACGCCTCCCGGGCTTCCTGATCGTCCTGAGCACATTCTTTCAGGTAAGGCATAATATCAAGGGGCGGGAAAGAAACTCCCAACGGTGGTCCGCCTTCGAATTCCTTTTCGGAAACCAGTTCGCCTTTTTCATAGACCCTGAGTATCACGATGGCGCCATTGGCATCGAAGACCTTTTGCTCCCCCTGCTCCTTTCCATTCACAAATTCCGTTTCAGAAACAACTCGTCCCAGCGAATCCAGATCCGTCCATCTCCCGTCCTTTTCTCCTTTCAAATAATAGCCATATTCGATTGGCTTTCCGTGATCAAAAGAATAAGTGGTCCAGAGGCCATCTCGTTTATCATTTTTGAAACTGCCTTCCTTCCACTTTTTCCCGTTGTCGAACCACTCCGCATAGGCGCCATGCCGCATTTTCATGCCTTTGTCGATATAAGTGATCAAATGGGTCTTCTGTTTCTTTTCCGGGTAATAGACCTTCTTCAGATAAAACCCGTCCGCGGTCCGTTCTAAGGTCTGATGATAGGAGGCCCGAATAAGTTTGGAGCCTACTTCGAGCTGATCGCGGTAGTAATCTTCAAAGTTTTGGCTTACAAGTGGGATTGAAAACAGGATGGCTAATGGAAGGAAAATGAAGTACTTTTTCATAGAAGGGTTGCAATTTTTCCTTTACAAATGCTGAGGAAAACCAATCCGGTTTGAGAATAGGCTAAACCAGACTTTATAGAGAGCCAAAATAACAAAAAGATTCACAAGAATTGAAAAGGGGCGTTGCCCGCAGATGCCGGCAACGCCCCTCCCAGATCAAAGACAGTGTTAATAGAAAAACTGCTCTTTCACGATCTTCCCGTCCTGTAACTCGTACACCACCACTTCATCCATCTGCATGCGGTTGCCGTCCTTCATCGTGACGTCCATCCCCATGGTCAGGGTAATGTAGTTGCCGGCCACGAGCGGATCGGAGGTGTACCCACCGTGCATCTCCTGCATGCCTTCGTTAAACTGGCGGCCTTTTTCGCGAATGGCTTCGACCCCGCGGGCTTCCGGCAACTGAGAATGCGCCGGCTCGATCGCCAGGGCGTCGGGGTGGAATAAATCGCGGTAGACGGTTTCGTAATCACCCTGGCGACACAGCGCTACCAGGCGATCTGCAATCTCTTGATTGGTCATAATGGGTAATTTTTAGTTTTTTAATGATTAGGAGGGGGCTTTCGGCGCCCTCCTAATCGTTAAATTTGTATCATTCCGGGAGTACAAATATAAACATTTAGTTTTTTATTTAAAATAATAAAACATAAATTTTTAAAATAAATCGCATGACCCATCTGCTACGCTATGCTCTCCTTGCAATACTGACTTTCCTGCAGACAACCGGCCCCGCGCAGGCTCCTTTCTTCGACGCGATGCAGTGGCGCTGTATCGGCCCCCACCGGGGCGGGCGCACGGTCGGCGCCGTCGGCGTGCCGCAACAACCCAATGTCTTCTACATCGGCGTGAACAACGGCGGGGTCTGGAAAACGACCGACTTCGGCCGCACCTGGACGCCCATCTTCGACGACCAGCCCACGGGCAGTGTTGGCGACGTGGCCGTGTCGCCCGGCAATCCGGATGTGCTCTACGTCGCCACCGGAGAAGGCCTCCAGCGACCGGACCTCGCAGTGGGCAACGGCATTTACAAATCGACCGATGGCGGCAAGTCCTGGCGACATACCGGCCTGAACGACGGCCTCCAGATCGGCGGCCTCGCCATTGATCCCAACAATCCGGACCGCGTATTCGCCGCCGTGCTGGGCCACCCCTACGGTCCCAATCCCGAACGGGGCGTCTTTCGCACCCTCAATGGCGGCAAAACCTGGGAAAAGGTCAAATATATCGATGAAAATACCGGCGCCATCCAGGTTGCGATCGACCCGGCCAACCCCAATATCGTCTACGCCGACCTCTGGGCGGCCCGGCTCGCTCCCTGGGAGAACGGCGAATGGTGGGGCGAAAACTCGGGCCTCTGGAAATCGACCGACGGCGGCGACACCTGGATCCAATTGACCGATGGCCTGCCCACTCCCGCCCAGGGACTGGGACGGATCGGGTTTTGCATCTGCCCTTCCCTGCCGTCCCGGCTCTACGCAACCGTCGACGCCGGCGAGTCGGGCGGCATCTACCGCTCCGACGATGCCGGCCAATCCTGGTACCGCATCAATTCCGACTGGCGCCTTTGGGGCCGCGGCAGTGATTTTGCCGAAATAAAAGCCGACCCGAAAAATCCGGATATCGTCTACTCCGCCAATGTCGTCACCTGGAAAAGCACGGATGGCGGACATAACTGGGAAGCCTTCCGCGGCGCGCCCGGAGGTGATGATTACCATCGCATTTGGATCAACCCCGACAACCCGGACATCATCCTTATCGCCAGCGACCAGGGAGCGATCATCACGGTCAACGGCGGGCAGACGTTCAGCAGTTGGTACAATCAGCCGACAGCCCAGTTCTATCACGTCAGCACCGATAACGCCTTTCCATATAACGTCTATGGCGGACAGCAGGAAAGTGGCTCTGTCGGCATCGCCAGCCGCGGCAACGACGGCCAGATCACCTTCCGCGAATGGCACCCGGTGGGCGCCGAAGAATACGGCTATGTCGCCGCCGATCCGCTCGATCCTGATATTATATACGGAGGAAAGATCTCCCGGTACGAAAAACGCACGGGCCAAACCCAAAATATCACCCCGGAGCCCGTAGCCCTCGACCAGGAGCGGGAATACCGTTTTATCCGCACCCAACCCGTTCTCTTTTCACCCGTCGACCCGAAGACCCTGTACCTGGCCGGCAATGTGCTGTTCAAAACCACCACGGGCGGCGATTCCTGGGAGGTCATCAGCCCCGACCTGTCGCGCGAGACCTGGGACGTGCCGGATTGCGTCGGCATTTTCAGCCCGGAGGCGGAAAAGACCAAATACCGCAGGGGTGTCATCTACGCCGTTGCACCTTCGCAGCAGGATATTAATACGATTTGGGCCGGCACCGACGATGGGCTGATCCATCTCACCCGCGATGGCGGCAAGACCTGGACCGATATCACGCCCCCGGAGTTGACCCCCTGGAGCAAGGTCTCCCAGCTCGACGCCGGCCATTCCGACAATAACACCTGCTACGCTGCCATCAACCGGATCCGGCTCGACGACCTGCGACCGATGATCCTGCGCACCCACGACGGCGGCAAGTCCTGGCAACAGATCACCAACGGCCTGCCCGACAACGAACCGATCAACACCGTGCGGGAAGACCCGCTTCGCCCCGGGCTGCTCTTTTCCGGCTCGGAATGCGCCGTATACGTTTCCTTCGACGATGGCGACCACTGGCAATCCCTCCGCCTGAACATGCCCGCGACGAGCATCCGCGACCTGGTGATCAAGGACGACGATATTGTGGTAGGTACCCACGGCCGCTCGTTCTGGATCCTGGACAATATCACGCCGCTGCGGCAAAAAAATACGAGAACTTCGGTAACCCTGTTCGCCCCCCAGGCAGCCTGGCGCGTGCGCTGGAACCTGAATACCGACACTCCCCTTCCGCAGGAAGAACCCGCCGGACAAAACCCGCCGGACGGGGCGATGATCGATTATTTCCTTCCGGAAAACGCCCGCGAGATCCAACTCCAGATCCTCGATGCCTCGGGACATATCATCCGGACCTATCGTCCCGATGACCCGGCCCCCGATATTTCGCGACAAAATTTTCCGCCGTATTGGGTACGGCCGCACACGCCGCTTTCCGGAGAAAAAGGCGCCCACCGGTTTTGCTGGGATATGTGCTACGATCCGGTCCCGGATGCCGGCCCTCGATTTCCGATCGCAGCGATCTATGAAAATACGGCTCCCCGGCCCAGTGCACCGCTGGTAATGCCTGGCAAATATACCGTCCGCCTGATCGTGGATGAAAAAAGGTATGACCAACCCATGGAAGTGAAAATGGACCCACGCGTGCCGACGAGCAGGGAAGACCTGCAGCGACAGCACGATCTGTCGATGACTTGTTATAAAAACCGGCTCAACCTTTCCAATTACCTTCGGTTGATCCAGGCTCAAAACCCGTCACCCGGTGATCCATTAACCGTTTATTCACAGAAAATGCAGACTTTGCAGGGTAAATTTGCGTGGCTGTTCAGCACCTTGCAGGGTTCTGACATGCCACCCACCAGCCAGGCCGAGCTGTCGGTGAGGTATTTGGATCAGGAATGGCAGCAGTTAAGGAAGGAATACGATGACCGCCATTGACGTTCCTTTTTAATTAAACCGCTACGACGCAACGGACGCAACGAATGGGAGGAATTGTATCAACGATCAGGATGGTAAGAACAACGTCGCGTTCGTCGCGTCGTGGCATTCCGTACTTTGTAAACAAAGTATCATTCTAATTTTAATAACAGTTTCTTCGGGCTGCGCCCGCTGAAACTGTTATTAAACCCGGATGTGCAGGCTGCGCCTGAACATCCGGGTTTAATAAGTTATTTAAATTGCAGTGTATTCAGTCAGAAATTGTAAAAAAAATAAGAAAGTCTGATTTCTTTCTCTTCTTCATCGTATTTGCATTTCTCCAAAGTGCTCATGCGCAAACCACCACTATCTCCGGCCTCGTGCTCGACGACGAGAGTGGGGAGCCCATTCCCTTTGCCAATATTTTTCTGATCGGCACCACCACCGGGGTGGCATCGGGCGATGACGGCAGTTACAGCCTCTCTTTTCCAAGCGGGGAAGCTGATAGCCTGGAATTTTCGGCGCTGGGATATGTGACGGAAAAGCGAAAGATCGGCCCGGAAGCCCGGCAGGTCCTCACTGTCCGGCTCCAGCCCGAAAGCTTCGAACTCTCGGAGATCGTCATCCTCGCTGGTGAAAATCCGGCCAACGAGATCGTCCGGCGCATCATCCGGAACAAGGACCGCAACCGCATCGGTCAATTTGACGTCTGGCAGGCCGAATCCTATTCAAAAACCGAACTCGACCTCGACAACATCGACCCCAAAATGCGGGACGCCCGGTTCCTCAAACCGTTCGATTTTATTTTTGAAAACATCGACAGCAGCTCCGACGTCAAGCCCTTTCTGCCTGCCTACCTGAACGAAACCCTATCCGATATCTACTTCCTCCGTGAAGCGGGCAAACCCAAGGTGATTCCCCGCGCCCAAAAGGTGTCGGGCATCGACAACCAGTCGATCGTCGAATCCATCGGCATCCTGCACCAGGACTACGACATCTACGACAACTGGATCGAGATCCTCGAAAAGTCGTTCACAGGCCCCTTCGCCAACTCCGCCCTTTCCACCTACGAATATTACATTATGGACAGCACCATGGTGCAGGGCCACTGGAGCTACCGGCTCAAATTCAAGCCTAAACGAAAACAGGAGTATACCTTCTTCGGCGACTTCTGGGTCGATATGGGCACCTACGCCATCGAGTCCATTCATATGCATATGAGCCCGGAGGTCAACCTGAACCTGATCGAGCGGGTCGAAATGTCTGCCGTATACGAACTCTTCCACGACACGCTCTGGCTGCCTTCCAAAAGCACCCGGGTCATGGATTTCTATGTGATAAAGGGAGGCCTGGGCATGATCGCCCGTAAGAGCACCTATTTCCGGAACTACCAGATCGGGGCGCCCGAGACCCGGGAGCATTTCGACCGGAGCGACCCCCGGATGATCGAACTGCAATCCCTGAAACGGGATGCCGTATTTTGGGACACCATGCGTTTCGAAGGGTTGAATCCCACCGAAGCGGCCATTTACACCATGATCGACAGCATAAAGAATACGCCGGTTTTCAACGCTTATGCCAATACGATCTACGCCCTGGGCACCGGCTATATAAAATGGGGATGGATCGAGGTCGGCCCCTGGTTCAACCTGTATTCCAACAACATCGTGGAAGGTAGCCGCTTCCGGTTCGGAATGGGCACCTCTGCAAAGGTTTCGAAGAAATACTACGTCTACGGCTATGCCGCCTATGGCACCCGGGATCAGGTCTTTAAATATGGCGGGCAGGCGCAGTACAACGTGTCGAAACGTCCATGGACCTATTTCGGGGTCAAGTACACCAACGATATCGAGCTGAGTAGTGAAAACTCAGAAGCTGTCGGAGAGGGAAACCTGCTGTCGGGCATTTACCGGCGACCGGTTCCCCAAAAGCTGCTGCGGGTGCAGGAGGGCAAATTCTACTACGAACAAGGCTGGCCCAAAGGCTGGTCGAACCGGCTGGTCCTGTTACATCGCCGAATGGATCCCTACGAGCAGAACGGCTTTCCATTTCGCTATTATACCGACCAGACCCACCTCGACTCCGTCACCCGCACCACCGAACTGTTCTTCTCCGTCCGGTATGCTTTTGAGGAGCGCTTTCTCGAAGGAAATTACAGCCGCATCAGCATGGGATCGAGGTATCCCATCTTCGAACTACAGGCCACGGCCGGCATCAAGGGCATACTGGGCTCGCAGTTCAACTACCAGAAGCTGACGCTCTCCGTAGAGCACTGGTTCAACACCCCACCCTTCGGGTGGCTGAAATACCGGATCAAAGGGAGCAAAACCTTCGGCGCGCTACCTTATCTGCTTTTGGACGTAGCCCCTGGCAATGAGACCTATTTTTACCAGGACAATGCCTTCAACGGGCTGAGCAAGTACGAATTCGTCAGCGACACTTACCTGGAGTTCCTTTTCGAGCACCACCTGGAGGGATTCCTGTTAAACCACATCCCCCTGATGCGCAAACTGAAATGGCGGGAGGTAGGGTCCTTCAAACTGGCCTGGGGCACGCTGAGCGCTGCCAACAAATCCATCAACCGCCTCAATAACTACGACCGGAACACCCCCGACCCTTCATCGGGCGAAGGGGTCTTTTACGGTACTTTCGACCGGGGCCCCTACATGGAAGCCAGCGTGGGGATCGAGAATATTTTCCGCTTCATCCGCGTCGACGCGCTCTGGCGGATCAATTATTTACAGAACCGGTTCGCCGCGCCGTTTGGGGTGCGCGGGACCTTGAATTTTTACTTTTAGCCCAGGTAATCGGGTAAAACCACCCCCTCCTTCAGATCCGGATCGGCCACGGGCGACTGCCTCACCAATTCCAGGGGAAGTACCCCTGCCCAAACCTCCATTTCGTAATCTTCGTCATCGTCTTTCGGCGGTCCCGTCCGAATCTTGGCCGAGGCCTCCCCTATCCGGAATTTCAGGACCATCGTCGCCTTCCACTCCTTTTTATTGGGCTTACGGATATCCGCCCAGCGGCCGGGACACATTTTTTCGGTAAAAACTTCGAGGGCGCGGTAAAGCTCTTCTTCATCCGTTACCACTTCCCCTTCACTGAACAAGACGACCGAGCGATAATTAACCGAGTGGTGAAAGGCAGAGCGGGCCAGTACCAGTCCGTCGATATGGGTGACGCTAAAGCAAACCGGCAGGCGGTTCCCGGTGATCTCCCGCATGTACCCGCTACCCACCGAGCCATGAATGTAGATCGCATCGTCGATTCGGCAAAAGCCGGTGGGGATCTGAAAAGGTTGTCCATCGCGCGAATAGGCCAGGGTGCCGTACAGAGCCTCATCAAGGATGGAATAGACGGTTTCTTTTTCGTAATGGCCGCGTTTGGGTAGGCGGGTGATGGTGGTGCGGAGTGATTTTTGGAAGTCGCTCATTTTTTCGGATTTGGTTTACAAGTTGAAGGTACGGTCTATGGTCAAATAGGCAAAATCCTTACTTTTACGCACACTAAAATTCTTTTCACCCATGTATATCCTGACGCTCAGCATATTGACCTGGATCCAGGCCTTCTTTTTTCCCCTTCCGGCGCCTCCGGCCGACAACTGCACCACCACTTTTGTGGTCACTTCCTGCTCCGAAAAACCGGTGCCCGGCGCTCGCATTCAAATGATCACGGGGTATTACGACAAGATCTCGGGTAAAACGGGAAGGGACGGAAAGATCGTCTTCAACAATTGCCTGCTCAACTACCGCATCTACGGCGAACCCAAGCTCTACCTCGCTACCGGCGATTCGGCATACGTTTACAAGGTCTTCCCCAACGGCCACATCATCCGCATCACCCAATCCGAGCGCATCGAGAAAATGAGCAGTTACCTGAAGTACTCCTACTTCGGCGGCTCCGACTTCATCCAATACAGCGACTCCATCCTATTGTACAAGATCGACGCCCCTACCGCCATCGTCAAGATGAATATGCGGTATAAGACCAACCGCACGCACGGAATGGGAATGCGCAAAGAAGGGTCCAAAATGAAGCTGGGAAATAAAGCGGTGAAAACCTTCGTCACCGGCCAGTGCGTCTGGCAAGACGGAGGGCTGGTATGTCCGGTGAATATTTGTTCGCAGTAGGGGCAAAAATGTAGGGGCGAAAAATTTTTCGCCCCTACATTCGCCCCTACATCATGCGGGACAAAAACCGCACGATCCGCCGCACATTATTCCTCGCGTAGAGCGCAATGGCCTTATCGATGGAAAAACTGCCGCTGGAAGAACGTTTGAGGCGACCCATGGTGGTAGCCAGCACGTTGGTAACCGTGGCGATCAGGATGATACGGCGTTCGCTGTAGGGGATATAGTGTTTGCGGAAATACTGGACCGTATGGCGGCAGACCGACAGCGACATGAGGTGCAGGTCTTCCACGGCCGAATCCAGCGGGGCGCGAGCCTGGAGGAAATCGCGGTAATACTCTTTCAGCAGGCGGTTCGTCAGGTTGAAAGCCAGGGTATAGCGGCCCACGAGAATGGCGCCGTCGATCCGCTTGAGGTAGCGGTTGAGTTTTTCGGTATTGGATTCTTTGATGACGACCGTCGGGGCCTCTTCATCGAAGTGCTCGAGCTCGTCGAGCAGGTGTTGGGCCGGAACCGGAAACAAGGGCGCCACGTCGCGGGCAAACTGCGCGAAAATGCGGGCGCGGTCGAATTCCGGAATGTCGAGCAAAAAGGAAGCAAAAGCCTCTTCGTCTTCGGCAAATTCCCGGGCCATCGCTCTCAGGTCTTTGCCTTCCAGGTATTCGGGACACATAAAGCGCACCAGTCCCAGAAAGAAGCGGTGGGAAAACCGGTCCGGTTGAACGGATGCTCCACTATTCAATAACTTGATCAATACCTCAGTTTCCTGCAGCCAATCGAGTTCCATTCGTTTTTATTGGTTAGGCTATAAATTCTGTTCTTGTGCTATAGTGTTTTCGTGTCAATTTTGTCGAGCAACTTTGCCCCTATTATGTAACGATCAGGAGGCCATTTTGTAACCCCTTCCACATTACTTTTTTCGAAAATTACGCGAAAATATAAAAAATAAGGGATAAGCAGTCAACCGCTTACCCTTTATATCCCAAAATCGCATCCAGATCGACATGTTGGCCGATGAGCGAGATGGCTTGTTCGGCTTTCCAGGGGGTACGGGCGTTTATCTTCACTTCGATCCGGCTGATCTTGATCGCAGAGCCGAGCGGGTCGAACGGAGTGGCGATGACCGGGATCTTGTGCTTGTCGAAAAAGGCGAAGACCTTGGAAAAATCCCGGACCGGGATCTCATGTAATCCGTCGCCGGTAATGATTATTCCAGAGATGGGATTCTCTTCGATCTTATTGGTGAGGGTGACCTCCTGGATCTTCTGGATGGAGCTGAACAACCGCTTAGGGCTTACGATGAGCAGCAGGTTGCGCGTACTCACCAATTTATCCGTATCGATCAGGGAGCCCGAGAGAAAATCCTCCATGCGGTTGTCGAGATTTTCTTCATTCACAAGCACCCGTCCCTGCACGGCCTCCAGTACGGTTTGCATGATCGGGAAAGAAAGACTTTTCTCATAGGGAAGGATACCCAGGATCGGCAGGCCCATCTCGGCCAGTTTCATCCCTACGTATTTCCGCACCTTTTCTATTTTTTCGGGAAAGACCTTATTGACGATCACGCCGATGACGGGAACGTTTAGCTCCTTAAATTTGGCCAGACAAAGGCTGACCCGGTCGATGGTGTTGCCCACGCCTCCCTCTACGACGAGTACGACCGGCGCATCCAGCATTTTAGCTACATCCGCATTCGACAGATTGACCACCGAGCCCACCCCGGGGTGGCCGGTGCCCTCGTAGATCACCAACTCGTGCTGGGCCTCCAGATAAGACGAAGCTTTTTCAATGCGCTCGTAAAAATCGAATGCAGCCGGATCCTCCAGGAATTGGGAGGTGACCCCCTTTGAAAGCATGACAGGGCTATGGATTTCGGCTGTCAGGGGGAAACCCATGACCTTGGCAAACAAGTGGGCATCCTTGTCGGCACGAAGTCCGCCAAATTCCTGGACTTCCTGTCCGACGGGTTTACAATAGCCCACATTGTGCCCCCGCTGGCGAAATGCCGCCACCAACCCGAGGGTAGTCGTGGTTTTGCCAACATGTTGACTGGAAGCGGCAATGTATAGTTTGCGAAGCATATAGTTTAGAACAGGGGGCAGGGAGCAGGGAGGAGAGGTGGCTCTCTGCTCCCTCCTCCCTACTCCCTCCTCTTATTAAAAGAGACCAGTAATATTCCCATCCAGATCAATATCAATCCCTTCAGCGGCAGGGGTCTCCGGCAAGCCGGGCATGCGCATCATCTCGCCGGTGATGGGCACCAGGAAGCCGGCGCCGGCAGCGATCTCGATTTCGCGGACCGTCAGGGTAAATCCGGTGGGGCGACCGATGAGCGCGGGATCGTCCGACAGCGATTTTTGGGTCTTGGCGATACAGACCGGCAAGCCGTTCAGGCCGAGTTTTTCGATGCGTTTCAGATCCGCTCTGGCCTTGCCCTGAAATTCCACACCATCGGCGCCGTAGATCTTGGTTGCGACGGTGCGGATCTTTTCTTCCACCGGCAGATTCCAGTCGTACAGAGGTTTGAAGGCGCTTCCACCCGACTCGACCTCTTTGACCACTGCGTGGGCCAGTTCGATGGCGCCGCCGCCGCCCTTGGCCCAGTTGTCGGCCAGCACCGCCTGAAAGCCCATGCGTTCGCAAGCCTCGCGGATGATCGCGAGCTCTTCGTCGGAGTCGCTGGTAAAGCGGTTGATCGCCACCACCGGGCGGATGTTGAAGTGGCGCGTGTTTTCCAGGTGTTTTTCGAGATTGGGCAACCCTTTGCGCACGGCATCCGGATTAGGCGTGGTGAGGTCTTTCAGGTCGCCTCCACCATGGTATTTGATGGCGCGAACCGTGGCTACGATCACGACGGCCTTGGGCGACAAACCCGCGCCCTGGCACTTGATGTCGAAAAATTTCTCTCCACCGAGGTCGAAGCCGAAGCCGGCTTCCGTCACGACATAATCGGACAGGGAAAGTCCCATACGGGTGGCGATCACCGTGTTGGTGCCCTGGGCGATATTGGCGAAGGGGCCTCCGTGAATGATGGCCGGATTGCCTTCGAGGGTCTGAACGAGGTTGGGCTGGATCGCATCCTTGAGCAGGGCAGCCATAGCGCCGTGGGCGTTGAGGTCGCGTGCATAGACGGGCGAGCGGTCGGTTTTGAAGCCGACCAGAATATTGCCCAGGCGGCGTTTCAGGTCCTCGCGGTTTTCGGAGAGGCAGACGATAGCCATGACCTCGGAAGCCGCGGTGATGTCGAATCCCGCTTCCCGGGGGATACCATTGCCGGTGCCGCCGAGGCCGACGATCAGCTGGCGCAGGGAGCGGTCGTTCATATCGATGACGCGCTTCCACAAGACGGTGCGGGGGTCGATGCCCAGGGCGCGTTTTTTACTTTGCAGGTTGTTGTCGATCAGAGCCGCCAGCAGGTTATGGGCCTTTTCGATCGCGGAGAAGTCGCCGGTAAAGTGCAGGTTGATATCTTCCATCGGCAGCACTTGCGAGTAGCCGCCGCCGGTGGCGCCTCCTTTGATCCCGAAGACAGGGCCGAGGGAAGGTTCGCGCAAAACGGCAGTAGCCTGCTTACCGATACGGTTAAGCCCCTGGACCAGGCCGATGGACGTGGTGGTTTTTCCTTCGCCGGCAGGGGTGGGTGAGATGGCAGAAACGAGAATGAGGTTGTTCGTTGCCACTTTCTCCATATCGATGAGGTGGAGGGGCAATTTGGCTTTGTATTTTCCGTAAAGCTCCAGTTCGCTCTCCGGGATGTTCAATTGTGCAGCAATTTCCTGGATAGGTTTCAGTTTTACAGTCCGGGCAATTTCCTGATCGACAGACATAATTCGTTGGTTTTATTTTAGAATGCTAAATGAAAGCGCCTTCAGGCTTTTATTTAAAAAGAGGATTAGGCGCTCAATTTAGGAAGAATCGCGTACAAAAACCAAGGGGGAGATTGCCAAAGGCAAACTCCCCCCCGAAAAAAAAAATCGTGAGTCGATTACTCTTCATCCATAAAGCCCTCTTTAGCCATCCACTCGTCGTTGAAGACTTTGCCCAGGTAACGGCTTCCGTGGTCGAGGATAAATACGACCACAAAATCGTCGGGGCCATAGAGGTAGCTGGTCTGGTAGAGGGCCTGGATATGGGCTCCACTGGAATAACCTACCATCAGCCCTTCTTTGCGGGCCAGATCGCGGGTTCTGAAGGCAGACTCTTTATCTGGTACTTTTTCGTAATGATCAATAAGGCTGAAATCGACATTGGCCGGGATGATATTTTTCCCTGTGCCTTCGATCCGGTAGGAATAGATCTCTTTTTCATCGAACTCTCCGGTCAGCCAGAATTTCTTGAGCGCCGAGCCGTAGGCATCAACAGCTATGACCTTGACATCCGGATTTTGTTCTTTGATGAACTTGGCCGTTCCGCAGAGGGTGCCGCCCGTTCCCGTGCTACCGACGAGGTGCGTGATCTGCCCGTCGGTTTGTTCCCAAATTTCGGGCCCGGTCGACAGGTAGTGCGCATCCATGTTCTCGGTGTTGTAATTTTGGTTGACGTAGTAGGAGTTGGGCGTTTCAGCCGCAATCCGCTCAGCCATCTTGTAGTAGGAATTGGGATCTTCGGCCTTGGCTTCCTTCGGACAAATGATCACCTCGGCGCCCATGGCCCGAAGAAGGTTGATCTTTTCCTGAGAAACCTTGCTGGTGACCGTCAGGATACAGTTATACCCTTTGATGGCTGAAACCATTGCCAGGCTGAAACCCGTATTTCCAGAAGTCGCTTCGACCAGGGTAGCCCCCGGCTTAATACGGCCGGCTTGCTCGGCCTGCTCGATCATGTGCAGGGCGATGCGGTCCTTTGCGGATAAACCGGGATTAAAGGCCTCCACTTTGGCCCAAACGTTCGTGTTCAGCTCTTCGGAAACGTGGTGCAAATAGATCAAAGGCGTATTGCCAATGGTTTCCAGCACGTTGTCAAAGCGCTTCTTGAAGTTTCCCGTTTTTTTTGCAGGCTTGTAGATCATATCGTTCCGCTCTCGTTAAGAAAAGGATGGGTTCGATTTTCTGAGTCAAAGGTAGTTATTTTAACGAAAACAAAAAAACATTCCCTACTCAACTAACAATCGTTTTATCTCAATCTGGTCTCCGGCTTGTACGGAGAGGAAATACAGTCCGGCGGAAATGGTCCTCAATCCGAGCCGGGTTTCAAATGCTCCGCTCGCCTCGGCCTTTAGTTCCTGCTCTTTCGCCACCTGCCCCTTTTGGTCGATCAGCCGTACCCGGACCATCTGATCCGGTTTGGCCAAGCCAGTCAATTGCAGTGAATCTTCCGCTGGATTGGGAAAATAGTTTTTGATCAAGCCCGCCTCGGGTTGCGAAACCGCATACGACGTTTCCGAAACACCCTTGTGGATCAACACCCGGAATATCCGGTTGGATGCCTGGGACTCGCCCGAAAATTGCATGAAAATATTGGACTGCGTACTCTCGATCCCCCCGTAAATATGCCCGACCAACACGGGGTCTTCGGGCAGGGATTGCAGGTCGATCACGCCCAAACCCGCTTCGGGAATGCCCTCCACTGGGATGAACTCGGCGCTGGCGCCCATCAAACCGGGCATCTCCAGGTCCAGAATGCTCTCCGATAATGCGCCGTCTGGCCCGCGGGTGACCCGGCTTACGTGTTTTACAAATGGCACCAGGGAATCCATCATGACCGATCCTTCTTCATCGACATAATACAACGCGATCCCGCCAAAGAAAAAACTGTGCATCGTATTATAAGTCTGGTCGTATACCGGTAAATGCGCCGAGTGATATTGATTGAACAACTGCTCAAAATCCGCGATCACCGAATATCCCGACGGACTCACGTCCACCGTATTGAGCCAGGGTAGTTCGATGCCGGGGCGAAACACCCCGGTGAATACCGTATAACCGAAGGTACCGTCCGGGAAGACCTGCGGCAGCATGTTGTAATCCCTCCGGTGGAGGTTCTGGGCATCATACCATTCCACCAGGTCCGCCATGGCCAGTTGACCGTCTACGTCCTGTATCTTGAAACGGCGCACGGCATTGGTGTATTCCTGCACAAAAGAAGGCCCGTTGTGGGGATTGTATTTTCCGTCAAACCACTGGCCGCCCACCAGGTAGAATTCGCCGTCAATCCAGCCTGCCTGGCCGCCGGTAACGGCAAATACGTCGTCTTCCAGTTGCCGGAAATGCGGGTTCAGGTCGCCGCCCGACTGGATCGCCGCAATCGCTCCCGGCACGTTGACCACCGTGAGTTTGGGATGGGTGATCCAGGCGCCGGAAACGGCGTCGTATCCATAACCGCCGAAAAGGTAGAGCCATTCCCCGATCTGGATAAACTCCATATTAGTGGAGGAAAGCTGCTCGGCGATCGCAGCCGGCAAATTGCTCAGGGAAGCGCCCCAAACAGCCTGGCTGCCATAGTTAACCACGTGGACCTGGGCATTGCGGTCTGCAGACAGAAACGAAAAAGGAGGCCGGTGGTCGTGCAGGCCGTTGGTTACTCCGCCGAGGAGTAACCAGTTCTCCCCATCCACCCCCCATGCAAAGGACTGAAGCGGCGGAGCGCCGTCGATCTGGACTTCCTCCAGGATGACATCAAAGGGTTCATAAGCTGGTTGAGCCCACAGGGCCGCATAGAGGAAGAGTACGAAGAAAAATAGGATTGATCTTTTCATGGTAGTAGATGATTTATTCTGTCTGAGCAATTTGAAAAAAATAATATATATCGGCATAAAATTAATTACTTTGCCGGGGACTGCATCTTCACCCCTTCCCCTCTTTATAAACTGACAAATATGAACCCGGTGACGACCCTGAACAAGCTTTTCCTGATTGGTTTGTTTGTACTGTTTACCTTTCGCCCCGCCACAGCTCAAACCACTCTTTTTGCCGAAATTTCGGAACCCGCGCCCGACACCACGATTGTGAATCTTGTAGCCCTGGACTTTACCGGCATTATTTCCATGCAGTTCTCGTTTCATTACAATGCAGATAAACTGACCTTTTCTGCCGGCTATTTAACCCTGCCAGGTTCGCTCCCTCCCGAGGTGGTCAATCCTTCCCCCGGGGCGGTCATCCTTGCCTGGCTATCCCCCGACATCATCAACGGGACTACGCGTTCCGGCTGCACGAACATCGCTACCCTGGTCTTTACCGGCAGCGGGACCACCCCCGACGAGTTCGAATTTTCGGGCAATCCCATACCCATTGAATTTACAGATCCGAACGGATTTGTAAATCCGGTTTTTTCTATCGGCTCCTGCACTACCAGTTCGCTGGCATCCCCTCCTCCTCCAGATTTCAAAATTGCCGTTTCTCCAAATCCCTTTAGCTCCGAAGCCCGATTAGACATACATGGTCTCGACATGGGAACGGCCGAACTGCGGTTGTTCGATCTGCAAGGACAGGAAGTTTTTCGCAAAACGATCTCCGGACCGGAAACCTATTTGTCGGCAGAAAACTTGTTGCCCGGAACTTACTTTTGCGCGGTTTTCCAAAAAGGAGTACTGCGGGCAAAAGAAAAGATCCGCATCCAGTAAATTTTATTTGAAATCTTTGATCTGACCGATCCGCCTTCGCTACTCGCTAAGCGCGTAGCTTCGGCGGGATAAAAAAAAGGGTTAATCTTTTAGATTAACCCATTAGTGGATAGAGCAATATCCAATGTCACCCATTATCGCTTTGCTTACTGTCTGGATGCAAGTCTGATCAGACAGCCTTCGTGGAGGTGGAAACTTAGCGTCTCCACCTCCATGAAAGTGTTCTTTGCTTGCTTAAGTATGACAAAGATATTGGCAGGTAAAAGAATTGTCAGTGACGTTCATCACATGTCATGGTGATTTTTATCATTTGTAATCCGGAAAAGGAATTTTAATGAATGCGGGTTTAAACAGAAAAAACCGCTCCCCCCTTCACCATCACCCTCTACTATTGTCTATCTTTGCATCTTCCATCTATACACCATCCATGTCCAAAAAAAACATTCCGGAATTTACGGCTGATCCCGGGCCCGCCCAATTGAAGAATGCGATATTCATCAAAGGCGCCCGGGCCAATAACCTGAAGAATGTCGACCTGATCATTCCCAAGAACCAATTGGTGGTCGTGACAGGGGTTTCGGGGTCGGGAAAATCCTCGATCACGATGGATACCCTGTATGCGGAAGGACAACGCCGCTATGTGGAAAGCCTCTCTTCGTATGCCCGGCAGTTCCTCATGCGAATGAAAAAGCCGGATGTGGATTACATCAAAGGCATCTGCCCCGCCATTGCCATCGAGCAAAAAGTGAGCACCAGCAATGCGCGTTCGACGGTGGGCACCCTCACGGAGATCTACGACTTTTTGCGGCTGCTCTATGCCCGGATCGGAAAAACCTATTCCCCCATCTCGGGCGAACTGGTGAAGCGCCATGAAGTATCGGACGTGATCGATTACCTGCACCAGTTCCCGACAGGCACCCGGGTACAACTTTTCATTCCGCTTCCCAAGCGATACGGCGACCGGACCCTTCGGCAGGAGCTGAACCTGCTGCTGCAAAAAGGCTATACGCGTTGGTATACCGACGGCGCCCTTCATTTTATCGAAGAAACCCTCGACGGAAAAGGCCCTAAAATCGATCTGAAAAAGACGATCGCCAAACTGCCCGACCTCGACATTCGCATTCTGGTCGACCGGTTTTCCATCGATCCGGAAGATATGGAAAACCGAAAACGCATCGCCGACTCGGTCCAAACGGCTTTTTACGAAAGTTATGGCGAATGTCTGCTCGACGTGGAGGGACACTCCCTCAAGGGGTTTAATAACCGGTTCGAGGCCGACGGGGTAGAATTCCTGGATCCCACGCCCCAGCTTTTCAATTTCAATAATCCCTACGGCGCTTGTCCGACCTGCGAAGGATTCAGTAAGGTCATGGGCATCGATGAAGATAAGGTCATTCCCGACAAGACCCGCTCGGTGTACGAAGGGGCCGTCGCCTGCTGGAAGGGGGAAAAATTCGGCCAATGGCTGGAGGTCCTGCTCGACAACGCCCACCATTTTGACTTCCCGGTGCACACGCCCTACCAGGACCTGAGCAAGGAGCAGCAGCGATTGCTGTGGAAAGGGAATGCCTGGTTTGGAGGGATCGACGCCTTTTTCAAAGAACTGGAAGAAAAGACCTACAAAATCCAGAACCGGGTGATGCTGGCCCGGTACCGTGGACGGACGACCTGTCCGACCTGCGAAGGAGGCCGTCTCCGGCCCGAGGCCAATTACGTCAAGGTAGGCGGAAAGTCCATAACCGAGTTAGTGGATATCCCCCTGGACGAGCTAAATGCTTTTTTCCAGGAGCTGCCACTCAGCGAATTCGACCGGCAAGTAGCCCGTCGGCTGCTGCTGGAGGTGAGCAACCGGCTCGACTTCATGCTTGAAGTAGGCCTGGGCTACCTGACGCTCTCCCGCCTTTCTGCGACCCTCAGCGGCGGGGAGACCCAGCGCATCAACCTGACACGCACACTGGGCAGTAACCTGACCAGTTCGATGTATATTCTCGACGAGCCGAGCATCGGCCTGCACCCGCGCGACACCACCCGCCTGGTGAACGTGCTGCGCTCCTTGCGCGACCTGGGCAATACGGTCGTCGTGGTCGAACACGAAGAAGACATCATCAAAAGCGCAGACTACCTGATCGATATCGGCCCTGCAGCCGGTATTCACGGAGGGGAGGTCGTATTCGCTGGACCCTACGAAGATATCTATACCGAGGCGACGGAAAGTCTGACGACCAAATATATGAGCGGCCGGATGGAGATCCCGCTCCCCGAAAAACGGCGACAAGCCAACCGGTTTATGACGATCCGGGGCGCCCGGGAAAACAACCTGAAAAACATCGATGTCCGGTTTCCGCTCAACACCCTGACCGTCGTATCCGGCGTTTCGGGTTCGGGAAAAACCACGCTGGTCAAGCAGATCCTCTACCCGGCCATCAAGAAACACCTGGGGGAAAACTACGCCAAGGCCCCCGGCCAGTACCAGGTTCTGGAAGGCGACCTCAAGCGCATCACCCAGGTGGAGATGGTCAACCAGAGCCCCATCGGAAAATCCTCCCGGTCCAATCCCGTCACCTACGTCAAGGCCTACGATCCCATCCGGCAATTGCTGACCGACCAGCAGCTGTCCCGGATCAGAGGCTTCAAGCCAAAACATTTCTCTTTCAACGTGGACGGGGGCCGCTGCGACACCTGTAAAGGAGAGGGCGAACTGGTCATCGAAATGCAGTTCCTGGCCGATGTGCATCTGGTCTGCGAAACCTGTAAAGGGCAGCGGTTCAAGCAGGAAGTGCTCGACGTCACCTTCAACGGGAAGAACGTGCACGAGATCCTGGAGCTCAGCGTGGAGGAGGCCCTTGAATTTTTTGCGGGAGAAAAAGAGATCGTCCTGAAACTACAGCCGCTGGCCGACGTGGGGCTGGGGTACGTCAAGCTCGGACAAGCTTCCAGCACCCTTTCCGGGGGTGAGGCTCAGCGCGTGAAGCTGGCTTCTTTCCTCAGCAAGGGGCGTTCCGATGAGCATATTCTGTTCATTTTCGACGAACCGACGACCGGGCTTCATTTTCACGACATCCGCAAATTGCTCGACGCGTTCAACGCCCTGGTGGAAAACGGCCACACCGTGCTCGTGGTCGAACACAACATGGAAGTGATCAAGTCGGCCGACTGGTTGATCGACCTCGGCCCGGAGGGAGGGAAAAACGGAGGCTACCTCGTTTTTGAGGGAACGCCGGAAGCATTAACGGAGGTTCCGGCCTCCTATACCGGTCAATTCCTAAAGGAGAAACTGCACTCGAATTCTTAATGTTTTGTTAAGATACCCCTTTCCCCTAAATTCTTCTGCCACAAGTCTTGTTTGGGGGGATAAGCTTTAATATATTAGTCTTTTCTTACTCCAACTACCGGGAGAAATGCCATTTGCTGCTCCCAACAATTGTTTACACACCAGGACGAGGCCTTGTCCTACCCTGGTGTAGCTTGTTCAACAAGTTTAAGCGGGAATTTATGAAACGGGTAATGTCGTGCCTTCTGGCTATGATGGGTTTGCTTTCATTGGCCTATGCCAAACCAACCGCTCCGGAATGGGGCGACCCATCTGCCAAAGTTGGATCCCCTCCCGCTGAGATCAATTACGCATTAATTGAGGAAGAAGTCAAGTCCAGGCTGGAAGGTATGCCCTGTCTGGTAGAGCCCAAGTACAATAGCACCGTACGGGCCTTTGTGTCCAATTACCTGGTTCGCAACCGGGAGAATTCGGAGCGGATCCTGGGGCGTGCCGTATTGTATTTCCCGCTTTTTGAAAAATATCTCCAGGCCAAGGGCATGCCCACGGACCTGAAGTTCCTCCCGGTAATCGAGTCCGCCTTAAACCCCAAGGCGGTCTCGCGCGTAGGCGCAACGGGCTTGTGGCAGTTTATGGAGTCGACGGGAAAATTGTACGGACTGGACGTCAATTGGACGATCGATGAGCGCTCCGATCCCGAAAAGTCGACTATTGCGGCAGTCCAGCATCTGGGCGATCTATACGATCGGTTCAACAGCTGGGAACTGGCGCTGGCTGCCTATAACTCCGGCGCAGGGCGGGTCAGCCGGGCGATCAAACGCTCCAGGAGCCGGAATTTCTGGAAGATCCAGCGCTATCTGCCCCGGGAGACCCGCAATTACGTCCCGGCATTTATCGCGGCAACCTACCTCATGAGGTTTTATTATTACCACCAATTAACGCCGGCGTATCCTTCATTGGATCTGCAATTCTCCGAGTCCATGGTGGTGCACGAATACCTTTCCTTCTTCCGGGTTGCCCAAATAACCGACATCCCGCTGGAGATCATCGAATTGCTAAACCCTTCCTACCCCCGCGGGTTCATTCCCGCCAGTGCTGCGGGCAACACCATCGTGCTGCCCAAACGGGTCATGCCCGCCCTTCGCGACTTTCTGGCGTTGGAAGAATCCGGACAAAAAGAGGCCATGACCGCCTTGGAAGGCGCACCGGTTTCCTGGGAGGACATGCAGAACAAGGACCTCGACAAACACTATATCCGGTCAATCTATATCGTAAATGAAGGCGACCAGCTCGACCGCCTGGCTCAGGTTTTCCAGGTAACTACCCACAACCTCATGGCGTGGAACGAAATGGTCAGCCCCGAGATCGTCCCTGGTCAGGAGATCGTGGTCTTTCATATTCGCGATGTAAAAAGGTATCTTCCGGAAACTATCATGCCCGCGCCCCTGCTTCCGGCGGTCACCCCCCAACCGGCTCAAACTGTCGGGCCTTCCCTGGGAACGACCACGCC
Source organism: Lewinellaceae bacterium (assembly GCA_020636275.1). GTDB lineage: Bacteria > Bacteroidota > Bacteroidia > Chitinophagales > Saprospiraceae > JADJTT01. Next base: position 126,822 of record JACJYD010000005.1, on the reverse strand, counting down.
CTTGTCTGAACCATTTGTCCGGGGAAAGTTTCTCTGCTACCGGGCCAACGGATTGGAGACCCTCCGCGATATCATGCACCATGTTCCCGATGTTTCCCTCCAGGACATTATCGAATTCAACAACATCAGTCCAGCCAATCTTCCGAAGCCGGGTTCGATTATAAAGTTGAGGAAATTGTAGGCTTTATACGCAAAGAAAAGTGCATTAACGGCCGGCGGCCGCGCTACTCCCAAACCACTGCGGTTTTAGTATATCCATCTGACATTGAACGAGAAAACGGGACTTCTTTAAATAAAGAAGGGTCAGATCGTTGATCTGACCCCCTGAATAAACACCTAAAACCCTATTAATTCTTTATCGATAGATTTATCTTGACTCTAACTGTGTACCTTATACACTAATATAAGGTGATAATTTGCTAAATAGTTCAATGCAAAATAAAACATTCAGGCGCAAATGTAAAAGATAAACCACTTTTTGTCAACTTTTTTTGCCCTAATTCAGGATTATGCACTCATTTTTGACATTTAAACGACTAATTACTTTGGAACAAAAATAACTTAATAAAATCTGAATGTGCGGGCGGCGCCCGCACATTCAGATTTTATAATACTTTCAGCGGGCGCCGCCCGCTGAAAGTATTATAAAATCATGTAAAGATACTTCGGTGACAAAGTACTAATCTGCATCCTGCAAATAGGAAGTCCCTCAAATGTAAGATTCCTGTTTAAAAGGGACAAATATTTAGCTCAAATTGCAAAAAAAAAAGGTGCAGCAAGCTGCACCTTTTTTAGAAACGGAATGCTTTCTTTATTGGATCTGAATGGTCTTCACCGGCTCCTTCCGGGCAGCTTCTACCTTGGGCAGGTGAACCATCAGGATCCCGTTCTCGTATTTTGCCGAGATATCTTCGGCATTCACAGTATCGGGCAGCTGAAAACTCCTCGTAAACTTCGCGTAGTTAAACTCCCGGCGGAAGTATTTACCTTCCTCGTTCTGCTCATCACGCTGCTCTTTCTCTCCAGTGACGGTCAGATACCCTCTCTCGACCTGAATGTTGAAAGACTGCTTGTCAAGGCCGGGGGCAGCCACTTCTACGACAAATTCCTCAGCTTCCTCCCGAACATTAACGGAAGGTTGACTGAACATTACTTCACGGGAATCAAACCCGGCGAGGGGACGACTTAAAATATTTTCAAATAAGTCATCAACCCACTTACTCATTCCTAAGGACCGATTAAATGGTGCGATGTTCATTTTGCAATGATTTTTGGTTAGACAATTTTCAAAGGATCTTATGCTACTTCAACCCGGCGGGGCGGATCTTTTTTCTCCGGCAGCAGCACGCTCAAAATGCCGTTCTCATAACTGGCGCGGATCTCCGAATCGAGAATGTTTTCCGGAACGATGAACCGGCGCTCAAAAGATTGGACGCCGAATTCCCGGCGGGAATAGTTATTGGTCTCTTCTTTCGTACGCTTGCCGGAAATCGTCAGGACTTCCTCTTCCAGGCGGATATCGAATTCGGACTTGGAAAATCCTGGGGCCTCAAGCTCAATTACATACCCCTCTTCCTTTTTTAAAACGTTTGCCCGCGGACCGAAAGTTCTTTGTGGAACGGAAAATTGGCGGCTCGGAACATACTTGCTGGTCATCGGCGAATAGGTTATAAATTTCATGACTTTTGGTTTCGTTAATGAATAATTTCACTGGCACCTATGCAATTCTCATTCCAACAAGGCTTTCCCGAAAAAATGTCCGATTTTTTTCAAAATAATCATGACATTTTGTCAAAAATATAAAATATTAGTGTCAAAATGACACAATCGCGGCATTGCGGAGGAAGCTTCGCCATTGGCAAAGCGTCCTCTGTAACAAATATCTCCGCCGAAGGCGACACTTCATTCTATTCCTTATTTTTGCACCATGACATTTGAACTCATCGCCCAAAAGATCCAATCCTGGCCCGAGATTCGGGAAACGGTGGCCGCCTGGCGCACAAACGGCCAGCGCATTGTTTTCACCAACGGGTGTTTCGACATTTTACACTACGGCCACATCCGCTACCTGGCACAGGCCCGCGACCTGGGCGACCGCCTGGTCATCGGCCTCAACTCCGGGGACTCCGTCCGGCGCCTGAAGGGACCCAACCGGCCCATAAACGACGAACCGACCCGGCAGCTCCTGCTCGCGGCCCTCGGACTGGTTGACGCCGTGGTCGTCTTCGATCAGGACACCCCCTATGAATTGATCCGACTCGTCGAACCGGACGTTTTGGTCAAGGGGGGCGACTGGACCCCGGAAGCCATTATCGGCTCCGACATCGTACTGGCCAGGGGCGGCGAGGTAAAGAGCTTGCCCTATGTAGAAGGGTATTCCACGACGCGTATCGAGCAAAAGATCAAGAAGGAGGACCCTTCAAACTAATTAATGGGTATTAAATGCATCTTTTATTTTTTCAAATGTGTTTTAGGCAAATTATCGCAACTTGAATTATAACCTAATTAATATGACAATAATAATCAAACAAAATTCGCCGCCTGAGGCGGCGAATTTTGTTTATAAACACTGCGGCCGGTGGCCGCAGTGTTTATAAATTTATTATGTCAGAGACCTTAACCTGATGAAAATACAATCGATCCTGCAAGTCCTTGAAGCGGTTGCACCCCCTCAATACCAGGAAGCTTACGACAACGCCGGCCTGATCACCGGCGACGCCCAGGCGGAGGCGAGGGGCGCCGTGCTTTGCCTGGACGCGACGGAAGAAGTTATCGACGAAGCGATCGCCCTGAATTATAATATGGTCATCGCCCACCACCCGATCGTGTTTAAGGCCCTGAAACGGTTTACGGGAAAAAACTACGTAGAGCGGGTCATCATCAAAGCCATCAAGCACGATATCGCCATATACGCGGCCCATACCAATCTGGACAACGTGCTGCACCAGGGGGTCAACACCCGGATCGCCGCCCGGATCGGCCTTTCAGATATGCGTATCCTGGCTCCCAAACAAGTCTGGAAAAAACTGCGCACCCAGGTAGCCCTTCCCTTCCGGAACCCGATCGAAGAAGCCCTGGTCGAGATCCCCGGTATCCAGGTCCATTGGGCGGCCCCTTCGGATGAGATCCAAATACTGGAAGTGGCCTTCCACCAGGCCCGGGAATCGGCGGTTCGGCAGGCCATCCAAACCGCCCTGCCGCCCTCGACCCTGCTGGAAATATTCGCGCTGGAAAGTCCTGCGACAGAAGTTGGAGCCGGCTTGATCGGCTTGCTACCCCATCCGGTTGCCGAAGAAGATTTCCTGAGGCAACTGAAGGAATCCATGCAGGCCGGGGTCATCCGGCATACGCCTCTGCTTGGAAAACCCGTCCGGAAAGTGGCGCTTTGCGGAGGCGCAGGAGGGTTCCTCCTCCCCCAGGCCATTGCCCAGGGCGCCGACATTTTCATCACCGGCGATTACAAATACCATGAGTTTTTCGACGCCGACGGCCGCATCCTCATCGCCGACATCGGACACTTTGAAAGTGAACAATTTACGATCGAACTTTTTTACGAGATTTTATCCGAAAAATTCCCTAATTTTGCGCTCCATTGCACGAAAGTGTATACAAATCCCGTTCGATATCTGTATTAAACGTGTAAATACAACGTGCATTAAGTAAATTTTTAAAATCCGGTTGAGCAGGCTGAGCCTGCTGATAGGTTATAAAATTCATCTTTTTTTACCCGCAGTTGTTAATCTTCTACCAATTTATAGTATATGAATAAAGAACTGACCATTGCTGAAAAGCTTAAAAGTCTGTTTGAACTTCAACTTATCGATTCCCAGATTGATGAGATCCAGATCCTGAAAGGCGAACTCCCCATCGAAGTGAGCGACCTGGAAGACGAGATCGCCGGGTTGGAAACCCGTATCGGCCGCCTGCAAGACCAGATCAACGAACTGGAAGGCGAGATCAGCAAGCACCAGGGCAATATCAAGGAATCCGAGGGCCTGATGCAGCGCTACCAAAAACAAATGGACAACGTCAAGAACAACCGTGAATTCGACGCGCTGTCCAAAGAATTGGAATTGCAACGCCTGGAGATCCAACTCTCCGAGAAGAAGATCCGCGAGGCCGCCGGCCAACTGGAGAACAAGAAAGAGACCCTCGACACCAACCAACAACGGCTGGATGCCAAGCAGAAAGACCTGGAGACAAAAAAAGTAGAACTGGCCGAGATCATCGAAAAGACGGAGAAAGAAGAAACCGCGTTGGAAAAGGAGTCGGATGCCGCTAAAGCACACCTCGACGACCGCCTGCTCAAAGCGTATCTCAAGATCCGTGAAAACTACCGCAACGGCCTGGCTGTGGTCAAGGTGGAACGCGACTCCTGCGGGGGTTGCTACAACAAGATCCCCCCTCAGATCCAGCTCGAAATTGCCATGCGCAAAAAGATCGTGGCCTGCGAACACTGCGGCCGGATCCTGGTCGACGACAATATCCTTCACTACGAACAGGAAGAAGCCGCTGAAGAGTCTAAAGCATAACCAATCGCTTTGCCCATGCTCCGAATAGCGACTTTGCTGTTCCTGCTGATCCCCCTTTCCCTGATGGGAACGGGGGATCAATGTTTTAACTGGTCTCCTCTGGCCCGGCAGGCTTACCAGAAGACCATCCAACTCCGCTTTACCGAAGCCCAAAGCCTCCTCGACCAGCTGCAAGAGGAAGAACCTTCCAACCTGATCCGGCTCCACATCGAAAATTACCTCGATTTTTTCCGGGTCTTCATCAACGAAGACGCCGAGGAGTTCGAACGCCTGGAAAAAAACAAGGACCGCCGGCTTCAACAACTGAAGGACTGTCCGGCCGATTCGCCCTGGCGGCTATACCTGCAAGCCGATATCCGCCTGCAATGGGCCTTGGCACGCCTGAAATTCGAAGAATACGCCACCGCCTTCTTCGAGGTCAATAAGGCCTTCAAGTTGTTGGAGGAAAATTCGCGGGCCTACCCCGGATTCATGCCCAACAAGAAAGACCTCGGCATTCTCCACGCCATGGTAGGCACCATTCCCGACGGCTATAAATGGGCGGTGGAATGGCTCAGCAGCATGGAAGGCAGTATCGCCCAGGGCCGCGGCGAACTGGAAGAGGTGATCGATTACGCCCGGCAGAACGACTTCATTTTCGAAGAGGAAGCCTACGTCTTTTACGCCTACCTCCTCCTCCACCTCGATAACCGCGACGAAGCGGCCTGGAAGGTCATTCAGGAAAGCCGACTCAATCCGGAGACCAATCTCCTGGCCTGCTTTATTCTCGCAAACGTAGCCATGCGCACCGGCCGCAACGACAAAGCCATCGATCTGCTGCAACACCGACCCGGGGGGCGCACCTTCCACCCTTTCCCCTATCTCGATTTCATGCTCGGGATCGCCAAACTCCAACGACTCGACGCCGATGCAGGAGACTACCTGCAGCGGTACCTCGACCAGTTTTCCGGCAGGAATTTCATCAAGGAAGCCCATCAAAAACTCGCCTGGTCCAGGCTCCTGCAGGGCGATCCGGCCGGCTATCGCACCCAGATGGCATTTTGTCAAAAAGAAGGCTATACCATCGTCGAAAGCGACAAAAGCGCCCTGGAAGAAGCCCAAAGCGAAGAGATGCCGAATACCGATCTGCTGCGAGCTCGCTTGCTCTTCGACGGCGGCTATTTCGACCGCGCCCTGCAAACGATCCAACACCTTTCCGAACAAACGCTGACCGGACCGCGCGACATCCTCGAATACCACTACCGCCTCGGACGAGTTTACCAGGCGCTGGGCAAAAACGACCTGGCCCTTTCCAACTTCCAGTCCACCATCGATAAAGGCGCAGCCCAGCCCTGGTATTTTGCCTGCCGTGCCGCCCTCGAAACGGGCCGGATCTATGAGCATTTGGGGAAAAAGGAAGAAGCCCGTACCGCTTATGAGCGCTGCCTGTCCATCAAGCCGGAAGAACACCGGGCAGGCCTTCACCAGGCGGCGAAAGCCGGGCTCAACCGGATTAAATAACGCGAAGGCCCATCTTCGTTTATTTGAAATAATTTTCACAAGGCTATTGCACCATCCCAATGAAAATTCGTAAATTTGCGTCCGCTTTTAGCGAAAAGGCGCGGTAGCTCAGCTGGTCAGAGCGTGCGATTCATAATCGCAAGGTCGGGAGTTCAAGCCTCCCCCGCGCTACAAAGCCCGGACTTCGGATGGAGTCCGGGCTTTTTTTATTTTTGATGGTAAAAACCACCAATATGCTTGTCCACCTGCGCTTTCATTCTCCTCTTGCCGCACTATTTGCCATTTATTTGTTCGCCGGTTGCCAACAGGCTTCTCCTGAAAAGACCAGCGTCCGGGCCACCGGCACCCAGGAGATGATCCGCCTCGTCAACCAGGCCAACAGCAAGATCGACCCGGTAAAAGTGCCCTATTCCTTCAACAGCGCCCGGGCTGATTACTACCTGCAACAGGCTCAAAACGCCACCGACCCGCTGGAGCGGATCAACCTGATGGCCTACCGTGGCTATGAACTCCTTTCGGCCGGCAAGAACGAAGAAGCCATCGTGGAACTGGAGCAGCTTCTGGCAGACGTGGAAAAGGTCCCGGGCATGGACAAAAACGTACCTTTTCAGATCAAGCGCCTCATCGCCCTCAATTATTTCAGGCTGGGCGAGCAAAACAATTGTATCGACCGGCCCAATACCGAATCCTGCATCTTTCCCATTTCGGAAAAAGGCGTCTATTCCATCAAAGCCGCTTCCGAACGGGCCATCCAACTCTTCACCGAATTGCTCGAAGCCCAGCCCGACAACTACGAAAGCCTCTGGATGCTCAACCTGGCCTATATGACCCTGGGGCGCTATCCGCAGGACGTGCCGGCCAAATGGCTCATCCCGGAAAAGGCCTTTCGATCGCAGGCCGATGTACCGCCTTTTACCGATGTGGCCGAGCGGGCGGGTATCAAAGGGGCAGCCTTGTCGGGCGGCACCGCGGTCGATGATTTTAATAACGACGGCCTGCTGGATATCTTTGCCTCCTCCTGGGGAATCAGCGACCAGATCCGCTTTTACCTGAACAAAGGCGACGGCACCTTTGAAGAGCGTACCGAACAGGCCGGCCTGACGGGTATTACAGGCGGGCTCAACCTGGCCCATACCGACTACAACAACGACGGCTGGCTCGACCTACTCGTCCTGCGTGGCGCCTGGTTCGGCAAGGAAGGCGAGATCCCCAACTCCCTGCTGCGCAACAACGGCGACGGTACGTTCACCGATGTGACCATCGAGACGGGCCTCCTGTCCTACCACCCCACCCAGGCCGCCGTATGGATGGACTTCAACCTCGACGGCTGGCTCGACCTTTTTATCGGGAACGAATCGACTATTGGCACTACCGACCAACCCTGCGAGTTTTTCATCAGCAACGGAAAAGATCCCAACACGGGGGAAGTGACGTTTACCGACCAGATCGAGGCGATTGGCCTCGGCGGGATAAGAGGTATGATCAAAGGCGTCGCATCCTCCGACATCAATAACGATGGTTTGCCCGACCTGTACATCTCCATGTTCGACCGGCCCAATGTTTTGCTCGGGCACGGAGGGTTCACGCCGGAGGGGCGGATCCGGTTTTCGGACCTCACCGCCCAGACCGGCACCGGCGAGCCCATCAACAGCTTCCCTTGTTGGTTTTGGGACTACAACAACGACGGTTTGGAAGACATCTTTGCCGCCAGCTACACCATCCAGGGCTCCCTTTCTGCCGCCCACCTGGAAGCGGCTTATTACCTGAACCAGCCGGTCGAGAACCTGCCCCGGCTCTACAAGAACCTCGGGAATGGAAAATTTGAGAACGTGGCCCAACAGATGGGCATGAAAGAGCCGATGTTTGCCATGGGATCCAATTACGGCGACATTGACAACGACGGCTATCTGGATTGCTACATCGGCACCGGCGCCCCCTCCTACTCCGCTTTGGTACCCAATAAAATGTTCCTGAATAAAAAAGGGGAAAAGTTCCTCGATGTGACCACGTCCAGCCGGTTGGGCCACCTGCAAAAAGGCCATGCGGTCGGCTTCGGCGACATCGACAACGATGGCGATGAAGATATCTTTGCCGTGTTGGGCGGCGCCTACGAAGGTGATGTCTTTGGAAATGCCCTCTTCATCAATCCATACGGCAATCAGAAAAAATATTTGAAAGTGGTGTTGCAAGGCACCACTTCCAACCGGGCAGCAATTGGCGCCCGGGTATTATTACAGTTTGTCGATGCAAAAGGAGAAGAAGTAGCACGGCTTCGCACCGTATCGCCCGGCAGCAGCTTCGGCGGCAACAGCCTCGAACTGGAGTTCGGTCTCGACGATGCCCAGCGCATCGAAAACATCCAGGTGATCTGGCCGAGAAAAGGACGGGAAGTCATCCGATACCAGCACATTCCCATCAACAGCAAGATCCGGATCGTGGAGGGCAATCCGGAGGTCGAGGTCTTACAGGAAAAGCGGTTTAGTTTTTAGTTGTACCGCGTAGCCCGCCGGTAGGCATTCCATTGGATCGAGTGCGCTTTTTTCCATTCCTCAAACCGGGTCCATTCGCGGAGCACCTGGAAATGGGGATCGTATTTGAAGACCCGGTCGTATTGGAATCCATTGATCCAGGCCGCATCCAGTACGGCCAGGGCCTGCACCAGGTCCCCCTTTTCAGCCAGGCTGCGGCACTGCTGGTAGTAGTCGTCGGCCGAGTCGTAAGTCCGCGATACGATGGTGTGGAAATCTGTTTGTGCAGCTTCATGCCTTCCAGACAATTGGTTGAGCAGGCCCTGGGTTCGATACCAGGCATCGGGCGCTTCTTCCGGACGGATAAATGCATATTGGACCTGATCGAGCGTGTGTTGCGCCTCGGCTTGTTTTCCGGAAAGCACCCGGAGCCGGGCCAGGGTGAGGGTCCATTCGGCATCAAGCCGATGGTCTTTTTCCAGGGGTTCCAGTTTCGCCAGCGCCTCTTGGTATTTCCAGTTTTTCAGCAAGGCCGAAATTTGGAGAAGTTGGAAATCGAGGTTTCCAGGACTGGCATCCACCGCTTTGGTAGCATTTTTAAGGAACGCATCCTGGCTGTCCAGTTCTTTCCTGTATTTTTCCTGGTAATATTCAAGATACCGGGTCATTTTCCCATCCAGTTCGCTAAGCCAGAAAAGGGATTGGGCAGTAGCCGGATAGTTTTCTGCAATTACCGAAGAAAAAGCACCCTGAGCATATTCCATTGCATCCCGATTCCGGAGTGGGTCCAGGTCGGGAACCGGGAGAAAAGCAGGTTTTCTCATTTCCAAAAGGCCGGTATAGAATGTATAATCCGGTTCGTGGATCTCGGCATTACGCAATTGAACGATCTCCTCTTCCAGGTGGGAATAATTGGTATCTGCAGCAAATGATTCGCTGGCCAGCCAGCGGAGGTTGGTATAGCGGCGTTCCTGAACAAAATGCCAATTGAGTTCAGAAAGCATTCCCGCCTTGCGAAGCAACGGCTCCCGTGAATGGTAACGGCTCCAGTCATGGTATAGATCCAGGCGCGCCTCCAGATAGTTGCCCGGCGCCAACCGGTCCAGGATATCCAGGAATAATTCCATCCCGGCCAGGTGGCCCTTCCGCTTCATCAATTTGAACAGAGCGTTATTGGCTTCCATATGGTCCGGGTCCAAGGCAATGACCCGCCGGAACATACCCTCCGCATTTTCCCATCGGTTGGAGTCGAAATAATACCGGGCCAGTTTCAAATAGGAATCAATATCGTCGGGATTGAGCCGGATGAGTTGTAGGTAGAAATCCTCCCGAAAGGAAAGAGTGGGTTTATCCTCGCTCAAAATAATTATATCTGCTTTGGGAGCCGGATCGGGATCATACACCTCAATAAAGGGCGGGGGGATTTGAAGTCCCTTCCGCAGGTCCGATTCGTAGAGCATCTCATCGGCCAGGAAAAACTGCCCGGTTTTTAGATAGAGGAAGCCCAGTTGTTCGAAGGGAATGTAGCTGTCCATGTTGAGCAGGAGGGCCTGGCGGTAGTTGGCCTCGGCCTGGAGCAGGTCGCCCATCGCTTCGAAGGCTTTGCCTTGTTCGATGTAGCCACCGAAAAAATTGGGAGCGGACTGTACAGCGCGAGCGCTGAATTCCATCATCCGGTCGGCACGGCCCAGGCTGCGGTTGAGCGAGGAAAGATAGGTGTATGGAATGGGCCAGGTTGGCGCCAACTCAGCGGCCTTCTGCAGGTGTTGTTCAGCTTCCTGATCCCGTCCCAGCAACAGGTAGTCTAGTCCCATTTCCAAATGGACATAAGCGGCATCGTCGAGTTCCGCCCTCGACAGTTCGAGCAATTCGAGGGCTTTTTTGGCGCCTTGCTGCGGTTCTTGATTGATCATTCCTTTCAGGCGCTGGTTGACAGCCTCCAGGAAATTGCTTTTCGCCATCAACTCGGGGTACAGCCAATCTTCTTTGCCGACCAGTCCAGCGGCAGCGGACAACAGCTTGGGATAATGGTCATATGCAAAAGTTTCTGCAATGATAGCCTGCCGCGCCAGTTCCAGCGAATCGGCAGCCAGGTAGCGGTTGATAGCCGCCTGAGCTTCGGCCTGCAGGGCGGCAACCAGTTGCGTACGATAATCCCCAACCATTTCACTCCCTGCTTTTTCTTCGAGTTTTTGGAGATAATCCATCGCAGCATGACCGGACGGGGTGATGAGACTACCCTGCCGGAGGGCGGTCTTGAAACTTTCTGCAAGTTCCGCTATTCCGGGGTCCGGATTTTCGATCCGGCCGCTTTTGATGCCTTTGGAAAAAGCAACGACTTCTTTTCCCTTAGGGGCTGTTTCATTTATTCGAATAAAAGTGGTGTCGACCACCAGCACATCAGACAATTGCTGGCTATCGTTAGGGCCATCCACCTTGGGCGTCTGGCTGTCGGGTTTCACGGCGGGCGGCACCTGGATCAGCAGGTAGAGCTGGATCTCACCAAGGGTCACGATCTTGTTCGCATCGCGGTCTGCCTCCCCGGAAAGTCCCTTGATCAAGTAGTAGGAAAAAACGCCTCGCCCTCCTCCCCAAATGGGTTTTTCCAGGGATTCTTCATCCGATTTGCAGGAAAGTATCTTGGTTATGCCGGGGGTATTTTGCAAAAGTGCCTGATTGGTGAGCGCATTCCCATCCAGGGCATCGCCGGCCAGGGTGCCTGAACGACAGGCATCGGTGATGAGAATGACCTCCACCTCTTTCTTGGCCAGGGTGATCAACACTTTATTCAAGAAATCCACTGAAAGGGCATTTCCCTCATAATTGCCGGGCGGGGTATCGTAGGTCAGCAAATAGCCGTCGTGAAAATCGGTCACTCGCTCTACATCGCCATGTCCCGAGAAGTAGACGATCGCCCGGTCGCCAGCCTGGCTTTCTTTCAACAACCAACGCAGCCCCAGCTTTACAGCCCCTTCCCGGGCCAGACTATCCGTAAGCAATATGATGTTTTGAGTATCGACACTTCCCCCCATCTGGGTGGTCAGAAAATAGGCAAATACTTCTGCATCGCGGTTGGCAAAGTGCAGGTCCATGGAGTCGTTCTCATAATGGGCAATACCGATCACCAGCGCCCTGGTGGTACCTTTGGCCTCCATATCCAACACCCCCTGTGCGGTCGACGATAGGGAACAAACCAAAAATAACGTGGGGATGACAATTTTTGAAAGCATGTTTTTTCGACTGTTATATTGTTTGGCGCCCCTTATGGCGTCTCTGCGGTTAATAATGGGCCATTATTTCCGAATACTCATCCCATCCTCTGGCCTCCTCCAATGCCGGGTCGTTTTGTACAATGATCTTCGGCAACCCTTTATCCAGGGCGCCGTCCAACCAGATGAAACCGTTTTCAAGGGGTTCTTTCGAAAAATACAAACGGGCTGCCTGGTAATAGTCTGCTGCGCTGCTGTATTCCTGTTTTACGACTTCCTGAATGGCTTCGAAGGCCCCGGTGAGGTCCCCCTTTTGTTCGAGTACAAAGGCTTTGATCCGGTACGATTCGGGGGTCCGGCTATTGGGGTAATAGGCGATGATGGAATCGGCCAACGCGAGTGCTTCGTCCAAGCGGCCGCTCAGGGCGAGGAGCCTCGCGAAGAGCACATCATGGCGGTAGTCGAGCCCCGGATTGTGGGCCAGGCTGTCCAGCAGGGCCAGGGCATCGACCGGCCGATCGGCGCCTATGTAAGCATCGGCTAATAAATACCGGGAGTCCATTTTTTCCTGCAACCTTTCGACGGCTTGTTGCAGGGGCTGGATGGCCTCCTTATAATTTTTAAGGAAAACTTGTAAGCGCCCGACCTGGTAGCTCATCTGCGCTAACGTAGGGTGATCGGGCCATTTTTCCAGTACAAACTGAAAATGCCGGAGGCATTCCCGGGCCAGGTAATTCGCATAGGCCACTGAATCTTCTTTCGTGATCTTGTCCCAGGCAATGGGCTGAATAAAGAGTTGCTGGTAATACAATTCTCCCAGTGCCTTTCGAAACTGGATGGAATCTGGATAGGCCCCTATACTGCGGAGGTAGTGGCTTTCGAGCAAGGCATAGCCGTTAATTCGGTCTTTTTGAGCGTATTGGTATTCCAAATAAAGGCGCTCCACTTCTACATACCGGCCTTGTGTTTCCAGAAGCAGGCCCAGATTTCGCAGGGTACGCTGGTCGGAAGGAAAGACCTTCAACTGATCGCGCCAAATCTGCTCCAGTTTGCCAGGGCGGTTCCACCGAAAATAGAGCAGGGCGAGGTCATCCCAATGGGCCATGGAATCGGGAATATGTTTTACATTGTACTGGAACTGGATCTCAGCTTCCCCAAATCGACCCTGGAGCTGAAGAAATTGCCCCAGGGAACGCCGCGCCTCCCGGAAATCGGACCGGGCGGCAACCGCCTGATGCAGATGGTATTCGGTCAGGCTATCCTGTCCGCCCAGTTCCCAGTAGCGCAGACCCAATGCATAATGAGCAGGGGCATGCAATGGGTTGGCTGCAATGAGTGCCAGGTTTTCTTCGTCGTTCCGGGATGGGAAAGTCTCGGTTCCCCTCTGCGGTGGCTGGAAAACGGGGATCTCGAAACGGGTAGAGGGCATATTCACCCAATAGGGCAATGCCTCTTCCGGGGGAAAATTTCCCATCATGCATTGCAAGGCAGATCCGGCTTTTTCCCACTGTCGTGTAAAGAGGTAGAGATAGGCCAGGTGCCGGTAGGTGACCGGGCGGTCTTTTTGGAACTGCAAAGCCTGTAAATATTGTTCTTCCGCGGCCAGAAAATTGCCTTGTTCCTCAAAGGTCCGACCCCTTTCCAACATTTTCCGGTGCTTTGGCGCCAGATCAGCCAGCAAAGATGCCGGAGGCTGGGCGTTCAAACAGGTGGAAAGAAAAAGAAGCAGTGGGAAGAACCATCTACACATCTTCGCGGAATTTTATTTTTCCAAGATAGGTAAATGATGGCCAAAAGGCAAAATAATTTGATTGGATCAATATTTATCCTTCTCTGGGTCAGGGTGCGAAAAAGAAAAACAGAAAGGAGATCAAGTAAAACCCCGACCAATAGAGCCCCGTAGAAAGTCCCTTATTCCGGGCCAGGGTCTTTGACAAGGCCAGCGGCAATCCGCAGGATTCCATAGCGCCCAAACAAGCAGCCATCAGGACCAGATCCAACCAGGCAAACCCCGAACGGAAAAGGAATAGGCCTCCCACTCCAAAGAGCCCAAAGGCCATTGCCGATACCAGAAGCATCTTTTTCGCACCCGTTTTTTTGGAGTACCAGCCCATTGGAACCGCGACCAGAGCAGCAAGTACAAATATCAGCGACTTTTGGGTTGCCGGCGCAGTACTTCCCGCTTGGGTATGCAGCACCGCGTAACTTGTGACAAAAAAAGCCGATCCCACCAGCAAGCCGGTAAGAATACTCCACACCCAGTTGGTTTTCCGGACGGGTTCTTCGCTTTCAGGCTCATGTTCCCCTACCGTTTTGCTTTTTCGGATAAACCAAAAGGTGGCTAACCCCAGAAGGACCCCTCCGGCGACGAAGGTAAAGACCACTCCCAGCGACTGGACGAACGGCACGATCAGGGCGCTCAGGGCAAAGATCAGGTTGCCGATCAGGAGGATCAACGCATTGGCCAAGGGCCAGTCTTTGGGAGGCGCAAATTCGCGGACGAAGGAATGGGAAGGACTGTGAAAAAAATGCATCCCCAATATCCAGGCCGCCATCAAAAAAGGAAGCATACGGGCAAGTCCGGCCCCACTCCGCAGCGAAAACGTTGAAGCCACCAGAACGAACAAAAGGGAAGTAATGGTGGCGGCCACATTGATCACCAGATACTTTTTCCCATGCGTAAATGAATACCGGTCTGCCAGCCAACCCGCTAAAGGAGGAACGGCGACCGCCCAAACCAAAGACCAGATCTCCAGGAAATGCCCGTACCGGTCCAAACGGTGCGTTTCCAGGATAATGCCCTGGTATTGATCATAGGCCAAAAGGCTGAAAATGAATACGGCGTGCAACAGACCAAGGGACAAGATAGCCGATCCATGCACTTGGGAGGAAGTGGGTGTCGTTTTCATAAAAAGGGGTTAAAATTCCCTGAAAACTAAGGACTTCCGACTTTTTTCGCAAGAGCGATTTTCACCTATTTTGTTTCAAAAAAAAGAAGAACGGCCAATTTTTCTTTTTCCAACGATTCCTTCCTATTTTTGGCTTAATGGAAAAAAACATCCGTGCCGGTTCCTCGAACCGCGGACAACTTCTCCGCTATTTCGGCTTCTTTGCCGCCCCCGTCCTAGCAGCCTATCTCATCTTTTTTGCCGATCTGGAGCCAGACAATCCCGCCGTGACCAACACCCTGGCCGTTGCCATTCTCATGGCGCTTTGGTGGATGACGGAGGTCGTACCCCTGGCTGTCACTTCCCTGTTGCCGCTGGTGCTTTTCCCGGCTTTAGGGGTAATGGACGGGAAGACCGTTTCGGCCGCTTATTTCAATCATGTCATATTTCTGTTCATCGGCGGTTTTTTAGTTGCCCTGGCCATTCAGAAATGGAACCTGCACAAACGCATCGCTTTGAATATCCTGCGCCTGGTAGGCAGCAGTCCGGCCCGCATCATGCTGGGGTTTATGTTCGGCACCGCCTTTTTATCGATGTGGATCTCCAATACGGCTACGGCCATGCTCATGGTGCCCATCGCGATGTCCATCGTTTCAAAACTGGAAGAAATCAACGGTCCCGGGCTCGTGCGAAAGTTTACCATTGGTCTATTGTTGAGCATTGCATATAGTGCCTCTACCGGAGGCATTGCCACCCTGGTCGGTACGCCGCCCAACCTTTCCTTTGCCCGGATCTTCCACATTTATTTCCCCGAGGCTCCGGAGATCTCTTTTGCCTCCTGGTTCTTTTTCGCCTTTCCGATCACCCTGACCCTGTTTATTATTATTTTCTTTTATCTCCGCATTTTCTTCATCGGACGGAGCCGGGACTGGAAGAGCCTGCGGCGCAAGGATATGACCCAGGACTACCGCGCCTTAGGGCCGATGATCTTTGAGGAAAAAGTGCTGACCTTTGCTTTTGTCGCCTTAGCCTTGCTCTGGTTTTTCCGCGCCGATATCGCCTTTGGGTCGTTCACCCTTCCCGGTTGGTCGAATTTATTTAAGAACCCTCAATTCTTCAATGACGGCACGGTGGCCATTTTTGTGGCGGTCCTGCTATTCATCATTCCTTCCAAGCAGGAAAAAGGCACTTTTTTGATGGACTGGAAAGCGGCGGAAGGGATTCCCTGGGAGATTATTCTGCTTTTCGGGGGCGGTTTTGCCCTGGCCAGCGGATTTAAGGAGTCCGGATTGTCGACCTGGTTCGGACAGCAACTGGAGTTTTTGCGGTCGGTGCATCCGGTCGTACTGATCGCGAGCATATGTTTTTTGGTCACATTTCTCACGGAGGTCACCTCCAACACGGCCACGGTGGAGACGCTGTTGCCCATCCTGGCCGGCCTGGCCATTACGATCGAGGAGAATCCGTTGTTGTTCATGCTACCGGCGACCATTTCCGGTTCGATGGCATTCATGCTGCCGGTGGCCACGCCTCCCAACGCCATCATTTTCGGCACCCGAAGATTGCAGATCGCCCATATGGCGAAGGCCGGGCTGGCACTCAACCTCATCGGCGTGGTGGTCATCACGCTGATCACCTATTATTTGGGCACGGAGATCTTCGATATTGCAAAGGGGGTATTCCCGGAATGGGCAAAGGTGGGGCATTAAATTAGTGAAGCCTGAAGGTCTCCACTAATTTATTATTTGTATTTTTCCTCGCAGAAAAACCAACGCCCTTATGCAGCTTACTACTCTCGACTGGTCGATCATCATCGCATTTCTCGTCATTTCCCTGCTTATCGGATTGTGGACGGCTCGAAAGGCCGGAGGAGGCTACGCCGAATATTTCCTCTCCGGCCGTTCCATGCCCTGGTGGTTATTGGGCGTTTCGATGGTTGCGACCACGTTCTCGGCCGACACGCCGAACCTGGTGACCGACTTCGTTCGCAACGATGGGGTAGGCGGCAACTGGCGCTGGTGGGCCTTCCTGCTCACCGGCATGCTCACCGTTTTTGTATATGCACGGTTGTGGCGCCGGTCGGGAGTCCAAACCGACCTGGAATTCTACGAGTTGCGGTACAGCGGGAAGGCTGCGGCCTTTCTTCGGGGGTTCCGCGCTGTTTATCTGGGCGTCTTCGCCAACTGCCTCATCATGGCTACGGTTATTTTGGCGGCGATGAAGATCGGGGGCGTTTTCGGATTCAACCGGGTCGAATCGGCCCTCGTCGCTTCGGCCATCACCGTCGTATATTCCTCATTGGGAGGCTTGCGGGGCGTCATCCTCACCGATTTCCTGCAGTTCATCATCGCCATGACGGGAAGTATCTGGGCGGCGTATGTGGTTGTCAACCATCCCGATATCGGAGGTCTTCAGGCGCTGTTGAGCCATCCAAATGTACATTCCCACCTGAACATCCTTCCCGACCTGACCGATCCGAAAGTATGGGTGCCGCTGCTGCTCATTCCGCTGGCCGTTCAATGGTGGAGCGTTTGGTATCCGGGCGCCGAACCCGGTGGTGGAGGCTATATCGCCCAGCGCATGCTGTCGGCCAAGGACGAGCGCAACGCCATCGGCGCGACCCTCTTTTTCAACATTGCCCACTACGCCCTGCGTCCCTGGCCCTGGATCCTGATCGCCTTGAGTTCCCTGATCATATTCCCCGACCTGACGGCCCTGGGGGACGCCTTCCCCCAAATGGCGGGCAAGGTGATCCGGAACGACCTGGCCTATCCGGCCATGTTGCGGCTTTTGCCTGCGGGATTGGTGGGGCTGGTGCTGGCCTCGCTGGCCTCTGCTTTTATGTCTACTATCTCCACCCACCTCAACTGGGGCGCTTCCTATGTGGTCAACGATTTTTACAAACGCTTCCTCAAGCCCGACCTGAGCGACAAAGGGGAGGTACTGGTCGGCCGCATCACTACCTTCATCCTCATGGCCTTTGCAGTCCTGGTGGCATTCTATTTGGAAAATGCCATGCAGGGCTTCGACATTCTGCTCAAGATCGGCGCCGGTACCGGTCTCATATTCCTGCTCCGCTGGTTCTGGTGGCGCATCAACCCTTTCAGCGAACTCACGGCGATGGTCGTTTCCTTTCTGGTGGCCCTCTATTTTGAGTTCTGGCACCCGGTCGACCTGCCCGAATACATCCAATTGCTTTGGGGGGTGGGGATCACCACCGTGGCCTGGGTAAGCGTAACCCTGCTGACCCCGCCTTCTTCCATGGAACGCCTGGCCGATTTTGTAAGCCATATCCGGCCCTATGCTGCCGGCTGGAAACCTGTGATCAAATGGGCCAATTCGGAAGCCACGTATTCGACGAGCCGCTTGAGCAGTGAACTTCTACTGGTCTTTATCGGTTGCATTACCGTATATGCCGCTCTCTTTGCGACGGGTTTCTGGATTTACGGAAATACGATGCCGGCCCTCCTGGGCACGGCCATAGCTGCGCTGGGGGGATGGCTCTTATTCCGACTGTTTCCAAAACCATGACCCGATGAAAATGATTTGGCGCATATCCATTTTCCTGCTTTTGCTCATTCCTGCCGGGATATCCGCTCAATCCAAAAATCGAGCCGACCTGAGTACGCCCTACAATGCGGCATACACGCATTTGTACTTTCTGCAGCCCGATTCATACCGTCCTGATCTTTCTGCGCGGACCATGCAAGGAGTAAAAGACGAGGAAGAAGCCCAGTCGCTGGCGATCAAACTCAAACAGATTTTTGACGGAAAGGGCTTGTATGTCGCACTTCAGAAAATTCCGGAAACTCCCGACTACCGGGACAGCCTTTCCGGAAAGAACCAATACTTCCTTTTCCCGAATGAACTCCCGGATGTATACCTCGAAAAGGTTGGCGACAACTGGTATTACTCCAGACAAACCATCGAGCGGATCCCCACGCTGCACAAGAAGGTCTATCCCTTCGGGTCCGACCTGTTGATCAACCTCATTCCAAAACACGGGCAAAAGCGTTTTCTGGGCCTGGCCTTGTGGCAATATGCCGGATTTTTTATCCTGGTGCTCATCACCTGGATCGGGCAGTTTTTCCTGAGCCGGCTCCTGCGCCCGGTCGTAAACCGCTTGAGTCGAAGCCGGCTTTACCCGGCCATGGTCCCTTCAAAACTGGTCTTCGCCATCGCCCGGCTTGCCAGTATCTGGATACTGATCCTGACCTGGCTGTGGATCATCCCGCTGCTTCATCTGCCGATCGAGTGGGTGGAGATCATCATGATCAGCATCCGCATCGGCGCCACTATTCTATTTTTGGTCCTGGGAATTCGCATCTTGGACGTCATTATTTTATATGCCAAAAAGTGGGCGGCAGGCACCAGTACGCAACTGGACAATCAGCTCGTACCCATTTTGAAGCGAACCATCCAGCTGGTCCTCATCTTCGCTGCAGTGATTCAGATCCTGCGCCTGCTCAATGTCAACGTCACGGCTCTCATTGCGGGGGTATCCATAGGTGGTTTGGCCCTGGCCCTTGCGGCGCAGGATACTGTCAAAAATCTCATCGGCTCGGCCATGATCTTCTTCGACCGGCCTTTCCAGATCGGAGATTGGGTCATCGGCGACACGTTTGAGGGCAAAGTGGTGGAGGTGGGCTTCCGGACCACCCGCATCCAGTTGCTCGACAGCTCGATCGTCGCCGTTCCCAACGGAAATGTGGCCAACGCGGCGGTGCGCAACCTGGGTGTGCGAACCCTCCGGATCCTGGATGCCCGGTTGGGCATTGCCTACAATACACCTCCTGAAAAGATCGAGTGGTTTTTGGAGGGCCTGAAAAAGATCATCGTCGCCCACCCCATGACCGCCGAGGAGGGCAACCGGGTCTTCTTATCCGATATGGCCGATTTTTCACTCGTGATCATGTACCGGGCCGTTATCAACACCAACGACTACGGCGAAGAGCTAAAGGTCAAGGAAGACCTCTTCCTCGGCGCCATCCGGCTGGCGGCCCTATTGGGCGTGGAATTTGCATTCCCGACCTCCACCATCCACGTCGATTCCTTCCCGGGACATCCTCCGGCTGCCGGACAACCGGGCCCGGCATCCCGGGAAGAAATGGAAACCGCCGTCGACAGGCTGGTACAGGATTTTGGAAAACAGGCGTACAAAACACCGCCGCCCGATGAGGCGCTTTGAATTTCCATAAACCGACAAAGGGCTTCATTCCATCGACAGACAACTCCTCCTGTATGGAACTATGGTTTGGTTCATTTCATTTTAATATTGATGTCCCTTTTTACATTTTTGAAAATTCCAAACCAATGAAAGATTCCTCCTTCAAGCAATTGTTCGACGATGCCAAAAATAAAGTCGAAGACGCGTTCAACCGGGCCCCGGAAGATCTGAAAGAAGCCCTTGCCGATATGATGGAAAACATGGGCAAGCTCATGGGCGATATCAAAGAAAACCTCAACAAAAATGCCGAGCACCTGAAAAAATCGGCGCAGAAACAGGAAACGCCACAGGGCGCTACGGCCGAAGAGCCCCCCAAAGAAGCCAATCAGGACGCCGGCGCTCAGGAGAAAAAAGAGCAGACAGGCAAAGACGGTTTCGAATCCTTCCAGGACTCCTTTAAAAAAGCGGCAACCGAATTTAAAGTCATCATGGAAGAAGAACTCGGCCACATCGCCGAGCGCATGGACGAATTAACCGAAAAAGTGCGCAAATACCGCTCTGAAAAGAATACGGATAAGAAAGAGGATCCGAAGGAACCGGATCCGAAGGATTTTGTCTAGGCGGCTGCCCAAATTTTCCTTCGGCAATTTTTACCAGGCAACATGATTTTTACAATAAGCGCAAGTTCTAAAAATCGCAGGGCGATTTTTAGAACTTGCGCTTATTATGACGAGGATTCCTGTTTTTATTCCCTGTATTTCCCCCCGTCGAGGTACTCCTTAAACGACTTCAGTTGTTCCCACTCCCCTTCGGCGGCGAGGCGGGCCTGTTCGGGCCAGGTGCCGGGATCGTGGAGCCGAAAACGCTCTCCTGCGGCGGCGAGGATCTCCTGCAGCCGTTCCACTTCCGTTCCTGCCAGGTCTTGCACCGTTTGGATACCCGCTTCATTTAGCAAAGCCTCGATCTTGGGGCCAATACCCTCGACGACCTGGAGGGAATGTTGTTCCCCTTCTTCTGCGGAGGGGGGGGCTTCCACGTTTTCAACGGGATGCTGAATTTCCAGGTCCGGTGTTTGTTCGAGCAGTTTTTTGGCCTGCCCGACCCAATCGTCCTTGACGATGCGCCCGGGGAAGAATTGGATGGCCTTGGTCAGTTGGTCGATGAGCACTTCATCCAGGCGGCTGACCTGCTCAAAGGTGTAAATGCCCGCCTGGTTGAGCTGTTTTTCTATAAAGGGCCCGATGCCCTCGATCTGCTGGAGATCATCTTTTTCCGAAGCATCGGCGGCAGGCAATGCGGTGCCGATGGCTGTTTTCAGGTATTCACGTGCCTGGTTGACGACTTCTTCTTCATCTTCTTCTTCATCCAGGTCAAAGAGGGCATCTACCGAGGTGCCCAAACTGCGCCCGACCGGGGCAGCGGCGTACTGATCGCGAAGGGTCGCATTCTCCGCTTCCAGGCGTTGTAATTTTTCTTCGATCGTCGACAAGCGCTGCAACGCCGCATTGAAGGCACTCTGCATTTCCGCAACCGCGTCGACCGGTTCATAAGGCAGCGATTCCGGAGATTCAGGGGGTTCCTGTACGCCTTGCGGAACTCCCGGGGCCGTATCCTCCTGGGGCGCTTCTTCGCTCAGGTTTTGAGTCCTGGTGCGCAGCCCCAGGATCTGGTCGTTCAGGTCTTCGATAGTAACCTGTTGGGAAGTGACGGCCGACTCCAGGCGGATCAATTCGGATTGGTTTTCCTCCAATTCCGCCCTCAGGCGCCGGTTCTCGTCCTGCAGGTTGCCGGTTCTCCGCTTGGCTTCCTCCACTTCCACCTGGGCGTGTTGCAGATCGGCCTCCTTGAGTTCCAACTGCTCTTTAAACGATTGGTATTCGGCATTCAGCGCCTTGAGTTCAGCCTGGGTCTTTTGAGCAGCCAGGCGGTATTTGCCGCTTTTCCTGCCGGAAACGAGCCAGCTCAGTACAAACCCAAACAGGAAAGAGACGACGGCGAAGAGCACGAAGATGAGACTATCCTGCTGGTCAAAGGAAGAAAAAAAATCGCTGAAGAAATTCATAGAATCGGATTTTTCATTCAGTTAAAAGCGTAGAAGTCGGGGTTTGCGGAATCAGGAACCGTACCGGCTGCTCCAGGGTGTCGCGATCCAATACCATGGAATGGATGGCTATTCTCAGGGGATCGACCCCCATATCTTCCAACATCAATTCGATCTGGGCAGCCCTTCCCAATCCAATATCCTTGAAAAAACCCGTCGGTATCAATTCTTCCGACCGGAGGTAGAACCCGGTGATCATGATCTGTTTCGAAGGGTTTTCCTTCAGGAGAGCGCTGAGGTCCTTCAAAAACCTCCGGTTCTCATCGCTCAAAACCGGCCGGATGCTATTCGGCTGGAACATAAATTGCTCATATCCTTCCAATACGATCTTTTCCCCTTCCGTTAAAACGAGCGAAGGGGTTCGAACAGGTATTACTTCGCGGTCTGCACAACGATTTCTAACTTCGCAAACGAAATACCATCGGCCGAAAAGGACAAACAGAGCGTACACCAATAAACCCGGAATCAGCAAGCGCATGCGCGTTAGGTATAGGTTCACCGTCTAAAAGTACACAAATCGGTTATAATAACAAAGTCTTTCGGCCCGACAGGGAATGGGCTGTCAAGCATTAATGAGCACATGGATTGGAAAAGCACTATTAAAGGATTCGGCAGTTTTCTCCTATTGGAGCGCTCGCTTTCCCCCAACACGCGGGAGGCCTATGTGCGCGATATCGGCAAACTGGCCGCCTTCCTGCATTTGCGGCAGCTGGACCTGAACCCCACTCAGGTGGAATTGTCGCACCTGACCGACTTCCTCCAGTGGCTCAATGAACTGGGTTTTGCCAAGCGCTCCCAGGCCCGCCTCATTTCCGGGATCAAGGCCTATTACCGGTACCTGCTCATCGAAGACCTCATTGCCACCGATCCAACCGAACTGCTCGAATCCCCGCGGCTCGATCGCGATATCCCGGAGGTCCTTTCTTTCGAAGAAATTCAGGCCATGCTGGAGTCGGTCGACCTGAGCCAACCCCAGGGGCACCGCAACCGCGCTATCCTCGAAACGCTCTATGCCTGCGGACTGCGTGTCAGCGAACTCGTCGACCTTCGCCTGTCCAATCTATACCTGGATATCGGCTTTGTCAAAGTGACCGGAAAAGGAGACAAGGAACGTCTGGTTCCCATCGGAGATGAAGCCGTAAAATACATTCAACTCTATTCCGAATATGTGCGGCAACGCCAGCCCGTCGCCCGGGGACACGAAAATTTCCTGTTTCTCAACCGCAGGGGCAAAAAACTGACGCGGGTCATGGTCTTCCTCATTGTCAAACAAGCCGCCGAGGCCGCCAATATTGAAAAAACCGTATCTCCGCATACCTTCCGCCATTCTTTCGCCACCCACCTCATAGAAGGCGGGGCCGACCTCCGGGCTGTCCAGGAAATGCTGGGGCATGAGTCGATCCTCACTACCGAAATTTACACGCACCTGAACACCGACTACCTGCGCGATACCCTGCTCGCCTTTCATCCCCGAAGCCATAAACCCAACAACTCATAACCCGCCTGCGATCATGCGATTATTGACCATATTCCTGCTCTCCTTTATCCTGCTCACCGCCTACTTGTCCATGCTCAGCAGCTGCGCACAGGTGGGATCGCTTACCGGAGGGCCGAGAGACACCATTCCCCCCCAGCTCGATTCGGCGCGGTCGACGCCCAATTTCCAAACTCATTTTGAGAAACAATCCATTCTTCTGGCATTCGACGAATTTGTCGACCTGAAAGACGTGTTCAACCAGGTGGTCGTCTCCCCTCCCCTGGCCAAACGCCCGACCGTAACCCTGGAAAAATACCGGAACGTACGCTTCGAATTCGATAAAGACGAGGTTCTGCGCCCCGATGCGACCTATACCATCCAGTTCGGCGATGCCATCAAGGACTTTACCGAGGGCAATGCGGCCCCCATCCGGTTTATTTTTTCAACCGGCGACTACATCGACTCCCTCCAGGTAAGCGGTTCGGTGGTCGACGCTTTTACCGGCAAACCCGTCGATAAGATCCTGGTGCTCCTCTACGACAACCTGGCCGATTCGGTCGTGCGGACCGAACGGCCCTTCTATTTTTCCAAAACGGACGCCAAGGGGAATTTTAAAATTGAAAATGTAAAATCGGACACCTTCAAGATCTTTGCCCTGGAAGATGCCAACCTGAACTACCTTTTTGACCAGTCGAGCGAGCGCATCGGGTTTCTCGATCACACGATCTATACCGGAGACAGCATTCAGGCGCCTGTTCAGATCCGCTTCTTCCAGGAAGAACTGCCGCTTCGTTTGTTAGGTCAGCCCAATATCCAGCCGGGGCTGGTCAAGCTGACCTTCAACCGGGAACCCTGGGACCTGGAGTTCGAGGCTTCCGAGCCCCTGTTGTTTCACAAAACTGAAAAAGACACTGTATTCCTGTACCACGAACGCTCCGACACCCTGTCCTGGAAAGTCCTGCTCCAAACCGGCGAGCGGCACGACACGGTGTTGGTCCGGCCGGTCACCCGCCCTGCCAACTGGGACCAAATGCGGCTGCGCACAGCGACCAAGGGCCAATTGCCGGCTCAAAACCCGACCCAGCCCATACAGGTCCGGTGGAACTATCCGGTCAAAGAGGTAACCCTAGATTCTATCCAACTCTGGGGCGACTCGACCCTACTGGCTGACAAAAACCTCCGGGTCTACCCCGACTCTTCCGATCTGCAACAACTAACCGTGCAGTTTGACTGGGAAGAAGGCAAGACGTACAGGCTCCTTTTCCTGCCCCATGCCCTGGAAGGCTGGCAGGGCCTGACCAACGATTCGCTCACCCTGAGGTGCCCGATCGCCCAACAGGCCGATCTGGGCAGTCTCCACCTAAAGATCGATAGCCTGGAAACCGGTCAGTCTTATCTGGTGGAGCTGATGCAACAAGAAACCACTCTTACCCGTTTCACCCTAAGCGGCGATCAGTCGAGTTGGGAAAACTGGATACCCGGCCTCAAACCCGGCACCTACCAGATCCGGCTCATAGAAGACCGCGACGGCAACGGCCGCTGGTCGCCCGGCAACTACGACCGGAAGTTGCAACCGGAGCGCCTGCTGAACTGGCCGGTCGAACCCGTTCGGGCCAACTGGGAGGTGGAGGCCTCGTTTGAAGTGAAATGGCCGGAAAATTAAAGGCCCCGCGACCTGTGATCGCAGTGCTTCTTGACAATTTGATTAATTTTGCGTCAATTCGCGCAATTACCAAAGGAAGGAATGTTATTACGAACCGAAGAACTGGTTAAATTATACGGAAGGCGGACAGTGGTCCAGAACGTCTCCCTCAACGTCCAACAAGGTGAGATCGTCGGTCTGCTCGGCCCCAACGGAGCCGGCAAGACCACTACGTTTTACATGGTTGTCGGGTTTATCAAGCCCGACGAGGGCAAGGTTTTCCTCGATCAGACCGATATCACCAAATTGCCGATGTACAAGCGGGCGCAAAACGGCATCGGCTACCTCCCGCAGGAGCCTTCCGTGTTCCGCAAACTCAGCGTGGAGGACAATATCAAGGCGGTACTGGAGATGACGAAATTAAACCGGGCCGACCAGGCCGAAAAGCTGGAGGGCCTCCTGAAGGAATTCGGATTGGAAAAGGTCCGCAAAAACCGGGGCGACACCCTCTCCGGCGGAGAGCGGCGGCGCACCGAGATCGCCCGGGCCCTGGCGACCGACCCCAATTTCATTCTGCTCGACGAACCCTTCGCCGGCATCGACCCTATTGCCGTGGAAGATATCCAGTATATCGTGGCCAAACTGAAGACCAAGAACATCGGCATCCTCATCACCGACCACAATGTGCAGGAAACCCTCTCCATCACCGACCGGGCCTACCTCATGTTCGAAGGACGTATCCTCAAGGCCGGTACGGCTGAGGAACTAGCCGCCGACGAAATGGTGCGAAAAGTATACCTCGGCAAGCATTTCGAGCTTCGGAAAAAAGTGATCGATGTGTAAGTTCACGCTATCGGATGCCGGTTACCGGATGCGAATTCTCCTTTGGGGCCTGATCCCCCTGACCCTTTTCGCCGCCTGCGAGGAGGATACCCCCGAGACCTTGAGTTGGGAAGAACGGAGTTTTGTCGATAGCCTGTTCAAGGAAGAGGTGATCAAACTGCGGCCCGAACTCGACAGTTTGTGCGACCTCCGCTTTGATTCGCTGGTCCAATTCTACAAGGATTCCCTGTGGACCGACCGCATCCAGGAGGTCACCCAGCAACTCGAACGAATTGAAAAAATTAAATAAATTCAAATTTCCAAATGGCAAACAGGCATACCCCGCGCATTGGCTGGTTCCTGGCTGCAGGGGCCGTGCTTCTTCTATTTGCCTTCCAGGTCCCGACCCTGACGCCCCTGGTCCAAAAGGAACTCGACAAACGCCTGCAGGACTACCGGGAAGAAGTATGGCGCGCCTGCAGAAAGCGGGCCCTGGAATTGGCTTCCAAGGAGGTCGACTCGCTCGTTATCGAATGGGCAAAAGCCAACCGGGATACCTTCAACAGGCCGGCTAAACCCGAGAAGCCCCTGGAGCCCGAGCGCCTGCTTCCAAAAGACACGACCCCGGTAGCGCCCTTGTTCAATGAACAGGATACGTTGAAAGATTGAGATTCAACCGCTGTTCCTGAGCCGTCCGGAATACCTCGTGAACTTCCGGTTGAGCCATTCTACGCTTTCCCGGGTTTTAAACCGGAGCAATTCCTCTCCTGTCAAAAAAAAGCTCTTAAACAAAGAAAGGATGCTAAACTTTCTCGAGTAGCCCGGGAAAGGATCGGTCATCAAATTATAATTCCGGTCGTAGATAATTATTTGCTCTTGAGAGGAAGCTGCTTCAGAGGAGGGGATACTGCCCACCCCGGCGACGAGATAGAATCGGTCGCCCAGTTTGAGGGCGGGGTCTACTTCCATGTTTTCATTGAGAAAAATGCCTGAAGTCTTTCCCTCCTTGAGCGCATTGGCCAGCGTATCGAAGAAGAAAAGCACATCGGAATATTGATAAAGGTCTCCAAAGGCTTTTCGCACGATCCGGTTCTCCGAGGCCACTTCCGTTTTGACCTCCTCTATCTGATCTTCCAGGCGTTGGTAGACGGGAGTTCCCGGCGTTTCTCCGGCCATCCATTCCTTCAATTTATTGATCTTGTTCGTCTGGGTTCGCAGTCGCACGACCAAAACCCCATCCTTGAGGTTCATAACGGGATTATTGGTGTCTGCGGGTGACTGGGAAGAGGCAAACCTGCTTACACAAAGCAGGAAAAGAATTGGAAAAATTGTTTTCATAGCACAAAGTTTGTTAATTACACGTTAATCATAGTTGTGGAGGCGCCGAGTTGCTTCCCAATTAAAAAGATTTTCCCAAAATTTGCAATTTTACGCCCCGACCGGGCCATTCTTAACCACAAACACCCCCCATGCAGTCGATTGACATCGAAGCACTGAATCAGCAAATATACCTCGACAGCGCTTTTGTCGAAAAATTAAATCAGGAAACCGAAAAGGTTATTGTAGGCCAGCAAAATATGATCGATCGTTTGTTGATCGGCCTGCTCACCAAGGGCCATATTTTGCTGGAAGGACTTCCCGGTCTGGCGAAAACCCTGGCGATCAAGACCCTCTCGCAGGCGATCAACGCGCGGTTCAGTCGCATCCAGTTCACACCCGACCTGCTTCCTGCCGACATCATCGGCACCATGATCTACAACCCCACCGCCCATGAATTTACGGTGCGCAAGGGGCCCATTTTCGCTAACTTCATCCTGGCCGACGAGATCAACCGGGCGCCGGCAAAAGTACAGTCGGCCCTTCTGGAAGCCATGCAGGAACGGCAGGTGACCATCGGTGGCGCCACCTATCCGTTGGAGGAACCCTTCCTCGTACTAGCCACCCAGAACCCCATCGAACAGGAAGGCACTTACCCCCTGCCCGAAGCACAGACCGATCGCTTCATGCTCAAGGTCAAGATCGGATATCCCTCGAAAGAGGAGGAACGGGAGATCGTGCGCCGAAACCTCTCCGACGAGAAATTCGGGGAAGTAAAACCCGTGATCGAACAGAAAGAGATCCTCCAGGCCCGGAGCTCCGTCCGGAAGGTCTATATGGACGAAAAGATCGAACAGTACATCATCGATATCGTTTTTGCAACCCGAAATCCGCAGGACTACGGCCTGAACAACCTGGGGCCTCTGATCAACTACGGAGCCTCGCCCCGCGCCAGCATCAACCTGGCCCTGGCCGCCAAAGCCGAGGCTTTCCTCCAGCGCCGCGGCTTCGTCATTCCCGAAGATGTGCGCAGCATCTGCCACGACGTTATGCGCCACCGCATCGGCCTGACCTATGAGGCCGAAGCCGAAAATATCACTCAGGAAGATATTATTGATAAGGTATTGAATACGGTGGAGGTGCCTTAATTTTTTTTTAATGCAGAGCGACCTGGAGTCGATCTGCATTTATATCGTCTATGGAAACCAAAGAGCTGCTCAAAAAAGTTCGGAAGATCGAGATCAAGACCAAGGGCTTGACCAGGCATCTCTTTTCCGGAGAATACCATAGCGCCTTCAAGGGACGCGGCATGTCTTTCAGCGAAGTGCGCTCCTATCAGTACGGCGACGACATCCGGAACATCGACTGGAACGTCACGGCCCGTACCGGCGAACCCTATATCAAGGTGTTTGAGGAAGAACGCGAACTGACCGTCATGCTGCTGGTAGACGTGAGCCATTCGGCCCTTTTCGGCACGACCACCCAACTGAAGCGCGAACTGATCACCGAGCTCTGCGCGGTGATCGCCTTTTCCGCTATCCAAAACAACGACAAAGTAGGCGCCATTCTCTTTTCCGAAGAGATCGAAGCCTTCATACCTCCCAAAAAAGGCCGCCAACACATCCTGCGCATCATTCGCGAATTGATCGATATCGAACCCGGAAAACGGGGTACCAATATCGGATTGGCCCTGGAATACCTCAACAACGTGATCAAAAAACGGAGCATTTGTTTCATGTGCTCCGACTTCCAGGCCGGTGGCTACGAAACGCCCCTCCAGGTGGTTGCCCGCAAACACGACCTGGTGGGCGTACACCTCTACGACCCCCGTGAAGTCGCCCTGCCCAATGTGGGCCTGATCCACGCCCACGATGCCGAAACGGGGCGCCTGGGTTGGATCGATACCTCCAGCAAACGCATCCGGGAGCGGTTTGCCGAGGCCTTCCGGGAAAAACAGGAACGCTTTCTCAAATCATTCGGGCGAAACGGCGCCGACACGCTGAGCATACAGACCGGGGATAGCTATGTAAATGCCTTGCTCCAATTTTTCAAAAAGCGATCGCACGCATGAGGAAGTTGCTGTATCCCATACCGATACTCCTGCTGACCATCCTGCTGGCGCCCCAGGCAGGCAAAGCCCAGGTGGACGCCCGGGCGACGATCGACAGTGCCCAGGTGCTCATCGGCGGAAAACGGACCATCCGCCTACAGGTCGATTACGCGCCGGGCATTCGGCTCCTCGATCCCGTTATCGCTCCGCTCGACACTGCCGGGTCGATCGAACTGCTGCATACCTCGGAATGGGACACCACCCGTATTTCCGATAAATCGATCTCGGTTGAAAAGGAGATCCTCATCACGGCCTGGGATAGCGGCTACTTTTCGCTGAAACCGATTTCCGTCCCCTACCGGATACAGGACCGCACCGATACGGCCTATACCAATGCCCTGCCGCTGGAAGTTGACCTGATGCCTCAGGACAGCGCCATGCTGATGCCGCTGAAACCCATTATCGAAGAACCCTTTCGGACCGAAGATCTCATCCCCTACCTCCTCGGCCTGCTCGCTACGGTCATCATACTGGCAGGTATCTGGTGGTGGTGGCGCCGCAAAAAACGTCCTGTGGAGAAGGTCGCACCGCCTCCGGTTGTCATCCCGGCCCATACCGTAGCGCTGGATAAATTCGAAGCGCTCAAACAGGCCCAACTCTGGCAAAAAGGACAGATCGTTCAATACCATACCCAACTGACCTTTATCTTGCGCGAATACCTTGAAAATCGCTACGGCATCCTGGCGCTGGAGAGCACCACCCGGGAAATCGCCGGTCAACTTAAAAATATCGTGCCCGAAGACCTGCGGCAGGAAACTACCCGGCTGCTGAATACGTCCGATATGGTCAAATTCGCAAAAGCCACGCCCCCCGTCGAAGTCCACGATCAATTGCTCACGCAAGCCGTGAAGTTTATTCAATCAACAAAGCCCGCTTCCACTGAAGCTTCGCCGGAACAAAGCCAATAACCCATGTTCTCTTTCGCCCAGCCATATTTCCTCCTGTTCCTGCTGCTACTCCCGCTAGCAGGCTGGTGGTATTGGCGAAAGGGACAACGCCGGCAAGCCACCCTCCGGTTTTCAGACCTGCACCCCTGGCAGTCCACCTGGAAGACCTTGCTGATGCAACTATTGCCTTATGTCCGGCTCCTGGCCTTCGGCCTGCTCATCGTTGCCCTGGCCCGACCGCAGCACGTTTTTAAAAAAGAGGAGATAAAAGGCCAAGGGATCGACATTTTCCTGGTAATGGATGTGTCCAACAGCATGTTGGCAGAAGATTTCCGCCCCAATCGCCTGGAAGTATGCAAACAAGTGGCAGAAGCTTTTGTGGATAAGCGGCGGTTCGACCGGATCGGACTTACGGTTTTCTCCGGGGAAGCCTTTTCGCAGTGCCCGGTCACTACCGACCATCGGGTCGTCCTGGAGTTTTTGTCGCAATTGAAAACCGACCTGTTTGAAGAGCAGGGCACTGCCATCGGCATGGGGCTGGCGAGCGCTGTCAATCGCCTGAAAGACAGCGAGGCTAAGAGCAAAGTGATCGTACTACTGACCGACGGCGACAACAACGCCGGCTATATTCCGCCCCTGACGGCGGCCGAACTGGCTAAAAAATTCAACATCAAGGTGTATACTATTGGCGTCGGTACCGACGGGTTTGCCCGGATGCCCTTTATGCAACGCGCCAACGGCGAATTGATCTACCGCAATGTCCGGGTGGAGATCAATGAAGAATTATTGACGGAGATTGCTAACATCACGGGCGGGCGCTATTTCCGCGCCGTCAACGAAAAAGTGCTGGCCGGGGTTTACGAAGCTATCGACCAGCTCGAGAAAACCGAGATCGAGATCACCACCATTACACGGACCTCGGAAGGGTTCTATCCCTTTGCCGGCCTGGCCATAGTCCTGCTCGTACTCGAATGGCTGGCCAATCATTTGTTCATCCGAAGATTTCCCTGATCGCCTATGTTTCGCTTCGAACATCCCGAAAACCTCTACGCGCTCCTGCTGGTTCCCCTGCTGGTGGGCCTGGGCATCTGGGCATTCTACCGGCGCAACAAGGCGCTGCAGACCTTCGGCGAGCGTTCCACCCTCGACCGGCTGATGCCGGAATGGTCGGCCCGCCGCCAATGGATGCACTGGATCCTGCTCTTCTTTGCCCTGAGCCTGCTGGTCGTCGGTTGGGCGAATCCGCAATGGGGTTCCAAACGCCAGAAGGTGACCAGAAAGGCAGCCGATATCATTCTGGCGCTCGATATTTCCCAAAGCATGCTCACCGAAGACCTCGCCCCGAACCGGATGGAACTGGCCAAACGCTTTGGCGGACAATTACTCGAAGCCCTGCAGGGAGAGCGCATCGGCCTGGTGGTCTTCGCCGGTAGCGCCTACACCCAGGTGCCCCTGACCACCGACTACGGCGCCCTGGATATATTTCTGAAAAGCAGTTCCCCCTCCCAGGCGCCCTACCAGGGTACCGCGATCGGCGCTGCGATCGATCTGGCCGGACGCCTGTTCGACCCCAATAGCGCCAACCATAAAGCCCTGATTTTGTTAACCGATGGAGAAACCCACGACGAAGATGCCCTGGAAAAAGCCCGGGCAGCCAAGGAACAAGGGATACTCCTGTTCACCATCGCCGTGGGAACGGAAGAAGGTGGTTTCGTGCCCGAGTGGATCGACGGGCAAAAATCGTTTAAAAAAGACCGTTCCGGAAATCCCATCCGTTCCCAGGTCAATGTGGAGATGCTTCGAAATTTGGCCAATGAAGGCGGCGGGCAATTTTTCGCCCTTAACAACCCCACCCAGGTGATCCGGGGTATCCAGTCGGCCGTGGAGCAGCTCGATCGCCGGGAAATGGAGGAACGCGTTTACGATGAATACGATAGTTATTTTCAATATTTTATCGGGATCGGATTGTTGTTGCTGATATTGGATTTTTTCAGCCCCCGTGGTGGCGCCACCCGTAAAAGCCCTACGACCGGCGCCTAGTATTTGACAAATTGAACGAATATATGAAACCCATTAGTTTGTCCTTATTACTGCTGTTTTTGGGCTATGCAGCCGGCGCCCAATCGGCGCATGACCAATTGCGGGCGGGCGACAAAGCTTACAAAACCCAGGATTATAAAGGCGCCGAAGAGGCCTACCGGAAAGCCCTTGAGAAAAAGCCTTCGACCCAGGGAACCTACAACCTGGGGAGTGCAATTTACGAACAACAGCGCTTCGACGAGGCGCAACAGCAATTCGAGAGCGCAGCAGGCCAGGCCAAGGACCCCGCGGTTCGCGCAGATGCTTACTACAACCTCGGCAACACTTATTTCTCCAAGCAAAAATACAAGGAGGCGATCGATTCCTACAAGAACGCCCTGCGCCTGCAGCCCGACGACGACGCTACCCAGTACAACCTGTCGCAAGCCCTGCGTCAACTTCAGCTGCAACAACAACAGCAGCAGCAGCAACAACAGGACCAGGAACAGCAGAACCAGGACCAGGAACAAAAAGACCAAAATTCACCCGATCAACCTCAACAACAGGAAGGGGACCCTCCTCCCGACCAGCAAGATGAGAACCAAGATCAGTCCGAACAGCAGCAGCCGTCTAACCCCCAGCAGCACACCGAAGTGAGCAAGGAAGAAGCCGAGCGCCTGCTGGATATCATGGACCGGGAAGAACAAAAAGTGCAGGAGAAAATGCGGAAAAAGGAAGGGAAACCGGTGCACCCGGAAAAAGATTGGTAGGGCAGGGGAATAAAAGTTGAAAAGTTGAAAAGTTGAAAAGTTGAAAAGTTGAAAAGAAATGAATAAGCTGATCATTATCGCATGGATTATGGGAAGCGCTTGGTGGGCACAGGCACAGGAAGCCAGCTTTTCCGTGACCCTCAGCGCCGACACCATCGGTCTTGGAGACCATTTGGAGGTGACCTTTTCCCTGGAAAATGCCAGGGGATCGAAGTTTGAAGCACCTGAATTCGAGGGATTCCAGGTAGTGGGCGGGCCCAATACGGCTTCGCAGATCTCGATCGTCAACGGAGAAATGACGCAGGTCAGCTCGTATACTTTTTTCCTGGAGCCGTTGGATATAGGACAATACTACATTCAACCCGCCGTCATTTTAGCGGATGGAAAGCCGATGGAAACCGAGTTGAAAAGCGTTTTTGTCTTTCCGGACGGTTCGGCGCCCCAAAAGAAGGAAGCTGTTCCTGAAAAGAGCGCGCCGTCTAAAAAACGGCCCATTATAAAAATGTAACTTTGCTCCATGATGGGCATTACCGGAAAATTTCGTTGGTGGATCGCTTGCATCCTGGGTATGGCTGTGGTTGTACCGCTGGCAGGACAAGTGTCCTTTGAGGCAATCTGTGATGCCAAAGAGGTTTTTGTCAACCGCCAAGTGGAGGTTTCTTTTTTGTTGCGAAATGCCAGAGGAGAAAGTTTCACCCCCCCCGCTTTTGAGGGATTCACCGTGCTTTCCGGCCCCAACCAGAGTTCCCGCACGAGCATCGTCAACGGAGTGCGCAGTTCGGAAATGGGGATCTCATACGTATTGATGCCCAACCATAAGGGAACGTTGACGATCGGAAGCGCATCGGTGGAGGTAAACAGTAAAAAGCTTTCCACCAGGCCCCTCCAGATCAGGGTACTGGAAGAAGATCCCAATGCCCCAAAAGGAGCGCCGCCGGCGTTTCTGAAAGCGGAAACCAATATCCAGAATGCTTATCCGGGTCAGCAGATCCTGCTCGACTACAAGATCTACCTCCAACCCAAGTACTTCAAACAGGGCCACCAGATCGAATCCAAACTCGACTATCCCGGTTTTTTCACGGAACAACTGAACTATTATCGCAGCTACCAGGAGGTTGTGAACGGGGTCGATTACGTCTCCATGACGCTGGTTCGCCTCGCGCTCTTCCCCCAGCGCACCGGCGACCTGGAAATCCCGCCGCTCTCGCTCCTGCTGGATATCGGCGAACGACGGTCTAACCCCTTTGGCCTGGGGCTGGCCCCGGTGGAACGGATCCGGATCAGCTCAGATCCGCTTACCATCCACGTACACCCTTTCCCGGATGGCGAACCCGAAACCTTCTCCGGCGCCGTGGGGAAATACAGCTTTTCGGCTTCCGTCAACCGCACCGAACTGACCACCGACGATGCCCTGTCGATCAAATTGGTCCTCCGGGGCGATGGCGATATCAAGCAGGTCGGCATTCCGCAACTGGTCGGGGTCGACAGCTTTGAAGTATTCGATCCCAACGTCCTCTCGGAAGCGCTTCAGGACCCCGGCTATGGCTACCTCACCGGCGAAAAAGTGATCGAATACCTGCTCACGCCCAAGGAGCCGGGCACCTATGATATACCCCTCGAATTCAGTTACTGGGATCCCGACAGCAACGCCTACGTCACGGCCCGCCAGGAACCCATCCATGTATCAGTGAAAAAAGGATCCAAACGTCCGACCATCGCCGACGGCCCCGCCCGGAACGACCGGGACGAATTCCTGGAGCCGCTCCTGACCAGCACGCGGCTGCAGTTCCGGGGCAGGTATTGGATCTTGTCTCCTTTTTTCTGGGGCCTTACCGCCCTGCCTTTCCTCAGCCTCCTCGGATTCACCCTTTACCAGCGCTGGCAAACCCGTGAAGAACGCATGGATCCCGCGCTTGTCCGCGAACGCCGCACCCGAAGGATCGTCGACAAACATCTTTCCACCGCCCGACAGCACCTGCAAACCGGGCAGTTCAATGACCTCTTTGAGGAGATCAGCCGGGCCCTGATGGCCTACTTCGGCCATAAACTGGGTATCCCCCCCGCGCAATGGAGCAAATCGCGGGTGCGCGAGCAACTCAGCCAGGCCGGCGTATCGGAAGCGATCATTGCCCAGGTGCTCGACATCCTGCAAACCTGCGAAATGGCCCTCTATGCCGGCCAGAATAAACAGGAGGTCGCCCAAAAGGTGTTCGACCGGGCTTCCGAAGTTATTTTGCAGATGGAAGAGAAGCCCGCCAAATAGCCCCGGCGATTCCCAGGTTTTTCTGTACGTGGATTAACTAACTAAAAATCAACAGTTTAAATTTCAATCTGCCGTAAATCCGGCATAATCCCCGGCTTCCTCCCCCCGAATCCGCGGCGCATCTGTACTGGAATCCGCTTTTCATGGCCCCTATGTTTGTATCAGAAAATGAAACAAACAGATCCAATCACTCAAAATCAAAAGTCATGAAAAAGCAAAATCAAATCGGGTACGGTATCCTTTTTACTTGTTTCGCTGCAATGGGCGCCCTGCTGGTCTCCTCCTGCGAAAAAGAAGCGCAACCGGTTATTGATGACCCCGCAGTAGAAACCGAATTACTGGCCGACTCGATCCAGGACCTCGCCGGGTACTTCAATGCCGAAATGGAAGTATTCTTCATCGACCCGGCCTACATCGACTTAGTATTGGAATACATGGGCGCTTTCCCGACCACCGACGGGCGATATGGATTTTCCGAGCTGGGGGATGACGGGATCTATATGGACTATTTCTTCCAGGTGCTCCCCATGCCGATCCCGAATGTCTACTTCACGGCCAATTCCATCGAATTGGAAAGCTCGGGCAAAGATGAAAACGGAGTACGCTACAAAGTCTACAAAAAGGCCGAATGTGGCTTAAACCAATCGGGGAAAACCGGGGACTGCACCAACCTGGCCGAGATCAACCCGGATACGGAGGCCGCCTCTTTCAAGGTAGTAACCAAAACGCACAAAAAGTGTAAAGCCTCCAGAGTTGAGTCTAACCTCTGCAAGGAGAAACTGCTGCCCACCGGCACGATCACGTACTACAAGGAATTGAATTGCAGCGGCGACAAGGTTGAAGAAAAGGACTACCTGCGCTATCGCTGCGACTAGGAACAAAAAAGGCGGCCCAACGATGGGCCGCCTTTTTTATTTCATCAGCGTGCGTAAGACACCGCCCGCTTCTCCCGGATCACGGTCACTTTGACCTGACCGGGATACTGCATTTCGTCCTGGATCTTTTGGGAGATCATGAACGACAGGTCTTCTGCAAACTGGTCGGTCACCTTTTCGCTCTCGACGATCACGCGGAGTTCGCGACCGGCTTGCATGGCGTAGGCTTTGGAAACGCCTTCGTAGGCCATTGCCAGTTCTTCGAGTTCGCCGATCCGCTTGAGGTAGCTCTCCAGGATCTCGCGGCGGGCGCCGGGACGGGCGCCGGAAATGGCATCGCAGGCCTGAATGATCGGCGAGAGGATATTGGTCATCTCGATCTCGTCGTGGTGCGCACCTACAGCGTTGCAAACGATCGGGTTCTCTCCGTGTTTTTCACACAGCTTCATACCGAGGATGGCGTGGCTGAGCTCGGTTTCTTCTTCGGCCACCTTTCCGATATCGTGCAACAAGCCGGCCCGCTTGGCCATTTTCGCCTGCTTGGGCGAAAGACCCAGTTCGGCAGACATGATGGCGCACAGGTTGGCGGTCTCGATGGAGTGCTTCAGCAGGTTTTGTCCGTACGAGGAACGGAAACGCATGCGGCCGACCATTTTCACCAGGTAGGGATCCAGACCGTGAAGGTCGAGGTCGATCACGGTGCGTTCGCCGATCTCGATGATCTGCTCTTCCAGCTGCTTGCGGGTCTTGGCCACGACCTCTTCGATCCGGGCCGGGTGGATACGGCCGTCGGCCACCAGTTTTTTCAGGGCCAGTCTGGCCACCTCGCGGCGGATGGGATCGAAGCTGGAGATCACGATTGCCTCGGGCGTGTCGTCGACGACGATCTCGGCGCCGGTTGCGGCTTCCAGGGCGCGAATGTTCCGGCCTTCGCGGCCGATGATCTGGCCTTTGAGGTCATCGCTGTCCAGATGGAAGACCGACACCGTATTTTCGATGGTGTATTCGGCGCTCATCCGCTGGATGGTCTGGATAATGATCTTCTTGGCTTCCTTGTTGGCCGTAGTCTTGGCCTGCTCGATGGTGTCTTTGACGATCACCATGGCGTCGGTTTCGGCTTTGGCCTTGACCAGTTTCATCAACTGCTCCTTGGCTTCCTCCTCGGAAAGTTTGGCGATGGTCTCGAGCGCCTTGATATGTTCTTCGCTGGCGCGATCGAGCTCTTCGCGTTTCTTCGAAATGATCTTGAGTTGTTTGTCCAGGTTTTCGCGGATATTCTTGGTTTCCGCTTCCTGTTGGACCAGTTCGTTTTCCTTCTTGTCGAGTTCTTCAACCCGCATTTGGAATTTTTCCTCGCGTTGTCCCCACTCCTTTTCCAGGGTGCGGAGCTCCATTTCTCGTTCCTTGAGTTCGATCATCTGTTCCGCTTTGTGCGACTCGAACTCCTGCTTGAACCGGGCAAATTTTTCTTTTGCCTCCTGGATCTTGCGCTGCTTGATGCGCTCGTTTTCACTTTCGGCATGGGAGACCATTTTCTCCGCTTTGGTCTCTGCCTCGTCGACCACGCGCTTGGCGGTCAGCCGGGCATCTTTAATGATCAGGTCGGCTTTTGCATTCATCTCGTCCTGCTTGGCCTGGGAGGCTCGCTGTATGATCATGCGGACGATGAAGAATCCAATCGCCGTGCCAACTACCACTCCAATTACTACACCGATTAAAATCTCATTCATGGCGGTTTGGTTTGAAAATTTATGAAGATATCGCCACCTGTGACGGCGATATCTTCATTAAATTAAATGATGGTAACTGGAAAAAACAGGCAATCGCTATTTCAGCAATTGATCGAGTAGCTGGTCGAGTTGTTCGAGCTGTTCAGGTAATTGGGGATCGTGTTTAGCGGCCTGCAAGGCCTTATCCAGGTCAATGGCCAACGCTAAGGCGGCCATAGCCAGGCAATCTTGTTTGTCCCGGTTTGGATAGTTCAACTGAAATTTGTTGACCATTTCATTTACATCCCGGACGATCCGCCGAATCACACTTTCGTCACTCGACTGTATTTTCAGAGGATAGGGTCTGCCCCCGATAAGGACAGTGATCTGCTTGGATTCCTGATTACCCATATCCTATTCATTTTGCAACCACTCAATACAATGATCGACCTCCTGAATATAAGCGTCGATCTGCTTTTTAAGCTGCTCGGACCGGACGGCTTTGGACTTCTCCTGCTCTGCCCAATCCTTCTGTTTGTTTTCCAGTTCTAGTTCTAGTACGTTTATTCGCTTCAAATGGTCGGACACTTGTTTTTTCAACTGCGCGTTGTCCCCGGTCAATGCCTGGTTTTCTTCACGCAGCTGGTCCAGCAATTGTGCCAACCGGTTTATTTTTTCTGTAATATGTTCTATTTTTCTGGTAGAATCCATGCAAAATAAAAAATAGCCTCCGATCTTAAAAATTAATCTTTCAATGAGGGCCTCCCCGAAAGATCAATTCCTGGTCTTAACGCCGGATATGGGCCTTTAATTGGGATTCATACGCGTTGATCAATTCCTCCATGATCTTGTCGACCTCTTTGTCCTGAAGCGTTTTGCTGGGGTCTTCAAAAACGAAACTGACGGCATATGATTTTTTCCCTTTTCCGAGCTGTTCCTCGTTCAAGTATACGTCGAAGAGGTTGACGGCGCGAAGGGTCTTTTTGCCTGTCTTCCGGGCAATGGATGCAATTTCACCAAATTTAACCGAATTATCAACTACCAGCGCTAAATCCCTGCGGACCGACGGGAAGCGGTTCAGCTCCTCAAAATCGATCTTGTGCTTTTTCAGGGTCTGGATCAGGACATCCCAGTCGAAATCGGCATAGTACACCGGGCTCTTGATGTCCATCCCGCGCTGGATCGTGCGGCTGACCTGTCCAAAACGAACCAGCGCCACCGGCCCACGGCGGTATTCCATCCCATAGTCAAACACCTCATCCCTGCATTCGACTTCCTGATATCCGGAAACGCCCATGCGGGCCAGGATATTATCGACCAGCGCGCGCAGGGTATAGTAATCGACGTTCTTGTCGTCAGGTTGGATCCAGTTCTCCGGCAGGCGGCGTCCGCTGAGGAAGAGGCTGAGGTGGCCCTGTTCCACATACCCATTTTCCGCCTTGCGATAGGACTTGCCGAACTCAAAAAGCCGGACGTTGGGCTGCTGGCGGTTCTGGTTCTGAACAACTGCCTCCAAGCCGCTGAACAACATGCTGGGCCGCATGACGTCGAGTTGCACATTGGAAGTGTTATTGACCCACACCAGCTCTCCTTCCGCAACCGGCAGGAGGTCGCGGAAATATTTCGACTCGGTCAGCGACACAGCCATGATCTCGTTGCAGCCATTGGCAGCCAGGTAAGTTCCGATATCCGAAGCGACCTTCCGTGGATCGGGAAATTGCCCATACGACAGGGAAGTATGCAATTTCTCCGGAATGGGCACCTTGTTCAGGCCGTAGATCCGCAGCACTTCTTCCACGACATCGGCCGGACGGATCACGTCTACCTTGTTGGTCGGAATGGCCAGGGTAACCGCCCCGTCTTTTTCCGAGAGGATGCGCATATCCAGCGCCTTGAAAATGGCCTGTACTTCCGGCCGCGGGATCTCTACCCCGATCAGTTGGTTGATGTAATCGTAAGAAACGGTAATTTCCACGGGAGCGATCGGCTCGGGATAAAAATCCACGATTTCCGAAGCGATCTTCCCGCCGGCGATCTCCCGGATCAGGAGGGTCGCGCGTTTCAGGGCTTCGACGGTGATATTGGGATCGCTCCCTTTTTCGAAGATCTTGGCCGCATCGGTGCGCAAATTGTGCCGCATGCTGGTGCGGCGGATCCATTGCGGGCTGAAATGGGCCGATTCGAGAAAGACGTCCCGGGTACTTTCCGTAACCCCGGAATGCATGCCGCCGAACACGCCGCCGATGCACATGCCCTCCGAGTCGCCGTTACAGATCATCAGGTCCTGTCCGGACAACTGCCGGTCGACCTCGTCCAGGCTTTTGAAAACAGTGCCTTCGGCTAGGGGTTTCACCCGCACCGTCTGCCCTTTGATCGCCTTGAGGTCGAAGGCGTGCAAGGGTTGTCCGTACTCGTGCAAGACGAAGTTGGTGATATCCACCACGTTATTGATTGGGCGCAAGCCAATGGCGTGGAGGCGGTTTTTCAGCCAGTCGGGCGATTCGCCTACCTGCACCCCCTGGATGGTCACCCCGCTGTACCGCGGACAGGCTTCCGCATTTTCCACGATCACCTGGACCGGGAGGGCGTTGTTATCGGGTTGAAAAGGTTCGGTGACCGGCAGCCGAAGCTCGCCGGTATGTCCGTAGTTGATCTTGAGGGCCGCAGCCAGGTCGCGGGCCACACCGAGGTGGCTGGTGGCGTCCGAGCGGTTGGGCGTGAGGCCGATCTCAAAAACGACGTCACTTTCGATATTGAAATACCGGCTGGCGGGGATACCGACCGGAGTGTCGGGCTTCAACACCATAATGCCGGCATGGTCGTGTCCAAGGCCGATCTCGTCTTCGGCACAAATCATCCCCTCCGATTCTTCGCCCCGGATCTTGCCCTTTTTCAGGGTAAATGGTTCACCCTCGACAGGGTGCAGGGTTGTGCCCACCTGGGCGACGATAACTTTCTGGCCGGTAGCCACGTTGGGGGCGCCGCAGACGATCTGGAGCAAGTTGCCCGTGCCTGCATCCACCTTGCACAGAGAAAGGCGATCGGCGTTGGGGTGCCGGCCGCATTCAACGACCTGTCCGGTGACCAGGCCTTCCAGCCCACCGGGCACGCTCTCTACCGTTTCCATCCCCTCCAGTTCCAATCCGATATCCGTCAGGATCTCTCCAATTTTTTCGGGGTCCAGGTTTAGATCGAGGTATTGTTTAAGCCAGTTGAGTGAGATCTTCATGTAAATAAAATTAGGTAGAGAGATAAGCGCCAATAGCCCCTATCTCTCTATTTGGTTATCACACTGCAAAGATATAGAATAAAACAATGCGCCTATTTAATCATAGGCACTTCAATCGCCTGCAGTACTTCTTTTGAAGTGGTTCCCAAATGCACGAAGGCGACCACGTGCATTTCGTTTTCCTGGAGGGAAGGTTCGCCCGCATTCCAGGATTCGGGCAAAGTGAAGGAATAGTTTTTCGTGATCACATTGCCGGGCGCCAGCGATTCGGAAATGGCGTCGCCCAGATAACTGGTCAGCATATGGCGCAACACGTGTTTGTGTTTGTAGTCGGTCACCTTCCCATCGGGGGTATCCTGAATATCCACGATGTTGCTCTCCGTCAGCATGACCGACAGCCGTACATCCGGCTCGGAAATGATCTCCTGCGGATACAATTTCAGCTCCACATCCAGTTTTCGGGTGGTTTCATTGAAAGTCGGCTGTACTGCGATCTTGATCAGGGGATCGATGGCTTTTTCCTGTTCGATAAAACCTGCCCATTGGTTGCGGCCCAGGGGCAGATCGTTCTCTCCTTCAAAAAGTTTCCGGTCGATCACCGCGCTCGGAAAGGAATTGGGCGAATCGAGAAAATTGTACAGGTCGTCCCCTTCCTGGGTCTGAAAATTATACTGGCTCGTCGGAAATGGATACACAAAATCACCGGCATGGATGGACACGGCTACAAGGCGTTCCCCGTGAATGGCCAGCAAGGTTGCGATCTCCGCGCTGCCGGCCGGGCACTGCACGCAGCGCACCCCGGTAAATTCCTCGATGAGGACCTGCCGTTGCTGGTTTTCGACATCGACGACGGTATCCGGCGGTTCGCCCGTAAACGGGTTGATCACCGGGGGTATTTCTTCACAGGCATTGCTGAACAGCGCAAGGCCTGCCAACAGGCCGAACAACAAGTAGTTTATTATTTTCATGCTCACTTTTTTAGTAGGATTTGAACAGGTCGCGGTGGGCAGCCTGCTCGAATTATATTTTTAAAAACTCGAATTCACCGAAAATTTCACCCCGCTGAAAGCCGGTTCGATCCGGCAGACCCCGCCGGTACACACGACCCCTTCCACCTGTTTAACGTAACTGAGTGAAAAGCGGTTGGCGCCATGGGTGTAAAAAACATCAAAACGCGGAAAATGGACACTTAGTTTCTCTCCGGTATTGGCATCGGATGGTGAATTCTTGCCCGGGCCAATATTATACATATCGGAAAGGGTGATCGTCCACTTCGCGGCCGGGCTGATCTCCAACAGCCCGAACAGCCAGTCGCCGTAATCGTAGCCTATGCCTTTGGCGTCCTGACCGGTGAGCATATACTGCGCTTCGAGGCGGACCGCCCGGCGTTTGGGGAAACGGTAGAGAAAATCGAAATAGGGCGTAATATTCTCCAAAATGGGTTCGTGGGGCTTGAAGAAATAAACCTCCTGGTTGTAATTCTGAAACTGCACCCCTCCGGTGAACTGCCATTTGCGGGTCTTTTTGAGCAGCAACTCCGTGTAGATCTCCCGGTAGAGCTGATTCCCGTCGAGGTCGGTGATATTGGAAAAATTGACGTTCACGCTGGTGTGTTTGTTGATCGCATAGCGGGCGTCAACCTGGAAGGCCAGTTCGCCGAACTCCTGGGTGGCCGGCATGTACCGGGCCGTCAGGCGGTAGGTGTTGACCCGGGTCATCGGCGGAAGGAAGTTCATCAAACCCCGGTTGAGCTCTTCCTGCGGACGGGTACGGAAGGAAAAATTTTTGGTCCGCTTTCCTTCCAGGGTAATGCCCAGGCCGCTTTTTGCAAAACTCAGACTGGAGTAAAACACCGACCCCGGCGACTGGACCAGCTTGCCCACGATCGTATCTCCGGTGATGGTCACGCGGTCGACCAGGGGATTGCTCATATTGTCCCTGGTCTTGTAGGCCCCTTCGGCATACCAGGTGAATGGCCCCCAGGTAAGGGTGTTATACAGCGACATGGCATAGGCCGTATACGTGGGCACGAAAGCATCGTCTGCCAGATAAGTATTGATAGTGGCGACCAGGTTGTTCATAGTCGCATCGTCGAGCGTACGGCGCACGATACCCGCTCCGGGCGCAAGGGTAAATTGGCTTCCCTCTTTGCCCACCAGAAAATAATCGATGCTGGCGCCGGCGATGACCGATTTGTAGAGGTCGAATTGCTGCTTTTGCAGTCCGGAGAAAGCCTTTACCCGGAGGTTGTCACCGAAATTGTACCCCACCCGCAAACCGACCAGGGCATTGTCGATCAGCAGCGCGCGCTGTTCGTAGGAACGGAAGATGATCCCGCTGCCGATCTGATCGTAGAGATAACCCACCGAAAAATCGAAGTTGTCGACCGTCTTGTGGACATACCACCTCCCGATCCCGAGGGCCGTATAGGACCCCTGCGGATTGAGAAGGTTGGAGTTGTTGAAAACGTCAAAACGAAGGGCAAAGTCGAAACCCCAGTTGCTGTAATTGAGGTTGAGCCAGGACTCGGAGCCGAAGATCTGCCGGTCGTATTGCGGCGTTTTTGCGGCGCCGATCAGCGTATCGCGAAGGAAGAAATTGCCGTTGGCTTCCAGGTTTCCGGACAACCTGCCCCC
Organism: Lewinellaceae bacterium; assembly: GCA_020636275.1. Classification (GTDB taxonomy): domain Bacteria; phylum Bacteroidota; class Bacteroidia; order Chitinophagales; family Saprospiraceae; genus JADJTT01. Next base: position 83,201 of record JACJYD010000005.1, on the reverse strand, counting down.
TGAACCCTCTTGCGCAGATAGCGGCGCAACCAACCAAAACGCCAGCCAACAGGTAATACAGATGTGTAAAAATTTCATATGCATGGTATTTTCTATGAAATGGGATGTTCCTTTATCTCTTACGTTAAGAAGCGGTTAAATTACTACTATTCCGCCATTTTCCTGTTACTTTTGCGTTCCGGAAAAGGTTTGAACCAATTGCAATTATCTTATTTTTGCCCTAAAATTTTTATCGCATGAAGTTATTTTCTCTTCTTTTTTCGGCTGCAATGATCTGTGCGGCCTCCTCCCTTTCGGCCCAACACACGCTGCCCAACGTCGAAGCCAAGGGCCTAGACGGCCAAACGGTGAACCTCCTCGAAGCCTATGGCGGTGAAAACGGAAAGATCACCATTATCAGCTTCTGGGCTACCTGGTGCAAGCCCTGCCAGGCCGAACTCGACGCCATTTCCGATTTCTACAGCGAATGGAAAGAAGACCTCAACGTCGAACTCGTCGCCATCAGCATCGACGACCAACGCGCCATTGCCAAGGTCGGCCCTCTGGTCGAAACCAAAGGCTGGGACTACACCGTCCTCCTCGGCAATGAAAACACCATGCGAAACTCCTTCAACTTCTCCAGTATCCCCCAAACCTTCGTGGTTGATAAATCCGGCAACATCGCCTATATACACAACGGCTATTCGCCGGGCGATGAAGAAGAACTGGACGAACAGATCCGGAAGATCTCCGAAAAATAAAATAAAAAAGGCCGGGCAGTTACCCGGCCTTTTTTGTTATTTTATTTTTCCAAAGCCTGAAATGATGAACATGCGACTAACTCTACTCTTCCTTTTACTATCCCTAACCGGCGTTTGCACCCTCCAGGCTCAAACGCTCAAAGGCTCCATAAGCAATGAAGAGGGCGAAGGGTTGCCCGGCGCCACTCTGCATTGGAAAAATACGACCCTCGCCACCGTGGCTGATATGGATGGCCACTTCGAGATCGAGCGAACCGATATCTCCAATATCCTGGTCATCAATTTTGTAGGATACGACCCCGCAGAAGTGGAAGTGAGTCCCGATCTGGAAGAGCTGAATATAACCATCGAGGGAAGTGTCGACCTGGAAACGGTTGAGGTGAGCGGTCAGGCTTCCGATCACGCTTTTTCCACCCTCGACAACCGGAATATCGAAACCATCGGCCACGGCGAATTGCGCAAATCAGCCTGTTGCTCCCTGGCCGAAAGTTTCGAAACCAACGCCTCGGTCGACGTGACCTACTCCGATGCCATCACCGGCACGCGGGAGATCCAGATGCTGGGACTCCGCGGGGTCTACACCCAGTTTCTGACCGAAAAACGCCCCGCCCTCAACGGCCTGGCCTCTCCGTATGCCCTGGAATACATACCCGGGACCTGGCTGGAGAGCATCCAGATCGCCAAAGGGGCCGGCAGCGTGGTCAGCGGGCCGGCAGCTATCACCGGGCAGATCAACGCAGAATTGGTGAAGCCCTGGGTTGACAAGCCCCTTTTTGTCAACCTCTTCGGCAGTACCATGAGCCGGGCAGAAGCCAATATCCACCTCAATAAGGTGCTCAGTAAACACTGGAGTTCCGGGCTGCTGCTGCATGGCGCTTTCACCCAGAACCAGATCGACCACGACGGCGATACTTTTCTCGATGGGCCCAATAAACGCCTGCTCACCGGTCTTTACCGGCTCTTTTACACCAGCCCGACATGGGAAGTCCAGGCTCACGTCCAGGCACTGAGCGAACAACGCCAGGGGGGACAGATCGTTCCGGACGGCGCCACAGGTGATTTCTTTACCACTTCGCAGCGCGCTTCCCGCATCGATGCCTTCGGGAAAATCGCATTCAACGGATTTGAAAAGGAAGGACACGGCCTCGGCCTTATCTGGAATTATGCCTGGCACGATGCCCATTCCGTATTTGGGAAAAATGAGCATTTTGGCACGCAACGCTCTTTTTATGCGAACCTGATCCATGTGCTCCCCCTCTTTAACGACGCCGGTCACAAGCTCTCTTCCGGACTCAGCTACCAGTTGGATAATTTTGACGAACAACTCAACGATTCGGACCTGAGCCGCCGGGAATCCATGCCGGGGATCTTCGCTGAATATTCTTTCCATCCGGAGATCGAATCTTGCAGCAATCCGGAGTTCTGGTGGCAACGCTTCGGCTTCGTAGCCGGGGTCCGGTACGACCACCACAACCGATTCGGCGGCTTGATCAGCCCAAGGGTGAATGCCAAGTATAATTTTAACGATGAAACGGTAGTCCGGGTCTCCCTGTCCAAAGGATTCCGCTCGGCCAATGTCATCGCCGAGAATTATAGCGTCCTGGCCACCAACCGGACTTTTATTTTTGAAAACCCCCTCCGTCTCGAAGAGGCCTGGAACGCCGGGGTGAACTTTACCCGCAATTTTGACTTCCTGAAGAACCGGGCCACACTGGCGTTCGACGCCTTCCGGACCTGGTTCCAAAATCAGGTCGTGGTCGATGTCGAAGCGGATTATACCAAGGTCTTCTTTTACAATCTCGACGGCCCCTCCTACTCCAACAGCATCGTCACCACGTTTTCATTCAAACCGCTGAAAAATCTCGAAGCCAAGCTGGCCTACAAATTTACGGATGTGAAAATGACCTACCTGGACGGCCTTCGCGAACGCCCCCTGGTAGCCCGCCACCGCGGCCTGGTCACCCTCGGCTACGAATCGCCCAACGAGCGCTGGATGGTCAACCTGATTGCGCAGATCGTTGGACCACAGCGACTGCCCGACAACTCCGGGATCCCGCCGGTGCTGCTGACCAACCACCCGGAAATTTCTCCCACCTACGCGCTGATCAACGCACAGGTGACGCACAAATTCCGGCCCAACTTTGAAATGTATATCGGTGGCGAGAACCTGACCAACTACCGCCAGCACTACCCCATCATCGGTTTCACCGATCCGTTCGGGAAATATTTCAACGGCATGCAGGTGTACGCTCCGATCATGGGGATTGTGGGGTATGTGGGGCTGCGCTATTGGATCGACCCCACGTAGGGGCAAAAAATCTTTTGCCCGACATAGGGGCAAAAAATTTTTTGCCCCTACGTGCGTTTTTTTTCCCATTCCCAGGCCGTCTTCATAATATCATCGATATTGAAACGCGGCTGCCAGCCCAGGAGGCGGGCGGACTTGCTGTTGTCGGCATAGACGGCAACCACATCGCCGGGGCGACGGGGACCGATGCGATAGTTGAGCTTCTGGCCCGTAGCACGCTCGAAGGCATAGACGGCTTCCAGCACCGTTACGCCTTCCCCAATACCCAGGTTGAAGACATCGCAACGCAGGTCGGGTTTCTTATCGATCAGGTACTGAAGCGCTTTTGTATGCGCATTTGCCAGGTCCATGATATGGATATAATCGCGGATGCAACTGCCGTCGCGCGTAGGATAATCGTCGCCGAACACTACTGTTTCCGGGCGCTTGCCGATAGCCGTTTCGGTGATGACCGGAACCAGGTTGCTGGCGGGATTGGAGGGTGATTCCCCGATCAAAGCGCTGGGATGGGCGCCTGCCGGGTTGAAATAGCGCAACAAGGCAAACCGCATTGCAGAAGTCACCTCCGAAAAGTCGCGTATGATCTGCTCCCCCATTTGCTTGGTGCGGGCATAGGGGCTTTCGGCTTCCGTCCATGGCGTATCTTCCATCACCGGCAATGCATTGGCGTTGCCATAGACCGAACAGGAGGAAGAAAAGATGAAGTGGGGCACTTCATAATCCTGTGCACATTGAAGCACATTCAACAGGCTATTAATGTTATTGTGGAAATAGCGCAACGGTTGCTCGACCGATTCCCCCACGCTCTTCAGTGCGGCGAAATGGATGATGCCCGCAAAATCGGGATGCGCGGAAAACACCTGCGAAGTGGCATCCCGGTCGCACAGATCGACCGCGTAGTTGCGCACCTGTTTCCCCGTGATGCGGTAGATCCCCTCCAACACCTCCTCCGTCGAGTTGACCAGATTGTCGATCGATACCACTTCGAATCCGTTTTCCAACAGATCGACGATGGTGTGACTCCCGATATATCCGCAGCCTCCGGTTACCAATACTTTTTTCATAAAAAAGAGTTTGTCGCGTTCGCAAATATATCATAATTAAGGAGGGCCGACCGGCGGTCGACCCTCCTTAATTATTTATCTTTACAAAAAAAGTGCATGGAACTACGTCCTCTTGCAAAAAAGGTCATCCGGCTGGCCCTGGAAGCCGGTGCAGCCATCCTGGAGATCTACCAAAATGAAGAAGACTGGCAGGTCGAAAAAAAAGACGACCATTCTCCCCTGACCAGGGCCGACCGCCGTTCCAACGAGATCATCTGTGCCGGGTTGCAACGGCTGACGCCCGATATTCCCATTATTTCCGAAGAGAACAGGACCATTCCCTACGAAGAGCGGCAACACTACACGTATTGTTGGTTGGTAGACCCGCTGGACGGCACGAAGGAATTCATCAAGCGGAATGGCGAATTTACGATCAATATCGCCCTGGTTCACGAAGGGAAACCCGTGTTGGGAGTCGTGCATATCCCCGTTTCGGAAGGTACCTTTTGGGGGGTAAAGGGAGAAGGCGCCCACTGGACGCACGGCGATAGGGAAGAACCCCTTCGCGCCGACGTGTTCGACCCCGGCTCATCCCATTTGAAGGTAGTGGCATCCCGGTCCCATCTCAATGCGGAAACCGAGGCCTTCATCGCCCAATTCAACGAACCCGTGATGGTCAGCCGGGGCAGCGCCCTCAAGTTCATGCTGCTGGCCGAAGGAGAGGCGCACGTCTATCCACGCCTCGCTCCCACCATGGAATGGGATACCGCCGCCGCCCAGATCGTGCTGGAAGAAGCCGGTGGGTCGATCCTGGAAGCGGAGAGTCTGCAACCCCTGGTTTATAACAAGCCCGACTTGCTCAATCCGTTTTTCATTGCCTACGGCAAAAAATTAAAAAAATAAATAGAGTGAGGGAGTGCCTAGGTCACCCCTCACATAAAAAACCATCATGTTCTCCATCGTACTCATCACCCGCAATGAAGCGGAAAATATCGAGACCTGCCTGAAAGCCCTCCGGCAGGTCAGCGACGATATCGTGGTAGTCGATGCCTTCAGCGAAGACGGCACCCCGGACCTCGCCGCCGAACTCGACGCCCGGGTCATTCAGACCAGGTGGATGGGGTATTCCCAAAATAAGAATTTCGGCAACCAGCACGCCCGGTATGACTGGATCCTCTCCATAGACGCCGACGAGGTGTTGTCGGAAGATCTGATCCGGACCCTTCAGCAGTTCACCCCTGAGCCTCAGACCGTATACGAGCTCGACCGCCTGACCAATTTTTGCGGAAAATGGATCTACCACAGCGGCTGGTACCCGGAGTGGAAGCCCCGTTTGTTCGACCGGCGGGAGGTTTCCTGGCAAGGCGATTTCGTACACGAAACCCTGGCCATTCCGGCCGGATCGAGGAGGGTTCGCCTGAAGGGGAAACTGTTGCATTATTCCTATAAGAGCGACAATGACCACCGGCAACGGCTGGAGCGCTACGCGGTGCTTTCCGCAAAGGACCTGTACGCCCAGGGCAAGCGCTCTACCCTGTTCAAGCGGTGGTTTTCTCCGGTCTGGCGCTTTTTGCGCACGTATATATTTCAATTGGGTTTCCTGGACGGAAAGGAAGGCTGGACCATCGCCGTGCGGGGGGCCTGGATGGTGTGGAGGAAATATCAGCTATTAAAAAAGGGGCCGTTGTAAGCGGCCCCTTTTTTTTGTCAATCCTCTTCTTCTTCCACCTTGTGGGCTTCGATGAGCTTCTGCTGAATATCGCCGGGTACAGGGCTGTACTCGAGGAACTTCTGCGTAAACTTCGCCCGGCCCTGCGACAGAGAGCGGAGGGTGGAGGAATATTGATACAGTTCAGCCAGGGGAACCTTGGCTATGATCTTCTGGTAGTGACCTTCCGAATCCATACCCAGGATGATGGCGCGGCGGGTTTGGAGGTCGCCCATGATATCGCCCATTGCTTCGTCGGAGCAAAGGATGTCGATCTCGTAAATAGGCTCGAGGAGCTGTGGGTTAGACTTCTGGAAAGCGGCTTTGAAGGCTTGGGTAGAGGCCAGCATGAACGCCATATCGTTGGAGTCGACCGGGTGCATTTTACCGTCATAAACCGACACGCGGATATCCTGGCAGTTGGAACCGGTCAGCGGACCTTCTTCCATTTTCTGGAGGATCCCTTTCTTGATCGCGTTGGAAAATTTGGCGTCGATGGAGCCCCCGACGATACACCACAGGAAGACGAGTTTACCGCCCCAGGGCAGTTCATCGATCTCCGTATTCTTGACGGTCAGGCCGCTGGGGTTGGCCATGCCTTCGAAATAGGGCTCGATGCGCATGTGTACCTCGGCAAATTGCCCGGCGCCGCCGGTCTGTTTCTTGTGGCGGTATTGTTCGTTGGCCTCCCTGGTGATCGTTTCGCGGTAGGGAATACGCGGCTTGATAAAGTCCATGGTCACGCCGTAGACCTGCTCGATGCGGTATTTGATCAGGTCGAGGTGCAACTGGCCCTGGGCGTGCAGCAAGGTTTGCTTGAGCGTTGCCGACTGCTCGATAACCAGGGTGGGATCTTCTTCTTCGATAGCGTGTAGGGCGCGCATGAGTTTCTCCATATCGTTCTTGCTCGGCGGTTCTACAGCCACGTGGAGGCGCGGCTCGGGGAACTTGATCTTCGCAATCTCCCGATCGGTGCCTTTAGTGTTGAGCGTTTGATTGGTATGGGTATTCTTCAGCTTCACGGTTACGCCCAGGTCGCCGGCGCGGAGTTCATCCACCTGGTCGCGGTTTTTACCATTGGCCAGAAAGATGGAGGAAAAGCGCTCGGAGCCTTTATTGGAAGCGTTGATCAGTTCGTCGCCCGATTTCAGCACGCCAGAGTATACCTTAAAATAGGAAACGTTTCCGACGCGGGCTTCGGAAATGGTCTTGTAAATGAAAACGGTGGCAGGTCCTTCCACCTTACAGGGCAGGCGGTTGCCGTCTTCCAACAGCTTGGGAGGCCGTTCGGACGGAGCGGGACAAATATCGTTGATGAAGCCCATGATCCGGCCGCTACCCATATTCTGGGTGGAGGAGCAGCAGAACAAGGGGAAAATATCCTGTTTGGAAATACCGATGCGCAGACCGTCGGTCAGGTCCTCTTCCGAGAGGGTACCCTCTTCGAAGAATTTTTCCATCAACCCCTCACTCTCTTCCGCAGCGGCCTCTACGATGGCATTGTGCATGGCCATCGCCCGGTCCTTTTCAGCAGCGGGGATATCTTTCTTTACGGGTTTTCCGCCATCGGCGGGGAATTCGTACATCACCATGCGCAGGGCATCGATGATGGAGTTAAACCCGTTGCCCGGGTTGTAGGGGTACTGAAAGGCCAGAACTTTATGCCCAAAACGGTTGATCGCCTGTTCGAGGGTGGCGTCGAAATCCGCTTTCTCATGATCGACCTGGTTGACGACAAACATGGTAGGCGTCTGGAACTGCTCGATGTAATCCCAAATGAGTTCCGTACCCACCTCCACGCCGTTCTTGGCGTTGAGCAGCATCACTGCGGTATCGGCAACTTTCAACGAGGAAACGACCTCCCCGACGAAATCGTCGAAACCGGGCGTATCGATGATGTTGATCTTCGAATCCTTCCAGGTGACGTGCATCAGTGTGCTGAAAATGGAATTGCCTCGCTCCTGCTCCAGTGAGTTAAAGTCTGAAATCGTGTTACCTTCCTCTACTGTTCCGCGCCGGGAGATAGCCCCAGCTTCAAAAAGCATGGTCTCAGTAAACGTTGTCTTCCCACACCCGGAGTGGCCAAGCAGGACCACGTTGCGGATGTTTTTGGTATCGTACCCCATAATCGGACGAAATTTAAAAGTGAATAAACATCCCTTTTTTGAAGGGAAAAGTGCCTTTTTTGAAGAAGGCAAAAAGTAGGAAGAATTTTGGAAATCACCTACTACTTTGGGTACAAAATGTAAATAATGAAAGGTCGACGGCGCCGCACGCCCATCAAAAAAGTATACTTTTACCAAATGATACGCTTTCATGCCATTAATGGCCGGTTAACCAACGCCGCGGAGGCAACACTCCACGTGAGCGACCTGGCGATCCTCCGCGGGTACGGCGTTTTTGATTTCTTTCTGATCAGAAACGGACAGCCTCTTTTCCTCGAAGATTACCTCGACCGCTTCTTCAATTCGGCCCGGCTGGTCGAACTGGAAATGCCGGTGTCGCGCGATGAACTGCGCGATCAGGTCCTGGAGCTGAAAAAGGCCAATGCGTTGGAAAAAGGCGCCATCCGGCTGGTCCTCACCGGTGGATATGCAGAAGACAGCTTCACCCCCGGATCACCCAATTTGCTGGTCCTGGCCCATGCCTATCACCCACCTATGGGGCTTACCCATCCGGAAGGGGTCAAGCTGGTCCTTCAGGAATTCCAGCGCGAATTTCCGGAGGCGAAGACCCTGAATTACGGCTATGCGATCCGGATGCGACACCAACTCCAGGATGCCGGCGCCTATGCAGGTCTTTACCACCAGGATCAACAGGTGCTCGAATCTTCCCGCTCCAATATTTTCTTCGTCTTCGAGGGCCGCGTGCTAGCCACGCCGGCCGATGGCATCCTGCCGGGCATCACCCGAATGCATATTTTAAAAATAGCGGATACCCTGATGCCGGTTGAAGTTCGGCCCATCTCTACCAGCGAGATCCGCCACGCCCGGGAGGCTTTCCTCACGGGAAGCAACAAACCGATCGTACCGGTCATCCAGATCGACGAACAGATCATAGGGAATGGGAAACCCGGTCCCGTCACCCGGCAATTATCAGCCGCATGGGAGGATTATATTCAGATCAGGTGAGATGAGTTGCCCTCGGGCTATTTTAAGGGAAGTACCGCCGTTGTTTCTCCTTTGCTCTCCATCCACTGCCGGGCGGTTTCTTCGATCGTTTGCGAAAGGGGAAGGTAGGAAAAGCCCAGGGAAAGGGATTTCTCGTTGATGTATTCCCAGCGCTGCCGGGTGTTGGCCAGGGTTTCCCGGGTAATGACAGGGCGCATCCCGGACAGCAGGGAGCGCAAATACTCCACCCGCCAGGCTATAGCCCCCATCCAGGCCGAAAAAGGTATCCGGGGAGGCGGGCGGTCCATCGCCCGGGCAATAGCCGTAGTCAGGTCCCGGAGGCTCCAGTTGTCTGCATTCAGAATGTAGCGCTGGCCGGTGATATTTTTTTCCAATAACAGAAGCATGAACCGGGCTACGTCCCGCACATCTACGAAGCCCGTTTGCCCCGGAGTGTAAAAAGGCAACCCTTTTCCTACCAGATGAAAGATCCTGGCCGTACCGCTACCCTTCCAATCTCCGCTTCCGAAAACGACAGAAGGGTTCACAATTACAGCAGAGAGCCCTTCTTCAACACCCCGCCAAACCTCCATTTCGCCCTGAAATTTGGTGACGGCATACCAACTGTTCAGCGAACTCCGCTCCCACTTGGAGGATTCGTCGATGCGATTGGAATGTTCGGACCGCCCCAGGGCCGCGATGGAGCTCACATGGATAAACCGTTTGACCCCAACAGCCAGGGCTCCATTCACCATGTTCGCCGTGCCTTCGGCGTTGACCTGCCGCAAGAGATGCCGGTCGCGCGGATCGAATGAAACGGCTCCGGCGCAATGAAAAACAACCTCGGTTCCCTGCAGGGCATCTTCCACCGAACCGTAATCGCGCACATCACCCGTCACCCACTCCACCCGGTCGACCATTTCCGGCGCCAGGTCCATCTTGCTCTCCTCCCGTCGCATGGCGCGGATAGACCGGTATCCTTCCTGCCATAAATACCGCAGGAGATAGGAGCCGATGAAGCCGGTTCCACCCGTTACCAAAATTTTCTGTGCGCTTTTATCCATGTTTTATAGAAACTGGTTTTTTGAATCAGGGTTCATATACCGCTCCTCCGATCGAGTCCCGTTTTGCGCCGGTCACCTCCGCCATACAATTGGGCACTCCTGCCAGGCGGAATGCACCCATCAGAGCCATGAGCAAGGCCTCTTTAAATTCAACTACGCGGGCCTCGGGAATGACCATCTCAGCTTGCATCTTTTCAGACAGGTTCGCGGCGATCCGGTCCATCAGGAAGGTATTGTATATGCCTCCTCCGGTGGCAAAAAGGCGGATCTTTTCTATTTGTTCCGGCCCCCGGCTCCGAATGGCCCGGACCGTCTGACGGGCCAATTGCTCGACGGCAGTGCATAAGCGGTCGGATAAAGGAAGGCGTTTATCTGCGTAGTACGGCCACACCTCCCGGCCAACCCATCCATTATCGAGTGATTTGGGAGGCGCCTTCGAAAAATAGGGCAAGGCGTCGACGTGTTCCAGTAAGGTCTGGTCTACCCGCCCACGGGCTGCCAATTCCCCGCCTTTATCGTAATCCTGGCCTGCCTCCAGGGCCAGGGCGTTGAAGATCTGGTTGGCAGGGCCAATGTCAAAGGCCGTCCAGCATCCCTCCCTCTCAAAACTGATATTGGCAATTCCTCCGATGTTTAAGTAATAGTCGTACCCCGGGAATAAATAGCGATCGGCCAGCGGCGCCAGCGGCGCTCCTTGTCCGCCCAGGACAACATCTGCGGCGCGAAAATCGCAAACGACCGGGAGGCCGGCAAGGGCCGACAAACCGGCGCCCGACCCGATCTGGGTGCTCACGCCTCGCTCCGGCCAATGGAACAACGTATGCCCGTGAGAGGCGATAAATCCGGGCCGGCATTTATGGCGCTCCATAAATTGCAGGCACAATTCGCCCCAATAACGGCCCAGGTCGGCGTCGGCCTGCACCAGGTCGCGGGCAGAACCCTCCGGAAGGCGGCTCAAGCGCTGTTTCCATGCATCCGGTAACGAAACCGTTTCCGCCGGGCCCAATTCCCAGTCCAGCACTATTCCGGTGTTTTCCGGATCGATCCGGAACCGGCAAAATGCAATATCCAGCCCGTCCAGCGAACTGCCCGACATGAGCCCGAGGCCTTCGTACCAGGTTCCGGTCATCATGAACCCCTACTTCATGCTCGGTTTCAACTGCATGGTATACTCCGCCACGGCCCGGATCTTCGAGGGTGGGATCATCGTCTTAAAGGAAGCCATCGCGTTGCGCCCATTGGTGATCACTTCTATTCGTTGATCCAGGGTCAGGGGGGAAACCGTCAGATCAAAGGCGCCACTACCGCCCATATTGCCTTTAGCACCATGGCAGGCCACGCAATAAGTCCGGTAGAGTTGCTCCCCCTCGGCTTTGGAATCCTCAGCATTCAAGGTAGTACAAGCCCATACCGATCCTGCAATGCCGAGGAAGAATAAGAGTTTTTTCATCATGCTGGTTTAATTCAAAGCGTCAATACTTAAGTTCTCTGACATATAATTTATAAACACTGCGGCCGGTGGCCGCAGTGTTTATAAATTATATGTCAGAGAACCTGAACCGAAGTGTTTTTTCTTCAGTATTTGCAATTTCGGGAGACAAAAATAGACAGGATTGAATAAGATTGGTAATAATCGGACGGAATAGCGGATTTTCTTCCCGAAGTTCTCGACGCCCTGAATTGTCCAAACAGGCAGGTGAAGCCGCTGCCCACCCAGTAATTCCCCAAACGGAGCCAGCCGGCAGCCGGCCTCATTTTGGATTAGAGAAAAAAACTTTGGAAACTTTTGAACCGAAAATTGTTTCCTATGTTTTCAGCCTGTATTTTCGCGCCGGATTTCAAAAACCGTTCGGCCGAGAAATCACCCGACTGTACATGGAAACAATTGAAAAGATCCTTTCCAGATCCGAATCCCTTTTTCTCAGGTTTGGCATCCGCAGCATCACTATGGATGACATTGCCCGTGAATTGGGCATTTCCAAAAAAACGCTGTATCAGTTTGTCGATAACAAAGCCGACCTGATCCACAAGGTCCTGCTTCAGTTTATCGAAGACGAGCAACGCACGATCCGGGAGATCAACCAGCAGTCCTCCAACGCCATCGAAGAGATGCTCAATATCGGGAGGTACATAACCCAGGTACTGCGCAAGCTCACCCCCACCACCCTCTTCGATCTCCAGAAGTATTACCCGGAGAGTTGGCAGATGATCCACAAGCTCAACCAGGATTATATCTTTTCCATTATCAGGAACAACCTCGAAAGAGGCATTCAACAGGGTTTCTACCGGCCCAATCTCCATGTCGACATCATCTCCCGGCTTTATGTGGGCAAGACCAATTACCTGATCGATGAGGAGGTCTTTCCACTCCGGGAATACGACCGCGGAGAGTTATACCGCGAGTTTATCCTATACCATATGCACGGCATTTTATCGGAAAAAGGCCGGGAGTGGATCCGGACCAACCATTGCAAAGTCGCTGAAAGCTGAAAATAAAATTGAAAATAGAAAACCATCAATAATGAATTCCAAGAAGTTTTCCATCCTTTTTTTGCTGTTGCTCCCCCTCGGATTAGGGGCGCAGGAGCCGGCCTCCTTCTCTCTGGAAGAAGCGATTCGCTACGCTTACGAGAACAATCTCAACCTGAAAAATGCCCAGATCAAAGTGGCTGACGCCCGCCAGCAGATCATCGAGCGCCGGGCCGTCGGTATCCCGCAACTCCGGGGAAGTGTGGCTTACAATTATTTTATCGATATCCCCACCCAGATCATCCCCAACTTTCTGGACCCCACAGCAGGTGATATCGCAGTTCAATTCGGTACCAAAAACAGCCTGACTGCGGGCCTCAATCTTTCTATCAAAGCCTTTGACGCCTCTTACCTGGTTGGGTTGAAAGCAGCCAAAATGTACCGGGAATATGCCGCGCTGGAAATGGGTACCACCCGGCAAAGTGTCAAATACCAGGTAGTCGACGCCTATCTCCCCGCTTTGCTGATCGAGGAAAACGTCAAGATCCTGGATAAAAATATCGAGAACCTGGACAAGTTGGTCACCGAAACCCGGGCGCTCTTCAAGGAAGGGTTTGTGGAACAATTGGATGTCGATCGTCTGGAGTTATCCCTGGCCAACCTCAAAACGGAGCGCGAAAGTATCGCCCGGCAAAAGGAAGTTGCCCTCAATGCGCTCAAGTTCGCCCTGGGTTATCCGATGGATCAGCCCATTTCCGTCACGGAAGAATTGACAGCGCTGTCACCTACCGCCTCCGAAAGCGACCTGACAGGCGCGGTTAATTACACCGTCCGCCCGGAATACACCCTGGTCAGCAAGGGCGAAGAACTCAACGGCCTCAATGTGCGGCTCAACCGCTCGGGCTATATCCCCACGCTGGACCTTTTCGGCTCCTACCAGCAATCGATGTATGCCAATAAATTATCTGATGGAAAGTGGTTTCCCACCACCATCGTAGGCGCTCAGCTGAATGTGCCGATCTTTGATGGCTTTGGCAAAAAAGCCAAAATTGAACGCTCCAAACTCGACCTGGAGGTGGTGCGCAACCAAAAAATGGACCTGGAACGGGCCATCGATCTGGAAGTGCAGAATGCCCGCGCAACGTATCTGAATGCGCAGGATCGCCTCGACAGCCAGAAGCGCAATCTGGAATTGGCCGAACGGATCTACCAGACCACTCAGATCAAATACAAGGAAGGTGTGGGCTCCAGCATCGAGATCACCCAGGCCGAACAGAGCCTCTATCAAACCCAACAGCTCTATATTCAGGCGCTCTACGATCAGGTCACAGCCCGGATAAGCCTGGATAAAGCGTTGGGCAGGTAGTAGAAGTTTTCTGTTTTTCATGCCCGGTTGAAACAGCGAACAATAAACTAAGAACTAAAAACTAAAAACTCATTAAACGTTCTCATTAATGAAAAAGATATTTCTTCTTCTCCCTATCGTGCTCTTCATGGCTGCTTGTGCAGGTACGGCGCCGGAGCCCAAAACCCCCAACGATCTCGAAGGGAAAAAGGCCCTCCTGAAAGAAAAACAAATGGCCTTGCAAACCCTTCGGGACGAAATCACCCAACTGGAAAAAGAGATCGCCATACTGGATCCTTCTTCCGCGAAAACCCGCCATCTGGTAACCACCCTTCCGGTCGAACGCAAGGCCTTCAACCACTTTGTAGAGATCCAGGGAACGGTACAATCTGATGAGCTGATCACCGTGAGCAGCGAGACCGGCGGCCGTTTGGTGGAAGTCAGGGTAATTGAAGGGCAGAATGTTCAGAAAGGACAGCTTATCGCCCGCGTGGACCTGGATCAGATCAAGAAGCAGATCGCCGAAGTAGAAACCTCCCTGGACCTCGCCAAGGAAGTATACGATCGCCAACAGCGGCTCTGGGACCAGAAGATCGGATCCGAGATCCAGTTGCTCCAGGCAAAGAACAATGTCGATCGCCTGAACAAAAGCCTGGAATCCCTGAATTTTCAGCTCCAGAAATCGGATATCTACGCCCCCATCAGCGGTGTGGTGGAAAAAGTGAACCTGAAAGCAGGTGAGATGTGCAGCCCGGGCCTTCCGGTCGTCTATATCCTCAATACAACCCAGGTAAAAGTGGTAGCCGATGTGCCTGAAACTTACCTGCGCTCCGTGCGCAAAGGTGAACTGGTCACCGTCCGCTTCCCTTCGCTGGACGAAGAAAAACAGGCACGGGTCAGCCTGATCGGCTCCACGATCAACTCCGCCAACCGGACCTTCCAGGTGGAAGTCGAGCTGACCAACAGCAATGGCTTTCTCAAACCCAACCTGCTCGCCGTCATGCTGATCGGTGACTTTTCTGAAAAAAATGCCATCTCTATCCCGATCGAACTGGTGCAGCAGGAGATCGGTGGAAAGGATTTTGTTTTCGTCAAAAAAGACAGTCAGGAGGGACCCATCGCCCAAAAGGTCTATGTAACCACCGGGATGAGCTATAAAGGGGAGATCCTCATCGTCGATGGGCTGACCGGCAATGAAGTACTGATCAACGAAGGCGCCCGGTTTATATCTGACCAGGATCCTCTGGAAATCCAAAAAGGTTAATTACCCGAAAGCAGGCGGCCGGGCAATCCTCCCCTTCCGCTCTTAAACTTTTTTATCGCCATGGAAAATAAAGAAAAAAAAGGACTACGGCTCTTCGGCTTGTCTACTTTCTCGGTAGACAATGCCACCAGCATTTTCCTATTGTCTGCTATCATACTGATATTCGGGATCAAGTCGTACAATACCCTGCCTAAAGAATCCTTTCCGGAGGTACCCTGGCCCAAGGTCTATATCAATACGGTCTATTTCGGAAACTCCGCCACCGATATCGAAAACCTGGTGACCAAACCGATCGAGAAAGAACTGTCGACCATCACCGAAATCAAAACCGTGACCTCTTCCTCCCTGCAGGACTTTTCCCTCATCGTCGCTGAATTCAATGAGGACGTCGACATCGAGGTCGCCACCAGGAAGGTCAAGGATGCCGTCGACCGGTCAAAACCCGAACTCCCCAACGACCTGACCTCCGAACCGGAGGTACTCGAGGTCAACCTCTCCGAGATCCCCATCATGACGGTCAACCTGTCTGGGAATTTTTCCCACGACCAACTCCGGAATTACGCCGAATACCTCCAGGACAAGATCGAAGACCTGGACGAGATATCCAGTGTAGACCTGAAAGGAGACCTCGACCGGGAAGTGTCCATCGAGGTCGACCTGCCCAAGATGGAATCGATGGAGGTCAGTTTCGGGGATATTGAAAATGCCATCCGGGCAGAAAACATCACCATGTCGGGCGGTGAATTGGTTACCAACGATTTTCGCCGCACCATCCGGATCATCGGGGAGTTTACCGATGTAGACCAGATCGAAAAGCTCATCGTAAAAAGCGAGAACCAACTGCCCGTTTACCTGAAAGATTTCGCCAAGGTGCGTTTCGATTACGCCGAACGGACCAGTATCGCCCGGGCCGGCGGGCAGCCTGTCGTCTCCCTCAACGTGATCAAGCGAGCAGGGGAGAACCTGCTCGACGCTTCAGACAATATCAAGGCCATCGTGGAAGATGCCAAGGTCAACGATTTCCCGGACGATCTCCACGTGCAGATCTTCAACGATCAGTCGGTGCAAACCCGCAACATGGTGTCGAACCTTGAAAATAGCATCATCTCCGGTATCATCCTGGTCGTGGTGGTGCTGCTCTTTTTCCTGGGTACGCGCAACAGCCTCTTCGTGGGGATGGCCATTCCGATGTCCATGCTCCTGGGTTTTATCGTCATCAACATGCTGGGCTATACGCTTAACATGGTCGTCCTGTTCTCCCTGATCCTCGCACTGGGTATGCTGGTCGACAACGCCATCGTGGTGATCGAGAACATATACCGGTACATGCAGGAAGGCTATTCCAGGGTGGATGCCGCCAAATACGGAACGGGCGAAGTAGCCGTCCCGATCATTGCCTCTACGGCAACGACGCTGGCCGCTTTTATTCCGCTGGCATTCTGGCCGGGCCTGATGGGTACGTTTATGCAATTCCTGCCCATCACCCTGATCATTACCCTGACCTCCTCGCTGTTTGTGGCCCTGGTCATCAATCCGGTTTTTGCCTCCCGCTTTATGGTCATTTCCAAGGAAGTAGAAGACGTGGCCATCAAACGCCGGAAACGCCGCAATGTCTTCCTGGGCGCTGCAGTCATGCTGGCTGCGTCGGCAGCTTTCCACTTTGCAGGCATTCAGTGGCTGCGCAATTCACTTTGGGTGGTCACTGCGATCTCCTTGCTCAATTACTACTTCTTTACGCCTGGATCACACTGGTTTACCCGGGTAGTGTTACCCTGGATGGAGCGGACCTACGATAGGTTCATCCTGTACTCCCTCAAGGGAAAAAATCCGGCATACTTCTTCATCGGCACCGTATTGCTCTTGTTCTTCTCGCTGATCTTGCTCGGGATCCGTTCACCAAAGGTGAAATTATTCCCGGAGCCCGATCCCAACTACGTCAACGCCTTTATCGAACTGCCCATCGGTACGGATATCGAGGCTACCGACACCCTCATGCGGAAGATCGAGACCCGCGTAAACGAAATCATCCAACCTTATAACGGGATCGTCGAATCCGTGCTCTCCCAGATCGGTGAAAATACCGCCGATCCCCGGGGCACACCCGACTTTAGCGCATCCCCGCACAAGGCGCGCCTTACGGTGAGCTTTATTCCCTCCGAAGATCGCAACGGCGTTTCCACCCGGGAAGTAATGGATAAGATCCGAAAAGGGCTGGAAGGTTATGCCGGCGTGCAGATCGTCGTCGACAAGAACCAGGCTGGGCCTCCGACCGGTAAACCCATCAACATCGAATTGCGGGGAGAGGATATCAATACCCTGGCGTTGTTGGCCCAGGAAGTGATCGACTACATCAACGAACGGAATATCCAGGGGATCGAAGAGTTGAAAAAAGACGTATCGATCGGAAAACCCGAGTTGATCGTACATGTCGACCGGGAAGCTGCACGCCGCTACGGGATCTCCACCTACCTCATCGCCGACGCCATCCGCACCGCCGTTTTCGGGAAGGAAGTATCCAAATTCAAACAAGGCGACGACGAGTTCCCGATACAGGTCCGGGTGGACAAGAAAAACCGGAACAACATCGACGATATTCTGAACCAAAGCATCACTTTCCGGAGCCCCTCCAACGGCCGGATCAGCCAGGTGCCGATATCTTCCGTCGCCAATATCAGCTACTCTTCTACCTTCACATCTATCAACCGGAAGGACCAGGAAAGGATGATCACGATCAGCTCCAACGTGCTCGACGGGTACGTTCCAAACGAGGTGGTCGCCGAGGTTAAAGCAGCGCTGGCCAATTTCAACTTTCCCAATAAATATACCTATGAGTTTACCGGGGAACAAAAGGACCAGGCCGAGAATATGGCGTTTCTGAATACGGCCTTCACGGTCGCTATTTTCGCCATCTTCCTGATCATCGTGGCACAGTTCAATTCACTGGTCTCGCCGTTCATTATCATGCTGCAGGTCCTCTTCAGTACCATCGGGGTATTCCTGGGCTACGTCGTCAACGGCATGGATATCCTGATCGTCATGACGGGGGTGGGGATCATCTCCCTGGCCGGTGTCGCCGTGAACAACGGGATCGTTTTGATCGACTACACCAACCTCCTGATCCGAAGGCGGGTCGAGAAGTTTGGCGTCGAAAATCAGTTCCAGCTCCCTCTCAATGAAGTAAAGGAGGCCGTTATGCAAGGGGGCGGCACGCGTTTGCGTCCCGTATTGCTGACTGCGGTCACGACCGTCTTGGGTTTGATCCCCCTGGCCATCGGGTTCAACTTCAACTTTTTCACCTTCATCACCGACCTGGACCCCAATATGTACGTGGGTGGCGACAGTGCCGCCTTCTGGGGTACGCTGGCCTGGACGGTGATCTACGGGTTGATGTTCGCCACTTTCCTCACGCTGGTCATCGTGCCCGTCATGTACTGGCTGGCCTACCGTGCGCAGCGATGGGTGATCGGATTTTTTAAACGATAGATCGATAAAAAAAAGGGGCTTCGTTTTGCGAAGCCCCTTTTTTATTAGCAATACCGCTCGAAAGCCATTTTCAGATTCTCGGCGATGACCGGCGCCGGCCGGCCTTCGATGTGGTGCCGTTCGAGAAAGTGAACCAGCCGACCGTCCTTGAACAGGGCGATCGAAGGGGAAGATGGCGGATAGGGAAGCATGTATTCGCGAGCGCGGGAGGTAGCCTCCTTGTCGACGCCGGCAAAAACGGTGACCAGCTTGTCAGGATGCTTTTCACTATCCAGGGAAAGCTTCACACCGGGACGGGCATTGCCTGCCGCACATCCGCAAACCGAATTGACTACGACCAGAACGGTACCTTCCGGTTGGTTGAGTACATTATCTACATCCTGGGGGCTTGTCAGGCTTTCAAAACCAAAATCGGTCAGATCTTTGGCCATGGGTGCAACGAGATCAGGTGGGTACATAGTTTTGTCTATTATTCAGTTGAAAAATCTTGTCCGTAAAATAAGCGCAGCGGGATCCAGAGGATACAGCAGTACTAATATACAATCAAAAGGGCAAGATGGTTCAAATGACATAAATATGATAATACCATTGAAAACAGGAAAGAGTTATCGGCGTTTAATTCCAATTCACATTTAAACGATCTCATTATGCGCTTGCAAATCCCACTGATCCTATCCACCCTCCTCCTGCTCCTGGTCTTCCCCTCCTGCAACCAGGACACGGTCAATCCCGCCAATTGCGACGGGGTGACGCTGACCTACAACGCCGATATTGCCCCGATCATCCAAAGTAATTGTGCAACCAGCGGTTGCCACAGCGCCTCGTCCCATAACGGCACCTTTGAAACCTACGCCCAACTTTATCCCTACCTGGAAAACGGCACCATCCGGTACTATGTGATCGACCAGAAGTACATGCCTCCATTTCCGCACAAACTGAATACGACAGATCTCCAGTCGATCCAGTGCTGGCTCGACAACGGTTACCCGGAGAAATAAAATGAAAATGCCCTCCCGGCAAACCCGGAAGGGCGCTCTCTTTTGGAGAGAAGAATGGATATATTAATCTCTTTGAAAAAACTGGTTTAAAAACACGGCGATCTTCAATCGCCGTGTTTTTAAACCAGTTTTTTCATTTCAAGCACTTATCATTTCTTTTCTTTATACAGTTCTTCTTCTTTCACCACCATTACCTGCATACCGCCCTCCAGCTTGCGTGAAATGGCAGAGTAAGGCCCGGTCACTACTTTTTCCCCTCCCTCCAGTCCGGTGAGCACCTGAATATAAGTATCGTCCTGAATGCCCGTTTTCACCGGAACCAGGCGAACCGTATCAGCTTCCACCACAAAGACCACTTCGATGATCTCATCGTCATTGTTGTTGGCCAGAACCGGAGAACCCTCTTCGGCATCCTCCTGTTTATTTTCATCCGTTTCTTTGGTGGACTTCTTCTTCTTCTTCTCCAGGTCCTTTTTGTCGCGGGTCGTCACGGCCTGGATGGGAATGCTCAACACATCCTTCAGCGTATTGGTATTGATATCGACCGATGCCGACATCCCCGGCCGGAAGGGGTATAGGTTGTTCTTTTTGACCAGGTCTTTGTAGGAGTCCGGATCGATATCGATCTTTACGATGAAGTTGGTCACCTGATCGGAGGTAAGGGAAACCCCGGCAATCCCCGAATTGGCCAGGTTGGCGGAGTTGGCGATCTGGGTTACTTTCCCTTTGAAGGTCCGTCCGATGTAAGCGTCCACTTCGATATCGACGATATCGCCCAGGTTTACACGGGGCACATCTGTTTCGCTCACTTCCACCTGCACTTCCATGATATTGAGGTCGGCGATGCGCAGTACTTCCGTACCGGCCATCAAGGCGTTCCCGACCACGCGCTCGCCTTTTTCAACATTTAGCTTCGATACGATACCGCTCATTGGGGCATACAGGGTGGTGCGTTTCAGGCTGGTTTGAAGTTCCTTCAAGGCCGCCTCGGCACTTTTCACCGAATACTCTGCGGCCTTTGCGCCTTGCTCGGAGGCGCGGATCGAAGCCTCGGCAGATCGTAGATTGGCTTCGAGCGACTGGAGGTTGGACTGAGAGGTTTCGAAGTCGGCTTGGGAGATCACCCCTTCTTTATACAGTTGCTCATTGCGGCGGTGGATATCCCTGGCGTTGTTCAGCTGCGCCAACACTTGCTCGCGCTGAGCCCGAAGGGTTTCTACCGAGGAAAGGGCATTCGCCGCCTGTGACTTGGCGGTGTTTACAGCAGCGACACCGCGCTCGACCTGGGATTGATAGGCATCCGGATCGATGCGGCCCAGGATCTGGCCAACTACCACAGAATCACCTTCTTCCACGTACAGTTCTACTACCTCGCCCGATACGTCGGAACTGATCTTTACTTCCGTAACCGGAAATACCTTTCCGCTGGCGGAAACCATTTCCTTGATCGTGCGTTTTTCCACCATTTCAACGGAGACCTTCTCCCCTTTGGGTTTTGTTTTATTCCGCCAGATCATCAAACCGACCAGTACGATGGCAGCTCCGACAAGTATATAGATCCACAGATTTGACCTTTTTCGCTTTGTCATGACAACAACTTGTTATTTATAAATTTTGAGGAATATTATTCGAGTTCGAGGGGGCGGCCCAGGTAAAAATCGATCACTTTCAATGTGAAAATATATTGGTATTTCGCCTGGGTAAACGATAACTGGGCAGAGTCCAGGTTCGTTTTGGCCACTGTAAATTCATAGGTATTCAACGCACCGATCTGGAAGCGTTTTTCGGCATTTTCGAAGGAAGCCTGAGCGGCATTGAGCGCCCGTTGTGCTGCATCGAATGAGCGCTTCGCGGCCTGGGCATCGTTGACGGCCCGCTGCACGTCCGACTGCAATTGTTGCTTGGTCTGATCGTTGGCCACTTTGGCAGAGAGCACTCCGATCTCAACTTCCTGCTGGGTCAGGTGAGCCCGAGATCCGTTGTAGAGGGGGACGGAAAGGTTGAGACCAACGCTCTGCCCAAAGTTCTCGTTGAGCTGGTTGAAGTAAGGGTTATTCACCAGATTCGGGACCTGTTGGGCGATCTGGATGGTTTGAGGAACCCCGTTGAAAATAACGTTGAGGTCGATATAATCGGTTCCGTATCCATCTACCGACTTGGCCAGGTTGGACCAGTTGGAGTTCAGGTTTCCGAAAACAGATACCGTCGGCAGGGCCAGAGATCGCGCCTGGTAGTAGCTTTCCTCCGCGGAGGACTTCCGCATCTCCCCCGCTTCGATCTGGGGTTGGGTTCCAAGGGCGGCGGCATACACTTCCTGCCAGGCCAGTTCGTCCGGATTGGTGGTGACCGGAATGGTCACGGCCGGCCGCACGATATCGAATGACTCGCCCGGGGCGAGTTCCAGCAATTGGCGCAGGATCAGGTAGCTGCTTTCCAGGGCATTCTCGGCCTGGATAAGGTTCTGCTCGTTCAGGGCAACCTGAGCGTCGATCGTGAGGCGTTCGTTGGGCGCCAGGGCGCCGGCCTGCACCAGCTTTTCCGTCTGGTCCAACAGCGCCTGGGACTGTTCCAACTGCCGGGAGGCATTCTCAACCTGCTCCTGACTGAGGAGGATCTGCAGGTAGGCGCTGGCAATACTGAGGGCCATGGAGTTGAACGCGGCATCGGCATCCAGTTTGCTGGCTTCCAGATCGTATTTCCCCTGTTCAATGGCGTGATTGATACGGCCGCCGTTGTAAATTATGGCGCCCGCATTGACGCCAAAGCTGTTGAAGTAGATGGTTTGGTTGTTGAAGGAGTTGGTGGTCGGGTCAATGGTGCGTCCAAACTGAGCGCCGCCGTTAGCACTGGCGTTGAGCGAAGGGAGGCGCGAATTTTTCTGTCGCTGAAGGTTGACCTCCGCCCGCTGGATGCCCAGTTCGGCTTGTTGCATGATCAGACTGTTCTCCCGGGCGTATTCCACGCATTTTACCAATGACCAGGGTTCCTGCCCAAATAGGGGCAATGCGAAACCGACCAATAAAATTGTGACGAGAAAATGGAGTTGTCTCCGCATGGTATTTCTTTTTTGCCCTCCAAACGTAGGGAGGCCATGCGGAATGGACCAAATATTTATATTAACGGATAAGAATTATGGATGAATGACTCATCTTCCAAATCAGGAGCGGCCTGAGTCGCTCCTAATTTCATTATTACCGCCACGCCTGGAAAGTAGTAGCTGCAACTAAATGATCGTATCGCTCCCCGAACGGCCGGTAATAGACCAGGATCGTGTAATCATTTTCGGTCTCATACCAGTTGCCCTCAGTATCCTGTATTTCCGGCGGGCCGCCTTTTTGGGGAACGAGGGCGTAGTAGTAGTTGTAATAACCTTGTTTCAACAATGCTTCGCCCATATAGGCATGGATCCGGTTGTTGTAGGTCATCTTGAATTCGGGCTTCAATTGCCATTCCGTCAGCGCCCCCAGAACGTATACATCTTCACCCTCGTATTCGGTCGGACTATCGAGTGAAAACTGCACATGGGCATAATCGCCTTCCAGTTGAGGATCGCCCATATCGGTCGATTCGATCACGTAGTTGCCGTTCAGGTCGTTGTATTCCAGGTAGACCTGATTGAGCCGTTTGAGGTCTTTTCCCAGCGTGATGTCAATGCCGTCGGGGTAAACCTGTATGGCGGCTACATCGCCGGAGGGATAGCGAAAACTGCGCAGGTCCAGGTTGCGGAATTCCTTGCCCGCTTCAAAGACGATCTTGTTTTGATAATCGAAACTCATCTCTTCCGGGCGGACAAATTGGGGGATCAGGCCGGTAATTGCATTATCCCAACGACCGTTTTGCAGGACACAAGCCTTCACTTCCATAAGGGGATTTCGAATATCCATACCCTTGTGCGTTACCAGAAAGTCAACTTCCTGGTGCGTATCCGACAAGCTGACCTGGCTGGTGCGCACCACCCGAGGCAGGATGCGCATGATCGGTTCGACGATCATGAAGCGGCGGGTAAATACGAGTGTTTTTTCATCCTCGTCCTCATATACGTTTAGCACATAATTGCCCGATCTGGTAAAGTCCATATCCCTGTTGGGAATGGCGAGGTAGTAATGCACATAAGGTGTGCGGGTATTCCCCGAAAAGGCGAAGTCGTCGATTCGATCTTCGGGAAAGCCGTCGATGTATTCATTCTCCGTAAGCCCGGAGGGTTCCCAGTTGGCATTGCAGTGTACGACGGAATAGGTGAAATTTTTCACGTCATCGCTCAGGTCGTCGAAGGAAACGAGCAATTGGGCATTGGAATGCAGCTCGAGGATGGGATATCCGAGCATGACGCCATTGGGGTACATGCGCACGGAGCGGATATAGTCCACATAGGTGTTGTCGGTGGGTTGCACCTGGGCATGGAGCCACAATGGCATGGTAAATAAAGACAACAGGATGGCGAAAAAAAATTCCTTTTGAAAAACGATTACTTTCATTTTGGCAGGCTTGTCCATTTTGAGTTTTTTATGCGAAAGCGCCATTCCCAAAGAGCGCATTCCCCGGCATAATCCACACCTATGCGAGGGCCGGCCAGTATGTCTCCGGGCGGCACGGGCCCGTCCCGGTCTTCGATCCGGATCGGGGAGGAAGGATCCAGCAAGCTGATTCCCGTATGCTGGGTCCGTATCCCCATTGCCTGACTCATTGACCCGGGACCTGCGGTCAGGCGGGGGTGCAACTTGGTCATGCCGCGACGCTGAAGCATGGTTTCCAGCTCCTCTACCGGCTCCAGCGCCCGGAGAAGCACCGCATGGGGCATGCCTTCCGGTCCGGTAACCACGTTGAAAAGGTGGTGGATGCCGTAGCAAAGATAGACATACGCCCGGCCACCTGCTTCAAACATCACGCGGGTGCGAGGGGTTAGGCGGTTGCCGAAGGCATGGCTGGCTTTATCTTCCGGGCCGCGGTACGCTTCGGTTTCCACGATGCGGCCCACGGTGCGTACACCGTCCCATTCGGTTACGAGGTACTTGCCCAGCAGGTCTTTTCCGATCTGCACGACATCTTCGCGGAGGTAAAAAGATGGGTCCAAAAGCATAGGATCACTGAAATAACGCCTCGACCAGCTCTTCAATTTTGCCGATCGTGGCAATGCGCAGTTTAAAGCGTTTGGGATCGAGCCCCTTGGTGTTGTATTTTGAAATAAAGATCGCGTTGAACCCAAGCCGGTCGGCTTCCTGAATGCGTTGTTCGATGCGGTTGACGGCGCGCACTTCTCCGGAAAGGCCAATTTCAGCGGCAAAGCAAATATTATCGGGAACGGCTACGTCGGAGAAAGAACTCAGCATAGCAGCTACAATGGCCAGGTCGATGGCGGGGTCGTCGACGCGGATACCCCCGGCAATATTCAGGAAGACGTCATTCTGCCCCAGGGGGAAGCCGCAGCGCTTTTCCAAAACCGCCAGCAACATGCCCAGGCGACGCAGATCGAAGCCCGTTGCCGAACGTTGGGGGGTCCCGTAAACGGCCCGGCTCACCAGTGCCTGCGTTTCGATCAGCATGGGGCGGAGCCCCTCCATGGTTGCGGCCACAGCACTGCCACTGAGGGCTTCTTCTTTTTGGGAGAGAAGCAATTCGGAGGGGTTTTCCACCGGCCGCAATCCGCCGGCTTGCATTTCGTAGATGCCCATTTCATCGGTCGAGCCGAAGCGGTTTTTCAGCGTCCGCAAGATCCGGTAGATATAGTTTTGATCGCCTTCAAACTGCAATACCGTGTCGACGACGTGCTCGAGCAATTTGGGTCCGGCCAGAGCGCCGTCTTTGGTAATATGCCCGATAATGAACACGGGAATGTGGGTTTCTTTCGCAAAACGCTGCAATTCGCCGGCGCATTCCCGGATCTGGGAAATACTGCCGGGGGTGGACTCGATGTAGGGGGAGGATAGCGTCTGAATGGAATCGATCACCACCAGTCCCGGGTCCAGTTTTTTGGCATGGGTCAGAATGCGCGTGGTATTGGTTTCCGTGAGAATATAGCAGTTGGGGTTGGATCGCGAAATGCGGTCGGCCCGCATTTTGATCTGCTCTTCGCTCTCTTCCCCCGATACGTAAAGTACCTTTATGCCCGCATCCAGGGCAACCTGCAACAAGAGGGTCGACTTCCCGATGCCCGGCTGCCCTCC
The DNA here is from genome assembly GCA_020636275.1 of Lewinellaceae bacterium. Lineage (GTDB taxonomy): Bacteria > Bacteroidota > Bacteroidia > Chitinophagales > Saprospiraceae > JADJTT01. The sequence continues at coordinate 57,508 of JACJYD010000005.1, read as the reverse complement.
AATGAGCACGAGCGAGCCCGGCACGATCCCTCCGCCCAACACCCGGTTGAGTTCCGGATCGGGAGTCGACAGACGCCGGGTCTTACCCGATTGGATGTCGGCAATAGAAACAGGTTGCGCCTGCCCGCCCGGATTGTCCGTATCCCGCCAGGATTCCGGCCGGTCCTGGGCAGCCGGGGTGCGAAAGATCACCTCCTCTTCGTAGGTGTTCCATTCCCCACAGCTGGTGCATCGTCCCATCCACTTGGGAGAGTTGGCGCCGCAATTATTGCAAACAAATACCTTCTTGACTTTACTCACGTAGTGTTTTTTTGAAAGAAAGCCGGAGGTGATCTTTCTCCTTATGCAATTATACTCAAAGAAAAGTAATTTGAGAGCCTGCAACTCGCAAACCACTTTTCCTTTTGTATATCTTATCCAAGTTCGCAAAATTCGGGCGCTTTCCAGCAGCCCGCTTATTTTTTATCACCAAATATTGGAGGAATGTCTCCAAAAGCGGGGAGTTTATACAAAAATCATTTGCAGGGAATAAAAAGTGGCTTTATTTTAGCGTATCCGTGTTACCCGAGTAATAAGTTTGCGTCAAATAGGCAAAGCAAAAAAGTTATTGGGAAGTATAGTTTTTTTGCAAACTTTTTCGGATACTTGTAGAAACATTTAGTTACGTTCATATGTTGGTGCTTGTCGCCAATCCTAATAAAGAGACTTAAGATTGTAGATTGTTTTCATTTGGTTTTTTGGGGTTATACAGGGTGCTACGTGAATACGATAGTGCCCTGTTTTTTTTAAGTTTTTAAGTTTATGAGGGGATAAGTTTAAAAACTCCCCATCGCCTCCGGGAACTCCCCCTCTCTTCCATTCGTTTTCCTTATCTTCACGGCTTAAAATAAGACCATCACCATGGGTGAACCGAAACGGCATTTGATCACCTCTGCCCTTCCATATGCCAATGGAGCATTGCATCTTGGGCATTTGGCCGGCGCATACCTGCCGGCAGACATCTACGTACGCTATCTCCGCTCGCTGGGCAAAGACGTCGTCTTTGTCTGCGGCTCCGATGAACACGGCGCCGCCATCACCATGCGGGCGAAGAAAGACGGGGTGACGCCACAGGAGATCATCGACAAATACCATGAGTTGAATAAGGATACGTTCCGCCGGCTGGGCATATCGTTCGATATCTACCATCGGACGAGCGCTCCATTGCATGCGGAGACGGCTCAGGGTTTCTTCAAGGAAATGTATGAACAAGGCGGCGAATTTGAAGAGCGGATCACCGAGCAGTATTTCGATGAAGAATACCAGCAGTTCCTCGCCGACCGTTACATCGTAGGCACTTGTCCGCGCTGCGGGCATGAAGATGCCTATGGCGACCAGTGTGAAAGCTGCGGCTCTACGCTCTCCCCTACCGAATTGATCAAGCCTCGCTCGGTGCTCAGCGGGAATACGCCGGTATTGAAACCCACCAAGCATTGGTATTTCAAACTCGACAAACACGCCGGCTGGCTGCGCACCTGGATCGAAGAAGGCATACTCGACGGAAAGCCCCATCACGATGCCAAAGCCTGGAAAAAACACGTGACAGGTCAATGTCTCTCCTGGCTCGACCACGGCCTGTTGCCGCGCGCCATTACGCGCGATCTGGATTGGGGGGTGCCCGTTCCCCTGGAAGAAGCCAAGGGAAAGGTCTTGTATGTCTGGTTCGACGCCCCCATCGGCTATATTTCGGCGACCAAGCAATGGGCGCAGGACCATGGCAAAAACTGGGAAGATTACTGGAAGAGCCCCGACTCCCAACTGGTTCACTTCATCGGTAAGGACAATATCGTCTTTCACTGCATCGTCTTCCCGGCCATGCTGAAAGCGCATGGCGACTACCTCTTGCCCGTCAACGTGCCGGCTAATCAGTTCCTCAATTTCGAAGGGCAAAAGTTTTCCAAATCAAAAGGTTGGGGGATCGAACAACACGAATATCTGGAGGCTTTCCAGGATTTTCCCAATAAGGAAGACGCCCTGCGCTATGCCCTCATCCGCAATATGCCGGAACAGCGCGACAGCGACTTCAAATGGGATGAATTTGTCGATTTCCATGATAAAGAGCTGGCCGACAACCTGGGTAACTTCCTCAACCGGGTGATCGTACTGACCCAGAAATACTACGAAAGCCGGACGCCTGCAGGCCATTTCGCCAGTGGGCTTCACATCGCCACGATCCGTCGCCTGACCGGCGAACTGGCCGCTGCCATTGAGGCATTCAACTTCCGGGATGCCATCCAGAAATTCCTCGAGATCTCGACCTACGGGAATGTCTACCTGCAGGAAGTATCGCCCTGGGCCATCTGGAAAGACGATCCGGACAGCGCCATCGTCAAGGAATGCCTGCACACCTGCCTGCAAATTGCAGGGGTGCTGAGTATTGCGATCGAACCATTCCTGCCGTTCACATCGAAAAAGATCCGGACCCTGCTCAATTTGCCCGAAGTACAAGCAGGCGATTTCGCCAGTTTGCTGGAAAAACTGGAAACCGGGCAGGAGATCATTCCCGCCGGACATATCGTCGGCGAGCCTTTCGTCCTTTTCCCCAAGATCAACGACCGCAAGGATACCGGCCGGCTGGCCCTGATCGAAGCGCAAAAAGCCAAACTGGCCGAGGTCCTGGCAGCCGAGCAGGCAGAAGCGCCTAAAGAGTATGCGCCGCTCAAACCAGCCATTCAATACGACGATTTCGCCAAACTCGATATCCGAACCGGCACCATTCTGGAAGCCGAGCCGGTGCCCAAAGCCGACCGCCTGCTCAAACTGCGCGTCGATCTGGGTTTTGAAAAAAGGACGGTAGTCGCCGGGATCGCCGAACACTTCAAGCCCGAGGCGATCATCGGCCAGCGGGTGCTCCTGCTCGCCAATCTGGCCCCCCGTCCCCTCAAGGGCATCGAATCGAACGGAATGATCCTCATGGCAGCAGATGCGGACGGGAAATTGTGTTTTGTAACCCCAGAGGAAGGGTGGCCAAACGGATTCGGGGTACGATGAAAAAGCCTGCTCTACTCTCCATACCCATCTTCCTCCTCGCTGCGTTCCTGGCCTACCGGATGTTCGCCCTGAGCCAGGTGGAACGATTATGGGGGCATTTACCCCTGTATTTCTTCGCATCAGCCTGGTTGGGTGTCGTGCTGGCCTTTTTTCCGAAAGATCCAAAACACCGGAAATGGCTGGGGTTGTCGACATTAACCGGCCTATTGCTGACGTTGGGGTTCCCTCCCCTGCCCTTTACCTTTCTGATGTTCGTCGCCTGGATCCCGCTTCTTTGGATGCAGGAAGAAATGAAAGAAGAAGGGAATGGGCGGATCTTCAGATATGCTTACCACGCTTTTATCGTCTGGAACATTCTGACGACCTACTGGGTCACCAACGCCGCCTTTATCGCGGGTTTGATCGCGATCACCGCCAATTCAGCGCTGATGGCCATCCCCTTTGTCCTGTTCCACTGGGTCCGGAAATACCTTCCCCGGCTGAGCTACCTGATCCTGATCGCCTTTTGGCTCAGTTTTGAGTACATACACTTGCGCTGGCAATTGACCTGGCCCTGGCTCACCCTGGGCAACGCTTTCAGCGAATACCCCTCCTGGGTGCAATGGTACGAATACACCGGCGTTTTTGGCGGCACGCTCTGGATCCTCGTGGTAAATATCATGCTGATCCGGCGACAATATGCCTGGGCGGGCGCTCTGATGGGAATACCCCTCGCCGCTTCGCTGGCGGTTTACTACACTTACCAGGAAAAGGGAAACGACGCCATCGAAGCGGTCGTCGTACAGCCCAACTTTGAGCCGCACTACGAGATTGGCAACACACCGGAACGGGAACAACTGACCCGGTTTATTCATCTGGCCGATTCACTGGTGACACCGGATACCCGGTACGTATTTTTCCCGGAAACCAGCTTTGGTCCCATTCGCGACAAAGACCTGGGAAAGGAATTTTTTTCCGGCAGCCTGCAAACCTGGGTCGACCAGCACCCCGGTCTGACCCTGGTGACCGGCCTGATGCTGTATCATATCTTTGAACCCGGAGAAACCCACACGCCCTATGTTCGGGAATTCGAACGCAAGGGAGAACGCATTTACTACGAGTCGTACAACGCCGCTACCCAATTCACAGCCGGCGCCACGGAATACCCTATTTACAAAAAATCCAAACTAGTCCCTGGGGCTGAATCCTTCCCCTACAGCCGATACCTTTCCTTTCTGAAACCGATTGTCGAAAATTTCGGCGGCAGTGTGGCCGGGTTGGGGATCCAGGAAAAGCGCACCAGCCTGCAAGGGCCGCAGGGCATCCGGGTTGCACCCATCATCTGCTACGAATCTGCTTTTGGGGAGTTCCACACCGGCTACATCCGGGCCGGCGCACAGGTGGACGCCATCCTTACCAACGACGGTTGGTGGGACCATACCGCCGGCCATAAGCAACACTTGCGCTTCGCCTCCCTGCGGGCCATCGAAACCCGTCGCGATATCGCCCGCTCCGCCAATACGGGGATCTCCGCCTTCATCGATCAGCGGGGCGACATCCTGCAGCCGACCGGCTACGAACAGACCACGGCGATCAGAGGCACCTTACGGCCCAACGACCAGATCACCTTCTACGTGAAATGGGGCGATCTGATCGGACGGATATCCCTCTTCCTAAGCGTGATCTTTATACTGAATGGAATTGTGAAAAGCATTTCAAAATAAAAGCAAAAGGCAGGTCGATGCGACCTGCCTTTTGCTTTTATTTTGAAGGATCTATTTGATCTTCGGCCTCCGGCGCTTGCCGCCCGGACGGAAACCACCTTGCTGGCCCTGCTTGCCCATCATGCGGGCCGCTTTGACCTGACCGCGCTGGCTCAGGGCTTTTTCAAACTGTTTGATCTGTTCTTTCAGGTTGGAATCGGTCACCTTGTACTCTTTGACCTTGAGGAAATAGGCCTTGGCCTGGGTCCACTTGTCTTTCGAAGCGGCCAGGTTCGCCAATTGGAGTTGGACCATAGCGCGCTCGTTGTCGGTCGGCAGGTTGAGCGATTCGGCTTTCTTAAGCCAGGTTTCGGCCTCTTCCGATTTATTGCGCTGCTGGGCGATGGTACCTTTCAGGATATAGTAGTAAGCCCGGTTTGCACTGTAGAGCAGTTTGGGGCTGAGGGTCAGGCCCAGGCGCTTTTCTACCTTGGCAAAGTCCATGCTCTGCATCAGCACAGCAGCCGATTGAACGGTTCCGAGGAGGATATAACCCGCCAGGAGGGTGAGGCCCACCAGGAGCACCGGCAGGGCATACCAGAAATTGACGGTAAAAGACAGGACCAGGCCCCCGATCAAAAAGAGGGCCATAAGGGCAAAACGCAGGTAAATATTTATCTGAAACATAGGTAATCCATTTTGTGGCGCAAAGATAGGAGGATTTTGAAAGTTTAGGAGGTTTATGGCGCTGAGAAAGTTCAGGTGAGATTCGCAAGGGCCTGCTCCAGCCGTTGGATATGCTCCTTCACGACCAGATCATTGACCTGTTCGGATTTAGCCAGGTCTAGAAATTCGCGACAGGCCTGGTATTCCCTTTTCAAAAACTGGATATGGGCCAGGTTGAGGGAAAGGTAAGCCCGGTCCAGGGGGCGTTCCGGTTTTAGCTGTAAGGCCTGACGCAGGAGGGGTTCTGCTACTGCCGGGTTGTCCCTCTTTAGCGCGATCATGCCCTTGGAAAGGAAAAAGTAAGTGCGATGGCGCGGCAAGAGCCAGGACGGGTTCCAAACCTGGTTGAGCAATTTATCCGCATCCTCCACCAAGCCCCGCTGTAGCAGCTGAAAGGCGGGGAAAACCGTGCCGAAAAGTGCATGTCCGGCCAGGAGCAAAAAGGCGGCGGCGAATAAATACCAGGCGGCATATAGTCCTTTTTCCACCTGGAGCAGGATCCCGAAAAGCACCAAAAAACTGACCAGGATCAATCGTATGGAATATTGCCATTTCATGTTTTGGTAACGCGTTTGGTAGAGAAAAGGTTACTTCACGGCATCGCTCCGGCTTACCAGGATCCAGTTTCCGGTCACGTCGAGATAGGTAGAGGCGGGAAAAACCTCGCGAAATACCTGGCGGAAAAACAGGCGCGTGCGCTGGAGGTCTTCATTTGTCCGCGACAGCCGATTGTACAGCAAAACCCCTCGGGGCGACAATAGCGAAGCGAGCCGTTCGAGGTATTCTACCGACTCAAATTCACCGGGAATGACATCTTCCAGGAAAATATCCATGGCGATGAGGTCGAAGGTTTCGGAACACTGTTGAACGAAGGCCAGCGCATCCGAGCAAACAATCTCAACAGGCGACTGGAGAGTGTCCAGCACGTACTTATTTGCCAGGTAAACGACAGACTCATCGATCTCCACCGCGGTGTAATGATAGTTTTTGTGGAAGACCCGTTCCAGCATAAAAGGAACACTGCCCAGGCCCAGGCCCAGCAGGAGGACGTTTTGGACCGGCAAGTTATCCAGGTCCAGTTGGCGAAAGGAACGGCGGAAATTATCGTAGAGGTCGCCATAGGAATAAATGGCCCGGGCGGTCGACAGCTGGTATCGACCCCGGCTGAGACTTACATACAGGTGAGGATTGATCGGGCTGGGGGCGCTTTCCACATGCCATTCCACAATATAACTCAGCCATTTTTTCCAGGGCGGGATTTCCATTACATGGATTTTTTCTTCTCCCAGGGTCGGTATTTTGCACTTTCCTCAAAAACGCGCAACAGGATCAGGCGGTCTTGCGCATCGAGTTTTATGCCCCTGCGAGCCATGACCCGTTCGGCGGTTTCGAAGGCCTTGTCCGTTTTGTACGTGGTAAATCCATGGGCGCCGCCCCATGCAAAAGACGGGATGAACTGCCGCGGGAATCCATGCCCGAAGATATTGGATGAAACCCCGACCACCGTGCCCGTATTGAACATCGTATTAATGCCGCACTTGGAATGGTCGGCCATGAAAAGACCGCAAAACTGAGTGCCGGTGGGTTCGAATTTTCCGGTAGAATAGTTCCAGACCCGCACCTCTTCGTAGTTGTTTTTGAGGTTGGAATTGTTGGAATCGGCGCCGATGTTGCACCATTCTCCAATGACGGAATTACCCAGATAACCGTCGTGCGCCTTGTTGGAGTAGCTAAAAAATATGGAATGGTGCACTTCTCCTCCCACCTTACACCAGGGACCGATAGTGGTGGGGCCGTAGATCTTGGCGCCCATTTTCAGTTGGGCATGGTCGCAGAGGGCCAGGCCGCCCCGCACCATAGCGCCCTCCATGATCTCGGCGTTTTTGCCGACATAGATCGGGCCTGTTGTGGCATTGAGGGTTGCACATTCGACGGTGGCGCCTTCTTCCAGGAAGATCGCATCGCCCAAAACGCGGTTGGTTGCGCTGATCGGTTGGGACGTGCGGCCTTCGGTAAGGAGTTGAAAGTCGTTGCGCAATTCCTGGTCGTTGAAGCGAAACAGGTCGGCCAGGGATCCGATGTGGGTAAATTCCATGCCTTCCAGATTGGTGACGGAGAGCTCCTCCAGGTCTTCATTCTTGATCAGGCGATTGAATTGCTCCTGGCTGAACTTGGCGGCCATCAGGTCGCCTTTCCAGAGGAGAGCTTCGTTCACCTCCAATTGGGCGATCAGTTGGCACAAGGGTTTGGTGGGAAGAATGGCCGCATTGATCACGAAATTTTCCCGCTCGATCTGAATGGGATACTTGTCGCCCAAATATTCCTGGGTGATATAAGACACTTTGCCATCCAGCCATTTTTCCCACTTTTCCCGTATGGTCAGAATACCGATCCGGATCTCTCCTACCGGCCGGGTATAGGTGAAGGGCAGGAGCCGATCCCGGACATCGCTGTCGAATAGAATGAGGTTTTTCATGTGAACGAGGCCAACGCTTTTTTCAAATGCGAAAAGTTCCAATCAGTGCGACTGATTGGAACTTTTCAATGATTCGATACCCATAAAGGTAAGAGAAAATGTTTACTTCTCCTCTCCTTTAACAAAGCGCGAATTGGCAAATTTCTTATTGAACTTGTCAATCCGGCCTGCCGTATCGACGAACTTCATCTTACCGGTGAAGAACGGGTGCGAATAGGCAGATATCTCCAACTTGACCAGCGGGTACTCATTGCCGTCTTCCCAAACAATCGTTTCTTTCGTCGGTGCGCAAGAACGCACCAGAAACGCCTCGTCGCAGGAAAAGTCCTTGAATACTACCAAGCGATAACCTGCCGGATGAATGTCTTTCTTCATGACTAAAAAAGATTTTTGAAACCCATGGGAATTTCCCATAGTTGATTTTTCTAGCGGAACGCAAAGATACTAGCTTTTGCCGGAATTGGAAATAGCCGGAGCGGAAAAATTATAGTAAATTTGTCTCCGATGAAAACAGAAGCGCCCATTTCCTTCACCTCCATTCTCGACGACTTCAATTCCAATCTCTGGCATTTCCACATTACCGTTCCGGGGCCGGTAGCACAGGCATTTATCGACGGGAGCGACCGGAGGGTCCTTTGCACCCTCAATGATGCGGAAACCTTCCAATGTGCCCTTATGCCAAAGGGAGACGGGGCGTATTTCATCAACATCAATAAAAAATTGCGGGACAAGCTGAAGCTGAAAAAAGGCATGCAGGTACAGGTCAGCCTGGTGAAGGACACCAGTAAATACGGATTGCCCATGCCAGAAGAGTTGGAGGAATTGCTCGCCCAGGACGAAGCGGGGAATTTTCTATTTCACGCCCTTACTCCAGGGAAACAAAGGACGCTGCTTTATATTGTCGGCTCGCCGAAAACGACGGATACCCGGCTCCAACGGGCCCTCACAGTAGTCGAACACTTGAAGAAGAACAATGGAAAGATCAACTTTCGGCAGTTGAACGAAGACCTTCGGGCGAAATAAGAAAGGGCCTCCCCTGCCGGAGCAAGAGAAGCCCTTCTTGGGGGGCAAAAAGAGGATTACTTCTTTAATTCCTCTAACTTCTCCTTGGAGCTGCTGAAATCCGGGTTCAGTTCCAACGCCCGTTCGAAACAAATAATAGCTTCGTGCGTATCCCCTGCAGCAACATAGGCATCGCCAAGGCTGTCGTAGGTATTGGCCGATTCAGGGTACATCGCCGTATTCATTTTGAATACTTCCACTGCCGCGTCTACGTTCTTGGCCTGAAGGAATTGGTATCCCAATCGGTTAAAATCCCACTCGTAGAATTTGTACCCTTCCCGGTTCTCATCCCGAAGGCCGTCAAACACAGCCTTACCGGCATCCGTACCTGCTGCCTTGATCGTGGACTCGACCAGATCAGCCGCGTTGGGGGCAGCATCGGCAAAGTCAACCAGTTCGATCTCTATTGTAACGTGGTCTCCTTCCAGCTTGCTGGCCGGATCATTGGCGTCCAACATGGACTTCGGCACAAAGACGCTGACTACATCTCCCTTCTGCATCCGGGAAAGCACATCGTTGTGGATAGCGTCACTCAGTTTGCTGCCGTCGCCTTTTCCCAAAACATCGTGGATGGCTACACCCATTTTGCGGGAATCGAATTGAACCTTCCCGTCCTGGGACTTGTATACGGCATGCATCTCAAAATCCTGCCCCTTCGTAACAGTGGGGCCGCTTCCTTCTTTCACGGTCGTCACCTTGACGCCGGAATCCGTGGCGGCTAGTATGTCCTGGGCCTGGACGGCAAATGCAATCATGGCGAACAGGACAGCCGAAAAAAGATACTTGGTTTTCATAATATTGGTTTTGATGAAAAATGAAATTTCTCCGAAATGATACCCCAGCCTGGTGGCGGGTTCCATTCTTACGCATTGGGACACATCGGAATTCGGGGAACTAAAAAAGAAGGGTCGGTTTCATAATATTTGGGGTTTTGGTTTTATAAAAATACAATTTTTTATTTTTAAAGGTAGATTCGGAATTTATATTTATCCACATTAATATTTTCCATTCTGATCACTTCTCCTGACAGAAGACCTGATTTCCTCGACGAAAAAAAGAATTACACCCCAAACGAAGTGTTTGGGATCATTGCGGCGGCCGGCCGCAATGATCCCAAGTGATTTGACGGCACCAGGCCGTCAAATCACTTTTTCTAAAGTAGAATCGTTTTTTGTAATTTTGGGATAGTTTGAAACGGCCACGCATCACCAAGCCGCCGAAAGGGAACCTGTGTTCGAATATATTTTCCAGTCCATTTGAAAAGAATGGAAAAAAAGGGCAACTTGTAGCAAGTTTCCCACCTCAAGCCCTCCCCCCAACAACCATTTCATCTTACCCCAGTTTATCCGGATCCCTTGGTTGCGCACCTTGAAAGGACCGGTCGTTTCATTGGTTTTTACATTTCTGTTCGAAAAAACGCGACGCATGAGAAAGGTATACTTATTGACAGGGGTATTCTTGTTATTTGCTTTTTCCAGTTCCGGCCACACCGGATTTTTAGCATTGATCGAAGAATTGGGCGTTTTGATAAAACCGGCCACCTTTTGGATCGGAACTCCGGAAGAACCCGGAGCCATGGCTTATCTCAAGATCCCACAGGGTACCAAGGTGAAGATATTGGCGGAGGAAGGAAAATACTTCCGGATCAACCACAAGGACCTCATCGGCTATGTGGAAAGCAAGGCGATACGGTTGATCGCTCCGGGGGAAGAAGTGGAGAAGAAGGTGTCCGTCAAGCCCACTCCTTCTCCTCCCTCTTATTCCGGCACCGGCTTTTACCTCGTCACCGAGCGAACCAGCCTGCGGGAGGGTCCCGACTCGCAAGCCAACGTGATCCTCCGGCTGCCCGTCGACGGAAGGGTTGAAGTGCTGGAACACACCGGGAAATATTGGTGGAAGATCAAATACAACGGAGAAACCGGATGGGCCAAAGCGGCCTTGTTGCGGAAAGAATAAACAGGACGGATCTCGCCGAAAAAGCCTGGTTGCGGACACAAGCAAGGGTGCTGGGAAAAAACTGAAGGAAAACCCGTATTTTGCTCCTGCACATCAATCTGCAATCATGGACATTCAACAGATCCAAACCGACCTCAAGACTCGCGTTGCCAAAGGTTTGAACTTCGGCATCGAAGGACTGGAAGACATGCTCGATCCGGCTTCCGACATCTACAATGAGTACATCCTGCTGAAGAGCAAATACAACGACCTGATGTACGTCTCCTCGATGAATACCCTGCCCTACGAGCAGATTGAGATCGGATTGGACCGCCTGCGCAGCAACCTGTTGGCCATCATCGGCAAACTCGACGAACAAAGCCTGAAGGGCAAGCCCGTCAATCCCGACCTCAAGATCCAGGCCCTTCCTACGCGGCGCACCAATTTTTTCAAACTGCTCGATATCCATTTCAACAACCTGGAAGCGATCAGTTACGTGGAGATTTACAACGACAGTGAAAAGCAATACACCGGCCGGGAAGGTATTTTCAAGTTCTACCAATCTTTCCGGTTCCGGTTTCGCAACCGGGAAGACCTCGCTCAACCGGAGGGGCTGAAGGCTGTGAAGCAGGAATTTTACGATTTTTTCCACAATGAAGTGGGCACCCTGGAAGTCTACTACAAAAATATCAAGCACCTCCTCGCCTACTCCATGGAGAGCGAAATCGAACGGATGTTCTTCCTCGACACGCTCAAGTCGCTCTTTTCCCGTTCGGAAATGGCCCTGCTTTTTTACCATACATTCTGTGAGGTGGATCCGGCGCTTCGCCAATTGGTAATAGAAAACGGGCTATTGGACGATTCGATCAAGGATATTCTGATCGCTCCGGAACATTGGACGCTAGTTGGGGTGTGAAAAAATAAATACCTTTGCCGCCATTCATACCTACTGTTATGGCAAAATCGAAGAAAACGAAAAAGGCAACCGCTGCAAAGAGATCCTACAATTGGCTGGGCTGGGCCGGATTGGTCGCCATTCTGATCCTGACCTATCGCATTTACGCTCCGTCGCTCGATTATGAGTTCATCAATCTCGACGACCCGGGGTATGTGACGGGGAATCCGTACATCCAGGACCTGACGGCCAAAAACATCGGAAAGATATTCACCGAGCCCCTGGCCGGTTACTACCATCCGCTGACCTTGCTCTCCCTGGCCCTCGACTACCGGACATCCGGCTCCGAACCGCATACCTACCATCTGGTCAATCTCCTGCTGCACCTGGCCAATACCGTGTTCGTCTTTTACTTCGTCTACCTCCTCGGCCGGCGGAAATGGATAGCGGCGCTGTTCACCGCCCTGTTTTTCGCCATTCACCCGATGCATATAGAATCGGTGGCCTGGGTGGCGCAACGGAAGGAAGTCCTTTACACCTTTTTCTTCCTGCCGGCAATGATCAGCTATCTCTACTTCATCCGGAAGGGTACCCGGAAATACTACTGGCTCTCGCTGGGCTTGTTCGTGCTTTCGCTGGCCTCCATGCCCCTGGCCGGCATCCTGCCTTTTGCGATGCTCCTCGTCGATCACTACGAAGGCCGGAAAAAAGAGTGGAAACTGCTCACTGAAAAGATCCCGTTCTTCGCGCTATCCCTGCTGGCGGCCATCCTGACATGGAGCGCCCAGTCGCAGCTCGACAGCTATATGAAAGAACAGACCTTTTTGCAGAAGGTCCAGTACTCCAGCTATGGCCTGCTGGAATACGTCGCGAAGCTTTTCGCTCCGTTCAACCTCTCCATTTTCCACCCCTATCCGGCCACTACGGGCTGGATGTTCATGGTCGCTCCCCTGGCAGTAGCAGCGCTGATCGCGCTGGTCTATTTTTTCCTCCGGAAAAACAAATCAATGGTCTTCGGTTTGTCGTTTTTCACCCTAGCCATCCTGCCCGGGCTTCAGCTTTTTGCGCATAATCCCTCGCTCCTTTCCGAACGGCTGACCTATCTGCCCTACATCGGGTTGCTCTTCCCGCTGGGCGTCCTGTTCGAGTCGGCGTGGGAAAAGAAAACCGGAAAATGGCCCCTGCTGGGCATCATCGCTACCGCAATCGCCCTGGTTGGCGCCGGCTTCTTTTCCAAACAAACCCAAAAACACCTCAAGAACTGGAAGGGCAGCGTTTCGCTCTGGACGGATGTCATCCGTAAATACCCGAACGAGGCTCCCGATGCCTACAACAACCGGGGAATGGCCTTCTTCAGCCAGGAGCGCACGGATGAAGCCCTGGCCGATTACAACCAAGCCATTAGCCTGGATTCGACCTATTATTTGCCCATCCTCAACAGGGGCACGCTCTTTCTCAGCCTGGGTAACCACGACCAGGCACTGAAAGACCTGAATAAAGGCCTTGAACTCGCCCCTGATTTCGAAAAAGGGTACATCAACCGGGCCGGGGTTTACCTGAAAACAGAGCGATTTGAAGAAGCTATCCAGGATTACGACAAGGTCCTGGAAATGAACCCGAATATTGCCCAGATCTACTACCTGCGCGGCTATGCCAAGATGAGCCTGGGCCGATACCCCGAAGCACTCGAAGATCTCAATACCTCCATCGAAATGAACAATAAAATGGGGAGCTATTACCTCTACCGTTCATACGTCTACAGTTTCATGGGCCAACGGGACAAGGCCCTGGAAGACGTCATACAAGCCGAACAACTGGGCGCCGAGATCGACAAGGATTATAAGAATCAGTTAATGGGACAATAGAAAAAAAAACAGGGGTCATCTTGTAACCTTTTTCGACGCGGGTCTTTCCAAGTTGACGTAAACAATTTTATTTACGTTAAAAACAAACCCATGCAAGTTTCCCCCGTCTTCATTTTTATCATTTTGATCATCGCCGTAGCGTTCACCCTGTATTTCTTTATAAGGGCCCGTCACGATGAGCGGATGGCCATGATCGAGAAAGGCACCTTGGCGGAAGATAAAAAGGTTTCCAGCCCTAATTTTATCGGCATCAAGATAGGCATGTTATTCTTCGGCGTCGGCGTCGGGTTGATAGCTGCGTATATCTTGAGCCAGTTTCCCGGTCGCGACCACGAAGCGCTCTATCCGGCGCTCATGTTCCTCTTCGGCGGCGCAAGCCTCGTATCGTCTTATTTCGTAGAAATGCGCATCGGCAGGAAAATCGAAGACTAGACAGGTGCAATAAAGAACACTTAGCGTGGACAGCCACTATCTCGAAAAAGTACGCGCAGGCGATTTGGACGCGTTCAGGTATTTCGTCGGGAAATACCAGGATCGTGCCTATGCTATTGCGATGGGTATGGTGCATAACCGCCCGGAAGCGGAGGAGGTGGTTCAAAATGCTTTTTTGCGGGCCTATCAGGGGCTCGAGAAATTTCGCGGCGATGCGCAATTCGGCACCTGGTTGCACCGCATCGTCGTCAACGAAGCCCTTCGGCTGGTGCAGAAGCGAAAGGCCCAGACGCCGGAGCTGACAGCGGCCCAGCCGGAGGAGGTCTCGATCCCCGACCTGAATGATGCGATGCATCAGCTCGAACAGAAGGAGCGGCAGCAACTGGTGCGGCACACCCTTTCCCTCCTCAAACCGAAAGAGGCGCTTGTCCTGCAGCTGTTCTACCTCCAGGAACTGTCCCTTCAGGAAATCGAAGCCCATACCGGCTTTACGATCGCCCAGATCAAGGTCTTGCTGCATCGGGGCCGGAAAAATTTTTATGACCAGTTTCAAAAAAATTACCAGAAAGAAACGTTGCTTTAAATATGAAAGAGGAGGAACCATATAAGGACGACGAACTGCGCACCCTTTTCCAATCGCTCGACGATCTGAATGCGCCCTATGGCCTGGATGACCGTATCATGAAATTGATAAAAGCAGATGTACAACGCAGTCGTTCGGTGCGCAGGAACCTGCGTCGCGCCCTGGCCGGAGTAGCGGCAACCCTGGCGCTCATCGCCTGGTTCGCCGCTTCCGGAAATGTCCCTTCTACCGCGGCCAACCTTATCTTCCCCGGCCTGGAGAACTATGTCCCCGGCATGTTCATGCTCGTTTTGTCCGTATTTGGATTGCTGTTCCTCTTTTTGGAACTGGAATTCGGGGTCAAATTCTGGCTCCGGAAGAAAAAATCCGAAAAGGAAGAAGGCCTTTCTCACTGACAAATATCATTGCCTGTTGCCGGATTTACCAGTATTATCGGGGGAATTCCAATTTTCCATTAAACCGATAACAGATGAAAAAGGTATTTCCAATTTTCTGGCTGCTCCTCTTCTTTGCGATGGGCCTGACACCCACTTTCGGCCAAAGCGATCCGATCACAAACTGGTCGTGCGCGGGCATTGTAAATGGGTATGAGGGGCCGCCCAACCAAACGACCTACATCGTTTCCGACCCGGAGATCAAGCGACTCGATACGCGCGGAGCTGAGTTTTGGTTCGCCCTGACCCCGAAGTCTCACCCGGATTGCAAACAATATTTTCGCATTGGCTGGACTTTCGACCAGGATGTGAGCACCCTGACGGAAGGGCAATCGGTCAATGTCCAGGTATTTAACCTGCCATCCGGGGACGTGACTACCGGGCTCCGGCAGTGCTACCGGGAGGCTAAATCATGGGCCTACGACGGAGGGTACCTGATCGCCAACTTTCTGGGAGGATCCTCCAATTCGATCCACCAAAAGCCGGAATACAGTAAATACTGGGGGCCGAAATCGCAATATCTGTTCACGCTGAGCCAAAGCGGCGGCATTCAGGTCTATCCGGTCGATCCGGGATATAAAACTGCTGTCGGCACCGATGTCGGTACGATTACCGTTCGCGACGGCATTTATAAGATCGGCGAAACGGACGCCCCTTTCGGCAGTTTCTGCATCGAGATCAGCAAGGGCGCAGTGTTCCGGTACATGGTAACCTACCTGTACGACGGCAAGGTGGCGCCGGCTTCCCCCACCGGCAATTTTTCGGTAAATATGCAGGCTCCATTGGTGGAGCATAATATTCCCAACACGCAGGGCACCTATTGGATGAAACTCACCCTGCCCGGCGTCATTGAAAAGGCCGCCGGGAAATCGCTCCAGATCGTCATGCGTTTCTGCGACGACAAGGGCCAGTTGCTGCCCACCGCATCTCAGGAAACCGTCTATCGCGATGCAGGGGGCTATGCCGCTTCTACCTCGCCGATCATCCAGATCCCTTCCAACTCCTACGCGCTTCAGGAGGCCGTGGTTTGGATGCCTTACTATGCCCTCAACCTGCCCCGTACCGGCTTCCAAAACTATGCGGTATACGTTTACGCCGAAGTTTATGTTGATGGGATGAGCGTAGGTGTTTCCGAAAAAACGGCCATGAATGTGGTATGGTGAAAATAGAATTTTGGTATTTTCCCCGTCCAAAAAGCGTGAAAATGAAATCATTGGCCACCTTATTGCTCGTTTGCGGCATCCTGTTCCCCCTGTTCGCCCAGCAATCCTTCGTGGGTTCCGGGCTCAACCTGATCCTTAAGAAGGGCAGCCCGAGTGTACAAGTGGAAAGCATCCTGTACAATTCCCCGGCAGCGCGCACCAACCTCCGGCCGGGCGAGGTCATACAGGCTGTGAATGGGGTTCCCACCGCCGGCCTGAGCATACCCGAAATCAACAACCTGATCAACGGACCGGCCGGTACGGAAGTAATACTCACCGTCGGAGAGACACGCCGGGAAGTGAAACTGACCATCGCCGAGATCACCGGCTTCTGCCAGGAAGGCGATTGTGAAAACGGAAAGGGTAGCTATGTGGAGATCGACGGCAGCCGGTACGAGGGACAATTTAAAAACGGTCGATTCGATGGGGTGGGGACGATTTACTTCGGAACGGAAGCCATCTACTCGGGGCAATTTCAAAACGGGCTTCGCCACGGCAAAGGCGTCGAAGCCTCCGGCAGCAGCCGCTACGAAGGCGAATTTCGCGACAACATCCGGGATGGACACGGCAAGCTCGAGATCGGCGGGAATACCCTGGAAGGCGAATGGGTCGCCGGCCGGCCAAAAGGTCAGTTCACCATCTCCTACGCCAACGGCAATCAATACCGGGGCGATTTTCACAACGGAACACCCCATGGTTTCGGCGTCATGACCTACGCCAACGGACACCGGTTCGAAGGACAGTGGGCCGATGGCGCCAAAACCGAAGGCAAGTACACCTGGCCGAATGGGGAGTACTATGAGGGGGCCTTCGACGACAAAGGGCGGACCGGCCAGGGGGCCTTTTACTTCCTCAACGGCGCCCGGTATGAAGGCGGCTGGAAGAACGACGAAATGGATGGGGAAGGGAAAATAACCTTTCCCGATGGGGCTGTGTTCGAGGGGATGTTTTCAGCGGGAAAAGCCAGTGGAATGCTGCGCTTCGCCGGAGAAAGTGCCGGTGTCGGACTGGAAGATGCCGGCGTAAGCGAAATTGTGCAAAAGTGGACTGAACGCCAATAAAACCCGATCCGATGAATGCCTACCTCGAAAGCGCACGAAAACAATTCGAATACTACAAGCAGTTGGGCGAAAAGACCTTTGACCAACTGTCAGACGAAGTCCTTTTCTGGAAGTACAACCCGGAGAGCAACAGCATCGCCACCATTGTCAAGCACTTGTGGGGCAACATGCTGTCTCGGTGGACCGAATTTCTCACCACCGATGGAGAAAAAGAATGGCGGCAACGGGACGCTGAGTTCGAGAACGACATTTCCACCCGGGAAGAGATGATGCAAAAATGGAACGAGGGCTGGGCTTGCTTTTTCAACGCCCTGGACGACCTGCACGAGAAAGACCTGGACCGGGTCATCTACATCCGAAACATGGGGCACACCGTAATGGAGGCTATCAACCGGCAACTGGCCCACTATCCGTACCATATCGGACAGATCGTGTTTATTGGAAAAATGGCACAGGACGAAGCCTGGACCTCGCTTTCCATTCCAAAAGGAAGGTCCGGGAATTACAATGCCGAAAAATTTTCAAAGCCCAAACAACGCAAGCATTTTACCGATGATCTGTAAGTGCTTTTTTTTTCATAACTTTCCTACATGAGAATCCTCCTCGTAGAAGATGAATGGCCCATCGCCAACTTCATTCGGGAGGGACTGGAAGAAGAGGGCTTCACAGTGGATGTGGCCGAGGATGGCCATGAAGGAATGCGATTAGCCCTGGAAGGCCTGGAATCCTATCACCTATACCTCCTGGACTGGATGCTGCCCGGCATCAGTGGGTTGGAAATTTGTAAGGCGGTACGGGAAAAAGCACCGCAGAAACCCATCGTATTTATCACCGCTAAAGATCAGGTCGACGATGTCGTGCTCGGGTTTGAGTCCGGCGCCAACGACTATATCCGCAAACCATTCGCATTCGCTGAATTGCTGGTCAGGCTGCGCGCACTGCTGCGCACCAGCCAGGAAGAAGATCAGCAACAGCTTCGCCACGGATCGATCGAATTGTACGCCGACAAGCACGTCGTGATGAAAAATGGAAGGCGGATCGAACTCACCCAGAAAGAATTTGCCTTGCTGGAACATCTGCTCCGCAACAAGGGAAAAGTTTGCCCCAGAAGCCGCATCATTGAACAAGTCTGGGATATCCATTTTGAATACGACACCTCGGTGATCGATGTGTACATCAATTTTCTTCGAAAAAAACTCGATGAGCCCGGGGCCAACTCATTTATCGAGACTGTCCGCGGAATTGGATATCGAATTAATGAATACTCCTAAAAAATGAAAGTTCGGTTTAAAGACCGGGTGGCGCTCGTCAATACGCTGGTGGCCGCAATCACGACGGCCGGGGTGTTCCTGCTGGTTTATGGCGTGGTGTTCTACACATCCTACAACCACCTGGATTCCGACATTCAGGAAGAGGCTGCTACGCTGTTCAGTTCGCTGCATTGGAGCGGCGACTCCCTGTATACCGACCTGCTCCCGTCGCGGGAAGAAAAAGAGCACCAGCACACGGATGTCAATCCGGCTTTTTTTCAGGTAGTCAATACTAGCGGAGAGATCCTGTATCAATCGGCCAATCTTCAGCTGGACCTCCTCCCTTTCGACCTGTCGGTGAAGGGGAAATACGTCTTCAATAGCCAGATCAACTCGAAACGGGTCCGGGTCAGCCAATACCCGCTGCACAACGAACAAGGTGCGATCATCGGTCACCTTTGCGTAGGGGTGTCGCGCGAGGAGTCTGCCATTGTTTTGAAGAATCTGAAAACGACCCTGTTGCTGACCTTCCCCTTCGTGTTGCTGGTCCTCTACCTGGCCTCTTCCCTGGCGGCTTCCACCGCGATCTCCCCGGTGCATCAACTGATCCGCGTAGCCTCCCAGATCAGCGACGCGACGATCGACCAACGGCTGCCTTTGCCCGGACATAAAGACGAAATTTACAAACTGGCCAACACGATCAACGACCTGCTTTGGCGTATCGAGAGCGGGCTGCACCGGGAGAAGCAATTTACCTCAGATGCTTCCCATGAACTGCGCACCCCCCTGGCCGCCATCCGGGGCACCCTGGAAGTGTTGATCCGAAAAGACCGGGAGCCCAGTCAATACGCAGAGAAGATCGAACAAGTGATCCGCCAGGTAGATCGCATCGACCAACTCCTGGACCAACTCCTGCAGCTGACGCGACTGGAAGCCGGCCAGGTGCAGGTCAAAAAAGAAGACATCCAGCTTTTTCCCCTTTTCCTGCTCCAACAGGAAAAATGGCAGCCCAGGCTGGACGAAAAAAGGATGCAGTTTCATTTCGACCTCCCACCCGATCTTTGTATCCATACCGATAGCGGACTGCTCGAACGCATCCTCGATAACCTGATCGACAACGCCATCAAATACGGTAACGCCGGAGGACAGATCACCTGCACCTGGAATCCGGAGAGCGGATGCTTGTCGATCCACGATAATGGGCCCGGCATTCCAGCCGAGCATTTGCCCAAACTGTTCGACCGGTTCTACCGGACCGACCAGTCGCGCAACGCCCGCGTGAAAGGAACCGGACTGGGGCTTTCGATCGTAAAAAAACTCACCACCCTGCTCGATATTCGCATCGAAGTTAGCAGCCATGAGGCCAGTGGCACGACCTTCTGCCTGTTCTTTCCGGTTTGCTATTGCCAGTATTTCCCCAAAAAGACCCTGCTCGAGGGAATGAACCAATAAGCATATTCTCGCTATCTTGTTTGGCCATTGATCTTCACCAAACCAAAAAAAATTGCCGGTGACCAAGTGTTCTCATTGCCAAAGCGACATCACTGCTCATTACTGCCCCGAATGCGGTCAGCAATACACCGGACGCCGGCTGAATTTCAGGCAATTCCTGGAAGATTCCGTCAACTCCTTCCTCTCCCTCGACCGGTCCCTGTGGGCCAATCTGAAGATCGCCTTTCGCGACCCCCAAAAACTGGTCGTCAACTACTGGGACGGTTTCCGCAATTTCTACTACAGCCCCAATAAATTCCTGCTTACCGCCACGATCTTTCTGGGAATCAATTTCCTGCTCGCCAAAAACAAATTCCTCACCCTGACCATTGACATCGAGAACTTCAGCGGGCAACTGGCCTTCCTGTTGCTGATGCTGCCACTGCTTACGTTTTCCAGCTACCTCGCCTATTGGGGTTTTCGAAAAAATCTGTACGAACATCTGGTCATGAACTCGTACAACCTGAGTATCTGGATCGTGGTATTTTCCATTCCCTCCATCATTCTGGGCAAACTGGATGTTCCAGGACTGGAAATCCCCCTTTTCATCGCCTTTATCGGGTTGACGATGTACTGGAATGCACGTGTTTTGGCAAATACGCCGAAAGCAAAGGCCTTGCGCACCTTGTTTAATTTGGGCATTTTTGGGGGCCTTGTGAGTGGGATTGTCTATTTTTCAATGTAAACCATTATCCATTATGAGTGAACTGAAAACCAAAAAGAACGATGCCAGCGTCGAAGATTTCCTCCACAGCGTCGAAGACGAAAAGAAGCGCAAAGACGCCTTCGCCATTCTCGACATGATGAAAACGATCACCGGGGAGGAGCCGAAAATGTGGGGAACCAGCATTGTGGGCTTCGGCAGCTACCACTATAAATACGCCAGCGGCCAGGAGGGCGATTGGATGCAGATCGGTTTTTCTCCGCGCAAGCAGGCCCTGACCCTTTACCTCATGTCAGGACTGGAAAAACACCGGGATCAGTTGGAGAAACTCGGCAAGTATAAAACCGGCAAAGGCTGTCTCTACATTAAAAAACTGGCAGATGTCGATTGGGAGGTGTTGAAAGATATGGTCCGCCAATCCTTCTCCGAAAAAAAAATGGGGGAAATAGAAAAGTAGCATGTACCGCGAAATCGACCTGGCCACCTGGGAACGCAGCAAAACCTTCCATTTCTTCCGTCCCTACGACGATCCGTACTTCAACGTGACGGGCAATCTGGATGTCACCACCTTGCTTGCGTTTTGCCGGGAACGAGGGGCCTCCTTTTTTCATCATTGCCTGTACTATTCCCTGAAGACCGCCAACGACATGGAACCTTTCCGGCTGCGGATCGCGGGGGAGAAAGTGCTCTGCTACGATCGCATCAACGGGGGTACAACGGTCCTGTACGATGATCACACTTTTGGTTTCTGTTACTTTGACTACCTGCCCGAACGGGGGGCCTGCGTACAACACATCGCCCAGCGCATAGCCCGCCTGAAAGCTGATCCCTCTCATATCCCCGATTCCGATGCGCCCGATATGATCCACTACTCGGTCATGCCCTGGGTTTCCTTTACCGGGGTGAAAAACCCCCGGCGCTTCGGCATCGAGGACAGCGTGCCGAAGATCGTATTCGGGAAGTACTACGAATCAGACGGGAAGTGGTGGATGCCCTTATCGGTCGAGGTGCATCATGCCTTGATGGATGGGTATCATGTGGGAGTGTATTTTCAGCGATTTCAGGAAGAGCTGAACCTTCTATTAAAATAAACCGCAAAGGCGTTAAGGGCGCTAAGACGCTTTGCCTTTGCAATTCAGGCAAGTCAATAAACCCAAACGTCTTAGCGCCCTTAGCGCCTTTGCGGTTTAAAATTTATCCGCCAATTCCCGATATTGGGGAAAGATTGACCACACCAATACACCACCGATGAAAAAATCCATACTCTTCCTGCTGTTTTCTACCCTGTGCCTCTCTTTCCTCCAAAGCCAGCAACCGGTAAATGAAGATGGCGACCTGCTGCGTCAAACTATAACCCCGGATATTCTCCCCATTCCTGGCGGCATCCTCGGCGACCTGAGCACCATCCCGGCCGGTGATGCCATCGAAGGCGATTATATCGGGGAAATGAAATTCACCCGTGACGGATCCCAGGTCTGGGTGCTCAACCGCCTCACCGACAACATCACCGTGATCGACTGGGCGACTAAGGCCATCGTTCAAAATATCCCCGTGGGCGACATGCCGATGGATATCGACTTCAACGACGAATACGCCGTCGTGCCCTGCCATTTCAGCAATGACGTCTATTTCATTAAACTCGACGACTACTCCGTGGCGAGTATTCAGCCCGTTGCCGTCAAACCCTCCAAGGTCCATGTGAGCGAAGCGGGAAATGTGGCCGTGGTGGGCTGCGACGAGGCGGACATCGCAGAAGTGTTCAGTCTTAGCCCTATACAGAAAACCCTGACCATCAATGACTTCCCCATTTATCTCTCCAAATTTTCCTTCATCACCTCCAATCCGCGCAACTCGGTCTATTTTTCCAATTTCCGGATCACACCCGACGAGGTCTATGTGGTTAATGCAGCCGATGAGAACGGCATGAAATTCTGGGACCTGAGCACGGGGGAGGTCACGGCAACGATCCCGCAAGCCGGCGATTGTGACCAGCTCGAGCTGAGCGTCGACGGCACAAAGGTCATCTCCATGAAGCCCGGCAATCCGGGTTATGTCAACCAGGTGGATATCGCCACGCAGAGCTTCCTGAAGCAGGTGATGATCGCCGATGCCAATGTCGCCTCCCTCTACAGTCCGCCCGCTGTCAATGCCGACGGCAGCCGGGTGCTGGTACCCACGCTAAGCGGAGGAAATACCGCCCTGGTCAATTTTGACACGGAAACCTGGCAGTACGTCAATTCCGGGAATACGCCCGACTGGGTAGGCCGTAATGAAGACGGCAGCCTTTTCATCGCCGGTGACTACTACCTGGCCGTTATCGATGCCGAAACGGGTGTGATCAAAAGTTCGCTAAACGGCATTTCCATTCAGAACGGGGCGGTGGGAAAAGGAAACCGGATTGTAGCCTCGGATCCGTTGCGCTACGAATCGCTGGTCTACTACGAGTTTGAAAATCCCAACGATCTAAACTACACGGGTGAATCCAGCACCGGCTCTGACCTGGAGGCCGATGCCACCTATTCCGTCAAATTCACGCCGGATGGAAAAAAGCTGCTGGCGGTAAATTCCCTCTCCGGCACCCTCTCGGTGATCGATGTACAAGCAGAAGCGTTGGAAAGCATCATCCCCCTGGGCAGCACGGAACTCTTCCAGGTCGATGTGACCTCGGACGGGCACTACGCCGTAGTGGCCAAACGCCTGAAAGACAAGGTGTCGGTCATCGACCTGCAAACCGGGCAGGTGGTGGCCAACGTGTCCAGCGGCGGTAGCAAGCCCGACCAGGTCTTCGTACTGCCCGGCGATACATACGCCTATGCCGTCAACGCGGGAGGTGGCGACAACATCGGGGTTATCCACCTCAACGGGGCGGGCAGCAGCCTGGAGACTACCTTTACCATCGGCAATACCGGCGTCAGCTGGACCAACTACGGCATCCGCAGCGATCTGAAATTCACCTCCGACGGGTACGCGTTGATCGCTACTCCTTTTGACGAAAAAATACAGCTCATCGATTTGAGCATGCACAAGGTGGTTGCCAATTTGCCAATACAGGGATTTCCATTGCAGATCGCCATTGCAGAAGACGAATTATTTGGCCATTACGCGGCTGTGACCTTAAAAAACACCAATGAGATGGCGCTTTTCTCCGGGGAAGGGGACAATTGGAGTGGGGGCGCCACGTTTCCCTGCGGGAAAAACCCCACGCGCATCGATTTCGATCCGCTGGAGCGCAAGTTTTGGGTGGTGTCCAACGACGACAATCAACTGCAGGGGTTTTCCCTGGAAACCTATGCGTTTACAGACGAAGTCAACTACTCCGGACGCACGCCCCTGGCCGTCCGGTACGATCAAAACGGCCGCCGGTTTACCCTCCTAAGATCGGCCAATGAAGATACGACCCCGCACCAACTCGAAGTAGCCTACGGGCCTGCGACCACCACCTACAATCTCCCGGCCCTTCCCATCCATCATTTCGACATCAGCCCCGACGGCACCCTGGCCGCCGTGCCGCATCCCGGCACGGACGAGGTAACCCTGCTGAAGGAAGAAGCATTGGGATTCAGGACGGTGCTCATCTCGCTTCGGGAGCAGCCCTACCGGCTGTATCCAAACCCGGCGACGGATGCGCTGCACTTTCAGTTAAAGGAAGGCGCCGAGCCCCGGGAAAATGTTTCCTTCCGCTTAATGGATGAGACTGGGAAAATGGTTTGGGAGCGTACCGTCCCAGCCGGTGAAGCATTCAGCATTCCGCGGCAGTCGAGTTGGGCCGGCGGCATTTATTTTTATGCATTAATGGTGAAAGGAAGCACTTTTCAGTCGGGAAAAGTGCTCGTTGATTGATGCTATGCTCTGCAAAAATCTGCCAGCACGCCGGCCAGCACCTTAACATCCACCTTTTCCAACGGATGGGGCGTGTTTCCCATTTCCAAAAACTCCCCGTTCGCCAGCGCATCTGCCACCGCCTGGCTTTCTTCCCGGCTCACCATATTGTCGGCATCGCCCAGGCAGATACGCACGGGATGGGGCAAAGACAGGAGATTGGCCGGAGTGAGAGGGTTGGTACCACCGAGATCATGCATCATATCGGCTGTTCTCCGGCACAGTTCTTTCCAGTCGGTAGGCGCATGCCGGGCAGCCAGGACCTGGGCAAATGCGGGGACCTTGGCCTCGATCTTTTCCGGGACGAGCATCCCCGCCTCTTTTTCTGCGATCTCCCGGTTCCAGTGCAGTTTAGTGCCCAGGGTCATGATCCGCCCCACCCGGTCCGGGTATTTCAGGGCCAGGGAAAGGGCCACGTAGCCGCCCATACTGTAACCGAAGATATCGCATTGATCCCACCCGAGGCGGTCCATCTCGGCGATCGCTTCTTCCACAAAGGCGTCGTTAGAAAATGCCGGTCCAAAGGGGCGGCCGCCATGTCCGGAAAAGGAGAAGGCATGCACGGGCCAATCTGCAGGGAGCAGCGGCATTAGGGGTTCAAAATGAGCGGCGGAACCCAAGGCCCCGTGAAGGAGGAGGAGCATAGTTTTTTAGTTTTGAGTGCTTAGTTTTTAGTTTGATTTTCTAAAACTAAAAACTAAAAATTAAACACTCAAAACTAAAAACTCAAAATTAATATTTCAACACCCCCCGAATCGCCTCCGCCACTTTTTCCTTCGACGGGATCATCCTGGCCTCGAGGGTAGAATTGAGCGGAATGGCGGGCAGGTTTTCGGAACCGAGGGTCCGCACCGGGGCATCGAGCCACTCGAAGCAGTTTTCCTGGATCCGGGCGGCGAGGCTTTGGGCGAACGTGCAATTGACCGGTTCTTCGGTGACGACCAGGCAGCGGCCGTGTTTTTTGACGGTGCTGTAGATCAGGTCTTCGTCGAGCGGACAGAGGGTGCGCAGGTCGAGCACTTCCACACGGCCGTCGAATTCCTGGGCGGCGTTGGTAGCCCAATGGACGCCCATGCCGTAGGTGACGACCACCATGCTCTCCCCTGCTTCTACTTTCTGCTCATCGGCAGCCCAGAAGATGCGGCCTTTCCCGAAGGGAAGGATATAGTCTTCTGCGGGAAGGGGGGTCTTGGCCCGCTCCGTGCCCGGCACTTTCGACCAATAGAGGCCTTTGTGCTCAAACATGACGACCGGATTGGGGTCGTAGTAGGCGGCTTTGAGCAAGCCTTTCAGGTCGGCGCCCGTGCTGGGATAAGCGATCTTGACGCCTCTGATATTGGTGACAACCGATTCGACACTCGTAGAGTGATAGGGTCCGCCGCTTCCGTATGCGCCGATCGGCACCCGGAGCACCATGCTCACCGGCCATTTGCCGTTGGAGAGGTAATACGAACGGCTGCATTCGGTGAAAAGCTGGTTGAGGCCGGGCCAAATGTAGTCGGCAAACTGGACTTCGACGAAGGGACGCAGCCCTACGGCCGACATACCCACGGTGCTACCGATGATAAAAGCTTCCTGGATGGGCGTATTGAACACCCGGTGCCCGCCAAACTTTTTGGCCAGCGTTGCAGCCTCCCGGAAAACCCCACCGAGGCGACCGCCAACATCCTGTCCGTAGAGCAAGCATTCGGGATGTTCGCGCATCAATTCTTCGATCGCGAAAAGCGCGCTGTCGACCATTACGTGTTCTTCGGCACCTTCCGGGGCGCGGGTGCCCACTTCTTCGGTGATGGGAGTCGGGGCAAAATCGTACTTAAAGAGATCGTCGGGGTGCGGATCCTCGGCCTTCAGGGCCCGTTCGTAATCTGCTTCCACCACCTGGAGGATCTCCTGTTCGATCGATTCCAGTTCTTCGGCTTCATAGCCGGCGGCCAGCATTTCAGCCCATAGCTTGGGATAGGGATCGCGCTTGCGGTGTTCGTCGAGGTCGTCGCGGTACCATTCCATGCGCACGCCGGAGGTGTGGTGGTTGAGCAGGGGCACGCGAGCGTGGACCAGGAAAGGCCGGCGTTCCCTGCGCATCGTATCAATGACCTCCTTCATGGTCAGGTAGGATTCGATGAAGTCGGAGCCGTCGATATCGCGCGATTCGATACCGTGGAAACCCTGGATATACTCGGAAGCATCCTGGGCGCGGGTTTCCCGGGCATTGGCGGAAATATCCCAGCCATTGTCCTGGATGACGTACAGGATGGGGAGTTTCTTAAGGGCTGCCATTTGGAACGCCTCTGCAGCTTCGCCTTCCGTGATGGCGGCATCGCCCAGCGAACAGACGGCTATCGGCATTTTGTCGCCATAGTCATCTGCCATTTTCATGATCTCTTTATACTGCAAGCCCATCGCAACACCCGTGGTGGGAATGGCCTGCATGCCCGTGGCCGACGATTGATGCGGGATCTTTGGCTTATCGTCGTCGCGCAACGAAGGGTGTGCGTAATAGGTACGCCCTCCTGAAAACGGGTCATCGCGTTTGGCCATGAGTTGCAGCATGAGCTCATAGGGCGTCATGCCGATGGTGAGCAGGAAGGAATCATCGCGGTAATAGAGGGAAAGGTAATCCTGAGGCAGCAGTTGCAAGCCCGTGGCAATCTGAATGGCTTCATGGCCACGAGAGGTGGCATGTACGTATTTGACAACCACTTTGAAGTGTTCTTCATACACCTCGGCCATGGTCTTCGCTGTGCACATCAGTCGGAAAGCTTTCAATAAAACGTCCTTCCCAACCGCGGGTTTGGCTTTTGTTTTGGTCATGAGCATCCTTTAAAAATTTCGTGAAGCACTCGGGTGATAGCCCAATTAGACTTCGAAAAGATAATGACATCGGATTCGCCGTTCAATGATTTTTGACAATCCGGACAATGACTTTTACGTCTTTTGTTTGAATGCAGCAATTGCATTTTTAGTAAAATCAGACAATACTAACCGGCCGCTAACCCCGGCGCGTTCTTCCAGCAGGGCATCCCAGTGTTCGGCGCCGGCCCAGAAAATGCGCTTCAATTCCGCCATGGCTTCCGGGTTGTAGGAGGCCAGGGTCTGCGTAAAATGTGCGATATACGCATCGAGTTGTTCGATCGAGTCAAAAACTTCGGTAAACAGGCCTTTTTGTTTAGCCCATTCGGCGGTTTGCCATTCGGCGGGGTTCATCGCCAGTTGGCTCATGGCTGAGAGGCCCACCTTCCGCTCCACCGCGGGCCCAACGACAAATGGACCGATACCCACTGCCAGTTCGCTCAAGCGAATGGAGGCGTATTTGGTGGCCATACAATAATCGGTGGCCGAAGCCAATCCAATGCCTCCGCCTACACACTTGCCCTGCACACGCCCGACGATCAGCTTGGGGCATTTGCGCATGGCGTTGATCACGTTGGCGAAGCCCATGAAAAAGCGCTTGCCGGTTTCAAAATCCTGTATCGCAACCAGTTCATCAAAACTAGCCCCGGCGCAAAAAGTGCGATCTCCGCCACTTTGCAGCACGATCACTTTTACGTTTTCGTCCCGCCCTGCCTGTTCAATGGCCGCTACCAGCCGCGCCAGCTGAGCGCCCGGCATGGAGTTTTGCGCCGGGTGAGAAAACGTGATCGTGGCGATGCCGTCCCGGGTTATCGTTTCAACTGTTCCTTCCATTATTCGCGTTTTTTTACCATAGTCAATATCGTCACCAAAGCCACGGTTTCTCCCGTTTCGTCATACACATCGACGAGCCATTTGACGATACCTTTGGGGATATCGTTTTCGTCTTTTTTCTCCTGCGAGATCTTCTCTTTCACCGTCAGCCGCACACCGATGGTGGCGCCGGGGTAGACGGGCTTGGTGAAACGACACTCGTCAATGCCGTAGTTCAACAATACCGGCCCTTTCCTGGAGTCGACAAACAAGCCGGCGGCTTTTGAAAGGATCCAGTAGCCATGCGCTACCCGGCGCTCAAAGATAGTGCCTTCCAGGGAGGTGGCATCCACATGGGCGTAGAAATTGTCGCCCGACACATTGGCGAAGTTGATGATGTCGGTCTCGGTCACGGTGTGTTTGGCGGTGACCAGGGTCTCGCCGATCTCCAGATCTTCGAAATATTGCTGGAAGGGATGGATGACCTTTTCGATCTGTTGCGCCCCATACTGGTAGACATCGGTCACGGCGGTGAGCATACTCGGATGCCCTTGCACGGCGGTGCGTTGCATGTAGTGCAGCACGCCGCGTTTTCCACCCATCTCTTCCCCGCCACCGGCTCGTCCGGGTCCGCCGTGGGTCAGCAGGGGCAATGGAGAGCCGTGACCGGTGCTCTCCTTCGCACAGGCCCCGTTCAGGAGGTGGATCCGGCCGTGGTAGGGCGAAGCGCCCAGGGTATACGCGCGGGCCACTTTTTCATCATTGGTGACGAGGGTGCAGACCAGGGAGCCCTTTCCCATGTTGGCCAGTTCGATGGCTTCATCGAGGTCGCGGTAAGGCACCAGGGTGGTCACCGGGCCAAAGGCCTCGATGTGGTGGGTTTCCAGTTTATAAAAAGGATCGTCGTTGAGGAGCACGATCGGGGCCAGGAACGCCCCCTTGTTCTTATCAGCGCCGACAATTTCAAAGCGCTCCAGGTCGCCGTAGACGATCTGGCTGCCCCGGGTAAGCTGTTCGATCCGGCTGCGGACTTCGTTCACCTGCTCACGACTGACCAGGGCGCCCATGCGCACGCCTTCCGCGTTGGGATCGCCGATAACGGTTTTCTGTAATTCCTTGGCCAATGCCAGTTGCACCGCTTCCACGAGGTTTTCCGGTACGATGACCCGGCGAATGGCGGTACAGCGTTGTCCGGCCTTCAGGGTGATCTCCTTGCGCACCTCTTTGATGAAAAGGTCGAACTCGGGCGTGCCCGGCAATGCGTCGGGACCGAGGACGGCCGCGTTGAGGCTGTCGGCTTCCATGTTGAACGGCACCGAATTTTCGATAATGGAGGGCAGCGATTTCAGCATACGCCCGGTAGAGGCCGAGCCGGTAAACGTAACCACATCCTGGCTCGTCAGGTGGTCCAGGATGCCCACGCCGGATCCGCAGATCAGTTGCAGGGCGCCTTCCGGCAGGATGCCCGAAGCCATGATATCCGCTGCCATGGCCTGTGCCAGGAAAGAAGTCTGTTCAGCGGGTTTGACCACCGCCGGCACGCCCGCCAGAAAATTGACGGCGATCTTTTCCAACATGCCCCAGATCGGGAAATTAAAGGCATTGATGTGAACGGCGATCCCATGCTTCGGGGTCATGATGTGCTGCCCCATGAAGGTGCCGCCTTTGCCGAGTGGAATGCTTTCCCCGTCTACATAAAAAGGAGAATCCGGAAATTTGCGGCGCAAACTGGAGTAGGAAAACAGGTTCCCGATCCCCCCGTCGATATCAAACCAGCTATCGGTCTTTGTTGCGCCGGTCTGGTAGCTGACCGGATAATATTTATCTTTTATTCCGTTGAGGAAAAGGGCCAGGCTCTTGAGCATCAACCCGCGCTCCTGAAAGGTCATTTTCCGCAAGGCCGGTCCACCGGTACGGCGGCCGTAGTCCATCACCTCCGCATAGTCGATCCCTTCGCTACCGCATACGGAGATCACCTCTCCCGTAACGGCGTGGTATTGTGGAATATCTCCGCCGGTGGGTTCTGTCCAGTGGCCGAGGATGTAGTTTTTAAGTTTCATTATTTTAGTTTTTGAGTTTATGAGGGGATACATTTTAAGTTTTTGAGTTTATGAGGTTATAAGTTTTTGAAGGAAAAACTTATACCCTCATAAATTTATACCCTTATAAACTTATACACTTTTCTTCCAGGTCTTGTACACCGCCTCCTGCTCCGGCCTGTCTTCCGGCACTTCGCGCAGCGGTTCACATGGCCGCAGGCTTTCGCGCAGTTGGGCGGGGAGTTGTTGATAGAGCTGGGTTCCTTCCGTTTTCCAGGCGAGCATCTCGTCGCTCACCTGCCGAACGATCTTGGCCGGATTGCCGACGACCAGGCTGCGGGGCGGGATCTTTTCACCGGTTTTGATGAAACAGAGGGCTCCGATGATGCATTCATCGCCGATCTCCACATTGTCCATTAAGACGCTGTTCATGCCCACCAGGCAATTGCGGCCTACGGTGGCGCCGTGGATGATCGCGCCATGGCCGATGTGGGCGCCTTCCTTCAGGCGCACCGTCACGCCGGGGAACATATGCACGGTGCAATTTTCCTGCACATTACACCCGTCTTCAATGACGATGCCTCCCCAGTCGCCCCGAACAGCGGCGCCCGGGCCGATGTACACATCCCGGCCGATGATCACGTTGCCGGTTACCACGGCTTGCGGGTGCACAAAAGCCGTTTCATGGACAACGGGGATGAAGCCTTTGAATTCGTAAAACATTTTTTCAAAAAAATTAATCCCTGAGCTTGGAAAGCAATCTCAGTATTTCCAGATACAACCAAACCAAGGTCACCAGCAGCCCAAGCGCAGAGAACCACTCCATGTATTTCGGCGCGCCATATTGCTCTCCTTTTTCGAACTGATCAAAGTCCAACAGAAGATTGAGGGAAGCCACACCCACGATAAAGAGGCTGATCCCGATGCCGATCATACCGCCACTGTGGAGGTAGGGAACATTCACGCCGAAGAAGCCCAGCACGATGTCGACCATGTAGACCAGGAAAATACCTGTAGTAGCCATGATGATCCCGGAGCGGAGCTTGTCCGTCACTTTGATGATCCGGGTCTGGTAGAGAAAAAGCATGGCCAGCAGGATCGCCACGGTCAGGGTGATCGCGTTGAAGACAATGCCGTCGTAGGCGGCGGCATAGATGGCGGTGATCGCACCGAGGGCAAGGCCTTCGAGGGCGGCGTACACCGGCGCCAACACCGGCGACCATTCTTTTTTAAAGACCGCTACCAGCACGGCGATCAGGCCGCCAATAGCGCCGACCCAAATAAACAGGGGGTTGGCATTCATGAATGACCACACGCCCACGACTACCAATACGGCAGCCAGTAAAAACGATTTTTGCACCGCGCCGCGCACGGTCATGGTTTCATCGGTCGCTACTCCAGCCGCTTTGCGGTAAGTTTCATCGGAGAGGACGGGGTTTCCGGAGGAAAAGAGGGTTCGTCTAGCCATAGTATTTTTGAGTTTTTTTTAAGTTTTTGAGTTTATGAGGTTATAAGTTTTTGAAGGAAAAACTTATAACCTTATAAACTTATACCCTTATAAACTTATACCCTTATAAACTTATACCCTTATAAACTTAAAACCTTTCCAACACCACCGCGTACCCCTGTCCCACTCCGATGCACATGGTAACCAGTGCGTAGCGGACCTGGCGCTTTTGTATTTCCAGGGCGGCGGAGAGCAGGATGCGGGCGCCGGTCATGCCGAGGGGGTGGCCGATGGCGATGGCGCCCCCGTTGGGGTTGATGCGCGCATCGTTGTCGGCAAGGCCCAGCTCGCGGGTGCAGGCGAGCACCTGAACGGCAAAGGCCTCATTGATCTCGATGATATCCATATCCCACAGGGTAAGTCCGGCCTTTGCAAGCGCTTTTTTGGAAGCGCCTACCGGGCCTATGCCCATGATGCGGGGTTCCACGCCAACAACGGCTGAACTCACTATCCGGGCCAGGGGCTTCAAGTGGTATTTATCAACGGCGGTTTCGGAGGCGACAAGCAGCGCAGCTGCTCCATCGTTGAGTCCGGAAGCGTTGCCTGCCGTCACCGAGCCCTCCTTTCGGAAAGCCGGGCGAAGGGTTGCCAGGACTTCCAGCGAGGTATCCGGTTTGATGAACTCATCGCGGTCCACCGCCACCGGGTCTTTTTTTCGTTGAGGAATGAGCACGGGGGCGATCTCTTCCGCGAGGCGGCCGTTTTTCAGCGCTTCGGCAGCTTTCATTTGCGACCAATAGGCAAACCGGTCCTGGTCTTCCCGGCTGATCTTGTACAATTCGGCCAGATTTTCTGCGGTTTCTCCCATAGCTTCCGTGCCGTAGAGCTCTTTCATTCCGGGATTGACAAAACGCCAGCCGAAGCTGCTGTCGTGCATCTCGGCATCGTTGCCGAAAGGCCGGGAGGTTTTGGAGATCACCCAGGGGCCGCGGGTCATGTTTTCCACTCCCCCGGCGATGAACAGGTCGCCATCGCCTGTCATGACAGCCCGATGGGCATGTACTGCAGCCGACATACCCGAAGCACAGAGCCGGTTGACCGTCTCGCCCGGCACCGACCAGGGAAGGCCGGCGAGCAGCAGGGCCATTCGGGCCACGTTGCGGTTGTCTTCGCCCGCCTGGTTTGCACAACCCATGATCACATCGTCGTAGGCGTCGAGCGGGATCTCCGGATGGCGTTCCACCAAGGATCTGATGACGTGCGCAGCCAGGTCGTCGGTGCGCACCGGCGCCAGGCTGCCCCCGAATTTTCCGACAGGGGTACGGAGGCCGTCTATGAGGTATGTTTTTTTCATCTATTTAAATTTCCCAATCCTTTTCCATCCGGTAAACCGTGCCTTTGAATAAAGCAACCAGGCGGTCGTGTTGGTTCATCACCCGGACCTGATAAAAGGCTATTTTTTTCCCGGCATTTTCTTCTACCGCAGTTGCGGTGAGCACGTCGCCCGCATGCACCGGTTCGGTGTGGGAGATGGAAGTTTCAATAGAAACAGCTTTGCGGCCGTGAGAGTTGGAAGCGAATGCCAGGGCGCTATCGGCCAGGGAATAGCAGATTCCTCCGTGGGCGATATGAAAGCCATTGAGCATTTCCTTGCGAACGGTCATGCGCAACACCGACCGGCCGGGTGCTTCTTCGATCCGTTCAATACCCAGCCATTGACTGAAGGCATCATGTTCCATCATCTGGTCGACGACCAATTGGGCGCGCGTTCTTTCTTCCATCGGATCGTAAATTGATTGGTTTTCATTCATAAAACTTCGATACCTCCCGGGTCATTTTACGGAGTTGCGGACTGCAGCGGTAGCGGTCTTCGTGATACTCTTCGTAGAGCCGGTCGAGGGTTTCCACACAGCGGGCGATGCCGATCTCATCGGCCCATTTCAGGAGACCTTTGGGATAGTTCACCCCCGTGGTCATAGCCAGGTCGATATCCTCTCTGGAGGCGATCTTCAGATAGAAGGCGTCTGCCGCTTCATTGATCAGCATGCAAATGATCCGGTGGACGATATCCTTACCCAATTTCTTATCCTGAACGGGGATTGGCGCCTGGGCGCCGGGAGTATGATCGTAAAAGCCTCTTCCTGTTTTCCGGCCCAGATAACCTGCTTCCACAAGCCGTTTTTGCGAAAAGGAAGGCCGGTATCGCGGATCGTAGAAGAATGCCTGAAAAACCGTTTCGGTAACGGCAAAATTGACATCGTGCCCGATATAGTCCATCAGTTCGAAAGGGCCCATCCGAAATTTGCCGATCTCTTTCATCGCCCAATCGATGGTAGCCGGATCGGCCAGGCCTTCTTCGTAAATGCGAAGGGCTTCCCCATAGAAAGGGCGGGCGATCCGGTTGACGATAAAGCCCGGGGTATCCTTTGCCAGAACGGTTTGTTTTCCCCAGCTTTTGATCAGGTCTTCCGCCCGTTTCACCACCTCCGGCGCCGTTTGAATGGCCGGGATGATCTCGACGAGTTTCATCAGGGGCGCCGGGTTAAAAAAGTGGATCCCGATGACGCGTTCGGGCTTTTTGCAAGCAGCAGCGATACCTGCAATAGAAAGGGAGGATGTATTGGTAGCCATGATGCAATCCGGGCCGACGACATCTTCCAGCTGTTCGAATTCGACCCGTTTTGCGCTCAGATCTTCAACGATCGCTTCGATGAGCAGGCCAATGCCATGGAGGCCATGCATTCGATCGGCCCAACGGATACGGCCCAGGATGTCTTTCGATTCCCCGGATGAATAGGTCCCTTTCTCCACGAGCCGGGAAAACAGGGTTTCCATGTTTTGCCGGGCCCGGTCCATTGCAGAGGCGTGATTGTCAAAGATAACTACTTCGTGCCCGGCTGAAGCAGCGACTTGTGCGATGCCGCTTCCCATGGAGCCGCTACCCAAAACGCCTATTTTCATGTAAGAGGTTCTTTGGTTAGGAAATCTGTACATAAGGATGGGTCGGGCGGGGGGCGCCCGCCCGATCCATCCTTAAAAGATAGCCCCAAAGGTATAAAAATAGAGGGAGGAGGCGTAGCCTTCCCACTCTATTTACATTCAATCCTGTTTTGCAAAGACCTTCCGCAAAAGGTCGGTTGTCCGGGAGGCGAGGTTGGTGCGGATGTCGAGTTCCTTTTTCTCCACCATTGAAAAAAGGCCGGTCAAAGCCTGTTTGGTGACGTAGTCATCCAGGCTGGGGTTTACTTTGTCGACCAGGGGGATCTTGTTGTATGCCGTGACGGCATCCGACCAGTATTTCCGGGCGCTGAACTTGTCGAGCGATTCCACGATCACGGGGTTGAACTCCGCGTACAACTTGTCGTAGGTCGTTTTCTGGAGATACTGCGTAGCGGCGTTTTTGCTCCCCATCAGGATGCCCATCGCATCGCTGAAGGACATTTGGGTAATGGCATCTTTAAAGATCGGTGCAGCCCGCTTTGCGGCATCTTCGGCCCCCCTGTTGATCTTCTCCAGCACGATGCTTTCCACATCGGAAAAGCCGGGAATGTTTTGCAGCTTGGCGGTCACTTTCTGAGCTTCCGGCGGCAGGAGGATCTTGTACGGACTTTTGAAGTACCCGTCCGTTTGCGAGAGTTTATTGGCGCCCTCCGTAATACCGATTTCGAGCGCCTGCTTGAGACCTGCCCCGATTTCCGTCGTGGTCAGCGGCGTTGACTGGCTAAGGGAAGCATCGACTACCTGCTGAAGAACATCGCAGGAAGAGAAGAGTATGCCCAGCAATGGAAGAAATAGCAATTTTTTCATGATTTGCCTTTGTTGTTTTTTGAAAAGCTTCTGTAAATCGCGACATCCTTGAAACGGAAAAGAGGCGAAAAGGGGTGTTATGGAAACGTTATATTATTTTTTGACTTATCCGGCAAAGAATTGCAGGCAATCCCTGCACAGGCAGCGGTCGCCGTATTGGATCTTCAGGGACTCGAGGGCCGCATCCTTCACCGGGGCATCGAGGCACCAGCAGGAACGGTCGCCGTAGCAGAGCATAGGCCGGCCGCAACGGCCGCAGCTTTTCTGGAAATTACCGTCGACCTCAACCATGGCGTACTCCACATGCCCGCCGAGCGGCGGATTTTTTTTCCGAATGCGGATATTCATTTCGCGGATGAATCCAAACTGGTTCTTCAACTGCAAGGCAATACGTTCGGCTACGTTCTCAATGAGTTTTGAGGGCTGCCGCATCGCCGCTTCGCAGATGAGGTAGACCGTTTCGTAGTTCACCGTTCGTTGAAGGTCATCCGAAACGGCAGCTTGGGTCACATCGACGTTCAGGGATACGTCGACGATGTACTCGCCCCCGATCCTCCTTTCCTCTTCATAAACGCCATGGTAGGCATAAAAATGCATGCCTTCTAATGCAATGACTGCCATGTGGTACTATCTTTTATCCCGGTCCGGCATGCGGAAGGGAACTTACAAAGTAACAAAAGATTGCCCGAAATGGCGTACCTTTGTCATCCAATAAAAACGATCCTAATCATGCTGGAAAATACCCAAACCAACACCCGGAAGAAGAACGTCCGGGAAGACCGTTTCCAAGGACACGATTATTACCACGTCGACGAATTGCTCAGCCCGGAGCACCTCATGGCCCGTGATGCAGTACGCGATTGGGTAAAACAGGAAGTGACCCCGATCATTGAAGACTATGCCAACCGCCACGCCTGCCCCACCCATTTATTCCGGGGTCTTGGCGAGATCGGCGCCTTCGGTCCCAGCCTCCCCGCCGAGTACGGATGCGGGGGTATGGACGAGATCGCTTATGGGGTCATCATGCAGGAGCTGGAGCGGGGCGATTCCGGTATCCGGTCCATGGCTTCCGTGCAGGGCTCCCTGGTTATGTACCCGATCTACCAATTCGGATCGGAAGAACAACGCCGTCAATATCTCCCCAAACTGGCCTCAGGGGAAATGATCGGCTGTTTCGGCCTCACCGAGCCCGATTACGGCTCCAATCCCGCCGGGATGGTCAGCAATATCCGCGAGGACGGCGACGCCTACATCCTCAACGGCGCCAAAATGTGGATCACCAACTCCCCCGTTGCAGACATCGCCGTGGTCTGGGCCAAAGATGAAGAAGGCATCGTGCGGGGAATGATCGTGGAAAAGGGAATGAAAGGATTCTCCGCTCCGGAGATCCATGGAAAATGGTCGCTGCGCGCTTCCGTAACCGGTGAACTGGTATTCGAAGACGTTCGGGTGCCCAAGAAAAACCTGCTCCCCAACGTGAAAGGGATGAAAGGACCATTGTCCTGCCTCAACAAAGCGCGCTACGGCATCGCCTGGGGCGCGATCGGCGCCGCGATGGACTGCTACGATTCCGCGCTTCGCTATTCCAGGGAACGCATCCAGTTTGACAAACCGATCGGCCAATTTCAACTCACGCAGAAGAAACTCGCCGAGATGATCACCGAGATCACCAAGGCCCAACTGCTGGCCTGGCGCCTCGGCACCCTGGCCAATGCCGGAAAAGCAAGCCCGGCGCAAATATCCATGGCCAAGCGCAATAATGTCAACATGGCCCTGGAAATCGCCCGCGAGGCCCGGCAGATCCATGGAGGGATGGGCATAACCGCCGAATATCCCATCATGCGACACATGATGAACCTCGAATCCGTTATTACATATGAAGGCACCCACGATATCCACTTGCTCATTACCGGAATGGATGTCACGGGCTTCAATGCCTTTCAATAATAGCTCGGCTGAGCTGGTCTCCGCCTCTGAATCGTCCAATATTTGGGCAATTTTGTCGAAAACAGGAAAACAGAGCGGTTTAGGAATGCGTTAATTATTCCTAAACCGCTCTTTTTCAATATGGAGAAATCGAAAATGTTTTCTCCACTGAAAGAATGGGTTATCACATCAAATAAAGTTATTTTTATTACAGTGTACTTAAGTTCTCTGACATAAATAATTTATAAGCAATGCGGCCGGTGGCTGCATTGCTTATAAATTATTTATGTCATTATCCGTAGAGTAATAAAAGCTAATGAAAGGAGGATATGCCTCCCGCATGTTCTCTTTCATTAAATTAGTAGTAAGGAATTAATCAATATCTTCAACATGCGTGCCTTTCTAGTTCTCCTTGTCGCCATATTCTATTTTACCCCGGCCTGGAACCAGGATCCCCCTATTTTCCTGACCAATCCATCCTTTGAGGATTTCCCTGCACAAGGCAAACCACCAAAGGGATGGGAAGATTGCGGGTTTCCCAATGAAACTCCTCCCGACGTCCAGCCCAGTGTCAATCCTTCCTATTCCTATTTTGAGGTGGTCAAACCCGCATACGACGGCAACACCTACCTCGGTATGGTCGTCCGCGATAACGACACCTGGGAAATGGTATCCCAACGGCTCAGTGGCCCGCTGAAAGCAGGCGATTGCTATGAGTTCAGCCTTTTTCTCTGCCGTTCGGAACTATACGTCAGCCAAAGCCGGGTTAATTTCCAGAACACCAATTACACGACTCCCGCAAAACTCCGGATCTGGGGCGGCTCCAGTTATTGCAACAAAAAGGAACTCCTTGCCGAAACTTCGCCAATCATCAACACGCGCTGGCTGAAGTACGATTTCAAGTTCAAGCCGAAAGAAACCCATTCCTATATCGTTTTGGAGGCCTTCTACAACACCCCTGTTCTCTTTCCCTACAACGGCAACATCCTGGTTGACAATGCCTCGCCGATCGTTCCGGTTCCCTGCGAAGACGAAGTGCTGGAGCCTGTAGTCCTTGTCCCAGAACAGCCAAAGGATCCAACTACGTCCCCGGATTCCAAAACAACACCCGAAAAGCCCGCTCCGGATAAGTCCAAAACGACCGAACCCGCCAACAAGATCCTCGCCGATCTGGACGCTAAGAACCTCCGGATCGGTCAAACGATACAGATCGAAAACCTGTATTTCGAGGCCGACAGTTCCAAGATAAAAGACGAATCCTATCCGGTGCTCAACGAAATCTACGATTTCCTGGACGCCAACCCGGATGTCGTCGTGGAGATCGGCGGGCATACCAACGGCAATCCGCCACACGATTACTGCGACCGGCTCTCTACCGACCGGGCCAAAGCCGTGGCCGATTTTCTGGCTGCCCGGGGCATTCCTCGCAACCGGATCCAATACCGGGGATACGGCAAGCGGCAACCCATTGCCAGCAACGCCACTGCGGAAGGCAGGCGGCGGAACCAGCGGGTTGAGATCAAAATCCTGAGCGTTGAAGGCTGAGTCAGCAATCTTCCGGGTTTCGGATTTGGATCTTTGGAAACGGGCCGCCTTTCAGTGGGCGGCTGCCCATTCTCCGGTCTGCTACCTCGACTCCAATCACCACAAGGTCCAACCCGGCACTTATGAATGCCTGATCGGCGTTGGATCCGCCCGGCGGCTGGCTGTTTATGACACCGGGTCGGCTTTTTCGAGCTGGAAATCGTTTTGGGAGGAAAGTCCCGGCTGGCTCTTCGGCCACCTGAGCTATGACCTGAAGAACGAGGTCGAGCAGTTGGGATCCAGGCATTCCGATGGGATCGGATTTCCCTTGCTGCATTTTTTCGATCCTATCTATGTGGTGGCTTTGTTCCCCGATGGCCGGGTGGAAATCTTTTCCCGGAAAGAGCCTCCCGGAGCCATCTTCGAGGCCATTCAACGCGAGGCGCGTATTCCCGCCCCCACCTCTCTTTTTAAGGAAAGGCCGTACATTCAAGCCCGGATACCCGCAGGGGAATACCTCGAAAAGGTCCACGCTTTACAAGGCCATATTCTGGAAGGCGATATCTACGAAGCTAATTTTTGCCAGGAGTTTTTCGCTGAAAATTGCGCCCTGAACCCCCAAGCGCTCTTTTCTCGCCTCAACCTCCTGGCCAGGGCGCCTTTTTCTGCCTATTATCAGGTCGATGACCGGTACCTTCTCTGTGCCAGTCCCGAACGCTTCCTGAAAAAAACGGGCTCCCAATTGGTCAGCCAACCGATCAAAGGGACTATCCACCGAGGCCGTGACGCCGAGGAAGACCTCGCGCTCCGCAATCAGCTGTTCCATTCCGAAAAAGACCGGGCCGAAAATGTCATGATCGTCGACCTGGTGCGAAACGACCTCGCCCGTTCCTGCCGGCCCGGCTCAGTCCAGGTTCCCGAGCTCTTCGGCATCTATCCCTTTGCGCAGGTTTTCCAGATGATCTCCACGGTGGAGGGCACCCTCCGGGAAGGGGTTTCCTTTGTCGATGCCATCCGCCAGGCCTTTCCGATGGGCTCTATGACCGGCGCTCCGAAAGTCAAGGCGATGGAACTCATCGAACAGTATGAGGAATCCCGGAGAGGGCTTTACTCCGGCGCCGTGGGTTATGTCACCCCAGAGGGAGACTTCGATTTCAATGTGGTGATCCGCAGCCTTCTCTACAACCAGACCAATAAATACCTCTCTTTCCAGGTGGGTGGAGCGATCGTTTATGATTCCGTTCCGGAACAGGAATACGAAGAATGCTGGTGGAAAGCCCGGGCGCTCCTGACGGTCCTGGGTCAGGACGAAAGGATCTCAAACCCCAGTTTTTCCAGGTCTTTCCAGAAACCTGGATAGGATTTTGCCACGACTCCCGGGTTCTCGATCCGAACCGGCCCCAGGAAAGCCAGTATGGAAAAGGCCATGGCCATCCGGTGGTCTCCATAGGTGGAAAAAACTGGTTGCTCCTCCCAACGGGCTTGTCCTTCCTGGTTGAAATAGACCTTTCCGGACCGGAGCGACATCCGGGGAGGCAATGCGATCAACCTTACATCTACTTTTTTCAGTTCTTCTTTCAACGCAGCAATGCGATCCGTTTCCTTGATCCGCAAGGTTTCGAGCCCCGAGAAGAGGCCGTGTATACCCCGGGCGGCGCAAAGCACCGAGATCGTCTGGGCCAGGTCGGGCGTAGGCAGGAAATCCCATTCGGTGAAAGGGAGGTGGGAATGGTTGGATTTGGTCAGCCGAACGCCCTTTTTTTCGAAGCTGGTTTGAACTCCAAATGCCTCCAGCCTTTTAGCCAGTGCGGCATCGCCCTGCCAGCTATCCGCCCGCAGGCCTTCCAAAAAGAGGTCACAGGATTCCGACAAGGCGGCGAATGCGTAAAAATAGGAGGCTGCCGACCAATCGGCCTCCACTTCGAAAGGCCGCCCCACGTAACTGCCCGCCGGCACCTTTATTTCCCGGTCTTCAAATTGAACCGCCACCCCGAAGTAGCGCATAGCGGCCAGGGTCATGTCGATATAGGGTTTGGAAACGACTGTATCTTCCAGTTCCAGGAGCAGGCCTTCCGGCAGGCTTGGTCCGACCAGGAGCAATGCCGAGATGAACTGGCTGCTCACCGAGGCAGACAGGGAAACCCGGGGTTGATAGGCGTCCCAATCCGGAGCGCCGATGCGCAAGGGAGGGAATCCTTCCCTGCCCAGATATTCGATCCGGGCGCCCAATTGCCGGAGCGCGTCCACGAGCGGGCCAACCGGGCGTTCCCGAAAACGTTCGTTGCCCGTCAGAAGCTGTTCTCCCGGATGAAAAGCCAGAAATGCCGTCAAAAAGCGAAAGGTAGTGCCCCCTGCCCCGGCATCGAGCGACAAGGGAGATCCGCCTTGGGCACCCTGCGTCCTGACCTGGTCCAGCAACTGGAGGAGGGTCTGGGTATCGGACGAATTGGACAGGCGATCTACCGGAAAAGCCCGGTCTGTAAGTTCCCGGATGATCAGCACCCGGTTGCTGATACTTTTGGAACGCTCCAATGCGATAGCGCCCCGGAGATGTTTATTGGGTTGAAAAATGCGAATAGATGCCATGAAGTGCTTTTTGACAGTGTAAATCTAAGGATTTAACAATATGCCCATTACCCTTATCTTTGCGACCAACCCAAAAGAATGCCTGTTATGTATCAGGGAAAAAAAGTAGTCGTCGTATTGCCGGCCTACAATGCGGCCCCCACGCTGGAAAAGACCTACCGGGAAATTCCCGCAGGTCTCGTCGACGAGGTCATTTTGTGCGATGATGCCAGCCGGGACAACACGGTAGAACTGGCCCGCACGCTCGGCATCCGGCATATTATCCAGCACGAGCGAAACAAGGGATATGGCGGAAATCAAAAGACGCTCTATCAAAAGGCCCTGGCCCTGGATGCGGATATCGTGATCATGCTGCACCCCGATTACCAGTACACGCCGAAGCTCATTCCCGCCATGGTCAGTATCATTGGAGACGGTCTTTACCCCGTGGTGCTGGGGTCCCGGATCTTGGGGGATGGCGCCTTGAAAGGCGGAATGCCCCTTTACAAGTACATCGCCAACCGGTTGCTCACCCTGGTTCAAAACCTGTTGGTCAATCACAAGCTATCGGAATATCATACGGGGTACCGGGCCTTCAGCCGGGAAGTACTGGAACAGATCCGGTTCATGGAAAATTCGGACGATTTTGTCTTTGACAACCAGCTTTTGTCGCAGATCATTTACGCCGGGTTCGGCATAGCGGAGGTAACTTGTCCGACAAAATATTTCAGGGAAGCATCATCGATCAACTTTTCCAGGAGTGTAAAATACGGGTTGGGCGTCCTGGGGGTTTCCATTCGCCATTTCCTGCAGCGGATGGGCCTGGCAAAGTACCGGATGTATGGAAAGGATCAGGGGGATGGCCGGGGGTCTTCCTTCTGATAGAACCTATATTATTTAAGGGGCCCCAACCAGTCGAGCGCTTTTCTTCCGAGGTATAAGGCGGCCAGAACGAGGGTGTATGTCAAAGTAGCGGTCATAAATGGGTCTGTAAATGGGCTTTCAAGCAATTAAAATCACACAGACGTAACGTTAAAACCACAAAAGTATTGGTTCCCTGGAAAATTTTGTCATGGAAAAAGATTTAAAGGCCTACCTGGACCAGTGTGTGGAGGCCTATAATCAGCCTTCGTTTATTGAGAACGATCCGATCTCCATTCCGCATCGCTTCACGAAGTTGCAGGATATTGAGATCACGGGCTTTTGGACGGCCATGCTCTCCTGGGGGCAGCGAAAAACCATCATTCAAAGCGCCGGCGCGCTCGTCGAGCGCATGGATGGCGCGCCGCACGATTTCATCCTCCATCACGAAGAGCGGGATCGCGCGCGGTTTGAAAGTTTTTACCACCGGACGTTCCAGCCCCTCGACGCTTTGTATTTCCTCGAGTTCTTTCAACAGTACTACCGGAACCATGAATCGCTGGAAAGCGCCTTTACCCGCTTTTTGCCGGAGGGCGCGAGCAATACCGAAGCGGCGCTTCGGGGTTTTCACGAGCTATTCTTCTCCCTGCCGGGCGCTCCGGCCCGCACCCAAAAACACATCGCCACGCCTGCCCGAAAGTCGACCTGCAAGCGCTTGAACATGT
The DNA here is from genome assembly GCA_020636275.1 of Lewinellaceae bacterium. Taxonomy (GTDB): domain Bacteria; phylum Bacteroidota; class Bacteroidia; order Chitinophagales; family Saprospiraceae; genus JADJTT01. The sequence goes on along the minus strand of JACJYD010000005.1, from coordinate 14,284 downwards.
TCCTGCGCTGGATGGTGCGCCGGGATGACCGGAACGTGGATTTTGGATTGTGGAAGGGGATCCACCCGCGCCAGTTGCTGGTCCCACTCGATGTGCATGTCGATAGGGTGGCGCGAAAGACCGGGCTGTTGCATCGCAAGCAGACCGACTGGCAGGCGGTGTTGGAGCTGACCGAAGCCCTGCGGCGGTTCGACCCGGAAGATCCGGTGAAATACGATTATGCCCTTTTCGGATTGGGGGTCCTGGAAATGAAAAAGGATGGATGAGCGACGCCCATCCATCCTTTTAGGACCTATTAAAATTTTACTCCTGGTCTATCCGGAGTTGTTGGATTGTATAATTTCCGGCAGATTCCTGTAAAAGGAGGTATACCCGGTAGCTCGAGCCGGTGGACTGGAGTTCGCCGATCGCATAGTGCATGTTACCGCCTTTCGATTCGCCCTGGTGTACCTGGGAGAAACTGGAGGGCCGGTTCCTGGCGAAAAAATCCTTCATTACCCGAACGGCATCTGCTTTGGCATACCGATCTTCGCTATTCATGATCGCTACTTCGACTGTCGGTGCAAAGTAGGCGCCCAAAGCATCGGCATTACCGCTGCGCAAGGCTTGGTTGATGCCGTCCAGATCGGGTTGTACCCAAGCGATGGAAGGAAAAAAAGCAATTAAAAACAACAAGGTTTTCATGATTTCCGGTTTTGGTCGCGTCAAATTTGATCCAAATTGCTTGTTTTTTAATACCCGTTCAATGATAATGCCAACTTTAACTTATTAGACGGGAAATTTACAGGAAGTCACTCGGAAACAAACGAGACGTTTTTTAATCTAAGGGTTTATGAAACGATACTATCTTCAATTCTAGTATCTTTCCGCTTTTAAAAACGGGATGGCGGCTTCAAATGTTCGGTTTTCGCTCTCGAGCCGTTCCAACCCTATTGAATTAGAGTTGTTTCCATACTGTATTCCATATGAAATCCATTATAGCATGAAATCCACTGACCGCTTTTTCCTGATCATATTAGACGGCTGGGGCCTGGGCCAGGTGCCTGCCGCCGATGCCATCGCCAAAGCCAAAACGCCCTGTTTTGACGGGCTGATGCGTGATTACCCCAATTCCCGCCTCGTCACCTTTGGCGAGGAAGTTGGTTTGCCCGAGGGCCAGATGGGCAATTCGGAAGTGGGGCACCTCAACATCGGAGCCGGAAGGATCGTTTACCAGGAACTCGCCCGCATCAACAAGAGCATCCGGGAACGGGAGCTACACCGGAATCCCGTCCTGATAAAGGCCTTGCAAACGGCCAAGGCTACCGGACAGGCCGTCCATTTCATGGGGCTGGTATCCGATGGCGGGGTGCATTCCCATATCAACCATCTGCTGGCTTTATGCGATATTACCCAGGAACAGGGGCTAAATGAGGTCTATATTCACGCCTTTACCGATGGCCGCGACTGCGATCCCAAAAGCGGACTCGAATTTATCCGGGAAGTACAGGAGCACATCGAGGGCACGCCCGTAAAACTGGCTTCGGTCGTCGGGCGCTATTATGCCATGGACCGCGACAAGCGCTGGGAACGCATCAAACTGGCTTACGATCTGATGGTACATGGGAAAGGAACGCCCACTTCCGATATCCTGGCCAGCATTCGGGAAAAATACGCCAAGGACGAAACCGACGAATTCCTCAAGCCCATGGTCCTTACTGGGTCTGACGGCGCACCTGTCGGCACCATAAAAGACGGCGACCTGCTCATTTGTTTCAACTTTCGGACGGACCGGCCGCGGGAAATTTCCACGGTGCTTACGCAGGCCGACTTTCCCGATTTCGATATGCACAAACTCGATCTCAGCTACGTCACGATGACCCGGTACGATGAAACCTACAAGGGGGTCGATGTGCTTTACACCAAGAAAGACCTCAACCTCACTTTGGGGGAGGTGATCTCCCAGGCGGGGCTGAGTCAGGTCCGGATCGCCGAGACGGAGAAATATCCGCACGTCACCTTCTTCTTTTCCGGCGGCCGGGAAGAGCCTTTTGAAAAGGAGCGGCGGATCATGATCCCTTCGCCCAAGGTTGCCACATACGACCTGCAGCCGGAGATGAGCGCTCCGGAGGTCGCCAGGGCGATCATTGCAGAGATCGAAGCCAATGCGCCGCATTTCATTTGCCTCAATTTTGCCAATACGGACATGGTGGGGCATACCGGGGTATTCGAAGCCGCGATGAAAGCCGCGGAAACCGTTGACGGGTTGCTCGACCAGATCCTGAAAGTGGCGCTTGCCCATGATTACGAAGCGATCATCATCGCCGACCACGGAAATTCGGACTACATGATCAATGAAGACGGAACGCCCAATACGGCCCATACCAAAAATCCGGTGCCCTGCATCTATGTCAGCAAACGGAAAGAAGCCCTGCGCATTTCCAACGGAAAGCTGGCGGATATTGCACCGACCATCCTCGACCGGATGGGCCTGGCGATTCCCGCTGAAATGGACGGGACGATCCTCATTGAGTCCATCAAACAACCCAGCACAGTATGAATCGGGTCATTGTTTTTTTAATTCTTTTGGGGGGGATCTCCTGCCAATCGGAACGGGCCATAGAACGGGAAGCTATTCAGCCCTTTTTCGACCTGGATGCTTTTTTTCAAACGGAGATCGATCGCATGACCGGCGACAAGACGGTAGAAAGGAATATTCTGTTCATGGGTAAGCGGGACAAGCAGAAACTGGACAACTGGGATGCCAAGGAGGAATTGGAGGGTTTCAAAGACCTCAATATCAACCGGGTAGCCTGGAGGGATCAGTATTTGGTCGATTCCTTGCGGGATGAAAATCATCAGTTGGAGGGTCTGCGCTACACGGCGATCGACTCTTCGCTGAGGATCCGGGAGGTAGCCGTTGATTTCACCGCATCCGGCGAGGTTTCGGAGGTCCGGGTAGAAAAATACATCAAGAACCTGGTGGTTCATTTTCACCAGAAGTTGCGGTATCGTCCCGGCACGGGTTACTGGCTCTGGAGGGAGCAAAAAGTACCTTTGACCAAGCGGAGTGAGATGAAAATTGAAGTAGCGTATTGAGCAAATAAAAAAAGGGGGAATCGACGCAAAGCGCTGATTCCCCCTTTTGAGAGAAAAAAAAGTTGGCAGCGACCTACTCTCCCACCCAAGGGCAGTACCATCGGCGCGTGGAGGCTTAACTTCTCTGTTCGGAATGGGAAGAGGTGAACCCTCCAGCTATAGCCACCAACAAGTCTTTGGGCTTCCATTCTTCCTTCTCGTCCGCCGTAGCGAATGCGAAGGTGGATAGCCACCAACAACTCTTTGGGCCAAGACCATGTGAGCGGTCTGGTGCCCTTATTTCTTTTTAGTTTTTGAGTTTTTAAGGCAGTAAGTTTTTGTCTGTCAAAAACTTATCCCCTTCATAAACTTATAAACTATCATGACATCTGATTTGGAATAGTCTTGCTCGATTAGTACATCAAAGCACTTCGGTTAAAGGTCTTACGCGCGAGAAGCTTTCGGGTAATTAGTACTACTCAGCTCCATGCATCACTGCACTTCCACCTGTAGCCTATCAACGTGGTCATCTTCCACGACCCTCATGGAGTACTCATCTTGGAGTTGGCTTCGTGCTTAGATGCTTTCAGCGCTTATCCATTCCGCACATAGCTACCCAGCGCTGCACCTGGCGGCACAACTGGTACACTAGCGGTGCGTCCAACACGGTCCTCTCGTACTAGTGTCGGATCTCCTCAATACTCCCGCGCCCACAACAGATAGGGACCGAACTGTCTTGCGACGTTCTGAACCCAGCTCGCGTGCCACTTTAATGGGCGAACAGCCCAACCCTTGGGACCTTCTCCAGCCCCAGGATGTGACGAGCCGACATCGAGGTGCCAAACCTCCCCGTCGATGTGAGCTCTTGGGGGAGATCAGCCTGTTATCCCCGGAGTACCTTTTATCCTTTGAGCGATGGCCCTTCCATACGGAACCACCGGATCACTTAAGCCTGCTTTCGCACCTGGTTGAGGCGTCCCTCTCTCAGTCAAGCACCCTTGTACTTATACGCTCTACGCATGGTTACCAACCATACTGAGGGTACCTTTGCGAGCCTCCGTTACTCTTTTGGAGGCGACCACCCCAGTCAAACTACCCACCACACACGGTCCTCTGTTTTCGCAGAGTTAGAACCTAAGTATAAGAAGGGTGGTATTTCAACGTCGGCTCCACCATGACTAGCGTCACAGCTTCATAGCCTCCCACCTATCCTACACATCTTATACT
>JACJYD010000005.1:0-5000 GCA_020636275.1 Lewinellaceae bacterium | reverse complement strand
GAAATACACCCGCCCCCGCTCATCGAAGTCACTCTTCATATCGCGCAGGAAGTTGATCTTCTGAAAAGCCGCTCCCAAACTGCAGGCGGGCGCCTTCAGTCGTTGGTACATCGCCTCGTCGCCTTCACAAAAAACCCGCAGGCACATCAGCCCCACGACTTCCGCCGAGCCGTATATGTATTGCTTGTACAGCGAATCCTCGTAGGTGTGGAAATGCAGGTCCATTTCCATGCTATCCATAAAGGCGTCGATCAACGCTCGTTCTATATTGTATTTATTCACGGTTTGCTGAAAGGCCTGCAAGACCGGATTCAAACTGATCTTATCTTCCAGCGCCCGGTATGTTTCCTTCCGGAAACGCTGCAGGAGATCGGCCTTTTCAAACCCGTGAAACGTGTCGACGATCTCATCGGCGAAGCGGACGAACCCGTAAATGGCATAAATGGGTTCCCGGTACCGTTTGTCGAACAGGCGAATGCCCATCGAAAACGACGTACTGTAGCGCTTGGTGATGTGCTGGCTACACTCCTGGCATACCTGGTTATACAGATCCATCATGGGTGACGCATTAGTTTATTTGGAAACCGCCTTGAGCAAGTTCCAAATGGGTTCTATTGGAAATTTTTTTCGATCTCTTCTGCCACGACCTTCCCCGAAATCAGGGAAGGAGGAACGCCCGGGCCGGGGGTAGTCAATTGTCCGGTGTAAAACAAGTTGGACACCTTCTTGCTGCGCAGCTTTGGTTTCAAAAAAGCAGTCTGCAGCAATGTATTCGCCAGCCCGTAGGCGTTGCCTTTGAAGGCGTGATAGTCTTTTTCAAAATCGGAATGGGCATAGGAGCGCTTGTACACGACGTGATTCCGGATATCCTGGCCGGTCAGGTTTTCCAGGCGCTCCATCACGATTTGGTAATAGCGTTCGCGCGTTTCCTCCTCGTCTTTCAATCCGGGCGCTAAGGGAATGAGCACGAAGAGATTTTCACATCCCTCCGGGGCTACGCCGGGATCGGTTACGGAAGGGGCCGACACATAGAACAGCGGTTTGCCGGGCCATTGCGGGTCTTCGTATATCTCGTGGGCATGCTGCCGGAAATCTTCGTCGAAAAAAAGGTTGTGGTGCAGCAGATTGTCGAGACGCTTGTTCACCCCAAGGTAGAACAACAGGGAGGAAGGCGCCATGGTCCGGCGGTTCCAGTAGTTTTCATCGTAGCGGCGAAGCGGGGCTTCGAGCAGGTCTTGTTCCACATGGTGGTAATCGGCGCCGGCTACCACGATATCGGCTTCGTACTCCCCGGCATCCGTCACCACTTTGGTGGCATGGCCGTTGGGCACATAAACCTGCTTTACTTCCCTGTTAAGTTCGATCTGCACGCCGAGTTCCTCGGCCAGCGCAACCATACCTTCCACGATCTTGAACATCCCTCCCATCGGGTACCAGGTGCCCAGGGCCATGTCGGCATAGTTCATCAAGCTGTAAAGTGCAGGCGTCTTCTGGGGTGTAGCGCCCAGGAATAATACCGGAAACTCCAGCAATTCGATCAGTTGCGGGTGTTTGAACAGTTTGCGGACCTGCGAGGAGATGGAGGAGAACATCTGCAATTTGAACAAGCTGGTCAAAATGCGGATGTCGGCAAACTCGAGAATGGAATGACTGGGTTTATGCACGAAGTCGGTCATCCCTACCTCGTATTTATATTGAGCTTCATCCAGAAAGCGCTGCAATTTGGCGCCGCTGCCCGGCTCGTAGCGTTCGAACATGGTCTTCAGGGCCTCGACCCCGGCCGGCACCGGCATGACATCGTCTTTCCCGAAGTAGATCTGATAGCTCGGATCCAGGCGCACGAGCTCGTAGTAGTCGGAAACCTTTTTCCCAAAGTGACCGAAGAATTGCTCAAATACATCGGGCATCCAATACCAGCTGGGCCCCATATCGAAGGTGAACCCTTCGGCGGTGTATTGACGGGCTCGCCCACCTGGCACGGCATTCTTTTCGAGAATGGTGACCTGGAACCCTTTTTGGGCCAGATGGCAGGCTGTGGACAAGCCGGCAAATCCCGAACCGATGACAATGACTTTCTTTTGCACTTGCGTTTCTTATTTGACAGAGTGCATAACAGGGGAAGGTAAATTTTGTTTAAAAAAAAAGCCCCGGCTCTTTGGGAGCCGGGGCTTTCAAACTTTCGTATTATAAATCGAAATTACTTCTCTGTATCGTCGTCTCCGCCTTCTTCTTCTCCACCTTCCTCAGCGAGTTGCTCTTTGAGTTGGGAGAAGACATCCAGATCGCCCAGGGTCGATTTCTCGACATTGGATTGGGTTTTCTTCACGGCTTTGCGCACTACGTCGCGTTCTTTATCGCGCTCCTGCTTCACCTGTTCGTCGGCCTCACGGCGGATGTCCTCGAGGTAGCGCAGGTGCGAAACGAGAATGCGTTTGTCGTCCCGGTTGAACTCGATCACCTTCACCGTCAGCACTTCTTCCGGTTCGGCCAGGGTGCCGTCTTCCTTCTTGACGTGCTTGATAGGAGCAAAGGCTTCCAGACCGTAGGGCAACTGCACGATGGCTCCGCGATCGTCGCGGCGCAGCACCGTAGCTTCGTGGTAGGAACCGACGGGGAATACATTTTCAAAAGTATCCCAAGGATCCTCTTCGATCTGCTTGTGACCGAGGCTGATCTTGCGGTTCTCATTGTCGATATCCAGCACTACCACTTCCAGGTTCTCACCTACTTTGGTGAATTCGGAAGGATGGTTGAAACGCTTCACCCAGCTGAGGTCAGATACGTGTACCATACCGCCGATGTTCTCGTCCAGTTCGACGAATACACCATACGGGGTCAGGTTCTTCACCAGACCGGAGTGGCGGCTGTTGACCGGGAAGCGCTCTTCGATCTCGCTCCAGGGATCGTTCATCAATTGCTTCACGCTGAGCGACATTTTGCGCTCGTCTCGATCTACCGTTACGATCTTGGCCTCCATTTCCTGGCCCAACTTTGAAGAATTCGCGGGCATTGACCGGCTGGTTGCTCCAGCTTACTTCAGACACGTGGATCAGACCTTCAATACCGGGAGAGATCTCCAGGAAGGCACCGTAGTCTTCAATGTTCACGATCTTACCGGTCACTTTGCTGCCAGCGTCTATGGAAGCATCCAGTACATCCCACGGATGCGGGGTCAGCTGCTTCAGACCGAGGCTGATACGCTTCTTGTTGTCATCAAAGTCGAGCACCACCACGTTGAGTTTCTGGTTGAGTTCCAGTACTTCGTTCGGGTGGTTGATACGACCCCAGGAAATATCGGTGATGTACAGCAGGCCATCCACACCACCCAGATCGATGAAGGCACCGAAGTCTGTGATGTTCTTGATGGTACCTTCCAGTACCTGACCTTTCTCCAGTTTGGAGATGATCTCCTGACGCTGAGATTCGATATCGCTTTCGATGAGCGCTTTGTGAGATACCACAGCATTCTTGATGGCCTCGTTGATCTTGACCACTTTGAATTCCATTTTCTTACCTACGTAAGAATCATAATCGGTTATCTGCTTCACGTCGATCTGTGAACCCGGCAGGAATGTTTCCAGACCGAACACCTCCACGATCAGACCACCTTTGGTCTTGCTGATCACCAAACCTTTGATGACCGTACCATTTTCAAAGGAGTCGACAATATTTTCCCAGGCGCGCAGCAATTTAGCCTTGCGGCGGGAGAGCTGCAGTTGTCCGCGCTCGTCTTCCTGTCTTTCGACATACACATCCACCTGGTCCCCGACTTTGAGGTCGGGCATGTCGCGGAATTCACCGAGGCCTACCAGACCATCGGATTTGTAATTGATGTCGAGTACTACGTCACCGCCCTGAATGGCCGTAACGGTACCGCGTACGATGTCGTTTTCCAATACCGAGGTGAGGGATTGCTCATACTGGGCCAGCATTTTCGCAGATTCCTCCTTCGTGTAAGCCGGACCGCGCTTGTTGGTCGCTTCCCAGTTGTAATCGTCATGGGCGCCTTGTCCGACCCCATCATCTTCCAGTTCGAGCTCAAGGTCTTCCTCTTCTTCTCCTTCCTCAAGGTGCTCTTCCGGGTCTTCTTCGACTACCTCTTCCTCCAAAGTATCTTCTTCGTCTGAAAGGTCTTCGTCTTCTGTTTCTTCGGATACTTCGTCCGTCACATCTTCCGATGTGTCGTTGTCGACCACTTCCTCCTGTTCAGGGGTTTCGTCGTCGAGCAACTCATCTTTTTCGTCTTCTAATTGCATTGAAAGAATGCGTTTGTGGGCTTTCGCCCGGGTTAAGAAAAAAATTTAGCGGCGCAAAGGTAGGGGATATCGAGCGGAATTCCAAATGAATATTCAGATCCGTTCCATGTCAAAATAGGACAAGCCGGAAAGTAAGTGCTTAAATGGTATTATCGCAGGTCCACCTTTCTATTCCGTATACACGATCTCACTGCGTTCCGAGATCCCATTCTCATTAAAGGCCTCGACCTGGTAGTAATAGCCCGGATCGGTATTGAGCGCCCTTAGTTCATAGAATGCCTGATCATACATCAGCGCCGACAGGTTGAGATGGTCCTTGTCGATGCCCCAATAGATGACATAACCCGTAGCTGTGGGATCGGCATTCCAGGAAAGGTCGGCATTCCTCCGGTCGGCCTGGCGCTGAACGGTAAAATCAGCTGGTTTGGCAGGTGGGGCCCCTTTTCCGTTGCCAAATACCCGGAGCTCGGAAATAGCCAGATTTTTGCAGGTGCAGTAGATATGTTCGTAGCGGATATACCGGGCCTCCACCGGCTCCGCCAATTCGATGTAGCCGTTGGGCATGTCGCGCCGGTTTTTGGAATAATCGGCGATGACTTCCCAGTCTTTACCGTCTTTCGAAGCTTTCAGGACGAATTGCTGGCGCAAGGTATCCGGACGGCCGAAGATCTCGTTCTTGAAATCCTGGAAATTGATCTGGACCGCCTTGACATCCATTAATTCCTCCAGGTCAATGGACACGTA
>JACJYD010000004.1 GCA_020636275.1 Lewinellaceae bacterium | reverse complement strand
ATTGCCGCTAATGCTGCCTTTTCCACATAGAAGCCTGTATTGGCTGCTATTTTTTCAATAGCTATTTTGACATGCATCAAGTGGTCGAAAAGGGGAGTCCATTCCGGCTTTCCCTTGGCTTTTATTTCGGGGTGGCTATTCATTGAAGTGAATTGATGGGATTTCCAACAATCCTTAGCCAGCCGTGCATCGGACTGCCGTTATCAAATCGGTTGTAGCCGACGAGAAACGATTTGTCGCTTTCTTCAAACACCAGTTCAAAGCCGTTGAAAAGCTCATTGTTAGAATTGAAATCAATGGCTGAAACCAGTTCTGGATAATCAAGGGTTGGGTAGAGGATATCCTCATTTCGGCAAAGGCAAATATGCTGTTGGTTTGCCCTTTTTGCATCCTCCTCGTTTTCAAAGGCAAGCCATAATACAGGGTTGAGCAATACAATACGAGTCAAAATTGCATATTCTCTGGAGAGAACATCTTTCGTTTTGTTCCACCCTTTAGGTTGAATTTGTTCCTGTTGATCATTCATCTTATCATATGACAGACGGTGGCCTATTATTTTGTAAATACCGTAGGGCTGGTTCAGAAGTTCAGGAAACAGCTTTCGTTCTAATCCTGCCACTATGGAAGGCGTTAGAAACTGCTGTGAAAAGGTCTCACTATCCCGAACCGCAGTCCATGGTTTGATAAACCCGAAAGGTCCCTGGTATTTGACAATAAAATATTTCATGCTTTTAAAATTATTTACCGCAATGCCCCAAACCCAATTCCCGTCGAATTGCCTACCCCGACTTCCCATGCAAACTGAACGGCTCGAGGGTGGCCGCTGACAATGACCGGGCAATAAGAACTCCGGATTTTTATCCCCTTGTAATCCACCAATTTTGTCTTGGGAGTGAGGTAGGTAGGGTCAAATCTGACATCGGCTTCTTCCTGCAAACCGGCCTTTCTCATTTTGTGCAGCAGCGTCTCCGTCAGGAATTGGTTGGATTCCTCATCTGTCGGAAGGAAATACTTTTGTTTGCCGTCATCGGTTCTCCTTTGAACCAACACAGGGCTTTGTACTACAAACCGGTTTTGCGAACCGAAATCAGGTGTCCGTTGTATGGTTACACTTTCTACTTCCATGCCCCAGCGAAGATGCCATCCGGCCTGAACTCCGGCGATCAGGTTGCCCAATAGGTTTTGATCGGGAGCACTGATGAAAAAGGTACTTCCGCCTGGAAAATCCAATGCCTTCTTAAGTACCTTTGCTTGGCTAAGCCACGACAATGAATACAAAGAAATATCGTCGTGCAATTCATTTTCCCCGAGCCAGCGGTGGAAAGCACCGACCAAAGCAGCCTGGTAATTAAAGGGTACCAGTTCTGTGTTCGGCGTTAAATGCAAATAGATACGCATGTCTTTTTTATTTTTACAAACTTACCCACGCCCCTGGGGCGATATTCTACCTACCCCCCTAAATCTGGCCCAATTTTTTCAAAATTTTTTCCGCTTCGGCACGCACTCGGTCCTTTAGGGCCTCCGGAGCCAGGATCTCAACGTGCTCTCCATTGCCCATGATGTAGTTAAGTAACCCTTTAAAGTCGTGGTTGACTTGGCACTGGAAATCCCAGGTGTTGGATGGAGTGCCGGGCTCCAGGTAAGTACGGGTTAAGGGAAATTCTTCAATTAGGGAATTGTAGCCAGATACGTCTACCAGCAAGTGGACAAACACTTGCTGGTTATCGGCAATGCGAAAAACATCAGTTATCTTGGTACGGTGATCTCCTGCATATTTCCAGTCGATTTCAGTGATTACCACACGGTCGATACGGGATAATCGGAAGTGGCGGGAATCCCTTACCTCTACATCGTAGGCTTGTAGCGTATCTTTTTCAGGGTCAATATGGAATGGTTCTACAAATCGATCGCGAACACTGTTGGAACTGCGGCTTCGGTAATTTTCCAGGACCACCTGTTTGTGTGCTTTCTGGGCAGCTGTTAGGCGATCGATGCGCTCTAAAGCTGGTTTCCGGAGTGCTCGTAGCCCCAACTGTTGAAAGTCGTAGAGGCTGTCCAGCTTTTTTTGCAAATACAAACGGTCTTTTTCATGAACGTACCTCAAAAGGCTGTTCAGTCGCGCCTTATCTTCGTTCGAAAGCGGCTGCAAATGCCCGAGTTCTTTAAACTCGCGGTCAATTAGAATGGCATATCGGTGTTGTTCGTTATAGTCCAACCGAAGTCCGGCAGCCTTTAGCTCAAGGAAATCGTCTTTAATGGTTTCCGCACTTACACCAAAAAACTGAGCTAAATCGCGGCGGGTATGGCGATATGGAGCTGCAAGCAACCGTAGCAGCAGGCGTACCATTCGTTCTCTAGGGTTCATTGTTTATTTTGAAGGAGCATTTGTTGGATTCAAATTAGGGAAGTTTATCGTTTTTCCAAAGCCCACCTTCTTATTATTTAATGCCCTCCGGTAGTGTCCTGTTGTGAATTAATGAAATTCAGTTGATTAGAAACCGAAGTTCGGGATTTCTCTTTAAATCCGCATTTCCCTATAACCTGTCGGGATCACAAGCAAAAGCTCCTTACACCCTCACCTCCTTCACCTGCTTTTCCTTCCGGCTTTCCTCCGCTTTGAAGCCCATCACATGACTTTCGATCGATGCGCCGATAGTGCTGGTCAATAGGGATGGATCCTGATGGCCTACCGCCTGGATCCAGTCGGATACCAGGCGCCAGTCGCCTCCTCCGTGGCCATCCGTGCCTTGTTCCCATTCGGTGCTTTCGCCGGTCCGGAAATCGACCCAGGTGAATTTGGTCATATCGCCCACGATGTCTCCCATGCTGCCCATCACCCTGGTGCGCCGGCCATGATAGGAAGTGAACGCTTCCATGTTGAAACTGGCGGTGACCCCCTTTTCAAAAAGCATGTTGCACACATAATGATCCGCCTGGTCATTGTCCATCCGGTAGACGCATTTTCCGTAATTGGAATTGCGGAGGTAATCCATGATGACCTCCCCCTTACGGCTTTCCTCCTCGGGCAGATCGAAGTGGTGTAAGTAGGTGCGGTCGCGGTAGTATATTTTGAGGGCAGAATAGGGACAGACGCCTTCTACGGCACAACCGTCCGTGCATCGCGCCGTGCTGCCCTGGGGGGCATTTTCCGAACGGAACCAGGAGAGTTCCCCGAAAGCCTGGATATGGGTACAGGATTTGCCCAGCATCCATTTGATGATATCCAGGTCGTGGCAGGATTTTGCCAGAATGATGGGGGTGCATTCGGCCGAATTATGCCAATTGCCCCGCACATAGGAATGGCTCATGTGGATGTGGTTGATCGGCTCCATGTGCTGCATGCTGACGACCTCTCCCAATATGCCTGTCTGGATCAACTCCCGCAACTTGATGAAATAGGGGGCGTATCGCAATACGTGACAAACGGCTACGATCCGGCCCGTTTTTTCAGCCAGTTCGAGAATGTCGCGGCATTCCTGCTCGGAAGGGGAGATGGGCTTTTCCAGCAACACGTCATACCCCATTTTCAGCGCTTCCATGCAAGGACCGTAATGAAGGTCGTCCGGCGTGGTAATGATAATAGCGTCCGCAAATTTTTCCTGTTGGAATACGTCCTCCCAGGTATAAAAGGAACGGTTTTCCGGAATGTTGTGCAGTTGCATATACCGCTCCCTTCTGATCTGAATGGGTTCTGCTACTCCAACGATATCCAGTTCATCCGGGTATTCCACTGCGTAATTCCCATAGACATTCCCGCGATTACCGGCGCCGAGCGTGATGGCCGTAACCTTTTTATTCAGCGGTCTCTTCTTTTGGGGATCGGGCAATAAAATAGGGGTGCCTTCTTCTGTCCTGGCCCAAGCCGAAGGAACAAAGGCCATTGCGCCAAGGGTGAGCGCGAGCTGTTCGAGCGCTTTTCTTCTGTTCATAGCTGCCGTATTTAGTGTAGGAAAGGGTCGACAGCAGAAAGTTAAAAAAAAATTGACGGGATTTCCTTTTTATATTTGAAAAGACATCGCTGCCGTCGCAAGGGCAGCGATGTCTTTTCAAATCAAACTTTCCGTTACCATGAAACGCTTTAAAGCACTCGATGTCTTCCGGGGTATGACCATTTGTCTGATGATCGTCGTCAATACGCCGGGTGATTGGAGCAAGACCTTTGCCCCGCTTCTCCACGCGGGCTGGAATGGCTTCACCCCGACGGACCTGGTATTCCCTTCCTTCTTGTTTGCCGTGGGCACCGCATTTGCTTTTGTCGTGGACCGTTGGGCGGGAAAGTCCTTTGGGGCGGTATTCCCCAGGATACTCAAGCGCAGTTTGTTGATCTTTTTACTGGGGTATCTCCTGTATTGGTTCCCCTTCGTAAAATGGAACGATGCCGGGGAACTGACCGGTTTTCCATTCAGCGAAACCCGGATCCTGGGCGTATTACAACGCATTGCCCTTTGTTATCTCTTCGGCGCGGTGCTGGTCTACTACCTGAACAGGCGACAACTCGTTTTCGCCGCAGCCGGATTGCTTCTGGGGTATTGGGGGCTGCTGTACTTCTTCGGAGATTACACCTTGGAAGGCAATTTTGCCAGAACCCTCGATCTTTGGTTATTCGGGGCCGATCATCTCTACCATGGGGAGGGCATCGCCTTCGATCCGGAGGGATTGCTGAGCACCCTGCCGGCTATCGTAAACGTATTGGCGGGGTATTTAACCGGACATTACCTCATCAAGGAAGGGCTTGGATACGAACGACTGGCTAAATTGCTGCTGGTGGGTGTGCTCTGCCTGGCCACTGCCTATGTCTGGGATTGGGTATTCCCGATCAACAAGAAATTATGGACCAGTTCCTATGTGTTGTTGACCATAGGCCTGGACCTGTTGCTAATTTCATTGATTCTCTATACCACTGATTTTCTCGAAAAAAAGTGGAACTACCGGTTCTTTGAGATCTTTGGCAAGAACTCCCTGTTCGTTTACCTGCTCTCTGAATACCTGGCTGTTACCCTGTTCTTCATCCGGGTCGATGGCGGGCAATCCTTGTTCAGTTACATTTTTCAGCACGGTTTTGCATGGATCGGGCCCTACTGGGCTTCCCTGGCCTTCGCGCTGACCTTTATGTTGTTCTGTTGGAGTTTCAACTGGTGGCTTGATCGAAAGAAAATCTATATTCGGGTGTAATAATTGTCCAAATTATACTCAAACGCAATAGGTTTTGTGGATAATTGATCAAGTTTAGAAGGTTTATAAACCTCATAAACCTCATAATTCAAAATCGTATGAAATTTTACCCCTTTCTATTATGCATTATTTTTTCAGCTTTTTTACCCTCGTGTGGTAATGAATCGTCAAGCCATTCCCCTGAAACATTGCCACGTGAAGCTCCATCTGCTATCGATTCCTCCCAGGTAGCGACTCCTCCAAATATCCGGATCCAAACCTTCCAGAACGAGGACCAAAGTTGGGGATACGATGTCTACCTCAATGAGAAGCGTTACATCCACCAACCTCACCAGCCGGCCGTTGGCGGGAAGATAGGCTTCAAAACCGAAACCCAGGCCCAGCAGGTGGCTGCCATCGTTGAGGAAAAGATCCGAAAGGGCATTATGCCTCCTTCGGTGACCCAGGAAGAGGTGCGATCTGTGACTATGGAAAATTAGGTACATCCCATATTAAAAATAATTCTTACTTTTATTTTGAAAAATAAAGGATTTAAGAAATTTTTAAAATTTTACAATTATTGAATCGAAATCATATTCTATCAGTGCTGCTGTTCCCCGTTTTTCTGTCCTGCGAACCCTGGCAGCTCAAGCAGGCGGATTTTCTTCAGGTCGAAATTATCTCCATCGATACTCTTTCGATCGATTCGATAGCCATCACGGCGCGGGTCATTGGGCTAAACACCCTTCAGGTACAGGACCATGGGTTTATTTGGACGACGCAGGAGGTGCCACCTACTAAATATATCAATGAAGGAGAACGGTCTTTGGGGATAAGAACCCAGGAGGATGACCCGATATTTTCTGACACCCTGAAATTACACCCCAATAGGGATTATTTGTTGAGAGCTTACGCTACCGTGGATGGAGCTGAATATCAGTATAGCGATACCCTCCAATATCATTCGGGTCTGGCAGAAGTTCAAACCCTAGGCTTTTGCTACCAATATGGCTTCAATCTGGAGGCAAGCGGAAAGTTATCTGGAACGGAAAAGGGGTATTTTGCCATTCAGCATGGCTTTTGCTGGTCCACTACGAACCCACTACCCACCCTTTCAGACCAGTTTGTTAATTTGGGAACGCGGTACAACAATGAAGTCTTCAAAGCTAAGATTGACAGTCTTCAGAATAATGTGGTTCACTACCTGAGGGCATATGCAATTGTTTCTTTGGATTTTGAAAAAGATACCCTTTATGACCAGGAGGTTCTTCCTTTTGACGGTAATCTAGCGTTCTGGACCCAGCGAGACACTTTTGGAGGGAATTCGGGAACTTGGGCGGTAGGCTTTTCCATTGGGAATAGAGGTTATATCGGGACAGGAGCTTTCCCGTCCTTCTGGTCAGGGTCAGATTTTTGGGAGTATGATCCGTCTGCAGACCAATGGACCCAGCGAGACACTTTTGGAGGGGGCCACAGGTGGAGGGCGGTCGGTTTTTCCATAGGGGAAAGAGGCTATATTGGAACCGGATACAATAATAATTATTTGACAGATTTTTGGGAGTATGACCCGTCTGCAGACCAATGGATCCAGCGAGATACTTTTGAAGGGGGGGCAAGATCCGATGCGGTAGGCTTCTCCATAGGTAATAAAGGCTATATCGGGACTGGAATAAGCGCGAATGGCGACTACTTAAAAGATTTCTGGGAGTATGATCCGTCTGTAGACCAATGGAAAAAGCTTAAGGACTTTGAAGGGGAGGCAAGATCCGGTGCGGTCGGTTTTTCCATAGGTAATAAAGGCTATATCGGGACAGGTTATAGCAGCACGAATGGCGACTTAAAAGATTTTTGGGAGTATGACCCGTCTGCAGACCAATGGACCCAGCGAGATACTTTTAAAGGGGAGGCAAGATCCGGTGCGGTCGGTTTTTCCATAGGTAATAAAGGCTATATCGGGACAGGATCCCTCTTGGCAGATTTTTGGGAGTATGACCCAAATACAGATCAATGGATTCAGCGTCAAGGCATTGGAGGAGGCCCCAGGCGTTTTGCAGTCGGATTTTCCATAGGTAATAAAGGCTATATTGGTACCGGCGAGAATTTTTTTTACTCCTTATCAGATTTTTGGGAGTATGACCCGTAAATCTTGCAATTCCTGTTTCGTTTTAGGAAGGTTTATTGCGCACCTTTTTTTCTGCCTTTTTTCTCACCTACATCAATAAATATGCAAAATGCCAAGGTTTTTTATAAGCTAATTCCGGTCGCATTTTTGCTTTTCGTTTCCTGTAAAAAATGGGACCTTGGGAAAAGCAGCTTCCCTCTTGTTATTACCGGCGATTTTGTGCCGGGCATTTACCCAACAAAGGGAAAGATAAAAGGGGAAATTTCCGGACTTATTGAAGGTGAGTTTGTTGACGCTTATGGCCATGTTTGGTCATCGGAAACCGATCAACCATCCATTGAAAATAATATGGGCATCAAATCCTTTTCATACAAAATAGGGAATGAATCATTTGAAAGTGACCTCGATAGATTAGGGCCAGGAGAAACCTATTATTACCGGGCCTTTTTAGAATATGGAGACGAAGTCAGGTATGGGGAAGTTCGCCAATTTCCAACGAATTCTATTTCCCCTATTCTGAAGATTGACTCTATCATTCCTTTTTTGCAAAATGTTTATCAGGTAAGGATATATACTACTATTAAGGGCTTAAAGGCTGGTCAGCCATTGGAGTCTTTTGGCATTACCTGGGGGGAAGACCCGGATCCAGATATCTTGAACGATGATGAATATTTCCCTGAATCAAGCATAAGTGAGCAGGATTCTACTTTCCAGTTTTCCAGTGACCTGTTACTTTCACCTGGGATAACCTACTTACGTCCCTTCCTAATTGTCGGAAATAAGCTTTTTTATGGGGACAACGTAATTCATAAAATTCAAGACGTATGGGTTGGGCGGACGGACTTTGGAGGGCACCCGATAGAGGGAGCGGTAGCCTTTTCTATAGGTGATAAAGGCTATATTGGGACTGGTTATAGCACGGATGGCGTCTTAAAAGATTTTTGGGAGTATGACCCGTCTGCAAATCAATGGATGCAGAAAATGGACTTTAAAGGGGAGGCAAGATCTGGTGCGGTCGGTTTTTCCATAGAGGACAGAGGCTATATTGGGACGGGGTCTGGCATGAATGGCGTCTTAAAAGATTTTTGGGAGTATGACCCGTCTGCAAATCAATGGATGCAGAAAATGGACTTTAAAGGGGAGGCCAGGTCGGATGCGGTCGGTTTTTCCATAGGTGGAATGGGCTATATTGGAACGGGGTATGGCATGAATGGCTATTTAAAAGATTTCTGGGAGTATGACCCAACTTCAGATCTTTGGACTCCGCGAACCGACTTTGGAGGGGGCCTGAGACAAAGTGCGGTCGGTTTTTCCATAGGAGATAGAGGCTATATTGGAACGGGGTATGGCATGAATGGCTACTTAAAAGATTTTTGGGAGTATGACCCAACTACATATCAATGGACGCCGTGGACGGACTTTGGAGGGGGCCTGAGACAAAGTGCGGTCGGTTTCTCCATAGGAGATAGAGGCTATATTGGAACAGGGTACGATAATGCTTTAATTCTCTATAATGATTTCTGGGAGTACGATCCCAATACACACCTATGGACGCAGCGGGAAGGCTATCCAGGGAACGCTAGATATAGTGGGGTAGGCTTTTCCATTGGTAACAGGGGCTATATGGGTACAGGGGGAAATTATACAGGTAGAAAAATTGAATTTTGGGAATACGTTCCAGAAGACCAGTAATTTAATTAAACTATATTTTTTGAAAGAGAGCTGTTTCTTCTTGGACCAAAAATCAGAAGATAGTTGGTATTAGATTTTCATATTGATCAAAAAAATCTAAGGTTCCAGGGTATAGTGGAATGGTTCCGTTTTTTATATTTTCTAAATGAATCCACCCGATTTCGCTTACTTCTTCGGAAAGGGTAAAAGATGAAGAGCTTTGGTCTTGCAGTACAGCTTCCCAGAAGGAAACAGTTTTAATTTTTGTGTCAGCAGGCCGGGTATATAACTTTCGAACAGGCTTTACCAGTACCCCGCATTCTTCCAACGTTTCCCGGATCACGGTTTCTTCCTCAAGTATATCCTCTGCCTGGCATCGTCCATGAGGACCAGACCAATGTCCAAAATAGGGATTATTCTCTCTACCTTCCTTTATAAGGAGAAATTCATTTTTTTCATTTTTTACAATGGCAACTATGCCGTGGTCGGTAGGGGCCGTCAATGCTTCGGATATTGAAGGAAAAATAAATTGGGTGTCGAGGCCATTGTCCACAAAATCCTTTTTGGAATGGGCTCCATTTAAAACCGCGCAAAAATCTGTTGGATAGATTTTTGAGAGAAAAAAATCCGTTAGAGAATCGCCTACAATAAGGATCTCGCTTCCTTTTACACGTTTGCCTGTTTTTTCAAAAAAGGACCTTGAGAAAAAATCGATAATTTCTTTTGCTGGTTTGGGAATACCCTGCTCATATGTGTTGAACACAGCATCAAAATAATCTCTTTTTATTTGTAAAGTATTCTCCAGGCATTGATCCATGATCTTTGGGTGAGCAGCCGTATAGAGCCCTACAAATCTACCGTGTTTTTTCAATGTTTCAAGGATCCGTTTGCTACCGCTGATCGGAGGGGTTGGGTTCTCCAAATGCAATTGGCTAAGTAAATCAATCGTTCCTTCATCTGGCTCAATTTTAAATATCTCCGAAAGTGAAAGGCTTAATTCCTTTCCCCAATGTTTTCGAACACTTTCTTTATCAGGTGCTGGGAGACCTAAACTATCTGCTAGCTTAGGGTAAATTACGGTAGACACATGTTCAAAACTCCCTATCAAGGTATCATCCAAGTCAAGTAAATAGACCGGGTAGCTTTTCATATGAAATATTTTTTGCAGCATATTCACCGCAATTGGCTAAATTAGCAAAACCTGCCAATTTATTGCATTCGTGGCATACAAAAAACTCTACCCAAATGTTAATTGATGATTTCAGGAAGGAGGCCAAAAATAGAGCTACTGAGAGTATAAAAGCCGGGATAAACTATGTGGAGGCCCATAGTTGTTCGGTAGATATTGACAACAAAATTCTCGAAGTTAAGGGCGCATTTCACCGGGCAGAAGAAGATCGCTTGACTGGAAAGATCACTTACGAAGATTTTGAAGTAAAGCGGAACAAGATATTCGAATGGCTCATTGCAATAGTTGATAGTCTTGATGCCAATAGCATCGACCTAAATCCATTCGTGAGGGATAAGATTCACAAGGACCTTATTGATTCTCGCCTGGTCAAATTACTGAAGGATGAGAACCTTTTCCAAAAGATCAATCTGGTTTGGGAGAAAGCAAAGGACAAGTATGACAGTATTAGCTGGATTAAAAAATTGTTTGATTTCAGTAGTCCTTTTATTCTCAACATCCTTTGGACATTAGAGGCACTCATTCCGGAGTCTAGCTATGAAAAGATTCAGGAGCGAGAAGCTTATCATTTGATTGTTAGTAGTTTGTTGCTCAAAATCGGGATAATTCCTCCCCAAGACATATTGAATTATGAAGATCTTGAGGATCTGGTAAGGGGCCACAAAGACCTGGCAATTCGAAGTATCGAAAGTATAAAAAATGAATTTTGGGATATCATTGACAATATCGACGACCAAAGGATCATTTGTGAGATCATTAGAAGCCAAAGTGGAGAAAGATTTGATCCCAAGCTTGGACATATACGCAGGGCAATAAAACATGCTTTCACTTCCTTACTTAGATTAGCGTCAAATCTGAATTTTGGAGAGGAACGACTTCCCGTTTGGTTATTTGAAAGAAACCTCCCCCGAAAAGGGAGCGAGGACTTGTATTATTGGAAGGAATTGACTGCAAAAGAGGGGGGATTCCCCCTTGAAAAGCCCCAAATCGACAATCGGCTTTTTCGAGTTCGCATTGGCGGCCAAATTGATTTAAAGGACTTTTTACAAAGCCTTCGTACTGAATTTCTTATCGTACAGAATGAACAGAGCCCCCTTTTGGGAGAGGATAACTTCTATATCATTCACGATGAAACCGAATTGCTAAATCCGGAACGAGTTGAAGGAGGTATGAGGAATTACGCCCGATCTCCGCTATTTAGCAGCGAAAATTATTTGGATGCGGCTGACAAACTATACAACCTGGGATTATATGAGTCAGCCCTTAAGTTTTTTGAAATCGGTATTGGGAGATATGCAAATGGATGGGCTGACGAATTTATCCCCGTGTCCTACCTTTATCATTATATTCAAACCTTTAATAAACTGGGGGACTATAAAAGGTCGTTGGAAACGATTGATGCAAGTGAATCATTTATTGAGAACACGCCTGACCATATAAAAGCATCTATTAATATTGCAAAAGGAATCTCTCATTTGCGATTAAAAAATTACACGCTTGCTCAATCCTCCTTTTTTTCTTCCACTGAATTATTTAAAAAAGTTTTAAACAGCTCCTCGAAAGAAAAATTCAACATTGATATTGCCGATTCGTGGGCCTGGCGAGGAATAACACATCTTGAAGACGGATGGCTGAAATTAAGGACCAACGATTTACTGACCGCTAAATCATCTCTTAAAGAGGCACTAAAGGCAAAACAAATGGCGGATGATTTTTACAATGAATACGAAAGGAATCAGAATAAAAAAGGAGAAACGCATTACAGAGGGCGATATTTTGGCTTTTCAGCATTTACCAGAATTTTAGAACAGGAATTAAATGCGGACAAAAAAATTAACGAGGTCTTTATGGAGTCCCTTCTTAAAGATGCGGTAAGAGCGTATGGAGGCGAAAGGAATGAGAACCGTAATCCTTTTGGGATCATGAGTGGAAGGTATTGTGAGGCTTCTGGCTATTTTTATTTTTTCAAAACCTCCGAATTGAACCGGACCGAGCATTTACAAAATTGCCTGAACTCTTTAGGGAAAGTGCTTTCCTGTTATTCAGAAATTTATAAATCGAATAGAGTGCCTATTATTGCAGATAAGTTATTTAGACTCCTTGAAGGAGTTCAGGAAAGCCTGAACCTTGGAGACACTCCATATCAATTATCCTTCCAATTCAAACCCTGGATGGAACTCTTGAAACCAAAGGCAGGTGAATTTCAGGATGTCGAAATATTTACCCCACTTAATTGATCGTTTCGAAAGAGTGACTACGGAATTGGTTCTATTAAAGAAAAAGCGAATTGATGCCCTCTACCACACTAGCCCCTAACACTTCGGTTTAAAAATAAAGGAATTGAATGGAGTCTCCCCAAGAAAAATTGCGTTCCTGGAAAGTTGAAGCAACCAATCGCATGGGCATTGCTCACCTTTCTTTGGCTCACCAAAGTATTGACGTTCCTGGCGTATTGATCTTTGGAAGCCCTTGGGAACGATTCGGTCGGTATAACCATTACCTCGTAATCAGAGATGACCTTAAAACGAAAATAATTCCTGCACATGCAGGAGAATTAGTGCCTGGATCCACCGAAGACCTGGTTCATGTTCTAAAACACTTCCAGCCTAAGCTCCAACGTCCTAATGCCCCCATGACACTTGAATTGGATCCTACAAATCTCTGTTTTTCAAAAGATTGCGGAGGGCATTGTTTCAGTGCTTCCTATAGATCTTTGGCGCCGAAAGCGCATATTCCAACGGAAACCATGGTGGATTTGATTCAAGTCTTTTCGAGGAATGGAGGACGAATCCTTCGTTTTGACGGGGGAGGGGACCCCCTTTCACATCCGGATGTGAGAAATGGATTTTTGCCGGAATTGGCTCACCAGCTTGGCCTTAAAACGACAATTCTAACTGCCGGGGATGCTATTCAAACAACAAATCTGGAAAGAATAGGTGCTGCTAATTGTTATTTGAGGGTGTCCCTCAATGCAGCAAAGGATGAAACCAGACAATTATTCCATGGAAATAAATCCAGGGTATCAACCCTTTTCCAACAAATCGAATCCTTTGCAGGTTGGCTGAGGCAAAATAACCCGAGCTTACCCATTGGATCCACCTTCTTAATTAGTCACCTGAACTTTAAAGAGGTCCTCGACTGCGCCATTCGTGCCCGCGATTCAGGGATAAATCATTTTTCCGTAAGGCGCGTGCTTGGCCCTGCAACGCTTAGGCCGTTTTTTACCAATATTCAACTGATAGAATTGGAAGAACTTCTTCAGAGGGTAAGAGAACTTGACACTGACCAATTCAGGGTTTTTGCCCCATGGAGAACAATCCCGGAAGAAGATCTTAATCCTTCGAAAAAGGATTTTTCAGCGAGTACATGCTGGCAATCCTCTTTTAAAACCATTATTGAACCGACCCCGGAAAATGGCTATAAAACCCAACTATGTGGGCGGTACCGGGGCAATGGGATTGGACAAAAAATGCAAATGGAACCATTGAGTGAATCCCATGATGGTAAAAGGTGGGTGAAGGATTGGCAGGATAGTTTTTCTACCTACCCTATCTCAAGGCCTCAGCTTCCCCAAACCTGTTTGAGTTGCATTGATCGAGGATTTATTCGCTTGATGGATCAAATAATTGATTTTATTAATCCTCCTGAACATGATTTCGTTATTTTACACCTAAACCGTAATACGAAATATACTGAAGAATAGTGATTTGATGTCCGCTGGTCGTCAAATCACTGTTTTTAAGTATGTCGTCCGGAAAAGAGACTTAATTGTATATTTTTTTCACCCCAATCCTAAAACATGATGGACCAGGTATTATCCGTTGTTGTAAATGACCTCAATCATATTCTCAAACAGCGCATCGGGATTGCGGAGGACGTGGTGGAGTTATCTGCCCTGGCAAATCCCAACAACTCCGGCGCCACCCAGGGAACGAACAAAATTCGATGTTCCCTGATCAATGTCGAACAGGAACAGATCAACCTGAACGCATCGGCGGGAAGACCGGTGAAAAATAACCCTCCAACTATTCTGAACCTGTTTGTCCTGTTTTCGGTTTATCAGCCGGCTGACTACCGGGAAGCCCTGAAGGCGTTTTCAAGTGTCCTGGGTTATTTTCAGGCGAAACCGCTATTTTCGCACCAGAATACCCCTGCCTTCCCCGCAAATGTGGATAAGATAACCGTAGAATCAATCAATTTAGAGCGGAGTGAAATGAGCCACATATGGACTGCAATTGGCTCCGAACATCTGCCTTTCATATTGTATAAATGGAGAATGCTTTCCACTGCAGGGGATCTTATTTTCAAAGAGTTTCCTGAAATAAAAGACCCTACTGCCGGTTTGGCGCCACAATAATTATTATCCCAGGCTTTCAAGGCCAAAACAGGTTAAACTTGGGCGTCTTTCAATACCCTTCCATCTGAATCATATCCTGATTGACCTTCATTTCCCGGCCGGGTATGGCGAATACGGTCTCGAAGCAGGAAGCCTCTAGTTCAAAAGGACCGTTAATTTGAACGACCGGTTTGTATTGAACTTGTGCCGGTACGTCACAGGTCGAAATTGCAAAAAAGGCTTCTGTTTTAAGTGGTAGCTTCTTCTTAAGTGCCTTTAAATGAATTACTTGCGGATATTCGTCGGCGGAACGCCAAATTCCTCGCTAAAAGTACGGGAGAAGTAAGCAGGATCGGAATACCCGACGGAATAGGCAACCTCGGAGATGTTCATGGAGGTGGTTTCCAGTAAGGCTTTGGCCTGTTGTAATCGTATGCCCCGGATGAAAAGGGACAAGGTCCTGCCCGAGATGGCTTTCACTTTGCGGTTGAGTTGCGACTCGCTCATAGCCATTTTCAGGGAAAGTTCTTCATTTCCGAAGGAGAGGTCGTCGAGGCGTTTGAGCACGTGACCGGCTACATTTTGCAGAAAAATATCCTCCGGGCTGGGCGTGGCTGAAGCCTGACCGGCTGAAATCCCGGCGATGAAGTCGGCATCAGCATATTTTGCCTGCAATTTACGGCGGAGCTCCACTGGCACTGGCTGGAAGTTTCAGATAGATGGGGAGCCATACCTTTCCTTGAGGCGATACCAGGATGTCCTTAATTGCTCTTTCGGCGCCCGGCAGGGAATAATGGTGTATCGTTCCTTCCTTCCTGTCGATCCGGTAAATGGAATGAGAATTTTGTGCAATCCAATAGTCATCGGCCGAAACACAAAAACCGCCGGAAGGTTGATCAGATTTAAGTTCCAAGACCGTCGACGAATCCTCTCCTTCACCGATATAAAGAATTTCGTACAAACTGGATGCCTCTTTAAAAAGCAGCACATACAAGGCCCCTTCTGCCTCATCGACTCCTTGTGCCACTCCCCCAAACTTGGTGTCGATTACAAATTACGTTGTTGCATGGGTCAGTGGGTCATATCGGGCAAGCCCTCTTTAATGCCGTAGGAATGCCCGGCGATCGGATAGAAGGCAGGAAGCTGGGAAGGCTGGCAGTCGGCATAGTATGGGAAGACAACCATCAGCCACCACAGCGTGATATAGAAAGCCAAGCGGCTTTTTCTTTTGATATGGCAGGTCAATTCCTCCAAAAAAACACTCCTCCCCTCAGATAAGTCAATGAGCGAAAAAATCTAAACAGCAATGTCGGATTTTTTTCAGGAATCGACGGGAATAATTTGGGGTATGGCAGGGGGCAGACAGTAATGGCCTGTGTTTGGAATTGGGTATTCCCGAATAACAATAAATGGTGGACCAGTTCATTTGTGTTGTTGAGCATAGGCCTGGACCTGTGGCATTTGCCCTGAGTATTATCCCCGAACGATCCTGACCTTTTGGGCACCATCCAACATCGATAAGGCAAATTGGGCAGCAGTGAATCTTACAAACCCGAGGGTGAAACTTTCACCTTGGATTTTTGAAAACAACGTCTCTACATCTACCACCCGATTACCAAGCAGCTCCGGAGCAATTTCGGGGGGCTTATCATCGCTACCCTGGGCATTGCGGAGGTTTTTCGTCGGGTTTGGACCGAAGCCCAAATGAAGCATTTCAGGTCTTTGATAGATATCTACTTTGTCTACACTGCCTTCAAACAGGCAAAGCAACACGCTTGGTGAAAGGCGCTCCATGCGCAGCATGGGTAGCTCCGCCTCCTTCGGTAGATTACTCGACCCCTCCACGTTTAGAGTAGGCCATCCTGCCACGACGTAAGAACGGAGTAAAAAGCCACTGACGGTCTTCGAAGGGGACAGCCTTGCCTGGAGTATTTTATCCATGGAGGCATTGCCTGGAGTGACGCGTCCAACACTGAAAGCCCCGTCGATCAAACAATCGATCCAATCCTGGTCCAGACTGAAAAAGCGAATGGATTCCACAGGGAGCATTCGCTCATCCGGAACCAGATAGTTGAACGGCAGTCCTTTCAGCAAACTGATCTGGCTGAACCAGGCATCCAGATCGGCGGGCATCCCGGCGGGCAGACTCGTGTCGGCGTGAAAAGGGAGGTGGGGGTGCATTTCCTGTTGCTCTGCCAGGAGGAGTTGTTGTTGATGCAGTCGCTTCCAGTTATAAAGGCTGGTAGAGAATTTTTTATTGCGTAAAGCTAGCGACCTTCCAAGTTCCCAGGCTGCCGCATAGGAGACATCAAACATTCCGTACATATCATTGTATCCAAGCAAAGCATCGGAGCAGGATGCCGGGAGCAGCCCATCTGTCAAAAAGCTTGTCTTGGGGATCCCCGGGATCAGTGGCCCACGGTACCAGGATACGCTTTTACCCCCGCGGCGGAAAAAGTGTGGCAGCGGCACAAAGCCGCTTTGCAGGTAGCCGTTGGCTGTTTCATTGCCTGGTTGGGGCAGCAGGGGCAGACGAAGGGTGTTTTGGGTGTCGCCCTTTCCTTTCTCCGCAAGGTTGGTTAGTAACTGGTCAAAGTTGTGTGTGTCCGACACACAGGAAAAGCTCCAACTTTTTAAGGTTACAAGGGGGATCAGGTCTTCCTCACCTGCGTTACCGAAATCAAATACATATTTACCATTTTCTTCTTTAAATCTCTTTTCCAGGGAGACCAGATGCACGATAGAGCGAGCGCCTGGCTGGGGTAACCGGTTGGCGACGACGATAGCCACCTGATGGCCAAATTCGTCGTTGGGACTGACGGTGATCTTTTGAGGAGAAATCGATTGGGGGTTGATAAGGTTGTTATTTACTTTCACCACGATCGAATACGCTCCGGGGGGCAGGGCGCCGGGACTGAGCAAGGCTTGCAGCTGTCCTCCGGCAGGGTTGGCCGGGTTTAGGACCAGCTTTTCCGCGTGATGTAACCGGGTCTTTTGGAAATCCCAAATTTCATAATACAGCGTATCTCCCACTTTGGCGGTAGCAGGATCCAGGTTAAGGCGAAGAGAGGACTCCCGGACATGGCACAGATGGGTCAGAGCCGTGGATGAAGGGATCAGGTCCTTCAGCAGGCTTTTGGAGGCATAGATGACCTTAATCTTGTCCTGATCATTCTCCCCTGATTCTATGTCCATCTTTGACATGAAGTCCTTCAGGAGAATAATGCTTCCCTGCTCGATGTCTGAAGTGCTGGCATTCGCATCTTTCGATTTCAATTCATTTTCATTAAACACCAGCAGCGCTAACCAGGGAATCTTTTTTACATTTTTCAGTGCGGATTTATCCGGCTCTGTGACCCAACGCTCCCAGGGTAACGTGTTGCGCCGGAGCGCGATCTGAGGAAGGATGTTCGAATGCGCCCCCAAACTCGCTGGCGGTGGATAGACAGAGGTGACATCTGTAGGTTTTAGTGAAAACCGGTCTCCGCGAACGGAAAAGGGCATTTTAATACTCTTAAACGAGGTTCCTTTCTGCACCCCTGTTGCCTGCAAATCTTGGGTCACCTGTACGGTGTAATCTCCGCTCGTAAGGCCGGGAACTTTGTTTTCAATGAAATCGACATATACTTCAATCGTATTAGCCATAGAGGTGTGTTTGAGCGGTTAAGCAAGGTTTCCCAATCGAGGTGGTGTGACAAAAAGAGCGTCGATGTCCTCTGGAATCTCCACATGAAGAGCATCGAGATTAAAGCCCAGCGACTTAAGCATTTCATTTCGGTTACCCGACTGTTGGTATATGCTACCTGAAATCGATTTGGCAGTACTGGAACTTGAAAAAGATTGGATCGGCGCCCATGCAAATGCTTTATCTTCCAGCTTCACATTGTATTTGAGTTCCTCCTTCAGCACCGCGTGGGTCTCCGAAGGTATTGCCGGCGTTGCCGGACGGATTTCAAACCCGACCAGGGCATCTTCTATAAATTGCGCTCCATTGGTTTCTACCGTCACGCTATTGCCCCACATCGCACGGGGCATTCGTTTGCGTATTGGCAAAAATTCAAATTCAGAATTGGCCGCTGCTCCTTCCGGGTCCATTACTATGGTCACTGTCAACTTGCTACTATCTACTTTGGACACATCCATAGGGCCTATCCCAAAATCCGGAGGTGGAGCGGGAATACCGGAGGGCGATGTACGTTGCAAGCCCAGGGCAATTTGATGATTGCTGTCTGCAAAGTACAATTGACTGTCTTCCTTATTAAAAAGGTCAAAGGTCTTGACAGGGATCACCGTATTAACCTGTAAAGCAAGTTCTTTGGGGTTGACAACAGCTCGTTTTCCGGGATCCTGCCGGATTAGACCATCCGCGACGGATATGGAACAAACCTTTGCCGGATCGGGGAGGAAGGAACTACTGAACGTTTTCCAATCGATCGGTCGGGGCTTGGGAGATGCATCCCCGAATCCTATGGTAAATGAAACGATCCAGAGGTAAACCCGGGCAATTCCAGAGAAGTCGGGACCCCAGATATTCAGCTCTGCTCCGATGCTTGCCGTAATGGTATGGGTGCCAAACAACCAGAAGGTAAAGGAAACGCCGACGTCCACATTTAGCTTTGCCATATAGAAATAGGGCTTCCAGGAAATGAGGAAATCGACCCCGGCGATAAACCATGCTTTGATAGGCCCTGCGTGGAAAAGGAGTTCCAGCTTACCTCCCGCCATGAGCGCGTGGGCTGTAAGTGCAAAATACGCTTCTCCTTTGATGACAATTTCACTGGTTAATATCCAGTTGAATCCGAGACGCGGCACAATGGGATACCAGGCAGGTTTTGCAAAAGCGGGGTGGTAGCCGCCCAGGGTGATCACGAAATCACCTTTGTGCGCACCACCGAACCAGAGGTAAAAGGCAAATCCACCGGTAAGGTGGCAGGAGCGCGAGAGCAGGAAAGAGTTATTGGTCAATTGAGCCTCTACGCTGAACAGCCCTTCTTCCGGATTAAATACCGACTTGAGGGCCATCTGTACTTCCGCGAGCGGAGACACTGCCTGCGAAGCTCCCGGCTCCGGCGTTGGAAGGACCATGGTCGACAACCCCAACACATCGGCTTCGAAGTGCTGACCGAACTCGGCACCTACCATCACAAAAGAATCGACCACTTCAAAGGTCGAGAAATGGATACCTGCGGCAAGGAAATACGCCCCTGATTTGGGGTAAATGTCGCCGCGCAACTTGGTGATCTCTGCGCTCAGGTAGTCCCTCCGCTTGGCATTGTCTGCCGGAGGGCCTGCTCCTGCCCCGTTTACAGCTTCATCGACCAGCGGGAAAGTTGCTACTCCGGTGATATCCGGTATGCGCAGCGCTCTGTTGTACCCAAATCCTGCGGCCAGGCCCGTGACGAAAAAGAAGGATGGGCCTCCGATGGGGTAGTTCAGGACGGCATAAATAAAAAGGGAATTATGTCCGTTGACGCGGGCATACGACCCGATAGCGGAGATATTAAGGAAATCGATTTTCAGGGTCGCCATGCCGTCATACTCGTCATATGCAGGCGTTTCAGCGTTCTTTGGAACGGTATAGCGGAGAAAAGAACCGCCGATCTCGATGGGGCCTTGCTCAAAGGCTATCCCCACTCCTTGCAGGGAAAACCGGGGGTCAAATTTTGTAATAGGCGAACTCACTCCTAATCCGTCCAGAGAGAGGGTAAGGCCTGCAAGGCCAAGGGTTGCGTCGAGATACGCATGGATCTCCTTCTTTTCTGTAGAAAAAGCAAATCCCGCGCGGTTGAATTGAACCGGGCCGAAGGATTTCTGGATGTCGAGCCAGGTGATATCCCCTTGGTTTGCCGGAGTTGTTTGCCCAGCAGGAGGCGCTGCCGGAGTACTGGGTAGGAGGGCATCTCCAATGGGCTTCTCGCCCGTGGGGTCCTGAGAATTCTGCGGAGCTGAGCTCGGTGGGTTGAGCCGGATCGGAAGGTCCAACCGTTTGACGGTATCGCCGACTTGCAAATGAATGCTCAGATCGACTGTTGTCGAAATGTCCGTATCGGGAAGGGTAATGCCGCCGCCCGGTACCAGGGCCTGGAGGCGGGCCAGTTCTTCTTTGGTAAAGATCGGTTTTCCGGGACCGGAGGCTATCAGTGGCTGGAAGCCGATTTTCAGGGTTTGGCTATCCGGAAATAACTTCCCAACGAGGGGGAGGTTGGAAAGGTTGATGCCACTACCGATGTCGAGGCCAAAAAGCAGATTTGCTGCCGGGGCAGTGGAGGCATCTTTTTTGTCATAGACCAAAAATGCGTCTTTGAGGTTGATGGTCAAAGGGATATTCAGCGCAGAGTCCAGTTTGCTCGTCAGCGCGCCAATGTGAATATCACCGCCCGCCAGATTTTTGTAGCTGGCAATAAAAGTGGTGTCAGATCCTGATGCCGTTTGATTCCGATCAAACAGGACATCAAACTCCATTTTCAGGCCATTGTCAAGGCCGATAATGAGCCGGCCGCTGAATGTTTTTTCGTATGTGGCGGGCTCCTCCCCGGGGTTGTTGCGCTTCAGATGAATGCTGACGATCATTTCCACCTCCGAATTCGCCCCAAATAACTGATCTGCTTGCACCTCGCAATCGAAGCTAAGATTTTTGGTCTCCGTTTCAAAAGCGAGATCGAGGTTCACTACCTGAAGTTCCTTCAAGAATCGGGGCAACGAATTTAGATCCAAATTTTCGTCAAATACCTTGATCAGATCGGCAATGCCTGCTGCCCGTTCTTTCTGCTGATTCGTTGGATCAACGCCAGCCCGGCCTTCAAATTTCCAACCCTGGCCCGGACCATCGAATGCCGCCATCAGCGAAAAAGAATAGGGTTGGAGAGAATAGGGTTGGAAAGCAGGGCTCGGATCAATGACATATTCTCCCCAAAAAGCTCCGGTGACCTGGCTGCCGGGTTTCCCAGTGTAATCCAGGGAACCCTGCAAGGCCAAAGTGCCCGGACCGATTTTAATGCCACCAAGGCCCAGGCGGATCACAGCCTTTTTGTTGCGAGGATCGCCCAGCAGAAAAAGTTGCGTCAGCGTAAGACCCTCCAGTTGACCGCTGCTGATTGGACCAGCCTGGAATCGTTTTAGGAGCTTATTCGCCGAATCCTTATGGTCATCGGTCAACATCTCTGCCTTGACGAACATGGAGGGGAAATCAGCTTCTACCACCAGAGGAATCCCTTCGATATAAAGGGTTCCATATAGCGTGGCAGAAATGGCTGTTTCAATAACCTCTATGGAAACAGAGATCTGTTCGACCACAAATACCTCGGGAATAATAGCCCAGGGAGAAGTACTGTTTTCGCAGGTGATGACGATCTTGATCTGTTTGACCGAACCGTTGGAGCCATCATTATAGACCGGCACTTGGACAGTTATGCCCTCCAGGATTGCCAGCACTTCAGGAGGAAAAATCCCGGATAGGATATCGTCCTCCTGGGCTGGCTGGATCCCAAACCCGGATTGGAGGGCTTTAAAAAGAGGCAGCAGCTTGTTTACATCAAGGCTACTTTGATTGTTGATGTTGTCGATCTCCTTTTGAATATTATCTGTGGCCATTGTATGCTGTATTAGGCTTTTGAGCCAGGGGAACTTATTGCATTATTTTCACTGTACTTATTCCTTTATCGGATTGCTGTCTGCCTTTTCAAACAAAGTATGCGGCAGTAACACAGCGGAAGGTACCGAGCGTTCATACCCATCCTGGGGCCTGACCTCATAATCCGGATTGAACCAGCAGGTGTAGACATCAAAGATGCCTTCGTTGCCGGAGGCCTTTTGGGTCTTTCCATATTCTATTTTTACAGCAGCCCTGAAATCGAACCCCAGGGTAAATATGGGATGAGAGTTATCGTAGTTACCCAAATTATCCTCATTCCGGACCCGGATGCGAATGGAATCCAGCCGACAGGGCGGAGTCGCAGGATTACTCCCTTGATTTAATTTCCCATCCAGTTGGGACAGGATACTTTTTATGGAAGGAGAAGTAAACAAGTCATCCGGACGATACAAATCAGCATTCTTGGCATTTTGCAACGAGATGTTATTGTTTGCCCCGGGTAGGAATGCGAAGTTTGATTCAAGTATGACGGTGGTGTAATTCTCCAGCAAATTTTTGGGGTTGCTATTGCCTGAAGCGGAAGGGGGGCCGGAAGGAAATGCTTTGGAAAGGAAAATGTCCAGCTCTGCTTCGGAGATATGCAAGGACGTTGCCAATTGCTGCTTTAATTGCTTAATTGGGTCCGGTTTCTGGGACGGACTTCCCGGCGCCGCCATTCTTTGCAGGTGTTTGAGGTTGACCGAGCATCCGAAGCTCGTACCGCTTCCCATTTCAAGGGTTGCCGGGGACGGATTGTTTTCTTTGCGGGGATAGAGCCAATAGGCGCTGATGCATTGGTACGTGATCAGGTCGAAAAAGCGATTTTCCAACTTCCCGGCCTGATTGGCTTCCAATCCATAATCCTCCAGGAAGATGTTTGCGCTTGATCCCCAACTCGCCTTCCCTGCCATCCGCCGGTAGGTGGTGAAGGTATCCTGGGTTAGTACCAGGGGTTTTTCTGACGGGGAACTGGAAGGGATACAAATCTGATAGCGAGAGGAGCTGAATTTAACATCTCCGGCAATAGTTGCAGCACCGGAGGCGCCGGCACTGGCGCCTCCAGCAGAGGTTTTCAACGAAGCTTTCCCGGAAGCCGTTCCCCCTGCCTGCGTATTGGCGACAAAAGAATACAAATCTGCATGGCACAATTCCTGTTCCAGGGGCAAAACGCCAGGGAGATTCACGGTAGTGGATTGCTTACTCTTCTTTATATTTTGGTACCATGCAATCTGCCTTTGGATCTCCCGGTAGTTGATTTGAACTTTTTGCGGGGAAGTCCTGATCCAAATGTTGTTTGTAGGTTTAGGTGTAGTAAGAAGGCTGTGGAGCATTTGCTTTTGGTAAAAGTCCGACAGCTCTTTTGACAGCTTATCTAAAAGTTGAAGGGTCGCTTCGGTCTGTATCTCTGAAGCAGCCTTATTTTTAAGAAAGTCGAATAGATTTTTTGCCAAGGTTTGCACCCCCCCTTTATTCGTTATCTTATCCAGGAGGCCCTGTTTGACCTGGTCATAGATTTCTTTTATCTTATCGGTAGGATTTATTTGAGCAGCCAGGTTCTGGACAATGGGCTGAAATGTGTCGAAGGCGTCTTTCTGGAGGTATGTCATTACATACTCGAACCAGGTGGCCACTTCCGAAGCCAGGTCCTTAGCCGAGGGGCCGCCGAGCGCGTTGGAAAAAGCCTCTACAAGTTCATTTCCTGTACCATTGGGGTAGAACCCCGACTGGTCTGCGGCAAGCCGGATCAGTTGTCCGGACAATCCGGCACCTGCTTTTATGGAGGCATCAATGCTAATGTCTAATTGGAGTGCATCTGTTTCGGGTTCCGCCCCGCCAGAAGTAGAATTCCCCAGGACAGAAGAAAACCCGACCTTGACCCCCGATAAAGCATTCAGGTTT
Organism: Lewinellaceae bacterium; assembly: GCA_020636275.1. GTDB lineage: Bacteria > Bacteroidota > Bacteroidia > Chitinophagales > Saprospiraceae > JADJTT01. The sequence continues at coordinate 295,988 of JACJYD010000004.1, read as the reverse complement.
GCTACTATTTGATAGGTAAGGCCGGAGAGCACGCAGAAAACAACGGGTTTCCCCGTGGTCCAGACGGGTTTTAGCTGTTTCTTTTCATCTTGTGAAAATAACGCAGTGGGCGCCGCCCTGTGGATCATAAACAAAACCTCTTTTGCCACATCACCCTTTACCTTCCCTTCAACATTTGCGGTGATTATACCCGGCAAGATCAGGTCGCCAAAATTATAATTGGCGCTCACACTGAGATTGCGCCCATATTGTCCAAAGCCACAGTTGTAATTGCCTTTGTGGTCTGGTGCGTTGATCAGAAAACGCTGGTACAATTCAGCGACTGAGTAGCGCCGAAACTGGGAAGGTACCACTGTCAGGTTCCCTTCCAAAGAATTGTTGCCTCGGCGGCCTATAACTACGGCCCGTACATCACCGCTCTTACGTGCGGTGGTACTGAGGTCTTTTTGGAGTGCCTGAGTGGCTTGTTGAGTTTGTTTCGGCATGACGAGGCGATTGCTAGGGTAAAAAAATAAGGATTTACAAAGTGGAAGGAGAAGAATTATGTACCGGGAGTCTTTATTCTTCTTCCACCATATCCTTTAATATGGCCAGAACCTCTATCGAGAGCTCAAATGTTAATGGAGAGGGAATACGAACACCAACCTTCCAGAATCCATTTTCTTCAACAGGAAGTATGATCCAAGGACTTTGGGGATGGGTAAGGTTATATATATCTGAGCGACCAGGCCAATCCGTATCCGTGTTTAATTTGTACCACGCCTGGTAGATGAACAACACATAATCAGCAGATGAAATTTCTGTGTTGATTAATGTCATTAAACTGTCGGATAGGGTTAATGGGTTGTGGTTAAATATCAAGGTTTTTCGTTTGAACAATGGATTCCCTTTCCCGGTGATTTTCCCACCAGTTAAGTTCAGGTCACTTCCCAATTCGAGGTTTCCACCTACACTTAGATTTTCCTCTACACTTAGATTTCCATCTGCACTTAGATTTCCATCTACACTTAGATTTCCATCTGCACTTAGATTTCCCTCCACACTGAGATTTCCATTATCTAACAGCATGGATCCGGAACCATGCGTAAAAACGAGACCCTTATTTACTTGGACTCCAATGGTTGTATCAGAAGTTTTAAGCCAGTCGTCATCCTTCAGCATGGGGTCTTTGGCGAATAATTGAATCTGACCACGTAAGGATAATCCAAAGCCTTCTAATTGATCATTGCCTACATACAGATTGCCCCCGATTTCAAAATCACCCTGACGACCATGGATACGGACTTTCGGATCAAAACCAGCTGGGTTATTATCGCCTTGATCAAAATTCCCAATCAAAAAAGTCTGATCATCTTTATCCCCACCCAGTGTCATACCCCAGTTGCCAAGATCATTCTTTAACAGGAAACTTGTCGAGTGGGCTTTCCCTCCTCGGTTTTCCAAAATCATTTCTGCGGATTGCTGCGAAACGACATGGACCTGGGCGTTTGGATCGGCTGTGCCAATCCCGATTTTTTGACCATTGGCAACAAGCGGAGACTTAAGAATGGTTTCGAAATTCATATAATTCCCATAACCTTTTTCTCCTTTTTCATAGAAAAAGATCGATTGGGTATGCCCGTCGGGCAAATCGGATTTTAAACCATACACCGTAAATTCGAGGTGATCACCCGGATCAATAGAGATATCCTTGTTTGGCACCGCTTTCCAGCCCATCAGGTCAGATCGGCCGGGAATTTGCTGAGTGACATCGTTCACAAAGGAACAATCCCAATCTGCCGGGTTTCCTTTTCCAATATTTTCAATTTTGAATTGCGACGCGCTCAATGAATTTTCATCGGTAAGCCCCCATGGCCGGCTGGGAGTAGCCCCCGCTGATTCGGGAGAAACTATAAACAAAAGCAGCAAGGGGAACCCTTTTTTAAACTCGAAGGGTTCTAACAGCGAGTTATTGAAAATACCTATGGTAAATTGATTCTCGGCATACCCGTTGTTGACGATGTTTGGAGCCGTGATCAGGATGGGGCGGATATTGTAAGGGATAATTTGTGACATGTGGCAATTAAGTGTATTTGTTTTTAAATATTCAATTTTGTGAGCTTGAGCCAGCCTTCGCGAATTTCGGGGGTGCCTGAAAATGCAGCGGTTGTGTCAAACGGGTTGAGTTCCGTTCGTTCCAGCATTTCCTCGATGAGAGGAAGTAAGGGGGTAAATTCCGGGTCCAGCCCTTCTATCCGCTGGTCTATTGGGGCCACCCGGGCCTGATCTCCAAGAATATCCAGTATCCATCCTTTTTCACTGAGTTGAGCCCAGACAGCGCCTGCTTGTGCAGGGAAGATGCGAGCCACATCGGACATTCGGATGGCGCCAACGGAGTTGACGACTTTCCAGCCCTTGCCTTCTTTTTGAACCCAGGACCATCCGAAGCCCGGTTCGCGGGGCAACGACACGTGGATGCGGCCGGGCAAAGTGAGCAACGGGGCGCTGAGGAAAGCTACCTCCATATTTTGGAGGGCTGTTTTATACTGGTCGGGGGGTATTTGAATACTTTTTACAGGCAATAAACCACAGGTGGCATGGATCTTTCCACGTGGATCCATCAGCATACTGACCTGAATGGGGTCCTTTTGGTCCAGGGTCAAGTTGAGTAGGAATGAGGTTCCGTCTTCGTCGTGGGTCTTTATTGCCGTCTGTTGATGTTTCTGCCGGTCGGGGTCAAAACTTTGCGGAGCGAAAAAAGTATCGAGATTGGCGTCGGGCGGCAATACTCCCGCAGGTGCTGCATCTACCCAGAAGCCGGCCATCCCATCGTTGAGCAGGCGGAATTCGCCAAGGCGCAGCGGAACCTTTACCCTTTCATAATGGTAGGTGTTCCATTGGAACCCGTCCGAAGGGACAGGTCCATTTTTTTTCAAACTGGAGAATCGATTCAACTCGGAAATAAAATTCGGGTCAGTTGCGGTAGAACGCTTGTACGGGATGCTCAGCCCTCTCTGTTCGAGGCTCAATGTGGCACGTACCAGGGCAAAGGGCCTGCCAATCAGGAGGGAAAGCGCCTGGTGTTGGGCATTGTTGTCGGGTGCGATGCTATCGGCCGCCGTGTCGAGTACGGTGATAAAATCGGCAATAAAATCCGACTGGTGGCGACTTACCCGGCACAGCCGTTGCACCAGGTTAGAAAGGTGCGGATTATCTATATCCTCGGGCAAAACGGGGCCATCATGCCCAGGGAATACCCTCCAATTGCCGCTCGGGTCAATATAGCCGAGTGCCTGGCCGTTTTGGTGGTATACCATCAGGCTGTTATCGAGGTTATTGGGAAGAACCCATCCGCAGATAGGACTTGTTGCGGGATGACTGTTCATTTCCTCCAGATCCACATCGGCGTTCGGCACGGAAGAGTGGGCTGAAAGCCAGCGGAAATTCAGCCGGGCGGGCTGGGCCAAACGGGGGGGCAATATTACCTTTTGGGCCCTGGTGGAAGTCATGGCCTCCGTGCAAACCATCTTTTGGGGGACGGGTTGCCATTGCTGCCCAAAAGTATTGATCAACTTTGCACAGGTAATGGCCATTTCACCTGCCCGGAAGGGGGCATAATCTCCCGTTGCTATCGGCGAAAACCGGTTTTGATGCTGCACGGCGTCGCGTACCTTGGCAGTAATACCATTGGGGGATTGGTCGGAAGCCAGGGGATCGGCAATGTCGAGTTGCCAGGTTTGCGACAGATTGACCAATGCCTTGTTGAACCCCCCCAGTGCCTGCGACAACCCCGCTACCGAATGCAGATTTTTGTAGGCATAATAGTCAATCACTCTATGCAGGATGCCTCGCATCCGAGCATAGAACCAATTGATCACCCTGTTGAAATGACCCTGAAGATAGGTGGAGAGCGCGTCGCCTTCGGGTTGATTGATCTTTTGGTCCTCAAAAAACAATTTGAGGGTGCTATTTCCAAGGGTGCTTCCTAACCACGTCGGGAATTGGCGATCTTTTTGCAGATTGGAATCCGACTGGTTTGCTTCGATTATGTTGTATTTTTTATAATATGCTTTTTTAAGGTGCATACGGTCCATCACCCAATTGACAAAAGTGACCACCGGCTGTCCTTCAGAGTCTGGAGAAGGAAAGGGGATCTCGTCATATTCCTTTTTCAGGAACTGCCAATACCAGGATACAATGCCCTTGCTCGGAAGGGACCTGGCGTCGGAGAGACAATCAGTGATCCAATCTGCGATTTGCGGAGTGTCGGGCCTATCTACTGGAGTGGGTTGGACAACCAGGGCTTTCAGAACTGGATCGTCGGCTTCTCCTTTGGTTACCCAATCAATAAAGGCCTTTTTGGAAAGGGGAGTCATGGGTTGGTCACGATGGGGATCCAGCTCCTTTTTTATCGCATCCATGATAGCGGGAACCAGGTTTTGGACTACGATGTCTTTTTGTAATAAACTCCCTGAGGGCGTAAGCACGCAGCGACCTGAGAACGAATCAGAGGCATCCACAGGAGGAACGGTTTTCGAAAAATCCACTGCATTCAGGTCCAGTGAATAATAATCTTCGATGTAGGTGTCTTTGTATTGAAAAGTATTAGGGTCTGTGGAAGTAAAACCGCGCAAGGCAGGTGAAAAATCAACCTCCCACTCCAGAAGTACGGGATGCCATTCGTTGGATTGGGGGTGAAGCGCAAAATTGCCGGGCTCTTTTCCCTTAATATGTTCCAGGATGGTGTGTAGCTTGTCAAAGATGGCCGGGTTCGTTGACAAGCCAGGAGGGTCTATATCAGATACATTGCAGGCCAGCAACCGATCGATCCGGAGACGGCCATCCTGGCCATGCCTCGGGGTCGGTTGTACACCGCTGATCAGCAACGTAGGCTCAGTGGGTTGCCAATACCTGGGCGCCGCCGTATTTTGAACGATATATCTTGGGCGGTGAGCGATGGGCAAAAGGGATTCCAGCAAGAGTCGATTGTACCGAAGGTAAATTGCCGGCGTCCAATTTTGTGTATTCTGCTGTTTTTGCAAGTCCTTTGCTTCGTCGGGAATTGCAGATGTGAACTGTAATTTTTTGTATAGATCGGCATCATTCAGCAGGGCCTTGTTCAGGGCCTCCAGGATGGCAGGATCGAAGTTCCCCAAGCCGGAGAAACTAATCTTCTGAACAGCCGGTATGGACATGCCTTTTACCGCCTTTTCAAATGCATTCCAATCCTGTATATCAGTGGCTTGCAGGTATTGGTTCTCCTGCTCAAACCGGGCCAGGCCAACGGCAACCTGTTGCTGGGCAGCTGCCAAATCAGTAAGGGACTTTTGTTTCTGCTGGTTCAGTTTATAGAGCACCGTCTCAATTTCCCAATGGATCAGGTCTTTCATGGAATCGAGTGCGCCCGGCAGATCAACACCAGTGGGCAGGTCATTCGGATCCTGCGTATCTTCCCCCAGATCGTTGGGATCCTGCGTATCTTCCCCCAGATCGTTGGGATCCTGCATATCTTCCCCCGGATCATTGGGGTCTTGTAGTTGAATACTTTGGCCGGGTGCATTTTTTACGTCGAATTCCAGCTTCAGGTAGCAGCACCAGTTGGAGAAGATCTGTTGTTGCAGTGATTCGATCTCAAAATTGGTTTGATCGATCTTTTGCTGCAGGTTATTGAGACTATTGAGCGAATCGGCAAGAGAATCGGGAAGCGTGATCTCATCGCCGGCTTTTGTTTTACTTGCCTTGTTGTAGGTCGAACTTTGGGCGCGAATGGTCCAGATGGTACCGCCGGGTAAAGCCTCAAATCCTTTTTGGTGACGGGCTTCTTCGAATTTTGGACCCAGGTCTGTTGGTTGTTGGAGGCTTGCGGACAGGAGCTGTGCTTCCAGATAATCCTCCACGATCTTTTTATTCCCCGGCGTGATCAAATTGGCGAGAAAAGCCGACATGGCTTCCGTACTGGTATTCCCAACGGCAAAGGTCACAGGAGTGTCGGCTGGAGGCTGGGTTTGATTTTTTTTTGGGTCAGCCACACAGCGCGCATAGTAAAGGGTTTGGGTAGGCAACCCCTGCTTGGGGGTTTGGAAGTCCAGCAATTGCTTACCGATCAGGTCGTCCAGCATATTCCGGATGTCCGCCTCCTGCACTTCGTTTCCAGGTCCCAGGGTATTGGAGGGATGGAGAGCGGCCATGTTCAGGAGGCCCTGTTCATCCACCCAGCCTCGATCTTTTAGGATTAAAAACCAGTCCTGGTTATCAATAGTTAGCTTAAGGGCGTTCCGATCTACCTGGATCGGGATGAACCATTGAAATTCTTCTTTAAGGGCTTCCAAAAGCCGGGCATACGGGTATTTGTCTGGCGGTTTTGCCAAAAAATCAGTGATGAAGGAAGCCCAATAATCTTGTTTCGGATCGAAGTACCAGCCACGAACTTCGTAGGTGCAAGGGGTTGAATAATCCTTGTCCCAAAATCCAAAAACGGTGCGGCAATTGGGATAAAGAGCGGCAAAAGTGGGTTCGCCGTAGCCCACGGCGGTAAGGGGCTCGCTAAGATATGTTCCTCCTGGAGGAGCCGATTCACCAACTTTATACCAACATCCTATGAAACGGTAATCCAGTGCGTTTGCCCCAGGGAAGGGCCATGCCGTATAGTTGCCGGCAAGCGGGGAGCCGTGGTTATCATTACCCGTTTTTTGAGGCCAGACATAATCACTTTCAACGACCCATTGCACATCAGGTGTGCCACTGTCCGTTGGAAAACGGCTCACCAACCAGCGATTGGGCACGGCGGGGAAGGATGGGTGGTTCAGCAAGTCATTTACGGATTGAAGTTGATCTTCCGTGATCCCATCTGGCGCCGTGCGTCGTTCCTTTGGCAATTTCAGTACTTTGGCGGTGGGCTGAGAATCGGATATCCAACCGGCTTTTTGTAAAGCCGTCCAAATTTTTTCCCCGGCAGGTTTCCCGAAAATATTCAAGAAGGGTTGTTGCCTTGTAAAGGGTTGGCCCATCGTTTTTGTCAGCGCATCGGGAAGTGCCCAATGCAAGTGAAAACCGGCGCCCAGGATATCGGAACCCTGAGCGTTGTTCAAAGGTGCGGTCGAAAGGTTCTCGCCGAGGTAAACATTCGTAGGCGTATCACCTGTGCATGCCTCCAAACGGGTAAAATCTACCAAAGGCGGAATGGTCTCTACACCATTGGTGCTTGACACAAAGAGCGCATCAAGATGCATCGGAACCAAAACAGTCTTTGCCATACTTTTTTTCATTTGAGGATGCCAAAAAATCGATCCACTGCGCCGGAAAAAAGCTCCTCCCCGCCATTCAAAGGTAAGAGCGTTTGCACCATCCCATTTGTAGATTGGTTGCAATTTTTGGAATATTCGTTGCATGGGATTTCAAAAAGTAAGCCCTAACTGCTCTCACAGCCAGGGCCACTGTATTGAATTTCAAGGGTATATCTTAAGAAGAAAAACATGTTTCTTTGCCTACTGCCCAAATAAAGTAACTCCTAAGCTACTGTAGTAGACCGTATCCGGCCCTGGGTTTCAAATATACACCTTGACGATGTCTCCGGCCTGGAGGGGCGGTGTCGGTACTGCCGGTCCTGAAACTGGTTGAGCGCCACGCAGGCGAACGCAAATAGCAGGAGTGGGACCCGGAAAAATGGGCTCTTTTCCACCCCTTGTTTCAGGATGAGCCCCAAGGGTAACGCCTGCACCGCATACGATTGAACGACAGCCCTTGAACCGAAGGACGAGGTATACCAGGAAACAAAATAGAGGCGGAGCGCGGTAAAAACCAGGATCGACCAAAACCAGGCCCGCGCATGGCGGAAGAGCAAGGCAATTCCTGCCAATCCGAGCCCCAAAAGCGGCGTATACAACAGCCAGCCTTTGCGTCAGCTGATATTTATCGATGGAAATGGTGTATTGCTCGAAATGGCCATCGGTAGGTGTATTTCTTCACACCCACCCCACTACCACCTCCAACAGATCCCTTTGAAACGCCATAAATTCGATCCCCCGGTACCAGCACCACACCCAGGAAAGGAGGGCATAAATGAGCAAATGGCTGGCGAGAAACGCCCAGGTAATGGCGCAAAAGACATAGATCCATCCCGGCCAGCTGAACGGGTTCAAATACGTGAAGAACTCACTTCCTCCGTCTCCCCTTACCGGCCGGTTGAATCGCCGCATGACCCGGTGCAGGTGGCCCTCAAACCAAATCGCATGAAAGCAGGGCAAACAGAAAATGGGGAATTGTTTCCCTTTCATGCTTTGATCGATCGCCTTCCATCTCAATTTGACATTCCGGGCAATGCCGATCTTTAACCGGCCCGGGTTCCGGGTCGACATGCCTATGTAAATGAACCGGTAGCCGAACAGGGCGTATAGGATTTGTTTCACGTTGCAGGTGGCATTTGTTTTAAAATTCAAAAATATGTTTTTATTTTTAAATATTAAAACTTTTTGTGTGTGGATGCCGCATTCAATTTTATGGAAGGAGAACCGGGGAGAAATGGATTGATCGCATGGCTATTCAATCAGAACATCCCCCGAAACACCCCGATCAACGCTTCCACCTCCTGCAAAGTATTATAATGCACCAGACTAACCCTTACCACGCCGTCTTTTGCTTCCAGCCCATGGTCCTGGATCAGCTTTTTGGCGTAGAAATCGCCGAAACGGATCCCGATGCGGTGGGGATCGACGTGGGTCGCGATATCCGAACTCCGGTAGCGGTCGTGCACAAAAGAGATGGTCGGCACCCGCCGGTCGCGGTGACTGTCTTTCCTGCCGATGATCCGGATCTCCGGCACGGTGCGGAGGTAGGCCAGCAGGGTCTCGGCCAGGGATTCCTCGTGGGCGGCGATGAGTTCGAATACGGGGCCTGCATGGTGCGCCTGCAACGCTTCGAAATAGTCGAGGACGCCCTGCAGGCCGTAGGTGAGCTCGAAGTTGAAGTTGCCGGGTTGCAGCTTGTAGGGCACCTGCTCTTTTCCGATGAAGTAATGGTTGATGCCGTCCAGCTCGCGGAGCAGCTCGTAGCGGCCGTAGAGGATCGACAGGTGCGGACCGTATACTTTGTAGGTGCTGAACACGTAAAAATCGGCCCCGAATGCCTGCACGTCGACAGGCCGGTGGGGCGCATAGGCCACGCCGTCGACACAGAGGAGCGCTCCTGCGGCGTGGACCACTTCGGCCACCTCCCGAACGGGGTTGATCGTGCCCAGGATGTTGGAAGCATGTACCATGGCCACCAGCCGGGTGCGTTCGGTCAACAGCCCACGTAGGTCGTCCAGGTCGAATTCTAGGGTGTCCGGGTTCAGTTTCCAGATCTTGACGACGATCCCCTTCTCCCGCAGGTCCATCCAGCAGGACACGTTGGCTTCGTGGTCGGAATTCGTCACGATGACCTCGTCGCCCGCTCGCCATTGCCGGCTGAGGCAGATACTCAGGATGCGGAGCAGCAGGGTCGTGGAGGGGCCCACCACCACTTCTTCCATCCTGGAGGCGTGGATAAACCGGGCCATCCTGTGGGTTACTTCCTGCAGTTTTTGTCCGGCCGAAGCCGACACCTCGTAGGAAGCTCCCAATTGCACATTGTAAGCCGTAAGGTATTCTCCGATGCGCTCCACTACCTGGCGAGGGACCTGGGAGCCGCCGGCGTTGTCCATAAAGACAAAGCCGCTTTGTAAAGCCGGAAAATGAGATCGAACGAATGGTAGATCAAGCATGCTCCAAAGGTAGCAAACCGGAGAAAAAATACCCAGCCCTTCCACCCGGCTCCTGCAAATTTGGGGCGACCCTGAACGGGAGCTTTTTTTCCGGCTGCACAAATCGAAGGGGCCCCAAAGAAGATCCCTACCTGGCATTATTCCACCAACACAAACCCGGCCCACGCATAGGGATTCAAAAACCGCTCCCGCATCTGGAGCTGCGTAGCCCGAAATGCCGCAGGGATATCCAGCTCTTCCTCCAGCCAGTTTTGGTAAAAAGTGGTCATGAAGACCTGGGTCTCCTGATCGGGCACCTGCCAAAGGCTCATGATGAGGTACTTTGCCCCGGCTATCTTGAAAGCGCGTTGAAGGCCATACACTCCTTCGTTCCCTTTGATCGCTCCCAGCCCCGTTTCACAGGCGGACAGGACGACCAACTCGGTATGCGACAGGTCCATCTGACTGATCTCGTAGGCGGTGAGGATGCCGTCTTCCATTCCGGGCCGAAGCGGTAGGCCCGTCGTCCAGGCGTAGTTGCCGCCGGCCAGGATGAGACCCGAGCGGATCATGGGGTGTTCGGATCGCTTGAAGGTCGACTCCCCTTCGGATCCGCCTTCTTCTGAAAGGACGTCGGGCTCGGGGAAGAAAAAGCCGTGAGTGGCCAGGTGGAGGATACGGGGGGAGGGCTGCCCTTTTCCAATCGTTTTAAAGGCGCGCTCCGAGGCCTCGCTTGCCCGGAGGGTAGTGGTATGAATGTTTTTGGATTCCAGAATGGGCGCGAGCGAAGCGACTTCCTTATCTGTCCAGCGAAGGTAGTTCCAGCGGGTCACGCCGCCTCTATTGCTTCTGGAAGCAAGGGGGATTTCCTCTGTTTTTTGATTCGTGGTATCCACGTCGTACTGCACGCCCCCAAACAGCAGGGCATCCTGGCCGGCGGGTTTCCAGGCGGAAGGGATAACCAGTTGGCGGGTACTGCCCAATTGGATGAGCCGGTATTGGCTGGCCAGGGTTTGATCTTCTGTCCAGGGGGCATTCCCCGGGTGTGGGACGGGAATGGCGCCCAGGTCGAGTCGGTGCAATAAGCCGGTGGGGGAGAAGTAGATGGTCGCTACCCCTTTAAGCTCCTTCTCGATCGGTTGCCAGATTAACTGGTATAGGGTGGGCATCGGGTCGGCAACCGGCTGCAAACCCCGGTCGGGCAGCGTGTAAAGGTGGTTGACATAATCGGCCCTCCGTTCGTCGGAGGGGAGCAACAATTTTTCGAGGTCTTTTTCTTCGAAAAGGGAGATCCATTGCGGCGATGTCGCCTCCGGCTTCAAAAGCAGGGCTGCATAGAGCAGGCTGTCGGTTGCAGCCGTGGTAAAATACCGGAAGTGGACAAATTCGATTGCCGCCTCGCCGGGCCGCAATGCGCGCTGAACTTCCTGCCAGTGCACCTGTTGAAGTGCGTCGCCGAATCCGGCGACCGTGCTGGCGAGGTCTTTTTCCAGGGCATTCACCTTTTCTTCCAATTGGTCTTCCCCCGTGCGTTCGGTGGAGGGTTTGGCGTATTCTGCCGCTAACATTTCTTCGTAGGACCGCAGCAAATAATATTTTTCTGCCGAGGATTCATTCGATAAGGCCAGTGTCCTGATCTGACTGGAGGAATGGAGAAGAAATCCTTTGAGAAAAAGGGCATTTTCGTAACAGGCTTCGAGCAAGGGGAGGGGAGTGGGCTGAGTGAGAAATGCAAAGGAAAGCAGTCTTGCCTGCGATTCCTCAAATTTGTCCTGATATTGGTCGAGTTCCTTTTCCGAAAGATGGCGAACGGCTCTGGATAGAAAGGACCGTTGTAGATCCGCCGCCTGCACAAAATAGTCCGCCGCTTTCTCCTGGTTGCCCATGGCGGCATAAAGCCTGGAAAAACTTTGAAGGCCGGTCAGGTAGTCGGGATGTCTTGGACCAAAGGCGTTTTTTACGATCCCGGACCCTTCGAGGAGGGAGGCCTCTGCCTGGTCATACCGGCCCCATTCCAGATAAAGATCGCCCAGGTTGTTGAGGCACATGGCGTAATCGGGGTGGTTTGTTCCCAGCAGTTGCGCGTAAATGGTTTTCGCCTGAAGAAAATACGGTTCCGCTTCTTCGAAAAGTCCTTGCCGTTTGTATAAAATACCCAGGTGAACCAGGTTCCACGCAAATTCCGGCCGGTCGGTCCCCGAGGTGTTTTTAGTGATTTCAAGCGATTCGCGGTACAACGATTCGGCTTTGGCAAAGGAGCTCATTTGCAGGTAAAGAGAAGCGAGGTTATCCAGGCACATCGCGTAGTAAGGATCTTCTTTTCCCAGGGTCTTTTCCCAGATCTCTTTCGCAGAAAGGTAAAGGGGCTCCGCTTTTTGGTATAAGCCCATTTGGAAATACAATCCTGCCAAATTGTGGAGACTGAGTGCATACTCGTAATGATCCTTTCCGATTACGCTTTCCTGTATTTGGATGATCTCTTCATAGAGTTGTTCGGCCCGTTCATTCGCTCCCATGTCCATATATAAAACCGCCAGGCCATTCTGACACCGGATGTATTTGGGGTCCTCTTTTCCAAAAACCTTTTCATATTGTGATAAAGCGCCACGGTAAAGGGCCTCGGCCTGGTTCCATCGTCCCATGTCCGAAAACAGGATGGCCATACTGTGTTGGCAGGAGGCGAAATCCTCGGAAGTTTGGTCCCGGATCTTTCCGGCCAGGGCAAGCACCTCCTGATAGAGGGACTCGGCTTTTTCGTATTGAAAGGTTCTTCTGTAAAGCAGGGCTAGGTTGTTCAAACACTTTCCGTGGCCGGGCAGCGGGGGGCCTTCCAGATTTTTATAGATGTCCAGCCCTTCCAGATACCATTTTTCAGCTTCCGGATAATCTCCTTTAAAGTGCAATATCCGGCCGTGGTTGAAACAGGCATAGCCGTATGGATCCGACCACCTGCCCAACTGATCCAGGGCCAGCCGCTCGGCAGTCTCATTGATCTCCAGGGCCCCGTCGAAGTCCTTTCCGGATGTCAGGGCTTTCGAGGCCTGGATCAGGCTGTCCACCGCCTGAACAACGGATTCAGGAGTATCTGTTTGCGCAGCGGCCAAAACAGGCGCTGCCCATAGGGCAAGAAAAAGCCAGCTCTTCATGAGGAAGGAATGGCCTGTTAGTGAGGAGGACAAACTTTCAACACGGTCCTGGATTGTCCCTGGTCTGTCCTGAACAGATCAAAAACGATCGAATCGCCCGGTTGGAAATTTATGTTTTTTCTCGAACAGTAAGTATAACTCAGCGTCGTATCACCTCCGGCATAGAGGACGACCGTGTCGACTCCCAATGTGCAGCTATTCAGGATAACCGACCCCTGATTGTAAATCGTAATGTTGGTCCTTTGAAGGGTGACCGAATCTGCAACATTCGGATTGCAGATCACCTGATAACAAATGTCATACATGTCGAGATCATTCTCGGTTATGACCACACAATGGGAAGTATCTCCGGGAAGAAGACAAAATACACCCTCCCCCCCGGATATATCCGGCTCTACCTGCGCTGCCCTGACCTTCAGCACATCATCCAAAGGGGGTACTTCTTGAGGAGATAATTTTTCGTCTTTTTCCGGCTCTTTCGGGTTGGAAGTACAGCCGATCGCAAAGGCTATGCAAATTGCAGCAAGGAGGAATTTAGGAAGGTTTTTCATAATATTTAGGGGTTTTGATTGCGATTTTCCGCCATTCAAGGTAATAAAATTTTGGGAATTCCGCATTCGGGTTTTATTTCCTTGCCAGGCGGTATAAATACAAACAGGAGTCATGCAAATCAGGGGCTAAATTTTCGTACTATCTTCTTTTTGGGGAGATCAAATTTGTGCGATTAGTGCGCAAAGCCTGGCTTTACCCGCGCCAAATAAATTTAGCGCACCAGTGGTGTGCCAAAATATTTTGGCACCATCGGCTTACAGCACCGGAGTTGACACCCCTCTCTACAAACGTGCAGCCCCTAGCTGGGCTCAAATGGTATCATGCTGAAATCTTCATCAAGATCTGAGTGTGAGGAAATTTGGCCCGTGATTCGCATGACTCCTGTTTGTATGTAAATCGGAATTGTGAAAAATGTGCCTTGGATAATTTCAAATCAACATTTCATCCTGGTCTTACGTCCGCCCTACCTCACCAACGCCACCCCTCCCTTTATTACCTCCACCGATCCATCGGGGAATTCTACCTCGGCATACCAGGCATAGGCGCCCGAAGCTATTTTCTTATTGCTGGCATTGCCGTCCCAGCCGAATTTTGGATCGTTGGGGAGGAAGTTTCGTTGGGTGAATACGGGTTGCCCCCATTTGTTATGGACCTGGAAGACCCGGACCGAAGTCACGGTTCCGGGCTTGCAGAAGAGCATGAAGGTGTCGTTGATGCCGTCTCCGTTTGGAGAGAAAATGTTGGGTGCATATACGCCGGCCCTCGCTACATACACCCGCGCAGTAGCCGTGGCGTAACATCCGTTTACATCCCAAACTTCCACCAGATAGTCGGTGGTTAAAACGGGTGAGGCGACGGGTTCCAGGCAGTGGGCACAACTCAGCGACTCGGAAGGGGTCCACTGGATCGAATCGATCTGGCCATCGGGCAGATTGACCCAGGCCTGCAAGGGGAACGATCCGCCGGCAAAGATGGTGGCCTCCGGTATGGCTTGCACATAAACGGGTGTCGCAGCCTCCAGGATGACCGGTTCGCCTTCCGTTTCGCATCCGGAGGCGTCCTGTACGACGATCGCGTAAGAGCCCGCCCCCAATCCGGAAAAGGTGGATATCTGCTGGAACTGGTTCCCGCCGTCAATGGAAAAAAGGAAGGGGGCCTTCCCTCCGGATTCCACGCTGATCGCGATCGTTCCGGCCGGGTTCAGGCAGCTTGGAGAAACCGCTTCCCAGCTGAGATCCATGGCTGGTGCGCCTGCCACCGCGACCTCCCCAATAGCGGAACAACCGTTGTCGAGGTTGACCACCTCCAACTGGTAAACGCCGGGGCCACCGATCGTAACGGTTGGGGTGTTGGCACCCGAAAGAATGCCTCCCGTAGCGGATTGCCAGTTGTAAGAGAGGTTCGGGTTGGCGCTGGTTACAACTGCCGTTAGCTCCATTTCCGAGGCCTGGCAGGGGAAGTCGGCGGTTGCGTCCAGGTCGATGGTGGGCGTTTCCAGGTCTTCCTGAACCAGCACCTGGGATGTCGCCGAGCACTGGGTCCCGTCGGCCGCAGTAGTTGTTACCTGTAGAGTATAGGTTCCCGGGCAGCCGGCGGTGGTCGTGGATTGGGTGGAATTTCCGACGATGCAACCCGCACCCGGGCCGGTCCATTGGTAACTGACGCCCGTCCCGCCCGATGAAAGGCTGCCATTCAGGAGCACGGTCGGATTATTGCAGTCGATCGCAGGCGGAGAAAGGATCGAAGCCACCGGATCCAGCACCAGGAGGTTCAAGGTGACCGAGCTGTCGCAACCCTGGTAGGAAGTGAAGACCTCCGTATAGGTTCCCGTTTCCGCGAGCACGTTGCTTCCCAAGGTATAGCTCTCGCCCGCGCAAAGAGTGGCCGTGAGACTTGTTGCTACCTGGGGAAGAACCTCGACCTGCCCGTTGAAGGCTTCGCTGCACCCGTTGAGTTCATCGGTCACTGTCAGGGTTACCGGGTAGGCGCCGGGGGTCGTGTAGGTGTGGGAGACATCCGGTTCAGCGGATATGACGCCATCCCCGAGGTCCCAGAGAATAGAGAAACAGGGCACGACATGCCAGGAGAAGGTCATGGACCCCGAATTGTCGGGAAGCAGGTTGTCGTTGAAATTTACGTGGATGGTAGCGCCGTTGCCCGGGTAGTAATACCGGTACACGTGGGCGGTTGAAAAAGTGCCGGGCGAAACAAAAAGCGGAGGGGTAATGCTCAGCGCATTGGTGAGGCCCGGCGTGATCAGCTGCTCCGTGCTGATGTCGAACAAGCCGAAGGCGTCGTAGTAATCGTCGGTGTTGGACCAGAGGGTGAAATACCCTTCAATTTCCAGGTAGTAGTAACAACCCGTATTCGCCGTCGGAAAACTGAAGGAGAAGTTCGACTTGAAATTCGGAGAAGACATTTCTGAACTCAGGAACACCGGCGTCGAATCGACCACAATAGCCGATTGAAAATCGATGCTCAGGGGCAGGCCGCAATGGACCGTATCGGCCGGCGAAAAGCTGACCTGGTCGATGCTGCTGCATTGAGCGCCGAGGTCGAAAGACACTCCAAACAGGAATAGGATCAGTAAACCGGCCGAGGGGATAAAAATGCGGGAAGGGATGGGAGTAGCGGTTTTTTTCATATCGGTTGGGATAGTGTGTAGTGCTGAAAATGAAACAGTTGTACTTCCCTACACGAGGTTGTTTCGGGCAAAATTCCACAATGAAGTTTTCGGGATTTTTCGGCCGTTACCGGCCGCAATAATCCCCAATCACTTCGTTTTTAGCAGATCTCCCCATTTTGATCTGTAAAATGTTTAACTTTGCGCATTAATATCGGCCGTACGGATTTCACTGCCTTCCACTGATCTCCATTAGGTCTTTTCTGCATCGAAATAGATGCCTTACCAATCAAATTCATTTATGAGTAAATCTCAGCAGTCATTCAACAAAAAAGAAAGAGAGAAGAAACAGCGCAAAAAGAAGAAAGAAAAGGAGGAGCGTAGAGAGCAGCGAAAAATCGAGAAAGCCGAAAAGGGCAAATTGAGTTTTGAAGACCAGCTTTCCTATGTGGATGAAGATGGCAATTTCACTTCCAAGCCGCCGGATCCGTCCAAAAGGAAAAAGATCAAAGCAGAGGATATCGTATTGGGCGTGCCCCCAAGAGATGCCGATGATGCCAATACCGAAAAAACCGGAAAGGTCCATTCCTTCATGCCGGACAAAGGCTTCGGCTTTATAATCGACTCCGCCACCAAAGAAAGTATTTTTGTACACATCAAGGATGCGTATGAATCCATTCAAGTCGGTGACGAGGTAACGTTCGAAACCGAAATGGGTCCCAAAGGAATAAAAGCCTGGAAAGTCAAACCGGTTTCAAATAAGAGCTAACCCTAAGCTCGGCGACAAACGGGTTGACGTTGGCACACCGGAAAGGAAAGCGCATTCAGGTTTAGGTATTGCAAAATAACGACTAGCTTTTCAGGTGTGCCTGCCCCCTTCCATCCAACCGCTTGATCACCTCCCCGTAAACGATCAACGCAATCGCCGCTGTCAGCGCTATGCCGGCAAAGTAATACCAGATGTAATGGGCATTGCTCGCCGCCGCAGCCCAGGCTTCGTGGGTTTCAAATAATTTTGGTTCAGGGCAGTATTTGGAAAGCAGAAAACCCGACAGGCTAAATCCCAGAATGGAAGACAGGAAGGAATGCAAGTGGCTAAAGCCCAGATACATGCCTTCTTCGCCTTTCGGGGCCTGTAGGGAGAAGAATTCCAGATACCGCGGTGAAATAAAGGCTTCGCCCAGGGCCTGAAAGGCAATCCCGATAACCATCATGAGGGCGATGGGGTGCATGGAGAACAGGCCGAGATCGACCTCGTTGCCGCCGAACCAGTTGCCCGATGCCATGGCAATGGCCGACAAGGGCATGATAAACATCCCGACGGTCATGGAAAACAGGGGCGTCTTGCTGGCCATCATCCGCGTGATATAGGTAACGGTGAGCACGACGACCAGCGGATTTACGTTGGCGTACCAGGAGGGAGAAGCGCCTTCGCCGGCCATCCGGAGCACGTATTTCGGCATGGTGGCATAGAGCTGGTGTTGTACCATCCAAAAGCCGGTAATGATCAAAATGAGCGTGAGCAGCCTGCCGTTGGTCACGACCTTTACCAGGCCCTGCCAAATTGCTTTGAGACTTTTTCCCTCCCCTTCGTGCCGGGCACTTTTGTAAAATAAAATGATCATGACCAGGGCCAATGCCGTCATCGCGGCAGAGAAGTAGTTGATATAGACCAGGCCCATATCGCCCATGGACATCCGTAGTGGTTTTACGATCGTTTTCCCCGAAAATGCGCCGATGTTCACCATCATGTAAAAGATGGAGAAACCGGCCGCCCGGGTTTCCTCGGTTGTCTCCTTGGCCACCGTACCCGTGATCACGGATTTTATGAAGGACCCACCGATCATGATGATGAGCATGATCGGGGCGATGGCCCATTTTTCACCCGATTCAAGCAGGCCGGTGAATTTTATGTCGCCGGAATAGTCGACCAATCCGGCCGATTCCAGAACGGTGGGCAATATGGCCAGGCCGAAATACCCCACGCTCAACAGGGCGAAAGCGATCAGCAGGGAGTATTTGAAACCGATCTTGTCGGCCAGGGCTCCGGTAAAGGTGGGCAACAGGTACAAGCCCCCCGAGAAGATCCCGGAGATCAAACCCGCTTCGACATCGGAAAACCCAAGGATCCGTGACAGGTAGAGTGTGATGACGATGAATACGCCGTAATAAGCTGCCCTTTCCAGCAATTCGACCGTATTGGCGGTCCAGAAGGCGCGTGAAAACCCTTTCAGTCTTGCAAACATCTCGTAATTTTTTGCTCCAGAAGTAGGAACAGAGATCCTGGCCACCGGAGGCGACCAGGATCTCTGTTCATTTTACAACCGTGCCGAAGATAGTGTTTTCGGGAGATTTTTTAGATGCATTTGCCGTGTCGTCAATACGAAAGCATTCGTACAACCTTTCCAATTTTTTGTTGTCCCTTCCCCAAAAATCTATGATTATGAAAAAGGTAATTTGCTTATTGCTGTTCGCCGGCTTCCTTTCCAACTTTGCCCAGGCACAAACCGAACAGGAGAAACAACAGGTCAAAGAAGAGGTTAAAGTAGAGATGCAACAACTGCACCAGGACCTTCAGGAGATGATGAAAGACCTTCATGAAGAGCTTTCCAACCTGGAGATCGACCTGTCCGGGTTGGACGCCTTGAAGGATATCGACTGGGATGAAATAGCGGCAGAGAATGAGGCTCGCGCCTATCTCGATTCGGACGAATTCAAAAAGGAAATGGAAAATGTCCGGAAAGAAGTAGCCCGTGCCATGGAAGATGCCAAGCGGGAAATTCAAAACATCGACAAGGAGGAGATCGAACGGCAGATCGAAGAAGCCATGAAGGAAGTGGAACACGAACTCTCCCGGTTGAAAACGAGGGAGCAATAAGCTATTCCTCCATCAATGCTTCCCTGCCTTTCTCCAGTAATACCTTTTCTTCCGGTGTCACCTCCGGGATGTGGATATCCATTTTTTCCATGGTGGAGACGATGATGTTGCCGATGAGCACCCTTGAAAACCATTTGTGGTCGGCGGGGACGATATACCACGGTGCATGATCGGTGGAGGTGTGTTTGATGGCCGCTTCGTAGGCCGATTGGTAATCGTCCCAAAAGGCCCGCTCCCGGATGTCGGCGTAGGAGAATTTCCAGTGTTTATCGGCTTTTTCAATGCGTTCGAGAAAGCGTTTTTTTTGTTCTTTTTTGGAAAGGTGGAGAAAAAATTTCAGGATGGTCACCCCGTTTTCGGCCAGGTTCCTTTCAAAATCGTTGATCTGCCGGTAGCGCTTTTCCCAAAATCCCTTTTTCACATCGTCCACCGAACGGATGCCGGGCAGGTTTTCCCTGAGCAGCAGTTCGGGGTGCACCTTGGTGATCAGCACGTTTTCGTAATGCGAGCGGTTAAAAATGCCGATCCGGCCCCGTTCGGGCAGGCGGGAGTAATGCCGCCAGAGGTAATCGTGATCGAGTTCCTCGGCGGAGGGGGCTTTAAAGCTGAAAACCTCGCACCCCTGCGGGTTGATGCCGGACATAATATGTCGGATGGCGCTGTCCTTGCCGGCGCTGTCCATCGCCTGAAAGATGATGAGGATAGCGCGGGTGTTCTCGGCGTAGAGCTTGTACTGCAGATCGGCCATTTGGTCGATGTCGTTTTGCAATTGCGCTTTGGCCATCTTTTTATTTTTATAATCGCCGGTGTCCCTCGGGTCGTGATCGGCCAGGGAGAAGGATTTGCCGGGGTGGGCTTTGAATTTATCGGCGTTCATTATCGGAGAATTTATTCGATGAATAAAATGAACACCACATACCAGCGCCTCCGGCGCTGGTATGTGGTATAATAAACATTCGCGCCCGCAGGGCGCGAATGTTTATTATATTCTTGTTCAAGATCCTACAATTTTAAAACATAAATCGCGTCCTGAAGATCAATACAAGAACGGAATGATCTTATATTTCACTCGTTTCTTATACTCCCCCCACAAGGCTCCGTATTTCGCGGCACAGCGTTTGTCGTCGTCGAACTGCCGGGGGAAGAGCAGGGCTACATAATACAACGGATACAGCCAGGGCCAGATGATCCCCGGATATCCGGTGCTCAGCGCGATCCCACATGCCATCAGGATCTCCCCCAGGTAATTGACGTGCCGGCTGAGGCCCCAAAACCCGTTTACCAATAAAGATCTTTTTCCATCGGAAATGGATTCGGGCCGGATGCCGAGGAACGGCCGCTCGGGTTGGATCTTGAAAAAGAACTTTTGCATGTTGGCGCCCCGGGCAAAAATCCAGCCTGCCAGGAAAAGGATAGCAGCGCCTGCATACCCCCAAGCGGGAATATTGGGATCGGGTAAATCGACGGTCGACCACAGGGCAACGGCGTAAAAATAAGGGTAGAAGGTCAGGCAACCCCATCCGAGTTTGAACCCGACGCGTTCGGCAAAAATGTCGTAGGTGTAGAGATGGACCCTTTCGAAGGATAAATAATCGAAGACAAAATACGTCAACAGCGCCGCGGAGAGGAAGATGCCGGGAGAAGCGGCATCGCCATGGGTCATGTGGTGGTGCCCGGAAAAGGCCAGGACGTTCAGTTCGAGCATGACGGCTCCGATCAGGTAGAGCCACATTTTGGCGTCGATACGGCCGCCTTGCAGTTGGGGGTTTTCCAATCGCCCCAGAAAAAAATCGGCCAGGAAGGGCTTTCCGGTGGAAGGGTGGGGGAGCACGATCCACAGCGAGAACACCAGTCCGATGGTGAACGCGCCGGCCAGGCTGTACCAGCGCACGGTATACAGCCAATCGTAGGGCACCCATTCGAGGTAGCCCAGTGCGAACCAAAGTACGATGCTGACGATCAGGACCAGCCTTCCGTTGAGCCGGTAGCGCAGGAGTTCGCCCGTTTCGGAATGCGCCACGTAGCCGGTGATCCAGCGGCCGGGCAGAAAATAGTGCAGGGCGGTGATGACCGCATAAATGATCAGCGGGGTCAAAAAGCCGAGAATGGGTGTCATTAGGAGAGGTTTTTCGTATTTTTTTCCATGATTGAAATAGCCAGTTTGCGGGGCAGAATGCGCCCCATCAAAAACCGGAAAAATTGGTTCATTCGCCCGGGCACGACGACGGGGCCTTTCCCGAGGGCATTCAAGGTTTTTTCAGCTACACTTGCCGCATCCATCGTACCGGGCGCTTCCCTGACGTCTTTAGCCTTTTCATACCCCGGCGTCCGGATGGCCCCGGCGCAGGACGCGATCACGTCGATCCCATTGCCCCGCAATTCGTGCCAGAGCCCTTCGGCCAGGATCGTGTTAAAGGCCTTGGTGGCTGCGTAGGTGGCGATCTTGGCGCTTCCCTGCGACCCGGACAGGGACGACATCAGCACGATCCCCCCTTTGCCCCTTTCAATCATTTTGGCGGAAAGGGCTTTGGCCAGTAACAGGGGCCCCATGACGTTTACCGTGGCAATTTTCTGAAGATCGCTTTCGGAGAGGTCTTTGAAATAGCCGATAGGGGCGAATGCGGCATTGTACACCAATAAACCGGGAACACTATCCAGTTGAGCGAGGAATTGCCGGGTGGCTTCGATATCAGCCAGGTCAACGGGATAAGACCGCGTTTCGATCCGGTATTTGGCTTGCCATTCCGCCGCCAGCGCTTCCAATTTGGACAGCCGCCTGGCGATCAGGATCAAATTCAGCCCGCGCCGGGCCAGGGCTTCGGCGAAAGCGGCGCCCAGTCCTTCGGATGCGCCGGCTACGAGGGCCCAGGGTCCGTATTTGGTTTTAAAATCGTCCATATTTTTCCTGATGGGAAGAGTAGTCTGCCAAAGGTGGCAGTTTCTCCGTGATTAAAAGTATCGAATTTTTCCTATTTTCACCTGTGTCCACTTTTTAAATAAATCCCAACCTGCTATGTTCCGAATTCTTTTCCTTCCGATCCTGCTCCTGGGCCTTGTTCCCCTGGTACCTGCCCAAAACACCATCTACGAACCCCTCGACCTGGACAAGGTACACTACGCGCCGGAAGATTTCGGCACGATGTGGACCTTCGATGCGGTGCCTACCGACCGGTTTGCAAAACTATACGAATTCGAACCCAGCACCGAATGGCTGGATGACGTGCGTCTTTCCGCGCTGGAATTCTCCACGGGCTGCTCCGCGTCCTTTGTGTCGGAAGACGGGCTTATCATGACCAACCACCACTGCATTCGCGGGCTTTTGCCCGGTATTCAGCAGGAAGGGGAGAACCTGCAGCGCGATGGATTCTACGCCGAAACGCTGGAAAACGAACGGGTCTTCCCCCGGATCTTTGTCGACCAATTGCTGTCTATCCGGGATGTGACGGACGATATCCAATCGGCGATGGCGAAGGGGAAAAATGATGAGGAGCAACTGGCCCTCCGCGACGAGCGGATCGCCGCCCTGACGCGCGAAGGGGAGCAGGACGGCCTGAAATGCCGGGTAATCACCCTCTACAACGGCGGGAAGTACGTGCTCCACACCTACCGGCGCTACGGCGATGTGCGCCTGGTCATGGCGCCCGACGTGCAGATCACCGCGACGGGTTGGGATTGGGACAATTTTACCTACCCGCGTTACGAACTGGACTTTGCCTTCCTCCGCGCCTACGACGCCGAAGGCAAGCCGGTGAAAAGTCCGCATTTTTTTCAATGGAGCGAAAAAGGCGCGGAAGACAACGAGCCGGTCTTTGTCGTGGGACGTCCGGGGAATACCGACCGGTTGCTGTCCTTGTCGGAACTGAACTACTACCGCGATGCCTGGGTGCCGGCCATTCTGACCTTGCTCAATGAGAAATATCAGGCCCAATTCGAGCACTATCAGGCCCACCCCGAGCGGGAGGCTCAGTTGTTGGCCGACTTGCTGAGCGTAGCCAACAGTCGAAAGGTGTTTGCCGGTTACCAACTGGCCCTCCATGACGACTATTTGATGACGAAAAAACAGGACTTCGAACGCGAATTGAAAAAGCGGATGAACGAAAATGAGGCACTCCTGGCTACTTACGGCGACCTGTGGGGAAAGATCGAAGCCGCTTCCGATGTGCTGACGAAAAACTTTGAGGCGCTATTTGCCCATTCCATCACCTCGTTCTCCAGCCCCGACCGCCTGTTATTCGCCAGGAAAATGGTGGACTTTGCCCGGCTGAGCCAGTTGCCGGAGCAGGAGCAGGACAAGGCGTTACTGAATAAACTTAAAGGCGAACTGGTCCTGAACATCGGAGATGAGGAACTGGAGCAACTGCGCATCCGCACCCATGCCAATTTCCTGGCCAAGGTTTTGGGTACGGATTCTCCCGCCTCGAAAACGGCCTACAACGGCCTGACCGGCGAGGAAGCGGTGCAGTACGTTCTGGACAACTCCAGGCTGGCAGATCCGGAAGCAGTGCTGGAGATGCTGGCAGACCCACAGCTCATCCTGAATTCGAAAGACCCCTACCTGCGTTTTGCGCAAATGGCAGCTGATCGACAGGCAGCGATAGGACCCGGTTTTGAAGCGGCGGAAGGTACCCTCGAGGTGCAGAACCAGCGTCTGGCCAAGCTGATTTTCGCTGCGTTCGGCACGGCTATGCCGCCTGATGCGACGAGCTCGCTGCGCATCTCGGACGGCCGCATCAAAGGCTATGAGTACAACGGTACCCTGGCGCCGGCCAAGACCACGTACTACGGCTTGTGGGACCGCTACTATTCCTTCAACAAGACCTACCCCTGGGGCTTGCACGAGCGCTGGAGAACCCCGGCCCCCGGCCTTGATCTGTCCCTTCCCATTTGCTTCGTCTCCGACAACGATATCGTGGGCGGCAATTCGGGCAGCGCCGTGATCAACCGGAATGCGGAGGTGGTCGGCCTGGTGCACGACGGCAACCTGGAAAGTCTCGCCGGCAATTACGGCTTCATCCCCGAGGTCAACCGGGCGATCGCTACCGATGCCTGGGGCTTGATCGAGGCGCTGAAGTGGGTGTATAAGACGGACAGGTTGGTGAAGGAATTGGAAGGCGGGAAGATGTGAAGAAAACATCCGAATTAATCCAAAAAAGGCTAGCTTAGCTCCCATGAGGGCATCCCGAATACTACCGACGCTCCTGCTCGCAGTGGTGGTTCTTCAACCGCACGCCCATAGTCAGGAGCCCGATCTACCCGGTGTACAGCAGGTGGCCGACTCGCTCTACGGTCTCAACGACTTGCTCGTGAACGGGAGGATCTACGCCAACCCGCATCCACGGGCCATCGGACATCCCTTTTTTCCGGAGGCGACTTTCTCGCCGGGGGTGGTATACGTCAAAGGCGAAAAATTTGACCAGGCGCTGATCAACTACAATGCCGAGCAGGACGAACTGATCCTCGACGTGAGCAAGCCGATGCCCTGGATCGGCCACATCGTGGTAAACCACAACCTGGTCGATTCTTTCCGGATCGGGGACCGGCACTTTGTGCATGCGCATACCCTTCCCCCAAATTTTGCGGGCCGGCAGTACCTGGAGAAGGTTTTTGAAGGAAAATTCAGCCTCTTCGCCAGCCATGAAAAACTCTTCAACCCCGACATCAGCCATTTGCACCCCCATGGCGTTTTTTTGAATAAACCGACCCGCCTCCTGCTGCTGAAAGACGGTGCATTTACCGAGGTGACCCGGAAAAAACAATGGCTGGACTATTTTCCCGCGCATAGAAAAGACATCAAAAGATACCTCCACAAAAACAGGATCCACTGGAAGAAGGCCCATGTGGAACAACTTAGACAAGCAGCTGATTTTTGCAATGGGTTTTATGAAAATATGGACTGAAATGGCTGGAAATGATAATCGAAAAGGCGCAAAGAACGCAAAGAGTCCGGGCTTTTGCATAACCTGTTTAGCGGCCTTCCTGCCGATGCTCTTTTTCGCCACCTCTCTTTTTTCCCAATCCAATCCCCTGCTTTCTTCGGAAAAATACGAAGGCCTGACCTGGACCGCTTTCGTAAAAAGGGTGGAGGATAATTACCCCTTGCATTTTTTTTACCGGGAAGACCTTTTTAACGAAGAGAAAAGGATCCATTTTCAACAAGCGGAAGCTCGCCTGTTCGAGGTCCTGACGGATTATCTCGCGGATTCGGATATTTCTTTTTCCGCCGATCGGCACGGAAATTTATTTTTCGAAAAAGGAGAACCGGTCGAAACCCGCCTGAGTGCCGGTTTTTTTGCACAAAAGCCAGCAGGAGATACGGCCCGGACGGAGGACCAAAACGGAGCGGGACGCTTTCTCGAAACGAGCAACGAATTTGTCGGCAAGGCCATAACCGTGGGCAATGAAAAGGACGGGGCCAGGGAACAACGGTCGACCGTCAGCGGGTTCATCACGGATGCGGCCGACGGCACCCCCATAATCGGAGCGGCCTTCCTGGTCACGCAAAGCGGGGCCGGTACCGCTACCGATGAATCGGGATTTTACAGCATCCAATTGAAGAAAGGCGTTTACACGGTGGAGGTGAGCAATATGAATCACGAGTTGAAGCGATTCGAGCTTACGGTACTGTCCTCCGGAAAACTCGACCTGGCCTTGACCTCAAAGGCGTTTTTGCTCAATAGCGTGGTCGTGCGGTCCGATCCCTACAACAACGTATCGGGGGCGCAGATGGGGTTCGAGAAGCTCGCCGCCAAGGATGTCCGCTCTATCCCGATGGTGTTGGGGGAGGGCGATCTGCTGAAAGTCGCCCAGTTGTTGCCCGGCGTGCAGAGCGTCGGCGAAGGCACTTCCGGGTTCAACGTGCGGGGCAGCCCCGCTGATCAAAACCTCTTTTTTTTGGACAATATCCCCATTTACAACACCGCTCACTTCCTGGGTTTCTTTTCGGTGTTCAACTCGGATGCCATCCAGGATTTTTCCATTCTGAAGAGCAATATTCCGGCCAATTACGGCGGCAGGCTGGCTTCCATCCTGGAAGTGCAGTCCAAAACCGGCAACCGGAAAAAGTTTTCCGCCCGGGGCGGCATCAGCCCGATCACCGGAAATATCCTGGTGGAAGGGCCTATTGTAAAAGAAAAGGCGAGCTACCTGCTCAGCTACCGCTCCACCTATTCCGACTGGATCCTTCAGCTCGTGCCGGATGAGAATATCAAGAAAAGCAGCGGCCGCTTTGCCGACCTGCTTGGCAATGTATCGGTCGAATTGAATGAAAAGAACCAGCTGAAGGTGCTGGGCTATTACAGCACGGACGATACCCGCCTGGCCGGCAATTTCAACTACGCTTACGAAAACAAGGGCGCTTCCCTGAATTGGAAGCGGTTTTTCAAGGACAAACACAGCCTGGATATCGACCTGGTCCATGCCAGTTATAACTCGGTCAATGAGGACGAGCAGCTGAGTATCGCCGCCTATCGGCAAAACAACAGCCTGGAGCACAATGCCGCAAATGCGTCCCTGACCCTGCGCCCCGCCAATCGCCTGCACCTGGTGCTCGGCCTGAATACCAACTTGTACCGCTTGAGCAAGGGCTCTATTGCGCCCCTCGGCCCCAAAAGCCAGATCAAAAAACTGGAGTTGGGCGATGAAAGAGGACTGGAATCCGCTCTTTTCGCCCAGGGGGAATGGACCGTAAGTCCAGCCTGGAGCGTAAATGCCGGGATCCGGTTCAATCTCTTCAACTACCTCGGACCGGGAGAAGTGTTTGAATACGAAGCCGGACAGCCGTTTGCCGAACCATTTATTACCGATACCCTGAGCTATGCCAAAAATGCGAATATCGTCACGTATTTTAATCCGGATCTGCGCCTGGCCTCCCGGCTGAAGATCAATCCCCGGCTGTCGCTGAAATGCTCCTACAACCGGCTGCATCAATACCTCTTCCTGCTATCCAACACCATTGCGCTGACCCCTTCCGACCGATGGAAGCTGGTCGATCCGCACATCAAGCCCATGGCCGGCGATCAATTTTCACTGGGCCTGTACTCCAACCTGTTGAATGAGCGGATCGAACTTTCGGCCGAGGCTTATTACAAAAAAGTGGCTAACCAGGTGGAGTTTCGGGACGGGGCCAATTTGCTGATCAGCGAAGTGCCCGAGTGGGACGTATTGCCTGGCCGGCTGAATGCATACGGATTGGAATTGATGTTGAAAAAACCACGGGGCAACCTGAACGGTTGGTTGAATTACACCTATTCAAGGACCAGCGTGCTGGTCAACAAGGAAGATACGGGTGAACAGGTCAATTTTGGAGAACCCTATCCTTCCAACTACGACAAGCCCCATTCGATCAACCTGGTGACCAATTACCGCTTCACCCGGCGGTTTGAATTGTCGTTCAATTTTGTCTATTCCACCGGCCGCCCCATCACCCTGCCGGCCGGCGCCTATTTTTTGGATAACTACCAGATCATTCATTATTCGAGGCGAAATGAATACCGGATTCCCGATTATGTGCGGTTCGACCTGTCGGCCAAATTCGAGGGAAACCTCTCGGCCAAAAAATTCATGCACGGCACCTGGATCTTTTCGGTATACAATCTGGTTGGCCGGAGGAACGCCTACTCCGTCTATTTCATCAATTTGGAAAACCGGATAAAAGGCTACAAATTATCCATATTTGGAGCTCCGATCTTTTCCGTTTCATACCACTTCAAATTAGGCAGTTATGAGGAATGACCGCATTGCGTTTTACCTGCTTTTGGTGCTGCTGCCTGTTCAATGCATCGATCCTTACGAGCCCGAATGGAAGGACAGCGAGAACCTGCTGGTCATCGAAGGGACCATTACCAATGCCCCCGGCCCTTATACGGTGAAAATATCAACCACTCCCGGCTTGGAAAGTTCCCTTCAAAAACCCCTGGAGGGCGCCAGTGTGGTCCTCTCCGAGCAAGGCGGAACCCAGGAGTTTCTGGAGGAAATTGCTCCCGGAACCTACTCGACGAGTGTTGCGGGGATACAGGGCGTTGTCGGGCACAGCTACAAGATCTCGGTCACTACACCCGATGGTCAGGCGTACGAATCTTCCTACGAAACGATCCTGCCTCCGGAGCCGATCGATACGGTCTATGCCGTGGTCGAAAGCAGGTCGGATCCGAAATATGCCTACGACCTTCAGGGGTACCAGTTTTACCTCGAAACTACCATTCAAAATGAAGGCAACGCCTATTTCCTGTGGAAACTGACCGAGACCTACAAGCTTAATTCCGACTTGCTGATCCCCTATTATTACGCCGGACACATTTATCCATTTCCGGATCCCGATTCTTTGTTTACCTGCTACAAAACCACGGAGATACAGGATATTTTGGCGTTCGATGCCTCGAGACTCGAAATTCCGCGAATTCAGGGTTACCCCCTCCGTTATGTGGATACGGAAGGCCGGGATCTGTATTTGCGTTACAGTTTGCTGACGAGACAGTACTCCATCAGCAAGGAGGCCTACGTCTTTTGGAATAATATTCAAAAGCAAAACACCGGATTCGGCGCTTTATATACCACCCAGCCCTTTCAGATCCGCGGGAATATGGTCAATATCCAGGACCCCGGAGAGGCGGTGCTGGGCTATTTCATGGCAGCCGGTTATACCGAAAAAAGAATATTTGTGGATCCGCCCTCTGGTGTGGCTTTTCATTTCAGTATCTGTACGATCGGAGATTTCGAGATCCAGTATATGCAGACCCTTCCCCGAACCTGGCCTTCGCGCTGGCCCATTTACCTCTCTACCTCGCCGGAAGGCATCCTCGGGGTTCCGGCTCCGATCTGTGTGGATTGCCGGTTGAGGGGTGCGTCGCTCGAAAGACCGGATTTTTGGGTTGATTGATCCTTTTTTTATGAGAAGATTCACCGTACTCTTTTTTTTTCTGGTCATCGCCGGTTCCGCATTCGCCCAAATTCCGGCAGGAGAGGAATCCATCGCTATCGCAACCGACCGCGATATTTACATTGCCGGGGATATCATTTGGCTGAGTGCCTGGTATTCTCTGGATGGAAAGCCCGCAACGCGGGAATTCAGCAAAATCCTGCTGGTCGAGCTATTGGACGGGGAAAATCCTGTCGCCCAGGGCAAGATCCCAATCCAGGACGGACGCGCTTCCGGCGCCCTCCGGATCCCGGAGGGGATACCCAGCAGGAACTACCAATTGCGGGCATACACCAACTGGCAGCGGAACCTGCCGCCCGAATACTATACCACCCTCGAATTGACCATTATCAATCCCGCATCGCCACTTCCCAACCCGCTGCTTTCCTGGCAAACATCGGCGGATAAAAAGGGGGCAAAGGCCGGAGAAACACTAGAGATCAGGGGATTGAAAGACCGGTATGCCCCCCGGGAAAAGGTCTCGTTTTCCATAGCCTGCCCGGATGGGCCTTTGGATGCCGCCATTGCGGTCGTCAAGCGGGGAACCCTTGAGGGCCGGTCGCCGTTACAGCCCGCGAGCCTGCCGAAAGAAGAAGCTTACGGCGATCTGAACCCCGGTCGTTTGCCCGATATTCGGGATGTCAGCCTTTCGGGGATCTTGCTGGACAGCGCTTCAAGCCAGCCGATCCGGGACGGGTTGATCTATGTATCTATTGTCGATAAGGACCTGCAGCAGTTGCATATTTACCGGAGTGGGGAGGATGGTACATTCGTCTTTCCCTTGGACCATTTGAGCGGCAGGCAGAAAGTCTTTATTTCTTCCAAACCCCTAAGCGATTCGGTGCGGCACAAGATCCTCGTGAATACGGATTTTTCGAATCGGTACGCCACATTTCCCACGGTGGAAACGGCGCCGGACTCCAGCCAAAGGAAGGTGCTGGAAGCGCTGTATCTCGATTATCAATTGCAGAAGAAATATACCGCTGTCCGGCCCGACAGTGCGCGGTTTCCCCGGCCGATCTCCGCTTATTTTGCCCAACCGACGGTATCTGTCACTTTGAGTGATTTTATTCCCTTGCCCACCATGGAAGAGGTATTCAAAGAGATCGTCCCATTCGTCAGTGTGAAAAAAAAGAAGAAGCATTTTGCGCTTTGGGTGCTCAATAAGGAGGAGACAAAATTCGAAGAAGACCCCCTGGTATTGATCGACAACCTGCCCGTTTTCGACCTCGACGCCCTGATGCAGATCAATCCGGCCCTGGTCTACCGGATCGATGTCATAAACGAACCCTACATTTTGGGGTCACATAACATTTCCTCCGTTATTCTGGTAAAAACCACCACTTCAGATTTTGCGGGAATGCGATTCCCGGAGTCGACGGTATTCCTCAATTATCAGACCCGGGATATACCCCTCGAATTTCCGCAGGTGAAATACGACACCCCGGAGTCCCGGACCAGCCGCACTCCCGATTTCCGGACCGTGTTGTACTGGGATCCCCGCGTGGTGCTTGATCAAACCGCCAAGACGGTCAGCTTTTATACCTCCGACGAGGAGTCGGCCTATTCGATCATCATCCGGGGGGTTGATGGGGAAGGGGATTATTATTGGCGGGAGGAGGAGTTTGAGGTATTGAGAAATTGAGGTTTCGTTAAGATTAATCGCTATACTCAAAACGAAGCGGTTTGGGATCATTGCGATCGTCGGCCGTTATAATCCCAAGTGATTTGACGGCCCCAACCGATTACCGAAAATCTATCATCGATAACAACTGAACAATTGCCGGTGAGATCGCAGCGGCAAAAATCAGGAATAACCGCTGTTAAAAGGAGCTTTGAAACAAAACACTTACTTTTAAACTATGAAGACAATCTACCTGTTTTTCTTCCTGGCCCTGGGCGCCGGGGTGGCCGCCCAATCTCCCTGCGACCTGGTCACGGTCCAGGATATCCGCTACGACGCCTTTTCGAATGCGGAACTGGTGGTGGAAGTGACCAACGACAGCCCCAGTATTTTTGACTATCCGGGCTTTATCCTCTACGATACCAATGGCGACACCGTTGCCAAAGAGGTGGTCAACTTTTTCGGGATCGGAACCTTTCACATCGCTGTCCTGGGGGTATATCCCGATGCTCAGATCACCTCGGATACCTTTCAGGGCACGCTGGAGTTGTGGACGGGATTCTACACCGATCTGGCCTGCACATTCGACATTTTCGAGCCTCTTTGTCCGGGCACGGACTGCGACACCCTCATTTTTGACTTCTCGAACCTGGGCGGTGCGCTGACCAATGGTTTTTTTACATATTCAGTAAAGGATCAGGCAGGGGCGGTGCAAGTAGCCAAAGATTTTTCACTCGAAGATACCGTGCAGCAATTCCAGGACACGCTGTGTCTGCCTCCCGGGGATTATACCCTTTCCATTTCTACCGACGATAATCCCGTAGCCGGGCAGCCCTATTTTATGCTTTTCGAGCCGAGGTCCCAATATTGGGCTTCCTCTCTGACCGGCCCGTTCGACCAGGGCGCTCCGGTTATGTCCATACCTTTTACCCTTTATGGAGCCTGCGTCCCTCCCATCAGCGGTGCGGAGGAGGCAGTGCCGGCAGCTCCGGTGACCCTGACCTGGACTTCGGAAGGCGTTTGGGCCCGTGCGGCGAAGGGGGAAATCGAGGAGTTGATCCTTTACGACCTGGCGGGACGGCGTATCGCTTCCCGGACCGGTCCGGCGCAGGAGTTGTTCCTGCCCGGCGAAAACTGGCGAGGGCTATATGTCGTGACCTGCCGGCTGGATACCGGGGGCCGGTTTTCGGAGAAGGTGCATTTTTAGGTTGGTGTGAGGCATTGGCTGAGGGGGGGGCGAAAGATATTTCGCCCTTACGGGTTTCGCCCTTACAGGCCCTTACAGGTCGGGCTGTACCATTTTATCCGGCACCAGGATCGCTACTACTTCCCCTTTGGCACAGACCTCGTCATTGGCGGACAGGGTGATCTGCACAACCACTTTACGGCCTTTCACTTCGGCGATGGTCCCGCGCAATTTCAGCGGCGGGCCGAGGGGGGTAGGGCGGAGGTAGTCAACTTTCAGGGCAGCCGTCACAAAGCGCAGCGGCGGGTCGCTGTCGATCGCGCGGTTCTGCGCGCGGGCCATGGCAGCGGCGGCGCTACCTGTGCCGTGGCAATCGATGAGGGAGGCGATGAGTCCGCCATAGACATACCCGGGGAAAGCCGTATGGTAGGACTTGGGCGTGTATTCCGCGATCGTTTCGTCCCCATCCCAATAGCTTTTGAGTTGGTGTCCGTGAGGGTTGAGGTAGCCGCAGCCGTAGCAGTGGGCGGAATCGTCGGGGTAGTGGTCCTGGAAAGCTTTGGTTGGCATGGGTGTTGTGTTTACAGAAAGAGGAGCACCAGCTGCAACCGGTGCTCCCCTTATTAACAATCGAAAAGAAGATTAGTGGTGTCCTCCTTCTTCGAGGTTCATTTTTGATTTGCGGTGGAACATCATATCCAGCAGGTCTTCTTCCTGCATATCCAGAAGGCGGGTCACGTTGAAGCCGATCACAAATTGGCCTTTTGAGAAGTCATTCTGGTTGAATACGTTGTTGTATTGCGGCACCAGCCATTTGAAATTGCCCAGGTATACCTGGAAGGTATGCAATGGGGTCGCGATCTCAATCCCGCCGCTGATGTTCGGCTTCGGGTTATTGGTCGGATGTTGCGTAATGGGCATGTCGAAATTGGCAATGAGGGCAAACGCATCGGATAACTTCCAGCGTCCCAGCGCGCCTACAGCAATGTGGTCGTGCTTCATTTGAGCTACCACTTCTCCTTTATCGTCCAGGATGCCCGGTACGGTGTTGAAGTGAGATAAGCTGACATGCGCCTGCAGGGATAGATCCCGGGTGAGTTTCCGGGACACCATCAGCTGGTGGAAAAAGCTGTAGCGGTTTTGAACGTGTTTGAAGTTGTCTTTTGGACGCGTATCCAGGCCCATATTTACGAAGTAGGTCAGGCTAACGGGGGAGTTGCCGCCCTGGTTTTTCTCGCGGAGAAGAGCGTATTTGGCAAAATAGTCCCAGAGCATGCGTTCTTTCGTAAATCCAAATCCGATCTGCAGGTTTTTGATGGGCACATAGCTGAGCCCGATCCGGATATTGGAGGGCGCATATAAGCCGAAAAAGTCGCTGTATCCGTTAACGACGGTACCAAAGCGGTGCAAAATATCCAATTCGGCGACCCCGATGAGCGGTACTTGAGTAGTTTGATTGTCGATGAGCCATACGCTCTCAAAGGTGTTACCAACCCGCTGGACGCCCCTGCTGAGAATAGGAATAGCGCTTACGTCGGCATCCTTTTGAGCGAATACTATGCTGGAGGAGAGCACAAAGACGATCAGCATGATGACATGCTGCAATTTGGACGGGAAAAATTTATTGGAAGTCATGTCTTTAGTTTTTAATTGTTAAAAGCACCTTCGGTGATCCATTGCAAAACCAGTGCATTGTAAGTAGCATCCGGTCCGGAAGGAGGCATGTTGATAGCCTCATTGCCCAGCATCCATTGGTATAGAACGCTGGTTTCCGGAGCCGTTTTCACCACGTAATTCCCGGCGATCAGGGAAGTGAACGCATTGGCTTCGGAGAGGTCCGGCGCAATACCTCCGGTGTTGTGGCACCCGCTCATATTGCAGCTGGCATTGAAGATGGGAAGGATGTCGGCCTGAAAGCTGACCTCATCGGGTAATTCAATAGGGTCGGGAACGATCGTGTCGTAAAAACACTGGCTGAACAGCAGCATGACCAAGAAGGCCATAGCGGTGTAGAGAAAGCTCGATTTTTTCATGGCAAGAATATTTTGAAAATGGACGGCTAGAATTGGTTGCTTAATGGTGAAATGTGCTTTGCGCAGGGCTCTGCGCAAAGATGGGCTAAAAATAGAGGGGGAGTCTTTACGAGAAAATGACATTTTGCACGGCTTTTACTGACCGAAATCACCTCGAAAATAAAATTTTTTTTGTATAGGGCTGGAGTCCGGGGGGGATTCACCACCTCCGCACCTACCTCCTCCCTTCCCACTCCTCCAAAAACTCCTCCAAAAAACCCTCCATATACCGGTGCCTGTCCTCGGCCATGCGCCGGCCGGTTTGGGTGTGCATGCGGTCTTTCAGCAGCAGCAGCTTTTCGTAGAAATGGTTGATGGTGGGCGCGGTGCTCTTTTTGTATTCCTCTTTGCTCATATTCAGGTTGGGCGGGATATCGGGATTGTAGAGCTCCCGGTTGCGGAAACCGCCGTAGTGGAAGGCCCTGGCGATGCCGATGGCGCCGATGGCGTCCAGCCGGTCGGCATCCTGGACCACGGCCAGCTCGGGCGAGTGGAAGGCGGCGGCAAAGTTGCCTCCCTTGAAGGAGATGTTCCGGATGATCTGCTCGACGTGGTGAATGACCGGTTCGTCGACCGGGAGGGATTCTAGAAAGGCCCGGGCCATCCGTGGCCCCACTTCTTCATCCCCCTCGTGAAATTTGGCGTCGGCGATGTCGTGCAACAGCGCTCCCAGCGCCACTACCAGCGGATCGACGGCCTCGGTCCGGGCGATGGCCTCGGCGTTTTTCCACACCCGCCGCGTGTGCGCCCAGTCGTGACCGGCCTCGGCGCCGGCCAGGGTGGCCTGGACAAAGGCGACGGTCTTTTCGATTATTGGTTGAGTCTCCATTTCCAAAAATTAAATAGAGATGCGGACTTCGCTCGCATCTCTATTGTCAAAATGAAAAGGCCGTTGTGTAAGAGTACGATCCCAAAACCGGGACCCCCAATTACGAACGGCCTCTGAAAGGGGGATATAAAACGCCTAGGTATTGCCTGGCAATTTTTCTATCAGTTACCTTCGTGTTCTTCGTGGTCGTTGCACAGGCCCATGATCCGGTGGAACACATCGTGCAGGGCGGTCAGGGATTTGCCGATGGCTTCGTCCGTTCCGTTTTTCTTGATCAGTTTGTCCAATGCCTTGCTGTCTTTGGCCAGTTGCTTGACGGCAACGAGGATCTCCTTGCTTTTATATTCCTCCGGAATAGCCGATTTGGCAACGGCTTTGGCTTTGGCCGCCATCTCGCCACTGCGCTCCCGGATGGGTTGGAAGTCGCCTTCCTGCATCGGGTGGAAGGTCTGCGACATGACACCGTGGAACGTTTTCAACTCGGGCCAGTCTTGCGCGCCGGCAGTCTGGGAAATACCTAAAAAGCATACGAACAGGAAAGCCAGAAATAAAATGTTTTTCATTTGAGTCTGCGTTTGGTGAAAAATTTGTGGGGCAATTTATAGATTTCCGTCTTTACCGGGGGGTGATTATTGTCACCCTCCTGGGATGATTTTATTTAGAAAACAGGAGTCATCCCGAATTTTTGGATTCTTTGGTGGGATGTTTTTTAACCGCAAAGGCGCAAAGAACGCTAAGACATCGGATTTTAAAATTACCTATTGTGCCCAAGTCGAATGTCTTAGCGTCCTTGGCGCCTTTGCGGTTCATTTATTTTTGAAGGATCAGGCGTTTTACACTCGTTTCCAGCCCCGTATTCACTTCGATCAAATACAGCCCGGCCGGATAGGCCGAAAGATCCAGATCCAACCCTTCTTTTTCCAAAAGCATTCTCCCCAGCCGGTTGTATACCCGGATGCGGGGAATGACCGTTCCCAATCCCCGGATCTTCGCGATCCCGGTCGTGGGGTTGGGATAAAGGGTCCATCCGACATTGGGCGCGGCAGCTTCCTTCGTGCCGGTACAGGCATCGACTACGATCACGTCCGTGTCGGAATAGGTGCACCCAAACTCGTCCTGGTACGTCAGTGTGATCGTGTGGGCGCCGAGACCGGCGGCCATGGGGTCAAACATACCGGCATCGACGCCGGGACCGGAATATTCGCCGTCAACCGGGTCGCCGCCCGTGAGGGCAAAAGGCGCTGCATTGAGGCAAACGGTGTCTTGCGGGATATTGAGCGTAACGGTCGTGGGTGGGTAAACGAGCAGCGTGTAGTTGGAGGGGGCGCTGCTGCCGCAGTCGTTTTGGGCCACTACCGAGATCGTGCCCGAACTGGGATCCGCCTCGCCGATCTGCAGGATGATGATGTTGGAGCCTTGTCCCGACTGGATCGTCACGCCGGAGGGCACCGTCCAGGTATAGGTTGTAGCCCCGGGCACATTTGATACGGTGTAGGTGACACTTGGCGTTCCCTCGCAAACGGCGCCGGGACCGGTGATGGGCCCGGGAGTGGCCGGGGCGGTGATCAGGCTGACCGGCAATAAGGCAGGAGCGCCTAATCCGCAGGTGTCTTCAACCGCCACGCCGATGTTGCCCGATTGGGTGCCGAAGTCGACTGAAATGGTCGTCGTGCCCTGGCCGGAAGTGATGCTGGCGCCATTGGGCACGGTCCAGGTATAACCCGTAGCGCCTGTTACCGGGTCGATCGAGTAAACGGCGCCACTGGTGTTGATGCATAGTTCCGTCTCTCCAAATACCTGGGCCGGCGCGCTGGGCGGCGGACAACCGCCAAACTCGTACGCCCCCATATCGGGCGGATTGTTGCGGTTGATCCCCAGGAAATCGATTGTAATGCCGGAGATCTGGATGCCTTTATTGTTCAGGTTCTGGTTGGTGGGTTGGGGCTGGAGGGGGGACAGAAAACCCGGGTCGAGGTCGTAACTGTTGCCGTCCTGTCCGCTCACGCTCTGCCATTGGGACAGCGTGGGGTAGGTGACGATGGTGGTCAACGACCCTTTTTGTGCCACATTCCCTCCTGGTACGTAAATGTCGTTGTAGTCGCTGTCGAATGCGACCGCCGGGTTGGAGTTGGTGGCCAGCACCAGGCCTGATTTTAGCCCGGTGCAGGGTTGGGACATGCTGATGACGTTATTCCGGAGAATACTGTTTGTATTGGTCAGGCTCTCTTTGATGCCCGCCAGGTCGCCCGAAGTATTTTCGGGATTGTCAATAGAAATGGTGTTGAAATAGATCTCCGGGGCCGTTGCGCCGGTGCGAACCTCGATAGCGGTAAAATCACTCGACTGCATCTGAATGTTGGTAATGACGTTGTTGTACACCTTGTGGCCGGTGCCGTTAAACAGGTAGATCCCCCTGACGGTGGGAGCCGTACCGTTAGCCGTCTGCGAAATTTGGATGTAGTTGTCGTGGATGTCGGCATTGATATTGGCGTTCTGGGCGATCTGAATGGCGTTCCAGGAAGTTACCTGGGAGGTGAGTTTGTCGATGAAATTGTGGTGAATGTGGACGCCGTCCGTTTCGCGGATGTATACCGAATTGGAGTGGGCGCTGTAAAATTCATTATTGGAGATCTCGATGTTAGTGGCCAATGGCGAGGCCAGGCCAAAGACGGAAGCGCCATAGCCACCCCCGGTCGATACGTTTTGGGTGATGAGGATGTCGTGAAAATCGCCCCCTTCCAGGATGCTGATGGTCGACCCGGAGGCGATATAGGCGCCGATGAGCGTACTGGTCGCCCCCGACATATCGACATTGCAATTGCTGATCGTGATGTGATTGCCGGTTTGGTAAATGTGAATGCCATAGAACCCGCTGGTCGAGGTGGGATCCCAGGCAACATGAAGGTTATTTATGGTGAAGTACTGGCAATTGGCCAGGCGAACCACGTGGCGGTTGTCCGTATTGGTGAGCGCGGTAATGACCTCTCCGCTGCCCTCCAGGGTGATGGTGGCGTTGGGTCCTGTGCCTGCAATATTGCTGAAGACAACCTGTTCCTGGTAGGGACCGGAGCCCGGTTCAACGGTCGCGACGACGTCTCCCGAGACGCCGTTAGCATTCAAACTGGCAGCAAAATCGCCGAAGGACTGGAAATTGACCCCACCCGTGGGGAGGTTTTTATCGATGGTGTAATTGCCGCTCAGGGCTTGGGAAAAGCCCGTGATGGCTAGGGTTGCGAATAGCAGGGAAAAGAAAATTTGGATTCTCATAGGACGATGATTTGTAGGACCTGCAACTTAGTAATTTCTCCGGAGTTTACGTACTTTGATGCCGTATTGTTCTTCGCCAAAGTTACAGAAGAGTTACGCATATTGCGTATTGAAAGATTTTTAAAAAGTGTGTAAGTCCTATTCCTATTGTGCTTAAGTAGTGCGACAAAATTAATCAAACATATTTCGCCGCCGGCGGCGGCGAAATATGCTTATAAGGACTGCGGCCGCCGGCCACAGTCCTTATAAATTAATTCTGTCAGAGAACTTAGTTGGCACCTCTATTGGAGGAATATAAAACATGAATCTCATTCCGAATTTTTGGATTCTTTGATGTTTATTTACCGCAAAGACGCAAAGGACGCAAAGACATTCTGCTTTGGCGCCACAGGTAGTTGTAAAGGTCCAATGTCTTAGCGTTCTTAGCGCCTTCGCGGTTCATTTTATTTTTGAGCTTTTTCAAAATTCGGGATGACGCAAGTTGAACAATTGAAAATACATACTGGATATGCATCACATGAAATGGCGTCAGGGAATTTATGTTTTTCTGATCGCCGTATTTTCCCCGGTCCTTGCCTGGACGCAAAACCTGGTCTCCAATCCGGGATTTGAACAATACCGGCAGCTCCCCGACGGAGCGGGCCAGTGGTATCAGGCAGAGGGGTGGACCAATGTGGGAGAAGGGCGCGGATTCCCGGCGCCCACGCCCGATTTTCTGCACCGGGCGGCGAGCGGGCAGGCGCGCTTGCCCCATTCTTCTTTTGGAACGATCGAACCTCAGTCCGGCGACGGAGTGATGGGCGCTACGGTCTGGAGTCCCCGGCATTCGGATTTTCGCGAATACCTGTCCCAGTCCCTGTCCCAGCCCCTGGAGGTCGGCGTCACGTATACCTTTTCCTTTTTTGTGTCCAATGGAAATCAGGGTTCCGGCACTGCAGGGGGCTATGGGATCGGAGGGCTGGGTATCTATTTTTCGGAAGAACCCCCTGCGCAAACCGGAGCGACTCCCATCCTGGTGAAGCCGCAACTGGCGGTTCAGGAGGTCCTGTATTCGATGACCTGGCGGCAGCTGCGCTTTACGTTTGAAGCGGACAAACCCTACCGGTTCTTCACCGTAGGAAATTTTGAAGATGATGGGCACACCCTGGTCCGGCATTTTTTCAACACTACTTTCCCGACTGCCTATTACTTTTTCGATTCGTTCGACCTGAGGGTCTACGATCCGGATGAAACGATCCGGGGGGAGTTGCCGGCGCCCGTTTCCGACACCCTGGCGCCGGGACCAGCGGCGGCGGCGTTTTTTTCAGCTGAAACCGCTGAGTCCACTTGCCCGGTCTATCTGCCGAATTGCTTCTCTCCGGACGGGAACGGCGTCAATGATTACTTTGAATTGTATACTCCATGTCCCCTTTTGGCGTTGGATATTCAGATCTTTGACCGTGCCGGGCAGTTGATTTTTTCCTCCGATGATCCAAATTTCCGTTGGGATGGTTATTATAATGGAACACCGGTGGAGAAGGGGGTTTATTTTTATGTGATAAAATCGACACTTTTGCAGGATGAGAAAATACGGGAGGCGGGATGGCGGGGAACCATTTCCGTGATCAGTCCCTAATCCTTCCAGTATCTGTCTTCCTTTGAAAAAAATCTACCATGGAGATGCGTATCAATATCTACTTAAGTTTTCTTTTTCTGCTGCTTCTTTCAGCATGCAACAACTCCGATCCGGCTTCCGCCGAAAATGAAGAAGCCCCCCCACCTCCTTATTCTTCGGAGACAGTTGTGGTAAAAGGCGCCTTTTCTTTTGAAGGCCGCGTTTACGGTACGATCACGGTCAACGGCGTCACCTGGCTGGGTCAGAACCTCGACCTGGAAGTCGAGGACTCCTGGTGTTTTAGCGATGAAAAGGCTTATTGCGTCAGCGAAGGACGGCTTTACCGTTGGCCGGCTGCTGAGAAGGCCTGTGAAGCGCTGGGCGATGGTTGGAGGCTACCTACCGATGAGGAGTGGGTCAAACTGACCAAGGCCTTCGGCGGTTACCACGACTGGTTGACCGATATCCCCACCGGCGATGCCTACAAGGCCAACGCCTCCTTGATCGAAGGTGGCGATACGGGTTTCGAAGCGCCACTTGGTGGCTGGCGGGGCTCGGCTGGCGGCTTCGAGGCCCACGGCAAAGGCGGGTTTTTCTGGACAGGCACGCCCGTCGACGGGTTGTCGGCCTGGTATTTTCAGTTTGCACCCACCGGCGGACGGGTCGTTCGCCGGCAAGCCGATCAGCGGATGGGGATGTCTTGCCGCTGCGTGAAAGGGGATTGATCCATTAATTTTTCCTGAACCGCTTGATGGTTTTTACGAGAATGGGCGGCAACAGGTCGTTCGCGAGATTGACCAGGTTGTTGAATGCGGTCATGCCGGGGCTGTCCTGTCCCTTTCGGGCGGCGAAGGTCGTGGTGATGCGTTTGCGATGCACGTCGCTCACATCGCTGGCCGGCCGGCCGTTGGTGTAGTAATAGAGGGCCAGGGAGCGCCGGCTGCGGTCGGGCGGACAGGCGAGGGGATCGGGATGGCCGTGCCAGGAATAGTCGGTCGTCGAAAAGATCGCCATCCGGTTGAAGAGGGGAGCAATGCGGGTGACGCATTGGCTCATATCGCGTTCCCATAGTTCGAAGTGGCCGCCGTATTCCTCCTTCCAGTCCTCATTCAGATAGACCAGTACATTTACGCGCCGGTCGAGGTCCATCATCTTGTGCTTGTGGAAGTCGACGTGCACCTTCAGGAAGCCCCCCGGTTTGATCTGATGATAGCCGCCCCCTTCAAAGTAGGGATCGGGAATGAGGGTTTCCTTGATACCCGTGAGGTTTTGCAGGAATTCGAGGAAGGGTTGGGAATTGAGCAGGTGCATGAATTGCCGGGTTAGCGGCCCGAACTTATACTCGCCCTTGGAGGCGTATTTGGCCTCGTTGGGGTTGGCGTAGTGCACCTCGTCCTTGCCATCCCGGCCCAGTTCCGGAAACTCGGCCAGGACCTGCCGCAGGGCCTTTTCATTGAAAAAATTGTCGAAATAAATGCTGGGGAAGGGCTTGGCGTTCGTGTATTCCGCTTGTTTTTGACGCCCGAGTTCCACGAGATCGGACAGGGAAATATCCAAAAAGTCCATAGAATCCAATTGGTGTTTTTTTTTGAAGAGACGAAGGTACAAAATAAGAATGCCGGAGGTACGCCTTCCCAATCAATCTTTATGAATAGGGCTTTTGAGGCCCAGGGAGTGGGTAAGTTTTATTAAAAACAGGAGTCCTCCCGAATTTTGACAATAGTATCTAATACCGCTACGACGCGACAAACGCAACGCTTGCTGTACGTTGCTTTCCCGCAAGCAAAAAGCAGGGCCTCGTTGCGTCGTCGCTGTAACAAAAACAACTACCCTAAAATTCGGGATGCCCCAGGGCAATAATATGGGACTTACGCCAAGCGCGTATTCAAACATTTTAAAGTTTTTATTCACGCAAGTGCGTAACTCCTGTACTATTTTTGTCCAGGCAGGTACATAAAAAGACCGTATTATGAAGCTTTTGCTACTTTTCCTTCGGATCGTGCTCCTCGCATTGTTGGTCTATTCCGATCTCCATTATCACCAATGGCTGGGTCCCATCGACCTGAATTTGCAGACCATCGACCTGGTTTCCGGATTCTTTATATTTCTACTTTCTGCCGATCTGGTGGTGATCGCTTTGTCCTGGCTGCACCGCCGCAGGAAGGGTATGGAAGAAGCGGAAGTCGACAACATCATCCTGGCCTTGAAGAATATCTATTATTTGCTGTTGGCAGGAGCCTTGTTCACACTGGTGATCGGTTTGTTCGGGGTCGATCCGAAGACCCTGTTCACATCGTTGAGCATTGTTGCAGCGGCCATCGCGATCATTTCCAAAGATTACATTTCCGAGATCATTTCCGGCATCATCATTGGCTTTTCGAAGCACGAGATCTCGATCGGCGACTATATCAAGATCGGGACGCACAAGGGAAAGATCATCGACATGAGCCTCACCAAGATCGCTTTCCTCGATGAGGACGACGACATCATTTTCATCCCCAATACCAAGGTCTTCTCCAGCGAGATCGTCAACTACACCAA
Source organism: Lewinellaceae bacterium (assembly GCA_020636275.1). Classification (GTDB taxonomy): domain Bacteria; phylum Bacteroidota; class Bacteroidia; order Chitinophagales; family Saprospiraceae; genus JADJTT01. The sequence goes on along the minus strand of JACJYD010000004.1, from coordinate 254,069 downwards.
GAAGCAGATCCGGCGGGTGAGCCTCGAGTTTGAGGTCAGTCTGGCGGCCGTGCAATCGATCGAACAGCTGGAAACCGAGCTGAGCGAAGCCATTCGCGATTACCACCAATTCATCGAGCCCGGCAGTTTCCTGCTGCGGGTGAACGAAATCCGGAAGGACAGTCTGGCGCTGAAATTCCAATACGTGTTCAAACAGATCAACCGGGAGTTGGAGCTGGAGATCCGCCGCAAGACGGTGAGAAGGATCGTGCGGTATGTGAAGGGGAATTTGGGGGGCGCGAAATAAAAAGCGCAGAACGTCCCCGTCCTGCGCCAATTGGTTAAAATAACCAAATAATAGGGTTGGCGAATGGAAAAGAGGCGGCCGCCATTCTATGCGGCAGCCACCCGTTAAATGGATTTTTGGGATATACAGGTTACGGATAAAGCGGCGGGGTTACTCCGGAACGGATACCGATTGTTCGGGATGTTCCAGGTTCAGGAGCACCTTGCGCCGCCCCGGCACGGGAATGGGAATGATATTGGGATCAGTGAGCTCCGCTTCGGGGATCTCCTGGTCAAACTGGATTTCGTAGGCCTCGTGCAAAAGCCCATCGGTATCCAGGATGATTACAAAGGCCGAATTGGTCACTTCTTCCGCGCCGGTTGCCGGATTTTGAACGGTGTCACTTACCACCACCGTTTTCCGGATCATTGTGGAGCCGCTGATGGCTTCCGTAAAAACAAGTACTTTTCTCATAAAAATAGGGGGTGATTATCAGGGGGATTTTCCCTTAATTTTTACAAAGTTATTTAAGCCACCAAACCGTAACAAGCGGGTTTGTGCAAATTTTTTTTAAAAATTTGATTTATAAATGATTGATGTATATTTTTAAATTTTTAATAATGAATTAGTTAGTTGGATTTTCTTGTTTAAAATTTTAGAATATGCCATCTGAATTCCTCTTCGACTTGCTCAAGTCCATGACGCCGGGTGAAAAGCGCTATTTCAAGAAGAAAGCCCGGGGCGGGCAGGGGCGGACCGGGGAAAATTACCTGGAGTTATATGATATTCTCGACCGTTCCACTACCTATGACGAAGAAAGCGTAAAAATTGCACACAGCAATCCGGTCTATGCCGCCAATCTTTCTTTCGGGAAAAACCACCTGTATAACATCCTGCTCGATACACTTTCCGACTACCACGCCAAATCCGGCAACGCCCAGTTGGAGGTGGCCAGATATTGGTCAAAACTTCAGATCCTGCTCGAGAAAGGACTGAATAAACAAGCTTTCAAGCTGATAGGCCAGGCAAAACGGCATTGCCAAATTTATCATCTGGGCTTTGATCATCTCAAATTCCTGCACACCGAACGCAACCTCATCAGCCGGTTTGAAACCAAAGGGGCGCGGAAAAAGCTCGACGCCCTGGTCGCCGTATGTGAAGAACTCCACTCCCACCTCTCGATGGAAATGCAGATCATTACCTTATATGAGCGCTACTTTTTGGCGCACCGGACCGAAAAGCCGGAAAAAAGAAAGGCAGCAATGGACAAATTTGAGGCTTTTTGCAGGGAAAACGAGCACTACTTTTCCGGTAATCCCTCCTTTCACAGCCTCGTCTTTTTCAATTTTACGAGAGCAATGAATTTTGAGATCGAACAGAATTACCGCATGCACAAATTCCACGTTGGAAAGATATTGGAGTTATACGACCGGGATGAGCGGGTCCGTGCCGCAAATTTGGAACGCTACCTGAATATGTTGGCTAATTACCTGGGTTCCAGCTTATTGGTTGAGGAAACCACCCGGGAAGATTTTCAGCGCCTGTTCGAACGCATGGAGCAGATCCGGACCGATTCGCCAAAACTTCAGGTGAGGCTCCTGCACAATAGTTTGTATTTCAAACTATTGGTAGACCTTCGCTTCCGCCAGTTCGTTCAGGCTTCCCGGCTGGATAAAGCCATTTTCGAATTTTTAGCCAAGTATTCCGGAAATCTGGCCCTGGACCGGGTGCTTACTTACAAATACCACATGGGAGTAGCTCATTTCGGTGCGGCAATGGAAGATCCGGCCGAAAAGGAGGAACACCTGTCAGGTGCCATCCGCTGGTTTTTAGAAATCGAAAATCAGTCCAAGTTCGAAACAAAATCCACCCTTCGCTCCTTCACAAGGTTGTACTTCATCCTGGCCCACTTCGATCTGGGGGCCGAAGAGTTTGTCGGCAACCGGATCCGGGCATACCTGACGTACCTGAAAAAAGAGAAAAAGACCGGTTCTATTGAGCATACCATTCTTTCGGGTATAAAAAAAGTAGTGTCCTCCAAAACGCCTGAACAACGCCTGAAGCATATGGAGACCATTGCGGAAAAAATACCTCAGACCCAGCAGTTCGAACTATTGGTAGATTGGGTGAACGAAAAAGTGAACGCATTCCGGAAACTGGTTTAACAAAGGGAGCATTGAAGGGCCAAACTCATCGGCTGTTTCATCGAAGTTGGGCACGCCGAAAAGAACTAGTCCCCTATGATTTTCGGGAAATACCCTATCTTGTTGACACTAGTCCCAAGTGATTTGACGACCAGCGGCCGTCAAATCACTTTTTCTTGAGTATATTCAAGCAATTATGAAATTTCACATTCTCTTTTTTACCCTTTGCCTGGGTGCATCGTTGCATGCCCAGACCTTTTTTAAAATAGATTCTTCCTTTTTCGACGGGCCCTACGTATTCTATCAGGACGACCAACTCGTAGCCCGGTGGGTCCAGGAGGGCAACCTCCGGGAAGATACGCTCCTGCCCGGCGAACAACTCCTCCTGGCTCCGGAGGTCTCGTCTTCTTTTTTGCCATCCTTCCTCGATCCCGAAGCGACCTTTCAACCCGATACGGTCATCTCCTTCCAGGGCGTGAAAAAGCTCGTCGCGATCAGCGATATCCACGGAAAATACCAACTGATGGTCGACCTGCTGCGCATCCATGGGGTGATCGATCCGCAGAACCACTGGGCGTTTGGGACTGGCCATCTGGTAGTGGTCGGCGACATTTTCGACCGGGGTGAAAATGTGCTCGATATCCTTTGGTTGGTCTACAACCTGGAACAGGAAGCCAAAGAAGCCGGCGGCATGGTCCACTACATCCTGGGCAATCACGAGCTGATGAACCTGGGCAACGACCTGCGCTACGTCAACAAAAAATACCGCTATACGACCGTCATGCTCAAAAGACCCTACCCGCAGTTGTTCGGACCGGATACCTACCTGGGGCGCTGGATCCGCTCCAAACCGGTGGTCATCACCATCAACGATATGGTCTTCGTGCACGCCGGCCTTTCAGAGACCTGCCTGAACCTGGGATTGTCGTTCGAAGAGATCAATGCGGATTTCCGGACGCGCATCATCGATCAGCCGGAAGAATCGATCCAGTCGGACCCCGTGTTGCGGGTGCTGGATGGCGAAGACGGTCCGCTCTGGTACCGGGGGTATTTCAGGGATGATTTTTCCAAGGTCCGCGCCCAGGCCTTGCTCCATCGACTGGGCAAAAAGCATATCATCGTTGGGCATACGCCCTTTCCCCAGATCACCTCCCTGTTCAAACGCAAGGTCATTGGAGTGGATTCGTCTATTCAGCTTGGAACAGACGGAGAGGTGCTGATCTACGAGGAGGGGAAATTTTACAGGGGATTGCTCTCCGGGGAAAAGGTCAAATTGAAATAAAGTGTTATGAAATCTGATTGTGCGGGCCCAGCCCGCACATCCAAATTTCGTAAGTCATTTAATTTACACCGTGCTCAAATATTATGAAAAAGCTACTCCAACTCACCCTGGCCGGCTGCCTGCTCTTGCCGGCTTCCTTCCTTCCTGCCCAGGAAGGATCATCTGGTTCCATCTTCAATTTTCTACTGGAACAGGACTCCATCCCCAGCCTTAAAATTGATACCAACTGGGGGCGCCTGTTGCGCACCAAAATGGCGGAAACATACCAGGATGCCCGGTTTTCCTATTACGGGGCCGACGGACAACAGGTGGATCTTGATGTCAAGCTCAAAACCCGCGGGAATATTCGAAAAGAAGTTTGCACCTATCCGCCGGTGAAGATCAAGATCCCCAAACGGGACCTTCGGGAGCAGGGCTTTAACTCCCTGAACGAGATCAAATTCGTTTTCCCCTGTGGAAACTCCAAAAAAGATCTCGACTACCTGTTCCGGGAAGCCTTGATCTATAAACTCTACGAACAAATTCACCCGATTTGCGTGCGAACCCGGCTCGTGAAAATGGAGGCGGTGCGGGATTCAAAACAGCGGTTCAATTCATACGCCCTGCTGCTCGAACACGAGGAAGAGATCCAAAGCCGGCTCCATTGCGAAATGGTGAACCGCGGGATCATTGTGTCGACGGTACTGGACCGCGATACTTACCTGAAAATGGTCTTTTTCGAGTATATGATCTCCAATACCGATTGGTCGGTACCCAACCGCCACAACCTCCTCCTGTTGCAGGTTCCGGATTTTTCTGAAAGAGTGCTCCCCGTTCCCTACGATTTCGATTATTCCGGTCTGGTCAATACCCACTACGCAGTTCCCGCTGCTATTTTTCCCATAAAATCGGTCACCGAACGCTACTTCATGGGCCGGGACGTGACAAAAGAGGAGGCCCTCCGGACGGCTCGTTTTTTTATCGAAAAGAAGGATGCGCTGTTGCAGTGCGTGACCGGTTATCCGGTTCTCGAAAAGCGGTCGCGCGAGGAAGTCATGGAATCGCTGGAAGAGTTCTTCAACATCTTGCAAGACGAAAATCAGGTGCTGAAGACGTTTGTCACGGCCCCGGAAAAATGATTTACCCCATCAACCGGAAAACAATATACCCGATACCGATCGCGAACAACGGAACGAACACCATGCTCGTATACCTTTTGAGGCGTTTATTGCCGAAGAACAGGCAGAAGATGAATTTGATCAGGGTATTGGCAAATGCGGCGATGAGGATAGCCGTGCCGGCGACGGTCTGCGCCAGGCCGCTTTTCGAAAAATTCGCCATGGAAATGGTGATGGCGTCGATATCGGTGATGCCCGAAATACCGGAAGCGAGATATACGCCGTTTTCCCCGAAATGCGCGTTGGCGTATCCGACGACGAATTGGATGGCCAGGTAGATCAGGGCGAAAATGAGAGCCTCCCGCAGGTTGATCGGATTGCGCACCTCTTTGGGCGGCCCTTCGGACAGCTGGTCTTGCTTGCGGGCGATCCAATAGCCGAACCCGATGCCGACGAGGCCGAGCAGGAGCACGAACCACCAAATGGATTTAAAAAGCGGGAAATTCAGCAGCAATAACCAGATCAGCAAACGCGGAAACATGATGGAGGAAGCCAGAATAATGGCAGCAGCTTCGATCACGCCGCCCTCCTCGCTCTTTCCGCTCTGGCGGGAAAAGTACCAGGTCGTGGCCGTGCTCGACACAAATCCGCCCAGGATGCCGGTCATTAGCGTCGATTTTTTCTGGTCGAGAAACTTGGTCAGGAAATAGCCCGCGAAGTTCAAGGTCACAAATATGACGACGATCAGCCAGATCTCGTAAAGATTGAGGATGCCGTATGGGCCCCAGTTCTGGTTGGGCAAAAGGGGCAACACCAGCGCCGTAATGACGATGAAGATCAGAATGGAGAGGATGTCGGGCTGCGATAGCCGCTGCACCGCGTCGTGCATCCGGGTTTTCAAGGCCAACAGCGCGGTGACGATGACGGTGATGGAAACCGCCAGGTGGTAGTTGCCGGTGAAAACCAGGGCCCCCAGCAAATAGGCGATGAGGAGGGCGAACTCGGTAGTGGTGCCGAAATCCTGTTTCCCGGTCCGCTGGTACGACAGGGCGATCATGACGATGACCCCCCCGAGAGTCGCTATGAAGATCCAGATGGAATAAAGGTTGGACAGGTACAAGGCCAGGTACCCCATCAGCGTCACGATGGCAAATGTCCGGATACCGGCAAACAAACGCTCCTGGTGGTTGCCGCTTTTGGTAAATTCCCGTTCCAGCCCCAATAGCAACCCGATGCCGACGACGATGAGCAGCTCTTTCAGGGTATGGAACAGGGCTTCGTTGAGTTCCAGGTTTTGCCAAAATTCCATGGAGAAAAGATAAGAAATATTGGAATAGAATAAAATAATTTTGGAAACCCTGCGACCTTTGGCCGCAGGGTTTCCAAAATTATTTTTTTATGAAGTACTTCATTCCCTTTATCGCCATTTTCCTGACCATAGGCTGTTCATTGAAGCATGGTAGTACCTTGCAGTCCAGCAAGGATGACCAGCAGCTGATGGCCCGGGCCGACGAGTTGGCCCATAAATACATCATTACCGACGGCCATGTCGATCTGCCCTTTCGCCTGAAGATCCAGAACTTCCGCCTGACCAAGGAACTGATCGGCATCCCCATCGAGACCGACCAGGGTGATTTCGATTATGTGCGCGCCAAAAAAGGAGGACTGGATGCACCGTTCATGTCCATTTTCGTGCCGGCATCCTATCAGACAGAAGGAGGCGCCAAAGAATTTGCCGATTCGCTGATCGATATGATCCGCAGCATTCCCCAGGCTTACCCCGATAAATTCCGGATCGCGACCACCCCGGAAGAAGTGCGGGCTCAATTCAAAGAAGGGCTGATCTCCCTGCCGATGGGTATGGAAAACGGAGCGCCCATCGAAAACGACCTGGCCAACGTGGCCTATTTTCGTAAACGCGGCATCAGCTATATCACGCTGACCCACGCCAAGGACAACCAGATCTGTGATTCCTCCTACGACACCACCCGCACCTGGAACGGCTTGAGTCCCTTCGGCCGGGAGGTGGTCCGGGAAATGAACCGGACGGGCATCATGGTCGACGTTTCGCACGTGTCCGACTCCACTTTTTACCAGGTGTTGGAGATCACCGATGTGCCGGTGATCGCTTCCCATTCTTCCTGCCGCGTATTCACCCCGGGTTTTGAGCGAAATATGAACGACGACCAGTTGCGGGCCCTCGCGAAGAACGGGGGCGTCGTCCAGATCAACTTCGGATCTACTTTTCTGGATGGAGAACTGGACAAATACAACAACGAAAAGCGGGTGGAACTGAGCAATTTGCTGAGCGAACACCAACTGGACCGAAATAGTGAAGAAGGGAAAAAACTGGTCGAGCAGTTTCAGAAAGACAACCCAAAACTTTATTCCACGGTACAAAAAGTGGCCGACCACATCGATCACGCCGTTCAGATCGCCGGTATCGATCATGTGGGCTTGGGGTCCGATTACGATGGAGTAGGAGATTCCCTGCCCACGGGTTTGAAGGATGTATCGCAGTATCCAAACCTCATTCACGAACTGCTCAGACGCGGTTACAAGGAAGGGGATATTGAGAAAATTTGCTCCAAAAACGTCTTCCGGGTATGGGCGCAGGTACTGGAAAGAGCGGAAAAGTGATTATTTATTCCAAATCTCCGTATATTCAACGCTGCTTTAGGTCTTTAACCACATAAAAACAATTTTTTGAGTATGAAAAAAATTATACCCATTCTCTTTATCAGCCTCTTAAGTGCTGGTATTCTCTCCGCACAGGTCAACTTTTTCGATGACTTCGAATCCTACACAGCCGGCGATCTGATCGCTGCCTCATCGCCGGATTGGAGCACCTGGAGCGGTACGGGCGGTGGATCCGACGATGCTCCTATTTCGACGGAACAGGCCCACAGCGGTATCAATTCACTGAAGTTGTACAGCACCTCCACCGGTGGTGGACCGAGTGACGTGATTTTGCCTTTCGGGGACAAATACACCGAGGGCAATTTCAACCTGGAAATGTACATGTATGTCGTTTCGGGTACCGGCGCTTACTTCAACCTTCAAGGAGAAGTAGCGGTGGGTAGCACCTGGGCATTGGACGTGACGTTTACACCGGATGGCGCATTTACCTACAAGGGTATTTCCGGCACCTTCCCGCTAGGCGAGTGGTTCAAACTCAGCGTGAACATCGACCTGACCGCGAACAACTGGGACGTATTGGTCAATGATGTATCGCAGGGCTCCTTTAGCAACGCGACCAACTCCGTGGCCTCAATGGACTTGTTCCCGCTCTATTCCGGAGGTACTTCCCAATTTTACGTCGACGACGTATCCTTTGAATACATTCCGCTCGTACTGCCCGATGTGGATGCGGCAATGAGCTCGGTTTCCGTCAGAACCCTCAACCTCGTCGGGAACGAGGTAGTGGTGACGGGAAAAGTTCGCAATACAGGTCTGAACCCTCTCACCAGCATGGACATCACCTGGTCGGACGGCACGAACGAACACAAGGATGTCCTGATCGGTCTGAACGTTCCGTCCCTGGAATATTACGATTATACCCATTCGGCCCTGTACACCGTGGCGAGTGGCGACAATACGTTTGAGATCTGGGTAGATAATGTCAACGGCCTCGCCGAGGACGGCAACCCGGATAACAACCTGAAATCGATCACGGTGACGGGACTTGTCCCGGCGCCGGGCAAGCGGGTTGTCGTGGAAGAAGGCACCGGAACCTGGTGCGGTTGGTGCCCCCGCGGCGCCGTGTTTATGGAGGCCATGTATGAGATGTATCCCGACTATTTCATTCCCATCGCCGTTCACAACGGGGATGCGATGACGGTCGCGGAATATGATGATAATCTTGGGCTCACTGCTTTCCCGACCATGAAGATCATGCGCGAAGAAGCCTTTGGTTTCGGGGTCGTGGAAGACATTGAAAGCCGTTTCTTCGATCGCATTGTGGTGGCTCCGCCTGCAACCCTGCTTAGCGGTGGTGTATACAACGCTTCGACAGGCGATCTGACGATTACTTCGCAAGCCAATTTCTCCAGCGCCGTGAGCGGTACGCACCGCCTGGCCGTTGTGTTGGTAGAGGACGGCGTGACCGGTTACAGCCAGGCCAACTACTATTCCGGTGGTGGCAACGGCCCGATGGGAGGCTACGAAAGCCTGCCCAACCCGGTACCGGCTTCGCAGATGGTCTACGATCACGTTGGTCGTATTCTGGTCGGTGGGTTCTTCGGCGCTGCTGGTAGCGTGCCCGCTCCGGTCACCGCCGGTCAGGTCGTAACTTTCACCTTTGATGCTGTCAACATTCCTTCCAGTTACAACACGGCGAACATGCATGCTGTGACCCTGCTGATCGGCCCGAACGGCAACATCCTCAACGCCACCAGCCAGACCTTCCAGGAACTGCTGGATACGGAGATCATCAATGGAACGGAGGAGAAATTCAGCAACGAGTATGCCGAAGTCTATCCCAACCCGTTCTCGGATGCCGCCAATGTCAGCCTGAAACTGGAAACGCCCAGCCAGGTGTCGTTGCGCATCTTCAACGCCATGGGCGCTGAAGTGGCCTTCCGCAACTACGGCGTGCTGAGCGGCGACCTGGTCTTCCCGCTCGATGCCAGCAACCTGCCGGCCGGCGTTTACCAGGTGCACATCAAAATGGATGACCACCTGATCACGAAGAAAATCGTGATCCAGCGGTAATCACTACTTTTAAAGAAATTATAAAGAGGTCTTTGCCTAATTCTGGCAAAGACCTCTTTTTTTACCCAACGTTTTTGGATTCAAAGGGGTCTATACGGAAGAGAACGCGATTGGACGGCCATCGGCCGTCCAATCGCGTTCTCTTCCGTATTTCAAATAAAAACCAAAATCTGCCGCTATGAAAACAATGATCCTTTGCCTTTCCTTTCTTTTTGGAGTGCAATCCTATTTGGAAGCCCAGGTCCTGGCCGGTGTGCTGGGCGACCTGGAATACACCGTCACCAGCATCGATCTGCAGATCCCGGATAATCCGCCCAACAACTTTGCCGAATTGACGGATTCGCTCGATGTGACCGGAGACGGGGTCGAAGACCTGGTTTTTCAGGTGACCCTGGCCAGCGTGCCCGATTTTGAAGGTAGCGTCATCAGCGTTTCTTCCCTGAATCCGGATGTCGAGCTCATGACCACCGGATACGATGCTACCCGCCTGGTCCTGAACGATCCGATCCTGCCTGACTCCACCTGGAGCGCCGGATTCGGTTGGCCGGTCGCCGCCTTTTTTTATGGCATTGCGGGGCTAACTACCTCCGGCCAATGGCTCAATGACTTCACCGGGTATATGGGCTTCCGTGTATTGATGCCCACGGACACTCTTTATGGTTGGCTCGACGTATACGCGGAAGCCAACCTGGCCTATGTAAAGCTGAAAGTGAGCGGCTTTGCCCTGGAGCCGGTTATCAACGGGGTGGAGGAGCAGGCGGAAGAAGGTTTTGCATTGTTTCCTAACCCGGCCGGGGACTATGTTGTAGTACAGGTACCGGCGGTGCGTGGAGGGATCTTTATCTTTGATTCCATGGGACGTATGGTTCTGGAGCGAGACTATTTTGGAGAGATTGGAGGGGAGGTAGATCTGGATATTTCGATGCTTCCGGCTGGGGTTTACCGGGTGGTTTTTATGAGTGAAGGGGTGACTAAGTCACCCCTTCACTTGCATAGTGACGATTTTTGTCTTAAAGAATTGATTATCAGTCATTAATACTTGAAATTCGTGAATTCTTAGTGAAGGGGTGACTTAGTCACCCCTTCACTCGAATAGAGTTAATTTAAGTGCTAAGATTTTGATCGTCAGCGACTAAGGTGTAAAATGTGGTGAAAGCCTAGTGAGGGGGTGACTTAGTCACCCCCTCACTAAGAATTTCTAAAGGCCAAGAAGAAGCCTTTTCCCAAGGTTGAGATTGCAAATTCCATTATATCCGTTGTCCCCCGAGTTGTATTCCTGCGCGGATGACCAGGGCCAGTCTTCAGGATGGGTAACTAAGCCTGCTTTTACAGGATTTTGATGGATGTACCGGAAGCATTGAAGGGCATATTCATTACCCTGCTTGTAGAAGTCTTGTGCGTTTGGCCCATCGATGGTAACCACTCCATCGATTATTCCGTTTTTTGCTTTCGTCCCATTTCTAAATATTGAGCCAGTGTGGCCTTCTTGATTGTTAACGCCTCGGGTGTAGGATCTCAATAAAATGCCAATACTATCATTTAGGGTTCGGACCTTATTCTCTTCTACTTTGGCTTCCAGGGTATTAACGAGAAGGAGCCAGTGGAAATGATTAGGCATCAGGCAATAACATAAAATATCAGCATATGGTTTAAGATAGGTCTCCATCTTCCCTAAGAAGTAGAGGTAATGTGCTTTTCGGTAGAAAACCTTTTGCCGGTTATTTCCTTGGTTAAAGACATGGTAAATAAGCCCTGTTTCAAGTTGCATAATTTTGAATAATGCAGGGCCAAATCAGGTAAGGGAGGACGGAAGAAGGGTGATGATACAAATATAGTGTAAAAAAGAAATTAGTACAACTGAAGGGGTGACTTAGTCACCCCTTCAGTATAAAAGAATAAATTTATTGAATAAAATATTGATTTTCAGCAAGTAAAGGCGCATTGTCGAAAAATCCTAGTGAAGGGGTGACTAAGTCACCCCTTCACTCGAATTCAAATCAAATATCACCTCCTCCTCGTGATCACCTGCAACCCTCCTTCGCTCCCAAACCCCGACAAGGCATAGGTGGCGCTCAGCATCACGTACCGACCGAGGGCGTTGACGCGCTCTTCCTGCAGGTAGTTGAACTGACTGCTCCGGGAAATGCCCGTATTGCGGTTGAGCAGGTCGAAGGCGGATAGTTTGAGCTCCAGCTTGTTTTTCCAAAGCCGGCGGGTAATGGAAGCCCGCCAAATGGGCCCAAGATCGGTATTTGCAAAGGCGGAGCCCCGGTAGGCTGTATAATCGATGGATTGATCGATCGTCCAGTTCTTGGTGGGCTTGATGGTCACATCGGCATAAAGGGTTTGTTCGAAGAAATCCTGGTTGAGCGCTTCGCTCTCGGACAGGCGGGTGGTGTTGAAGCCCCATTGTACCCCGACAACGGCATCCAGCCACTTCTTCTTGCTGTTTTCCAGGCTCAGCCCCAGCCGGCCGCTCCAGCGATCGGAAATGTTGGAAAGCCCGTTGACAAATACCAGGCTGCGGTTGTAGCGCGCATCGGCGTCGAAACTGATCCGGCTTTTGATAAACCGCAGGGCGGTGCCAAAGGAAAAATAGCCGTCCCCTTCCCAGTCCCAATCCACATTGACCGGGGTGATGTGCTGCCGGAACAGGGAGTCGATGGTCTGGGTGTTGGTGATCCGGTCGCGGGTATAGCGCGCCTGGAGGTTGGCGAAGATATTGGTATTGGAGAATTGGTCGAACGACATAAACCGCGTGCCGATCGAATGGCTGTATTCCGGCCGCAAGTCTGGGTTGCCGGTGTAAGTGTTGAGCGGGTCGCTGTTGTCGACGATGGGTTGCAACTGCTCCAGCGAGGGCTCGCGGACAGAGGTTTCGTAGTCGAATTCGATGTGGCGGGTGGAGGTGAACTCGTAATTGCCCCGAAGACTGGGCACGAAATTGGTAAAGGTCTTTTTGATCGGTAGCCCCTGTTCGATCAGTTCGCCTTTCAGGCGGGAGTGTTGCAGGCCGGCGCCAAGCGTCAGGTTCAGGTTCTTTCGGTTGTAGCGAAAATTCAGCCCGCCCCGGTCGTAGTTGTAGTCGCGGGTGTAATGGCGGCTGAGCGCCTGGTTGAACACTTCCTCTGCCGGGGTGATGTCGTAGAAATCTTTCGCCAACTCATTGCTGTAATTTTGGTGGGTGTAGTTGGCCTCGAGGTATTTTCCCTTGCCTACCGGCTCGGTGTAGGAAAGGCGGCCGCCGTAATCCAACTGGCCATTGTTGGAGCGTTGGCGTTGATGAAGAGTGTCGGTAAAACCGTTCGGTAGATTCGGCAGAAAGGCATTTTCCGAATAGAGGGTACCCGCGTTTTCGTTTTGGGTGTTTCCAAAGTTGAGGTTGGATGTAAAGACGCGGCCCGCTTTGCGGAATCGCTTGAGGTAGGTGCCGTTGAGATCTGCCTTCAGGCTGGTTCCATCGCTTCTGAAGTTGCTCTGGCTGGTGTTTTCCAGGGCGCCCTCGCTGCCGAGGGTCTGGCTGAGGCGTGCATTTTCGAGAAAGGCGTCGTTGTAGCCTAATCCACCTCGAATGATCAGGCGTTGGGTGGAGTCGATCTCGTGCCGCAGGGTCGCGTTGAAGCGGTGATTGGTATTGCGGCTCTGCTGATCCGTATTTTCAGTAGTGGAAAAGGCACTCATGCCCAGCAGGTTTTCCCGGAAGACATCCCTTTGCAGGTCGTTTCCGATGCGGTTGTAGAAATAGCTGGCGTTGAGCTCGGTTTTGTCGCTCAATTCGACGTTCGTATGCAGTCCACCGGCTGAGGTGGTCGTGATCCCGGAGCGCTGGTCGATATCGAGCGGGATGCCCGCCTGGTCGCCATCGAGCGTAATGCGGAAGGAGCCGCCGCCGGCCATCATATTTTGCATGCCCCCCATGAAATTGAGGTAGTCGTTGAGGGAAAAGCCTTGCTCGTTGATGTTGTTGAGCATACCGAGCGCGGAGAGCTGCAGGGTCTTGGAAAACCGGTTGATGCTGGCTTTGCCCTGGTAGCGGTCGTCGGTGCCATAGCCGGCGCTGACGTTTCCGAAATAGCCCTGTTTTTTGTCTTCCTTCAAGGCCAGATTGATGGTTTTGTCTTCCTGTCCGTCCTCGATGCCCGAAAACTCGGCCATTTCCGATTTTTTATCGAATACCTGTACTTTGTCGACCGCATCGGCAGGCAGGTTCTTGGTAGCGATCTTGGGGTCGTTGCCGAAAAATTCCTTTCCGTCGACCAGCACCTTATTCACCTGTTCCCCCTGGGCTTTGATGTTTCCCGCCCGGTCGACCTCCACCCCCGGCAGTTTTTTGAGCAGATCTTCCACCGGTGCATTGGGTTCGACCTGGAAAGCGGTGGCATTGTATTCGATGGTGTCATTCCGGATGGCGATAGGGATGTGTTCGCCTTTTACCAATACCTCTTTCAGCAGGGTGCTTTGGGGTTCAAGCCGGACCTGGCCCAGATCCAGATTTTCGATCAGGGCCAGGGGGCGGCTATGCATTTGATAGCCCACGTAGGTGATCTGTAGCAGGTAGTCGCCTTTTTTGGTTTTTGGAATGGAAAAGGCGCCGCCATTATCCGTGATGCCGAAGGATACCAGCATCGAATCGGCCTGTTCCATCAGCATGACGGTAGCGCCGGGCAGCGGGGTCCCTGTCGAATCGGCCACGGTACCGGTGATGGAAAAGCTGCTCTGGGCATGAAGAACCATGCCCGGAGCCAGCAGGAATAAAACCAGTATAAAGTAGATTGTTTTCATGTCAAATGGTTGGCCAAATTGATTTGGCAATGATTCAATTCCGGATCTTGATCATAATCCCGCCTTCTCCACCTTCCTCCATCTCTTTTCTTTTCTGGGCTTCAATTTCATCGAATTCGGCCTGGGTCACTTTTTTGCCCTTGGTGGGCTCCACCAGGAATTCGGTTTGGTCTTCCCCCAATACGATGGAGGAAGCCGTGACCGTTCGCTCCCCGTTGTCGACATCGACGGCCAGGATCAGGCCGGGCAACTGACCGTAATCATCGGGGCCGGTGGAAACGGGGATCTGTGGCGTGAACCAGGCAACGACGGTGCGGTTGCTGTCGGCATGTACGGCTTTGATGCAAGGGTAGTCGAGGATCATTTGCTGCTCGCCGGTGATCTTCCACTGGTAAGGCTGTAGTTCGTCGGCGATCAGGAAGCGCTTACCCATAAATTCGCGCATCTCGACCTTGCGCTTTTCCTGCAGGTCTTTGTAGAGCTGATTTTCGGGGCGCTGGATGATCATTTTGATCGTGGCGCCGCCTTCCGAGCCGGTCCATTCGGTATCGCCGGCGCCGGGTTCCGATTCATAGTTCGCATACAGGGAAGCCTTTTCATCGAAGCGCAGCATCATGTCGAACGACTGGGAGGTGGGCAGGTTTTTAGCCATTTCTTCCTGGCCTTCCGGCAGTTGGATGTTCAGCTTGATGGATTCTTTGTAAACGATCCGGCCTTCTTGGTTTTGGGCAAACAGCATGAAAGGCAGAACGAGCAGGGCACATGTGAGGATTCGTTTCATTTCTTTTTTTTCACAAAAATAACCGCACTCTGCCCGAATGCAGGTTAATCAACCTTGATTTAAGGTTAATAAAGGTTAACAGAGCGGCGGAGCACTCCGGAAAGTCCTAATTTTGTGCTGGAAATGAATTTTTTACGAAAAAATAGGACCCCTTTGCTCTTGATGGGCGGCAGCCTGGCCCTGCTGGCCGGTTTTTTGGTCGTCTGGCTGCAAATGGTCTACGAAGATGAGCGGGACCGCTTGAAGGAGCAGACCAATTTCCTTTTTTTGAGTTCGGTCCGGGAAATGGAGGATGGGCTTTTTCAGCAGTTGCTGGTCGATCCCGTTGCCATGAGCCTGAGCGGTGATTCCTGCCGGGTCGATGGGGAACGGATCTTGGTGCACCGGCAGTTCGATTCCACCAAAGTGCTCTTTTTTCAGCAAAAGGAAAATTGGGTGGACTCCAGTGTGCAGGTGTCGATCCGGACCCGTTTGGATACCGTGGAAGCCGATAAACCCATCCGGGGTTCGATGGCTTTTGTGATAGCCCTTGCCGGCGACGAGCGAATGGTCGATTCCATTCCCTACCGTCTCGATAGTGTGGAAGTGTGGCCCCTGCTGGATTCGGCGGTGGTGAAAGCCTTTGGGAAAAGCGATCTGCCGAAAAACGTCCGGCTGGTCCGGGCAGATCAGGAAGATTCGCTCCAACACCGGGCGTTGTGGTCCACCAGCTATGAAGATGTGTTGAAAGGCGTCGCGTACGCCGTGGAGATGCGGCAATTCGAGCCCTATTTGCTTCGGAGGATGACGCCGGAATTCTTGTTTGCCTTTCTGCTTTTCGCCTCGGTGCTCCTGTCTTTTTATGTGGTGTATAAAAACCTGTTAAAGCAACAACGCCTCACCGAACTGAAAAACGATTTCATCCGGAACGTCACCCACGAATTGAAAACGCCTATTACGACGGTTGGGGTGGCGATCGAGGCGCTGAGTGATTTTAATGCATTGCAGAATCCGGAGCGGACCCGGGAGTACCTCGACATTTCAAAAAACGAGCTGAACCGCCTGTCGATCCTGGTCGATAAGGTTTTGAAAATGTCGCATTTCGAAGATGCGAAACCCGAACTCAGGCTCAGTTCTTTCGATTGGAAGGAGCAGATCGAAGAGGTACTCCATTCGATGAAATTGCATATTGAAAAAATAGGAGCGCAGGTGGATTTTCAGGCGGAAGGGGAGTCGTTCCCGCTGGAAGCCGATCCGACCCACCTCACCAGCGTGGTCTACAACCTGATCGACAATGCCCTGAAATACAGCGCCGGGCAGCCGGTGATCCACATTCAGTTGCGGAAAAAGGACCTGGAATACATCCTGACCATCCGCGATGAAGGCATCGGCATTCCCCCGGAATACCTCAATCGCATCTTTACTCCTTTCTTCCGCGTACCGACGGGCGACAGGCACAACGTCAAAGGCCATGGTCTGGGACTGAGCTATGTAGCCAGCGTGGTGCGGCAACACGGAGGCACGATCACGGTGGACAGCAAACCCGGTACAGGCACCCAATTTACCATTACCATACCCTGTACACATGAAGCCGATTAACGTCCTTTACGTAGAAGACGAACCTTTCCTGGCCAAGATCGTAGTGGAAAGCCTGACGAGCCGCGACTTCGAGGTACACCACGTGGCGGATGGCGACCAGGTGCTCCCCGCCTTCGAACGCCACCAGCCTGATATCTGTGTGCTCGACGTCATGCTCCCCAATCGCGACGGTTTTTCCCTGGGCCGGGAGATCCGCGAGCGCGATCCCCATATGCCGATCCTCTTTCTCACCGCGAAAAACCAGACCCAGGACGTGGTGCAGGGCTTTGCCTCGGGTGGCAACGACTACCTGAAAAAGCCCTTCAGCATGGAGGAGCTCATCCTGCGCATCCAGAACCTGCTGGAGCTGATGAAGGGCAGGGGCAGTGCGATGGAGGAAGATGAGATCGTGTTGGGGCAATATCGCTTTAGCCCTCAAAAACTGGAACTCAACCACGGCGAGTCGGTGCGCAAACTCTCGCACCGCGAAACGGAACTCCTGCTCATCCTTTCCCGCCACCGCAACGTAAAGGTCGAGCGGAAGGTTATTTTGCAGGAGGTTTGGGGCGACGATTCGTTTTTCAATTCCCGCAATCTGGATGTGTATATTACCAAACTCCGCGATTATTTCCGGGAAGACCCTGCAGTGGAGATCATCACGCTAAAGGGGGTGGGATACCGGTTTGTGGTGGGGTAGGGGATAGTATTTTTCATTATTTTTGTACAGGAAGCCGCTCATGCTGAAAAAAGGAAAAGCTGAGCTTCCATCCGGTTCCGGCCGGATTTTTCTATAACAAACAAAAACAAAAATGAAAAAGAACTCTCCCTTCATTTTCCTCTTTCTGTTTTTCACAGCACCCCTCTTTTCTCAAAATGCTCCCGTTCGCTTTGGGAATGCTTCAGAGGAAGAACTGAAAATGAGTACCTGTGCCTTCTACCCCGAAGCCCATGCCATGATCCTGGGCGAAGATGGCGTTATGGAATTTTCCTTCGACGGAGAGAAGGGCTGGCAGTTGGTCATGAACGTAAGGGTAAAGAAGAAGATCTTCCACACCGCAGGAAAAGATGTAGCCAATGTGACGATTCGCCTGTACGATCCCCCAAATACCAATAATCGCGAATACCTCCTTGGATTGAGCGGCGTTACCTATAACCTGGTGAACGGTAAGGTGGAAAAATCCCGCCTCAAAAATTCGGATAAGTACGAAACGCGGGTCAACGACTACTGGACCGAAGTGGGCTTTACATTTCCGGATGTACAGGAGGGCTCGATAATCGAATATGATTACAAGATCGTTTCTGATTTTCTGCTCAACCTGCCCACCTGGCGATTCCAATACGATATTCCGGTGCAGTATAGTATGCTGCAGTATACGATCCCGGAATATTTCAACTATCAGGTCAATCAGTTGGGCCAAGGAGTTTCACTGAACGATAAACAGGAGGGGTTTACCCAGGTTTTTCGCTATAAATGGGAACAAATGACGCCTGGAAAGGCGGTCGAACGCGGTGAAGACCAGTTCGAAGTATACTGCAATCGCCGCGTTCTGACCGGGACAAACATCCTGCCTCTGGAAGAAGAGCCCTACGTGGCCAACACAGTCGACCTGCCTGGCCGGATCGAATTTCAACTGATCTCATTTGATCGCCCGGGGGAAACCAGGCAAAATTTTGCAGATAGCTATGAAACTTTCAACAAGCGTCTGTTGCAGGATGAAAAATTCGGACTGAAGCTGGACCACGGAAAATTTGCCGAAGAGTTGCTGAGCCCTGCGGAGGGCAAGACCCAGGAGGAGATCGCTTCCCTTTTGCTGGAAAAACTACAGCGCCATTTTGCCTGGAACGAAACGTTTAGCTATATCAGCGAAAATGCGGGAAATAAGGCTTTCCGGGAAAAGTCGGGAACGGCTGCCGACATCAATTTGTCGCTGGTGGCCGCCTACCGCCAATTCGGATTACAGGCGTTCCCGGTTATTTTGAGCACGCGCGGCCATGGAACACCCCACCCGTCCTACCCCAATTTTGAAGATTTTAATTACGTGATCGCGGCCGTGTCGATCGGTGAACAGCTTCGCTTTGCCGATGCCACTTCCGATATGCCGTTCGGCAGCCTGCCCAGCCGTTGCCTCAACGGGAAAGGATGGCTCGTGTCTGAAACCGGAGGGTGGGTCGATCTGAAAACGGACGCCGCCTCCAGCCGGGTGACCTTTATCGAGGGCACATTGGATGACCGGCAATTAAAATGCACCATGAAGGTCATGGAAAAAGGCTATGCCTCTTTCGACAGTAAAGCCAGCTTCGAACAGGATGGTGCGGAGACCTTCTCCAAAAACCTGGCCGGCGATCTGGGGGAATGGTCGATCGGGCAGTTGGCCTTCGATGGGGAAACCACCGCCGGGACTACCCGCTACGAACTGGCGATGAGCAAGGAAGTGGAGGACGGGGATGTGATCTACTTGTCTCCCATTGCATACGGCGCTTTCGGAAAAAACCCCTTCACCCGGGCTACCCGCTCTTCGGTAGTGGATTTTCCATACGGCCTTGCCTGTAAGGTGATCTATATACTGACTGTACCCGAAGGTTATACCGTGGAGTTACCCCAAACCGAAAAGATCCTCCTGTTCGACGATAAAGCCCTGTTTTCCTACCAGCCCATTTTTGACGAAACGAAACGCTCCCTGCGCGTCATCAGCGACTTTCGTCTCCAGGAAACGTGTTTTTCGTCCGACCAATACGCCTTTTTGCGGGAATTCTTTCAACGTATGCAGGATAAAAACGAAGAATGGATCATTCTGAAAAAATTATGAAACCAGTTTTGCTCCTCTTGGGCTTATCGCTGGCCATCCAAGCCCGGGCGCAGGTGGCCGTTATCCCGGTGCCCGATTCCCTCCTGAAGGGCGCCGATCAGGTGGTTCTGGAAGACCATACCCATTATTCCGTCCTGAGCCGGAACAAAGCTACCCTGGAGCGTACTTACACCGTATTGTTGATCAACCCGGCTGCTATTGAAGAAAATGCACTTAACCTGCCCTACGATTCCTTTTCGAAAATAAAGAAAGCCAGTGTGGCCGTGCAGGATTTGCTGGGCCGGGACCTGCAAACCTGGGCCCTCAAGGATTTTGAGGACTGGAAGGCGGGCGGAACGGAGATCGCTTCCGATTCCCGGGTAAAATCCCTGGATATTCCGGCTTTTTCCCTGCCCTTCTACCTTCAGGTGACCTACGAAAGGGAGTACAATGGATCCTTGTTCTACCCGGTATGGAGCCCCGTTTCTGCCGAAAAGCAAGGCCTTGCCGAAGCCACCTTCGTCATGAGCAACGCCACTCCCGATCCGGTTCGCTACCTGGGTTTCCGGCTCGGCGAACCCGAGGTGAGTACGGATGGGGAGGCTACCGAATACCGCTGGTCAGTATCGAATCTGTCCGGTTTTGAGAGTGAACCATATTCAGGCGGACTCGCCGATTATGCCCCTGTGTTGTATACGGCGCCATCGGCCTTTGAGATGGACGGCTTTGAGGGAGACATGCAGACCTGGGCCTCGTTTGGCGATTGGATCCGGGCATTGAATTCGGGACAGGACGATTTTACGAGGATCCAACAAGACGCCTTCAAAGCGATGTTTGGGGGGCTGCCTACCGACCGGGAGAAAGTCCGGGCGGTCTATGCTTATTTGCAGAAAAACATGCGCTATGTGAGCATTCAGCTCGGCATTGGCGGGTGGCGGCCCTTCCCGGCGTCATTTGTCCACGATAAAAAATACGGCGATTGCAAGGCGTTGACCTTCTACACCAAATCAATACTCGATGTGCTGGAAATTCCTTCCTTCTACACCCTGGTGCGGGCCGGCGCGCAAGCGCAGTCGTTTATCCGCGAGGAGTTTCCCTGCGCCTCTTTCAACCACGTTTTTTTGACCGTACCCCTGGAAGGCGATACGATCTGGCTGGAATGTACTTCTCAGGATTCGCCCTTCGGTTATCTGGGCACTTTTACCTCCGACAGGAACGTCTTACTGGTTGACGAGCACGGCGGGCATCTGATCCGGTCCAGAGTTTATACCCTGGACGAGAACCGGCAGGTCACCCGGGCGCAGCTTGTGGTTCGCGAGGAAGGGACTACCGCCCTGCTGATGGACCGGACCTATTCGGGGCTGGAAATCGAAAACGATGGTTTCTTCAGCTTGTTCGAGGCTACTACCCAGGAGCGGGAGAACTGGCTCTACGATCGTCTGGAAGCCGGAATCGGTCAGATCGCCGACTTTCAGTTGAAACCGGTCCGGGGTGAGGAAGTCCCTGAAACCGGGTTCACCCTGGACGCCCAAGTCTCCCGTTTCGCCAAGGCCGCTTCGAACCGCATTTTCGTGCAATGGAACACCCTGCTTTCCGTCCAGGCTCCCAAGCTTCCGGATATTCGCCGGCAGGCGCCCCTGGTGTTCCGGTATCCCTACCGGATGATCGATAGCCTGGAGATCGCGGTCCCGGAAGGATTTATCCCGGAAAGCATACCCGACCCCGTGTTGCTGGATACCCCTTTCGGAAAATATCAACTGGATATTCAAATACAGGATGGGGGAACCTTCCTGCTTACCCGTCAGCTGGATCGCTATAAAGGCGAATTTCCGGCTTCCGATTATCCGGCCTTCCGGGAGTTTATACAGACCATCCGGAAAAGCGATCAAAAGAAGATCGTTTGGAAGAAGGGTTAGTTTAATTCAAGGTTCGGTGAATCGCATCTAATAAAGTCTTTTGAAATCAAATTTTCACCGCCCGAGGCGGTGAAAATTTGATTTCAAAAAGCCCAATACTTTTGCTTTTCCCGATCCGTTTCTTTCAATCCCCGCTTTTCCGCTACCCAGCCGCGGTCGATGAGGTAGTGCAGGTCGTTGATCAACAGCCAGGTGTTGGCAAAATAGCTGTGGCCGAGGAAATCGGTGTCGATATCCGAAGCGTCTATGGTTTCGATGTGATCGACCACGACCAGGTTCTTTCCGGCTTCCCCGGCACGGGGAGATTTGTGGATCTTTTCGGAGAGGAGCAGGGCCTTGTCTTTCGAAGATGCGTACAGGGTCACATTCTGTGCCGTTTGATGGATGAGCGGTGCGATGTCCTGTACGAAGGTCTTCGAATCGACGTCGGGAGCGGCCAGGATGATCTGTCCGAACAGGGGCCGGTCTGGCGATTTTTGAGCCAGGTCGATCAGGGAAGCGGTAAGGGCCCGGTTGCCCATGCTGTGGGCTACGATATGGATCTTGTCGAACCCGCCCTCCCGGGCCAGGGTTTCCAGAAAGTATTCCAGATTGGGCTCGGTCGCTTCATTTTGCTTGCCGTCTTTGCCGTATTTCAGCGGACTTCCCTTGGATGGCCAGCTGTAGAGCAGGGTAACCCCTCCGAAGCTCACGTCGTAGGTGATCTGAGCGGCCCGCAGCGCCGCCTCGTCGAAAGAGACGTTGAATCCATGGATGAAAACCAGGGCTTCCCGCTTGTCGGCGGCGAGGCCAGCCAAATGCAGTTCCTGGAAAAAATCGGCCTCGGATTGGATGACGACCTCCTTGAGCACCATATGCTTTCTGGTATCTTCGGAAAACTCCAGGGTCCACCATTTCGGACGCTCCAGTTCCCCCAGCTCGTGGATGGCGGGAACGGTTACCATGCATTTTCCAAAGTGCAGACCCGCCCGGTCCGGCTTTCCGGAATAAAACCGGTAGGGATCCAGTTTGCCCGTCGGTTGGCGATCCGTGGCATAGTAAACCGGTACCGTGGAGAAAAGGGTCTCGTCCAGGGTAGGTTCCGGCGTGAAAAATCCTTTTGGCCGGAGAATATCCGCATCGGCGAGCCTCCGTTCGTAAATATGGTCAAAAACACTGTCCTTTTGCACCACAATGGCTTCCTCCGCGGAGGCGCTCACTGCCCGGTGTATCGAACATTGGGAAAAAAGGAACAGGGAAAAGAGGCCGAAGGCCAGCAGGCGAAGGGTTCGGAATGGTGACATAAGCAACATATTTTCCACGCGTGAACAAGCGACAAAATCGTCCGCTCATTCATACGTTCCGAAAAATACGCTTATTGTCCTGGATGCCGTCTTATTCCAGTATTTTTAATCCCCCCAATACACCTCGCCTTCCTGTTGCCAGACACCATATTCAATGAGCTCCCGGGGGGTAACCGGTTCTTCCGTAAGGTATCTGGGACCCATAGCAAAGAAGGGAAACCAGCGGAAAGGCATGAATACCTGACCGTCGGCATCCTTTACCACGGCCTCCAGATCCCGGAGAGTGGGCCTGGATGGAAATTTGAACCGAAAAAGAGTGAGGTGCACACCACCTTCGTCGACGGCAATCACCCGGACTACCTGAAACCGCTTACTTCCGGTTTGAAGGGAATAAAACTCTCCTGGATGGACTTCTGGGGTACTTTTGGAAATGGGCATGGATTGATCAGATTTTATGAATTGGCAAAATGCCGGCTGAAAGGCGACTTCCAGGCCTGGCCAACATAAAACCTGCAATTTCTATGCCATACTTCTTCCCTTTCGATCGTTCGGTGGGTATCTACCGGTATCGGCTCGTTTCCCGCATATTGATGAAAAACTTGAACCCCACGGTTGCGGAGGCCACTTTTGCTTTGGGGAAATAGTTGCCCCGAAGGACGAACTCGATATTTCGGTACATGTTTCGAATGTAAAAATAGCCCAGCTCTACCCCTACGAGGTAGTTCAACCCGTAAGTGTTTGTTTCGCCGGCTGGTTTGAGCGACCGCGTGTCGTATTCATAGCGCAGTCCCAGCATGGCCAGGGCGGTGAAGGCATTTTGGTTGGTCTGGTTGCACTGACTTCCGTTGGAGCGGTAAATTCCCAACCCGCCCTCCAGCAAGCCGTAGGGGATCACCTGAAAAGAATTTCCGATATCGGACGATTTGGGATCGAGCGTCACAGCAGCGCCGGTGCCGAGACGGGTGGTACCCCAAAAGGTCGCTACGTTAAAGGCCGTACCCAGTCCGATCCCGACCTGGTTTTCGAGCTGAGACACATTGGGCGCAGTGGCAAAGAAAGTAGGCAGATCCCAAAACAGGCGAGGACCGGAATATTGGGCCGAAGCGGTGAGAGAGAGCGCCATAAAGGCGAGGGAAATGAGCATTCTGTACATGGGAACAGTTTTTTTTGATAATTGATGGATGCGAAATTAGCAAAAAACGCTGCCTTTGAAACGAAAGGTAACGGGAGGGCTGGCCCTCCCGTTACCTTTCGTTTAAGATTCCCTGGTCGTCACTTCCTCGAATGTTTCCCGGTAGCGCTTGTGCTCGGTGCCGCACCAGCGATCCCACCAGGTGAAGTACAACCCGAAATTGCTGCTGGATTCCTTGTGGTGCAGGTCGTGGTGGGTCGTGGTGGTGTGTAACTTGAGAAAAGGAATGCGCACAAAAGCTTTGGGCAGGAACTCGATACCCAGGTGCCCGAGTACATTACGGGTGATCATGTAGAGCAAAAAGACGAACAACACACCCGTGTGCAGGGGAAGGAGAAAAACGAGCAGGGGAAGGATCCCGGCCTCGACCACCGCTTCGATGGGATGGAATGAATACGCTGCCCAGGGCGATGGATTGGTGGACATGTGGTGCACCAGGTGCACGTGCCGGAAGATCTTCGGATGGTGCATCAGCCGGTGCATCCAGTAGAAATAGGCATCGTGGATGAGGATCGCCAGGGCGAAACTGGCCAGGGCCCAGATCCAGCCGTATTCCCTGAAATCATCATAGAGGAGCGTATAGCCGGCCTTTTTGGCGAGCACCACACCCGTCCCCACGAGGGCGAAAATGACCAGGGTGCTCAGGGAATAGCGCACTTCCATCCACATTTTTTGGGATTGAAGCTTCTTGCGCTGAATAACGCGGTGTTGCCATTTTTCGAAGAAGATCACCCAAAAAAAGAGATAGGCCGCGCCGGCTGCCAGGAAGTAACGCAAAAAATCGGTGGCCACGAGTTGGACCATCAGGTCGGAAGGTTGCAAGTAGGATAACATGGGTTTGAATTTTGATTCCCCACAAACCTACCGGCAAAGGCTTTTCCGGTCTTTTCGTTTCTGAAAAAAGCTGATCGATTTCGGAATCGATCAGCTTTTTATCCCTTTGGGCAGAAACAGGGCCCAGATTTTAACTATTTTTTTTCCGGTACTCCGTGGGCGTCATTCCCGTGTTCTCCCGGAATGCTTTATTGAAGGGGGCCAGGGACAGGTACCCCATTTCGTAAGCGATCTCCAAGACCGTGAATTCGCGTCGCCCGGGGTCGGTGAGCAGCGCGCAGGCCTCCTGGATGCGGTAGGAATTGAGGAAATCGTTGAAATTGCGGAAGCCGAGGTGTTGGTTAATGGTCTGGCGCAGTTTGTATTCCTTCACTTCCATTTTTTCGGCCAACTGGCGAATGGTCAGGCCTTCGGTGCGGTAGTATTTTTCTGCTTCCATCAATTGGAGCAACTGGTCGACGAGTCTTCGGTCGATCTCGGGTTTGGGCGAAGGCTGGTCGGGCGTTTCTTTCGGAGCGAGAAAACCCGGTTGAAAGGCCAACAGGCGGACGGCAAAATAAAAGGTAAGTCCGGCGATGAAAGCCAGGTGCAGTAATTCGATCCACAAGGGTGTTTCACCTACCGGGAAGGACATCCGCGTCAGGACCGTCAGCCCGATCAGCAGGGCGGTGAGGATGATGAACAGGTTTCGAAACCGCTGTCTCGATACGATCAGGTCTGCAGCGCGATTGCGTCCGGCCTCCACGATGGCCAGCGCCACCATCAGGAGGGAAAGGGCGTGGTAGGTCAGTCCGGATGCCGGCGCCTTCCCCGATTGTTGTAAAAAGAAGAGAGCGGTCTGCAAGGCCACATAGCCCAAAATGCTCGCTCCCATCCAGCCTTTTATCCGGAAATGATCGTCGAAAAGGGCCCTGCTGCTCAGCCAGAACACGAAGGGCATGGAAAAGGCAAAAGGCAGGAGGATGAAGAAGCCCCGATTTCCCTGCAGGGGCGGCCAGTCCACCAACAAATAACAAATGATGGTAAAGCTCAACATGGAAGCCGTATAAACCTGTTCCCGCCTGTCGTTCGAACGGAGCAGCAGGGGAATGAACAGGGCCAGGCAACCCAGGGTGGCAAAGCGGAGGATGTCGGCAAGGGCTTGCAAGGGCAATTATTTTTTCTGCAAAAGTAGCTTCTCCCAACGAATCCCCTGTTGATTTTGGATGGAAAGCCAATAGATCCCTTCGGCAAGGTTTTGCAGGTCCAGTTTCAGCGGCGAGACGCCGGCCACTTTCCGCAGGAACTGCCCCGATGCATCGTGTAATCGGACCTCGAGCCATTGCCCCTCGTCGCTTTGGATGACAACCCTGCCCGAAGCCGGATTGGGAAATATCCGGACGATGGGTGCTGCCGGCAGCGCGACCGTGCCGGAGAGGATGGAAAATGCCGTTTCCGTCTCCGCGGTTCCGCTCAGGATACCGTCGATCGATGAC
The DNA here is from genome assembly GCA_020636275.1 of Lewinellaceae bacterium. Taxonomy (GTDB): domain Bacteria; phylum Bacteroidota; class Bacteroidia; order Chitinophagales; family Saprospiraceae; genus JADJTT01. Next base: position 227,962 of record JACJYD010000004.1, on the reverse strand, counting down.
CCGGTGATGCGGAACCAATAGAGGGAATCGCCGGGCCAACCCGTCGCATTCCAGAGAAATTCGGTTTCCGTGAGACCTTCGGCGATGGTCGTCCAGGTCGTTTTATCGTCGTTGCTGACCGCCACGTCGTAGTAAACGGCCCTGCCGTCGTCGGGATTGAGCAGGGACCAGCTGATGGGCTGGCTGGGGTCCCAGGGATTCCCTGCTTGCGGGGCGAGGATGCCGATCTGAGGATTTTCATACTGGTGCAGCAACTCGGCGAACCCCTGTCCGGTGACCGGCTGCCCGCCCACAGTGCCTTCAATATTCGTAGATCCTTCGTAAAACCGGAAGGGAAGGGTGACCTCCTGATCGGGGTGGTTGACCGTCATGATCAGGTCCAGGTCGAGCGCATCGGAGGTGAACCGCCATTTCTGGGAGTAACAAACTTCTCCGTCGGCCGACCAGTCGAACGCCAGCCTTTCGAGTCCGAAATCGCTGTTCCACACCGTGGTGGAATCGTCGACATAGGCGGTAAAAATGCGATAGGTCGACGTATCCGGGATCTGGTTTTCAAAGGTGAAGACATTCCAAAGGTTGATATCCATGCCGTTTGACAACTGGAGGCTGAACCATTCATAGGGTTCGCCGATATTGGGATTGAAATCGCCGAATTGCCGGTCGATCCATGCGATCCCGCTCACCGGTTCGGTGAACCCGTCGAAGGTCAGCGTACCAGTCACTTCCACCAATGTCTGGGAATAGTAGTAGGTGTAATTGTTCGCCCCCTGGTTGAGGAATCCCGTGCCGCCGACCATGAGGGGGCGTTTCAGCGCTTTGTAGTCGAGTTCGAGCGCGCCATAGGTTCCGCTGGCCGAGAGGTGGTATTCCCAGGGGATGAGGTTGCCCTGGCCGTCGGTCTTCGTCGCCCAGGTTTCCGTGGTGCTTCCGGTGAATCCCACATTAGCCGTGATCTCCAGGTGGTCTTGTGCCAGAACGGGGTAGGTGGCCGGGAGCGTTTCGTCGTAAAACACGCCGGTATCTTCATTGGCCAGGTTGAGGATGCGGAAGCCCTGCCAGGTAAAAGCAGGATAGTAAAAGTAGGTCAGCATGAAGGAATAGTCCGTGCCGGTGGTCTGCCCCGTGACCCGGGCGTTGGTATACCACCACTCGATCGGTTCGGCCGGGTGGTAGCCCTCATCTTCGGGAAAGTAGAGCACGGCGCCTTCTTCGTGGTAGGGGTAGGTGGTCCAGGATTGGGCGATAGCAAGGAAGGGTATAAACACCAGGAGGAGGAAAGAGATCGTTTTCATGGAGGGTAGTTTTACTGAGGGGGTGACTAAATCACCCCTTCAGTCCATTATTTTAATTTTCGTCATAATTGGCTGTAATTTAAAAGATTATGCGGATTTTTGAAAATTTTTCTTCACCGGGTGACTAAGTCACCCCTTCAATTAAACGCGATAAAAAAAGAAAGGGTGGCCGGCTGGCCACCCTTTCTTTTTTTATCGGATGATCACAAACTTCTCGACCACCCGTTGTCCATCGGCTGAGAGGTGGAGGAGATACATGCCAGGAGGCAACTGGCTAACATCCACGCGGACGCTTTGGAAGCCCTTGGCCGGCTCGAGTTCCTGGAGTCGCACCAATGTTCCATTAATATCGGTGATCCGCATTTGGGCATCCGACACTCCCGGAAGTTCCACCTGAACCATTAACTGGTTTGTCACCGGATTGGGGAACAACTTGGCAGCCAGTTCGAAGGTCTCGTCTTCCAACAGCATTTCCGGAAGGCTTCCCGTCGGAATGCAGGAGGACGCTGGACTGAAATTCACACTCAGGTTTTGGCTCGGGTTGGGTACACCGTCGGACAGGGTGACGGTGACCGAGTATACATCCTCATTCAGGATCTCGACATTTACCGTACTCTGATCCTGCCCGCTGTATGTGCCGTAAAGCTGGGTGGACGTACCGTTGTCATATTCCACTGTGACGATCTCGATGTAGGTCTTATTCGGGTTTCCGTTGGTCTTTGCATCCAATCCGGAAATGGTGAAGGCGACTTCCTGGTGCGCGGTGTTGCCATAGTCAAGGACCGCAGAACTGGAACCTCCGCCCGAGTGGGTTAGGGGGTTGGGAATGAGCGGATCGGATTCAATGGCATTGCAGGGGTCATCTGCGTCGCAGATCCCGTCACCGTCTGAATCCGGACATCCGCCGGTACTATCGCCACAGGAATTGATCGTGCTGAAGTTGACACTCAACTGAACAGGTGGCGCTCCTCCGTTTCCGTTCGTCAGGGATACGGAAACCACCGTAACCTGTCCCGGAAGATTGACATCCACACTGCTGACAGGCGCCTGGGGCGTGTTAAATGTTCCATAGGTCTGGAGGTTCCCGTTTTCATCTTCATACGTCACCGTCACTTGCTCGGTGTACCGGTTTTGGGGCTTTCCACCCGTTACCGCATTCAGTCCTGAAATGGTGAAGGATACATTGGTATGCACACCGCCCAGTACTACCGAGGTAGAGGAAGAGCCCGAGCCCGAATGGGTCAGCGGGTTGGAAGGGAATTCACTGGTAGCCGGGGTACAGTTGTTGTTCAGACAGAAATTGGTCGTTTCGGAAAGGCCAAAAGCCCCGCCGGAAGCCAGAATGTTGCCCGCTGCATCCTCCAGGCTATAGGATCCACTGCCAAATGAGCAGCAGATGCCATCCCCGTATGCGTCAAAGATGGTGAAATCGTAGCAGTCATCATTTAGGCAAAATGTTTCTATTACGGTAGACCCGGGGCTGCTGTAAGGACCACCCAGGGCATAGGTCAGGCCATCTTTGGTGACCGTCCAGGTCGTTTCAGACGGGTAGTTATCGAGCACGATCGTCAGGGTCACATCCTGGCCGGTACAAGGGCAGGGTGGGCAACTCGGACCGCCGCAGTCGACGCCCGTTTCCAGGCCGTTCTGGATGCCATCGTCGCAGGAGTACGATGGAGCGCCGCAAGGCTGGGTGCAGGGTGAAAAATTCACGGTATTCCGGATCACATTACCGGGCTGTGGGCCGAAGCCCAGGTTGAAGTTGATGCCCACGCTTTGCAGGTGGCAGTATGACATGATCGTGCCTCCTTCCGAAGGATAGCCGGGTAAGGGACAAGTTCCTTCCGTACTTCCTGCACAGCCGTCAATGGCCGTATTGTTGCCGTTCCACACGCAGGCGTGGGTATGGCGCGAGCCCCAAAGGTGTCCGAATTCATGGGTGCACACCATGACTGACCAGCTATAGGTTGGCACCTGCAGGTAGGTCGGATCGATGCTGGCAAAGCTCATACTCAGATCGGGATTGCCGTTGCAGATCCCTGAAAAACCGGCGGCGATACCTCCGCTGGCCTGGTAAGAGAGCAGTTGGGCCAGGTCGCCGTTAAAACCGTTCCGGTAGCTCTGAAAATCGCTCAACATGCCGGTGCTGGTCGTGCTGGAATATGGACTTGTCACATCCCACAAAAAGATTTCGGATACTACGGCGGAGATACTTTCATTGGCATACATGGTAATGACCTCGTTCATCAATCCCGTCACAAAGTTTGTCGTTGGGACGGCGCCGCCTTTGTCCACATAAATATCGTGGTCCACCTCCATATAGAGACGAATGCAATCGCCAGGGTTTCTATTGGGGGTAGGTTGAAGGTATCCGGGCTTGTAGCCAATCCCGTCATCCAGGGTGCCGCACTCAAAGGGCTGGTCGGAAAGGATCTCCTTGTCATTATAGATCACGTGTTCGTTATTCCATTGGCTTCCTCTCAATTTCCCCAGCACGAGGTTGGCGCCATCTATAGCGATCAACCCCATGACTTCTTCTCCACAAATACTGATGGCGACAATGGATTTTTCATCTCCTTTGACGATGCCTCGATAGTGGATCCCGTGGTCTATAGTGGCTGCCTGGCCTGTAGAAGCCATAGTGACCTGAAAATCAGGAGTAAAGAGGTCGACCTGGACCAGGTCAAGCTCAAACTGGATGCCTTTAGCCGGGTAAGGAACGGTTAGGGTCAGTTGCTCCGGGGCATCCGCGATCAATTTTTGCAGACTGGTAAGGTTAACGTCCAATACATCAAAAGCTGCATTTTTGTCCAATTCTGTGAGTTGACTTTTCTTTTGGGTAACGGCTTGAAACGGAGAAACCTTTTCAAAGGAAACGGTTCTCTCTTGCCGGGCCCGGACCAAATCCAGCGGCTTGACGGATTGGGGCCCTTGGGCAAATGCCCAAAAACTGATAAAAACGAAGAAAAAAGTGTGTAAGTTTTTCATGCAGACATGTTATATGTGGAGAAATAGTGGTGATGTGGCAAAATATTGCACACTTATTCAAGATAGAAATTCCGCGATAATCCATATAACGCCCAGCCGACAAAACCCCAATTAGGGTGCGATCACGGATTATTATTTTGAATTACTTGGAGAATCAAAAACAATAAATCGCGTAATTGAAAATTGCTAATCCCCCCAATACCGGCCGTCGCACTCTTTCCAGTTGTGGTAATAGGAAAGCTCGTACAGATCTACCGGTTCCTCCGTCAGGAATTGAGGGCCCATGGTAAAAAGGGCATGCCAGCGGAAGGACATGTTTTGGAAGGAGGTTTGTTTCAATGCAACGGGATCGATGGTGGTGGGAGGCTCCTCGAACGGCTCTCCATACATGGCAAAGTGAACGCCACATTCTTCAATGACGATAACGCGGATGATCTGGTAACGGCCACTTCCCGTGCGGAGCGAATAATAGCCGCCAGGGGTGATACCACAGAAGCCGGTATCGTTGCCTACGAGTTCGAGTAATTTGTCTTTCATTGGAATCGGTTTTGGTCCTGGCAAAATATTACCACTGATATTCTTCCGACTTTTCCGTCATTTCCAAGTCTCTCTCTTTGTTAACGAAATGTGCCGGGTGGGATGTTTTGTTCAGCGCGCTATTTTTGCACAGTGGATTTAGGTTTTTTATATATGACAAAAAATCAGGTCTTAACCTCTATCTCCCATCCAGAAATTTTGAAATTTTCTTTCCCATTTTTCCACTTTTCCTCCCTTTCAGGCCTTAATTTCACGATCCCTAACAAAAAAAACCACACCCCATGACAGAGAGAGAAGTATTGCTCAATCCCAACAAGTTGGTTCGCCATTTGGGTAAGCCGGCTGCCGAATTCACCAAAGACGATATGCTGAAATTCATCGATGAACAGCAGATCGAGCTACTCAACCTGAAATACGTGGCCGAAGACGGGCGGTTGAAGACCCTCAACTTCGTCATCACCAGCAAAGAGCATATCGATGCCGTGTTGTCGACGGGCGAACGGGTTGACGGCTCCAGTCTTTTTTCGTATATCCATGCCGAACGCAGCGACCTGTACGTCATCCCGCGGTTCAAAACGGCTTTTGTAGATCCGTTCGCCCAGATCCCCACCCTCAACATCCTGTGCTCGTTTTATACGGCCGATGGGCTTCCGCTGGAAAGCGCGCCCGAGCATATCCTGCGCAAGGCGCATGCTGAATTTAAGGCAAAGACGGGGTACACCTTTAAGGCGATGGGCGAGTTGGAATATTACATTCGCAGCGAGGTAGACGATCTGTACCCGGCGCCGCAGCAGAAGGGGTATCATGCCTCTCCGCCCTTTGCCAATTGGGAACCCCTTCGCATCGAGGCCATGCAATTGATCGCGCAGTCGGGCGGCAAGATCAAATATGGTCACTCCGAGGTTGGATTTTTCTCCATGGATGGTCATGCTTACGAGCAGCACGAGATCGAGTTCATGCCGGTCGATGTGGAGGATGCCGTCGACCAACTCGTCGTCGCCAAGTGGATCTTGCGCATGCTGGGGCAGGCCTACGGCGTGCAGATCAGCTTTGCCCCGAAGATTGCCGTGGGCAATGCCGGCAGCGGGCTGCATATTCACATGTTGTTGGAAAAGAACGGAGAGAATAAAATGATCGAGAATTTCGTGCTGAGCGCCGATGCCCGGAAAATGATCGCCGGGCTATTGGAATTTGCCTCTCCGCTCACGGCCTTCGGCAACTCGATCCCGACCTCCTACCTCCGGCTGGTGCCGCACCAGGAGGCGCCGACGATGATCTGCTGGGGCGACAGCAACCGCTCCGTACTGATAAGGGTACCCCTGGGTTGGGTGGCCGAGACGAGCATGATCAAAGATGCCAATCCGCAGCAAACGGGCGATATCCCCTACATCCCCGGCAAGCAGACGGTCGAGTTCCGGGCTGCCGACGGCTCGGCCGACCTGTACCACCTCCTCGCAGGCATGCTCGTAGCCGCCAAGCACGGCCTGCTCGACGAACAGGCATTGGAGAAAGCGGAGCGCTGGTATGTCAACGTCAACATTTTTGACGAAGCCCATAAAGCCATTTTCGACCGGCTGGACCACCTGCCCCAATCCTGTTGGGAATCAGCCGCCAGCCTCGAAAAACACCGCAGTATTTTCGAGGCTGACGGGATCTTTCCACCCGGCACCATCGACCGCTTTATCCGGGTCCTGAAAAGCTACGACGACAAAGACCTCAGCGAGCGCTTACACGGGAAGCCGGAGCAGATCGAAGAATTGGTAGAGCGATTTATCCATTGTGGGTAAGGGTTAAAACCGGTAGCCGATCCGCGCCGAGACAGCAGCAGCGGTCCGGTTTTTCAACGGATTGGAAAAGAAAGTGGGAAAGGAAGGCTTTTCCGCCAGCGGGTCTATTCCCGTTTTGAAAAGCAATTGTCCGCTTAGGTCCAACGTTAGACAACGGCCAATAGGGATCTGATACCCCCCACGCACATAGGGATACCCATAAACGCTGGATTCCGTTTCCCTGGTCCGGCTTTCAAAGCCGATGACGGTCACCCGCTCGGTCCAGGTGCTGGAATACGAGCCGAAAATGATGGGGATGCCCCAGGAATCGGTTTCTTTATCGTAGCCCTCGATCTGGTTTCGCTGGCCATGGGTATAACGATAGATGGAATAACGCTTCTTGCCAATGGTTAAACCAGGAGCCAGGTACAGTCCGTTGGGCAATTTGGTCCTCGGGTTGGAGATCAGGAAAAATTTGAATTCCAGCGAGCCGAAAACGTTGGAGTGGATATACTGGGAAGTTTGTATTTCTTTCCATTCCGGAGGCGCCTCTTTCGAATAAGTGGTATTCCAGATGGGTATGAGCACGAACCAGACCAAAAACCGGTCGGCCTCCCGGGTAAAAACGGACTTGACTTCCTCGTTGGAAAAAGTGGGAAGGTCCGGGTCTTCATTTTTCAGCCCCAAGCCCATTTCGAATTGCATGGATATTTTCCGGCTGAGCACACGGTCGTAGCTGAGGCGAAGTTCCCTTTTTTTGCTTATGATGGATACGGGGTCCAGGGTGATCCCATTTTTCTTCATCGCCTCAAAAGAGGGGATTTGTTGGGCATGCAGGGCATTAAGCAAGAGACAACCGGCTACGAGACAAGTGGTGAATAATTCCTTTTTCATGGTTCTTAGATTTTGGGTGAATCAAAGTATCTGCGTGATGACAAGGGCAAAGGTAGCCGCGTCCCTTTCCCTCGTACAACCCCGGATCCGGTGATATTTCCCCCCGGACCCCACTATCACCGGATTTGGGGAGACACTGACAGAACTCATTGATTTTCGGTATGAAAAGGCCTATTTTCCGGAAAATAAAACCATCCTGTCATGACCACGCTAACCATCCTTCTCGCCTTTGTGCTGTTGTTTTTGCTCTCCGGTATTCGCATTGTGTTTGAGTATAAAAGAGCCTTGAAATTCCGGTTTGGAAAATATATCAAGATCCTGCGTCCCGGCCTCCGGTGGATCATCCCCGGGATAGAAACTACTCAGTTCGTGGATATCCGGGTGATTACCATCAATATTCTATCGCAGGAAGTCATGACCCAGGACAACGTGCCCTGCAGGATCGATGGCGTTCTGTTTTACAAGATCGAAGATCCGGAGAAAGCGGTGCTGGAGGTGGAGAACTACAACTACGCCATTACGCTTCTCGGGCAGGCCGCCTTGCGCGACGTGTGTGGGAAAGTCGAACTGGATACGATCCTGTCGAAACGAGAGGAGATGGGGCAGCAGATCCGGAAAATGGTCGAATTGGAGACCATGCAGTGGGGCATTTCCATCATTGATGTCAAAATTAAAGATATTGAATTGCCCGAAAATATGAAGCGCTCGATGGCCCACCAGGCAGAAGCCGAACGTTCCCGGCGGGCTCAGATCATTCTGGCGCTTGCGGAACAACAGGCCGCCGAAAAGCTCCTGGAAGCCGGCAAACTGATCGACCAGTCGCCCTCGGCTATCAAATTGCGGCTGTATCAAACCCTGTCGAATATCGCCGCAGAGAAGAATTCGACGATCGTATTCCCCTTCCCGGAAGAGGCGTTGCCCAGGAGTATCGATAATTAACTTGCAGCGACAAAACTCATTTTTCGCGGTGACAAAAATCATCCCGCTTCCGGCGATCAAACCGGAAATTGGTTCCCGAATAGAAGTTCTTCAAAGTGGGACGCCGGCAGGACCCCGCTTCTACGGTATGACGAAAAAACGAATTGAAATATGGCAAACATCATTTACGCAGAAGTAAAAGAATACACTTACTGTCTTTGGACGCAGGAAACCTCTGAATGGGGGGAGGCGAAAGTACGTGGTAAACTCAATTGCTTTGGAGATAGTTTCATGCTTCTGTTGCTTTTTGTCGAAGACGATAGCCCCGTGCCGGCTGCCAAAGTACATCATTGGAAACACAGTAAGAAAAAGATCGATCTGTACATTCCCTTCAGCAAGATGCACTGCTTCGTAGACCTCCTGCGCAACGAAAAACACGTGTTTGCCCACATCGATGTGGATCACCCGGAATTGACGCACCTCACTACCGATCTGGAACACCTCCGGGGCGAAGGTTGATGGCTTCCATCTCAAGATATTACTGACAAAGGTTAATCCCCTTGAACGAGCCGGCTTGGTTTTCCAGCCGGCTTTTTTTCTGGCCAACCCCATCCGGTTTCGACGACATTCTTTCCAGAATGGCCCACTTCAACTGGCCGTTTTTTACCTTTAACCTGCAACCGGGAATGGTATTTTGCCACCTATCCCTATGTACTGTATCGTTTTATGTGGTTTTCACCCTTAACCTATTTACCGTGAAGCGCTCATATCCTTTTTTCTTCCTTCTGATGATTTGGTGTATTGCCACAAGCGCCCAATCGCTTCCCCAGGAAATGCATTTTTCGGACGACGGCCACCGGCTCATCCTTGGAAATAACGTCACCGAAGGCTTTTACGACGAGTCTATCGTCCGGACCATTGACCTTCATTTTGACCAAACCAACTACTGGAACCTGCTGCAAAACAATTACAGCAGCGGAACCGATATCCTGGCCACGATGACGGTCGATGGAGTGACCTACGACAGTGTGGGCGTTCGCTTTAAAGGTACGACTTCGTATTTCATGAATACTTCCCAGAAAAAGTCGTTCAACATCTCCCTGGACTACGCGAAGACCAACCAGAACGTGATGGGCTACGAAACCCTTAACCTCAATTGCGGCTTCGAAGATCCCTCATCCATTCGGGAGGTGTTGTACAACCACCTGGGACGGTTTTATTCGACCTCCCTGAAATCCAATTTCGTAGTGCTGACCCTCAACGGGCAAAACTGGGGTCCCTACGCCAATATCCAGCAGATCAATGGCCAGTATTTGGAAGAATGGTTCCTCAGCAGCGAGGGCACCCGTTGGCGGGCGATCAAATCGGGTTCCGGGGGGCCAGGGGGGCCAGGGGGCCCTGGCGGGCCGTTCGGCACCGGCTATTCCACGCTCAACTACCTGGGAGCCGACACTTCAGCGTATAAACCCTTTTACACCCTGAAAAAAGCCACCAAACAAAACCCCTGGGAGGATCTGGTGCAGGCCTGCGATCACCTCAATAACCTTCCGCTCAACCAGCTGGAGGATTCCCTTATCCACTATCTCGACGTGGATAAGGCCTTGTGGTTCCTGGCACATGAGATCATTTTTACCGACGAGGACAGCTACGTGTGGAAAGGCGGCATGGATTACTACGTTTACTGGGAACCCGAAACCGACCGGATCATCCCGCTCGAATACGACGGGAACAGCTGCCTGCGAACGGACGCAATTTCATGGAGTCCCTTCTACAACCAGAACGATACCAAGTTCCCCCTGATGAACCGGCTGTTTGCCGTGCCGGCCCTGCGGCAGCGCTACCTGGCGCATGTGCGCACGATCCTGCAGGAGTACATGGTTCCGGCAGATGTCCATGCGAAGATCGATGCCTATGTGGACCTGATCGGCGCAGAGGTGCAGAACGACCCGAAGAAGATCTATACCTATAATAACTTTCTCAGCGAAAAAGAAGCTGTCAAGAATTTTATCACCAACCGCCGGAATTTCCTGCTCAACAATTCCGAGATCAACGTGACGGGCCTGACGGTCGGCACGGTCGATTTTGCAGCCGGAGGGGTCAGCGGGCAGGCGCCGGATGCAGGCGAAACGGTCGTCGTGACGGCTGCCGTGAGCGGCGCAATGGGGGTCAGCCAGGTGCGTTTGTATTACGGTACGGACTTCGTGGGCCTTTTCCAGAAAACACCGATGTACGACGATGGCCAGCACGGCGACGGCGCGGCGGGTGATGGGATGTTCGGCGCTACAATCCCTGGTTTCCCGGCCGGTACTTATGTGCGCTATTACATCGAAGCCATCGCCGACAATACGCCCAAAACGGTCACTTTCGAACCGGCCGGCGCCGAGCACGATGTTTTCATTTACCGGGTAAACGTCGGTTCGTATATTGACAGCGAGGTCGTGATCAACGAACTGATGGCTTCCAATACCGCCACCATCGCCGATCCCGACAGCGAATACGACGACTGGATCGAGTTGTACAACAACTCCGCTGACCCCATCGACCTGAGCGGCTATTACCTCTCCGACAATCCCAGCAATTTATTGAAATGGCAATTTCCTGCGGGAACGACCCTGGCGGGTAACGGCTATCTCATCATTTGGGCCGACGAGGACGACACGCAATCCGGCCTGCACGCCAATTTCAAGCTGTCGGCTTCCGGCGAAGACCTCTTTCTGCTCGATCCGGAAGGGAACATTGCCAATGAGGTCGCCTTCTCCGCTCAGACTACCGACAAGGGCTATGCCCGGCGGCCCAACGGGACGGGCGATTTCGTCATTCAGGCGCCCACGTTCAACGGCAATAACGACTTGGCAAACGGAGTGGTGGAGCCTCAAGCGGGTGTAATAAAAGTCTTTCCCAATCCGGCCCGGGAGGAGATCGTCGTGCAAGTACCGGATAGCCGACCGGTTGTGCTGCGGATGGTCGATTTGTGCGGTAAAGAAGTTGGCCGGTACCAGTTGAGCGGAAGGGAGACGGTGATCTCTATCGGCGGGCTGGCGCACGGGATTTATTTCCTGATTGCAGATGGGATGAAGCCGGTGAAGGTGGTGAGGAATTAAAAAGGAAGAGGGTTCAATCCTTTTCGTACATTTGAAAAGGCCTCTAAATGCCTTCCTATGGCACATTCCCTCTACAAAAAAGCCAATGCCTGGCTGACCCGGATCGTGTCTTATCCTGGTGACGACCAGGAAACCATCGTGATCAAAAGGATTTGGTTGGTGACGATCGTAGTCATCAATTTTCTTTCCACCGCCAGCGCCTTTCAATGGCGGTACGGCTTGGGGTTGGAAAACATGTTCTACTACCAGTGTATTTATTTCGGCTATTTTACTTCCCTGACCCTTCTTTTCTTATGGTTGCGCAGGGGTATTGAGTGGTTTGTGTTTGCCACTGCTATTTTCCACATCTTGTTTTCCTTCGCAATAGTCTGCCTTCAAGGTGGGATACTCGCTTCCGCAGGCCTGGTATTTGTCGGCTGGGGGGGCGGTCCTATCTATTTTTTACTACTTCAGAAAAATAAAAAATGGGCGGCCCCATTCCTTGCATTTTTTGTGGTTACGGTGATAATTGAGATAGCCCTGCAACCATACCTGACGCCGGATCCAGACATGTCTCCCGGAAATTCGTTGATCATTTTTTCCGGATTTTTTCTGGTCATTACGATCGCGGTGTTTTTTATGCTCCGGTATTCGATTGGCCAAAATGCCAGGATTAAACAGGCAGAAAAGGACCGGTTGCAGGAGCTGGCAGCCATGAAGACCCGCTTTTACACCAACATCACGCACGAATTTCGCACGCCCCTGACGGTCATCCTGGGCATGGCGGACCAGATAGAGGCCAGGCCGGCCGATCATTTCCGAAGCGGGCTGAGCCTGATCCGGCAAAATAGCAACCGGCTGCTTCACCTGGTCAACCAGATGCTCAGCCTGTCCAAACTCGAAGCCGGCGCGATGCCGGTCCACCTCATCCGCGGGGATGTCGTTCCTTACATTTTGTACGTGGTAGAATCTTTTCAACGGTGGGCGGAGGGAAAACACAGCCAGGTACAGTTGACGGATCTACCCGACCAACTGGAACTGGATTTCGACCCCGAAAAACTGGAATCCCTGCTGGGCAACCTGCTTTCCAATGCCGTCAAACATTCCCCAGCGGGGAGCGAGATCCAGGTCTCGGTATGCCTCGCGGAGGGCGATTGGACGGAGGATCCTTCCTGGTTTTCCCTTTTTGGAAGGAAAATGAAGGGAAAAAGATGGGGGATGTCTGTAAAGGACAATGGAAAAGGGATTTCGGATGGGGAATTGGCCCGCATTTTTGACCGTTTTTACCAGGCTAACCCCGGCTCCCTTTCCGAAACGGAAGGAACGGGGATCGGTTTGTCGGTGGTGAAAGAATTGGTCAAATTACTGGATGGGGACCTGCTGGTAAAAAGCGCTCCGGGGCAAGGCGCTGAGTTCCGGGTGTATCTTCCCTTTACGCAGACGGCTCCGCCTGCTCCGGCAGCAGTGCCCGTTCCACTGGAATCCTACCAGGAGGAATTCCCAGGCGAGCCAATTCCCTCGACTTATCTTCAAGAGTGGCCTCAGGTCCTGGTGGTGGAGGACAATTCCGGCGTGGTGCAATACCTTCGATCGATCCTTGAAGGAGAATACCAGATCGGCGTGGCGGTCAACGGGCGGCAAGGCATCGAAAAGGCCCTGGAGTGGATACCCGACCTGATCATCAGCGATGTGATGATGCCGGAGCAAGACGGGTTTGAATTGTGCCGGACCTTGAAAAGCGACTTTCGGACAAGCCATATCCCGATCATCCTCCTCACTGCAAAAGCGGACCTGGAGTCGACGATCACGGGCCTGGAGCATGGCGCCGACGCCTACGTGACCAAACCCTTTAACAGCCGGGAACTGCTGACCCGCGTGCGAAAGCTGATCGAATTGCGCCATAGTCTTCGGGAAAAATACCGGACCATGGCTCTGTCGGGCGCGCCCAGGCTGGCGCCTTCCAACCACGACGAAGCGTTCCTGAAAACCCTGATGACCACCCTCGAAAGCCATTTGGGGGAAGAAGATTTCCATGCAGGCGAACTTTCCGAAACACTGGGCGTCAGCCGGGTGCAGTTGTTCCGGAAGCTGAAAGCCCTGACCGGCCAGTCCGCCTCCGATATCGTCCGGTCTTTCCGGATGAACAAAGCCAGGTCCCTGCTAACCGAGACCGACCTCCACATTTCCGAGATCGCTTATGAGGTGGGGTTTAAGGATCCGGCCTATTTCTCCCGGGTCTTCTTCAAGGAGTTCGGCATGGCGCCTTCGGCGCTGCGGAAATAAATTTTTACTCTAATAGATTTGATATGGGCGCGTGCGCGCGCCCATATCAAATCTATTATGTACTATTTGTACAAGCTTTTGAAACACCCGTACCAGAAATGAAAGGCAGGCGACGCCATTTTTGGAGTGATAGAATTTTTTCATCACAACCCAAATTTTGGAATTATGAAACCTGCAACATGTATTCCCTTTGTCATTGGGCTAGCCTTCATTCTGGCCTCAATCACAAGTCAGGCGCAGCCGTGGACACCAGGATCCTGGAATTGGGAAACCAGGGCCAGTATGAACCAGGGGCGTTCCTATTTCCCTGCCGTAGCAGCCGAAAATGGAAAGGTCTATGTTTTCGGTGGAGCAACCAGTATTTCTACCTCCTTGAATACGATCGAGGTGTACAGTAAGGATCAGGACGAATGGACCTTATCAAACTACACCCTGCCTCAACCTATGTGCGAGATGGCCGCGGTGGCCCTCGATAGCGCGATCTATATCATCGGAGGGGCCAGCACCTATGGTAACTGGGAGACTTCAAAAGTATATCGCTTTTATCCGGAAACGGGGTTCGATGCCGACACCATCGCCGATCTGCCCGAGGCCCGGGCTTTACTGTCGGCCTGTACGACGCCTGATGGGAAGATATTTGTTACCGGAGGCACCGGAGGCGCGGAGGGCGATATGCAGAGCTCCGTATACATTTATGACCCGGCAATAAACAATTGGACTACCTTCCCTTACTCCCTGATTATGCCAAGAGCGACCCACACGAGTGTAGTGGTTGCCAACAAGATCTTTATCATTGGGGGGCTGCAATCCTATTCCGCCGCTACAAATTCGGTGGAGGGGTTTGATTTCAACAACCCAATTGCCGGATGGGTTTCTGATCCTCCAGATTTACTGAAACCAAGGGCTCTCCACGGAAGTGCGGTACTTTACAATAAGATCATTACCCTCGGTGGCATTGAATCGCTCACCGCTGCGGCCATGAAAATCGAGGGCTACGCCCCGATGCAACCTGGGGGAGACAGTTGGGAAACATTTGGAAACATGGAATACGAACGGCGGGCATTCGGTTGTGTGCGAACCAGCGATACCACTGTATTAATTATGGGGGGAAATTCAGGCTCGTCCCTTTTGGCCTCTACCCAGGAACTTGTCATACTCAGCGCCTCCCGTGAGGTATCGCCCAACCCCCTGGAAAACCCTGTCACCCTGCTTCCCAACACTCCAAACCCATTCGACCAGACTACGGAGATCGCTTTCGCGGTAAGCAAGTCTTCCGATATAACCATCTCCCTCTTCGACGCAACCGGCCAGCTGATCTCCACCCCGGTGAGCGGGCGGTATGGGATCGGGGAGTACCGCATCCCATTTGACGGCGCCGGACTGGAACCCGGCATCTACTTCTGTGTATTGAGCAGCAACCAGGGGCCTACCTGTGCCCAAAAATGGGTGATGCTTAGATAAAAAAAGCAGGTTTTTTAACCAAAGGCAAACGGCCGCGGGGAATTCGTTCTCCGGGCCGTTGTCCTTTATTTAAAACACAACAGATTCGATCCTGTTGACCAACGCCTGGCGGTCTTCCTCCAGCAGTCGCATCAGGTCGAACACCTTGTCGCTGACCCCGGCCAGGGCATAGACGTTGCGCTCCGGGAACTGCAGCGTGCCGTAGCCCTGCAAGTCGAAGGAGTAGATGTGCGGGTTCACCTTCTTGCGCCACTTGTATTCCTCCAGGTCTTTTGCCGGAGAGGCATATCCCATCCAGCCCTGCATATCCGACAGGATGATGATCCGGTCGTAAGCCTGGTAAGCCACCTGGAAGATGGCGTGGAAATTCGTCCCCGCCGAGCGGGCATTTTTGACCAGCTCATTGGCGATCGTAGCCACCGAATCCCGGTGGTACGCCTTCACGTAAGAGGCGTCATCCGAGAAGCGCATCAGGTCGGCGTTGTTCGACTTGAACAACAGGGCGGCGAAGATCGCTCCGATGCGGATCGGGGCGACGCCATCCTTTCCATGACCCCAGGTCATCGACCCTGAGTCGTCGGGCACCACCAGCGTGCGGCCCGGGAATACCGGGACGTTGGCGAGCGACAGTTCCAGCGCCTGGTTCAGTGCTTCCAGCAGTTGGCGTTTGCCTTCGATGTTCGCCTCATTAACGGCGTCGAAGGCCGTGATGAAGCGGAACGGCAGCACCAGGGACTGTTTGATGCGCTTCTCGTCCGTCAGCAACTTGCACACCTACTCCACCAGTTCGGGCGCTTGTTCGGCGATATTGCGCAAGTTGCGCAACAGGGCGAAATAGCCCAGCTTGTCGGCGGCGATCAGGTCGGCCCAGGCTTCGGCCTTGCGTTCGGCCTTATCTTCCTCCGAAGCGGCGTCCTGTCCGGCGCGGGTCCTGCATATAGGCCTCTCCACCTGCGCGGTTGACGGTGAGTGGTTGGATCCGGTTTTTTAAATTGAAGCGTGCCATTAGGGGTTTAGGTGTTTTTCAGCCCTTCAAAAAACCGGATCAAATTGCCCACATGCTCGTCGATATCGACTCCAAGATGCTCGCAGCCCAGGTAGATCGTGCTCCGGTCGATCTTGGCGGCGAAGGCTTTTTCCTTCAGGCGGCTCTTGATCGACTTGACCTTCATCTCGTGGTAGGGGATGGGGTTGACCTTCTGAAAGGCGAAGAAAATGCCGCAGATCTCGTCGCAGGCCAGTAAAGCGGCAGCCAGGCGGGTGCGGGGCAGGGTTTTGAAATCGTTATAGCCGTAGGCATGCACCTCCACGGCATGGATGAGCTCTTCGGGGTAGCCCCATTCGCCGAACCATTGGAGTGAAATCCCCGGATGTTCGTCGGGGAATTCCTCGAAATCGAGGTCGTGCAACAGGCCGGTCAGGTACCAAAGGTCGGGGTCTTCCCCATAGTGCCGGGCATAGCCTTCCATGGCGGTAGCGACCATCCGGGCATGGTAGCGCTGGTACTCGTCTTTGACGTGGTTTTCAAGGAGTTGTTGGCCGTCGGTGCGGGTCGGAAGAGACATGGGAACCGGTTTAAATTGGAAAGAGCAGGAGTCGGAAGGTAAAAAAGAATAGCGCATTTATTCAATTTTTTCCTTACTTTTAGTATCCAAAAGGCCAAAAAACCAAAGGCCCACCCTTATTTACTACGAAAAACAGAACAAAATTTAAATACTCCAAACGAAGTAGTTTGGGATCATTGCGGCCGTCGGCCGCAATGATCCCAAGTGATTTGACGTCCCCGGGCCGTCAAATCACTTTTTCTAAAGTATATTGGGCATGATGGACATCAATGAGCTGAAGCTCGAAGTGAAAAATATTCTTGTGGAAGAAGGACTGGGACCGGCCTTGAAACGGATGAAAGGGGTCCTGCCAGAAAACAGCAAAGCCTATAATGAGATCATTTTGCTGGAAGCCGACCTCAAGGATGCCAACCTTAAAATGGTCAGGGGATCGATCGGACAGAATGAACTGGATGTGAAGTACAATCAGCTCCGGGAGCGCTTTCTGACCCTGGTGGAAGACCTGGAACCGAGCGACCTGGAGGCCCCTTCCAGCGAAAAAAAATCCAAACACGGCAGCCTGCTCTACCAGATCCCCGGAAAGATGGAGATCGAAAAGGAAGCCCGCTGCCGGGTGCGCATCGCCTACGACGAGGCGGCGCTGATCGAAAATATCGAACTCACCGCCGATACCAAGATCAAGGATGTGCGCATTGCAGAAGTGATGGAGGTTGAACTGATCGACCCGGCCGAAACGCCGGCTTTTTCCATCCGCACCTTCAACCGGCAGGAGCAGTTTATTGAAAAAGACGAATACACGGAATGGATCTTTTTCGTCAAACCCCTGCGGGAAGGTCAGTTCCCCCTGATGCTCCGGGTGTCGGTGATCGAAAAGGTCGGAGAGAAAGAGCGGGTGCGCGATATCGTGATGGAAGAAACGGTGGTGATCGTCGCCGAGCCCGTTCAGGAAGAAGCCAAGGAGACCTTCAAATCTTCCGGGATCGTTGTGGGAGAGGAAGAGGCAGCTGTGCTGGAAGAAATGGTGATACCCAAGAAGGGGCGGAAACCCCTTCAATCCGCTGCGCTCGCCCTGGTAGCGCTGGTGGCTTTTTCGAGTCTCACCTATGCCGCTGTCCCTGGTTTCCGCATGAATATCGATTGGCTGCTCACTGCTGTGCGCGACAGCCGGGATGCCTACCAGCGATTTGCCGAAAAATATCCGGAAAGTTCGAAAGCCGCCCTTGCCCTGGGGAAGATCGAGGACCTGGACTGGAATGAAACCCTGCAGGATCCGACCCTGGCTTCTTTGGAGCAATTCATCGACCTCTACCCGGAAAGCCCTTATGCCGGGGAGGCGATTGAAAAGCTGATGGGCCTGAACATCCAGGCCTCCCTGCAGCCGGCCACCCGGAGAGCGATCGAAAATTACCTGGCGGAAAATCCGAACAGCTCCTTTATGGACCAGGCCCGGGACCTCCTGGCCCTGGAAGTAGCGCCGCCACCGATAAGAGAGGACTCCACAGCAATTGCCAAGCCCGAGGTTCTGGTGGAGAGCAACCCTGCCAAACCGCCCAAACCCGGGGATAAGGACCCTGGTTTGGTGTCGGAACTGAACAAGGACATAAAAGAGCTCATCGAAGAACCCAAACCGGCAAACCCGATTACCTATAACTCCATGATCCTGGTCAAAGGAGGCAGCTTCACCATGGGATGCACCCCCGAACAGGGCGACGATTGCGACGAAGACGAAAACCCGGCCCATGAGGTTGCGGTCGGCGATTTCTACATGGGGCGCCAGGAGGTGACCAATGCCGAATTTTGTACTTTCCTGAATGCAAAAGGCAACCAGGAAGAAGGCGGCGTCGCCTGGATAAACCTGGACAATTCGTTTGTGAAAATTGAAAAGAAAGGCAACGTGTTTTCCCCGAAAGAAGGGTTTGAAAAATACCCGGTTATTGCGGTTTCCTGGTATGGGGCCAGGGCTTACTGTACCTGGATGAGCGAGACCAACGGAGCCCGTTTCCGCCTGCCCACGGAGGCCGAATGGGAATATGCCGCCCGGGGTGGAAATGCCGGGAAAGGGCATAAATACGCTGGTTCCGACGACTTGTCGGATGCCGGATGGTTCGTTTCCAACGCCGGCAACAGTGCCAAACCCGTCGGGGCGAAAAGCCCCAATGAACTGGGGATCTACGATCTGAGCGGCAACGTATGGGAGTGGTGCTCGGATTGGTTCGGCACCTACGCCGAAGGAGCTTCGAGCAATCCCCAAGGGGCTTCGAAAGGAACCGACCGCGTGCGGCGAGGAGGTTGCTGGCGCGACGAACCGGACGCCTGCCGGGTTTCCAACCGGAGTAGCAGTCCGCCGAGCACCCGGATCGATTATATCGGTTTCCGCGTCGTCCGAATTCCATAACGCGATTCTTTGTCTGAAATATGGATCATCCCGAAGGATCGGGAAATCTGGTTTTTCTATAATTTTTATCCTATGCTACGCCATTATTCGTTCCTGTTTTTTTTCTTCATGGTCTACTCCCTGTCGGCCCAAACCGTTCCCGACGAATCAGTAAACTGGAACCTCGACACGGATGGCAACCAGATCACGCTGCGGTACAAGATTACCGGGGTGAAGGAGAAAAGGCCCTATCTGGGTGTATTTGTCAAAGCCAAAAGTGAAGAAGGGGTCATTCCCATCACCCGGGCAAAAGGAGATGTGGGGGGAGGCGTCGATAACGACGAGTCCAGGGAAAAGAAGATCCGGTTCGATCCGGTACAGAACAAGCTGGAAGACCTGGGTAATCTCCACTTTGAATTCGACGTGGTAAGCCTGCCCGCCAAATACGCCGACCGCGGCGATGTGCTCCTGGCGCCGGTGCGGCAGTTGCCCTATATGGGGGGAATCGTGCTGGGCGCAGGCATGGGGATCTTTGCCCTGACGCTCAACCAGGATGCCCAGGACCTCTACAGCACCTACACTTCCGAGCTGAATCCCGATGCTTCCGTGTATTCCCAGTTCAGCCGGGAAGACCATTACCTGGAGGCCTCCCGGAAATACCGCAACGCCCAGATCCTGGCGGTTGGGGGAGGCGCCCTTCTGATCACCGGCGCCATCTTCTATATCGATTTCCGGATCAAAAGATCTGCCTGGAAAAAGATCAGGAACTGGTCGCTCGGCCCGACTTCCGAAGGTGTCGGAATGACGATCCCTCTTCAGCATTAAAATTGATTGTTGGAAAATTTATTTTGCGATGATGCGCTATATCCCTTTTTTTATCCTGATCCTGCTCGTCGGAAGCCTGCAATGCAAACTCGACCGGGTGCAGGATTTCGTTCCTGCAGCTTCCATCTCCATCGCCCCGGAAAACCATAACGGGGTGAATGACTATATCCAATTCTATTCAAACGCCGAGAGCTTCGCCACCAGCTATTTCTGGGAGTTTGGGGATGGAGACACCTCTTCCCTGGAGTTGCCCCTGAAAGCTTACACAAAAGGAGGGACGTATACCGTAGCCCTTACAATCGACGCCAATTGGGGGAAATCCTATACCGTGACCAAAGACATTTTTATCGATCCTTTCAAAAACAAGATGGTCCCCCTTACCGGCGGCACCTTCACCATGGGGTGCAACCCGGCAATCGATGGCAATTGTGATGCGGACTCCGAATATCCTCGTCACGAGGTGACGGTATCCGATTTTTCAATGGGACGTACCGAGGTTACCCAGGGGGAATGGGAAGCCGTCATGGGCAATAATCCCAGTTTTTATTCAGGCTGCGCGATCTGTCCCGTCGAATCGGTGAGTTGGACGGACATCCAGACCTTTCTCGATACGCTCAATCGCTTGTCGGGCTATACCTACTACTTGCCTTCTGAAGCACAGTGGGAATATGCTGCCCGCGCCGGCGATACCACGGTGGTCTATGCAGGCAGCAACTTTCTGGATTCGGTGGGATGGTTCGAGAACCCTACGGGAAATCCCGAAATTGTAGCATCCAAGACCCCGAACGCATGGGGACTCTACGATATGAGCGGAAATGTTTCCGAACTATGCGCCGATGATTTTCATTCAAACTTCGATGGCGCTCCCACTGACGGCAGCGCCTGGATCGATGCCCCAAACCCGACGGGCGATTGTTCCATGCGGGGCGGCTCGTTCACGGATTTCGAAGGGGACTGCCGGGTATCGGCCCGGTTTGGATTCGGCAAAATTGAACCAGCCGGTTTCGTCGGGTTCCGGTTGGCGTGGTCGCCTTAAGGCCAAATACCGGCCAGGGGATATCCCGTCCCGTTTTTCAATTCAACCGTGCCTTTCTCCACGTATATTTTTACTTGGTTAAAATCTTCACTGGGGAAGAATAACTCCGTAAGGACGTCGGCCCCGTCGTCGGCAAAAATTTCTGCCGAAGCGGCGTCGATGAACAGGTGGAGCCGAAGGATCCTTTCTTTGGAAAGCCGTTGTGCGGTGACCGGTTTTCCGGCAAATTTTTCGGAAAAGGAAAAATCACCGGACTGGGTGCGATCGCTGTAAAACAGGTTGGCGGCCTGGTCGTAGCCGAAGCGATAGCGTTCGCCCTTTCCGTTCGACAATTCCACCCCGAAGTTGGCGTCGCCACTGTCCGAGATCTCAAAATCGAGGACCAACTCCGTTTGCGGGGAGATGCTGGTTTTGATGCCGGTACCTGTGATCTCGATTGGCGCTTGACGAAGCGCTTTCAGTTCTTCGACCGGTTGCGCGAACAGCCGGTAGCCGGCTTCCGTTTTCTTCAGGTTCAATACCCTGGGAATGGTCATGGCGCTGCGCCAGGCCCCGGTGGGCACGACTTGCGCATATTCCCAATTGCTCATCCAGCCCAGGAACAGGCGGCGGCCGTCTTCCCCGGGAATATCCGACCAGGTGACCCCTGCGTAGTTGTCGCGCCCTGCATCGAGCCAAATTGCGCGCTCGTCTTTCACCTCATTGGCAAAGGACTCGTCGAGGGTAAAGGTCTTTCCATCAAAATGCCCCACGAAATACTGAGTGGCCGAGCCGCCGTTGGGTCCACCCGGATTGATGCTCAGCAACAGGACCCATTTCTGCACATCCGAACCTTCCACGGCCATGGGGAACAGGTCGGGGCACTCCCAGACGCCTGTATGCATTCCCCATTCTTTCCCGAAATCGCTAAGGTGCGCCCAGCTTTTCAGGTCTTTCGATCCCCAGAATTCGACGTGATCGTAGACGGCCAGGGCCATGATCCATTGACCGGAGCCCTCGTCCCATATCACCTTCGGATCGCGGAAGTCGGCTACCGGTCCCCTGTTGGGCAACACGGGATTTCCGTCGTATTTGGTCCAGGTGCGGCCTTTGTCGTTGCTGTTGGCGATGCCCTGGCACTGGTAATCGCTCCGTTTGGCCTTTTCCCCGTCGGGATCGTGGTAGGTGAAAATGGCGACCAAGGGCGGTTGCCCATTGATGCCCAGCCCGCTGGTGTTGTTCCAGTCGACCACGGCGCTGCCGGAGAAGATGTAGCCCAGTGAGTCGGGATACAGGGCGATGGGAAGGTGTTCCCAATGCACCAGGTCCCGGCTGATGGCGTGCCCCCAATGCATAGGGCCCCAAACGGTACTGTCGGGGTAATATTGGTAAAAAAGGTGGTATTCGCCCTCGTAATAAACCATTCCGTTGGGGTCGTTCATCCATTTTTCTTTCGGAGAAAAATGGAATTGCGGCCGGTGGGGTTCCCGGTAGTGGCTTGATGCAGCGTGTTGGTCATTCATAGGTTCAGTACAGGCGTTAAAAGATCCGAAAATGAAGAGAAGGATCGGAATTCTCCAAATGGGATCCATGTTTAGCCAGGTTTGTTATTTTTTTCGAGAAATTTCACTTCTCGCATTTTTTGAGAGTTTGAAGTGTAAACGCCATTTAGAGCAAACACAAACGCCGTTTAGAGTAAACACAAACGCCGTTTAGTTTCTATTTTATTTAGCGCTTAACTTCAGTTCCAATTCCTCCAGCGGCACCTGCTTGGTTTCCGGCATCATCCGCCACACGAAGAGGAGTTGCAACACCATCATGAACGTAAAAATACCGAAAACCGGCGCGGCCCCAATGTGTTTGAACAGCACGGGGATCAGCGAGGGGATGGCGGCTGCCAGTACCCAGTGCACCGAACTTCCGAACGACTGCCCTTTGGCCCGCAGGTGAGTGGGGAAGATCTCGGAAATGAATACCCAGATCACCGTTCCCTGCCCGATCGCATGCGCGGCGATGAAGAGGAACAGGAAAATGGGTACGGTCATCCCTTTTATCCCCATCAGAAAGGCCAGCGCGACCATCGACAGGGAAATGATATACCCTACGGAGCCGATGTACATCAGCTGCCTTCGGCCGAAGCGGTCGATCATCGACAGCCCCACCAGGGTGAACACGAGGTTGGTCACCCCGATACCGATGCTGCTCAGCAGGGCCGAACTCTGCTCCAACCCTGCGATCTCAAAGATCCGCGGAGCGTAGTACAAAAAGGCGTTGATGCCCGAAAACTGATTAAAAAAGGCGATCAAAAAAGCCAGGACCAAAGGGAATCGATATTTGCTGCTAAAGATCGTCTCGCTTTTATCGACCACTTCATGGTCGGCAATGATGCGATGCATCTCGGCGTCTACGTCCATCTCCGGATCGATCAGGCGCAGCGTTTTGGCGGCGGCCTCCCGGTCGTGCTTCACGATGAGCAGCCAGCGCGGACTTTTAGGCACGGTCAGGACCATCAGGGTGTAGATGAAAGCCGGGAAGGCTTCTACTCCGACCATCCACCGCCAGGCGTTCGCGCCGAGGCCGCTGAGCAGGTAGTTCGACACGAAAGCGATGAGGATGCCGAAGACGATGTTAAACTGGTACAGCGCTACAAGTTTGCCCCGGTCATTCGCCGGTGCGATTTCGGAGACGTAGGCCGGTGCAGCTACGGTAGATGCCCCGACGCCCAGGCCACCCAGAAAACGGAACAAGGCAAATACCCAGGGATCGCCGGCCAGGGCCGATCCAACTGCCGAGACGAAGTAGAAAACCCCGATCCAGAAGAGGGTCTTCTTCCGCCCCAACTTGTCGGTGGGTATTCCGCCGAACATGGCGCCGATCACGGTGCCCCACAAGGCAGAGGCCATGATGATAAACCCATGGAATACTTCTCCCTGTGGCCATAGGGCCTGCAGGGAAAGGTCGGCGCCGGAGATCACCACGGTGTCAAAGCCAAACAAAAAACCGGCCAGGGCGACGGTAATCGACCAAAATAAGATTTTGCGGTTGTTCATGTGTTCCGTTTTTTGATCTGCAAAACTAGCAGAAAAATCAAAAAACAAGTGGACTAATTGCCCTGACTCCTTATTTCTGCCGGGTCACCCGCATCTTCAAACCTTTGCTCATCAGGTTATGCCGGTCGCGAAACTGCTTCTGGGCACGGGAAGGCTGATCCATGTAGTAGGCTTTCCAGGAGTTGAAGCCCGATTCCAAAGCGACCAGTTCCTTGACGGCCAGTTCGTAGTCGGCCGGGTCGTCGAATACCATCGACTCACCCACTTCCAGGGAAGCGACGGCCTTGCGGACTTCGGCGACCACGCCCGAGGGCGATTCGCTCGCAGCGGCAAACTGCATGTCGTATCCCGATCCGGCGAGTTCTTCTTCGGCCCATTGGTTCACCTTATCGGCGTGTTTCCGCAAGGCTGCCTTATCGGTCTTATCGCCCACGAAGACGGGCTTTTCGGTCTTGGGCTCTATGCGCGTCACCTTGGTGTTGATCAGCTGTTTTTTCGTAATGCTCTCGAATACCACTTCGTCAAAAGCATCCAGATTGTAGTGGGAAATGAGCGATTTGAGCTCGGCAGTGGGAATACCGCTGCGCTCCATACCCTGAAGCCAGTAGCGGGTGTTGGCTGCATACTGGAAGTATGCTTTCCGGTCCTTGTCGGAGGCCTTGTCCTTGATGCCGACGAGGTAGTCGATCACTTTATTGATGTAGTCCTCCTTGGAGTCGATCCGCTCGCCCTGCTGGATCAGGTGGAGGCCGGTGGCCAGGGAAAGGGTGGCCGGCACGTGCACATCCTTGTTCTGAGCTTCTAAAAAGGCGATCGATGTAAAGCGATCGACCCAATCGTTGACGTTCACGATTTTCGGCGAACTCGCTTTTTTTGAAGGTTTGACCGCCACTTGCCGGTCTACCGGGGGAACGGCGCCCTTGGCGTAGGTGTCGTAGGGGTTGTATTCCTTATTTTCTTCGCGGCTGAATCGAAGCACTACGTCTTCATCGGCTGCCTCTTCCCGGTATGTGGAAGAGGGGGCGGAACGGTCGGCTCCTGGGCTGCGAAAATCGCTGGAAAGGCTGGCAAATGCCGTATTTTCGGTTCCCTGAAATCGCAGCCCGAATTTGTTCATGGCCACATCCGCAGTAAACCAGGCTGCTGCAATAAATCCAATGAGTAGAAAGAAATTTTTCATGATAAATGATTTAAGTAGTGTGACAAAATAATTATAACGATCGCGACCGCAGGTCGCGATCGTTATAATAAAACATATATCAGCGCCACTGGCGCTGATATATGTTTTATTAATCTTGTCAAAGAACATAAAGTGAATGAAATAGTCTATGAAGTGATGGATTGAATCAGGTCGTAATCGAATCGCCAGAGTTCGTAGGTTTCTATCAATGCTCTGATCTTTCGCGGATAGGTTTTGCTGGTCGCGTAAAAGGCGCCCTTTAGTCCGGATGCGGCGGCGGCGTAATAGGGCACCGTCGTTTCTCCCCCGAAGTAGTCAGACGGGCGCATCCCGGTAATGGCCCGGTGGTCGATGGCGAGTTGGGTGATATCGGCGGTGCTGCCCACGGGAAAGGTCCTCCAAATCCAGCCGTAGCAGCCTTTTCGGCCATATTGGCTGCAGGTGGTCAACAGCCGGGTATGCCGGCGGTAACTGTCCTTTACGCTCAGGTACACTTCGAATGCATCGGTGGGGTGGTCGTCGTTCACATTGATGGTTCCGATCGCCGGCGCCTGGTAGCTGAAATCGGTTTGCCGGGTACAATAGCAGAGCGATTCCGTATGGCCGGAGCGGATACGGGCGAGTTTGTTGCGCCCCTGGGCCGTGGGGACGCCTTTTATGCCGAAGTGGTTATTGGCCTCCCGGGCGAGCCTGGACTGCCCCACTTCCGATTCGAGCAGCGCCTGGGCCAGTTTGACGCTGGCCAGGACCTTGTATTCATACATGTCCTGCAGGGCGAACTCCTTGTAAGCGTCGACGTAGTCCAGTACCCGGATAGCTGCTTCCAACCGGCCTTTGGAAAACCCTTTTTCCCGGAATTTCCGGATGAGATCTTCCCTGATCCATGTGGATCGGACGACGAGTTGATCTCTTCCTCTGGGTTTGTCGCCGGTGACGATCTGTTTTGTTTCGCTGGTTTCGTAAAATCGCTGTACGGCTCCTGCACCCAATTGGGCAAAGGTCTTTTTGGCCCGATTGTAGGAATCGTCCAACGACCGCACGATCGGGATCTGCTCGATCCACCCCTGCAGGTAGTATTGCCTGACAAAGATGATTGCCAGCACCAGCACTACGAAGAGCAGTGCGGCCCATAAGGATTGGAGTGGATTCATAAAAAATGTTTATTGACAAGAAGAAAGGCAAATCCTTTCAGCTTGTCAATGATCGAGTAGAAAAGTTACTGATAATTCTCCTTAACTTGACAACAAGTTTCAAGGACATGTAAGAAACGGTCGTAGAAAGTTTTGGAGCGGAGGCATATGAAGAGGATATTTTTATAAAAAGATGAAGCTACCCCTTTTAATCACAATCACCCTGATAGCTTGCCGGGGCCTGGCCCAGGATCCCTGCGGGGAAGTATTATTCGGTACGGATGTGCCTTCCGATGTATACCCCACCACTTTTCTTGAGGATATCCTGGTTGCAGGCTCCCCTTGTGTGTACAACAACAACCCCACCTATGGGGTGAACTCCATTACCCTCGACAATGCCGACCTGATTCCCTGTGCGGGGGATGTGCTGAGCGGCTTGTGGGTAGAGGCCCCGAACCACGACCCCCTCTGCGTATATACCTACCCCTTGAACGCTGCCGTTGTGTTGGGCACGGAGTTCCTCGGAGACCTGCTCGTAGGGAATACCGGTTTTTTTATCGCCATCGTAGGCGTTCCGATCGGAGGGGTCACGGTTGATAATTACGTGTCGATCGGCTATATCCCCGTCAACCCAACCTATAACGACACCCTGAAGATCCAGGTCTGCGACCCCGACAGTTCGGGGCTGGTCGTTACTGAGCATTTGATTTCCCAATGTGGTTGCGACAGCGTCGTGACCCGGGTGTATTATTACGAGGAGGTCACCCTTGCCATCGACGGACCCGAACAGATCTGTTATGGAGATACCACCGCGCTAACGGCCGCACCCAGTGTGAGCGGCAATTATCACTACAGCTGGTCGACCGGCGATACCACGAAAACCATTCCCCTTTTCGACGAAGGATTATACGATGTGACGGTCACCAATAGCGCCGGTTGCGTATATACGGCTAGCCATGTGACCGGGTTTTACCCCATTTCGCATCTGGTGATCGAGGCCCCGCAGACCATTTGCATCGGAGAGACCATCTACCTCATCGAAGACTCCGGATACGATCCCTACCTCTGGACCCTGCCCGACGGGACGGGCTTGACCGGGAGTGAGGTCGGATTTACAGCCACCGATGCGCATACCGGGGTTTACTACCTTAAGGGTATCGACTACAGCGGGTGCGTGGTAAAGGATTCAGCCTGGATCGAAGTGGAACATCCGGTCGACCTGCCTTCTTTCCCCGATATCGAAACCTGTATCGGCGACACGCTCGGCATCTATTTTTCCCAGGCTTTGATCGATACCAGCACCTTCTACGAATGGGTCAACGGGCGGGATTACTCCTACGAGCCCAACCGTCCCTGGATCATCAAGCGCAATTGGGGCGGTACGAATTACATCCGGGCCACCACCTCCGCAGGCTGCGTGTCGGAAACATCCTTCCACCTGTCGCCCGTCCGGTGCAAGACGTATTGCGACAGTATCCTGGTGTATTTCCCCAACGCCTTTTCTCCTAATTCAAACGGGCTCAACGACAGATATATCATCGGCGGCAATTGCGCCGAGTTGCTTGTGCGCGACTTTCTGGTTTTCGATCGCTGGGGGGGGATCCTCTTCGAGCAGCACGATTTTTGCCCTGACGATCCGGCCTATGGCTGGGACGGGACCGCAGGAGGAAGGATCGTGCAGGCGGGGGTATATGCCTTCATGGCCTGGGTGACGGATGTGGTGACTGGAAAAAGCTGCCTTCGGGAAGGAAGCATTACGGTATTGCCGGATCGGTAATTTAAAAAAATGTGGCCCAAAAGACGCCTACTCCGAAATACCCAACGGTATATTTTGGCGTTCCCTCCGCCTGGGGTTTGTAGAAAGACTTTCCAAGCCTGGCATAGGCTCCGATCTGCCGGTATCTGAGGGCATTTCCCACTTCCCGGGGCGGGAGGTTTTTCTTGATGGTCAGGTCGAGGTCCGTTTCGAAAACGGTACTGGTCAGCGACTTGGGCACGCTGATATCCTTGATGATCAGGTCGGTCGCCACTTTGGCCAGGTCGCGTTCGAGCTGGGAGTCCCAAGGGGTCAGCTCCACGATCGATTGTTCGATGATCTCCTCGATCAGGGTCCAGTCGTCGGGGAGTTTGTACACATTGGAAAGGTCGAATGCCAGCCCGTAGCCCAGCCGGGGTGAAAGTGCGAAAGACCACGGGTTCTTTGCTTTTGTCTCGATGCGAAATTTCCGACCGCCGAACACCGTTTGGAGCAGGTCGATGCCCACCAACGCTTCTCCGCCGATAGGGTAGCCCCGTTGACCGGTTGCCAGCTTGCTCCCCGCGGTGAGCACTCCTTCTTTTTTTCGCGTCCCCAGAATCTCTCCGATGGTAAGTCGTGCGCCGTGCATGCCGTTATGGGCGCGGACCGTGCTCCAAAGGGGCCCGAACTCGAAGTGGAGGACCTCCATCCGGAAGCCCATGCCTTTGACCACGCGTTCCGAAACGGGGATATCCAGGTTGGAGACCTCCCAGGATTCGATCTTGTTGGTGGAGAGGAGCGGGATCTCCTCCAGAACGGCCTTAACGGCATCGGAGGCTTTGATCACCAGGCCGAGGTCGCTCACGTTGTAGGAGTCTTCCCGGGTCGTGAGGCTCAGCAGTTCGACATTGCGTTTGCGGTCATACTGGAAGTAGAGGCTTTTCGCCATATTGGCCGACCACCAGCCCAGCGGGTTCCTTTTGAGGTCCTTGAAGTCGCGCCAGTCCAGAGCGGGCATTTCCTCGTTGGCGATGCCCGGCTTAGCTTTGCTTTTCTGTGCGGAAGCTTCGATTGGGAAGAGCAGGAGTATTAAAGCGGCAGCGTAGATCAATTTGTGCATTCGAGGTGATTTTTTAGGCATCTGACAAGGAGAGTATTTTTCCGCCCTCATTCCACCAGCTCCGACCCCGTCCAGGCATTCGGATTCAAATTTTCTTCCAGCCAGTTTCTATAGAACGCACGTATAAAGACCTGTGTTTCATGGTCAATTCGAAACAATTTGGGTATAAAAAAACAGGGCGTCGCAAACGTCTCCTGAGAAAAAGGAGAACTTGCAACGCCCGGTATTTGTGGGGAGGCAATCGATTGCCTCTTTTTTTGGGGTTAACTTTACTTTGAAATGGATGACATTGGATTTACCCGGTTGCGTCGTTAGAGGGGTAACAACGCAACGCGGAATAAATCAGGGGGTAAAAGAATAATTTTTTTTGTAATATTTGGTTTGGTCTTTTGTCCATGTGGTACAAAGATGCGGTGTTCTGATTCCCCTTTCCTAGGACAAAAGGTGCATTAAGTAGGACAAATACCGCATTCTGAATTGGCTGATCAGGCCGGCTCCTGTTCTTCTTTCCATTGGGAGGGGGGTATTCCTTCCTCTTTCCGGAAGATCCGGGTGAAATAGGAAGGGTCGGAAAACCCGCATTGAAAGGCAACTTCAGCTACGTTCAGGTCGGTACTGCGCAGGAGTTCCTTTGCTTTTTGGAGGCGAATATTGCGAATGATCTGTCCGGGTGATTTCTCGGTGAGAGCCAGGATTTTTCGTTGGAGTTGAGAAGGGGAGAGGAGTATGGCCTGACTGAGCTGTTCCACGCTGAAGGCGGGGTCCCCCATGCGTTGTTCGATGGTGGCGACCACCTTGCGAAAGAAAGGATCGCGCATTGCCAGATCGAAGATCAATTGACGACGTTGCTGTTCGAGCGCCTGGGCGGTTGCCGATTCATAGTAAATGGAACGCTCCATTGCCGAAGCGGATTGAAAGGCCAGGGTGGTGAGCAGCTTTAGATCCGCTGCCGAGAATTCTTCGGCCTGCCCGCGCAAGAGCAGGATGTTTCCCAGGTGGTACCGGCTGACCTTTAGCGGAGCAAAAAGGGCCCAATTTTTTTCCAGGTCGATTATCGCGGCGGATTCGCCTTCCTGCAATTGGGTCGTAAGTAAGACCGGATCGATAGGTACCCCGATCTCGGCTATTTTCTGCCCGGGATTCGAAGGGTCCGTCTGCAGGAAAACCACGCCCTGTTCGAAAGAGATCAGACGCCCGGCTTCCAGGAGGGTCAATTGAGCAATGGAATCCAGGCTGGCGACCGATGCCAGTTTTTCCGAAAAATCGAAAATGAGGTTGAGTTCCCGGTAGAGATGCAGTACTTCCGCGCCTAATTTTTTCCGGTTTTCTTCCAGCGTAGCCAATTGCTCAAGCCAACCTGCGATCATTGGCGCTTTTTCGCAACCGCTGACATACCCCAGCAACACGCCCGAGGCCATTACCGGAATACGTTGCAGATAGTGTTCTTCCGGCGTGCCGAAAAGGAGCATGCCCTGGGCATTTTCCACCCACACCCGGGCGTCGGATGCTTCCGCCACCTGCCTGATCAGCCCGGATAGGTCCTGATTCCGGACCAGAAGGGTATGAAGGAGGTTTTTGCTCATGACGGACTGGTTTCGCTTTGAACCGGAAGCGTAAAAACAAAGGTACTACCCTTGCCCGGAGTGCTTTCTACCCAGATCTTCCCGCCGTGGTGCTCGACGATCTCCTTGCAAATGGGCAAGCCCAGTCCGGTGCCCAGTGGTCTGTCGGACAAGGTGTCTTCATTTAATTGCCGGAATTTCTCAAATATCCGGGGCAAGTCCTGTGTCGCGATACCGATGCCCTGGTCGATGACGGAAACCTCGATGAAAGAGCCCTCCAGGTGCGCCTCGCACCGGACCGGCCCTTTTTCGGAAAATTTGACCGCGTTAAAAATCAGGTTGATCAGTACTTGCAAGATCCGATTGCCGTCGCCCATGAACGGAGGCAGGTCCGGGGCAACGGAGCAGATCAGGTTCCGTTTTTTCTCTTCAAACAAAGAAGCGGTAGAGGATTCGGCCCGCCGGATCATCTCTTCGATAGAGAGGAGCTCCATATGCCAGACGACCTTCCCGGCTTCGATCTTGGCGAGGTCCAGCACGTCGTTGATCAGGTCGGTTAGGCGTTCGGTTTCCGAAATGACGATGTCGATATTTCCGATCACCTGAGCTGAAACCCGTTGCCGTTTTGGATCACTCAGGTCGGTATAGGGAAAGATCTTTTCCTCCAGTCGTTTTTTGATGAGTTTTGAAAAGCCCATGATAGAGGTCAGGGGCGTGCGCAACTCGTGGCTGACGGTGGAGAGAAAAGCGCTTTTCGCATCGTTCAATTCCTTCAATTTTGCCGCTTCATGCCGTTCTACATTTCGATTGACCTGGAACCGGACCACATTGAATAACAGGAAGACAATGAGCCCGCTCCAGATGAGCATGGCCCATTTCGTACTCCACCAGGGAGGGAGCACGGTGATGCGAAGGGAGGTTCCTTCCTCGTTCCAGATCCCGTCATCGTTCGATCCTTTGACCTGGAAAGTATACGTCCCTGGCCTAAGACTGGTAAAGGTGACTTCCCGCTTGTTGCCCAGGTAGATCCAGTCTTCGTTATATCCCCGCAAGCGGTAGGCATACTGGTTTTTGGAAGGGTTGTTAAAACTCAGGGCAGCGAATTCAAGGGTGATGATCTTTTCCCGGTAGGAGAGGATGACTTCCCGGCGCTCGTTCAATCCCGCTTCACTGGTATTCTCCCGGATGTAACCGTCGGTCCTGTATTTTTTCAGGGATAAAAGGACAATGGGCGGCACGAACTGATTTTTTACCAGGCTGTCGGGGTTAAACACGGAAAGGCCGCTGCGCGAGCCGCAAAGGATATTTCCTCCATTTGGGCAGCGGATTAGAGACCGGTCCTGAAGGTTGTTGCCGGCCAGCCCGTCATAGGCATAGTAGTTGGTAAACCGGACGCTATCTACTTCAAACCTGGACAATCCGTTGCCGGTCGTCAACCAGAGATAGCCCGTAGCGTCTTCAGTGATCCCCAGGATCTCATCGCTTGGCAGTCCTTCCTGCGTGGAATAATGGTTAAAATCGTTGCTTTCCGGATGGAACAGGCTCAATCCGCCGCCGAAAGTCCCGATCCAGAGCCGGTGATGGCTGTCTTCGAAAATATCGAGCACCCTGTCGCTGCCTAAACTGCGCGGATTGTAGGGGTCGTGGCGAAAATGAATAAACCCGTCACAGGCGGGATCGTACAAATCCAATCCACCGGCGTTCGTGCCGATCCATATCCGGCCGATGTGGTCCTGAACGATCACATCGGCCCGGCGGTAGCTCAGGCTCCTGGGTTCGTCCGGATCCAGGCGATAGTTGCGAAACCGGCCTTTTTTCCATTCGTTCAGCGCAAGGACCGATATGCCGTCGGTGGTTGCTATCCATAGTTCGCCTTCTTTCGTTTCACAAAATCCATTTATGAAGTTACTGACCAATGACTGTGGATCATCAGAAGCGGGCCGAAAGGTGAAGAACTTCTTTTTTTGGGGATCGAAAACATTTATGCCGTGTCCCCAGGTGCCGATCCATATCAGGCCGTTTCGGTCTTCGTGCAGCGAAACGATCTCATCCGTGCTCAGGCCTCCGGGCGACTTGCGCAGGTGCGTAAATTCGCCCTCCCTGGCGGGTTTCTGAATATTGATGCCATCGCGGCGGGTGGCTACCCAAAGGGCTCCTTTTTTTGTCTCCATGATGCCTGTCACGATATTGCTGGACAGGCTCTTGTCGTCGCCTTCAATATGTTCGTAAACCTTGAATTTTCTTTTTTTCGGGTAAAAGCGGGAGATCCCATATCCCATTTTTCCGATCCAGACCCCTCCTTCCCGGTCCTCAAAGATCGCGGTCACCCAGTTGCTGTAAGGGTCCGGGGAGTCCGGGTATAGCAGAAAATCTTCGGATGATCTCAGGTCGGGCCCCAGGATACTGAGCCCTTCTCCTCCTCTGCCTACCAACATTTGACCGTTTTGGGTTACACAAATGGCCTGCAGGTTCCGGGTGGTCACTTCCGTATCCTTTCTGGCGATCTCGAACCGGGGAATATCCGGGTTGAAGCGATAGATATTGCAGCTGGAAGCCGCCATCCACAAAAGGCCCTTATTATCCAGAAAAAATGCACTGACCCAGCAGGGGAGGGGCAGGCCCTCCACCTCCAAAGGATAAAACTGACCTGTCTTTCGGTTGAACCTGAAAACGCCTGCGCCCCAGGTTCCGATGATCAGGTCCGCCTCCGGGTCAGGAGTCAGTTCTGCGATGGCAGAGATCTCGAACCAGGGAATGTCCGTCTCAGGAGCAGTGATCTGGTAATGGGTGAAAGTGCCGGTTTCAGGGTTCAGTTTTTCCAATCCCAATGGAGTGCCGGCCCATAAAAACCCGCTTTCGTCCTGATGAAGCGCTACGACCCGGTTGTGGATCAGGCTGTTGGGATCGCCGGGAATGTTCCGGAAATACCGGAATGTCTCGGACAGGGGGTCAAAACGGTTCAAGCCGCCATTGGTGCCTACCCATAGGGCGCCGTCCCTGGATTCCAAAATGGCGTGAATGGCATTGTTGCTAATGGTAGTCGGCTCGTCCAGGTGGTTGCTGTAATGCGTAAATTGATAACCGTCGAACTTGTTCAGGCCGTTGGCAGTCCCGATCCAAATGAAACCGTAGCGGTCCTGGAACAGGCATTCCACCTGGTTGTTGGAAAGGCCGTTTTCGGTAGAAAAGTGTTCAAAGACGATCCGCTGGGAAAAAACAAGAGAGGTATTTGTGAGGGCAAATACGAAGAAAATCCAAAATGCACAGCTGCTTCCGATCATCCAGTTTTAGGTAATCATTAAAACTTCCTTTACTTTTCTCAGCAATTGATCCGGATCAAAAGGCTTGGTCATGTATTGGTCTGCGCCTGCTTCACTTCCTTTTTGGCGGTTGGCTTCCTGTCCTTTTGCGGTGAGCAGGATGATGTAAATGTTTTCCAGGGCCAGTTCATTCTTTACAGCGGCGCAAACTTCCATTCCATTCATTCTCGGCATCATTATGTCGAGAAAAGCGATCCGGGGGTGCTCGGTTTTAAGGAGTTCCAGCGCAGTGATCCCGTTGTCGGCAAAGAGCAATTCGATCCCCTCCTCTTCCAGGTCTTCCAATGTTTGTTCCAACAGCATGCGAATGTGTACTTCGTCGTCTGCGATCAGGATTTTTTGATTCATCTTTCATTGTTTTCATTTTGAGTTAATTGGGGGTGTTGTTTTGAGTTTAAATCTCAGTTGGGGTTGATAACACGAGGTTGTTGTATTTAACGAAAATAAGGCATTTTGGGGAAAGAAAGTAATGGGACCGCATTCGTTCGAAAACAGATCAACCAAAGGTCGCCTTTTCAAACTTATTTTGCACGTTTTGTTCTCTGCGGATAAATAGTATATTGCAATGGATATTGACCAAATATTATTACAAAACCCCTGAATTCGATGAATTCCTCCCTGCCCGTTATTTTCCTCGCCTTTGCCAATGAGTACCAGGAAGGCCGCTACCTGCAAAAACTGGTCGAAGAACACAGACAACTATACGAGGCGCTCAGCTCGATCTCTTCCAATGAAAACCCCGATGCCGCAAAGAATGTCCTTTGTGAGTTGGTGGTTCGCCAAAATGCCACCATCCGCGATATTTTTGACGTATTTCAAAAATACGGCGACCGCATCGCGATCTTCCACTATGGCGGCCATGCGGATGGCTACCAACTCCTGTTGCAGGGAAAGGACGGAGAGAACAAGATCGCCCACGCCGGCGGCTTGATCTCCTTGCTTGGCCGGCGGAAAGGGCTCAAACTGGTCTTTCTGAACGGCTGCTCCACTCAAAAGTTCGCCCAGGACCTGGTGGCCCGGGGGGTTCCCACGGTCATCGGTACCGCTACCTCCATTCCGGATAGCACCGCCTTACAGCTTTCTTCCCGCTTTTATCACGGACTGGCCAGAGGTCTCACCCTTTCCGGCGCCTGGGAGGAAGCCAAAGCAGAGGCCATTACCGGTGCGGAAGGAACGGACACACACCGGGGCTTCAATCTGCGAACGCCCGAAACCGGTCGCTTCCCCTGGGATGTGGAGTTTAAAGACGACGCCGCCAAGGAGATCTTCAACGGATGGAACCTCCCCGGTGTAGCCAATAAACCGCTGTACGGACTGCCCGAGCCCCCGAAGCGGCCCTTGCCGACCTCTCCCTTTCTCTTCCTGAAACCTTATACAGAAGAGCATGCCGAGATCTTTTTCGGCCGGTCGTACTACATCCGCGACCTGTACCTGAAGATCTCCGCCCCCACTTCACCGCCTATCATCCTGTTGTATGGAGAGTCGGGTGCGGGAAAGTCATCTCTGCTGGATGCCGGCCTGCAGCCTCGTCTGCAAGCCGCCACGAATCCGGATACGGGAGCCCCCCTTTTCGATGTTCGCTACCACCGGCGCGATCAGGACCTCGGCCTGGTCGGGACCCTGGCGGAAATGCTCTCCTATTATAAGGATACCGCTGAAAATCCTGAACAGGAAGAGGCGGGCGAAGCCGTGGAAGATCCCAATTTGGAAAAGATCCAGGCTATTGAATCCATTGCCAAAGAATTGGAAGAAGATACGGCCAGCAGTTTTCTCAACCTCATCGACCGCTACCGGGCCATGAAGACCCTCAAGTCGGGGCAGGAATTCCGGCACAACCTCTACCGCACCGGCGATCTGGACCATCAGGCGGGGGGACAGCTCCGGGAAACCTGGCTGAGTATCGAAAAGAAAACCGGCCGGCCCCTGGTCATCATCCTCGACCAGGTGGAAGAATTGTTTACCCGGCCCAATCAGAAAATGGACCGGGAACTGGAGGACCTCCTTCAGGTGCTCTACGAAATATTCGGCACCCCCGGGGAAGATCCCGAAGAACAGATCAAAGGAAAGATCATCCTGGGCTACCGCGAGGAGTTCAACGCCAAGATCGAAGCCCGGATCAAGGAGTACGGCCTGTCGCGCAGTACGGTATTCCTCGAACAATTGAACAAGAAGGACATCCTGGATATCTTTCAGGGACTGGAATCAGGCGTGGTCAGGGATCACTACAACATCTCCATCGAAGACGGCCTTCCCGAACACGTGGCCAACCAGTTGCTCCTCGGAAAGGAAAGCGTCGCACCCGGTCAGCGCCCCGTGGCTCCGGTCCTGCAGCTGCTCCTGACCAAACTCTGGAACAAAACCTACCGGGAGAACAGCCATCAGCCGGCCTTCACCATCGATGCCTTTAACGAGGTGGAAAGCCAGGGCAAGGAGATGGAAGAATACTTCGAAACCCAGATGCGGAAGGTCCAGGAATGGAACCCCGAGGTGGTGACCACCGGTCTGGCCCTGGATATCCTGGCCTTTCACATCACCGACCTGGGCACTTCCAAGCGCTGTCACATCGATGATATCCGTGCGCGCTACCGCCACCTGCCGGAAGAGTACAAAGACCAGCCCGACATCGTGGACCAACTGGTCAACTGCCTGAAGAGTTCGGAGATTTTCCTGCTGAACGATATCGGAAGGTATTATACCAGCCTTCCGCACGATACCCTGGCGCCGGTGATCATGCGGGAATACCACCGCTCGGATAAGCTCGGCCAGCGCTCCGCCCGCATCCTCGACACCAAACGCCCCGACTTTATCCGGGCATTGCATACCAAGGAGGAAAAAAAGGTGCGGCTCGACGACAACGACCTCGAAGTGGTGAGCGGCGGGATCAAGGGGATGCGAGCCCTGGAAGATGAGGAAAAGACCCTGTTGCAGATCAGCCTGGAAGAACGGGAAAAACGCCTGCGGCTTCGCCGGATCCTGATCCGTGGCGGCATTGTGACCGGCCTGTTCATCTCCTTCCTGGCCGTCATGGCAGGCATGCTCTCCGTTTCCGTGGTCGAGCAACTCAAAACCGTGGTCGTCGATCGCGCTCACCTGGAATCGGTAAAGCAACAGGAAAGCGCGGGGATTGGAACCCCATTGGCGTTGGGGGAGGGGATTGAAAATAGCCAGATGGCCCAACTCGCCAAATTTGCCTATTTCGGGAAAGGGAAGGACCGGCGTCTGGATATCGTTCATAATTTTTACCACCTCGCCGCTCCGCAGGCGGAACCGGGAAAACCTCCGTTCTCCCTGTTCCTGCAGCCCGGGGCAAGCGTCGTTTCCCTGGAATATAACCCGCAAAACGGCCTGGTTGCAGCCCTGGGAAAGGGCGATTCGATCGCTTATTGGCCGGCAAAAGAAGGGTTTGAAAAAAAGATGTTGTCTTACGGCTGGGACCTGGAAAAATACAACGACCTGATCAGCGATGGAAACGCTCAGGTGAATATTATGCGGCAGGCAAGTTTTGCGGCGGGGGGAAAGGAGATCCAAATGCTGCTGCGAAAAGATGTCCATCCCCTGTATGACATGGCAGGACAGTTGGTTCCCGCTCCGACGCTGGAAGTTTCCAATGTCACCACCTTTGATCAAACCTTCATCACCCACATCGGATATTACGACCTTTTTAGTGGGGAATTCGTAGATGACAACGGGATCCGTTATTCCCTGGAAGAATTCCGGAAAACATACCAGAGCCTCGATTTATACATCGAAGAGACCTGGGTGGACCCGGATAGCCTTTTTTCCATCCGTTTGTGGGATGAAAAGAACGGGAATTTTCAGGATACGGTCTTCCAGCAAATTAAAGACAGAGGTTGGAAGATAGCCGGAAGTACGACGCTCGATTTCATCCTTGAATCCTCCTGGAAAAAGGATGCGGCGGCTTATGTTCCCTTGCGTCCGACCAAAAACCTGGCCCGGGGTACAGACAACCTTTGCCTGGTTTGGGACGCCAGGGATGCCGGGGACCCGAGCGCCGCCTTGGATGCTGCTGGGAAATACTTCACCAAACGTCCTCTGGATTTCCTCTACGCGATCGCCATTGATTCCTTTCTGACGGTAAGCACCGAAGGAAGGGTGGATATAAAGGATAGAGAGGATTCCCTTTTGGTCAACTTGCTTCCTGCCGGGAAGGGACTCCTGGATATGGGCGTCAGTCCGGATCAGCGGCATATCATGGCCATTACGCGGGATTCGGTTTGGATCTGGAAAATGGATGGCGCGCTGGCAACCGCCTATCCGCAGCGGAATGTCAGTGGTCATGCCTTCTCGCCCGACGGCGCCCACCTGTTCACGCTGTCTTACGACACCATCCGGGTATGGTCGGCGGGCAGTACGGAGGTGCGGGGTTACCAGAAGGAATCCGATGATCACTTTATCGCCTTTGCCCGCTTCAACGAAGATCCACAACACCTGATCATCGGTCTCGACCCAAAGAATGATCCTGAGCAGGAGGGGCGTTTGTCCCGGTTTTTCCGGAAGAAAAGTGCCGGGCCCCGGATCGACTATTGGAATATGGAAACCGGGAAGGTGGAGCATACCTTCGAGGCGCCCGGCGCCCACCTGCTCGATGCCACCGTGAGTCCGGACGCTAATTTTGCCGTGGCCATCGAACCCGATCAGGCCCGGATCATCCCCTCCTCCCTGCTCCGGATCCGCGACTGGGAGTACAACGACGAAGGGATCAAGGCCTTGCCCGGGAAAAAGGGAGAAAAAGCATCTACCCAGAAGATCTTCCTCTCTCCCGGCGGGAAGTACATCGTCCGGCAATCGCCGACCGACGACCGGATCGAGCTCTTCGACCGCAAAGGGAAGTTGGTGGACAGCTACCGGTTCGAACGCTATTCCCAGGGGATCAACGGGGTCCTTTTTACCCCCGACGACTATTTCCTGATGACCAAAAACAAGAGCGAATTATTTTTCTGGCACCCGGAGGACGGCAGTATCCCCTGGCCTTCCATATATGAGCTGAGCCTGGACGATAAGCAGAAGTTCGAACTGACGACCTTCTTCGACTACATCCCCGGCGCCAAGGATCAGGCTAAATGGTGGGCGCTCGGGCTGTTGATCGTTGCATTGATCTACTCCCTGTTCTTCTTTTCCAATGGTATCATTCATTTCGTACAGAGAAAGGACTACCTGTCCTTAGGCCTATACGGCGGGGCTTTTGTCCTGCTCACCTTGATCCTTGCCGGCGCCTGGGTGGCCGGCGCCGAAGACGCCGATCTGAAAAAATTGGCGTTTTACAGCCTGATCTGTTCCAACCTGGGTTTCCTTGGGTTGGGGATCTTCCGGTCGGTCAAGGACCGGAAATACCAAACCCTGGCACTCCTGGGAGGGGTAGCCCTGGTGTTGGCCTTCGGCCTGGTCAAGTTTATTGTATTCGAAATTGGGAATTCCGGGCACTTTGAGTGGCCGCTTATCCCCGCCATAATCCTCCTGGCCATATTCATCGGGGTCGTGGTGTATCCCATTTTCCGTGCGCTGGCGAAATTCCACCAAGACAAGCGACTTTCTTTCTACCGGTGGTTGTATCTGCCCACCGGATTTGCAGCCGTTTGCTTTTGGATCATTGTGGCGATCCTCGATGATTACTATGGAACCACGACGACCGATCTGCTGAACATCGTTTCGGGTGTGTCCCTGGCGGGGATCTTCGCCCGGAAGAGCTGGGTGTATTTCCGGCGCCGGCGGTTCACTTCGCTGACGGTTTTCGGCATCTTCAGCCTGTCCGTATTTTCGGTACTGAGCTTGCATTCCCTTTGGGTACTGCTCGCCATGGCAGTTGTCTATATCTATGGCCGGCAGGCCCATCGCGAGGAGGCACACGGGAAGTCGTTCTTATTTTTGGGCGGCAGTATTTTCCTGGCAGCAGGCGGAGTTTTTCGGTCGATCATCTCCAACGAATACCTGATCCTGCTTGGCGTTGTTGCGTTGGTTCCAGCGCTTATACTTGTGTATTTCGGCATTTGGCGGCAGTTGAAAAAGCTGCCGGAGCGAAAAGCGGCCGGCAAAAACCGCCTGCTCAATTGGGGCGCTATTGCCGGGCTGGTTCTTTTGGGGTGGGCAGCCGCAACCGCCCTCGCCAGTGAGATGGATATGGCCGGCACTTACGACGACTATGAAGATTATTCTTACGAGTACGAGGAAGACCAGGACACCAGCGGTTTGCTGACCCAGGTGATGGCTTCGTATCCCGTTTGGGTTTCGGAATACAGCGATGTGAATGGCCAAAGTTCCTTTGTGCTGGTAGAAGAGGGCTACTGCCTTGAGATCAAGAACGACCAGGTTGTGGCCGAATTCCAGGTCGTGGATTCCACTTCCGAATACGTCGACATCTATGACGAATCCCGGCAGATGACGGTTCGAATCGAGGGAAGGGAATCGTTTTTCCAGGTGGAAGGAGATGGGGAATGGTACAAGCTGTTCGATGGAGCGTGGTATTATCCGGAGGCAGGAGAAGAAACCGGGACGGGGGACGCCGGATCACAGCAGGAGCCGGCTGTCGACCCGGAGCCGCCCACCCCTGACGGGCAATTGATCTCCGGCCTTTTTGATCCCGACGAAGCGGTCAGGGATAAATCCCGGAAACAACTCGCCTCCGGTTGGGCAGATGATCCTGAATTCGTTCCGGCCCTGGTGCAGTATAGCTACGACCATCCCGATATGAACGAAGGACTTTGGAACGCCCTCTATTTGCTGGAAACGATGCCGGATGAGCAATTACATCAGCACCGCGCATTGGTGAGCGAATTTCTGGATTGGATGTCGAAAAAAGGATACGGGCCGTCCACCATGGAGCGGATCGGTGTCTTACAGGATCGGGTAGCGGGGTAGGTGGTTTGGGCCCTTATTCCAATATTTCAAACCGCACCTTTTGCGCCGGGCTAAAGGGCGGCGGTGGGTCCATTTTCAGTTTCTGGTAAACCACATTCGGAATGGGGCATAATATAGCCCTGGAGCCGGGCCAAAACGTCAGGACCAGCTGTCCGTCCGGAGAGAACACGGATTCGGGAGAAGCATTTTTCTCACCGGACCTGTCCTGCTGGTTCATCAGCACATTGCCCTGAAGATCCCACAATTTAGCGGTGCCATCCTTGGAAGTGGTCATTATTTCTTTTCCATCGGGAGAAAAACAGGCGGAAGTCACTTCCTGCGAATGTTTTTCCATAATAAAAACCTGGTCGTCCTGTTGCCAAATGGCGACTCTGCCACGTTTGGATGCGGATAAAACGGTGTTGCCATCCGGAGAGAAGGATGCGGAGGTTATCCAGTTTTGGTGGGCATTCAGCGTTCTTAAGAGGTTTCCTTCTGCATCCCACCATTTCACCGTTCCATCGGTTGAAGCAGTGAGCAGGCTTTTTCCATCGCGGGAAAAACTGCCTATATGAACGGGACCCGTATGGCCCTTCAAAGTAGCGATCAAGGTGCCTTTAAGGTCCCAAACCCGGGCCACCTGGTCAGCTCCGCCGGTGAGAAACCGGTCCCCGGATTGGGAAAGGGAGACAAAATAAATATGTCCGTTATGGGTCACTTCC
The DNA here is from genome assembly GCA_020636275.1 of Lewinellaceae bacterium. GTDB lineage: Bacteria > Bacteroidota > Bacteroidia > Chitinophagales > Saprospiraceae > JADJTT01. The sequence goes on along the minus strand of JACJYD010000004.1, from coordinate 186,290 downwards.
GCTTTTGGCTTATCGAAGACTCCCGTTCCCCAGATGCAAACTTTATGGTCTGCCCCCCGGGTAAGGACGGTCGAACCGTCGAGGGTGAAAAGGGCTTCTAAAACAGGCGCATCATGGCCGGAAAAGGTTCCCAGTTCCTTTCCCTGGTGGTCCCATAATTTGGCAGAACCATCGCGCGACCAGGTGAGCAGCAGCTTGCTGTCAGGGGAAAACGTGCCGCCGGTAACGGCATCCAGGTGTCCGGTACAGGTAGCTAATAAAGTGCCTTTCAAATCCCACAGCTTGGCTGTATGATCGGCGGAGGTGGTCAGGACCGATAAGCCGTTGGGTGAAAAACAGGCGGACAGCACATACCCCGAATGACCGCTCAGGACCTTTTGCTGGAGCTGGGCAACATCCCAAATGAGCGCTGCATTGTTGCCGGACCGCCCAAGTATGTAATTCCCGTCGGATGAAAAAAGAAGACTTCTCAGGTCTTTTCCATCGGCGAATGGCCTGGAATAAACGGAAAACACGGCATCGCCGAAAGCTTTTATCACGGAAGGCGTCGTACCTTCTCCAATGAGTTGGAATGCAGAGTAGGCCAGCTGTAAGGCATCCGCTCCCTTCTCCTGTTCCAATTCCTGGTTTGCCAGGAAGGCCCGGCGGCTCGCTTCGGAAATTCTGGAAGACCGCTCAGCCGCTTCCTTTGCTTTTTCGGCAACGGCCAGGGCCTCCTCCGCTTTTCTTTTCTCATCCTCAATTGCGGTAATGTATTTTTCCTGGGCATCTTTCAGCCACTGATCGGCCTTCTCGATTTTTGGGGCGGTCGCGTCGGAACAGATCTTTGCCGCTTCAAAGGCGTCGATCGCTTTTTTGAAATCCTGGGCTTCGAACGCGGTTTTTCCCTTGTTGAAATAAAAATCATAACGGCCCTGAGCGTCAAGAGTAGCAGAAAAACACGCCAACAGGACAAAAGAGAAGAGGATACTTTTCATGACCATTTTTTTGGTGGGGGTTAAAAATTCAGGGTAACTCTTACACCTGCCTGTCCCTTCGAGTGATTCAGAGAAGGGACCTCAAATACCGGTTCGATGTGAAGACCCGTTTTATTCCCGCAATACTTTTCGTATTCCTTTAACCGGTTTTTAAAGCTCCTTTGGCGAAGGAGATAGAGGATTGCATCGGCGGCTAACAGGGCGGTCCCTCCGTAAGTGAGGATATAATAGGCGTGATGGTTCGCATTGGCCTTTTGGTAGAGGGGATCGGCCATTTCCTTGGAGGTGGATGTCAAATAATCGTTGGTATAGATATTCTGGCTTCTGCTTTTAAACAGCTGACCCAATCCGATGCAGGCGGCTCCGGTTCCTGCTGCAAGATAATAGGGCAAGTGTTGTTTCGAGCTAAAAGAAGGGCGTTCGCCGCTGCAGTCGATCACTTCTGCGTATTGATCGATCGTGAGGGTAATGACCAGGCTATCTTTTACCTGGACGAAACGATCCAGGAGTTGGGCGATGATCAGGCGTTTTTCTCCTCCGGTCATCATGCGTCCGGTTTCTCCTATTAGCTGTTCCGGTAAAAGATCCAGGGGCTGCCCATTGAGGAGTACCCGGATCGTATTCAATTCAAAATACCCTTTCCCTTCGATGGGGGCCAATTTGAAGTCGAGCAACAGTTCCCCGTAATTCAGGGAAATGTCCATGTTTTGAATGGGGGAGGGGTCTCCTTTTGTGGCATGAATATTCGATAAAAGGCCCGCGGCGAGGTCTATATTTGCGCTGATGCTTCTGGAGGTCGTGCTGACCAAATTAATCTGGGCCTCCGCGAAAGGGAGGGCCCACAGGCTTACGATAAGAAGTAAAAAAAACTTCATGCTATTTGATTTATTGGTGATCAAGAGGGGTAAAGACAAACCAGCGATCCCAGGTCAGGTACTGGGAACTGCTTACATTTTTTTCTTGCAGATCCGTATTTTTTCGAGGATTTCTTTATTCCCGGGGCTTATCCGCAGGGCCTGTTCATATGCATTCAGGGCATCCTTGTAACCTTCCGAATTAAAAAAGATGTCTCCATTTTTCTTGAAATCCTCAAAAGCTACGGTCATTTTTCCTTTCACGGTGGTGATCCGGTTTTCGGCAAGGCTGTTTTGATAATTTAACCGGAGTGCTTCCTCGTATTTGGCCAGGGCATCGACATAATAAGCGTCGCCTTTGTCGAAAAGCGCATCACCTCGCTGGATCAGTTGTTCGAACAGGCCGCGGTTGTTCATCAGTGCCGTTGCAGCCTCAATGCCATCCTTTGCTTCTTTCCCTTCCGGATTGAAATCGAGCGCAATCTTAAAAGCATCAATTGCTTCGGAGAATTTGCTTTCCGCCATGCGGGCCTTCCCTGTATTAAGGTATTCGTTGAATTGAGCTGTTCTTTGTTCAGCCTGGGCCTTTTCTGTTTCTATCTGAGCCTCCTGGGCCTTGGTTAACGCTTCCTGGGCCTGGTTCTTGAGATAATTGGAATAAATGGTAAAGGCGGTCATCATACTCATCAGGATGACCACAGCTGCGACGATCCAGGCAAGTCGCCGGAAATTTGCCCTTGCACTCTTTTTTACAAATTTCCACTCCTCTTCCTGGAGCAAGCTCTCTTCTTCGATCCTTTTCCGGTAATTTTCGACCAGGTTCAATTCATGCGAATTCAGCAATGCCTTTGTAGTGGTCGACACCTGGTAACGGTCCTTCACGATCTTTGCGATCTGAAGCAGCGCTACTTCATCGGCGCTACGCCGCTGGGCAATTCGAGAAGCCAGGGTGTCGTGGGCCAATTCGTAGAGGTTGTTTTCGTAGCGAAGGATGCGCCCTTTTTCCAGCTCATCGATCAAAAACGCCACCAGGGTTTGGCTCAGGTTGCCAACTTTCATTGTTTCCATAGCCATGGGGCGTTTGGTGCCCTCCAGGGACACAAAAGCGTTGAGCACTTTGCTGATGGATGAAGGGGGAGCTTCGGGATATTTCAGGCTTAGCTTCTCCTGAATGGTTTGCTTTTGACGGTCGAGGAAATCCCCCAGCATGTCCTCGATATTTCCCGCTTTCCGGATGAGCCGGTTGTCGAAGACGATCTCTGCCGGATTCGTTTTGGCAGCTTCCTGATATAATTGATCGAGAAAGACCTGCAGATAGGTCAGCTCTATTCGGGCCTTGCCTTCGCCCAACACATTGACCATCTCCGATGGAATGTGCTCGCCTTCCATCTTGATATCGAACTTTTTGCAGGTCTGGGAGATGACTTCCAGCGTTTTGAGCCGGCTCATTGGTTCCACTCGCAAGCGTTTTTCGAAAAGGAAAGGGATCACCTTTTCAAAATCGCTCAGCAGCGCTATGGATTCTTCCCGCATGATGAAGATCACCCTGCAGTATGCTTCGGTCTCCATGATCTGCGCAATATGCTCGTAGAACTGTTCCTGCTCGGCCTTATTGCCCAGGATGAATAATTCTTCAAACTGGTCGAAGATCAGGAAAATGGGTTTGAGGTAGTGTTTGGACATGCCGCGCAATGCCTGGATCACCTCGTTGTCGATCTGTTTTTCCTTTTTGGCCCTGGAGGCTGCGGGTCTGGTCGTTATGTTCCTTCTTGCAGATAAGCGCTCGGCAAGGGTGCTTCGCCCGCTGCTTACCGCTTCGAAACGCTTCAGGGTCTGGATCAGGGATTGATTGATATTTTCATTCCGCCGGATATTGATCGGAAACCAGTCGGATTGTGCAAACCGGTTGGCTAATCCGCACTGGACCAGGCTGGTTTTTCCGGTGCCCGACTGGCCGTATACCAGGGTGAGGTTGGATTGGAATACCAGATTGTAGAGCAGCTCGATCTCCTCGTCCCGGCCAAAGAAAATGTCTTTGTCCTTTTTGGTATAAGCATCCAGAAATTTAAAAGGGGAAGATATTGCCATTGGTCCAGGTGTTAGCGTTTTCTCATAAATCGGGATCCTTTTGAATCTGCTCCCGGTGCTTTTTCCCGTGTGCTAAAAGGCACGCCGAAAATCTCCGCTTTGAATCGCTCGAACTGGGCTTGGATCTCTGGCAGGTTTTCTTCATGGATGACCAGGGGCGGGTCGTTCACATTATTTAGGAACTTGTAAAAATAATTGTCCCCTTCCTGGTGATTGAACAGGTAAAGTTTGGAGCTATAATCGTTGTTCAATGCATTCTCATCGATGATGAAAGGGGTGAGGTTGAGGTAGTCCAGCACCTCGTTGTCCCTGGTTTTCAGGAACAGGACGCATTTATTGTCGGTGAAATTATCGAATTCAACCCCTATCTCGGCAATACCCGTACTGGCCACGGTCAGGGCCCGGTTCAACATGATCTGATTGTGCCTGAACCTGGCCTTTTCATGGCGCTTTTTTATGATCTCGATATTCTTGATGGTGGCCAATTTGTACTTCACCAGAAAGGACAATTCCTTGAGCACCAGCCCGAGGTTTTGCTCTGTTTCGAGACAGAGCGGTTCTATCTGGTCAGGTTGTATCCCGCTATCTTCCAATTCCTGGAGGAGTTTGTTCAGAAAGGCATAGGCCTTGAAGAAATCCGGAGATCTGTCCTGGGCGAACTTAATTTTGTGAAGCTCATCAATGAAGTAAGGGATCTTGGCTTCGTCAAAAATATTCGTGATGGTCTCGACCAGTTTTATGTAATTGAATGACCTTGCATTTTCAGCATTTAGGGCGAAAAAGCTGTTAAAGGCCACGATATTATCTTCGCCAATGGCCAGTTTTTCATTCTTGTGCCGTTCGTCCCACAGCTGCGACATCACCGTGAAGCAGAGGAATTGGGCCGTTGTCCGGTAGGTCATGGCGAGTTGTTCCAACCGGCGGAGGGTGAACAGCTCCATATCATCGGGCTCGCCGGGGTTATTGCTGCGGGTGAAGAGTTTGCGCAACTGCTCCCCGATCGGGGTGGGGAAAGAGTCGACGATCTCCCTTTTGATGGAGGGAATATCGAGTTCTTCCTTGTTGAGCTCGTCATCGAGGTCCTTGTTGATGGCGGCCAGGTCCTCGCAGATTATATCAATGAGGATATCGTTGACATCGACTCTCGTTTCGTAATCAAACCTGGTTTTCAGTACTTGCGATTTGGAAGCCCGCTCCGGCAGGGTCCAGCTCAGCACACTTTCTGCTCCTTCCGCCAGGTAAAGTCCCCAGGGCAGTTCAGCGGGACCTGCCTGATCTTCCCGTCTTTCGAACCCCCGGTACGACTGTACATCGACGCCTTTGTACCTGGAAGCAACAAAAGCGGTTGCGGTTTGGAAAGCGCGTTGGATCGTGGAATGATTGGCCAGCGCGTGGTAGAATTGCTCGGCAAACTCCACCGCCATTTGATCCTGAATGGGAACCGAGGTGGCTATGACAGCTTTGACCCCGTTTTTCAGAAGAAGGTCTACCTGAGGTCTGGTGGCGCATCCGTTGAGGAAGACCAGTTGAAGATTCTCCTGTTGCCCAAGGAGTTGTGCCAGGCCCTCTGCAAAGCCCATCTGGGCGGAAGTATCACTGGCTTCCAATTGCAAATGCGTCCCGGAAGCATGCCCTCCGTAGTGAAAGAGAACGACCTGGTTGTCGTAGTTCCGAAACACTTCAAAGATATCTTCCAGGGAGGAACTGGATTCCTGTTCGACCTGGATAATCCCCTCATCCTGATGACGTCGCAGGGAGCGGTAAATATTTTTACGCTCCCGGTTGATCATAGCCAGGTAGTCGTCCCGGTCATTGGCAAAGGAGAGGAACAGGATGGGTTTTTTCATAATATTTGGTAAAAAAACAAGATACGCAAATGGAATATTATTTTGTAAGTCCCATTCAATAAAGTGTATATGTTTTTATATGAAGATTAAATATAAAACCTTTGTGCATTATTTAAAACAGTCGCCCTATTTCTTTTTCGATCTAAAAAACACCTTGAACGTCGAATCCAGGCCGGTATAGGGCGAGGGGGTTGCAGGTGGGAATTCTTTCAGATAAAGCTTCCCGTCCACCCATTCGTGCTGAAGTACCCGGAACCGGCCCGTCTGGGGATCGCAATGGCTGGGGAGGGCGTTCGCTGGGAGTTCCAGCTGTATTGGTACCAACCCTTCACAGTCCCAAAACTCCAGCACGCACAAAGGGAGGTTCCCCTGTTGCGCCGGAGAAAGGTCTAAGGGCCCAAATTCTTCCGCCCCTTCCATCAACAGAACGTAGGGGGTAGGGAAGGCAGTCGTGGCTTCCGCCAGTGTATTGAGCATGGCCAGGGCGTGAAATTTTGGCGGAGCGGTTACCTTTAAATCCAGGACAGCCGTAGGCGCCCCACCCTGGATCTCCACCGGGTCGAATGGCCGCACCACTTTCAGTTCGATCTCCCGGGTCAACCAGTCGGTTTGAGAGAGGTCTTCCCAGAGCGCAAACCCACGGGTGCCACCCTGACGATCATCGAGCGGAAGGCCATCCTGATTGAATGGATCTGTGTTGAATTCTTCGGAACAAACCAGGATCTTGAGGAAATCGCTCACCTGATTTACGCCCCAGCTGTGGTATTCTGGCTCCAATTGAAGGATGATGGACCGGTGGGGAATATTTCTGACCACATCGAGCATCCAGACCTCCTGGCCCGGCCCCAATTCCTGTTTGGGAAGGAACACGTTGTAGATCCCGAAATTGCCCGTGAGGTACAATCCGCTCACCCAAAGCGAGCGGGTACCGGTATTGGTAAGGCGAAGTTGCAAACCTGGTCGCGACCATTTTCCATTTTCATAGAAATACCGAAAAGTGGGCGCCTGGCGCCAATTTTCCGGTACAACGGGGTCCGTATCTGCCATTTTTCCAGGCTGGGAGAGCCGGAACAATTCGACCTTGATCTCCTCTTCCTGAATAGTGGTTTGGGGATTGGCCAGTTCCAAAAGTTGTATCCACCGGCTTACCAGGCTCGTTCGTTTGAGGAATTCCATTCCGTTTTCAGGCTGGTATCCCGGCACCCGCCGGAACACCGGACGTTTTTCGCCGGGCAATATCAATCGAAGGGATTGGTCGATGGCCTGGAGATGAAAGCGTGCTTCAGCGGTATTCTCCACCAATTGCAGCAATCCATCCGTGAATGTTCTTTGAAAAAGAAGCCGCAGCATGCCTGCCGCACTGGAGTCGGAATCCGGGGAAATAGCAAGTTTGAGGCCTCCGTTTCCCCAACGCTTCACAACGGCGCGGTGCACGCTCTCCGGTGGCGTGCCCTCCGGCATACCCTCTATCGTGGCATAGCCAGGATAAACATCCACGATCCGGATCGGATGGCTGTCTTTTTCCAGTTCCAATTGGGTGATGGAAGCCCCACCGCCTCCCTTGAAACCATCGAATGCCCCTGCGTTGACGTACCAGCCTTTTGCCGACTCGTAGCTGACCAGGTAGACCGGACGGCCGGAGGTTTTGGAACGGGAGAGGAATAGCAGGTTGGGGTCTGCCCCAGCGATGGATTCCAATTGGGGAGATTGTTCCTTTACCCGCTGGGCGATGCGGATGCGCAAGTGATTGACCAACTCGGAATAAGACAATTGGTTGCCGTATTGGCGCAATGCCTCGATCAGGCTGAAGGTGAAAACGCCTCTTGTCTCCCCCTCGAGTTGCAGTTCGTTTGCTTTCTGGTTGTCGCGGGCTGCCGCCAGCAGGATATGCTTGCCGCGGGGAGGCGACAGGCTGCCGTCGTTCCCTTTTTCATAAGATGAATACCCCTCCATTTCCTCCAGGCTCCGCAGGTCGTTGCCTTTTTCGGCCATCCGGGAGCGCATTCCTTCTGAATCCCTGGTCCCCGACCCCGAATGGCAACAGTCCATAATGGCGACGAACGGGGCAGACTTGCCGTTGGTGGCTTTCCAGATGAGGTAGGAGAGCTCTTTGTCCATCAGGTCGCGTCCCCCTTCGGTGCGGCTATCCCAGAGCACCAGCGATTGGTTGAACCGGCTGGGTTCCAGATGCCAGAATGCCTCGTGGGCGTCGTTGCGGGAGCCATGCCCTGAATAGGACAACAGGCAGATATCGTCATCCCCTGCCTTTTGGAAATGTTCGAATGCCTGGATCACTGCCGCCCGGGTGGCTGCTTCGTCCATCAATTCGACCAGGTCCAGCTTGTATCCGGCGCCCTGGGCCAACTGCTGGAGGTATTGCCGGAGGGCAAGCTGGTCGCGCACACAACCCTGCAATTGATGCCGTGGGTTGGGGTATTTGTCGATGCCGATGAGGAGGGCGTGTAGGGTAGGCATATTTTGTGATTAATCGGGGTAGTATTGGTAGAGGTCGGTATGGTGATAGCCCATTCCTGAAATTCCCTTTCCCTGGAGTGAAAATGCGATCATGGTCCCTTTTCGAGGTTCGCCGAAAAAATCCGCTTTTTTACTCCAGGTCCCCAAGGGGCCGGCATTGGGATCAAACATCCATAGGTCTTTATACATCGCTCCAATGGGACTGATCGTATAAAAAGCAGGCGGTGTGTTTGGTAAAAAATTCGGGTATTCTGCATCCTGCATGCCACACCCCACATATCCCCTTCCGTGAATAGTAAAGGAAAACGCATTTAACCTCCCTTCCCCCGGGAAGGGAGCAACGGTTTCACTATGCCAGCTTTCGCCATCAAAGGTCCAGAAATCTTTATTCAATGTCCCATCCGGCTTTTTCCCCAATCCTATATAAGCCTTTTCATCCAGGGTGAAAACCACCGCTCCAATAAGGGGGCCTCCCGGAATAGGATCCACTTGTGTCCAGGGTGTTTCTTTTTCCGGATCGAATTCCCAAAAATCGGAAAGAGGATTGGCGTTTTCATCAAACCCAAGCCCCACATAAGCTTTGTTCCCGATCGTAAAGGAAATCCCAAATTGTCTTCTGGCGCCTTTCAAGGTGTCCGTTACAATGCTGGTGGTGTCAATAGAGCCGTCACTAAGATGATAGGCATGCATGGCATTGTTCAAACTGCCGATAGTGCCCATACATAGGTAGATGGTATCCCCGATAATAAAGGATGTTCCTCCTGCTTCCATTCCCATGATTTCGGTTCCAGGTATGTTAATCCAACCATTCTGGACATCATAAGACCATAAAGTGGGATTTGTGAAGAAAGGGTCGCCCCCCACATAAGAGCCAATATAGTAAGGGAAAACCAGGAACACTCTGTCTCCACTTTTCATGCTGATACCATCGTTATGAAAATCCGGAAAATTGGTTATTGGTTCCCAAAAATCTCCAACGGCGAATGAAACAGGATCGCTATTATAGGTGCGTCCATTGACCCTGAAATAGCATAGAACCCGAAAATAACCGGGCAAAAGTTGACCAACAGGGACAGAAAAATGCAACGCTGTATCCGTTTGTAAAATGCTTCCCTGGGAATAAACCTGGTCAGTCTCTATTTTCGGTAGGGTTGGGTCATCAGGACTTGAAAGGTGGGCCAGAATGATCCCATAATCTTGAATCTCCAAGCCCGTGGGCAAATCCTGGATAAGGCAATCCACCCGGATCCTGGAATCGGAAGAATGCAGGCTCAGGATCTCCACCTGGGTGATGGTGGGGGATGGGTACAGTGAACCTGCCAAAAAGTTTCGGATCTCTCCATAATAGATTTTTCCGTTGTAGACAGCAAAGGCCCGGTAGGAATACAGGGTATCGGGAGTTAATCCGGTAATGTGGCTGGAGAACTCCCCATTGCCCATACGTTGGTATTGTATGCGCCCCAGGTAATGGTCCAGGTCCAGTGTTTCACCGGGACCCGAAACGCTCCAGATATGACCGTGTTCTTCGACGGAACCATCGAGTTCCCTCATACCTTTTATTTCTCCAAAAACGATCATGTCGGTAGGCAGCCCATTCATTTCCCGCTTTTCCAGGGTGGCCACTTCCGGAAAATCAGTGCGTTCAAGATCCCATTTATCCTTACACCCGGAAAGGAGAAAAATGAAGACTCCCAAGAAAAGAAACAAGCGGGAGTATTTAGATGACAACGCCATGTGCTTCATTGGGCCATATTTTAATCAGGGTCATACTCATAAAAATCCGCAAGATCTGCCAGATACTGCAATGGATTGCCGCTGGCACTGCCCAGACCGACATATGCTCTTCCACGGCAAGAAAATCCGACCGGTTTTGCCCTTGGCGTGCCCGGAAATCCATTCTTGGCAGTCCATAGGTCAGAACCGGATTGGTACTCCCATAGGTCGGATTTAATAATATTATTAATGTCTTTCCCAAAACCCAGATAGGCCCTGTCTCCAATGGAAAGGCCAAGCCCCCCGTATCGAATATTGAGGATGATCGGCAGGTCGGGCACCCCTGAAAAGGCGCAGGCTGTCGAAGTATTGAACTTCTGGATTTGCTGAAAAGGATCTCCGCCAAATTCCCCTGTTTTCCCTAAGCCAAGGTAGCCATTGGAACCGATGCTGAAGGATACAAAGTCAGTGGGGACAGAAAAACTATTACTACAAAGACAAGTTACCGAGTCCGTTTGCGGATCGAATACATTCATGAAGCCATACAAAACCCCATCTCCTGTAAGGAACGATTCAATGAAACAGGCCTTGTCTTCTATGACAATACTTTGTATTTCAGTGATTCCCCCTGAAGAGAGGGGACCAGTATAACAGGAATAGAAATCATGAATTTCAACCGGGTTCCAACCCTCCTGGGGAGAATAAGAGAAAAGACTCGAAGGATAACCCACATATCCCTTGCCACCTATTGAAAAGCCGGAGAGCGCTGAGATCGCATAATAGGGGCTGGTACCGATTTCACCTGGAAAGCTATCAATAGCAGCCCAGGAATCCGTCCATGGATCATACCGGTAAAAGTCATAGCGAATGGTACCCGAAGGGTCTTTCCCGCCCCCCACATAAGCCTGATCGTCAATCACAAAACTCACGGCATGAATCCGGGGCCCTCCCGGGAAAGGCGCCTTTCGCGTCCAGGCATTCTTCAGATCCCCGTCAAAGAATTTGGTCTTACCAAAAATCGTATCCAGTTCCAACCCTTTGGACAGGATGGCATAAGCCCGAAAGTGATAAGCCGTGTCGTTGATCAATCCGCTGATAGTCGTTTCAAATGGTCCGTCGGAATAAGTAGTCCCCAAATTGACAAATGTATCCCGAAGCACGGGCTCCGGGTTGATCGATGACCAGCAAAATCCGCGTTCTATCGCTTTGAGGCCGCCTTTCAGATCTTCCAAACGACCTTTCAAATGGATGGTATCTCCTTCCGTATAAGCAAAATCATCCGTGAAGATCTTTGCCGTGCCGGTCACGTTGCTGACGGAAGGACTGTAAAAGATCTTCTCCCCAATGGTCGCATACGCGATGATCCGGTAGGAAGTCGCCGGGTCCAGCTCCAGGATCTCGGAAAAGGTGTGGGCATCGGCCAATTCTAATTTTCCTCTGGACTTTTTCCCTTCATTAAAAAAGAGCGTAGGCAGGGTATCCGAACGACTCCAGATCAGCCCATAGTCATCGATGGGATCTACCTCGTGGTTGGTTATGGTGGCCGTAATGAAAAGGGAATCGATCGACAAGGAGTCGACGCCAGTAATGGCTACTTCGAGAAAATCCGCCTTATCCAGGTCGTATTTTTCCGAACAGGCAGTTGTCAGCAGTACTGCCCATGTGAGCAACAAGAGGGGGAGTTGCGCACGCATATTTGATTATTTTGGGTGACAAGATTACATGAAGGTAATAAATATTTAAATTCCTGGTATTCTAAAGGTGATGAGGGTTGGTGGGGTTAGTACACCACCAATGGTTTCATAACCGTATTTTCCTCCCCGCTTATTTTGATGAAATATAGGCCTGCCGGCAGGTGGAGGTCAATGGTCCTATCCTCCGAAATTTGTTGGCTGGACAGCGGCTGCCCCTGTAAGCTGAGGATCTCCACAAGGGAGGATGCCTGTAGGCCGGTAATGTGCACCTGGTTTTTGGCCGGATTTGGGAAAATACGGACCGGCTGTGGATCGGCAGCTCCGGTGCTCAGGGGCTGTTGCCAGGTGTACCCGATGCTGTCGCCCCAGATGTATTCTACCAGGTCCGGCAGATCGATAAATGGGTTCCGGTTGAACTGCCAGGAATAGACCACATTATTCCGGTTCATTTCGTAATCGTCGGGCGGGTCGTTGCGATGCCATTCCAACAGGGTGGCCAGGTCGCCGAATTGTCCGGTGATCCCGTCGGGGTATCCGTCTACCACATCCAGGCCGTTGTAGCGGATGGCCAGGTACAATACACTCCTTGCCACATCTCCCCGGAAGCCGCCGAGGGTGCCCGGCGGACCGATGTATTGCCCGTAAAACTGGTTTCCTCTCACCACATTCTCATCGGAGTCGACCGCCCGGATAGCATGGGCGTCTGAGTTGGCGTGTCGCAGGGAATCGGCGTTCGTCGGCCAGTAAAGGTCTTTGCCGTCAGCCAGGGTGTCGGCGGCGATGCTTTCGAAGCCTCCGCGCGAGCGTGGGAAGGTGTGCTCCCGGTTCCACACGCCGGTATTATTGGTGGTAGTTTGAAAATCGATCTTGGGACGCCCTTTTTCCAGGTAGACCAGCCAGACCTGGTTGCTGTTTTCCGGGTTTTGATCGGCTTCTTTCACGATGTCGATCACATCGGAATAAGTTTGCGCCCTGACCACGTCGGGATCGGCGATGATGGATTGCAGCGCGTTGCGCAGGTCTTCGCCCGACTTCCCGTTCAAACTATTGTAATAGCCGGGGGGCCGGGTAGAGGTCACCACGCCGTAGGTCGGATCGGTGGGGGTGCCGAAAGGCGCCACCTGGAAGTCGTTATCGACTACGCGGATGGGAATGTTGTCGTTGAGGACCAGGAACTCGGCGGGCAAACCGGCCAGTCGGAGCACCATCACTTCATCGCCCTCGTCCAGCGCATCGTCAGTCAGGGAAATGATAGTGGACACGGAATCTTGTCCGGCGGGAATGGTCAGGGAAGTGTCTCCGGTGAAGTCGGCGGAGGTAAATGTCCCATTGCTCAGGGAAAAGGTAATGGCCAGGTCCGAGGTGAGCGCTTGTTCGGTGGAGAAAACGATGTGGAGGGTGTCGCCCTCGTCGTACATAGTATGGGCGATCGTGGTCCTCAGGCCGTTCAGGATCACCCCGCTGCCGTCGTTGAGCTGCCGCGGCGTGGGGGTGCCGGTGAAATAGGAGCCATCGTTGTCGCGTTGAATGGAATTCGTGTTATTGCCGGGTCCTTCGCTGATTTGCTGGATATCGGGATTAAAGGCCTGAAAAATGGCGATCAGGCTCGGCACATCGGCGTCGTTGGTATCGTAGAGCAGGACATCCACCAAGGTCGGGTCAACAAAGGCGAGGGTACCCTCGGGGAAATCTTCGGCGCCACCTTCATAGATCGCCACCGCATCGGCCCCGTTCTGGATCACATTGGCGGGGATGAGGTATTGAGGGGAGGGGACCACCGTCGTGCTGCCGATGAGCAGCAGGCCGTTGATGTCGGTGGTGTAGCCGTCCAGGTCGAGGGCCATATAGCTCGTATTGCCGCCGGCCGTCGAGCCGTTGAAGAACACCAGCACGTAGCCATTGAGCGGGAAGAAAGGCGTAGCCGATTTGAGTTCGACAAACTCCAGGTCGTCAATGCCGGGTGTGTCGCAATCCAGTTCGTTGATGACCAATACCTGGGCGGATGAAAAGCAGGCGGCCAGGAGGAGGAGGGATAGGAGGAGGGGGCGTAGGATCATGGTCCGTAGGTTTGGTAAAGCAGGTAAATGTACGAAAGAAATCAGTCTCAGGATTTTCTGTTGCGCATCGTATTGCAGGCCCAATTTTCGAAGAAAAGGCGGCGACGGGCAAAATTTGCATATTCCAGACATAATGGTTATTTTGCATATCTGAAAATCCAATGTTCCATTAAACCACCCCAAATATGCCAAATCCCTGCCCACTCGTGAGCATTTCCATGGTCGTTTATAATTCTTGTGAATTTGTCGAAAAGGCCATCGAAGGTGTCCTTGGACAAAAGATCGATTTCCCCATAGAATTGGTTATCGGGGATGATTGTTCCACGGACGGGACGCGAATGATCTGCGAACGCTACGAAAAGCAATTTCCGGGCATAGTCCGCCTGCTTCCTGAGGAACCCAATATGGGGATTGCCGCCAATACTTTCCGGACCCTGGGCAACTGCCGTGGCAAATACATCGCGATCTGTGATGGCGATGATTGTTGGGTCGATCCTCACAAGTTGGCGCGCCAGGTCCGGTTTCTGGAAGAACATCCGAGATACGGGGTCGTCTATACCGATGTGGAAACCGTTGATGAGACCGACAACCCGGTGGCGGATGCCGAGCAGGATCAGATCCGGCAGGATTATTCCCACGGCGCGGTTTTCATTCAGCTGCTGGGAGGCAATTTCATCAACAATTCCACTGCATTATTTCGCAGGGATTTGATCCTCGACCAGACCGCGATCCTCGGCCGCACCTACCACATCCCGGATTTTATCCGCTGGTTGCACATTGCCGCCCGTTCAAGGGTGCATTATTTTCCTTATGTCTCCACGCAATATCGCCGGCACTCCCGGGGGCTGTCGCTGAACACCTCGGCTGAAACCGTAGCGGGCAACCGGGAAGCGGTATACCGGGCGCTGCACCACATCCTCCCTGCCTTCGACCGGCACAACAACCAGCCTCTGACGAAGACGGAGCACCTTATCGTTTTTCGCCGGACCATGACCACTATCCTGTTCGGGCGAGGCACGATCCGGGAAAAATGGCGTCTTACCTACCTGTTGCCCAGGTATTTTCCGGGCTTGCTGCCGGCCTACCGGTGGTTTGTAGCCAAATACTGGACCGGTAAGCTGGTACCGAAAGCCACTCTTGTACTGTTGTTCCCAACGGATCTTTTGCCATTCACAGAATTAATTTGAGCCCATGCTTTCAATCTCTTTTAATATTCCTTTCGACAACGAAAGGCATTTCCGGCATGCGTTTCCACAGGATCAGGCCGTTAAAGGCATTTTGCGTGGCTCATATGCCGGCGCCGTGGAGCAGTGGTTCCGGGATCAATACGACAGCGCCGGAGTAGCGCTGACCGCCTCCTGTACCAACGCGCTCGAGTTGGCGGCGCTGTTGCTCGACCTGCAGCCAGGAGATGAGATCATTATGCCGTCCTATACTTTTGTATCTACAGCCAACGCATTCGTGCTCCGGGGAGCCCGGCCCGTGTTTTGCGACAGCTCAGCGGATTCCCCCAACCCGAACCTGGAGCATCTGGAAAGTCTGATCTCTCCCAGGACCCGCGCTCTGGTGATCGTGCACTATGCCGGCGCCTGCCTCGACATGGACCGGCTTCGGGCCCTTGCCGACCGGCATCGCCTGCCCTTGATCGAAGATGCGGCCCATGCCATTGACGCCCGTTACCGGGGCCGCCTGCTGGGCACATTCGGGGACTTTGCCACCTTCTCCTTTCACGAAACCAAAAATATTACCTGTGGGCAGGGCGGTGCTCTCTTGATCAACAACCCAGCCTACCTGGAACGCGCCAGGACCCTCAGCGACTGCGGGACCAACCGGCATCAGTTTCAACTGGGCAAGGTAAGTTGTTATTCCTGGGTGGACATCGGTTCGGTGTACAACCTGTCGGAACTAAACTGTGCTTACCTGCTTCCACAACTGCAACAACTACACCTCATTACCGAAAAAAGGCGGCTTCTCTGGAACGCTTACCGGCGAGCCTTGGAGCCGCTCGCTGCACGCGGCCTGCTGACCTTACCTCCCACCGACCCCCGCTGCGAGCACAATGCCCACCTGTTCTGGATAACCTTGCGCTCCAAAAAGGAACGGGATCATCTGCTTTCCCGGCTTCGCGAACAGGGCATTCAGGCATCCTTTCACTACGATGGCCTCCATCGCAGTCCCTGGTATACCCGGCATTACGGAGCAGTTTCCCTTCCCCATGCTGAGCGCTACGGAGATTGCCTGCTCCGCCTCCCGCTGTACTACGACCTGACGCTGGAGGAAGTGGCCTATTGCACGGACAAAATTGTGCGGGAATTTGGGGAATGAGAGATCATCCAGGCGCATGATGAGGCGGTAGTGTGACCAGGTCAATTCGCTACGCAGTGTGTAGAGTTTTCCGTTCCAGCAGCGTCTCCTCCAGGGACGCTGCGTCAGCTTAATGTTTCTTCCTTGCGCTATCGCAGCGTCCCTAACGGAGACGCTGCTCGGACTGAATATTACAAAGCCCTAGCGGGGCGACCTGTTTATAGAAAAAAGGCAGAAAAAACGTACTAGTCCCGTAGGGACGGCATGTTGGATATACGCCTCCAGCTTAGGATAATTGTCCCAAATATGCCGCCCTTACAGGGCTTTATTAATACTAATGACGTCAAAAGCTATAAACAGGTCGCCCCGCTGGGGCTTTTGAGGTGGATGAGTAGCACGAAAAAAGTGGGTAAACCTTAGCTAACGGAGACGCTGCTCGGACTGAAGTCCCTAGTAGCTTTGAGGAATTGGTTGCGACTTTTGAATCGATAGAAACAGAAACGAGCAGGGGGAGGGAACGCTACGAGGGAGAGGCGCAGATCCGGGAATTCCTGAAAGCCCGGATCGGGGGCCGAAGAAAGCGTTGATCGAGGTAGAGATCGAATGAAAACAGACGGAGTTGCATCACGGTTTGACCCGGCAGGTTGTGATTCCGGAAAAAATGGGGTAAATTATGACAAGTGGAAGAGGGCAATGAACACCGGGAATTCCGGTATCGGGATTTATTTGCCTTTTATTCTGTCACCTCATTAATCAAAGAATTATGAAATCCAATTTCACCTTGTTTCGCTTTTTGGTTGGATGGATCGCCCTTGTTTTTATTCTTTCCACCTGCAAAAAAGACAACCTGTGTAACCCTATTCCTCAGTTCAACATCGACCGGTTTGTAGAAGAGGTCCATAAACGAATGAACGACGATGCGAACCCGGTTTCCGGTTATCAATTCGCGGTCAATCAAGGCGGAACGCTTTTTCATTCGGAGGCAGGCGGAGTCGCTGTCCATGCCAAAGACCCCAACGGCCCCCTGGCTATGACGGTGAACACCCGGATGAATGTGGCTTCCGTCAGCAAATTCATCGGGACTATGGCGATGATGAAGGTGATGGAAGATTACGCCATCAGCGTAGAGTTCAATGTGGTCGACTACCTGCCTCAAAGCTGGATTACCCAGGTCCACCCCGACTTTACCGACGTCAATTCGGATGCCTTTTTGACCTTTCGAAGGCTCCTGACCATGAACACGGCCATCGCCTTTCCGGGTACGAACCCTTCGCCCGGCATTATGCCCACCGAGTCGCAAATGCTCTCTGCCCTGGCGACGGCCCCTGCACTGAACCGCATTGGTATGTACCAAAACGGGAACTTCACCCTGATCCGGGTGCTGATCGGGGAGATCGTGTACGGTCTGGACGAGACGGACGCCAATTATGCCACGTCCTGTACCGATAAGTACTTTGAATACATCAAGACCCATATCTTCGACCCCTTGCAGATCTACCCGCCGATGACCGCTCAGAGCGTCAACGATTACTACAATGTAACCGTGTATCCGCTTGCCTATCGATACCCGTTTGACGCGACCTGGACCGATCCGTCCAGCGGCACCCTGGGGTGGGTTCATACCAGCGATCCTTATTTGAATGGAGGTTCCGGCGGCTTGCTCTTGTCGAGCATAGACCTGGCCAAGGTCATGGCCTATTTCCGGCACGACTCCAATGAAACGATTATTTCGAAAATCCAGCGAGACAAGATCCTCGAATACGAATTGGGCCTGGTGGATTCCGTTGATGGGGCGAATGGGCGGTATCAGGCGAAAGGCGGCACCCGTGGCCCGGAAGCCTGTTGCAACCGGGCGCTTCGCTCCTACATCCTGTTTTTCCCCAATGGGGTGGAGGCCGTGTTGTTATCCAATTGCAACATCACTACGCTGCGCACCATCCTGCGGGATAGCTTTGATGCGGCCTGGGAATCCTGCTAAATTGAAGAAGGCAGGGAGTCCAATGATTCTCCCTTGCGCTATCGCAGCGTCCCTAGCGGAGACGCTGCTCGGACTGAATCACGCTCCTTCATGGTGCAGCTGATTACCGATCAAAAGTGCGACTCCCAATAAGATTGAGTATCTTAGCCAGCTTAGCGGATCATTGAATCCATTTACACCCCTTATTTCACAAAAATCCATTTATTATGAAAAAATTGCTCACTCTTATTGCTTTCCTGGTCCTCTTCTGGCCCTCTCTTTCCATTGCGCAGGTCAACCCCGTTGAACTGGGGAAAGCCTCCAACGCATTTACCATTCTAAACCCAAACCAAAACCAGGTGCATGCTAATAATGACCTGAATATGGTGGCTTTTATTCACCGGCAGGATATTCAAACGCTGGGAGGGGAAAGCGGATACCTTCGGTACGACCTCTCCACGGATGGAGGGAATTCCTTTGTAACGGAAGTAGGCATTTTGAATAATGCCTATCAAGCTCCGGCAAGGTATCCGCAATTAACCGGCTTTAATCCCGGTAATTCCTCAAACCCTCTTGACACGAAATTGATCTGGTCGGGGGCAACAATTGGTAGTACTTACTGGCTCGGAGATGTTTCCGGCCTGGCAGACGTTACAGCAACCAGTCCTCCTGCGAGCACCGAAAACTACTCCCAACAGGTCTACATTCCAGCTGGATTATCGCAAGGACTGCCGGGAGAATTCTGGATGGTCGCGCGGGGATATTTAGGGAGCAATCTCACTACCGGGGAAATTGAGATCTTAAAAGGGGTTTACAATGAAACCACCGAGGACATCGACTGGGGTATTTATCAGACCATTACCCCGGAGCATAACCTGTCCTTTGATGGCAGTGTTCATATGACCTCTTACAATTTGGCCTTCTCGCCCGATGGGCAGACCGGGTGGGCCGCTTTTCTGGGTGATTTATATGAAATGGGAGATGATAGCATTTTTAGCCCTGTTTTGATCCCTACTTTCGATGGGGGACTTACCTGGGAAGATCCCATTGAAGTGGATCTTCGGCTGATGGATTATCTGGGAGATTCCACCACTTTGAAGAAAGAATTGCAAGCTTTTTTCTTTACGGATTCGACCATGACCACACCTGCATCTACAGGCAGGCCTACTTGCGGCTTTGATTATGACATCACGGTGGATGCCAATGGGAATCCGCATTTTTTTGCGATCGTGGGAAGTGCTTCGCTCGTCTCGAACCCGAATCCCGCCTACTCGATTTATTCTGCTTTACCTTTACTGGCCTTGGATATCTATTCAGAGAATGGAGGAGATTGTTGGAAAGCCGTCAAGGTTTCGGATGTGTATAATTTTCGAGGGACCTTTGGAATATTTCCAAATTCGGTAACACAAGACAATTATCCCCAGATCTCGAGAAGTCCGGACGGGCATCACATTTTTTATTCCTGGGTTGATACAGAATTGACTTTAGATTCAACCCTCAATTCCCTCCCGAACTTGCATGTGGCGGGACGAAACTTGCTCGATGAGATGATGACCCCCGTCCAGAAGATCACGACAGGAGATCCCGTTTGGGGAGGCAAGGCGTATTTCCCTACCATGGCTCCGGAGGTGCTGATCGATCAGGATGGGAATTTCAAATTGCCGATCGTCTCCACCGATTTCATCCAGGATGATCCCTATGCTTCCTGTTCGTTTTGGTATTGGGGGAATGAGGCAACCTTCAGCGCGTCCGATTTCACCATTCCCTCCGATATTGCGGAGGAGTGCGCTGCTTTATGTGCCGATGCAGAACTGGATGCTTCCTTCTCCTATGTTACTATTGGAGCCTATGTTTTCTTTACCGAATCTTCCATTTTTGAGGTCGTGCCTCCCTCCGAATGGCTCTGGAACTTTGGCGATGGAAACACCAGCGCGGAGCAACACCCGGAGCATTCCTACGCCGAATCGGGAACTTATGAAGTATGCCTGACGGCGAGTAACGTTTGCACGTCCTCCGAAGTTTGCATGTCCGTTGAGGTGACAGTCTCTGGTTTGTCGGAACTCCAATTGCCAACCCTTAAAGCATATCCCAATCCGGTAGCGGATATGCTGACCATCGAATTTGAAGAGCAACCCTCCGATCCCATGCAGTTCAATATGTTCACGATGACCGGGCAGTTGGTGCGGACAAGTTTGCTCCAGGAAAAAGTATCGATTGTAGATCTCTCAGAGATAGAGGCAGGTATGTATTTTGCGCGGTTGAAAAACAGAAATGCGGAGACCTCATTTAAGATAATGGTCTATTAGGCCACTACCGTTCAAAGTGAAAGCGGGTAATGGATTGGTCTGTTACCCGCCTTTTCTTTTCTTTCAAAAGCACCTGAACGCCGGGGGGGGGGAGAAGACTTACAGGGTCTTCACCGAGTGGGCGATTTGCCCGAATGCATTCAGGATCATTTCCCCATTTCTGATCTTTCCAAATAGGTGTCGCCTGTCTTTTGTACAACTGGTGATGAAATACGCCCCGCCCCGGCTGTAATCGTAGCCCCGCAAGCGGATGCTGCGGCGATGGTGGATCTTTGGATTGAATTTCACGGCTTTCCTTTTTGGGGGGCCAGCCGGCGTTCAAAATAGGGAGAATTTGGGGTAGCACAAAAAAGCGGCAAAAATCAGTTTCTTATCAATATTCTCGCTTTTTTCCGCTTTGATCTTAGCGGACAACCGCGAGGGTTGTTTGTACGGGATTCGGAAATAAATCAAGACCGGGCGAATGCCAGCAAGAGGCCAATGTCGCCCGCATCTGCGGCTTTTAGTGCCTGGAGGTAGGTTGTCCGGGCATCGCTTTTTTTGACCAGGTCGGCTGCGCCCCAGGAGAATACCGGCTGTTTGAAGATCTTTTCGATGATGATATCGGCCATCAGACGGCTATGCCGGCCGTTTCCGTTGGGGAAACAGTGGATGCTGACGATGCGGTGTTTGAACCGTACAGCAATCTCGTCAGGAGGAAGGGTTTGATGTGCTGTCCAATAGATGGTATCGTCGAGCAAAGTTCTGAGGGCAACGGGAATCTGTCATTTGTCGGTGCCGATGTTCTTATCTGTCTTCCGAAAATCACCTGCCCATGCCCACACGTTTCCATACATGCGCTTGTGTACATTGCGCACGAAGGCTTCGGTGAGGATCGTTTCTGCCTTGAAATTCCGTACGAGCAACCATTGTATGGCTTTTTCGATGTTTTGCTGTTCAAATTCGTCAAGTTCGCCACGTGTGGCGATTGCAGGAATGAGCAATCCATCCTTTTCCTCCTCATCGAGGGGCGTTTGTCCGTAAATGTATCCAAAGTCTAATTCCATAGCATCTTCGGCATTTCGGATTTGAGGACATTGGCTCTTTCCTCGATGGCTTTTTTGATGCGCTCGGGCGAGTTCTCCTGGTCTTCGAGCTTCATGGTCTGCGAAGTACGCAGGACGATCTGCGTGGCCAGTTCCCGGGCTTTCCGGTCGATGAGCGCGTCGAGGGAGCCGTCTTTGGGCACGAAGCCATACACCAGCTGCATATCCAGGGCATTAGCCGCTTCCCGGAGCGCCTTGAGGGTGAGGGAACCTTCTTTCTCCCTGTTTTCGATGGCCTGCGCCGCTTGTTTGGAAAGAGAAAGCTTATTGCCTAATTGCTCCAGGGTCATGCCCAGCGCGGTGCGCACTGCCTTGATCCATCCGGTAGGGGGGGGCGCCACTTTTTGCAAGGAGGCGAAAGCCAGCATTTTAGCGTTGAGCTGCTGGATCAGGAGGGCTTGTTTGGTCATTTTGTCAAAGTATAAGTATACAATTAATTTCAAAAGTACAAATATAGTTTGACAATTGTTTCAATTTGGTCAAATTTTACTTTGACTTTTTCTTTCTCAATTGCTCCGCATCGACCGCTCGACCTTCGAAGAGCCCTGCAGATTGAAAGAAATCATAGGCATCTTCCCTGGCTTCTCCTCCTGCTTCCCCAAATACTCTTCCGAGATCCTGTTCTCACCCGCCAGCAGCAAAGCCTCCTCGCCGGAGGATCGCACTTCCTCATGTTGTCCATACCACCATTCTTTATTTGCATCCAGTTTGAGGTGGATGATCTTGTGGATGTTGATGTCGTTGAAGCCGCCTTCGTAGCCTGCTAAGACGATGCGGGTGTCGGGCGGGTATTGGGAGAGGAGGGTGGTGAGTTGTTGGATGGTCATTTCAATGCTTTTTCTTTTGTTCTGACAACAGCTTTCTTTCGCGGTGCAGTTCTGCGGCGAGCTCTTCTTCAGTCGGCAACACGGTCCGGTACTTGGAGGCGAAAAGTTGTTCGCTGCCGTGCAGGACGGAGTACCTCGCTACCGTTTCGTCTTTGCTTTCGCAGAGAATGATCCCCACGGTCGGGTTATCGCCCGGCAGCCGTTTCAGGTCGTCGAACATGCGGACGTACATGTCGATCTGCCCGATATCCTGGTGGGACAGTTTACCCGTTTTGAGGTCGACCAGCACAAAGCATTTCAGGAAGTAGTTGTAGAAGACCAGGTCGATGTAAAAATGGGAAGTTTCAGAGCTGATCCCGAATTGCCGACCGACGAAAGCGAACCCTTTACCCAGTTCCAGCATAAAATGTTGCAGGTTATCGATCAGGGCAGATTCGAGTCCTTTTTCAAGATGAGTGGTTATCTCCCGAATGTTCAGGAATTCGAGCACGTAGGGATCTTTGATGAAGTCGGCCGGGGTTTGGGTTTCGGCGCCGGCCGGATTGGCTGGGCTGGGGTCCTTAAGTAACCGTTCGTAGGAGTGAGACCGGATGTTTCGTTCGAGCTGGCGAACGCTCCACATCTGGTCGGCAGCTTCCCGGATATAGTATTCCCTGGCTGCGGGACTTTCCAGGCGCATGATGAGGCGAAAGTGCGACCAAGTCAATTCTCTACACAGTGTGTAGCTTTTTCCGACATCCGGAAAGGTGAGGTAAAACTGCCTGAAATTCCAAAGGTTAGCCACTGAGAATCCCTTCCCGAATTCCTCGCTCAAGTTTTTGGACAGTTCGCGGATCAGGAAGGAGCCATAGTCAGCGCGTTCCTTGCCGTGCTGTTCCTCCTCTACGATCCGTCGGCCTATTTGCCAATAGGTTTCCACCATGGTGAAATTGACGGCGGCATAGGCTCGCTGCCGTGCTTGTTGCAGCATATCGCGGATTTCGTGGAGGAACGCATGGCTCAGTCCGCCGGTGTCATAGACAGGTGGATCTTCGCGGAAAAGAAAGATCGCGTCAGATGTGCGCCGCACAGATAGGGCGGGGTAGGAGATTGGAAAATGAGTCATACGCAAAATGGTTTTTTGAGGGGGCCGTTCAGGGACGAAGATAGGGGTTTTGGAAAAGTGATGCAATTTTTTGTTTTTTTTAAAACAAAAATATTCAGCTCATGGAGTGGTTGTCTGAACTGTGATTTATGTGATTGAGTTGATTGCCCTGATTGAAATCAGATGAATCAAAACAATTACACGAATCATGGGTTTAACAATCTACTTTCCAATACAGAAAGTGTAAGGGGTTGGTTATTAGTTAATTGGGTGGGCGGAGCAACGGAATGGCAACAGGGTTTTGGGCAAAAATGGAAAGGTAATCTTCTACCTCAAAAGCGCTCTGTAGCGTCGAACCGCTTCTTCCAAACCATTCTTCTCCAGGTGACCAAGAACATCCAATACTGTTTGAGGAGGGTTCCTGAGACGTCCTGCCTGTTCATTGAGTGCCTTGAGGCAGGCTTCTGGGTCTTGGTCAATCAGGTTGCAAATGAAGCTATCGGGGTGGAGGGCTTCCAAGTCAAATCCTGTCAGGTAATCGACGGGGAAATCCTGTAGGTTGCTGGTTACAATAACATCCGCTTTGCATCGGATTGCGGCGGCCAGCACGTGATGATCTCCTGGGTCCGGGAGTTTTAATCCTTGTACCAGATCTTCAAAGCCCTCCACGTTGGCATCGGGGAAGGCCGTGTTCATCAGGTCAACCGTCCGCTGCAGCTTGTCGGAGGAAAGATCCGGACGGTTATCCAAAAGATTTTTAGTCCATTCCGACTGGATTATTTCAGACCATTTTGGAATGAACAAGCCGTTTGCACCCAGATTCAGGAGCAAGTCCCTCAAAGGCGCAGGGTAGAGCACACAGGCATCCAGTATGGCTGTAGATCGATCCATTTACTTTACCATCAATATCCCATATCCAGTTCCTGTGCCTGATCGGCCAGTTCCTGCAATGCTTTCTCTCGTTCGAGCTGGAAGACGCGCATATATTTCACCAGGTCCTCCAAAAGCACTCTGCGATGCTTTCCAACCTTCTTGAAAGGGATCTTGCCCGATTCAAGGAGCTTGACCAGGTGGGGGCGCGATACCTGGAGGATATCCGCAGCTTGTTGCGTGCTCAGTTCTGTTTCTGCTGGTATGAGGGAGATGGATTTTCCTTCGGCCATATTGGCGAGGATGACCCGGAGCAATTTGAAGACTTTCGCCGGAAGTTCCAGATGCACGGAACCATCGCCACTGATTTCCACACCTACGGTATCTCCTTTGAGAGACCCGGAAATTTTTGAAATGGAATCCAGTGATTTTTGGGCGACCTTCTGGTCATTTTTCGTGGGCTTTTCTACGACGGTTTCCATGCGATGAAAGGTTTATTAAGACGAAGATACTTAATAAACGAAACAAACGAAACAATAGTTTCAAGAGAATGGAGGAAATGATGACTGCTATGAGGAGCGTTTAGATCATCTATTAGAGCGCCAGGCTTCTTTCCTGATTTGGTCAGCATTGGCTGCGCGGTCTTTGAAGAGCCCGGCAGATTGAAAGAAATCAAAACCCTCCCACCACGTTTCCCTCCATCCATCCGGATTGGAGAAGGTTTCATAGCACCTAATCGGAATATACTGAAATTCCTCCCCCGTCCTCTTCTGAAACGCTTTCCCTGCAAGGGAGAGCAAAGCCTCGAAGCCTTCGTCCACAGGCATCAGGGAGGGATCATTCAAAATGGCTTCATAACGCGATTTGCCGCCGGCGACCACTGCTGCGCGGGCATATAAAAAACCATCTGCCGAAATAGGGCTGTCGGGAAATGCCGCCCGGGCATGGGCTTCCGTATCGAGCAAAAAGAGCTTTTCTGCCAGCCTGTCTTCAAACAGGTAAATGTGGCTGACAGGACGTTCAGACAGCGTATTCACCGCAGCTTCCAGGACCTCTTCTCCTGTATCTTCATCCGCTACGACCTGATCGATGATGCTCCAGAAGTCTTCCTCGGTGAAAGAGGGCGCATCGCTCAGATCGACGATCTGGATATCCAACCGGATGTTGCCGGAGTATTTTTCCCTGAGGGCTTGAATGAAGGCCTCGTTTACATGCGCCAGAGGAACGCTAATCCGGTTGGGAAAGCCCAGCGCCAGGGACTCTTCCAAGTCCATTTTGGCGTACCACCTGTCCAGGAACTGCCTTTCCTCTTCGGTCAGGAATTCGCCTCTGCAGGCTCGGTCGTGCAGATTCTTTCCCTTTTCGTTATCGGTCATGGCGGATGGGTTTAAATTCAATAACCCATTTTCATTGGTTTTTATTCCTTTCTTTTCCTATATTTTCCAATACAGAAAGTGTAAGGGGTTGGTTGTTAGTTGATTGGGTGGGTTGGGCAACGGAATAGCAACACGGTTTTGGAAAGAAAAACAGGAAAATGCCTAATCTATTTTCTCGCCTTTCTTCTCTCTGTACCTCTCCGAGATCCTGTTCTCTCCTTCCAGCAGCAAAGCCTGCTCGCAGGAGGATTGCACTTCCTCATGTTGTCAATACCACCATTCTTTATTGGCGTCGAGTTTGATAGGTTACATACACTTTGTCCAATTTGCTTCCTTCTTACAATTTGGCCTGGAGAATATCAAACATAACCTGCCCAGTTTCTGAGTTTCTTCTGTCCTACGCATTGAAAAATTTCCCAAAAAGGTTATTTGTCGGGATTGTAAATTTTTAACAGGTTTTCATCAATGATCAAATGTCTGGGTAAGTATTTTAATAGGTTATATTCTCTTTCTAGCGGATTGAATTCTTTTTTGAATTCAATTATTACCTCATAATACAGAAAGAGTAGTTCGTGTGAAGATAGTTGTGCTCTAAAAATATTTGCATAATCCTGGCGTTTGGATCTTTTTAGGTTGCTATTTTCAATAAATTTAAGGATTTCGTGTGCTGTTCGGACATAATGACCAAACGCAGCCTGGTGTTCTTTATATTTTTCCAAAAACAAATAAACGAAATTGTCACTTAAATATTCTCGATAGGCTGAAATCCATTCTTGGCTCCCTACTTCAAGGTCTTGAATTTTTTCATTTAACCTCGACTTTTCTTTGTTATATTCCTTTTCTAGGGTTTGATGAAAGGTGAGAAATGCTCTACGTCCCTGAGAGGTACCCCCTGACTCAACACCATCCATAAATCGTGCTTCTGAAATAATTTGGTTATAAAATGCGAGAAGATGGAAAAATGAATTATCAAATGTTTGGCTCACATTTGCTTTTTGTTGAAGATAAATTGTGACAATTACTCCCGCTAATGCCAGACCTGAAAAAAGTGATTCAATCGCTCCAAACATTTCTCCAACTTCCCCTCTTTCGCCAGTTGGAAAAATATGGATCATGACTTGATATGAGCTGAACCAAATCAAAATAATAGCAAGTGTTAGAACTAAAACTAGAATCTTGTTCATTCTTAATACTTTAGAATAATTCGGGGATGATTTGGATGCTTTCCTTTTAATAAAAAATTCCCGGTATTTTTGGAAATCTTCAAATATGGTGATATTAAATCAAGCTAATGGGTTTAACTTTAACATTATCCCTCTCACTTTTAGGAACACAAATAGGGGATGCTGAGGTGAATTTCATGATCCGATCTCAGATTACTATGCCATCATTTGGGTAGAAATTTTACCGATTCTTCCTATTCTTCCGCAAGTTTCCGCGAGGCATTTTTCCGTGCTTCTTTTCAAAGGCTTCGATGTGTTCATCCTCGATTTCTTCTGCGCGTTGGCGACCGGAGATACCTGTGATCAGGATGCGAACGAAATATCGGATCCAGCCTGCTGCCAGGTTTAGGTATTTCAGTTGCCTGCGAGTGCGACGGCTCATACCATCTTCCTCAATGGGATCAGAGCTGATACCATATTTGAAAACCTCCTTCTCCTGCTTGTCGAAGATTTCATACAGGTGATGCGGATCCTTATTGTCGTGAGAGTTCCGGTGCATAAATATCCATTTTTCTAAAGCCACCCTGCTTCGTTGGCATAAGTCTCATAACTTATAGGGGGCATATAGTCGAATGGAGATTTTGTTTTGCGCTCATAGGCCAGGGCTGCCAGGGAAAGGAGCGGTTCAAAATCTTCATCGGAAGGCATTAGGGATGGATTTTTCAGCACGGCTTCAAACCGTTCTTTGCCGGTAGCCACCACGGACGCCCGGATATACAGGAAACCATCTTCAGAGAAATGCCCATCTTCCGGATAAGCTGCAGCGGCGTGGGCTTTGGTGTCCAGTTGGAAAAGCTTTTCCGACAGCATATCTTCAAACAGGTAGATATGGCTTTCGGGATGTTCGGATAAAACGGCAATGGCAGTGGCCAATACCTCCTCACGTCCTCCCTTTGCATCCCAGTCCAGCAGGGCGATGATGCTCCAAAAGTTATCTTCTGTGAAAGTGGGAATGGCGTCCATATCCACAACCTGAATATCCAGGCGCACATGCCCCGGATACTTCTTCTTGAGCTCCTTGATGAACTTTTCATTCATCTTGGAGAGTGGTACGCTGATTCTGGTGGTCATTGGCATAGCGGTTTGGTATGCTTGGTAACAAATTTACGATTTTTTTCATTCCTTTCTTTTCTTATATTTACCAGACTGTTTTACTTTTTTACTTATGCCTAAATCCTCAAAAGGAATCGGCCATATTGATCCCGGCTTGAATGCCCCTAAAGGAGAAAATTTCTTATTGGCAATCGGGATTAATAAATATGAGCATTTGCCGCATTTAAGCAATGCAGTGCAAGATGCAAAAGCATTTGTTGAGCTGCTTCAGAAGAGATACCAGTTTGATGCTGAGCATACCAAAGAAATTTATGATGATGAGGCTACCCGGAAAAATATATACCAGGCGCTTGAGGTCCTGGTCCAGGATGTTACTCCAAAAGACAGCGTGGTTATCTATTTCTCCGGTCATGGAGCGTTTAAAAACAATAGGGAAGAAGGGTTTTGGATACCGGTAGAAGCCGAGCAAGATGCCTATTACGATTTCCTTCCTAATGTGCTTATTCAACATTTCCTTGGAAGGATAAAGTCACACCACACCTATGTGGTCGTAGATTCTTGCTTTAGCGGGACGCTCTTTGCTGAGCAGACAAGGTCTGATGTGGCTCCGATGGATCATTTACCTTCCCGGTGGTTATTGACTTCCTGTGGCAATGAACTGGCATCGGATGGTACTCCAGGCAAACATAGTCCTTTTGCGCAAAACCTGATCCTGTTTTTGGACAGGAATAAAGATCCCCTGCTTCCGATCACTTTCTTGAATGAGCATGTAGCAAAAGCCACGCAAGCCAATAGCGCTCAAAAACCTGTTTATGGCCCTGTTCAAGGGACGGGACATCGAAATGGACAATTTTATTTCCGTTCCAAAGAGGAGGAAGGTCTTGCCTGGGAAGTAGTATTGGAAGCGAATAGCGTGCAGGCCTTGTTGAGTTTTGAAAAAAAATACCCCCAAAGTACATACGTCAGCTCAGGTGAACTGGACGAAGCGATCGCCAAACTGGAGGAAGAACAATTGTGGTGGAAAGCCCAGCACTCAGATAGCGTCACTGGCTACCGCGAGTACCTGCGCCGCACCCACAAGGGAAAATACCGCAGCCAGGCCTATGAAGCTTTGGAACAAGTAGCCGATGATGCCTTGAGCCGGGAACAAGAGAAAAAGGAAGCCGAGGCAGGAGAAGCGCAAGAGAAAAAAGAAGCGGAGGCAGGAGAAGCGCAAGAGAAAAAAGAAGCGGAGGAGGCACGCTTAAGGAAGCAAGGAGAAGTGGAAGAAGCCCGACGCAAAAAACAGCAGGAGGAAGAGAAACAGAGAAAAATAGCAGCGGGAAAATCTAAACATAAAGATGCAAAAAAGAAACCTGTAGGTGCTGCTCCCAAGCCCTCTACAAGCTTTTCCTGGGATCGTATCAGACCAATTCTCCTCATTGGTTTGCCGATAGTGGTGGTGGCGATTGTGATTGTGATCTGGCAAATAGCTATTTCTGGGAAAAAAACTAATTATCAAGGAGAGGCAATTGTACCAACTATGATTTCGGTGGCAGGAGGCACTTTCACCATGGGCTGCACTTCGGAGCAATGGAGTGATTGTGATGATGATGAAAAGCCAGTTCATCAGGTGACGGTGGGCAGTTTCAAGATCGGGAAATACGAAGTGACTCAGGCGGAATGGAAAGAGGTGATGGGGGGTAACCCCAGTCGATTCAATACTTTTTTCAGAGGATGTGATCAATGCCCAGTCGAAAGGGTCAGTTGGAACGATATACAGGAGTTTATCAAATACCTAAACCAAAAAACCGGTGGCAACTACCGCCTTCCTACCGAGGCAGAATGGGAATATACTGTTCGTGGCGGGCAGAAAAGGAAGGACACCAAATATGCTGGTAGCGATAACATTGATGAAGTGGCTTGGTGGAGTGATAACTCAGGAGGTAAAACGCATCCGGTTGGCCAGAAAAAACCCAATGAATTGGGCATTTACGATATGAGCGGCAATGTATGGGAGTGGTGTGCGGACGGAAAACGCACTTATTCCTCCGAATCACAGACTAATCCGGAAGGCTCTTCTGGAGGTAGCCGTGTGTTGCGGGGCGGCTCCTGGTACGATAGCTATGGGCTCTGTCGTGTGTCCGATCGGAGTGACGTCGTCGATCCGAGCTACAGGGTCAACAAGGTCGGTTTTCGTTTGGCCCAGCACTGACCCTAATATTTGCCTGAATCCGGCCGGGGAAACCCCTGCTGGAGCGTACCTCGGTTAGTCCAGCGCTTGGTCCTGTGTCTCCCCCTGGGGAGGCCGAAAACACAACCGGAGAGGCAGGGCTGGTAGGGTCCGCAGTGCGGGCATCGAACGTCCTGTCCTTTCTCATCTGGGTGTCAAGGACTTGAGCCAGGCGCCCATACTGGAAAATTGCAACCGCAATAGTGGACCTACTTATATCGCTTATATCCTTTAAATGGAATATGAACAATATTGTTGGGGCATTCGGTCAAATAAAAATTCTCCCTTTTTCCCAAAATAAAACCCTCAATGGTTGTATAAGCGGCATAAATGCTAATGGGTGATCCAGCCATTTCTTTAGACACAAAGAGGGTGTTGTCTTTTATTGGAAAAATTCTATTATCGCTGGTTTGCAAGACAAAATAATATGACATGACAGAATAACCAGTTGTCTCTGATCGCACAAACCAGTACTTTTCCAATATATTCTCAATTGATCGGCCCTCAAATTTTATCTGGTAGCTATAATTTACGGTAGCATCTTCTTGCAATAGTCTGATATTCAGCGTTTCTGTACTTGGATTTAGAGATGGGACAGATATATATTTCACTACGGTTTCCCCTGGAGGGACAATCAATTCGTCAGGAAAATTAAGACGCAATAGTATTCTCAATTTCGATTGATCTTTTTCGTATAATTTTTCAAAATAAGAATTATTGAACGGATAAAGTTGCTCGTATCCACTATTGAATAGTAGATCCTGGAGTTTTATTCGTTGGATTTTATTTCCTGTATTTTTGGAGGTCACCTGAAAAACACTCAAATATTTGTTATCCACTTTATAAGGGTTTAGGGCGCTGGAGGTGCCAAGAATAAAGTCATTTTCGGTGCCGTCAATTCCGACTTCATTCAGGATTTTTTCCATAAGCTTTCCCCCGGTTTCTGCAGGCATGTCTCCGGAATGGATTTGTAATTGCACAGATTCAAGAATTTGTTTTTTGTGATTGATTTCTCTTAACTCATGATTTGTTAAGTCTTGCCTGTTAAGTTCCTCTTCAATGAATGTGGTGTAGGAAACGGTTTTTTCGTAATTGCCATCAAACGCAGCCGCCTGATTGGCAATTCCATCCATTTCCTTTGCATCGATAGGTTGGATGGTTATTTCGAAATTTGACTCCACATTTTTGCTTATACTTTCTGGGGAAAAGGAAATTTTCAAATCGATATCGTTCACCTTTAGGTATTCCTTCGGAGGGATTTTGCTGGATGAAAAGCAGCTTACGAGAAGTGTTCCTAAAATGAGATAAACAATTCGTTTCATATTTTAAAGATTTGATAGCGGGTTGTTTTTATCAATAGCAATCACACCGATAATCCATGATGTAATCATGAAATCTCTCGCCATATGTTCTTCGGTCATAGCTGCTGGTGAAATTCCTCCAATTATTTTCCGGTATGCCACAGAAAATATATTTTTTGGTACGAATACCCCAATCATCTTGTTTGATCTCCGCGATTACGAACAGGATGTTTTCATATTTGTAGGCTTTTACTTCCTTTAGCCAGGAGGAATTCGTTAGCTGATAAGAATATACCTGGCCATAGGAGACGCCTTCATCTGTTACATAATCCATAAGGTCATTACATCTTATGGCCTGTGAATTTGCTGCAAAGGGAAGGAGGAAGAAAAAGGAGAGGTGGAATACTTTAAAAAAGCTCATTAGTCTCATCTTTAGGGGTTTTAGCGTTCGATTAACAAGTAGTTTTGATCTTGCTATTTCGGGGGAACTCGTAAAAATACCAATGATGAAAATCAATTTAGGTTTTGATGAAAATCAATGAAGTTTAGGAAGGGACTGTTGAGTGGATGGATGGAAAGAAATCCCTGGAACAACAGCTTACGAGTATAGTGGCTGCTTTAGTGGGTCAACGTCTTCAGAAAACCGGTTTATGCATGCATAAACTTTTGATAAAGAAGTCCCACCTTTGAAAACGGTGCTTTTGGCTTCTTCAGACTGGGATAGGTTTTTCAGTGCGAAGGTGACCCAATAGTCCTTTTCTACGAATACAGGCCGCATACCGAAGTGCGCCGCGGCTGCGTTTACAGCATCCTCAAATTGATCTGTTCTGTGAAAAGTCATTTGATCCTCCATTTAGCTTTATTGGGTAAAAGAGCATCGCTTATCCCGATCTTGTAAGTGGAAAGGG
The DNA here is from genome assembly GCA_020636275.1 of Lewinellaceae bacterium. Lineage (GTDB taxonomy): Bacteria > Bacteroidota > Bacteroidia > Chitinophagales > Saprospiraceae > JADJTT01. The sequence goes on along the minus strand of JACJYD010000004.1, from coordinate 154,079 downwards.
GATTCAGTGTTTTAAAAAGGCTTTTTGCATTAGTGGAGTCCTGAAAATGCTTTTCCAGGGTTGCTCCCACTAATGCCCGGGTAGAGGGCGGGTAAAAGACGGCAAGTTCTGCCAGCCGGTTTCTTTCACCCGGGCTTAATACCCTGACCTTCTGAATAAGCTGGGTGACCACTTCATCGGGTCCAGTGCCAGGAATGCTTCTCGCAGAGCGGAAGGCATCCAACAATTGGAGAAAAGGGATATTACTTTCTGTAATTGGAGCCTCGCTTTTTACGAATTTAAAGGAATACCCCTCGATCTTCCTGAGGGGGAGCGGTTTTTTCGTTGCAATGACCAGGACTCTTGGCATTTGAGTGGTCAATCCCATTTGGTTGAAAAGGGCCGTCCCAGTCAGGTATCCGGTCTTTTTCCCATTCTTTTCGGTGAGCATTTTCAATATCTGGGCTTCATTGGGCCTTGATTCCCCGAAAACGGACTTCCTGGGTTTCAGGTACTTCCCTTTTGCCACCCTTTTTATTGCTCCTTCCTTTGATAACCGGCTCAGCGCCTTTGCAATCGTCACTTCATTACCGTCCAGGCGGGTGAAGCGCTCATAGCCGAAAAGCGTTCCAGGTTCCATTTGCTGGACCTTGATGCGGACGGATGAGGCAACTTTAGGCATTGTGGGAGCAATGTTTGTTGTCAGGCAAAATTGCGGGATTATTTTAAATAAGTCAAGTTTTTAATACTATAAACTTGACTTTTGCAATACTTGAAGCCTCAATATGCGGGAGATAGTTAGCCCTAAAAATTGAAGTCAAGCGAATTCATGGAAAGTAGAAAACCTGCAATAAGCCGGATGTGTGGAGCTATCTGCTTTAATCTTTTGCCCACTTCCTTCATGTTTGCAATCAATTGGACAGGAATTGGTTTGTTAGCGGATTTTTGAGCATTCGTTTTTTGAAGGTGATCGGCAAGGTGGAAAGCATGCTTACAAATGAATTCCATATCCTCTTCAATCTCATCGTAATAGTGGGTGCCTTCCAATATACGGTGCAACTCGTGGACGAAAATATTGACCTCAATGATAAAAAGAGGTTCGATTTGGGGCGCAAACCGAAGACCCTTTGAGATCTCAATAACGATATCCTCCTTGATGGTGAAGATGTCCTCCTTTAAATCTCTATTTATCTTTTTAAGTTGGTCAATTTCCATCCAAATTTATTCTCAATTAGGGTTGATGTTGGAATTGAAGCTGGAGGAAGATGATGTGTTGATAATTTTAACAAGCTTATCCAGTGAGTGATCATAATAAGGCAAAATGAAATTGCGGATGTACTCATTAGCTTCTGAAGCAGACCTGTTCCTCCTTGCCTGAGAAATTTCCTTTAAGACTTCTTTGGTCTTTTGCAGGCACGTCTTTAACTGAACTTCCAAAGAGGTACCCTCATTGTCGGATTGTCTGATCTGGTTGAGCAGAGAGTTAAAAGAAAGCTCTAAGTCCCCAAGAGATTTAATGATTTTAGGAAGGAAGTGGTGATCGACTGGGAGGCTGGCAATTTCCATCCTGGTAACATGAATGTGTTCCCTCACAAATTCAATATTTGTCTCAGATAGTCTTCTCGAATCTCCCTTGCCCAGATTATTCCCGATGGTATGATACATGTTGTTTTCTTTTTTTAAGATATCTTCATTAGGCGATAAAAGCACAGGTACATCAGTTTTAAGGTCACTTGGAGTGGAATCACCTTGGACCAGGAAATTGAATATGGATTTTCTCAACTTGTTCTTTTTGGAGGTATACCTGTCCTCACTGTATGTTTCATTATAAAAATGATTTTCCAAGTCATTGAATCTACTTAAAAACTGACTAACTTTCAAATTATTTGGACAAAACTGCTTCATCAAATCAAGGGCTTTCTTGATTTCGTCTTTTTCCAATAGGGTTTTTACCATTTCACGCTCAGCTTTTGTCATTCAAATATAACACAATTTGTTTCACATTCAAATTTTGGAACCAAAAAATTTCACCCCCACTCCCCCGCCATCATCTCCGCCTGCCTCAACACCGTCTCCGTAGCCCGCGCCTGCTTGTCCGGCGGATAGCCGTATTTCCGCAAGATCCGCTTCACCATCACCCGCAGCCTGGCCCGCACACTCTCCTTGATCGTCCAGTCGATGGTGGCATTCTGGCGGACTTTCTCTACCAACTCCCTGGCAATGGTGCGCAATACTTCGTCGCCAAGTATCTTCACGGCACTGTCATTTACCTCCAGCGCGTCGTAAAAAGCCAGCTCGTCTTCTGTCAGGTTGAGCTTTTCGCCGCGGCGGTCGGCGGCCTTGATCTCTAGGGCGAGCTGGATGAGCTCCTGGATGACTTCCGCCGCGGTGATCACCTTGTTCTGATAGCGGAGGATGGAATTCTCCAACATCTCCATCAGCGTGCGGCTTTGAATGAGGTTGCGGCGGGAGCGCAACTTGATCTCGTCGTTGAGCAGTTTTTTCAGCAACTCCAGCGCCAGGTTGGGGTGCTTCATATCCTGGATTTCGCGCAGGAAGTCTTCCGAAAGGATGGAGATCTCGGGCTTTTTGATGCCGGCGGCGTCGAAGATGTCCACGACCTTGTCGGAGACGATGGCTTCGTCCACGACTTGCTTGATCGCGGTTTCGATCTCTTCATCGGTGCGGCCGTTGCCGGTGGTCTCAAACTTGACGAGGCGGGCTTTGACGGCCTGGAAGAAGCCGACTTCCTCCTTCACGGCCATAGCTCGCTCTTTGGGCACAGCTAGCGCAAAGGCCTTGGATAGTGTGGTCACTTCCCGCACAAAGCGGTTCTTCCCGTCCTCCAGGCTGAGGATGTGCTCCTCGGCTGCCAGAATGATGGAGAGCTTTTGCGAGGTGGTGGCAGTGAAGTAGTTCTCATATGGAAAATGTCCGTCCTCCCCATACCGCAGAAATGGCTCGGCAGCCATGGACTGTGGGTAGTCGATGAGCCGTATGGGATGTTCATCAAACATCTGCGAGACCACCTCCAACTTTTCGAGCAGCAGATCGACCGCCATTTCCTGTGCTTCCGTAGGATCGCCCTTGCCGCCGCTGTCGGAATAGAACGAAAGGGCGTTCTTCAGATCGGAGGCGATGCCGAGGTAGTCGACCACCAGGCCGCCAGGCTTGTCTTTGTACACGCGGTTCACGCGCGCGATGGCCTGCATGAGGTTGTGGCCTTGCATGGGCTTGTCGATGTACAGCGTATGTAAACAGGGTGCATCGAAACCGGTGAGCCACATGTCGCGAACAATGGCTACCTTGAAACGATCGTCAGGGTCCTTGAACCGGTCGCCCAGGGCTTTGCGCTGCTGCTTGTTGGTATGGTGCCGCGCAAGTACAGGACCGTCGGAGGAGGCGGCGGTCATGACGACCTTGATACTTCCTTGGGCGAGGTCATCGTCGTGCCACTCCGGCCTGAGTTGAATGATCTCGTTATACAGGTCGACGGCGATCCGGCGGCTCATGGCCACGATCATGGCTTTGCCTTCGAAGACGCTCTGGCGAATGTCGAAGTGCTGGACGATATCTGCCGCCACCTGCCGGATGCGCTCCGGACTACCGATGATGGCTTCCAGTTTGGTCCATTTGGCTTTGGCTTTTTGCACCTGGCTGAGGTCTTCGGCCGCCAGCTCTTCATCGAGCTCCTGGATGAGGTGCTTGCCTTCTTCGGAGAGCTGGATCTTCGCCAGGCGGCTTTCGTAATAGATGCGCACGGTGGCGCCATCTTCCACGGCCTGGGCAATGTCGTAGATGTGGATGTAGTTGCCGAAAACGTGGGGCGTATTGATGTCGGTCTTCTCGATTGGCGTACCCGTAAAGCCGATGTAGGTGGCCTTTGGCAAGGCATCGCGCAGGTATTTGGCGAAGCCATAGACCGTCTTTTTCCCGATGATCTCGCCGGTTTCCGGATCGAGATCGTCAATGTTGCGGGCGCTGAAGCCGTATTGGGTGCGGTGCGCCTCGTCGGCGATGACAACGATGTTCCGGCGCTCCGATAGCTCCTCGAAGCTCTCTTTGCGTTGCCCTTTGATCTTGTTGCCTTCTTCGTCGGTGACCTCTTCGGGGAAGAACTTTTGAATGGTCGTAAAGACGATGCCTCCGGAGGCAATCTTGAGCAGTTCTTTCAGATGGTCGCGGCTTTCGGCTTGCAAGGGCGCCTGACGCAGCAGGTTGGTCGATCCGGCAAAGGTATCGAAGAGCTGGTCGTCCAGGTCGTTGCGGTCGGTGATCACCACGAGGGTGGGATTGTGGAGGGCCTGCACGAGCTTGCCGCTGTAGAAGACCATCGACAAGGACTTGCCCGATCCCTGTGTATGCCAGACCACGCCTCCTTTCCGGCTGCCGTGTTCGCCGGCGGCTTCCCTGGTGCGCTCCACGGCCATGTTGACGGCGTAGTACTGGTGATAGGCAGCAATCTTCTTGACGGTTTGTATGGTGATGATCCCGGTTTTGGGGTCTTCTTTTTTGGATTTTTCAAAGACCACGAAATGCCGGATAAAATCCAGTAAGGTAGTTTTATTCAGCTGTCCCTTGATGAGGGTTTCCAGTTGCCCGATCAAGGGCGAAGCTTCTACCTTCCCATCTGCGGTCTTCCAGGCTTGGAAGCGGCTGAACCCCGCCGAAATGGAACCTGATTTTGCTTCCAGCCCATCGCTGATCACGCAAATGGCATTGTAGGTGAATAGGGTAGGGATGATGGCTTTGTACGTCTCCAGCTGATCGAAAGCCTTTCGAACGGTGGCATTTTCATCGGCCGGGTTCTTCAGTTCCAGCACGACCAGCGGCAGGCCGTTGACGAAGAGCACCACATCGGGCCGTTTGTTCTGGTTGTTTTCGACGACAGTGAATTGATTGACCGCAAGGAAGTCGTTGTTATCGATGTTTTCGAAATCGGCCAGCCAGACCTTCCGCCCACGCTCCTGCCCGTCCTGATGGAAGTCGACTTCGATGCCGTCGGTGAGGAAGGTGTGAAAAAGCTCGTTATTAGTCAGCAGGTCGGGGCTGGCGATGCGCGTCACCTCCTTGAGCGCCTGCTCGCGCAGGTGCGCGGGCACGTCCGGGTTGATGCGCGCGATGGCATCCCGCAGCCGCTCCTCCAGCACGACATCCGACCAGTTCTCCCGCTCTTTGGCCGGGCCGTCGGGCGCGATATCGGGGCCGTAGGCGTACGACCAGCCGAGGGCTTCGAGGCGCTCGAGGGCGAGGAGTTCGATGTCGTTTTCGGTGAGGCGGGGCATTGTATCAATTGATTTTAAACCTATTCAGACAAAACTCAATAATTTCATCGTTCCTAGATTCAATTTTTGTTTTGTGGAACTCACCTAATTGTCCTAGTAGATCGGATATGATCTTTAAATTAGATTGCTGGTATCCATCTGTTTTGTCTACGGGAGCAAGATTACTGACGCGCTTGTTTAATTTCTTCTCTAAAATGACAAGGTTTCCAATTTTTGAGGTTTCATAATCATAGGTTTCATGTCTCCCAAATCCATATTTTTTGATTCCAAAATTGGGGTTTACACTAAAAATGTGTTCAACTTGTAAATTTCTATATTCCTCTAAAGAAAGATCTTGGTCAAACTTCTCTTTATTAATGCAGTACATGATATATCTTATCAAGCCAGTTTTCTGGTCGACTATGTCACCTAAATATTCCTGCAGGCGGTAATCATTCAGGAAGTTGGTATTGAATTCTCTAAGTTTAGAAAATATTTCTCCATTTGAAAGCTCTTCTTCCATTATCTCTGAAGAAAGCTGGTACATAAACCTTCTTGGATTAGTATTTTTCAGTTTATAAATTCGAACTTCGGTAGTTTCGAGAATTTTTAGGAAATTATTAAGTCTATTTTGTTGATTAATGCGGATAATGAATGGATATAGGGTTGCCGTAAATTCAAGATATTGGAATAGTTGAATGTATTTTTTCCTTTTTGGAATTTCATCAAATAGATTTGAGTACGACTTCGAAAACTCTAGAAGGTCATTTGTATAATCAGAAATGAATTTCTTTAAATTCCCTGGATTGTCTTTTAATGATTCACATCTTCTTTTTAATTGAATGAAAATGCTGTTTGCGCCAAGCTGATAATCCCAATCTTCAAAAAGGAAACGGGCCGAATAATAATGATGTGTGTAAAATGTATTTTCAAATTCTTGTTCCTCTAAAGTTCGGAATAGTTGGAGTTCTTCTTTTTTATTTAGAGCATTATCTAGGTAATCAAAAATTTGGCCGAAGCTCTCATTGATAAATTGGTTCAATTCCTCGTCGAGGTAGATGGTTGAATATAAAATTAAAGTACTCTTTGTTTTGTCAAAATTACTAAGGGGCAACCCTCTGTCGTTGATGACTGTAAACATTTTTACGGCCTGTGCTTGGTCCTCAACATTGAAAATCAATAGCTCAATTTTTTTTGCGATGTAGTTGATGAACTCAGTGGTCTTTTCATTTGAAAATGATTTTGTCATTGAGATATAGTCCCTCTTTGCTTCCAGTAAAAATCGTTGACTTCTAGTGGTGATGTCTTTGTCTTTTATTTCTTTGTAATTAAAGATCAATTTTTCAATAAAATCTTGATCATTTCCTAGAGGTACTAATTTGGGCTTATTTGCTTCTCCAATATATAATTGCAGGTAGCTGGATTTTATTTCACCTTCTGGCAATTTCTCGATAAGTACGTTCAATAGAATGAATAAAGTAGTGATCCTTTGTTGCCCATCAATAATTTCATAACAGTCATTTATTAAATCTGAAGTGTGGTTTGATTTGTGGAAGCAAAGTGTGCCGATGAAATGATTCAATTTTAGATTCTCCATAATGTCGTCAAACAGTGCTTTTCTCTGTTCAAATCGCCAGCTGTATTTTCTTTGATATTTGGGAATGATGAACCTGTTCCCATGGAATAGTGTTTTTACGGTTTCAGTTCGACTGGGCTGGAAAGACATATTAAGGTGTTTTGTGAGTTTTAGAAAAAATCGAAAAGCGGAACGCTTCTTCCAATTAGCTTTTGTCTTTATTGTAATTGATCAATCCATTTTCAATGGCATAGTTTTTTCCATCTTCAGTTAACCTATATATTGGTTTTCCTTCTGTGGATATAGCTGCTTCAATCAACTTGTCCTCCCGAGCTTCTTTAATAATTGACTCAAAGTAAATTCTTGAAATGTTTAACATTTTAAAAAGGGCTTCCTGGCTTTCCCACCCGTAGGAAAAATGAGACTCATACCTTCTGACGATCGCCCCCATGACCTCCAACAAACCACTATTATTCCGCACTTCTCGAAACTCACTCTGCTCAACAAACGGATTATTCCCCACCTCCGGCTTTTTAAATACCGGTGCTTGATGTACAGTCCGAATCAATTCATCAAAGTTGAATTCGTAGTTGTTCGGGATGGAAAAATCCAGGTACAATTTGGATTTTAAAAAGGTGGGAACGAGTGGATTGCCCTTTTCTCGCACGATCGGAATGACCTTATTCTGGTCGATGGAAGACAACAGACCGGAGGTGATGATCATTTTTTCGTAACCGACGCCCCCGGTGCCTGCATTGGCTTTTTGCACGTAATTAGGTGTGCAGACCATGAGTACGTAATCCGCCTGCTCCAGGTTGGTTTCCATAAAGTGGGGGATATCGTCTCCCGCTTTTAGTTCCCATTGGTCTATGATGGCGTCGATGCCGTTATTCCGGAGCCGCGTGGCAAATTCCAAAACCCACTTTTTATGGCTTAAACTATCGTGGGAGTAAGAAATAAAGACTCTAGGTATTTTATTCATTTTTTCGTTTTGTTTGACTATTAGATCTCCACATCCCGCACCCGCAACTCCCCATTCATCAACTTGGGAAGAAGGGTGTCGCGAAGGGCGGTGAGGGTCTGGATTTTATTTAGATTGGAACATTTTTTCTTTAGAAGATCCCCTGCAGCTTCTGAGTATTTTAAGATCAAGTCTTCTGCAGGTATCATAATATCGATATCCAGAATGTCGTCAGGTCTGATTCGTTGGTGGCTTCCACTTGTGCCAGTGGCTCTTTGTGCCATTTCTTTTGCTACATATCTGGCCTTGAAGAGGAAAAATAGGAAGGGAAATAAGAGTTCTTTTCGTGGAATAAAGACCTGGAATTCAGTTGAACATATAGAAAACGTTTCATCAACTTCGTGAATATCCCATATTCTGGAGATTGAAGGGTTGAGTTTTGAAACTAAGATTGAGTGTTTTTCAACGATGAATTTGCTACTGAGGATTTGGGCCCCCAGTTCTCTTTTGGGAGTTTGACCTTCGTCATATGCAGGTATACTATAATGGCAAAATTCTTTTTTGGGATATTGAGTAGGTGAAATAGACATTTTCTTAATCCTTGCTAAATTCAAAATTTTCCCAACTCCCCACCCCTCCGGCATCTCCCCCATCTCCCCCTCCACCATCTTCCCGCCCGACGACCGGTACGGCCGCCCCTGCGCATCCGGAAACTCAAAATCGATAAACCACCGCTTGAACAAGGTCCGTGCCATAGCTTCCAATGTGCGGTTTTGGCGGTGGAGGAGGGAGATTTTGCGATCGAAGGTGTCAAGCAAATGTGCAATGGATTTCTGCTGAGGCAAAGAAGGAAGTGGTAGATTCAATTCCATTAAATCGGTCCCTGTTATTCCAGCAACAGCTGTAACCCTCATAATAGTACCTAAAAGGTATCTTCCGATCCTAGAATTAAAGAAATGGAATAAAAAAATTGGATCAGCCTTCTCCCTGTTGGGTCTTGCTCTAATGATAGAAGATTCAAATGTAAGAGGTTCCTTGACATCATATATTAGCGAGCATTTCCCAGCTCCTTCCATGATAAGTGACCTTCTTGCAAAGATTAAATCTCCTTTTTGTAAAGAAAATTTTTTCAATTCATCCTCTGTTAACTCAATGAGTTGCATTTGCTCGCTGCTTTTCAGTCTTGGGAAAGCAAAGAGTTCACCCATGTTCACGATCTTACAACCTTTCCCGTGATATTCAGCAGGTTTATATACACCATTCCTTACTTTTTCACAAAGTAATTCCCGAAATGAAACTATCTTCCAATCAGATGGTATCAACCCTAATTCAGTATTTTGCCACTCCCTCATATCTCCACCCCAATTTTCCCCAACTGTTCTCTAATCTGCGCGTTCAACCGCTCCTCCTCTTCCATCTGCTCCCGCAATTCTTTGGCCAAAGCCGCCATTTTCTCTTCGAATGGTATGCCGTCGTCCTCCTCATCCGGAATGCCCACGTAACGGCCGGGGGTGAGCACGAATTTGTGCTTGCGGATGTCCTCCAAGCCGGCCGATTTGCAGAAGCCTTTCACGTCCTCGTACTGCTCCGGGGCCCTGCGCCAGTGGTGGTAGGTTTTGGCGATCTTTTGCACGTCTTCACCGGCAAAATTGCGGCTGGTGCGATCGGCCATGTAGCCCAGCTCGGAGGCATCGATGAAGAGCGTTTCGCCTTTGCGCGTTTCTTTTTGCCGCCTAAGGAACCACAGGCAGGCGGGTATCTGGGTGTTGTAGAAGAGCTGCTTGGGCAGCATCACGATGCAATCCACCAGGTCTTCCTCCACCAGCCGCTGCCGGATATCGCCCTCGCCGCTGGAATTGGAAGAGAGCGAGCCGTTCGACAGCACAAATCCAGCCATACCCCGGGTGGGGTGGAGGTGGTAGAGGAAATGCTGCACCCAGGCGAAGTTGGCATTGCCCGCGGGTGGGGCGCCGTATTGCCAGCGCGCGTCCGTGCGCAGCTGCTCACCCGACCAGTCGGAATCGTTGAAGGGCGGATTGGCGATGATGAAGTCGGCCTTCAGGTCCTTGTGGGCGTCGTTGAGAAAGGAGCCCTCGCTGTTCCATTTGATATTGGAGCCGTCGATGCCGCGCAGGGCCAGGTTCATGCGGCAGAGGCGGTAGGTGGTCTGGTTGCTCTCCTGTCCGTAGATCGAGATGTCGTCGATGCGTCCCTGGTGGGCCACCACGAATTTTTCGCTCTGCACGAACATGCCGCCCGAGCCGCAGCAGGGGTCGTAGACGCGACCGTGGTAGGGCTCGAGCATCTCCACGAGCAGTTTCACGATGCTGGTGGGGGTGTAGAACTGTCCGCCTTTCTTTCCCTCCGCCAGTGCGAACTGGCCGAGGAAGTATTCGTACACGCGGCCCAGGATGTCCTGGCTCTTCGCCTCTGTATCGCCCAAGGTGATGGTGCCGATCAGGTCGATGAGTCCGCCGAGGGCTTTCTTGTCGAGCGCCTGGCGGGCGTATTGCTTGGGCAGTACCCCTTTGAGGGTCGGGTTTTCCTTTTCGATAGCCTCCATGGCGTCGTCGACCACTTCGCCGATGGTGGGCAATTTGGCGTTGTTTTGAACATGCCCCCAGCGCGCTTTTTCCGGTACGAAGAACACGTGTTCGCCCCGGTATTCATCCGGATCTTCCGGGTCGGCGCCGGCGTATTCGCCTTCGCCGGCTTTAAGTTTCTGGTAGAGTTCTTCGAACGCGTCGGAGATGTATTTGAGGAAGATGAGCCCGAGCACCACGTGTTTGTACTCCGCAGCGTCCATATTCTTGCGGAGCTTATCGGCGGCTTTCCAGAGCTTGCTTTCGAGGGGCTCGTTGTTGGGAGCGTTGTTGCGTTTGGCCATGCAGGAGGAAATTGGGTTAAGGGTGGTTCTAAAGATACACTTTGCGGTTTGAACCAACAAATGATTTACATCAGTAAAATAGAGGTTGGGAAGGTAGAGGACAAATGTTTTCCGCATCCAGGACATTCGATATTAAAAAAATGCCCATTATTTCCTAGATTTGAACGTAAAGAACACCTGCCTTAAATTTTGGAAATATGCCCGATTTTTCTCATTGCCTGCGAAAAGCCTTCACCAACGACCTCTATGGAAAACTGGTAAAAGGAAATTCCATCAACCTGGTAGGCCCGAGATTTAACGGCCGGCTTCGCCTTCTGGAAGACCTGGCCCAGCTGGCCCGGCAGGATGGCAATACCGCTGTGGTGGTGGATATGAACCATTGGAAGACCGATTACGAAGGGTTTGTCAATCATGCACAGGAGCAAGTCTTGCTCGCCGCCCCCGCTTCGGTCCCGGAGGAGGCGTCCAGGGCTCTGGTCCCGGCCGAACATCTCTCCAAAGCCCTGTCGGCCCAATTGCCCCACCACCAACGGATCATCCTGCTGCTGAACAACTTCGACGCGATACTGGACAACCCGCAGCGGCGCTTTCCCAAGACCTTCTTTGATGATCTCAACAGCTTGCGCCACAAGTCCAATCTGTCGCTTTGCGCCGTGACCCAAAAGTCGCACCTCCAGAGCACCATCTATTACAAGGAAGAAACGGAGTTCAAAAATACCCTCTCCTGGCTGGAGCTTGAGATCGTGGAGCTCGCCAGGCCCACCCTTTCCGAAGTGCGCGAAGAGTTGAACAGGCGTCTCCAGGAGGTATCCCATTGGAGGGAGGAGCCCGAGAAAGAACGCTTCGTGGTGGCGGTGCAGGATCATACCGCATTCTACCGGTTTATGGAGATCGTGTGTAATTCCTTTGGGATGAATCACCAGCAGATTTCGGCTGAAATGCGCTTGCAGCAGTGCTATATGAGTTTTGAGAAAAACTACCGGCGGGCCCCGGAAAATCCCTGGCCCGGCATGTTGAGCAAAGGGCAAAAGATTGTGGATTATTGGGTGGGCGTGATTGAGCGGATCGGAAATATCTTGAAGCCATGACAGAAAGCAGCAATCCATATGATAAGCCGTTGGTTCCAAGGAATTCTTGGGAGTTATTGCGTTGGGCCATTTTTGAGCCCAATCGGGTGAGAAAATTGGAGAAAGAGTTGTCCCGGAAGCAGACGGTGTTCATTTTTCTGGATGCTTATTGGCGGGTAGCAATCATTTCTATCCTGGTATGGTTGATTTTAAGTGGCCTTGTGGCTTGGATTGACCTACCTTCCCTTATTCCTTCGGAATATGAAAGTGATTTTCTGGCAAATTGGGACGCAGCATCCGCCTTTTTTCAGAAGTGGGTGGTTTATTTAATGGTTAGCTGGCCCTATTTGGGTTTCGGATTGGCTGGAGGATTGGCTTTCGGATTGGGTTTCGGATTGGCTGTCGGATTGGGTTTCGGATTGGCTGTCGGATTGGCTGTCGGATTGGCTGTCGGATTGGCTTTCGGATTGGGTTTCGGATTGGCTGGAGGATTGGCTGGAGGATTGGCTGTCGGATTGGCTTTCGGATTGGGTTTCGGATTGGCTTTCGGATTGGCTGGAGGATTGGCTTTCGGATTGGCTGTTGGATTGGCTTTCGGATTGGCTGTCGGATTGGCTGGAGGATTGGCTGGAGGATTGGCTGTCGGATTGGCTTTTCCCATTTTTTATTATTTAGCCTATTTTCGAGTCTGGCTTTTCCTGGGCTATGTTTTTCGGGGTGAGAGATCCACCTTGCACCAAAATGCATTCATCAATGATGAACAGATCTATATTCCAATATGGAATGTAGAAAAAAAGTTGGTGGAAGAAGCAAGACGAAAGCCGAAGGAAGCGCTTGATTTTTATGTCTTTTTAATGGTAAATCGCCCTCTGCAGCAAAAATTTGCTGTTCGTTTGGGGCATAGCGCTATTGGGGGCCTTTGGTACATGCAATCTTTCCATAGTAATACTTCTTTTGATGCGGATGAGTTAAGGGTTCTTTATTTAGAAGAAAACCTGAAAGACTACAGACCCTCCGAGAAATGGGAAGCAGCAATCGGAGAAATGCGTGGGAAACTCATCGATTTTCAACAACAAACCGAGGCTCGTCTTCGGCAACGAGCTTTTATAGCTTTCCTTAAGAGCTTGGCAGAATTCAAAAGAATAAACCTGGCAGCTTCCCGGAAGTGGAACTACTTCTACTTCGATGCGATCAACAAATGGGAAAAGGAGAGTGCTGAATTCTTGGAAGAACTCAAGCGGGAGGCAGCTCTGACTATTGAAAATCCCTACCAGCGCAAAGCCTTGCAGCCGGGAGTAGACAAAACGGTTTTCCTGGGGCGGGAACAAATCCGCAACCAACTGGCCACTACCATTCGTACCTCCGGTGAAATGCCCCTTTTTCTCATCCAGGGCCAGCGACGGGTGGGGAAGACCAGTCTGCTCAACTTCCTGCAAACCCTGCTGGGCAACCGCTTCGTGGTTGTGCGCATGGACCTGCAATCCTCGGAAGACTGCCAGGACGTATCCTCCTGGATGGAGAGTCTGTACCGGAAATTCAACGAAGCCATTGGGTTTCAAGCCGAAGAATGGCAGGCATCCGATAATTGGCTTAAATCGTGGGACGAACTCTCCCGGCATCTGCTCTCTTATAGCAAAGGCAGGGACTTTAAGGTTGTCGTTGCAATGGACGAATACGAATCGCTCCATGAAAAGGGCCTTTCGAAAGACCCGGCGCAAGGTGGTCACCTGCTCGGCGCCATGCGCAGCTTTTCGCAGCATCAAAACCAGGTGGCGTTTCTGTTCACCGGCGCGGCGCTCTTCTCCGAGTTGGAAAACCCGCTTTGGAGCAACTATTTCGTCCACGCCATTCGCCTACACGTCGGCTACCTCAACGAGGCCGATACCCACCAGCTCATTACCGCTCCCGTGCCCGATTTCGGTCTGGAATACCGCGACGGCCTGCCGCAAACCATCCGTCGCCTCACCGAGGGCCATCCCGCCCTCATCCAAATGATCTGCCGCGAGCTCGTCGCCACCGCCAACCACGGCGACCGCCGTCATGTAGATCAAGCCGATCTGGATGCCGTGCTCAAAGCCCACATTCTCATCGAAGACAACGGCGTCTTTTCCGTTTTCTGGAATCAGTTTTGCGCAGCAATGACGATGAAAGAAACCGTGCGGGCCATCCTCCGCGGACAGATGCCCACGGATAAGGTTTCGCTGCAAAAACTGCTGCGGCATGAGTTTGTGGTGGAGGGAAACGGGGGCTACCGGTTGCGGGCGCCGTTGTTTGAGCAGTGGGTGAGGAGGTTTGATTTGGGGATGATGGGGTAGAGGGTTAAATCAATTAGAGTATTCCCGGGTCAAATTCCGGCAAGTACCTCGTCAAGTCTGCTTTGTTGATCTGTTTGTCCAGGAAGGACCAAAGCCGGTTTTCCTGGATTAGTTTCCATAAATTTCCCCCCGAAAGCCTGGCCTCCTGAGGATAAAATCCGAGGTTATGCTCATTTGTAATTTCCCATTGATCTTCATCAATCAGGAAGAATGGATCATTCCGTAGATATCGTTCCAGTTCAAATTGGCTGATCTTGATTGACTCCTCGGAGAATACCCTTCGGTCTGCTTCATAAGAGGTGCTGAGGATAATTCGGTGTACGTTGATTTGTTCCCAGTCCAGCTCAGTCCTCCATTTTTCTCTAAAGGAAGACCAGTTTGACTCCAGGTAGGAATAGGCCTTCCTGTTCTGTCTATTGGCTTCTTTTAGCGCATCATCTATATGCGATTTATATTCGCTCCATGTGGCTTTTGGGGCTGTCATCTTATGCTGGAATAAAAAGAGATGATCCCCATCGAAGGCGGCTAGGTCAATATCTGTGTCTGGCTGGTTACTATTGGCTTTTGGAATTTCATACTCTACTATGGTTTGGAAACCGTGAGCTTCAAATAAACAGGAGAGGGTTTCGACCGCACGCGAACTTCGGGCGTTTTCATACTTATCCCCAGGGTTGCCAATAAGCCTTCTGATCAAAGGCAACCATGGGTTTTGGAGCATCAGTGGCCGGCAAAAAATGGCTACTATATTTCCCATTCGAAGCAGGGGTGTTTGAAAAAGATCGATGGCTTCCTTTTCTGTGCGTATTGTTGCTGTGAAGAAAGCCAAATGGCGTTCCATTTTTTCCTTTGGAACTTTCGGAAAAACCTCATTCATCCGAATGACCATATCCGGCCATGTTTCTAAAAACAGGGGGCCTGTGAAGTCCTCATATCTGTCAATGCCTTGTAGAATCGTTTCCAACACGACCTTGGGGGTATTTCCAGATTCCAGATGTTCTTCAAACGAAACGCCGTAGCGACTTTGTGGGTATACGATAAGAAAGGCCAGCACCTGAGACAATAAGCCGGTGTCATATTGCTGTCTCTGGTAGGTGAACGTTTCTTCAATTCCGTATTGTTCCAAGTAGGCTTTGGTCGCATATTCCCAGGAGAGAATCCCAATTGCACTGTTGGCATCGTGGTCATTCGTACTCGGTAAGATTACTTTTCCGTTTTTGAGTTGGTAGTCTACGATCTTTTCACCCGTGTTCCAGAAGAAGGAGATTTGATACTTATATTTCCATTCTGTTGTGATCTCATACTTAAACCCTTCCTGGTGGACAATTGTCGTTGATAATTTTCCATCTGGATGTAGTTTTACCTCACAACTTCTGTCAAATTTGTCTGTTTGCTGAAGACTTTCGAGTTCAAGGAGTTGCAGTTCCAGTTTGAGCAGGTTTGCAAGTTTTTCACTTTGAGAATTATTCCCGGCTAGGCTCACTAAATTTTGGAAACACTCTAGTTGGACCTGTTCGACATCCCTCCTTTCCTGCTTAAAGTCGCCAAAACGGACAAGTTTGTTTACAACCCTTCCCAGTGCATCTGTGCCTGTTTGCAAGGCTCCCGGACTTCCATTCCTATTTTGGGCATAATAGTCTTCATAAATGACGGAAAGGTCGAATAATAGGTCGATTAAAAACAGGGTTGGCAGATCCTGTATTATCTGATCTTGTTTCTCCTCAATCTTCTGGATTAGATTTTGAATATGGGCTTCGACCATGTCTTTGTTTTTCCCCATAACCTGTGCTTATTTCGGAGGATTTTTCCTCAAATAAAAATAAGCATTTTCTCAAAACCATCAGCGTTTCCCGGTTCAGCTTCGGTACTTCAAGCAATTCCGCAAGCGCGGCTTCACGATGGACAAGATCAGGGATATGCTGACCAACGGCCGACGGGAACCCTTCACCCATCCCGAAAAAGGCGTAACTTACACCCGGATTTATGACCAGCAGGGCAACTGGATCGTGGTAGACTTCATAGATTGCCTGGTCTGGCAGGTCGCCCCCTATAATTTCAAATAGTCCCTCATGGAAACGACCCAAACCATCTATGTCAAAGCGCTCAGTAACAACGAATGGTTCGGCGCCTGGGCGCCTGTAAAGGCACGCCGGGAGTGGCTGCGCGGTGATCAAAAGGCAGGCCTCTTCACCCTGGTCGAAGAAGACTTGGATGCGGACGATGAGTATGAGTTTTTTGAAGCCGGATCCTTGCTGATCGCGGTTTGGGATGGGGAGGTGTTCAAGGTGGTGGGAGGGGTGAAAAGATCGGTGATCGAGAATACTCAGTTTTGAGCGCACCGGAGACCAAATAAATTTGGTGCTACCATTGACTCACTTCCCAATACAAAATTTCCCAAATATATTACCCAAAAGATCTTCCGTCGTAATCTCCCCCGTAATCTCCCCCAGGTAAGAAAGCGCCCTCCGTATATCCATCGCCAGAAAATCTCCCGTTACCCCGCTGTCCAGTCCAGCCAGCGCCGCTTCAAGCGCTTCCTCCGCCTTCCGCAACGCCTCGTAATGCCGCGAGTTCGCCACGATCGTATCCCCCGCCGAAACTTTCTGACTGATCACCGCCTCATAGAGCTTCTCCTTCAAATACTCAATGTTCATCGCATTCTTGGCGGAGATGGGGACCCAGTTGTCCTGGGTGATGAGTGACTGCTCCCTGCCCTCTGCCCCCTGCCCTCTGCCCCCTCCTCCCTCCTCCCTGCTCCCTCCTCCCGAGTACATCTCCCACGTCGTATACGGATTCAAATCCATCTTATTCGCCACCACCAACAAATGCAGCCCCGGCCGGACCAGCTTCTCCAGATCCGCCCGCACTTCCTCCGGACTGCTTTGGATCACGTCGAAAATATAGACCAGCACCGCGGCTTGCCCGATCTTCTCCATCGTCTTCTGCACGCCGATGACCTCGATCTGGTCGGCAGCTTCGCGGATGCCGGCGGTGTCGATGAGGCGGAAGGTGATGCCTTTGATGTGCAACACTTCCTCGATGGTGTCGCGCGTGGTGCCGGCGATCTCGCTGACGATGGCGCGCTCTTCGTTGAGCAGGGCGTTGAGGAGGGTGCTCTTGCCGGCGTTGGGACGGCCGGCCAATACGGTGTTCACGCCGTGCTTGAGCACGTTGCCGAGCTGAAAGCTCTGGATCAATACGTGCAGCAGCTTCTGTATCTTCGTCATGAGTTCTTTCAACTGACTGCGGTCGGCAAACTCGACGTCTTCTTCGCTGAAGTCGAGCTCGAGCTCGATCAGGCTGGCGAAGTTGATGAGCTCTTCCCGCAGCTTTTGGATCTCGTCGCTGAACCCGCCCCGCATCTGCTGCATGGCGATCTGATGCGCCGCTGCGGAGTCGCTGGCGATCAGGTCGGCCACGGCTTCGGCCTGACTGAGGTCCATCCGCCCGTTCAAAAAGGCCCGTAGGGTAAACTCCCCGGGCTGCGCCATCCGCGCGCCTTTTTCGATAAACAATTGCAATACCTGCTGCAAAATATACGGCGACCCGTGGCACGACACTTCCACCACGTCCTCCCGCGTATACGAGCGCGGCGCACGGAAAAGGGTCACGACCACCTCGTCCAGGGCCTTCCCTTCGGCGTCTTTGATGGTGCCGAAATGGGCGGTGTGGCTGGCTTGCTCGGCGAGCTTTTTGCCTTCGAAAACGCTGTCCACGATCTCCACGGCCCGCGCCCCGCTCAGGCGGATCACGCCGATGGCGCCGATGCCGGGTGGGGTGGAAAGGGCTACTATGGTATCATCCAGGTTGTAATGCATTTAGTACCAAGGTATTTGATCAATACTAATAAACCATTTTAGTACGCGGATTGGTTAAGGTCTTTTATGATTTTTTATGATCTGATCTCGGGTATCCTCCAATTGATCCTAACAGCTCATAAATGATCTTAAAAAATCAGTGTCCTTTAATTCACTCCCCACCACACCCGATCGGCTGCCCCGGAGGCATCTCCACTACCTCCGGCCACTTATACTCCTCCGGATGCTCCCTAAACCGCCTGATCTCTTCCAGTAAATAGGTACAATGCGCCTTCCGGGCCGTCGTCTCCGCCGCTTCCAGCTCGGTGCGCAACTGCCCCTCCAGATCCTGCACGGACAAAAGCGCCAGAGCGACCACCTGGCGGTCGATGGTCCGGTCGCCGGCGAGGCGGAGCAGGTGATCTACAGTTACTTTCTCCACCACCTGGGCTATTTCGACTTCATAGGGGTTGTTGCGGTTGTTGAAAAAGGCGCGGGTGAACAGGCTTTCGAAAATGTACGTCGGACTGAAATGGCTCTCATTCATCGAATTTTGCTGGTTGACCCGGGCTAGTCGCCGCGGATTGAGCAGCAGGCGGATCGTGTGGCTAGCCGAAGCTTCGGCTGCAGCCAGGGGGTCGAAGACTGGATCGGTGTAGCCCGAAAAAAGTTCGCGGTCGCGCGCATAACCGGGTGGCAGGGGCGGAATGAGGTTGAGCAGCCGGCGGGGCAGGGCCAGGTTTTCGGTTTTCAGAGTGGCCAAAAGGGCTTTCAGGGCTTCCTCCTGCTCGCTGATCGGAACGGGCTGGTTGATGATCTGCTTGTCGCCCCGCTCGGCATAGCTGTAGTCGACCCCGCCGATCAATTTGGCGGTGGCTTCAACCTGGTACCGATGGCCGAAATAGAGGGGTGCGAGCACTCGTTCGAGCTCCGCATAGGGTGCGCCTTCGGGAATGTTCTTTTCGCCGAAATCCTCCAATGCCTTGCGGCGCACGTCGAGCAGGCGGTTTAACTCATCGGGCGCTGATTTTCCGTTGTCCCACAAATGGGCGTAGGGGTGGGCGCCGCCTTCCGGCCGGGCGTCCCGGTCGGTGATGTAGAGCAGGCCTTTTTTGATGTTTTCCCGGATGATGCTCTCCAGTTCTTTGGCTTCGTCGGCCCCATCGGGAAAATCCTGGTAGCCGTAGAGCACCAGGCGTTTGTCCCACTCGCCGATGCCGGTTTCGTAGGCGTTTTCGAAGTTTAATTTGAAATTGAATTTTTGGGTGATGTAGGGATGAGGATAGTCCATCACCGAGGCGCGGTTGTTGTAGCTGGCGGCGAAGTTATGCTCGAATCCAAGGGTATGTCCCACCTCGTGGGCGGCGAGCTGGCGAAGCCGGGCCAGGGCCATGGCTTCGAGGCGGGGATCGGGTGTTTCGCCTTTTTCATAGGCGGGGATCAGTCCTTGCGCGATGAGGAAGTCCTGCCGCACGCGCAGCGAGCCGAGCGATACGTGCCCTTTGATGATCTCGCCGGTGCGGGGGTCGATGACGGTGTTTCCGTACGACCAGCCGCGGGTGGAGCGGTGCACCCACTGGATGAAGTTATAGCGGACGTCCATGGGGTCTGCGCCTTCGGGCAGTTCTTTCACCTGGAAGGCGTTGCGGTAACCGGCGGCCTCGAAGGCCTGGTTCCACCAGGACGCGCCTTCGATCAGGGCCGATTTGATGGGCTCGGGGGCGCCGGGATCGATGTAGTAAATGATCGGCTCCACCGGATCGCTGACCTTCGCACGGGGGTCTTTCTTTTCCAGCCGGTGCCGGATGATGTAGCGCTGGGCAAGGGGTTGGTCGATCGGCTGGGCATAGTCGTTGTATTCGATGGCGAAAAGTCCGCAACGGGGGTCGTAGGCCCGGGGCTTGTATTGGTCGTCGGGCAACTGGATGAAGGAGTGGTGCATCCGCACGGTCACCGCGTCCGGACTGGGTGTCACGCTTTTGATGAAATCGCCTTCGGGCTCCCCCTGAAAGGTGACGATGGCTTCGAATTCGCTGTTTTGGGGAAAATTGCGGGTGCCTTCCAGGTAGATCGCCGAGCGGCTGGTATCGGGTTTGTAGGCGCCCTGACCGGTTTCTTTCAGCTTGCCGGCCACGCCGTGCACGTCGCGCAACAGGAAGGGGGTGAGGTCGACCAACACCTTGCCGTCCTGTTCGGCGACGACCTTAAAGCCGGCCTGCACCGATTGGGCAAAGGCCTCTTCCACGGCTTTTCGCTCGGCTTCGTTATCGCTCACCGCCCGGAATTTGTAGTTGCTTTCGATGAGCAAAACCTTCGGACCGCTGCGCATAAAGCGCACCACGCGGTTGGCGCCCATCTGCCCCCGGTCGAGCCCGATGTCGTTGGAGCCGATGCCGGCGGGCAGGGAGTTGACGTAGAGGAACTCCTGCTCCCATTTGTCGATCTCCAGCCAGATCTTGCCCTTTTTTGCGTCCCAGTAAAAGGGGAAATAACCGGGGTATTCTACCATCCCGTCGGTAAATTCGACGATCGTTGGGGTGGGAGAGGAGTCTTTGGTGACGGGTGGCCCTTGGGCAGGCGCTAATGTGGCGAACAGGAAAATGGGGAAAAGGAGGAATTGCTTCATGGTATGCTGTTAATCGGTTTTGTGTTTTAATAGTACCGCTACGACGCAACGGACGCGACGCGGTCAGGAAAAAAGCTTCAAATCAAAGATCTCTTCGGCCTACGTCGCGTCCGTCGCGTCGTCGCGGTAAATTATTCATTTGCTCCGCATCAATATCCATCTTTCTGCAAAAATACCATTTTCCGTTTGCACCCTGACCCCATACACCCCATCCGCCCATTGTGCAGGAACCTTCAAAGAGCGAACTTGACCGGTCGAAATTTTTTCTTCATACAGAACCTTCCCAACGGAGTCAAAGATCTGCAGCCGGCCATCTTGCCCTTCTTTTCCCAATAACTCAAATACCACCTGCCCCGCGCTGGGATTGGGCCGGATCGATAACGAAAATTCGGGAACCGCCTTCGCCCCGACTGCTGAAGGCAGGCAGCCCGCACTCAGGGTCAGCCCCAGCCGCGGACCGGCGAGGGTAGCGAGTATGCGTACTTTTTGTCCGGGCGTGAACTGCGCCAGGCAGGCGTCGTTGGTGTAGTACATGAAATTGGTGTACATGTCGAGCGAACCACAACTGGCCTGGAGGGTGGTGGGGCATTCGAGCAAGTAATCTTCGTCGGTTTGGGGGGTGTCCAGCACGCCGTCGTCGCCGGCGCAATCGGGCAGGGCGCTGCCCCAGGGGTGGAGCAGGTTGAGATAATGGCCGATCTCGTGCACGGTGGTGCGGCCCAGGTGATAGGGATCGGAACCGGCGGCCAGTCCGGTCGTGCCGAAATAGCGGGGGTCGATCACCACGCCGTCTTCGGCGAGGGGGGCTTCACCGGGAAAGGTGGCGCGCCCCACGATGTTGTCGCCCATGTCGGCGACCCAGATATTCAGGTAGTGAAGGGGATCCCAGGCGTCGGCGCCCCCCTTATCGGTATAGTGCACGTCGGTGTCGATGCCGATATTATCTTTCGCGGTGGCCTGCCGGGTGATGCCGGTTGTGAATTTCCCCTCCGGGTCTTGTGCGGCCAGACAAAATTCGATCCCCACATCGGCGATGAGGTTTTGAAAGATAGGCGGCACGATATCGAGGTTGCTGTTCGCTGCGCGGTAGTCGGCGTTCAATACTTCGAGTTGCGATTCGATCTGTTCCTGCGAAATGTTCTGCGGCTCGTCCTTGTACACCACGTGCACCACCACTGGTATGGTGATCAGGGTCCGGGGGTGGAGGCTCTCTTCATAACGGGCTGCCCATTGCGCCATGGACTCCTGCCATTCCGCCGCCTGCTCCTGCAGCTCGGGGTACTGCTGCCGGTACCAGTCCCGGTACAGGTCGGCGCCGCAGGAGGGGGGCTCCTGTGATGTACCCAAAGCTAAGCATAGGGTAGAGAGTAAAAGTGCCAGGTTGATTTTTTTCACCATATCAAAAAATAGGAACCGCAAAGGCGCTAAGGACGCGAAGAGGTCCGGTCTTAACAAATGCGCTTTAGTTGTTAAAATACAACGTCTTAGGAACGTTCCGGAAATAACTTCCGGATTTAGAGATTAGGGCAGGCCCAATAATTCCATTGAGGCAAGACCTTATCAAATTGGATATTCTTGTTCTTTTTCATATTTGTTTTGAAATCATCGGCTACCTTTTTTCCGGCCAAATAGGTTTTGTCCAGAACATGGGTAAAAACATTCAAACCGGTTTTAGTCGAAGCACGTTCATTGATAAGTTTGGCAACCGTATCTACCGAATCGAGCATGACTCCCTGCAAAGCACGGGTCACGTGCGGGAATAGACGGTGGTCGATGGGGTTATATTTGGAACAATAAGAAGGATAGTGAGCCACCCGAATGATTATTCCTATGTGAGTAGAAAGGTTCTGCAATTGCTCCTTGAAGGTATAGTAGCTACAGTTATTACTACCCCCGGCATCGCAAAGAACCAGCAAGCTATGCGCCTTTGGATATTGGGTCATTCCATAACGCCTCCACCAATCATGTAGGCAATCGCAAGCAAATTCAGGAGTGTCTGCCCCTTGCCCCAAATGGATCACCCCTTGGTTGAGCGTCAAATCAAGTACTCCATGGGGGGTGACTTTGCCATGAGCAAGACTGGGAAAATCATGATCCTGGCACTTAAGTCCTTGTTGGCAATACACTTTTCCAGCGCGAAATAAAGGTCCCCCCAATAGTTCCTTCTTTTTACTGTCCATACTCACAACAGGCTGACCTTCTGCTTTATACTCCTGGATCAACTGGGCGATATGACCGAATTGTTCATTGCGCCCTTCCACAGAGCAAGCTGTACCCTTCTTCTGCATCTTTCGCTTTCCATAGCCATGAACCTTTAACAACAGGCAAACCACATAGGTGCTGACCGACTGCCCAATGCTTTGGAGCTTTTCATGTATCTCCCGAACGCACAGATAGGTGAAACGAACCTGAGCGTTCATTGGATTGCCTGCCCGGTAGTTCTCCATGATCTGTTCAAATCCGGAACTTAATTCATTGCCCTGCACTACTTGGGCTTTTCGCCCTGCCCCTGGTCGACGGATTCGCCCGAGGAGAAGTTCGTTTTTTTTAACTCCTCTATCCCCTGGCTGATCGTTTTGGAGTCGATACCCAATAAATCGGATATATACTTGATCCCCCCATGACCTAAGCGCATGGCTTCCACAGCAGCATAATGCCGCCGGTCTTTTTCGTTCAAACTCCCAAATAGCCGTTGCATGCAGGTCTCTACTTCTACAGAATATGGTCGCATCTCCTTGATATGGTTGCCTCAATTTAGACATACAAGTTATATCTAAATCCGGAACTTATTTCCGGAACAATCCTTAGCGTCCTTAGCGCCTTTGCGGTTAAAAACAATATTTTATCCCAAAACCACCACCATCCCCCATACTAACGCCAACTGCACCACCATCATTCCATCCAGCAGCCCGGAAAAGTAATAATCGTGCTCCACGCGCTTCGAATACAGCACCAATATGCCTGAAAGGACCGCCGACAAACTCAGTCCCAGCCAGGCGCCGGAGGGATAAACCCCGGTATGTGCATTCCACCCTGCCAGGCCGATCATGGCGACCAGCGCCACCATCGACAGCACGATCGCCGGGGTCGTGCCAAAGGTGGAAGGCAGGGTCTTGACATGGGTGTGTTCGTCCATCTCCAGGTCGCGGATGTCGAAGGGTACGGTGATGGCGAAGATAAAAGCCGCGCGTTCCAGGGCCATCCACCAGGTCGAGGCGCGCAGGGCGACGTCCCAGCCCGATTCCGTAGCGGGCAGCCACACGGTGAGCCAGGCCCAAACGATGGCGATGAGGAAGATCTTGAGGAAATGGTAGTCGCGCAGTCGCTTGCGCGAAGCGCCAAAGGGGATCACATACCCCAGGGCAAGCAGGCCGGGCAGACCGAGCATCAGTTGGATGCGCCAGGGGAAGAAGAAAAAGAAAACCGCGGCGCCCGTCAACCCGATGATCGCATAGACGAGGATGTCTTTCCGGTGCTCGGATATGACCTTAAGGCGTCCGGCTGCCGTAAAAGGGGCCAGCTGTTTTAATCCGGAAATGCGGTGAAGGGCGTAGATGAATAAGGTGCCGAAAAAGACGAAGCCCAGATCAGGACCCCAGCGGAAATGGCCGTCGAGCAGGTACTGGGTTTGGGCCACCTGGGCCGTCGCGTTCAGGGCGATCCACAGGTTGCTGTACAGCACCCAGTCGGCGGCCTTCGTCGCCCACGAGGTTCGGCCGGTCCTGGTTGTTTTTTTGATGATGAAAAAGTGAAGGGTGAAGGGTGAAGCGTGAAGGGGAGCCTCTTCACCCTTCACGCTTCACCCTTCACTCAAAAGTATTTAAAGTTATGTTTACTTTCAATCTTCTGCAACGACTCGTAGATCAGCCGGATCAGGTTCTCCACGTCGTCTTTATGGGCCATTTCCACGGTCGTATGCATATAACGCAGCGGCAGGGAGATTAGTACCGAAGGGACGCCTCCGTTGGAATAGGCGAAGGCGTCGGTGTCGGTGCCGGTCGAGCGGGAAGAGGCTTCGCGCTGGAAGGGGATCTCCTTCTCCTGGGCGGTTTCGATCACCAGATTGAGCAGGTTGTTATGCACGGCGGGTGCGTAGGTCAGGGAAGGCCCGGAGCCGGCTTTGATATCGCCGTTCTCCTTCTTGTTGATGAGGGGCGTATTGGTGTCGTGGGTCACGTCGGTGACGATGGCGACGTTGGGCTTGATCGTCTGGGCGATCATTTCGGCGCCGCGCAGGCCGATCTCCTCCTGTACGGAGTTGACCACGTAGAGGGTGAAGGGGAGTTCGACCTTGTTCTCATGGAGCAGGCGGGCTACTTCGGCGATGCAGAAGCCGCCGATCCGGTTGTCGAGGGCACGCCCCACGTAGTAGCGATTGTTGAGAATGGTCATTTCATCCTCATAAGTGATCACGCAGCCCACGTGAATACCCATGGCCAGGACCTCGTCCTTGTCCTTGGCGCCCACGTCGATGAAGATATTCTCCAGTTTGGGACTGATCTTGGTGTCGTCGCCCTTGCGGATGTGGATGGCCGGCCAGCCGAACACCCCCTTGACGATACCTTTTTTCGTGAAGATATTGACCCGTTTGGAAGGCGCGATCATGTGGTCGGAGCCCCCGTTGCGAATGACGTTGATGAACCCGTCGTCGGAGATGTAATTGACGAACCAGGAGATCTCGTCGGCATGCCCTTCGATAAGGACCCTGAAGTCTTTTCCAGGGTTGATGATCCCGTAGGCCGTGCCGTAGTTATCGAGCTGCCATTCGTCGATGAAGGGCTTGATGTATTCCAACCAAAGTTTCTGGCCTCCCGACTCGAACCCGGTGGGGGAGGGGTTGTTCAAATATTTTTGGAGAAATGCTTCTGAAGTGGATGTGAGAATTGACATGTCGTTGGTTATCATAAATAGTTGGGGAAATCAGGCAACTCCGATCTTCTGGCGCCAGGCCAGGAGTTGCTGCAGATCCTCAGCCGAAATATAATGGCTTTTCAGGGCTTCTTCAATGAGCACATCGTAATTGGTCAGGGTGCGCAGGGGGCAACCGGCGTCGTGGAAAGCTTCCATCGCCGCGTCGAACCCATAGGAAAACAGGGCAAGCACGCCGACGACCGTACAACCTTTTTCCCGCAGGATCTCAACGACCCGCAAGCTGCTGCCCCCGGTGGAGATGAGGTCTTCCACGACCAATACCCTTTCATTTCCTTTCAATTCGCCTTCGATCTGGTTTTTGCGCCCGTGTCCTTTCGCCTCGCTGCGTACGTAGGAAAAGGGCAATCCGAGCGCATCGGCCAACAAGGCCCCGTGCGCGATGCCGGCGGTGGCTACGCCGGAAACAGCATCGAAAGGGGCGAAGGCCTTCGATTCTTCAGCCAGGCAGGATTTCATGAAATTGCGCACATCCGGGTGAGAAAGTACGATCCGGTTGTCGCAATAGATGGGAGATTGAATGCCGGAAGCCCAGGTAAAAGGGCTTTGTGGGCTAAGTTTAATTGCCTTTATTTGCAATAGGTTTTTTGCTACCTTCTCGGCATTACTCATTGGTTTCCTTTCATTTTCCTGTTAAACCTGGTGGAGCAAATGTACAAAATCTACATAAATGACAACCCCTTATTTTTGATCGACGAGGATAATCTGGCTGCCTGGCAGACTCAATATCCGGCTGCTTTCGCAGGTAGATACTCCGGACAGGTGAAAACGCTTTTCCACTATATCGACCTTTTGGAAAAGGCGACTGCCCCCCGGATCGTGGGAATTTACACTGGAGATCTGTCGGGTTTGGTCGCTGATTTCAGAAGCCTTTTCAAATACCTGGAAGCCGCCGGCGGACTCGTTTTCAATACCGAAAAAAAGGCTTTGTTCATCTTCCGCCGCGAAAAATGGGACCTGCCCAAGGGGAAGATCGAACCGGGAGAAACTCCGCCCCGGGCCGCTATCCGCGAAGTGCAGGAGGAAACGGGGCTGGACGAAGTGTCGATCGTGCGGGATTTGTGCTCGACCTATCACACATACCGCGAAAAGGGAAAACGCGTCCTGAAGCGCACCTGGTGGTACGAGATGCAAACGAACGAAGAGAACCTGATCCCGCAAATCGAAGAGGATATCGAGCTTGCCGTTTGGGTTGATCTTCCGGCATTTATAGAGGAAAAACCGGAATGGTACCACAGTATCGGAGATGTCGTGGAGACCTGGTCGCAGGCGCAGTGAGTGAAAAAATGCTTCAACATGAAAATTTTACAAAAGAATCTTTATCTGACAATTCTTTCATGTAAGAAACATATCTAATGTTTTAAATATAAAGGGCAGTTTAATATTTTGATTTGTGTTAAAAACGTAAAATTCGATTACCCGGATTCAACTTGGGAGGTTTTATATTGTTCGGGATAAGTAGTACTTTTGAAAACTATTATTTGCAATCCTAATTACTTCTAGAACCATGAATCGTATCGCGGGAATTTTGGTCTTTTTTTTACTGCTGGGAGCCGCCACCCATTTATCCGGGCAATCCAGCATGGCGCCCGGCGCCGGTTCGGCTTCCTCCAAGGTCTCATTCGGAGGAGGGGAGCTTACCTTCTACGTAGATGAGGAATCTGAAACGTATTTTATTGATTTTGAATCCATTCGGGCCAATCTCAATGAGATCGTTCTCAAAAACTCGAGCGGTAATGTCCTGTTCCACGAACGTGTTGACAATCTTCCGGTCAACGTCATTTACGAACTGGATATGAGCCCCTACAGCCCCGGTCAATACCGGATCGAACTGCACACCTTCACGGGTGTACTTTCAAAAGACATTCAGGTCCGATAGTTCAGGGACCACGACAGAGACGACCCCCTCCTCATTATTTCCCATTATTCCGATTTTCCTCCAGAAAACCCTCCAGGGCTTTCATGATCGCCGGTAGATCGTACTGATCTTCCGAGAAGGCGTGTTGCGTGCCGTCTCGCTGCGCGATGATCAGCCATTTTGTTTCCCCCCGACTCCAATTGGGATCGACCAGCGACCGGTCGACCTCCCGGTGTATGTATATCCGGTCGATATCGGTGTATTTGGCCTTCCCGTAGGGTGTCTCAATCCCGTCTGCATCCAGCCGGATGGGACCGACCTTGTGGTGCCCAAAGAAGGAGAATACCGCCGTGCCCAGGGATACCATACAGGCAATAAAGGTCCACAGCGGCACGACCTGCCGCCACATATTCCCTTTCAATTGATGTTTGCCCAGCACCAGCCAGGCCGTCAGGCCGCCGGTGGCCAGGGTCAGGATTAGCCCCACCCAGAAAGAAGCGGGAAGATGGGGGTGTAAGGGGAGGAATTCCATAGCGTATTATTTTTTAGAGGGTCGGGGAAATCGCCGCTCTAATCTTTTATTATCACCGCCTCTACCTCCATCTCCCGCATCATGCGGTTGAAGGTGGCGACTTCTACTTCTTTAACGGTTTTCAGTTGTGCAAGTTGCTCGTCGATGGCTTGGCTCAGTTCTTCTTTTACCTCGATAGCTGGCTCGGTGGGCGGATAATCGCCCTGGGTCAGGGCATTGAGGTGCGCCAGTTTATTGGTCAGCCGGATGGGGAAATTGAGGGGGTCCTGGCCGCTGCGGTTTTTGGTCTGGTAGAGGGCTTCCTCCACCCCGGTGAGCAGGGAGTCGATCCGGTGCGCCTGGTCGAGCAGGGGCTGCATGTTTTCGCGGTCTTTGAGCCGTCCGGTAAAATGCTTCAATTGGGCCCGAATGTCCCGGATCTCGGCGATGGCCTCATGTGCTTCGGAGCACTTGTCGAGCACTTGTTCGATGAAGTCGAACTGAGCCTGGAAATCGGCTTGGCCGGCTGGGGAGCGGGGATCGGCGAGAATGCGGAAGCGGGCGCTGTCCTGGAACGCGCCGGCCTGCAGTTTCACGGAGTACTCGCCGGGTACGGCGCGCGGACCGTTGAGCGATGCCCACCAAAGGATCATGCCGTCGAAGTCTTTCCCGCCCGGATACCGGAGGTTCCAGACAAAACGGTTGGCGCCTTTGTGCACTTCGATCTTTTCGTCCCGCTCTTTTGAAGTGGTCGAAAAGGTGCGGATGAGGGCGCCATCGGCTTCGTAAAACGAGAGCGAAAGGCTGTCCTTTTCACCCCATTCCGGAAGGAAGAAGTGCACCATTACGCCACCGGGGTGGTTGGTGCCCGCATCCCGTGGATGTCCGCCCTGGAATCCGCTCGTCCGGTAGCTGTCCATGGGCTGGAACAGGCAGGCGGCCTTGCTCTTGTGCCGCTCGTTCAGCTGGTGCAGGAGGGTCAGGTCGTCGATCATCCACAGGCCGCGGCCCTGGGTGGCGGCGATGAGGTTGTCGTTTTTCACGGCCAGGTCGGTGACGGGGGTAATGGGCAGGTTGAGCTGGAACGATTCCCAGCTGGCGCCGTCGTCGAAGGAGACGAAGATGCCGCTTTCCGTACCGGCGTAGAGGAGTCCTGCCCGCTTGGGATCGGCCCGTACTACCCGGGTGAACTGATCGGCGCCGATGCCTTTGCCGATCGCCGTCCAGGTCTTTCCGTAGTCTTTGGTCCTGAACAGGTAGGGTTTGAAGTCGCCGCTCTTGTAGCGCGTGGCGGCCACATACAGCCCGCCTTCGTTAAACGGGTCGGCTTCGATGCTGTTGATCTGCGCCCATTCGGGCAGGGCTTTCGGCGTGACATTGGTCCAGCTCTGTCCGCCGTCGCGGGTCAGGTAGACGAGGCCGTCGTCCGAACCGGTCCAGATGAGGCCGGCTTTCAGCGGGGATTCGGCTACGGTAAAAATGGTGCAGTAGTATTCGACCGAGGTATTGTCTTTGGTAATGGGGCCGCCGGACGAACCCAGGCGGGTGGAGTCGTTGCGGGTCAGGTCGGGACTGATGGTCTCCCAGCTCTGGCCGCCGTTATAGGTCACGTGCAGATGGTTGGAGGCGGCATAGAGCTTGGTCGAATCGTGTGGAGAAAAGAGAATGGGGAAATTCCACTGAAAGCGGTATTTCATATCCAGGGCGCCGTGGCCCATGGGGTTGTCGGGCCAGACGTTCACACTGCGCGTCTGGTCGATGTGGTGGTCCCGTCGTTCGATCATACCGCCGTAGCAGCCGCCGTAGACGATGTCGTCGTCGGTCGGATCGACGGCCAGCCAGCCGCACTCGCAGCCGGCGGTGCTTTCCCAGTCTTCGTCGTCGATGGCGCCTCCCGTGGTGCGGTGTGCGATCCGGATGGTGCTGTTGTCCTGTTGGGCGGCATAGATGCGGTAGGGGAAATGATTGTCGGTAGTCACCCGGTAAAATTGAGCCGTGGGCTGATTGTGGTAGGTCGACCAGGTCTCCCCGCCGTCGTAGGTGATCTGTGCGCCCCCGTCATCGGCGATGATCATCCGGCGAGGGTCTTCCGGTGCGATCCAGAGGTCGTGGTGATCGCCGTGCGGGGCATAGTCGGCCGAGAAGGTCTTACCTCCGTCTTTGGATTTGTGGTAGCTGACGTTCATGACATAGACTACGTCTTCGTCTTTCGGGTCGGCGTAAATCCGGGTATAGTACCAGGCGCGCTGGCGCAGATCGCGGTCGTCGTTGAGGCGCCGCCAGGTCTTGCCGGCGTCGTCGGATCGGAACATTCCTCCATCTTCGGCTTCCACCATGGCCCAAACCCGTTCGGGATTCACAGGTGAAACGGCCACGCCGATAATGCCCAGGGTGCCTTTGGGCATGCCGGGCGCCCGGCTCAGTTCGGTCCAGGTGCTGCCGCCATCGGTGCTTTTCCACAGCCCCGATCCTTCTCCGCCCGATTCGAGGCTGTAGGGCGTGCGGAGCACCCGCCAGGTCGAAGCGTAAAGGATGCGCGGGTTGGTGGGGTCGAAACAGAGATCCACCGCGCCCACTTCATCGCTTACGAAAAGCACTTTCTCCCAATTCCGGCCGCCGTCGCGCGAGCGGAACACCCCCCGTTCGGCATTCGGTGCGAAGAGGTTGCCCATCGCCGCCACAAATACGATATCCGGGTTATCGGGATGGATGCGGATGCGGCCGATTTGCCGCGAGTCGCTCAACCCCGAAGCGAGCCAGGTCTTGCCGGCATCCTCCGATTTCCAGATGCCCGATCCGAAGGATACATTCCCGCGCACCGTCTGCTCGCCGCCCCCTGCAAAGATGACGTTGGGATCGGACTCGCTTACGGCGATCGCACCGATCGAGCCGCCGAAAAAGCCGTCGGAGATATTTTCCCAGTTGCGTCCCCCGTTGGTGGTGCGCCAAACGCCCCCTCCGGTCGAGCCGAAGTAGAAAAGGTTGGGCGAGCCCGGCACTCCCGTCACCGCGCAGGAACGTCCGCCCCGGAAGGGGCCCAGTTCGCGCCATTCCAACGAATGGAAGTAAGCCGTGTCGTAGGTGGTTTGGGCGGTCAGTGCGCTCAGGGAGACGACCAGGAGCAGGAGCAGGAGTGTTCGCATAGAAGTGTGCTTTTTGGCAAGATAGATGAAAAGTTGAAAAGTTGAAAAGTTGAAAAGTTGAAGAGTTGAAGGATTTTATTCTCATCAACTTTTCAACTCTTCAACCCTTCAACTTTTCAACTCTTCAACTTTTCAACTGAAAAAAATTGGCACGCTATTTGCAAAACGGTAAGCATAACATACTATGAGAAGTTAAATCCCAGGACGTTGGCTACTCTTGATACCGGAGAAGGGAAAATCCGGCGAGAGTAGCCAGCCTCCAAATGGGGCCCGAACTTCTCTTCCCCCCAACGCTATGGTGTAACCCCATCCCGAAAATCGGACATGGATGGGAAGAGAAACCTTCAAAATTCGCGTGCCCTATGAGGACAACTACCACAACTGCCAGTTGGAAGCGGGCTATGTTGCATGCCTGGCTGGGATTTATTCTGTTATTGGCTTTTTACATGCTCACCTTCGGGATACCGCGAGCAAAGTCGCTCCCGGTCAACGGAAGCGATATGGAACAGGTTTCGGAAGACGACGACGATTCCGTCGTACTCACCGGCCTGCAGGAATAGACTAAACTATCAGGATCTCCTGATTCGAAGAATAATTTGGAGTGGATTTTTTTGCTCCTGTCGGCGAAGTCCCGACAGGAGCTTTTTCTTTTGATCACTTCCCACTCAATACCAGCTTCTTCGACACGACTTTATCATTTTGCTTGATTTCCAGGTAGTAAGTACCCGGGCCATTCTGGGAAATATCCACCTGGTCGCTGAAGGCGCCGGAAAAATCGCCGAGGTCGTAATCATAGATCAGGCGCCCAAGGGGGTTGTAAATGCGCACCAGGGTCTTGCCGCGGGAAGGCAGATTGAAGGTGAGGGCGAAATTGCCCTCGCCGGGGTTGGGCGTCAGGTTGATGTTCTGGACCTGGAGGGTGGAATTCGACGGAAGGGACCAGCCGTATTTGGCGTTCAGTTTCTGTACCTCGTCGGGGGAGAGGTCCTGGATAGAGGTATTGATATTGGAAATATCGGCGCGAGGGGTCGACTCCGGAGAAGCCGGACCTTTGGGGAGCCCCGGAATGTCGATGTCGATATTGATGTCGGGAATATCCACTTTGATATCGAACTTATCTTCCTCCAGTTCACTGCAGTCGCAGTCTTTGCAGTTCTTGGTTTCGGCAAACGATTTGATCTTGGCGGTGCCTTTCATCATTTTTCCATTGCGTTCGTACTCGACGGTGATCGGGTCGCCGACCTTCAGGTTGTCGAGCACGTAGCCGATGTCGTCCCAGTCGTACATCCGGTAGCCATTGAGGGATTTGATGATGTCCCCGTCCTGCATGCCGATCTCCAGGGCGGTCGAGTTTTTCACCGGGCGGATCTGGATACCGTCGATCTCCTGCACGACCCGGTCGGCGTTGGCGGCAATACCGAGGAAGGTATCTTCACACTTGTTCATCTCTTTTTTCTCGGGAAGATCGGGCCGTTTGCCGAAGGTGATCTGGGCCGTTTTGGCCGCCCCTTTGCGGATGAAGTAGAGCGTGGCCTTGTCGCCGGCCCGGTATTTTTTGAGGATCACGCCGAAAGGCTGTTCTTCGCCGGCCCGGTAGGCGTCGATCCCGTAGAGATAGTCGAAAATCTGGAGCCCTGCTTTTTCAGCGCCGGTATTGGGGATGACACCCGTTACAAGGGTACCGTAGGGGTGTTCCAATCCCATTTTCATAGCTTTTTCCTCGGAGACCATCTCTGCCCAAATGCCCATGAAGGCGGGTTCGTCCTGCTGGTCCTGGGCTGCTGTTGGGGCGGGTTTTTTCGTTTCAGCCAGCGATTTCAAAGCGCCTTTCGCTTGCATTTTTTCGCCATCGCGCAGGTAGCTCACTTCGATGGCATCGCCCGGGCGGGCATTTGCCATGGCGGTGGTAATGTCGTCCCAATCCAGCATGGGGTAGCCGTTGATGGCCGTAATCACATCTCCATCTTCCAGGCCCATCTCCATAGCTGCAGAGTGGGCGCTGATGGCCACGGCTACACCAATGCCGGACCCATCTCCGTCTTCATCGATTTCGGAGATGCCCAAAAATGCCTTATTTTCAGGCGATTTGGGGGCTTCAGCCCAGTTCATCGGGCGTTCGCTTAAAATGACGTTCACCGTTCTTTCACGGCCCTTTCGGATGAAGTGTACCGTCACCTCATCGCCCGGGTTGTATTCGGACAGCAGGTCGACCAGGTCGTTCGATTCATCCACCTCCCGATCGTCGATCCGGAAGATGTAGTCGAAGGCCTGCAAGCCGGCTTTCTCGGCAGCAGTATTCGGAATGATCTTTGACACATAGCTGCCATAGGGGTTATCGAACCCCAGAAGCATGGCTTTCTCGATCGACACCTCATTCGATTGAATGCCCAGAAAACCCAGTTCGGGCTCATCGGCAACAAATGTGGGGTGGGAGAATAGCGGCAGCGCGAGTAATAAACTAAAAAGCGGTAATACAATAAGGCGTTTCATCTCGTTGTTTTATTTTCGTCCAAAGGTCAAGGACATGAAATTTGACTCCGGGTTGCTCCTGTTTATGAACCAAGAACACAGAGCGCTGTGCGTGGTGCCTCTTCGGGATACAAAACAATAAAAATGAAAACTCATTACCTTGCTGCGACGTTCCTAGTAGGACTTATTTTTTCATCCCTTTCCCTTTGGGCTATGGGTAAACCAGATTCGACCATCACACCCGAACTTCCCCTTTCGATCATCCAGATACCCGTGCGTCTGCATCGGGTTCAGCTGCAGGACGACATCAACCAGCAACTGGGAGACACCCTTTATGTCGACAACAAGGCCGATGGCGAAAACCTCGAGATCCACGCGCTGAAGGCTTCGACGATCGAGATCCGGATATCGGGGCAGGACATTTTTTACAAAATCCCGCTCGACCTTTGGGTGCGCAAGAAAATGCGGCTGGCCAACCTGGAGGGTACGGGCGCCCTCACCCTGAACCTCAAAACCCGCTATCAGATCAAAGAGGACTGGTCGCTGGAAACCTTCACCGAACTCGTCGATTTCGAATGGACCAAAAAGCCGGTTTTGAAAACCGCCCTGGTCGATATCCCCCTTCAGTTTGTAGCCGATCTGGTGATCAAGAACAGCCGGAAAAAACTGACAAAAACAATCGATGACCAGGTCAAGCAAAACCTCGACCTCCGCAAGGAGATCGAATCGGCCTGGAATATGCTGCACGATCCCTTTCTCCTGTCGGAAGAATACGCCACCTGGATGGTCATGAAGCCGCGCTCGATCTACATGGCGCCCTTTCAGACCGTGATGGATACCGTGGAAAGCATCATCGGCCTGGAGTCGGAATTACAGGTGGTATTGGGCCAGGAACCGGAAGCATCCCCCCATACCCCGCTTCCACCGCTGCAATGGCGCAAGGCCGACAAACAAGGCTTTGCCCTCATGTTGCAAGCCGATATCCCCTATGTAGAGGCCGAGCGGATGGCCAAGGAAAGCCTGGTCGGGCAGCGCTTTGAACAAGGTAAAAAACGCTATGTCGTGGTGGATGATATGAAACTGTTTCGCCTCGACGATCAATTAGCCGTGCAGACCACCCTTTCCGGCTCTTACAAAGGCAACATCAATTTGGTGGGAACCCCCGTCTATTCGGAAGAAAAGAAAAAGATCGAACTCCAGGACCTCGACGTGGAGCTCAAGACCCGCAATATCCTCCACAAAACCCTGGGCTGGTTGCTCAAGGGCGTGTTCAAGAACGAGATTCAAAAGAGCCTCGATCATTACCTCAACTATTACCTCGACGCGACCAAAAAGACCCTGCAGGAAGAGATGCAAAACGTGGAAGTCGCCCCTGGCGTGATTCTCAAAGGCCAGCTTTCGCGTCTCGCCGTCGACCAGATCTTCCTCACCCCCGACGCCATGCGGCTCTGGATCGGGATGAAAGGAGAGATGGAGGTGGATGTGGAGGGATTGTCGTTGGAATAGGTTTTTGAGTTTATAAGGGTATGAGTTTTTGAGTTTATAAGGGTAAAAGTTTTTGAGTTTATAAGGGTATAGGTTTTTGAGTTTATAAGGGTATAAGTTTTTGAAGGTAAAAACTCATACCCTTATAAACTCAAAAACTATTACTTAACGCCTCAATATGAAGATATTAGTACTCTTCGACGTCGACGGCACCCTGATCCATTCCGAAAAGAATGACAGCCGGAGTTTTGCGGAGACGTACGAAGAATTGTACGGTCTTCCGTTTCCGACGATCGACTGGCTGCGCTATGAGCATGTGACCGATACGACGATCTTGCAGTCGGTACTCGGGGAGCATTTCGAACGGGAGTGCAACTGGGAGGAGGTGGAGGTGTTTCAGGAAAACTACATCGCCCGGATGGCGCGCAAACGCGCCTTCGATGCGAAGCCCTACCGGGAAGTGCCTTATGCCAGGGCCACGGTAGAACGCCTGTTGGCCGATCCGCGCTTTGTGGTGGCCATTGCAACCGGCGGTTGGCGGGATTCGGCCCTGTTCAAACTCCACTATCTGGACTTTCCCGTGGAAGCGATCCCCGTGGTGGGGGCCGACCACAAATATACCCGCGAGGCGATCCTGGAGGAAGCCGTTGGCCTGGTGCGCCAAACAATGCCGGACATTTCCCGCATCGTCTACATCGGCGACGCCCTCTGGGATGTGCGCACTACCCGGCAACTGGATATGAGCTTCGTCGGCATCCGCGTGCGCGGGGATGTGGAGTTGTTGTTGCGCGAGGGCGTGCAGCACGTTTTTACCGATTTTTCCGACTACGGCCGGTTTCTGGAAGCCGTAGCATTGGCGGGGCCTCCAGGCTTTCCGGAAGGGGAGACGCCGGGGTATGAGGTGTTTTAGGTATTCCCCATTACACTCAAAAACGGGACTGTGAACTTTCCCGCTTCCCTCTGCGTTATGGTAAAACGCTTTAACTTTTAACCCCCCGGGCTTGCAGATTTGAAAAAAGCCCGTATATTTGCAACGCTTTTGAAAAAAGGCGCCTTTTGATCTCGTAGCTCAGCCGGTAGAGCACTTGACTTTTAATCAAGGGGTCCTGGGTTCGAGTCCCAGCGGGATCACAAAAACGAGTGTGAGTTTGAGTTTTTGCACTCAAACTCATTCTTGTTTTGGTCCCTGTCCAAAAAAACATAAAATAAAGCGATCTTTGGTCGCTCTATTTGAAAGTCTTGAATCGCCGTTGGCGGTTTGGTCCCGTAGTACAACGGATAGTATGTAGGTTTCCGGAGCCTAAGATCCAGGTTCGATTCCTGGCGGGACTACTTGGGTTTAAAGAAAGAGGAGCGCTCCCCAGCGCTCCTCTTTCTTTTTTAACCAAAAGTACTTCCTGGCCACGAGAGGAAGGAAAAAGATCATTCGCTGTCCTCAATCACAAATTCTTCCACGGCATAGCCTTTGGGCACCTGAAAGTCCTTGTTCTTGAGCTTGGTAAAATCCAGGTTGGTCGCGGTCAGGGTGATGGTCATGTCGGAATTGGGCTCGTAGGTTTGCGATTTCATCGGGAATCCGGGCACGCCTTTGGCGCCGATGTTCATGCCGGTCATGGCGCGCATTTCGGGCGAACCGACTTCGGGCGCGCGAAGGGCTTCGGTGGTCCAGATGTACTGCACGGACTCATTGCCTTCCTCATCGCGTGTGATGGCCTTGTATTTCTGGCACAGGTAGCCCTGGATCTTGATCACTTCCAGTTCCTTGACCACTTCGTCGGGCTCGCCGGCGTTCTGGCCTTCCAGGTCTTCCGGGCCCATGATATAGGCGGTCTGTTCGTCGGTCTTCAGCTGAAAGATCTGGTTGGTCTTTCCGTTGAGGACGATCTGCCCCATCATGTCGGCCATCATGCCGCCGACGAAAAACATTTTCATGCCCTTTTTGCCGTATTGTACGACCATTTTCTCCGGCATCATAAAGGCGACCATATCGACGTTGGGACCTTCCATTTCAAATTGATAGTCGACCGTGCCGTAAAAATCCTGTTGGGCCGTCAGTGTCCAAAAGCCGGCGAGCAAGAATGTCGCCAGCAGTGCAATTTTCTTCATCAGTGGAGTTTGTTCGGTGAATAATGAGTTTTGTCTGGCGCGTAAGTTATCAATTTTAGTGAAATGAAGGTCCTGGTTTTTGCGTTACCTTTCGAAATTAAGTGGAGAGTGCAGAGACTCTTCACCCTTCACTCTTCACCCTTCACAAAAAAAGAAAATGAGAACAACCTTCCTACTAACCATCTTTTTCATTTCCCTGAACACCTGCCTCTTCTCCCAAAACGGCGCTTCTTCCGATGCGCTGAAAGTGTATCTCGATTGCAGCTGGTTTTGCGACATGGATTTTGTGCGTCGTGAGGTCGACTATGTGGATTACGTTCGCGACCAGTTCCTGGCGAACGTGTATGTGCTGGCCACCGAACAATCGACCGGAGGGAACGGCCGGGAGATCAAGCTCATGTTCCAGGGACAAGGGGCTTTCCAGGGCGTGCAGGATACCCTCATCTTTTACCGCACCGTAAACGACTCGGAGGATGAATTCCGGCAACGGCTGGTGCGGTATCTGTCGGCCGGCCTAATGCCTTATCTGGCCCGAACTTCCCGGTTTGAACATGTCGTGATCACTTATGAAAAGCCGGAGGGAACCAGGGGAGAAGACCAATCCTCCAACACGGCTGAAGCCGACGACCCGTGGAATTTCTGGGTTTTTCGCACCAGCATCAGCGGCTACATGAACGGGGACAACATCTATCGAAGCCGTTCCTTCTACGGGGAGTTGGAAGCCTCCCGGATCACGGAAAAGTGGAAACACTATGCCTCCTTTTCAGGAAATGCCTCCAACGACATCTTTGAGTTTCAGGATGATAACGGGGAAATGCTGCGGTTTGAAAACCCCAACCACAGCTTCAATGCGCATATCTATACGGTAAAAAGCCTGACCGACCACTGGTCGGCCGGAGCGGAAATCAAGGCCTTCCGGAGCACGTTCGGCAATTACAACTATGCCGCCAAGGCCCGGACGGCGGTGGAATACAATGTGTTTCCCTACCAGCAATCCAACCAGCGCAGGCTGGCGTTTCAATATTTCATCGGCACGCAGTACAACGATTACCTGGAGACGACGATCTATGAAAGGGACCGGGAATTACTCTTTGAGCAGGAGGTGAACGCCGGCCTGACCCTGGTCCAGAAATGGGGGGATATCTACGCGTCACTGTCCTGGGAGAACTACCTGCACAACTTCAAATTCAATAGCCTGGACGGATATATC
This sequence comes from Lewinellaceae bacterium, assembly GCA_020636275.1. GTDB lineage: Bacteria > Bacteroidota > Bacteroidia > Chitinophagales > Saprospiraceae > JADJTT01. The sequence goes on along the minus strand of JACJYD010000004.1, from coordinate 115,899 downwards.
GAAACGGAGGTCCGCCTGTTTAAGGGCTTCTCCTTTAATGTCGGGGCGGGGGCTTCCATCATCCACAACCAGCTCAACATTCAGAAAGGGGATGTTTCCGAAAGCGATGTCCTCATTCGCCGCCGGCAGTTGGAAACTTCCTTTGATTACTGGATGCATTTTGGGGTCAGCTATACCTTCGGTTCGGTGTACAACAACGTGGTGAATCCGAGGTTTGGGGACTGATGTTAGTTTTTGAGTTTATAAGGGTATGAGTTTTTGAAGCGAAAAACTCATACCCTTATAAACTTAAAAACTCAATTATTCCATCCCCGCAAACACCTCTCGTTCCCTGAACTTGTAGCTCCGGGCGGTTTCGCGATAAGCCGTATTGCTCCAGGATCCGTCGCTGTCGAGCAGCATTTGGGCGAGCTCTTCGGCGCGCGAGGCCTTTCGTTTGGCGTAGATCGTATTGATGAAATGCCGGTTCTTGTAGTGCTCCCACATGCGGATAAACTCCGTGGATACGATGGCGGCGAGGCGTTGATCGCCCTGGATGACGAGGAAGTTTTCGTCGTTGCGGCGGCAAGCTTCATCGCTGAAATTACCGGTGCCGATGATGATGGTGGGGTTGTCGCTCCAGGGGTCGGTCACGAGGGTCTTGGCGTGGATCTTGTGATTGCCGAAGGCCTGGGCATCCCACTGGCGACCCATATAGCTTTCCAACCGGCTAGGGGTGAAAAAGCGGGTGTAGCGGGTGTTGAGCGCCTCGACCTTCTTGCGGGCAGTAGTATTGCAAAGCCCGTATTCGACGATCTGTTCGGAGTTGGCAGCCAGGGCGTCGAGCAACATCTTGTCCAGGCCGAAGGGCGTGCTGAGAAACACGGCGCTTTTGGCTTTCCGGATCGCTTCGGCCGAATAGTCCAGCAAGTGATCGCGGGAAACGGGCGAGAAGTTCACCTTCCAGTTGACCCGGTTCAACGCCTTTTCCGCATCGCTGATGATCTCCTCGATGAGCGCTTTATTGGGGTTGTTGCGTCCCCCGCAGTCGGGGTCGGATTTCAGGAGTTGATGATAGGTTTCATAGGCCTGGGCGGTTGGTGCGTGCGATAGTTGCAGGGCCATGTTGGTCTGCAGGTAAAAGCCGGCAAAGGTGAAGTTGCAGGTGCCGGTCCAGACCGTGTGGGGCTTGCCCTGCTTGAGGTAGACGAGAAATTTGTTGTGGCTGATATTCAGCGGTTTTTCCCGCGGGAAAACATGATCGTCCAGCTCGTGGGCGTGGATCATCTTCAGGTTTTCCTCCCGGGTGTTGTCCCCTTCTTTGGCGTGGAAGACGACCTGGACATCGACCCCGCGTTTGGCGGCCTTGCTCAACGCTTCCGCCACGTCATTGTCCTCGAATTCGTAGATGGCGATATGGAGGCCGTCGCCGCTCCCGGCGGCCTTGATGACATCGAGCAGCGATTCTTTCAATCCCCTCGACAGCCATTTTTGGGCATCTTCACTATCCTGCGGGTTGACGCTCTTGAAGCGCTCCTGGTAGGCGAGGGTAGCGGTAACGCCCCGGTTGGTGTAGATGCCCCAATCGCCTTCGTGAGGCGCACTGGGGCGCACGTACAGCCGCAGCGGTTCTTCGCGGTCGAAATCCCTGGGGTCGCCCCAGAAGGGGAAGATCTCGTACATATAGCTGCGATTGTGGCTCACGGTGTAGTCGGCCCAGCTGAAGCGCTGAAGCGGCGCGCTGTAGGTAGAGATGGAGGGCCCGTAGTCCATGTCCATCTGGTGGGAAAAACGCTTGTTGCCGTAGAACCATTCGGCGCGGATCATCATGCCTTCCTCCAGGTCGTAGTCGGTGCGGCGGATACCGAAGCCGAGGAGATTTCCCCGGTCGAGGTTGGGATCCAGAGTCCAGCCGAGCAGAATGGAATTGACGCCGACCAGGGCGGCGCCGGTGAGTTTGCCGTCACGGGTTTTGGAGCGGACGACGGGACTGTACGTTTTGGCGATCGGGCTCATGTTGTTTTCTTTTGGAAAAAAGTGGGACCTACAAGGTAGGAAAAAATTGGCAAAGCTCCTGCTCTTTCGGTCCGGAAGCCGGGGCGATCCGGCAATTTTTACCTATATTACCGGCCCTAAATTCAATTGAAAATGGCTTGTATCTTTTGCCAGATTCTGGAAGGAAAACTGCCCTCCAATAAAGTATATGAAGACGATCTGGTCGTGGCTTTCCTGGATGCGTATCCCATCAATTCCGGCCATGTGCTGGTGGTCCCCAAACTCCATTGCGAATTGCTGTCGGGCTTGCCTGTCGAAACTGCAGGCCGCCTGTTCCAGGTAGCTCAGACGGTCGAAAAAGCAGTGCGCGCTTCCGGGGTTCGCTGCGAAGCCACCAACCTGGTGCTCAATAACGGACAGGCAGCGGGGCAGGAGATCCCGCATGCGCATTTGCATATCATTCCGCGTTTTCGCGGCGACGGGGTGCGCTTTCAGATCAATCAGAAAAAGGCCGGACGGGAGGAACTGGATACCGTGGCAAGCGGTATCGTTGAAAAAATTAAAGGTTTCATTTTTTGAAAAAAATCAGCTACTCCTCTCTTGCCTGGTTAGTCAGCTGCCTGATGCTGGTGATCGCCGCCTGCTGGTATCCCAAATGGGTGAAGCCGGGACCGGAGGTCACGATTAGCTGGGACGTCAGTGGATATTACTGGTATCTGCCCACCTACCTGATCTACCAGGATCCCCAGGAGATGGCCTTCCGGGATTCGATCCTCGAAAAATACAGTCCTTCCTGGGGCTTTTACCAGGCCTACCCGTATGAGGGACACTACGTGATGAAATATTCCATGGGGCTGGCCTTGCAGTATTTGCCGGCCTTTGCCGCAGGCCATATCTGGGCCTTGTGCAGCGATTACCCGGCCGACGGATTTTCACTACCCTATCAGGTTGCGATCCATTGGGGCAGCCTGCTGGTCGCCTTTTTAGGGTTGTGGTTGCTGCGCGGCAACCTCCGCCGCTATTTCCGCGACGAGGTCGCCGCGCTGGTGATCCTGCTGATCGGCATCGGGACCAATTATTTCAATTACGCTTCGGTCGACGCGGCGTTGACGCATAATTACCTCTTTACGCTGTATGCCCTTTTGATCTGGTTGTCGATCCGCTGGCACGAAAAGCCCGACCGGCGCTACGCCCTGGGCATCGGTCTGGTGGTCGGGCTGGCCGCGCTGACCCGGCCCACGGATATCATTGCCGGGCTGATCCCACTCCTTTGGGGTTGGGACGGCTGGCGCGCCCGGCTGGCTCTGCTCCGCCGCCGATGGCCCGATCTGGGGATTGCCGCGTTGGCGGCCCTCGCAGTCGGCGCTTTGCAGTTGATGTACTGGAAGTCCGTCACCGGCGAGTGGGTCGTATATTCCTACCAGGAACAGGGATTCAGTTTTCTGAACCCTCACGTGGTCGACGTATTTTTTTCCTACAAGAAAGGCTGGCTGGTCTACACGCCCCTGATGGCGTTTTCGATTGGAGGCTTGCTCTTCCTTTGGCGGCGCAAGGCCCTCTTTTGGGTGGTATTCCTGTTTTTTCTCCTCAATACCTGGGTCGTTTCCTCCTGGGATGTGTGGTGGTATGGCGGCAGCTTCGGTCAGCGAGCCATGGTGCAGTCGTATGCTCTGCTGGCCTTCCCCATGGCCGCTTTGGTGGAAGCGGGGTGGAAACGGTGGTGGAGCAGGGTTCTGCTCCTTCCGGCCTTTGCGTTCGGGATCGCCCTGAACCTGTTCCAGACCTGGCAGGCCCACCTGGGCGGACTGGATCCTGAAAACATGAATAAGGCCTATTATTGGCGCATTTTTTTCAATACCGATGTCACCAAGGAAGACCAGCTGCTCATGGATTCGGGAGTGATGCCTTTTCGGAACCGGAGGTTGGGCGAAACGGTGTTTTTTCGCGACTTTGAAACGCCTGGCCCCGATTCGGTTCAGGTGAGCCGGGATACCGCCTTTTCAGGCAGTTATTCGCTGAAGATCGAACCGTTGAGCCGGAGTGTGTTCTATTCTTTTCCGTTTTCAGCGGGTGAAAATAATGCTGACGGGGTGCACCTCAGCGCCCGGTTTTTCGGCTATAAAAAGGAATGGGATATGTGGAAAATGGGACAGTTGCACGTGGCTTTCGTCCGTTCCGGACAAACCATTTACGACAACCAGGTGCGGGTGCCCCGCGTGATGGAATCCCGGCACTGGGTATTGGTCGGCGCCGATTTCCGGTTCCCCGGAACGGAGTTTGATGAGGTCCGGGTCTATTTCGACAACCTTTCCGAGGTCAAGACGGTATATATTGACGATCTGAAAGTAGAGCTTGTATCCGGAAAATAGCCGCAAATGAACCCTACGACCCGCCTGCTTTTGTTGTTGTTCGGACTCCTTTTGTTGCCCTCCCTGTTGATCAACCTGGGGCTGATGACCTTCATCGACGATGAAGCTATCCGGTCGCTGGTGGCCCTGGAGATGAAACTGTCGGGCAACTACGTGGCGCCCACCCTCAACGGCGTGTGGTACTACAACAAGCCGCCCCTGTTCAACTGGATCCTGCTGGGCTATTTCAACCTGTTCGGGGAATGGAAGGAATGGGTGCCCCGGTTGGCCACAGTGGTATCGCTGCTGGGCTATGGGGCGACGATCTTCTACTTTTTCCGGAAGCACTACGCCGCGCGCCTGGCCTGGATCAATGCCCTGGGCTTCATCACCTGCGGCCGGGTATTGCTCTGGGATAGCCAGTTGGGGCTCATCGACATCACCTATTCCTGGGTCACCTTTCTGGCTTTTATGGTGGTATACCACGCTTTCGAGCGGCAGCGCTGGTGGACCCTCTTCCTGGTTTCCTATGCCCTCACCGCGGCCGGTTTTTTGATGAAAGGCCTGCCCTCGGTTGTCTTCCAAGGTCTGACGCTGCTGGCCTGGTTTGGCTATCGCCGGGCCTGGCGCCCGCTTTTTTCCCTGGCGCATGTGGCCGGCGGGGCCTTGTTTCTGGCCATCCTGGGCGTGTATTACTGGCAATATACCCAATACCACAGCCTGGCCGAGATTTTTCCGACCCTGTTGAGCGAATCGGCCAAGCGGACGGCGGTGCAGTATGGGTGGAAAGATACCTTTTTGCATTTGTTGACCTTCCCCGTTGAGATGGTCTATCATTTTCTGCCCTGGTCGCTGGGGGTGGTGTTTTTATTTCACCGGAAGCTATGGTCCTGGATCCGGGAAGATGCATTTACTTTTTACCTGGCGCTGATCTTTGCGGTCAACATCCTGCTCTACTGGACATCGGTGGAGGTGTATCCGCGGTATTTGCTCATGCATGCGCCCTTGCTGTTTGGCGTATTTTTCTATTTGCAGGAAAAACACGCCGTAGCGCGCACGAGGGTTTACCGGTTGCTGGAAGGCGTCTGGGGCGGATTTCTGGTAATATTTTGGCTGGTGGCCTTTCTTCCTTTCTTTTGGGAGCGGGCCCAGTTGGTGGAGGGATATTTTTGGAAAGCCGGCGTATTGGTCCTGCTCTTGACCGGCCTGATCGGGGTCTTTTGGAAAAGGCGGAACGAGCGGGTGTTTGTCTTGCTGACGGCGCTGTTGGTCTTTCGGTTGGGGTTCGACTGGTTTGTTCTGCCCGACCGTTACCGCGAAGATTGGGGGACCCTCTGCAAGGAGAGTTCGGTGCAGATCGCGGAGCGCTTGAGAACGGTTCCCAATTTGTACCTCTACCGGAATACCGGATTGCAGTATACCAATTCCTTCTACATCACCGCGGTGCGGCAGCGGATATTGGAGCGCAAATTCGAGGGGTTCAAGGAGGGTGACTACCTCATTTTCGATCCGGCAGTCGAACTGCCGCTGACCTGGGAGCCGGTGGGCGAGATCCGCCTCCGGCAGGAGAAAAAGATCCTGCAAGTTGGCCGTGTTCAGGCGCTTGTGGAGAAAAGGGCCGATTAGAAAAATAATGGTTTATGGAACGCCGGGTCAATACAACTCATATTGAACAAATTCAGGAGTTACGCATAACGCGTGATCAAAGATTAAAAGTTTTTTTCACGATAGTGCGCAGGTCCTGAAATCGTCAGACAAACGACGCTCCGAGATTTCTTCAAACGGATTTTGGGCATAGTTTGTGAATATTCGGTATCTTGATGGCAATGTCCGGGGTGCCGGAGTGACATCGCACAGAAACAAGAGTCAAAATCCCAAAATCGGTTATCACCCTAAATTTTTTCTAAATGGACAGATTGCTACGAGTTTCCCTTGCCGGCTCTATGTTGCTGGTTGCAACATGGTTGGCAGGTGCAGAAAGTTTTCCGACTGTATTGGAAAGGTACTGCAATTCCCGCTACGGTTTTTGCGTGGACTATCCGGAAGTGCTCCTTAACCAGAAGCATATTTCCGCAAATAATGATGGAATCGCGGTTCTGTCTTCGGATGGCAATTTTCAGTTGCGGGTATACGGGTATTTCAACGTCATGGGCTGGACGGTCAACGACGAGTATGTCGATTTCCTGGAAGTCGTTCAGAGCAACCATCCGGGCGCCGAGGTGAAGGAGTTGGAGAAGACCTTCAAGGACGACCAGTTTGAGGTGTTGCTGCTCGTGGGTAAGAAACTCCACTACGAGCGCACGGTACTCAAGGGGAACACGTTCATCAGCATGACCCTTGAAGTGAACCGGAGAGGGAACCTATCCTTTGAAGACAGTCAGGTACAGGCCAAACAGTTGCTCAACGAGATCAAGCTGTCCCTCGATTAATTTTTTTGAATAGAGGCAGTGGCCCCCACTGCCTCTATTCATGCTATGTATACCGTCTTCACATTCACAAATTCCAATATTCCATGGCGGGCCAGTTCCCGTCCATAGCCGCTGATCTTGATGCCGCCGAAAGGTAGGCGCGGATCGGAGCGGACGAAGGTATTGACGAAACTGCTGCCGGCTTCCAGGTGGTAGGCGGCGATGCGTTCTCCGCGGTCGAGGTCCTGGGTGAATACGGCGGAACCCAGTCCGAAGGCGCTGTCGTTGGCGATCCGGATGGCGTCGTTCTCATCCGTTGCCCGGATGACGGAAGCCACGGGACCGAATAATTCTTCTTCGTAGGCCGGCATACCCTTGGCTACCTCGGTCAGGATAGTGGGCGGGTAGAAAGCCCCGGGCGATGCCGGTATGGTTCCTCCCAAAATGCATTGGGCGCCTTTTTGCAGGCTGATTTGAACCTGTTTGTGGAGCTGTTCCCGCAGGTCGCGGCGGGCCAGAGGGCCCAGGTCGGCCGTGCGGTCGAAGGGATCGCCGAGTATCGCCTCGGCCATTTGGGCGCGGAAGCGTTCGAGAAAATCGTCATAAACAGCAGCCACGGGGATAAAGCGCTTGGCGCCGATGCAACTCTGCCCGGCATTGAGCAGGCGGCTGTAGGCACATACTTCGGCAGCCATGTCGAGGTCGGCGTCTTCCAGAATGAGGTAGGCATCACTACCGCCGAGCTCCAATACCGTTTTTTTGATATGCTTCCCGGCGTGCGCAGCCACCGAACTGCCGGCGCCTTCGCTGCCCGTGAGGGTCACGGCTTTGACCAGCGGGTGTTCGATCACTCCGGCCACCCGCGAACCCGGGATAGCCAGGTGGCTGAACAAGCCTTCGGGAAATCCCGCTTCCGCAAAGACCGACTCGATCGCCCGGGCGCAGCCGGTGACGTTGGAAGCGTGTTTGAGAAGCCCGGCATTGCCGGCCATCAAGCCCGGCGCTGCAAACCGGAATACCTGCCAGAACGGGAAGTTCCAGGGCATGACCGCGAGGATGACCCCGAGGGGTTGATAAGCCACATAGCTCAACACGGCGTCCGTTTGTACCCGCTCCGGGGCCAGGAAAACCTCGGCCTGCTCGGCGTAATGACGACAAACCCAGGCGCATTTGGCTATCTCGGCTTCCGACTCCGACAAGAGCTTGCCCATCTCCAGGCTGATCAGCCGGGCCAACTCATTGCGCTTCTGGTCGAGAATATCGGCCGCACGCTTCATGAATGGGGCACGCTCCGCAATGGGTACCTTGCGCCAATGTTGAAAGGCTTGATGCGCCGCCTGTATGCGGCTTTCTACTTCGGTATCGGGCATTACGGTATAGGAAGCAATTTGCGCGTCGGTAGTTGGGTTGACAGATTGTAAGGTTTCCATGGGTTTCTTTTTTCCGAAGGAGAATGGATGACAGAAAAATACGAAATTGTTGGCGAATAGAAAGATTTTTGACCAATGGGCAAGCTACTTCTTTACATCCTTTTTTGGGGATTACCCGTTTTTTCCTGTCTGGCGCAATCGCCATCCTGGGCCGACGACCTGATCAATCGCTACGACCGGTACCGGGAAAATGCCATTTCCGACCGCCGCTTCAAGCACGCGGAACTGGAACCGCAGCTCCTGGCATTGGCTGGAAAACCGGGCTTCGAAGTGCGGGAGCGCGGCCGCTCGATCGAAGGACGACCGATCTACCTGGTCCGGTATGGGTCCGGCCCGGTGAAGGTGCTCCTCTGGTCGCAGATGCACGGCGATGAATCGACTGCCACGATGGCGCTGCTCGACCTGTTCAATTTCCTGCAGGCCGACGACGAGTTCAACGGAATCCGGAGTTTGATCCGCGAACAGCTCAGTCTGTATTTTATCCCGATGCTGAATCCCGATGGGGCGGAAAAGTACCAGCGTCGCAACGCCATTGATATCGATATCAACCGCGATGCACTCCGGCTTCAGACCCCCGAGGGCGCCTTGTTGAAAAAGATCCGCGACGAGGTCGATGCCGATTGGGGGTTCAATTTGCACGATCAGTCCCGTTACAACGCGGTGGGCCTTACTCCCGGCGAAGCGACCTTTTCCTTCCTGGCCCCGGCCTTCGATCCGGCAAAAAGCATCAATGAAAACCGGGAAAATGCCATGCAACTGATCGCCGTGCTCAACCGGTGGTTGCAGCAATACATCCCCGGACAGGTTGCCCGCTTCGACGACACCTTCGAACCCCGCGCCTTCGGCGACAACATGCAGCGCTGGGGCACGCGTACCATTCTGATCGAGTGCGGCGGACTGGACCAGGATCCCGAGAAACAAAAGATCCGCAAGCTCCATTTCGTGCTGTTCCTGGTGGCTTTCGAGGCCATCGCCCGCGAGTCGTACGAAACCTTATCCGTCCGCGACTATGAAAACCTGGATTACAACGACCGCCACCTCATCGACCTGGTCATCCGCGATGCCCGCCTGGTGGAGAACGGCAAAAGCTATATCGTCGATATAGGCTTCAACCGGAATGAAAGTCCCTACAACTCCAGCCGGAATTTTTACTACAACGGATTTATCACCGACATGGGCGACCTCTCCACCTCGCACGGATACGATGAACTGTTCGCTTCCGGGTATACCATCGAACCGGGCAAGTTGTATCCCAGCGTGTTGTCCAGCCTGTCGAGCCTGAAACAAAAGAACTTTGCCGACCTGCACCGTCAGGGGTATACCGATGTGCGGCTTCAAAACGTGCCCAATCGTTCGGAATACGACCAATTGCCGTTCCGGCTGCTCAAATCGACCGCCAAGGCGCCGAAGAATGCCATCCGGGTCGGGGAGAATCCCTCCTTCTTTTTGGTGAAGGACGGGAGGAGAGCGTATGTGGTCGTGAACGGTTTTTTATATAAAATAGAGTGACCTAAAATCGAAAAGGCGCTAGGAAGGGCTGTTTTTGCAGCGTCTTTAGCGTCTTTGTGGTTTAATGAATGTATCTCTTACCGCCATAAATCCGAAATACCCCAGTATGGCCAGTGCCGTACCATTGAGCCAACTGCTGGTACTGGGATAGATCCAAAGGATGGCGGCGGCGAGGAATATCCAGAGGGCGCCCAGCGGGAAGGTCAGCCAGCGCAGGCGGGTGGCGCGGCTGGGGTAGGCGAACTTGAGGGGCACGAAGTGCAGCAGGGCAAAGAACAGAACCAGGCCGAAATTGACGGCAGCGGGGAGGTGGAGCACAAAGTACAGGTAGAATACGACCAGGTTCCACATCACCGGGAAACCGATGAAGTAGTAGTCCTCGGAGATCATGCCATCTTTTCCGTAATAGAGGGCGGAGGCCAACAGGATCACCCCTGCCGCGATGCCGTGCCAGGGCGCGCCGATAAGTCCTGAAGCATAGAGGAAATAGGCCGGGATCAGGGCATAGTTGGCAAAATCGATGACCATGTCGATGGTCTTTCCGCTGATGTGGGGTAGGACTTTCCCCACTTGCACCCAACGGGCCAGCGTTCCGTCGAAGCCGTCGATGAGCTGGCCGACGACCAGCCAAAGCGTGGCTTCGCGAAATTGTCCACGGGAGATGGCTACGATCGCCAGAAGGCCGGCCACCATGCCGAGTGAGGTAAAAACATGCACGCCCCAGGCGGCCATTTTTCTCGGAAAAGAGTAGGTCGTATTTTGCATAGGTGCTAAATAAACAAATATTTTTCACTCATGATCAAAACTGTATACCGCTGGCTCGTCCGGAACCATTTGCTGCCCACGGTTATCCTCTTCATTTTGTTGGCGGCGCTGGGTTTGTACCTATACCTGCATACCGATTATCCGGTGAGCTGGCCGGGGTTTATTTCCATGATGGTCTTTTACGGGATCATTTTTTTCCTGGGCAGCTATGCGGGTAGCAAGCGATCGGATGGGACGGCCACGGACATGATGCTGGCGGGACGCAGCCTTCCGCTGGGCATCGCGGTATTCTCGATGAGCGCCACCTGGGTCGGCGGCGGCTACATCAACGGGACCGCCGAATATACGGCTGCCGAAGGCTATGGCCTGGTCTGGGTCCAGGCGCCCTGGGGGTATGCGCTGAGCCTCGTTTTCGGAGGCCTGTTCTTTGCCGGAAAGATGCGTCGCCACCGGTTCCAAACCATGCTCGATCCGCTCGCGCAGCGGTTCGGACGGCGGATGGCGGCGGTACAATTCCTGCCTGCACTTACGGGGGAACTGTTTTGGTCGGGCGCCATTCTCACGGCCCTGGGAACGACCTTTGGCACGGTGCTGGGGCTCGATACCCAAACCGCCATCATCGTTTCGGCGGCCATCGCAGTGGCCTATACGGCCCTGGGCGGGTTGTGGTCGGTTGCCATTACCGATGTGGTGCAATTGATCATTTTGCTGGTGGGCCTCATCCTGGTGGTACCCGACGCCCTGGGCGAGGTAGGAGGCGTTTCCGGCGCCTGGGCGGCTTACAAGGCGCAGCGGGGCGCCTCGGCGACCCTGTTACCCTCGCGGGCAGCCCTGGGCGATTACTACTGGTATTGGTGGGATTACGCCCTGTTGCTCATTTGCGGGGGCATTCCGTGGCAGGTATATTTTCAGCGGGTCCTGGCGGCGAAGAACGAAAAGACGGCCCGCAATCTCTCCTTCCTGGCAGGGGGGATCTGTATCGTGGCGGCCATTCCTCCCGTGTTGATCGGTATGGGCGGCTCGCTGGCCGACTGGGATGCCCTGGGCTTGCCGGCCCCACCCAATGCAGCTTCCATTTTACCCCATGTAATCAGGTATCTGACCCATCCATGGGTGGCGACGGTTGCGCTGGGCGCAGTGGCTGCGGCGGTCATGTCGTCGGTCGATTCGTCGATCCTGTCGGCTTCCTCACTGGCTACCTGGAATGTATATCGTCCCCTGGTCCGTCCCCGGGCCGACAACCGGCAGCTGGCGCGGGTGATCAAGCGGTGTATCTGGATCGTTGGCGTGGCGGCGACCCTGTTGGCATTGCGCGTGAAAAGCATCTACGTGTTGTGGGCCCTTTGCAGCGACTTTGTGTATTGCCTGCTCTTTCCGGCGCTGGTGGCGGCCTTGTTCGATAAAAAAGCCAATTCCTGGGGGGCGGCGGCGGGCTTTTTGGTGGCTCTGGTGTTGCGTTTCGGCGGGGGAGAGCCCGCTCTGGGTTTGCCGCCCCTGTTGCCTTATCCGATGATCGTGGACGGGGTTGTGCTGTTCCCGTTTCGCACGGTCGCCATGCTAAGCGGGTTGATCACGATATGGGGCGTCTCCCGGATTAGCGCCCGTTGGTCGCCGCCGGTACCGCTTCAGGTGTTAAATGAAGAATAATTCCATATTATTTCAAGGTTAACCCCTGTCGCTTTTGCATTCTCCAAAATTCTATTTTATATTTGCTAATAGCTAGCAATGGTTTTCTTCTTGCACCGGATTTTCCTTTTCTGGTGACATTGTTAGCGCCTTCTCGGAGCGTTTTTTAAGTTGTAGTTCCCGTTTAAACGGGAACTATTTTTTTAAGAGAGGAGGGGGTGCGAGGCACCCTCTCCTCTCGGAGTAAATAACGGGAACTATTTTTTTAAGAGAGGAGGGGGTGCGAGGCACCCTCTCCTCTCGGAGTAAATAACGGGGACTATTTTTTTAAGAGAGGAGGTAAAGCAGCGTGGTGCCAAAATATTTTGGCACACCACTGGTGCGCTAAATTTATTTGGCGCGGGAAAAGCCAGGCTTTGCGCGGTCTATAGCTAGAACTTAACAGCCCTGCCCCCTACGAGGCTTTTTCGATGACCTCCTTCAAGAAATAAGATTTATTGCGGGAACCAAGGATGTTAATCGGAAGAAACGGCGCTATAGCGCTCCACAAACTCTTTCATTTCATCGACCATATCGGGAGAGCCCACGGAGATGGTGGTTCGTTGGTGCAGCTTGTGCGGTTCCATATCGAGGATGCGTTCCAGGTTGCCGCTGAGGGCTTTGCCGCCGGCTTGTTCGACGATGAAAGCCAGGGGATTGCATTCGTAGACGAGGCGGAGTTTGCCCTGTGGGTATTTCCGGGTTTGAGGGTAGAGGAAGATCCCTCCTTTCAGCAGGATGCGGTGGATATCGGAGACCATGGAGCCGATGTAGCGCAGGCTGAAGTTCATTTCGGAACAGTGGTCGATGTAGCGGCGCATTTCCACGTCGAATTTCAGGTAGTAACCCTGGTTGACGGCGTACTGGCTGCCCCGGGCGGGGATCTGGATATCGCGGTGCGACAGGCAGAATTCGCCGATACTGGGGTCGAGGGTAAACCCGTTCACCCCGCGGCCGGTCGTGTAGACCAGGAGGGTGGAGGTGCCGTAGAGAACATATCCGGCAGCGACGAGGTCGGTTCCTTTTTGGAGGAAATCCTCGAGGTTGCAGGGGCCGTCGTCGGGGCTTTTTCGCCGGTAAATGCCGAAGATGGTGCCGACCGATACATTCACATCGATATTGGAGGAGCCGTCGAGAGGGTCGAAGACCACGACGTATTTGGATGCTTTTCCGGAAATGGGGGGAATTGGCGTGAAATCCTCATTTTCTTCGGAGGCGATCCCGCAGCATTCGCCGCTGTTCTGGAGGCATTCGATGAGTTTTTCGTTGGCGTAAAGGTCGAGTTTCTGGACTTCGTCGCCGGAGACGTTCTGGCTGTCGGCTACGCCGATGATGCTGACCAGGCCGGCTTTGTTGACTTCGCGGTTGACGATCTTAGCCGCTACGCCGATGTCGCGCAACAACCCGGTCAGTTCACCGGAAGCATAGGGGAAGTCCTTTTGTCGTCTAATAATGAATTCGTCCAGGGTGGTGATCCTGTTCTTGGTGGTGGTGGTCATGGCCAGGTATTGGTTAGGATAAATAATTTGGCTGGGCCAAAGATAGGGCATTTTCTCCTGCTTTTGGGGAAATTCCTACCTTTGTTGACGCAACTTATTCAGCGGAAATTGAGTTTATAGTGAAAATTTATGAAAGACCTGCGATTTCTAAATAAGTACTTTTTCCAGTATCGGAGACTACTGATCTGGGGTACGATCTTTGTGGCGGCGTCCAATTATTTCCGGGTGCTCCAACCGCAGGTCATTCGAGATGCCCTCGACCTGGTCGTGGATAATATTCACTTGTATCGCCAATTTGACGGTTCTCCTCTTCAGGCCGATTTCTTCCGGGAGTTGGGAGGTGTGTTGTTATTCTTCGGCGCCCTGGTGCTCTTTCTGGCCCTGGTGATGGGCTTGTTCATGTATTTCATGCGGCAAACGATCGTAGTGATGTCCCGCCTGATCGAATACGATTTGCGCAAGGAAATCTTCGGGCATTATGAAAAGCTGCACCTGGCCTTTTACAAGCGAAACAATACGGGCGACCTCATGTCGCGCATCACGGAGGATGTGTCGAAAGTGCGCACCTATCTCGGGCCTGCCGTTTTGTACGGGATCAACCTCGTCACCCTTTTCGTGCTGGTCATTTACGCCATGTTCTCGGTGAGTTGGGAGCTGACCTTGTACTGCCTGGCGCCCCTGCCTTTGTTGTCGGTTTCGATCTATTACGTAAGCGACCTGATCAACAAGCGCAGCACGGTGATCCAGCGCCAGTTGGCGCATCTGAATTCGGTCGCTCAGGAGGTCTACTCGGGTATTCGGGTGGTCAAATCGTATGTCCAGGAGCGCTTCATGGGCAAATATTTTGCCGAACAGAGTGAGGTGTATAAGGAAAAGGCCCTCCAGCTGGCCAAGGTGGATGCCATGTTTTTCCCGATCATGTTGCTGCTCATCGGGGCCAGCACGATCATTACAGTATACATCGGAGGCTTGCAGGTCATCAACGGGAAGATCACTACGGGTAATATCGCCGAATTCGTCATTTACGTGAATATGCTCACCTGGCCGGTGACCTCCATTGGTTGGATCGCCTCCATCGTGCAGCAGGCCGCGGCTTCCCAACGGAGGATCAACGAGTTTCTGGAAACCCAACCCGCGATCCAGAGTCCGGTGACCGATCCCCATCCCTTCCAGGGTAATGTGGTCTTCGACAACGTCACCTTCGTGTATCCGGATACCGGGATCCGCGCGCTTGACAAGGTCTCCTTTTCGCTCCGGCCGGGCCAGAAGATGGCGGTGATCGGCCGCACGGGCTCCGGTAAAACCTCTCTGGCCGATCTCATGGTGCGGATGTACGATGTGACCGAAGGGTCGATCCGTCTCGACGAAAAAGACATCCGGGAACTGGACCTGGCCAATCTCCGGCAACGGATCGGGTATGTCCCACAGGATGTATTCCTTTTTTCCGATTCGGTAGCCAACAACATCGCTTTTGGCAATTCCAACGCCACCTGGTCGGAGATCCAGAAATTTGCCCGCCATGCAGCGGTTTATGAGGATATCGTCGAACTGTCGGAGGGGTTTGAAACCCTGGTGGGAGAGCGTGGAGTGACCCTGTCCGGCGGACAGAAACAGCGCCTTTCCATCGCCCGCGCCTTGATCAAACATCCGGATATCGTCATCCTCGACGACTGCCTCTCGGCAGTGGATACCAATACGGAAAAAAAGATCCTCGGTTACCTGGAGGAAGAACTGGCAGACAAAACGGCTATCATCATTACCCACCGGATATACTCCCTTCTCCAATTCGACAAGATCATCGTGCTCGAACACGGCCATATCGTCGAAGAAGGCACCCACGAGGAGTTGTTGCAGCGAGGCGGCTACTACGCCGACCTTTTCGAACGGCAACGTTCGGAAGACGAAGTGGATGTTTAAAAATGGCCCTCCTCAAATTTTTATTTTTTGTTTAATGTTTTACATTTGCGTAAGAGGCCAACTTTTTAATTCACAAAAAGGGAGTAAAGTGGATAACGAGAAAAATTCAAACAAACCAGACAGTGTTTATTCCAAGTCGGTCAAGGCCGGCCGGAGGAGGACCTATTTCTTCGACGTGCGTCAGACGAAAGGCGACGACTTTTACCTGACGCTCACGGAGAGTACCAAGCGCTTCAATGGGGATGGATATGAGCGGCACAAGATCTTCCTCTATAAAGAAGATTTCAACCGCTTCATCTCGAGTTTGGAAGACGTGATCAACTACGTGAAGACCGAATTGATGCCAAACTACGACTATGACGAATTTACCCGCCGGCAGGAGGAATGGGAGGCCAGAATGAATGAAGAAGGGGAGGAGAACAACGGCGTTTCCACCAGCTCCCCCCGGAAAGTGGAGAGCGATGATGAAATAGACTGGTAGGATTTTTGATCGAATAAAAAAAGCAGGTCCCCCACAAGGGACCTGCTTTTTTTATGTATGGATCAATAAGCCCCGAAATAGCGCCGCAGGAACCACTCCAGGAAGAGGAGGAAGGCCAGCACGGCGAAGATCCAACGGAAGTGGAGCACGGTTTGGGTGCGGGTGCTCTGGTAAATGACCGGTTTGAGATTGCTCAATTGGGCCAGTTCCGAGGGAAGTTGGGCCAACTGGTCGGCATAGCGCAATTCGCCGCCGTATTCGCGGCTCAACAGGCGGAGCAATCCGTGATTGGCCGTGGTTTCATACAATTCCAACTGGACGGGCTGCACGCTGAACTGTCCCTCAAACGTGAGGGGCTCGCCATTCCGGTTTACTTGTCCCCTGTACCGGTAGGAGCCCGGCGGCAGGATGCCTGCGTTGAGGGTGTAGGTCTTCCCCGACTTGTCGAAGGTATAATTGTACTGGCGATTCTCTTCATCGGTAATGGTCAGCAACACATCCGGATCGTTGACGAGCTCGAAACTCTCGTTGTACAATTCGGCGTCGAAGACCACAGCGTCGGTTTCGGAGAATATGGTTTTGCTCGGAGTAATGCGGAAGCGCCGTTTGTCTTCCTTGAGGCTGAGGTATTGGATGATCTTTCCGGTCAACTCGTCGAACAGATCGTGGTTTTCGTGTTGCATGTAATCGAACAGCCGCCATTTCCACAGGCCTTCCGCGGCCAGCACCCCGGTTTTGATGCCGTTTTCCTCACCCAATACAAGCAGGGGATACTGGGTCTCCACCCGTCCGATGCGCTGAAAGAGCAGGATCTGGCTGCTGGGCGAGGCTTTGAAGTCGCCGAAGGGAGCCACCAGGGGGGCGAATTGGGGCAATTGCTTGCGCAAGTCCTCGCTGACGGTGAAGAGGCTGAACCCCGGGTTGAACAGGGCTTGTACATCGTTGTTGCTGGTTCCGCTGGTCGTCACTTCCAGTTGAGACTGGTCCCGGTTCAGGCGTTGATATTGGGTTTGTGTACCGCCGATGAACAGCCTGGAAATTTTCCGCCGGTTCAATTGGTCGAGGATCCGGGTAATATCCTGGGTACGGCTGGGCAACTGATGGAATACAACCAGGTCGTAATCTTCGGGTTTAACCTTGAGGTCCTGGAGGTAGGCGATATCGACCGAGTAGTTCTTGTTGCGCAGGATGGATTGTTTCAGGGCGGCAAGGTCGGGATGGGGGGCATTGGCCAGCAACAGGATCTTCTGCCGGGAGTCGAGCACATCGATGTAGAATTCGCGAACGTTGTTGGCCGTGCTGGCTTCGCCGGGAACAGCGCTCAGTTGAATCCGGTAGCGCTGCACCCCCGCGGCGGTGGCGCTGAGCGTGAATTCGACCGTTTGGAAAAAGTTTTCAGTGCCGATGGACAGCGGGATCTGTTGGAGGGATTGCACCTGGTCGGCCTGCACCTGGTAGATGGTCACCACCGGGTTGGCGCCGGCGCAATTGCGGGCGCCGATGTCGACCTGCACGACGAATTGGTCGCCGAGATAAGCGATCTGGTTGTGAAAGACCCGCCTGAGAATGGCATCCCGTTTGGGGATGGTATCGCCCAGGGCGATGGTGTAGACCGGTGCATTCAACTTGGAGTGGGTGTAGATAGGATTGCTTCCCTCGTTGAAAATGCCGTCGGTAGCCAGGATCACGGCGCCGAGGTTCTGGTTGCTGTACAGGTCGTAGATCCCTCGAAGCGCTTCGGAGAGGTTGCTGGATTTATCGGAAAACGAAGTGTCGAGGCCTTCACGGAATTCCGTGCCGAAGGAATAGGTGGCGACCTCGTAGTCCTTTTGCAAGGTCTCCGTCAGGTTGTTCAGCTCCGTTTCGTATTGTTTCCGGGCTTCCCCCTTGAGGGTCGCGCCCACGGATTCGGAAACATCCTGGGCGATGACCACTACCGGCTTCTTGGTGTCGGTCTGCAGAATGCGCAGGATGGGGTCCAGCAGCAGAATGCTGATCAGGGCGACGGCCAGAAAGCGCAACAGGCCCAACCCGATACTCAGCCAGGGCGATTGGTCGCGGAAGGTCGGGTTCCGAAAGTAGAGGACGCCCGCGTACACCAGCCCAAGGAAAATACAAAGGACGAGATACCAGGAAGGATATTGAAAGGTCAGTTGCTGCATGCCTGAATTTTTTTGCGCCGTGAAATTAACGGCTCCAAACGGGAACGACAAGGTCTGGTGAAATTAATTGAGAACGATGGTGGTGTTTTCCATTAATTTCAAAATACTTCAAAATGTTTACTTTCGTTGTTTGTAAGTGATGTGACAATATTAATCAAGCATATTTCGCCGCCGGAGGCGGCGAAATATGTTTATAAACACTGCGGCCACCGGCCGCAGTGTTTATAAATTAATTATGTCATAGAACTTAAGTGAGTTGATGGACATATTAGGAGGATTTCTGCGATCGCAGAAATCCCTGTTAAGATTAAAAGACCATGTAATGAAGAAGATTTTGATTTTTGCGCTAGGACTATTCTTTCTATTGCCTAACGCCCGGGCGGCCTATATGTTGCTACCCATGGATGCGGAGACGCAAACCGACCACCTCAAGGCCTACGGGATCACTTATTGGGTATTGGAGAACGGCGTGGAAGCCTGGTGGCTGTTGAACTACCGGGGCGGCAGTTTTGCCTTCCAGCACAATGTCTTGTTTGAGAAAGAATGCAAGACCCGGGGCGTCGCCTATGAGATCATTCCCGACGCGGCCTTCAATCAGATCCTGGCGGAGATCAACGACCCGGAGGTAAATATGGATGCCATCAAGCTCGAAAAGGCCCCGAAAATTGCGGTCTACACGCCTGATTTCAATCAGAAAGGAGAGCGGATACAACCCTGGGACGATGCGGTGACCCTGGTGCTCACCTATGCCGAGATCCCTTATGAAACCCTTTACGACAATGAAGTGCTCGACGACCGGCTCGCCGAGTACGACTGGCTTCACCTGCACCACGAGGATTTTACCGGGCAATATGGCCGTTTTTACAGCTCTTACCACAATTTCCCGTGGTATAAGGAACACGTGGCCCGGATGGAACAACTGGCGCACGAAAATGGGTTTGAAAAGGTTTCGCAGCTCAAACTGGCAGTGGTCAAGAAGATCCGGGAGTTTGTGGTTGGCGGGGGATTTATGTTCGCCATGTGCTCGGCAACCGACACCTACGATATCGCCCTGGCTGCCGATGGGGTCGACATCTGCGCCGCCTATTATGACGGAGACCCGGCCGACCCCGATGCCCAGTCCAAGCTCGATTTTACCAACTGTTTTGCCTTCGAAAACTTCGAATTGTCGAAAAACCCCCTGGAGTACGAATTTTCATCGATCGATAACAACTACGGCCGGAACGTGCCTCCGGAACAGGACTATTTCACCCTCTTCGACTTTTCCGCAAAATGGGATCCCGTGCCGACTATGCTGACCCAATGCCACACCCGGACGGTCAAGGGTTTTATGGGACAGACGACGGCTTTCCGGGATAACTTCATCAAGCCGAACGTGCTGATCCTGGGCGAGAACAAGCCGGCCGGTGAAGCCCGCTACATCCACGGTACCATGGGTGAAGGCACCTGGACCTTCTACGGCGGCCACGATCCGGAGGATTACCGGCATTTCGTCAACGATCCGGAAACCGACCTGAGCCTGCACCCCAATTCGCCCGGCTACCGCCTCATTTTGAATAATGTACTGTTCCCGGCGGCCAAAAAGAAGAAACAAAAAACGTAGGATGACTCAAGTTTGAAAAAAATGCTGTAAAAACAAGGGATTTAGAAGAAGGGAAGAGGCCGCGCCTCTTCCCTTCTTCTTTTTTTATAAGTTTGCGAAAAAAAGGTATGTACCAGAACCTCCTGCTCCACGAAGCGAACGGCATCCTGACCGTGACGATCAACAGGGAGAAAGCCCTGAATGCCCTGAATACCCAGACCATGCTGGAGTTGAAGCGGCTTTTTGAAGAAGATGCGCCCAATCGGGCCCTTAACGGCGTCATTCTGACGGGGGCGGGGCCAAAGGCTTTTGTGGCGGGCGCCGACATCTCCGAATTTCTGGAGCTCGACGTGGAGAAAGGGCGGGAAATGGCCCAGCGGGGTCATGATACCTTCTTTGCCATCGAGCGTTTCCCCAAGCCCGTGATCGCCGCGGTGAACGGCTTTGCCCTCGGCGGCGGCTGCGAACTGGCCATGGCCTGCCACCTGCGCATCGCCAGCGAAAATGCCCGTTTCGGCCAGCCGGAGGTCAACCTCGGTCTCATTCCCGGCTACGGCGGAACCCAGCGCCTGATCCAGCACATCGGCAAGGGCAAGGCCATGGAACTCCTGCTTACCGGCGATATGATCTCCGCCGCGGAGGCCCTGCAATTGGGATTGGTCAACCACGTGGTACCCCAGGAATCCCTGTTGGAAAAAGCGCAGGAGATCCTGGCAAAAATCACAGCCAAAGGTCCCATCGCCGTGGCCAAGGTCATCGAATCGGTCAATGCCTATTTCCAGTTTGACTCCGTCGGCTTTGAAACTGAAGTGAACGCCTTTGCCCATACAACAGGTACCTCGGATTTCAAAGAAGGCGCCGGCGCTTTTCTGGAGAAACGAGCGCCGGTTTTTCAGGGAAAGTAAGTAAAAATCCCCTCCTTAAACTATTATCCGTTTGGAGTGTTTTGGCATCGAAATGTGTTCAACATGATCGAAACGGATATTATCATTATTGGCGCCGGCCCTGCCGGATTGTTCGCAGTATTTGAAGCAGGATTGCTGAAAATGCACTGTCACCTGGTCGATTCGCTGGCTGTTCCAGGGGGGCAACTGGCCGAGATCTATCCTAAGAAGCCCATTTACGACATCCCCGGATACCCGGTGATCCTTGCCGGCGATCTGGTTCAGAACCTGATGAAGCAGATCGAGCCGTTTAAACCCGGCTTCACACTGGGTGAACGGGCGGAGACCTTTGAACGGATGGAAGATGGCCGTTTCAGGCTGATCACGAACAAGGGAACGGTGCTCGTCGCTCCGGTAGTCGTCATCGCAGGCGGCCTGGGATGTTTTGAACCGCGCAAACCACCGATCGAACGTATTGAAGACTACGAAGACAAAGGCGTCGACTATATCGTGAAAGACCCGGAAAAATACCGCCAAAAAAGGGTGGTTATCGCCGGCGGCGGCGATTCGGCGCTCGATTGGGCGATCTTCCTGGCCGATATCGCTGAAGAAGTGGTGCTGGTGCACCGCCGCTCCGAGTTCCGCGGCGCCCCCGATTCGGTGGAGAAGGTACTGACCCTGGAAAAACAGGGCCGGATCCGGATCATTACCCGGGCGCAGGTGGTAGGGCTGGAAGGAAACGGCGTGCTCGGCGGGGTGGAGATCCAGGAAGACGAAAGGGAGAACCGGGTGGAGGGAACCGATTATTTCATCCCCTTGTTCGGTCTTTCTCCCAAGCTCGGTCCGATTGCCGATTGGGGGCTGCAACTCGACAACAACGCCATCGAGGTCAACCCGCTGGATTACAGCACCAATATTCCCGGTATCTACGCCATCGGCGATATCAATACCTACCCCGGAAAGCTCAAGCTCATTCTGTGTGGTTTCCACGAAGGCACGCTGATGGTCCAGTCAGCCTACAAGCGCGTCAATCCAGAGAAGAAACTTTCGTTCAAATACACCACGGTAACCGGCGTTACCGGGTTTTAGATGTGATCGCTATGAACCAGGATATGATCCGTTTGAGGGTGATCGACCGGGAAGGGGTAACCCGCGAGCTGGAGGGCCCCACCGATATGAATATGAATATGATGGAGTTGTGCAAAGCCTACGGCTTGCCGATGGAAGGCACTTGCGGGGGCATGGCCCTGTGCGCCTCCTGCCATATGTATGTCCTGAGCAATCATGCGCTCACGCCTGCTTCCGAAGACGAAGAAAATATGCTTGACCAGGCTTTTTTCGTAGAGGCCAACTCCCGCCTGGGCTGCCAGATCCGCCTTGCCCCGGAGTTGAACGGGCTGGTGGTAAAATTGGCCAAAGAATAGGAAAAGGGCGCGTACCCCTTCACTGGATCAGGTTGATCAGTGTCCGGTAATCGTCAAACCGGGCGTCTTCTGTTTTCATTTCCAGAATATCGAGCATGTCGGGGTCGTCCTGGTAAGTCAGGTCGAGGTCAGGGAGAGTGTGTTGACACCGGACCTCCACGGCTCCGGCGCTGAGCTGGCGCATGCGCCAGCGGAAGGTATGTTCCATGCGCGACCAGATCCGGGCATTTACTTCGGCGGGGTCGCTCTGCGGGGCCAGGGGGATCACTTCACCGAAAGCGTGGTTGGTGCGCGTCAGCAGTTTGCTGCGATTGATGATAAAATAGGCCGTATGCGCCCAGTCTTTCTGCTCGCAGGCCAGGTTTGAATAGAGAACCAGCTGGAGGTCTTCTTCATTGCGGATGCTGTTCTCCCGGAAGTTGGCGCCCCGCCATTTCAGGTCGAGAACGGCTTTTTCCCGTTCGCCCCGTTTGAGCACGACATCGGCAATGCCTTTCACGCGGATCCCTGCAAATTGGCCCTCAAGCGGGAGCTCGCTGCTTTCAACCGTCCACTGGTTGTTGCGGATGTAAGTGGTCAGGGTCCAGGCCGCGAACTGGACCTGTTTGAGGAAGCGGATCCGCTCGGGTTCGCGGCCGTAGAGGAGCAGCACGGCGCCTTCCTTGTAGAACAGATCGTTGGACGTTTCCTCCACCCAACGCTCGAGCCGGGGCTTGTCCCAGGAATGGAAAGGTTCTTCGAACAGCTTTTCGAAGAGCCGGTGGGCGAGGTTCCCCATCAGGGTCTCATCGGGCACGATGCTGAGGATGGACGATTTTTTCAATTTTAGCTTATACTGGAATACCCACTGGTAGGGGTAGTAGAAAAGTGCATTGAGGCTGCTGAAGGTCTCGTTTTCCCGGTCGGCTAGTTGGTGGAGGCCGGGCGCCTGGATGAAGGGTTTGGGCCGGCCCAACCGGTGATAGGGAAGGGCGGTGAATTTCGGCAATTGGAAATGGGCCTGGAGCAGGGTGGACCCGCTATCGGGTCCCAATTCACAGTGCAGGGTCCCGAGATTGGAAAAGGTGGCCTCCAGATCGCCCATGAGCGGATGAGGGGTGGTCTGGTCTCCCCGAAGGCTTCGCGGGATGATCAGCAGGAGCCGCTTACCCGTTTTCAGGACGGGTTGGATCCGTTGCCAGAGTTGACGCTGATTTTGGAGAGCAGGCGGATCGAGCGATACGCCTGCTGCTTCGAGGTATTTGATTTCAGGAGGATACCAGCGCGAGAAAAACTGGACCGGTTCCGTTTCGACAAAATTCCACCAGACCAGGTCTTCTACCGGATCGAGAAAGGCGCCGGGGTGGTGCACGTAGGGCAGGTGGGTCGATTCGGCCTCGTGAAAAACGACCGGGGAGGGCTGGTAGATCGTCCGCACGATGCGTTCCAGTTCGAGGTGGCTCAGGTCCTCCTCGGGCAGGGCGGAGAGCAGCTCGACGATGCGCTTGGCTTGCTCGCTAAGCACAAGGAGGGAACTTCCCTTTCCGGCTTCAAAGGCATCGAAGGCCCAGAACCGCACTTTTTCATAGAGCTGGATCACCTCGGTTCGGGGCACGGTTTGGTCGATGGGATAGCGCTTTCGGCCAAACCAGAAGCGGTATTGTTCGTTGGCTTCGTCGTAGGAGCCGTGGCGATCGCCCCGGGCGCCGCTCCGGAGTTCGTCGAAATAGCGGGCGATGGCGCGGTTCCAGTTTTCCCCCTGCAGGCCGGGCGATTGAGACATCTGGGCGGCGATGACCTGAGCCAGGTCGTCGGGCAGCGGTTTGACGGGCAGGGAGACGAATTCAAGGATCTTATACGGATCGATGGGCGTCCAGAGGAATGCCGGGATGAGCTTCAGGATCTGCAGGGAGGGACGCGCCAGGGAGGCCGATTGAATGCCCAGGCTGGGCAGCCCTTCCTGGATCAGGGCGGCGTCGAGCACCCGGTTCTTTTCCGGAATGAGCAGAGCCGGCCGGAAGGCTGAATTATGGCGCAACAATTGGGCCAGGTATTCTGCTCCGTCGATGGCTGTCGGGCAGGTCAGGAGCAGGAGGGATCCGTCGCCGCGGGCCTGTATTTTTTCTTTTTTGCCAGTGCCCCGTTGCAGGAGGGCTTCCCTGAAATCGCCGAGGTCGCCTTTCGGAGGAGTAAAGTCCGGAGAATAGGCCGAAAGTTGGAAGGGGCCCGATGCGGTTTGGGGGAGAAGGGCGAGCAATCGTTGAATGGACCGGGGGAGCAGATCGAAAGGTTCGAGGTGATAGAAGGTACGGAAAGGATGGCGGAGCCTGGGGAGTAGTCGCAGGACCGCTTCCATCCGGTCGGCGTAGCCCGGCAAGCCGGCTTGTTCCCACATCGTTTCCAGGCGACTCAGAACAGTGAGGCGGTGGGGCTGGTTGGCGGTTTCCCGGAAATCCCATCCGGCGGCCAGGAGCTCGTCCCGGCGGGAGAGCAGGTCAGCCGCCGTAGCAAACTGGTCGGCCTGGAAGGAGGCGGCGAAGAAAGCATCCGGATCCGAAGCGAGGTATTGGCGAACGGTCTGCCGGTAGGCTTCGAGGCGGAGGTATTCGGTATCGGAAGGGTGGCCGGCCAGGCCGAGGACGGATTCGAGCAGATAGAGGAGCCCTTGTGGGCCTACTCGCTGGACGCCGGCTTCAGCCTCAGTTTCCCGGAAGAGGGAGCCGCTATCGAGATGGGTGCCGAAGTAGATGTCCATAGAAAATACATCTTATGCATCCCCCATTTCCTTGCGCAGGTCCCGGATCTGGCTTTCCCAGAGCTTTTTGTAGTCGGAGACTTCGTCCGAATCGCAGAAGTCGGTAATTTCAAGAATGGTTTCGCCAGTGATCGGGGAGGTGGAGATCCGAAACTCGAGAAATTCCCCTTCCTCCTTGTCTTCCCATTCGAAGTGTACCCTTTCCTCCTCGATATCTTCGGAGAGAGTGGCGACTTCCGCAAAATTGTCCCACACAAAAGAATAGGTCACCCCATTGATATCGACCGAATCGCAAAACCATCTTACCAGACAGGCAGGGGTGGTCAGGAAATTGTAAACGATCGTAGGGGAGGCCCTGAAAATATATTCCAACTCAATCTTTGTGCGTTCCATTCCGCGATGGGGGTTTTATGAATCGTGGACTGCTCCACTGCCCCCGCAATAAAGAATAAAAATCCGATTTTTCCAAATAGTATAAATCATTTTACCAGGAATCGCCCAGGAAGCCGGAGGAATTGTTTTTAAAGAAAATGTTTCATCCGGTATGTGGAGCGGAGGCAAGGAACTTATTGGGGTTGATATTGTGTTATTTACACATATTCAGTCAGCGTCTGCATGCTCCCAAACGTTTTTTTATCGCAAAGGAAGCCCCGGTGGCTTGACACCAATACCCTATTGGATTAACTTTGCATCGCAAAAAAAGGGTCGTGTGTGCAGATATACGCATAAAATCCGCTCTTTTTAACCGGTCATCATCCAAAACCTACTAGAAATCATCCCATCTGCATATCCTCTCCAAACTCACAGGGCCTGTGAGTTGTTATTAAATGTTTCTGTAACCAAAAATTGCGCGTCTAGATGAGACAACTCAAGATCACGAAGTCCATTACCAACAGAGAAAGCCAGTCGCTGGAAAAGTATTTGCAAGAAATTGGTAAGGTGGATCTGCTTACGCCGGAAGAGGAGGTTGATTTAGCCAAACGAATTAAACAAGGTGACCAGGTAGCCCTGGAAAAACTGACCAAAGCCAACCTGCGTTTTGTCGTATCAGTGGCCAAACAATACCAAAACCAAGGCCTTTCACTCAGCGACCTGATCAATGAAGGCAACCTGGGCTTGATCAAAGCAGCCCAGCGATTTGATGAAACGCGCGGTTTTAAATTCATTTCCTACGCGGTGTGGTGGATCCGCCAATCGATCCTTCAGGCGCTTGCCGAACAATCCCGCATCGTCCGCCTTCCCCTTAA
This sequence comes from Lewinellaceae bacterium, assembly GCA_020636275.1. GTDB lineage: Bacteria > Bacteroidota > Bacteroidia > Chitinophagales > Saprospiraceae > JADJTT01. The sequence continues at coordinate 89,870 of JACJYD010000004.1, read as the reverse complement.
CAAGGTAGGCTCTCTGAACAAGATCAACAAAGCATTTTCCGAACTCGAACAGGAATACGAACGCGAACCGTCGCCTGAAGAGCTGGCCGAAATGCTCGAAATACCCACCGAAGAGGTCGAAACTACTCTTGGAGTCGCCGCCCGCCACGTGTCGATGGACGCGCCGTTTGTGGAAGGGGAAGATAACTCCCTGCTCGACGTGTTGGAGAATAACGCTACTCCTGGAACCGACGAACCCCTGGAATACCAGGAGTCGCTGCGCCGGGAGATCGAACGCTCCCTCAGCACCCTGACCGACCGGCAGTGCGACGTCATCAAACTGTATTTCGGGATCGGGGTCGAACACCCGATGTCCCTGGAAGATATCGGAGAAAAATTCGGCCTTACCCGCGAACGGGTGCGCCAGATCAAGGATAAAGCGATCAATAAACTTCGCTCAGCCAATCGCAGCAAACTCTTGAAGCACTATCTGGGCGCATAGCCAACATGAAGGACCCTCAACAAAGTAACGCCCGCCAATGGCTCGTCTGGACGCCCTTGCTGCTGGCCTCCATGCTCGTCGTAGGTATTACGATCGGAATGCAACTGCAATCCAGAGGTCCCGTATTCTCCCTCTCGGCCGAAGAAATTCCCAGAGCCGACGGGTTTGGCCACGGGAAACTGGAAGAACTCCTCCGCTATATCGATGCCAAATATGTCGATAACGTCGATCGCGATAAACTCATCCAGGATGCGATCGATCAAATTCTGGGCGATCTCGACCCCCACTCAACCTACCTTTCCGTCGACCGGGTGCGGGAAGAATCCGAACGCCTGGACGGAAATTTTGAAGGGATCGGCGTGGAGTTTATGATCCTGGACGATACCATCCGGGTCGTCGCCCCGGTGATCGATGGCCCTTCGGAAGAAGCGGGCGTCCTGGCCGGCGATAATATCATTACCATCGAAGACAGCCTCGTAGCCGGTGTAGGCATGGAAACGGACGAGATCATTGACCGCCTGCGGGGGCCCAAGGACAGCCAGGTGCGCATCGGCATTCTGAGGTATCCCGAAAAAGAACTTCGCCAGGTCACCATTCGCCGCGATCGCATTCCCGTGGAAAGCCTCGACGCTGCCTATATGATCGATCCGGAGATCGGCTATGTCCGCATCAATCGCTTCAGCGCCACGACGGCCCAGGAGTTCAATACCCATGTCAGGGAAATGGTGGATTCCGGAGGGATGAAAGACATCGTTCTCGACCTGCGCCAAAATCCGGGCGGGTATCTCCGCTCTGCCGTCGATATCCTCAGTCAGTTTTTTACCGAAAAAAATAAATTGCTGGTCTATACCGAAGGACGCACCTCCCAACGGGAAGACTGGAAAACGAGCGGCCGTGCACTATTCCCCATCCGGAATGTGGTGGTCCTGATCGATGAAGGGTCGGCCTCGGCCAGCGAGATCCTCGCCGGCGCCATTCAGGACTATGACCGCGGCATTATCGTGGGCCGCCGGTCCTACGGCAAGGGCCTGGTCCAGGAACAATACAACCTGAGCGACGGGTCGGCCGTACGGCTCACCGTGGCCCGGTATTACATCCCCTCGGGGCGGTCCATCCAGAAGGATTATGACGACCGGGTGGCCTATGCCCACGACCTGGAAGAGCGGGCCCAGAACGGAGAATTGTACTTCCAGGACAGCCTGCCCAGCCTGGATACCCTGGCGTATTATACGGCAACCGGAAGAAAAGTGTACGGCGGAGGGGGGATCTACCCCGACGTGTTCGTGCCGCTGGATTCCAGCTATCAGGACCAGGATGCATCCCGGTTGCAGGCGCAAATTCCCGCCTTTGTGTTCCGGCGCCTTCCTGTTTTTCAACAACAATACAAGGGCCTTTCCCTGGATGAATTCCGGAAACAATTCAAATCCGGAGCGGAGTGGTGGGACGACCTGCTGGCCTATGCCCGGGAAAAGGACGGCCCGATCGACGAGGGAGAGGTGCTGGCGCGAAAAGGGGAGATCCTCAATCTGTTAAAAGCGCGCATCGCCCGGCAATTGTACGACAGCCAAGCCTTTTATATCGTGCTGAACGAACGGGACAACGACGTGAAAGAAGCTCTGAAAATACTGCATAAGCCGGACCCGCTTTCCATTCTCCTGAAAAAATAAAGGGGCTGCGTTTTGCAGCCCCTTTATTTTTTAGTCTCTCAGGAATTCCAACTCTTCCTGGGCATCGAGTCGTGCGATGACCGAGAGCCCTTCAAAATGTCGTTCTTTTTGGCGGTATTTGGCTACCCAGTCGACCCCTTCGAGGATATCGGACTGGATCTCGCCGAAATGGCCCGGCACGCGGCCGGGTTCGCGGTGCGCCGTGGTGGCCACGATCGGCCGGCCAAGGGCCTGGATAAAGGACCGGCAGAATTCATCCTGAACGACCCGGATTGCAACCGTACCGTCAGCAGCCAGGACCTCGGAAGGCAAATTTTCCGGTTCTTCGTAGACGACGGTGAGGGGGCGGTTATGGAAATAGAGGAGGGTCTCAATGCGGGGATGGACGTGGCGGACGTATTTCTTCAGCATGTCGATCGAATCGACCAGGAGAATGAAGGGATCTCCGGGCTTCCGGTTCTTCAGGGCGTTTAAACGGCGGATGGCCCCGGGTTGGGTGGCGTCGCAGCCGATTGCCCAGACTGTATCTGAAGGAAAGAGGATCAATCCGCCGGACTGAAGGGTTTTATGCAAGTCTTGAACTTCCGGGTAGGAAAGCATAGACGTATAGTCGTTAATCACCATTCCTTATTCTATTAAAAATTTGTTAGATTTGGAAGCGCAGGCCCCTGCATTTCCAAACTTACCTAAAGGTGCGCAAAAAGTAGACGGCGGTTGTATGGAAATCGCTGCCTGAAGAAATTATTTTTGACGGATCGGCGACGAAACAGCACGCAAATTTATGCGTTCTTTGTTAAGGTGCCCTAAAGGGCGTTAATTTTTTCTGCTATAGAACCTGTTTTAAATGTACTTGAGACAACTACACCTTCGCTTCTTTTTGTTGCTCCTGGGTATGATCTCCCTGGGGCAGGCGCAGGGTGCCCACATCATCGGGGGAGAGTTTAGTTACGAATGTCTCGGCGGAGGCAATTACCGGTTTACCTTGCGTTTATACCGGGATTGCGCCGGGGGAGGCGCCTTGTTCGACGGAGCGGCGGGAGCGCCTTTCGGCGCAACGGTCACCATCTACAGTGGCAATTCCGGCACCCCCCTTGTCAATCTCGACCTCGGCGCCCCGGGAATAAAGAGCATCAATCCGGAGATCAGCAATCCCTGCCTGATCGTTCCTCCGGGTATTTGTGTGGAGGAAGGAACCTATACCTTTGTGCAAAACCTCCCGCTCAGCAATGAATCCTACTACATTACCTATCAGCGGTGTTGCCGGAACAATTCCATTACGAACATTATGGATCCCGGAAATGCAGGGGCGACCTATACGATCGAACTGACCCCGTTGGCTCAAAACTTGTGCAACAACAGCCCCTCTTTCAACAAGGTACCTCCCATCATCATTTGTGCCGGTGAAAATATCAACTACGATTTTTCAGCGACGGATGCCGAGGGCGACCAGTTGAAATACTACCTGTGCTCCCCATATTTGGGGGGAGGGACCAACCAGACCCAATGGGCCTTGCCCAACGGGGTGGCCCCCAATCCCGACCTTCCGCCTCCTTATATTCCGGTTTTTTACATAGCGCCTTATTCCGCAATCAATCCCATGGGTGGTTCCCCGCCAGTGAATATCGACCCCAACACCGGACTGATCACCGGAGTGCCTACCCAGTTGGGGCAGTTCGTGGTGGGCGTTTGCGTGGAGGAATACCGCAATGGCCAGCTCCTGAGCGTGAGCCGGCGCGACTTTCAGTTCAACGTTACGGATTGCGATCCCACGGTGGTGGCGGATATCAAGGAAGACGCAATCATTAACGGGCAGGACTTTCTGGTGATCTCCTGCGGGGACGAGACTGTCAACTTCAAAAACCAGAGCTACCAGCTCCAGTTCATCGATAATTTCGTCTGGAATTTTGATATCAACGGAGTCACCGAATCCTATACCGATTGGGACCCCAGTGTGACCTTCCCGGGGGTCGGCACCTATGAAGGACAGCTCATGGTCAATCCCGGATTGGAGTGTGGCGATACCGCCAATATTTTCGTGACTATCTACCCGGCGATCACCTCCGATTTTTCGTTTGAGTACGATACCTGCAATGCCGGGCCAGTTCAGTTTACAGACCTGTCCTATTCGGGCGCCGGACCGGGAACGATCACGGGGTGGGTCTGGAATTTCGGCGACAATCAGGTGGCCGGCGCCCAGGATCCCAGTCACGTCTATCAGGTCCCGGGCACTTTCGAGGTAGGTCTCACCGTGAAGGATGTAAACGGATGTAAGGATACCCAAAAATACGACTTGCCCTATTACCCCGTCCCCGATCTGATCGTGGTGGCGCCCAGCGAATTTGTGGGCTGCCAGCCGGCCACGATCACCTTTAACAATCTGTCTTTCCCCATTGATGAGTCCTATAACGTGACCTGGGATTTCGGAGACGGGGAAAAGGGGACCGGACTCAGTCCTACCCATCAATTCACGGAACCAGGTATCTTTACGATCCAGTTGGGGATCACCTCCCCGTTGGGTTGTTATACGGATACGACGTTTTACGACTGGATCGAGGTGCTTCCTTCTCCGGAGGCCGGGTTTACTTATTCGCCGCAAAAACCGAGCAATATCGAGCCGACGGTCCAATTTATCGACCAGTCGGTAGGCGCGGTAAGCTGGCGCTGGGATTTTTCGGGTATCGGCGCATCCCTGCTTTCCGATCCGGTATTTACCTTTCCCGATACCGGCTTGCAGGTGGTGACCCAGATCGTCACCCACGCGAGCGGTTGCCGGGATACGGCAGTGCAGGTGATCGACGTTTTGCCCGAGGTGCGTTACTTTTTACCGAACGCATTTACCCCCAATGGCGACGGGATCAACGACACCTACCGGGGGGAAGGCGTGATGGAAGGGGCGCGGGAATTCAATTTCCAGGTGTGGAATCGCTATGGCGAACTGATCTTTGAGTCGAGCGATCCCTATCAGGGGTGGAATGGGCGGAAAAACAATGTAGGAAACCCCGTTCCGGCGGGTATGTATATCGTTCTCGTATCTTATAAGACCCCGAGGGGCCAGCCGGTCCAATTGAAAGGATATGCGGTTTTGGTAAATTGAGAAATAAGCTAAAAACGACAAAGCGGAAGCCACTGGCATCCGCTTTGTCGCTCAACAAGAAAACGTCGTTTTATGCGGATATTACTACTCACTTTCCTGCTGTTGCTCGCCGGGAGTTCACAGGCCGCCCACATCATTGGAGGCGTGGTCACTTACGAATGCCTGGGCAACGGATTTTATGAATTCACCATGAAAATGTACCGGGACTGTGCCGGCGGCGGCGCCGGTTTTGACAGCAACGCGCCGGTGTCCATTTATAAGGGAAATTCGGCCAATCCGCTGACGACGCTGTTTATCTCCCCGCAATCGATCCAAAATATCGATCCGGATATCAACGACCCGTGTCTGATCCTGCCACCGGGCATCTGCGTGCAGGAGGCGGTCTATAAATTCACCTACCAGTTTGCCGATTGGCCTTCTTCCAAGAGTTATACGCTTTCCTATCAGCGTTGCTGTCGCAATGCAGGGGTGGCCAATATGTTCCAACCCGACGATACGGGCGCTACTTTTTCGATCGAACTGACGGCCGCCTCACAGGCTTTGTGCAACAACAGCCCGGTGTTCGAAACCTTTCCGCCTATCGTCATTTGTGCCAGCCAGCCCATCGATTTCCTCCACGAGGCTACGGATGCCGAAGGCGACCAGTTGATCTACTCCCTCTGCGCTCCGCTGAAAGGCGGCGGCCCGGTGGGAGGTCCCGGCAACCCGGGCAATGCCAACGGCTGCAACGGCATCGTGCCCAACCCAGCCTGCCCCCCGCCCTACGATCCGATCGACTACATTCCGCCTTTCAATCCGCTGGACCCCCTTCCCGCCAATCCGGCCATGACCATCAACCCGGTAACGGGGTTCATATCCGGAGTGCCGACCGCACAGGGGCAATATGTGGTAGGGGTCTGCGTGGAAGAATACCGCAACGGACAGTTGCTCAGCGTCATCCGGCGCGATTTTCAGTTCAATGTGGCAAGTTGCGAACCCGTGGTCTTTGCCGATATCAAGGAAGATTCCCTGCTGGGGCCGCAGATCTACCTGCTTCGTTCCTGTCAGGGAGATGGTGTCGATCTGGTCAATGAAAGTACGTTGAACCCTTTTCAGGACGATTTCTATTGGCAATTTGAGATCGACGGCAGTTTGCAACAGTTCCCGGAACTGGAGCCGACGATCAGTTTTCCCGGTCCGGGCGTCTACAACGGCATGTTTCTGATCAATCCGGGAAGTACCGCCTGTGGGGATACGGCTTTTGTGCAGGTGGAGATCTACACGGAGCCTCAGGCTGATTTTTCCTTTTTCTACGATACTTGCGTGGCTGGGCCGGTTTTCTTTATCGACAAGACCGTTCCCGGCGATGCACCGGTTGCCAATTGGTTGTGGGACTTTGGCGACGGGGTGGTTTCCGATTTCGATTCTCCCACCCATATTTATTCGGAGTCGGGAGAAAAATGGGCCGTGCTGAATATCGAAGACGGAAACGGCTGTAAAGGGCAAGCGATTAAAAAGGTGTCCTATTACCCGGTGCCGGCCCTGATCCTGGTTTCCCCCGACGATACGACCAGTTGTCCGCCGGCAACGATCACCTTCACCAACCTGTCTTCCCCCATTGACGACACCTACCAGGTGATCTGGGATTTTGGCGACGGGGGCGTAGATACCGTGATCAGCCCGGTGCATACCTATGCCGGGGACGGCCTTTTTTCGGTGGGGTTGGAGATCCTTTCCCCCATCGGATGCCGGACCGACACGATCTTTAAAGACCTGATCTCGATCAAGAAAAACCCCATTGCCGGCTTTTATTATTCGCCATCCTTTATCTCCAATTTGCAACCCCAGATCGAACTGCTCGATTCGTCGCTCTATACGACGGGCTGGGATTATTTTCTCAATGGCAAACGGATCGGCCCCGGGCCGGATCTGAGCTATATAATGCCCGACACCGGGTGGCAGGAATTGAAGCTGATCGTTTCCAACTCGCTCGGTTGCCGCGATACGGCCATTCATTGGGTCGACGTGGTGCCGGAGTACCGGTTTTTCCTGCCCAATGCATTTACGCCCAATTTTGACGATACCAACGATCTGTTTGGCGGTACGGGCATTTTGCCGGGTTTCAACAATTTCAGGCTTCAGGTATGGGACCGGTGGGGGCAATTGATCTTTGAAACCGACAGCCCTTATGAATATTGGAACGGGTTGTACCGGAACAACGGCCGGGAAGCTCCCGACGGCGTATATGTTTGCCTGGTTTCATTTACCGGTCCGCGCGGGGAGCCTTTTGAATATAAAGGGTTTGTGACCCTGATGCGGTAGGGCAGGAGGATCGCTCTTTCATGAAAAAAAATGAAGCAGGGGTGTTTGGTAATTCACATAAATGCTCTACCTTTGTGGGCCTTACTAAAAAGGGCAGGATAGCTAGAAAACAGAAGAATCATGGATGCCATTAAGTTTGTTCAGGACCAGATGGTCAAAAAGATTGATTACCCCAAGTTTCGTGCGGGGGATAACATCGTGGTCAATTATAAGATCGTAGAAGGTAACAAGGAGCGGATCCAGGCGTTTCGCGGGGATGTGATCCAGATCAAGGGTCAGGGCGCTACCAAGACCTTCACGGTTCGCAAGATCTCCAATGGGGTAGGAGTAGAGCGTATTTTCCCGTTCACATCGCCCAGTATTGTTGAGGTCAAGATATTGAAGCGCGGTAAAGTACGTCGCGCCCGTCTGTTTTATCTTCGCGGTCTGGTGGGTAAAAAAGCCCGTATCCGGGAGCGCAAGTTCATTGCTTCCAGCGCTCCGAGCGCGGGGGCTGAGGATTGATCTGATCCATTCGGTTTATAAAAAAAGGATGACTCCGGGTGCTCCCGGGGTCATCCTTTTTTTGTATTGATCAGAAACAGTTCCTTCATGATCCGGATATCTTCTGCATTGCAGTTTTCCAGGATCGTCGACTTCTTCCTGCCGTTCTCCGGATTGATCCGCCAGCGCTGCTGGCCATTTCCCTCCACCAACACCGGCATTTTGAAACCGGGTACATCGGCCCTCCAGTTATAGGTCAGGCGCACGTTCCTTCCGCGCTGTTCGGCTTTGTATTCCAGGGTTGGAATACCGGGATACCAGAGATATTGTTCGAAAAAAGCCGTGTAGTCCGTGCCGGTAAACCGGTTGACGAATTGAACGACGGTGTCGGTCGTGATCTGCTGCAGGGTGTATTGCCGGTAGAAGTCCCGGAGGAGGGCAAACCATTGCTCGTCGTTCCCGATGGCATTCCGAAGGGTATGTAAGACCCAGGCCCCTTTGAAATAGTGATCTGATTTTTTCCAATTATCCCAATTGACGCCGGGCGGGCCGAGGATGGGCTCTTTGTTGGCGATGAAGGGCCGCTGGCTTTGCAGATAACGCTCAGCGGCGGCATAGCCCATTTGGCATTCCACGAACAGGGATTCCATGTAGGTGGCGAAGGATTCGTGGATCCACATTTCGGACAGGTCGCTGCAACCCAGGCTATTGCCGAAGTATTCGTGCGCGGTTTCGTGCACGATGATGTAATCCCAATTCATATCGGATGGGATTAACCCGCCCATATACCCGCGCAGGTAACGGTTTCCGTAGGCAATGGCGCTTTGGTGCTCCATTCCCAGATAGGGCGTTTCTACGAGGGCGTAGCCGTCGTTCCAGAAGGGGTATTTCCCGAAATAGTGTTCGTAGCAGGCCAGGGTGGGTTTAACCTGTTGAAAGTGTTTTTTTGCTTTTTCCAGGTTGTACGAAAGGACGTAGTAGTCGAGCGGTAATTCGGATCCGTCGCCGGCCTGGTAGGTATCGGAGAAATGCACGTAATCGCCGATGTTGAGGGTGACGTTATAGTTGTTGATGGGGTAGGAGACGAACCAGTCGTACCGGGTAAAGCCCCGTCCTTCGGATGTTTGCAGGCGGAGATTGCCGTTGGAGATGCACTGGAGGTAATCGGGCACCACCACGCTGATCAGCATGCTGTCGGGCTCATCGCTGAGGTGATCCTTGTTGGGCCACCAAAGGCTGGCGCCGTCGCCTTCACAGGCTACGGTGACCCAGGGCGTGCCCTGGTCGTCGGTGGTCCAGACAAAGCCACCTTGCCACGGAGCGAAGGGGGCTTCGGTCGGGGCGCCGGAATAATTGACCCGGAAATGGCCGCTCGAACCCGCTTTTTGAAGTGGGAAGTCGATGAATACGGCATTTTTCCGTCGTTCGAAGGTGAGTTCCTGTCCTTCCCACTCGATCGACCGGATGCGCATGCTGTGGTACAGGTCGATCTGTAATACTTCAAAGGAGCTCAGGGCGTTGTAGTAGATGTCGACGGATCCTTCGATCCATTTCTGTTCGATATATACCCGGAGCCGGAGCTCGTAATAGGTCACATCGTAGCAGGTCCGCTCCGGTCGAAGGGCACCGCGGAGAGTGTCTGCCTGGGTGAAATGGTAGGATTGGTAAAAATCGCGTTGAGAAAAACCGTTTCCCGGAGAAATCAGAAAGAGGGGTAGGAAAATGATGACGAGGGAAAGCCAGTTTTTTGTACATTTACGCCTGTAAAGGTCAATAAAAGCCTCAGACAAAGGAGCTGCGACCGGAGGTCGGAGCTCCTTTGTCCGGTTTTCGCTTAATCTGAAAAGTCGTATGCGCATTTCAATTTGGTCTGGTTTGTGCCTGTTGATAGCTCTAGCCGCCTGTCAAAGCGATTCGAAAGATACCAATTATGAGGAACAAATTCTCGGTCGTTGGGAGATAAAAGAAGCGCTGCGCGGTGGTCGCCCCACCGAAACGCTGACCGGGGCTTTTATGGAATTCCTTCCCAAGGGCCGGATGATCTCCAACATCGGAGGGCTTCAGGAAGAATCGACCTATGCCCTGGAAGGAAATGTCATCTCCTCCCATAGCCAGCGCCTCCCAGCTGATTTTACCATCCAATATGTCGGCGACTCCTCCCTGGTTCTCCAATTTGTATTGCGGGAGATCCCATTCCAGTTCTCCATGACCAAAGTGCCGCCGCAGCCCGCCGGGGAATAAAGGGCGTTGTTTTTACCGTCAAAATGAAGTAATTTGTAGGGTCGGGATGCAGCCATACCCCTCGTATGCGATCTTTCCATGGGGTTCATTCCACAACCAGATTACTAACTTCAAGTAAAAAAGCTATGAAAAAGATTATTGGCGTTTTTGCCGGACTTTTGCTCCTGCAATGCTCTCTCCGGGCCCTCGATGCCAGTGTGACTTTCGCCACCTTTAAAGCCAATGCCATCCAATACGTGGAGGTTGGCCTGTTCGTCGTCGGCACTACGGTTACCTACGCGCCTGTCGACAGTGTCCATCAACAGGCTTCCGTGGAAGTAGTCATCCTGTTCAAACAAAAGGGGGAGATCGTCCGCTTCGACAAGTTCCAATTGAACAGTCCCCTCGTGGTTCGTCCGAAAGATTTTATCGACCTGAAACGATACAGCCTGGACTCCGGCGAATACGAGCTTGAGGTGACCATGCAAGATGTCAACCAGCCCGAAAATACCAAGACCTATCAGGCCGGCTTTTCGATCGATTACCAGAGGGACGGCGTCCTGCAATCGGATATCCAGTTGCTGTCGTCGGTAGAACCCAGTGAGGAAGAAGGCCCCTTTGTGAAGAATGGCTATCACATGGGCCCCTTCCCTTCCATTTTTACGGAAAAAATGCCGAAAAACTGATCTTTTACGACGAGATCTACCAGACCGATCAGGCTATTGGCGACGACTTTATGGTCAGCTACCTCATCGACCGGATGGATGGGAAAGGCAACGCCGAACCCGTGCTGGTCGGTCACAAGCGCCGGACGCCCGCTCCGGTCACCGTGCTGCTCCTCAACCTGGATATCACCCAACTGGAATCGGGCAACTACCGCCTGGTGGTCGAGGTGCGCAACCGCTATAAAGAACTGCTCAGCCGAAAGGAAGTGCCCTTCCAACGGAGCAATCCCTACCTGCACCCAGAAACGGAAGCCCTGACCAGCGAGGTGCTGCAGGAGGAATTCGTGGGCAAGCTCTCGGAAAAAAACCTCGACTACAGCCTCCGGGCCCTGGTTCCGGTGGCGCCGGAAGATCAAACCGACTGGCTCAACCAGTTGATCAAGGGAGGGAGCCCGGATGCCAAGCGGCTCTACCTCTTTTCCTATTGGTTGAAGAAAAACCCCAATCGCCCGGATATTCCCTACCAGGCGTATATGGAAGTGGCAAATGCCCTGGACGGAATGTTCCACTCCGGCCTGGGCTATGGCTTCGAGACGGACCGGGGTTATGTGTATCTCAAATACGGCCGTCCGGACGACATGATCCGGGAAGAGAACGACCCTGCCGCTCCGCCCTACGAGATCTGGGTCTACAATAACTTCCCGGCGACCAACCAGTCGAACGTCCGGTTCATTTTCTACAACCCCAGCCTGGCGCCCAATGATTTTCAATTGTTGCACTCTACGGCTCGCGGTGAACTGAATAACCCCCAATGGGAGGTTCAACTCTACAAGAACTCCCCCAATGAGATCGATGGTAACGACCCGTTCGGGGCGACCCAGATGCAGGACAATTTCGGCCGCCAGGCCAGAAAATGGTTTAATGATAATTAAAACCCGGATAGGAGTCGTCCGAATTTAGTACGGTGGTTCAAGAAGCCTCGAAATAACAGGAGTCATGTGAATCAAGGGCTAAAGTTCCGTACTAGCTTCTTTTGGGGAGAGGAAATTTGCGCGATAAGTGCAAGAAAACCTACGGGCAGGGTTAACAAGTCCTACCTCACCCCCTACAAGATTAGCCCCTGCCTGGATTTTTTGTCAAGGCACTAAAATTACCCACAGGGACGGCATCTGAAATAGGTGTTGTCTGCGCAATTTCACAATTTGCTACAGGCCATACCTTCCCTGTAAGACGATGGTGCCAAAATATTTTGGCACACCACTGGTGCGCTAAATTTATTTGGCGCGGGAAAAGCCAGGCTTTGCGCGGTCTATAGCTAGAACTTAATAACCCTGCCAGTAGGGGCTTTTGCACTTATCGCACAAATTTGATCTCTCCAACAAAAGATAGAACGGAGCTTTAGCTCCTGGTTCGCATGACTCCTGTTTATTTTTCAATGGAACTGATCCTGAAAGGGGAAAAGACTCATTTTTTGTGGACACACGGTTGCGGTTAATGAAAATAATTATTAGTTTTGTTTTAAAATAAATTTAGACAAGACTAAAATTAAAATTATGGCCAATAAAATCATGTACTTTTTCGCTGCGAGCCTCGTGCTCGGAGCAGGGTGCAAGGCCCCGGATGCCACAGACTTACCGCAGCAATTGAAGATCGTTTGCACGACGGGCATGATCGCCGATGCCGTGGCGAATATCGCCGGAGCGGAGGCCTCGGTCACGGCCCTGATGGGACCCGGCGTAGATCCGCATTTGTACAAGGCTTCCCAGGGCGACCTTCAGCTCCTGAGCCAGGCCGATCTGATCTTTTACAACGGGCTCCACCTGGAGGGGAAAATGAGCGAGATCCTGGAAAAGATCGGCAGGACCCGGCCCGTCATCGCCGTGTCGGACGGCATTTCAGAAGACCGTCTTCTAAAATTGGCCAATGTGGGTGACGCCCACGATCCGCACATATGGTTTGATGTGGCGCTTTGGTCGAAAGCCGTAGCGCATATCGGGGCCAGTCTCGAACGACAGGACACTGCTCATGCCGACGGCTACCGGGCTCGCACTGCAGGCTACCTCGATTCCCTTCTGCAATTGGACGATTGGGTGCGCGGGCAACTGGCATCGATCCCGCCCGAACAAAGGGTATTGATCACCGCGCATGATGCCTTTTCCTATTTCGGCCGGGCCTACGGGGTGGAAGTCAGAGGGTTGCAGGGCATTTCCACGGTTTCGGAATACGGATTAAAGGACGTCTCCGACCTGGTGGAATTCATTTCCGGTCGCCGGATCAACGCGGTATTTGTGGAGAGCTCCGTACCTGTCAAATCGCTGGAAGCGGTAGTCGAGGGCTGCCAAAAACGGGGTCATCAGGTGCGGATCGGCGGGATGCTGTACTCGGATGCCATGGGAGCGGCCGGGGCCCCGGAAGGCGCCTATTTGGGAATGGTGCGCGCCAATGTGCGTACGATCGTTCATGCATTAAAGGGAATGGACCATGCCGAAGACAGCCATTGAAGTGCACAACCTCACGGTGAGCTATAGCCAGCGCCCCGTCTTGTGGGACGTCGATTTTTCCCTCCCGGAGGGAAAGCTCATTGGGATCGTCGGACCGAACGGATCCGGAAAAACGACCTTGTTGAAAAGCATCATGGGCCTCGTGCCGCTGAGCGGCGGATTTGTCCGGCTCTTCGATCAGCCCCTCGATGAAGTGCGCAGCCAGGTGAGTTATGTGCCCCAGCGGGAGAGCGTCGATTGGGATTTTCCGGCGCGGGTGAAAGACGTGGTGCTCATGGGGCGCTACCGTCCGCAAAACCTGCTGCGCCGGCTCACCCGGGTAGACCGCGAGGTAGCCGATTGGGCCCTCCAGCAGGTCCGGATGCAGGAATTTGCCCAGCGGCAGATATCCCAGCTTTCGGGGGGGCAGCAGCAACGCGTATTTATCGCCCGGTCACTGGCCCAGCAGGCCAACCTGTACCTGATGGACGAGCCTTTTGCCGGGGTGGATGCCGCTTCCGAAAAAGCGATCCTGGATATATTGCTGGAATTAAAAGACCGGGGCAAGACGCTCCTGATCGTGCACCACGACCTCAACACCGTGCGCCGGTATTTCGACTGGGTGGTCTTGATGAATACCCGGTTGGTGGCTGCGGGTCCGGTGGAGGAGGTCTTCACGGAAGCCAATCTTCAGGCAGCCTATGGCGGCCAATTGACGGTACTGGCCCAGGTGGTCGATCGCGTCCAGGAAGGCGAATTTCCCGTTCGGGAAAAGAAGGGGAAAATTGGATGACCCTATTACAATTTTTTTAAATGAAAACCTTACTCGAATTTTTATCGCTCTCCGATCCCAATGTCCGTTTGGTAGTTTTGGGTACGACCCTGCTGGGGGCCGGCGCCGGATTGGTGGGGGTGTTCACCCTGCTTCGAAAGCGGGCCCTGCTCGGCGACGCCGTGGCCCATTCCATCCTGCCCGGGGTTTGCCTGGCCTTCCTGGTCAGCCAGAGCAAGACGCCCTATATATTGCTGATAGGCGCCGTGGTGGCGGGCTGGCTTTCATTGCTGTCGATCGACTTTCTGGTGCGACGCACCAAACTCAAGGCCGATACGGTGATCGGACTGGTGTTGAGCGTGTTCTTCGGCCTGGGTATCTGGCTGCTGACCAGCATCCAGCAATCCGGCGCCGCCAGCCAGAGCGGCTTGGATAAGTTCCTTTTTGGAAAAGCCGCCTCGATCACTTCCCAGGATGTGGAGCTATTTGCCTGGGTGACCCTGGCGCTGGGCCTCGTGCTGTTCTTTTTCTATAAAGGATTCAAGCTACTCGCCTTTGATGGCGATTTTGCCCGCGCCATCGGCATGCCGGTTCGACTCCTGGAGTTTTTGCTCTCTACGGTAACCGTGCTGTCCATCGCCGTGGGTATCCAGGCCGTGGGGGTAGTGCTGATGGCTTCGCTCCTCATCGCCCCGGCGGCGGCGGCGCGGTTTTGGACCGACCGCTTATCCGTCATGTTGGTGTTGGCCGGCGCGATGGGCGTGCTGGCAGCCTGGGCTGGTGCTTTTGTTTCTTATACAGCGCCGTCCATGCCCACGGGGCCCTGGATCGTCCTGGCACTCGCTTTTCTGACGGGCATCTCCATGCTCTGGGCTCCGAAAAGAGGGGTCCTGGGCCGCCGGTTGCGCCAATGGAGGTACACCCGGAAAATTGCCCAGGAAAACCTGCTAAAGACCCTGTTCCAACTGGAGGAACTGGACGGAGGGGAAGGCGCCAGGTATTCCCGGGTGGCCATTCTGCAGCACCGGGAATTGGAAACGGCCCAGCTGAGCGTTGCCCTTCGGGCATTGAAAAGGCGCGGCTGGATCGAGGAATCGGATGGCTTGTGGCGGATGAGTCCGGCGGGGCGGGAGCAGGCCCGGCAGGTGGTGCGCAGGCATCGCCTCTGGGAGTTGTACCTCCACCAACGGTTAAACCTTCCGGCCGACCATGTGCACGCAGGCGCCGAGGCCATGGAGCACCTGCTTACCCCTGAACTGGAGAATGCATTGCAAAAAGACCTGGGCTTTCCGGTGCAGGACCCGCACCATAGTCCTATTCCCTAAAGAACGGATGAGAACCATCCAATCAAAGATCATTTCAAATGGATGCTTTTTGGATCATATTGACGGGTACGCTGGTAGCCTTGTGTTGTGGGCTGCTGGGTACTTTTTTGGTGCTTCGGCAAATGGCCATGGTGGGGGACGCCATATCCCACGCGGTTTTACCCGGCATTGTGGTGGCCTATTTGCTGGCGGAATCGAGAGATTCCCTTCCGATGCTGGTTGGTGCGGCGACGGTAGGAGTGTTGGCCACCATCCTGATCGAATGGTTGCACCGGGTAGGCCGGATGCAGACCGACGCTTCGATCGGATTGTCGTATACCACCTTGTTTGCCATCGGCATTATTCTGATCTCCCTTTTCACCCGGCAGGTCGACCTGGATCAGGATTGCGTTTTGTACGGAGAAATTGCCTATGTGCCGCTCGATCTGTGGATACCTGCCGACGGTTTGTCGCTGGGTCCGAGACCGGTTTGGATACTTGGCGGAGCCTTACTGCTCATTTTGTCTTTTATCGGAATAGGGTATAAAGGCCTTCAATTAACTACCTTTGATCCATCCTACGCGGCTACCCTGGGCGTCTCAACCGTGTTTTGGCACTATGCCCTGATGAGCACGGTATCGCTGGCCACGGTAGTTTCGTTTGAATCGGTAGGAGCGATCCTGGTCGTCGCCTTCCTGATCGTGCCGCCGGCCACGGCCTATTTGCTGACCGACCGGCTTCCGGCCATGCTGGGGCTGACGGCCCTTTTCGGATTTCTGTCGGCAGTCCTGGGATATGGGATGGCCGTGGCTACCAACGGCTCCGTAGCGGGGGCCATGGCCGTGGCAGGGGGGATCTGGTTTGTTCTGGCGTTGGGGATCCGTTTTTTTAAAAAGAAAATAATTTCCATCATCCGCACCTGATACCGACCTTTGCAAGCATCAGTTGTGGATAAAATATATCCCCTTTCATGCATTCCCAAAACGAAGAAAATTATCTCAAGGCCATTTTTAAACTCTCTGCGGAGGGGCCGGCCGTCAGCACCTCTGCGCTGGCGCGCGAACTGGACGTCCAGGCGGCTTCCGTGACCGATATGGTCAAAAAACTGGCGGCCAAAGAGCTGATCCAATACGAAAAATACCAGGGGGTGTTATTGACCGCCAAAGGGCGGTTGGTCGCAGTGAATATCATCCGAAAACACCGGATTTGGGAGGTGTTCCTGGTAGACAAGCTGGGTTTTGGGTGGAGCGAGGTGCACGACATCGCCGAACAGTTGGAGCATATTCATTCGGAACAACTCATCGACCGCTTGGATGACTTCCTGGATCACCCCTCGTTTGATCCGCACGGCGGCCCCATACCGGACCGGGAAGGGCGGTTGCCCCAGCGTCAGGCCGAACCACTGTCTGCGCTGCCCGTGGGAAGCAAAGCTATCGTTGCCGGCGTCAAGGACGACGACCGGGAATTGCTGGAGTACCTGGAACAGAAAGGACTGTTGATCGGCGCCCGGCTAAGGGTGCTGGAGCATCTGACCTTCGACGATTCCCTGGTATTGGAAACTCCCTCCGGGAAATGGTCGGTTTCCCGAAAGGTAGCCGACAACCTGCTGGTCCGTCCACCCGCGGTGGAATAATAATTTTCCAGCCTCGTTTTAATCCTTTAATTTGGCAGTTTGTTATACGGGCAAAATTTTGGATTATATGAAGCTGGTCTACACCTTTTCGCTTTTATTCCTCACCTCTGCGCTCCTGGCGCAATCCATCCGGGAAGATATCGTCACTCATCGGTTGATGGAACGGATCCACGAATACCCGGAGGCGTATCATTCTTTTTATATCGCCTTGAAAGACAAGGTCGATGCAGTGGCGCTCAACCAAAGCCTGCGCGACCGCAATGCCGGGATGGCCGAGCGTGCACAAACGGTGATCACGACCTTACAGGCTAAGGCTGCGGCTACACAAGGTCCCATAATGGAGTTCCTGGAGCAGGCCGACGGCGTCGAGCCCGGATCGATCCACCCCTATTGGGTGGTCAATGTGATCTATGTGCAGGCGAAAGCCTCTGTGATCGCGCAGTTGAGCCGGCGCAGCGACGTGGCCTTCCTCGATTGGAATGCTCCGTTGGCCACAACGGATCATTCGGAGGACCGGAGAATGGGGCCGGTCCTTTCACCCAATGGCGTCGAGCCGGGGCTGGAAGCCATCCATGCGCCGGCTTTGTGGGCGCTGGGTTATACGGGTTATGGCCGGGCCGTGTTGACGAATGACACCGGGATCGATCCTACACATCCGGCATTGGCTTCCAGGTACCGGGGGTTTTACACCGGTCCGGGAGAAGCCTGGTACGAGTTTAACAATTCCATTTCCGACCCTTACGATTGCGACAGCCACGGGACCCATGTGACCGGCACCATGATGGGCCTCGACCGGATCAAACACGATACGGTAGGAGTTGCGTTCAATGCGGCCTGGATGGGATGTTCTACGATCGGCTGCGGCAATGCCGGCTTCAACGAAGACCAGATCGGCGCCTTCCAGTGGTCGCTCGACCCGGACGGCGATCCCGGCACATTCGAAGATATGCCGGATGCCATCAACAATTCCTGGTACGACCCCACCACCGATGACGATTGTACCAGCGTTTATGTCGACCTGCTGAATGCGCTGGATGCGGCGGGTATCGCCGTGGTCTTTTCGGCCGGCAACGAAGGTCCGGATGAAATGACCATTTCCCCGCCCCACAACATCAATACCGATATCGTGAACTCCTTCACCGTGGGCGCTTTGAATGCCAATATTTCCGGTTTTCCCATCGCCAACTTTTCCAGTCGCGGCCCTTCGAAATGCGGGGGCGACGGGTCCCTGCTGATCAAGCCGGAGGTTTCAGCTCCCGGAGAGTCGGTGCGCTCTTGTGTGCCTGGAAACGGCTATGCCTATTACAACGGCACTTCCATGGCGGCGCCCCATACGACGGGGGCGGTCCTGTTGCTGAAGGAGGCCTTTCCATACTTGCCCGGGCATGCGCTGAAACTGGCCTTGTATTACACCTGTACCGATCTGGGCGATCCGGGAGAGGACAACACCTATGGAATGGGGATTATCAACGTCGAAGCGGCTTATTACTATCTCATCGACCAGGGCAACATCCCCGTGCCGCCGGTGGCCCATAATACCGATGCCATGGTTCTCCAGGTCGAGTCCAGCCCGTTCAACTGCGAAGAGGTCGTAACCGGACATGCCCAGATCCTGAACGACGGATTGACTCCGATCACCTCTATGGAGATCTCGGTGGCGATCGATGGAACGAGCGAGCAAATTTCCTGGACCGGCAACCTGGAACCCGGCGATTTTGTCGACCTGGACCTTCCCGCACTGGCCGTTCCCGAAGGGAAGAGATACCTGGACCTCGAGATCCTTTCCGTCAACGGCGCTCCGGACGACCGCTACCTCAACAACCGTTTCGTTCTGCCCGTGCAGGTCGATGACCGCCATTATCTCGAAGCAGGACTGGACCTGGCTCCCGGCATGAGCGCCTGCGATAGCGCCATGGTGGCGCTGCGCGCTCAATACGACGGACCGGGTACGGTGACCTTTAAATGGTACGATGCACCGGAAGACGGCTCCTATCTGGGCCAGGGACCGGTGTTTTTAGCCGGCCCTTTGACGGGCGATACGATCTTTTACGCCGATGCGGTTTATTCGGATGAACTGGGCCTGAGCAGTCGCGATGCCGGTGAATGGGAACTCGGCGGCGCCCCCGCTCAGGAGGGCCTGGTCTTTGATGCCTATGCCCCGTTTATCATCAAGTCGGTGAAAATGTATACCGAGTCCCCGGGTCCCCGGATCATCAAACTGCTCGACGCGGAGGATAAGTCGATCAAGACCAAGACCCTGCTCGTCAATGCTATCGGAGAAGCCACGGTCAACCTGAACATGTCCATACCGGCAGGGGAGGACCTCAAACTGGTGGTCGACGAAGGGATCCCGCTCATCTTCAATACTTCGGGACCGGAGTTTCCCTACACCGTTAAAGACATCGTGCAGATCAAGCGTTCAACCGGCCCAAGTGGCCAGGAGAAATGGTACTATTTCTACGACTGGAAGATCGAATACGACGAGATCTGCGGCAGGACAGCCGTCGAGGTGCCTTATGGGGGGCCCGGCGAAGGGCCCCAGGTGGACTTCACCCCATCGGCTGATACGGTCTTTCTCATCGGAGGAATGGCCATGGTCGATTTCACGGCACAAACGACCGGCGCTACTTCCTGGTACTGGAACTTTGGCGACGGAACGACGAGTACGGAACAAAACCCGAGCTATGGGTATACCCTGCCCGGAGTTTATACCATCAGCCTTTCGGCCGGCGATGCGGACGGTTGCGCCGCTTCCGCCTCAAAAACCGTGGTCGTGGCCAATTTGATGCTGGTGGACGTCAGAGAAGAAAATGCGGGATCTTCCTTACGTCTTTTCCCCAACCCGGCGGGCGATTTCGTGCAGCTGGAATGGGAAGGCCGGGCACTTGGATTGCAGGTATTCGATTTGCAGGGGAAGAGCCTGATGAGCCTTCCGCTTGCCGGTCAACAAGCACAGCTTTCCCTGGATGGCTGGGCGAACGGATTGTACTTTGTGAGACTCCTGACGGAAAATGGAATACTTTCCGGCAAGTTTCAGGTAATCAGATAAAGGATGATTTCAAAAGAAAAACTCTACTGGGGGGATCACCCCATCCATCGTTTTTTCGATCCGGATACCGGGTCGGGATTTTCGGTGGCCCCCGACCGGGGCGCTTGCCTGACGGAATTGCAATTCAGGGGCATTTCAGTGCTGGACGGATACCGGAACGCCGGGGAACTGGAGGCGCTGCACTGGGGAAAGAGCGCCCTGCTCGCCCCGTTCCCCAACCGCCTGAAGGACGGTCGCTACAAGATAGGGGAGGAGGAATACCAGTTTCCAATCAACGATGAGGCGCGGGGCAATGCCCTGCACGGATTCGCCCTCGACAAGCCGTTTGAGATCTTTGAGGAAAGGGAGGACTGGATCGGCCTGGTCTATTCCTATAATGGATCATTGCCCTACTTTCCGTTCCCCTTTTCATTTCGGGTCAGCTATGCCCTGCTTTCCGCCACCGAATTCGAGTTGTCGATGGAGCTGAAAAATACCGGGTCGAGACCCATGCCCGCCGGTATGGGGTGGCACCCCTATTTTCAACTGGGCGTTCCGGTCAATTCCTTGCACCTGAAGCTCCCCGATGTCGAAAGGATCGAGATCGATGAACGGATGATCCCGACCGGAGTGCGAACTCCTTTTACGGCTTTTCAATCGCTGGAAAAGATCGATCAGACCCCATTCGACACCGGATTTCATCTGCTGGATTCCGGCAAGCATTCGGAGGTGGTGCTTCAATTTGAAAACCTCCGCCTGCACTATTGGCAGGAAAGCCAGTTCCCATACCTGCAGGTCTTCATCCCTCCCGCTCGTCAGTCCATCGCCCTCGAACCCATGACCTGTAATATCGATGCGTTCAATAATGGGGATGGGCTGCGAATGCTCGAGCCCGGAGAGGTGCTTTTGGGGGCCGCAGGAATTGGTTTTACTCCATTTTAACCGGCTCATACTTTTTAAACAACGACACCTTCAGCGCTTCCACATCGCGCTGATATTGAGCCCAATCTTCGGCGAAGAAGCGGTTGATGCGCTCCACGGCTTGCCGGAGGGCCTTTTCACCCTGTTCCTGGCTGATCACAGCCATTTGATTGGGTTCTCCCTGCGGATTGTCGCGGAGGTAGCGCCAGGTGCGGAACAGATAGCTTGAAATATTATCCGGGCCGCGCTGGATGCCTTTGAGATCTTCGGGTTCGTTGAACAGTTCGACCAGGGTCTTTAGAGAATCACCCAGTACTTTTGCCCGGTCCTTGAACGCCTTTTGGGTGCTGTCGGGAGCGTTGACCATGGTTTGATTCACCAATCCCAGGGTTTTCTGGGCTTCCGTCAGTTGGTTGAAGCTCTTGGTCGCTACCCTGACGATGCGATAGAAGTTATCGACGGCCTCTTTTCGGGCATTTTCCACCTCCTGATCGTAGGGTAGGCGTGGGTCGGGAAGGACTTTCACGGTGGTGGAATCGATCGTTTTTTGATAGGTAAAGACCAGTTTGTAAACGCCGGGTGCAACCTCCAGGCCCGGAGGCAATTCATCGTCGTCCTCCTGTCCGCCGCCGCCCCAGCGGTTCATTGCCCGGGGGAATCGCACGCCATCGCGGCGCATATCCCAGGTGAACCGGTTCATCCCGGTGTCGGCCCGCATGGAGAAGGTGCGGATGGTATCGCCCAATTCGTCGATGACAAGCGCTTTGATGCGGTCCTGTTTTTTCCGGCCGCCGCCTCTTTCATTTTTCTCTCCCTCTTTCGTTTCGGACTTTTTTGGAGGTTTGATCCAGTATGTCATCAGTGCCCCGCTGTTGCGGTTGTCGCCGACAAATACGGCATCGGCGATAAACCGGGTCCCGTCGACCGAACGGTATTCGGCGAGGTAGGCATCGGGGGTCTCGAAAACGGCAAAATCCCGGTCGAGCACCTGACCTTTCGTGCGGGCCAGTTCGCGCAAGGGACGTAAGTCGTCGAGGATCCAGATCGACCGGCCGAAGGTGCCTACGATGAGGTCGCCCTCCCGGGGATGGATGGCCAGATCGGTGGTCGAGACGGAGGGGAACCCGTTTTTCCATTGCGTCCAGGTGGCTCCGAAGTCGATGCTCACGTAGAGCCCGTAGTCGGTTCCCAGGAAGAGCAGGTCGGGCACTTCGGGGTCCTGGATGATGGACAGGGCGTGGCCGCTCACCTTTTTCTCGTCGACGATGCGGCGGAAGGTGGCGCCGTAGTCGTTGGTGTAGTAGACCATGGGCCGCCAGTCGTTGCGGCGGTAGTTGTTGACCACGACGAAGGCTTCGCCGGCCTGGTAGGCCGATGCCCGGATCTGGGGAATCCAGCTGCCCGGCGGGCAGCCCGGCAGGCGGTCGGCCAGATTGGTCCAGGTCTTTCCTCCGTCGCGCGTGCATTGCAGGTTGCCGTCGTCGGTGCCGACCCAGATGAGGTTCTCGTCAAGGGGGCTGGGGGCAATAGCGATGATGGTCGTATAGTTTTCGGCGTCGGTGTTGTCGATCGTCAAACCGCCGCTGAGGTTTTGTTTTTGCTTGGTGGTGTCGTTGGTGGTGAGGTCGGGCGAGATCAGGGCCCAGGACTGACCGCAGTCCATGCTTTTGTGCAGGAACTGGCTGCCAAAGTACACGCCGCAATCGTGGAACGGATCCTGGGCAATAGCGGCATTCCAGTTGAAACGCAGGGGAATGCCGTCGGGGTGCTGCGGGGTGATGGGGTAGGTTCGTCCCGTTTCCCGGTCGATGTAGGCTACATTTCCGCCCTGCGACATGGCATAGACATGCCGGGGATCGTTGGGTTTGAACACCACGTCGAAACCGTCGCCGAAATAGATCTCCTGCCATTCGTGATTCTGGATGCCGCCCCGTTGCCAAAGGGAGCTCGGCCCGACCCAGGAGCCGTTGTCCTGCATGCCCCCGCCCACGTTATAGGGGATGGACATATCGTAGTTGATGTGGTAAAACTGACCCACGGGCAAGTTGTCCACAAACTCCCAATGGCTGCCGCCGTCGCGGGAGATGTACAGGCCACCGTCGTTGCCTTCCATAATGAATTTTGGATCGTCGGGATGGATCCAAAAGGCGTGGTGGTCGGGGTGGACCCCTCCGAACCCGCGGGAGGATTGCAGGCTTTCAAACGTGCGTCCGCCGTCCTGGCTGACCGTCGTGCTGCTGGACAGGTTAAACACCCGGTTCTCATTATGGGGATCCACAAAAATATCGGCGTAGTAGAAGGGCCGGTCCCCGATGTTCTTATCGGCCACTTTGTTCCAGCGGAAGCCCCCGTCTGTCGATTTGAACAAGGCATTTTCCTTGGCTTCGACCAGGGCGTAGACGATGGAAGGTTCGGAAGGGGCGATGGCCAGGCCGATGCGGCCGAGGATGCCCTCAGGCAGGCCGTCCTTATCGGTGCGGCGGGTCCAGGTTTCCCCGGCGTCGAAAGAGACATAGATGCCGGAGCCGGGTCCGCCGGAGTTGAAGGTCCAGGGTTTGCGGCCGAATTCCCACATGGCGGCGATGAGTTTATTGGGATTGGACGGGTCGACCACGAGGTCGGCGCATCCCGTTTCCGGGTTGACGTAGAGCACCTTTCGCCAGGTTTTACCGCCGTCGGTGGTTTTGAAAACGCCCCGTTCTTCGCCGGGTCCCCAGGCAGAACCCAGCGTGCCGGCGAACACGACATCCGGGTTGTCTCGGTGTATGATGATCCGGTGGATGAGGCGGGTCCCGCTCAGGCCCATTTGGGTCCAGGTACGTCCGCCATCGATACTTTTGAAGATCCCTTCCCCTGAATTGAGGGAATTTCGGGGATTTCCTTCGCCGGTGCCCGCCCAGATCTCGCTGGGATTGCGTTGGTTGATGGCCAGAGCCCCGATGGCCTGGACGGGAGCATCGTCGAAAACAGGTTCCCAGGTAGCGCCCCCGCTTTCAGATTTCCAAATACCTCCCGAGGCTGTTCCGACAAAAATGCGGTCCGGGTTGGAGAGGTCGACATCGATGGTGGTGACCCGTCCGCTCATCCCGCCAGGGCCGATATTTCTTATTTTAAGCCCCTTGAGTTGATCCATGGAAAGGTGCTGCGAAAAAAGGGGTGCGCAGAGCGCAATGCAAGCCAGGATGAGGAACGCATTTTTCATTTCGATCGTTTTTTCTATATACAGGACAAAAACAAAAATACTAGTGGATACAGCTCGCCAAGGGTGCGCTGTATCTTCTAAAAATACTTATTTGCCGGCTTATCCAGCATTTTTTTTGCAGAAGGGATCATAAAATAAGGGATACATGCAACGGATTTTCAAAAATAATCACCCTCTGCTACAATCCCCCCGTCCAAAATAGTGAATTTGAATTATTGTTTGCATCTCATGGAATGTGGCCAATCTTGTTTGATCGCAATTCTTTCCCGTTGGGATATATTTTTTCCTGAATACAGAATTCGCATGTTAAATTTGGAAAGATTTTAATGCTCTACCTATGATGAAAACTATACGCCCCTTTCGGTTTGGAACTTTGCTGATCTTTTTTGCCATGATATATGGATTGCAGAGTTTCATGACGCCCACACCTCCTGCTCCTCCCGAGCAAATTATCGAATACAAGGGGAAACCCGACCGATTTCTGGTATTCCTGACCGAGGAAATTGAGGCAGTTTCCCTTTGCGGCCTCGAAAAGGAGGAGACCTACCTGGTCAATGTCATTCCTGCCTATGGGGAAGACGGGGTGTTCACCACTTTTATCAACCCCGGACCAGGTGGATTGAGCTATGGTAAAATAAAGGCGGAGGCGCCCTGCCAGACCTTGGTGATCAAGACCCAGACGAAGAAAGTGTTTGAAAAGATCCCGGTGTATATAAGTGTGAGCCGGACGACGGACACCTATTCGGTAAAGCCGGTTGAACCGGGCCGCCCGCCGGCCATTTCGACCAGCACGAGCACTCCCTTGAGCGAGTTGATCACCGGGGTGCTCATCGGGGGCGATTGTTTTGAGGTAATGAACGTGACGGCCCAGGGCACCAACAACCAGCGCGGCACGTTCAATAATGGGTTGACGTCGGTAGGTATTGCTTCGGGGGTCATTCTTTCTTCGGGAAATATCGCTACGGCCGCCGGCCCGAACAACTCCGGCAGTGCAGGTACCAGCTACAACCAGAACGCAGGTGATGTCGACCTGGCCCAGATCGCCGGGGGGGTTAT
This sequence comes from Lewinellaceae bacterium, assembly GCA_020636275.1. Taxonomy (GTDB): domain Bacteria; phylum Bacteroidota; class Bacteroidia; order Chitinophagales; family Saprospiraceae; genus JADJTT01. The sequence continues at coordinate 64,563 of JACJYD010000004.1, read as the reverse complement.
CCGAGATGCTTCCAAGATCGAGTTCGATTTTACCCCGACCAACGACACGGTGACTTTCCGGTATGTCTTTGCCTCGGAAGAGTACTGCGAATGGGTAGGGTCGGGGTTTAACGATGTGTTTGGATTCTTTATCAGCGGGCCCGGCATCACCGGTCCGTTTTCGAATAATGCCCAAAACATCGCCAAGCTCCCGAATGGGACCCAGGTTTCGATCAACAACGTCAACCACAATAGCAACTCGACCTTTTACGTACCCAATATCCCCGCGCCTATTCCCAACGATCCGGATTGTGCCGGGCATCCGGTGGCGGGACCTCCTTCCACGCAGGATTGTCAGTACGATGGATTTACAGCAGTGCTCACCGCCACGGCAGTGGTGATCCCATGCAGCACCTACCACATCAAACTGGCGGTGGCCGACGTGGGGGATTACATTTACGACTCGGCTGTATTCCTCGAAGCCAATAGTTTTGCTGCGGGAACGCTGGCCGGGGCAACCGCAAACGGCACGGTGCAGGGAACGAACATCATCTACGAAGGCTGTACCGGAGGGTACTTCCTGTTCGTCCGGGATGGCGACTTGTCCCTTCCGATGACGATTACCTATACTATTTCCGGTACGGCAACGCCGGGCGCGGATTATACGCCTTTGACGACCTCAGTGACCATACCTGCGGGGCAGAGTCAGGTAGAGCTTCCCGTCAATGCGATCCTTGACAATATTGCGGAAGGGACGGAGACGATCATTCTTGAATTTGCCCTGCCATGCCAATGCAGCCAGAAGCAGGTCATTATGCAGATCAAGGATCCTCCACCCATAAATATGAACCTGCCGGACCAGACCTTATGCGGGAGTCAGAGTGTTACACTGAACCCCGGCGCCACCGGCGGAGTTCCTCCCTTGTCCTACCTGTGGAGCACCGGGGCGACCACCTCATCCATTACGGTGACCCCGCCCATTGGGACGACCACCTATAACGTCACGGTGACGGATGATTGCGGGCATACGGCGGTAGAATCGGCCAACGTCACCATCAACGAAGCGCCGACGGCAACCTTGAGCGGAAGTGGAGTGCTGTGCACACAGGGCAACCAATCGCCGGTTGATCTGACCATCAATTTTACCGGGTCCGCACCCTGGCAATTCGTCTATTCCCTCAACGGCGTGCAGACGACGATCACTACTTCCGACAATCCGTACATCCTGAGTATTTCCCAACCGGGTTCGGTATCCCTGGTGTCGGTACTCAGCACGAGCGGCAACTGTGCGGGAACGGTTTCGGGGAATGTGACGATCACGCAGACCACTATTACGGCCACTACGCAAACGACAAACCCCGGCTGTAACGGGGGAAATACCGGCTCGATCAATTTGAACGTTTCGAATGGGACGAGTCCCTACACCTATATCTGGAGCAACGGCAATACCACGGAAGATCCGTCCGGCCTGGCAGCGGGAACGTATACGGTCACTGTGACCGATGCCAATGGCTGTGAGCAGACCGCTTCGGCTACCCTGACCGATCCGCCGGCCCTCACTGCTTCGACAAACAGCGTCAACCCGGGTTGTAACGGGGCCAGTACGGGCTCGATCGATCTGACGGTGGGCGGTGGGACTTCGCCGTACACCTACAACTGGAGCAATGGAAACACGATCCAGGATCCCAACAACCTTCCGGCCGGAACGTATTCGGTGACGGTAACCGATGCCCATGGCTGCACCCAAACGGCTTCGGTCACGCTTTCGGAACCACCCGATCTGACCGCCTCCGCCACAGGAACGGACCCGCCCTGCAACGGAACCAATACCGGTTCGATCAACCTGACGGTGGGTGGTGGAACGCCGGCCTATACCTATCTCTGGAGCAACGGCAGCAATTTGCAAAACCCCGCCAACCTGCCCGCCGGCGCCTATACAGTTACGGTGACCGATTCCCATGGTTGTACGGAGGTAACCTCGGTGACCCTTAGCCAGCCACCCCAGCTCACTGCGTCGGCTACCGGCACACCTCCGACCTGCAACGGAGGAAGCGACGGTTCGATCAACCTGACGGTGGGCGGCGGTACGCCGACCTTTACCTACCTCTGGAGCAATGGCAATAACACGCAGAATCCCGCCAACCTGCCCGCAGGAACCTATACGGTTACGGTGACCGACGCCAATGGCTGTACCAAAACGACCTCCGTTACGCTGAACAACCCGCCCCAGATCAACGCTACCACCCAGGTGATCAATCCGGGGTGCAACGGAGCGAACACCGGTTCGATCAACCTCAGTGTTTCGAGCGGGACCAGCCCGTATACTTTCCTCTGGAGCAATGGGAGCACGTTGCAAAATCCCACCGGCCTGGGCGCCGGCGCCTACACGGTTACGGTTACGGATGCCAACGGCTGTACCAAGGTCGCCTCGGCCTCTCTGGTCGATCCGCCCTTGCTCAACGCCTCCGTAGCGAACGTACAGCAGGTCGACTGTGCCCACCCGAGCGGCAGCATTACGACCTCCGTAAGTGGCGGTACGCCGGGGTATAGCTACCAATGGAGCCCCTCCGGCAGTGGTCCCAACCCCACCGGTTTACCGGCAGGCACTTATACGGCGACGGTGACCGATGCCAACGGCTGTACTACTACCATTACGGCTACGGTCAACTCCGACCTGACACCGCCTTCCGCGGCGGCAGCAGTGAACGGCATTCTGACCTGTACGAATACTACGATCACGCTCAGCGGATCGGGTTCGTCGACCGGCCCCAATTACACCTATCAGTGGACCGGCCCCGGCATCGTGAGCGGGGGCAATACCCTGACCCCTACCGTAAATGCTCCGGGGTCGTATACCCTGACGGTGACCAATACGAGCAATGGCTGTACCCAAACCGCCACGGTGAGCGTCCAGCAAAACATAACGCCTCCCGTCGCCACGGCTACCGCGCCGCCGATCACCTGCAACAACCCATCGGTAACGATCAACGGAACGGGGTCGAGCACGGGATCGAATTTTACCTACCAGTGGGTCGGTCCGGGCATTCAAAGCGGCGGGAATACCCTCAACCCGACGGTCAATCAGCCCGGGAACTATTCCCTGACAGTGACCAATTCGGACAATGGATGTACGGCTTCCACAACGGTCAATGTGCCCAACCAGACCCAATTGCCTACGGCGGTAGCTACGTCGCCGCCCATCACCTGCTCCAACCCTATGGTGGTGATCAGCGGAGCGGGGTCGAGCACCGGGTCCAACTTCACGTACCTTTGGACGGGGCCCGGCATTGTCAGCGGGGCCAATACGCTGTTTCCCACGGTCAATCAACCCGGCAATTACATTTTGACCATTACGAATACGACGACGGGTTGTGTGAATTCGACATCGGTGAACGTCCAGCAAAATACCACGCCGCCGATAGCGGAGGCCGGACCTACGTTCCAGCTCGATTGCGGCACTACCTTCCTGCAACTCAACGGGGCGGGCTCCAGTTCGGGGTCCGGGTTTACTTATTTGTGGACGGGACCCGGCGTGATCGGCGGCGGGAACACGCTTACGCCGACGGTCAACCAACCCGGCACGTACAACCTGACGGTGACCAATACAACCAATGGTTGTACGGCCACCGACCAGGTGATCGTCACCCAGGACATTACGCCTCCGATCGCGGTGGTCGCCTCTCCACCGACCATCACCTGTGCGGTTACGCAGGTGCAGCTCAACGGCGCGGGTTCGAGTACCGGACCCAATTTCGCCTATAACTGGACCACGGTGGGCGGGGTCATCCTGAGCGGGGGCAATACCCTTACCCCGACTGTCGGAGCCGGTGGCCTGTATACCCTGACGGTGACCAACACCAACAACGATTGTACTGCATCCTTCCCGGTGGTCGTGCCGACCAACCTGGTTCCGCCGGTGGCCACGGCAGGTCCCGTGCAGGAACTGACCTGTGTGATCAACCAGGTACAACTCATCGGTGCGGGGTCGAGTTCGGGGAATAATTTCACCTATCAGTGGACCACCCCCAACGGCAATATCGTCAGCGGAGGCAATACCTTGTTCCCGATCGTGAACGCTCCGGGGTCCTACACCCTGACGGTGACCAATACCACGAACGGCTGTACTACCTCTGCTTCGACCTCCGTCATAGTCGATGAAAACGTACCGATCGCCAATGCCGGTCCGCCGCAAACGATCACCTGCATCCATCCGGTCGTTACCCTGAACGGGACCAACTCCTCTTCCGGGCCGAACTTTACGTTCCTGTGGACGACTACCAATGGAAATATCGTTTCCGGAGCCAATACGCTGAATCCGCTCGTCAACCTGCCCGGGCAGTACCAACTGACGGTGACCAGCCTGGCCAACGGATGTCAGTCTTCCTCCTTTGTAACCGTTGACCAGAATATCACGCTTCCCTCGGTCGTTATCGCGCCGCCGGATGAGGTGAACTGTTTCAATCCGCAAGTGGTCATCGATGCATCGGCATCGTCCAATCAGGGCAACTTTTCCTATACCTGGAACACGGCCAACGGCAATATCGTCAGCGGACAGGGAACCCTGCTCTTGACGGTCGACCAGGGCGGCACCTATATTCTGACCATTGTGAACACCACTACCGGATGTATCAATGGGGGAGGGGTGACCGTACCGGAAGATATTGTAAATCCTACGCTCCTCATTGCACCCCCCGACATCATTACCTGCGCCGATCCGGAAGTGACCCTCAATGCCGGCGCTTCCGCTACCGGACCGAATTATGTGTATACCTGGACTACCCCGGACGGGGAGATCGTGAGTGGCGCCAATACGCTGACGCCGGTCGTGTCGAGCATCGGCACCTACCAGTTGAACATTTACAACCAATCGAACAATTGCTCTTCCGACGGGCAGGTCGTGGTGACGGAAAACGTGGTGCTGCCGACCATCGCGCTGGCCCCGCCGCAGGAACTGAACTGCACGATCGAAGAAGTGCAGCTCAACGCCACCCTCGGTAACGGATCGAATCTGGATTTCACCTGGTCCTCGGCCGACGGCAATTTCACCTCCGGGCAGACTACCCTGCATCCCATGGTCGACGCTCCGGGAACGTATGTGCTGGATGTGGTGAACCCCGCGACAGGCTGCGCCAGTGTTGACCAGGTCGTCGTGAGCCAGGATATCCTCGTGCCGCAGGCAGCTGCCGGTGGAGATGAAATACTGACCTGTGCGGTGACGCAATTGCAACTGGACGGCACGGCTTCGGATAGCGGGCCTTCCCTGATCTATCAATGGACGACTCCGGATGGAAATATCGTTTCCGGTGCAAATACCACCACTCCGCAAATCGACGCCCCCGGTACCTACACGCTTCAAGTGTACAACGTGGATAATACTTGTGCATCTTCGGATGAAGTATGGGTCGACGAAGACGTGGTAGTTCCGGTGGCGGCTGCAGCCGAACCCATCCTGATGGGGTGCCTCGATCCGGTCATTACCCTCGACGGGACAGCCTCTACGGGCGGAACGGATATCGTCTATGGCTGGACTACGGCCAACGGAAATATTCTCAGCGGGGAGAATACCCTGCTTCCCGAGGTCGACGCCCCGGGCCTATACACCCTGACCGTGCTCGACACCTTCAACGGCTGCTTCTCCAGCACCCAACTGACAGTTGTCCAGGATACGGAGCTGCCGGTCGTCGATGCAGGTCCCGGCGGCAACCTGACCTGTACCCTGGTCGAGATCCAGTTGCAGGCAACGGCTTCCGGGAATACCGATCGATTTGAGTACCTGTGGACCACCGACGAGGGCAATGTCATCAGCGGACAGGGCACCCTGAGTCCGGTGGTTAACGAGCCGGGCCAGTATACCATTGTCGTAACCGATACGATCAATAACTGTACGGCAGAGGCCATGGTGGAGATCACCCAGGATGTCGATGTACCGGTGGCTGATGTGGCGCCTTCGAACCCCTACAATTGTGTGTTCCCGACGGTGACCCTGGATGGTACAGGCAGTTCGCAGGGACCTAACTACGTCTACACCTGGTCGACGCCCAACGGGAATTTCCTCAGCGGGACGGAGACCCTGACGCCTATCGTCGATATGCCGGGAACCTATACCCTGACGATCAACGATACGATCAATTTCTGCGTAACGAACCAAACGGTACAGATCCTGCCCGATACCGTGGCGCCGGCGCTCTCCATCGCCAATCCACAGCAGTTGAACTGCTACCATCCGGAGATCAGTCTGAGCGCTTCCGCCGGCGGGTTGCCCAACATCTCCATCGACTGGTCGACCCAGGACGGGAATTTTACCGGAAATGAAACCACCTTGAATCCATCCGTCGATGCGCCGGGCACCTATGTATTGTCTGTATTGAACAACAGTAACGGCTGCAGTACGCAGACCCAGACGGTGGTGGATTCCGATTTTGCAGTTCCACTTGTGGATGCCGGGCCGGATGGCATCATCAATTGCGCGGATACGGTATTGACCCTTTCCGGTTCCGGAAATGCCGGAGGCGCCCCCATGGACTTCCTCTGGACGACTGCCGACGGAAATATTCTGAGTGGTGGCGATACGCCCAACCCGATGGTAGATCAGGGCGGTACCTATTTGCTCACCCTGACCAACGTGCAAAACGGCTGTCCGAACGATGCTTCGGTGGAAATCGTGGAAGACCTGGCCTATCCGGTAGCCGATGCAGGACCTCAGGGTTTGTTGAACTGCTACAATCCCCAGATCCAGCTCGACGGCAGCGCTTCTTCCTCCGGCAGCGAGTTCGCTTATTTGTGGACGACTGCTGATGGGAACATCCTCAACGGCGCCACGTCCGGTTCGCCGGAAGTGGATGGGCCGGGCACCTATGTCCTGACCATCACCAATACGGTCAACCATTGCGTGTCGAGCAATGTGGTATTGGTGACCGATGACTTTGTGCCGCCATTGGCCGACGCCGGTCCCGGATCGGAACTGACCTGTTCGCTTACCTCCATCGCGCTGAGCGGGGACGGTAGTCCGGGAAGCAACTTTACCTATACCTGGACCACAACGGACGGGAACATTCAGAGTGGGGCCAACACCCTTTCACCGGTAGTAGATGCTGCCGGCCTGTACGCCCTGGAGGTATTTAACCAGGACAACGGATGCAGCACCACCGATGAGGTCGTCATCACGACGGGTGTTTCCTATCCGGCGGCCGTAGCCGGCTCAGCCGATCCGTTGACCTGCGCCGTACCGGCTATCCAGCTCGACGGCGCCGGATCGGATGTAGGGGCAAACTTTGTCTATTCCTGGATGACGGCCGACGGGAATGTGATCTCCGGCGGCAATACCCTGACCCCATTGGTCAACCAGCCCGGTACATATACTTTGGTAGTGACCAATACGAATAATGATTGTGTGACTACCGATGAAGTGGTCGTGCCGATCGATACGATCGCGCCCCTGGCCGAAGCGGGCCCACAGGATTTGCTGACCTGTACAGTGACGCAATTACAGCTCAACGGCAACGGTTCCTCCACAGGAGCGCCCTATTCCTACCAATGGTCGACGGGTAACGGCAATATTCTATCGGGGGCCACTTCGCTCGTTCCTGTGATCGATATGCCGGGTACTTATCAATTGCTGGTGACCAATCAGGAGAATGGCTGCGCTTCGGTTGACAATGTGGTGATCGGCCAGGACGTGGTTTCGCCCAATGCGGTTGCGACCACCCCCGGCATATTGACCTGTGCCGTACCTGTTTTGATCCTGGACGGCACCGAGTCGAGCACCGGAGCGATTTTCGGTTATACCTGGACCACGCCGGACGGAAACATTCTTGCCGGAGGCAATACCCTTTCGCCGCAGGTCGATGAACCCGGGCAATACATCCTTACGGTGCTCAATACCTTCAATGGATGCAGCACGACCACTTCGTTAGATGTGTTGCAGAATATCGTCGCACCGGTTGTGGAAGCAGGTTCGGCAAACGACCTGACCTGTGTGGTGACCACCCTGCAATTAAACGGCATAGCCAGCGGCAACAGCACCGACCTGATCTATGCGTGGACCACCCCGGATGGGAATATTATCTCCGGGGCCAATTTGCTCGATCCGGTGATCGATCAGCCCGGCACCTACCTCTTGACCGTCACGGACCAGGAGAACGGATGTGTCACGTCCGATCAGGTGTTGGTGCAACAGGACATCGTTCCGCCCTCGGTGGTGATCGCCAATCCGGGGCAGCTCACCTGCGATCAGGAAACAGTCATGCTCAATGCCTTATCGTCGGATAGCGGCTCGCAATTCGCGCCCAACTGGGTGACCCCGAACGGGAATATCCTTTCCGGCGGGCAGACCCTGATGCCGGTCGTCGATCAACCCGGCACATACGCCCTGACCATTTTGAATGGTATCAACGGATGTACGGCGACCGGTTCGGTGCAGGTGTCTCAGGATATTGTGGCGCCCACCGTCGATGCCGGGGATGGCTTTACGCTGCCTTGCTTTGAGGACGTGGCATATCTCAGTGGGTCGGCCAGCGCATCGACGAATAACCTGCAATTGTTGTGGACGACAAGCGATGGTCAGATCCTGACCGGCGGCAATACCCTGGCTCCTGCCATTTCCAGTGCCGGGACCTACCAGTTGTTCGTCACCAACCTCTATAATGGTTGCTCGGCCAGCGACGAGGTGGTGGTTACGGAAAACGTACCGGCGAATCCGGACTACGTACCCGGGCAACCGCTTTGTTATGGCGACAATGGGCAGATCCAGATCCTGGGTGTATTGGGTGGGACCCCGCCCTACATCTATTCGATCGACGGCGGCAACACCTTCCAGTCCACTCCGTTGTTCATCAACCTGACGCCAGGCACCTATACGATCGTGGTGCAGGATGCCCTGGGCTGTGAGACGGCTCCCGAAACCCAGACCATTGTGACGCCTGTTCCGGTGGAAATTTCGCTGGAGGGGATCATTCAGATGCAACTGGGAGAGTCGGTGCAGTTGCAGGCGCTGGTCAACCTGCCCGAGGAAAATATCCAGCTGATCACCTGGTGGCCTGCCACCGGGTTGAGTTGTACGGATTGTCTGGCGCCCATTGCTTCTCCCTTGCAATCGACGACCTATCAGGTGGAAGTGATGAACGACGACGGTTGTCTGGCCTCCGCAGCCGTACAGATCTTGTTGGATAAGCGGCCTGCCGTTTATATACCCAACATTTTCTCCCCTAACGGAGACGGGGAGAACGACATCTTCTACATCTTCGCCAAACCGGAAGGGATCCGGGAGATCAAGTCCTTCCTGGTCTTTAGCCGGTGGGGAGAAACGGTCTTTGAATACTACCATTTCCAACCCAACAACCCCGCATACGGCTGGGACGGTTCGCACCGGGGTCTGCCGATGAACCCGGCGGTCTTTGCCTGGTTTGCAGAGATCGAGTTTATCGACGGTCGAACGGAGATCTTTGAAGGGGATGTGACCTTGGTACGGTAAGAAAAATTTGTCCTATAAAAAAAACAGGGTTCAGCGCTGTACGCGATGAACCCTGTTTTTTTTATAAGAATAAAGGATCAAAACCGGAAGCAGGGAATGATCCGCATATTTCGACCGAACAGGGATCCATCTCCATCGAGGAGGAAAGACATGGAAACCGTGGAGAAGAAGTACCAATCCAGGAATTTGGGATTGCCGCGTGGTGCACCCGGCGAATTTATTGGATCGGAATTGTAGTATTCGCCCATCCGGTTGCCCAGGGCTGCAGCGAGCGGGCCGTTGTACTCCAGCAGCACGCGGCTATCGGCATAGGGGCCGCTGACATCGTCGAGATAGTCTGTAAACAATTTCCGGCCACCTACTTCTATGGAGAGGGTAGCGTCCTTTCCCAAGGCTAATTTGACCCCACCACCAATGGGGATAGCCACCTGGAACAAGCTGTATTGGCCTGAAAATCCCGGGATGCCTTGTCCTTCCGTACCCAGGGGTTGCAGTTCGACCCGTTGACCGAGGTATTGAGTGGTGGGGTTAAAATGGAATATAGCCACACCGCCCATCAGGTAGGGGCTGAAAAAGCGCTTGCCACCTCCGGGGTGGTATCCGATCAGATTGACCTCTTCGATGAGGGCTGCTTCCCAAATATTGCTTCGAAAACTCAGGTTTCGGGCAACGCGTCCCGGTCCGCCGTCGGCATCGTGCGCTTCGACGATCCCGTACTGTAAATTCAGACGGGTATTGAAGAAATCGCTATGGAGGATGCGGAGAAAGATCGCTCCTGTTACATTCGTCCTTCCAAAGTTGGAGATGCCTTCCGGAGTGAGATCCCCCTGGTAATTGCTGGTACCCAAGCTAACTCCGAGGCTGTAAATATCCTGGGCGTGGAGTGAAGCAGATAATAGGAAGACAAGGATGCATAGATATCTCATAATGATTGGTTTTTATGCCGCCGGGGAAGAGCACCTCCTTACAAAATGCCGGATGGCTGCGATTTATTGTTATAATATAGACAAAAATAGGGGATGGATGTCACATTCCGGCGGTTACACAATGATAATGTCATAAGCTATCCAGCGGGTTCATTCCAAGCAGCGAAATATGGTGTTAGTATAGTCTAGTGTTGAGAGGGAAGTAATTTCGGCGAAATGCCTATTTCCAATATAATAAGCATTTGGAATGCTGTTGTTCTTACCTTCTTTCCCTGTAAAAGCCCTATATTTGACAAATGTCATTGGGTAGATGCCAACCATCCAATAACTTCGGCTTTTATGAAAAAATGAGACTATGAGAGCACAATCTTTACTCCTGCTATTGTTTATCCCCACTTTATTCGGCTTTTCCAATTTTCAAACGCCCTTATCGTATTCCGGTGGGGGAGGCAAAGTTCAGGTAATCGACCTCCAGGGCAATTCCGGTAGGGAAGTGGTCTTTATCGAAGATGCGGTTACGGAGGTGCATTTGTGCCAGTTGACGGAAGGAGAAACCTACCATTTGCAAGCAGTTGCCATGGGATCCTGCCAGCCGGTCCTTCAGTTGGAGGGATATGGGAACGCGAAACAATCGATCTTTAATTTTGTGGCTCAATCTTCCTGTCAGGTCTTATACGTGCACTCCGATTACCTCAAAGGAGGGTGCTCGGGGAATATGTATTTGAGTTATTCCTGTATCAGTTGCGTTCAAAAACCACCGTCACAGGGCAATCCCGAATTGACGCCTATCATTGCGTTCCCCGGTGTACCGGCTCAAACCCTGGTCGACAACGTATTCATCGGAGGGGGCTGTTTCGATACGGAAGGGATCACCCACACGGGGGCGGCGGTTGCCCGGGGCAGTTTTTCAAGCGGTATGTCTTCCATCGGGTTAAATTCGGGAGTCATCCTGGCAAGCGGTAACGTAGCCACGGCTACCGGCCCGAACAACGCCACCGGCGCCGGAGGGAGCGTTGGCGGCGGCGGTGATCTGGACCTTTCACAGGCGGCAAACGGTGCGCCTATATTCGACGCGTCTATCCTGGAATTCGATTTCACGCCTACCCAATCGCAGATCACCTTCCGATATGTTTTCGCCTCGGAGGAATACTGCGATTACGTGAATTCCACTTTCAACGACGTATTCGGGTTCTTCCTCAGCGGACCGGGCATTAGCGGACCCTTTTCCAACAATGCCGTCAATATTGCCGTGCTGCCTAATTCGAATATAGCTGTAGCCATCAACAACGTCAACCACAATACTAACTCCGCCTATTATGTGGGGAATATCCCGGCGGGAAGCCCGCAGTTCAGCGACCCGGATTGTGCCGGTCACCCGATTGCCGGGCCACCTTCTACCGACGACTGCCAATATGATGGTTTTACCGTGGTGTTGACGGCTGTTGCGAACGTCATTCCCTGCGAGACCTATCATATCAAACTGGCGATCGGCGATGCCGGTGATGCCGTTTTCGATTCGGCCGTATTCCTGGAAGCCAACAGCTTTGACGCAGGTGGCGATGCAGAAGTGACCGCAAACGTGCCGTTTACAGGGACCACTACGGCCTATGAAGGATGTACAAGCGCATTCTTCTTTTTTCAGCGGAGTGGCGGAAACATCAATATGCCTTTGGTGATCAATTTCACGATTAGCGGAACGGCGACCCCGGGGGTGGACTATTCCACACTTCCTACTTCGGTGACCATACCCGCCGGGCAAACCTTCTTTATGCTTCCGGTCAATATCATCGACGACCTGATCGCCGAAGGAACCGAAACGATCAAGATCACCCTGTTCAACCCCTGCTCCTGTACTACGAGTATGGCGGTACTCAATATCGTCGACCCACCGCCGGTCGATGTGCAAATTACAGGGGGAGTGGTCTGCCAGGGCCTCCCGATCGTGATCCAGCCCACTATTACCGGTGGCGTTCAGCCAATGACCTACTCCTGGAATCCGCCCTCTACCAGTCCGGTGTATGTGGGATTCCCGCAACAATCGGGTATCTACACCGTGACTGTCACCGACTATTGCGGCAGCACGGATACCGATACGGCGCAAGTAACGGTATACACGTTGTCAGCCGCTATCAGTGGAACGGCGAGTGTATGTCAAGGTGGGGCGCCGGGCTTTCTCAATGTGAGCTTTACCGGGGTCGGCCCCTGGAATCTGACCTATATTATCGACGGAGGGAATGCACAGACGATAAACGGAATTACTGCCAACCCTTATCAATTGATGGTAACTCAGCCCGGCACCTACACCATTGTGGCAGTCACCAACGGGCAATGTATCGGCGAGGGTAGTGGACAAGGAATCGTTACGGAGCCGCAGATCGACCTGCAAACGGCCATAACCGATGTGGCCTGTAATGGAGGAGCGGATGGCAGTGTCGATCTAAGTGTCAGTGGTGGGACCGGACCCTATTCCTATTCCTGGAATAACAATGCAGTTACACAAAACCTGGACAGTCTGGTAGCCGGAACCTACTCGGTAACGGTGGAGGATTCCAAAGGGTGTACCCAGGAAATTTCTGCCGTAGTAGATGAACCTGCCGTATTAGCGGCTGCGGCAAACGTCCTTTCGGGCGTTGATTGTACCAACCCCACCGGTGGCGCCATTGATCTGAATGTGAGCGGCGGTACGATCGATTACATTTATTTGTGGAATACTGGGGATACCATTCAGGACCTTACCGGGCTCACTTCGGGAAATTATACCGTTACGGTGACAGATGCCAACGGGTGTATCCAGACCGCATCTGCCTCCATCATGGGAGACACCCTCATCCCGACCGCCGATATTCAGGTTATGGGCGTGGTCAATTGTACCAATACCGCCATTACCCTGGACGGGAGCGCTTCGAGCGGAGGCTCCAACTATCTTTACCAATGGACGGCCAACGGTGGCGGTTTGCTGACCGGCGATCCCAATGCTCCCATTACCACTGCGGAAGGGGGTGGAACCTATGAGTTGTTGGTGACCGATACCCTAAACAACTGCTTCACGGCAGCTTCGGTTGTCGTTCCGGAAGATTTCAACACCCCGGTGTCTGACCCGGGGGCCGACCAGATCATCAATTGTCTTGTCGGGGAAGTGACCCTGGATGGAAGCGGATCGACGGCCGGCGCCAATATCCAGTATACCTGGACCACCGATACGGGAAATTTCACCTCCCCGGCCAATGTGGCTAGTCCGACCGCCGATGCTCCCGGCATCTATACGCTGGTAGTATCCAATTCGGTAAACGGATGTGCGGATACCGCCACTGTGGCAGTGGTTACCGATCTGGTCGATCCGGTGGCGAATGCCGGCGCGGACGCCGTAATCGATTGCTTTATGCCCTCCATCCAGCTGGACGGCACGGGTTCAAGCGGTGGCTCCGAATTTACCTATTTGTGGACGACCGCCGATGGGAACATCGTGAATGACTCTACCCTGGTCGATCCGACCATCGACCAGCAGGGCACCTATACACTCCTTGTGACCAATACGATCAATGGATGCACCTCAACGGATGAGGTATTGGTCGAGGATTTTAGCATCGACCCGACCATCCAGATTGGAACGCCGGGTCTGTTGACCTGTGCAGTCACCGAGCTATCACTGGATGCCTCCGGTTCCGATTCCGGGCCGGAGTATACCTTTGACTGGGCCGGGCTCAATGGCGCCGTGCTCGTTTCCGGAGGCGATACGCCTTCGCCCGTAGTGGGCTCGACCGGTTTCTTCCAGCTGACCCTGACCAATACCTCTACGGGATGCCAGTCTGTGGATTCAGTAGAAGTATTCGATAACCTGATCCCACCTGTAGCGAATGCGGGAGATTCCATGACGATTGCCTGCAGTCTTCCGGATATGCAGATCGACGGCAGCGGTTCCAGTTCGGGGCCCACCATTTCTTACGCATGGGTTGCTACCAATGGCGGCAATATCGTTTCCGGCGCCAATACAGCCATGCCGACGATCAACAATCCGGGCACCTATATTTTGACGGTGACCGATGGGGATAACGGCTGTATGGCCCAGGATACCATGGATGTCGTTCTCGATGATAATTCTCCAACTGCGGTCGCTGCCGCTCCACAGATCCTCAACTGCGCCCATCCATCGGTGACCATCAACGGACTTGGGTCATCCCTGGGCGCCAATTTCAATTATGCCTGGTCAACGCAGGATGGGAATATCCTGACGGGAGATGGAACGCTTTTCCCGACCGTAAACCAGCCCGGCACGTATAATTTGTTGGTGACCAACAACACCAATGGATGTACGAGCCAGGCAGCCGTAACCCTGGGCATCGACACCCTGGCGCCTGCCGCTGTGATCGCCGATCCCGACCTGCTCACTTGTGCCGTGACCAGCATCCAACTGGACGGCACCCTTTCGAGCACCGGGCCTGAATACACCTACTCCTGGAGCACGGCTGACGGGAATATCGTTGGAGACAACTCGGTTCCCGATCCGGAGGTGGACCAGCCCGGAACCTACACCCTTTTGGTGACCAATACGACGAACGGTTGTACGACCAGCGCCGATATGGCCGTATTGCAAGACATCCTTCCTCCCGACGCGAATGCGGGCACTACCGACGTGCTCACCTGTGGAGTGACAAGTCTGAACCTCGACGGCTCCGGCTCGAGCACGGGGCCGGATTTCTCCTACCAGTGGACCACCCCGGATGGGAATATCGTTTCCGGAGCAAATGCCCTCGATCCTCTGGTCGATGCTCCCGGTTTCTACGAATTGTCGGTTTTGGACAATGCCAACGGTTGCTCCTCGACCGATCAGGTGGAGATCACTATCGATGTGACGCCGCCGCAGGCCCAGATCGCCACACCCGGCATACTGACCTGTGCGGTTACCTCCCTCACCCTGAACGGCGGACTTTCCTCGGGAACGAGCGGCCTGACCTATCAGTGGTCGACATTGGACGGCAACATCACCGGATCCACAACGGCGCCTATGCCCACGGTCAATCAGCCGGGCCAATATCAGCTTATCGTGACCCAATCGGGCAACCAGTGCGCCGATACTACCTCCGTTACCGTGGCACAAAATATTGTGGCCCCAACGGCGGAGGCGGGACCTACCTTTGAGCTCGACTGCGGTACTCCCAGCCTTACCCTTGACGGTACGGGCTCCTCTGCGGGCAACTTCAGCTATTCCTGGGGTACTGCCAACGGGGTCATCATCAGCGGCGGAAACACGCTTTTCCCCATGGTGAGCGCCGCCGGAACCTACACCTTGACCGTTCAGGATAACGCCAACGGCTGCAGCAGCACCGACCAGGTGGTCGTGACCCTGGATGCCAATGCCCCGGTTTCCAACGCCGGGCCAACCCAGGAGCTGACCTGTGCCGTCACTTCCCTCACCCTTGATGGGTCAGGTTCCAGCCAGGGAGCTGAATTTACCTACGCGTGGTCAACTGGAAACGGGAATATCGTCCAGGGCGCAACCACCACCAACCCGGTGGTGAATGCTCCTGGTACATACGTCCTTATGGTAACCAATACGCTGAATAGCTGTGAAACCTCTTCCAGTGTAACGATCACCCAGAATATCACGCCTCCCCTTGTCGAGGCAGGGGCTTTGGCGACGATCACCTGCGACGACACGGTGGTTTCGCTGAACGGAGGGGGCTCCAGTACCGGGCCGAGCTATAGCTACCAATGGACTACTTCGAACGGAAACATTCTGAGCGGAGGTACTTCTCTCACGCCCCAGGTCGACCAGCCGGGTACATATACCCTGCTTGTAACCGACAATATGAACGGATGTTCCGCATCGGATATGACGACCGTAACGGTCGATCAGATGGCGCCGACCGTAGTTATTCAAACCCCGGGCACGCTGACCTGTGCGGTTCAGCAACTCAATCTGAGCGGCTCGGGATCCAGCACGGGCGCCATTTTTACCTACCAATGGAGCACTCTTGACGGGAATATCCTGAGCGGAGCAACGACCCTTTCGCCTCAGATCAATCAACCCGGTACGTATACGCTCCTCGTGCATAACAACCAAAACGGCTGTGAGGCCTCCGCTTCCACTACCGTTTCCCAGAATACCGTTCCGCCTACTGCAGATGCGGGCGCTACGGCCGAACTGACCTGCGCGGTGACCTCCTTGCAATTGAATGGTGCGGGCTCCTCTTCGGGGGCCAATTTCACCTATCTGTGGACGGCGGGCCCCGGCGGTGCGATCACGAGCGGCGCCACGACCCTGACGCCTACGGTTACTGAGCCGGCTACCTACACCCTGCAGGTCTTGAACACCACGAATGGCTGTACTTCCACGGATGTGGTGACCGTTACGGAGGATGTGGTCCAACCGACGGTCATCATCGACAGTCCGGCCAGTTTGACTTGCCTGGTCGACCAGGTATCGTTGGACGCAGTGGGCTCGAATTCCGGCGCCGGCTACGACCTGACCTGGTCTGCTGCGAATGGCGGGCATATTGTCAGCACCGCCAATATTCTGCAACCGCTGGTCGATGCACCGGGCGACTATACCCTGACCATTCTCGACCTCAGCAATGGTTGTTCGTCCAGCCTTACCGTTGAGGTTCTGCAAACGCTCGATCCGCCGGGTGCGAGCGCCGGCCCCGACTTCCTGCTGCACTGCCACCAAACTACGGTGCAGTTACAGGGTTCTTCTCCCATCGGCGGTAGTGGCGAGTATGTCTGGACGACTTCCAACGGGGCTTTCCTCAATGGGGCCAATACCCCGAATCCCACCGTGGGTACGGCGGGCACCTATTTGCTGACCGTCACCAATCCGGCCAACGGATGTACGTCGGAAGATGAAGTGATCGTAACCGAAAGCTTCCCGGTCGACTTCAATTACGTGGTCGATCCGCCGGTTTGCCTGGGTTATCCCGGCTTTATTCAATTCGGGGATGTGCTGGGCGGCTCGCCGCCTTACCAATACTCGATCAGCGGCGGTTTTGCGTTTAGCGGCCAGACCTTCTACGGCGCTCTGGATGCAGGCACCTACGATCTGGTCGTGCGCGACGCCAACGGGTGCGAGCTCTACGACGAGGCCTTCCTGGCGCCGGGTGTGGATGTGCAACTCGATGTCGAACGCGAGGTATTCCTGAGCCTGGGTGAGAGCTATGAGGTGCAGGTCTTTGTGAATATCGATGAAAATGACATCGAGACGATCACCTGGGAACCGAGTCTGTTCCTGAGCTGCAGCGATTGCCTCACTCCGGTGGTGACCCCTACGCATAGTATCGACTACCTGGTCACGGTGACCACGGCTGAGGGGTGCGAAGGGGAAACGCGTATTTCTTTCCGGGTGAAAAAGCAAGCCAACGTATATGTTCCGAATATCTTCTCGCCCAATGGCGATGGGGAGAACGACGTCTTTATGATCTTCGCCGGCAACCAGATCGCAGAGGTGAAGCAATTCGAGGTATTTGACCGCTGGGGAGAATCGGTATACCAATACGCGCATTTCCAACCCAACGATCCGGCCTTCGGCTGGGATGGAAAACTCCGGGGCCAGGATGTCGATCCGGCCGTGTTTACCTGGTATGCAGAGATCGAAATGATCGACGGACGGGTTGAACTCTTCGAAGGGAGCGTGGCGCTGGTGCGCTAAGAAAAAAGAGCGGCAGGGTAAAACTCTGCCGCTCTTTTTCTAATTTTGATTATCCTCTAACCTTTTTTCTTTAAAACTCCTGGAGCCAAACAGTTAATCCATACTGTTTTAGTCACATGCTTTTTTGAAAACTATGTCCCCATTATGAAGGCGAAATCATTACTTCTGCCCTTGTTTCTCATTCCCTCCCTATTCGGGTTTTCAGAAATTCCCGCTACTCCTTCAGGAGGCGATATTCAAATCATAAACCTGGAAGGCAATGCCGGCCGGGATGTGATCTATATCCAGGATGCGCTCACGGAGGTTCAGATCTGCCAGTTGAAACCTGGAGAAACCTACAATATTCAGGCCGTTCAGATGGCTGGCTGCCAACCGCTGCTGGAACTGCCGGGAACGGGAAAAAGTCCGCAGTCGGCCATCAATTTTATGGCAGGCGCTTCCTGCCAAACGGTCTTTGTGCATACGGATTATCCGGCTAAAGGCTGCTCCGGGGCGATGTACCTCACTACGGTATGTGCCACTTGCAATGCGCCATCCGACAAGGGTGTGGCCGGGCTGCGCGGATCGCTTACCGTCATTCCGGCCATGATACCCCAGACGCTGGTCCAGGATATTTTCATCGGAGGAGGTTGTTTTGAAATTTCAAATGTAACCTATAAAGGAGCTGCCCTTGCCGAAGGGTCGTTCTCGGGCGGCGATAATTCAGTGGGTATACCCAATGGGGTAATCCTCTCCAGCGGCCCCGTTACGGCGGCAATCGGTCCGAATAACCAGACCGGAGCAGGTGGGGCAGTCGGAGGCGGGTCGGATATCGACCTGGTGGCAGCTATGGGCCAGGGCTCAGGAGGCGTGATAAAAGACGCCTGTAAACTGGAATTTGACTTTGTACCGACCGTTTCTCAAATCACCTTCCGGTATGTCTTTGCCTCCGAAGAATATTGCGATTACGTCAATTCCACGTTCAACGATGTGTTCGGCTTTTTCATCAGCGGTCCCGGGATCAGCGGTCCCTATTCAAACAATGCGATGAATATTGCCGTACTGCCGGGAGCGGGTGTAGGAGGCACCCCTGTTTCCATCAACAATGTCAACCACATCACCAATTCCAACTATTATGTGGGGAATATTCCCGCCGGCGACCCTCAATTGAGCAATCCGAATTGCCAGGGACACCCGATCGCGGGACCTCCGGCTACGCTTGCCTGCCAGTACGATGGTTTTACCAAAGTACTCACTGCGGTAGCCAATGTAATCCCCTGTGAAACCTACCATATCAAACTGGCCGTCGGGGATGCGACCGACGATGCATTCGACTCGGCAGTATTTCTGGGGGCCAACAGCTTTAATCTGGGTGGGAATGCCGAAGTCGTCGCCACGGTACCGCCCGTAATGGGAACGGTCGCTTATGAAGGATGCAATAACGGCTATTTTACCTTTACCCGGGGCAGCGGCGATCCTACGGTGCCGCTGGTGATCAATTACACCATTTCTGGTACGGCCACTCCGGGGCAGGACTATGCTCCGATCCCGTTGTCGGTGACCATTCCGGCCAATCAAAGCTTTGTTCAGGTGCCGGTCACGATTTTCGATGACATCATTTCCGAAGGGACTGAGACGATCATCATTACGCTGGAAAATCCGTGCAATTGTACCACCAGTACCGCGATCATGGAAATCGTCGACCCAACGCCGGTCAACGTGGATATCGATATCGACCCCATTTGCAAGGGCAACCCATTTTCCATTATTCCCACGATCACGGGCGGGGCGCCACCGTATCAATACGCCTGGAGCCCTTCCGGTTCGGGCGCCATCTACAACGGGATCGCCAACCAGCCCGGCGTCTATACGGTGACGGTGACGGATTATTGCGGTAGCGTGGATACGGATACGGCCAACCTGGAAGTGTATACCCTCAAGGCGACGATCAGTGGTTCGACTACCGTATGTCCGGGATCGCCCGGCACGCTATCAGTTTCCTTTACCGGGATCGGTCCCTGGAGTTTTACCTACCAGGTGAGTGGCGGCGGCCCGGTGACGATCTCCGGGATCACTCAAAATCCGTATCAACTCGCGGCGCCTGTGCCGGGTACGTATACCATTACCTCGGTGAGCAACGGATCGTGCACAGGCCCTGGCGCCGGCCAGGGGGTAGCGACGATTCCCATTATCAACTTGTCGACCCAGGTGACCAACGTCGCCTGTTACGGAGGTTCCACCGGCGCCATCGATCTGACGGTGAGCGGAGGGACCAGCCCCTACACCTATGCCTGGAACTACAACAGCACCAGTCAGGACCTTCAGAATATTCCCGCTGGATTCTACGTGGTCAACGTGATCGACAACCGGGGATGCAACATGGTCACCTCGGCCCAGGTTACCCAGCCGCCCGCGTTGACAGCGGCTGCCACCGCACTATCGGGGGTGAATTGCGACAACCCCGAAGGGGGGAGCATCAACCTGGATGTGGCGGGGGGATCGCCGGGGTATACCTTTCTGTGGAATACCGGGAGCACCAGTGAAGACCCCTCCGGCCTGACTGCCGGCACCTATATCGTGACGGTGACCGATTCCCACAATTGCACGGCCACCGACACGGTTGCCATACTGGGGGATTCGAGCATACCAATAGCCGAATTTCAAGTGACTGGCGCGATCAATTGCAGCAATAATGTGCTGACCCTCGATGCAGGTACCTCCAGTGGAGGCCCCAATTACACCTACGAATGGATCGCCAGCGGAGGCGGAACGATCACCGGGGATGCCAATGCGGTAATTACGACCGCCGAAGGCGCGGGAACGTACGAACTGATCGTGTCGGACACCTTAAACGATTGTTTTACTTCCGCTTCGATGATCGTTCAGTCGGATTTTGATACCCCGCTCGCCGATGCCGGTCCGGGGCAGACCATCAACTGCCTGGTCAATGAAGTTGGGCTAAACGGGACTGCTTCCTCTGCGGGTCCGGGGATTGCTTATTCCTGGACAACGGCCGGGGGCAATTTCACTTCGCCCACCAATACGCCTACGCCAACGGTCGATGCACCCGGCGACTACCAACTAGTGGTCACCAATACGGCGAACGGTTGTGCGGATACATCCCTGGTATCGGTTGTTGCCGATCTGACGGATCCACTCGCCGATGCCGGGCAGGATGGGATCATTGACTGCGACTTCCTTACATTTCAGATCACAGGGGCGGGCTCGAGCGCCGGACCTGAATTCACGTATCTTTGGACCACTCCCGATGGCAACATCGTGGATGATCCCACCACGCTCAATCCCACGGTCGACCAGGCAGGTACCTATATCTTGCTGGTCACCGATACCTCGAACGGTTGTACGGCCATGGATGAGGCTTCCGTGACCGACCTGAGCACCGATCCGGTGATCCAGATCGAAACCCCGGAGGTCCTGACCTGCAGCCAGCCGGAGATCTCCCTCGACGCCAGCGGGTCCGATTCGGGCGCAGGTATCGTTTTTAGCTGGGCGAGCCCCAGCGGGGGGACGATCTTATCGGGGAGCGATACCCCAACGCCCGTCGTGGGCGCTGCCGGCACCTATGAATTGACCCTTACCAATACGCTTACCGGCTGCCAGTCGGTCGCCACGGTCGATGTAACCGACGACCTGATCCAACCCCTTGCCGACGCCGGCATGCCGTTGACCATCTCCTGCAGTTTGCCCGATCTGCAACTGGACGGTACGGGTTCCGCTTCCGGGCCCGGCTATTCGTATTCCTGGACATCGGTAAATGGAGGAAACATCGTCTCGGGTGCAAATACAACCACCCCTATCATCAATAATTCGGGGAGTTATATTCTGACCGTGACCGACCTGACCAATGGTTGCTCCGCGGCAGATACCGTGGAAGTGGCATTGGATACCGATGCTCCTGCTGCGGTGGCCTCCACCCCTCAGATTTTGGATTGTACCCATCCGGAAGTGCTGGTCAGCGGGATCGGGTCTTCCCTGGGTCCTAATTTCAATTATGAATGGACGACGACCGACGGGAATATGGTTATGGGGACCCAAACCCTCTTCCTGACGGTCGATGAACCCGGGACCTACACCCTGACCGTTACGAACAGTCTGAACAGTTGCTCCAGCGAAACCAGTGTCGTGCTCGGCATCGACACCCTGGCCCCGGCGGCAGCGGTCGCTCCGCCCCAAACCCTGACCTGTGCCGTTTCCAGCGTTCAGCTGGATGGGAGCAATTCGAGCCAGGGCGCGGGGTATTCCTACTTGTGGACCACCACCGGCGGTTCCATCATCGGAGACAGTACCGTTTTGAATCCGGAGGTGGATCAGCCCGGCGTATACCAGCTGTTGGTGACAAATACCGGGAACGGCTGTACGAGTGAAACCGGGGTGGAAGTGTTTCAGGACCTCGTTCCACCTGCTGCGGATGCCGGCAATACGGCCGAGTTGAACTGCGGCATTTCCAGCGTCGTTCTGGACGGCGCCGGGTCGGCAGCAGGGCCGGGCTATAGCTATTCCTGGACGACGAGCGACGGGAATATCGTTTTGGGAAATACTACACTGAGTCCGGTGGTCGATCAGCCGGGAGTATACCAGATCACGGTTTTGAACGGTGGGAACGGGTGCACGGCATCCGACCAGGTGATTATTACGGAAAACCTGTCGCCTCCCCAGGCTGTGATCGGCGCTCCGGGGACCCTGACCTGCACGGCTACATCGCTGACCCTGGATGGCGACGCTTCGGCCGGAAGCGGCAATCTGACCTATACCTGGTCCACCCTGGATGGGAATATTGCCGGTCCTGTGGATATGCCTATGTCCACGATCGATCAGCCTGGCGATTACCAATTGATCGTGGTCCAAACGGATAACCTTTGTTCGGATACCGCCTTGGTAACCGTTTCTCAAAATATAGCCCTGCCAATGGCAGAGGCGGGACCGACACAGGAGCTGGACTGCGATGTGACCAGCCTTTCGCTCGACGGAACCGGCTCCTCTGCCGGAGCGGTATTTTCCTATGCCTGGACCACGTCCAACGGGATCATTCTCAGCGGAGGAAACACGCTTAACCCCACCATAAATGCAGCCGGCACCTATGAACTCACTGTTTTGGACAACAGCAACGGTTGCAGTACCACCGACCAGGTCGTCATTACACAGGATATAAACACGCCAGTAGCCAATGCCGGTGCGACGCAGCAGCTCAATTGCCTGGTTTCTTCCCTCGTGTTGGATGGCAACGGATCCAGTCAGGGCGCGGGTTTTAACTACCAATGGACGACTGCCGACGGCAATTTGCTTTCGGGGGATACCGGCCTGAGCCCGCTGGTCGATGCGCCCGGCACTTATGTGCTTACGGTTGTCAATACCCAGAACAATTGCCAAAGCTCCTCTGCGGTTACGATCACCCAGGATATTGCGCTTCCGACCGCCGAGGCCGGGGCCGCAGCGGTGCTGACCTGTTCGGCCCCCACCGCTTCCCTGAATGCCGGCGCCTCCAGTCAAGGGGCCAATTTTACCTATTCCTGGACTACCGGAAACGGAAATATCGTATCGGGCGCCACCACCCTGACCCCCCAGGTTGATCAATCGGGTACGTATACCTTGTTGGTGACCAATTCGGCCAATGGTTGTACTTCGACGGATGCCACTACTGTTTCGATCGACCAGGTACCTCCGTCGGTCGTATTGCAAACGCCAGGTCCGCTTACCTGCGTATCGCCTTCCCTTTCCCTTGGAGCCTCCGGAACGAGCACGGGGCCCAATTTTAGCTACCTGTGGACAACCTCTGACGGGCAGATCACCGGCGGCGCCACTACCTTGTCGCCCACCATCGACCAGCCGGGTACGTATACGCTTACCGTTACCAATGGACAAAATGGCTGTACGGCTTCGGAGGCGGTGACCGTTGCGCAAAGCGACACCCCGCCGGATGCGGTGGCCGGTCCTGCCGGGCAATTGAACTGTACGGTTTCCACCCTGCAACTGAACGGCGCCGGGTCTTCTTCCGGGGCCAATTTTAGTTACCAATGGGTGGCCGGGAACGGAGGCGCGATCGATAACGGGGCCACTACGCTAACGCCGATGGTCAGTGCTCCGGGGGTCTACACCCTGACGGTGTTAGACGCCCAAAACGGGTGCGTTTCGACGGATTCGGTGGTGATCACCCAGGATGTGGAAGAACCGGTCGTGGCGATCGGAACCCCGGGAGTCCTGACCTGTATTGCCGAAGAAATTTCCCTCAGCGCCGCGGGCTCGGATGCAGGGCCTGGATTCCAGCTTACGTGGAGTGCCACGGGTGGTGGAAATATCGTAAACGCCACCAATCCGCTTCAACCCCTGATCGATGCGCCGGGCTCCTATACCCTGACCATTCTCAACCTGAACAATACCTGCTCGGCAGGCATGACGGTGGAGGTGATCGAAATGACCGATCCACCCGGCGCCGATGCCGGTCCGGACCTCTTGTTGCATTGCGACCAACAGGCGCTGCAGTTGGAGGGCTCCTCTCCAATTGGCGCGGCCGGCGTGTATGCCTGGACCACGGCAGATGGATCCTTGCTCGGTGGCGCCAATACGCCGCAGCCTTCGGCAGGAGCGCCCGGCGTCTACCTTCTGACCGTCACGGACCCTGCCAACGGGTGTATTTCGGAAGATCAAATGACCGTCACGGCTGACTTTCCAGTCAGTTTGGATTATACCCTCGATCCGCCGGTCTGCCTGGGCTACCCCGGTTTCATTCAGTTCGGGGACGTGTTGGGCGGAACGCCGCCTTATCAGTACTCGATCAGCGGAGGGTTTACCTTTAGCAATCAAACCTTCTACGGCGCCCTGGCTCCGGGCACTTACGACCTGGTCGTTCGCGACGCCAATGGCTGCGAACTCTACGAAGAGGCCATCCTGGCGCCTGGCGTGGATGTGCAGCTCGATGTCGAACGCGAGGTACTCCTGAGCCTGGGCGAGAGCTACGCGGTTCAGGTTTTTGTGAATATCGATGAAAACGACATAGAAACGATCACCTGGGAGCCGGGTTTGTTCCTGAGCTGCGACGATTGTCTCACACCCATCGTAACGCCCACCCACAGTATCGACTATCTGGTGACCGTGACCACGGCGGATGGATGTGAAGGGGAGGCTCGGCTTTCCTTCCGGGTGAAAAAAGAAGCCAATGTTTATGTACCGAACGTCTTCTCGCCCAATGGCGATGGAGAGAACGATATCTTTATGATCTTTGCAGGCAACCAGGTAGCGGAAGTGAAGAACTTCGAGGTGTTCAACCGCTGGGGCGAATCGGTTTTCCAATACACCAATTTCCAACCCAACGACCCGGCATTTGGATGGGACGGAAAACACCGGGGGCAGGATGCCAATCCGGCGGTATTTACCTGGTATGCAGAGATCGAGATGATCGATGGACGGGTAGAGCTCTTCGAAGGCAGCGTCGCCCTCGTGCGCTGATTGTGAAGAAAAAGAGCGGCAGGATGAAAACCCTGCCGCTCTTTTTTTAGTTTTGCCTGTTTGAAAAAATAGAATATGCAATTCCTATTCCCGGCTTTTCTCTTTGCGCTGGCATCGCTGGCCATCCCGATCATCATTCACCTGTTCTACTTTCGCCGGTATAAAAAAGTGTACTTTACCAATGTGCGCTTTCTTCGGGAGGTCAAAGAGGAGACCAGCGCCCGTTCCAAATTGCGCAACTGGCTGGTGTTGCTCATGCGGTGTCTGGCTATTGCATTCCTGATCTTTGCATTTGCCCAGCCATTCATTCCCTCGGGGTCGGATGTCACCCAGGGGAGTAAAGACGTCAGCATTTTTATAGACAACTCGTTCAGCATGGGAGCGCTGAGTCAGGACGTTCCCCTTATCGAGGAAGCCAAACGCCGGGCCCGGGATATTGTGGAAGCCTATTCCGTGGACGATCGTTTTCAGATCCTCACCAACGATTTGGAGGGCCGGCATCAACGCCTGGTGAGCCAGGAGGAAGCCCTGGCCTTTATCGATGAGATCGCGCTCTCTCCGGCGGTCAAGCCCCTCAACCAGGTCCTGGTGCGGCAGGAGCAAGCCCTCGATCAAGGTTCCAACGATACGAAGGTGGCCTTTTGGATCTCCGATTTTCAGAAAAATATTACCGTTTGGGAAACGCCGAAGGATACGGCGCTGCAGCTGAACCTCATTCCCCTGCAGGCTGTCCAGGAGCGGAATATCAGCATCGATTCGGTGTGGATGGAGTCGCCGGTTCCCATGCTCAACCAACCCAACAACCTCATCATCCAGGTGAAGAACTGGACCGATGAAGAGGCCGAGAACGTGCGGCTCACCCTGCGCCACGAAGGCCAGGTAATGCCGGTGGGCACCCTGACGATCCCTCCGCAGACAGCCGTTAAAGATACGATCAGCATGCAATTGCCGCACGTCGGCTGGCACGAAGCCGAATTGCAGATCACGGACTATCCCATTCAGTTCGACGACCTGTACCACATCGCTTTGCAGGTCGCCGAGGAGGTGCGCGTGGCCATCATCAACGCTTCGGCGGAAAATGAGTTTCTCACGGCGGCCTTCAAGAGTATTCCCTACTTCCAGGCGGAAAATCTGACCAGCCAAAACCTCGATTACTCCCGCCTTCCGGGCTACCAGTTCATCGTATTGAACGAACTGCCCGATTTGTCGTCCGGACTTTCGTTCGCGCTAAAAGAATACGTCGAGAACGGAGGGAATGTATTGGTCTTTCCATCAGCCGGGGCTTCATTGGAGTCTTATAATTCCTTTTTTGCGGCCTTTCCCGCCAATCCTTTTACCGCTTTTGAAAAGGGTGAGCGGACGGTTGGGCAGGTGAATACCGAAGAATTCATTTTCCGGGATGTCTTTGAAAACAAGAGCGCCAATTTGCGGCTGCCGGTCACGCAGGGCAATTTTTTCTGGAATCGCTCCGGTACGGCTGCGGAAGAGACTCTGATGAGCTACCGCGACGGATCCTCTTTCCTCGCCAAATACCAGGTCGGACAAGGGCATTTATATGTGATCGCCGCCCCGCTTTCGGAAGAATATAACAATATGACCCGCAACGCCGAGATCTTTATCCCGATGTTGTACAAGATGGCCATTTCGTCGGGACGGGGTCAGAAGATTGCCTACACGATCGGGGATGACGAGGTCATTTCCGCAGATGTGCCGGTTCTGGGTTCGGAAGTCGTATACCAATTGGACGGCCCGGGCATTGAATTCATTCCGGCGCAGCGGATCACAGGCTCGCGTCTATTCCTGACGGTGTCGAACGAGATCCCCACGGCGGGCATTTACCGCCTGAAAAGGCAGCAGGGAGAGGAAACGCTCGCCGAATTCGCCTTCAACTACAACCGGAAAGAATCCAATCTGGCCTATTATACGCTTTCGGAATTGCGCGAGTTAGTGGGCGACCGGGCCAGTATCATCGAAGCGGCGGCCCGCGCCAATTTCGAGGTCATTATTGGCGAGCGCAACCAGGGCGTCGTGTTGTGGCGCTGGTGTCTGGTATTTGCGCTGCTCTTTTTGGCGATCGAGCAGTTGTTGTTGCGATTCTGGAGGGTGTAATTGTTTAATTTGTACTTTTGTCAAAATTCAACCCTACATGCGCTGTTTGATCAAACGAGTGACCATCGTCGATCCGGCATCACCCCTGCACCGGAAGACGGTTGACTTGTTTATTCAGAATGGGGTCCTCCAGGCTGTAGATCCGGCCACCGCCCCTGATGCAGAATTACTCATAGAAGAAGAAGGTTTGATGCTCTCCCCCGGTTGGGTCGACGTGGGCGCCTATGTCGGAGATCCGGGCTTGGAGCATCGCGAGGACCTGCAATCGCTGCGGCAGGCAGCGGCGGCGGGAGGGTACACCCAGGTGGCGATCTGGCCCAATACCTCTCCGGCTGTCGATTCCAAGGCGGATATCGGATATGTGCTGAATCAAAACCCGGTAAACACTGTAGCTCTCCTGCCCGTCGGGGCCCTTTCGAAAGGCTGTATGGGAACCGACCTCACCGAAATGATCGACATGCATGCCGCCGGCGCGATCGGTTTTTCCGATGGCCTGGTCCCGGTGCAAGACGGTGGATTGATGCTCCGGGCCATGCAGTATGTTCAATTTTTTGATGGCCTGATCTTCAATCAACCGCTGGATATCCATGTAGCCAGCGACGGGCAAATGCACGAGGGTCTGGTGAGCACTTCCCTGGGCTTGCGCGGCCTGCCCCGCCTGGCCGAAGAACTGATGGTGTATCGCGATCTGGAACTGCTGGCCTATACCGGTTCCCGGTTGCATTTGCATGGGCTTTCTGCGGCCGGTTCGGTGGAAAAGGTGCGGGCTGCCAAACTGCAGGGGCTCCGCGTTTCGGCATCCGTGCCGGTGATGAACCTGGTTTTTACCGACGAGGTACTCTCCCAATTCGACTCCAATTACAAGGTGCAACCCCCTTTGCGCGAGCCGAGCGACCGCAAGGCGCTGATCGAAGGCTTGAAGGACGGGACCATCGACTTTCTATATTCCAACCACGTACCGCTCGATCCTGAATCCAAGGAACTGGAATTCCCCTATGCCGATTTCGGGGCGATCGGGTTGGAGACGGCTTTTGCGCTGTGCCGGACCTATCTGGGGGACGAATTGCCCCTGGACCGGCTTATCGAATGGCTTGCACACAAGCCGCGGAAAGTGCTGGGCCTCGATCCGGTTGTGGTAAAAGAAGGTGCAGCCGCTGATTTCACCCTTTTCCATCCCGACCGGGAATGGGTGTATTCAGAAAAAGAGATCCGCTCGAAGTCGCACAATTCGCCCTTGATCGGGAAGACCTTAAAAGGGCAGCCCAGGGCGATATTCCGGGGGAACCGAGCCTGGTATTTGAAATAAAGGCGTACCTTAGGAAGGAAATGAATATACTTTTTTCCACCACTTAAACCAATTGTCATGAGTAATCTGGACGAACCCATTATGCAGCCTGAATCCGTACCCATGCGCCCCTTGGCCCTTCGCTATGGGTTGCTAACCGCCCTGGCCCTCTTTGTTATCGGTCTCGCTCTTCAATTCTCCGGGTTGGTCGACCCTGTCGCTAGAAAAGGGAATTGGATCAGCTACCTGTTTACCCTGGCGATCTTTTTTGGAGGTATTTATATCGCAATTAGGGAGTACAAAAAAGAAAGCGGAAATACGATCACTTTTGGTCGCGCGCTGGGTTTCGGTACCCTGACGGTCGCTATCATCTGCCTGGCAGGTATGGTCCTGAACTATTTGCATTTTGCATTTATCGATCCGGGGATGATCGACCAGATCCGGAATGCATCGATCGCGCAGATGGAGGAACGTGGGATGGATGAAACCCAGATCGAACAGGCTATGAAGTTCACTAAGATGTTCACGAGCCCGATCGCCATGTCGATCTTTGGCGCCATTTTTTCCTTTATCATGGGGTTCATAGTTACCCTGATCGCCGGAGGCATTCATCAGAATGCGAAACCGGCACAGACGGTTTGATCCTGAAGTTATGAAGAATAAAAGCGTCCTTTTCGGCTCTATCGCAGGTATCGTCACGATCGCATTTTTTATCGTCGTATACCTGATCGACAAGCCGCTGGTATTTTCACCCTGGATCGCCTACAGTCCCATCCTGCTGTATATCGCCGCCATGTATCTGGCCGGCGTGAATACGAGGGAAGCGGTCGATGGCCCTTTTCCGTGGCGGGACGCGCTCAAGGTTGCTTTTTTAACCTATCTGGTCGCCAACGGTTGGTTCTATCTTTTCTACTATATCGGTCACCAGGTCGATCCTTCTTTGGCAGAATTGCAGAAGGAGATCATGCGGGAAGCCCTGCCGCAGTATACAGAGCCGGCTAAACTACCGGAAGCCTACAAGCAGTTGGATGAACAGAGTTTCCAGCCCTCTCTGGGGCAAACCATCCTGGGCTGGGCGCAAGGAGCTATCCTGGGCTTTGGCCTGGCAGCGTTAGTTGCGCTGTTGACCCGGCGCGATTATTCATCCTAATTTTTAATGGAGGTCCGGAGCAAAAAGGGCCGGACCTCCATTTCTGAAAAAGAATATGCAGATTTCAGTTGTCATACCCTTGTTGAATGAAGAGGAGTCCCTGCCCGAATTGGAGGCCTGGATCCGGCGCGTCATGGAGGCCAATGGCTTTTCCTACGAGATCGTGTTTGTAGACGACGGCAGCACCGACGCTTCCTGGCAGGTGATCGAACAACTGATCGCCCAAAATCCGAATATCCGGGCCATCAAGTTCCGGCGCAACTACGGCAAATCGGCCGGGCTGAATACGGCCTTCCAGGCTGCTCAAGGGGAGGTGGTCATCACGATGGATGCCGACCTCCAGGACAGTCCCGACGAAATTCCCGACCTCTACCGCCTGATCAAAGAGGAGGGCTGGGACCTCGTCTCCGGCTGGAAAAAGAAGCGCTACGATCCCCGGATCAAGACCATTCCTTCCAAGTTTTTCAACGCCGTGACCCGGTCGATCAGCAAGATCCCCTTGCATGATTTCAACTGTGGCCTCAAGGCCTACCGGAGGGAGGTTGTTAAGACGATTGAGATCTACGGCGAAATGCACCGCTATATCCCGTTATTGGCCAAGTGGGCCGGGTTTAAAAAGATCACGGAAAAAGTGGTGGAGCATCAGGCGCGCAAGTACGGTGTCTCCAAGTTCGGATGGGAACGCTTTGTCAACGGCTTTCTGGATCTGTTGTCGATCACATTCGTGGGTAAATTCGGCAAGCGCCCCATGCATTTTTTCGGATCGATCGGCACCTTATTCTTCCTGGCCGGGTTTGCCATCCTGGCCTATCTGAGCATTGCCAAGCTGGTCTATGCCGAATACGGCATTGCCGACCGGCCTCTGTTCTTTTTCGGCATTCTTACCCTGATCATCGGCACCCAACTTTTCGTAACGGGATTCCTGGCTGAACTCGTGGCCCGCAACGCGCCTCATCGCAATGTCTATGTCATCGAAAAAGAGATAGGAGGCGCAAGATCATGAAGAAAATTGTCGTATTGAGCCCCGCGCACCCGCTGCGGGGTGGGATCGCTTCTTCGAGCGAACGACTCGCTCAGGAGTTTCTCAAACAGGGGAACGAGGTGGTCCTTTACTCCTACGCGCTGCAATATCCATCGCTTCTTTTTCCCGGAAAGACCCAGTACACGGATGATCCGCCTCCCGAAGGGCTGCTTATTCGGTCTGTCCTGAACTCCATCTGGCCTCCGAACTGGGTGAAGGTGGGGTATGCCCTGCGCCGGGAAAATGCCGACCTGATCATCGTCCGGTATTGGATCCCGTTCATGGGGCCTTGCCTGGGCACGGTCCTCCGGATCGCCCGCAAAAGCAAAGCACGGGTGGTGTGCGTGGCCGACAACATCATTCCCCACGAAAAACGGCCTTTCGACCGCTTGTTTACGAGCTACTTCATAAAGGCGGTCGATGCCTTTATCGTCATGTCGCGGGCGGTGGGAGAGGAGTTGCGGCAATTTAGCAAAACCCTGCCTTTCCGGTATGTGCCGCACCCGGTCTACGACAACTACGGAGATCCGGCTTCCCGGGGGGAGTCCCTCGCTTATTTTGGGCTGCCCGAAGACCGGCACTACCTGCTCTTTTTCGGCTTTATCCGGGAGTACAAGGGCCTCGACATATTGCTCCGGGCGCTTGCCGATCCGCGGCTCGAAGCGCTTCCTCTGCATTTGCTGGTCGCCGGAGAATTTTATGCCGACGAGGAGCGTTATAGGCAACTGATCGCCGAGTTGGGACTGGAGGACCGGGTTACAATTCACGACCGGTACATTCCTCAAAGCGACGTGCGGTATTATTTTGGGGCAGCCGATCTGGTGGTACAACCCTACCGTTCGGCCACCCAAAGCGGGATCT
Organism: Lewinellaceae bacterium; assembly: GCA_020636275.1. Taxonomy (GTDB): domain Bacteria; phylum Bacteroidota; class Bacteroidia; order Chitinophagales; family Saprospiraceae; genus JADJTT01. The sequence goes on along the minus strand of JACJYD010000004.1, from coordinate 32,681 downwards.
CCCAACTGGCCTACCACTTCGAAAAGCCGATGGTGGTGACCAACGTCGGCGGTCTGCCCGAGATCGTGGATCACGGGCAGTCGGGCTATGTAGTAGAAGTATCGTCCGAAGCCGTTGCCGAAGCGATCCGGGATTATTTCGTCGAGGACCGGCAAACCGCATTCGAAGAAGGTGTGCGGAAGGCCAAATACCGGTTTTCGTGGGAAAATATGGTGGGTACGATTCAGGGGTTTTTGAAGAGTTGACCCGCCTTCGCAATGCTTCGGCGGGTGAAAAAGTTGAAGAGTGGAAAAGAAAACACAGCGGATAATAGAAGTTTTAAAGGAAAGCGTAGCCGTAAAAGAGGCCTACCTGAGCGATCCTGCCAACGTGGAGCTGCTGCTTCAGGTGGTGGATCACGCGATTTCCGTCTTTCGGAAAGGGGGAAAGATCTTGTTTTGTGGAAACGGCGGCAGCGCTGCCGATGCGCAGCACATTGCAGCAGAACTGTCGGGGCGCTTTTACGCCAACCGTCCGCCGTTATTTGCAGAGGCCCTGCACGTCAATTCTTCGTTCTTGACGGCAGTGTCCAACGATTACGGATATGAGGAGGCTTTCGCCCGTTTGGTAGAGGCCATGGGAAGGGAAGGCGACCTGTTGTTTGCCCTCTCTACCTCGGGAAATTCGCCCAACATCCTTCGGGCCGCCGAACGGGCCCGTGCCCTGGGCATGACCGTGACCGGCATGACCGGCCGTGGCGGCGGACAACTCAAGGGCTTGTGCGATTTTTGCCTGGAAGTGCCTTCCAACGACACTCCCCGCATCCAGGAAGTGCATATTACCATTGGCCATATATTGTGCGAGTTAGTGGAGAAAGAGATGTTTGGTTGAAAAGTTGGCCCGCCTTCGCAAATGCTTCGGCGGGTGAAAAAGTTGAATAGTAGTGCCGTCGGGTTGGCGGCTTGAACACCCATCGATGAAAAACTGGAAGATCGACAACGAATGGACCCTGTTTTTAGACCGCGACGGTGTTATCAACCGGCGGATCCGGAACGGGTATGTAACCGATTGGGAAGAATTCCATTTTCTCAGCGGTGTCTTGCAGGCCATGGCTCTGCTCAATAGCCGATTTCAACGGATCTTTATAGTGACCAACCAACAGGGTATCGGCAAGGGATTGATGACCGAATCCGACCTAGCCCACATCCACAACCGCATGTACGAATCGATCCGGGAGTCGGGCGGACGGATCGATGCGATCTATCACTGTCCTTCATTATCGAGTACGGACGACCTTTTCCGGAAACCGGCGCCGGGGATGGCGCTCAAAGCCCGGTCCGAATTTCCGGAAGTCGATTTCTCCCGCTCCGTCATGGTGGGCGATGCGCCTTCGGACATGGAGTTCGGGCACAGATTGGGTATGAAACCCGTCTGGATCGATAGCGAGGAAGAAAGCGCCGATCCGCCTGAAATCGCGGCGGCCCGTTTTCCTTCCCTATTCGATTTCGCCCTTTCCGTGCTGGAATGCACCAACTCCGAATAGTTGGATTTTCAACAAAACCCGTATATTTCCACAAACAATCAGAATTATGAGACAAGGACTTTATACGCTTTTGGCTTTTTGGGTCATAGGGCCGGCAATTTTGTCTGCCCAGTCCATTTCATACAATACTTATGATTACCAGCCGGTTGAACGGGCTGCTGTGGTCAACTTCGCTTCGGTTGGCCCCGATTTTTCACCGGATGTGGAATACCTGGAAGCTCCGCCGGTGGACGGCCCCTGGTTCAAGCGATACCTGGCTCAACAAAAGGCCGAATCGGCGAAACGATTTCCGAGAAAAGAAAATGTGGTAAAAACCCGGGGCCTGGCCCTTCCGCCGGTTCTGTTGATCGATTGGATCGGCAATACTTCTTCCGGTAGCACGCCGCTGGACAACCACCTCGCCGTTTCCGACGGCGATCAGATCGTCTCGGTCATCAACCAGCACGTCGCCATTAAGGACCCGCTGGGCGACTGGATCGGCGCTGCAACCTTGAAGAACTTCTTCCTCCCTCTGAGCCTGACGGAGAATAAGTACGACCCCCGCGTGCTCTACGACCCCGAGCACGACCGCTTCATCCTGTTTGCCCTCAACGGCTATGCCAGTTCGGAAAGCTGGGTGATCCTCGGCTTTTCCCAAACCAACGACGCCGATGGCGACTGGAACCTGTACAAATTTCAGGGCAATCCATTCGGAAACGGCACCTGGACGGATTTTCCCATGATCGCGCTGACCAATAAGGAGGTCTTTCTCACCAGCAATTCCATCAAGGACGGGCAGTCCTGGCAGGCTGGCTTCTTCGGCACCCTGATCTGGCAGATCGACAAGGAGAAGGGCTACAACGGAGAGCCGCTGGACGTCAAAATGTGGTCGGATATCGAATTCGGCGGCAAGCCCATCCGCAACCTCTGCCCGGTGAAAAGCGCTACCGGAGAAACTACCGATCGCATCTATTTCCTGTCGGATCGCAATTTTGACATTCAAAACGATACGTTCTTCATTCTGGAACTGAATGGAACGCAAAACGACCCGAACCTGGGCCTGAATATCGACTTCCGCACCTCCAGTCAGGCATACGGCGTACCGCCGCCCGCTGTCCAACCCCTGGATTCACTCGCCACTAATGACGGACGGGTGCTGGATGCCTTTTGGCTCGACGACCAGATCCAGTTTGTCGGCAACTGCATCGACACCGCTTCCGGACGGGCGGCCATCTACCACGGAATCATCGATAATCTGAGCACGACCAAGGACGTCAGCGGGTATATCGTGACGGGAGGACCCGACGATATCGGCTATCCGAGCATTGCCTATGTGGGCACCGAACCCGGCGACCAGGATGCCATCATTGTGGTGAGCCATGCCTCTGCGGTGCGTTTTCCGGGCTGCTCGGCCCTCTATTTCGACAACGACCGCCAGCATTCCGATCTGGTGACCATAAAAGAAGGGCTGAACAGTATCAATATGCAGACGAATGTAGCCGTGGAACGCTGGGGCGACTATTCCGGCAACCAACGGAAATTCAACCAACCGGGAGTGGTATGGTGCTCGTCCTCCTATGGGAAATCCAACAAAGACAACGATACCTGGATCGCCTCCCTGGCAAGCCCGAAATATTTCGCCGATGCGAAGGACCAGCTCACTGCTCCCCGGGAGCTCGCTGTATTCCCCGTGCCGGCTTCCGAACGCGTCAACCTCGAATTCGAGGCCCGTGGCGTGCAGCAAATCCGCATTCAATTGATGGATATGAACGGCAAGTTGGTGCAGACTTTTCTGGAGGAAAAACCCAGGCATGAAGGGAAAGTGGAATTTTCCTTCTCCACCGACCCTTTGGCTGGCGGTATGTACGTGCTGACCGTCCTGGGCGACGGGCAAGTGCTGGCCAGCAAGAAGGTCGTCGTCAATCGTTGAAGATGATCTCGGTGGCGCCCCAGCCGTATTTGGGGTGGTATTCGTTCTTGAATTCCCGTACGTCGGGATGCCTTCTGAGCCGAGCGGCGATCGCATCCCGAAGTACGCCTTTCCCTACGCCGTGGATGACGAATACCCGGGGGATCCCCAGGCGGTTGGCCTTGTGCAGGAAGGCTTCGAAATGAGCCATTTGCATGCGCAGGATCTCGGCATTGCCCAGTTTGGCGTGCCGCTCCGTGAGCCGTTCGATATGGAGATCGATCTCGTTAATGAATTCGGCGACCTCCTGCACGTCGGGAAGGGCGTCCCGCCAGTCACCGTAGGTTGGTTCCCGTTCTTTGGGGCTTTTGACGTGAGCTTTGGTATACGTGCGCAAGTCCTCCTTTTTGGTGCTGGGCGGGGCGGAAGATTGCAGGTTCTCAAAGACCCGGTACCAATGCACCTGCTGATTGAGCAGGGGCGCCAGGCGGACGTTCTTGAAGAATTGCTGGGGTTTGATGCGCAAATTGCGGAACAACCGCGGTCCGGTGCCCATGGTCGTAACCTCCCAGCACTCTACCTCATATGCCGGAGCGTCGTTCAGTTGGTCGAAGGGCAATTTGCCCAGGGAGGCGAAAGACAGGGCCTCCAGTTTTCCATGGACCCGGTTTTGGAGAAAACCGTTCAAATACAGCGCGCAGGTGTACAGTACGGGCAGAGAAGTATCGTTGATCAAAAAGACCTCGTATGCTTCGATCGTTCCGTCGGGGCGTTTGTCGGGAAGAAATCCCATCTGTATCCCCAGGCTTTTGAGGATGGCGTATTGTGGGGCGGCGCTCAGATCTACCGCCGGTTGGGCGGGTTTGGGTTCCGGCACTTCGATCACATGCGCCGTATCCTGCCTGCGGCTATAGGATTCGATCCGCATCAGGTCTTCCGGAAAAGCAGGGATCTCCATATCGTCCTCCGGCAGGTATACGTTGACCATGCCGTCCTGATCCATCGAAGTGACGACGCCCTCTTCGCCTGTATATTTGAATCGAACCTTGGTGCCTACGGCTAATAACATTTGAAGAATAATTATGCTTTAAGTTCTCTGAAATAATTTTATTTTGAATGATACGATGGCATCTCGCCCAATGGGCCGAAATCCGCTGGTGGAAAAGATATCTAAAAAAACGCGAACCCCGCACTTATCTCGCGTGGAAAATGGGGTACTGGAATGATTTTCTCCAGCGAATCGGCGGAACCCCGGCGCCCGGCGCCCGGGTGCTGGATGCCGGCTGTGGCCCCGCCGGTATTTTTATGGCATTGCCCGGCTGCCGGGTGGATGCCGTCGATCCCCTGCTGCCCGACTATTCCGGCATGGCCCACTTTCAGCCGGAGTCCTATCCATGGGTAGCTTTTCACGCGCAGGAGTTGGAGTCTTTTCCCATCTCCAACCCCTATGACTGGATTTTTTGCATCAATGCCCTGAATCATATGCGGGACATTCCGGCCGCCGTTAGCCAATTGCACCAAGCGTTGAAACCAGGTGCTACCCTGGTCGTTTCGGTCGATGCCCATAAGTACCGCTTTCTTCGCCGATTGTTTCGCCTCCTGCCGGGCGATGTGCTGCATCCCCTCCAGGAAGACCTTTCCGGATACCGAACGCTTTTTTCCAATGCAGGGTTTTTGGAAATAAGTGCCCTCCGCTACAAAAAGGGCCGTATTTTTGACTATTGGATATTCCGTCTCACCATTTCAGCAGGATCACATTCCTCTGAAATAAATTAAAATAGCATCATGGCTGAACGAAAACTCATCTCCACCGGCGACCCCTGGGAATCCGTCGTCGGATATTCCAGAGCCATCCGCATCGGATCGGTAGTGGAAGTGGCCGGAACCACTGCCGTCAAGGACGGGCAAGTGGTGGCCAAAGGCGATCCCTATGCCCAAACGCGTTTTATCCTGGAAAAGATCAAAGGCGCGCTGGAAGAAGCGGGCGGCAAAATGGAAGACGTGGTGCGCACCCGCATCTTCGTTACCGACATTTCGCACTGGCAGCAGGTAGGCAAAGCCCATGGGGAGTTTTTCCGGGATATCCGCCCGGCATCCACTATGGTAGAGGTCAGCGGCCTGGTCAATCCGGATATGTTGGTGGAGATCGAATTGAGCGCTATTATCCCGTAAGTTTAATAAGTTGAAGAGTTGACCCGCCTTCGCGAAGCTTCGGCGGGTGAAAAAGTTGAAGAGTGAAGAGGTATAAGGTCAAGGAAATCTATTACACCTTGCAGGGCGAAGGCGCTCATGCGGGGCGTCCTGCCGTGTTCTGCCGGTTCACGGGCTGCAATCTTTGGAGCGGCCGGGAAGAAGACCGTGCCACGGCCGTTTGTCAGTTTTGCGATACCGACTTTTGGGGAACGGATGGCGAAAACGGCGGCCGGTATACTGCTGCCGAACTCGCCGCCAAAGTGATCGGTCTCTGGCCGAACCGGCAGGCGGGCCGGCCCTACGTGGTCTGTACCGGCGGCGAGCCCCTTTTGCAGCTGGATGGCCCTTTGCTCGATGCCTTTCACCGGGAAGGCCTGGAAGTCGCTATCGAAACCAACGGTACGCTGCCCGTGCCCGATGGCGTGGATTGGGTTTGCGTGAGCCCCAAAGCCGGTTCGGAGTGGATTGTCCGCCGCGGGAACGAGCTCAAACTGGTCTACCCCCAGCCCGGCGCCGAACCCGAACTATTTACCAATGGCGAGTTCGACCATTTCTTCCTCCAACCCATGGATAGCCCTCAACGCGAGGAAAATACCCGCCTGGCGGTGGAGTATTGCTTGCGGCACCCGCAGTGGCGGCTGAGTTTGCAAACGCATAAGTTCCTAAACATTTCTTAGAAAGGTTGAAGAGTTGAAGAGTTGAAAAGTTGTAAGCCTCTTCAACTCTTCAACTCTTCAACTCTTCAACTCTTCAACCGCATAAGCTCCCGATACGTCCCATCCCTTTCCAGCCATTCCGGATTGCCCAGCACGATCACGTGCTCGCGGGCGCGGGTGAGGGCTACATTCAGTTTTCGGTCGACGCCCTCCTCAGAGAGGGAGACCAGCCGATCGATTTGACCGGCGGAGTTGGTACACAAGGAGATCAGGATGATGTCGCGGGCGCCGCCCTGATAGCGCTCGACGGTATCGATCGTCAACTGGGTGGGGTCGATTCCGGCTTCGGCCATACAGGCCTGGATCTGTGCGATTTGGGCCCGGTATGGGGTGATGATCCCGATGGAGTAGGGGTGGATCAACCGCTCGCTGGCCTGGTAGATCCGGTGGAATCCCCGGACGAGTTCAACCAGTTTGTTCGCTTCATGCACATTGGTCTTTCCCGTCGGACTCTGATCGTCGCTCGGTGTGGGCAGGAACAGGGCGCGGCGCTGGGAAAGCAGGGTTTCCATCTCCGTGGCATCAGCGGGGAGCCGGTAGGAGAGGGGCGCCAGTTGCCGGCGTTCGGGGTCGGCTTCGGGGGGTAGGATAAAGAGTTGATTTTCGTAAAAATACCGGTTGGGAAATTGCATGATCTCCTCGTGCATCCGGCCCTGATGGGAAAGATGGGCATAGGCCCAGTCCCAATGGTTTTCACAACATTTTTTATACAGCCGCTCGAAAAGCGAATTGCGCAAGTTGTTCAGGCCGCATTGCTGCAACAACAGGTCGCCTACCGCCGATGCTTCCTCGTCTTGCGCCACGACCGCCGGCAACTGTTTGTGGTCACCGATCAGGATGAATTGCTTGAATTGCGTCAGCATGCCCACGAGCATCGGCTCCAGAATTTGGGAAGCCTCGTCGATGATCACCCGCTGGAAGGATTTGAGGGTCATCAATTCCTGCCTGCCGGCAAAGGAGGCTACCGTGCCTACGAAGATGCGGTGCCTGCGCAGCAGGTCCTTGATCCCCTGCCGGTCGGTGATATCCCGGATCTTGACGTCGAGCAATTGCTCCTGGTAACGCGGGTCGGTCGCTACCGAGGAACCGATGCGGAGATAGTGTTCCCGGATCTCCGGACCGATCTGCTCGATGGCTTCGCAGATCTCGTCGACCGCCCGATTGGTATAGGCCAGCAGGAGGAGATGCTCGTCGGTGTGGTGGAAGATCCAATCGACCAGATAGCGCAGCATGACACTGGTCTTGCCCGTGCCGGGCGGTCCCCAGAGCAGAAAATAATCGGGTGCTGTCAGGGCTGTTTGAAGGATGCGCCGCTGTTCTTCCGTCATACCCGGGTAGTCGATGGACGGCAGGGCCCCTTCCGCTTTCCGGGGGGCATCGAGTGTGAACAACAGCCGCCGTTTTTGCGGATCACTCTCCATAAAAGCGAACAGGGAGCGGTATTGACCGATGAAGCTGCTGTCGAAGAGGTCGTGCTCGATATTCCAGAACTCCTGTTGCTCGAAAAGCCGTTGGTTGAACTGGGGGTTGCGCAGGCGCACCTGTACCTGCCGGTTGTCGAGCTCGAGCACGGTGCATTTGAAGATCTGGTTGCTCAGGGGACTGCTCCCTTCTTTGTAGGGGTAGAGCACTGCGATATCTCCTTTCCGGAAATTAGCCAGTTCGTTGGTCTTCCCGGGGGTGCGGGCGAAAACCAGCAGGGCCGGGTTCTCGCCGGAGTGGTTCTCCGCCAGCTTCAGATGGCTGAGGATATCGAAAGCGTCTTCCTTGCTGGACAGGGAATTGAGCCAAAGTCCGGCTTGCCCCTGGGTGCCTTCCAGTCCGTCGACTCCGCGTTTGGCCAACAGGTGTTCGCGGGCGATGAAGCCCGAAAAAGCCAGGAAGTAGCGGCGTTCGACCGGCGTGAGTTTTCGGTAGCAGTCGGAAAAGGCCTGGAGGTCGCGTTGGGCAAAGCCCTTCCAGGCGGGCTGGTGAGCCGTGTCCAGCTTGCTGAAAAGCAGGGCGGCCGGGCTGTCGTCCAGCGGATCGTCCGGGTTGTGGGCAAAGGTATTGGCGAGTTGCCGTTCGATACTGACGAGTTGATTGCGGACCTGCAGGGCTTCGTACTGTTGGGCCTTGATGCGGGGGGCGTAGCGCAGCGGACTGTTCTCCTCGCTCGAATAAAGGATGTAGTTCTTCGGATTGATCCGGTCTCCGAACGCCGAATGGATGAGCAGGTCGTATAGCAAGGTTTGGATGAAGTGCGTAGCCCCGATGCCGTACATATTGGCCCGGAAAGGCGTGCCGCTCTTCAGTTCGACGATGGCAGCGGCAGGGTCTTCATAGTGAAAGACGTCGAGGCGCCCCTGCAGGCCGTAGGTCGAGGAATAGAACGTCGGCTCCAGGTAGCAGCTCTCCGGGCGGATCTCCTCCTTGGGGAAAGATTCGAGCAAGACCCGTTTCAAAATGACGTAGTGCCGCTTGGCCTTTTCGTAGATCTCTTTTATTTCGGAATTGTCGAGTAGTGAAAACCCGAGCGGATTGAGCCGGAAGACCTTGGGAAAGGTTTCAGGGAAGGTGCTCTCCGGGTTGGACATGAATTCGTCGAGAAAGAAATTGGCGATATGGCCGAGTAACAGGTATTTGTTGGGCACGACCGGCAAAAATTTCTTCAGCAAATACTGGAGGGGCGTGGCGCCGCCCGGTTGGAAGCATTCGGCTACGGCGGTGACATCGGTCAGGTAGTCGGGCTCGAGCACCAGGGCACGAGGCCGGCAAACCCCGTCGTTGTCGATCTCCACGTCGATCAGTTGCACGGGCAGGGGCAACAGGAAGTGCTGCCGGAGCGCCTCCAGGGTAGGGGTAAAGATGTCGTTGGAGTCGGCCAGGTCGTAGCGGACGAGAAAGGAATTTCCGGGATTATCCTCTTCAAAAGCGGTCAGCTGCTGCTTGTCGGGTTCGTCGCGCACCACCAGTACCCGCATCTGTTTTCGGAATTCGCTGATCGGCGCCCAGTGGGGCGGGGGCGGCAGCGGATCGAGTAACTGGTCGTACACCGTTTCGGGCATGGGCGATTCATAAAAAAAGGCAATCGCCCGGGCCAGCACGGTGAATCCCAGTTTTGCCAACCCATCGCCCTCCGACCCAATTGCCGGAAACTCATGGGCCATTTTCCGGAAGTGCTGCAGGTGGGCTTGCAAAAAGCCGTCGACCCGGTGCTTTTGAAGCACATACGACATCCGTGCAAATAGCGTGTTGAAATGGAGTTGTTCCTCCCGGGTCCGTTCCAGGAACAATTGTTGCAGGAGGTGGTAGATCGCCGCCACGCGCTCGGCAGCCGTGGGACGGAGCAGGGTTTTTTCCAATTCCCGAAAGAACAATTGGGCCAACAGGGCTTCCTTCATAATTCTAGCTCCTTTTGTACCGTGCGCTTCACCTTCCTCGTCTGAGCAAATATAGCGATTCTTTTTGCGGCAGCGTAGGGGTATTTTCAGCCAGGAAGCATCGTATTAATAAAGAAAATTTACCCGCCATGAAAACAACACTGTTTAGCCTGGCCTTTGTATTGGCCATTCCCTTCCTTTCCACTGCTCAGACCGATCCCGACAAGGAATTGAAGGACGAGCTGAAAGATGTAAAACGGAAGATCGAGCAGATCTTTAAAGACCTGGAAGAGGAAGATATCTTCGGCAAGGTCGACTCCGTTTTTCAACAGCGCTGGCCGGAGGTCGAAGCCGAACTGGAAGACGCCTGGAGAAAGGCAGAGCCCAAGATCGATGAGGTGGGCAGGAAGATCGATGAGATCGCCGATGAGATCGTAAAAGAGGTGAAAGAAGGAGTGGAGGGGATCGGTAAAGAGAAGGAAAAGCCCAGACGGGAGCAGAAAGCGATGTAAAAAACCCGTTTTTTGCCGTTTTTTCCTGGATTCTTCTTTTCTTTGCAATACTTGCCTTAGCCAGAAAAACCTTTTTACCGCCTTTTTGTTACATCCCCAATCAGGATGCTATAATCGATTCCACATGAAGGATCAGGAGAAGACAAACCTCATTATTTACCGCGTCAAAGACAAGGGATTGGAGGTTTTTTTGGTGCGCCCCGACAAAGAGGGAGGGGACTGGCAGATTCCGCAAGGCGAAAAAATTGCAGTTGCGGATATGCCGCTTAAGGGAGATGACCAGCTCATCGAACTGGACCCGGTTTCACAGGAAGACGGTATCCTCGAACAGGCCTATGCCGTGGAAGGCGATTGGCATGATATCCCGTCCATGAAATCCATCCTGATGCACGATGTGGAATTCATGAAGGATACTATCCGGAAAATGGTGCCGGATGTTATGGAAAAAGGCGCCTTTGTCGCGATCAAGGAAGCCTTCAAAAAGGTCCTTCCGCATCAGTACGAAATGCTCAAAGAGCTCAAGGAGATCATTATCGATCGAAACCTCACGAAATACATGTAATAAAATAGTTTTTTAGTTTATGAGGGTATCAGTTTTTGGAAATCTTAAAAACTTATACCCTTATAAACTCAAAAACTAAACCAGCTCCCCCGTTTGCACCTTCCACAACTCCGCATATAACCCGTCTTTTTCCAAAAGCGCCTGATGGGTCCCCTCCTCAACGATCCTTCCTTCCTCCAGCACCACGATCTTGTCGGCATATCGGATGGTCGATAGGCGGTGTGCGATGATCAGGGCGGTCTTATCCCGGGTCAGCTGCGCCAGATTTTCCTGGATGGCGCGTTCTGTTTCGGTATCAACCGAGCTGGTCGCTTCGTCCAGGATGAGAATGGGCGCGTCTTTCAGCAGGGCGCGGGCTATGCTCAGGCGCTGGCGCTGACCGCCGGAGAGCTTGATGCCGCGCTCGCCGATGATGGAATCATACCCCTCCGGTAGTTGGGCGATGAAGTCGTGCAATTGGGCCCGGCGGGCTGCTTCTTCCACCGTAGTATCATCAGATTGCTCCAGGCCGTAGGCTATATTCTCCCGAATGGTCCCGTGAAACAGATATACATCCTGGCTGACCAGGGCGATATGCCGGCGCAAGTCCCTCAGGTCGAGCTGGCGCAGGTCGGTCCCGTCCAGCCGGATGGCGCCTTCCTGGACATCGTATAGCCTTAGCAACAACTTGATAAGCGTGGTCTTCCCGGCGCCGGTCGGACCGGCGATGCCGATCGTGGCGCCGGAGGGGATGTCCAGGCTCAGGCCCCGCAGAACGGGTTGTCCTTCCTTGTAGAAAAAATGCACCGCATCCAGCGTAATATGGCCGGCCTCAGCCGGCACGTTTACCGGTTGCGGCGGACTGGCAATGGCGGGAGGCGTGTCGAGCAGGCCGAAGATCCGCCGGGCGGCGGCCCGGGCACGTTCGTATTCGTCGAAAAGGCTCCCTACCCGCGTCACGGGCCAAAGGAGGCGCTGGATCATCATGGCGAAAAAGGCAAGGCTGCCGAGCGACAAGCGCCCCGGATCGTAGATCACCCAATAGGCCCCCAGGACCAGGGTTCCTGCAAACCCCAAAGCGATGAAAATTCGGATCAGGGGCACGTAGAGCGAGTTCCAGCGAATGGCCTGGAAATTGGCCGTTCGATAGTTGGCCGATACTTCTTCTACCCGCTGCCGCTCGAAAGCCTCGGCGGCAAAACTCTTGATAACCAGGATGCCCGAAAGGTTGTTCTCGAGCCGGTTGTTCAAATGCCCCACGGCATTGCGCACTTCGCGGTAGTAAGGTGCGATGCGGCGCTGGTAAAAAACACTTCCCCAGATGATAAAGGGCAAAGGTAACACCCCCAACAATCCCAGCTCGAGCGACACGGCGCATAGCGACCAGGTCGCTACGATCAGCAACAGCACCAATTGGATGATCTCGTTGAAACTGTCGTTGAGGAACCGCTCCAACTGATTGACGTCGTCGTTGAGAATGGACAGAAGGTTGCCGGTGCGCTGGTCCTCAAAGAAAGCCAGTTCCCGTTCCTGCACCTGCCCGTAAGTATCAGTGCGCAGGTCGTGTTGCACCCGCTGGGCCAATCGCATGAACTCCCGCTTCAGGATCCACTCGAAGAAACTTTCAAAACCGAAGATCACTACGGTCAATACGCCGATAAAAACCGCTGCCGTCCAGGCGTCCGACAACCCCAGGCCCCGCCCGATCCAGGCCGGGATATTGCCGCTCACCGCATCGATCATCCAGGCCGTCAGGAATGGCGGCATCAGATCGAATATCTTATTGGTTATGCTGGCACCCGTGGCTACCGCTACCTGTCTCCGGTATTGTTTTAAATACCGGAATAATCGCATCATGGGGTCTGGCATGGGGGAAGTTTTTAGTTTTTAGTTCTTAGTTTTTAGTTTCTTCGCCTGAACACTGAAAACTATTTACTCCTCCGCTTCCAATTCCTATAGGTTAGCAGGATCAAAATGAAGGCCAATACAATAAAAGGTAACCACCCACCGATCTGATACCCGATCTTGTAACCGATGTCGGTGGTGTCCGCCTGAAACAGAAAAATAAAAAGGACCTTTTTCATGCTATCAACTTTTTCACCCGCCGAAGCATTCGCGAAGGCGGGTCAACTCTTCAACTCTTCAACTTTTCAACTTTTCAACTTTTCAACCCTTCAACTCTTCAACCCTCCGGTATCCTATCCGGATAATCCGTAATCATTCCATCCACCCCCAATTCCATCAAATGCTCCATGTGCCGGGTCCGGTTGACCGTCCAGGGGATGATCCGCATACCCCGGTGGTGCACTTGTTCAACCAGGCTCCGGGAGACCAGTTTGTAGTAGGGGCTGATCACATTGGGTCGGAAGCCCAGCGCTTCTTCTACTTTTTCCAACTGGAAAGGGAACTCCAACAGGTAGGCCAGGGTCAGATTTGGATCGGTTTGATGCAGGAGCCTCAGGATACGGGGGTCGAAAGACTGGAGGCAGCACCGGCCGGTAATATCCAATTTTCGGACCTCCTTATAAACGAGTTCGACAAAAGCAGATGGAACGGGGGTATACCGATCGTCCCACTTCGGTTTTGCCTTCAATTCGATGTTGAAATTCGGAAGGGGCCTTCCGTGTTCCCTGCAGTAGCGGTCAACTTCCCGGACTACCTCCGAGAGGGTGGGTTTGACGGCAGGTATGGCCTGCTGCCGGGGAAAATGCCGGTGTCCCTTCGACCCGCAATCATAGGTCCGGATCTCTGCATAGGGCAACTTGAACAGGTTGATTTGTTCCTTCCGGTCCCGGATCCTGTTTCCGTCGGGGTGCAAGCAAATTGAAGGCGACATCCATGGATCGTGCGAAACCACCACCTGCCGGTCCCCGCTGATGACCACATCGAGCTCGAGCGTGGTGATCGACGGATACTGCAAGGCCGTAATAAAAGCGGCCAGGGTGTTTTCAGGCGCCAGCCCACGGGCGCCCCGGTGTCCTTGCCAATCGAAATGAGGAGCATCCATGGCGGGAAAGAGGATAAAAAGTATGAATATAAAACAATGCATCTAACCACTTTGTAAACAAAGTACCTTTCAAATTTTAATAACACGATCAGCGGGCCCCGCCCACTGATCGTGTTATTAAACCACAGGAAGCACCCTGGCAAGATAATAAATAAAGAGTTGATGGCCGGGCATTTGCCCGATCGGGATGGACTTTGTACCTTAGGCGGTCTGAAAATCACCTGTAGCCATGAAGCTTCTTCGTTTTCTTCTTCTACCCCTTTTGATCGCCATTGCGGCGCCCCTGACGGCACAGTCCGGAGACCTCGAGACCCGGGAAGCCCAGGTCAAAGAGCTGTCCGGAACAGCCCTGATAAAGGAAGCCCTTTCCCTGTCGGAAGCCTTTTACCTCGCCCGTAAGCTCGATAAATCTGCAGAACTGGCCCAACTGGCCTATTGGGAAGCGTCGAAACAAAATGATCCCGCCGGAATGGCAAAGGCCCTGAACCAGGAAGCGAAAGCCCAACTGGCCGATCAAAATACGCGTCCTGCCGAAAGGCTTCGCATTATCAAAAAGCTGGAGGAAAGCAATAGCCTGGCCACCGACCCGAACCTGAAGGAGGAAAACCTGAAGATCCTGCGCCAGATCTACGCCCAAATGGGCAAAACCCGCGAAGTGCGGGAAACAGAACGCGAACTCGCCAGGCTGATCACGGAGAAGAACCGGAACCTCGAAGAGGAATTGGCTGCAGCGAGCCAGGAGCAACAAAAGATGAAAACCCTCCAACAGTCCCTGGTTCAAACCCTCGGCGAGCGGGAAGACGCCATCCAGTCCATGACCGAAAGTCAGGCCAAGGCCGAACTCCTCCTGGCCCAGCAAAAGAGCATTTTGGATTCCCTTTCCTTTCTGAAAACGATCGACTCCCTGGCGCTGGCCCAGCAATCCATGGAACTAAAAGAGCAGGAGGCGATCCTGCGCGAGCGCGATGCCCAACGCAAATTTCTGCTGGCCTTGTCGGCGCTTGGTGTAGTGGTCTTCATCGGCCTTTTTCTCCGCTTTATCGGGGTAAGACGCCACAATCGGGAGATCGCCGCCGAAAAGAAACGCTCGGACGATCTCCTGCTCAATATCCTTCCCGAAAAAGTGGCCGAGGAGCTAAAGACCAACCAAAAGGCCAGCGCCCAATTCTTTGACAGCGCTTCCGTGCTTTTTGTGGATTTTGCGGGGTTCTCCCAATTTGCCGCAAAACTCCCTCCCGATGAACTGGTTGAAACCCTCGATTTCTGTTTTAAGGAATTCGACCGCATCATCGTGCGGCACGGCCTCGAAAAGATAAAAACCATCGGCGATGCCTACATGGCCGCCGGCGGCCTGCCCAGTCCCGATCCCGCCAACCCGGGAAGGGTAGTGGAGGCCGCGCTCGATATAAAAGAATTCCTCGATTCCTGGAAGATCTCCCGGGAGAAAGAGGGCAAACCCTTCCTCCGCGCCCGCATCGGCATCCACACCGGCCCCCTGGTGGCCGGTGTGGTTGGCGAGAAAAAATTCGCCTACGACATTTGGGGCGACACCGTCAATGTCGCTTCTCGAATGGAATCGAGCGGCGAATCGGGAAAGATCAATATCTCGGCTTCCACTTACGAATCGGTCAAGGACGATTTCATCTGCAAGCAACGCGGCAAGATCCCCACCAAGAATTTAGGGGATATGGAAATGTATTTCGTAGAGAAAAAGAAATGATGTTTCTCCTTTGGAGAAAGTTTTTAAGTTTATAAGGGTATGAGTTTTTCGGCGTTAAAAACCCATACCCTTATAAACTTAAAAACTAAAAAAAAAACTCATTTTTAATGAAGGCCATAATTTTTTCCCTCCTCCTGCTTTTCACCCTTCACGTTTCACTCTTCACTCAACAAGTAAAATACCCCGCCTCCGATCCTTCGCTCCCGCCCTGGGCGCAGGCGATGTATTCCGATAACCCGAACGTACGGGCTGTCGATCAGGCTTTCGATGCTTATTACCAGCTGCATGATTTTGAAAAGTCCTACCACACCCAATACTACAAGCGCTGGCGTCGTGCCGTGGATCCTTTCGTCAATGCGCAGGGCTTTGTGGAAATGCCTTCGGTCGAGGAGCAACTGGCACTGGAAAAGGCCCGGCGGGATTTTCTGAATGCCAGAGGTCCGGTCAATACAACCTGGGGATGCCTCGGCCCTTTTGAGACCGTCAATCTGACCAATGACGGCCCCCAGGAGCAAGTGTCCTGGCAGGCCAATGTCTACGGATTGGCCCGCTCGCTGTCCGACCCCAATGTGGTATACTGCGGCGCGGAAGGAGGAGGGGTATACAAATCGACGGATAAAGGGCTGACCTGGAACCCCGTTACCGACCCGGCCATCGCTACCGGCGCCGTCCGGGCCATCGCCATTCATCCCTTCGATCCCGATACGACCTTTTTCGGCACCAACGGCGTGATCTATAAAACCACCGACGGCGGTCAGACCTGGGCGCCGTCCCTGACCTTTAACGGCTTGTGGGTGCACGAACTCGCGGTTCACCCGACCAAGCCCTGGATCGTTATGGCGGCTACCAACAAGGGATACTTTCGAAGTGCCGATTCCGGGCAAAATTGGGTACATATATATAACGTAGAATGTTGGGACCTCGATTTCCAACCCGGCGCCGGAAACGTGGTCTATCTCCTCAAGACCAATGCGGCGGCAAAACGGTCCGAATTCTTCAAATCGGAAGACTTCGGCCTTAGCTTTCAACTCAAAGATAGCGGCTGGTTCAACGGGACCGATCCGGCCCGCTTCGACGGTGGGGCCCGGCTCAGCACCACCCCCGCCAACCCCGACCGGGTCTACTGCATCCTCATCGGGCAGTCCAAGGCTGGCGACGATGGCTTTATCGGCGTCTACCGCAGCGACGATGCAGGGGAGAGCTGGACCTTGCCCGGAGGACAGATCGGGGGGCCCTACAGCGCAGCTCATCCCAACCTCATGACCATCAATCCTATCGATGCCGGATACCAGCAGGGGTTCTATGACCTGGCTATCTCCGTTTCCCATACCAACCCCGACCAACTCCTCACCGGAGGGACCAGCCTCTGGAAATCGACGACCGGCGGCGCCACTTTCCAACAGATGGGAGGGTACGGCGGTTCCCTCTCCTGGATACACCCCGACATTCAGGACATCCGGAGCTATGGCACGGAAACCTGGCTGGCCTGCGACGGCGGCGTCAATTACTCGACCGACTTCTTCCAAAGCCACGAGGCCCGAAACAACGGCATCGTGTCGAGTCAGTTCTGGGGCTTCGACACCGGCTGGAACGAAGATATCCTCGTAGGCGGCCGTTACCACAACGGCAACAGCGTCCACTACGAAACATACCCCGACGGGCTCTTCCTCCGTTTGGGAGGCGCCGAAGCCGCTACCGGATACGTCAACTTCGGGGAAAACCGGCGTACCTATTTTTCCGACATCGGCGGACGGATCATTCCCACCTCGCCCGAAGAACCGGTCCTGTCCTTCCCGGTCGGCCTCTGGCCCAACGAGAGCTATGTGGAAGGCGAATGCAGTGAATGGGAATGGGATCCCCATTGCTGGAACAGAGCCTGGATCGGTTTTGAGAATAAACTCTGGAAAACGGAAAACGGCGGTAGTTCCTTCGAACTCGTGCATGCCTTTGGCGCTAATACCGGCGATAAACTCTCCGACATCGAGATCGCCTGGTCCGATCCGAAAATCCTGTACGTGGTGCAGCGAAGTTCCAACCGCAAGATCTGGCGCACGGAAAACGGCGGCCAGACCTGGACAGAAGTGACGCCCGCCAACTCTGTGACCGGAAACAACAACTGGCGCAACATGGCCCTGGCCCTCGACAAACTGCACCCCGACACCCTATGGATGACGCTGACCTATGGGCCGAATGGGAACAAGGTCTTCCGGACCATCGACGGCGGACTGAGCTGGGAAAATATGACCACGACCACCCTCGACGGTTTTTCTCCCTATTCCATCCTTCCCCAGTTTGGGACCGGCGGGGTATACCTGGGTTGCAAGGGCGGCATTTTTTATCGAAATAACGACATGAGCGATTGGGAACTGCACGGGGAGGGTTTCCCCCTGAGCGCCGAGCCCAACTTGCTCAAACCCTTTTACCGGGACGGGAAGATCCGTACGGCCACCTGGAACCGCTCCATTTGGCAAACCGATCTCTACGAACCCTCGCCGACCTATGCGCAGATCGGGGTAGACAAGGTGGTGTCTCACTGCCTGCGCGATACCTTTTTCTTTAACGACCATTCCATTCTGAAACAAACAGCGGGGGTGAGCTGGCAATGGGAGTTCCCAGGAGGCAACCCCGATGCCTCCGGTTTGCGCAACCCCAAAGTGACGTACAACGCGCCGGGGACCTACTCCGTCACGCTGACCGTCACCGATGCCCAAGGGCAGCAATTCAGCCAAACCCTTGAAGATTACCTGACCGTGATCGACGGGTGCAGCGCAGATACTATTCCCGGCATGGCCCTGGCGCTGGGCGGCAACGACGAACCCGGCTATGCCGTCATTCCCACGCTCGGTGGGGGGAAGAGCAATACCTTTACCATTTCCGCCTGGATCAAACCCGATGGGCCGCAACCTTCCTATGCGGGGCTGGTCATGCGCGAAAACGCTTCCGGCATCAATTTGCGCGACAACAACGAGTTGGGCTTTCACTGGGGCGGACAGCACTGGTGGTTGAGTTCCGGACTGACCGTGGAGGACGGCAGCTGGTCGCATGTAGCGCTGGTCATTGAACCCGGCAAAGCCACTCTTTACCTGAATGGGAAAGGGGTTTCCTTTAATGCTACCTGCGATTCGGTATCCTTGGCGCCCAGCACCCAGATCGGGAAGGACCGCGGTTGGAGCAGCCGCCATTTCAAGGGGGAGATCGACGAAGTATGCCTTTGGAACCGCTCCCTGAGCCAGGACGAGATCCGGGAGTTGCGACACCTGACCAAAGATCCCCTGGCCGATACGACCCTGCTGGCCTATTACCAGTTTAACGAACCCGGGGGCGTCGTCCTCGACCGCGCCAGGGTCTACCACGCTTCGTTGGCCGGGGCTGCAACCCGTATTTTCTCGAATGTGCCCGCAGGGAAGGGAGTCAGTAAGCGACTCGATGTATCGACGCCCGGTGTGTATTCTTTTGACAACACAGGGGCTACACTCGGGTTTGGGCCTGCAGTCCCCGGGGGCGAGGTCGTGCTCAGCCGCCTCGTCGTGCCTGTCGATATTTCGCCCGATCCGGTCTGGCCTTCCACTCAGGGCTATTGGATCCTGAATCACTACGGGACCAACAATTCCTTTGCCAACCCATCCATGACCCTGGAAGGGGTAGGGCCCGTATCTGCCTTTGACGTGCAAAACCCCGCGGGCATTCTCTTGTATCGCAGGATGGATAATGGATTTGGTCCGTTCTGGTTTTCCTGGGATGCAGCTACCGGCGCCCAGGAGGGGTCGGATGGGACTGTCTTTTTTGAAGAAGGCACTTCCCTGGCCGGCGGCGCCCAATGGCTATTGGTCAATACCAATGAGCAGACCTCCGCGGTGCAGGAGGGGCATCCCGATCCTGTACCGGCCGTGCAGGTATTCCCCAATCCGCGTCCTTCCGGCCAGGCGCTGGTCATCCGGACCGGCAGGCAGGAAACCTGCCGCATTTGGCTCTACGATGCCCAGGGCAGGCGTGTAGCCCGCTATTTTTTCGAAGGACCGGAAGGAGTTTGGCAGGACATTAACGTTCCGGCAGGGGTGTATTTCTACCAGGTGATCGGGGAGACGTTTATCCGGAATGGGGTGGTGGAGATTAGTAATTAGAGGTGGTGATTTGGGTGGGTTACTGAAAATGAGCGATTTGCAAAAAATGACCAGCTACCCCTTCATTTTTTTTCATATTTCTTTAAAAAAATTTAACTGAATCCTGCGCGATATAAAGGGTTTCGTTATATTTGCAGTGCGCTATTTTTATAACAAGTTGTGATCTCGTAACCTGAAAAATGTATGAAGTAAACTTTACCCTTTGACAATCAGAGCGTTAATATTTTAACTTATTCACGCTCCCCCCCCCTCCCAACCGATTTAATGTCTCAATATTTTTCTCAAGGGTAAGCCTTCTGAAGTTTTATTTGGTGTTTGAGATTCAGCTTGTAGAAAAAACAAGTTGTAATCCATGCATAACGAAGCCAGTTATTTTCTGACTTTTTCGAATAGCCTGCTTGGCCAAGCTGCTGCTTGTCAACGCGGGCTTTGTGCATTTATACAACTTGGTAGCGCCAACAACAACGCATGTATTCAGGACGGGATTACCTCTTCAAAAAATAGCGCCCCCTTTGCTGTGGACAAGAACCATGCCAAAGGGATTTTTTTTGAAAAGACGACCTTCACTACTATAGTTTGATCTCATGAAACCCAAGTTTACAAAGACCTGCATTATGCCTACTACTACAACATTCGATCTCATGAAAAACACTAACAAAATGAACTCTTGGAGCAGCACTGTTCCGCTCGTGCAATTATTTGCAAGAGTACGGCCAGCTTTGGCTGTCCTTCCGTTGGCTTTTTTGTTTGCCATCGGGCTTAACGCCAACCCCTCTTTGGATGGGAATTCCGGCAATGGCGATTCGCATGCCACCTGGCATTCTGTTTCGACCACGCTGACTGCGCCTCCGCCTGCTTCGGTGTCGGCATATGCTGGTAGCGCCAACCGTTCCTGTAGTGGAATTGATTGGAACCATACCAGTAGGGCCACCGACGAGTGCAACAACCAGGGGGCTGACTCCGATGCCATCGACGAGGGCCAGGTGTCAGAATGCCTCAACGTATTTAACTTCGGCCTGACGGTGCCACCGGGCGCTACGATCCTCGGTATAGAGGTGGAGGTGACAAGGAGGCAGGAAAACGGCTTTCTGGACATTGTTGACTATCAGGTTCAATTGCTGGACAATGGATCCGAGGTAGGCGATAATAAGGCGGATGCCGGGACTGTTTGGCCTAAGTTTAGTTATGGTTCGGCTTCCTATGGCGGAAATGCCGATGATTGGAATGCAGGTTTTACGCCCTCAAATCTTTCAACACTTGGTGTGCGTCTTCGCGCTCAAGGTCTGAACAATCCAAATTATAACTTATCATCACGCAATGCTTATGTAGATTGTGTACATGTTACGGTTTATTATGAAGAGACCGTAGGCGGCTGCGGAAGCTGCAACGGCCCCGTGACAACGGTTGATGCTACTTCGGATCCGTCGGCCTGTTTGGAAGACGTTGAAATCGTTCGACATATGGACGACCCCAACTGTTGTAACACGGCCTCGAATGTAAACTGCGAAGTGATCAAGGTTCTTCTGCATGAAGATGCACATTATGTCATGTTCTCCTTTATGGGTGGACTTGGCCAGGGAATGTTGTTCGATAAAGATTGCAACCTGATCGCTACTGGCGCCCAGGAACTTGCTATGGTAGAGCGAACCAACGGTGCAGAGATCTGTGTGACTTTCTGTAAAGAAGGATCGGATGACCTGACCCTGGATATTTGCACAGCTCCTCCTTGCGTAGAAGCTGAGGTTGATCAGATCGATGACATGTCGGTTTGTCCGGAAGCTGAAGTCGGACCTATTGGGATTACTTCGACTCCTCCGGCAAATCCCGCTACGGCTGAATTCCATTGGGAAGTCATGGGTGATGACATCGGAATGGCGAATGGAATGGCAACGGGATATCCGGTTGAAATTCCCGCGTTCACCGCAACGGATGTATGTGGCTCTTCGGCCGTTGTAACGGTTTATTATATGGATGGTGATTGCCACAGCAGTATGTCCTTTACTATAACGGTGGAAGATCACGAAGCTCCAGCCCTAACTTGTCCGGACGATATAGAGGTGAACAGCTGCGCAGACAAGGATGACACCAACATAACAGGGGTGGCAACCGTCAGCGACAATTGTGATCTGGACATAGAAGAGGACCTGGTGTATGATGATGAAAAGTACGATTGTGGGATCGCGCGCGTCTGGTCTGCAGAAGATGACTGCGGTAATTCCTCCACTTGCTTGCAGTACATTACCTTCAATGATGAAGAACCCCCGAGCATCATTTGCGACCCCAACCCGGTTGTCACTTGCGATATGCTCGATATGATCCCGGAAAACGTCACAGCAATGGATAATTGCGATGACGACCCGGTGATAACCTATACCGACCAAATTATTAATAAGATCTGCTGGAACCGCTACACCATCAAGCGGACCTGGAAGGCAGTCGACCATTGCGGCAACCAGTCCCTGTTCGAACAGTGGATCACGGTCCAAGATCAGGTTGCTCCGGTGATCACTTGCCCGGACGATATAACAGTCCAGTGTGATGAGTCGACCGAACCCGACAATACGGGTGAGCCGACCGTAGATGACAACTGTATCTACGAAGTGTCGCATGAAGACGAAGTCATCGATGGCGCTTGCGAGCACTCCTGGACCATCATCCGCACCTGGACGGTGACGGACGACTGTAACCCGGACGATAGCTGCGAGCAGACCATTACGGTTGAGGACACCACCCCGCCGGAAATCTCCTGCCCGGATGATGTGACCATCGAATGCAGCGACTCCCAAGATCCCGAGGTGAATGAAAACCTCGGTTTCGCCTCCGCAGAAGATAACTGCGACAGCGATCCGGAGATCGACTTCAGCGATGCGCGCGTCGATGGCAATTGCGAGGATAATTATACGATTGTTCGTACCTGGACGGCTACGGACGATTGCGGTAATCCTTCCTCTTGCGATCAGACCATCACGGTTGTCGACACGACGGAACCGGAGATCACTTGTCCGGATGACTACGACGTGGATGCCGATGATCTGTGCCAGGCCGATCTGAGCCCGGATGCAGCCGGCTATGCCACCGGTACGGACAACTGCGATACCGACGTGGATATTTCGCATTCTGACGAATATGACACCCCGGATTGCGAAGGGGAAATTTATATCATCCGCACCTGGGTAGCCACCGATAATTGTGGCAACTCATCCGCTTGTGTTCAGAATGTGCACAAGGATGATGAGACAGCGCCCGATATCACCTGCCCGGATGACACCGAGGTGTATACGGATGAAGCATGCGGATACGATGCTGATCCGGAATTGACGGGTTATGCCACTGCAGAGGATAACTGCAGCAGCGTGAGCATCGACTATAACGATGACGTTCAACCCGGCGATTGCATCGGTAAGCGCATCATCACCCGGACCTGGACGGCCGTGGATGCTTGCGAAAACGAGTCCGAATGCGACCAGACCATCACGGTGCTGGATGAGACCGCTCCGGAAATCGATTGTCCGGAAGATTATGAGGTGGATGCCGATGAGAACTGCTCGGCAGATCTGACCCCGGATGCAGCAGGTTATGCTACCGGAACGGACAACTGCGATCCGGATCCGGCCATCTCCTTTGAAGATGAAGTGGTCGACGGCGACTGCCCGGGTGAGATCTACATCACTCGTACCTGGACGGCTACCGACGATTGTGGCAACTCCACCTCTTGTGAACAGTCAGTTCACATGGATGATGAGACCCCGCCGGTGTTCCAGTGCTGCATTCCCAATCCGACCATCAATTGCGATGACGAGCAGGATCCTTATGTAAATGAAGACCTGGGCGTGCCGCATGCTTATGATTATTGCTCCGAAGCAACGGTAACCTATACGGATGCCATCACGCCGGGTGATTGCCCGGGTAACTACCTCATCACCCGTACCTGGCGTGCCGAAGATGAATGCGAAAATGTTTCTCAACTGAAGCAATACATCACCGTGATCGATGATGAAGCTCCGGAACTCACTTGCCCGGCCAGCTATATGGGCAACATGTACATCAGCTGTGAAATGGATACGAGCCCCGATGCATTGGGTGAAGCTGAAGCTGATGACAACTGCGATCCGGAACCGTCTGTCGACTTCAAAGACCTGATCGTAGAAGGTAATTGCGATCATAACTATACGATCGTTCGTACCTGGACGACTATTGACTGGTGTGAAAATGAAGCGACCTGTGTGCAGGTCATCCAGGTGAAAGACAAGAAGGCGCCGGTTCTGAAGTGCCCGACCGATGTGACGGTTTACTCGGAAGAAGATTGCGCCAACGATGCATATGATTTTGAAGAAGTAGGCTACGCTACCGCTACTGATAACTGCGATGACGACGTCGATGTGGAGATGGACGAATTGGTCGAAGAGATCTGCGCCGGTTCCATGACCATCACGCGTACCTGGACGGCTGAAGATGACTGCGGCAACATCGATGAATGCGAACAGGTTGTAACGGTACTGGATATCACTCCCCCGGATATTACCTGCCCGCCGAACATGGATGTGGAAGCCGATCCGGAAGATTGCTTCGATGTCGACCTGAGCCCGGATGCAATGGGTTGGGCCGAAGCCGAAGACGAGTGCTCGGATGTGGACATTGAATATACAGATGAAACGGAAAGCGACGCCTGCGACAAGTACGTATATCGTACCTGGACGGCAACTGACGATTGCGGCAATTCGAATTCCTGCGTACAGGAGATCGAAGTGGAAGACCTGACGGCTCCGGTGATCTCCTGCCCGGACGATGTGGAAATCGATAAAGATGAGAATTGCAGCTTTGACGACAGCCCGGATGCACTGGGTTACGCCACGGCTGAAGACAATTGCTCCAGCGAACCGACGATCGACTATGAAGATGAACCGATCGAAGCTGACTGCGATGGCGACACCTACTTCATCCGCTGGTGGTCTGCTACCGACGAATGTGAAAATGTCTCCTACTGCGATCAGCGGATCGAAGTTGAAGATCATACAGCTCCGGAGATCGAATGTCCGGCTGACTATACGATCGAATTGGATGCATACTGCAACCCGACCGTAGACCTGGAGGACCTGGCCACGCTTGGTGAAGCCACGGCTACGGACAACTGCGACGATGATCCGGAGATCGGCTACGACGACAAAGAGTGCTGCCCGAACGAAATGTGCATCGGGGAGACCAAGATCGAGCGTACCTGGACGGCAGTTGACGATTGCGACAATGAAACCGAATGTCTGCAGATCATCCATATCAAGGATGTGACGCCGCCGGAAATCGAATGTCCGGAAGACTATGAAGTTGATGCCAATGAAAATTGCGATTGGCCCAACGGTATCGACCCGACGGAAACGGGTATCCCCACCGCGATGGATAACTGTACGGGTATGATCATGTACCCGGCGAATTTCACCTATGAAGATGAGGAAGGAGAAGCAGACTGTGCCGGTGAAGTTTACCTGACCCGTACCTGGACTGCCTATGACGACTGTGGCAACTCCTCGACCTGTGAGCAGGAAGTTCACCTGGGCGACGATACGCCTCCTGTCATCGAATGTCCGGATGTTTACACGGTATATACCGATGAAAATTGCGAATACGATACTGATCCGGAAATCACGGGTTATCCTACTGGTTCCGACTTCTGCTCGGAAGTAACCTATGAATTCGAAGATGTAACGGAAGATGGCGAATGCGTTGGTGCACACGTGATCACTCGCACCTGGGTCGGCATCGATGACTGTGAGAATGAATCCGATCCTTGCGAGCAGACTATCTACGTCGAAGACAACCTCGCTCCGGTGTATACCTGTCCGGAAGACGAGACGGTTGGTACTCTCAAAGGCGTTTGCTACACGGTTTATGAATATGAAGTAAGCGCTACGGACAACTGCACGGCTGAAGGAGACATCCTCATCGAGCTGGAAGAAGGTCCGGAGAGCGGAACTCAGTTGGAACTGGGTGAATACTATATCGAATACCACTTCTACGATGACTGCGAGAACGAAAGCATGTGCAGCTGGACGGTTACCGTTGTTGATGACGACGGTCCTGTGATGGCTTGCGAGCCCGAATTGCTGATCCTCTACACGGATGGCAATGGCGAATGCTGCGTGGAAGCTACCTACGAAGATCCGGAAGCTATTGACAACTGCCTCGGTCCTGTGGTGAACGAAGTAGTGGATGGTCTGCCGAGCGGTTCCTGCTTCCCGGTTGGTGTGAACGTAGTAACGTGGAAATCGACCGACGAATACGGCAACGAATCCTTCTGCAACGTGACGATCAAGGTGATCGATAACGATCCGCCGACGATCGAATGTCCGACTTCCCCGGATCCGCTGGGCCTCAATGCCAACTGTCTGGCCAAACTTCCCAGCTACGAGGACGATGCCATTACGACTGACAACTGTGGTGACGTAGACGTTGAGCAGATCCCTGTAGAAAACACGACCCTCACCACGGGCACCTATACGGTGACGTTGATCGCTACGGATGCTTCCGGCAATACGGCCGAGTGTGAATTTGAAGTAGAGGTGACGGACGAAGTGGATCCGCTCCTGGCTTGCCCGGATGATATCATCGTGAACAACGATGTAGACAAGTGCGGCGCCAATGTGTTCTGGCAGGCTCCTGCCGTGAATGAAAACTGCGGCTCCTACACCCTGGAACATTGGGACGGTCCGATGCCTAGCGATTACCTCGCTGTCGGCGGTCCTTACACCGTTACTTATAAGGTAACCGATGACGCCGGTAATACCACCTTCTGTGACTTTGACATCTTTGTCAACGACATGCAGATGCCGAATATGGTTTGCCAGGATATCACTGTTGAACTGGATGCCGATGGCAATGCCTCCATTACGGCTGCTGATGTAGACGGCGGTAGCGGTGACAACTGCGAACTGGCCGGTCTGGAAATCGACATCGATGCCTTTACCTGCGACAACGTAGGCGACAATAACGTCACCCTGACGGGTACGGATATCTATGACAATTCCGCCAGCTGCGTTGCTACCGTCACGGTAGTAGACGTTACAGCTCCGGAAATTCTGGCTTGCGGCGATGACGTCGTGCTGGACGGCTGCGGCCTGCAACTGCCGGATCTGACCGGTGGTGTGGAAGCTGAAGACGCTTGCGGCGTTGAATCGATCACGCAAAACCCGATTGCCGGCACCAACTTTGGCACTCAGGACGGCCAGGAACTGGTTGTTACGCTGACCGTTACCGATGTGAACGGCAACGCTTCGACTTGCGAAGTGACCGTATCCATTGAAGATACGACGCCTCCGGTGGCTAGCTGCCAGGAACAACTCGACGCTATAATCGGTACTGATGGCTTGTTCCAGGTAACGGCTGCTATGGCCGACCAGGAGAGCTGGGACGACTGCGGCCCGGTTGAGATCCTGATCAGCCGCGGCGCTGGTTATGACATTTCTCAGTATGTTGATTGCGAAGATGCACTGACCGGGTTTGTGACGATGACGCTGTTGGTTACGGATCAAGCAGGCAATGCTACCGAATGTGAACTGACGGTCGATGTTTACGATCTGGATGCTCCGACCATGGTTTGCCAGGATATTACGGTATACCTGGATGAGAACGGAGAAGTGTCGATCACCGCTGAAGATGTGGACGGTGGTAGCTACGACAACTGTGACCTCGAACTTGCTATCGATAATGACTTCTTTACTTGCGATAATGTTGGTGACAACAACGTCACCTTGTACGGCGCCGATCCTTCCGGCAATGAAGCCAACTGCGTTGCCACGGTGACGGTAGTTGACAACCTGCCTCCGGATATCATCACTTGCGCCGACGATGTAGTGCTGGAAGGTTGCGGCCTGCAGATCCCGGATCTGACCGGTGATGTGGAAGCTGAAGACAACTGCGGAGTGGAATCCATCACGCAGAACCCGGTTGCCGGCACTGACTTTGGAGATATGAACGAACAGGAGATCGTGGTGACTATCACCGTAACCGATGTGAACGGTAACGTGTCGACCTGTGAAGTGAATGTATCCGTTGATGATACCACGCCGCCGGTAGCCCAGTGCCAGGATCAACTGGATGCTATCTTGGATGCCGATGGCTTGTTCCAGGTAACGGCTGCAATGGCTGATAACGAAAGCTGGGATGACTGCGGTCCTGTCGAAATTCTGATCGGCCGCGGCGACGGTTATGACGTTTCCCAGTATGTAGATTGTGACGATGCCGGTTTAACGGTAACCATGACCCTCTTGGTAACGGACGAAGCCGGCAATGCCTCGACCTGCGAAGTCTCCGTTGACGTATACGACAATACTGCTCCGACCATGCAGTGCCAGGATATCACGGTTTATCTTGACATGAACGGCGAAGCTTCTATTACGGATGATGACGTTGATGGCGGCAGCTACGACAACTGCGACGTGGAATTGAGCATTGATAACGGCGATTTCAACTGTGACAATGTAGGTGATAATAACGTTACGCTGACGGGTGTCGATCCTTCCGGAAACGAAGCACAATGTGTTGCTACGGTAACGGTGGTCGACGATACGGCTCCGACCTTTACCTGCCCGGCCGATCAGATCGTAGACGGATGCGACGACCTCGTTCCGGATCTGGTAAGCCAGGTGTCGAATGTATGGGATAACTGCGGCATTGCTTACATCGAGCAGAACCCGGTTGCCGGTACCGACTTCGGTCAGGAGAATGGCGACTTTGTAGTGGTGACCATCACCGTTGAAGACGTCAATGGTAACGAAGCCACCTGCGAAGTGACGGTGACGATCCAGGATACGGAAGATCCTTACTTCCAGAACTGCCCGGATGACTTTACCGTCAACAACGACGTCGACCTCTGCGGCGCCAACGTATGGTGGGCACAACCGGTAGCTTTCGACAACTGCGTCGAACTGGATGTGGAACTGACCGACGGCCCCGCTCCGGGTGACTACCTGGAAGTTGGTCCGGTTTATGCCGTCTCTTATACGGCAACCGACGCTGCCGGCAACACGATCCTCTGCGAATTCAACGTAAATGTGGTTGATGTTCAGGAGCCGACGATGGTTTGCCAGGATATCACGGTATACCTGGATGAAAACGGTGATGTTTCGATCACGGCCGGTGCTGTGAATGGCGGTAGCTACGACAACTGCTATAACGTAGATCTGTCGATCGATGAAGATGCCTTTACCTGCGAAAATGTAGGTGACAACAATGTAACGCTGTTGGGTTACGATGCTTCCGGCAACGCTTCCTTCTGCGTGGCTACGGTTACCGTGGTAGACAACATGGCTCCGACCTTCACCTGCCCGGCCGATCAGGTAGTTGACGGATGCGACGACCTCGTTCCGGATCTGGTAAGCCAGGTTGTTGACGCTGAAGACAACTGCGGTGTAGCTTCCATCACGCAGGATCCGGTTGCCGGCGTCGACTTTGGTCAGGAAAACGGTGATTTCGTCGTGGTGACGGTTTCTGTGGAAGATGTGAACGGCAACGTGGCCACCTGCGAAGTGACGGTGACTATCGAAGATACGGAAGCTCCGTACTTCCAGAACTGCCCGGATGACTTCACGGTTAACAACGATGTCGACCAGTGTGGTGCCAACGTATGGTGGGCACAACCGGTGGCCTTCGACAACTGCGTTGAACTCGATGTAGAATTGACCGACGGTCCTGCTCCGGGTGATTACCTGGAAGTAGGTACTACTTATACTGTTGAATACACGGCAACCGATGCAGCAGGCAATACCATTACCTGCAGCTTCGATATCGATGTATACGACGTACAGGATCCGACCATGGTTTGCCAGGATATCACGGTATACCTGGATGAAAATGGTGATGCACAAATCAATGCAGATATGGTTGACGGCGGCAGCTATGATAACTGCTCCCTGAAACTGGATGTTAGCAAGAATTACTTCGACTGCGAAGATGTAGGCGACAACAACGTCATCCTGTCGGGTATCGACGCTTCCTTCAACAGCGCTCATTGCGTGGCTACGGTAACGGTTGAGGACAATCTCGCTCCGACCTTCACCTGCCCGGATGACATGACGGTTGATGGTTGTGACGACCTCGTTCCGGATCTGGTCAGCCTGATCAACGACGAAGAAGACAACTGCGGTGTGGCCTGGATCGGCCAGAACCCGGTTGCCGGCCTCGACTTTGGTAGCCAAAATGGCGACTTCGTAGTCGTAACGATTATGGTAATTGACGTGAACGGCAACATCGGCAGCTGCGATGTGACCATCACGATCGATGATACGGAAGAACCTTACTTCCAGAACTGCCCGGGTAACTTCATCGTAAACAACGATGTGGATAAGTGCGGGGCCAACGTATGGTGGGCACAACCGGTAGCATTCGACAACTGCGTCGAACTGGAAGTTGAACTGTTTGATGGTCCGACCCCGGGTTCCTACATCGAAGTAGGTACGGTCGAAACGATCGGCTACCGCGCAACGGATGATGCCGGCAACACGACCGAGTGCACCTTCACCATTCAGGTAGAAGACATGCAGAATCCGGATATCGAATGTCCGTTCAGCTTTGTGACCTTCGGTACGGACGACGGTGTTTGCAGCTACGCAGTAGAAGGTGGTATCCTGGATGCTACGGCATGGGATAACTGCTCCGGCCTGACGCTGAGCAACGACCTGAACGATGAGTCGAGCCTCAATGGCGAAGTATTGCCGGAAGGCGAAACGGAGATCACCTGGACGGTAGTAGACGCTGCTGGTAACGAAGCCAGCTGCTCGATGACCGTACTGATCGTCGACGACGAAGATCCGGAAGTGGATTACTGCCCGGCTGATGTGACGATCGAAAACGATCCGGGTGTCTGCGGTGCTGTTTACGAATACGCTGTGATCTTCTCGGATAACTGCGATGATAATCTGGACCTGACGCTGGTCAACGGCCTGGAAAGCGGCTCGACCTTCCCGGTCGGTACGACGGAAGTGCTGTGGCAAGCTGAAGATGATGCTGACAACTACGCAGAATGTCAGTTCTTCGTGACGGTGATCGATACGGAAGATCCGGTGATCGTTTGTCCGGATGATATTGAGATCGTAATGACGGTAACGCCGAACGGTGAAGTAGCATTCATTGAAGAAGGCAACGCCACCATCGAATCGCAAGGTCCGTGCGGCGTAACGCTGAGCTATGAAGCTCCCGAAGGAACGGATAACTGCGACTGGGTACTGACGACGCTGCAAAGCGGTCTGGGCGCCGGTCCGAACTACTTCCAATACGGTGGCACCTACACCGAATCGTACCTGGTAACGGACGGCGCTGGTAATCAGGCAGCTTGTGCGTTCACCATCACGATCGAAGATGCTCAGAACCCGACGATCACCTGCCCGAACAACATCGTGGTAGAAAATGATCCGACGATTTGCGGCGCGGCTGTGGAATACACCTACCCGCTTGGCGTAGATAACTGCCCCGACTGGTTCATCGTACAGATCGAAGGACCGAATTCAGGTCAGGTCTTCGGCTTGGGCAACACCCAGGTGACCTACCAGATCACGGATAACGCCGGCAACTTTGTCGAGTGTTCCTTCCAGGTACGGGTAGTGGATGCAGAAGCTCCGGTATTCTACGAATGTGCTCAGGACGAAGACGTGCTGACCAGCTCGAACGGTACGGGCGACTGCTCCGGTGAAGTACCGCGTCTGACGGACGATGTAGTAGTTGGTGACAACTGCGCTACGGAAGACCTGCCTGCGGTCGCACTGTTCTATGATGAAGGTTATGTAGATACACAAGCCAACTGTGACGGCGAAGCTTACAATGTACGCCAGCACCTGATCAACCGCGGATTCCAGGTTATCCTTATCGATCGCCTGGAGGACTTCGATCAGTGGTCGGATGCATTGGCTCAGGCTAACATCCTGGTGCTGCCGACGATGGAAGGCAACGATGACTTCCTGGCTGACATGCCGGCGAGCGTAGAAGACCTTTTGGTCACCTTCGTCGCTGAAAACGGCGGTAAACTGCTCACCTTCGGTGGCGGTTCCGGTCCGAACAACGCAGCTACTACGCTCAACCACCTTTATGGCTTCGGTCTGGTGGAAGACTGCTGCTACAACGGCAACATCAGCTACCTGAACCTGGGCAATGCCCTGTACACGGCCTTCCAGAATGGCCCGACCTCGATCAACCACCACTTCGCAACCCAGACGGTAGCAAACGTACCGTTTACCGGTAAGAAGATCTACCAGATGAGCACCAACGGTGGTACGACGGTAGCATGGATGCCTAAAGGCGCCGGTGGTGAGATCATCTACTTCGGATGGACCTTCCGCCTTGGCGGCCCGCTCTGCACCAATGCAGACACCGAGTTCACTGAAGTATTGGATCGCGCACTGCTCGAACTGGCCGGCCAGGGTATCATCATTACCCAGTCACCGGAAGCTTACAGCACGTTTGACGGTCAGCATGGCGATGAGATGGAAGTGACCATCTCGGCTATCGACTACGCTGGTAACGAATCGAGCTGTGAGGTAACGCT
Organism: Lewinellaceae bacterium; assembly: GCA_020636275.1. Classification (GTDB taxonomy): domain Bacteria; phylum Bacteroidota; class Bacteroidia; order Chitinophagales; family Saprospiraceae; genus JADJTT01. The sequence continues at coordinate 576 of JACJYD010000004.1, read as the reverse complement.
GACGCTGATCGACGACGAAGATCCGACGATCATGTGCGACAACGTGGCCACGGAACTGGAAAATACCCCGGGCATCTGCGGTTACCACGTAACTGACTTTAGCCTGGATCCGACTTTCAACGACAACTGCCACGCTACGATGAAGCACGATTACCTGTCCGCTCCGCACCTGTGGACGCTGAACGGCGCATTGCTGCCGGTAGGTGAGACGACGGTGACCTGGACGGTGACGGACGATGCAGGCAACTCGAAGTTCTGCGTGGTAACTTATACGGTAGAGGATACGGAAGCACCGGTGGCCATGTGTATCGAGGAGATGGATGCGGTGCTCAATGGCGATGGATACGCGCAGATCACGCCGTCGATGCTGGATATCAACAGCATGGACAACTGCGGACTGGATACCAAACTGGTGAGCCTGGATGGCGAGAACTGGGAGGATGAGGTAGATGTAGACTGCTCGATGGCTGGAACTACGGTTACGGCCTACCTGCAAGTGACGGATGTAGCGGGCAACGCTTCGGTCTGTGAAGTGGAGGTGAGCGTATACGACTACGAAACGCCGCAGATCGAATG
>JACJYD010000003.1 GCA_020636275.1 Lewinellaceae bacterium | reverse complement strand
CCAAGGTCGTCAAGGCCCCCAGGACGTAGGTCATTGATTCGTATCCGGTGTAGGACAAGATAACGGTATCTCCCACGTTCGCCCGTAACTCATAACGACCATCAAAATCAGTAATAGTACCTGTTGCGTCCCTGGTATTCAGAATGTTGACTCCAATAAGAGGTTCGCCACCCTCATCCGTAACCATTCCTGTATAGGTCGTCGCCTGGGCCTGGGCGGCTCCCCATCCAAGAAGGCATAAGGAAATAAGAAGCAATCTTGTAAAAAGTTTCATACTTAGGTTGATTTTGTGAAAGTGTATACATATAACAATGCGAGTTCGAAGAAAGACCACCTCTAGGGATCCATCAACCACTTTTTTACTCGTACCGAATATATAACTTCCTTTCCTCATTTTTGAGGTCCCGCGCAAAAATCTGGTATGAAAGAAGGGGTATTTTTGCCCGGAACATGGCCACACTTTATTATTTTGCCGCCAAAATCTAACGCTGCATCAACCCGATAGCCTATGCCAATACTTACACACTCCTCTGAAAAGTCCCGTACCACCGCTTTCGCCTGGATCGCCCTTTCTTACCTGCTGGCCCTGGGGGCCGGGTATTGGGTGGGACAAGGGTTCCATCAGCAAGGTTATCACCCTTTAGTTGTCGTGGGGATAGCCGATATAGCGGCAACGGTGATCGTCTTCGGATTTTCCTATGTATTTAAAAATTCAAGTTTTTACGATCCGTATTGGAGCGTGATCCCCGTATTCATCGCGGCCTACCTGGGATGGCTGGGGATGGAGAGCGGGGCTAATCCCCTCCGTCTGAACCTGGCATTTGTGCTGGTATTCCTGTGGGCATTCCGGCTCACGGGCAACTGGGTTCGCGGCTGGCAGGGCCTGCACCACGAGGACTGGCGCTACGTGCAGCTCGCCCAGCAATCGGGCAAAGCCTATTGGCTGGTCAGTTTTATTGGTCTGCACACCTTTCCCACCATCATGGTATTCCTGGGCTGTACTCCGCTCTACCAGGCCATGGCCATCCCGAACAACCCGGTCAACCTCCTCGACCTGTTCGGCGTATTGGTTACCCTGACCGGCATCGCTTTTGAGTTCTTTTCCGACAACCAGCGGTATAAATGGGCCAATGACCCAGCCAATAAAGGGAAGGTTTTCACGGGAGGGCTTTGGGGCTGGTCGCGCCACCCCAATTACTTCGGGGAAGTATCGTTCTGGATCGGGCTCGGCATTTTGGGCCTTGCTGCCGATCTGTCCTATTGGTGGACGATCACCGGCTGTGTGGCGATGTGGGCCATGTTCCACTTTGTCACCCTGCCCATGATGGAGAAGCGGCAGTTGGCGAACAAGCCGGGGTATGCGGAAATCACAAAGGGAATTTCGCGGTTTTGGCCGCGGCCACCCCGCGGGTAAAATAAGAAAGGGCCCGGCCGGGCCCTTTCTTATTTTTGGATGATGGTCACCACCCGGTCATAGCTCAACCCTGTAAAGATCCCCACCGCACCGGCATCTCCTTCCACATTGCCGATCAGCTTACCCGGCGAACCGAAAGGGCTCGTTCCGGCAATAATGGCATTCTGCACACTCCCGAAAAACTCGTAATAGGCCCGGTCGATGTGGAAGATCGTATTAATAATAGTGTCGCCTACGGCAAAATCGGGGGCGGTGCCGAAAAGCAGCACCCCGTTCTCCACCAGCCGGTCGGAGGTTGCGAAATCCTGCAAGGCCGTACTGTCGAGGCTCGATTGATGGATCATCCGGCGGTAGTAGTCGTCCTGAGCCGGATCGTCGGTCAGATAGGTCAGCACGAAGGCCAGGGTGTCTGAATCATTCCACTTGACCACGACACTGTCGATCGGGACGACGGGCAGAATACGGGTCTGTGCGGTAATGGTCTTCCCCTTTGCAGTGGTGATGCGGAGTTTAAAATCCTGGTCGTAATCCGCCGGCACCAATTCGGGGTTTTGGTAGTTGTAAAGTTTCTTCGTTTCGAAGTCGAAGAAGATCCCCTGCTGCAAGGTGTAGGTTTGTCCACCGTGTTCGATCTCGACCGACTGGGCATCGTTCACCAGGATCTGGTTCAAAAACTGATCGACATCGGTGGAGAAGGGTTCGAAAAAGCCGGTGCTCTCGGTCAGCAGCAGGTTGAAGGGCTTGCCGGGCTCCAGGTAGCACTCGACGATGAGCTGGCCTTCGTATTCGGGCAATTTGAGGTCGATCTCTTTTTCGAGATTGCAGGAGGTGAGAAAGATCAGCCCACCGGCAAATACAATTAACAATTTTAGGAATTTCATGACATCTTTTTTGGACACTGATTTTTAGGATCTTTTTATGATTTATTAAGATCATAATCAATCATAAATGATCTTAATAAATCAGTGTACCCCCTCTTAAAATTTAAAATTATACGTGATGCTCGGCAGGATCGGAAACAGCGACACCTGCCGGGCAGCGATGCGTTGGGGGATCTGGATGGTCGACCCGCCGGTATTCACCTCCTGGAATTCGGGTTCGAGGTAGATGAAAAAGGCATTGCGGCGATCGTAGGCGTTGATGACATTGATGGTCAGATCGCTCTCCCCCCATTTTGGGAAGAAGCGGCAGGTCACGCCCAGGTCGAGCCGATGATAGGGGATCAGGCGGTAGTTGTTTCGATTTTCATAGACGGGCACCAGGGCCTGAAATTGAGCGCCGGGGACATCCTGGAAAGAGAAGCGCCCGGGCGGCAGCCAGTAGAGGTCGCCCGAGCCGTAGACCCAGGTGGCGCTCACTTGCCAACGTCGACTGATCTCGTACATAGCCACCACCGAAATGTCGTGCGTTCGGTCGTAGCGCGGAGAGAAATAGGCGTCGCCTTCCCCGAAAACGGCATCCGAACGCAGGGGTTGAAACTCGCCCCGGCGGATGCGGGCCAGGGTATAGCCGATCCAGCCCGTGAGGCGGCCGGTCGTCTTTTCCAACTGGACCTCTAATCCGTAGGCATACCCTTTCCCAATGGCGAATTCGCCTTCCAGGTCGCTATTGGCGAACAGTTCGGCGCCGTCGATAAAGTCGAGTTGATTGTCGAGCCACTTGTAGTAGTATTCGTTGGTGACCATAAACCAGTCGCCCACCGCAAAGGACACTCCGGCGGCCACCTGGTCGGAACGCTGGGGTTTCACATGTCCGGTGGAGGGATACCACACGTCAGTGGGCAGCGATACGCCCGAGTTGGACACGAGGTGCAGGTATTGATACATCCGGGCATAGCTGGCTTTCACCGAAAAAAGCGGGGTGACGTTATAGACGCCGGCCAGGCGGGGCTCCAATCCGGTGTAAAAGGCATCGCCATTCTGGAAACCGCTCAGGCGCAGACCCGCGTTCAGGGCCAGCCGTTCGGAGGGCTCCCATTCGTCGGAGACGTAAACGCCCATTTCCAGCCCGTCAAAATCCTGTCCGGCCTCGAAAGCGACCACGCCGTCCTTGCTGCCGGCCTTCAACCGGCCCACAGTAAACTGGTGGTAGGTCGCGCTGCCTCCAAACCGAACGGTGTGCTTATTGGTCGGCGCGAAGTAAAAGTCGGTCTTGAGGTTGGCATCCTGAATATTGGAACCCAGTTCGAAGGAGAAGTCCGAGATCTTGTTGGCGATATTGTATTTATAATCGGAGAAGGTGAAGGTGGTATTGGAAAAGAGTTTGGGGCCGAACTGGTGGTTCCAGCGGGCCGTACCCGTTGCATTTCCCCAATAGAAATCGAAGTTGAAAAACCCGCCGTCGAAGCCGAACACATCGCGGCCGAAGTAGCCGCTCAGGAAGAGCTTGTCTTTGGGGCCCAGCTCGAAATTCAGTTTGGCGTTGAGGTCGTAAAAATAATAGTCGGGAATGGGGTTGTAGTTATCCTTGCCCGCATTGGCCTTGTTGATCTGCGCCGTGATCAGGTCGAAATAGGTACGGCGGCCCGAGACGATAAAGGAGGATTTGCCCTTCTGAATGGGTCCTTCGAGCGTAAGGCGGCTGGCGATGAGGCCCAGACCGCCCTGGCCGGCGAACTCCTTATTATTCCCCTCTTTCAGTTTGACGTCGATCACGGAGGAAAGCCGGCCGCCGTATTGAGCGGGGAAACCGCCCTTGTAGAGTTTCACATCTTTTACGGCATCGGAGTTGAAAGTACTGAAAAAGCCGAAGAGGTGGTTGGCGTTGTAGACCAGGGCTTCGTCCAGCACGATGAGGTTCTGGTCGGAGCCCCCGCCGCGCACGTAAAGGCCTGTGGTTCCTTCCGCCCCGGAAGGAATGCCAGGTTTGAGCTGGATGGTCTTGATGATATCGCTCTCGCCGAGCAATACCGGTACGGCCTTGACCTCGCGCATGGAGATGTTCTCTACGCTCATCTCGGTGGACTGGATCTGCTCGCGGTAGGAATTCGCCTTGACGACCACCTCCTGGAGCTGAATACCCGAGCCCATCTCCACATCGAGGGTGATATTTTTATCGAGAAAAACGGTGCGGACCACATTCTGAAATCCCACGTAGCTGAATTCCAGCCGTACGGAGTCGCCCCCCGGCAGGGTCAGGGAGTAGAAACCGTATTCATTGGTATTGGCGCCTTCGCTCTGAAGCGGGGCATAGACCGTAGCTGCGATCAGGGTTTCGCCGTTTTCTGCATCGGTGACTTTCCCGCTGATGGTGAATTTTTGCTGGGAAAACCCCGGAATGGCCAGTAAAAAAAGAGAGCCAAGAAAAATGGCCTTTCGGAGCAAGTTCATGTAGATCTGTTTTGGATAATCAGGGAAAAAATTCAGACACGCATTAGAACGCGAAGCAGGGGCTTTGGTTGTCTGAAAAGAGGAGATTTTCAACGAATGGAAGGGAAACTTAGACGAACTGGTGATTGGTGATTGGTGACTAGTGATTAGTTTTGTAAAAATTCAATCGAATTATGTCCAAGTCCGAACGCATCGACGCCTCCAATGCCCCTAAGCCCGTGGGGCTCTATCCGCATGCCCGCCGCGTGGGCGATCTGTTGTTTCTCTCCGGTATCGGCCCGCGCGATCCGAAGACCAACGGGGTCCCGGGGCTAAAGCAAAGTACCAGCGGTAATTTCGAGGAGTTTGATTTTGAAGCGCAGTGCCACTCCGTGTTCCAAAACGTCCGCGCCGTCCTTGAAGCCAGCGGGGCCCGCTGGGAGGATCTGGTCGACGTCACTGTTTTCCTCACCAATATGCAGCGCGATTTTCACACCTACAATCGCATCTACGCCGAATATTTCAAGGATAATCAGCCCTGCCGCACCACGGTGGGGATCGACAGTTTGCCGACGCCGATCGCGATCGAGTTGAAGTGTATCGCAGTGGTCGCAAACTCGTGACCCGCGACACATCATTGCTCAACAAGAATCAATTCATCTTCTGTGGAGCGATCAACTGGAATTCCGGGATACGCGCCCGGAAGGTCGTGCCGTCTTCTTTTTCCATGAGGAAGGTGCCGTACATTTTGCCGATCTCGGTCATAAGCGGACACCAGGAGGTGTATTGATGGGATTCGGAAGGTTGGAGCACCGGCTGCTGACCGATCACCCCCTCCCCTTCCACTTCGCGGGTTAAACCGATGGAATCGAAGATATACCAATGCCGGCGGAGCAACTGGACGGTGTCAGCGCTTTGGTTTTCAATAGTGATCCGGTAGGCGAACACGTGCTTTTGCTCGATCGGCCGGGAATGCTCCTCCTGATAATAAGTTTCTACGCTGATGGTAATTCCGCGAGTGGTCAAGGTCTCCATCGGGATTTATCGTTGAATACCAAGGAATTCAGTGACGATGGCCTCGGCCTCCTGTAAGGCCCGGCTCAACACATCATTAACCAGCACGACGTCGAATTGGTTCTCAAACCGCAGCTCTTCCTCTGCTTTCTGGATGCGGGCCTGCACTTGTTCGGGCGATTCGGTACGCCGGTTGCGCAGGCGCTTGGCGAGGGTATTCCGGGAAGGCGGTTTGACGAATACGGACAGGGTGCGCCCCGGAAACTGGCTTTTGAGGTTCATCGCCCCTTTCACATCGATATCGAATACAATGTGTTTTCCTTCGGCCCAGAGGCGTTCGACCTCGCTTTTGAGGGTGCCGTAAAACTGGTTTTCGTACACCTCTTCCCATTCCAGGAAAGCGCCCTGATCGATGAGGTCCTTAAACCGGGTCGGGGGGATGAAATAATAATCGTGTCCCTCCGACTCAGTGGGTCGTCTGGAGCGGCTGGTCGCCGAAATGGAAAAGGCCAGTTGCGGAAAGGAATCCAGCAAATGATGTACGATCGTCGTTTTTCCGGCCCCGGAGGGCGCTGTGAAAATGATGAGTTTTCCCTCGAATTCTTCCATTGAGAAAAGATCTTTAGGGACTGTCTCAAAACTCCTTCGTCGTTTTGACCCAGCCAATGAAATTTTCTTTGTGGATTGAATTTAAAAAATTGCGCTGCAATTTTTTAAATTCAATCCACAAAGAAAATAATTATTGGTTCAAAAGGAGCGTAAGCGACTTTTGAGACAGCCTCCAAAGACATATTTACATTTTTTATAAAATATTAGCTACTTGTTCTTTGACCTTTTCGAGCTCGTCCTTCATGGCGACGACGAGCCGCTGGATCTCAGCCGAATAGGCTTTGGCGCCCAGGGTATTGATCTCCCGGCCCATTTCCTGACTGATAAAACTGAGTTTGCGCCCTTTCACCATGACCTGGGTTTCGAGTTGTTCCAGGAAGAACTGGCAATGTTGCTCCAGGCGCACTTTTTCCTCGGTGATATCCATTTTTTCGAGGTAGAACAGGACTTCCTGCTCGAAGCGATTCTCGTCGACGTTTTCCTTGCCCATAAATTCGTCGAGGTTTTGGCGAAGGCGTTGGCGGAGGCGATCCATGCGTTCCAGTTCAAAAGGAGGTACTTTCTGCAGCTGGTCGAGGATATTACCGATGCGTTCGCGAAGGTCGATTTCCATGGCAGCGCCTTCGGTGAGCCGAAACTGGTCGAATTGATCGAGCGCTTCCTCTACCACACTCATAATCGTAGCCCACTCTTCCTCGTCGATCTCGCGTTCTTCGCCGGCCACGACGTTGGGGATGCGCAGGATGGTCTGGACAATATCTCCTTTCTCGATACCCAGCTCTTTAGACAGTCCCTCGATCTCCCGGTAGTACTTTCGGAACAGGGGTTCATTGATCGTATAGCCGTCTTCGCCCTGCACCGATTTGACATCTACCACCGCATCAATCTTTCCGCGTTCGGTGCGTTCGGAGATCCGGCGGCGGATCTCCTGCTCCCGTTCTCTAAAATTGGACGGCACTTTGAACCGCAGATCGGAAAACTTGCTGTTGAGCGAACGGACCTCGGCGGAGATCAGTTTATCACCGTAGGAACGGCTTGCCCGGCCGAAGCCTGTCATAGAGTATAGCATGAGTGGGATGTTGAAGGAACAGTATTGTATAAAGCAGTGCAAAGATATCAATTGCCGGGAAAGTAGAAAGCCCAAGTCCGGCGACCATCCTGCAACTAACTGAATATCAATTTAGAATCGACGAAAGGTAGTATAAAAAAAAGCAAATTCCACGCATAAAGGCCTGAGTATTAGAAAAAAAAGAAAAATAAGTCAGATAGATATTCCCTTTTAAGTAAAAAATTTAGAAATTTGCATCTCCTTAGCTGAACCAGAAAACCATATAATCTTTTATAAATCAACGAATAACGATGAGAAAAGCCGACCTCGTAACAGCGATTTCTGAGAAAACCGGCGTCCCGAAGGTGGATGTTCTCGTAACCCTGGAAGCCTTTTTCAAAGAGGTTAAGGGCTCATTGACGGATGGCGAAAACGTATATATCCGTGGTTTCGGAAGTTTTATAATCAAGAAACGGGCCAAGAAGATCGGCCGGCACATCAAGAAGAACAAAGCGATTGAGATACCCGAACACTTTATCCCGGCATTCAAGCCGGCCAAAGTATTCGTCGAGCAGGTAAAGGATAAGGTAAACTCCCTGCCGAAGGACGAGGGTGAGGATTAATCGAGCAGGTAAACCCGGCAATTATGACCAAATTACAAATTGGTGTACTGACTTTGGCTGCTGGGCTGTTTTTTCTCTTATACTTCACCTGCGATACTAAACCGCCTTCCCAACATGCCATCGAAAAGTCGAGGGCGATTACGATTGAAAGCACGGATATCTCTTCCTTGTTGGCAGCGGCCAAATCCAGGCTTGCAGCCGCGGACCTCGGCGACATCCTGACCCTGGAGTCAGCGCTGAAGGAAGCCGGGGACGACAGTTTGCGGATCGAGGCCAATAAGGCCCTTTCCAGTAGATGGTACGAACTGGGGGAAGCCGCCGTTGCCGGCTATTATGCCGAAGAAGTGGCCAATCTGGAAGAAAGCGCCCCGGCCTGGGGCATCGCCGGCACGACGTATATGCTGTGCACCCAACAGGCCAAAGCCGATAAAGACCGGCAGTTCTGCGCATCCAGGGCGCTGAATGCCTTTGAAAGCGCGGTTTCGTTGGATCCGGAAGAATTGTCTTACCGGCTCAATCTGGCGCTGGTCTATACCGATTTTCCTCCGTCCGACAATCCGATGAAGGGCATTTTGATGCTCCGGGAACTGGATACCCAAAACCCCGACAACCCATCCGTGCTCTTTCAGCTCGGTCGCCTGGCCATACGGACCGGACAATGGGATCGGGCCATCCAACGACTGGACCGGGTCGTCGAACTCAATCCGGACAACCGAAACGCCTGGTGCCTGCTGGAACAAGCCAACCGGGAAACCGGCAACACCCAACGGGCTGATTTTTGCCTGAACCGGTGCCAAGAAAATAACTGAGATAGAAGGCGCGCTTCGCCCCTTCCGTCCCGGGATGAAACAAATGATCATTTTTTTTGAAACATTAAATTCGATAACATGCCTTGCGGAAAAAAACGGAAACGGCACAAGATCGCAACGCACAAGCGTAAAAAGCGTTTGCGCAAGAATCGCCATAAGAAGAAGAACCGCTAGTGTGGGTTGGGCAGGCCCCAGCATTGCGCCTGTGGCCTGCTCAATTAAACCCCTCGTTTCTTCAACCTGGATGTGGTTTCATTTGTATTCTTTCTGGCCGACTGAAAGTTGCCGGCATATGTAGATTGATCGTTCTGGCTCCTGATCGCAAAGAAATTTCGACTGCCCTCCTGGTTGTGCTTGTGCCAACCGCATACGGGTCCAGTCGCACACGTCGACCTCTATACAGGTCATCCTCTTCCTTCATAGCCGAAACCCCATTCTACTTCCCGCAACCTTTCCCGATACGCCGGAAAAACGGATTGGCCCATCCTCAATGGCCATTTAAAGCACATGTTGCGTGGAAAAAGAACTTATTATTAATTCCACACCTACGGAAGTAGAGATCGCGCTGCTCGAAAACTCCCGGTTGGTCGAGCTGCACCATCAAAAAACGAATACGAACTTCACCGTAGGGGATATTTTTCTCGGCCGGATCAGGCGGCTTATGCCCGGCCTGAATGCGGCTTTCGTCGATATTGGACACGGCAAAGACGCCTTCCTCCATTATACCGACCTGGGGCCGAAATTGAAATCCCTCCTCAAGTTTACCAATAACGCCCTGACGAAAGCGATCCAAACCCACAAGCTCGACCAGTTCAAGATGGAACCGGAGATCGTGAAAACGGGAAAGATCGATGAGGTCCTCGCCCGCCGGCAACCCATCCTTGTTCAGATCCTCAAAGAACCCATCGGAACCAAAGGACCCCGCCTGAGCTGCGAAATTACCATTCCCGGTCGTTTCCTCGTGCTCACCCCTTTCAACGACGTGGTCGCCGTTTCGAAAAAGATCTCCAACTCCGAAGAGCGCAAACGGCTCAAAGTGCTCATCGAAAGCATCAAGCCCAAGAATTTCGGGGTGATCGTTCGCACCGCCGCCGAAGGTAAAAACGCTTCCGACCTCCACGAGGAACTCAAGATGATGATGGAAAAGTGGGAGGATATCTTCGAGCAACTCCCCAACGCCAAACCGCCGGCAAAACTGCTCAGCGAACTGGACAAGGCCTCGAGTATCCTGCGCGACATCCTCAACGATTCGTTCAACCGGATCGTGGTCAACGACAAACAGCTCTATCAGAACATCCGGAGCTACCTGCATTCCTTCGCCTCCGATAAGGTCGACATCGTCAGCCTGCATAAAAACCGCAAACCGATCTTCGAAACGTTTGGGGTGACCCGCCAGATCAAATCGGCATTCGGCAAAACCGCTACCATGCCGAGCGGAGCCTATCTGGTCATTGAATCGACCGAGGCCATGCACGTCATTGATGTGAACAGCGGGCATAAGCTCAGTAGCAACGACGCCGAAGAAGCCGTTCTGAACGTCAATCTGGAAGCAGCCGAGGAAATCGCCCGCCAATTGCGCCTGCGCGACATCGGGGGCATTATCATCATCGATTTTATCGATATGCGCAACAAGGATCATAAACAACGCATCTTCAAAGATATGCGGGACTTTATGAAAAAAGACCGCGCCCAACATACCATTCTCCCCCTGAGCAAATTCGGCCTCATGCAGATCACCCGCCAGCGGGTTCGTCCCGAGGTCAAGATCAATACTGCCGAGATCTGTCCCAGTTGCAACGGCACCGGAAAGATCAATCCTTCCATCCTCCTGACCGACGAGATCGAACGCGATCTCCGTTTTATCCTCCAGGCCCACCCGAAAACCCAATTGACCCTGAAGACGCATCCCTATATCGAAGCGTACCTCAAAAAAGGCCTTCCCAGTCCACAGATAAAATGGTACCTGAGCCTGTATAAATGGATCCGCATCCGGCCTTCCGCCGATCTTCAATTGACCGAATACCGGTTTTTTGACAACAACGATGAAGAGATCCGCCTCAATTGATCAGGGACAACCGCATTCGTAGGCTTTGCAGCTGAGGAAGAGGATCGCGAGAAGGAGGAGAAGCAAGAGGTAGCGTGGATATCGGGCCCGAATTTTCATGATGGTTTTTTAGTTTTTAAGTTTATAAGGGTATAAGTTTTTGATGAGAAAAACTTATACCCTTATAAACTTAAAAACTTTCCAAACTTTATCGAAATTTCGGGATGAAATCCCCCAAACGCATCCTCATCGCCCCCCTTAATTGGGGCCTGGGTCACGCCACCCGCTGCATCCCTATTATCCACGAACTACAACAACAAGGACACGAAGTCTGGCTCGCTTCCGATGGCCGCGCCCTCGACCTGCTCAGGAGGGAATTTCCCGATCTGCCCGCCCTGGAATTACCGGCCTACGATGTGCGCTATCCCAGAAAACGCCTCCTCTATTTCCTCATCCTCCAGATGCCAAAAGTGGTTTGGGCCCTGATCCGCGAACACCGCCAGATCGAATCCTGGATCTCCGAGCACCGGATCGATGCGGTGATCTCCGACAACCGGCTTGGCTGCTTTACCGATAAAGCCCCCTGTGTGGTCCTCTCCCATCAACTCCGCATCCTGACCCAGCCGCCCCTGATCGGCAAGATCGCTACTTTCCTCCACCGGCGCATCTTGCGCCGCTACGACAGTTGCTGGATCCCTGACTTCGAAGGCCAGACCAATCTCTCCGGGTCGCTGGCACATCATATCCACCTACCCAACCTCCGCTACGTCGGCCCCCTGACCCGCATGCAAGCGGGCCATCGACCGGAAAAATACGACGTGCTCGCCATCCTCTCCGGCCCGGAACCCCAGCGCAGTGAATGGGAACGCCTCCTTATCCAACAAACCGGGCCCCTACCCTACCACTGCCTGATCGTTCAGGGTAAACCCGAAAAACTGGAACAATTCTTCCCACACCCGCACGTGGAAGTCCGCTCTTTCATGGACTCCAACCAATTGAACCAGGCTATCCTCGAAAGCCGCATCATCGTCTCCCGAACAGGCTACAGCACGATCATGGACCTCGCCGTGATGGGCAAAAAGGCATTCCTCGTCGCCACGCCCGGCCAGCCCGAACAGGAGTACTTGGCCGAGTTTGGACAAAAAAATGGCTGGTATTACACCCAGGATCAGGATCAACTCGATCTGAAAACAGCCCTGGAAGAAACGGAAAAACTGCCGGGATTTGCCATCCCCGATGATCATGGCGAAACCCTCAGGAGGGTACTGGAAGAGTGGTTGGGCTCATTCTAGTTCGAAGATCGAAACTTCAAAATCGTCGATGCAGGCCGTTTTCCTTTCCGGATTCCACAAATACACCTTCAGCGTGGATCCCTCCTTGAATTCCTCCCCCCTGATCACATCCGTTGAGAAGGGTACCGGCCACCAGTTGGAGTAGGCCTTGATGTACTTGTCGATCGGAAAGCCTTTCCAGATGTAGGCTTCTCCATTTTTTTCGACAGATACCACCACGGTCGCATGTGGCCGATCCGGAAAAAAACAGAAAACCCGCCCCGAAATGACAAAGCCTTTTCGGCTGGTAAGCCGCAGGGAATCCAACGGATAAGCAAAGGTGGCAGAAAATTCTTCCACCCGGATCGACCGGTCGCCTTCCCGGCGAGGCTCCGAAGTGAGGAGATCATCGTCCTGCACCCAATATTCGACGGCCCGTTCAAATCCGTTCGAGCTGTGAAGCAGCTCACGCCCGGCCCGCTCCGGAATGACCAGTTTATTCATTTCATAAATGGACATCCCCAGGCTCGAATCTTCGTAAATCCTGGGGTTGGCCGGATCGATCTGCCGGGCATAAAGGGGCAGGTCCTGGCGGCTGGTGTTGCTCAAATAGCGGGTGTAGCCGTTCGTCAGAAGCAAGATCTTCCGGTCGTGGAGCGTATCCGGGTCAAATTTCCCGTAGCTCAGGAAGGTCTTTCCATTTTTTTCAAATCCGGAATAGTAGTCGCCCAGCCTTTTCTGCACCTCGTTCGTAATGACGTAGCAGTCCTCTTTCCGGTTCAGGATCTGATCGAAAACCACTTCCTTTTGCGCCCGGTAGCGGACCTTCCGGGCATATTTCAGGCTGTGGAACGGTTTTATGGCCAGCACAAGGGCAAGGAGCAGCATGAAAATCACCCGCGCCCCCGCACTTTTCCCGAAAAGAAAATACAGCAGGATAAGCGCGGTAAGTGGGAGAAAAAGCTCCCAAAAGGCATTTCCCGGAAGGAAAAAGGACAACGCCGACAGCAGACCCAGCAGGAGAAGTAGCAAATAGCCGCCTTTTTTTTTCTCTAAAAATGCTGTCAGAATGGAGGCTGCGGGAATGGAAACGACCGGTACTAAAAAAAGATAGTGTCTCGGATCCAGGCACATGGGCGTATAGGCGGAAAATGAGGTCGACATGAAATTGGCCGACAGGAACAGGATCACACTGGAAACCAGGAAGAAAGAAAATGGCGTTTCGAACCTGAAATAATCCCGCACCCGGCGCCGGAGCACGTAAACCAGCACAAAAACATACCCCGTAAACAGCCCGTCGTAGACCGTAAGGTTAAAGAACTGATAGGAGATCCTTCCGAGAAGATATTTCCAGGGTTGCTGGTCGTAACTGCAGAGATTGAGGTAGCTGTTGTTTACGATCGCTTCGAAGCGTTTGGCAAAATCGCCGGTGAGGAACCAGATGCCGGCAAAGTATACGGCGAGAAGGGTTACTCCAAAGACAGCCGAATAAGCCCAGAACCGCAGGTCTCTCTTGTAGATCAGATCGATTGCCGCAAGGTAGAGCAGCAAAGGCGCGACCAACAAAATGGTCCCTTTGGAAATGAAGCCGAACAGCAAGGCCAGGGCAAACAGCAGGGCATATCCGGCCGGCCGGTTCTTTGGGCTGCCGTATTTGTATTTGTGGAGGATAAACAGCGCAGCCATCACCGAAAATGCCACGTAGATATCCGGCATCAGCTTGTCGGAATAGAACAGGTACCAATTGGAGAAGGTGGTCAGCGACAGTCCGGCGAAGAGGGTCGTCCAGGGCTTGTTTCTCAAAAGGGCAAAGACCAGGGAGAGGATGCCGGCCGAGAGGAGCAAGGGCGGCAGGGCGGAGGCAAAATCCGACACGCCAAAAAGCTTGTAAGACAAAGCCGTAAGACCGATGATGGAGATCCGGTAGGAATAGTGGTTGTTAAAATCGACGATCCCGTGGTTCAGGTCGTGGGCCAGTTGGGCGTAGTGCAGGTCGTCGAAGCCATAATGGCCCAGGTATCCGGATTGGTGATACGCGAGCAGGACGCCGAGGTGCAGCAGCAGGATCAGGTATTTAACCCAGGCCTTTTCCCGTCCGGTTCCGTTTTCATCCATTATACTGGTTCATGGTCCGTTGCAGGCCGATGGCGCCGAAGCTCTTGACGACCTCTGCGGCGCGCTGGCAGAGTTCCGGTAGTTTATCCGCTTCTTCCGATGTCCAGGGGCTGAGCACGTAGTCGACCTGGCGTCCGCGCGGGAACTCGCTGCCAATGCCGAGGCGCAGGCGGGCATAGTCGTTGCCGCCGGTGATCTGATCGATGTCCTTGAGGCCGTTGTGACCGCCGTCGCTACCTTTGCCGCGCAGCCGCATCGTGCCGAAAGGCAGGTTGAGGTCGTCGAGCACCACCAGCAGGTTGGACTTTTCGATCTTTTGTTTTTGCAGCCAATACCGAACCGCCTTGCCACTGCGGTTCATGTAGGTATTCGGTTTGAGGAGCACGAAGGTGCGGCCTTTATGCCGGAACTGGGCAATAGCGCCCAGGGTATCCTCTTTGAAAGAAACCTCCGCCTCACGGGCGAGATAGTCCACTACGGAAAAACCGATATTGTGGCGCGTATTTTCGTATTCGTAGCCAATATTACCAAGGCCGACAATCAGGTACTTCATAGGGTCGGATTGAGTGGCCGCCCCGGAAGAGCGGCAAAAAAGCCGATGTATCCACATATTTTGAATGCAAAAATAGGGCTTTCGCGGTGAATAGAGGCAATGGCATTTTTTTTATCTTTGGATTCTAGTGTTTTAGGACACTGTAAATTAAAAAACTGCTATTTAAATTTGAAAGGCGCTTTGTAAACAAAGTGCTTTATATAATTCATCGCGTGTTACAAATATTCAAAACCAATCAAGTCCTGGCATCCGTACTGTTCCTGATATACCTGGTACTGTTTTACGGATCCTTTTTTACTGCTCCACTGCCGGTAGCCTCAACTACCCCGGGCATTTTGGGCCAGTTGGTTGCCTCCGGCATGGCTGATTGGGCAGCTGTCTATACTCAGCTCATCAGTTTATTGCTGGTTTTTTTGCAGGCCGTCCTGCTGGTCCTGATGATAAACGGGAATCGCATCAACAACGAATCCAACCTGTTGCCGGGTGTCTTTTACTGTCTGTTTGCTTCCATGATCCCGGAGTTTATGCATCCCGGTCCGGTTTTGTTTGGAAATACGTTTTTGCTCATGGCACTCATTGAGATCATGGGCATATACAAAGTGCCGATCGTATCCGGTCGCCTGTTCAATGTGGGTTTCTGGATAAGCGTGGCCAGCCTGTTCTATTTTTCTAACATCGGCCTGCTGTTGTTTGCCATGTGGGGAACCTCCACCCTTCGGGCCTATAACCTCCGGGATTTGATCACCATTCTTTTCGGCGCTTTCACCCCCTATTTTTTGACAGGCACCACCTTTTTTATGCTGGATCGCATACCGGAATTTTGGGCGGTTCAATTCCATCAAAACCTGGGGTTCTTCGACTTTCAGACCGGGCAAGATGGTCTTTTTTACCTGAAAACGGGGGTCTTTGTGCTTCTGGTCATCGTGGTACTGTTGAGCAGCGGCAATTACTTCCAAAAACGGATCATGCAGGTCCAGAAGAAAATTTCCCTACTCTACGGGTTCCTCCTCTTTTCCGGGCTGACCTTCCTGTTCCAATCCCAGGTCGATATTACGCATTGGCTGATCCCCGCCATTCCATTAGCCGCGTTTTTCTCCATCAGTTTTTCGGCCATGCCCACGCAATGGGCCGAAGTGGTCCACCTGCTCATGCTGGTGGGCGGGCTGGCCCTCGCCTACAGCCCCTGGTACACGGGCGGCCTCTGATTCTTGTCATCAGGGCGTTAAAGTATTATTATTGTGATCAAAATCGCTGTTCCAGATCGAACCACAATTGTATCTTTGAGGTTCCCTAAAAAGCCCATCGCCCAATTTTCATTGGAAAATCAGTTTGATATGAGACCCTGGCTACTTTTCCTGGCACTTTTTCTCAGCACCTCCGCCATGGCGCAAGTGCTCAATCCCGTTAAGTGGGACACCGAATACCGCGCGATCAGCGATACGGAGTTCGACCTGATCTTTAAGGCAAAGATGGATCCCCACTGGGCGGTCTATTCGCAATATCTGGATGACGACGGCCCCATCCCCACCACTTTTGAATTTGATGCAGGCGACCACTATGTGAAAGTGGGCAAATGCGAGGAGACCGGCGAACGCTACGAAGGCTTCGATCCGCTCTTCGACATGAATGTGATCAAGTACAAAAAGCATGCGGAATTCACCCAGCGGGTAAAGGTCAGCGACCTGAGCAAACCCATCACGGGGTACTTTACGTTTATGACCTGTGATGATGAACGTTGTCTTCCGCCCACGGATGTCGATTTTTCCTTTACTCTGAAAGCCCCTGAAAAGAAACCGGCAGGCGGTACGCCCGAGCCGCAGAAACCGGAGCCCAAACCCTCGGAAACGCCCAAGCCCGGTACAACAGCCGAGGCCCCGACCGAGACGCCTGCTGCCCCTCTCCCATCCGATGGCGGCATGCTCGATCCGGTAAAATGGTCTTTCAGCGTAACCCCGGTTTCCGGTCAGGAATACGACCTGACCCTCAAGGCGAAAATGGATGCGGGCTGGAGCGTATATTCCCAATTCACCGCTCCCGAAGGCCCCGTTCCGACTTCTTTTTACTTTAAAGAAGGCAGTCACTTCGAGCGCATCGGAGAGGTAACCGAATCAGGCCACAAGAAGGAGGGCCCCGACCCCCTGTTCGGCGATGTCATCGTGATCAAATACGTCGATGGCGAAGCGGTCTTCACCCAACGGGTCAACTGGATCGACCCGTCGGTACCGATCACCGGGAGCCTGGAGTTTATGTGCTGCGACAATGAAAAATGCCTGCCGCCCAAATACGTGGATTTCTCTTTCGACAGCTCCGGCGGCGCCACAGCAGAAGGGGCGCTCATTGCACCCACCGGCAAATACAACCTGGAGAATACCCCGGTCAACTATTCGTTCAACTACGACTGGGCCGGAGAGAACTGCGATGAGGAACCGGCCCCGCCGGAAAAACAAAACAGCCTTTGGCTGATCTTCCTCCTGGGCTTCGGGGGCGGCTTCATCGCCCTGCTGACTCCCTGTGTCTTCCCGATGATCCCGCTGACGGTCAGCTTCTTTACCAAGAGCAGTTCCGACCGCAAAAAAGGCATCAACAACGCCATTTGGTACGGAGCCTCGATCATCGTTATTTACGTATTCCTGGGTCTTGCCATCACGGGCGCCTTCGGCGCCGATGCCCTGAACCTGCTGTCGACCAATGCCTGGTTCAATATCTTCTTCGCCGTCCTTTTCATCGTTTTCGCCATCTCTTTCTTTGGCTATTACGAGATCACGCTGCCCAGTTCCTGGGCCAACCGGTCCGACCGCATGGCGGATAAAGGAGGCTTGCTGGGTATTTTCTTCATGGCCTTCACCCTGTCGCTGGTTTCGTTCTCCTGCACCGGGCCGATCATCGGCACCCTGCTGGTCGAAACAGCTACCGGTGGCGGTCCTGCCCTGCTGGGACGCATCCCTGCCGGTCCGCTGATGGGCATGCTCGGCTTTTCCGTAGCGCTGGCCCTTCCCTTTGCGCTCTTCGCTGCATTCCCCGGTTGGCTGAACTCCCTGCCGAAATCGGGAGGGTGGATGAATGGCGTGAAGGTTACGCTCGGCTTTATCGAAATCGCCCTGGCCCTCAAATTCCTGTCCGTAGCCGATCTGACCATGGGTTGGAAATTCCTGCCCTATGAAGTTTTCGTCGCCTTGTGGATACTCTGCTCCCTTTTGCTGATGCTCTACTACCTCGGCATCCTGCGCTTCCCACATGACGGCCCGCGAAAAGCCCTGAGTGCCGGACGCTGGGGCCTGGTGGCTGCCAGCGCCGCCCTGACGATCTACCTGGCAACGGGCTTCAGCTACAGCGAACAATCAGAAACCTTCGTCACGCCCAACCTCCTCAGCGGTTTGGCGCCGCCGGCCGGACACAGCTATATCCACCCCAAAAAGTGTCCCCTCAATATCAACTGTTTCAAGGATTTCGAACTGGGCCTGGCCTACGCCCGCGAACAAGGCAAGCCGATCCTGCTCGACTTCACCGGCCATGGTTGCGTGAACTGTCGCCGAATGGAAGATAATGTGTGGGGAAAGGACGGCGTACTGGATCTGATCAGCGACAAATACGTCCTGATCTCCTTGTATGTCGATGACCGGGAAAAACTGGCGGAGCCTTACCAATCGCCCTTCAGTGGCCGCATGATGCGCACCGTGGGCAATAAATGGGCCGATTTCCAGGCCATCCACTTCAACCGGAATTCCCAGCCCTATTACGTGCTGCTGAGCAACGACCTCAAAGTGCTCAACGAGCCCCGGGCCTATACGCCGGATGTACAGGAATACCAATCCTTCCTCGAATGCGGCCTGGATCACTACAAAGCGTATAAACAATTAGGGACGGTGCAATAAAAAAGGGGCTCCGGTTGGAGCCCCTTTTTTATTTCGGGATCTCGACCTGATAAGTCTTCCCTCCCTTATTGGTCAGCTTCGAATCGCGCAACCAGGGGTTATAAATTTTGAGCATGCGGTAACTGGTTCCGTGCTCCTCGGCAAAATCGCCCCAATTCGGAACAGGCCCATTGACCTCCACGACCTTGAAGCGGTCGAGCGGTTGGTATAATTGGTCTTTTGGAATGGAGAATCCGAATTTTTCCGGGTCGAGCAATACCTCTTTCAGCGCTACGACCCTGAAGATATACCGGGAAGTCTCTTCATTGATGTTCAGATCGAAAAAGGTCTTGGCGCGCTGCGACTCCATGGCCTCCGCCAGGTTTGCTCCGCCCCAGTTGTAGGCGGCAGCGGCAAGGGTCCAGGTGCCGAAACGCTCCTTGAGTTGCTTGAAATGGGCGCAGGCCGCCCGGGTCGACTTCTCCAGGTGGTACCGCTCATCCACTTCGCTATTCACTTCCAAGCCATATTGAACGCCTGTTTCCTTTAGGAACTGCCATACCCCGCGGGCATCAGCTGCGGAATTCACCGGGCGAAGGCCGCTCTCCGCAACGGCGAGGTATTTCAGGTCTTCCGGTACGCCCTCTTCCTTCAGGATCTTTTCGATCGCCGGAAAGTAGCGGTTGGCCATTTTTATCGCCAAAATGGTATTAGAATGGTAAAACGCGTTGACCAGCAACTCCCGCTCAAGTCGCTCCGCCACGTCGAAATTGTCGATGGGCAGCTCTTCACCGGCGAATGAATAGACGTGCCCTTTTTCGATCGTCGGGATCGGCTGGTGGCTGGGAGAGGACCCACCGTCATCCCCATTCCTGGAAGCGAGCAGGAATATCAGGAAAATACCGGAAATAACACCGGCCAGCAAAAGGATGGGATTGCGGGAAAACATAGTTTTTATTTTTAAGACGCCGGATATGACATCCCTATATTTTTCTGGGTCGCTTGAAGATCGGCACCGTCGAACAGGGCTCCCCGAACATGATGCTCTGTGCAAAGGGGCGCAGGCGGCGGGTCAGTTCGACATAGGCGGAAGGGGGAACGGGTCTATCGCTGCATCCTTTGATCACGACCCGCTGATCCTGATAGGCCGGCGGATCCAGCTGGTCGATCGCCCGAATGAAGGCCGTTGTGTAAAACGCCTCTTCGGTACCCTGGAACACGGTTTTGGCATAGGGCTCGGCATAAGCCGCCACGAGCATAAACGCCCATACCGGGATGATGGCATCCGATGAGCAATAGACCAGCAGATTGGTGCCGGAATATTGGGTCCAATCGTGTGCTTTGAGCGCTTCCCGGAATTCTTTTTCCTTCAGGATCAACTCCATAAAGAGGTAATCTTTCAGGTCGAAACGGAGCAAGGGCTCTTCCGGAAAGTAATTTTCCAGCTTGATCGTGACCAATCCGCTTTCTGCGACGCGGTTGACAAGGGGTTTTTCTTCTTTATTCATCGGTAGTTTCTTCAATCGGCGCTTGTTCGCCGATCTCGTTTTCACTGTCGGGATCTTTAAAATCTTTGGGTTGCGGCAGGTCCTTCAACGATTTGAGCCCGAAGTAATCCATGAACTTCTCGCTCGTGCCGTAAAGAAGGGGCCGTCCGGGACCTTCGCTGCGACCCACAATAGAAACAAGCTCTTTCTCCAATAGTTTCTGCATGGAATAGTCGCAATTCACCCCGCGGATCCGTTCGAGTTCCGATTTGGAAATGGGTTGCTTATAGGCGATGATCGAAAGGGTTTCCAGCGCGGCCTGGGAAAGGCGCTTGCGGGTGGTCTGCTTCAGGTATACGGCCACGGTATTGTGGTAGGCGCCTTTCGTCATAAAATGAAAGCCGTCGGCGATCTCGACCAGCTCAAAGGCCCGGTCGGGCGCCTGGTAACGGTCGGTCAGGGCCTTCAGGGCCTCCTCGATATCCTCCCTTTCAATGGGCTGCTCCAGGGCCTGTTCCAGGCAAGCCTGAACCTCCTCCCGGGTAATGGGACTATCCGTTGCAAACACGAGCGCTTCAATATGTTGTATCAACTGTTCCAAAGCAGTAATTCCTGATTTTTGTGAATGGATCTACGGGGTCGAAGGCGCATCCCGTAGCGCAAAAAGTAAAGTTACGGAAATTTCCTACGCTTAATCCCAACACCGTTTGGAAAGCGCTTGCTGAAAGTCGGGATCCCGCACGAGGCGGTAGTAGGAATCCCGGTTGTGAAGCGGAGAACTGACCGTCGACTCCTCCTGGTAATACAGGTCGGCCAGGCCGCTGAGACCCCGCATTTCAAGCGCCAGTTCCAGTAAACAACGCACCTGAACGGGATGTTCATCCGGGTGGTATTGCATGTAGCGGTCCAGGGTCCGGGCTACGTATCTTTTTTCCTGACTTTCCGTGGGTTGCGAGAAAAAGATCCGGCTCATATCCGGCCGCGTGGGGTTGTAGCGGACGACAAATTCATCGCCCGGTCGGAGGGGGAAGAGCGGCAAGGTATCGCCCCGATTCTCATCTTCGAAGAAAAAACCGGAATAAGGCCTGTTCCCTGCGATGTATTGGTAAGAGATCGTCCCGGCATGCAGGGAATCGATCTCGACCCAGCCAACGGTCAGATCGGAATACATCTTTTCACTCCACCGGGTATTGGCGATCTTCTTATTATGTGCCCGCAACCCCAGCGCCATGGCGGAGGCCAGAACGATCAGCGCAGCAAAGAACAACAAGGTCTGGCCCAGGTGTTTTCGTTCTCTTTTTTTCCGGGCCTTGTTTCGGGGAGTATCTACCTCCTTGTTGATCTCGAAAAAATAGTACATCTCGTCCCCGCGACGTTCCAGCCGGATCTCACAGAATTCATCCTCGATGAAAAAAGAGTAGGTTTTACTCTCCGCTACGTTGAAATCGATCTGCAGCACCTGCATATTGAGCAGGATCAATACATGGCCCGTCCGCTTGCCGTGAAACAGGGTCACCCGGTAGTTCTTACCGCCTCCGCCTACATAAGTCCATGTATATTGAGACAAAACGTTCGCCTTTTTCGATTAACAGATCCACCTTATTCCCTTAACGAATTTATGGGGAGTTTTGGTTTTATTCTACCCGCTCGCTCATAATTTGTACCCGGGCAGTCCATCCTTTAGCACGCCTCAAGCAGCTGCAAGGTCTTATTTCCGATTTGGGAACGGACTGCTTATATTTGCTTCTGTTTTTATTGGAAAAATCGAAATACATCCCATGAGCCGCTTCATCTTTCTTACTTTTCTTTCGCTATTCGGGCTGGTAAAAAGCCTGGCACAACCCCAGGTGCAAATCGACACGCTTCGACCTCAATCGAAAGAATGGCTGGAAAAAGGGCAAGCGGCCCTGCTGGATCGGCAATACGAAAAGGCCCGTCGCTTTTTTGAACGGTCGGTAGAAGAATCGCCCAATTACCTTCCTGCACAACGCTATCTCATCGCTGCCAATGAGTTGCTGGGGAACTATCAGGTCGCCGCTTTCAGCTGCGACGCGCTGTTGCTCGACCACCCCGATTACTCCCGGGCCCTCTATTTTGAAGCCGGGCGCTTGCATTTTTTCAGCGGCGACTACGCGCGGGCGCTGGACCTTTTCGGGCAGTTCAAGGAATTGCAGCAAATGCCCGCCTCGGCCTTCGGCATGATGGGCGAAACGGAACAGGAGGCCGAGCAGCAATATCTCAACGAAGTGGATTCCATGATCCTGAAGTGCCGGACCGCCCAGGAAGCCGCCCGTTTTTCAAAGGTGGAACAGGTGGAGAACGTCGGTCCGGGGATCAATTCCTCCGGTGATGAATATTTCCCCTGCGTCTCCAATGACCAGACCTGGATGTATTACACTTCCCGGCCTACCCGCTTCGCCGACGAAGACCTGCATCTCAGCTTTTATGCGGGCGAATGGATGGAAGGGATCTCTTTACCCTCCTCCTTTCTCACCGGGCAAAACGAAGGGATGAGCACACTGGTGCGCAATGGCCGCCACATGATCTTTACCGCCTGCGGCCGCCCTTCCGTGAAAGGAACCTGCGACCTTTGGGAATCCGATGTAGAAGGGACCAATCCCAAAAAAGCCGGTCCGCTGGAGGGAAATATCAACTCCGATTTCTGGGATTCCCAGGCCACCATCAGTTGCGACGGCTCGACCCTGTATTTTGCCAGCAACCGGGAAGGCGGATTCGGAGGCACGGATATCTGGGTAAGCCACCGTCGCGACGATGGTTCCTGGGGAGAGCCCCAAAACATGGGGCCGCACATAAATACACCGGGAGATGAAGAAGCGCCATACATTACCAACGATGGCCGGAACCTGTTTTTTTCCTCCACCGGACACAAGGGACTCGGCGAACAGGACATTTTCCTGAGCCGCTCGGACTCCACCCAGACCGTTTGGGGCGATCCCATCAACCTGGGCCCGCCGGTCAATTCCTCCTACCGGGAACTGGGGCTTTTCCTCACTGCTGATGGCCAAACGGGGTATTTTGCCTCCAACCGTTCCGGCGGATACGGCGGAATGGACATCTACCGGTTCGAACTCCCCTCCCCGCTCGGAGGCAGACCGATCACGTTCGTGGAAGGTCAGGTGCTCGATTCGATAAGCTGGGCGCCCCTGCAGGTCACCCTTTTCACCACTTCAAACAAAAAAATACCTACGGATGCGGACGGCCGCTTTTTTCTGTGCCTGCCGGTCGACAGCACCTTCACCTTTACCATCATAGAACCCGGCTACGGCGTCTACTACCGGGAGGTGCGCGTGCCGGTTTGGGAAAACCGAAAGCCCTATCCCCTCAGTATCCTTCTCCAACCGACGCAAGTGCTTCAAACGGAAGAAGGCGTGATCACCTTTTCCGGGGCACCCGGCCGCCAGGTTTCCCATGCCGTCTATTTCGAATTCGACAAATCGGACCTTAATGAAAATTCTATTCAGCAACTGGATGAATTTATCGAAAAGCTATCCGGCGGGTATAACAATATCGAGGAAGTGGAGATCATCGGGTATTCCGATCAGGTGGGCTCTGAAAAATACAACCTCGTCCTCTCGGAAAACCGCGCCAAAGCAGTGGCGGTATTCCTCAAGGAAAAAGGGATCCACGTCGACCGGCTATACATAGCAGGCAGTGGAGAATTAATGGCCTCCATTCCGGAAGCGGAAAAAAGGAAAGTTGAGATCGTAATCCACCTGAAATAAAAAAAGGGGATCGGTTGAACGATCCCCTTTTTTTATTACGAACCAAAGTCGTCGAAGGCGATATTCTCTTCGGGTACGCCCAGGTCGTCGAGCATTTTCATGACGGCCTGTAGCATGAGCGGCGGACCACAGAGGTAGTATTCGATCTCTTCCGGCTCGGGGTGGTTCTTCAGGTAATTGTCGAGCACCACCTGGTGGATGAAGCCCACCGGCCCGGTCCAGTTGTCTTCCGGAAGCGGTTCGGAAAGCGCAATATGGTATTTGAAGTTGTCGAATTCTTTTTCGATCGCCCGGAAGTCTTCCGTGTAGAACAACTCGCGGGAGGAGCGGCCACCATACCAGTAGGACACTACGCGATCGCGGGTTTTCATCGTATGGAAAAGGTGGAAGATGTGCGAGCGCAGCGGAGCCATGCCGGCGCCACCGCCGATGTAGACCATCTCTTTCTTCGTCGGCTTGATGAAGAATTCACCGTAAGGGCCGGAGACGACCACTTTATCGCCCGGTTTGCGGGTGAAGACGAAGGAGGAGCAAACGCCCGGGTTGACCTGCATCCAGGTGTTGTTCTTGCGATCCCACGGCGGGGTGGCGATACGGATGTTCAACATGACGATATTCCCTTCTGCGGGGTGGTTGGCCATGGAGTAGGCCCGGAATTGGGCCTCGTCGTTGACCATCTTCAGGTCCCACATCTTGAACTTGTCCCATTCCGGTTTGAATTCATCCGGAGCTTTGCCCAATCCAGGGTGGGAAGTAATATCGATGTCCTTGAAGTCGCAGGTAATGACAGGCACGTCGATCTGGACGTAGCCCCCCGATTCGAACTCGAGGATCTCGCCTTCCGGGAGGCGCACGACAAATTCCTTGATGAAGGTAGCCACGTTATAGTTGGAGACTACTTCGCACTCCCACTTTTTAATACCGAAGATCTCTTCCGGTATGCGGATGCGCATATCCTGACGCACTTTCACCTGGCAGGCCAGGCGTTTGTGCTCTGCCGCCTCTTTGCGGGTCAGGTGGTTGAGTTCCGTAGGGAGGACATCCCCACCCCCTTCATCGACGTGGCATTCGCACATAGCGCAGGTTCCGCCACCGCCACAGGCGGAGGGAAGGAAAATATTCTTGTCGCCCAGCGAAGAAAGCAGGGAAGAGCCCGGCTTCACCAAAAGGGGATTTTCTTCGTCGCCGTTGATAATGATCTTGACATCACCTTGTGGCACGAGGCGCTTTTTAGCTGCGATCAGCCCGAAAGAAAGGGCCAGGATCACGAGGCTAAAAACGGCAACTGAATAAATTATCGTCATCATATCTTTTCAGCTAATTTGATCAGAAATTGCGGTTTATTTACCCAACAACAACGGGTCGATACCCATGAGACTCATGAAGGCAATGCCCATCAGGCCGGTCAGGATAAACGCCATCCCCAGGCCACGCAAAGGTGCAGGCACGTTGGAATAGCGCATTTTCTCCCGAATAGCGGCGAAAGCCACGATAGCCAGGAACCAGCCGAAGCCGCCTCCCAAGCCAAAAGATACGCTTTCTGCAAAATTGTACTCCCGGGCAACCATAAACAGGGATCCCCCCAGGATCGCACAGTTCACCGTGATCAGCGGGAGGAAAATACCCAGCGAATTATACAGGGCGGGAGAATATTTCTCCACGACCATTTCCACCAGCTGAACCATCGACGCGATCACAGCGATGAAGAGGATGAATTGCAGGAAGGTCAGGTCTATGCCGAGCAAGCCATTCTCCGAAAGAAGGTACTCGTTGATCAGCCAGTTGATGGGCATGGTAATGCCCAGCACGAAAATGACGGCGAGGCCGAGGCCGACTGCAGTTTTTACCGTTTTCGATACGGCCAGATAGGAACACATGCCCAGGAAGTATGCCAGGACCAGGTTTTCAATAAAGGCCGATTTGATGAAGATATTTAAAACTTCCATGGCGGATAGTTAAAGTGTTAGCGAATGAGGTACTGATGGGATCAGGATACGTCGATCAGTTTCCGGTTGCGGCTGCGCTGGATCCAGATAAAGATCCCAATGATGAACATAGCCGCCGTCGGCAACACCATGAGGTTATTGTTGACGTACCAGCCGAACAACATGCTTTCCTTGGTATTGATCAAAAAGTCGGCAGTCGGGCCGATGATCTTGATCTCCAGAGGGGTACCTGCCAGCAGGGAGCCTTTTCCGAAAATTTCCCGGAAGAAAGCCACGAGCAACAGGATGGCGCCGTAGCCCAATCCATTTCCCAGGCCATCCAAAAACGACCGCCAGGGCTTATTGGCCATGGCATAAGCTTCCAGACGTCCCATCACGATACAGTTGGTGATGATCAGACCGATGTAGACCGACAATTGCTTGTATACCGGGTAGTCCAAGTATTTCAGCAACAGGGCCACCACCGTAACGAGGAAGGCAATGATCACCAACTGGACGATCATACGCACCTGCTTCGGGATCATATTCCGGACCAGGGAGGTGGTCAGGTTGGAGAATGCAGTTACCAGGGTTACGGCAACGGCCATAACCAGGGCCGGAAAGACCATAGAGGTCACGGCCAGGGCCGAACAGATCCCCAGCACCTGAACGGTGATCGGGTTGTTGTCATTGATCGGATCGAGCAAGAGTTGCCGCTCTTTTTTTCCGAAAAAGGGCTCTTTTTTTACTTCCTGTACTGTTGTTTCTGCCATGATATCAAAATTGAAGAATGGTCAATGAGTGATATGGGAACCGCGACCAGCAGTTGCAGTCCCTTACTGTTGATTTTTCGATTTCATCTCCTCCAAATAGGGCAAGTAAAGCTTAATGCCGTTTTTGAACATGTCGGTCACCCCATCGGAAGTCAGGGTCGCACCGGTTATGGCGTCGACCTGATGTTCATTGCCTTTTTCAGCGCCGCCTTTTTTTGCGATGACGGAGACGAAATTGCCCTGCGCATCGAAAAGCTTCTTGCCTATATACTGGTGGGGGAAGGCCGGATTGTCCTTGATCTCGGCGCCCAGACCCGGAGTTTCGCCCTTGTGGTCAAAAGCGACGCCCGCAATGGTGTTCAAATCGCTCTCCAATGCAATATTGCCCCAGATCTCATCCCACAAGCCGTTTCCCCTGATCTCCAGGATATAACAGGTTTTGTCGCCTTCCGTATATACAAAGACCGGAAGCTTGCGTTCGGGAACCGGCAACTTGCGCTCCTTGGCCATATCGATATCTTCCGCCATGACGCCTTCTACCGGCTGCCCTTCGGGCGTTACCACGTATTGCTGCATCTTGGTCTTGAAAATATTGATCACCTCATCGTCGCTGAGGTCTTTTACCTTTTTGCCATCCGGCAAATACGTTTCAACGGCAGAGAGGATGGCGCGCTTATTGAAGATCTCTTCATTGAGTTGGGCCTTTTCCATGGTAACCTGACGCAAACCGGTGAGCATAAGGGCCACAAGAGCTGTCAGGGAAAAGACGAATGTCAGAATATATCTTGGACTGTCCACAACACTTCTTTTTAGGAGTGATTAAAATTTGCTTAAGCCGCGGTCGCCTTGGAAGCGCGCTTGGTCCGCCTGTTGATATTGCTCTGAACCACAAAATGGTCGATGAGCGGTGCAAACACGTTCATTAGCAAAATGGCCAGCATCCAGCCTTCCGGGTACGCCGGGTTGAATACCCGGATGACGATCCCGAAGAAACCGATGAGAAAACCGTACCAGAGTTTACCTACGGGTGTGGAAGCCCCCGTAACGGGGTCCGTAGCCATGTATGCCATGGCAAACAAGAGGCCTCCCATGATAAAATGATCGTACCAGGGCACTCCCATGCTGGGCGTTGCACCCCACATGTTGAACAAAATGCCGGTGAAGGC
Source organism: Lewinellaceae bacterium (assembly GCA_020636275.1). GTDB lineage: Bacteria > Bacteroidota > Bacteroidia > Chitinophagales > Saprospiraceae > JADJTT01. The sequence continues at coordinate 322,786 of JACJYD010000003.1, read as the reverse complement.
AACCCCCAATGCCATGCTCAGCATGATCCGCCAACTGGCGATCCCGACGCCGATCAGGAAGAGTCCACCCAGGATGATGAAAGGCTTGGCCGTTTCGCCGATCGAGCCGGGGATGAGTCCCCAAAGCATATCGCTGGTGGAATACACCTGCGTAACGGCTTCCCATCCGCCTTTTGCGGCCAGACTCAATGGAGTAGCGCCCGAGAATCCGTCCACTACCGCCATACCGCCCGCGCCGAACTTGTCGCCGCCGAACCAGCCGAAGATCGCATCGAACATATGATGCGCCCAACCGTATTGCACGCTTTGGTATACGCCATCGATTTTCTCCAGACCGGAGACCCAAACCTCATCACCGGAGATGAAAGTGGGATAGGCGAAAAAGATAAAAGCGCGGGAAAGCAAGGCAACATTCAGAATATTCATCCCCGTACCTCCGAAAGCTTCCTTGCCGATGATCACGGCAAAGATGACCGAAAACGCCAGTATCCAGAGCGGAATGTCCGGCGGCATGATCAGTGGGATCAGGGCGCCGGATACCAGGAACCCTTCCTCGATGCCGTGGCCTTTCTTGGAGGCATACCAAAACTCGATCCCCAGACCGACGACCATAGCCACCACGTAAAGAGGCAGGAACTTGATAACGCCGTGGGCCAGTTTGAGATACCAGCCATCCATCAGGCCGGTGTATTGCCCCAGGGCCAGAAAATGCTGATGCCCGATGTTATAAGTGCCGATGACAAATGAACCCAGCATGGCTACAACCACCATCGTCATGGTCCGCTTCAGGTCCATGCCGTCGCGAACGTGAACGCCCTTGCCTTTCGTCACCGAATCCGGAACCAGTGCAAAGGTGAAAAAGCCGTCATACAGGGTATGCAGGAACGGCGATTTCTTTTTATCGGGTTCTATCTTCTTGAAAAACTTTAGGAGTTGATCTTTCATATATTTTTCCCGAAAAGGGTGTTTTTAAATGATTACTGTAAGATTACCTTCGGCGATCTCATCGATGAAATCGGATTATCCTTGTTCGTGTACCATTTCCAGCCCCTGGCGAAGGATCTTCTGCAAGGGCTGCTTGGATGTACAGGCAAATTCACAAAGAGCTACATCCTCTTCGACGAGTTCGTAAATGCCGAGACCTTCTATCTTTTCAAAATCGTTGACCAGGATCGCCTTCATCAGGTGTTGCGGATAAATATCCATCGGAAGGAAATCTTCATACTGACCGGTCACCACAAAGGCCCGCTTCTCCCCGTGGGTATTGGTATCGGCCTTGTAGCGCCGGTTGGGGAAGAGGAAATTGCGGAAGGTCCGGGATACGGTCGGACGCATTTCGCTCGGCGTCAACCACCCGAAGGCCTCAAAATAATCGCCTTCCTTGATCACCGTCACCTGGTCGTCGTAGAAGTTGAGGTAGGAATCCTGATTCTTCTGGTCGCCGGAGAGGACATCGCCGGAAATGATCCGGACGTGGTCGCTCGCCAGGTTGTCCTTCAGCAGTTCGGTAAGGCTGGCGCCCAGATAAGTGCGCACGTATTTCGGCTGCTTCAGTTCAGCGCCGGTCAGTGCCACGACGCGTTCAGCATTAAAGCGGCGTTCGGAGAACATGGCGCCCAGGGTGATGACATCCTGAACCCCCAGGGTCCAAACCTTGTCGCTATTGTTGATCGGTGCGATATGGTGGATCTGTACGCCCACATTGCCGACGGGGTGCTTGCCCTGGAACCAGTATTTATCCGCATTGGCGGCCTGGGTGAAAGCGCTGGAGGGCGCCTCCGTGCCCCGGGCATCCAGGCCCAGGATAACTTTGCCGGAGGTGAGCTTGTTGAGCACGTTCAATCCTTCCTGAAAAGCCGCTTCGCGTCCGGCGACGACCAGGTTCAGATCGGGCGCCAACGGAGCCGAATCGAAGGTGGAAATGAAAATATTGACCGGAACATCCTGAGCATCTGCCAGGACATTGAACGGACGCTGGCGGATAAACGGCCAGGCACCGTTGGCCTGGAGGAAGGACACCAGTTCCTCCCGGCTGCATTTGCCGTAATCCGGGGCATCGAGCTGCCGGTATTTGATATCCTTGTCGGCAAGGATAACCACCTCGGCGATCGAGCGCTTGGTGCCCCGATTGACGGCCACCACTTCCCCGCTCACCGGCGCCACATACTGGACCTCCGGGCGGTTCTTGTCGAAGAACAAGGGGTCGCCGGCTTTGACCTCGGCGCCCGCTTCCACCAATACCTTGGGGATGGGAGATAAACCCGGGAAATTTCCGGGTTGAACGGCAAAGGTGCGCACGTCAGTCGCGACCTGGACTTCCTTGGAAGGTTCGCCCTCCAACAGGATGTCGTAGCCCTTCTTCAAGAGCTTGACCGGACCGCCGTTCACATAAGAAGGTACTTTCGAACGGGCCAGGGAGCGGGTGCGCGGCGATTTCTTGCCTCCTTCCCGGGTCTCGAGGGCCAATACATTATCGGATTTCTGGTAGAGATATACCAGAACCGCGATTGCCACAATGATGAGGAGAGAAGGAAGGGTGAAACTGCCGTTATTCCCGTCTGAGCTTTGGGCCCAAGTGCCGGTTGCAACCAGTAAAAAAGCCGCAACCCACGTCAACCGAAATATGGAATTTCTCATGAAGCTTGTTTGGATCGTTGATAATCGTTTTTTCTTCCGATCAACCCCTGGAAAGCCGTCCCCAAAAATGGGAAAACTCCCAACTTTTCAAGGGTTTCAAAAAACATCGGCAAAGATATAAAAGGTTTTATTTATTAAAGAAAGCCTTTTTAAATGGGTTTGCGATTAGATGTTATTTAGATTCAATTCAAATTAACAATTTTTTCCTCCAGGAAAGATAGCCGAATACAACAATGACCAAATACACCACAAAAAGTAACGCGATTAAAAAACCGCCCCTGCTCCAATAGAGGTATACATAGACGCTATCGATGAGGAACCAGTACAGCCAGTTCTCGATCTTTTTGCGGATCACCATAAAGGTGATGATCACGGAAAAAACGGTGGTGAAGGCGTCGAGATAAGTGGCGGCCGCGGATGTATACGCCGCGAAAAAAGCCCCAAGCACCCAGGAAAGGGCCAGACCGCCCACCCAGATCCAGATGTGTTGCTTCCAGGTCAGACGGGAAATGGGGAGTTCCTGGTGGTCTTTACCCCCGTATTTCCATTCGTAAATGCCAAAAATGCTAATGAAGATATAGAAGATCTGAAGCGCGCCGTCGATGTAGAGTCCGTAGAGGGCGAAAGCGGCATAGGCCCAGAAGATGCAGCTGATGATGCCCCAGACCCAGCACCAGGGGTTGTTCCTGGCCGCCAGCAACAGGTAAAGGATGGCGCCGATCACGGCCGCCCATTCGCTAAAACGTTGGGCGGCAATCTGGTTTGCGAGGGAAATCCAGAATTCCATAATATTAAAACCGCAAAGGCGCTAAGTGCGCTAAGACACCCTGTTTTTACAACTCATAATGAATTATAATAACAGAACCTCTTCGCGTCCTTAGCGCCTTCGCGGTAAAATCATTTGATAATATCAAACGAATACTCCAGCCGTTCGATGATCGGGACATCCGTGCCCGGAAGGGTGTTCTTCAGCAGGATATCGATATTGATCGTTTCAGCTTCTTCTTTTTCCGAACTGTCGAACACCATCTTGATCACGCCTGACTCGCCGGGGTTCACCGGTTTGTAGTCGTAGTCTACCGTAGTACAATCGCAGGCGGAGATCAGATCCACCTCCAGCACCTGGTCGCCCAGATTGGTGAAGGTATACGTCAAGGATCGCTTTTCTCCCTTTTTCACCTTGCCCAGGTCGAAGGACCGCTGGGCGAAGCTCATGATCGGAACGCCCTGCAGGTTTTTTTGACCGTAGAGCGAAGATTTCGGATCAATGGCCGGGATTAATTTTTTTTTTCATCCCCACTGCTCCCATCGCCTTCTCCTTCCTGCAATCCTTCTTCGATCACCTTGGCGCCTTTCCGGATCAGGCGGGTCTCTTCGATCTTGATACTCGTCGGGCCCTCCACGATCTTGAATTCGGTGCGGCGATTGATCTGGTGCGCGGCTTCCTGTTCCTCCTCCGTGGGGAGCTTGTTGATGAAGTCTTCGGTAAGTACATCGCCAACGTGGAGGAAGGGATATTCTGCGGCCAGTTTTTCGCCGATGGTCTTCGGAACGGTTTCGCCATACCCTACGGCCCGGATCCGTTTGCGGTCGACGCCTTTATCCAGGAGCCAGCGGCGGGCCGATTCGGCGCGGCGCTGCGACAAGTCGCGGTTGTAGGCATCGTTACCCCTGCTGTCGGTGTGGGAGGAAAGTTCGATCACCATATCCGGGTATTCGTTCAGGATGCTGAGCACGAAGTTGAGGTCGGGCTCGGCATCGGGCAAGATCTTATCGTCGTCGAAATCGTAGTAAATATTCTCCAGTTCGATCGGTTCTTCTTTCGAAATGGTGATATACACCGGCGTAGGTTTCAGCTTGACCGGGATTTCATAGGTCTTCGAGTCGAGGAGTCCCATCGTGTTGAACTCCAGGGTATCGGGATAGTAATCCTCGCGATCGGCGATGATCCGGTAGAATTTATCCAGTTCCAGCGGGAATTCGAACAGATTGGCCTGCCCGTTGGTCTTGGTATCGACGACCTTGCCGTTTTCTTCGTCGTCGGTCATATCGATCAGTTGAAGGGTAGCGCCATCGAGTTCCTCGTCGGTTTCCTGATCGAAGACGGTCGATTTCAGATCGGCCAGGATGACCTTGAGACTGACGTTATAGATATCGTTGCAGCAGGTTTTTCCCTTGCTCTTTACATAACGGGTACCCGGCCGGTTGGAGAGGAGGAACCCCGAGTAGCCATCGGCCGAAAGCATAAAGTAAAGATCGTCGACACTGGAGTTATAGCCTTTCCCCATATTGACCGGTTCGCTCCATACGGCGCCGTTCCATTCGGAGGAGAAAATATCGAAACCTCCCAGGCCCGGGTGGCCGGTCGAACTGAAGTAGAGCACCCCGTCGCGGTAATAAGGGGTAAATTCATCGCCCACGGTATTGATCTTGGGGCCCAGGTTGACGGGTTCGCCGTATTTACCGCCTTTGAAGGGGCTGTAATAAATATCGAATCCGCCGTAGCCTCCATCCTTATCGGATGTAAAAAAGAGCACTTCCGTGCCGTACAATTCGCCAACGGCCGGGTGGTCGGCGATATAATCGCCATTGACGCCTTCTACCTCATTGGCCGGACTCCAGCCTCCGGGGCCGAATTCGCTCAGATAGATCTTGCTTTCCGATACCACGTTACCGGTGAGAAGTTGACGGGTGAAATACATCCGTCGGCCGTCGGGCGACAGGGTTACGTTGCTGTTGTGGTAGCCCGGGCGATTGATCTTTTCATCGAGGGCCGTACCCTCGCCCCATCCCGAATCAGTCCGGTCGGAGACGAAGATCTTGGCGAAGTAGTCCGTATTATTCTTGTCGACGACGATCAATTCTTCGGAGTTGAAACTGCCATAATACATTTTCTGGCCATCGGGGGCCAATACAGCCGAGTATTCCGAGTAGGCGGAATTGACGTTCTGCCCGGCATTGGAGATGGTCATATTGCGCGGATCGGGTGCGATCTTGGCAAACTTGGCGCCCTCGAGCTCCACCTGGGCCAATTCTTTCTTGACCGGGTCCTTTCCATCGCTGATGTATTTTTCGAACTCTTCGATCGCATCGTCGTACTTGCCGTTCATTTTTAGGGTCTGGGCATAGGTGAAGCGCTCTTCTCCGTATTCGTTTTTCCGGTCGCGGCGCAGCACCCGCAGGAACGCGCGTTCGGCATTCCGGTAGTCCCGCAGGAAAAAATACAGATTGGCGATCTTCACCGAAGTTTCATTGTCCTTGACCTCGTCGTATGCTTTTTCGTACCAGTCGAGGGCGTTATAATAGTCTTCCTCCGCCATTTTCTGTTCGGCGATCTTGATCATGGTGGCATAGGTTGCCCGGTTGAGGGGCTGTGCATCTGCCTTTCCCATAATCCCTGCCAAAGCGATAAACAAAATGAGCCTTCTCATATAAATTTTAGTGAGTTGAAGTTGAGAGAATAGGGGTAAACCGAAAGTCACACTAGAGACGCGGACAGAAGATCACCGGCGGCACATCCGGTTCCTTGAATATCTTGACGATATAGGAAACCGCCAGTTCAAACCCGCCCTGGAAATTGGACGCATCGTTGAGTTTGGATACGTTGAGGTCGTAGCTCAAGCCGGCCTGAAATCCTTTATAATCAAAGCCCAGGAGCAGTTCGGCCGCATCTTTCCAGCGGTATCCTGCGCCAAAGCGAAGCAGCATGCCTTTGTCTTCGCCGATATAACGGCCACCCCAGGCCTGGAAGGCCAGTTCGCTGGCCGGCGACATCGTGGAAAAGAAAGCCGTCGGGGCCATCATCCATTTTTCACCCAGATCGGAGGTAAACTGCGCATGGGTCTGAAAGCGAATCGGCAGCTTTTCAAATCCGCTGGTGAGGATATTGTACTTGGGCCGGGTCAGGTGCTGAGCGGAAAAGCCCAGGTTGAAGCCCATGGATTCGCTGAAATTATGGCGCAGGATCACGCCTGCATTGACATCAACATAACGTGCATTCATCGCAATCCGGCTGCGGTCCATACTATTGCCGACACCCAGGCCGCCGCCCAGCTCCAGTTCGTCTTCAAACATTACCTGAGTCGATTCCTGGTCGAACCGGCGCTGCACATAGCCGCCCTGGCCGCCCAGGGTAATATAGGTCTTGCCTTTCTTGTCCAAAGCCAGGTGGTAGGCCGCCGAAAACAGCACGCTGCCCCGGCTGAGGTTCCCCGACCCCACTTTGTCCTGGTATACTGAAAGTCCGACGCCGATCCAGTCCCGTTTGCCAAAGCCATTGGCCACCGGAGCGTCCAGATAGACGGAAGGAGTGGTAAACTCCCGCGGAATAAAACTATACCATTGATCGCGGAAGATCCCGCCGATCCGGAAAGTCCCTTCAAAAGCGCCGGTATTGGCCGGATTCAGTGTTAGCGGTGACATATTGTAGAGGGAATAATGGATATCCTGTGCCATTGCGCCCCCACTCCACAAAATAAAAGCAGCAAAAAGTAGAGCTCTAACCAATTTCATAGTATGGTGTTTAGGAAATTTTCTCGATAATTCCGATTGCTTAGCAAATTTAGTGAAAAACCACATCATCTTATAAATTGTGGATGAGCTGGCTTTGCCCGCCCATCCACAATTTGCGAAACGCTCAGCGGGCCAATTTAGGTGATATAAGGAAGTTGAACAAACATCTATACTGATAATTTCTTCATTACGCGACAAATCTATTATTATTCGGCGATTATTCCATTTTAACATTCAACCCTGTACACCAGCTAACATTTCCGCGTCTGCGGCGATCTTTCCGGCATCCTGATCCTCCATACAACGGAAATGTCCTCTTGGACAGCGATCATATCCGATCTTCGAACAGGGCCGGCAAGACAGTCCCTCCACTTCGTGCAATATATGAGGCGTCATTCCATCCGGATAAAACGGGCTCATCCCGAAGTCGGGCACGGTGTTGCCCCACACCGATACGAGGGGCTTTTTAAATGCCGCCGCCACGTGCATCATGCCGGTGTCGTGGCTGATCACCACCGCTGCCTGGCGGATCAGGGAAGCGGACTGGTTCAGGCTGAGCGCTCCGCACAGGTTTTGCACATGGCTGCCGGCCCGGGCCGATACCTGCTCCCCCACCGGGCGGTCGGCAGGCCCGCCGATCAACAATACGGGGAGCGACATCGAGCGGCAAACCGCCTCGATCTGTCCGGCCGGCAAGCGCTTGGTTGCATGCGCGGCGCCGATCGCAATTACGGCAAACCGGCCGTCCGGAACATAAATCCGGGGATCGACTTCCGACGCCGGAGGTACAAAGTAATCCAGGCCTTTTCCGTCGTAAACAACGCCCAAGGCCCGAACTGCGTACAGGTACCGGTCGACGATATGCACGTCGGGCAAATGCCGGGCCTTGAGCCGGACCAGCATCCATTTTTCCCGGTTCAGTTTCGGAAAGGAAGCCCCAGGTGCGCCCAGGGCCCGCTTGACTCGCCAACTCCTCAAATTGTGATGCAGATCGACCACGAAATCAAACCGGGCAGCTTTTAGCTCCGGAAGCACTTCCCCTACCTCTTTAGAAATGGTGTGCATCCGGTCGATGTAAGGGTTGGCCTCCAGGACCGGTGCAAAGGCATTTTTGGTGAGGAAGTGCACCTCTGCATCAGCCTGCTGCTTTAACCCCCGCAATACAGGTGTGGTGAGGACAATATCCCCAATGGAGGAAAACCGGATCACCAGCACTTTCTGAACAGGTCGGGAAATATTCGGCATAGGCAATTCCGGTCACCAGGGGTCCTTTTCTTTTTTAGCACCCGGTTTTTCCGCTTTGAGATCGAGGATCACCCGCCGGTTGTCCATCAAGGCGTTGAGGTCCTGGAAAAATTGAGCGACGTCCTCCCGAACCTCATAACGGGGATCTCCCCATTGGATGATGTAGTCGGTCTGGGCATCGGTCTCCCGGATGAAATTCCGCATGTTCCCGGGGAAGGCAAAATTGTAATTGTGCAGGCGCAAGGTATCCAACCGGTGGAATACGTCGCGGGCATCCATGCGGGAAAGCGGTTCCAGCTCAAAGGTGTCTTTTTTATTAACACCGTTCTCGAACCGGAACACCTGTCCGTTCCGAAGGAGCAGGAACTCCCTGGTAGCTCCCGTGAAACCGCCACCCGAGCCGAAATACAATTGTTCGGCCGGAAGTTCGTCCAGCGAATATTTTACAGGAAGGCAGGCCAGGAAAAGGACCGCTCCCAAAAAAGATAACCATAGGGTTCGTCTCTCCATAATAGCATGTTATTGGACGGTAATTTAGTTAAATTTCGGAAAATTATGCGATTTTGAAGGCATGGCGGTTGCCGGAACCGCCAAGAAGGGCAGTTGTACGTTAAGGGATTCCTAAATGTTGAAAAAGGTTTGAAGGCATTGGAGAGAATGGTTAAATTTGTTTGCTTTTTTCTCATTCTTTCAAAATTCGTAATCTTATGAAAAGAATTCTGTTCGTCTTCGCTCTAATCGGCTTCGCATCCTTTGCTGTTCAAGCCCAAACCTGCTGCAGCAAAGCTGCGAAGGGTACCTCCGCCAAAACTGAAACCTCCTGCTCCGAATCGGCTGCCGTAAAAGCTGCTTCGCTCGACGACTCGATCGAACAGCGCGTGGATGCCAATACGGGCAAAGTGAGTTTCGTTCGCCGCTCCGTGGATGCTTCAACCGGCGAAGCCACCTATATCCCGGTAGAATATTGCAATGAATCGAAGAGCTTCAAAACGGCAGCCGCTGAAAAAGCTTCCTGCGACAAGGAAGGCGCCAAAGCCGGATGCTGTGCAGAAGGAAAAGCGGGCTCGGCAGGCGGCGCTTGCTGTGCTAAAGACAGCAAAGCCAAGTCCTCCTCCACCTCGATCAAACTGAATAAGACCAATAATTAATCTTATTCCCGCTAAAAAGGGGGACGTGGTAACACGTCCCCCTTTTTTTATTTCCGGTATTCGGAATAAAACACGCCCTTTCGATACTCCTTCATCACATGACGGACGGTCCCGGTCAGGTTCTTGGGCAGCTTTTCCAGCGACACCCACTCCACCTCCTTGAATTTATCCGGTTCGCGGGAGGCCAGCGCGCCTTCCCAGCGCGAAGCCTTGAAATACAAGGTAATACGTTGACTGAATGCCGTTTTCTTATGCAACACGTGCACCAGTTGGAGGTCCTTCGGCCGCAGGACGATACCCGCCTCCTCCAGGCTTTCCCGGATCAGCGATTCGCGTGCATATTCCATCGACTCAACCGTACCGCCCACCAGGGTGTAGTTGCCGCCATTGTCCTTTGTCTGCTTTAAAAGCAAGATCTTTCCTTTGTTGTAAAGGATAAGGCGAACCTTCAAAACGACCTTCCCAGTAATATTACCGAGGTTTGGAGTCATATCCTGCATATTTGCCGTCCGGGAGCCGGACGCCAGATTCCTTTTAAATTTTGCCCACAAATTTGAATAATAATTCGACATATTTCAATGCCCGGGAAGGGGTAAACCTTACCTTCGCGAAGGTAAAACAGTTAAATATGAATATCGTTGTATCGGGCGCCACCAAAGGTATCGGCCGGGCGATTGCCGATGAATTCGCCGCCCGGGGATTCGATGTGGCCGTCTGCGCCCGCCGGGAAGCCGACCTGCAGGAGATGCAGGAAGTATACGCCCACAAATTTCCAGGTTGCCGCCTGTTGGTCCATCCGGCCGATCTTCAGAAAAAAGAGGATGCCCAGGCTTTCGCCCATACGGTCCTGGACCAATGGGAACACGTCGACGTCCTCGTTAACAACGCCGGACTTTTCCTGCCGGGCGCCATCCATGAGGAGCCCGACGGCAGGCTGGAAGAGATGGTCCAGGTCAACCTGTTCAGCGCCTATTACCTGACCAGGGCTTTTCTGCCCGCTATGCTCCAGCAAGGCAGGGGTCATATTTTCAACATGTGCTCCATCGCCAGCCTAAACGCCTACCCGAACGGAGGGTCGTACAGCATCTCCAAATTTGCCTTGCAAGGCTTTTCCAAAAATCTGCGGGAGGAACTGAAAGACAAAGGCATCCGGGTCACCTCCATTCACCCTGGCGCCACCTGGTCGGCATCCTGGGCCGGCGCCCCCTTCCCCGAAGACCGGCTCATGCAGGCCGGCGATATCGCCATCGCGGTGTGGAGCGCCTGGTCGATGAGCCCGGCGGCGGTGGTGGAGGATATTATCGTCCGGCCGCAGTTAGGGGACTTGCCTTAAAATTTAATGACCGGCCGGCAGCCAACGTTCGCCATCCGGTTAAAACATGCTATTATGGGTTGGAAATCCGCACTTATTCGTCCCTTCGCCAATAAGATCGCCCGGGATATCCGGCGTTGGTCGGGCGAAGCCGTCAATGCCCAGAAACAGGTCTTCCATTCGCTCATGCAGGGGGTGGCACAGACCGCCTTCGGCAGAGACCACCGCCTGGAAGCCGGCTCCTCCTACGAGGCCTACCGCCGGCAGGTGCCTATTCGCGACTATGAGGGCCTGCGGCCGTATATCGATCGAATGGTCGGCGGCGAAGAAAATGTGCTTTGGAAAGGCCGCCCGGTATACCTGGCGAAAACCTCGGGCACGACCTCGGGGGTGAAATACATCCCCATCACCCGGGATAGCCTGCCCAACCATTTCCAAACCGCCCGCAACGCCCTGTTCAATTTTTATGCCGTAACCGGAAAAGGGCAGTGGATGGATGGGAAAATGATCTTCCTCTCGGGAAGCCCCGAACTGACCCAAACCAACGGCATCCTCACCGGCCGCCTCTCCGGCATCTCCAATCATATGGTGCCCGCCTGGCTCAAAGGCAACCAACTCCCCAGTTACAGCACCAACTGCATCGAGGACTGGGAACAGAAAGTGGAAGCGATCGTCGCGGAGACGCTGCACAGCGATATGCGCCTCATCAGCGGCATCCCACCCTGGGTACAGATGTACTACGAACGCCTGCTGGAACGCAGTGGCAAAAAATACATCAAGGACGTTTTTCCCAACTATTCCATGTTCGTCTACGGCGGAGTCAATTTCGAGCCGTACCGGAACACCCTGGAAGAACTCGTCGGCAAGCGGATCGACAGCGTGGAAACCTATCCGGCCTCGGAAGGTTTTCTGGCCTTCCAGGACGACCCCAACGATCCCGGCCTGTTGCTCAACGTCCAATCGGGTATCTTCTTCGAATTTGTGCCTGCCGACGAGATCTTCCGGGAAGACCCCAGGCGGTACTCCCTGGAAGAGGTTGAAGTGGGCGTCAATTATGCCCTGATCGTCAATTCAAACGCAGGGCTTTGGGGGTACAATCTCGGCGACACGGTGCGCTTCGTCTCCAAATCGCCCTACCGCATTGTCGTGACGGGCCGCACCAAGCACTTCATCTCGGCTTTCGGGGAGCACGTCATCGGCAAGGAGGTCGAAGAAGCCTTTGCCCAGGCAACGGCGGGCACTTCCGTTAAAGTGGTCGAGTTTACGGTGGCGCCGCAGGTGACCCCACCGGAAGGCGGCCTCCCCTACCATGAATGGCTGATGGAATTTGAACAGGCCCCGGAAAACCTGGCCGCATTTGAAAAAGCACTCGACCAGGCGCTGATGGAACAGAACATCTATTACCGCGATCTGATCGAGGGAAAGATCCTGCGGCCGGCCGTGGTGACGCCCCTTCAGCGCGACGCCTTCCGGAATTACATGAAAACACAGGGGAAGCTCGGCGGACAGAACAAGGTGCCCCGCCTGTCGAACGATCGCAAGATCGCAGATGAGCTGGCGCGCTTTAAGAAGTAAAACAAAGCTCCATTAGGCGTCTTGTTATACTTCTTTTACTATATTTGATATTCTTTTTTTAACCAAAATAATCAACGCAATGGGTAAAGGCGATAAAAGATCGACCAGAGGCAAGCTTTGGAGAGGTTCGCACGGAAAAACGCGCACCAAGAAAAACAACAAACCACAGCCGAAGCTGGATTCCATACCGAAGCAGCAACCTCGCTAAATAAAAAGGGGGGCATTCGTCCCCCCTTTTTATTTACGCCCAGCGCACCCGTCCGCGGCACACCGGCCCGCCTTCTTCCGCTTTACCGATCTCTATCAGATACTCCTGCCCGGGAGTCCGGGGTTCGAACCGGAACTCAACTTCTTGTCCGAAAACCGTCTCGGCCATGTAGTTGATGTCCAGCCGGGAAACGTGTTTTTCTTCGAACAGGGAAAGGGGAAACAGGTCCAGCATCCATTGAATATAGCGGATGCTATTGACGTGCCGCATGATATCCAGGTCGCTGTATGCCACGCGATAACGGCTTCGCTCGGTCGCCTCCGGCTGGAGGGGCGGCACTTTTTCCGTGGCCTCCAGCAGGGAAGGCTTATCCCCGGCCACGTGTTCCGTGCCCAGCTGGTTTTTCAAAAATTCGGGCCGGCGGGTTCGCAGATCGATCATGGCCCAGGAAGAACTCGCCCCACCGATCACTTCCTTACTGGCGTTGAGCACGTGAAAATTCCGGCTGGTGAACACATCGCCGACCTCCTTCACCCAGGTTTCGATCCAGATCTTTTCATATTGGAGTGGATAGGCGTCCATCTGGATGGCCAGGCGGGTGAGGAACCAACCTTTCCCGCGCTTGAGCAGGTCGCGGAGCCCGAACTCCCGCTGATCGGCGTGAATGCCGGCGCTCTCCAGCAGGTAGTGCCCCAACCCCATCAGGGTGATCTTTTGCTGAAAATCGACCTGGTAAGGCTGTACGGTAAAAGGATATAGTCCGATCTTTTCCATTGTACTCATTACTTTGTAAATTAACTTATTAAATCCGGATGTGCGGGCTGCGCCCGCACATCCGGATTTAGTAACACATCCAGCGGGCTGCGCCCGCTGGATGTGTTATTAAATTTAGAAAAGTACTTTGTTTACAAAGTACTCATTTCAGGGTTTCCCTTTCGACGAGGTAATACATACAGGTGGTCAGGAAGTTGCGAAGATAGGGAATGCGGGCGATGAACCCCCACTGTTCCCTCGGTTTCAACCCGAATTTGAACCGGTAGATCGGGTTGATCAGGTAATACCGGCGCGATACCCAGCGAAACCCCGAGGCCTTAACGACCCGCTCGAATCGCTCGATGGAAATACCCGTTTCATGGATCTCCATCAGGTCGGCGACCTTCTGTGGATTCTTTTCCGACAGTTCAAGTACGAACCGGTAGGCCCGTGCGGGCAGCAGGTGGTAGTATGGCAGAACGGCCAGCAATCGGGTATCGCAGATCTGCTGGTGGCCCCCATAGGGCATTTGCCAGGGCGGGAACCCAAAGAAGACCCTGCCTCCCGGCGCCAGAAAATCGCCCATGCGGCGCATGAACCGCCCCTGGTCGTGAATGTGCTCGATCACATCTTTCAATAAAATAATATCGAACAGGTAGCCGAAATCGGCTTCCGGATCGGCGTTGTAAATATCCTTGGAAAAAAAGCGGATGCGCCCCGCCAGGTAGTCTTCGGCCAGCAATGCCTTGGCCGTTTCGATGCGGGACGGCTGCAGGTCCACGCCGGTACAGACGCAACCGCGTTCGAGAAAGGCCTTCAGAACGCCTGCTTCGCCGCAACCGATCTCCAATACCCGCAACCCCTGTCCAACCGGCATTTTTTGCTCGATGAAAGGAAGGATATAATCGCGCGCCGTCTGGTATTGAAAATCGAAATACTGCTGCTTATTCCGGTGAAATTCGTACATGAACAGTGCTTTTCCGGAACAAACATACAAAATTCGGGACGCCCTCCAGGATAAAAAACGGGCAACGGACCGTCTGGTCCACCGCCCGTTTTGAGACCGTCATCATTCGGAAATTACGGGGATCCGAGGGGGGGAAGGAAATTATGCCGGAACAGCATCTTTTTCCTGGACCCGGCTCTCCATGTATCTCTCGATCAGTTCGGGTACTTTTTCGAATGCAGCTGTAATGCCTTTGTTCAATTTGGTATTGACAAAAGTGATCTCTTCGCCTCTCGACACCAGGAATCCAAGGGGCTCCATGCCCAGGCCGGCGCCGGCGCCACCCAGGTCGCCATGTCCCGTTTTGGGAGCTTCGCCTTCCATTTCTCCCGACCCGAATCCGATCCCGACGCGGATCACGGGTACGCAATCAAATTCGCCGAGTTTGAAGGGCTGACCGATAATGGCCTCCGTTTTTACTTCGTTTTTGATAAAGTCTGTGACTTTGCCCAGCACTTCATCCATATTCAACAATTTCATAGACTGTGATTTTTGGGTTTATAAATAATATTTTTCACTTACGGATCAGGGCCCATACTACTCTCCAAATTCGGTTCGTCAGGTAAATGTCTACCGAATTCTCCCCCATGAAGTTGATCGCCACGTACCGGTTCTTGCGGCAGAGGAAGTTCACGATGGGAAACAAATAGGCATTCAGAATGAAGTCGTCGGTATCTACGATCAGGCGAAACCGCCTGAATTGGAAACTTGCTATTAGCCGGTACAATTTCCTCCAATTTTTCCAAGCTGTTGCCGGGCGCATCTTCCATACCCGCTTTCCAGGTTTCTTCGCCTTCTTCCTCTTTCCTGCCCTCCAAATCCAGGCGGTCAGGTCGCGTTCCCACCAGAACAAGCGAAGAAGAACCTTCCACCCTTTGCTCCCCGGCAACAGTCGGAAATATAACAGCCCCCGGATGTCCGCCCGGTATATACCTCTCTCACTATTGACCTCAACCTCCAGCGGTAACAACAAGAGCGTCGCAATCAATAAAATGAATACGGAGAATATGATCACCCCTATCATGATGACCCTCCTTTTTAAGTAATGACCACTCCCTTGATTCGATGCCCATAATGTATCTTTCCCGGAATAAAAAAGTATTGATTATCATCATTCAAGGATATGATTTTAGTCATTGGCAGGCTTTTCCGGACAAGAAATTTTATTCCTTAAAACAAAAATCTTGCAAGGCATTGATTACGAAACACTTAAATTACACCTCGAAATTTGAACGGAAAAAAGGCATTTTCTGCCCGTTTTTTTCTGCCCAAAAGGAAGTATGAAATCAAAAATTTGAGCAATTTTATGGTCGAGATCATTTAATTTGAGAACCGCTCTGCTCGCCAGGCGAGCAGAAGGTCGAGAATAAAAAGAGCGACTTTTACCCTAACCGGTCGTATCCCAATGCACAAGATCCTCGTCATAGAAGATCACTTGGAAGTACGCGAAAATTTACACGAACTGCTCGAGTTGTGTAACTACCATGTTATTTCCGCTTCGGATGGAACGTCCGGCATCCAGATGGCCCTTGCCGAACAGCCCGACCTGATCCTTTGCGACATCATGATGCCGGGTATGGATGGCTATGAAGTGCTCACCACCCTGGGCAGGCACCCGGAAACCGCCGCCATTCCCTTTATTTTTCTCACCGCCCGCGCCGATAAAGCCGACATTCGAAGAGGGATGCAACTCGGGGCCGATGATTACCTGACCAAACCGTTTGAAGAACAGGACCTGCTGCGAGCCATCCAGGTACGCCTCCATAAAAGCCATTTGCTCAAACAACCCTTCCCCCGCTCTTTTGAAGGATTGAAATCGTTTTTCTTTCAGGCCCGCCAGGAAGGTGGGCTGCCCCTCCTAACCGATCCGTCCAGCCTGGTTCAATTTGCGGAAGGCCAGATTATTTTCCAGGAAAATGAAACCCCGGAATACCTCTATTTCCTGGCCTCGGGAAAAGTTCGCCTCTTCCGGCCCGAAGCGGGTACGGAAGCCGCTGTTTCCATCCTCTATGAAAAAGGAGGGTTCTTCGGATATAAAGCACTGATCCAGGGTACTACATACCGCCATCGTGCCGAAGCGCTTGAACCCGTCGAAGTGTTCCCGATCCCGAAAAATGATTTTTTCCTGCTTCTTCTCTACAACCGTACTTTCTCGATCCGATTTATCCAATTGCTGGCCAACCAGGTGAAGGAACAGGAGATGCAATTGCATCGGATGGTCCAAAAACTCACTCAAAGGACCGTCGCAGAAATGATCCTCGAGCTCTGCCCCACCTCCGGAGAAAATCATTCCGATACCATTTCCCTCGAAACGATCCAGTCGCGGGCGCATATCGCCAAGTTGAACTTTACCATCGCCCTTCGGGACCTCGACCGGGAAAAGGCCATCAGCCTCGGAACCGATTGCGTGCAGCTGCTGGATGCAAAGAAGTTGTGGGCACTGGCCAATAATTAGCAACGATGCCTCTCTCCCCTGTGTTACTTCCCGAGATCGCCTCGGCCCTCCGGCAAAATAAACCGGTAGTCGCCCTGGAAAGTACGATCATTACTCATGGAATGCCCTACCCCCGAAATGTGGAAACGGCGGTGCGCGTTGAGAATGCCGTGCGCGAAAACGGCGCGGTCCCCGCCACCATCGCTCTGGTGGGTGGCGCGATTAAGGTAGGGCTCACCCCCGACGAGATCGATTACCTGGGCCGGCAAGGGCAAAGGGTCCATAAGACCAGCCGCCGGGATATCGGCTATGTGGCTGCCCGGCAACTCGACGGCGCCACGACCGTCGCCGCCACCATGCTGATCGCTCATATGGCCGGCATCCGCATCTTTGCCACGGGTGGGATCGGCGGGGTTCACCGCGATGCCCCGAATTCTTTCGACATTTCAGCCGACCTGCGCGAATTGAGCCAAACTCCAGTGGCCGTCGTTTGTGCAGGCGCCAAATCCATCCTCGATCTGCCCCTCACCCTCGAATACCTCGAAACGGCCGGCGTACCGGTCGTTGGGTACCAAACGACTGAATTCCCGGCATTTTTCAGCCGAACAAGCGGGCTCAACCTTGAAATGAGTGCCCAAACCCCAGCCGAATTGTCGGCCATCCTGAAAAATCACTGGCAATTGCCCCATCCTTCCGGAATCGTAATCGCCAATCCGATCCCGGAAGCAGAGGCGCTGGAATACGGCAAGATGGAATCGGTTATCGAAAAAGCGCTGGAAATAGCCACAACCCGAAAGATCTCCGGGAAAGACCTCACCCCTTTCCTGCTGGCAGAAATAGAACGGCAAACGGATGGGGCCAGTTTGCGGGCAAATATCCAGCTGGTGCTCCACAATGCCCGTCTTGCCGCGGAAATCGCCGGAGCCTTCTTCTCCTGAAGGAATCCGGGCGATGTCTGCACTGCATCAGGATTTTTGCAGGGTGGTATGCGCTATTTGGCGGCCGTCCCCAAGGAGTATATCGATATTCTGAAAAAATTCTTCCAGGTACTCCACTACGCTCTGCCGTTCCATATCGGGGAGAATATCCAGATCCCGGCACAGGCCGATCAGTTCATCGTGTTTCGCCCGAAACTCATCCAGGATAGGCGTCAGTTGGGAGCGGTCCTTGCCTCTCCATTGGAAATAGCGATCCTGTACCGTATTGATAGGAAGCATGGAATGCGGGATCGCATAGGGCGCATTGACCAGTCCCGACCGGTCGAAATCGTAAGGTACCGGAAAAGGCAGGCCTTCTTTTTTTGAAACCATCATTTTCAGGTTATGCTCTTTCTCCAGGTTCCAGTCGGTGTTGCCGATCATAAACTGAAAAACGGCAAAGCGATTGTAGTCATAGGCGGAAATGGTTTTCAAGGGTTCCCCCTCTTTCCAATCGTCGGCATCCAGGCGGTCCTGCAGATCGTCTTTCGGTTCCAGCAAAAAAGCCCAGGCCTCTTCAATGCCGGCTTCCTCCCGGCTATCGGCATAAGTGATCCGCACCAGGTGGGTTTTGAAGCTTGCCTCCGTTAGCGCAGCATACAATTGGTAGGCCAGGTATTCCCGGAGCAGCAACATTTCACCGGTTCCTTCCACGCAGTGGGAAACGAGCTTAATGTCCTTGCCTGTTATTCCCAACTCTTTACTGGCTATAGGCTCCAGCTTAAGTGGGGGAAAGGAGCACACCTCCCGCCGATCGTTCCCACGAACGGAAATTTCCAGGGGCAGACTGACGGTTTCACCATTCTCATCCCTCCATTTAAGCACGGCGGGAAGATCGGAGCTGTCTTTCTCGAATACAGCACCCATGTCCAGTTCGAGTGTCACCGATTCAATAGAATGCTCGGAAAGGTAGCGGAACAGGGATACGTTCTTTTCCGGCGCAAACCACACGGCGCGAAGTCCGAAGAAAGCCACTACTGCCAATAAAGAGGCGGCGGCTATCCATTTAGCATTTTTAAGCGAATGGGGGATTATTGGGGTTCTCATGATTTTCACTATTGGTATGTTGACAAGACAAAGATATGGGATTCGGAACTATGAAAACCGGCGACTCGATCAGCAACCAGAACCAAGGGATAAATGTGCAGACAAATCGGCCGGGGAGCCGCTTTTTACCTATAAAGAGAAAAACTTGAGTTTTTCCCCACATTCGGCTTCAATAAAGACGGGCTCTCGTGTGGGAAGTTGCACGAAATTCACATCCACTTCCCTTGCAGGGGAATGAAAAAAATCGTATAATTTCACAGTCGCGAAACCCTTGTACCGGAAATTAACGCCCCCTCTCTATGAGAAAACGATTTTTGTCGAGTGCTTTTTTGTTGCTGGGACTTTCTGCCTTGTCTGCTCAAACCCCTTCCGATAGTACTATTTTCGATCGACTTTATCGTCCGAACGACCTTCTGGAGATCGCTTTGAAATGCGATTGGGACACGCTTTTGGCTATGCGAAGAACCGATGAGGAGGTCGATGGAAAGTTCATTTTTCAGGATGCCACCGGAAAAATGACGGAATGGAAGATCAATATTTCCGTTCGCGGGAAGTTCCGCCGCCGCGTTTGCACCTTTCCTCCCCTCAAATTCGACTTTTCCAAAAAGGAACTGGAGGCCGCCAACCTGCGCCCGATCGACAAGCTAAAACTGGTGACCCACTGCATGGAAAATGCAGGCAGCGAAGAATTTATTTTCCGGGAATACCTGCTGTACCAGATGTATCAACTCCTCAACCCCTATTCTTTCCGAACCCAACTGGTCCGGGTCACCTACCTGGATGACGATCTCGACGCCCCCCGCACCGTTCACTATGGTATCCTGATCGAAGACGACAAGGATATTGCCAACCGGATGGACCTGGAGAGTATCGATACCTTCAACCTGACTGCCGGCGACTTTCCCATGTACCAATCCGAGGTGCATGCCCTTTTCCAATACCTGATCGGAAATACAGACTGGGATGTCAAATACGGGCGAAATGTGCAACTGTTCGCCAACCGGAAGGCTGGGAACTTTTGCCTCATCCCCTATGATTTTGACTTCTCGGGATTTGTCAACGCCCCCTACGCCATTCCAAATCCGGACTACCGGCTGAAGAACCTCCGCCAACGCGTCTATCTTGGAGAGGGACCACCCTCCGAACAGGCCAGGCAGCTGATCCTTTCCAAAAGAAAATTATTCTACCGGCTCATTCGCCAATGCCCCTACCTCAGCAATGAATCGAAATACGACTGCATGGTGTATTTGAGCAGCGGATTCAGGGAGATCAAGCGAAATAAGATTACTTTTCCGGAATTTTAAAGCACTCAAATAACATCGAACCGGACATATGATTACTGCTGAAGAAGCCACCCGTCTGATCCTGGCCCATCCGGCCCAGTGGGGCAACATGGAAGTATCTCTTTCCAATGCACTTGGCCAGGTTCTTGCCGCACCGATCCGGGCCGATCGCGATTTTCCGCCCTTCACCCGGGTCTCCATGGATGGCATTGCCATCGATTTTGATTCTTTTGCACGTGGACAACGGCTCTACCCTATCCAGGGGACTCAGGCGGCCGGCATGCCCCCGCTCCGCCTCGAAACGCCAGGCAAATGCATCGAGGTGATGACCGGCGCCATCCTTCCGGACGGAACGGATACGGTGATCCGCTATGAAGACCTCGATATTCAGGGCGGCGAAGCCCGGATTGCGATCGACGATATTCGCAAAGGACAGAATGCACACCTCCGGGGCATCGATCGCCTTAAAGGCGACGAGATCGTGCCCTCCGGCGTCCGGATCGGCCCGGCCGAGATCGGAGTGGCAGCTACGGTCGGGATGACCACCCTTCACGTAAAAAAAAGGCCCCGTATCGTCGTGATCGCAACCGGCGATGAATTGGTGCCGGTAAACGCACAGCCGGAGCCCTTCCAGATCCGCACCTCCAATATTTATGCGTTGCAGGGGCTCTTTCGATCCTGGCAGCTGGAGGCCGACCTGCTGCACATCATCGATACCCGCACTGAAATCGTGGAAAAGCTGGGCGCATGCCTTAAGGAGTACGACGTCCTGGTCCTCAGCGGCGGGGTGTCGGCCGGTAAGTTCGATTTTATTCCCGCTGTCCTCAACGAACTGGGGGTAGAGCAAGTCTTTCACAAAGTACAGCAACGGCCGGGCAAACCCTTCTGGTTTGGCGTGGCCCCTGGAAAAACCGTATTTGCCCTGCCGGGCAATCCGGTCTCTTCCTTTGTTGGCGCTATCCGGTACGTTCAGCCCTGGCTTCGCGCCCAACTCGGCCTTCCCGCCCGGCAGCCCTTATATGCCGTGCTGGAAGAAGATTTCACCTTCTCCCCTTCCCTGACCTATTTTCTCCAGGTGAAACTTCGGTCCACTCCCGATGGGAGATTGTCGGCACAGCCCGAGTCCGGCAAGGGATCGGGCGACCTGGCCAACCTCACCCAGGCGGATGGGTTCCTCGAATTGCCGAAGGATCAAAAAGAATTTGCCGCGGGAAGCAGCTACCCGTTGTGGCTTTACAGACCGCTCTCTCTTTAACAAAAAGGAAAGCCCGCTTTTCGACACGCTTTATTATGGAAAAAAAATTCACCCATCTCGACGAATCAGGCAATCCCCAAATGGTGGATGTCGGGGCCAAGGCCGTGAGCCGGCGCACTGCACGCGCCCAATGTATTGTCCGCCTGGGCAAAGAGGTCATGACCCAATTGCAGGGCCAGGACTGGCACAGTCCAAAAGGCCCCGTATTCCAGACAGCCATCCTGGCCGGTATCATGGGCGCCAAAAAGACCGGCGAGCTCATCCCCCTCTGCCACCCCCTCGGCCTGGATAATTGCCAGGTAGAGATCGCCGTCAACGAAGGGAATGAAGTGGTGGTTCGATGCACCGCCAGCATTACCGCCAAAACAGGTGTAGAGATGGAGGCCCTCACCGGCGCCAGTATCGCCGCACTGACCATCTACGATATGTGCAAAGCCCTCTCCCACGATATCGTCATCAGCGAATTGAAATTGATGGAGAAAACAGGAGGGAAGAGGGATTTTATCAGGAAGGAGGAGTCTGCGACTCCTCCTTCCTGATATTGTTATTGGAGGAGCTCTCCATTTATTTAAAAAAAAAGCCCAGTCTATTCCTCAAATGGAGAGCCTCTCGCTCTCCTTTTATTTTAAAAAAAAGCCCGACCACATTGGGTGCAGTCGGGCCGAACACTATGGAATAACATCTTTGGTCAAAGGATTGTCGGCCGAAGGCCGGATGTCAGGGTTGCTTTGCATGTTCTGACACCTACCATAAGCCAAAAAGCGTGCCAATTTTATAAGAAGGACAAAAAAAATGCCCCCACATTTTGCGGGGGCCTTCATTGTTGAGAATAGCTTGACTTTGAATGGGAATTCTTTACAGGGTTTAAAGTTGTCAGTCGAGAAGGATCATCTTGCGCGTTTCAGTCAAGGCATCCAACTCCAGTTTGTAGTAGTACATGCCGCTTCCGGGAAGTTGGTCGCGGCCGATCGATAGTTCGTAATAGCCGGTATCCCAGCTACCTGTTTTGCGATACACTTCTTTACCGGACAGGTCGAAAATGACCAGGGCTCCCTGTACCGGCCGGTCTACTGAAAAACCGATGGTGGTCGCGCGGCTAAATGGATTGGGGCGGTTTTGGTACAGGGTGACCCCTCCCGGAACGGGCGCCGTCGTTTGCAGGTGCACGGAGAGGAAGCTCCCGTCTTCCCGGTAGGCTTCGGCCCGAAGTCGCTCCGAATCGATCCCAATTCCCTCCAAAAGATTACCGGTTTGCAAGGCTTTGAGTCGTACGGTGAACAGACAATCTTCGGGTTGTAGCGTAACCCCCGTCGCGGTGTTCCAGCTGAACGGAATCTGCCCGTCCGGAGCATACAGGTCGCCGAAATTGGCAGGTCCCAGCTCGGGCAGATCGCAGGAACCCGCGCCCAACCATTCAAACCGGGCCGGATCCAGCCGAAGCGTGAATTGGGCGCCAAGAACATCCTCGAAATTCATCCCGTGAACGGGAACCTCGTATTCCTCCCCTTTTACCACCGGGACATCCTCGATGTTTAGTGCCAGGACACCGGTAAACTCCCGGTTATCCGTGCCGTCGGTCATTTGATTAGGAGTCGCACTACTATTGACATCCCCGACTTTTATGGCTACGAAGTCGGCATACAATTCATCCGTGCTCAGGTTATTCAGGCTGATCACCTCGGGAAATATGGTCGCAAAGGGGTTCGCCGGATTCGGGAAACTAAAGTCCTTGTCGATAAACCGCCAGGAGGTATTGCCCGGGAAACTCGTTTCCAAGCCCAGGATCACCTTGCGGATATTTACCATGTCGAGTGTCGTCACGATGCCGGATCGGTTCGCATCGGCCGCGATGATCTTGTAGGGGGAATCAAGCAATTGAACGCCAAGAATATGCCGGCTGATCAACACCAGGTCATAGGTCGTCACCCCATTGTCCGGATCGGCTGCTTTTTCAGGTGCCAGGGTATAATCGTAGTTGCCCGGCTGTCCGGAAAAGATAAAGGGACTGCCGTAGGTCATCGTATCCGGTGAACCGGAGATATGTACCACCACATCGTCGACCTCGTCGCCTGCCTCCGTCTCGATCACGCCTGCAATCGTATAAGTGCTCGCCACAAGGGGCGGACAGAGGTTAAAATTGTCTTGGACGATCACATAAACCGTACAATAATCCGCGTTCCCTGCTTCATCGACCACCCATACCTCCACTTCATTGGGTCCCCGGTCGTCGCAGGTAAAGGTGAGGGAGGTGGTAGCCGGCGGACCCGACGGTGCGCCCGGGCTCTTTAGTCGAATAAAGACGTTGAGATCCTCCGGAGCCGTACAATTGTCCCAGGTATTTTCCAGCATCAGATCGCCTACCACATTCACAGACGGGCCTCCCGGTGTGGCGCCCAGGTCAGTGACCAGGTCCTCGCAGAGAAACCCTGGCGGCATCAGGTCCTTCACGATCACTACAATGAGGTGCAGGGCTGTATTTCCGCATCCATCCTTTGCCGAAAATTTGACGACGGTTGTCCCGAGCGGATACATCCCACTGGCATTGGCGCCTCCGCTGTTGGCATAGGGCGAATTATTCGTTATGGTCACGTTGGGACTACAATCCGTTGCAGTTACCGTGGGAAGGTTCACGGCGCCGTATTGGCAATTTTGGTCTACCCCTACCCTAATGGTATCGGGCGGAAGGGTGCCGAAGACCGGTGCGATATTGTCGACGGCTTTAATGATTTGCGTGTGTGTCCAGATGCCCCCCTGGTCGGGGTTGGCCGGGTTAAAGGTGCACCAGTCCATGATCGTCCAGGTACGGACGATCTTGTAACAGGCCGGATAAGCGATCAGGAATACCTGATCCGAATAGTTGGTCGCCAGCAACGAACATCCTACGTCCGGGAGGACGGGAACGCTGTAATTTGTAGGCGAAGTGGGCAGATCCTCCGGATCCAGTTGGTCGGCCGTAATGCAGCCGTTGGTCACGGTATAATCAGCCGGCCATTGAATGCCTACCCCATTGAAGGGAGTCAGGTTTTGAACCGAAAGGGTTTGGGTACAGGAGACGGAGTGACCGCTCGGATCCACGGCATGGAAATTTCGAGTGATGGTACCTTCTCCGCAATTGTTGATGTTCACAGTTGAGTCGCTGCTGAGTTCCACACTGCAGTTATCGCCTGCAATCGGACTTCCGTAGATGGACAGGTCAAGCGGGTACGTTTCAATGCAATCAATGGTTTGATTGCCGGGGCAAATGATCACCGGAGGCAGGTTGTCCATGACATCCACGACTACGGCGCAATCGTTGTATAGGGAAGGGTTGTTGGCGGAATATACGCGCACGATTACATTGGCCGGAATTCCTACATCTGCGCAATCGAAGGTCAGGCTCGGGGTAAAGGTTACCCCTCCGTTCCGGCTCCCCTTAAAGGTTACGCCTCCGCAGTTGTCGTAGCTTCCGTCGTCCAGGTTACTGGCGGGAACCACCGCAGTGCCGGAAGAGGTCAGGCTCACCACTGTATATTCATCGCAAACAGCAACGGGAGGATCGTCATCCACCACATTGAGCAGGGTTATGCAGGTCGAAATATTTCCGCATTCATCCATTCCTGTATAGGTTACGACATGCGTTCCGACAGGCACGTTGTAGTGCGTATTCCCCGTTCCTCCAAACGAAACGCTGATCGTTACATCGATATCGGAAGGAAGCGAACAGTTGTCGGAAACCGTGGCATTGGGCAACACGACGTTGGCGGTACAGGTGCTTCCGTTCGTGCCCACCGTTATGGCGGGTTGGCAGCTCAGGGTCGGTCCGGTGTCGTCTACAACATTGATATTCTGCTGATGCGTTTCAATCTGATTGGGTGTGGAACAGTCGTCGATGACCGTCCAGGTTCGAATGATCGTGTAACTATGCGTTGCAGGCAAACAGGTATAAACCACTATATCGGTAAAGGATGCCGAAAACATGCAAATATTCCCGTTCACGATCGGCACTCCGTTGATCGTCGGCCTGCCGGTTACATCCGGGCTCGTGTTCGGGTTATCGCATTCCTGGGTCACGTTAGCCGGGAACTCCAGATCCTCCATCGTCGCCTTCAGCAGGGAGATCGTTTGGGTACAGGAGCTCTGGTTCCCGAAATTGTCGGTTGCTATCCAGGTCCGGGTGATCACGCTGATATAGGGCGAAGGGGTGTTGCAATTCGGACTGGTCTGTGTTTCCGAAAAGGTGAGGGCGACATCCGAATCGCAATTATCGGTTACGAACGGATAGCCCACGTCGTCGGGATCCGTACTGGCATTACAACTCACTTCGATATTGGGGCAGGTAATAAACGTTGGTTCCGTATTATCTCCCAAGTGAATATACCCCGTGCATTCATTCCAGGTGTTGGCGTCGATCACCGTAACCGAGAGCGTATTGCCTAAATAGTTGCTGGGAATCGTCACCGGTTCAGGGCCGGAAACGACCAAGTTTCCAGCGAGGGTACGAACTTCCAGGATCTTTATCCCCGGGCAGGCTCCTGGATCTTCGAGAATATGGTCTGCGGTAAGGACGGCTTCGCAATTTTCATCCACCCCCGCTTCAAGGGGAGAGGAGGGAAACGGACTGTTGCACACCAGTGTGCACTGGGCTTCCAGCTTGCTCTGCCAAAAAA
The DNA here is from genome assembly GCA_020636275.1 of Lewinellaceae bacterium. GTDB lineage: Bacteria > Bacteroidota > Bacteroidia > Chitinophagales > Saprospiraceae > JADJTT01. The sequence continues at coordinate 296,748 of JACJYD010000003.1, read as the reverse complement.
GGATTACGAGCAACAACATGCCCAATTGGGCAACTTTTTGACGCCATTGGCGCCGGTTTTTCAAATTCCCATTCATTTTTTCCATCGTCAAGTAGTTTAATAATTTATCATCCATGAGATATACACATACGCTTTCCGGCCGGCCCGGAGCCAACAGCTCCTCCGGTTTCAGAAAGACTGAACCATTCCAAAAGGCAATAAAACCGTAACCCCCTGGCTATACAGCATTGGGACCGGCTACAAATAGCCAAACGCAAATAGCTGTAAGTCAGCAGAAAAAACCCATGCGAAGGGTTATACCATCTTGTTTTTAAAAAACCGGAAATAGAAATTGGGGAAATCGGGCGAAAAAAGGGATACTAGTGTTTTCTCATAGTATGCCTCCTCCATTCGGCGATTTACCGTTGGTCTTCTTAAAGCAAATGCCATGCCAATCTTATGTGCCGGAGAGACACTGACTTGCATAGTATATGCTATTACCCCATAGTTACACCTGCATCCGCAAGGCTGTGCGGTCCCGTTGCAGGTATCGCTTTATTATATTCAAAAACCTTGCCAAAAAAAAAAGCCCCTCTCTGCCGAAACAGAGAGAGGCTATCCCAAAAACCGATTTATTCTTTCCTGGCGAAAGTAGGGGCGAAAAATATTTCGCCCTTACTTCCCCACCATTTTATTCAATGATAATCATCTTCTTCGTAGCGCTGTGCGTCGGGGTATCGAGCTGGTAGTACAGCACGCCCGTGGCGTCGATGTTGCTCAGGCGTACTTCGTTGTAGCCTTTTGCATAATCGCCGTTCACTACTTGCAGCACTTTACCCGATACATCCATCACTTTCAGCGTAGCCGTGCTTGCTTCCGGCAGCGTGAAACCGATCACCGTGACACCCTTGAACGGGTTCGGTACGTTCTGGTACAGGGCGAATGCGTTGGCATCCGATCCGTTGAACGTCAGGTTCACATCCAGCAGGTCGCTGTTGCTGTTGTAGGCTTCTGCAACCGTGTAGGCCGAGCTCACGCCGAAGGCTTCGCTCAGGGCCACGTCTGCATTGGCTTTCACCGTCAGGCCGAACAGTACCTCGCCTTGTGCCAGGGCACGGGCTTCCGATACGTTCCAGCTCGTCGTCAGCACACCTTCGTTGCTGAGCATGCCGAAGTTCTCTGCGCCGGCAACACCTTCCACGAGGTCTACGATCTCGATGGCGTCAGTGTTGTAGTTCAGCGTGAACTGGTAGCCCAACAGGTCGATAGCGTCAGCCGTGAAGTTGACCGTGTAGGTCTTGCCTGCCTTCAGTTGCTGATCCTGAACGTTGATGTTCAGCGAGCCGTTGAACGTACGATCTTCTGCTCCGCTGTTCAGGTTCGCTACGGCAGAGCCGTTCACATCACCCACTTTCACAGCTACGAAGTCGGCGTTCAGGTCGCTCGTGCTCAGGTTGTTGTAGTTGATCACTTCCGGGAAGGTCGATCCGAACGGATTGGCCGGGTTCGGGAACACGTAATCCTTGTCGACAAAGCGCCAGGACGTGTTGTTCGGGAAGCCCGGTTCCAGTTGCAGGATCACTTTGCGGATGTTCACCATGTCGAGCGTGGTCACGCTGTTCGACTTGTTGGCATCAGCTGCGATCAGCTTGTACGGGCTATCCAGCAATTGGATCCCCAGAATGTGGCGGCTGATCAGCACGAGGTCCCAGGTCGTTACACCATTGCCCGGATTCTCATCCAGCATCGGCGTTACCGTGTAGTCTCCACCCGGTACCAGGGCATCAAAGCTGAAGTTACCAGCCTGATCCGTGAATTCGCTGAAGATACCTCCGTTCACTTCCACGTTCACACCTTCTACTCCGGCTTCTGCTTCCGTAGCAACCGCACCGGCTATGTTCACACTGTTGCAGGAGAACATGTTATCCTGTACCACCAGGAAGGTCTCGCAGTAATCCTGTACGCCGTTGCAGTCCGTCACCCAGATCTGTACCGGCTGCTGACCGAGGTCGTCGCAGGTGTAGGTATGACAGTTGTCGTTCACATCCGGCGAGTAACTGAAGGTCAGGTCCGTGCAGCAGTTGTCGAAGGAGCCTTCGTCAAATTCGATGGCACATACTTCAACCATACCCGTTTGCATGATCTCGACCACCAGACCGTTGTCGCACAGCGGCGTCGGCTTCTTGCAGTCGGTCACGTCGATCGTGATCGTCTCATAACCCGTGTTACCGCAGTTGTCCGTAACGGCATAGGTTACTTCGTATTGTCCGATTTCCACGTTGGCTACCGTCACGTCGCCCGTAATGTTGGCAAACGTACCGAAGTCGCCCGTGATGGTCACTTCGTTGGCCAGCGAGCAGTCGTCGGTGATATCCGGGTAAGGCAGCGTGATGTCGGTGTTGCAGTCCGTATCCGTGATGCAACCGTCGATAGCCGGAACCGTGAAGGTCGGAGCTTCGTTGTCGATCACTTTGATCACCTGCTTGTAGCTGATGTAGCCGTCCGGCGTGCCCGGGTTGCCCGTCGAGTTGTAACCGTCGCGGAAGGTGCGGCAATCCTGATCGCCGTCGCCATCCCAATCCTGGAACAGGTTGCACTCGGCATGTCCTGCTTCCAGGTATGCGTCATAGCCGAAGTTGTCATAGATACACCAGTTGATCACGTTCCAGGTACGGACGATCTTGTAGCAAGCATCCGGTACCACCGTGAAGAGCTGGTCGCTGTGCGATACGCCGATCAGTTCACACTCGTCGTGGAAGATCTGGGGTTCGCCCGTATCCGGCAGCTGGCCGTTTACGCACTGACCTGTAAAGTCGGCCGGGAATTCAACCACCCAATCGCTCACGTGGTTGACCGTGATGGTCTGCGAGCAGGAAGCCTGACCGTTGGCGTCGCTGGCCGTCCAGCTGCGCGTGATCGAACCGGCGCTACAATTGTTCAGGTTTACCGTTACGTTATACGTCTCATCGTAGTCGCAGTTGTCGTAGAACTGCGGAGCACCGAGACCATCGAGTACGCTGTAATCACCTTGCTCCACGCCGGAGGCGTAATTGGCCAGGTATTCATCACAGGTAATGGTCACGCCTTGCGGGCAGAACAGCGTCACAGGCGGGATCTTGTCATTGACTTGAACCGTCACCATGCAAGTGTTGAACGAGCCTTCGAAGATCGGGTTACCCGGGAAGAGGAACACCGAACCGTCGGGCAGCGTAGCACCCGGTACCGTCGTCGGATCGAAATCCAGTACGAGTACCACCACCATGTTGTCGCCGATCTCACTGCAGCAGAACTCCAGGGTCGGATAGTACTGGTAGAAGTACGGCGGGGTCAGGAACGGATTCATCTTGGCAGCGTAGAAGTATACGTCGCCGCAGTTGTCGTACGAACCATCGTCCAGGTCGGAAGCCGGCAGCGTGCTGCAGCCTTCACCCGATCCACCGTTGTTCGTGATCGCCAGGTCGGTGATCTCGTCACAGATCGGCACCGGCGGCACCTTGTCTACTACGGTGATATTGTATTGGCATTCGCTCTGGTTGCCACAGTTATCCTTGAAGATGTGGCGTACCGTGTATTGTGCGTTGTTGGTCGGCGGGTTGTCGGCGATCAGTTCTACACCGGTGAACGTACCACCGTTGCCATTGATCGACTGGAGCAACTGGCCACCGCCAAGCGTCCACAGTTCGGTCTTGTATGCAGCAGGATCCGGGCTGGAGCAATCGTCGCCAATTACGTTCAGCGGCTGGATCACCACGTTGCCTTTGCAGAGATCGTGCGGACCACCCTGGTTGTAGGAGCCCTGGTATACGTTGATCGTCAGCGGACCTGCCGGGCAGTCTACTTCCGGACCGGTCTGGTCAGCTACTTTCAGTACCTGATCGTAAGTAACCTGCTCGATCTTGCACCAGTCGATAACCAACCACTTGCGCACGATCTTGAAGGTACCTTCACAGATCGGAATATACAGGTCTTCGAACGTAGCAGTCATTTCACAGATGTCTTCGTTGACGAACGGTAAACCGGTGATCGTGATCGTACCCGTTTCGCTTACATCCGGGTAGCCGTTTCCGTTGGTATCCCACGGGTTGCCGGAGCAATCCAGAGCCGGGTTGTTCACACCGTCATAGGAGGGCGGGAACTCGATGTCGGCCAGGGTCGGACGTACGCGCGTGATCGTCTGTACGCAGGATGCCGTGTTGCCGCTCGGGTCGGTAGCCGTCCACACGCGGGTGATGACCTGGCTCGGGCCGGAGCAGTTGCCGTCTTGCACCGATTCGGTGTAGGAAAGGTCAACTACATCGCAGTTGTCGGTCGGGTCAACCTGTGCCAGATCCGGCGTTTCTACTCGCAGACCTACGGTCTCGATCACACCATCATCCGGGGAAACCGTATCCGTGATCCGAACGGTCCAGATACCGGAAGCATCCGTACCATCCAGGGCATTCAGCACGTTGGGGTTCTGTACACCAGGAGCCTGGAAGCACTGCAGGTGCGCGCCACCGGCGTTCAACTGGGTACATTGGGTCAATCCACCAATACCTTCATCATCCCACCATACGTCGATGGGGTATTCTGTACCGAAGCAGCCCGTTACAGCGAAGCAGTCTACCTGGTTTCCACCCGGGTTGATTACCAGGATATCCAGGTCAGGCAGCCAGGTGTGGCCCGTCAGTTTGATGCGGCAGTTTACGTCGAGTACCGGATGGCCGGCTGGCAGGTAGCTCAGGTCGAAGGTGTATTCCTGTTGGGTCGGTCCGCTCGGCGCACCGATCGGATCGTTCAGTCCTTCGATCACTTCTTCAAAGATACCGGGGATCTGCGGCGAAGGCAGGTCTTCGATCGCTTCCGTGCAGGAGATCTTCAGATCAGCACATTCGATGATCGGAGGAAGTTTGTCTTCCGTGATCAGGGTACCCCAGCACTTGTTGCCCGTTGCCGGGTCGGTTACGCGAACGGTTTTGGTGATACCTACATCGCTGCAGCATACCATGTTGCCCGTCGGGAAACCGAACTGGTTCAATATTTCTACTACATAATTATCATAGCAGCCATAGGGCCCGCCTTCCAGGATCATGTCTGCAAGTACTTCCACGCAGCCCGTCTCATCGAGGGAGATCTGTACGTTATCGTTGCAAGCCAGCGTCTGGGTCGGGTTCGGATATTCCAGCACCGTCACGTCGAAGCAGCAGCTTCCTACGTTGCCGACTACGTCTTCTACTTCAAAGCAGTTGGTCGTCGTACCGAGACCAAATTCGCTGCCGGATTCCAGACCGGAGGTCTGTACGATCTCGGCATCGCCACCGATCTGGGTATTTACCTGGATGTTCGGCATACCGATCGGACCCGTTTGGAACATGGGGCCGAACAGACCGAAGGAGATCGAGCCACCCGTGATGGTCAGCGGACCATTCGTGATCGGAGCAACGGCGCCACCGAAGTTCCAGTTGAAGATCGGGCAGGCCGTTTGACCAAAGATGAAGAAACCGCGCGTCTGACCCGGAGGAAGGGTTACCGTGCTGGCGAGGTTGGCCTGACCAAGCGGACCCGTGCCCGTAGCAAAGTACGGAGGGATGGGATTCACCACGGCCGGACCTACGTTCGTCCAGGCGCCGGGGTTGGTTTCGTTGCCCACATAGGTCGGCGCGGTGTACAACTGCAGGGTTTGCGGTGCGTTGACCACACCGTAAGCCGGGTTCCCGAAGCGTACGCCAAAGCCCGTCACAATGACCGGCGCAGCGCTGTTGTTCGTCAGGTTGAAGAACAAACCACCGGGAGCCGTATTGCCCGAAAGCGAGAATACCGTACCGCTACCGTGGTTGGCAAAAGAAAGCGGGAATTGGAGGGACGGACCCGGTGCAATGAACGGACAGTTGTCGGTTGCCGTGATATTGTAATTCACGAAAGCCGAGCAAAGTCCCGGATCGAGGTTGATGATCATATTGCCCGGGCAATTCACCGTCGGCGCTTCCGTATCGATCACGGTTACGTTGAACGAGCAGGAAGCGATCCCGGATGTTGCCGTAACGACGGTCGTACCCGACTGGAATTCCGTACCGGAGGGGTCCGAAACTTCTACAACGTCGCAGCCGTCGCTGATGATGTTAAAAGTAACGACGGCGCCGCACTGTCCCGGGCTGTTGTCGACCGTAATGTCGCCAGGACAGGTCAGGGAGCAGGGTACCGAAACTTGGAAGGTACCGATGATCGGACCCGATTGCGGACCGGGACAAGCCATGGAACCACCACCGGAAGCCAATGTAAACGGACCACCGATGTTTACACCGTTTTGGGTGTAGGTCACACTTGCATTGTTCCAGCCGTCACCAAAGGAGTCATAACCGCGTACGGTATAGACACCAGGCGCCAGGTTCAGCGTTACGGGGCTAGCAGGAATAGGACCACCGGTAGGATCCGTGGCCTCACAGTAAACGGTCGTGTTGGAAGAGTTGATCACTTCCCATCCACATTCTCCTGGATACGAACCGTTTGAAAATGTTTGGACGACGTTAATTTGCGCAGTCAATGCCCCCAGCCCTAAGAAGCTGAACACGGCCAACAGCGCGGTCATCCGGATTGTAAAATTCATTTTTTTCATGAGATGTCTGATTTTTTCTTAAACAGATAATTTTTTCATCGATTTGCCTGGCAACCAAAAGATTAGTAGCTCAGCATATCAATGGCATCTTGCTTCAGACCAATCTGCTCAGGCTTGGTGTACAAACCATAAGCAGCAGTCGTAAACATCCCCATTCCGGTCAAAATTGAATCCGGAACCTGCTTGCCGTCCTTCACGGCCGCGAGGATAGTCCGGTAGTAAACCGTTGCCCGGAAAGTAGTTTTGTACTGCTGAGAACCTGGCGTCAGCGTCTGCAGAAAGTTATACAGAACCGTCACCTGATCCGTCAACAGGACCTCAGCTTCTGCAGAACTCACATAGGTCGCAGCAGGAACCGAGAAGAGATCATCTGCCAACCCGGTCTGTGCATGGCCGCTGTTCACACCTACAAACAAGAAGGTGAAGGCGACGATCACAGCTACGAGTGCAGCTTTGAAATTCCCTTTTTTCATGAGATCGAAGTTTTAAGTTAGAAATATTGGTTACTGAAAATTTAACGAAAGCCACATTTGAAAAACACAAAAAGGGCATAGGCCAGCGTACAGCCGGCTTATGCCCTGTCAGACTATTAGTTCTTACAAAGAATTACTTTGTAGAATCGACTCACGAGAATACAATTTGTTAGTAGCCGGCGGGATCATTAGCTAAAGCAAACCTCGCCGGAACTATTTAAAAAAAATTCTTGCTATATATACCGACAACATTGCCGTAATACGACATGCTGATCGAGAATGTCAGATATCTCACCTGATCTTCGGTATACGGTTTTGGGAAGCTTGTTTTGGAGAAGATGTATGACGGTTTAATTCCGTCTTTGTTGATGTCCTTCGGTTTCTCCTTCAATCAGGTCATGCAAATATAAAGGACATCGATCAAAAATTCTACTGTTTTCACCGGTTAGTTTAGAATAGCAATAAAATTTGGGTTTTTGGAGTACCTTCCAAAAACCCAAATTTTATCATTCTAAACGCATCTCATGTCCTATCTTTCGACTGACATGCAAATTTTTAAATATCAAAATTATTATTATATATTAATTTCGATCCAAGCGCTAGCCTTCCAAAAAAAATTCAATCCGGCACAAAAAAAAGCCCCTCCCTGCCAATGCAGAGAGAGGCTATCCCAAAAACCGATTTAAATTTTTCTGGTGAAGGGTGATCAGTGAAGGGTGAAGAGAATTTCTTCCCCTCACTTCACTCTTCACCCTTCACTCTTCACTTATTCGATGATAATCATCTTCTTCGTAGCGCTGTGCGTCGGGGTATCGAGCTGGTAGTACAGCACGCCCGTAGCGTCGATGTTGCTCAGGCGTACTTCGTTGTAGCCTTTTGCATAGTCGCCGCTCACTACTTGCAGCACTTTACCCGATACATCCATCACTTTCAGCGTAGCCGTGCTTGCTTCCGGAAGCGTGAATCCGATCACCGTGACACCCTTGAACGGGTTCGGTACGTTCTGGTACAGGGCGAATGCGTTGGCATCCGATCCGTTGAACGTCAGGTTCACATCCAGCAGCTCGCTGTTGCTGTTGTAGGCTTCTGCAACCGTGTAGGCCGAGCTCACGCCGAAGGCTTCGCTCAGGGCCACGTCTGCATTGGCTTTCACCGTCAGGCCGAACAGTACTTCGCCTTGTGCCAGGGCACGGGCTTCCGATACGTTCCAGCTCGTCGTGATAACGCCTTCGTTCAGCAGCATACCAAAGTTCTCAGCGCCGGCAACACCTTCCACGAGGTCTGCGATCTCGATGGCTTCGGTGTTGTAGTTCAGCGTGAACTGGTAGCCCAGCAGGTCGATAGCATCAGCGGTGAAGTTGACCGTGTAGGTCTTGCCTGCCTTCATCTGCTGATCCTGAACGTTGATGTTCATCGATCCGTTGAACGTGCGGTCTTCTGCTGCTCCGTTGAGGCTGGTCACGGCCGAGCCGTTCACATCACCAATCTTCACAGCTACGAAGTCGGCGTTCAGATCGTCAACCGTGAGGTTGTTGTAGTTGATCACTTCGGGGAATACATCTGCAAACGGATTGGCCGGGTTCGGGAACACATAGTCCTTGTCGACAAAGCGCCAGGACGTGTTGTTCGGGAAGCTCGGTTCCAGTTGCAGGATCACCTTGCGGATGTTCACCATGTCGAGCGTGGTCACGCTGTTGGACTTGTTGGCATCGGCAGCGATCAGTTTGTACGGGCTATCCAGTGCCTGAACACCGAGGATGTGGCGGCTGATCAGGACGAGGTCCCAAGTCGTTACGCCATTGCCCGGGTTGTTGTCGAGTTCCGGAGCCAAGGTATAGTCGCCTCCTGATGCCAGAGCATTGAAGGTGAAGTTACCGGACTGATCCGTGAATTCGTTGAACATACCACCGTTCACTTGTACATCCACGCCTTCTACGCCAGACTGTCCTTCCGTTGCGATTGCACCGGCGATGGTCGGGCCATTTGCCGAAGTACACAGGTTAAAGTTGTCTTGCAGGACGAGGAAGGTCTCGCAGTAGTCCTGATTGCCGTAGATATCCGTTACCCAGATCTGTACGGGGTTCTGACCGAGGTCGTCGCAGGTGAAGATGCGGCAGTTGTCGTTGACATCCGGCGAGTAGCTGAATGCTACGATCGGGCCACAATTATCCCAGGATCCTTCGTCAAAGGCTTCAGCACATACTTCAACTTGAAGCGGACCTGGAGGATCGATCTCGACCACCAGACCGTTGTCGCACAACGGGGTCGGCTTCTTGCAGTCGGTCACGTCGATCGTGATCGTTTCATAACCCGTGTTACCGCAGTTATCGGTTACCGAGTAGATCACTTCGTATTGACCAACTTCCACGTTGGCTACCGTCACGTCGCCCGTAATGTTGGCAAACGTACCGAAGTCACCCGTGATGGTCACTTCATTGGCCAGCGAGCAGTCGTCGGTGATATCCGGGTAAGGCAGCGTCAGATCGGTGTTGCAGTCCGTATCGGTGATACAACCGTCGATCGGCGGAACCGTAAAGGCAGGAGCTTCGTTGTCGATCACTTTGATCACCTGCTTATAGGTGATGTAGCCATCGGGCGTGCCCGGGTTGCCGGTCGAGTTGTAGCCGTCGCGGAAGGTGCGGCAATCCTGATCGCCGTCGCCATCCCAATCTTTGAACAGGTTGCACTCGGCATGTCCGGCTTCCAGATAAGCGTCATAACCGAAGTCGTCATAGATACACCAGTTGATCACGTTCCAGGTGCGGACGATCTTGTAGCAAGCATCCGGTACCACCGTGAAGAGCTGGTCGCTGTGCGATACGCCGATCAGTTCACACTCGTCGTGGAAGATCTGGGGTTCGCCCGTATCCGGCAGCTGGCCGTTTACGCACTGACCTGTGAAGTCGGCCGGGAATTCAACCACCCAGTCGCTCACATGGTTGACCGTGATGGTCTGCGTGCAGGAAGCCTGGCCGTTGGCATCGCTAACCGTCCAATTGCGGGTGATCGAACCCTCGGTGCAATTGTTCAGGTTGACGTTAACGGTGTAGGTTTCATCAAATTCGCAGTTGTCATAGAATTGAGCCGTGCCGAATACATCGAGTACGCTATTGTCGCCTTGTTCAAGTGCAGCAGCGTAGTTGGCCAGATATTCGTCGCAGGTAATGGTCTTACCTTGCGGGCAGAACAGCGTTACCGGCGGGATCTTGTCGGATACCTGAACCGTCACCATACAGGTGTTGAACGAACCTTCGAAGATCGGGTTGCCCGGGAAGAGGAACACCGAACCGTCGGGCAGCGTAGCACCCGGTACCGTCGTCGGATCGAAGTCGAGTACGAGCACAACCACCATGTTGTCGCCGATCTCATCGCAGCAGAATTCCAGGGTCGGATAGTACTGGTAGAAGTACGGCGGGGTCAGGAACGGATTCATCTTGGCAGCGTAGAAGTATACGTCGCCGCAGTTGTCGTACGAACCATCGTCCAGGTCGGAAGCCGGCAGCGTACTGCAGCCTTCGCCCGATCCACCATTGTTCGTGATTGCCAGGTCGGTGATCTCGTCACAGATCGGCACCGGCGGTACCTTGTCTACTACGGTGATATTGTACTGGCATTCGCTTTGGTTGCCACAGTTATCCTTGAAGATGTGGCGTACCGTGTATTGTGCGTTGTTGGTCGGCGGGTTGTCGGCGATCAGTTCCACGTTATTGAACGTACCACCATTGCCATTGATCGATGCGATCAACTGGCCACCACCAAGCGTCCACAGTTCAGTCTTGTATGCAGCAGGATCCGGGCTGGAGCAATCGTCGCCAATTACGTTCAGCGGCTGGATCACCACGTTGCCTTTGCAGAGGCCTGGGCCCTGGTTGTAAGAACCCTGATATACGTTGATCGTCAGCGGACCTGCCGGGCAGTCAACTTCCGGGCCAGTCAGATCAGCCACTTTCAGTACCTGATCGTAGGTAGCCTGTTCGATCTTGCACCAGTCGATAACCAACCACTTGCGCACGATCTTGAAAGTACCTTCGCAGATCGGAATATATACGTCTTCGTACGTAGCAGTCATTTCACAGATGTCTTCGTTGACGAACGGTACACCCGTGATCGTGATCGTACCCGTTTCACTTACATCCGGGTAGCCATTTCCGTTGGTATCCCACGGGTTGCCGGAGCAATCCAGAGCCGGATTGTTCACACCGTCGTAGGAAGGCGGATATTCGATGTCGGCCAGGGTCGGACGTACGCGCGTGATCGTCTGTACGCAGGATGCCGTGTTGCCGCTCGGGTCGGTAGCTGTCCATACGCGGGTGATGACTTGGCTCGGGCCGTCACAGGTACCGTCCTGGATCGATTCGGTGTAGGAAAGGTCAACCACGTCGCAGTTGTCCGTCGGGTCTACTTGTGCCAGATCCGGCGTTTCCACTCGCAGACCAACAATCTCAACAACACCATCATCACCAGCAGCGTTATCCTGAATCTGGACCGTCCAGACACCGGAAGCATCCGTACCATCCAGTGCATTCAAGACGTTAGGGCTCTGTACGCCAGGAGCCTGGAGACACTGCAGGTGGGCGCCACCGGCATTGAGGTCTACACACTGGGTCAATCCACCCGTTCCTTCATCATCCCACCATACGTCGATGGGGTATTCCGTGCCGAAGCAACCCGTTACAGAGAAGCAGTTAACCTGCTGTCCACCCGGGTTGATCACATACATGGCCAGGTCGGGCAGCCAGGTGTGGCCCGTCAACTTGATGCGCATGTTCACATCGAGTACCGGGTGACCTGCAGGCAGGTAGCTCAGGTCGAAGGTATAGTTCAGTGGAGATGTATTATTCTCGATCACATCGCTCAGCCCTTCGATCACTTCTTCAAAGATACCTGGGATCTGCGGCGAAGGCAGGTCTTCGATGGCTTCTGTACAGGAGATCTTCAGATCAGCGCACTCGATGATCGGAGGCAGCTTGTCTTCCGTGATCAAGGTACCCCAGCACTTGTTGCCCGTTGCCGGGTCGGTCACGCGAACAGTCTTGGTGATGCCTACATCGCTGCAGCATACCGTGTTGCCCGTCGGGAAACCGAACTGGTTCAATATTTCTACTACATAATTATCATAGCAGCCGTAGGGACCGCCTTCCAGGATCATGTCTGCAAGTACTTCCACGCAGCCCGTCTCATCGAGGGAGATTTGCACGTTGTCGTTGCAAGCCAGCGTCTGGGTCGGGTTCGGGAATTCCAGCACCGTCACGTCGAAGCAGCAGCTTCCGACGTTGCCGACTACGTCTTCTACTTCAAAGCAGTTGGTCGTCGTCCCCATCGGGAATTCGGCGCCGGAGGGCAGACCATCGGTCTGAACGACCTCGGCATCGCCACCGATCTGGGTGTTCACCTGAATGTTCGGCATACCGATCGGACCCGTTTGGAACATGGGGCCGAACAAGCCGAAGGAGATCGAGCCGGCCGTGATGGTCAGCGGACCATTCGTAATAGGCGCAACGGCGCCACCGAAGTTCCAGTTGAAGATCGGGCAGGCCGTTTGGCCAAAGATGAAGAAACCGCGCGTCTGACCCGGAGGAAGGGTTACAGTGCTGGTGAGGTTGGCCTGACCAAGCGGACCCGTGCCCGTAGCAAAATAAGGCGGAATGGGATTCACCACGGCAGGACCTACGTTCGTCCAGGCGCCGGCGTTGGTTTCGTTGCCCACATAGGTCGGCGCGGTGTACAACTGCAGGGTTTGCGGTGCGTTGACCACGCCGTAAGCCGGGTTCCCGAAGCGAACGCCAAAGCCCGTCACAATGACCGGCGCAGCGCTGTTGTTCGTCAGGTTGAAGAACAAACCGCCGGGAAGGGTATTGCCCGAAAGCGAGAATACCGTACCGCTACCGTGGTTGGCAAAAGAAAGCGGGAACTGGAGGGACGGACCCGGTGCGATGAACGGGCAGTTGTCGGTAGCCGTCACGTTATAGTTGACGAAAGCCGAGCACAGTCCCGGATCCAGGTTGATGATCATAGTGGGCGGGCAATTGACCGTCGGCGCTTCCGTATCGATCACCGTAATGGAGAAGGAGCAGGTTGCGGCGCCCGAAGTAGCCGTGATCACTGTAGTCCCCGAAGGGAATGCACTGCCCGAAGGCAGGTTGGGATCGAGGGTATAACCCGGGCATGTTCCGGCGTCAATAGTATAATTGACGATGGCTTCGCAAGTACCCGGGCTGTTATCGACCGTCATACTGGGCGGACAGACCAGGACGCAAGGCTCCTGTACGTCAAAATAACCCAGGATCGAGGAACCGATATTGTTTACCGGCGACGGGCCCGGGCAAAGGTTTTCACTGGGATAGTAGCCATACACAGGAGGCCCCGTGGAGGTGAACAGGGTAGCCCCACCCTGGGTTACCGTCAGAACGCCTCCGTTCCAGCCGTCCCCATAGCCGTCAAATCCTTTGACTTCGTAAGTACCGGCAGGAACGCTCAGGCCTAACGATCCGCCACCCGGAGTGGCGTAGGTCTGTGCACAGTCATATACTACGTTGGTAGCAATATTGCGGATCTCCCAGCCCGGCTCTGTAGCCCAGGAACCGGGAGTCCAGGTCCTTGTAATAGCAATCTGCGCCACCGTCGTGCTCAGGGCCAGAACCAGCAGCACCCAGCTCAGCAGAAAGGATTTCATTAGAAAGTTCATTTTTTTCATGAGACTCTTTTTTTTAATGTAGAAAATTCTGGAAGAGTGCATTGCCTTAGTAGCTTAGCAAATCAATGGCATCTTGTTTGAGACCGTACTTTTCCGTCTTGGTATACCGACCAAAGGATGCCGTAGTGAACAGGTTCATCCCGGCGAGGATCGACTCCGGAATCTGCTTGCCCTCGATTACGCCGCCGCGGATGTTTTTGTAAAACATGACTGCCCGCATGGTCGTCTTGTACTGCTGCGAGCCAGGAGTTAGCGTCTGCAAAAAGTTGATGAGCAACGTCTCCTGATCAGCCAGGAGAATTTCAGCATTCGCAGCACTCACATAATTCCCGGCAGGAACCGTGTAGAAATCATCTGACAGCCCGGTTTGCGCCTGGCCGCTATTCACTCCTACAATCAGGAAAGTGAAGGCGACTAACACAGCAACGAGTGCAGCCTTGATATTCCCTTTTTTCATGAGATCTGAGTTTTAATTAGTAAAAAGAATTAATTGCATAAAAAACAAATGGGGCATGCCTGCCGCGGTGAAGCGGAGCGCATGCCCCATTTGTTATGGGCAAATACAAAGTTTGACTTTGTATGTGTCTCACGAGACGATAATTTGTTACACCGGAAAACAACTGCACAAGACAGCGTCCTCCGGAGAATGTGATTTGTTTGCTTACTTTATCTACCAGTGATCGCCATTCAGGCCGATCATCTTTGTATTCAGGTCGTCTTCGACAACGGTCTCAGATTGATTGGTTTTTTGGAAAAAAAAACGGGGTATGTCCTCCGTCAGGCAGAGGACATACCCCGTTTTTAGGGATAATACAAAGCAGACCTTTGTATTTGTCTCACGAGAAAATAATTTGTTACTCCGAAAAATCGCTGCCAAAGGCAGAAATTTTCAGATAATGTTATTGTTTGCTTATATACTCAAACCACCGTGGTTTGGACTTTTGCGGCTGTCGGCCGTCATTTTTTTCTTATATACATACTCCAATAAATTGCCTTCCGACAATTCATTCTGGAATTTACTGGTTCAAATGTATACGGCTTTGGGAAAGGAAAATTGTGGCCATTCAGCCAAGTGCTACAAATATAAATTCTCTCCGTAAAAAATACCACTTTTCCAAGGAATTTTATGCCATTCCATAAAAAAAAATAGCAGAAGTGGCTTTTGCCTTCCTCCTACCCCAAATCGCAGAATAAAAAAAGCCCCTCTCTGCCGAAACAGAGAGAGGCTATCCCAAAAACCGATTTATTCTTTCCTGGTGAAGGGTGATCAATGAAGGGTGAAGAGAATTTCTACCCCTCACTTCACTCTTCACCCTTCACTCTTCACTTATTCAATGATAATCATCTTCTTCGTGGCGCTGTGCGTCGGGGTATCGAGCTGGTAGTACAGCACGCCCGTTGCGTCGATGTTGCTCAGGCGTACTTCGTTGTAGCCTTTTGCATAATCGCCGCTCACCACTTGCAGCACTTTACCCGATACATCCATCACTTTCAGCGTAGCCGTGCTTGCTTCCGGAAGCGTGAATCCGATCACCGTGACACCCTTGAACGGGTTCGGTACGTTCTGGTACAGGGCGAATGCGTTGGCATCCGATCCGTTGAACGTCAGGTTCACATCCAGCAGGTCGCTGTTGCTGTTGTAGGCTTCTGCAACCGTGTAGGCCGAGCTCACGCCGAAGGCTTCGCTCAGAGCCACGTCTGCATTGGCTTTCACCGTCAGGCCGAACAGTACTTCGCCTTGTGCCAGGGCACGGGCTTCCGATACGTTCCAGCTCGTCGTCAGCACACCTTCGTTGCTGAGCATGCCGAAGTTCTCTGCACCGGCAACACCTTCCACGAGGTCTACGATCTCGACGGCGTCAGTGTTGTAGTTCAGCGTGAACTGGTAGCCCAACAGGTCGATAGCGTCAGCGGTGAAGTTGACCGTATAGGTCTTGCCTGCCTTCAGTTGCTGATCCTGTACGTTGATGTTCAGCGAGCCGTTGAACGTACGATCTTCTGCTCCGCTGTTCAGGTTCGCTACGGCAGAGCCGTTCACATCACCCACTTTCACAGCTACGAAGTCGGCGTTCAGGTCGCTCGTGCTCAGGTTGTTGTAGTTGATCACTTCCGGGAAGGTCGATCCGAACGGATTGGCCGGGTTCGGGAATACGTAATCCTTGTCGACAAAGCGCCAGGACGTGTTGTTCGGGAAGCCCGGTTCCAGTTGCAGGATCACTTTGCGGATGTTCACCATGTCGAGCGTGGTCACGCTGTTCGACTTGTTGGCATCAGCGGCGATCAGCTTGTACGGGCTATCCAGCAATTGGATCCCCAAAATGTGGCGGCTGATCAGCACGAGGTCCCAGGTCGTTACACCATTGCCCGGATTCTCATCCAGCATCGGCGTTACCGTGTAGTCTCCACCCGGTACCAGGGCATCAAAGCTGAAGTTACCAGCCTGATCCGTGAATTCGCTGAAGATACCTCCGTTCACTTCCACGTTCACACCTTCTACTCCGGCTTCTGCTTCCGTAGCAACCGCACCGGCTATGTTCACACTGTTGCAGGAGAACATGTTATCCTGTACCACCAGGAAGGTCTCGCAGTAATCCTGTACGCCGTTGCAGTCCGTCACCCAGATCTGTACCGGCTGCTGACCGAGGTCGTCGCAGGTGTAGGTATGGCAGTTGTCGTTCACATCCGGCGAGTAGCTGAAGGTCAGGTCCGTGCAGCAGTTGTCGAAGGAGCCTTCGTCAAATTCGATGGCACATACTTCAACCATACCCGTTTGCATGATCTCGACCACCAGACCGTTATCGCACAGCGGCGTCGGCTTCTTGCAGTCGGTCACGTCGATCGTTACCGTCTCGTAGCCCGTATTGCCACAGTTGTCCGTAACGGCATAGGTTACTTCGTATTGACCGATTTCCACGTTGGCTACCGTCACGTCGCCCGTAATGTTGGCAAACGTACCGAAATCACCCGTGATGGTCACTTCATTGGCCAGCGAGCAGTCGTCGGTGATATCCGGGTAAGGCAGCGTCAGATCGGTGTTGCAGTCCGTATCCGTGATACAACCGTCGATAGCCGGAACCGTGAAGGTCGGAGCTTCGTTGTCGATCACTTTGATCACCTGCTTGTAGCTGATGTAGCCGTCCGGAGTGCCCGGGTTGCCCGTCGAGTTGTAGCCGTCGCGGAAGGTGCGGCAATCCTGATCGCCGTCGCCATCCCAATCCTGGAACAGGTTGCACTCGGCATGTCCGGCTTCCGAATAGGCATCATAGCCGAAGTCGTCATATACGCACCAGTTGATCACGTTCCAGGTACGGACGATCTTGTAGCAAGCATCCGGTACCACCGTGAAGAGTTCATCGCTGTGCGATACGCCGATCAGTTCACACTCGTCGTGGAAGATCTGGGGTTCGCCCGTATCCGGCAGCTGGCCGTTTACGCACTGACCCGTGAAGTTGTCCGGGAATTCAACGACCCAGTCGCTCACGTGGTTGACCGTGATGGTCTGCGTGCAGGTAGCCTGACCGTTGGCGTCGCTGGCCGTCCAGCTGCGCGTGATCGAACCTTCTGTACAGTTGTTCAGGTTCACCGTTACATCGCTCGTCAGGTCGTAGTCGCAGTTGTCGTAGAACTGCGGCGTTCCGAAACCATCGAGTACGCTGTAATCACCTTGCTCCACACCGGAGGCGTAGTTGGCCAGGTATTCATCACAGGTAATGGTTGCGCCTTGCGGGCAGAACAGCGTCACAGGCGGGATCTTGTCATTGACTTGAACCGTCACCATACAGGTGTTGAACGAACCTTCGAAGATCGGGTTGCCCGGGAAGAGGAACACCGAACCGTCGGGCAGCGTAGCACCCGGTACCGTCGTCGGATCGAAATCCAGTACGAGTACCACCACCATGTTGTCGCCGATCTCACTGCAGCAGAACTCCAGGGTCGGATAGTACTGGTAGAAGTACGGCGGGGTCAGGAACGGGTTCATCTTGGCAGCGTAGAAGTATACGTCGCCGCAGTTGTCGTACGAACCGTCATCCAGATCGGAAGCCGGCAGCGTGCTGCAGCCTTCGCCCGATCCACCGTTGTTCGTGATCGCCAGGTCGGTGATCTCGTCACAGATCGGCACCGGCGGCACTTTGTCTACTACGGTAATGTTGTATTGGCATTCGCTCTGGTTGCCACAGTTATCCTTGAAGATGTGGCGTACCGTGTATTGTGCGTTGTTGGTCGGCGGGTTGTCGGCGATCAGTTCCACGTTATTGAACGTACCACCGTTGCCATTGATCGATGCGATCAACTGGCCACCGCCAAGCGTCCACAGTTCAGTCTTGTATCCTGACGGATCCGGGCTGGAGCAATCGTCGCCAAGCACGTTCAGCGGCTGGATCACCACGTTGCCTTTACAGAGGCCTGGGCCTTGGTTGTAAGAACCTTGATATACGTTGATCGTCAGCGGACCTGCCGGGCAGTCCACTTCCGGACCGGTCTGGTCAGCTACTTTCAGTACCTGATCGTAAGAAACCTGCTCGATCTTGCACCAGTCGATGACCAACCACTTACGAACGACCTTGAAGGTTCCTTCGCAGATCGGAATATACAGGTCTTCGAACGTAGCAGTCATTTCGCAGATGTCTTCGTTGACAAACGGGGCACCCGTGATCGTGATGGTTCCCGTTTCCTCCGGATCCGGATAGCCGTTTCCGTTGGTATCCCACGGGTTGCCGGAGCAATCCAGGGCCGGGTTGTTCACACCGTCGTAGGAGGGCGGGAACTCGATGTCGGCCAGGGTCGGACGTACGCGCGTGATCGTCTGCACGCAGGAGGCCGTGTTGCCGCTCGGGTCGGTAGCCGTCCACACGCGGGTGATGACCTGGCTCGGTCCGTCGCAGCCCGGGTTATCAATTGATTCGGTAAAGGACAGGTCAACCACGTCGCAGTTGTCCGTCGGGTCTACTTGTGCCAGTTCCGGCGTTTCTACCCGCAGACCTACAATTTCGATCACCCCGTCATCCGGAGCGATAGCATCCGTGATCCGAACAGTCCAGATACCGCTGGCATCCGTTCCATCCAGAGCGGAGAGAACCGTCGGGCTCTGTACGCCAGGAGCCTGGAAGCATTGCAGGTGCGCACCACCGGCATTCAACTGTACGCACTGGGTCAATCCACCCGTTCCTTCATCATCCCACCATACGTCGATGGGGTATTCCGTGCCGAAGCAGCCCGTCACAGCGAAGCAGTCTACCTGGTTTCCACCCGGGTTGATCACCAGGATATCCAGGTCAGGAAGCCAGGTATGGCCCGTCAGTTTGATCCGGCAGTTCACATCGAGTACCGGGTGACCGGCAGGCAGGTAGCTCAGGTCGAAGGTGTATTCCTGTTGGGTCGGTCCGCTCGGCGCGCCGATCGGATCGTTCAGCCCTTCGATTACTTCTTCAAAGATACCGGGGATCTGCGGCGAAGGCAGGTCTTCGATCGCTTCCGTGCAGGAAACGCTGAAATTGGTACACTGGATGATCGGAGGCAGTTTGTCTTCCGTGATCAGGGTACCCCAGCACTTGTTGCCCGTTGCCGGGTCGGTCACGCGAACGGTCTTGGTGATACCTACATCGCTGCAGCAAACCGTGTTGCCCGTCGGGAAACCGAACTGGTTCAATATTTCTACTACATAATTATCATAGCAGCCGTAAGGACCGCCTTCCAGGATCATGTCTGCAAGTACTTCTACACAGCCCGTCTCATCGAGGGAGATCTGTACGTTGTCGTTGCAAGCCAGCGTCTCGGTCGGGTTCGGGAATTCCAGCACCGTCACATCGAAACAGCAGGTGCCGACGTTGCCGGCGATGTCTTGCGTTTCAAAACAGTTGGTCGTCGTACCAATCGGGAATTCGCTGCCGGATTCCAGACCCGAGGTCTGAATGATCTCGGCTTCCGCGCCAACCTGGTATTGGATATAACCGTTCCATACACGCGGAGTGAAGGAACCCGACCAGGGAGCGTTCTGGGCTGATCCCAGGTTAATGGTGATATTAGCGTCCGAGAAAGTCTGGTTCGCACCCGTACCGTTGGTATAGATCTGCTGAGCAGAGGGCGTACCGAGGGCAATACCCCAGGTGCCCGTAGGGATCGTGAAGTTACACGGAGCCGGCGTGATGATCGGCTGACCTACGTACGGACCGGCAAACGGGCCAACAGTAGCATTGGCTTGGCCGACCAGCGTCCAGGCTCCAGCGTTGGTTTGGAAACCGTTATAGGTACCCGACTTCATGTAAATATTCACCATGGTTCCCGTGGAGATCTTCATGCCCAACTCGGTCACCGTAAGCGGATAACCGGCGTTGTTGGTTACATCAAAGAACACCTGGCCTCCTACGCTACCGGCGTTGTTGTTCACATTGACCGTGTACAGCGGCGGAGCCGTTACCAGGAACGGACAGTTGTCCGTGGCGGTTATGTTGTAGTTTACAAAGGCGGAGCAAAGCCCCGGATCCAGGTTGATGAGCATATTGGCCGGGCAGTTCACGACCGGATCTACCATATCGGTAACATCGATGAATTGTGCATCCGTGCCCAATACCAGGTTGGTGCAATTGAGGTCATACACTTCCCAGACCACTTCGTGCGTAGCCGGAGCCGTCAGGCCCGTCAGCGTGATCGTACCGGTGAAAGGCGCCGGTACATCCACAAAGGTACCGCCGTCAACGCTATACCGCAGGCCGTTGCCTACTTCGCAGCCACCCGGGCTGAAGGTCGGCAGGGCCAGGTTCACCGTAGCTTCACAGTTGTCCGGATCCGTGCTCACGGACAGGTCAGCACCTGCGACCGGTACGCAAGCAGCCGGCGGAAGCTTGAAACTGATGCAGGTGCCGTTATTCAGGACAGCCTGATTATAACTGTACAGCGTGAAAGGACGCGGTGCCGGAGGCGGGCCTTCGATACCAACCGTAGCGCTGGCGCCACGATCATAAATGGCCTGCGATCCACCGAAGAATACATCATCATAGCAGAATTTGAAATCGTTGGTCGTCTCATACAATTTCACCTGAAAGGTGACATATTGAGTAGAGACATCGTTAAAGTGCCCTACGTGGTACCACTCAATGGTAAATACCCGGTTGGGCGCAGCACCCTCCGTCAGGTAGTAAATACCGGTGCTGGGAATAGAAGGACCTGCATCGAGGTCATCCCAGAACGGGTACATAGCAGCACCCGAATAAGCCGTACTCGTTGGCAGGTTACCATTTGCAAGGCTACGGGTTGTTCCGGTAGAAGGGAACACCAAAAAACCATTGGTGCTCGCTTTTACATTGGTATAACTAGTTCCGTAGAAAGTGAATGTAAACGGAAGCGTAATGGTTCCGGTGACGTCATCGCCACTGGTAAGAAACGTTCCCTGACCAAAGATCGACGTATAGGGCTCCGTTGCTTCGCACCCTACGTAGTTCTGAGCCTGGGCGGTCTGGAAGACCATGAATGGCACAAAAAACGCCAGCACCCACTTCGCAAAGCGAATGGCAGGCAATTGCGTATAGTTTTTATTTTTCATGAGTTTCATTTTTTTACAATTCAGAATGATTGTGCGGCCATTACTGGCTGAGGATATCAATGGCATCCGTCCGAAGCCCCATCAGCTCCGCTTTGGTCGCTGCTCCTCCCCCGTATACGTCGGTGGAAATGTTCCGCAAGGCAGTAATAATGGACTCGGGAATATCCTTGCCCGATTCAATGTCTGCCCGCATCAGATCGTAGTAGATCACAGCCCGTTCCATTGTCTTATAGGCATTGGTACCGGGGGTGAAGGTTGCCAGCACGGCTTTCAGGTTGGCTACTTGGTTGACCAGAATGATATTCGCATCCGCCGAGTTCACAAAGTTCCCCGTCGGTGTCGAATACATGTCATCTGAGAATCCGCCCTGGGCGCTTGCTTCTCTTGCCCCGAATAACAAGGCAAAAGCCGCGAATGCCGCAACCAGCATCAATTTAAATCTCGTTTTTCTCATGAGATCGAAAGGTTTAGTTAGTAATCGAAAAATCATTATTAATAAAAAATGAATGGGGTATGACGCAGAAGACCACGTCATACCCCATTGGTTTACAAATCCATACAAAGTAATTCTTTGTAGCGTTTTGTCACGAGACGATAATTTGTTAGTATCCGGCTTTCTCCGGCACAGGCCCGATCAACCGGTTAAATAGCTGTTGAAAATATTCCTACTGAACTGTCAAAAGGACAGCCCATAACAAGTTTCAGGACTTTATTCTGGCTACAGTATACGGTTTTGGGAAGAACGAAAATAGAAGGGATTTAAGAATAAAATTTCAAATAAATAGTAATTATGACATCACTTTGCAGCCAGATAGTGCAAATATAAATCCTATCTGCTTAAAATTCTACTTTAAGGCGCATTTTAAGGGCATTATCACATAAAATTTTGGCTTTTTGAAATCGGGTCGATATAAAAAATGGTTTCTACGCAAATTAATTTATTGAAAACGTGATAGTTATAAAACAAAAAACCCCTCTCTGCCGAAACAGAGAGGGGCATATCCCAAAAACCGATTTAAGTTTTTTTGAATGGAGCAGCTTGCAGCTGCTCCATTCATTTCAATCTTATTTGATGATAATCATCTTCTTCGTAGCGTTGTGCGTCGGGGTATCGAGCTGGTAGTACAGCACGCCCGTTGCGTCGATGTTGCTCAGGCGTACTTCGTTGTAGCCTTTTGCATAGTCGCCGCTCACTACTTGCAGCACTTTACCCGATACATCCATCACTTTCAGCGTAGCCGTGCTTGCTTCCGGAAGCGTGAAGCCGATCACCGTGACACCCTTGAACGGGTTCGGTACGTTCTGGTACAGGGCGAATGCGCTGGCATCCGATCCGTTGAACGTCAGGTTCACATCCAGCAGGTCGCTGTTGCTGTTGTAGGCTTCTGCAACCGTGTAGGCCGAGCTCACGCCGAAGGCTTCGCTCAGAGCCACGTCTGCATTGGCTTTCACCGTCAGGCCGAACAGTACTTCGCCTTGTGCCAGGGCACGGGCTTCCGATACGTTCCAGCTCGTCGTGATAACGCCTTCGTTCAGCAGCATACCGAAGTTTTCAGCGCCGGCAACACCTTCCACGAGGTCTACGATCTCGATGGCTTCGGTGTTGTAGTTCAGCGTGAACTGGTAGCCCAACAGGTCGATAGCGTCAGCGGTGAAGCTGACCGTGTAGGTCTTGCCTGCCTTCAGTTGCTGATCCTGAACGTTGATGTTCATCGAGCCGTTGAACGTACGATCTTCCGCTGCACCGTTGAGGTTGGTAGCGGCCGAACCGTTCACGTCACCTACTTTCACAGCTACGAAATCTGCGTTCAGATCGTTAGCCGTGAGGTTGTTGTAGTTGATCACTTCGGGGAACTGAGCGCTGAACGGATTCGCCGGGTTCGGGAATACATAGTCCTTATTGACAAAGCGCCAGGACGTGTTGTTCGGGAAGCCCGGTTCCAGTTGCAGGATCACTTTGCGGATGTTCACCATGTCGAGCGTGGTTACGCTGTTGGACTTGTTGGCATCGGCAGCGATCAGTTTGTACGGCGAGTTGAGCAGTTGAACACCCAGGATGTGGCGGCTGATCAGGACGAGGTCCCAGGTCGTTACGCCATTGCTCGGGTTTTCATCCAGCATCGGCGTTACCGAATAGTCGCCGCCGGCAGTCAGGTTGAAAGAATAGTTACCTGCGAGGTTGGTGAATTGGCTCAGAAGCCCGCCGTTCACTTCGACGTTCACACCTTCCACACCTGCATTACCTTCCGTGGAAACCGCACCGGCTACGTTAACCGGAACACCGCCACCGCAGAAGTTCATGTTGTCCTGTACCACCAGGAAGGTTTCGCAGTAATCCTGGTTGCCATAGATGTCGGTTACCCAGATCTGTACCGGCTGCTGACCGAGGTCGTCGCAGGTGAAAATGGTGCTGACATCGTTTACATCCGGCGAGTAGCTGAATGCCACGATCGGTCCGCAGTTATCCCAGGAACCTTCGTCAAAGGCACTGGCGAATACTTCCACCATACCCGTTTGCATGATCTCGACCACCAGGCCGTTGTCGCAAAGCGGCGTCGGCTTCTTGCAGTCGGTCACGTCGATCGTGATCGTTTCGTAGCCTGTGTTGCCACAGTTGTCCGTAACGGCATACGTTACTTCATACTGACCAACACCTACGTTGGGTATCGTCACGTCGCCCGTAATGTTGGCAAACGTACCGAAGTCGCCCGTGATGGTCACTTCATTGGCCAGCGAGCAGTCGTCGGTGATATCCGGGTAAGGCAGCGTCAGGTTCGTATTGCAGTCCGTATCGGTGATGCAACCGTCGATCGGCGGAACCGTAAAGTTCGGAGCTTCGTTGTCGATCACTTTGATCACCTGCTTGTAGGTGATGAAGCCATCGGGCGTGCCCGGGTTACCGGTCGAGTTGTAGCCGTCGCGGAAGGTGCGGCAGTCTTTGTCGCCGTCGCCGTCCCAATCCTGGTTCAGGTTGCATTCGGCATGTCCTGCTTCCAGGTATGCGTCATAACCAAAGTTGTCGTAGATACACCAGTTGATCACGTTCCAGGTACGGACGATCTTGTAGCAAGCATCCGGTACGATCGTGAAGAGCTGGTCGCTGTGCGATACACCGATCAGTTCGCACTCATCGTGGAAGATCTTGGGTTCGCCCGTATCCGGCAGCTGGCCGTTTACGCACTGACCTGTGAAGTCGGCCGGGAATTCAACCACCCAGTCGGATTTGTGCGTTACCGTGATGGTCTGCGTGCAGGTGGCCTGACCGTTGGAGTCGCTGGCCGTCCACTTGCGGGTGATCGAACCGGCAGCACAGTTGTTCAGGTTCACCGTTACGGTGTATACTTCATCATAGTCGCAGTTGTCGTAGAAGGTCGGGAAGCCGAAACCAGCCAGTACGCTGTAATCACCCTGCTCCACGCCTGCGGCGTAGTTCTGCAGGTACTGATCGCAGTTGATCGTCTGGTTGGACGGGCAGAACAACGTGGTAGGCGGAATCTTGTCATTGACCTGAACCGTCACCATGCACGTGTTGAACGAGCCTTCGAAGATCGGGTTGCCCGGGAAGAGGAACACCGAACCGTCGGGCAGCGTAGCGCCCGGTATCGTCGTCGGATCGAAATCCAGTACGAGAACGACTACCATGTTGTCGCCGATCTCATCGCAGCAGAATTCCAGTGTCTTGTAGTACTGGTAGAAGTACGGCGGGGTCAGGAACGGGTTCATCTTGGCAGCGTAGAAGAAGACATCGCCGCAGTTGTCGTACGAACCATCGTCCAGATCTTTGGCCGGCAGGATGCTGCAGCCTTCACCCGATCCACCGCTGTTCGTGATCGCCAGGTCGGTGATTTCGTCACAGATCGGCACCGGCGGTACTTTGTCGACTACGGTGATATTGTATTGGCATTCGCTCTGGTTGCCGCAGTTATCTTTGAAGATATGGCGTACCGTGTATTGTGCGTTGTTGGTCGGCGGGTTGTCGGCGATCAGTTCTACACCGGTGAAGGTACCACCGTTGCCGTTGATCGACTGGAGCAACTGGCCACCGCCCAGCGTCCACAGTTCAGTTTTGTAAGTCGACGGATCCGGGCTGGAGCAGTTGTCGCCCGTCACACTCAGCGGCTGGATCACCACGTTGCCTTTGCAGACATCGTGCGGACCACCCTGGTTGAAGGAGCCCTGGTATACGTTGATCGTCAGCGGACCTGTCGGGCATACTACGGTCGGACCAGCCTGGTCAGCCACTTTCAGCACCTGATCGTAGGTAGCTTGTTCGATCTTGCACCAGTCGATCACCAACCAGTGGCGAACGATCTTGAAGGTTCCTTCGCAGATCGGAATGTACGTATCTTCAAAGGTAGCCGTCATTTCACAGATGTCTTCGTTGACGAACGGTACACCCGTGATCGTGATCGTACCCGTTTCACTTACATCCGGATAGCCGTTTCCGTTGGTATCCCACGGGTTGCCGGAGCAATCCAGGGCCGGGTTGTTCACGCCATCATAGGAAGGCGGATATTCGATGTCGGCCAGGGTCGGACGTACGCGCGTGATCGTCTGCACGCAGGAAGCCGTGTTGCCGCTCGGGTCGGTAGCCGTCCACACGCGGGTGATGACCTGGCTCGGGCCGGAGCAGGTGCCGTCTTGGATCGATTCGGTAAAGGTGAGGCTAACCACGTCGCAGTTGTCGGTCGGGTCTACCTGTGCCAGTTCCGGCGTTTCTACCCGCAGACCTACGATTTCGATCACCCCGTCATCCGGAGCGATAGCATCCGTGATCCGAACAGTCCAGATACCGCTGGCATCCGTTCCATCCAGAGCGGAGAGAACCGTCGGGCTCTGTACGCCAGGAGCCTGGAAGCACTGCAGGTGCGCACCACCGGCATTCAATTGTACGCACTGGGTCAATCCACCCGTTCCTTCATCATCCCACCATACGTCGATGGGGTATTCCGTGCCGAAGCAGCCCGTCACAGCGAAGCAGTCTACCTGGTTTCCACCCGGGTTGATCACCAGGATATCCAGGTCAGGAAGCCAGGTATGGCCCGTCAATTTGATCCGGCAGTTCACATCGAGTACCGGGTGACCGGCAGGCAGGTAGCTCAGGTCGAAGGTGTACTCCTGTTGGGTCGGTCCGCTCGGCGCGCCGATCGGATCGTTCAGCCCTTCAATCACTTCTTCAAAGATACCGGGAATAGCCGGAGCGGGAAGATCTTCGATGGCCTCCGTACAGGAAACGCTGTAATTGGTACACTGGATGATCGGAGGCAGTTTGTCTTCCGTGATCAGGGTACCCCAGCACTTGTTGCCCGTATCCGGGTCCGTAACGCGAACGGTCTTCACTTTTCCCACATCGCTGCAGCATACCGTGTTGCCCGTCGGGAAACCGAACTGGTTCAATATTTCTACGATATAATCGTCATAGCAATGGTAAGGACCACCTTCCAGGATCATGTCTGCAAGTACTTCCACACAGCCCGTCTCATCAAGGGAGATCTGTACGTTGTCGTTGCAAGCCAGGGTGGCAGTCGGGTTCGGATATTCCAGCACCGTTACATCGAAGCAGCAAGTCCCTGTATTGCCTGCGATATCATCGACCGAGAAGCAGTTGGTGGTGGTTCCCATCGGGAATTCGCTGCCGGAAGCCAGACCGGAGGTCTGAATAATCTCCGGTTCGCCACCGGTCTGGTATTGGATATAACCATTCCATACACGCGGAGTGAAGACACCCGTCCAGGGGGCGTTCTGGGCGGCGCCCAGGTTGATGATGATGTTACCATCTGTAAAGGTCTGGTTAGCGCCCGTACCGTTGGTGTAGATCTGCTGGGCAGACGGCGTGCCAAGGGCAATACCCCACAAACCCGGAGGAATGGTGAAGTTACACGGAGCCGGGGTGATGATCGGCTGGCCTACGTACGGACCGGCGAACGGGCCTACGGTGGCATCCGCCTGACCTTGCAGAGTCCAGGCAGCAGCGTTTTGCTCAAAGCCGACGTGCGTGCCGGATTTCATGTAGATATTGACCATGGTACCCGTGGAGATCTTCACACCCAACTCGGTTACCGTGATGGGCAAGCCGGTGTTGTTCGTCACGTTGAAGAATACCTGGCCGCCAACGCTACCTGCGTTGTTGTTCACGTTGACCGTGAATAACGGCGGAGCTGTCACCAGGAACGGACAGTTATCCGTTGCCGTAATATTGTAGTTCACGAATGCGGAGCACAGCCCCGGATCGAGGTTGATGACCATATCACCAGGACAATTGACGACCGGATCGATCTGGTCGAGAACCGTGACGGTTTGTGTTGCAGCCGGGCCAACGACCGTAGTACAGCCCGGGCTGAAGTACTGCCAACGAATGGTATGCGTGCCCTGGGTCAAACCCGGGATCGTGATCGAAGCGGGGAACGGCTGGTTAAAGGTCGTAAATGGACCGCCGTCTACCGAGTATTTCAAAGAAAGGTTGGCTGCGCAGCCAGTCGGAGTCGAACCCGGCAAAGCAACCACGGCGTCAGCTTCACAGTTGACCGCACTGGTGCTCAATGTAAGCGGACCACTCGGAACCGGCGTGCAAGCCAATGCAGGGAAGAATTCAATGCAGGTATTATCATTCAGCGCAGGCTGGTTGAAGCTGAATTTGCCCCACGGACGCGTAGCCTGGGCACCTACACCTTCTACACCGACCGTAGCACTGGCGCCCCGGTCGAAAGCAACTTGCGTCCCACCGAAGAACACGTCCTGATAACAGAACTTGAACGCGTTGGTGGACTCGTACAATTCAGCTTTGAACGTCACATACTGACCAGCTACATCGCCAAAATGACCTACATGGTACCACTCGATGGTGAATACCCGGTTAGGCGAAACACCATCCGTGCGGTAGTAAATACCGGTACTCGGAATGGTAGGCCCTGCATCAAGGTCGTCCCAATAAAGGTACATGGCCCCACCCGTCAGGGTTGTGGGAACGTCCACGTTACCCAAGCCACGGGTACCGCCAAAGCCGATATAGCCATTGGTACCAGCAGTGACCGTTGTGTAGTTGGTGCCGAAGAGGTTGAAGGTAAAGGGAAGTGCCAACGAGTAGTTGGAGTCATCCCCACTTCCCAAGAAGGTTGTACCAGTTTGCCCAAATGCCTCCACGTAAGCCGCAGGGGTCTCACAGGGATAAACCGTCTGTGCCTGTGCAGCCTGAACCAAAATGAAGGGCGCCGCCAGGGCAAAGACCCACTTCATCAGGCTGGAAGCCAGGTTTTGTGTTATGTCTTTATTTTTCATGAGTTACATTTTTGTTTTTGGTGAAAATAGTCAATCAGGCTAATCACTGGCTAAGAAGGTCAACCGCCCCCGTGCGAAGGTTCATTAACTCAGTCTTGCCTGCTGCACCGTAGCCGGAGCCGTCCTGTCCTGCATACAGCAGTCCAGTCACGATGGAGGAAGGAATGTCCTTTCCGGAGCCCACTTCTGACTGGATTGTACCGTAATACATAACAGCCCGCTCCACCGTTTTGTAGGAAGTCGTACCCGGTGTAAGAGTCTGTAGCACGTTCTTCAGGGTGCCTATCTGGCTGGTGAGGAGGATATCCGCCTCAGCAGCGCTGATGAAGTTACCCGTCGGTGCTGCGTAAACGTCGAATGACATCCCTTGCGCACTAGCATCTTTCGCCCCGAATAGCAAGGCGAAAGCCGCGAAAGCCGCAACCAGCATCATTTTGAATCTCGCTTTTTTCATGAGATCGAAGGTTTAATGAATAAAATTTGGTGAATGAATGTGTACGTGTTCGAGATTTTCATTTATAAACAAAAAGGCATCAATCCCCCTTAAATGAGATTGATGCCTTTAACAGACACAATTTTACCCTGCGTTGAAGCCTGGTAAGACTGATTCATAAGATTCAATTTGTTAGTAGCGGGCCGAGGCCAGCGTATGCGCAAAAAATATACAGCCCTTGCCGACACCGGCAAGGTTTCTTAGTCAACTCACTTAAAAAAAAGAACAGCTTCCCTGTCAAGGGGTTAGCCGGATTTAATTTTTGTAAAACGGTTGTTGGGAGTTTTCAGTTTGGAGCGTTGCCAATAGGCTTTATGCTCATGTTTCTCCGGATTATAATTGTGTTCTGATCAGCGTAATTCACGCTCAAAGAACTCTACAAAGTTCGCCTAAAGTCCGGGAAAAAGTATACCCTGATCAGGGTATTTTTTTATAGTAGTAGTTTCTATGGAAAAGAAGTTTTAAGCGGGAAATTCACGCTCGCCTTCGCCCCTGCATAATAAAAAAAGCCCCTCTCTGCCGAAACAGAGAGAGGCTATCCCAAAAACCGATTTATTCTTTCCTGGTGAAAGTAGGGGCGAAAAATATTTCGCCCTTACTTCCCCACCATTTTATTCGATGATAATCATCTTCTTCGTAGCGCTGTGCGTCGGGGTATCGAGCTGGTAGTACAGCACGCCCGTGGCGTTGATGTTGCTCAGGCGTACTTCGTTGTAGCCTTTTGCATAGTCGCCGCTCACCACTTGCAGCACTTTACCCGATACATCCATCACTTTCAGCGTAGCCGTGCTTGCTTCCGGCAGTGTGAATCCGATCACCGTGACACCCTTGAACGGGTTCGGTACGTTCTGGTACAGGGCGAATGCGCTGGCATCCGATCCGTTGAACGTCAGGTTCACATCCAGCAGCTCGCTGTTGCTGTTGTAGGCTTCTGCAACCGTGTAGGCCGAGCTCACGCCGAAGGCTTCGCTCAGGGCCACGTCTGCATTGGCTTTGACCGTCAGGCCGAACAGTACTTCGCCTTGTGCCAGGGCACGGGCTTCCGATACGTTCCAGCTCGTCGTGATAACGCCTTCGTCCTTCAGCATACCGAAGTTTTCAGCACCGGCAACACCTTCCACGAGGTCTACGATCTCGATGGCGTCAGTGTTGTAGTTCAGCGTGAACTGGTAGCCCAACAGGTCGATAGCGTCAGCCGTGAAGTTGACCGTGTAGGTCTTGCCTGCCTTCAGTTGCTGATCCTGTACGTTGATGTTCATCGAACCATTGAACGTGCGGTCTTCTACATCGCCGTTGAGGCTGGTAGCGGCCGAACCGTTCACATCACCCACTTTCACAGCTACGAAGTCGGCCAGCAATTGGTCGGTAGCCAGGTTGTTGAAGTTGATCACTTCGGGGAACTGAGCGCTGAACGGATTCGCCGGGTTCGGGAATACATAGTCCTTGTCGACAAAGCGCCAGGACGTGTTGTTCGGGAAGCCTGGTTCCAGTTGCAGGATCACCTTGCGGATGCTCACCATGTCGAGCGTGGTTACGCTGTTGGACTTGTTGGCATCAGCAGCGATCAGTTTGTAAGGCGTGTTGAGCAACTGGATACCCAGGATGTGGCGGCTGATCAGGACGAGGTCCCAGGTCGTTACGCCATTGCCCGGATTGCTGTCGAGTTCGGGAGCTACGGTGTAGTCACCGCCCGAAGCCAGTCCGTTGAAAGCGAAGTCACCGTTGTTGTCGGTGAACTGGGAGAACAGGCCTCCGTTCACTTCTACGTTTACACCCTGAACGCCACTGTTACCTTCCGTAGCAATCGCACCGGCGATGTTGACACTGTTGCAGGAGAACATGTTATCCTGAACCACCAGGAAGGTTTCGCAGTAATCCTGGTTGCCATAGATGTCGGTCACCCACATTTGTACCGGCTGCTGACCGAGTTCGTCGCAGGTAAAGATGCGGCATTTGTCGTTCACATCCGGCGAGAAGCTGAATGCTACGATCGGGCCGCAGTTATCCCAGGATCCTTCGTCAAAGGCCTCGGCACAAACCTGAACCATACCGGTCTGCATGATCTCGACCACCAGGCCGTTGTCGCACAGCGGCGTCGGCTTCTTGCAGTCGGTCACGTCGATGGTAATGGTGTGGTAGCCCGTATTGCCGCAGTTGTCGGTAACAGCATAGGTCACATCATACTGGCCAACACCAACGTTAGGTACGGTAACCGCACCGGTGATGTTGTTGAAGAAACCGAAGTCGCCGCTGATATCCACGTCGAATGCCAGGGAGCAGTCGTCGGTAATATCCGGATACGGCAGGGTCAGGGTCTTGGTACAAGTCGTCGACAGGATGCAACCGTCGATCGGCGGGATCGTGAAGAGCGGAGCTTCGTTGTCGGTCACTTTGATCACCTGCTTGTAGGTGATGTAGCCGTCCGGCGTGCCCGGGCTGCCCGTCGAGTTGTAGCCGTCGCGGAAGGTGCGGCAGTCTTTGTCGCCATCGCCGTCCCAATCCTGGTTCAGGTTGCACTCGGCCTTGCCGGTTTCACTATAGGCATCATAGCCGAAGTTGTCGTAGATACACCAGTTGATCACGTTCCAGGTGCGGACGATCTTGTAGCAAGCATCCGGTACCACCGTGAAGAGTTGGTCGCTGTGCGCTACACCGATCAGTTCACACTCGTCGTGGAAGATCTTGGGTTCGCCCGTATCCGGCAGCTGGCCGTTTACGCACTGACCTGTGAAGTCGGCCGGGAATTCAACCACCCAGTCGGATTTGTGCGTTACCGTGATGGTCTGCGTGCAGGAAGCCTGGCCGTTGGCGTCGCTGGCCGTCCACTTACGCGTGATCGAACCGGCGCTGCAATTGTTCAGGTTCACCGTTACGGTGTATACTTCGTCGTAGTCGCAGTTGTCGTAGAATTGCGGGAAGCCGAAGCCTGCCAATACGCTGTAGTTACCTTGTTCCACTCCAGCAGCGTAGTTCTGCAGGTACTGGTCGCAGTTGATCGTCTGGTTAGACGGGCAGAACAACGTCACAGGCGGGATCTTGTCATTGACTTGAACCGTCACCATGCAGGTGTTGAACGAACCTTCGAAGATCGGGTTGCCCGGGAAGAGGAACACCGAACCGTCGGGCAGCGTAGCACCCGGTACCGTCGTCGGATCGAAATCCAGTACGAGTACAACCACCATGTTGTCTCCTACCTCATCACAGCAGAATTCCAGTGTCTTGTAGTACTGGTAGAAGTACGGCGGGGTCAGGAACGGGTTCATCTTGGCAGCGTAGAAGTATACGTCGCCGCAGTTATCGTACGAACCATCGTCCAGATCTTTGGCCGGCAGTACGCTACAGCCATCGCCCGAACCACCGTTGTTCGTGATCGCCAGGTCGGTGATCTCATCACAGATCGGCACCGGCGGCACCTTGTCGACTACGGTGATATTGTATTGGCATTCGCTCTGGTTGCCACAGTTATCCTTGAAGATATGGCGTACCGTGTATTGTGCGTTGTTGGTCGGCGGGTTGTCGGCGATCAGTTCTACACCGGTGAATGTACCACCGTTGCCGTTGATCGACTGGAGCAACTGGCCACCGCCAAGCGTCCACAGTTCGGTCTTGTAGGTCGACGGAGCCGGGGTGGAGCAGTTGTCGCCCGTCACGCTCAGCGGCTGGATCACCACGTTGCCTTTGCAGATGGAGTGCGGACCACCCTGGTTGTAGGAACCCTGGTATACGTTGATCGTCAGCGGACCCGAGGGGCATACGACCGTCGGACCGGTCGAGTCAGCCACTTTCAGTACCTGATCATAAGTAGCCTGCTCGATCTTGCACCAGTCGATCACCAACCAGTGGCGAACGATCTTGAAGGTACCTTCACAGATCGGAATATACGTATCATTAAACGTGGCCGTCATTTCACAGATGTCTTCGTTGACGAACGGTACACCCGTGATCGTGATCGTACCCGTTTCGCTGACATCCGGGTAGCCGTTTCCGTTGGTATCCCACGGGTTGCCGGAGCAATCCAGAGCCGGGTTGTTCACACCGTCATAGGAGGGCGGGAACTCGATGTCGGCCAGGGTCGGACGTACGCGCGTGATCGTCTGTACGCAGCTGGCTGCGTTTCCGCTGGCATCCTTGGCCGTCCAAACGCGGGTGATGACCTGGCTCGGGCCGGAGCAGGTGCCGTCTTGTACCGATTCGGTGTAGGTGAGGCTTACCACGCCGCAGTTGTCGGTCGGGTCAACCTGTGCCAGATCCGGCGTTTCTACCCGCAGACCTACGGTCTCGATCACACCATCATCCGGAGAAACCGTATCCGTGATCCGAACGGTCCAGATACCGGAAGCATCCGTACCATCCAGTGCATTCAGCACGTTGGGGTTCTGCACACCAGGAGCCTGGAAGCACTGCAGGTGCGCGCCACCGGCGTTCAACTGGGTACATTGGGTCAATCCACCAATACCTTCGTCATCCCACCATACGTCGATGGGGTATTCCGTACCGAAGCAACCCGTTACGGCGAAGCAGTCTACCTGGTTTCCACCCGGGTTGATCACCAGGATATCCAGGTCAGGCAGCCAGGTGTGGCCCGTCAGTTTGATGCGGCAGTTTACGTCGAGTACCGGGTGACCGGCAGGCAGGTAGCTCAGGTCGAAGGTGTATTCCTGTTGGGTCGGTCCGCTCGGCGCACCGATCGGGTCGTTCAGCCCTTCGATCACTTCTTCAAAGATACCGGGGATCTGCGGAGAAGGCAGGTTTTCGATGGCTTCCGTGCAGGAGATCTTCAGATCAGCGCATTGGATGATCGGCTTGAGTTTGTCTTCCGTCTTAACGGTACCCCAGCACTTGTTGCCGGTATCCGGGTCGGTCACGCGAACGGTCCTGATCTTTCCTACATCGCTGCAGCAGACCGTGTTGCCCGTCGGGAAACCGAACTGGTTCAGAATTTCTACGATATAATCGTCATAGCAGTGGTAAGGACCACCTTCCAGGACCATATCGGCAAGTACTTCTACGCAGCCCGTCTCATCGAGAGAGATCTGCACGTTGTCGTTGCAGGCCAGCGTCTGGGTCGGGTTCGGGAATTCCAGCACCGTCACGTCGAAGCAGCAGCTTCCAACGTTGCCTTGCACATCTTCCACTTCAAAGCAGCTGGTCGTGGTACCCATCGGGAATTCGGAGCCGGAGGGCAGACCGGAGGTCTGTACGATCTCGGCATCGCCACCGATCTGGGTATTTACCTGGATGTTCGGCATACCGATCGGACCCGTTTGGAACATGGGGCCGAACAGACCGAAGGAGATCGAACCACCCGTGATGGTCAGCGGACCGTTCGTGATCGGAGCAACGGCGCCACCGAAGTTCCAGTTGAAGATCGGACAAGCCGTTTGACCAAAGATGAAGAAACCGCGCGTCTGGCCTGAGGGAAGCGTAACGCCGCTGGTAAGGTTAGCCTGACCAAGCGGACCCGTGCCTGTAGCAAAATAAGGCGGAATGGGATTCACCACGGCCGGACCTACGTTCGTCCAGGCGCCGGGGTTGGTTTCGTTGCCCACATACGTCGGCGCGGTGTACAACTGCAGGGTTTGCGGTGCGTTGACCGCGCCGTAAGCCGGGTTCCCGAAGCGTACGCCAAAGCCCGTCACGATGACCGGGTCAGCGCTGTTGTTCGTCAGGTTGAAGAACAAACCGCCGGGAGCCGTATTGCCCGAAAGCGAGAATACCGTACCGCTACCGTGGTTGGCAAAAGAAAGCGGGAACTGGAGGGATGGACCCGGTGCGATGAACGGACAGTTGTCGGTTGCCGTCACGTTGTAGTTGACGAAAGCCGAGCACAGTCCCGGATCCAGGTTGATGATCATGTTGGCCGGGCAGTTGACCGTCGGCGCTTCCGTGTCGTTCACCGTAATGGAGAAGGAGCAGGTAGCGATCCCGGAAGTTGCCGTAACGACCGTCGTTCCGCTCGGGAACGTGCTGCCCGAGGGCAGGTTCGGGTTCAGGGTGATAGGATCTGCGCAGCTACCCGAATCGATGGTGTAGTTAACCACGGCGCCGCACTGTCCCGGGGTGTTGTTCACCGTCTGGCTGGGCGGGCAGGTCAGGGCACAAGGCAATGCAACGACAAAGGTCCCGATCAGGGAGCCACCTGTCGGAGAACCCGGACAGGTAGAGCTGCTCCCGCCGGAAGCCAGTGCAAACGGGCCGCCGATGGGTACGGCGCCCTGCGAATAGGATACCGTCGCATTGTTCCAACCGTCGCCGAAAGCGTCATAGCCCCGAACGGTATAAGTGCCGGCCGGAAGGCTCAACGTTACGACGTTGGTAGCAGGCGGCACAAAGTCGGCAGCCTCGCAGTACACCACCACGTTGGAGGAGTTGATCACCTGCCAACCGCATTCTTCCGGGTAGAACCCGTTCACGAATGTCTGGGTGACGCTGATCTGGGCTACCACCGCATTCAAGCCGAGGAAGCTGAATACTGCCAGCAGTGCAGCTACCCGGATTGTAAAGTTCATTTTCTTCATGAGATGTGATTTTTTTCTGAATCGATAATTGTTTCTACTTGTCCACGCCTCTTAGTTGCTGAGCAAATCAATGGCGTCCAGTTTCAGCCCTTTCTGTTCCGTTCTGGTATACTGACCATAGGCGGTGGTGGTAAAAATGGCCATCCCGCTTACAATAGACTGCGGGACCTGTTTGCCTTCCTTCACGGCAATCAGGATATTCCGGTAGAATATCGCTGCCCGCAAAGTGGCCTTGTACTGCTGAGAACCCGGCGTCAGTGTTAGCAAAAAGTTGTGCAACAAGGTCACCTGATCGTTCAACAGGATCTCAGCATTGGCAGAGCTCACGTAGTTTGCTGCCGGAACTGAGAAGAAATTGTCTGCTAACCCGGTTTGCGCCTGTCCCCTCTCCACTCCTGCAAAGAGGAATAGGAAGGCGAACAGCACCACCGCGATGGCAGCTTGAAATTTTGCTTTTCTCATGAGATCGAAAGTTTTGAATGAATAAAATATTTATAATACGTTCGAGATTTCCACAAAAAACACAGGCACCCGCCCCGGAAAAGCGGGACGGATGCCTGTGCATTTATACTACCCTATCCAAACTTGAATAGTCTGTTTTCTTTTCATGAGATTATTTTTTGCATAACAAGCACTCCTTTTGCCATTGGGCAAAAGTCATTCCTCATAGTTTGCCGAAAACACAGGAATCCTACTAAAACCGGGGAAATAGCCCTTCCTGGCTATGAAATTCGGTTGTTGGGAGTGGTTCTCCAGAGCTATCCGCTCCGGAAATGTTCATGTGCGGTCGGACTATAACTTATTCTTTCCTAGTCGATTTGACCTGAAAAACAATACAAATTTAGCACGGCGCGCGGCAATAAACATACCCCGAACACGGTATTTTTGCAAAAATGATGTAAATACTGCTATATAGCAGTATATAAAAAGCCCCCCTCTTTTGCAGAGGGAGGCCATCCCAAAAACCAATTGTTAAAGGACATCTATCTTTAGAGGGTTTGAGGGTATAAGTTTATGAGTTTTTGAGTTTATGAGGGTATAAGTTTTTGAAGCAAAAACTTATACCCTCATAAACTCAAAAACTAAATATCATCATCACCTTTTCTTGCCAAGTCGCAGCGCAATGGTCAGCTCGTGAGCGCCGCTGTTGTATTGTTGAAATTGCTGGAAGGACAGATCGTAGGAATAGAACAGGCGAAACTGGTCGAACTCGGTGCCCAGCAGCACACCCAGGGCCCCACCAACACCGGTGCGGTAGGAAAGTCCGGCGATGAAACGGTCCTCCAGGAAACCTACTTTGGCATTAAAATCGAGGTTGAAAGGCACGTCCATCACCTGGCGCATCATCAGTGAAGGTTCAAAGGAAAAGCCATTATCAAACTGGAAGCGGTGCCCCAGGTTGAAGATAAAGAACTTGAAAAAAGCGCCCTGCGGATTGCCCGATTCGATATCGGAGATCTTGGCTACGATCAGGTTTGGAAAAGACAGGCCGATGTAGGTATTATCCTTGAAAGAAGCGTTGACCCCCAGGGTTGCATCCAGAATGCTCTCTCCCTTGTTGAAGGCGTTGATCAAATCGTCGCCCGTTTCGTAGAAAGGATTTTGCAGTGCGGCATTATTGAGCTGCAGGTTGGAAAATTCGGTTGAAAAACCGGCCGCGATTTTCACATTTTCACCGATCTTATACCGGAACGCATAGTTCAATTGGAAGCGAAAACGGGTAATGGAGGCGATGTTCTCGCCTTGAACGGCAAACCCAACGCCAAGCGTTCTCCCGATAGGACCATTGTAGTTGAACCCATAGGTTACCGGTGCGCCGGGAAATCCGGTCCACTGGTTGCGGAAATTGCCTTGCAATACGTGCACCTCCTCAAACCCGGCGTAGGACGGGTTGATGAGAATAGGGGATACAATGTAGTGGTTGAAAATGGCCGGATCCTGTGCACGCAGCGTTTGCAATCCACCTAATATGACGAGAAGTAAAAAAAATCTTTTCATGTTGTTGCGGTTTTGGGCCGTTAAAAATACAATAGGGGGTATTGGAGACTTGATGCCTCCAATACCCGCTTGTTTTTATCGAATAAGGGTGATATGTCCTTTCAATTGCTGCATGGAGCCTGCTTCATCGGTATAGTTAAACACGAAGAAATAGGCGCCTTCCGGCAGGTCTTCTCCAAGGCGGTTGACCCCCGTCCAGTCGTTGGCGTAATTGTCGGTCTCGTAGACCAGTTGTCCCCAACGGTTGAAGATCTGGAGGGTGTTATCCTGATACAGATTGAGGCAATTGATCTGGAACTCTTCGTTCATCCCATCGCCATCGGGGGTGATGACATTCCGGAATTCGAGGCAATCGATCGTACTATTGGCGATAAACCCGACCGCGGTTGCGGTACACCCGTTGGCATCCTTTACAAGCACGAAAAACTCGCCGGATGGCAGGTCGGTCAACAGATCGCCGGTATCACCGGGTCTGCCGGTATTCCAGGTATAGGTATAAGGCGCCGTGCCTCCGCTTACGACCGCTGCGATCGTACCACTCTGGGTTCCGTCGTCGGGTGAAGTGACCAGGTCTACCTGCAAGGGAGCCGGTTCCATTACTTCAAAAGATGCGACCTGCTTACACCCGTTCCCGTCGGTGATCGTCACCGTGTAGATATCTCCCTGCAAGAAGATCGCCGGGTTGGTCGTCTGTTGCTTCGGATCATCCCAGAGGTAGGAAAGCTCACCTGCGCCTCCGCCGACCTTGAGAGAGATCTCGCCGTCATCGGAGCCCGAGCATCCTACGTCGGTGATCTCTGCCTGGAAGGAAACCGGAGCGGGAGCGTCAAGGGTCACGGAGGTCGTATCGATACAGCCCAGCCCGTCGGTCACGATCACGAAATACGTGCCTACGCCCAATCCGCTGACGGATGACTGGTTGCCCAATCCGCCCATCCACTGGTAGTTGAAGGGGGCTTCGCCTTGCAAAACCACGACTTCCGCGGCACCGTCCGTTTCGCCCGGACAGCTCACCGGGTGGCCGTTGTAATCGGAAGTTGCGGAGGCCGATGCAACCACATCCGAACTGTAGGTGATTTCAATGGTTTCAGCTACCGTCGTTACACCTAAGGCATCGGTGACGTATACGGTGTAGTTGCCCGGAGGCAGGTTATTCACCTGGTTGGAATCCGGGTTGACCAGCGGCCCGTTGGGGCCGGTCCAGGTATAGGTCAACGGTTCGTTGATACCGCCGTCTACGTTGAGGACGATCGCGCCTTCTTCACCGCTCTGGCAGAGGTTATCCGTCACGGAATAGCCGGAAATTTCAAACCGGGGCACGCAAATATTATCAAACTGGTATTCGCAGCCGTGCGCATCGCTGATATTGAGCGAGTAGCAATTGTCGGCGAGGTTGCTCGGGTCCTGATTAGCCGACCCGTTGCTCCATTGGTAGGAATAGGGGAAGGTACCTCCTGTCGGCGTAATATTCACGGCGCCGTTGTTGGCGGTACCGGTTGCCGGATAGATCTGCATGAGCGAAAGGGTCAGGTTCGGCGGTTGGCTGATGTTTCGGCTCACCGTCAAATCCGGAACCGGGGAGCTGTCGGAAATCGTACAACTGTAGCTACCCGCAGATAGGTCGTTTCTGATGACAACTCCATTGATGCTAGGCGTAATATATCCATCGCTAAAGGAGAAAGTGTACGGGCTCACGCCTCCCTCGATCGTAATTTCCCAAACCCCGTCTTCCTCACCATTGCAGGAAACATTCTGCGATTGGTTCAATTCCAGGATCAGGGGTTGAGGAATAAATTCCACCGTATATTCTGCGATCACCGAACAGCCGTTGACATCCGTGATCGTAACGAAATAGGTTGCCGGACAGAGGTTGGTGATCGTAGGGGTCGTCGCCGTGTTACTCCAGTAGAACGTGTAGGGCGGGGTGCCGCCGATGATGGAGTTCAGTACGACAGCGCCGTTGCAGGTATTTGGCCCCGAGGGATTGATCACCGTAGAGCTGGAGATCTCCAGCGGCAGGGCCGGTTCTATCAAAGTGACCTGCACAGAGGCCTGCGATCCTGAGAAATCCGTGACGGTCAGCGAATAATTGCCGCCGCCCAGACCGGAGATATCTTCCGTAAAGAAGGGGCCGGTACCGGTAGGTCCGGTCCAGAAGAACGCATAGGGCGGATCGCCCCCGGTCACGGTGACGTCAATGGCGCCGTCGTCCTGGCCGCCGCAAGGATGCGTGACCTGGGT
Organism: Lewinellaceae bacterium; assembly: GCA_020636275.1. GTDB lineage: Bacteria > Bacteroidota > Bacteroidia > Chitinophagales > Saprospiraceae > JADJTT01. The sequence continues at coordinate 256,948 of JACJYD010000003.1, read as the reverse complement.
GACTTCAATAACGATCGGTTTGATAATTTCTGCCGAGAAGGTCTTTGTGCAGCCATGGTCATCCGTGACGGTCAGGTTGTACGTTCCTGCCGACAGGTTGGTGATATCCTGAGTGATGTAAGTCGTGTTATTGGGTCCTTCCCAATGATAATCATAGGGATTCGTCCCTCCGGTTACGCTGATGTCGATCGAACCGTTATTCCCTGCCCCGGTCTCATTGACCAGATTGACAAGGATAACATTCAGGACCTGCGGTTGGGCTACCTGAATATTGCTGATCGATACCGTACAGGAGTTTAGATCAACGACCTGCAGGTTGTAGGTGCCCGCCGTCAGCCCTGTCGGGTTGGGAATATTAGGCAGTGACGGGGTCCAGTTATAGGTATATCCGGGCGTTCCTCCCATGGCGGATACCTGGATAGCGCCGTCGCTTTCCCCAAAACAGGAGACAGGCGTGGTACCGACCAGGTTAGCGGTCAGGGCCGATGCCGGTTGCTTGACCAGGAAATTGGATATCTTCATACAACTGTTTCCATCGGTGATGGTCACGGTATAGTCGCCGGCAATCAACCCGGTGATATTTTGCGAGGTGGGATTGGTGATCGTCCCTGGTCCCGACCAGCTGTAGGAGAACGGTCCGGAGCCTTGTACGGTGAGGAAAATAGCGCCCGAGCTTTCTCCGAAGCAAGCAACATCCACAATGGTAGGCGTGACGTTGATAGCCGGGAAGGAGCCCACGGTAAAGGATTGGGACGCCGTGGTTCCGCAGCTCGACACGGTCACGGTATAGGTGCCTGCCGACAAGTTGTTGATATCTTCAGATGTTTCGTTGTTGCTCCAGCTATAGGTATACGTGTCATCGCCACCCGTCACCGTAATATCGACTGCCCCCGTACCGGATCCGGTGCAACTCTTGGAGATCACCCCTTCGATCACGATCGGCGGGCAGGTGCCGTCGATGGTCACGGAGCCATCGTCGCCCATGAACGGAACACTGGTTGTCTGGTTCATGATCTGAATAGCCAATGGGGTGCCCGAGAAGTTCATGGGGCTCACATCGCCGTTCAGGCCGATCGCATCAAAGCAAAGCTGGAACAAGACTGTATTATCAGGTACTGTAGTGCCGCTTGGAGAGGGAGAGGTCCAGTCAACGGTGATCTTGCCTGCCGTGGGGTTTCCCACATCGCCCGAGGTCATTCCCGCAAGGGTAATGCCCTGCACGCCGTTGAAATCCACGATCGAAGGATCGTAGGTGATGCTGAACTGCATCGAAGTGATATTGAGGAAACCGTCGACTGCCGTGATATCCACACAGGCCGTGCCGCCGGGCGAGACGACTTCATCGCTGGCGCGGAGGGCCAGGGGCTGGGCGTCGCAGATCACCACGGTAGCGCCGTTCCAGTTGAAGGGCACGTTCCCGTTCACATCGGTAACTTCGATAGGCGTTGGGGTTCCGGAAAAGACCACATCTGCTGTCGAACAGTTGGGGCCGATGGCCTGGAAACACAGCTGCACGATCACGGTCCCATCGTCTACCGTTTCTCCGGTCACCACATCGTCAGCCAACCAGGAAAGCGTGATATTACCCGATGTCGGCCCACCCGGGTTCCCGATGCTCGAACTATTCAAGCCGGGCAAGTTGAAGCCCTGCGAACCGGTATACGACAGGAGGTTGCCAGGGTAGTTTATGGAAAACTGCATGCTCACCATGTCGGTAAAGTTCTGTACCGAAAGGTCGATGCAGAAACTATCGCCCGACTGTACGCTGGCGTCACCTAAAATAAGGGCAAAATCGTTGGGGCCGATAACCATTTCTACGGTCACCTTTCCGTTGTCAAAAACAGGGGTTATAATACCGCTGGGGTTGGTCACTTCCACCGGGGTGGGCGTTCCCGAAAAAGTTATATTGCTCATCGAGCCGGCCGAGCCCAGTACGGTAAAGCAAAGCTGGTAGATCACCGTGCCGTCGGGCACCGACTGGCCGGCTATCGGGTCGTTGGCCAGCCAGGATATGGTAATATTGCCGGCGCTGGGATTGCCAACGTTGGCCGCGGTAAAGCCGGGCAGGTTGAAGCCGGAAGCGTTGTCGAACTGCAGGATGCTCGGATTGTAATTAATGCTGTACTGCATGCTGACAATATTGTCGAAATTTTGGACCGAAACATCCACACAGACCTGAGCGCCTGGTCCGGCCGTTTCTTCCGAAGCGATGAAGGTCAGATCCGTACCGCCGCCACCGCCGCCACCACCGGTGACGGTTACCGAGCCGTTGTCGAATACAGGAGTAACCGGTCCGCTCGCATCGATCACCTCGACCGGTACCGGGCTTCCGGAGAAGCTGATATTGCTCGACGTACCACCGGCCCCGATCGCCGTGAAGCAAAGCTGGAAGATCACTGTACCGTCGGCCACCGATTGGCCGTTGATCGGATCATTGGCCAGCCAGGAGAGGGTTATATTCCCCGAGGTAGGGTTCCCAAAGTTGGCGGCTGTCATGCCGGGCAGGTTAAACCCGGAGGCATTATCAAATTGCAATACACTTGCATTGTAATTGATGCTGTATTGCATGCTGACAATATCCGTGAAGTTTTGGACCGAGACGTCCACGCAGACCTGGGCGCCGTTGGCCACGGTTTCATCGGAAGCGATGAAGGTCAGATCGCCGCCACCACCGCCGCCGCCACTCCCGACAACCACGGATGCATTATTGAACAGGGGGTTCACGATCCCACTGGAGTTCGTCACCTCGATCGGAGTGGGGGTTCCGGAGAAGGCCACTGTGGACGTTCCGTTGGGCGGAACCGCCGTAAAACAGATCTGAAAAATGGAGGTGCCGTTGGGCACGGTTTCTCCATTCGTCACATCGTTGGCCAGCCAGGAGATCGTGAGGTTCCCGGATCCAGACCCGCCGGGATTACCAATATTGGAAGCCGTCAAGCCCGCCAGGTTAAAGTTTTGGGCCATGTCGAAATCCAGTACGGCCGGATCGTAATTAATACTGTATTGAAAACTGACGATATTCGTGAAATTACTCACTTGCACATCCAGGCACACTTGGGCGCCCTGTGTAGTATTCGTCGTTGCCGGGGTAAGGGAAAATGTCACTTGCTGAGCGAGCGCAGCATTAGAAACAAAGGAAAGAACCCCTATTACTGCAATAGTAATGAGTCTTCTCATATGTTCGGAATTTGGGACGTTAGACAAAAAAGGTTAAAAAAATCTAAATTTCTCGTTCTTTTTCAGTGCGTTAGTTCTCTCAAAATAGCGTTGTGTCACTGCGCTACAATCAGTTTTTGTACCGCTTGTGCGTTTCCGGTGGAAAGATGGGCAAAATAGGCGCCTGTGACAGGGAAAACATCCCTGGGAAGGGTAAGGGCATGTAACCCACTGCTATAGAATTTTGCCTCCTGGTATATTCTGTTTCCAGAAATATCATAAATACTCAAGGTCGTTTGCGAAGCGCGTTGGAGTTGAAAACGAATCTCCGCCACATCCGCTACCGGGTTGGGAGATACCGGGTAGAAAATAAAATCTTCCGTTACGATCTCTTCTACCGCCGTACCGCCCGACACCGTGACCGATCCATCGTACAGGGTATGCGGGATTGCCACATCGGAAGTATCGCCGAATTCGAGGTCGGTCCAGGAATCCGAAAAATGGATGGGGCTGGTCTGGCCGGAAGAGCCGATCACTTTAAACGTGGCGGTAAACAACACGCTGCTGTCTGCCATCGACTGGCCGGTGATGAGGTTATCGGCGATCCAGGCAAACGTTATAATCCCTTTCGGCGTGGGGAACGGCCCCAAAGGAATGCCGATATTCTGATTCGATATATTGAAAATTCCAAAATTTCCAACGCTGTTGAAATCCAGGACCAGGGAGTCGTATTCAATGGTAAATTGAGCGGCGACCATATTATCGAAGTCCGCTACTTTGATATCAACGCCAACGGTCTGGTCGTGATCGGCAACGATATGGGGGGAGTACAAGGTCACTTGACCATTGGAAGAGGAGGCGATACTGCTCCAGAGCAGCACAACGAGAACCCAGCTCTGGAGGGATGTGAGCTTTCTCATGGCAGGTTTTTGAGACAAAATGGTAATGTAGTAGATGTCCAATTCAAAACTAAAATAAATTATTCAGATCGGTCCCCGCCTTCTGCGAGGCGATTTGAATGCTAGTCCATAGGCGTGCGCGATAGGCGCAAAAATACAAATATGAAAAAAAAAGTAGACTTCTTCTCCCCAAAGGAAAGAAGAAGTCTACTTTATGGCCTTTTATTTAACGATCACCATTTTCTTGGTGGCCGTAAATCCGGCGGTTTCCAGCGAGTAGTACAGAACGCCTGAGCCCGGAAGGTCATTGGCCTGCAGAACTACCTGGTTGTAGCCTTTGGCGTATTCTCCGCGGAACAGTTTCAATACTTTGCCGGACATATCGACGACCTTCAGGGTAGCGATGCCTGCTTCCGGCAGGTTAAAGCCGATCACAGTTTTACCACTGAAGGGGTTCGGTACGTTTTGGTACAATTCGAATTGGTCGGCGACCAACTTGCCGCTGAACGACAGGTTGATGTCCATGGCGCGACCGTCGAGATCGTATGCCTCCGCTTTGGTGAAGCGGGAATTGATGCTCAGCAGATCGCTCAGCGTAGCGCGGCTGTTGGCCTTGAATACCAGGCTGAAGAGGTCGCCCGGATTCATTTCGCCGTTCCAACTGGTCGTGATCGCGCCTTCATCCAGCAGGTGCAGGCCGAAGTTTTCGGGGTTGCCCTGGCCCGGAACGAGGTCGACCAGTTGCAGCACGTCGGTATTGAAGTTGAGCGTAAACTGGTAGCCCAGCACGTCGAGGTCTTCTGCCGTAAAGGATACCGTGAAGACATCACCGGCTTCCACTTCGCGATCTTCTGCCTGGAGCACGAGGGTGCCCGACAGGGTGCGATCCTGGGAGTCGCCCGTAACGCTGGTCGCTGCCGAACCGTTGACATCACCCACTTTCACCGCAACGAAATCGGCGTAGAGTTGATCGACATTCAGGTTGTTGAAGCTGATCACCTCGGGGAATCCACTGCTGAACGGATTTGACGGGTTCGGGAAAATGAAGTCTTTGTCGACAAAGCGCCAGGACGTATTATTCGGAAATTCCTGGATCAGTTGCAGGATGATCTTACGGATCTCCACCATATCGGCCGTGGTAACGGAGTTGGAGCGGTTGGCATCAGCGGCGATGATCTTGTACGGGGAATTCAGCGGCTGAATGCCCAGGATGTGACGGGTGATGAGCACGAGGTCCCAGGTCGTCACGCCATTACCGTGGTTTTCATCGAAGGCCGGCGTTACGGTGTAGTCGCCGCCTGCGGGGATGCTGGCGAAGGAATAGGATCCGTTCGAACCGGTCAGCACCGTATTCATGCCGTTGCCGCTCAGCTCAACCGTCACGCCTGCCACGCCTTCTTCTTCTTCATTGGCGATGGCGCCGGCGATGGTCGGGCCGTTGGCCGAGTTACAGAAGTTCATGTTATCCTGAACCACCAGGAAGGTTTCGCAGTAATCCTGGAGGCCGTTCACATCGGTCACCCAAACTTCAACCGGCTGCTGGCCGAGGTCGTCGCAGGTGAAGATGATGCTGTCATCGTTCACGTCCGGAGAGAAGCTGAAAGCCACGATCGGGCCGCAGTTGTCGTAAGAACCTTCGTCAAAAGCTTCGGCGAATACTTCGACCATACCGGTTTGCATGATCTCGACCACGAGGCCGTTATCGCACAGGGGGGTCGGTTTCTTACAGTCTTCTACCGTGATGGTAACCGTTTCATACCCCGTATTGCCGCAATTGTCGGTCACGGAATAAGTCACATCGTAATCGCCCGGTTCAACGTTCGGGACGTTCACACTGCCGGTGATGTTGTTGAAGTTGCCGAAATCGCCGCTGATATCCACATCGAAGTTCAGGGAACAATCGTCGCTAATATCGGGGAAGGGCAGGGTCAGGGTCTTGGAGCAGCCCGTAGAGATGATGCAGCCGTCGATGGCCGGGATCGTAAAATCGGGTGCTTCGTTATCGATAACCTTGATGGTTTGCTTGTAGGTGATGTAGCCATCGGGCGTACCCGGGCTGCCGGTCGAGTTATACCCGTCGCGGAAGGTGCGGCAATCTTTGTCGCCGTCGCCGTCCCAGTCGACGTTCAGGTTGCATTCGGCTTTGCCGGCTTCGCTGTAGGCGTTATAGCCGAAGTCGTCGTAGATGCACCAGTTGATCACCGACCAGGTGCGGACGATCTTGTAGCAAGCGTCCGGTACGACAGTGAATACCTGGTCGCTGTGCGATACGCCGACCAGTTCGCATTCATCGTGGAAGATCTGCGGTTCGCCGGTATCCGGGAGCTGACCGTTGGTGCACTGACCGGTAAAGTCGGCCGGGAATTCAACCACCCAGTTGGACACGTGGGTTACGCTGATGACCTGGGTACAGACGGCCTGGCCGTTCTGATCGCTGGCCGTCCACTTGCGGATGATCTGGCCTTCGGTGCAGTTATTGAGGTTGACGGTTACTTCATGAACGAGGTTGAATTCGCAATTGTCGTAGAAGGTCGGCAGGCCGAAAACGTTCAGCACATCGTAGTTGCCCTGTTCGACATCGGCAGCGTAGTTCTGCAGGTAGGTGTCGCAGGTGATGGTCTGGGCTTGCGGACAGGTCAGCGTGGAGGGCGGCAGTTTGTCGTTTACATTTACCGTAACCATGCAATCGTTGTGGTTGCCGAAGCAGTCGATCGCGCGGAAGACCACATTGATGGGGTTGGCGGGAATATCGCTGCAGCAGAAGGTAACGGTCGGACCGAAGTCGTCGTAGTTGCCGTTGCAGTCGCCATCCATCCGGCGCACTTCAAACTTGTCCATGCAGCAGTTGTCATACGAGCCGTCGTCGAAAGTAAAGGCGTTCACGACTGCTTTTCCATCGGAGGAGAGGTTCACATCGGTGATCTCGTCGCAAATAGCCGTCGGAGCGATATCGTCGATCACTTGAACGGATACGTACAATTCAGCGACGTTGTTGCAATCGTCGATCGCCTGGTAGAGGATCTGGAAGGTTCCCAGACCAAGGCCCGGAGCCGGGATGAAGCCGCCGTTGGCGCCGTTAACCCCGTTGAGGTAGTTGGCTTCGCCCACCGGCGTAAAAATGCGAATGGTCCAGCCGTTGCAGGCATCCGTAACCGTAGCCGGTTGCAGGTACCCTTGCGACTTACAGGGCAGGGTGCCCTGACCCGGGATATTGGCGCTGACGGTGAACGGAGCGCGAACGATCGTGGGCGCCACGTGGTCGGCCACTTTTACGATCTGGATATTGTCTTCACCCAGCGGGTTGCTGGTGATAACCTGACCGGTACACCAGTCGAGGACCGTCCAGGTGCGCACGATCTTGAAAGCCGTGCCGCAGGTAGGAAGGGTCTGATCGGCGTGGGTATATTGATAGTTGCAATATTGGCCGATGATACCGTCGGGAATGCCCGAGCCGGTATTGCTCAGAACGCCGGAGTTGGTGATCCCGGTAGCGTCGATCACGTTGGTGCCGGATTCCAGGGCTTTAACCGTGGGATGCAGTGCCGTAGCGGCCGTAATATTGGAATAGGAAGCGTACTGAGTGCACTCCCAGGTAATGTCATTGGGGAAGTCGACATAATCCGGGCGTTCGATCGTAATGTACTGAACGCAGGGAGCCGACTGGTTTCCGCTGGCATCGATGGCCAGGAAAGTACGGGTGACCAGCACATAACCTCCGTTGGGGGAGCACTGGTTGGACGTATTGATCGATTGGTTGGCCAGTTCTACATCCGGGCTCAGGTCGCAGTTGTCGGCAGCGTCCGGGTAAGGGACGTTGTTGTAGTCCTGCGTACAGGGGATGGTAATTTCGTCCCCATAGCAGACCGGCGATGCCTTATCTTCGATCGTGATCGAGCCCCAGCACTTGTTGCCGCTGTTAACATGCGTCGCTTTGACGACCAGGGTTTGCCCCAGGTGGGAACTACCGCTGAAGCTCACGACGTTGAGACCGGAGTACAGCACGTTGACACCGCTCATGACCTGGAGCAGGATGTCTCCCGAAGGAATGGGCCCTTCCAGGATCATATCTGCGGTCAGATCGACGGTGCAGGTTCCGTCGGGTGTGGGGTCTACCGATACCTGAACGTTGTCGTTACAGACCATCGTTTGCGCCATAGCATTTCCTGCGAACAGGAAGATCATTGCGATCGGCAGAGCCAGCCATACCAGTTGACGGAGGTGAGTAAAATTCGTTTTTTCCATGGAATTACAGTTGTGAATGGTTTGTGATGATGAGATTATAACTAATTCAGTATACTTCATCAAAAAATCGGACAAATGGCACGATTTTTGAAAAAATGCAAAAAAATATAATTAGTCGAAGAGATAATCCACCTGACAGCAGCGGGTGTGGAGCGGATCGATCCTGCGCATCTGGGAAGATGAGTGAAAGCGTCAGGATTCGAAAGGCTAAATCGTTGCGTTCATGGGATTTCACTTCACTCGCCGACAAAAGTAAAAACTTCTGAGGGCAATTCAAACACCTCTGACTGGAAATAATTGTCACGCCAGTGGCTTTTTTTGTTTTAAGACCGGCTTCTCTTTATTTCCGGCACAAAGTTATCGTCAATTTGGCTCAGGTGCATACCCACTAAAGGGTATTTTGTTTCATTTTTAAGGCGGATCGCCTGGATCCGGTCATTCCAGAAGCTGAAACTCATAAGCGGCCCGAATGAGACTGGCCTTGTTCGTAGCGCCGAGTTTCCGCATGAGGTTCTTCCGGTGCACGCCTACGGTTTGTTCGCTGATAAACAGATTAGAGGCGATCTCCTTATTGCTTTGCGATTCGGCAATCAGCCGCAGGATCTGTATTTCCCGTTTGGTCAGGGAACATCGTTCCAACAGCGGGACAAAAAAGGAATTCTGGCTCCTGAGGGGTTGTTCCGTTACCAGTTCCTTTTGCCGGCTGGGCAGCGTATACTTGCGGCCTTTCAATACGGTCCGGATCGCTTTTTCAAACTCTTCAACCGGTTGCGATTTATAGACAAATCCCTGGGCTCCCCGGATCATGGCAGCCTTGCGCATGCGCTGGTTATCGTACCGGCTGTAAATGATCGTGGAGATCCGCAAGGACTCCTTTTGGATAAAATCGAGCACCTGCAGCCCATCCACGCCGTCCAGAAAGATATCCAGGATCAAGAGGTCGTAGCCGTTTTTTTTCAACAGGGGTAGCAAATCGGCGCCTTTACCAACCTCATCCACGCGCGCGTCCTTCGTCTCCTGCATTTGCCGGAGCACGACCATGATCCCTTCCCGGGTGACGCTGTGGTCGTCTGCCAATAAGATCTTCCATTTTGTTCCCTGGATCATTCGCCCTTTTTAATAAAGGAATCTGCATTTAACATTTCATGTTCTCCATTCCTGGTCAGCACGTACGTAAACCCCGGATGAATACTGAAGGCGCCGTGTTCGCCCGCGGCATTCAGCGCCAGGAAGCATACCTGAAAATCGCGGTAGTCCTGTTTCCGCACGATCCGCATCACCGCTTCTTCACAGGCTTCGGCCGGGGACATTCCCTGGCGCATCAATTCTACGACGAGGAATGTTCCGGCCGTCTTGATCACGGCTTCCCCCAATCCGGTCGCGGCCGCTGCTCCAACTTCGCCGTCCACGTACAATCCCGCTCCGATGATCGGCGAGTCCCCTACCCTTCCACGCAACTTGAACGACAAACCGCTGGTCGTACAGGCGCCGGCCAGGCGTCCCTTCGCATCCATGGCTACCATGCCGATGGTATCGTGCCGTTCCCGGTTGATCTCGGTCTTGTACAAACTCTCTTTCTTCCATTCCTTCCAGGCATCTCTGGCCTTCGGAGTGAGCAGGTTCTCCCGGGAAAAACCCTGGGAAAGGGCAAATTCCCGGGCGCCTTCTCCGGCCAGCAACACGTGCGGGGTGTTTTCCATCACTTTTCGCGCCACCGAAATGGGGTGCATGATATCTTCCAAAAAACAAACGCCTCCACAATTTCCATCGGCATCCATGATACAGGCATCGAGTGTCACCTTCCCTTCCCGGTCGGGAAACCCGCCGTAGCCAACCGAACTGTTGTTGGGGTCGGCTTCGATGACCCGAACACCGGCTTCGACGGCATCCAGCACGCTTCCCCCCTTTTCCAGGGTCGACCAGGCTTCCTGGTTGGCTTTTCTCCCAAAATCCCAGGTGGAAAGAACGACAGGCCCTTCCGTTGAAGAACCTGCATTCTGACGTCGCAGTGCACCAAAAGGTAACGCGGAGAACACATTTTTTACGCCCATGAGGGCTGAGATCAAAAATGTTTTTTGTAAAAAGGACCTTCGATTGATCATGATAATTGTTAATGCGTTCCAACCTGGAAAGGTGCCTTCGGCATTTCCCCGGCAGGAATAAATGTCAAATAGAAAGCGCTAATTCATAAGCTTGCTCGATCGCGCGTTGCGCATCCAGCTCTGCAGCCGTATGGGCCCCGCCGATGAGGTGGCTCTTCACCTGAAGTCCGGACTGAAGCTCCCGTCGGGATTCCTGGCCTGCACAAACGATAATATGATCCACTTCCAGTACCTGGGTCACACCCCTCATCTGAATATGCAGGCCCTGGTCGTCGATTTTTTCATATTGCACGGCAGAAAGGGCCTTGACGCCCATCTGCTGGAGATTGGACCGGTGTATCCAGCCGGTGGTTTTGCCCAGCCCCCTGCCTGGTTTGCCGGGCGATCTTTGCAACAGGTATATGGTCCGGTCCGCAAGGGACGGCTGAGGCGCCTTTAATCCGCCCCGGCCGGTATAGCCAGGATCGACCCCCCATTGATCCAGAAACCGGGCGATCGATTCCTCGGGGTCGGCGGGGGCATGCGCCAGGTAGGTAGCCACATCCATCCCGATCCCACCCGCTCCGATAATCGCCACGCGTTTTCCTACCGGCACGTGGTTCTGGAGCACATCGACATACGACAATACGGAGGGATGGTCGAGCCCGGGGATAGCCGGGCGCCGGGGCGACACGCCCGTGGCCAGTACGACTTCATCAAACCCTTCTCCCGTTAATTGTTCGGCGTCGACGGGCGTATTCAAGAACAGGCGGACGCCGGTGCGCTCCAACTCGTGCTGAAAATAGCGGATCGTCTCGGCATATTCTTCCTTTCCGGGGATCTGCATGGCCATTTGAAACTGCCCGCCGATCCCGGGGGCCGCTTCGTAAAGGGTCACTGCATGCCCCCGCTGGGCGGCAATGGTGGAAAAGGCCAGGCCGGCCGGTCCCGCCCCGACCACAGCGATCTTTTTGGGTTGGGCAGCGGGTTGAATGACCCATTCGGTCTCGCGGCAGGCCAGGGGATTGACCAGGCACGAAGCCACTTTACGCTCAAAAACGTGATCCAGGCAGGCCTGGTTGCAGGCAATGCAGGTATTGATCAGATGGGATTTGTTCGCCCGGGCTTTCGCTACAAAAGCCGGATCGGCCAGTAGCGGACGGGCCATAGACACCATGTCGGCGTCTCCATCGGACAGGATCCGCTCGGCTACCTCCGGAGTATTGATCCGGTTGGTGGTGACGAGCGGGATACCAACCTTCCCCTTCAAGCGCCGGGTCACCCAGGTAAAGGCGCCACGTGGCACCTGGGTCGCGATGGTCGGAACGCGGGCTTCGTGCCATCCGATGCCGGTGTTGATCAGCGTGGCGCCCGCTCTTTCCACCTCCCCGGCCAGGAGTTCGATCTCCTCCCAGGTACTCCCTTCCTCGACCAGGTCGAGCATCGACAAGCGGTAAATGACGATGAAATCGGGCCCCACCGCCTCCCGGACCTTCCGCAGGATCTCCAGTGGAAAGCGGATCCGGTTTTCAAAACTGCCACCCCACTCATCGGTGCGATGGTTGGTGCGGGGAGCGATAAACTGGTTGATGAGATACCCTTCCGAACCCATGATCTCCACCCCGTCGTAGCCGGCTTCACGAGCCAGTGCGGCACATTGGGCAAAATCGCGGATGGTCACCAACACCCCTACCCCGCTCAAGGCCCGGGGCTTGAAAGGCGTGATGGGCGAACGCAGCGCGGAAGGCGCCACGCTAAAGGGATGATAGGCATAGCGTCCGGTATGGAGGATCTGCATGCAGATCTTCCCGCCCTCGGCATGCACGGCATCGGTGATGATCCGGTGCTCGCGGACTTCTCCGGAAGAGCTGAGTTTGCCGGAAAAAGGAGAGGTCCACCCCGCCCGGTTGGGGGCGACACCGCCTGTAACGATCAGCCCCACCCCACCTTTGGCCCGTTCCGCATAAAAGGCTGCCAGTTTCCGGGAACTATTCCGGCGTTCCTCAAGACCGGTATGCATGGAGCCCATCAACACCCGGTTGGACAACTGCGTGAAACCCAGGTCGAGGGGCTGAAAAAGATGTGGGTAATTGGGATGCATAATTTGTATTTACCGGCGGGAAGTTACCAAAAATCCCTTTTTAATTTAACTTTTGGCGGGCCCCTATGGTGCCCGCCAAAAGTTTACAGCCCGGCAAGGACCATTTTCCGGGTTGCTTTTCCCTGTTCCGATTCTACCTGGTAGTACAATACTCCGGTCGTTCGGCCCAGTTCACGGCGGTCCACTTGCAAGCGGTTCGAGCCTTTGGGAAAATCGCCCTGGCGGGTGAGCAGCAAGCGGCCGCTTTCATCGAAGATCTGCAAACGTGCAGACCCCGCTTCAGGCAGGTAGAACCCGATCTCCGTTGTTTCCTGAACGGGATTGGGCATGTTTTGGTATAACTCGAATTTGTTGTAAACCAACATCGGGCCGTCCATGCAATGGAAAAGAAGGGCCGTCTCCAGGGGGTCGTAGGCGCGGGTATAGGCTTCCGCTTTGGTATAACGTGAATTGATCGTCAGTGCCTGACACACTTTCGGACCGCTGGTCTTCGCCCTGAATTGGAGGGTGAACAGGGCCCGGTCGGCACTCAGCCCTTCCGTATCTCCGTTCCAGCTAAACGCAATGGCCCCGGCTTCGGGCATGTGGTAGAAGTTTTGTGCGGAAAAATCCGGCAGGCTATTCGATCGAATGCCCACCAATTCGAGGTCCTCGAGCGAGTAGTTGAGCGTAAATTGGAAACCGGCGATCCGGTCGATATTTTTTGCCCGGAAAGCCACTTCGTGCACCGTTCCTTCCGACAACATTTCATCGGTGATCTCGAAGACCAGTTGCTCGTCGGAGCGAACACCGGTCTCCCCTCCAGCCAGGGAAGAAGGTTGCACACTGTTGTTCAGATCACCCACTTTTATCCCCACGAAGTTGAGCTCTGCCGCTTCCTGCAGATTGGAGATCGGAATGACTTCGGGAAAGTCCTCGTTGAACGGATGTGTGGGGTCCTGGAATACATAGGAGGCATCGACAAAGCGCCAGGAGGTGTTGTTGGTAAATGCCTGGGAAATATGGAGGATCACCTTCCGGATCTCCACCATGTCGGTCGTGGTGATCGTGCCGGTGCGGTTGGCGTCGGCGGCGATAAGCTTATAGGGCGAAGTGAGCGGATTGATGCCCAGGATATGTTGCTGCAGGATCACCAGGTCGAGTGTGGTGACGCCGTTCTCCGCATCATCGTCCCGTTCGGGGGTCGCCATATAGCCTGCGCAGGTCATCATTTGCCCCATGTCGAAAGCGCCCAGGGCATCCGATGTCACCGTGCCCATATTCAACCCCTGGGTCGTCATAAACAATTGCACATCAACCCCTTCCACCGGATCTCCGGACTCGGTTTGCACAAAACCGGTGATGGAAACGGAGGGGTCGTTGCTCTGGCAGAGCATTTCGTGGGGCATGGCGAGAAAGACCTCTTGCTGCAGAACCGGTATCTGGGTATTTCGCAACACGATATCGCGCATGGTGGTGTTCTCGATCAGGTCCAGGTCGTCTTGCGAGAGGGCGGGATCGTTTTTGTAGTAAAATCGGTCGCCATCGCGCAAACTGGCAAATTGAGCCTGGAGCAGGTCGTGGAGGGTGGGACCGAATACCGAATTGGGCAGGGGATCTTCCGCCAGCAAGCCCACCCAGAGTTCGACGTTGTTTGGATCGGAATACAGCGACTGGAGGGTGGATGCAAAAGCCGGGTTGCTGGAAATATCCGAAAAGCTGGTATGGGCGGGAAGGCCCAGGGCAACCCGGAGTCCGTTGAGACGCAGAATACCCCGTTCGCGGCCCCGGCCGATATTGATGGAGGCCAGGTCGAGTCCGCCGGCTCCGGGAGGGCCGAAGAGAAAATTCCGCACCGAACCGATCACCCGGGTATCGACCTGCTGCATTTCCTGGATCGCCATCCCCTTGCAGTAGGGCTCGAGTCCGATCGACTGGATGACATCCGGAATGAAAAACCCGTCCTTGAGCACCAGGTTCCCTTCGGGGATCGTATTCCCGTTCAGATCGATGCGCTGCACCATTTCATTGATCATGGTATGTCCAAGCCGGAATCCCGCCGCTGAGAACTCATTGGATATCCCCGGGTTGACCGAGGGGTCATAGCCGGTGTAGGGATCCAGCACGACGCCAAGGGTCGGCAACCACTCTTCAAAAGTGATGCGCTGGACCATGCCGCTCACCAGGCGCCGGGCCTGTTGGTAGAGCTGCTCGTCGGTCCAGCCCGGATTTGCTTCCGCCAGGACATCGCACAGCCGGTTGTGTTCGCGCACAAAAAGAGTGTGCATCACGACCAACAGCGGTTGTTCATTGGCCCGTACATCTCCGGCGACGAAGAGCTTGTCAGTGGCCCCCACCGGATTGTCCATATGGGGTGCACCGGGGTCGATCGAGCTCCCCAACTGCCCGTCGGTCGTGTTATAGGGCAATAGATCGCCCGCCGAAACTTTTAATTTCCCGCCGGAAAAGGAACGCAACCAATCGGCACGGGATTGATCGGATCCATAAACGGCCGAGGCATCGATAAAGGCCGTTATGTTATTGAACTGTTGTCGCGGGTTGTTCAACCCGGTACCTGTGCCCGGGGCAGGCTGTGAGCGCCGGAAGAGGATCTTCACCTGGCCCGTGTTCCAGGGGTCGAAGAAAGTGTCGCCCTGGGGAATATTGATGAAGACATTTTCGGTCCCATCCGGAATAAAGGTGATATCGTGGTCGATGAACTGCCCGAACACCCAAATGAAATCGCTATGCCCGTAGGGATCGGGAATGAACGTATCCTGGGTAAAAAGCGTGTTGCTGATCAGGCGGGGGTTGGGAAATCCCAGTCCGGCGAGGGTGGAGATCCCGTCGCCGTAAGTCACCGGGCCCAGGCGCAGCAATTGGGTCCCTTTTGCGCCCCAATTGGGGTTTGCCGTGTTATTTCCGGTTCCGTCAAAAGATCTGACTTCCTGAGAGAAGGCTGTTAAAGTTATCCCAAAACAGATGAGGGTAAATAATGCACGAATGCGCATAGTCGTATAGGTTTAGCTCATGGGTAACATTTCCTGGCAAAGACGGGCCGAATTGTCCGTCTTCAATTTTTTTTTCAACTGGGATGCAAACAGATCGTACAAAGATATGGCATTTCGAAATTCCCCGCCTGACAAAAAAGGGCCATTTTGATAATGGCCCCGGAAACGATACTTTTATCACTTGGAAAACGTCAAACCCAGCCATCATGAAAACCCGACTCTTTTTTCTCCTTGCCGGCCTCTTTCTCACATTGGCCGCCACAGCCCAAAACAGCGTATACGATCAACTCAGTCCCGGCTACCTGACCTTCGGGGTGAACGGGGGACTCTCCTACCAGACCAGCGACGTAAAAGCCCGTTTCAACGGGTATGGACTGGGCCTGACCCTGGGGAAAAACCTCTACTACCATCCGGCCTCTCCCTTTACTGCCGATATCCGGGCCAGGTTCCTCTACGCCCGGCAGTACGGGCTCGACGGCGCCCCCTCCGGCGATATCGAACAAAATATCGGCCTGAACGGATCGCTGAACCTGGACTACCTCCACTACCCTGCCGCTTACAACGTTCCGGGGGCACTGGTCTATCACAACTATAAAACCACCACCGGCGAATTAGCCGCCGAAGGCGTCCTCACCTGGAATACCAATCGCCTGGGGCCGGGGCTCTTTTTCTCCCTCTACGGAGGTATCGGCTTCGACTATTTCCTCACCCGGATCGACCAGGCGGATGCCAATGGTCAGCCCTACTACGACGGGTATTCCTCCCTGAAAGGGTTGAGCGTGGGGCAGTCGCGCCGCGAATTGAAAAATGCGATCCTGGACGGCGTCTACGAAACCACCCCCGACAATCTTCCGTCTACAGGTGTTCTGGGCGTAGCGCCCTCTGCAGGTATAGAGGTGGGCATTCAACTCACGCCCCGCTTTGCCCTCGGCCTGGGCCACCGCATCACCTTTACCGGAAATAACCTCCTCGACGGCCAACAATGGGCAGACAGCCGCGGCGACTGGTACCACTATACCAATCTGGGGCTGCGCTGGACGCTCACCCCGGTCCGGAAAGAGCGCGGGAAATATCCGAATATCTCCATCACCTACCCTTCCCAAAATCCCTATTCAAGCAGCAACTCCAACGGGCTGGTAAAAGCCCGCATCACCGGGGTGCAGAGTGCGGCCGATGTCGTTTGCACGGTCAATGGACGCATGATGCCGTTCGACTTCTACGGAGGGGATTTCGCCGTTTCATTCCCCCTCGTTCCCGGCCGGAACGACATCAATATCCAGGCGTCCAACACCTACGGACGCGATCTGGAGCGGGTACAGATCTATTTCCAAACGGGCACGGGAATCACGCCGCCGCCTACACCCCGGCCCAACCCGGCTCCGCCTGCTCCACCGCCATCGCCGAAGCCCAGCCCGTCGCCGTCCCCTTCCCCGACACCTGGACCTGTCCCCAGTCCGAAGCCGCCGCAGGTTACCATCAACGAGCCGGCTAATCCCACGACCACCCAAAAGGCATCGGTCAGCCTGAAAGCAAGCCTGAAAAACGTCAGCGCTTCTTCGGATATCGTCTTTTTGAACAACGGACAAAGGATAACGAACTTCAGCTACAACCCCTCGACGGGAATCCTGACGCACTTGCTTCCCTTGAATGCGGGCGAAAATAATGTCAGCATCAAAGGCACAAATGCCTATGGATCGGATCAGGCAACCGTGCGGATCATTTACGACAAACCGGCGCCGCCACCACCACCACCACCGCCGCCACCGCCGGCACCTGCTCCGCCTGCCGTTTCGATCAATCAACCCGGCAACAATGCGGTGGTTTCCGAACCATCCGTACTGGTCAAGGCCACGATGAAAAATATTTCCCAGAAAAACCAGATCACTTTTTTGGTGAACAACAATACCACTACGGCCTTCACCTACGCCAACGGGCAGTTCCAGGCCACGGCGGCCCTGCGCGCGGGGAACAATACCATCCTGATCCGCGTACAAAACCAGGACGGGAAGGCCGAAGATGCGATCCAGGTGACCTACCGCCTGCCGCCGCCGCCCACACCGAAACCGGACGTAACCTTCCTGCAACCGGCTAAACCGGGGTCCGGAGCGACGAGGCCCCCTTACGAAGTAAAAGCCCGGGTCGGGCAGGTTTCCGCTCCGGAAAAGATCGTCTTCAAGGTGAATGGAAAGGAAATGAGGGGATTTCAGTTCGATCCGAAAACCGGCCAGTTCAGCGCTACGGTCGACCTCCGGGAGGGCCGCAACGACCTGGAGATCAGCGCCACCAATGATGCGGGGAGCGCGGTAGCCCGGACGAACCTCAACTATCGCAAGCCCGCCGTCATTTCGCCGGGCAACAAACCCGATGTTGCCATCACCTCCATCTCTCAACCAGCCAGCAACCCGCTCAACCCGAACGTAGCCTCCAGCACCCTGGAAGCCACTATCGCGAATGTGACCCGCCAACAGGAAATAACCCTGACGATCAACGGGGCGCCCGTCAAGGATTTCACCTTCGATACCCGCAGGGGCGTGTTGACCGCCACCCTCCTGCTCCAGCGCGGCAGCAACACCATCGTATTGACAGCCACCAACCGGGCGGGGAGCGACGAGGAACAAAGAACAATTGACTTTTAAATGTATGTGGGCCGGCGATCTGCCGGCCCACATACATTTTATTAATTTTGGTCGTTTTCTGGTTGGTAACAGAAAGCGGCCTTCATGTCAAAAAAGGGACTCCTTTTGGTGGGACTTGGGCTTTGGGCGACCCTGGCAAAGGCGCAACCCGAGGCGCTTTCCAACTTGCGCACAGCAAGCCTGGAGGTCCGCTACGATTGGCAGGAACTGGACTCGCTTTCCCTGTTCCCCGCCAGTGTGGAGGTAGCCTATGCCGACTCGCTTTTGCTCGATCCGGCTTTTTTCCAACTCCGCGACCGGTCGATCCGCTTTCTTCCCGAAGGCCCGCTGTCCGAGGGGACACCCGTTCGAATCACTTATCGCGTACTCCCCTGGAACCTGTCCCTCCCGCTGAGCCGGCTGGACCTCGATCGCCGGGACACGCTCCAGGAAGGTCCGCCACGCCTGGAATACAATCCTTTTGAAGAAGGCGGGACCGGCTTGCTCCCCTCCTACCAGGGCCTCGATTACAACGGCAGTTTTGCCCGCGGTATCTCCTTCGGCAACCGTCAGAACCTGGTGCTCAACTCCCGCTTCAACCTCCAGATGGGAGGCATCATCGGCGACGGGATCGAAGTGCAGGCCGCCCTGAGCGACGAAAATATCCCCATCCAACCCGAGGGGAACACGCAGCAACTAAGCGAGATCGACCGCGTTTTTATCCAATTGAAAAAAGGGAATACCCTGCTTACTGCGGGCGATTACGAATTGCGGCGGCCGGAAGGGTATTTCATGAACTACCTCAAAAAACTCCAGGGCGCCACTTTCGACCACCGGCAGGAGTTGCTGGACGGGCGGCTCCGACTCCAAACGCAGGCCAGCGTGGCCGTCGCCCGTGGAAAATTTGCCCGCAACACCATCCAGGGGCAGGAAGGAAATCAGGGGCCTTACCGCCTTCAGGGCGCCAACGGCGAGCGCTTCATCATCATCCTGGCCGGCACCGAAAAAGTGTTCATCGACGGCCGGGTATTGCAGCGCGGACTGGATGCCGACTACGTCATCGACTACAACCGGGGCGACGTCACGTTCACCAACCGCAGGCTGATCACCAAAGACATCCGGATCATCGTCGAGTTTGAATACAACGATCAACGCTATTCCCGCTCGCTCTACGCCCTGAACACCCGCCTCGAATCGGACCGTTGGCAAGGGTATGTCAACCTCTATTCCGAGCAGGACGGCCGCCGGGCCATCGGCGACGACATCCTGACGCCGGAGCAGATCGATATCCTCAAAAATGCCGGGGATGATCCTTCCAAGGCCGTGGTGTCCGGCATCGACACCATCGGGACCAATCCGGACCCCATCACTTATCGCCTGGTCGACACCCTTGTAGGAACGACGGTTTACCCGGGTGTGCTCGTGTTCCACCCGCCCACCGGCTCCGATCCGCCGCTCTATATTGCCCGCTTTTCGGACCTCGGTCCGGGAAAGGGCAACTACATCCGGCTCAACTCCGACGCAAACGGGTTCGTCTACGCCTGGGTGGCGCCCGATCCGCTGCTGGGAAAACAAGGCCGGTATGAACCCGTCATCCAGTTAGTGCCGCCACAGCAGCTCCAGTTGTTCACCGCGGGAGGCGCCTATCAGCTTTCCAAGGAAGGGCGTATCGAATGGGAAGGCGGCGCCAGTTTCCGGAACCAAAACCGCTTTTCCACGCTTGACCAGCAAGACGACTGGGGCATCGCCGGCATGGTTGCCTACCGCGACCGCTACCGGCTCGGCGAGCGGTGGAGGACCGCCGTCGACGCCCGCTACGAATGGACCGACCCCAATTTCCAGGCCCTCAACCCCTACCGCGATCCCGAGTTTAGCCGCGACTGGAACGTGGCCAATTCGATCACGGGCGCCCAACACCTGGGAAGTGCCGGGTTTCAGCTGGCAAACGACTCGCTGGGCGGACGCCTCGGCTACCATTTGAGCGCCTTCCTGCAACCCGGGCAATATGAAGGCTTGCGCCAGGCCGGACAGCTCAGCATCAACCGGCCGGCCTGGGACCTCGACATCCAGGCGAACTACCTGCAAAGCAAGGGAGCAATAGAAGAAACCCGCTTTTTCCGGCCCAATTTCAAGGCCGAAAAGCGATTTCCAAAATTGCAGAACTGGGGCATCGGCGCCTACGGCGAACGGGAACAAAACCGGCGTCGATATGTGGGCGCCGATACGTTATCCTCGTTCAGCTTTTACTACGACCTGCTCCGACTATATGTGAAAAGTCCGGAATCCGAAAAAGGGCAAACCACCCTCACGGTTAGCCAGCGAAGCGATTTCGTGCCCCTGGACCAGGATTTTCTCCGCTCCAGCCGGGCCCGCGAGCTCAAATGGGAAGGATTCTGGCAGGCCGGACGCAGTTCCCGGGTCGGCTGGGACCTCAACTACCGCAAGCTCCAGGTCAGCGACACCAGCCTCGTCGACCTGGATCCCGCCGAAACCTACTTGGGGCGCATCGACTATTCCCTGGTCCTGTTCAAAGGCGCCTTCCGGTATAGCTCCAACTACCAGCTCGGCTCCGGTCAGGAGCAAAAGCTGTTTTTTATCTACCGGCCCGTCATCGACGGGGCCGGCCTCTACCAGCATATCGACTTCAACGGCGACGGGCAGGAACAGGTCAACGAATTCGTCCTCGCTCCCAACCCCGACGAGGGCACCCACGAGCGGATCGTCCTCTTTTCCAATGAATTCATTCGCACCAACAATGTGCTCTTCAACCAAAGTCTCCGGCTGGAGCCCCGGGCAGTATGGTTCGGACAGCGGGGCGTCCGGAAACTGATCAGCCGGTTCTCCAGTTCGGCCACCTGGCAGATCACCCGCAACGTGCGCGACCTGGAAGGCGTTTCGCCCTGGAATCCCTTTCAACTCGACGTGACCGACACCGCCCTGGTATCCACCCGCACCCTGATCCAGAATACCCTTTTCTTCAACCAGAACAACCCGGTATACGACCTGCAGGCCAGCTGGACCGACCAGCAGAGCAAACTCATCCTCACCACCGGGCTGGAAGGGCGCCGCAACATCGAACAGACCCTGCGCGGCCGCTGGAACCTCAGCCGGGCTTTCAGCCTGCAGCTCTCCGCCTCGCGGGGCTGGCGCATCAGCGAGCGGGAAGCCTTCCCCGATCAGAATTACGAAATCCGGTTCTTCAAACTGGAGCCCCGGTTCAGCTGGCTCCCCTCCAGCTCCTTCCGAAGCATCTTCGGCTACCGCTACGAGCAGTCCGAAAACCAGGGCGGGGCGCAGGAGAAGGGGACCTTCCACGATTTCAAGGTTGAGAGCACCTACAATCAAAGCAGTAAGACCTCCCTTCGCCTCAGTCTGAGTTTCGTGCAGGTCGCCTTCGACGGCGAGACTACCTCAGCCGTGGGATTTGCCTTTCTCAACGGCCTGCAAAAAGGACGCAATTACCTTTGGAGCCTCAGTCTCGACCGGCAGATCGCACGGAATGTGCGCATGAGTTTGAGTTATGAAGGCAGAAAAACGGGAACGGCCCGGGTGGTACACGTGGGTCGGGCGCAAATGGCGGCGACGTTTTAAATTGATTCCCCCGCCGATAGGCGCGCGCCTATCGGCGGGGGAACAGATCTTACAAGTTGAACTGCAACCAATCGACCGCAGCCAGCGGTTTGGCGTTATCTGAATCGTCCAATACGACGAAATACAGGTCGTAGAGCGCACCATTGGTCGGCCAGGTGCTCCGGTCTATTTCCAGGGTCGCTTTCTCCGCGGGGGCCGCAGGAAGCGAAACGGTTCCTGCCAGACGTCCGTCGGGGCTTCCGATATGCACTTCGATCCGGCTGGAAGGAGAGGCTGCGACATCGGCGCTCTTTCCAAAGCCGATATCGATGGAGAGGACGCCTTTCAGGTCGATATTTTTATAAACCAAAATGCTGCCCTTGCGCAACAGGCAGGCACCCGTTTTTTCCACCCGAACATCGGCCGACAGGCTGTCTGCATTGGCTGCCTGCTGGAACGGGGACCGCAACACCAGGTTTTGGCTCCCGGTATGCGACTCCAGTTCCACGCCGCCCAGGTCTTTATACCGGGCATGGAAAACAAAAGCGCCGTCCTTGTCCTCGGGATCCGGAAGGTTGAGGGTGTAAAGGCCGACCGTTGGGAGCGGATAATTCTTCGGGTCGTTGATGGAAAGGATCCAGGATACAATATCAGCTGCTTGTTTCGGAGAAATATCCGGGTGGGCCGCCATGAAGAGATCTTCGCCCCAAACGCCGGCGCCTCCCTTGATGATCTTTTGCGGCAATCCTTTTGCACCTTCCGGATCTTTGGCATATTTCTCGGCGATATCCTTGTAGGCCGGACCATTGATCTTGCGGTCGAGGGCATGACAGGACTTGCAATCGGAGTCATCGATCAGGGCTTTACCCCGCGCTTCCGGGGTGTCGGAATTGGGCCGGTAGACAGCCGCCAAAAGCCCCGCTTTCTTTACGCTTTTGAGGTATTCAATACTGACATTGACCATATCCGGGGTAATTCGATGGTCGTCGAGGGAGCCGTCTTCGGGGTCGGAAACAGCTACCGAATAGCGCACTTGTTCGCCCGGTTTGTAGAAACTTTGGTTTTGGCCCCTCAGGTTCCACCGGACCATGGGCGGGTTATTGACGCCTTCCTGCACCAGGGGTTCTTCTCCATTCGCTCCGCGGATATAATCGATCCGGCTCAGGCAGGCATCCGGGTTCTGGGCGTACCATTCGGTGCCGTACTCGAGCACCCACAGCGAGCCGTTCTTGTCGATGAGCATGTCCATCGGACGGGCAAAGCGGATATTGGAGGCCAGGGGCTGGATCTTGGTCAGGCGATCCAGGGAATCCAGTCCATACGACAAGATCCAGTGCCGCATCCATTCGTAGATGATGACCTGTCCGTCGTAGCGGGCCGGAAAGCGCGTTTCCGCCGGGTATTGGTCGCACCAGTACACAGGGCCGCCCATGGCGCAACGCGTACCGTTGACCAGGATCGGGAACTCTTCCGAGCTGCGGAAGGGGTACCAGATAATGGCAGGATGTGCGGGCGGCAGGAGTTTGTCGCCGGTATTGTTGGGCGAGTCGTTGATCAGGTGGTTGGGGTCAAAATAATCGCCCGACTTTTCGGTTTCAAAATTGTAATCGCGGTAGGGCTTGTTGTTGCCCTGCAAATAGGGCCACCCGAAATTTCCTGCCGTGCGGGTGAAGTTGAACTCATCGTAACCCATGGGGCCCCTGATGGCGCTCGTATCGCCGGCATCGGGTCCGGGCTCACCCCAGAAAAGAATGCCCCGCCGGTCGTCGATAGCGAACCGGAATGGATTGCGGACGCCCATGACGTAGATCTCCGGAAGGCCGTGCCACGGTTTTTCGACCTTCACAGGCGCCAAGAGCTCTTCGGCTTTGCGCTCCGCCGCCCAGGCGGGCATAAAGGGCTGAATTCCGTTCAAAAGAAGGTCGGGGGTAGCTACGGGTTTCCCGTTTTTCATCCGGACCACCTCCGTGGTAAAGAGGTTATCGGCCGGACAGAGGTACGACCCATCGGGCAGCACCTTGAATCGGAGGATCTTGCCGCGCAGGTCCATGGTATTGGCGGCTGATTTTTGTGCGTCGAACTGGCTGTTTCCCGGGCGTTCATCGATCGAGTTATAGCCGTCGGGGTAATGGTCGGTATTGTCGCCGCAAGACAGGTATAAAAATCCCTTGGCATCGAACTCAATACACCCGGCGGCGTGGTAGTTGTGAACGCTGCGGTCGGTCTTCACCTCCAGGATCACCTGCTCCGTTTCCCGCTGGATCATATCGCCGGGAAAGACAAAACGCGACAGCTTGATAGCCGTGGCCTTGCCCGCCGGTGAATAGTACAGGTAGATCCAGTGGTTTTCCTCCCAATGCGGGTCGATAGCCAGACCGAGGAGCCCTTCTTCATTTTCCAGGAACACATCAAATTGCCCCACGATGCTGGTCGTGTCTTTGGCCGGGTCGTACAGCTTGACGGCGCCACGGCGCTCGATGAACAGGATGCGGCCATCGGGCAGCATGTCCAGTTCCATGGGTTCGTACAGATTGCAAACGAGCTGGGTCCGGACAAATCCCGTCATAACGGTTTCCTGGGTTTTAGCCCGGCGCCTTTTGAAACGGAGAGGGCCCTTATTATTGCCGACGGCATATTTGAGCCCGCCATTCAAATGTTGGAGAAAGGCCGGATCGCTGTAGGATTCGGGGGTATGTCCCATTGCGGTGATGAACGCCCGGCCCCCATCGAATTCGTGGTACCAGGAGACGGGGTGATAGTTACCCATCTTCCCGCCTTTGCAGGTCGATTCATCGAGGGTGAGCAATACGTTGATATCGGGCGACAGGTCGATCATGTTAAACCATTCATCGGTTCGCTGCCACGTAGAATCGAGGTGTTTGGTGGCCGGATTCTTTCGGTCCTGCACGAGCAAGGTTGCGTTTTGAACCTCCATGTTCCCGTCGTACCGGGCCCCCACGAGTTGGCCGTACCAGTCCCAACTGTGCTCGGTGTCGATCGCGGTATGGATGCCCACGAACCCGCCGCCGGCCTGGATATATTGTTCGAACAAGGCTTCCTGGGTGGGGTTGAGCACATCGCCGGCTGTATTCAAAAAGACGACAGCCGCGTATTTGGGAAGTTCTTTTTCGTTGATATAATCTCCGGCGTCGTCGGTTTCCACCACACTCCACCCGTTTTCATCGCCGAGCCTGGTCAACGCCTCCAGGGCTGCGGCGGTGCTTTCGTGGAAATAAAATTCAGACTTGGCGAGGACCAGCACCTTGGGGCCTTTACCGTTTGATGAACAACTTTGAATAGCAAGGAAGCCCGTCGCCGTGCCGGCAACGAGTAGGAGGGCGTAGAAAATCTTTTTCATGGTATGGTAATTTGGTCTTTTGGCCCATCGGTCTGCCTGCCGATGGGGTGTGTCCCCCATCGGCTAACAGACCAAGCGGCTAATTGACTTTCAATAATTTCACTGTCTCGGCTTCCTGGTCGCCCACCTGGAGGCGCAGGAAGTAAACCCCGGAGGCCACATCCGGCAGAGATGCCCGGAAATAGGCGCTGTCCTCGATCTGGATCGCTCCGGCGGTAAGCAGGCGTCCCTGGACGTCGAACAGGTCGTATTTAACCGGGCCATTGACTACGTCGGTGAAGGACACATCGACAAAATCAGTGAAGGGGTTGGGGAAGGCATGGAATACCCGGGTACCTTCCAGGTTGCGGCGCACCGTGATCGTGGGCGAATAAAATTCGTAGGAATAGCCCAGGTCTGTATTTTCATTGATCACTTTCAGTCGGAAGAAATAAAGGTCCCGCTGGCTGAGCAGGGAATAGGAATAATTTTGCGGCACGTCGGTCAAGCCGCCCGTCGCGTTTAAGGTCTGGATCTTTTCAAAGTCTTTCCCGTTCAGCGAACGTTCCAGTTCAAACCGCTTGCAGAAGTATTCGGGTAAGGTCGTCCAGTTCAGCGTAACCTCGATGGAGCCGGTGAAGGCGCCTGCCCAGTCGATCAGTTGCGTGGCCAATTCCCCTTCGTACCGGGTAATGGCTACGTCGTCGATGGCCAGGCCGGCAGAGGTGCCCGAGGCATTCGACTTGGCCACGAAGCGAAAAGCCACGTGGTCATTACCGGCCAGATCGCTGATATTGAGTTGAAATTGCTTATAATCCGCCTGGCGCTTGGAAAAGTAGGAAGCGCCCTCCGGGAAAACGGCATTGTCGAGGCCCGGATTGGTGGTATTGTACCAATTTTCCTTTACGTCTTCACCCAGCACCCGCCAGGTATCCCCGCTATTGGTCGAATATTCCACGCGGAAGGCGTCGCGGCCGGCTTCCAGATCGAACTTGGCCCAAAAGCTGAACTCGTACAAGCCGGGTTCGGTGAAGTCGAACTCCGGCAGGTAGAGCATGGTATTGGTATTGTGCTGCATGTTTTCGTTCATACCCACCACAAAGGCATTGTCGCCGCTCTTCGTGCCGCTTTTGTAGGCCAGGCTCGATTTTCCGCGTTCAAAGCTGGACCCGCTGATGTGGTAGACCCCGTACTGCTCGGTAAAGCCTTCGAAATCGCCGCCGTAGCTACTTCCGCCCGCTGAGTATGGAAGCGGGCGCTGGGGCAGGATCTTCACTTTATCATTCGTGGAAAGGTTTCCGTTAATGGTCAGCGACACCGGGTATTCGCCCAGTTGGGTATAGGTATGCAACAGGGTTTCTTCGGTCGAGGTGGTGCCGTCGCCGATATCCCAGGCATAGGAGTCCGCTCCGTAGGAGGGGCCCCCGTCAAAGAGCATGGGCCGGTTCAGGTAGTGGACCTTGCGGAAGTCCATACGCGCCAGGGGATCGGCGAATACGTCGGTAGTGAACATGCCCCGGGCGTGGGTGGAAGCCAGGACGATCTTATCGGAGGCGCGGACCTGGAGCATGTCGGTACGCACGAGGGGGATGCCCGAGCCCGGCATAGGAGGGATCCAGACGGTCTGGTTGCCGTCGAGCAGTTCGGTAGTCCACACACCGGCTTCGGTGGCGATCATGGCCTGCGTGGCGTCGTTGGGGTTGAAAATGCCCCAGCGGACCGGCATGTCGGGGAGGTTATTGGGAACAGCGCTCCCTTCTACGCCCTGCCAGTTCTGCCCCCCGTTCTTCGATTCGTAGATGTTGTTGGTCAGCCCATAATTGGAAAACGTGATCAGGATGTGGTCCGGATTACCCATTTCGATATCGATACTGGAAATATTCCCGCCAAAAGTGCCCAGCACCGTACCGACGACCTGATCGCCGGTATCGGCATTGTCTACGCGAATGACCTGCCCTCCGTTCGTTCCGATATAGATCCGGTTGGGGGTATTCTCATCCACCCGGATATGGCTTATGTTGAGCGACCCCATGCTGCCGATATCCACCAGTTCGAGCAGGGCCTGATCGATCTTCCAACGGTAGAAATCGCCATCGTTGGTCTCGGTGTAGAGGATTTTTGCATCGTTATCGTAATCGGAAGGGTTGAAAAATCCGCCATTGACGCCCTGGCCTTCGCCAAATGACTGACCGCCGTTGTAGGAGATCCCCCAGTTGCCATACTGGGAGGAGACGAGCTGGATCTGCGGATCGTTCTGGTCGATATGGGCCATAAACCCGTCGCCGCCCCACACGTTGCGGGCGGAGGTGATCCCCCAGGCATTGAGCTGGTGGGAACCGTTATCCTGTGTACCACCCAGGAAGTAGTCGGAATAGGCATCCGGGTGCATGGCACAGGCGTAGTATTGAGTGACGTTGTAGCCAAAATTCTTGTCCTCCACGCGGGGCACTCCATTTTCCAGGACTACCCGGTAAATCCCCCCGTCACATCCGAAATAGATCCGGTTGGGATCTTCTTCGTCAAAGACGGTCACATGCTGGTCGGAGTGGATCCCCTGCCCAAAGGGCTGCCAGGTATTGGCTCCGTCCAGCGAACGGCGGATGGGCACCCCGCCGGTGATCACATCTTCGCAGTTACTGGGGTTGACGGCGATCTCCAGGTCGTACCAGGCCTGTCCGTTCGTGAATTCATTTCCGTTGTTGTTCTCCGGCCGCGCGCGTTGGAACCAGGTATCCCCGCCATCGTAGGTCACAAAGGCCACCGAAGCGCCTCCGTTTATGGCGCCGATACCATAGATCACATTGGGATCGGAAGGACAGACCGCTATTTCCAACCGGTCGAGTCCGCTCGGAACAGGAGACTTGGATATTTTCACCCAGTCGTTGGGGTCGCCGGTAAATGACCGGTAAACGCTATTAATGGTCGAAGCCGTAATTGCTCCGTTGGATGAATATACAATGTCGTAGGTCTGGTCACTGCCCTGAAGCGTGGTCCCCAGCACTTTCTCCCAGGTGTTTCCTCCGTCTTTCGAGCGATGAACGCCTTTGTTGGTACAGACATAGACATGGCCTTGCGGGGTGACGATCAGTTCCCTGGATTGACGAAAGCTTCCATTGGTAGTGGAAGGAAGTAACTGCCAGGTAGCACCGCCATTCGTCGATTTAAACAAACCAAGTCCCTGAACAGCATCCCAATTCCCATAACCCTCTCCGGTTCCCACGTACATGATCTGCGGGTTATTCGGATCCTGGGCCATGGCGCCGATAGCCATATTTTCCATGTAATCGTTGATCTTTTCCCACTGAACCGGATCTGCATCGATATCGGTGGTCTTCCAGAGGCCGCCGGCCACCCCGCCGGCCCATATGGTACGACGGGTGGGATCATTCTTATCGATGAGGATGACGCGGGTGCGTCCACCGATGTTATCAGGCCCCCGCTCATGCCATTTCGGACTGGAAATCGGGCCACGGGTCATATTTCCGGACAACTTGGCCTGGCGGGCCTTTGTCTGCTCCAGGGCGACCAGGAGCCGTTCGATAGGCGGATAGCCCAGCGCGGGGTCCTTGGTGCGTTCAAATTCATATTCGAAGGCATCTTTGATGCTTTGGAGTTTGTTTTCAGCCTCCTCCGGGTTCGCATTCTCCGGTTGATGAAATAACCAAACAGCCCCTGATCCTGCAATGAGAAAAGCGAGTGCGGCAAAGAAGTACTTGCGTTTCATATTGAAAATTTTGAGGGCACGGACAGGCGATCCGTACCTTTTTCATAAGACGACAAAATTGCGAAAACCCTTTGGTAATTCCGGGTATTATTTGTTCAAAAAGTAGAAACTGCCCGACAAATTGATCAATTTTGACTTCTAACTTACAAGCCCCCAATTATTTTGACAGCTTGGCAACAATCCGCAACTTTGGTTGTATTTCTTTGCAGACTCACTTTTAATATCATGAGAATTCTATTCCTTTTCCTGGCATCCGTGCTCGCCATACCCTTTGCCCAGGCTCAAATCTTCTGGGCAGACGCCAACCCGGATGCGCTGGCTATTCCGGAATCGGCAAAGCTGGAAGTATATCCCACGCATTTTCGCGCGCTGGAACTTGACCTGGCGAGCGTACAATCATTCCTGGCAAAAGCGCCAAGGGAATTCACCACCAACGCAAGGGCCAAGGCTCTGACGCTGGAGCTGCCTTTCCCCGACGGCCGCATGGAGGCCTTCAAGGTCGTGGAGTCGCCGGTGATGAAACCCGGATTGGCGGCGAGGTATCCCATGATCAAAACTTTTGCAGCATACAGCGCGACGGGCAAGCCCTACAGCGCCCGCTTCGACTACACCACGCTCGGCTTCCATGCCATCATCCGCACGGATGAAGGAACGATCTATATCGATCCCTATGCCGAAGGTCAAACGCAATTCTACATGTCTTATTTCACCAAAGACTACGACCTCGACGCCCTCGGCATTCCCGCCCTGGGCTGCGGCTGGCAACCCGGTGAAGCGGATCACCCCATTGAGGAGGAAACCGGACTGAAGATGCGTGGACTGGAGCAATTGGAGGAAACGCCCGTCAACCTCCGTGTCTACGACATGGCGCTGGCCTGCACCGGCGAGTATGGGCAGGCCAAAGGCGGTACGGTCGAAGCGGTGATGTCTACTTTCAATACCGCCATCAACCGGGTCAATGAGATCCTCATGCCGGAGGCAGCTATAAAATTTGAATTGATCGAAAACGACGACCTGCTCATTTTTCTGAACCCGAATACCGACCCTTATGTCAATTCCAACGCCGGGCTGGATCTGGTGAATCAGAACACTTCCGCGATCAACAATATCATCAACGTAAACACTTACGATATCGGACACCTTTTTACGTTGGGTTGCACGGATGTGGGGGGCGTTTCAGGTGGTCAAGGCACGGTCTGTACACAAAACAAGGCAAAAGGCGTCACTTGCCACGCCAGTTCCAACATCATCCACATCGCCGAAGAGATTATGGCCCACGAGTTGGCGCACCAATTGGGCGCATCCCACACCTGGAGCAATTGTCCGGGCTGGATGGGCCAGTTGGATAGCAGCTCCTCCTTTGAGCCGGGTAGCGGAACCACGATCATGTCGTACGCAGGAGGTTGTGGGCCGGAAAATATCCAATTCGGATCGGATGTTTATTACCACGTTCATTCGCTGATGCAGATGCACCAATACACCACGGTAGGCCCCGGAAGCGAATGCCCCGATATCGTGCCCACCGACAACCGGGAGCCCGTGATTGATATGCCTTATGAAAATGGTTTTTACATCCCCATCAGCACTCCTTTCGAGCTCAAGGCTTCCGCTACCGATCCGGATGGCGACCCATTGACGTACTGCTGGGAACAATACGACCTGGGGCCGGTGGCCTCGCTGGGGAGCCCGGTTGGAGATTCCCCCCTTTTCCGGTCCTTTCCCCCGGCAGCAGCCCCGAACCGTACCTTCCCGCGGCTGCCAGCTATTCTTGGGAATTTCGCTGAGGATGTGGAAATCCTCCCTACTTACTCCCGCAACCTGATCTTCCGGTTGACGGTCCGGGATAATTACCCCGGAGGCGGCGGAACAGACTGGGCGCAGGTCAAATTCAAATCCACCGACCAGGCCGGCCCCTTTGTGGTCACCTACCCCAACACGGTCAGCGACCAGTTGACCGGCGGCACCTTCGATACCATCACCTGGGATGTGGCCAGTACGGACAAGGCACCGGTCAACTGCCAAAAAGTGAATATCCTGCTCTCCGTCGATGGGGGATATACCTATCCCTATACCCTGGTTGCAGCTACCCCAAATACGGGCTCAGCAGTAGTGGCCATACCCAATATTACATCCAATACGGCCCGCATTCGCGTCGAAGCCGCCGACAATATTTTCTTCGATCTGTCCAATTCCAATTTCAAGATCCTTGCGCCGACCGAACCGGGATTCACTTTCCAGGTCGACGCTCCGCTGGTACAGACAATCTGCATTCCAAACGAAGTGGAGGTCCCGTTCAGCAGCCAATCGATACTCGGATTCGACAGCCTCCTCACTATTGAACTGCTCAGCGGCCTGCCGGCCGGAGCGATCGCCGATTTCAGTGCAACCCAGTTTCTGCCCGGCACATCCACCATCCTATCGCTGGATCTGAATCAGGTCTCCGGAAACCAGGATGCTGAACTGCTGGTACGGCTTACTTCTACTGCCGGCGACACGATGTTGTTCCCGCTTTTTTTCCACCTGATCTCTGAAGATTTCAGCGCCCTGGCGATGGCCACTCCGCTAAACGGCGAATCGGGGCTCGATATCAACGAGGCGATCTTCACCTGGACGGACCTGTCCAATGCCGAATCTTACGATTTTCAGCTGGCAACCAGTCCCGATTTTTCACCAGAGAGCATGGTTCACCAAAAATCGGGCCTGACGGTCAGCACCTATGTTCCCCCCGTCGTATTGGAGAAAAACGAGCTCTACTACTGGCGGATCCGGGCCGGTAACCAATGCCGGACCATCGACTACCTGCCGCCTGCCGCCTTCCACACCATTGTGCTGGCCTGCGACGTATTCATGAGCAACGACGTGCCCATGGGGATTCCCAGTCTCGGTACGCCCACCCGAACCTCTGAACTGACCATTTTGAAAGAAGGCACCATCAACGACGTGAACGTAGTAAATCTCGTGGGTTACCATGAGGGCATTCAGGAACTGCGCGTTTCCCTTCAGGGCCCCGACGGCACGATGATCAAACTGTTTGGAGAGTATTGCGGCAGCTCCGCCCCATTCAATATGGACCTCGACGACGAATCGCCGTTCAACCCGCCCTGTCCGCCCAATACGGGCCAGGCCTATAAGCCCGCAGAGCCCCTGAGCGTGTTTGACGGGCAAAATACGGCCGGTACCTGGAAGCTGGTTGCAAAAGTGGTCGACGAATGGGGGAACGGAGGCCTGATTGAGACCTGGGGACTTGAGTTTTGTGCCAGCTTTACTCCGAAAAATCCCTACCTGGTGAATAACAATCTCCTTCAGGTGCAACCCGGTGGTACGCGTCACGTATACAACGAGTCGCTCCTGGTGCAGGATGAGGACAATACGGCCGAAGAGCTGACCTACACGCTCGTCACGCCGCCTCAGCACGGTACCCTGGTCTGGTACAATGAGGCGTTGAGCGCCGGCGGCCAGTTCCGGCAGATCTCCATCAACGCCGGCAACGTCTGGTACGTCCACTCCGGCGACGGTTCCGAGGCCGATTCATTCAGCTTCATCGTAGAAGACGGCACCGGCGGCTGGCTGGGTATCACGACCTTCGAAATCGAAGTCAACCCCAACGCTCCCATTGCGACCAAAGAATTGCCGGGCGTGCAGCCGCTCCGGATCTACCCCAACCCCAGCAGCGG
Organism: Lewinellaceae bacterium; assembly: GCA_020636275.1. Taxonomy (GTDB): domain Bacteria; phylum Bacteroidota; class Bacteroidia; order Chitinophagales; family Saprospiraceae; genus JADJTT01. Next base: position 224,559 of record JACJYD010000003.1, on the reverse strand, counting down.
TTTTGTGCGCGTGGCATTCCCCGACCTGCCCTTCGGCGAGGTCGAGGTGCAGGTCGTCAACGCCTTGGGACAGACCCTGCTCCAGCAACGACGTCAAGTGGCCAACAATGGTCTGGACCTGGACATGAGCGCCTGGCCGGATGGTTTGTACCTGGTGCTGGTGGGAACGGAGGAAGGAAGATTTGCAGGGAGAGTAGAGAAATATTAAAACAAAAAGGGACCGCGGATGCGGTCCCTTTTTAAAATCAGGTGCCCAGGACTGGACTCGAACCAGCACAGCCTTGCGGCCACTAGCTCCTGAAACTAGCGCGTCTACCAATTTCGCCACCTGGGCATTTTCTAGTTTCCTGCTCTTATTTGGAGCGGATGCAAAGATACTGGTTCCATGTAATTTTGCAAACATTTTTTGCGTAAAAAAAATCCCCTACATTTGCAGGATATTGGGAACAATTGAACCATACCTTTTATGAGAGAAAGCCTGACTGCATGGTGGCATGAAAAGGTCCTCCCCAGAGTGAGGGCTTATTGGCTGGAAATCCGATTATTCGTGTCGAGCCTGTTTTTCCTGAAGAATTTTAGCTCCATTGTGGGCGCGATCCTGCTGGTCATTGGGCTTATCTTTATGTGGTTGAAGTGCTACACCAATCACGGCCAGTCGGTACAGGTTCAGGACTATACCAACATGACGGTTAAGGAGGCCAAGGCCAAAGCGCGTAACCGGAGTTTTCGCGTGGAAGTGGTCGATTCGATCTGGAAAGACGGCATCGAACCCAATATCGTACTGGAACAAACCCCCAAGCCCTTTTCCCGGGTAAAGGAAAAGCGGACCATCTACCTGACGGTCACCAAAAATACGGCGGAAGAGGTGCTCCTGCCCACCCTGGTCGGCAATTACGACTATTTTCAATACCAGAAAAAACTGATCAACAAAGGCATTTACACCACCATAAAAGAGCGTGTTTTCGACAATAAACAGGCCGAAAATACCATCCTGTACTTTTTCTATAAAGACGAAAAGATCACCGAATCGGACCTCAAAAGCGGGGTGCGGATCCCCAAGGGATCTACGCTGGAGTTCGTGATCACGGAACGCGGCGGAGAACTGGTCGAAGTGCCCGACTTCACCTGCAAGCAACTCTCAGCCGCAGAGTTCCTCATCGCCACCCTCGATCTGAACATCGGCAATATCAAGGCCGACGTGACGGTGACAGACCAGTCGACCGCTTATGTCTACAATCAAAAACCCGACCCGGGACAGACGATCCGGGTGGGAGAACAGGTCGACCTGTACATCACGCAGGACCTCCCCCTGGGATGCCCTGATGAAGAACAATAGAAGTAAGGATGTATCGTTCATAAAGAAATCAAAGGAAGGATTGCCGCTTTTGGCCGCAATCCTTCTTTTCAGTAAATAAAACACTCCCATGCGTTTTTCATACCTATGCTTGCTGGTCTTATCCATTTGCTTCAGCAATGTGGTTACGGCCCAGATCCACTACTTGCCCAACACCGACAACGCCCTGCTTCGCCGGCAAGCCCAGGAAGAGATCCGGCAGCTGAACATTCCGGAAGAAGCCCTGACGCCCAATGGAGCCGTTCGCAGCGGGGAAAATTGCCCGCTGGATATTTTCGGCACTTTGTTCGTGTACAAAGGCGATACGCTGAAGGTCACCGTCGATACGGTTGCTCTCGGCGGCGGGCCCAATGTCACCCTCGACCTGGCCGACTGCGGGCCTGTCGAGCACGGCGTCGCTACTTTGGACGGCATTAAATTGACCTATATCGCCAACAGCGATGTCGACGGAGGCTTCGATACGGTCTGCGTCGACTTTTGCAAACCCGGAAACGACTGTAAAACCTTCCAGTATTCCATCATCGTCAAGCGCCACGGGCAGGTGATCACGCCGGCGCCGGTCGTGCTGCAAGCCGAGGAGTTCCTCAATGAATACTGCCTGGACGACTCCGGACTTCCCGGCAACCTGGCCTGCAACTATTTTGACGATTGCCTCGACTCCTACGACGGCGAAGGCCAGCAGGTCTATTACTTTACTCAATATTCCCAACCCGCCAGCTGCTTCCGGTATAAAGCCAGCCGTTTCGCCGGTACGGATATGGTCTGCGTGGTCCTGTGCGACGAATACACCGTCTGCGATACCTTCCGGGTGCCGTTCGTCATCCAGTCCGATACCCTTTCGCTGCCGTTCTTCGACGATTTCTCCTACGACGGCCCCTATCCATCGGCCGACAACTGGCTCGACCGCCAGGCTTTTATCAACAATACCCTCGCCAAATCCCCGCCCTCGGTAGGTATGGCCACCCTCGACGGACTCGACCGTTCGGGCAGTCCCTACTTCAACCTGGGCAGCGCCGATAAACTGACCTCCAAATACATCGACCTGAAAAACCCCACCGGCTCGGTCTATCTCAAGTTCTTTATCGCCCCGAAGGGCTACGGCCTATACCCCAATGAGCCGGATTCCCTCATTGTGGAATTCCGGAAACCCGATGGAAAATGGCAACAGGTCGCGACGTACGGCGGGTTGCTCAACGATATTCCCATCGACTCGGTGCCGCCCTTCGAGTTTCACAGTATCCAGGTCGACGACGAATACTTTTACAGGGGCTTCCAGTTCCGGTTCCGCAACTTCGTTTCGCCCGTCGGCATCTACGACCTGTGGCATGTCGACTACGTCTACCTCAACGACCAGGAGGGACCGGGCGATACTTTCGACGATATCGCCTTTGCTGCCACGCCGCCTTCTTTTCTGAAAAATTACACCAGCATGCCCTGGTGGCATTTCGAGGATTTTGTGAGCGAAGAATTGAGCTCCGCGCCGCTGGAATCGCAGTTTTACAACCACTTCGGCACGACCATCACCATCGCCGATTCGGATATTACCCTTCGGGAAAAGGTCACGGGTTACCTGTTTTCGGGGAGCGATAACGTGGTGGACGGTCCCGATGCCAACATTCCGCCCAAGGAGCCCGTCACCCGGGAAAAGGCGCTCCAGGGGTCTACCTTGCTGGGATACCAGCTCCAGATGGGATCCGGATTCCCCGGCGCCCAGGAAGTGGACCTGGAAATGGAATACCGCCTGACGGTCAATTCCCAACAGGCCCTCTTCTTCCGAAATGATACCGTCCGGTACCACAACCGCTTTTCCAATTATTTCGCCTACGACGATGGAACCGCCGAGCGTTTTATTTTCTTCCAGAACCCACAGGCGGTGAATCCGACCCTGGCTGTAAAATTCCATGCCAACGTAGCAGATTCCCTGCGCGGCGTGCAGTTCCATTTTCCGCATGTCAACGGCGATGCGGAAAAACAGCTCTTCAACCTGTACGTTTGGCTGGACAGCCTGAATACGGATCCGGTGTACGAATTCATTTTCAAAACGCCGCTCTATGCAGACAGCAAGTTCGATACCCTGCAGGGATTCACGACCTACAAACTGAAAAATATCCTTGACGAGCTCACTCCCGTGGGACTTCCCGCCGGTACCGACTTCTTCATCGGGTTCCAGCAAGCTACGATCACCAACTTCGGTATCCCGATCGGGTTCGACATCAACAACGATCACCACGAAAACGTCTGGTACGACCTGGGACTGGGCTGGCAGCCTTTCTCCGCCGATTTCAAGGGCGCGCCGATGGTCCGGGCAATCGTCGGTTCGGAAACGCCCATCGATACGGGTATTGAAGAAACCGGACAGACGCCTGTCCGGCAGATCCGGCTCTACCCCAACCCCAGCATGGGCCGGGTCCAGGTAGAAGGCGTCGCGTCGGGTGCGGAATACACCCTGCTCAATACTATGGGGCAGGTGATGCAGCGCGGCCAATTGACCGGCGGGCAGATCGACCTGGGTCAACTGCCGAACGGCTTGTACCTTCTCCACCTCCGCACGGAAGACGGCGGGAACTGGACGGGAAAGGTGATGCTGGCGAAGTAATTCTTATTTGCTGCCGGCGCCCCGTTTCAGGTGCACGTAAGCCTCTACGCCTTTGTCCGCCAGGCGTCCTACCAGTGCCGTGGCATCGCTCTTACTTTCGTAGCGCCCCACCAGCACGGTAGCGTACTTCCCTTTGTTGAACAAGGCTACCTGGGCATCGGAAAAGCCCAGTTTTTGCAGGCGTTTGGCATGCGCCTCGGCATTGGCCATGATCGTAAAAGCCCCTGCCAGGACGAGGTAGTTGCCCACTCCTTCCATTTCTTCGACATCGACGGGCTTGCTTTCCCGGACGGGCTGCGTGGATTCCTTGGTAGTGGCCGGAGCGCTGGGCTTGCTTTCTGCCGGAGCGGCAGTGGCAGCTTGGCTGTCGGAAGTCGTATCGGCCAGAAAATCGAACTCCGACGTATCGTTATAATAAGGATCGTCGGTATAGTCGTCTCCCGAGGTCCCATCGTCTTCATACAAGGATTCTTCCGTCTGTTGGGGCTGGTTCAGGGCGTCCTTGCTCTTGAAAAGATCCGTAGTGCGATACAACAGGAAAATAATCGCCGCTACGCAAATGATCACCACCGCAATGGTAAAAATATCGAGTCTGGACATAAAGCTTATATTTTGTCAGTAATGAATTTTTGGGGCTTTTCCCAAAGATTAAAGATAGAAAATATTACAGGAGTTCCGCATAACGCGTATTCAAAGATTTTTAAAAGCAAGGTCGCCGCCTGAGGCGGCGACCTTGCTTTTAAAAAGGACTAATTCGGCGCCTGCAGGCGCCGAATTAGTCCTTTTTAAAGTATTCTTTTACGCATGTGCATAAGTCCTGCCCGATCGGATTCAACTATTCAGTCTCGAATACCAATCCATGCAGCACAAAATGGATAAACACCCGGAGATCGCGGCAACCCAGGCTCTGTTCGAGGGCCAGGCGGCTGAAGTGTGCCCAGCCGGCCAGTTCCTGCGCTTTCCGGGGTGCGTTCTTCGGATCGCCGGCAAAGCCGCTGTGTTGAACGAGCACCCAACCTTCGGGGGTTTCCCATAATAAGTCGGCCACAGTCGTAAAAAGGCGGTCCTGCCACTCGTAGCGAAGCGGGTATTTTCGGCCGGTCCAGGTAGGCCTGTCAGTGAATTTTTCCAGCTTTTCAAAAAAAACGGACGATTGGTCCACCAGCTGTTCTGCGGAAAGGTATCCGCGCTGTTCGAAGCGATCGAGCAGTCCCTCCGCCATTTGGAGCCGCAGGGAGGGGTCCAGGGCCGTGGAGTCGGCAGCCAGGAGCGCTTTGAATGCTTTGGCGACCTGGTAGACATCCGCCAGTGGATCATAACTCAAGGCCTGGCCCAGCGAGAAGGCCAATGCGGTTTGGCCGGCCGGAATATTCAGGTTTTTCTCCAGATGCAGGTCGATCTTCCGGGGATGGTACTGACCGCGGCCGGCCCGGGACTCCAGGTAGGTCAGATCGGGTTCGGGAGCATCGCGGTGGGTAAATTCGCGGGGGAAGACAAAGTGATCCTGGTGGAGGTCGAGGGGTTTTCCCTCCCAATCCCAGGGACTTTCCGCGATATATGGATCCAGCGTCGGGAAATCTTCCTCCCCATCGTGCCAGACGCGATTGAGCCATTTGGTAGGCCGCGAGGCGGTTGGAAACACCAGGTAGTCGCGCGCCCGGGTCAGGCCCACGTACAGCAGGCGGGCTTCCTCTTCCCGGGCATCCTGGCGGGCATCGCGGCGGGCCTGGCTTTCTTCCAGCCGCAGGTCGATGCGCGTATTTTTCACCTGGTCGGAATAAGGATTGATCCAGTAGCGCAGCCAGCGGTGTCCCAGCACGTTGTCGATATCGACCTCCTTCTGCTCGGCAATGACCTTCACTCCCCACACGTCGCCCTGGAGTTTGTTTTCCAGACTGGCACAGACCACGACCGGATATTCCAGCCCCTTGCTCCGGTGATAGGTGATGACGCGAACCGCATCGGGCGACTCGCCGAACGCCTGGAGGTCGGACTCCGCCGATTCCAGTCCGGCGAGCCAGAGCAGAAAACCACCCAGGGAAGCCGCAGCGTGGAGCCGGTTACAGCCTTCCTCGTATTGGAGCGCCAGCTTTTGGAGCACCTCGACGTTGGCCAGGCGTTGGTCCGGATTGCCCCAGGAGGCGATGATGCGCCGCAGGTCGAACTCTTCGAGCAGGAGGGTTATGGTCTCTTCGCTCGACAATTCGGCGGCCCGTTCGCGCAGCTCGTTGAGGCGGCGGATGTAGTAGTGTTCACCGGCCCAGCGATAGTCTCCCCAACCCGTGTCGTTCTGCTGCAGGAATGCCAGCCGGTCTTCGATGATGCTTTCCACCGGCATCCGCTCCGCCAGGAGCAGGATCTCGGCGATGGAGAGCGTGTCGTAGCGGTTGAGGACGAATTTCAGGCAGGCCAGCAGCAATTTGGCTTCGGCGGTTTGCAGCAGGCCCGCACGCGACAGCGCCGCTTTCAGCCCTGCCCGGTGGAGGGCCTCCGCCATGACCATGCACTCCTTGTTGGTGCGACAGAGGATCGCCACATCTCCCGGACGGGCGTTGCGATAGACTTTTTTGCCTTTCGGCAGGATGCGAATGCCCCGGGCCAAGGTTTCGTAAACGGCATTGGCGATCGCATTCTCCATCCAGGGGCTGCCGGGCTGCCGTTTTTCCTCCCCTTCCCATTCGAAGTGCCATTGCCACAAAGCCGGCAGGAGATCGCCCGGTTCTTCGGCTTTCAATCGCCGGGGTTTCAGGGCCACCTGTTCGACCGGCATATCAAAGGCTTTTGAGAAAAGGGCATTGTTTACCAGCACGATATCTTCGCGCGAGCGCCAGGAGAATTCCAGAATATTTTCTTTTCTGATCCCTCCCGTCTTTTCCACAATAGCCTGCATCAGCCGGGGCTCCGCTCCCCGGAAACCGTAGATCGACTGCTTGGGGTCGCCTACCCAGATCGACTGGTCGGCCAGGCGCGACAGTTTCAGGAAGATCTCCAACTGGATCGGGCTGGTATCCTGAAATTCGTCCACCAACAGCAATTCGATCTCCGACTGGAGCACCCCTTTCACATCCGGGTGGTCCAGCAGGCGGTTGACCTGCACTTCCATGTCGGTATAGTCGATCAAGCCGCGGCTTTTCTTGTATTGATCGTATTCCTTCAACGCCATAGAGGCGATATCGAACACCCCCTCGATAAAGTCGCGGATATCCTGATGAAAGCCGGCGTGCTGGTCGTGAGAAGCCGCAAAATCCAGGAGATCTTCGAGATCTTCCCTGCTTTTGACGCCCGGGTCCAGTTTGGTGATCTTCACCCATTGGTGCCAGAAGAGACGCTCGCGGAGTTTGAACTCGGATAAAAGTCCCCGCAGGGTATTCCGAACGGTTTCGGTCTTTTTGGTGGTGTCGCCGTTATTGCCGAGCCGGTCTATGGCTTCGCTCATCAGGCGTTCCAGGGTTTCGTTCCACTGCGATTCCGAGCGGTTGAGGGGCGCTCCCAGGAATTCCCCGAAGGACTCCACGGAGAGTTGTTTGCTTCGGCCCAGTTGTTCCGGTCCGAAGCCGTTGGCGCGGGTCACCTCGACCAATTGCTTGATCTCCCGGCGCCAGTCGTACCGCTCGCGCTTGTGGAGGCCGAGGCGGTCGCAGAGGTCCTCCATCCGGTCCACCCACTCCTGAGTGAGCACCGTGGTGAGGGACTGGTTAAAAAAGAGCTGTTGATCTTCTTCGGCGATGATATCCACCTGCGGAGAAACGCCCGCCTCGTAGGCAAAACGTTGCAGCAGCTTTACCCCCAGGCTGTGCACAGTGCCGATGAGGGCATTGGCAAGACGGTCGGCCTGTTCGGGATACCCTTCCTCCAGCAAGCGCACGCGCACGCGTTCCTGCAGTTCTGCCGCGGCTTTATTGGTAAAAGTCGTCGCGACGATCCCTTCCGGCCGCACGCCGGCGGCTACCATGTCCACCATTTCCGAGGTGAGACGGTACGTTTTGCCGCTGCCGGCGCCGGCGGAGATGATCTTTAAATTCATTAGTGATTGGTGATTGGTGATTGGTGATTGGTGATTTTCAAGGCTTCATTTTGAAATAAGTTTTCTAACACAGTTATTAAGCGTTAAATTCTCACAGGCTAAAATAAATAATTAACCAGTCACCAGTCACTAGTCACCAGTCACTAGTCACCAATCACTAAAAAACATTCTTCCACATCATACTCTCCACCGGCTTATCCGTGCGGGAGGTGTATTTGGCATCACCTTTTTTATTGTAATACTTCTCAATCTCACCATCGACGAGGAAATAAATGAGTTGGCCGATGGGCATACCCCCGTAGATGCGGACCGGCTGGGTGCAGGAGATCTCCAGGGTCCAGGTATTGCAGAAGCCTACGTCGCCTTTCCCGGCGGTAGCATGGATATCGATACCGAGTCGGCCCACGCTCGATTTGCCTTCGAGGAAAGGGACGGAGTTATGGGTTTCAGTATATTCCTCCGTCACCCCGAGATAGAGGATGCCCGGTTCCAGCACGAAGCCCTCTTCCGGGATCTCGAATAGGACGATCTCGTTGTGTTTGCGGGCGTCGAGTACGCGGTCTTTATAGGTAGCCAGGTATTTGCCCAGGTGCACGTCGTAGGAATTGGTACCCAGGCATTCGGGACGAAATGGCTCGATGACGATCTCGCCCTGTTCGATAGCAGTCAGGATCTTGGTATCCGAAAGGATCATAGTCGCAATTTGTGAGGAGCTAAGATAAAATTAATTTCTCTACACGCCCCAAATGATGAGACTCCGGTCGTCGCTTGCGGAGACCAGGTGGTCCATCCAGAGCAGTGCATTGACCGAGCGCAGGTGTCCCTGGTCGCGGATCGATTCCAGTACTTTGAGCAACTGGAAGGTTTCCGCATCCCAGATCTTGATCGTTTTATCCCGGCTCGCCGTTGCAAATATCTTTCCCTCCGGGTGAAAGGCAATGCCGTTGATGGTATACCAATGGGCCGGCTGAGTGACGATCCGCTGAGGAGGGCCTTCAAGCGACCAGGCATTCAGCTGAGCATCACGGCCTCCGCTCAACAGGTAATTTCCGTCGGGTGCATAGCGAAGGGAAAACACCGAATTGCCATGAGCGGATTCGATGCGATGCCGGATGTCGAGCGTATCGGCGTCGAGCAGGTAAATGTTGGTGTCGCTACCGCCGACCGCCAGTTCGTTTCGAAGGGGTGAATAATCGAGGCAGCGCAAGCCCTGATTGGAGAGGTGTAGGCTTTCCAGGCTTTGCCCCTCCCCTGCCGACCAGCGGGTGATGCGGCCCTCGCCGCCGAGGGTAAATACGCTTTCTCCCACGGGCAAAATAGCGAAAACACCTTTCTGATGGTGGGCGATGTTGCGGGTCGCTTCCGGCTCGTCGATGTCTACCCAATGCACGCCGCCTTGCATATTTCCCACCACCACCCACCGGGATGCGGGCAGCGATGCCAGGGAGAAGATCTGCGTCCCGACCCGGGCCAGCAGCCGCCCCAAATGGGGCTGGGCCGGGTCCCACTCCACCACCCAACCATCTCCTGCCCCGGAGAGGACCTTACCGGTTTCAAAGCCCGGGCAAAGAGCGAATACGGCCGCTTCGTGACCGGTGAGTTGGTGCAGTTTCCGGATAGGTAGCATGGGGAATTTTCTTTTATCCATAGTGAGGGGGTCACTTAGTCACCCCCTCAGCCAAATTTAGAGATAATTCGCAACTTGCCCAATATTTATTGGGGTCTTGGGTGATTGCGGGTTGTTGCAAGGTGAAGGGGTGACTAAGTCAGCCCTTCACTTGAAATAAAAAATTTCTTCCTTACTTTTACCCTATGAGCCTGCTCCACCACCGCCACCTCCAGCCCGAAGGCGAACTGGGCATTTGGACCCTGGAAGAAGACGAAGCGTTCTTTCTCCGGAAGCTCGACCTTTTTCCGGAAGAAGAGGCGCAAATTGCCGGGATGAAAGGACGGCGGCGCCTGGAATGGCTGGCCGGAAGGTACCTGCTGCACTACATGTCCGGGCGGGAGATCCGGGGCGCTTGTCTGATAGATGAATACGGCAAACCCCATTTGGAGAACTCCCCCTACCAAATCTCCATTAGCCACTCGCACGAGCGGGTAGCCGTAGTGGCGGCGCCCGAAGCAGTAGGGGTAGATATTCAGTTTGTGGTGGAAAAGATCGACCGGATCGCCTATAAATTTATGCGGGAGGAAGAAATGGAAAGCCTCCTGCCCGCCACCCGCCTCGTGCATCTGCACGTCTATTGGGGCGCCAAAGAAGCCCTCTACAAAGCATACGGCCGCCGGGAGATCGACTTCCGGGAACATTTGTTCGTCCAGCCGTTCTCTTTTTCCCCTAATGGTGGAACCACCATCGGTCGGATCAAAAGAGACCGGCTCGACTGGACCTTCGAGCTGTATTATGAACTGATGGGGGAGTATGTTGTAGTTTGGGCAGTGGAGAAGTTGAAGAGTTGAAGAGTTGAAAGGTTGAAGAGTTGAAAAGTTAAAGAAAATCAACTTTTCAACTCTTCAACTTTTCAACCTTTCAACTTTTTTCTCACTTCGTTTTTATGGTACAGCCGACCGCCTTCGTAAAATTGGGGTCGGGTTCTTCGCCGCGCTCAAGGGCTGCGATCGCATTTTCCACATAGCGCTCCGTCACCGCCGAAGCATCGCGCACGTTGTCGTCGATGGCGCCGATGTAGCGAACCTTGTGGGTTTTATCCAGTAAAAAGACGTGCGGGGTCCGCTCTGCACCGTACTGCGGGTAGACCTTCTGACCTTCGTCGAAGAGGTATACGAAGGGGAAGGCTTTTTCCTCGGCCCGCTCGATCATCTTATCATAACTATCTTCAGCCTGTACTTCCGGATCGTTGGGATTGATCGCAATGACCGGATAACCCAGGGGAGCGTATTTGTTGTGCAAGGCAATAATGCGGTCTTCATACATGACGGCGAACGGACAGTGGTTGCAGGTAAAGGTCACGATGTAACCCTTTGCATCGGGAAAGTCATCGAGCGAGTAGTGTTTGCCGTCAACCCCCAACAGGTTGAAATTGGGGGCGATGTCGCCGACCTGAAGCCCATCGGCTTCTTCTTTTTGTGCCACGGAGAGCAACATTACTGTTCCGGCGAGCAGTAATAGCAAGGTGGGAAAGAACTTTTTCATAGGTAAGTATTAGTAGTTAAAAAAGGATGAGACGATCGCCTTCAGATCTTCATATTTTTTGATGGGTTTATCGATGAAAACGCGCTTTTCGGCATTATATACGATCGAAATGGGAATGGCGCCTCCCCAGGCGGGCTCCACGCGGTCGATCCAGGCATTGTAGTCGCCGTCGAGGAGTGCAACGACCTGCGACCGCAGCTGATGCTCCCGAATAAAGGGAATCAGTTTTTTGTCGATCTGGTCCGGAAAATCCAGGCTGACCAGGATGATCGAGAGTTTCTGTCCCGCAAAATCGTCGTGCAATTGCTCGATGTAAGGCAGTTCCTCGACGCAGGGTTTGCACCAGGTAGCCCAGAAATTGATCAGGTAGGTGGTATCGTTTTTGTGTTCGAAAACGGGGGCCAGGTCGTCATAATTTTCATAAAGGGGAACGCCCGTGGAGTCCACGTATTTATTAGCGTCGGCAGGTATGCTGACGGAGCGGGCTTCGGCAGGTATGCCGGGGTTACCCTGGCAGGAATACAGAACCAAACCAAAAATACAGCTGAGGAAGAACATTCTCATGAGGGGCGTTTTTACCTAGAAAAAACCCCTGAGACAGCAATTGGTTCGGAACATATATTTTTTTATGCTCCATTTAACTTATACCCCAGACCCAGGCGCTCCACCTCAACGATGAATTCATTGTCGGCATGTACCTTGCGTTTTCGGGAAACCAAAGGGAGGGTCAGCTTGTGGGTATGGTCCACTACCACTACTTTCAGCTTGTGTTGCCCTTTATGCCGGTCGCAAATGGCGTCAACCGCTTCGATCATTTTTTCGGAAATAGCCTCCAGCGGGATTTGCAGGGTCACCGATTGGGTGAGGTTCTTGCTGGTCGATTCCAGCAACTGTACTTCGTGGATCTTCAACTGAAATTCGTCGGAATAGGCCCGCTGGGTGTAGCTCCCCCGGATAAATACACACTGTCCTTCTTCCAACAGGCTCTTGTAATTCTGATAATCCTCGCTAAACAGCATAAAATCGAGCGAGCCGGTGAAATCCTGGAGCGTGAACTGTCCGTACCCCGTACCCTTCTTGCTGATCCGGTGGTTGGCCTTCATCACGATGCCGGCGATGCGCACTTCGCGGCCAATGTAATTTTCGATCTCTTCGAGGGGACAATTGGTGTGGGCATCGACCTCTGCCCGGTAATCGTCGAGCGGGTGGCCGCTGATGTAGATGCCGGTCACCTCCTTCTCGCGGTTGAGCTTTTCCATGAGGGGCCACTCCCCGCCCACCGGTATGGAGGGCTCCGGGATCATGATCTCATCCGAAGCGCCGAAAAGGGAGGTCAGGGCATCGGCGACCTGAGCGTGATAAGCTTGTCCGTATTTGAGCAGGTGCTCCAGGAAGGTTTCATATTTTTCACTGGGAAGGAAATACTGCGAACGGTCGATCTCTTCAAAGCAATCCAGACCGCCGCCCAGCGCCAGGCTTTCCATCACTTTTTTGTTGACCGCCCCCATGCTCAGGCGCCGCATCATATCGAAAACGGACACAAAAGGGCCGCTTTCCTTACGCTCCTTTATGATCTCCTCCACCGGACCCTCCCCGACTCCTTTCAGGGCCGACATTCCGAAGCGGATCTGTCCGTTTTTATTCACGGAAAAATCAGACATACTTTCGTTAACATTCGGACCCAACACCTCGATGCCCATGCGGCGGCATTCTTTGAGGAAAAAGGTGACCTTGGAGATATCGTTCTTGTTGTGGGTCAACACCGAAGCCATAAACTCGGCCGGGTAGTGGGCCTTGAGGTAGGCCGTCTGGAAGGCCACAAAAGCATAACAGGTAGAGTGCGATTTGTTGAATGCGTAGGATGCAAAGGCTTCCCAGTCCTTCCACACTTTTTCAAGCACATCCTTGGGGTGTCCGTTCTCCGTCCCGCCTTCGATAAATTTGGGATACAGGGCATCGATAATTTCCTTCTTTTTCTTCCCCATCCCCTTGCGAAGGGCATCGGCCTGGCCTTTGGTAAATCCGGCAAGCTTCTGCGAAAGCAACATCACCTGTTCCTGGTAGACCGTGATGCCGTAGGTTTCGGCCAGGTATTCTTCCATGGCAGGCAGGTCGTAGGTGATAGGTTCGCGGCCGTGCTTCCGGTTGATAAAACTCGGAATGTATGCAAGCGGGCCCGGCCGGTAAAGGGCGTTCATAGCGATGAGGTCCTCGAACTTGGTAGGGGCCAGGTCCTTCATGTGTTTCTGCATCCCCTCACTTTCATATTGGAAAATGGCGACCGTCTCCCCACGCTGGAACAACTCATAGGTGAGGGGATCGTCCAGGGGTACTTCGTCCGGATCGATCTTGACGCCGTGGGTCTCCTCGATCATCGCCACCGCATCCTTGATGATGGTCAGGGTCTTGAGTCCGAGGAAGTCCATCTTCAGCAATCCGGCGCTTTCCGCCACGCTGTTGTCAAATTGGGTAACGAGCAGGTCGTTGTCCTTGGCGGTTGTGACCGGCACGTACTTCGTAATGTCGTCGGGCGTGATCACGACCCCGCAGGCGTGGATGCCCGTATTGCGCACCGAACCTTCCAGTTTGGTGGCGGTGCGGATCATTTCGGCGATGTCGGTGTTGCCCTCGGCTAATTGCCTGAACTGATAGGCCCTCTCGATCTCGTCGTTGTTCATCTTTTCCTTGAGTCCGGGATCGATGTCGCCTTTCGCCAGTACTTTTTTCAAATTGGCGGCCAGGTTGCCGGGGAATGTCTTGGCCACCCGGTCCACTTCCGAGAGGGGGATATTCATCACCCGTCCTACGTCGCGAAGCGAGAGTTTGGCGGCCATGGTGCCGTAGGTGACGATTTGGGCCACCTGGTTGCGGCCGTATTTTTCGACTACATAATTGATGACCTTTTCCCGTCCGGCATCGTCGAAATCGATATCGATGTCGGGCATGGACACGCGTTCGGGGTTGAGGAAACGCTCGAACAGCAGGTCGTACTTGATGGGGTCGACGTTGGTAATGCCCAGGCAATAGGCCACTGCTGAACCCGCGGCCGAGCCCCGTCCCGGGCCTACCGACACGCCCATCTGGCGGGCTGTGGTGGTGAAGTCCTGCACGATCAGGAAGTAACCCGAATAGCCCGATTTGATGATGACTTCCAGTTCGAAGGTCAGGCGCTCCTGGACGTGCGGAGCCAGTATGGCGCCATAGCGCCGTTTCGCTCCTTCGAAGGTCAGGTGGCGCAGGTAATCTTCCTGGCTGGCAAACCCTTTGGGAAGAGGAAAAGCCGGTAATAGCACATCGCGGGCCAGGTCCAGTTTTTCGACCTTATCCAGGATCTCCATGGTATTGTCCAGGCCCTTCGGCACATCGGCAAACAAGCGGCCCATCTCATCCTGCGTCTTGAAGTAAAAATCAGACGAAGGAAAGCGGAACCGGTCGTTCTCTTCCAGCAGGCTGTTGGTATTGATGCAAAGCAGGATATCGTGCGGCTGGGAATCCTCCTCATCCACGTAGTGCGAATCGTTGGTCACGATGACCTTGATGTTGTATTTCTCGGCAAAGCGCAGCAACTGCTGGTTCACATCCTCCTGGCTAACACCCAAACCGTCGATGTTATCCATGTTGCGGTGGCGTTGCAGTTCGATATAGAAATCCTCGCCCAGCAGGTCGAGCCACCAGCGGATCTTCTCTTCCGCTTCATCCAACTTTCCCTGAAGGATCGCCTGGGGGATCTCCGCACCGATGCAGCAGCTCGTGGCGATGATGCCTTCGTGGTATTTCAAAATGAGTTCCTTGTCGATGCGGGGAAATTTGCCGTACATCCCTTCGATGAAACCCAGGGAACAGAGCTTGGAAAGATTTTCATAGCCCTGCTTATTCTTGGCCAGAAGGAGTTGGTGATGGCGCACATCCTGTTCACCTTTCGCCCGCGAAAACACTTTTTTATGGCGGTCTTCCACCAGGTAAAATTCGCATCCGACCACTGCCTTAAGCCCGCGTTTGTTGGCCTCCGAGACGAACTTGAAGGCGCCGAACATGTTGCCGTGATCGGTCAACGCCACCCCTTTCTGACCGTCGTTCACGGCCTTATCCATCATGGCGCGGATGTCACTGGCCCCGTCCAACAGGGAATACTGAGTATGACAATGCAGGTGTGCGAATTCTGGCATTTCTATTATTTTAATGAATGAACGGTCTGCGGCGCAGGTCGTTCAATTAGCATTGGCATTTCGTGATTTTGCATGCGGAAAGCGCTCCGAAGATACCACTTTTACCCCGCCCATGACAGATCAAACGGCAACTTTTTTTCCACATTCCATAATAACCGCGTCGTCGAGGTGAAAACAATTTAATGGAAACGTAATGAGTCCTTTACAATGGGTTTACAACAGAGATGCAACTTGCAGTCCTAATCCAGTTTATACTTTTTTTTGTGAAAAGAGAGCTCGACATTGCCATCATCTCCGACGTCCATTTGGGCACTTACGGCTGCCATGCCAAGGAACTGCTGCAGTACCTCAAAAGTATTCAGCCCCGGATATTGATCCTCAACGGAGACTTTATCGACATTTGGCAGTTTCGGAAAAAATATTTCCCCAAAGAACATCTCCAGGTTATCCAGCGGATCTTGAAAATGTCCGGCCAGGGAACCAAAGTGTACTACATCACCGGCAACCACGACGACACCCTGCGCCGGTATTCCGATTTTTCGGCCGGCAATATTCACTTGCGCGACAAGCTCCTCTTGCAATTGAGCGGCAAGAATTACTGGATCTTCCACGGCGACGTATTCGATGCCTTCATCAAATACTCACCCTGGATCGCGCGCCTGGGAGGAAAGGGCTACGATTTCCTGATCCGGGTCAACCGCTTTATCAACCTGCTGCGGGAAGCCATGGGCAAATCGAGGATGTCTTTCGCCAAAAAAGTCAAACACCGCGTCAAGGAAGCCGTGAAATTCATCAGCGACTTCGAAAATACGGCTATCCAACTGGCCGCCGAACAAGGCTACGACTACGTCATCTGCGGCCATATCCACCGCCCTCAGATGCGGGTGGTGGAAACCGATGGAGGAACGGTCACCTACCTCAACTCCGGCGACTGGGTCGAGAGCCTCACTGCCCTGGAATACCAATGGGGCAAATGGACCCTCTACGAATACGACGAAATGGACTACGACTACGTCAGTCCCCGCCTCCGCGTCGATGACCCCGAGCCCGAAGAAGCCAACCAGCCCCTGAACGGCGAAGAATTGTTCAGGCAAATTGTTCAGGCGGCAGCAAAGTGAAGGGGTGACTTAGTGACCCCTTCACCAAAAAAGAGGTAAAGTTCTAATTATCAGAATTTTATGTAAACATGACTGAAGGGGTGACTTAGTGACCCCTTCACCAAAAAAGAAGTAAAATTCTAATTATCAGAATTTTATGCAAACATGACTGAAGGGGTGACTAAGTGACCCCTTCACTTACCAAAACGTTTTCCTATTTTTACCGGTCATCATCCATACCGGGAGGAGATGGCAAAGCCTTCTCCCCTCAAGATTTTTATGACCGACCTCGACCAGATACACATCAACTTCAGCTCGGATCAATTGATCCTGCTCAATATCATTCTGGCTTTCATCCTGTTCGGCGTGGCGCTGGACCTGCGGCCGGAGGATTTCAAGCGGGTCTTCTCCGCGCCCCGCTCCGTGCTGGTCGGTTTTTTCGCTCAATACCTGTTCCTCCCCGTCCTGACGCTGGGCCTGATCCAGCTCTTCCACGCGCCGCCCAGCCTGGCGTTGGGGATGGTCCTCGTAGCCGTTTGCCCGGGGGGCAATATTTCCAACTTCATGACCCACCTGGCTCGCGGCAACATCGCCCTGTCGGTCACCATGACTTCCTTCACCACCCTGGGCGCCATCATCCTGACCCCGCTGACCTTCTCGCTCTGGTCCTCGCTCGTACCCCAGGCCCAGGAACTTCGGGCCACGATCTTTGTCGAGCCCCAGCAAATGTTCAAGACCATTTTTCAACTCATTTTCGTGCCGGTCGTCCTGGGTATGGGCACGAAACACTTTTTCCCGAAAGCCGCCATCTGGCTGCACCGCCCGACGCGCATCCTCTCCCTGGTCATCTTCATCACGTTCATCATTGCCGCCATTCACGGAAATTGGGATAATATCCGCAAGTATCTCTCTGAAATATTCTTCCTGGTCTTTCTCTACAACGGCCTGGCCATGGTCAGCGGCTATTCCCTCGCCCGCCTTTTCAAACGCCCCGAGATCGATGCCCGCGCCCTCACCATGGAAACCGGCATCCACAACACCGGCCTGGGCCTCATCCTGGTCTTCAATTTCTTCAACGGCCTCGGCGGCATGGCCCTCATCCTGGCCTGGTGGGGGATCTGGGATCTGATCTCGTCGTTTGCAGTGGGGCTCTTTTGGAATAGGAAGCACCCGAGAGAGTTGAAAAGTTGAAAAGTTGAAGAGTTGAAGAGTTGAAGAGTTGAAGAGGTTTCTTTTCAACTTTTCAACTCTTCAACTAAAAAACTTATATTCCGCTTCAGACCCGAATACTTGGTTCTCCTAACGGCCGACCGCCTGAACACCCGCCCAAACACCTCCTCGGTCAATTCCAGCCAGTCGCGGCGGGTCATGGCCAACAGATCGGGATGGGGTTCGAAAGCGGGCTCGGAATGGGGTTGGGAAAAGCGGTTCCAGGGACAGACGTCCTGGCAGACATCGCAGCCGAACATCCAATTGTCCATTTTGCCTTTGAATGCTTCCGGGATAGCTTCTTTCAATTCGATGGTGAGGTAGGAGATGCATTTGGAAGCGTCGAGCAGATAGCCCTCCGGCGAGATAGCTTCGGTGGGACAGGCATCGATGCAGCGGCGGCAGGTACCGCAATAATCTTTCATGGGGCCATCGGGCTCCAGTTCGAGGTCGATGATGAGTTCGGCGAGGAAGAAATAGGAGCCGGCGCGAGGGTGGATCAGCAAGGTGTTTTTGCCCACCCAGCCGATACCGCTGCGCCTGGCCCAATCGCGTTCGAGCACGGGCGCACTGTCGACGAAGCAACGGCCCTGCACTTCGCCCACCTGTTGACGAAGGGCGTCGAGGAGGGCTTTGAGCTTGTCGCGCACTACGTGGTGGTAGTCCTCCCCGTAGGCGTACATCGAGAGCTTCGGCGCTGTGGGGTCTTCCTGTTTTTTCTCGGTAAAATAATTGTACATCAGCGAAACCACCGATTTGGCGCCCGGGACCAGTTCCCGCGGGTCGACGCGTTTTTCGAAGTGGTTTTCCATATAGGCCATCTTCCCGTGGAAGCCGCTCGCCAGCCATTCCTCCAGGCGGCGGGCCTCCTCGTCCATGCGTTCGGCACGGGAAATGCCGGCGAAGGAGAAGCCGAGGCGGTGGGCTTCCTCCTTGATGAAATGGGTATGGGAAAAGCAGTTCGGCATGGCTTTGGATTGCGCAAAACAAGATCGGAAATTTTGAGCAGTTTGTGAAAAAAACGGTGCTTCACCCCCCTAAACTCTCCCTTCCCTCTCCTTGTTATTTTTCTTAAATTTGCCGCATGTCACAAGTCACCGATTTCAACGAATACCGCGCCAAGATGAACGAGAAGATCCTGGCGCAGGACAACAAAGTGCTCAAGCGCTTTTTCAGTCTCGATAACCAGGCCTACCAGGACGGCGCCCTGTCCGAAAGGACCAAGGAACTTCTCGGCCTGGTCGCCTCCATGGTGCTGCGCTGCGACGATTGCATCCGCTACCACCTCGGTACCTGCTACGACCTGGGCGTCACCCGCGACGAGGTCTTCGAGGTCTTCGCCATCGCCAACCTGGTGGGGGGGTCGATCTGCATTCCGCATACGAGAAGGGCGGTGGAGTACTGGGAAGAATTGGAAAAGAGTTGAAGAGTTGAAAGTTGAAAGAGTTGAAGAGTTGCCTTTCAACCTTTCCTTTCAACTCTTCAACTCTTCAACTACAATATGCTATGTCGAACGAAGCAAAAATATACTTACAGCAACTCAACGACGTCCAACGCCAGGCGGTGACCGCGATGGACGGGCCGGTGCTTGTGGTGGCAGGACCGGGCTCGGGGAAGACGCGCGTGCTGACCTATCGCGTGGCGCACCTCATCGAAGAGGGCGTACCACCCTGGGAGATCCTGGCGCTGACTTTTACGAATAAGGCGGCGCGGGAAATGAAGGAGCGCATCCAACAGGTGGTCGGACCGAGGGCTGACAGCGTCTGGGCGGGTACCTTTCACTCCATTTTTGCCCGAATTCTGCGGGTGGAAGCGGCGCATTTGGGATATCCCTCCAATTTCACCATATACGATACCGACGATAGCTCGAGCGTGCTGCGCGCTATTATTAAGGAGATGAACCTGTCGCCGGAGGCCTACAACGTGAATGCCGTGCGGGCCCGCATCTCCTCGGCAAAGAGCAACCTCATCACGCCGGCGCTCTATGCGAAGGACCAGGACCTCATGCAGCAGGACCTGCTTTCCAAGCGACCGCACCTGCAACAGATCTACGAAAAATACGTGGCCCGCTGCAAACGGGCAGGCGCGATGGACTTCGACGACCTACTCTACCGCATGTTTGAATTGCTCCATACCAACCCGGCAGGGGTGCGCGAAAAATACCAGCAGCGCTTCCGCTACGTGATGGTCGATGAGTTTCAGGACACCAACCATTTGCAGTACGAGATCGTCAAGAAACTGGTCATTTACGACAACAGTCCCCGCAATATCTGCGTGGTGGGCGACGACGCCCAGAGTATCTATGCCTTCCGCGGGGCGACGATCCAGAATATTCTCGATTTCGAACAGGATTTCCAGAAGCACGGCATCCGGGTGTACAAGCTGGAGCAGAACTATCGCTCCACCAGCCACATCGTGCAGGCCGCCAACGAAGTGATCGTCAACAATCGGCGGCAGATCCCCAAGAGCATCTGGTCGCACAAGGGCGAAGGCGAACGCATTCGCGTGCAAAAAGCCCTGAGCGATACCGAAGAAGGCAAGCGCATCGTCGACGCCATTCTCGAACAAAAGAACCGCCACCACCTCCACAACCGCGACATCGCCATCCTCTACCGCACCAACGCCCAATCGAGGATCTTCGAAGAATACCTGCGCCGCTATAATATCCCCTACCGGGTATTCGGCGGATTGTCGTTCTACCAGCGCAAGGAGGTCAAGGACCTGCTGGCCTATTTCCGCATTGCCGTCAACGCCAAGGACGAAGAGGCCCTGCGCCGCATCATCAACCTGCCCAAGCGGGGCATCGGCAATTCGACCGTCGAAAAGATCAGCCTGCAAGCCGATGCACAGAACCTGCCGATGTGGGACCTGCTGCCCAAGCTCCCGTTCCCGGCCCGCACGCGCAACGCCATCGACGGGTTCGTCCACCTCATCGAGCGTTTCCAGCAGCAGGCGGCCACCACGAGCGCCTACCAGGCTGCCATTTTCATTGCCAAACAATCCGGGTTGGTCGACGCCCTGAAATCGGACACCACAGTCGAAGGCATGGGCCGCGTGGAAAACATCAACTCCCTGCTCGACGGCATCAAGGAATTTGTGGAAAACCAGGCTGACGGCGAGCCTGGCACCGACACCTCCCTGGCCGCATACATCCAGAGCATCAGCCTGCTCACCGATCAGGACGAACAGGCCCAGACCGAGGACTATATCACGCTCATGTCGGTACACTCGGCCAAGGGCCTCGAGTTCCCCTCCGTTTTTGTAGTGGGGATGGAAGAAAAGCTTTTCCCTTCCTTCATGGCCATGGAAACCCCCGAAGGGATGGATGAAGAGCGCCGTCTTTTTTACGTGGCCATCACCCGCGCTGAATCCTTCCTGACCCTTTCCTACGCTACCAGTCGCTACCGTTACGGCCAGATGCGCTACAACGAGCCCAGCCGTTTTTTAAGCGAAATCGAACTCAACCATGTGGAAATGTCGGGGGGTATGGGCTCTACTCTAATGCCCGGCATGGAGCCCGATTTCGACCGGAGACCTGCCGAACGCGCCCGATCCGGTGTGCAGGGTAATTTCAAGCAAAAAACGGCCAACAACCAGCTCATGGCCGACCCCAAAACGTTCAAACCCAGCCCCAGCGATCAGATCCAGACGGGTATGAAAGTGTTGCACCTGAAATTCGGAGAAGGAAAAGTCCTCTCCATCGACGGCGCCCGCGACAACCGGGTCGCTACCATTTTTTTTAAGGACAGCGACGCCCCCGAGCGGCGCATTATGTTGAAATTCGCTAAATTGCAGATATTGTAAAAGGGGAAGGGGGAAATGTGAAGGGTGAAGAGCCCTTTCACTCTTCACCCTTCACCATTCACTCTTCACTATTTAACCAAAAAAAATGAGAAAATTCCTCTCCTTCATCGCGATCGCTTGCCTTCCTATCCTGGCTGTCGCACAAGTCTCGCAGGACTATGCCGGTTGCCCGGATGCCGTTGTTCAAGACCCGATGGTCACTCCGCTCTTCGGGAAATCTTCGGATGACCTGCAGGATTATTTTTCGGAAAAATTGCAGACCATCATCGATAACCAGCACCCGACGGGCGAATTTGAACTGAAGCTCGTCATCGACGAGAATGGCGCGCCTTGCCTCACTACCTTTACCCAAACCGGCGACGTGCGCATCGAGCCCAATCACATCAAGAATATCGTCGACAACATGGAAGGCTGGCAGCCTGCTCTCCAGGACGCCCGGCCCGTATCCAGCCAGGTGATGCTACTGATCCGCTTCAAGTCGACAAAGGTGACGACACGAATCTTGACGAAATAGGATAATAGAGCCCGGTGTCCATCGGGCTCTATTAAAAAACCCCATTATGGCTGAAAACTTTACCTGGAATCAGACCTTTCACGGCGCAGATGATCCCAACCTGGGGCATTGCGGCAGTACCGACGGGGAACCGATCGTTCACAAGGCACGCACTGCAGCGCAGCGACGGCGGGAAGAACCCGGCGTCCGCGTCGGCGATACGGAATACAGCATCTGCAAACGATTCAACATCACGCCGGGTTGCTTCCGGTTGTGGAATGGCCTTCCCAAGCAATCGCAGCAGGCCACCATCACGATTTCAGCCGGAAGGGACTATGTGGTCGGGTATAAGGCCAAGCCCCCGGTCACGGTGACGCCGCCAACACAGCCGGTCACTCCCCCGCAACCACCACCCCCGACTCCGGTGACCCCGAGCCCGTCGACCAGTTTCCGCCGCATGCCGACCGAGCTGTCGGTCAGTGATGCCTGCATTGCGTATATGCGCAGTTGGGAACGGCCACCCAAGGTCAACGGACAACTCACCGGAAGGGTGTTTCGCGACACCAAAGGAAGCCTCACTGTGGGCTTTGGGCACTACATCAAGGAAGAGGACAAGCAACAATGGGCCGCCTACGATCCCGAACAGGGAGGATGGCGGGAATTGACCATGGATCAGATGATCGAACTGTTTCACGCCGATGTCAGCCGCCTGTCGGAGGCCGATATCAAAAAGCGCATTTTCGTGCCCCTCCTGCAGCATGAATACGACGCCCTGGTCGACTTTGTCTTTCACCGCGGCGCCGGCGCCCTGTTGCAATCCGGCCTTCAAAACTACATCAACAGTAAGCCCAATGGGAATTTTGACTACGGGGAGATCCAGGATTGCTTCATGCTCTACGCCTTCTGGTTCAACCAGGCCACCGGCCAGTGGGAGCACAACCCCGGCTTCGAAAAACGCCGCTGGGAGGAGATCGAAATGTTCCGGTATGGGAGATATACCCTTCATAGCTAAATCCCTGCTCGTCGGACTTTGGATGTGGGGCGGAATTTTTTCCGCCCATACGCAAAGTCTGCCGGATTGGGCCACCGGCGCCTGGCGGGTCAGCAAGCCTTCCGGCGCTTTCACCGGAGAAGTAGTCCGTTTTGAACGCGATTCTTTCACCCTTTTCTTCAATGTGAACGGTTCGGGCGAAAATCCCTTTCAGGTCGAGCCTACCACCTGCCCCGAGCCTCTTTACGAAACCGATTTTGAAGACCCCATTGCTTTCTACATCACCAACCAACGCAGCTTCGATGAGCTGACGGGCGCCCTGCCCGATTCCATCCCCGTGCTGCGGATCTATTGCGTATCCCCTAAGGCAGGAGCGCAGGTCTATTTCATTAAAAAGAACCGACTGCTGCTCACCTACCTGGGGTTGGTGTGCTATTTAAAGCCAAAGCGGAAGTGTATTTTTAATTAACCGCAAAGGCGCTAAGAACGCTAAGACGTTGTGCATATTCAATTCGCTATAGACGCTGCTCGAACAAAACGTAGCGTCCATTGCGTCGTCGCGGTTAATTTTTTTCGACTAAAACATCTAGCAATCTCTCCAGGTCCTCTTCTCTCGTGCCTGGATGGACCAGGGTGACCCGCAACCACGTCTTTCCCCGCAACACCGTTTGGACGATGTAAAACCGGCCATCCTCCACCAAGGCCTTCCTCAGGCGCGCGTTGAGCGCATTGAGGTCCTCTCCGCTTTTTCCCAAATACCGGAAACACACGATGTTGCACTGCGGCTCCACGGCCAGCTCCCAGTCCGGCCGCTGCCGGATCAGATGGGCGAAGGTCCGGCCCAGGTCGTAACATTGGGTGACATATTCATCCCACAACCCCACGCCGTAGGCCTGGAGCAGGGAAAACACCTTGAGACTCATCATCAGCTTGGTGCACTCGAACGTGCGTTTGGCGGAGTTGTACCAGTCTTCTTTGCCCGCTTTTTGAAACAGGTAGGCGGCCTCCGGCGAAAAGGTATTGAACGAATGCCCGTTTTCGCGAAAAAACAGACCGGTAGCCAGTGCAGGGGTGAGCAGCATTTTGTGAAAATCCATGACCACCGAATCGGCTTGTTCGATGCCGTTCAGCAGGTGCTTGTAGTTGGAAGAAAAAATAGCCGCTGCTCCGTGGGCCCCATCCACGTGCATCCAAAGATCGCGTGCCCGACAAAAGGCGGCGATGGCTTCCAGGTCGTCGTAAGAGCCGGTGGAGGTGCTGCAGGCGCTTCCCACTACCGCGATGATCCGCTTCCCTTTCCGGGTTTCTTTCTCATAGATCGACTCCAGGAGCTCGGTGCGCATGCGGTACCGCTCGTCGGAAGGCACTTTGATGATCCCTTCGCTTCCCCAGCCCATAACTCGCACGGCGCGGTCGACGCAGTAATGGGCCTCCTCCGATACCAGCAGGGCCAGTTGCTCGCTGGTTCCTTCCACCCAGACATCCCGGGGCGCTTTGGCGCGGCGGGCGGTCAGTAGCGCAGTGAGGTTGGCCAGGGTTCCGCCGGAAGTCAGGTGCCCGCCGGCGCGATCGTCCCAGCCGTAAGCCCGGGTTGCGGTGTCAACGACGATCCTTTCCATGGCGTTGCTGGCCATGCCCATTTCATAGACCCCCGTACCGTTGTTCATCAGGTTCGACACCAACCCGGCCAAAGCCGCGACTGGCGCCGGGCAGGCGACCTGGTGGCCCATGTAGTGCGGGTGCTGCACGCGCATGGAATGGTCCAGGACGGTTTGGAAAAAATCGGGCCGATCACCGGGTTGATCCAGGAAATCCCGCCAAAATTGCCATTCCTCATCCGGCGGACGCCAGGATATGACCTCTTCTTCCGAGCGGGAGTGATTTTGTGCCAGGTAATCGGCCAACTGATCGATCAGCCGGTGGCCTTCCCGGCGGAAGGATTCCGGATCAAAAGCCTGTTGAAGAAGGGAACTCATAAAAGAAAAATTTAGCGCGTAAATTTATACTTTTAAAAATTAGAATAGGATAAGGCTGGGCGCCGCGCGCCCAGCCTTATCATTAATCTTTTTATGAACCAACTCCGTCAAAAATTAACCCTCTACGGCCTGACGATGATAGCCGTGGGCTCCTGTATCGGCTCCGGTATTTTCATCACCCCGGCCGATGTGGTCCGGGAAATACCTCACCCCACCCTCTCGCTGAGCATCTGGATCGTCGGCGGGCTCGTTGCCTTGACCGGCGCCCTGACCTTTTCCGAGCTGGGCGGCATGTTTCCGAAAGCCGGAGGGGTATACGTCTTTTTGAAAGAAGCCTATGGCGACCTGGCCGGTTTTCTCTACGGCTGGGTGATCCTCCTGGTCATCAACACCGGCGCCCTGGCGGCCCTGGCCATCGCTTTTGCCAACTACATGCACTTTTTCATTCCGGGTATGTCGGATGCCGAAAAGCTGTTGCTGGCAGCCGGCACCATCGCCGGACTGACGGCCATCAACTGCATTGGAGTGGAGGTCAGTCAGGCGCTGACGAACCTGTTCACCGGGATCAAGCTATTGGCCATTGTAGCGATCATCATTGCGGGTTTTGTCTTTTACGACCCCGAAAAGGTGCATCTGTCTTTTTCCCTTTCGGAAAATAGGCCACAGGACTGGCTCTCCGGCATGTTCATCGGATTGATCGCCGTACTGTGGTCGTTCGGCGGCTGGCACCACGCTACTTACCTGGCTGGGGAGACGATCAATCCGCAAAAAACCGTGGCCCGCGCCATGGTGCTCGGCGCTACGATCGTGACAGCCACTTATGTGCTGGTCAACCTGTCGTACATGCTGCTGCTCCCCTTGCCCGCCATGGCCGGCTCCGACCGGGTAGCGGGCGACGCCATCGCGGCCATCGTACCCTGGGGCGGACGGCTCGTAGCGGTGGCCATCGCCATTTCCATTTTCGGAACCATTGCCATCTACACCATGTCGGCTCCGCGGATCTATTTCGCTATGGCACAGGACAAGCTCTTTTTCTCCGCCCTCGCCAAGGTGCATCCCCGCTTCCGGACACCCGTCAACGCCATGGTGTTACAAGCCCTTTGGGCCATCTGCCTGCTTTTCCTGTGGGGCACCTACTCCAACCTTTTCACCTACGTCACTTTCATGGACATCATTTTCATGACGATGGCCGGGGTCTGTATTTTCCTTTTTCGTAAAAGAATGCCGGACCGGGAGCGACCCTACCGCACCTGGGGGTATCCGGTGGTGCCGGCGATCTTTGTGTTGATCTCCGGGGCTTTTGTGCTGAATACCTTGGTGGAAAAACCGATGCAGGCGCTGGCGGGACTGGGGTTGGTCGGTGTGGGAGTTGTTAGTTATTGGGCTGTAAAAAAGAAGTGAAAAATATTTTATTACCGCGACGACGCAACGGACGCGACGTTTGGAAGGAAAGATTTCTCCTTATAGTTTCAAAAAACGGAACAACGTCGCGTCCGTAGCGTCGTCGCGGTTTATACTATCTCACGCCACAAAATTGGAATCCCGGATCACGTATAATGGCCGGTTGCGCACATTGGAATGGATGCGACTCAGGTACTCCCCGATGATGCCGATGGCGATCATCTGCACCCCGCCGATGAAGAGGACGGTGATCATAAGCGAGGACCAGCCCTGCACCAGATCGCTCTGGGAAAACCAGGAATAGAGCACGTAAATGGTCGTCACAAACGCAAAGGCCGTAACGATCAGCCCGAAGTAGGTGACGATCTTCAGCGGTACGTCCGAAAAGCCGGTAATGCCGTCGAGCGCCAGGCCCATGAGTTTGCGGAAAGAATAGCCCGTTTCGCCGGCATAGCGCTCGGGGCGGTCGTATTCGATGGAAGTTTGGCGAAAGCCGATCCAGGAGATCTGCCCGCGCAGGTATTTGATCTTTTCCGGCATGCGGCGCAGCATCTCCACCACCTTGTGGTCGATGATGCGGAAATCGCCCGTATCCAGCGGAATTTCGATCGAAGACATCCGGGCCAGCAGGCGGTAAAACACCAGGGTAGCGCTTTTTTTGAAATAGGTTTCCCCCTGCCTGCTGCGGCGCCTGGCGTAGACCACTTCAAAACCCTCCTTGTACTTTTGGTATAATTCGGCCAGGAGTTCGGGCGGGTCCTGCAGATCGGCATCCATCATGACAACCGCCTCGCCCTGGGTGTGGTCCAGTCCGGCGGAGAGCGCAACCTGATGGCCGAAATTGCGGCTGAAATCGATGAATTTTACCCGGGCGTCCTTCGACGCCAGCTCCCGGATCAGTTGCATGGAACGGTCCCTGCTTCCATCGTTGACGAAGATGAGCTCGTAGAAGATATTCATCCCTTCGAGGGTCGTCGTGAGCCGCTGGTATAGAAGCGGAATATTGCCTTCTTCATTATAAATCGGGATAACGACCGATAAATCCGCCATAATCTGGTAAATTTATTGCCGCAATATACGAACTTCCCAATATGCGCTTCAACAACCGGATCATCGCTATTATTCTGGGCAGCCTGGCAGCCATCGCGTTCATTTACTTTTTCAGCAACATCGTGACCTACGTGGTTATTGCCTGGGTGTTGTCGCTCATCCTGGAGCCGATGGACGAGTTTTTCCAGCGAAAATTGCGGGTGGGAAAATTCAAGATCGGAAAAGCCTTTTCTGCCGTGCTCACCATGGTGGTGTTCCTGGTGGGCCTGCTCCTGCTTCTGACACTTTTTATCCCACTCATCGTTACACAGGCCAATAATCTGGCCGGGGTGGACTACAAATCCATCGCCGATGCGCTGCGTGAACCCATGGGCCAAATGAATTTGTGGCTGGAAAACCGGGGCATCATCGAGCATCAGCCCAGTGTGGAGGAGCAACTTCAAAACGCACTAAAACTCGGCGACTGGTTCCAGCCGTCCAGAGTGGGCGATTTTTTCACCACCATTCTGACCGCCGCAGGGAATGTGATGGTGGGCTTTTTCTCCGTATTGTTCATCACCTTCTTTTTTCTCCAGGACGAGACCATGCTGGCCGATTTCCTCGTCTCCATTCTCCCCGACGAATACGAAACGCGGATCCGGAAGGCTTTTCGCGGCGTGGAGCGCATGCTGACCCGCTATTTCGGAGGGCTCCTGCTCCAGGTTTCCATTCTCACCCTTTTCATGTGGGTTCTCCTGAGCATCCTCGGCATCGAAAACGCCTTGCTGATCGCCTTTTTCGCAGCCTTGATCAACCTGGTTCCCTATGTCGGGCCAATTCTGGGCGCTATTTTCGGCATATTCATCACCATCTCCTCCCATCTCGAGCTGGAGTTTTACTCCCAGATGCTGCCCATGCTCGCCAAGGTCGCCGGATCCTTTATGGTCATGCAAATATTTGACAATTATTTCCTGCAACTCTGGATCTTTTCCAAAAGTGTCAAGGCCCACCCCTTGGAGATCTTCATCGTCATCCTCATGGGCGCTCAGCTCAACGGGGTAATGGGCATGGTATTGGCCATCCCGGTGTATACGGTGCTGCGCGTTATCGCCCGTACCTTTTGGAGCCAAATGCGGATCGTTCAGTCGTTGACGGAGAGACTGGAGGATGAGGAGGAAGAGTTGAAGAGTTGAAGAGTTGAAGAGTTGAAAAGGGTACTCTTCAACTCTTCAACTTCCCCTGAAAGGATTCCCATACTTTGCTTCCCAATACATCCGTCAACTGCTCAATATAGTAGCTCCCCGCGGCCGGATCGATCACGCGGTCGAGGTAGCTTTCCATTTTGAGCAGGTGCTGCACGTTGCGGGCGATGCGGCGGGCAAACGAAGAACTCATTTTCCCCTCAAAGGCATCGGAGGGCAGGACGGTGAGACGATCGACGCCGGCGATGACCGCCGACATGGCCTGGGTCGTGGCGCGGATCATATTCTGATGGGGATCTTCCAGCTGCGACTCAGGCGCAAAGCGCACGTCGATGGGAGGCAGGGAGAGGTGGGAAACGCCATAGGCCTCCATGATGTGCGCCCAAAGGATCTTCAGGGCCCGGATCTTGGCGATCTGGAGGAAATAACTCGTGCCTACCGAAACCGACAGCTGAATGTGGTGATGCACCGTTTCCGGCGCGAGGCCCAGGTCGGTATAGCGCTCCAGCAGACGAGTACCGCGCACCAGAATGCCGGTAAGTTCCTCCACCACGCCTTCTTCTCCCCGGTAGTCGAGGTGTCCGTTCACCGTGAGCAGGCGGAAACCCGGAAGGGCGTAGATCCCCCTTTCGAGCAGCTGGGCCATGACCCGGGCAAAACCCTCCTCCGCGTAGGCGATGCCGTGAATGTAGATCGACCCGCGGAGGGACAGCCGTTCAGGGTGGCTGTGCACCATCTCGAAGAACGTTTCCCAGATAGCGGGAAATTCCTCTACCTTTTGAATACCGGCGATATGCGTCGAGATGAATCCCAACTCAACCCCCTCCAGCAAATGCTGCCATTCGCTGAGTTTAAGGGGGCGTTTGAGGATAAACCGCGGGGCTTGCACTCCGTTTTCCAGCGCTTCCATCAACCGGCGATGCGCATCGGGAATGGTATCTACGGGAATGTCTTCACCGATTTCCCAGTCATTGTTCGATCGCTCCCCCGGCAAAGGTTGCAGCTCCGCCGACCAGTCTTCCCGGTGTGCAAACGGACTGACGGCCAATCCCGGCTGGATTAGCCAGTCGAAGCTCTCCAGCGGCTGGCCCTTCAGCTCCTTTTGGATTTTTTCCAGCCATTCGGCCTTGCTCACCGGAGCGAAAGCATCGAAATATGAATCGTGGGAGGGCATCAAAAAAATCGTTTTTTTTAGTTTATAAGTTTAAAGGGTATGAGTTTTTGTTGAGCCAAAAACCCATACCCTTATAAACTTAAAAACTCAATACCTGTAATATTCCGGCTTAAACGGTCCTGCCTTCTCCACGCCGATATACTTGGCCTGCTTCTCACTGAGCTCGGAAAGCTGTACGCCGATCTTGGCGAGGTGGAGACGGGCCACCTGCTCGTCGAGGTGCTTGGGAAGGGTGAAGACGATGTTGTCGTAATGGTCGCCGTTATTCCAGAGTTCGATCTGGGCCAGGGTCTGGTTGGTAAAGGAATTCGACATCACAAACGAGGGGTGGCCGGTCGCGCAACCCAGGTTAACGAGGCGGCCCTCTGCCAGCAGGAGGATGTCTTTTCCATCAACCGTAAATTTATCGACCTGGGGCTTGATATTCACTTTGGACTGACCATAGTTTTTATTTAACCATGCCACGTCGATCTCGTTATCGAAGTGGCCGATGTTGCAGACGATGGTCTTGTCTTTCATCAGCTTGAAATGCTCGCCTGTCACCACATCGCAGTTACCGGTAGCGGTCACCACGATATCGGCTTGCGGAACGGCATTTTCCATTTTCAACACCTGGAAGCCATCCATAGCGGCCTGCAGGGCGCAGATCGGGTCGATCTCGGTCACGATCACGCGGCAACCGGCGCCGCGGAGGGAGGCGGCAGAGCCCTTTCCGACATCGCCATAACCGGCCACAACAGCCACTTTTCCGGCAAGCATGATATCGGTGGCGCGACGGATGGCATCGACCAGCGATTCCTTGCAGCCGTATTTGTTGTCGAATTTCGACTTCGTCACCGAGTCGTTCACGTTGATGGCCGGCATGAGCAGGGTACCGTTCTTCATCCGCTCGTAAAGGCGGTGCACGCCTGTGGTCGTCTCCTCACTGATGCCACGAATGCCTGCAGCCAGTTCGGTGTGTTTGTCGAGCACGAGGTTGGTCAGGTCTCCCCCGTCGTCGAGGATCATATTGAGGGGCTTGCCGTCTTCGAATGCAAAAAGGGTTTGTTCGATCGCCCACCAGAACTCTTCTTCGTTCATCCCCTTCCAGGCGTAGACCGGGATGCCGGCGGCGGCGATGGCAGCGGCAGCGTGATCCTGGGTGGAGAAAATATTGCAGGAAGACCAGGACACTTCAGCTCCGAGTTCGATCAGGGTTTCGATCAACACGGCCGTCTGGATGGTCATGTGCAGGCAGCCTGCGATGCGGGCGCCTTTGAGCGGTTTTTTAGGGCCGTATTCTGCGCGGAGTGCCATGAGGCCCGGCATTTCCGCTTCGGCCAGTTCGATCTCTTTCCGGCCCCATTCGGCCAGACTGATGTCTTTTACTTTGTACTTGAGGTTGGTTGCTGTCGATTGCATGAATAGAATTTTTTTCAGGGTGCAAAAGTAAAGAAGTTAAAGGAGAAATTGAAAACATGGAACAGGCATAGCCCGGCCCATGTTTTCAGTTTTCCCATTTTTATGTCCGATCCAGCCATTTCGTGTCGAATGCCCGGGGCGCCTTTTCCATAGCGTCGAGCAAGGTTTCCAAATCGTTAGCTACGGTGAGCAGGCCGCGGTTCACCTCTTTTAGGTAGCCCTCCTGGATCATGTGGTCGATATGGGTCAGCAGGTGATCGTAATAGCCGTTCCAGTTGAGGAGGCCCACCGGCTTGTGGTGGAGCTGGATCTGTTTCCAGGTGAGGATCTCGAAGAGTTCATCCAGCGTGCCGAAACCGCCCGGCAGGGTGATGAAACCATCCGCCCGTTCCGCCATAAGCTGCTTGCGTTCGTGCATGCTTTTGACGATATAGAGTTCCGTCAGGTCTGTGTGGCAGACCTCTTTTTCTTTCATAAAAGAGGGAATCGAGCCCATGACCTTCCCACCTGCTTCCAGGGCCGCATCGGCCATGATGCCCATCAGGCCCACTTTACCGGCGCCGTAAACCAGGGTGATGCCGCGTTTCGCAAAGGTACGGCCCAGCTCGGCAGCCAGTTGGTGAAAGAGCGGGTTTTTACCTCGGGAGGAGCCACAAAAGACGGCGATGGAGTGCATATCGAAAAGCGAAATTGGTGAACGAGAAAGTAAAGGTACGGGAATATTTGGAACAAGATTCTTACTCATTCCCCCCAACTTTTCCTACCTTTCCAACACCTGTTCTTGTCCAAACCCGCATGATCGCGTAGTCACTCACCTCCATAAAATAAAAACATGGCAGCCAAATTTGAAGATTCAAAGAAGTACGCCCTTAACAAAAGCCAGCTATTGGACAAGGTTAAGATGGTGATTGAAAAATGTAATTTCGAAATCAAGAGCTTTGACAAAGACCTGGGATTGATCCAGGCAAAGACGAAAATAAGCTTATGGTCATGGAGTGAAAATATTGAAGTCCGCATTCAAGACGATGGGCACGTAAAGGTGAAAAGCGAATGTTCCCTTCCCAGCCAATTTATTGATTGGGGGAAAAATAAAAGAAACGTGAAGCAGATCTTTGAGTCCCTGGCATGAATATCTTTTTTCCACGGATGCCTTCAGCGTCAAGGGCCGAGCTTATGTAACGGACCATTATTTCATGAACCTTCCCCCCCGGTAAATATGAAGCCTGTCCCGATGGCCAGTCCGACAATACCCGTCTCCAGCCGGAAGGCGCGCGAGCCGTCGCCGATCTCGCTTTTGAAGCCTTGAAAAAATTGGAGTAAAAAAATTTCAAAAAATTTGCGCAAACGAATAGTTGCGCATATATTTGCAACCAATCAATTGCATAACAGCAGCAGACTAATGAGAAGAGATGTATTTCAGGCCATCGCCGACCCGACCCGGCGGGCCATCATTGGCCTAATCGCCATTCAGGCGATGACGCCGAACGCCCTGGCCGAGCACTTCGACACCACCCGGCAAGCCGTTTCCAAACACTTGCAGATACTGGTGGAGTGCCAGCTCGTAAAACAGGAACAGCAAGGCCGGGAGATTTTTTATCAACTCGAAGTAGATAAAATGAAAGAGATTGACAAATGGCTCGACCAATTCAGAAAGATCTGGGAAAGCCGCTTCAACGAACTGGACAAGGTGTTATCCAATATTAAAAAATCACCCATTTAAAAATTCAGAAATGAAAACTGATCTGCACTTCGACTTTTCCGTCAACAAGGAAAACAAGACCATTTCCGTAAAAAGGGAATTTGCCGCCGGCCTCCCCCTGGTATGGGACGCCTGGACCAAACCCGAATTGCTCGACCTGTGGTGGGCGCCAAAACCCTACCGCACAATAACCAAATCCATGGACTTCCGGGAAGGCGGGGTCTGGCTTTATTCCATGGTCGGCCCCGAAAACGATACCCATTGGTGCAAAGCTGATTACAAGAAGATCGAGGCCCTGAAGAGTTTCTCCGGCCTGGATGCGTTTTGTGATGAAAACGGCCGGGTCAATCCCGACTTTCCGCGCTCCTTTTGGGAAAATACTTTCCGGGAAAATGAAGATACCACGACTGTGGACATTGTCATCTCATATGAAGACCTGGCCGCTCTGGAAAAAGTCATCCAGATGGGCTTCAGGGAGGGTTTCACCGCCGCATTGAGTAACCTCGACCAATACCTGGAAGCTCAGGCAAAGCTCAGGAAAGAACTTCGGACAGACAAAAAATCGAGAGTTTGCACCTACCTGAACTTCCCCGGAAATACGGAAGAGGCCTTTTTGTTTTACCGTTCGGTCTTCAAAACGGAGTTCAGCGGAAACGGCATACAACGGTTTGGAGACTTGCCGCCCGATGCCGATCATCCGCCGATCGCCGAAAACGTTAAGAAAATGATCCTCCACATTGAGCTCCCCATCACGGGCGGCCATATTCTAATGGGCACGGACGCCCCTGTGGAAATGGGTTTCACCGTGATCCCCGGTAATAATATGCATATCTCTATCGAGCCCGAAACCAAAGAAGAAACCACGAGGATCTTTGATGCGTTGTCGGCCGGAGGAAAGATCACCATGCCGCTGCAGGATATGTTCTGGGGGGCCTACTACGGCAGCCTTACGGATAAATACGGCATTAATTGGATGCTGAACTATTAACCCTGAAGAGCTGGATTGGGCGGATCGGGCCGTCCCAATCCGGCTTTTAAAGGATTTTATTTTTTCCCAAAAAATACCCGCCAAAAGTCCCCGCCAGCGAAAATTCGCCAAAAATGATGCGCGCCCCTTTACAAGCGCCGCATTTTAACTTATCTTTGTTAGCGAAAATTCGCTAAACCATTTAAAATCCAAACGATCATGCCCGACACACTCGTCCACCAACCTTTGAAAGGCGGGGAATTTCTGGTTAAGGATGCCAGCCCCGATTCTGCTTTTTTCCCGGAAGAATTTTCGGAAGAACAATTGATGATCCGGCAGATGGCGCAGGATTTTCTGGAAAACGAGATCTTTCCCGTCCGGGAACAGATCGAGGAAAAAGAACCCGGACTCACGCCCCGGTTGCTGCAACGCGCCGGTGAACTCGGCCTGCTGGGCGCCCACATGCCGGAGGAATTCGGCGGGATGGCCCTCGACACGAACACCAATACCCTGATCGGCGAAGTGCTGGGGCCTGCGGGGTCCTGGATCGTCTCCTTCGCCGCCCACACGGGGATCGGCATGCTGCCCATCCTCTACTACGGCACCGAAGCCCAAAAGCAAAAATACCTGCCCAGGCTCGTCAGCGGCGAGTGGGCATCGGCCTACGCCCTGACCGAACCCGGATCGGGTTCCGACGCACTGGCGGCTAAAACCCGCGCCGACCTGAGCCCCGACGGCAAACACTACGTCCTGAACGGGCAGAAGATGTGGATCACCAATGCCGGATTTGCCAATCTGTTCATCGTTTTCGCACAGGTAGACGGCGACAAATTCACCGGCTTTCTGATCGAACGCGACACGCCGGGCCTCACGCTGGGAGAGGAAGAAAACAAACTGGGCATCCACGGTTCCTCCACCCGGATGGTCTTTTTGGAAAACGCGAAGGTCCCCGTCGAAAACGTGCTCGGTGAGATCGGAAAGGGCCACCTCATCGCTTTCAACGCGCTCAACATCGGCCGCTTCAAACTCGGCGCCATGACCATCGGCGGCTCTAAAAGGAGCATTACGACCGCCGTACAATACGCCAACGAGCGGGTGCAATTCAAAAAGCCGATCGCCCAGTTTGGCGCCATTCAGTATAAACTGGCAGAGCAGGTTATCCGGCTATTTGCCACCGAAAGCGCGCTGTACCGCACTTCCAACCTCATGCGGACCATGGAGGAAAACCTGCATCACGAGGGGGTCTCCTTTGGTGAAGCCAAGCGCCGCGCTGCGCAGGAATACGCCATCGAATGTGCCATCCTAAAAGTCGTCGGTTCGGAAGCCCTCGACTATGTGGTCGACGAAACGGTACAGATCCATGGCGGCATGGGTTACTCGGAAGAAGCCTCTGCTGCCCGTGCCTACCGCGACTCGCGCATCAACCGCATCTTCGAGGGCACCAACGAGATCAACCGCATGCTTTCGGTCGAAATGCTGCTGCGCCGCGCTATGAAAGGCGAGCTCGACATCGTGGGCCCGGCCTGGGAAGTGCAGAAAGAACTCGCTTCCATGCCGGGATTCGACAAACCCGAAGGCCTTTATGCGGAAGAAAAGAAAGCCATCAAGGAATTCAAAAAAGCCGTGCTCATGGTTGCCGGCGCCGCTGCCAAACTCCAAATGGACGGCCAGCTCAAGCTCGAAGATGAGCAGGAGGTCCTGATGAACGTGGCCGACATGCTGGCCGATACCTTCGTTGCCGAATCGCTCCTGCTGCGCGTAGAGAAACTCCACGACATGCCCGGCAAGCCGATCGATCAGGAGATCTATGACGCCATGCTGAAGGTCTACCTCCACGACGCCACCGGCCGAATGACCCGCTTCGGCACCGACGCCCTGGCCTCCTTCGCCGAAGGCGACCTGCTGCGCACCCTGCTCATGGGCCTCAAGCGCTTTACCAAGTATCCGCCTGTGAATGTGAAGGCCCTGCGCCGGAAGATCGCGGAGCGATTGATCGAAGCAAATGAGTATTGTTTTTGAGTTGATTAGTTGAAAAGTTGAAGAGTTGAAAAGAAAACTCTTCAACTCTTCAACTTTTCAACTCTTCAACTTTTCAACCTTTCAACTAATCCTCCCCCATCCCCGCAACGCATTCTTATGCGTATCCAGGTAATTTTTTAGCACGGCATTGGAAGGATGCTGCAATTGCGGGTCCTGATCCAGAATGCGCTGGGCAAGGTCGCGGGCGGTTTGCAGGATGCGGCCGTCGCGGGCGAGATCGGCGATTTTTAGATTCAGAATGCCGCTCTGTTGGGTACCCTCCAGGTCGCCCGGACCGCGGAGGCGCAGGTCGGCTTCCGCGATCTCGAAGCCGTCGTTGCTGCGGCACATGGTTTCGATACGCTGCCGGGCTTCCTTGCTGAGCTTGTAGCCGCTCATCAGGACGCAATACGACTGGTCGGCGCCCCGGCCTACACGGCCGCGCAGCTGGTGGAGTTGGGAGAGGCCGAAGCGCTCCGTATTTTCGATCACCATCACCGAAGCATTGGGCACATTGACGCCTACCTCGATGACCGTGGTGGCCACCATAATCTGGGTTTCTCCCTTCACAAAGCGGTTCATTTCAAAATCCTTGTCCGCCGCTTTCATGCGGCCGTGCAGAATGCTGACCTGGTAGTCGGGCATCGGGAAAGCACGCTGGATGGCTTCGTAGCCTTCCTCCAGGTTTTTGAGGTCGAGCTTTTCGGATTCCTCGATCAGGGGATAAACGACATACACCTGGCGGCCCAGGGCTATCTGTTCTTTCATAAATCCGAACACCCGTAGCCGGTGTGAGTCGGTGCGGTGGATGGTCGTGACCGGCTTGCGGCCGGGCGGCAACTCGTCGATCACAGATACGTCGAGGTCGCCGTAGAGGGTCATGGCAAGGGTTCGGGGGATGGGCGTGGCGGTCATGACCAGCACATGGGGCGGAAGAGGCTTGCTTTTCTGCCAAAGCCGCGCCCGCTGCTCCACTCCGAAGCGGTGCTGCTCATCGGTGATGGCCAGGCCCAGGTTTTGAAATTGCACCCATTCCTCCAGCAGCGCATGCGTGCCGATGACCATATGCAAGTCGCCGGACTCCAGGCGCTCCAGCACTTCTTTTCGGGCTTTGCCCTTGACATTGCCGGTCAGATAGCCCACTTCGATGCCGAGCCCTTCGAGGTTTTCGGTCATGGTCTGGTAGTGCTGCTGGGCCAGGATCTCCGTCGGCGCCATAAGGCAAGCCTGGTAGCCGTTGTCGAGGGCGATGAGCATGCAGAGCAAGGCCACCATGGTCTTGCCGCTGCCCACATCGCCTTGAAGCAGGCGGTTCATCTGGATGCCGACCCCGAGGTCGCGGCGGATCTCCTTGATGACCCGCTTTTGGGCTTCCGTCAGTTCGAAGGGGATCTTTTCCTTGTAGTAGTTATTAAAGTTATCGCCGATCTGGTCGAACACATAGCCCTTGATGGAAGCCTGCCGTCCGCTTTTCATTTGGAGGAGTCGGACCTGGAGCAGGAACAACTCCTCGAACTTAAGGCGCTTGCGTGCGGCATCGAGTTCTTCCTGGCTTTTCGGAAAATGGATACCAAATACAGCCTCCAAACGAGAGGGCAGGCGAAGTTTTTTAACCAGGTAGTCGGGCAGGTTTTCGGGAATATCGGCCGGAGTGAGGCGTTGGAGCAGTTCCAGCATCAGGCGGCGGCGGGCCCGCACGTCCAGGCCTTTGGAGTTGAGTTTTTCGGTGCTCGAGTACACCGGCAGCAAAGTCGGCGCGGTCTTGGATTTTTCGGGATCGAATTCCTCCATTTCCGGGTGGGCGATGTTGAGCCCGGCGCCGTAGGCGCTGATGCGCCCGAACACGACGTATTCCTTGCCGACTTCCAGGGTGTTTTGGATCCAGGAAACGCCTTTAAACCAGACCAGTTCGATCACGCCCGAGTCGTCGCGCAGTTTGGCGACCAGGCGTTTTTTGGCGCCGCCGCCCACCGATTCGACCCGGCGCAACACGCCCCGGAGCTGCACTTCCCCGCTGTCGGGCGTCAGTTCGGCAATGCGATGGAAGGTCGTCCGGTCGACATGACGGAAAGGGTACTGCAGGAGCAGGTCTTCAAAGGTGAAGACACCCAGTTCTTTTTTGAGGAGTTCGGCCCGGGCCGGCCCAACCCCTTTCAGGTATTCGATCGGGCTATCGAGGAGTTTGCTCCACATCTAAAAAAATTTAAGGACCGCTGAAAACGCTCTTAAAATAGGCTTTTTTATTTTGTAAGGAACAAAAAAATGCAACATGCTGTTTCCATTTGAAGCAGAAAGTCCTGCAAGGGGCCTTGGAATTCACTATCTTTGAAAATTATGATAAGAGAGCGGTTGGCCTCGGCCAACCGCTCTCTTATCAAAACGAACAAACGCTTAGACATGGAAACAAAGCGCATGCAGCAAGTGGCAGAATTAGTCAGGCGCAATTTTGGAATACTCTTGCAACAGGAAGGGTCTTACATTTACGGAACCACCCCTTTCGTGACCGTTACCAACGTAAAAATGAGCCCGGACCTGAGTATCGCAAAGATCTATTTGAGCGTTTACAACACCGAGGATAAACAAACCGTCATTCTGGAAATGGAAGACAACTATACCCGTCTCCGTCAGTCCCTGGCCTACCGGATCAAGAAACATGTGCGCCGGATTCCCGACATCCAGTTCCACCTCGATGACACCCTCGACGAGATGTACCGCCTGCGGGATCTATTCCAAAAACTGGAAGAAGACCATCAGCTCGGTGACCGGAATGACGAGTAGCGTCGCCTTATGCGAACTATTTTTAACCCGGCGTTGTTGCTATTTTTATTTAATGAACATATTTTCATATTATGAAAACCGACACTCCACCTGGTTTAATTGATGCTGCTGAAGCGGAAAAGCTAGAGCGTATAGCTTATATCCTGAAGACCGTAGCGCATCCAATGCGACTGGGGATCATCCACTTGCTCGAGCAATACCCAAAATTGTCGGTTTCCGAGATCTGTGAACGCTTGGGCAGCGAGCAATCGCTGACCTCCCACCATTTACAAAATATGCGTTTGAAAGGCATCCTCTCCGTCAAACGGGAAGGCCGCAGCATGATGTATTCGCTCAAAGAGCGGGATGTATCCCTGATCATCGAATGCCTGGAAAATTGCAGATGCAATATGTAACCTCGCAAGGTTGTCCTACGTGGCGGCAATAAAAGGCCAGACGCTTCGCGCCTGGCCTTTTTGTTTTTTACATGAATTTTTGTTCATATTTTCGCAATTCAATAATGCTGGATGTATGAAAAAATTTTGGGACGAACGCTATGCTGAGCCGGAGTACGTCTACGGAGAAGAGCCGAATGAATTTCTCAAGGCCTTTCTGGACACCTACCCCGAACCACCGGGTCGGCTGTTGCTCCCGGGCGAAGGCGAAGGCAGGAATGCCGTCTACGCCGCCCGGAAAGGCTGGGAAGTGGTGGGCTTCGACCAGAGCCGTTCAGGCAGGGAAAAGGCCGTTCAGCTAGCCGCCAGGCATGGGGTTTCCATCCGGTACGACGTGTGTGACGTCCTCGATTTTCCTTTTGAGGAAGCCTCTTTCGACCTGATTGGGCTGTTCTTTTTTCATTTGCCGCTGGAACTCCGCCGCCACACGCACCAACAGGTGTACCAGGCCCTCAAACCAGGGGGCACGCTCATCGCCGAGTTGTTCTCACCCCGCCAGATCGGCCGGTCATCGGGCGGTCCCCAGGTCCGGGAATTGCTCTACGACACGGAAGATTTGAAACAAGATTTTAAAGACCTGAATATCCGGTACCTTGCAGAAGAAAACGTGCACCTCCGGGAAGGGAAATACCACGAAGGAGAAGCGGCTGTGGTCCGTCTGATTGCTCAGAAAAAATTACACTCATGAAAATATTCGGCAAAGGCAGCAAGCTATACAGCATTTTCGGCCTTAAATGCCCCACCTGTCACGAGGGCGACCTGTTTGAAACCGGCAGTTTTACGTTCAAAAAGCCCTTCGAAATGCACCAAAAGTGCGACCATTGCGGACAAAACTACTGGCCGGAGCCGGGTTTCTACTACGGCGCCATGTTCATCTCCTATATCTTTACGGCGTGGTTCTGCCTTTTCTTCATCATGTTCTTCCATTGGGTGCTCGACTGGAGCCTGGGCGCTTCCTTCGGACTTTTATTGGCTGTATGTGCGTTGTTTTTCGTATATTTCTTCCGTTTAGCCCGATCCATTTGGCTGAATATTAATTTTAAGCACAACCCGAATAAAGCAAATTAAAGACACGGGACATGCGGTCGCCTTGTCTTTGAAAATGAACGATATGATTTTGAACAGCGACGCGGAAGAAATCCGCAACCTACTCCTCAAAAATTTCTCGGAGATCGCCGAGCGGGCACTCCAGGAAGAGATCGTGCAGGTGGGACGCCTGATGTCCTTTCGGGTCGGTGAAGTGATCACGGAGATCGGCAGCTATATCCGTATGATCCCCCTTGTAGTGAAAGGCAGCATCAAAGTCGTTCGGGAAGACCCGGACGGACGGGAGATCTTCCTCTACTACCTCGGGCCAGGAGAAGCCTGCTCCATGTCGTTCACCTGTTGTATGATGAATAAGAAAAGCGAGATCCGCACCGTCGCGGAAGACGATACCGACCTCATCGCCGTTCCCGTAAGGTACATGGACGAGTGGATGTCGAGATACCAGAGCTGGAAGAACTTCGTCATGCGCACCTATGACGCCCGGATGTACGAACTCGTCCGCACGATCGACGACATCGCCTTTAAGAAAATGGACGAACGCCTCCTGCAATACCTCGAGAAAAAAGCCGAAGCTACCCAAACCAACGTCATCAGCGCGACCCATCAGGATATCGCATACGACCTGCATGCCTCGCGCGAGGCCGTGTCGCGCCTCCTCAAACAATTGGAAAAGGACGGGGTCGTCAAATTGGGGCGAAACAAGATCGAGTTGGTTTGAGAAATATTTGAAAGTATGAAGGTTTCTTCATACTTTAGCGCCGGCGTTCGGAATTTTTGCCGGCGCGCGCAGGGTCTTCCCTGAACACCTCTTCATCTCACCCAAGTGTATTTGCTTGGCCTTTGACGTTTATCATCACTGGCCATAGATTCGGAATTTCGGGACAAGTTCTCTTTGGATTGCTTGTTCACATGAAATTCTGTTCATACTTTTATGGGAATGCCTAAAAGAAATTCTTTGATATGAAGTACGGCTTTATTATCGACAACCGCAAATGCATCGGCTGTCATGCCTGCACCACAGCATGCAAAGCGGAACACGATGTTCCCGTGGGTGTCAACCGCACCTGGGTCAAGCAGGTGGAAAAAGGCGAGTTTCCGAATACCCGGCGTTTGTTTTCCGTCATGCGGTGCAATCATTGTACAGACGCCCCCTGTGTAGAGATCTGCCCGGTGGAGGCCCTGTTCATCCGCGATGACGGCATCGTCGATTTCGACAACAATCGCTGCATCGGTTGCAAATCCTGCATGCAGGCCTGCCCGTACGACGCGCTCTACATCAATCCGGAAAACCATACCGCCGCCAAGTGCAATTACTGCGCCCACCGGGTCGATATCGGCCTGGAACCAGCCTGCGTGAATGTGTGTCCGGAGCACGCCATCATTTCCGGCGACATGGACGATCCCGAATCGGAGATCTCCATCCTCCTGTCCCGCGAACAGGTTACCGTGCGCAAAGCCGCCAAAGGCACGATACCCAACCTGTTCTATATCGATGGCGACGAGGCTTCCCTCAACCCCATCGCCACGGAGCGTTCCGACAGCTATTTCTGGAATGCCCAGGCTCGCGGGGTTGGACACTACGCCAAAAACCCCGAGAAAATGGCCTATTCGGAAGGCGATATCGTAAAAGCCCTCATGGATATCAGCGGACAAACCGCCACCGATAAGGAACTGGCCTCCAGCGGTCCGGTAAAATCGATCGATATTCTGACGGGCAAGCCCCGGCGGATCTACGATACGCCCGACAAGGGTATCCTCTGGGGTTGGGAAGTGTCGGGATACGTCCTGACCAAAGCGATCTCCGCCGGTTCCTTCCTGATGCTCTTCGCCGCCTGGATCTTCGGCTGGGCCGAGTTCACCGCTGAAACCTTCTGGTGGGCCATCGGCGCCGGATTGGTGTTCCTTGGCGCAACCGGCTTATTGCTCATCAAGGACCTCGACCGGCCCGACCGGTTCCTCAATGTGTTGCTGCGCCCGCAATGGAATTCCTGGTTGGTCCGCGGTGGTTACTCCTTCTCCATCTACGGACTTTTCCTGACCCTCGCCGCCGTAGTAGCCTTCTTCCAGTTGGATGCGATACAGCCTATCATATGGTGGGGCACAGCCGTATTTGCGCTGCTGACCGCCGTCTATACCGCTTTCCTGTTCGCTCAGGCAAAAGGACGCGACTTTTGGCAGAGCCCAACCATGGCTATCCACATGCTGGTGCACAGCCTCATGGCAGGCGCCGCCGCGTTGTCGATCGTCGCCCTGTGGACGGAATCGGGCCAGAATTGGATGCCTTTCCTGAAAACCGTCATGCTCGTGACCATCGGCCTCAACCTCGGCACCGTACTCGTCGAACTGGCTACGACGCATCCGACGAAAGAAGCCAAGAAAACCGTCGAGATGATCCTCAAAGGCCGCTATCGCAATCTGTTCTGGTGGGGCGCCATCGCATTCGGCAATATTCTGCCGCTCGCCTTGTTGGCCTTTGCCGGAAGCAACCCGCTGATCGCCGGGCTTTCTGGACTCATCCTGCTGATCGGCATTTATTTTACGGAAAAGATATGGGTGGAAGCCCCGCAACGCATACCCTTGGTATAAATAGAAACATTTGATAAACTAAAAGTCATGAGCCATTTTCAATTTCTCGTCGTCGGTGGAGGTAATGCCGGCATTTCTACAGCTGCAAAACTGTTGCTGAAAGACAAAAAATTCAAAGTTGGAATAATAGAACCATCTGAAAAGCATTACTACCAGCCCGCCTGGACCTTGGTGGGCGGCGGTGTTTTCGATCAGGACGCGACCGAGCGTGATGAGAAAAGCGTAATCCCTGACAAAGCCACCTGGATAAAAGATGCCGTGGCTTCTTTCGAACCGGAAAAGAATTCGGTAACCTGCGTCAGTGGCGACAAGTATACCTATGACTACCTGATCGTCGCTCCCGGTATCAAACTCGATCTGGACAAGGTAAAAGGATTGAGAGAAAGCCTCGGAAAGTACGGGGTAACCACCAATTACATGTTCCAGTATGCCCCTTATACCTATGAGTGCCTGAAAAGCTTCCCCAAAGGAGGCAAGGCCCTTTTTACCAGTCCCAATACCCCCATCAAATGCGGAGGCGCTCCGCAGAAGATCCTGTACCTGGGTTCCGACTACCTCCGCCGGCAAGGCATCCTCAAGGATTCGGAAGTCCATTTCTTCTCGGGTGGTACCATCATCTTCGGGGTAAAAAAATACGCCGAAACATTGACCAAGGTGGTGAAACGCTATGGCATACAAACCCATTTCTTCCACAACCTTGCCGAGATCGACGGCCCGAACCAGATTGCTTATTTCGACCAATACAATACCGAGGGTAAAATAGTGGGACGTGTGGAACAGAAATTCGACATGATCCACGTCACACCGCCGCAGTGCGCCCCCGACTTTATCAAGGACAGTCCGCTGCGGAATCCAAACGATCCCTTCGGCTGGGTAGAGGTCGACAAGTACACCTTGCAACACGTCCGGTATCCGAATATTTTCAGCCTGGGCGACGCTTCCAGCCTGCCGACCGCCAAGACCGGCGCCGCCGTCCGGAAGCAAATGCCCGTCCTGGTCGAAAACCTGCTGAGTTACATGAACGGCCAGCCACTCACCGCCAAATACACCGGCTACAGCTCCTGTCCGCTCATCACCGG
The DNA here is from genome assembly GCA_020636275.1 of Lewinellaceae bacterium. Taxonomy (GTDB): domain Bacteria; phylum Bacteroidota; class Bacteroidia; order Chitinophagales; family Saprospiraceae; genus JADJTT01. Next base: position 180,879 of record JACJYD010000003.1, on the reverse strand, counting down.
ATACGGCCGGATCGTCATGGCCGAATTCGATTACGACAGCCAACCCATGGAGACCTTCCCCTTCAACCAGGCGCAGGAACGCTACTCCATGTGGCTGCTCAAGAAATATGTGTTGCCCTTCCTGTACTGGACACGGATCTTGAAGGGAACGATGTAAATTCTTGGTTTTTAGTTTTTAGTGTTTAGTTCTTAGTTGTGGCAAAGAACTAAACACTAAAAATTAAGCACTAAAAACTCAAAACTAATTCCAATGGCTCCTCGCAAACATTCTGTCATTGAACGCATTGCGGAATCGATCGGTATCATCCCCAACCTCCACAAGGAAGAACCCGCCGATTTGAACCGTCTGACCGAGCCCGGCCAACTGACCAATTTCCCGCCACCCGAAAAATGGGATGACTGGACGGAATATGAGGCAAAAGCATGGCCGCGCAAAGAAAAGAAAAACTACATGATCGTGCCGACCACCTGTTTTAACTGTGAATCGGCTTGTGGTTTGACGGCCTTCATCGACAAGGACTCCTGGAAGGTCCGCAAGTTTGAAGGCAACCCGTATCATCCGGGGAGTCGTGGACGCAACTGCGCCAAAGGCCCTGCCACGATCAACCAGATCAACGACCCTGACCGCGTGCTCTACCCGCTAAAACGCACCGGGAAACGCGGTGAAGGGAAGTGGGAACGCGTCTCCTGGGATCAGGTGCTCGACGATATCGCAGGCCGGATGCGCAAAGCCATCCAGGAAGGCCGCAACAACCAGATCGCCTACCACGTAGGCCGTCCCGGACACGAGGGCTATATGGACCGCGTGCTGCAGTCCTGGAACGTCGACGGCCACAACAGCCATACCAACATTTGCTCTTCCGGCGCGCGCTTCGGCTACGCCATCTGGTACGGACACGACCGGCCTTCCCCCGACCACGCCAACGCCAAGTTCATCCTGCTCATCAGTGCGCACCTGGAAAGCGGACACTATTTCAATCCGCACGCCCAACGCATTATGGAAGGCAAGATGAAAGGCGCCAAACTGGCCGTGATCGACCCGCGCCTGTCGAATACCGCCAGCCACGCCAACTTCTGGATGCCCTCCTATCCGGGTACCGAAGCCGCGGTGTTGCTGGCCATCGCCAAGATCCTGCTCGATGAAGGCCTGTACAACCGCGCCTACATGGAGAACTGGATGAACTGGGACGAATACATGAAAAGCGTACACCCCGGCAAGCCTGTCACCTTCGAAGCTTTTATCGAAGCCCTGCGCGCCGAGTATGCAGAATATACGCCCGAATTTGCCGAAAGGGAAAGCGGCGTGAAAGCGAACATGATTATCGAAGTTGCCCGCGCCATCGGGGATGCCGGTACCCGCTTTGCCAGTCACAACTGGCGCAGCGCTTCCTCCGGCAACCTCGGCGGTTGGGCAGTGGCCCGCGCCCTGCACTTCCTGCACGTCATCACGGGCAGCGTAGGCACCGTAGGCGGCACCTCTCCCAATACCTGGAACAAGGTGCACGCCAAGTTCTTCGACAAACCGCCGGCACAGACCTTCTGGAACGAACTCCACTTCCCGAAGGAATACCCGCTGGCTTATTTCGAACCGAGCTTCCTGTTGCCGCACTTCCTCAAGGAACGCCGCGGATTTATGGACGTATACTTCTCCCGCGTGTTCAACCCCGTCTGGACCTATCCCGACGGTTTCTCCTGGATCGAAGCCTATTCAGACGAGTCCATGTTCGGGCTCCATGCCGCCCTGACCCCGACCTGGAGCGAAACGGCCTTCTTTGCCGATTACGTGCTCCCCATGGGCCTGGCTTCCGAGCGGCATGACCTCAACTCGTATGAAACCCACGCCGGCGTATGGATCGCCTTCCGGCAGCCCGTCTTCCGCGAAGCCGCCCGGCGCTCCGGCAAAACTTTCAACTTTACCTATGAGGTGAACCCCGGTGAAGTGTGGGAAGAAGACGAATTCTGGATCGAGTTGTCGTGGCGGATTGACTCCGACGGCAGCATGGGTATTCGCAAACACTTCGAATCGCCCTATCGCCCCGGCGAAAAGATCACGGTCGACGAGTATTACCGGTTCATTTTCGAAAATATCAAAGGACTGCCGGAAGCCGCCGCCAAGGAAGGGCTCACCCCGCTCGACTATATGCGCAAATACGGCGCCTTCAACATCGAACCTTCGGTCTACAATAAGCACCTCGATGAACTGCCGGCCAGCATGATGGAAGGCGCTGAGGTGGACCCCGTCAGTCAGGTCATCACCAAAAACGGGAAAGCGATCGGGATCATGGCCGATGGGAAACCGGTGGAAGGATTCCCCACGCCTTCGCGCAAGAACGAGTTTTTCTCCCAGACGATGATCGACTGGAAGTGGCCCGAATATGCGATTCCGACCTATATCAAGAGCCATATCCACGAAGAGGAGATGGACCGCTCGAAGAACGAGTATCCGCTCGTGCCCACCTTCCGCCTGCCCACGCTGATCCACTCGCGCTCGGGCAATGCAAAGTGGTTGTACGAGATCTCCAACCGAAACCCCATCTGGATGCACCCCAGCGACGCCAAGAAATTAGGCGTACAGACCGGCGACATCCTGCGGGTGAATACCGAGATCGGATACTTTGTGGATAAGGTCTGGGTGACGGAAGGCATGAAACCCGGCGTGGTAGCCTGTTCACACCACCTGGGCCGCTGGCGCCGTCCGCACGATGCCCCGGGCAACCGCTGGGCTGTCAACACCGTCAGCATCGAAAACGACGGCAACGGCGGCTGGCGCATGCGCACCCTTAGCGATATCAAGCCGTTCAAGAGCGCCGATCCGGATAGCTCCCGCATTTTCTGGGGCGACGGCGGTGTGCATCAGAATATCACCTTCCCCGTGCACCCCGATCCCATCAGCGGGATGCACTGCTGGCACCAGAAAGTACGCCTGGAGAAAGCCCAGGAAGGCGATAAATACGGCGATATTTTTGTCGACACGAACAAATCTTTCGAAGTTTACAAAAAGTGGCTGGCCATGACCCGCCCCGCTCCGGGCCCCGGTGGCCTGCGTCGTCCGCTCTGGATGAAACGGGCGCTGAGGCCGGCAGAGGAGACATTTTTTATCAAGTGAAGCATGAAGGGTGAAGAGTGAAGAGACTCATCACCCTTCACCCTTCACCCTTCACCTTTCACTAGAAATGGACCGCAAAGAGATCCTTTCCCGAGTATTCCCCTTCCTGCAATGGTGGCCGATGGTCACCTGGAAAACCGTGCGGGGTGATTTAATGGCGGGGTTGACCGGCGCTATCATTGTTTTACCACAAGGCATTGCATTTGCCATGATCGCCGGATTGCCTCCGGTTTATGGTTTGTATTCAGCCATTGCCATTCCGATCGTAGCCGCTTTGTTCGGTTCTTCGTACCACCTGATCTCAGGGCCCACTACGGCGACATCGCTGGTTCTATTTGCTGCGGTGAGTCCCCTGGCCGAGCCGACTACCCCGGAATTCATCCAGTTGGTATTGGCGGTAACCTTTCTTTCCGGTGTATTTCAGCTAGCGCTGGGGCTGGCGAGGATGGGCGTGCTGGCCAATTTTGTGTCCCACACCGTAGTAGTTGGATTTACTGCGGGCGCGGCGATCCTGATCTTTACCAGTCAGTTGAAATACGTACTGGGCATTCAGATCCCGCGTCAGGCGGAATTTTTCGACACCCTGGTCGCGATCGGCCGGAACATCGGCCACACCAATCCGAAAGTCGTGGTGGTCAGCCTCGGTACCCTGCTGGTCGCATTGGGGGTGCGCCGGCTGTCCAAAAAACTTCCCCACCTGCTCATTGCAATGGTGGTTGGCGCAGGACTGGCCTTGCTGCTCGGCGGTGAATCGGAAGGCATCCATTTCGTAGGCCGCATGCCCTCGAAGCTACCGCCATTTGATCCGCCGCCCATGTCGATCGCCTCGGTCAAGCGCCTGGCGTCGAACGCCTTTGCCGTGGCTTTGCTGGGGTTGATCCAAACCCTGACCCTGGCGCGCGTCATCTCCGTGAAATCGCACCAGCGCATCGATGGCAACCAGGAATTCATCGGGCAGGGTCTGTCCAATATCGTGGGCAGTTTTTTCTCCAGTTATGCCGGCGCCGGTTCGCTGACCCGCTCGGGCGTCAATTATGAAGCGGGGGCTAAAACTCCGATGGCCGCTATTTTTTCTTCCATTTTGCTGGCCGGCATTTTGTTGCTGGTCGCCCCGCTTGCAGCCTACCTGCCCATGCCCGCCATGGGGGGGATCATCCTGCTGGTCGCCATCAACCTGATCGAGGTGAAACAGATCCGCGGGATCTTCCGGACCAGTGCCAAGGAAAGAGCGGTCCTCCTGGTCACCTTCCTCTCAACCCTGTTTCTCGAATTGGAATTCGCCATTTACATCGGGGTATTCCTGTCGCTGGTATTTTACTTGTCCAAAACCTCCTCTCCCCACATCGCGATTCTGGCTCCCGACCCGGAGAATCCCAACCGCCATTTTACCAACATTGCCCGCAAGCCGCTTAAGGAATGCCCCCAACTCAAGGTCGTGCGCATCGACGGATCGCTCTATTACGGAGCGGTTGATCACGTGGCCTCTTTCCTGGCCTCCATGAGTGAGAACAACCCCCAACGCCGGCTGCTCATCCTGGCCAACGGCATCAATTTTATCGACATCACCGGGGCTGAATTCCTCGTACAGGAAGCCAAGCGCTGGCGCGCCATGGGCGGCGACCTCTACATTTGTGGGCTGAAAATCGTAGCCCAGGACGTGCTCCGTGCCGGCGGGTATCGCGACGAGATCGGGGAAGATCATTTCTTCAAGACCAAAAAAGAAGCGATTTCCGCCATTTACCAAGAGCTCGACCCCCAGATCTGCGAGACTTGCGAAGCACGGATCTTCCAGGAGTGCAACTAAGCGGCCGTCCGAATTTGCCTGCGGCAATTTTTAGTTGCACCTTACCCAGACCGGTACGTGATCCGAGAGTGCCCGGCTTTCCTTGAGATTTGCGCAATCGCCAACCGTATCGATGATCCCTTTCTCCAGGATATGAAGGGAGGGGGGAAGAAAAATATTGTCGAACGAAGAGGAGAAGTAATCCGCCTCACAGGAGAAGCGCAGCGTGGTGGGTTCGCCATTTACGACAGGCAGACAGCCCATTTTTTCCCAACTGTCAAATACAGGGTTGGAGGCGTCCAGGTTAAAGTCGCCCAGCAGAATGAGGGGATCTTCGGGATAGCGCTCGTATAGGCTCGTCAAAAACGGGATCTCTTCCTCCGGCAGGTCGGCGCCCCGGCGTGCGTGGTAATTAGCGATCAGGACGGTTCGATCGCCGAATTGAAAGCGACCCAGATAGGGTTCCCGGAAAACGGCTTCCGGAAGGGAATCTTCCAACCAGGTCCTCCCAACCGGTTTTACCCGGTCGGTCTTCCACAGAAAAGCATAGCGCTCGGTCTTATACGGCGGGCTATCGGTGCGGTCGCTGATGCGATAATCCCAGTTATGGCCCATCCGGTCGAGCTCATCAGCCAGGCGAGCCACGGCTTTCGGTCCGCTGGCGCCTGCCACGACCTCCTGAATAGCGACCAGGTCGTACTCCCGGAGAAACCCTGCGATCCGGCGGACCTCCTCTTTGTCTTTGCTTCGGCCAAAGTCCTGGATATTCCAGGTGAGGAGTTTGAGAAAAACAGGAAGGGTATCCTGGGAGTAGCTGGTATGCCACAGAAAAGAGAGGAAAAAACTGAAAAAAAGCAGGCTGCGCATCTATCCAAGATAGGGAATCTTTTCCAGTCGGAAGCAGGCAAAACCAAGAAACGGCGTTACTTTTTCAGCAAGCGGCGTCATATTGGAAGAAAAAGGTTAGACAATCTGCCATTTTAATATAAAACCCTTTAAATTGCGCTTCGTAAATGGCTTGTAGCGGAAAAAAGTGGATTTTATCCACAAAACACTCACGAGCCTTACTTTAGATGATCTACACCAACCCCAAAGGACTACCCACCGTTTGGTTTTCCTTTCAAAAATTGCCCTCCAATTTTGGAAGGGTGTGCTTTTTTTAGAAAATGGCCTCCTTTTTTTACATTCCGGATGAAGGGGGCACCATGTTTTTGTGTCTTAGGTAATGATTGGAAAATCCATTGACACTATCCCAATTTGACAGGTTTTCCTTCCCTGTAAACGCCTTTTATTCTATGAAAGGAGGCGGTGTTTATTGCTTTAACCCAAACCCGCTTATAGCAGCTTCCCGTTGTTGCAAGCGGCCAACGTGTCAAAATCCACGAAACTACTTCTAAGCAAGGTCATTTCACAGGCCTGTTCGATCTGCATTTGGCAGGAATCTCCAGCCCCAATACGGGGGGAATTTCCGGCCATTATTTTTTTAGAAGATAAAGTCTTTGCGACTTTTCAACGGCGAAGCCATTGCCGGATTTGTACCTTTGCAGCATCGAGAAATACCAGTTAAAAGTTATAATCAATCATGAACAACTTTGTACTCATTGGGGCTGCCGGGTACGTTGCGCCTCGTCACATGCGGGCAATCCGCGATACGGGAAATACTTTATTAGCCGCTTTGGATAAGACCGATAGCGTCGGGATCATCGACTCCTACTTTCCTGAAGCTGCATTTTTTACCGAATTTGAACGCTTCGACCGGCACGTCCACAAGCTCAACCATTCGATCGGCATACCGGTCGATTACGTATCGGTTTGTTCGCCCAACTACCTGCACGATGCCCACATCCGCTTTGGCCTGCGCATCGGGGCGGATGTCATTTGTGAAAAACCGCTGGTCCTGAACCCCTGGAACGTCGAAGCGCTCCGGGACATGGAAGAAGAGACCGGGAAGAAGGTATATACGATCCTGCAGCTTCGCCTGCACCCCGCCCTGCAGGAACTCAAGCGAAAGGTGGATTCGGCGCCGGCAGGCAAGGTCTTTGACGTAGACCTCACCTACATCACCTCCCGGGGAAACTGGTATTACGCCAGTTGGAAGGGGGAGAAAGAAAAGTCTGGGGGAATCGCTACAAATATTGGGATCCACTTCTTCGACATGCTGCACTGGATATTCGGAGAGGTAAAGACGAATATCGTCCACCTTCACACACACGACCGGGCTGCGGGCTATATGGAATTGGAGCGGGCCCGTGTACGGTGGTTTTTAAGCATCAATTACGATACCCTGCCGGAATCCATCCGGTCGAAGGGCACTCGCACTTACCGCTCTATTCTGGTTGATGGAAAAGAGGTGGAATTCAGCGAAGGATTTACCGACCTGCACACCCTGAGCTATCAGGCCATCCTGGAAGGGAAAGGTTTTGGGCTGGACGCCGCCGCCCATGCGGTTCAGGCTGCCTTCGACATCCGTAACATCCAGCCCAGCGGCCTCAATGGTGTACACCACCCGCTGGCGGAGGTCTCGCTTGCCCGCCACCCCTTTGAATTAGACGGTCATTCCGACACTTCTACTGTATAATCCATTAAATCCATCCAAATGACATCCAGATACTCGTTTTTTTTATTCCTGCTCCTGGGCTATTTTTTGCTCACCGGATGCGGGGGAGTCAAGTATTCTCAGATCCTGATGCTCGATGATGTAGTTAGCGACACCACCAACCTGCCCTTTATCCCCCCGTTGAAGATCCGCACCGATGACATCATCAGCATCCAGGTTTCCAGCAACTATCCGGAGAACCTCGGAGCCTTTTACCAACAAAAATTTGGCGGGGCCGATGCCGCAGCTTCTGCCGGCGCCGGAGCCCTCGGCATACAGGAAGGCTACCGCGTAGATGAGGAAGGCCAGATCTACCTCCCTTATATCGGGAAGTTCCAGGCCGCGAATAAAACTACCCTCGAATTGCGGGAAGAGATCCGCGACAGCCTGGTGCTCTTTATTCCCGATGCCTCGGTACAGGTGCGCTTCATGAATTTCAAGGTCACCCTCCTGGGCGAGGTCTTCAAACCCAATACTTATACCATACCCAACGAACGGCTTACCATCCTGGAAGCCATCGGTATGGCCGGCGACTTCACGCCATACGCCGACCGCAACTCGGTATTGGTCATCCGGGAGCGGAACAACGTCCGGGAGTACGCAAGGGTCAACACCCAGGATAAAACCCTTTTCGAATCGAATTATTTCTACCTGAGTCCGAATGATATCATCTACGTGGAACCGCTCAAAGCCAAGCAGTTCGCCACCCAAGGCGACTTTGTCGAGCGATATTCCGTGATCATTGTGCCGTTTATCAGCTTCCTTACTTTCTTGTTGAGCACCCTGCTCATCAAATAAGCAGCAAAGCTGCCCGCTCCCTATTTCTTCCTTTTTTCACTCCAATCGCAGAACACATGGCTGACGAAAAATTGGATTTTAAACAATTGCTGTTTAAAGCGCTAAAGTATTGGTACCTGTATGTACTGATCTTTCCACTGGCTCTGGCCGGAGCCTTCTATTACCTGAAAATCACTCCCCCAAAGTACAAGGTGGAGGCCCAATTGCTCATCAAGGATGACGAAAACTCCGGGCAACTCAGCGAGGAAGTCTTGTTCTCCGAACTGGGCCTGGGCAAGAAGAAAAAGAACCTGGAGAACGAGGTCCACATCCTGCGCTCTTCACCTATTATGAAGGAGGTGGTCCGCAACAATGAACTTCAATACCGGTATTTCGTAATAAACGGCCTGGTGAAACGCGAGTTGTACAAAAACTCCCCGATCCGCATCCTCGACTGGCAGCCGGCCTACCCCAACGGCGCTATCGAAGGCACCATCCTGCCCGACGGAAAAGGCGGCTATTCTTTTGTCGTAGAGGACGCGGAATATTCCGGAGAATTCGGTTCGGAGTTGACGCTGCCCGAAGGCAAGATCACCCTCTCCCGCACCCGGAACCTCGATCCCGGCGTGACGATGGAGGTGATGGCCCTGCCTATCCGGGATATGGCCGGTTATTTCTCCGACAACCTGGAAGTAGAGGCCAAGGGGGAAGAATCCAGCACCCTGAACCTGAAGCTGAAAGATGCCTCCGGAGAAAGGGCCCGCGACGTGTTAATGGGCGTGATCGAAGCCTATAATCGCAAGTCGGTGGAGGATAAAAACAAAGCCTTTGAAAACACGATCGACCTCCTCAACGAACGCATCAACCTCATCGAATCGGAACTGGAAGAGGCGGAACAGGAAGTGGAGGTTTACAAGCGGGATAACAACATGGTGGAACTCACTGCAGAAAGCAGTCTGCTGCTGAGTGAAGTCGCCTCCTATAACCGGGAAGTTTCCAACACCGAAGTTCAGTTGGAGATCCTGGACTCCATGGAAAATTTCCTGGTCAAGAATCAAAATAACTTCGAGTTCGTGCCCACCAACGTCAGCATTAACAACCTGACCCTGACCAAACAACTGGAGAGTTTTAACCAGTTATTGGCTCTGCGGGCCCAGGAGGAGAGCAAAAAGGGCGCCCGGCACCCCGATCTCGAACTCATTCAAAAACAGATCCAGAACCTGCGGTCAACCATCATCGAAAACATTCAGTCGATCAAAAGTGACCTCCAGGTAGCCCTGGGAGCCGGAAAGAACCAACAGCAAACCCTGGAAAACCGAATGCGCAGCCTCCCGCGCCGCGAGCGGGAGCTCGTGGAGAAAGAAAGGCGCAAAGGCGTGAAGGAAAACCTTTACGTCTACCTGCTTCAAAAACGGGAAGAATCGGCGATCTCCATGGCGGTCACTGTCCCGACCGGTAAAGTGGTTGAACCTGCCGATATCCCCTATGCGCCGATCAGTCCGAAAGGCTCCCAGATCTGGCTGATCGCTTTCTTCCTGGGGCTGGCCATCCCCACCGGCCTGATCCTGCTCGTCGAAAATCTCAACGACCGCATCCAGGATGAGACCACGGTCGAAAGAGCGACTTCCGTGCCGCTCCTGGGTTCCATCGCTTTGAGCCGCCGGAAAACCCACCAGGTGGTCAAGGAGAAAAGTTCTTCGATCGCAGCCGAAATGTTCCGGCTGCTGCGGGCCAACCTCAACTACCTGACGCCTGGCGAGGACCTGAAGGTGATCCTGATCACTTCCTCCTTCTCCGGGGAAGGCAAGTCGTTCATCGCCCTGAACCTGGGGATGACCCAGGCGCTGGCCGGCAAAAAGGTATTGGTCCTCGAGCTGGACCTCCGCAAACCCAAGCAAGATCTCTATATGGGCATCGAACGCCCCAAGCACGGCGTGGTGGACTATCTGGTCAACCCGGAGGTCAAAGCCAATGACATTATCCACTCCAGCGGTCTCCATCCCAATCTGGATGTGATCGTCAGTGGTCCCAAACCTCCCAACCCCAGTGAATTGATCCTCTCCGAACAACTCCGCCACCTCGTGGATGAGCTGCGAGCAGTCTACGATTTCATCATCCTGGACACGCCTCCGGTGGGAATGGTCGCAGATGCACTTCAATTGAGCGATGTCACCCAGGCCACCATGTATATTGCACGGGCCGGCTACACGCGCATTCCCCAGCTGCAGATCATCGATGATATCAACAAGAAGAAGAAAATGCCCCGGCCTTTCATCGTGCTCAACGGCCTGCGCATGAATCGCCCCGGCTCTTACGGCAGCGGCTACGGGTATGGATACGGGTACGGCTACGGCTACTACGAGGACGAACCGGGTCTGAAAAACTGGTTCAAGCGCCTAACGGAGCGGAAAAAACACAAAAAACACAAACAGTCTTCTTCCGCAAAACCCTCTTCTGCCGCGCCGGTCACTGAGAATGGCCATTCCAAGAAACGGGTTAAAACACATTCCAAGTAATGTCCAAAACCTTAGGCGAACAGTCGCTGTCGGGCATCTTGTGGGTCTTCATCGACAAGTTGGGAAGCAGTAGTATCAACTTCCTGATCACGATCGTCCTGGCCCGCTTGCTGCTGCCTGCAGATTTCGGGCTGGTCGCCATGGTCATGATCTTCTTCGAGCTTTCGTCGGTTTTTGTGGAAAGCGGTTTTTCCACGGCGCTGATCCGGGAAAAGGAGATCTCGGAGATCGATAAATCGACCACCTTTCTGTTCAACCTGGTCACTGCGGTAATCCTTTATGTGGGGCTCTTTTTCTGCGCTCCGCTGATCTCCAATTTTTTCGATCAACCCTTGCTCACCTGGATCGTCCGGGTCATGGGACTCAATCTGATCATCGAATCGGTGTCGATCATCCAGCGGTCCACCCTGACCCAGCAGATCGATTTCAAAACCCAGACCAAGGCCCGCTTTGTGGCGGTGCTTCTGTCGGGGGTGGTCGGTATCGGAATGGCTGTCGCGGGCTTTGGCGTCTGGGCACTGGTGGTCCGGATCGGAGTGATGAGCCTGATGGAAACCGCTTCCCTCTGGCGGTTGAACCCCTGGAAGCCTTCCCTGAAATTCAGCAAGGCTTCCTTCCGGAAATTGTTCGGGTTCGGTTCCAAGATCTTGTCGGCCGCCGTTCTGGACAAGTTCTTTTCCCATATTTACAAAGTGGTGATCGGTAAATTCTTTGCCGCAGCGTCCCTGGGGTTTTACACTCAGGCCGGCAACTTCACCAACATGGTGATCAACACCCTGTTCCGGACGATCCAGCGGGTTACCTACCCCGTGTTGGCCAAGCTCCAGGACGATCTGGGTAAACTGAAAGACACTTACCGGAAAATACTCAAACTGAGCTCTTTCGTCATTTTTCCCGCCATGATGCTGCTCGGCGTGTTGGCCGAGCCCCTCATCATCCTTCTGGTGGGTGAAAAATGGCTGGAATCGGTTCCCTTCCTCCAACTGCTCTGCCTCTCGGGCGCAACCTACCACCTAACCACCGTCAACCTCAACATGTTGCTGGTGCTGGGGCGCTCCGACCTGAGCCTGAAACTGGAAGTGATCAAAAAGATCATCATCGCCATCGCCATCGTCATCGGACTCCGCTACGGGATCTTCGGCCTCGTGGTCGGCGAAGTGATCTCTACCTACATCAATATGCTGATCAACGTTTACTATTCTAAAAAACTCCTGGATTACTCCCTGGCCCAACAGCTCCGGGACATCTTCCCTACCATTCTGATCAGCTTATTGATGGGGGCGCTGGTATTTTTCACCACGACCCTGCCTTATGGCTACGCACTTTTCCATGCGTCCCTGGGCATAATTGTCGGCGGATTGGCTTACCTTGGGCTGCACCTGCTGACAAAAACCGAGGAAATGAATATGATCCGACGCCTGATCATCCCCAAAACGCTACAATTAATCGCCAAGCTCCGATGAAAACAATGATACTGGCCGGCGGCTATGGGTCCCGCCTCAGCGAAGAAACCGATATCCGGCCCAAACCCATGGTGGAGATCGGCGGCAAGCCGATCCTGTGGCATATCATGAAAATCTATTCGCACTACGGATTCAACGATTTTATCATCCTGTGCGGCTACAAAGGCTATGTGATCAAGGAGTATTTCGCCAATTACTTCCTCCACCACGCCGACCTGACCTTCGACCTGGCCAATAACCAGATGAAGATCCACCACAACCCCAGCGAACCCTGGACGGTTACCCTGCTCGATACCGGCCTCGACACCATGACCGGTGGACGGGTGCTGCGGGCCAAACCCTACCTCCAACCCGGAGAGCCCTTTATGCTTACTTACGGCGACGGCGTATCGGACATCAACATCCCCGAACTGATCAACTTCCACCAATCGCACGGCAAGGCCATCACCATGACCTCCTCCCAGCCGGAAGGCCGCTTCGGCGCCCTGGATATCGGCGATGGCGGCAAAGTGGGCAAGTTCGTGGAAAAACCGAAAGGCGACGGCGCTTGGATCAATGCGGGATTCTTTGTTTGCGAACACAAAGTATTCGACTATATCCAACAAGGCGACGAAACGATCTTCGAACGCGCGCCCCTCGAAAACCTGGCCAATGACGGCGAGTTATTCACCTACCGCCATTACGGCTTCTGGAGACCGATGGACACCCTCCGCGACAAACAAACGCTAGACCGGCTCTGGACATCGGGTGAAGCAAAATGGAATATCTGGAAATGAGCGAATTCTCCATTTTCAAGGGTAAAAAAGTGCTCCTCACCGGTCATACCGGCTTCAAGGGCTCCTGGCTGGCTATCTGGCTCGAGATGCTCGGAGCTGAAGTGATCGGCCTGGCACTGGATCCCCTCGACGAAGACGGCGTCTTTACCCGCAGTGGGATCGGCCAACGCATTACGGATTACCGCTGCGATATCCGCGACCTGGAAAAGGTTCGGCGGATCTTTTCCGATGAAAAACCGGAGATCGTGCTGCACCTGGCAGCCCAGCCCCTTGTCCTGGAAAGCTACGCCCAACCGGTCGACACCTTCGCCGTTAATGTTATGGGCACGGCACATATCCTCGAAGCTATCCGCCACACCTCCAGCGTACGTGCCGGAGTGATGGTCACTACCGATAAGTGTTACGAAAACAAGGAATGGGTCTTCGGCTATCGCGAGTCCGACCCCATGGGCGGACACGATCCGTATAGCGCCAGCAAAGGCGCGGCCGAGATCGTCATTTCTTCCTACCGCCGCTCCTTCTTCTCAACGCCCGGCCAGGCCGCTATCGCCTCGGCCCGCTCCGGCAACGTGATCGGCGGTGGCGACTGGGCAGCCAACCGCCTGGTACCGGATGTGATCCGCGCGGAAAAGGCCGGCCAGGCCCTCGAAGTGCGGCGCCCCGATTCCACCCGCCCCTGGCAGCACGTGCTGGAACCGCTCAGCGGGTACCTGCTCCTGGCAGCCAAATTGCTGGAAGCTCCGGACCGCTACGCAAGCGCCTGGAATTTCGGACCGCTGCCCACCCAGGTCTATTCCGTCCGCCAGGTCGTAGAGGCCTTCCTCCAACACCTCGGCAAAGGCGAATGGCGCGATGTATCAGACCCGGATCAACCCCACGAAGCCGGCTTGCTCATGCTGGAGATCAGCAAGGCTATTCATGAACTGGGGTGGAAACCCGTGTTGCAATTTCAGGAAATGATCCGGCTGACCGCCGACTGGTATGCCCGATATACGAAAGACGACGTGCTCGGACTTTGCCGGGAGCAGATCAACCAATACCGCGAACTATGGAGATCAAGGAACGGAAATTAAGCGGCGTCTGCGAGATCACCCTCTCCCCTATCCGGGATGAGCGGGGATTCTTCATGCGCACCTTCGACGCCGGCATCTTCCGGGAAGCCGGGCTCGAACGCATCTGGCTGCAGGAAAACCACTCCAGGAGCGAGCGGAAAGGGATCATCCGCGGCCTGCATTTCCAGTTCCCGCCTTACGCCGAAACCAAGCTGGTACGCTGTATTCGCGGTGCGGTGCTGGATGTCTTCGTCGACCTTCGCGCAGGCTCTCCGACCTTCGGGCAATGGGATGCGCTGGAGCTGTCGGAAACCAATCAGAAAATGGTTTTCATCCCCCGCGGGTTTGCCCATGGTTTTTGTACCCTCACCGAAGAGAGTGAAGTGCTGTACAAAGTCGACAACGTCTACAACCGCGAGCACGAGGGCGGCCTGCTCTGGTCCGATCCCGCCATCGGCATCGACTGGCCGGCAGACGATCCCATTCTTTCGGAAAAAGATCAAAAGAACGCAACGTTAGCGCAATTCATCCACACCCATAATGCCATTATTTTATGAATGTCCGCTTGTTTAAGCCCTCTGTAGGCGAAGAAGAACTGCAAAATATCCGCGAGGCCTTCGAACGGTCCTGGATCGGTCTGGGCCCCATGGTCAACCAATTTGAGGCCGAATGGGCCGAATTCACAGGCGCAAAAATGGCGATCGGGGTGAACTCGGCCACAGCTGCCCTGCACCTGGCACTCAGCGTCTTTCGCTTTCCCGAAGGGAAAAAAGTGTTGGTCCCCTCCCTGACCTTTGCCGCCACGGCCACCTCCATTCTCTACAACCGGCTGATCCCTGTTTTCGTAGACAGCGACCCGGTGACCCTCGGCATGGACCTGGAAGACCTCGACCGGAAATACGACAAGGATTGCGTAGCGGTCATGCCCGTACATTACGCCGGGCACCCCGTACCGATGGACCGCCTCATGCCCTGGGCCCGCGAGCGCGGGCTGAAAGTGATCGAAGATTGCGCCCATACCGCCGGCGCCATGTATAAAGGCAAAATGCTCGGCACCTGGGGCGACATCGGTTGCTACAGTTTTGAAGAAAAGAAACTTATGACCACGGGCGACGGCGGCATGATGGTCACCGACGACCCGGAACTGTTCCGGGATGTAAAAGCCATGCGTTGGGTCGGCATCGATAAAGACAACTGGAAAACCGCCCAACAATACACCACGGCCAACCGGGATGCCCTGCATTGGTTTTACGAGATCAACGTGCTGGGCTACAAATACAATATGAATGACCTGGCAGCCTCCATCGGGTTGGCCCAGTTGAAAAAATTGCCCGGCATGAGCGCCCGCCGCTCCGCCGTTATCCGGCAATACATGGACGGGCTGGAAGGGATTCCCGGCGTGGAGCCCCTGCTTCCCTTCGAACCGGAGACCTATTGCTACCAAATGTTCGGCGTGCGGGCCGACCAGCGCGACGAGCTGATGATCTTCCTCAAATCGAAGGGCATCGCGACGGGCTGCCACTATACCCCGCTCAGCATACAACCCCTCTTCGAGCCCTGGGGGAATACCTGCCCATTTGTGGAAGCCGAACACGAGCGTTTCATCACCCTGCCCCTGCACGCCGATCTAACGGATGAAGAGGTGGATTATGTATTGGATGGCATCCGGGCGTTTGAGCTGGTGGAGAAGTGAAAAAGGAATTGGTCATATGGGGTGGGACGGGCAACTTCAAAGTGTTGTGTGAATTATTGAAAGACGATTACCAGATCATCGGCTATTTCGACAATAATCCCGACATCCAGCGGGAATACCAGGGTATCCCCTGGCTGGGCGACAGGCACGCTTTTCTGAAATGGGCTGCCGGCCTCCCGAAAGACCGGGAAACCTCCTTTATCGTGAGCATCGGCCCGGGGCATGGGAAAGCAAGACTCGACGTACACCGGGAAATGCTCCACCACGGCCTGCATCCGGTCACGGCCATTCACCGGACGGCCTTTGTCGCTGAAAATGCCACGGTGGGCGCAGGAACGCAGATATATGCCCAGTCCACCGTTTGCGTAGATGCGCAAATCGGCGAAGGCTGCATCATCAATACCCGCGCATCGGTCGACCACGAGTGCGTGATCGAAGACGGCGCAACGATAGGACCGGGAGCCGTTCTGGCCGGATTGGTCCGGGTTGGAAAATTTGCCGACGTCTATACCGGGGCGGTCGTATTGCCCCGGATCGAGATCGGAGAAGGCGCCGTCGTAGGCGCCGGGGCAGTCGTGTTGAAAAACGTACCCGCTTATACCGTAGTAGCCGGCAATCCGGCCCGCGAAATCAAAAAACGGACCTCATGAAGTGCCTGCTATTGGCTCCGATGCGTTACCCCTTCATCCATTCCATCGTTTCCGGAATGGAAGCACAGGGCCTGGAATTGAAAGCAGTGGATTACGAATCGTTCTTTCCGCCCCGGACCAATCGCAGGTACAACAATTACACGACCCTGCCGAGAAGGATCCGGAAATACTGGGAAGAACCCTATGTGCAGAAAACCAATGAATCGTACCTCCAGATCTTCCGGGAATTCGCTCCCGACCTGGTTTTTATTTACAACAACCAACTGGTGCAGCCGGGATTGCTGGAGGAATTCAAAAAGAAAGCCCGGATCGCCTTTATGCTCGGCGACAATCCATTGTACACCCCGACCAGCATATACAATCTCCACATTTTGTTTCAGGCCGATTACATCATCAGTCCCGACTCCCTTTGGCGGGACCAGCTGAGCCGGCTTGGAGTGCCGAATGTCGTTTTCGATTCCTTTGGGTTTAACAGCGCGCTGTACCACCCCCTGGAAGTCGACGAAACCCTGCGGGCTGAATATCAATCCGATTTCATCTATGTGGGCAGTGCCAGCAAGACCAATTGGGGTTACAAACGGGCCTTGTTCCTGAGCCTTTTCAAGGAGTTCGACTTTCGGGCCTATATCAGTGGCGGCGGCATGGGACGGTGGTACGACCTTTTTCCCGGACTGGAAGAAAAGGTCATTCCACACGACCGGTTCGATGCCGGGTTCAACAACCTGGTCTACAACTGCAGCAAGATCGCGCCGGTGGAGCAGGTCCCTTCGCTGTTCAACGGCATCCACGTGCGGGTCTTTGACGTGCTGGGGGCGGGCATTCTTCCCCTATGTGAAGAAAGCGCCGACCTGGAGCAGGTATTTGAGGGCATCGACATTCCGCTGATCCGGGATTACCGGGAGGCGCCGGAACTGGCGGCTCACTGGCTCCGGCACGAAGACGAACGCAAAGCCTGCGTCGCCTCGATGCGACAGCGGGTGGAAGAGCGGTATGCCCCTTCCCTGGTTATTGAAAGAATGATCAAACAAGTATTTTAACCGGAACATGAAGCCCTTTTTAATTAAGATCGTCAAAATTCTCGGGCTCATCGCCGTCACCATATGGGTGAACTATTTCGGGCCAAAGTTCCTGATCTCGCCTTTTTATTTGGGCGTATTAGCCGCCTGTTTCTTTTCGAAAGACGAACCTTTCTGGCTGGTTTTTTTCCTGGTCATTTCAGACGGATTTCTGGGCTTTTTCAACAATTATGAAGCCGTCTTATCGGCTATCCCGGGTCTGCCGCCCGTGGAAGTGGGCCATTTTTATATCGTTCTGACCTTTATCAAGGTATTGAAGAAAAAGCCGGAAGAAAAGCCGTTTTACAGTTCGGTATTGGGCGCCCTGCTGGTGTACATGATCTTTCTGGTGGTAGAGGGTTATGTGGTGGGGGTTTCTCCGGAGATGAACGTTCAGTTCCGGATCATCAAGTTCATTCTGCCTTTGCTGCTGTTATACACGATCCCCCGCCTGATCAATACGGAAGAGCAGTTCCGGCAGGTGATGATCTTATTCATTCCCTTTGCATTTCTGGCGCTGGCGGCCCAGATCTTTACGATCTCTACCGGGTTGGCGCCGTCGCAGATGATGGGTTTGTATCAGGAGTTGTGGTTTACGGCAACGCTGAAGACCAGCAAGACCTACCGGGGTTTTTACAGTACCGGGATGGTGCTCATTTCTTTTTTCAGCGCATTATACTTCATCGCAAGGGATACCAAAGATTTCAAAAAGGTTTTGTTGTACGGGGTGGTAGCTGCCGATTTTCTGTCGGCCTTCCTGTCTGCCACCCGGGGGTGGGTGCTTTGTTTTACCTTTTCCACGTTCTTTTTCCTCGTCTTTGTCCTGAAATTGAGCGCCCGTCGCCTGGGGGTCATTGCGCTCACAGTTGCGGTCGCTTTGCTGAGTCTGATGTCGGTACCTGTCGTTAAAAAACAATTCACCAGTGCTTTCGCGCGGATCCTGACACTGGAAGCGCTGGCCGGTGGAGACGTAACGGCAGGAGGCACGTTGGAACGCCTGGACGACCGTTCTCCACGGGTGGTCCACAAATGGCTGGAATCGCCGCTGACCGGCTGGGGGTTCTCCGACGAGTTCTTCCATTACGCCGATTTTCACGTCGGCAACCAAAATATCCTGATGCACTCGGGGATAATCGGGGCCGCATTGCTCTTTCTGTTCATGGTATTCTTCCATCTGAAACTGACCCAGCGAAGCCTGGCCTTGCCTCATGGCCATGGCTACAAAAATGCCCTGTTGGTTTTTCCGATCTTCTTCATGGGGTGGTTTATTATCCACTCCACCTCCGGGCAGCAATTCCAGTATTACGATACGCCGGGGGGAGCCATCATTACCGGTTTTTACCTGAGCATCGGCGCATTCACCTTCAGAAAGTCTTTTCAAGAAAATGCCTGAAAATGTCCACTACATCGTCTGGGCAGCCCAGCCCGGTGGTGCAGAATTATCGGTCAACCATTACATCAATGGATATGGGGACCGCCGGGAGTTGTTCGCCTACAGCCTCCGGAATCTGGACAATACCTTGTACGACGATACAAAAATTCATTTCCAGAAAGGGGGCGCCGGTCAATGGCAATGCTATCTGCAATATTTCCGGTACTGCCGCCAATACCGGGATGAGATCTTCCACTTGCTGAGCGTGGGGCCGATCATCCTGCTGCTCACCCTGTTGGCCGGCATCCGGAATCCGGTCTACCATATTCACGGGACGATCTACTGGAAAAAGTGGTACAAAAAGTGGTACCTGAAAGCAGCCTGGACCCTTTCTTCCCTTTCCAAAGTGACCTTTATCGCCAACTCCCGGCACAGTGCCTCTATTTTTCACCGGGATGTATTGCCGGTCAACCCACAGGTGATCTACAACGGGTTGGAAATAGGTCCTTTTGAGAAAAACCGCTCCCAGCGAACCGCGCTTCGCCGCATGGGCTACGCCGGCCGTTTGCAACCCGGCAAAAATGTGCACCTCGTCATTCGCCTATTCGAAGAAATCGCCGGTTACTATCCGGATCTGGAACTGCATATCGCCGGCGACGGGGCCTTGCGTCCATCGCTGGAGGCGCAAGCCCAGGCCGGCCCGTACGCCGATCGCATTCACTTCCTGGGCTGGGTGCAAGATGTGGCCTCCTTTTATGGCTCGATCGACCTCTTTGTTTTTCTAAGCGCCTATGAATCCTTTGGAAATGTACTGGCCGAAGCCTTGCTCACGGGACTTCCCGTGCTCACCAGCGATATTCCGGCTTTCGAAGAGATCCACCAGGGTGAAAAGGCTTTCCTGCTCGGTGATCCCGACGATTACCCCACCTTGAAAGAACGATTTTTGGACGCAGTGGCACAATATCCTGCACTGGCCAAAAAAGCATACCATCTCAGTGAATCCATCCAGGATGTATTTGACGTGCAAAACCACCTGGAAGCAATAGAGACTTTGTATGAAAAACGTTAGTCCCCCCGTATTTTACTACCATTCGGTAGCGCCGGCCCCCTTCGAAGGATGGGTACAGAAATTCCTGACCTTCGACCTGGCTTATTTCGAAGATCAATTGGCGTATTTGCAATCCCATTACCATCGATCCATTTTTATGGACGAATGGATGGAATTCCGAAAGGGAAATAAAAAGGCTACCGGAAAAGAAATATGCCTGGCCTTCGACGACGGCCTGCTCGACAATTGGGTATATGCCTTGCCGCTCGCAAAAATATACGGCATGCGCTTCACCCTCTTCATCTCACCTGAATGCGTCGATCCCCGGGATATCGTCCGGCCTACTTTGGAAGATCTGTGGCGGGGTGATTGCGAGGAAAAAGACCTCCAGGGCCTGGGCTACCTCTCCTGGAAGGAGATCCGGCTCATGCAGGAATCGGGCTTTGTCGACATTCAATCGCACACCATGACCCATGCCAAGTATACGGCTTCTCCCGACTTGGAAGGCTTTTATTACGGTGGATTCAAAGGACTGCATCCCACGCTCAACGCGGACCCTTCCATCCGGTGGAATTACATGAACCTCCCGGACTTTGAATCCCGCCTGCCCTTCGGCACCCCGCTTTTCCGGGAACGGTCGGCCGTCGTTGTCCGGAAACATACGATCAACCCTGAATTTTTCCAGGAAGCAGGCGCTTTGGCGCAAAAACACCAGATCAATGATCTGTTGAGCCGGCCGGCGTACGAAAAGGACGTGCGCGCATTGCACGAGCTTTACAAAAAATCCGGAAAACTGGTTGAATCCATTGAGTCGGACGCTGAATACCAGGCCCGTTTGCAGTACGAGGTGGTCGAATCCAAAAAGATACTCGAAGAAAAACTTCAAAAACCGGTCGAGTTCCTCTGCTGGCCGCACGGCGACAACACACATGAAACGCATGCCCTGGCCCGGGAAGCCGGCTATCTGGCCACCACGGCCGGAAAACTGACCGGCGAAAGCAACGCCATCGACCGCATCCCCCGGATCGGCACGCATTGGGAACTCGGGTTCTGGATGAACCGGCAGAAATTCCAGTACAAGATCGCCAGCCACTACCACAAGCAGCCTTATTACACCCTTTGGCTGGCCAACGAATACAAAAACAAGATCCTTCAACTGTTCTGATGTTCTTTTACCTCGATTACCGTTTGGGACGCCGGCCCGCAACTCCGGAGATCCGCCTCCTGACGCCGGATATGCCGACGGCGGAGCAACCACAAACGCTCCAGGTCCGGACGGGCGCCCAGCGACTGGAAAACCTGGACACCCCGCACGGGCAACTGGTTCTACTGGGCGATCCCATTATCGGTAATCCGAAAGGGCTTGCGGAAAAGCTGAACCCAAGTCCCGGCGTTCTGGACGAAGCGGTGCTCCTGGAAGCGGTTCGCGGTCATTATTACTGGTTCTTTTTTACTTCCGAAAACCTGTTGTGCGGCTCGGCATTCGGCGCAATTTTCCCGGTGTATTACCGCCAAACGGATAGCGGCATCCAGCTCTGTTCTTCGGCTGCCTTCCTGGCAAGCAGGCAGGGAGATAGCCAACCGAACTCCCGCAACCTGCTCGAAAGGCTCCTCTTCAATTACCCGGTTTTTAATTCTACCTGGTGGAAAGGGATCTCCCTGCTGGAAGCGCACCGCCACTTTCACCTGTCTCCCGACACCGCCCGTATAGAAGGGACCTTTTCCGTCAGCGATCATTTCGGACCGGAAAACCCTTCATCGTCTGCGCAGCGCCTCCGGGATTTGGTGGAGCTGTTCGAAGAAGAAGTGAATTTATTCCTCCCCGGGCAGCCGTTCGCTATTTCCTTTACAGGCGGGTTTGACGGAAGAACGCTGGTTGCAGCAGCCCAGAAAAGCGGCCGGGAGTTCCTCACCTATAGCTTTGGCCGGCCAGGCGCCTCCGATGTTACCTTCCCGGAGATGCAGGCCCGGAAACTGAATATTCCCTACCAGCCCATTTTACTCGACGAAAAATATCTGGAAAAGGAGGCGCTAAACGCCGCGCATTCCTTTCTTGAATTGACGGAATACAACGGCAATTTGGGGCGTCCTCACTACGAGTATGCCGCCCGGGAACTCTCCAAACAAGTCGATTACATCCTGACGGGAAATTTCGGCAGCGAACTCTTCCGCGCCATGCACGAACCCGGGGTCATGATGACTAAAAATCTGATCGACCTGTTCGATTCGTCCGGCGAATCCTGGAAAGACAAACTGACCGCTGCTTCCCGATCAATAGGCGGAGGGTACTTCCAACAAGACATGGAGACCCTGATCGCCGACCTGGAGCGCTGGCTGAGCGACAGGCGCCATCTGATGCCCAACCAGCGCTTTTACGATTTCGTATTCAACGAGTTGTTCCGGAAATACTTCGGCCCGGAATTGGTCATGCAGTCGCATTATTTCAACAACCGCACGCCCTTCCTCAGTTTTCGCTTTTTCCGGGAACTCAACCGCACCCGTTGGGCCGGGGTGCATTCGCAGTTATTTGAAAAAAACAAGAGCAAACGAATGAAGGGGCAGGTCTTCTATTCGTCCTTTCTCCGGCATGCCCACCGGAAGCTGTATCACCTGCCCACCAGCAAAGGCTATAGCCCGGCCGATGTGCTGGAACCCTGGCGTCTACCCTTGCTCGCAGGAAAGGTCCTGTACCACAAACGAGTGAAAAAACAGGAACCCGATTCCAATGCCGTGGTAAAATTCCTCGAATCCAACCGGGAGGAATTACTCGAATGGATCGGCAAGGAGACCACCCCGCTTTCCGGCCTGCTCCCCTCCGGGGTAAACTGGGAAGAACAGATCAAATGGTACACCCTTGCCATGGGATGGAAAGCGGCCGGAATGCCGGTCCCATCCCAGACAACGCACAATAGTTATGCTTAAATTAACCAGACCGGATGCTTTCTTCTGGGAGCAATATTCCACCCTATGGGCCAACAGTCCAAATCCTTCTCCATTTCAGGCGCCTCAGCTTCTGCGGTTTTTTGACGGCCATCCGGAGGTCGATACGATAGCCGTCCAGTATTTTGTGGACGGGGAATTGATGGCTGCAGCCCTTTTCAAAAAAAGAAAGAAACAGGTCCAATTCCTCAGCGACCTCAAAACGGATCACAATTTTTTCGTCATAGACCGCCGCTGTACACCCGAACAGACACGGGATTTTTTTCGGCAATTCCTGGAAAAATTGAAAAAAGAAAAATGGGCCCTCCTGCTCAACAACCAACCTATGTGGGCGCCGTATATGGGCCTTTTTCTGGAAGAGTTGCAGGAAAGCAGCCTTTTTGGGGAGCACCTCCCCTATTCCGTCTGTCCGATCGTCGAAGCCGATTCTCCGGAAGACCTTTTCGAACGCATCAATGGCTCCCGGGAGTTCCGCTATCGCGTAAACCGATTGAAAAAACAACAAGATGCGGTATTTGAGGCCTTGACACAAGACGAGGATCTCGAACGCTGGATCGATCAGTTTTGCGACGCACACATCCGGAGGTGGGACGGCACGCCGACCCCATCCGCCTTTCTGGACCCCAGCCGGAAGGATCGGTTCAGCGGCTGCTTGCATGCCTGGCAGGCCCAGGGCATCCTGGTCCGCTTTTCGGTGCGGATCGGCGACCAACGCGTGGGTTTTGTGGTAGGCCTGCGGCAGGGCAATACCCTGGTGCACCACAATACGACCTTCGACCCCGATTTCAAGAAATTCAGCCCGGGCATTGCGCTGATCCATTTCATGGGCGAATGGATGAAGGAGCAGCAAATGCATATCCTCGACTTCGGCGACGGGAATGAAACCTATAAATATTCCATCGCCAATAAAGAACACGAACTCAGCCGGATCTTCATCTCCGATCCGTCCAATCTTCGGTTTATTCTGAAAACGAAAATGATCAAATCCGTAAGGAATAACTCCAAACTCTTTGATTTCTACCGGGATAAGATCAAACCCCTCACGCCTCGCATCTGGTCATAGCTACCTATGTTAACATGTGGCTTAAAAAATGAATAAAATCCGATTGAACGGGCTCCCTTGCTCAATCGGATTTTATTCATTTTTTAATTTTTTACATACAGGATCTAACCGTCCTGAAGAAAATTAACCTCTCCCCGTATGAATAAGAAAAAACTTGCCATCCTTCGCAATGAAGTGGCGGAGGATCACCTGGATTGGGTGAACGCTTGCAAGGAAATGAGTCAAATCGTCGACTACCAGATAATTGATATAACTCTGGAAGATTGGATGGAGCAGATCACCAGCCAGTCTTTCGACGGGTTGCTGGCCCTGCCCAGCGGGTGGACAACCCCGTTCAAAACCCTTTACGACGAGAGGCTCTATATCCTCCACACCATTTTGGGCTACCCCATATTCCCGTCCATGGAGGAAATCCAGATCTACGAAAACAAGAAATACCTATCCTATTGGCTGAAAGCCAACAAGGTCCCACATCCGAGAACCTGGGTATTCTACCATGAAAAGGAAGCCCTTCAGTTTCTCAAAACGGCAACGCTGCCTCTCGTGGCCAAAATGAGCATCGGTGGCGGTGGGAACGGGGTCCAGATCCTGAAGACCCGCGGCGCGGTCCGCCATTATATCCTGAAAACGTTTTCCGGACATGGAACGACCCAAAGCGTGGGGCCCAAGTGGCGGAATAAAGGCTTTTTCAAACGGGTCATCCACAAGCTCCGCCATCTGCAGGAGTTGAAAAACAAGTTTATCCAGTACCAGCACCTTCGTTCGGAGGTGCAAAAAGACTTCGTGCTTTTTCAGGAATTCATTCCCCACACCTTCGAATGGAGAGCCGTTCGGATCGGCGATTCCTTTTTCGCCCATAAAAAGCTCATCAAAGGGGAAAAGGCCAGCGGAAGCTTGCTCAAGGGCTACGAAAATCCGCCGCTGGAATTGATGGATTTCCTCAAAGCGGTCACGGACAAAAGGGGCTTCCTTTCACA
This sequence comes from Lewinellaceae bacterium, assembly GCA_020636275.1. Lineage (GTDB taxonomy): Bacteria > Bacteroidota > Bacteroidia > Chitinophagales > Saprospiraceae > JADJTT01. Next base: position 156,012 of record JACJYD010000003.1, on the reverse strand, counting down.
GGCTGTTGATATGTTTGAGCCTGAAAAGGGCCAATATCTGGTCAACGAAATGCAGTGCATCTTCGGCCAGTCGGACCCCTACCAGATGCTGGTGGACGGGACTCCGGGCCGGTACCGGAACATCCAGGGCAAATGGGTCTTCGAGCCCGGCGATTTCAACCGCAATGCCTCTTTCCTGCTGCGGCTGGAATATTTCCTGGAAATCTTGTCCAAAAACGAATCTCCCGTTCCTGCGTGAAAATCCTGTTCGTCTTCAGCGGCAATTCCAGGCTATTTCCCATCTCCCCCTTCACCAAATCCCAGGCCGATTCCCTCCGGGAACAACAGGTCGAGGTCGATTATTTTCCCGTAATGGGAAAGGGGATGCAATACCTGAAGAACGTAGCGCCGCTGCGAAAGCAGCTGCGCGAAAACCCCGTCGACCTGATCCACGCCCACTATTCCCTCTGCGGGTGGGTGGCAGTACTGGCCGCGGGAAAGACCCCGGTGGTGCTGTCGCTGATGGGCGACGATGCGCAGGGCACCTTTACGGCAAACGGGAAGATCGACTTTAAAAGCCGCTTTTTCATCTTCCTCACCTGGCTGATCCAACCGTTCCTCCGGGCGATCATCTACAAATCACCCAACCTGGAAAAGGCCGTGCACCGGAAGAAGATCGCCCACCTCGTGCCCAACGGCGTGCGACTGGATCAATTCCAGCTCTACGACCAGGGTTGCCGGGAGGAGTTGGGACTGCGCCCGGACAAACAATACGTGCTCTTTCTGGGCAATCCCGAAGACGCCAACAAGAATATCGCCCTCGTGCACGACGCCGTAGCGCTGCTCGATCTCCCCCGGGTGGAACTGTTGCCCGTATTCGGCATTTCGCACGATACGGTGGTAAAATACCTCAACTCGGTCGATGTATTCGTGCTCTGTTCCTTCGGCGAGGGCTCGCCCAACGTCGTCAAGGAAGCCATGACCTGCAACTGCCCCATGGTCGTCACCCCTGCAGGCGATGCCGCCTGGGTCGTCGGCGACACTGAAGGTTGTTACGTCGCCTCCTATGCGCCCGCAGATTTTGCCGAAAAGCTGCGGCAGGCCCTCGCTTTTGCCGCTGCAAATAAGCGTACCAAGGGTCGCGAACGCATCCTCCAACTGGGGCTCGATGCACCTTCGGTAGCCAAAAAACTGAAATCCATTTATCAACAGGTACTTTAAGAACAGGCTGGAGGGCCTTGTCCGCAAGCCTGCCTAATTATTTCTTATGTGTGGAATCTCCGGAATCATTAACCTGAACGGCGCCCCGGTCGGCGATGACCAGCTCTCGGCCATGATGAAGGCCATGAAGCACCGTGGCCCCGACGACGACGGCACCTTTGCCGAAGGCGGCGTAGGGCTGGGCTTTGTGCGTCTGAGTATCATCGATCTGAGCCCCGCCGGGCACCAACCCATGTTTTCGGCGGATGAACGCTACGTGCTGATCTTTAACGGAGAGATCTTCAACTATATCGAGCTGCGGGAAGAACTGAGAGCCAAAGGGCATGTCTTCCGCACCCGCACCGACTCCGAGGTGTTGCTCACCGCCTATGTCGAATGGGGAGAACAAATGCTGCACCGGCTCAACGGCATGTGGGCATTTGTCATTTACGACCGGAAAGAAAAAACTGTATTCGGGGCCCGCGATCGCTACGGGGTCAAACCCTTTTATTACTGCGTGGACGGCGACCGGATCCTCTTTGCATCCGAGCCCCCCTCCATTTTGGCTGTCCTCGGCAGGAAACCCACTCCCAATCCCAACGCCTTGTTTAATTACCTGGCGTTTAACCGGACCGACCAGAACGATGAATCGTTCTTTCAGGAGATCCGAAAGCTCGCCCACGGGCACTACTTCAAGTTCGCACTCGCTCCGGCTCCCGGAGCGCTGGAGCCGAAACGCTGGTACAACCTGCGCAATGAACTCAAGGAGCCGTTCAAGGATCCCGAGGCCTACCGCGAGTTGTTCGCCTCCTCCGTCGGCCTCCGTCTTCGAAGCGATGTGCCCGTGGGCGTCTGCCTGAGCGGCGGGCTCGACTCCTCCAGCATCGTTTCCCTTCTGAACCAGGACCACGGCATCCAGGACCTGCATACCTTCTCGGCCGTCTATGGTCAGGGCCGGAAAGGCGACGAGTCGCGTTTTATCAACCTGTACCAGGACCAGCTGAAACACATGCACTACGTCTACCCCGATGAAAAGGGCTTGATGGAAGACCTGGAACAACTCACCCGCGCCCAATTGGAACCCGTGCCCAGCACCTCTACCTACGCCCAGTTCCGCGTTATGCGGCTGGCCAAAGAGAACGTCACGGTGACCCTCGACGGGCAGGGAGCCGATGAAGCGCTGGCTGGATACCATTACTTTTTCGGGTTTCATTTCAAAAACCTGCTGCGCAAGGGAAAAGCCGGCGCACTCCTCTCCGAAATGGGCCACTACTACGCCAAGCACCGATCCCTGTACGGTTTCAAGAGCCTGGTGTTCTTCCTGCTGCCCGCCTTCCTCCGCACCCGGCTGCGCGTGATGGAAAAAGGGTATCTGGATCCCGGTTTCTTCCAGACCCACGGCAAAGGTGGCGGCGACATCGCGGGCGAGCTCTACGGCTCCAACAGCTTACAGGAGGCCTTGATCAACCATTTCGAATACAAACTCGAACACCTGCTCAAGTGGGAAGACCGAAACTCCATGTGGTTTTCCATTGAGGCCCGGGTTCCCTTTCTCGATTACCGCCTCGTGGAGCATACCCTTTCCCTCCCCGACAACCGCATCATCCGGGAAGGAATGACCAAGCATATTCTGCGCGAAGCCATGAAAGGCACCTTGCCCGAAGAGATCCGCATGCGGCGCGACAAGGTCGGATTCGAAACGCCCGAAGATGAATGGTTCCGGACCCCCCTATTCCAGAAATATATTACCGAGTTATTCGGTTCGACAGCCTTTGCCTCGCGGGGTGTCGTCGATGTAAAAAAGGTGCAGGAGATGTACCAAAAGCACCTGAACCGGCAAGGCAATTACTCCCGGGAGATCTGGAAACTGATCCACCTGGAGAAATGGTACAACCATTTTATCGATTAAAAATAGAGCGCACGACGGTGCGCTCCGTTTTGAAGCCTTATGTCCCTAAAAAAAATTGCATTCAAATTGATCCGGTATTCCGGGCTCCCGCTTTTGATCCGGGAGACCCTGCAACGGAACAAAGTGACGATCGTGATGTTCCACGACCTCCCCGGAGAGGCGGCATTCCGGGCCTTTTCTTTTTTAGTGAAAAAATACAACGTCATTAGCCTGGAAGCATTTCAGGAGGCCCACCGCCGTGGCGACCTGAGCAAGTTGCCGCCCAAATCACTCATTATTACGCTCGACGACGGGCATATCAGCAATTACCAATTGCTGCCGGTGGTGCAGGAATTGCAGATCCCCATTTCCATTTTCCTCTGCTCTGGTCTGGTCGGTACCAACCGGCACTTCTGGTTCAAATACAAACGGAAGGAATTGAAACCGGAGCGGCTCAAAAAACTGCCCAATACCCGAAAACTGGAGATCCTCGCGGAAGCCGGTTTTTTCCTGGAGCGCGAATTCGACACCCCGCAGGCCCTTTCGAAAGAGCATGTTCTGGGAATGAAACATGCGGTGAATTTTCAATGCCATACGGTTTTCCACCCTTGTTTGCCCAAATGCGACCGCGAGGAAGCCTGGGAAGAGATCGTCGAAAGCAAGCGTGCGCTGGAAGAAGAATACGGGCTGGAGGTCGATACCCTGGCCTACCCCAATGGCGATTATTCCGACCGGGAGATTGCACTGCTGAAAGAAGCAGGCTACCGGAATGCCATTACCGTTGACTTCGGATTCAACTCCCTGAAGACAAATCCTTTCCAATTCAAGCGAATCAGCATCGACGACATGGGGGATGTAGACGCTATTTGTGTCAAATCATGTGGGATATGGACTTTCCTCATGGGGTTGATCGGCAAACAACGCTGGAATGGAAAAATGGAACCCATACCTATGAAGGAGGTCCTCAGCGTCCTCCATTAATAAAAGTGTTACCCATGTCTATTGAAATCATTACGAACAGTACCCAGTTGAAGAACACCTCCTCTACAGAAGGTATGCGGGCTTTGTTGGCCCAATCTTCGACCGATCATTTTTTTCAGAGCCCCGAGTTTTTTGAATTTATCGAACCGGTAAAAGGCTACCAGCCCATTTTGTTGATCGCTAAAAATGATGCCGGCGAGGTGGAAGGCTCCCTTCTCGGCGCTTTCCAGTCGGATGGCGGCCCGGTCAAATCCTGGCTGTCGCGCCGCCTCATCGTATGGGGTGGCCCCATGGTTTCGGAAACCCCTGGCGTCGACCGCGAACAGGTAGCCACCCGGCTGCTGCAGGCCCTGAAAAAGGAAGCGAAAGGAAATGCCATCTACATCGAATTTCGCAATTACTTCAATACGGAGATCTTGCGAAAGGCTTTTGAAACCTGTGGTTTCACATTCCGGCCCCACCTGAATTTCCTGGTGTCGCTCGACGACGAAGAGGCCGTGCAGAAGCGCATGAGCAGCAACCGGCGGCGCCAGATCCGGACCAGTCTTTCCGCCGGCGCCACGATCGAGGAGCCCAAATCGGAAGAAGAGGTACGGGCGTTGTACGAAATTTTGGAAGACCTGTACAAGACCAAGGTAAAAAAACCCCTGCCGAGCTTCGAACTGTTCCGCCAGTTCTGGGCCTCTCCCAACGGAAAGACCTTCGTCGTAAAATACGGCGACAAAGTAATGGGGGGCAGCGCAGGGCCCGTTTACCGCGACAAGATCATTTACCAATGGTATGTCTGCGGCGATAACGGTTCGGTAAAAGGCGTTCACTCCAGCGTATTGGCCACCTGGGCCCAGATCGATTACGGATTGAAGAACGGATACCAGCTCTTCGACTTTATGGGCGCCGGCAAGCCGGAAGAAGAATACGGGGTGCGGGAATTCAAAGCCCGCTTCGGTGGGGAAGAGGTCAACTACGGCCGCTATGAGCGAATACTCAACCCGCTTTTATACCAGATTGGAAAATTAGGATTAAAAATCTACCACAAAGTTAAATGATGCGCGTAATTTTTGACATTGGGCACCCGGCCCACGTACACCTTTTCAAGCATGTGGCCCGGCTGCTCATGAAAGACGGAGCGAAGGTCCTGTTTACCGCCCGCGATAAAGAGTTCGAACTGGACCTGCTCAAGGCGGAAGGATTTGAATATGAAAATTTCGGAAAACACTACCGGAGCCTTCGTGGAAAGATCTGGGGATTGATCAAGTACGATCTCCGGATGTTGCTGACCGGCATGCGGTTCAAGCCCGATCTGCTGGTCAGCCACGGCACGCTCTACGCCGCACATGCGGCCCCATTCCTCGGCGCCAAATACCTGTCGATCGAAGACACGGGCAATATGGAGCAAGTGGTGCTCTACCGGCCTTTCACCGACATTATCCTGACTCCTGAAGTGTTGCCGAAAGATCTCGGTCCCAAACAAGTGCGTTATAATGGCTATCACGAACTCGCCTACCTTCACCCCGAATTCTTTACGCCGGATCCTGGTATTCTCGACTGGCTGGGCGTGAAGGAAGGCGAGCCGTATGCCATCATCCGGTTCATCTCCTGGGAAGCCACCCACGACGTGGGGCACAAGGGCATGACCACCGAAGACAAGATCAACCTGGTGAAGAAGCTGTCGAAGGAAATGAAGGTCTTCATCACCTCCGAACGGGCGGTGACCGACGAATTGCAGCAGTTCTGCATGCGCATCCCTCCCGACAAATTCCACCACGCCCTCAATTACGCCTCCATCGTGATCAGCGAAGGTACGACCACCGGCACCGAAGCCGGGATCCTGGGCACCCCCTGTGTTTATATCAGTACCTTTATCGATCCAAACCTACAGGAAATGGAGCAATTCGGGCTGGTGTACAACACTTCCGAGTCGGAGAAAGTGTTCGAAATGGTGGATTTTGTGTTGGCTCAGGACCGGGAGAGTTACCGGGAGAAAGCAAAGGCCTTTGTCGATTCCAAGGTGAACGTCTCCAGATACTATTACGACTTTATTGTTAACCGCTACTCCAAAAAGAGCAAAGCGAAACTGGCACAACAAAATGGGAATTAATCTATTAGTGACCGGCGGCGCAGGTTTTATCGGGTCCAACCTGGTCGAAAGGTTCCTGGACGACGAGCGCGTCGACCTGGTTCGCGTAGTCGACGACCTGTCTACCGGCTATTATGAGAATGTGGTCGAATTTAAAGGCCACCCGAAATACGAGTTCCTCAAAGGGGATATTTGCGATCTGGGCGTTTGTACCGAAGCGATGCAAGGGATCAACCGGGTCACCCATCAGGCGGCGCTGGGTTCGGTGCCGCGGTCGATCGACAAGCCCACGCGCACCAACGAGGTGAACGTAGGCGGTACGGTCAATATCCTACATGCCGCCCAACAGGCGGGAGTCGACCGTATCGTGCTGGCCTTTTCGTCCAGTACTTATGGCGACAGCAAAGAGTTGCCCAAGGTGGAAGACCGAATCGGGAGGCCCCTGTCGCCCTACGCCGCCAGCAAGTACGCCGCCGAGTTGTATGCAGAGGTCTTTGCCCGCACGTACGGACTCGATTTTGTCGGCCTGCGGTATTTCAATATCTTTGGCCCGCGGCAAAACGCAGACAACCCCTATGCTGCCGTGATCCCGATCTTCTGCAAGGCTTTCATCGAGGAGATCCAGCCACGGATCCATGGCGACGGAACGACCAGCAGGGATTTCACCTTTGTGGAAAACGCGGTACAAGCCAACGAACTGGCTTTGTTCTCTGAAGATAAAGCCGCCCTTAATCAGGTGTACAACGTCGCCTGCGGCGAGCAGGTTTCCCTCAATGAAATGGTGGATATGCTTCGAAAGATCACGGGGAAGAACATTCAGGCCATCCACGGACCGGAGCGGCCGGGCGACGTCAAGCATTCCAAAGCCGACATCAGCAAGATCCGCCAACGCCTCGGTTACGAACCCGGGGTCCGGATGTACGACGGCCTGCAACGCGTTTTCGAATACTACCTGGAAATGTACCGGGTAGCAAAAATGTATTGAGCTAACGCGACCCCCATTCTACCAAAGAACGAAAAAACATGCGCGATTTTACCATCCAAATTTACCGGAAACTCCTCGATGAACTCCTGGCACAGGGTTATACTTTCCAAACCTTCACAGAGTACATTCAAAAACCCGCAAACAGGGTTATTCTGCTGCGTCACGACGTAGATGACCGCAAGCTGCATTCGCTGGCGTTTGCCCGGCTTCAACACGATAAAGGGATAGTCGGGACCTACTACTTCCGCATGGTCCCCCAGAGTTATGACGAAGGGGTGATCCGGGAGATCCACGATATGGGCCACGAGATCGGCTATCATTATGAGGACATGGATTTTGCCGGCGGCGATCCGCACGAAGCCATCAAACTGTTTGAAAAACACCTGGACAAACTGCGGTCGGTCGTACCGGTCAGCACCATCTGCATGCACGGCAGCCCCAGGTCGAAATACGACAACAAGGATGTCTGGCGGCACTATCGTTACCAGGATTACGGCGTGACGGGCGAGCCCTATTTCGACCTCGATTTCCGGAAGATCTTCTACCTGACGGATACCGGCCGGCGCTGGGACGGGCAGGCCGTTAGCGTGCGGGACAAAGTCAATGTGAAACAGGACCTGACCTTTCACTCCACTGCCCAGATCATCGACACCCTGGCCCGGGGGGCATTCCCCGGCAAGGCCATGCTCAATTTCCACCCGCAGCGGTGGACGGATGACCAACTTCTCTGGCAGCGCGAAAAATACACCCAACAGGTCAAGAACCTGGTCAAATACTGGTTAATTAAATGGAGAGCATAATCAAGACACCCATTCCTGAAACGACGCCCCGGGAAGTTGCCCGCTTTCTGCAAGCCAATCTGGAGAGCAGCCCCAAACAGATCGTCAACCTCACCCGGCTCAACGACATCCGGTTCATCAACAAATTTCTGGAGTCGGCCAACAGAGAGCTCCCTGAAAAAGGCCGTTTTGCCGGCTGCGTGGAAGTATCCGCCCGGCGAAAGGAGCGAATCCTCAAAAAATACCCCAAGCCCGTAAACAAGCTCGTCTACGGAGCGGATTTTGTGGTGAAAAGGGTCTGGCCCAAACTGCCTTATGTCCGCGGGATTTATTTCAACCTGACCCAGGGCCGCAACCGGGTCATCTCCGAAATGGAGACGTACGGGCGGCTGTATTCCTGCGGGTTCGAACTCGTCGATACGCTGGAACACGAAGGATTGCTGTATTTCGTGGCGGAAAAGACCGGCGAACCGGCTTATAACATGGAAGCCACCTACGGCCCTTTGATCAAACTGCGCCGGGTGGGACAACACGGAGCGTTATTCAAGGTATATAAGGTGCGGACCATGTCGCCCTACTCGGAGTATATCCAGCAATTTATCTTCGAGCGGAACGGCTACGAGGGTGGGGACAACTTTCGCGACGATACCCGGATCACGACCCTTGGAAAGATTATGCGAAAATACTGGATCGACGAGTTACCAATGTTGTGGAACCTGCTGCGGGGTGACATCAAGTTATTCGGTGTGCGCCCTGTAAGCGCCCACTACTTAAGTCTATTCCCGGAAGATTTTCAGGAATACCGCAAAAAATTCAAACCAGGGCTCATCCCTCCTGTCTACGTTGAAGTGCCAAAAACGTTCGACGAGATCTGGCAGATCGAGAAAAAATACCTGGAAGCCTACGAACGCGCCCCCCTCAAAACAGACCTTCAGTATTTATGGCGGGGTATTTATAATATCTTAATAAAGCGGGTCAGAAGTTCCTGACTCGTACAGGTAAGCAAGATAGGCGACCAAAAAAACAGGTTCATTCCTTGCTCTTTCTTAAAATATCCGATAATTTTAGCACTCGAATGGTTATTGCCTGATTGCTACGGGCCCTGCCTCATTTTTCCCAAAATCTGATTTAAGAAACCCTACAGTATTGAAAACAATGTTTTCCATGCTATGTGTATATACCCCGCTCAAAAGAGTTTAAAAAACCAAATAACTAACGATTTAATCTCATGTCTCTCGTAACCACGCAATACGCATTGCGGCAGAAGGTAGGCGTGAACAGCATGCCCTCTTCTTTGATCCGCTTCGCTTTGAGGGCGGTAGAAGAAGATGCAAACTGCACCCAGATTGTTATCAATACCCGAAGACCGCTTCCCAATGGAGAGATACTCCGTCCCCGGCACTCCCCTGGTTCTTCCGAATGTATCGTCAATCTCACCCGGCTCAATGATATCCGCTACATCAACAAGTTTCTCGAAAGCGTCAATGCACAATTGCCGCCGGATGGCTACTTCGCCGGTGTGGTAGAAACCGCCCAGGTTCGGGAAAAACGCATCCGCTCCGCTGTTCCTTCTCCATTCAATTGGCTCTTTTTGTTTTTTGACTATCTGGTAAAACGGGTCTGGCCCAAGCTGCCTTTCTTCAAAAAACTCTATTTTTTCGTGACGAATGGGTACAACCGGGTCATTTCAGAGATGGAAACCTATGGGAGATTGTATTCCTGTGGATTTCGCCTGATGGAAAGCAAGGAGATCAACGGAAAACTTCATTTCCTCGCCCAAAAAGTAAAAGACCCTGACTTTAATACGGAAGCTACCTATGGCCCCCTGATCAAGCTCAGGCGGATAGGGAAAAACGGGAAACTGGTCAAAGTATACAAGCTGCGCACGATGTATCCCTATTCGGAATACGTTCAGGGGCTGATCTATGAATGGTATGGACTGGGTTCAGGCGCCAAATTCAAGGATGATCCCCGCATCACCCCTATGGGTGGTTTTATGCGCAAATATTGGCTCGACGAGCTCCCCATGCTGTACAACCTGATGCGGGGCGACCTGAAGATCTTCGGGGTTCGCCCCATCAGCCCGCACTACTTTAGCTTATACCCTACTGAATTCCAGGAATTTAGAAAACAATTCAAACCCGGACTCATTCCACCTGTATATGTGGAGGTGCCCAATAGTCTGGAAGAAACCGTCGATATCGAACGGCGCTACCTGGAAGCCTATAAAAAGAATCCCTTGCTAACAGATATTCGGTACACGTATCAAGCCTTATACAATATTTTCATAAAACGTGTCCGGAGCCATTGATCGCTACTTGCTACTTCTCACAAATTAACTCATGAACCTATGGAATTACATCAACACTACATCACAGCCTCTCCTGTTCTGGATATGGAACCCCAAAACCGAAAAAAAACGACCAATCATCTGGGATCTTATGAAGACTTTCTGAAAGCCTTTCTCCAGCAGAAATACAACTTTGTATTTTTTCACGAGCTGAACCAACCAAAAGGCCAATTGGTCCTGCGGCATGATATCGATTTCGATACCGGTTTTGCATTGGAAATGGCGAAGATCGAGCACCAGTTGGGCGTCAAGTCTACTTATTTCTTCATGCTCCGCACCACTTTCTACAATGCCATGTCGCCCAATGATTTTAAAAACATTGAGGACATCAAAGAACTGGGGCACGAGATCAGCATTCATTTCGATCCTACGATCTACGATAATTTCCAGGAAGGGTTAAGGCGCGAAGTCATATTATTTGAAAGTAGTTTCGGCCAAAAAGTGGACATCATCAGTTTCCACCGTCCGAGTATCGATTTTCAAAATTTCGACGCGCCGATCTCCGGAATTGAGCATACATATCAATCCAAATATTTCAAGGATATTAAATATTTCTCCGATTCGACCGGGATCTGGCGCTTTGGCCACCCGACCGATTCGGCTGAATTTGTGAATCAGGAGACCCTGCACATCCTGATCCATCCGATCTGGTGGATGATCAACGGCGATTCCAACCTGCAAAAGCTGGACGCTTATTTTACCCAACGGATCAATTCCCTGAAACAGGAATTCTCCAGCAACTGTATTCCCTTCCGGAAAATTCAGGAACGTGTTGGGGGGTAACATCGCTATTTTTGGCTGCAAAGCCACTACGCTGTTTTTATTGGAAAACCTGGACATCCCTTTTCCTGTCCGGCACCTGATCACGATCAGCCCGGAACAGGGAAAGCGGCATGAGGTGGCTGATTACTTCGACCTGCAAGAAACGGCACGACAAAAAGGGATCGAGGTCCATCAGGCCAGGACCTATTCTTTGAAAAACGAAGAGGACCTGGAAACCATCCGCGCTCTTCAGCTGGACCTGGCTTTTGTCATGGGGTGGCAACGGCTGTTGCCCGCCGATGTACTTTCGGCCATCCGCATTGGCGCCTTCGGCATGCACGGCAGTTCGATGAACCTCCCCCTCGGCCGGGGGCGTTCGCCCATGAACTGGTCGATCATCGAAGGACGAAAGGTGTTTTACACCAACCTCTTCCGCTACGATCCCGGGGTGGATTCCGGCGACGTGCTCGACACGTTCAAGTTCGAGATCACCGACCGGGACACAGCTGAGAGCATGCATTTCAAGAATACGCTGGCCATGAAATTCCTCATTGAGCGGAATATCCGGCGCCTCGTCCAAAACGACTTCCAAACCAGTCCTCAGGATCTATCGATCGCCCCAACCTATTACCCCAAACGCATGCCCGCCGACAGCCTGATCGACTGGGATCTCGACGTGCACGCCCTTGAACGCTTCATCCGGGCGGTCACCCGTCCCTTCAACGGAGCCTTCACGTTTGCCGGCGACCAACTCCTGACCATACTTGACGCCCAGGTCTTCGACCTGAATGAGTTTGGATATACGACTCTTTCTACCGGTACCGTAGCCGCCGTTTTTGAGAACGGCAAATTCCTCGTCAAATGCTACGGTGGCTTATTGCTCGTACATGCCTACGAAGCCGCGTTTGCCGTGCAACGCGGGATGAAATTCCACGACAACAACCAACCCAGAAGGCATTTCGAACGGAATAGTCTGGGTTATTTTGACATGCCGGAGTAATAGAGCCATTAGCCATGAAAAAAAAGGGCGCCAGTCGGCGCCCTTTTTTTATTGACAAAAATCAGCCCCATTTTTCCCCAACCCGTGACCTACATCACTGACCCGTATTTTCCGCTTCCGTACCTTTGCAGTGCTTTTCAGAAATCACCACAAAATCAAGTTAAATGGAAGATCAAACTGTAAAGGTCAATCCGATGCCGCGCATTGGTGACAAAGCACCTGATTTTACGGCCAATACCACCCACGGACCTATTAAATTCTCGGAATACAACAAAGGAAACTGGGTGGTCATGTTCTCCCACCCCGCCGATTTCACCCCCGTTTGTACTACTGAATTGTCGGCCTTCGCCGTCGAAAAGGAATTCTTTGCCAAGCACAACGCCAAACTGATGGGCGTGAGCATCGATAGCATCCACTCCCACATCGCATGGGTCAACAACGTCCGCGAAAAAATGGGGATCTATATGGACTTCCCGATCGTCGCCGACATCGATATGAAAGTGGCGCAGCTCTACGGCATGCTCCACCCGGGCGAAAGCTCCACCGCAGCTGTACGCGCCGTCTTCTTCATCGACCTGGAAGGCGCCATTCGCCTCATCCTCTACTATCCGCTCAACGTAGGCCGGAATATGGAAGAGATCAAACGGGTACTGGTCGCCCTGCAGACCGCCGATGCCAAAAAAGTAGCCCTGCCCGTCAACTGGAAAGAAGGCGATATGGCTATCGTTCCGCCGCCCAAGACGCTCGACGAACTGAACGAGCGCCTGGCAAATACGACGTATGAGAAGGTAGATTTCTACCTGGCCAAAAAATCATTGAACTAATCCTTCCGGAGAAGGATGCCGCCAGAGCCGTGCGTATTGGAGTTATATTTTTATTTTTTCCCCGCCCTCCAGGCGGGGAAAAAATAAAAGTACTATAACTAATAAATGCGCGACCCCGGCAGCATTCTTCTCCCCAAAGTTTATGACCTGTAAAACTGCCAGATGGAACTATTTAAAAAACCTGCTCAACAACCTTTCTTCGGAAGACTTTTGGAAAGAATTTGAGCAATCGCCCGATGCAAAGATCCTGGATGTACGCACAAAAGATGAGCTGATCACCGGCATCTTGCCCCATGCTATCCATATCGATTTCCTCGGGGAAGATTTTTGGGATCGACTCGAGCAACTGGACAAGGACGACATCTATTTTGTCTACTGCAACTCCGGCCGGCGAAGTATCAGGGTTTGTACCTATATGACCAACGGCGGGTTCCAATACGTGTTTAACCTCGACGGCGGAATTGCCAACCTGATCACCGATAAACTGGTGCCGCCGGAATATTTGGAAGTATGGGATTGAAGTGACAAAAATCATTCTGCATTCGTGATAAACATCACTGAAAACTATTTACTCCGACACTAATTTTACGCTGTCTTCCTATAGACTCTTTGTGCTTGCTTATATGAAAGAATGTTCATTTATTAATACTTTTCCTTCACCAAATCATCCCTCATTATGAAAGTGGAACAATTGTACACCGGATGTCTGGCGGAAGCCGCCTATTACATTGAAAGCAACGGAGAGGCTGTAATTATCGACCCCTTGCGCGAAGTCGAACCCTACCTCGAACGCGCGAAGGCCGATAACGCCAAGATCAAATACGTAATGGAAACCCACTTCCACGCCGACTTCGTTTCAGGCCACCTCGAACTAGCCAAAGAAACGGGTTGTACGATCGTTTTCGGCCCCACAGCCCAACCCAATTACAAGGCATATATAGCTAAGGATAAAGAAGAATTCAAGGTCGGTAATGCCACCATCGTCGTTTTGCATACGCCGGGCCACACTATGGAATCGACCACTTACCTGCTCCGCGACGAAAACGGAAAAGACTACGCTATATTCACGGGCGACACCCTCTTCCTGGGGGATGTCGGACGCCCGGACCTCGCCGTCAAGACCGATCTGACCCGCGAAGATCTCGCCGGGCACTTGTTCAACAGCCTGCACACGCAACTTATGCCGCTGAGCGACGATGTGATCGTTTACCCGGGGCATGGCGCCGGCTCGGCCTGCGGCAAAAAAATGAGCAAGGAGACCTGGGGTTACCTGGGCGATCAAAAACGCACCAACTACGCCCTGCGCCCAATGACGAAGGCAGAATTCGTCAAGGAAGTAACCACGGGGCTGGTTGACCCTCCGCAATATTTCCCGAAGAACGCCGTGATGAACAAGATGGGGTATGAAAGCATCGAAACCGTACGCCATAAAGGGATCAAGCCGCTCAGCGTCCGCGCTTTTAAAGCAGCCTGGGAAGGCGAAAATGCCCTGGTCATAGACACCCGGCATCAGGAGGTCTTTGCCCATGGGTTTATTCCCGGTTCGATCTTCATCGGGATCGACGATAACTTTGCCCCCTGGGTAGGCGCCTTGATCACCGATCTGCAAGTACCGATCCTGTTCGTCTGCGAACCTGGCCGCGAACAGGAGGTGGTCGACCGTCTGGCCCGGGTTGGCTATGACAATCCCATCGGCTACCTCGAAGGTGGCTTCAACACCTGGCTCGCTGCCGGCGAAGACGTGGATACCGTTCAGGAAGTGAATGTGACGGACATCGTCGAGCTCTACAAACGCAATATCAACATTCTCGATGTGCGCCGGGAAAGCGAATTCAATTCCCAGCATGTCGTAGGCGCAGTGAATTTCCCGCTCGATTTTATTAATAAGAACATGCAAATGCTGGATCGCGACAAGCAGTATTTCCTGCACTGCATGGGCGGATATCGCTCCATGATCGCGATCTCCATCCTCAAGGCCAGAGGTTTTGACAAACTGGTCAACGTGGAAGGCGGATTTAATACCTTGATGGATTCCAATATTCCGAAAACGGATTTCGTCGAGCAGAATACAGAACTCTAGTGCTTAAGTTCTCTGACATAATTAATTTATAAACACTGCGGCCATCGGCCGTAGTGTTTATAAGCATATTTCGCCGCCGGTGGCGGCGAAATATGCTTGATTAATTTTGTCGCACTACTTTAGACACGAGTGGCTTGTCATTAAGAGATAGCTGGTGGGCGAGTGGATGTTAGAGGGGTTACGTCCTATTGCCCGCCAGCTTGCTTTCATAGGGAAAATATTGGTTACCTACCCCTTTTGGATAACACCGCCGCCCCCGGCGGCGGTGTTATTCAAGCTTCACCCGACGAAAAACACATCCAGTATAAATTGTTCGATTTTCATTGGGAGGGTTAACCTGCACAGGTTAACCCTTTTCTTTTCCGGCACGCTACCCCTCTTTCATCTTTGCATTCGTTTCGTGATCTCTGTCACTGACTCGGCTTCAACCATCCCGCTATCTTTGTGTTGTCAATGACAAAAATCATCTTGACGATTTTTTTTGAAAAAAAAGACTTCACCTCACTGTTTTTCCGAACTTTAAAGAAACCTTTTAAAATTAAATGATCTTATGCAGCTTCGTGATTTGATTCAGCAACCCAATGCCATCCTGATTGACGTACGTGAAACCTGGGAATTTCAAATGGGAAATGTACCTGGTTCCTTCAATATCCCCCTGGGCGAAGTGCCCGGCCGCGTGGAAGAATTCCTGAAAATGGATGGCCCCATCATTCTTTTCTGTGCCTCCGGCAATCGCAGCGGCATGGCCGCCAACTTCTTGGCCGCCCGCGGCGTTAAAAATGTCTACAACGGCGGTGGTTGGTACGAAGTACATCGCACCGTACAATTGGTCAAAAGAGCCTAATCACAATCTTAAAAACGAGCATTGGAGACTCTATTCAACAAAAAAACTGGATTCATGAAAGTCGAACAAATTTATACCGGATGTCTGGCGGAAGCCGCCTACTACATCGAAAGCGAAGGCGAGGCCGTCATTATCGACCCCCTTCGCGAAACCCAGCCCTACCTGGAGAAACTGGAACGCGAAGGGGCTAAACTGAAATACATCTTCGAAACCCACTTCCACGCCGACTTCGTCTCCGGACACGTCGATCTGGCCAAAAAGACTGGCGCGACCATCGTGTACGGTCCGAATTCCCAGACGGTGTTCGCCAAGCACGAAGCCCGGGACGGCGAGGAGATCAAAGTCGGCAAACTGACCTTCGTCGTGCTGCACACCCCGGGCCATACGATGGAATCAACCACTTTCCTGCTCCGTGACGAGCAGGGGAAAGACTACGCCATCTTCACGGGAGACACCCTCTTCATCGGCGATGTAGGCCGCCCCGACCTGGCGCAGAAAGCCGGTTCCATCACCAAGGAAGACCTCGCGGGCTGGCTCTACGACAGCCTCCGCAACAAGATCATGACCCTGCCAGACGAGGTGATCGTCTACCCCGCACACGGCGCCGGATCTGCCTGCGGCAAAAACATGAGCAGTGAAACCTGGGATACCCTGGGCCACCAAAAAGAAACCAACTACGCCTTGCGCGCCAACATGACCAAGGCGGAATTCATCAACGAAGTGACCGCAGGGCTGATGCCCCCGCCTCAGTATTTCGCCAAAAATGCCGCCCTCAACAAGCAGGGCTACGGCAGCATCGACACCGTATTGCAGCGTGGTGTGGTCGCCCTCAATCCGGAAGAATTCGAAATGACCGTGGAAAGCGAAGGCGCCCTGATCCTGGATGTCCGCCTCGAATCCGAATTCAAGTCGGGTTTCATCCCCGGGTCCGTTTACATCGGTATCCACGACAACTTCGCTCCCTGGGTGGGCGCGCTGATCACCGATCTGATGCAGCCCATCGTGATCGTCGCACCGGTCGGCCGGGAAGAAGAAACCGTCACGCGTCTGGCCCGCGTGGGTTATGACAACACCATCGGCTACCTCGACGGGGGCTTCGAAACCTGGAAAGCAGCCGGTAAGCCGGTCGAAACGATCGACTCCATCACTGCGCCGGAACTGGCTTCCAGAATGGAAAAAGGCCTCGACGGTATCGTGGTCGACGTGCGAAAACCTACGGAGTTTCTCTCGCACCACGTCATCGGAGCGACCAACTTCCCGCTCGATTACGTCAACCAGAACATGAACAAGCTCGACCGGAACGAAAAATATTACCTGCATTGCCTGGGCGGCTACCGCTCTACGATCATGGCCTCCATTCTCCGGGCCCGGGGTATTCAACACCTCGTGGATGTCGTCGAAGGATGGCGCGCCATTGAAGCGTCTGACGTACCAAAATCGGAATATACCTGCCCGACCACCATCTCGCAGGAAGTCATTGACTCCGCCATTGCAGCAGTAGCCTGAAAAGAAAAAAAGGAGGGAACGGTAGCTCGTTCCCTCCAAAAAAAGTTTTTTATGAAGCTATTTTCCATTTTCGCGTTTACTCTTTTACTCTGGACCGGCTGTTCTTCCGGAAAATTGTCGCCTGAAGAACAGGACAAATACGTTCGCCAAGGACAAGACATCACCAAGGAGGTCGGGATGATCATGACCAGCGCCCTGACCAAAAGCCTCAACGACGGGGGCGTAGCCAGGGCCGCTCAATATTGCAGTTACATCGCCATTCCCCTCGTCGACACCCTCGCCGTTCGCCACGGCGTTCAGATCCGACGCACGAGCACTAAGTTGCGCAATGCGAAAAACGACACGCCTACGGAGCGGGAATTAGCCGTCCTGGAACAATACGCCCGGCAAAAAGAAGCCGGCAAGGAACTTCAGCCCCTGGTTGAAGCCATCGACCCGAATACGGTAGCCTACTACCAGCCCATCTTCGTCCAGCCCATGTGCCTGAATTGCCACGGCGTCGAAGGTGAAACGCTTACCGAAGATAATTACACCATCATCAAATACATGTATCCGAAGGATGAAGCCACCGGATACAAGATTGACGACCTGCGGGGCATTTGGAGCCTGACCATGCCCCGGGAAAGCACTGAATAACCACAAGAACTATTTTTAGCACATTTCTCATCTATTCTACCATGAAGAAGAAACTATTTTCCCTCCTTCCGGCCTTTGCCCTGATCGCCTCTTTTTCCCTGCTGTACAGCTGCAGCGGTACTGCTCAGCAAAGCACTCCGGCTCCGGCAGAAACGGTTTCCGCCCAACCGGCTCCGGCCAAAACGCCGGCGTATCAGGATGTGGATGCCGCTGCCTTTAAAAAACTGATGCAGGACAACCCCGGGGCCGTCGTCCTCGACGTGCGCACCCCGGCTGAAGTCGCCGAGGGCACCATCCAAGGCGCTGTCAACATCGATGTGAAAGCCCTCGATTTCCAGGATAAGATCAATGCCCTGGACAAGGACAAAACTTACCTGGTCTATTGCCGCAGCGGCCGCCGCAGCTCCGCTGCCTGCCAGATGATGCAAAATGCCGGTTTTAAAAGCCTGTACAACCTCCAGGGAGGAATACTCGCCTGGCAAGCTGCTCAATAAAAAGATAAGCGGACGGGCCGGGCCCGTCCGCTTATAAAAAAACATGAACCGGCTCCGTCACGAAACCAGCCCCTACCTGCTCCAACACGCCAACAATCCCGTTGATTGGCACCCCTGGGGCGAAGAAGCCCTTTCCCGGGCAAAAAAAGAAGACAAGCCCATCCTGATCAGCATCGGGTACGCCACCTGCCACTGGTGCCACGTCATGGAACGCGAAAGCTTCCAGGATGCGGACATTGCGGCCTTCATGAACGAATTTTTCATCAATATCAAGATCGACCGCGAGGAACGGCCCGATCTAGATGCCCTGTACATGGAAGCCGGCCACCTGCTCAACCGGACCAGCGGCTGGCCCTTGAACTGTTTTCTGACTCCGGATGGAAAGCCTTTTTTCGCCGGTTCCTACTTTCCTCCCGAACCCGGCGCTAAACAAATGGCCTGGTTCCAAGCCCTGCAATACGTGCTCTACAATTTCCGGGAAAACCGCCAGGCTGTAGAGCAACAAGCCGAACGCATCACCCGCAGTTTGCAGGAACTAAACCGGGAAGACACAGCCCCCGCACCGGAGCTGTCGTTTTTCGCCTCCCCTTTCCCCTCCGGCCCGGCCGATCAGGCCTTCGAACAACTGACCAAGCGATTCGACCGCGAAACAGGGGGCTTCGGAGAGGCGCCCAAGTTCCCGGACCTGCTCCAACTCCAGTTCCTGCTGCATTACCACTTTTTCACCAAGAGCGATACGGCCCTGGGGCACTTGCTCTTTTCGCTCGACAAGATCCTCCGGAGCGGGATTTACGATGCGGTCGGCGGCGGACTGGCCCGCTATGCGGTCGACAGACAGTGGCGCATCCCGCATTTTGAAAAAACCCTGTACGACAACGCCCTTTTTGCCCGGCTCCTCGCCGACGTTTACAGCATCACCGGCCAGAACCGCTGGAAAGACCACCTCGACAAAACCCTTCAATTCCTGCGGCGCGACCTGAGTTCCGGCGAAGGAGCCTACTACAGCGGCCTCGATGCCGAATCGGAAGGGGTGGAAGGAAAATACTACACCTGGAGCTGGGGCGAACTGGAAAAGATCCTTCCGGCCGGGCTCTTCGAAAAAGCTGTAAAAATATTCAGTCTCAAAAAAGAAGGCAATTGGGAAGGAACGAATATCCTCTTCCAGGCTGTGCCTGCAGAGGATGAGGACCTGCAAGCGGTCTTCCGGATCCTAGCCCGTGAACGGGACAAACGTACCCGCCCCAAACGCGACACCAAGGTCCTCCTCGGCTGGAATGCACTGGTCGTTTCAGCCTTTGCCCGGGCCTTTGAAGTAACCGGCGACGAGTCTTATCGGAGGGAAGCCTTGGGGCTCGTTCAATTCCTGCTGGCTACTTTTTGGAGCAAAGACAAAAAAAGCCTTTTGCGCGTATCGACACAGGGTAAAACCCATCAGGAAGCACTGCTGCAAGACTACGCGTTCCTGGCACAAGCCCTCCTCGATATCCATCGCATCACCTGGGATGCCGAATGGCTGCAAAAAAGCCTGATACTATCGGAGGATGCCCTGGCCACCTTCGCCGATCTGAACGGGGCATTGTTCTATACCAATGCACTACGGGGAGAAAAACTGATCGTGCGCACCAAAGACACCCAGGACCTGGAACTGCCTTCCGGCAACAGCGCCATGCGCCAGGTCCTGCATCAATTGGGGCTGTTGTACGGCCGTTCCGACCTGTCAGAGCGGGCCGCCCGGATGTTATTGACGATGAAAAAAGCGATGAGCGAGCACCCTGCCGCTCATGTCAATTGGTGGAGCCAATGGCTGATCGAATCCTACGGCGCCTACGAGATCGCCCTGATCGGACCGGCCGCTACCGAAATGGCCAACCAGGTCCGGAAGCGATTCCTGCCCCATGCCGTGCTATTGCCGAGTGAAACGGAGAGCAATGCCTTTCCATTGCTGGAAGGACGCCCTGCCGGTGATCCGGTCTGGATTTATGTCTGCCAAGAGCAGTCGTGTATGCGGCCGGTAGCTTCGTTGGAGGAACTTTATTCACTCCTGGAAGTGGACGCTGAGTAAATTGCCCCCTAATTTTTTTGCGCAACGACGATATACCGCGTCGACACACAGGAATCGGCCAATTCCGGGATCGGCGTCAGAGTGACGGCGTCGTAGAGATCGACCTTCCCGCCAAAAGCATTTTCGAAGTAGCCTCGCACCCGGTGCATCGGGGGCAAAAAGCGGCGGTGTTTGCCCGAATAGGAAACCCGCATTTTCCCCTCCTGAAACCGCACGTTTATGATCTCGCTCTCCTGGAAGATGTGTCCTTCCTCCTCCACGAGATTGGGATTGCGCAAAGAGATCGTCTGCCGGTCGTCGGAATACGCCACGTTGGGATACCAGCGGATGTGATCGGGCGTGATGAAATCTCCCAGAAAATAGCCCCCGGACCGCACGATCCCGGCCGTGCGCTGAATGGCTTCATCCAGGCGGTTGTGGTCGAGGTAGTGAAACACGTTCAGCCCGCTGAAAGCCAGGTCCCAGGTCCCGTTTTTGGGATCCAGATCGAGCACATCGCCTTTTTGGACCTGGATGCGGCGACCGGCGACCTGCAACATGGCATCCGATACGTCGATACCCAGCAATTGGTTGTAGGGGAGCCCCAGTTCCTCGATCATGAAAGCTTCTGTCAGTCCAGTGCCGGAGCCGAGCGACAATACCCGTTGACGGGAAAAGGGGATGGAATACCGCTCCTGAAAAAAGCGGAGATAATTGGCCATGAATCCGTAGAGGCATGGTTTGCCGATAAGGGCGTCGTACCATTCGGCATATTGGTGGAACGGGTCTGCCCCACGGTGATCTTTGAGCCACTGGTCCTGAAACCGGGCGGCTTCTTTAAGTTCCCAATTGATGACATTCCAGGCAGCCGAATCCGTTTGGTGAAACTGTTCATCCGTGATCTGCTCGAGGTAATAAATGAACTTCCGGTATTGTTCCCCTGAAAAGATCAACTCCGCGATCGTGTCCAGTTTTTCGGCGCTGCCTTTCAGTCCTGCTGCTTCCATTTTCTGGAGTCGACGAGCCAGTTCGACCAGATGGCGCAATCGGGTGGGGAAGTCGCCCCGGGGGGCCTCCTCCAGTTTTTTGATCGCTTCCGGAGGCAGGTTGTAAAACACCCCGCCATCCACGCGTTGGATCTTGTTGTCGAGCAGGTCGAAGACGCGGGCATCGCCGGTCACGTTTTCGATCTCGCGATCCATGCCGTACACGTGAAGCGTAAAGAAAGGTTTATCGGAGGTATTGCCCATCTGGTGCACCAGATCATGGCTGACCGCGATCACCTGGTAAGGCTTGAGGTACCCGCGCGACCAGGTGTGGAGAATGCCGTCTTCGCAAAGGAAGGTCGCATGCTCGGCCGGACCGAAAACCTGTACGGCGCCCCATTGGGTATATCCGTGGTCGTGAATGCCGGAGACATCGCCTGGGTTCCAGGACATAGCCATGATCTCAAAATGCCCACCGTCGTAGGCTAGTTTCCGTCCGTAGCTATCCGCTACCGGATGTCCGAAATCCGCCCAGGCCTGGAGGTCCTCCGGTTCGACCCCGGCTTCCTGAACGATCTTCCGGATCGCGGCGGGGGTGGACTGCAACAAAGGTTCCATGGCATTGGCAATGCGCTGAAGGGAGGCGGGTAATCTCTCTTTCATGTGTTTATCGTTAATTTCCAGGTTAGCCCCGAGATAAATTTTCCTGAAGCAAGTTAGGGCTTTACTCGAATTGAAAGCGTGATTTTGATCACCCATCGGTGATATACATCACTGACCTGAACAGGTAGCCCCAATAACTTTGTTGCATAAAAAGTGCTTGGACAAAAATACAATTACCTACGGCAGAAAATTTTGCGAACAATATGGAAAAAAAAGTGTCTTTTCAGGAATTAATAAATGGGGAAAAACCGGTTCTCGTTGACTTCTTTGCCACCTGGTGTGGCCCCTGCGTAGCGATGAATCCCATTTTGAAGGAAGTTGCTGCAGAGATCGGAGAAAAGGCATCGATCGTAAAGGTGGATGTAGACCAAAACCGCATGCTGGCTTCCCAACTGGGCATCCAGGGCGTCCCGACCTTTATGCTCTTCAAGGACGGCCAGGTCAAATGGAGCCGTTCGGGCATGCAATCGGCCTACACGCTGAAGCAGGTGATCGACCAGGTAGCAGCCGGGACGCTATAAAATTTCAACAGTCAGGACGGAGTACTACTGCTCTTCGTTCCGGCGATAAAAGAGAAAAAATCGAACAATTCATATGGAGCCACTTCTACTGGAATCTACCGGAGTGTTAGGTTTCCTGAGTCAACCCTGGCACTGGGCGGTCTCGGGAACTGCTATTGCACTGATCCTCTTTACAATGACCTGGATGGGACGCTCTTTCGGCGTTTCCATGGCTTTCAAGAGCATGTGTACCTTTGCCGGAGCCGGCAAGAAATTTGAATTCTTCAAGTTCAATGTTAAGGACGAATACTGGCGCCTGGCCTTCGTCGGCGGTGCGGTGGTCGGCGGTTTCATCGCGGCCCAGTTTCTGTCCAGCCCCGACCCGGTGGATATTTCGGGTTCTACCATCGCCCATCTAAAGGATTGGAACATCGAATACTACCTGACAACCGACGAGGGGAGCGGCCTGTTCAATACCTTTTGGTTTAATTTTCACAATGCCGGCGGGATCGTCCTGGCGATCGTCGGCGGGTTTCTGGTTGGTTTTGGCTCCCGCTATGGCGACGGATGTACCTCCGGGCATGCCATCTCAGGGCTGGCCCACCTTCAGTTGCCCTCCCTGCTGGCCGTGATCGGATTCTTCATCGGCGGCTTGCTGATGACATGGGGTATCCTTCCACTTTTATTCGGTTAACCAAAAAAATCAACAGGTATGCGAATTTTCAGCTTTTTCCTGGTAGGTATCGCTTTCGGGATCATCCTCACGAAATCGGAAGCCATTTCCTGGTTCCGGATCCACGAAATGTTCCGCTTTGAAAACTTCCACATGTATGGCATCATCTCCACGGCTGTGATCGTGGGCGCCATTCTGATGTACGCTATGAAAAAATTGCCGATCAAGACCCTCGATGGAAATGTGGTCAGCTATACCCCCATGAAATTGAACGTAACCCGGCATATTGGGGCCGGGGTGATCTTCGGATTGGGCTGGGCCATCACCGGCTGCTGTCCCGGACCGATGTTCATTCTCCTGGGCCACGGCTTCTTCTTTGCAATCGTCCTTTTGCTCAGCGCCATTTTGGGCACGTTTGTATACGGGGTGGTAAAAGATAAATTACCGCACTAGGTTCTCTGACATAATTAATTTGTAAACACTGAGGCCGGTGGCCGCAGTATTTACAAATTAATTACGTCGCATTACTTAAGAAACTAGATACGAGGGCCTATAGTCGCCGTGTCTTTTTAATAAATTTGGGTGAGTATTGGAACAGGGGGTGGTGGCTTTTCGGTCACCACCCTTTCTTTTAAATTTTTTGAAATGAAAAACCGGATCCCGGCCTTCGCCGTACTTTTGATTCTTTTGCCGCTCAGCAGTGTCCAATCCCAACAAGGGTTTGACCGGTGGCTAAAGCAAAAAGAAGGCGCCCGCATCGAGCCTTTTGTAATGTTGCAGCTGTGGGCCAACTACAGCATGGGGGAGGAAGTGTACGACGCCTCGGACAAAACCTTCAAACCGGTCGACGACCGCTTCAATGTGCTGCTGCGCCGCGGCCGGTTCGGGATAAAAGCACAACCCTATGAAGGGTTGCATTTCACCCTGGCTGCTGCATTCGACGGCATCGGGAAAGATGTATTGACGGGCATGATCGGATCGGCCAACAACCTCAGTTCGCCCAAATTTTATATCTGGGATGCCTTTTTGCAATGGAAGGTCGGCAAAAACGCGGAGGCGTTCAATCTGGTGGGTGGCTATTTCCGGCCCCAGTTGAGCCGGGAGAGCATCACCTCCGGCTGGTCGGTCAACTCCATGGAAAAAGCCATGTCGCAAACCTATATCCGGCAACACCTGACCGGGACGGGGCCCGGACGGGCCCTGGGGATTAATTTGGGTGGACTGATCCTTCCCGAAGGGAAAAAATGGGGATTGAACTACAATTTCGGCATGTTCAATCCGGTCTACCAAAGCAATAGCGGCAATTCAACAGGCAGCCGGTTCTCGCCCTTACTGGTGGGACGCGTGGTGGTCTACCTCGGCGACCCGGAACAGACGAAATACGGCATCGGCTACGACATCAATTACTTCGGCGCCCGGAAAGGCCTTTCCCTGGGGGCAGGAGCCTCCTGGCAAGGCCCCACCGGCCTTTTCGAAAAATCATACGCCGCTTCGGCCGATCTCCTTTTCAACTGGGGCCCGCTCAACCTCGACGGCGAATGGAACTGGATGTGGCGGGATGACAATTTCGCCCAAACCGGGCACCTCCGCGCCGGATACAACCTGATCGCCGGGAAACGCTATTTTATCGAACCGGCCTTTATGATCATGAATTTTAACGGTGCTTCCGACCTTGCCGGGCAAGCCGCCGCCGCCGCGGTCGGTGTTTCATCCGGGAGGGAAACCACCTTCGACGCAGGCCTGAACTGGTACCTCAACCGGAAAAATCTAAAGATCATGCTCCACTATACCTGGCATCAGGCCGATGCCGGGGAAGCCGAAGGAACGCCATTCACGGGAAACACCTATTTCAACGAATCAGGGGTAGGGGCCATCCACCGGGGCAATTGGATCGGCCTGGGGCTGAATGCCCTTTTTTAACCAACCGGTCTATTCCCGCATCAACTCCACGAGCATCCCCTCTTTCATCGCATAATGAGATACCAGGATCTCCCGAAAGGGCGCCAGGTTCAGGACATAATCCACCAATACCAGGGCTACGATGATCATGTCGGCCCGCTCGGGCGGCACCTCCGGCATGGCCAGGCGCTGGGCCAGGGTCGTGGGGAGTAATTTCCGGAAAAATGGATAAAAGCGGTCGACCGCAAAACGGCCGTAATTGGGAAAGGGTTTTTCCCGCGCCAATACGTCCTCCAGTACATCGAAGGTACCGGAAGCGCCGATCAGCACCTCCGCCGGAAAGCGCTGAATAGCTTCCCTTAGCGGAACCAGCACCGCAGCCAGGTGCTCGCGCACTTCCTCCATCTCCAATACCGAGATCGGATCGGACCGGTGGAAATCCTTGTACAATACCGCGACTCCGATCGGAAAACTTTTGGCCCAGAATACTTCGTGGTCGTCGGCCAGGATAAACTCGACGCTGCCGCCTCCAATATCCATGATCAGGGAACGGCCGGAAAAAGGCGGAACGGCCTGCATCACGCCCAGGTGGATCAGCCGGGCCTCTTCTTCGCCGGGGATCATCGACACCTCGATGCCGGTGCGGGCTTTAATTTCCCGCACGAAATCCGGGCCATTGGCGGCTGTGCGCAGCGCGGCGGTACCGAAAGCGCGCACCTTTTCCACGTCATTGGCCCGGAGCACCGCCGTAAAATCCTCGAGCGCCCGGATACCGCGATCCCAGGCTGCCGGTCCGATCCGGTGAATGCCCTCCTCCGCCAGTTTGATGAACCGGCGCTCGCGGTCCAGTTCCACCAACCCTCCATCGGGCCCCGATTCTACGATGAGGAGGTGAAAGGTGTTGGTCCCCAGGTCGATCACTGCAAATTTCCCCATCAGACGAACAGAGATTTTATTCGACCGTCGGATAACCCGCCTGCCTGAAAATATTGTTGAAATATTCCACCCCTTGTGGGGTCATGTAATTGGAATAGGTGGGTTTTTCATTTTCCAAAAAGATGAAGTAGGTACACCCTTTCGAGAAGTACAATTCGGCCACCACCACATTTTCTCCCTTGATCATGAAAAAGATCCGCCCGATCGGTTTGCACTGCGGCTGCATCGGCGCAGGCTGCTTGGCGACCTGCGACAGCGCGTTCCGGATGGAAGGCTGGTTGTCGAGGCTCATGGAGATGGGCAGGTCGTAATACACGTAATCCACCCCATCGCAATTTTCCCAGAGGTTCTGGAGGATCTCCATGGGAACGCCGGGCAAAGTTTCCGCCGGGGCAGCGGGTGCGGCAGAGGCGGGAGCAGGGGTATCAGTGGCGGGGTTCTTTGGCGGCTGGTTGCAGGCCGTCAGGCTCCACGCAGCCAGGACGAGGAATAGTAAATGACGCATAATTTATTTTTTTTCGATAAGAAAAAATGGAAACCTAAAACTCCAGCACGCCCTGGAAGGAGAGGAAATACCCCCAAAGACGTTGCTTGTACCGGGGCAATCCCACGTTGTTGAGGAATTTCCGGTTATCGTACAAAGGTACTACAGAGCGGGTATAATTCACACCCAGGGAAAACCTCCGGCTCAAGTGATAGGCGGCCCCCAGGGTAATACTGAGATCGTTTTTGGCGAAATTGTCCTGCTCATCTTCCAGGATGATGACATCCACGACCCGGGTATTGAACAGGCGTCCGTAGCTGAGCCCGGCGAACCCTTGCAGGCGGTAGTACCCGTCGGGCGACAGCCAGTCCTTGTAAGATATCCAGACCGGCACCTCGATATAGTCGAGGTGGATCACGTACCGAAGTGAATTGTTGTTGGGAACGAGCTCGGTGGTGCTTCCGCGCATGCTGTACAGCAGATCGAGCCCGAAGTCTGATTTTTCCGAGAGATGGACGATCCCCCGGAACCCCGCCCGGACGCCGAGGCGGTTATACCCGGCACTGTCATCCCCCTGGATCTGCGAAGCATTGATCCCCGCTACGATCCCGGCGCCGAACCGGGGTTGGGCAGAAAGGATTGGGGCCAGGCCCAATACGAAGATCAAGACCAGAAATGTCATCCCGTTACGTTTCATAACTCCATTTTTTATGATCCCACAATATAGGAATCCCTTCACGCTTCCCCTTCACTCTTTAACAATTTGTGTACAATAGAAAGATGACTCTGGTTTGTCGCACTACTTAAGTTTCCACAAGGAATCCTTTTCGCAAACAGGATTTAGTATCTTTCGGCCTGTGTAATGAAACCCCGGAGATATGGATTTTAAATACAACACCTATACGCTGAAAAAACTGGAAACCTTGTTCCAGGAGCTGGATTACTCGGTCCTTTACGAAAAAGGCACTTTCCAGTCGGGCTATTGCATCGTCCAGCAACGGCAGGTGGTGGTTATCAATAAATTTTTCGAAACGGAGGGACGCATAAATACCCTGCTCGAGATCCTGGGCGTCATTGAGGTCGACGAGAGCCGGCTCAGCGAAGCCTCTCAGAAGTTTCTCCAGAAAGTCACCCGGTCGCTCGACGAAAAGGAGGCGGAAGAATGAGCCCATCCTCGTTAAAAGCTGTATTCCTGGGCACCGGCACCTCCCAGGGGGTTCCCGTGATCGGCTGCGATTGCCCCGTGTGCCGTTCTGCCGACCCCCGGGATTACCGTTTGCGCACCTCCCTGCTGGTCGAATGGGCGGGCACGAAGATCGCCATAGATGCGGGTCCCGACTTTCGGCAGCAAATGCTGCGGGAAGGCGTGCATGAGCTGCATGCCGTCTTGCTCACCCACGAACACAACGACCACATCATTGGCCTGGACGATGTGCGGCCTTTCAATTTCCGGCAGCAGAAAAATATGCCCATCTATGGATTGCCCCGGGTACTGGACGACGTGCGCGCCCGATTTGCTTACGTCTTTGAGGCCAACCCCTATCCTGGCGCACCGCGGATGAAGTTGTTTCCCATCCAGGCCCTGGTCCCCTTTTCCGTCAACGAGCTACCAATCTTGCCTTTTTCGATCTGGCACGGAGGTATGGACATTCTCGGATTCCGCTTCGGCCCTTTCACCTATATCACCGATATGAAAACCATTTCCGGAGAAAGCATGAAGGCGATCAAAGGCACGGAAATATTGGTGGTCAACGCACTGCATCACACACCCCACTACTCGCACCTCAACCTGGAGGAAGCGATCCAATTCGTGGAAGAAGTGAGGCCACGGGAAGCCTATTTCACCCACATCAGTCACCATATGGGGAGGTATTCGGATATCGCCCGACAGTTACCGTCGGGCATGTTCCTGGCCTACGACGGCTTGCATTTGGAAATCCCCATTTCTTCAAACTTGTTTACCTTTGCGAAATAAAATGCCAGGAATGGTCGGGCCGAGCATCCCTGGCATAAATTAATCGATCTATATGAAACTCCTTCAAGACAAAGTCGCCCTCATCACCGGGGGCTCCCGCGGCATCGGCGCAGCCATGGTGCGTGTTTTCGCCGAACACGGGGCCCATGTGGCCTTCACCTACCACTCTTCCGCCGAAAAGGCCAACGCCATCGCCGATGAGCTCAAAGCGCTGGGCAGCAACGCCAAAGCCTATCGCTCCGACGCCAGTTCCTATGCAGATTCCGAAACCCTGATCAATCAGGTCCTGGAAGACTACGGCCGCATCGACGTGCTGGTCAACAACGCCGGGATCACCCGCGACAACCTCATCCTGCGCATGAGCGAAGAACAGTGGGACGAGGTTATTCATACCAACCTGAAATCGGTCTTCAACCTGACCAAACACGCCGTCCGGTCCATGATGAAGAACAAAGGCGGGTCCATTATCAATATGAGCTCTGTGGTGGGCGACTTCGGCAACGCCGGACAGTCGAACTACGCCGCTTCCAAGGCCGGGATCTTCGGCTTTACCAAATCCATCGCCAAGGAACTGGGCTCCCGCAATATCCGCTGCAATGCCGTGGCGCCCGGATTCATCGAGACCGACATGACCGACGCCCTCGACGAAAAGACCCGGGAGGCCTACCTGACCAACGTGCCTTTGAAACGCTTCGGCAAAGCCGAAGAAGTGGGTCAGCTCTGCGCTTTTCTCGGCTCCGACCTCTCGGCCTATGTCACCGGTCAGGTGCTCAGCGTCTGCGGCGGGTTAAATACCTGAAAATTCTTTTTGAGAAGGCGGCAGCGGAAAGTCGCCGCCTTCTCAAAATAGTTTTCTCATTATGTCCAGACCTCTTTTTCTTTTCTCCATAGCGATGGGACTCGGAGCGCTCGCATGTACGCCCCGGATGCAATCGCATTTTGCCTCGGCGGAAGACATGGAGAAATGGCAGGAACCCGCAGCTACGCGTTCGGCCGGTTTTGGCCCTTGCAGCGACTACCTCGCCTACGCTCCGGACACCCTCCACCTCGACCACACCCCCATGAAATACCTCCGGGTGAACGTCCATTTTATGAACGCATCCGATTCCACCCGCAATTTCAATTTTCCGGAAGGCATCCAAAAAGCGCAGGCCCTGATCAATGCTGCCAACCGGGACATCGAGACCAACAAAAAACTCTTCTTGCCCATCGGCAACGACATCCCCGCCCTGCCCCTTCAGTACCGGCTTAAGCTCACCCCCCGGCCCGGCGATCCGGACGATACCGGGGTCTATTTCCACTACGACGACGAACTGTATTACTACGTCATGAAAGGCCGGAACGACAATCGCTCCCGGCGGCAGGTGATCGACAAGTACGGCATCCAACTCGATACCGTGCTCAATATTTTCGTCATGCCTCACCACCCCGACAGCGTGGCCTCACCTACTTATGAACCCTACGGCGGCGGCATCGCCCTGACCAACGCCGTGAAGATAACCGGCTGGTATGAGAATCATTCCTCCGAATGGAGCCTGAATTTCATTCTCAACCACGAGATCGGGCACATCCTGACCCTGACACATACCTGGGCCCAAAACGACGGATGCGACGACACGCCGCTACACCCCAAATGCTGGAATTTTTCCGACACGCCGCCATGCGATTCCCTGGTTTCCAACAACGTCATGGACTACAATGCCTACCAGAACGCCTGGTCGCCCTGCCAGATCGGACGGATCCAATTTGCGCTTTCCCGGGAGGATCTGCGTTGTCGAAAGTTCCTGGAGCCCAACTGGTGTGAACTCCACGAAGAGCGGACGATCTTCATTTCGGATTCCATCCACTGGCGAGCTGCCAAAGACCTGGAAGGCCACCTGACCATACGCCCCGGCGGCGTGTTAAAGATCAGTTGCCGCGTGTCCATGCCCCGCAACGCCGCCATTACCGTGATGCCCGGTGGTATCCTGATCCTCGACGGCTGCCGGCTGCACAACGCCTGCGGCGACGACTGGCAGGGGATCGTCATCCAGGAGGCGGGGAAGACCAAAGGGAGAGTCGTAATTGCAGCTACGCCAAGCATCGAGAATGTCACGCACTCCATACCAATTGAGTAAGAGCCATGCACCTCAAGAAACGTTATTTCCTTTTTCTTTTACCGGTATTGTTATTTGCTATGTGCAAGTCGGAACTCATGACCTTCCGCCGCAGCGATGCCCGCATCGCCCGCTACCTGGAAAAACGCGGCCAGGAAGCCCCTCGTTTTTTCACTATTGAAAAAGACGGGCGATCGATCCACTATACCCAGGTGGGTGATACGACCAAGCCGCTGGTCTTGCTGGTGCACGGGGCGCCGGGTTCTGCCTCTGCGTTTTTGACCTTTCTGGCCGACACCCAGCTCACCCGTTTTGCCCAGGTTATTGCCGTCGACCGGCCGGGTAACGGGTTTTCCGATTTCGGACGCAGCGAACCTTCCCTGAAGCTACAGGCGGCGGCCCTCGCGCCTATCCTCCAGCGGCACCGGAGCAGCAAGGCCATCGTCATGGGACACTCCTACGGGGGGCCGGTAGTCGCCCGCCTGGCCATGGACTACCCCGATCTGGTCGATGGCGTGTTCATAATGGCCGGCTCGATCGATCCGGAGCTGGAGCCCAGGGAATGGTGGCGCAAATACTTCGACAGCCCCTGGATCCGTTGGATCCTGCCCACCTCCATGGTGGTGGCCAACCAGGAGATCCACCCCCTCTATTCCGAACTGAAGGCCATGCTTCCCGGCTGGGCCTCGATCACTTGCCCGGTCACCGTGGTGCAAGGCACTAAAGACACCCTCGTGCCCGCCGGCAATGCCGACTTCGCCAGGCGCATGGCGGTAAACAGCTCCCGCCTGGATATCCGAATGATCGAAGGAGGCAGCCATTTCATTCTGTGGAGCAAGCAGCGCTATATGGTGGAGGTGCTCCGCGAAATGACCGCGTTGCCCTGAAACACTTTCGCCGTTTTGGGGTTTAAGAACCTATGATCCTGTCACTACTACTTTCAACCCTTCTCCTGGCCGTGTCCGAACCTGCTGAAAAAGGTACCCTCCAGCTTGAAATCGCCAATATTCGCGACACTCGCGGAATGATCCGGGTCGGTTTGTTCCACCGGGAAGAGCATTTTCCTGACCCGGACAAAGTCTATTGGGGAAAGGGGGTTCCCCCACAAAAAGGAACGGTCCGCATGGAGATCCCCGGCCTCCCTTATGGCGATTATGCACTGGCGATCTATCACGACCTCAACAACAACGGCAGGCTGGATAAAAATATCTGGGGCATTCCCACTGAACCCTACGGCTTTTCAGGCAACGTGAAAGCAAAATGGAGCTCGCCAAGTTTCCGGGAAGCTGCCTTCCCTTTTTCGTCCGATGCCCAAATGCTGCAGATCTCCCTGTTGAATTGGGAAGAGTGGTGAGAAAAATGTGAAATTTTTCTCGTTTTGAAAAAAAAAAATTCCACAACCTGTTATTAATTAATTTCTTACAAATATCATCTGGTAAAATATAAAACTGCCCTATTTACAGGCACTACTTTTTTCCCTACTTTTGTCCCCGAACGCATCTGTCCGACCATCTACCCTTCACTATTTTGGTTTACTAACAACCAACCATTGAATATTTAGCAATGGTCTGGCAATCCTTGAACATTATGAGAAAGCGCACCACTGATGTGACAATCGCCTTCATTTTTTTTCTTCTTTGCTGCCTGTTGTCTTTTTTGGAAAAAAGCGACTGGTGGGCTGATGCGTTTGCCACTCTTCCCTGACATCACTTTTTTGAATACAAAAAGGGCGCCTCCTGTGGGGCGCCCTTTTTTTTGCAGGAACCGAAGGATCGATCATTCATCGATCTCGATCCTGGAGTCCTTCGACAGTTCTATGCCGGTCTGCTTTTCGTAGATATTCCTGTATTTGTTAAAGATCACCTCCGATTCTTTTTTTCCGTTGATCACCAGTTTTTTCCCGGATAATTCAAACTCGTAAGTGCCGTCGGGCCGGATATAGCCATCCCGGCGCAGTTCCCGTTCGATCGCGGATTTGAGGCTCCCTCTCTCCGGGAATGGGGCTGCCCCCCTTTGTATATCCTGGGCTTCAAATTGCCGTTTCCGGATCGCTTCCTCCCGGTTTCTCATGGAGGTCTCCATTTCCTGCTGGATATCGCGTTGCCGTATTTCCAGTTCCCGATGGGCCTCCTCTCTGGCACGGTGTTCGTCCTCCATGGCCCTTTCCCTTTCCTCAATGGCGCGGAACTTATCCTCGTTTTCCCGTTGGAAACGCAATTTGTCCCCTTTTATAATAGCCGGCTCCTCTCCTTCGCGAAGGATGATCACTTCTTCTTCGTCCGGGTTATCGATAAGGGCAGGGGCATCTGCATCATCAATGTAGACCTTCGTCAGGTTGCCGTCTTCGTCTTTCCAGATCATTACCTTCCCTTCATCATCGCCATCGGTAGTGACCTCAATTTCCTTTTCAATGCGGAGTTCCCGGGGCGCCCTGGGAGCCGGAGGGGGTGGCGGAGGGGGCGGTGGAACGCCAATGCCGGAGGGCGGTGCGGGGGGTGGCGGCGGAGGGGGCGGAGGCATTTTCAAATCGGCCTGCATAGCATCGATGTCTTTCTGGTACCTTGAAAATTCTTCCGGGGAAATAACCTCTCCATCGACCTTAAACTCGACGATCTCTCCGTTTTCCACGGTCAATTCCATTACCTGATCTCCTTTTTGCTTGACAATGCGCTCTTTTTCCACCAGAGCCGGCGCCGGCGGAATGCTGTCCAGGCTCCGTTCCAGGGAAACCAGCACAGGTTGGGCCGCATCGCCCTGGGCCGTACCAACATCCGGACGGCTGGCGCTGATCGAGAATACGGCTGCGGCAGCCAGTAGCAACAGGGTTGCTGTAAATCGTTCCATGATTGTTTTTTTATGGTTTGGTTGATTCAAAATTCGTCGTACCCGCTGAAGCAACGGCTTTCCTCCTCCGGCCATGGAAAGGGCAAACTGCGGCATGGATACCGCCCGTTCCTGCAAGCGAACCAATGCATGCACGTAGGTCAGGGAGCTACCGCAGACCTCTATGGCCCAATCGTCGCAACAATTTTCGCGTTCGGCGCGGATGCCGGAGGAAATATACCAGGCTGCCGGATTGAAATAGAACAAAGTCTCCAACAAGGCCTGGATGAGGTTGATCAGAAAGTCATGCCGCCGGATATGGGCCAGTTCGTGTGCCAGAATGGCGTCCACTTCGGCCAGGCTCAACTGGTTGAGCAGCCCTACCGGCAACAGGATCAGGGGCTTGAGATGCCCGATCACCAGGGGAACCGATACCTGCAGCGATTCCATCAAGCCGACCGGCCGGCGGATTTTCAGGCGGGAGGCAATTTGTTCCATCCGAACCTGCCAATGCGCTTCCGAAAGGGTCATGCCCGTCCGGCGAAGCTGGTGCACATACCAATATCCGCCGGCAGTACGCAGGGTAAAAAACAGCAGGCCGGCTATCCAGGCGATGACCAGGAAGGGCAATTGCCGGTTGAGAAATGCCGTCAGGTTACTTACGAAAGAAACCTGCTCTTCTTCGATCACCCCCGAAAGGGAAATGAGGATGCCATCTCCAGCTATAGCTTCTGTCTCCAATTGCAGGCAAAAGGTGGTTACCGAAACGGCGAAGAGCCCGATCATGGCGCTCAGCCCCGCCACATAGCGGTATTGAGGCGCCAGACGCCCCGACACGGCCCTGAAACCACTCAACAACAGCGCCAGCAAAGCGCCTTGCCATAGCGAGTGTACCATGGTCCACCCAAGTGCGTGGATCCAGGATTCAGGAAGGAGGTGAAAAAAGGTGCCCATATCTTTATGATTCGTCGGATTCCAGTTTCCGGATCAAGGCTTTAATCTCATCCAATTCTTCCCGGGATGCATTTCCGTTTCCCAGGGCCTGAACCACCAGCTTTAATGCCGATCCGCGGAAGGCAGCATCCATCAGCTCGTCCAACAGCCGCTTTTGGGTCTCCCCTTCTTCTACGTTTGCTTCGTAAATGTGCGAGCGATGATCGGTATTGCGCCGCGCCAACCCCTTTTCGAACATGATCTGCATCAACTTCAACGTAGTGGTATACCCCACTTCCCGCTTCCGGTTGAGCTGCTCGTTGACGAACCGGACCGAGGAAGGACCATGCTCCCAAAGGATCTGCAGGATCTCCAGTTCGGATTCCGTAGGTTTCGAACGCTTGTCTTCTGTCATCAGAAATGTGTTTCGCGTGATTCGAACACAATGATATACGAAACTTTTCGTAAATGCAATTTTATTGTACGAAAAAATTCGTAGTTATGGAAATTTTAACAGAGATCGACCACCCGGCCGGAAGAAAGACAGCTCAACGGGAGGAACGTTGCGCCGTTCCACTCCCCGAAGAGGGTCAGGCCCTGGCCTCCACTCAGGGACAGGAGCGTCCAGCCGGTGGCCTCCGGACAGGTGAGGGTGAGGTACTTCCGGGAGGGATCGAGAAGTGCCCATTGCCCGTCGGGCCCGCGAACCGGGCGCACCGCTTCCAACAGGACGGGCAGGCGCGACAGCCAGGGATTCAGGGATAGGGCTTCTGCATATTGTTCGCCCATGGCATCCAGGGAGTCAATGCCCCGGATCTGATAATCCCGGATGCGGACATCTTTCCGGTCCTGGACCAATGCGCGCAAGGGATAGGCGGAGGGGTAGTAGATCACGCTGCCGTCGAATTGGCCGCCCGGATTCCAGGCATCGGCAAAGGGCTGGTCGCCCCAGGCAAAATCCAAAAAGAGGGCAAAAGCCGCGCTTTTTTGCTCCTGGACCCAGGTGCGGCGAAAGCGCAGGTTGTCTTCCTCGCCGCCCACTACCCCCAGGACGGTCCACCTCCCGGCAACCGGCACCCCCTGGAGCACTTCTTCTTTTCGGATCGTCAGTCCTGCGATCTGGGCGAGGTCCTGGGTCAATTCATCCGGCACCGATTCGGTGCGTTGGAAGGTTCGCAATAGCAGGAACAGGTCCGCCATCTCACCGAGCAGCTGCTCCTGCCAGTCGGTTTGGCCGAGAAGCCTTATCCAGTTCCGTATCCGGCGACCGATACTGCCGAGCTTGGCATCGACCATTCGAGCGGCAAATCGCTCGAAGGCTTGTTCGTCCAATTGCCCCACCCCGTGCCGGATCGTATCTCCCAGCCAGCGCTGGAGTTCCTCCATGCCCTGGTTCATCCGTTCCAGGCGTTTTTCCCGGTTGCGGCGGCGTTGTTCGAGCGCTTCCGGACTGGGCGGGGTCGCTGCGAGCGGAGCCGTGCTTTTTTGTTCCAACCGGTCCAGGTTTTCATGTACCCATTCGGGAAAAGCAGGGACTGCTTCCAGCGACTCGGGGTTCTCCACGCTGAGGGCAGCCAGGGCGAGTACGTGTTTACAGGGCTTTTTCCGAACGGAGCAGGAGCAGAAAAAGGAATGATCGGAAAACCGGTACAGCACTTTGTGGAGCGTCGCGGTACCTGTCCGGGAAAGTCCCCAGCACAGATCTCCCCTTGCCCCGGGCGCCTTCCATCTTTTAGGATGGGCCAGTATCCGCGACCGGGTCCAGGTACCGGGATCGGGCGCCCATTCTTCCAGTTTTTCCAGTGGCTGCATAGCCCTAAAATTTACGCCAAATTAAAGCCAGCGAAGGATCAGCTCCGCCAGCCTTTTTTTAAATCCGGAATAGGGGGGCGTGATCAGCGGCAGCATGTCGGGCCACCCTTGCTTGTAGATACTACGGGCGTTGGTAAACTCCAGAAAACCTGAATAGCCGTGTCCTTTTCCAATACCGCTTTCATTAAGGCCTCCGAAGGGCAGGCGGTTTTGGAAAAAATGGAGGTTATTTTCATTGACCGCCGTGGTGCCGGCCCGGGTTTCCCGGATCAGCCGGTCGACATTCTTCTTGTTCCTGCTATAGATGTAAAGCGCAAGCGGATAAGGCTGTTTGCGGAGGTATTCGATCGGCTCGTCGAGGGTTTTAAAAGTGCGGAAAGGCAGTATGGGACCGAAGATCTCTTCCTGCATCACCCTGGAATCCATAGGCACGTCGCGCAGGAGGGTCGGGCTGATGTAGTTATCGGCAGCATCCAGTTCGCCGCCCAATTCGACGGAGGCCCCATTTTCGAGGGCGTCTTCCAGGATACCTTTCAGGCGTTGGAAATGCCGGGCATCCACGATGCGGGCATAGTCTACCGAGTTGCGGACCGAATCTCCGTACAATTGCCGGATGGACGCCTTAAAGGCTTTCAGAAAGGGTTCGGCCACGCTTTCCTGTACCCAGAGGTTATCGGGCGCCACGCAAACCTGGCCTTTATTGACGCATTTGCCCCAGGCGACCCGCAGCGCCGTCATGGGCAGATCGGCCGTTTCATCGACGATCCCCGGCGACTTGCCGCCCAGTTCGAGGGTTACCGAGGTCAGGTGTTCTGAGGCGGATTTCATCACCTGTTTGCCCACCCCGGGCGAGCCGGTAAAGAAAATGTGGTTGAACGGTTTTCTCAGCAGGGCCTGTGCCGTATGCAGATCGCCTTCCAGCAGATAGACCTCCTCTTTGGGGAACAGTTCATCCAGCATGCGCTTCAAAACAGCGCTGGTATGCGGCACAAATTCGGAAGGTTTCACGATCGCGCAATTTCCCGCAGCGATAGCTGATACCAAGGGACCGAGCGTAAGCAAAACCGGAAAGTTCCAGGGAGCCAGGATGAGCGTGAGCCCTTTGGGTTCGTAGTGAATATAGGATCTCGACCCCAGGAGCAGGAGGGATTTGCCCACTGGTTGCGGAGACATCCAGCGACCGAGGTTTTTCTTTACAAAATTGATCTCGTCCTTAACGGTAAACAACTCCG
The DNA here is from genome assembly GCA_020636275.1 of Lewinellaceae bacterium. Lineage (GTDB taxonomy): Bacteria > Bacteroidota > Bacteroidia > Chitinophagales > Saprospiraceae > JADJTT01. The sequence goes on along the minus strand of JACJYD010000003.1, from coordinate 118,574 downwards.
TGAGATCCACCTCTACCTGGTGCTTACGGAAATCGGCATACATGGCGTCGCGAATATCCTGTTGGTACCTGAAGAGGGCTTTTTTGAGGCGGTCCAGTTTTTCCCTGCGCTCTCGGGCAGTCGTCCGGCCCACGGCAAACCTGTTCGCTTTCTGTAGTTTGAACACCTCGTCGATCTCGACCTGTAAGTCTTCCTTTTTTATATCGACCAATGACATAGACTAAAATACCTGATTCCTTAATTTTTAAATTGGATGAAACGTGTGGGGACTTTATCAAAACTCCAGGGGAGTTATTTGGTTGCGATGAAAATTAAGCAATAATATTTATCTTTTCAGACAGAAAATATAAATATATGAGTCCCAAGTGAATTGACGGCCATCGTTCGTCCAATCACTTTCCTTCAGTAGAATCCAAATACTTCATTTATGAAAACGCCCACTCGTCTTCTCCTCCTGTTCTTTTGTCTTTGTATCCTCCCGGCATTCGGTCAGAACCAGGAATGGTTGACCGTAAAAATGAACCCCAGCGTGGGGATGTCGGGCATTCAGTTCTTTGACGATGGGCAGAACGGATGGGCCGTCGGCGGCAGTTCCGTGGGCGGCTCCTACATCAGTACCGTTCTCCACACCGTGAATGGTGGAAATACCTGGCAGGAACTGAACTTTCCCTACGATCAGGTAACGCGGTTGACAGCCGTTCATTTCCCCAGTCCGCAAAAGGGATGGGTCGTCGGCGAATCGGGCAAGATCTACCATACGCCCGACGGCGGACAGACTTGGGCAGCGCAAAACAGCGGCACGCAGCGCGACCTGGCCAGCGTCCATTTCATCGACGACCAAACCGGCTGGGCGGTTGGCGGTTGGCAGGACGGCACCTCCTTTCTGGTCCTGAAGACGACCGATGGGGGGCAGAACTGGCAAAACCTGAGTTTCGGGAATACCGCCTTCTCCGTCTCCGACGTATGGTTTGTCGATGCGAACCGGGGCTGGATCACAGCCCGGAAGAATACCCTGGCGCCGGCCATCTGGCATACTGCCGACGGCGGACTGACCTGGGAGGAGCAGACCACCCCTTTGAGCAGCTCCAATATCGATCTGCCTTCCATCGAATTTACCAGCGAGCGCAACGGCTGGACCGTGACCTCCAGCCTCTACTTCCCGGGCTCGGTGCTCCACACTACGGATGGCGGCGCCACCTGGGAGATCGTCGGACAGACCAACCAGGCCTACAATGTGCTCTCCGTTCGCGATTCGATGAGCGTGGCGGTGGCCGGGGTAAATATCCTCTCCCCTTCTTCTGAAAAGATCTTCGTCACCACCGATGCCGGACAGGGCTGGAACTCCTACACGCCGCCTTTCCTGCACTATACCTGGGGCATCGATTTTGTCGGAAACGATATCTGGTTTGCGGGCAACAACACCGCCATCCTGCACAGCGGCGACCAGGGGCTCAATTGGGAATTGCAGCACTACGCGCCCCTGCTCAAATCGATCGATTGGAGTGATCCGAACAACGGCTGGGCAGTGGCAGGATATGTCTTCGGCGTTCAAAAATACTGGACACGCAGCATCGACGGCGGCGAAACCTGGTCGGTCGACCTGTCGCTGCCGGCGGCGAGCGATATTCAATGGCTCGACGATCAAACCGGTTGGGCGTTATTTGAAAACAACGGTGCCAGCTTCTGGCGCACGACCAACGGCGGGATCAACTGGTCGCCCCACGCGCTGGGCACTTCGTCCTGGACGGAGGGTTTCTTCTTTGCCGACGCCGACCACGGCTGGGCTTTCGGTTCGAACGGCAACCTGCGGGGTACCCTCAACGGCGGGGTCAACTGGTATGCTCAGTCCTTGCAGAACACCTTGTTCGTCCAAAAAGCTTTCTTCGTAAACCCGACCACCGGATGGGCCGGCGGCGGGTATGGGTCGGGCAACGGGTTCATCGTCCATACCATTGACGGAGGCGCCACCTGGGTCGATCAGACCCCGGCGGTCGACGGGCAGGTCATGGACATTTGTTTTCTCGACAAATCGGTAGGCTGGGCTGGAACGGTAGGCGGGTACGTCCAGAAAACCACCGATGGAGGCAACACCTGGCAGCTGGTCTCGCAACTCAACCACCCCTATCTCGAGCGGATCATCTTTCTCGACACCCTCCGAGGATGGGTAGCGATGCGCAATGAAACCGGCGTTGCAGCCGACGGAAAGGGCTTCATTTACCGGACGGAAGATGGCGGGGTCTCCTGGAACCTGCAATGGGCCGGGGCTTTCCCCTCCAGCGGGATCGAGGATTTCCGCCTGGAAAAGGACAGTTCCGCGATCTGGGCGGTAGGTCAACACAACACCATTCTCAAATACACCCTGATCGAAGATCCGAGTGCGACGGGAGAAGCCGATGCGGCGCCGGCCATCCAATTGCTCCCGGCCCTGCCCAATCCTTTCGGCGAATGGGTTCAGCTTCGCTTTACGCTGCCCGGCGGCGGGCCCGGTGTTTTGCAGATCTTCGATATTTCCGGGCAGTTAGTGGCCACCTGGAGCAAAGACGATTGGAATGCAGGAAGCAATACGCTCAACTGGCATACCGGGGATATTCCCGCCGGCTTTTACATCTGCAAGCTGGAGGCCCGGGGGGTGGTGCGAAGTCAAAAGCTGCTGAAGTATTAACAGGAGTCCAGTCTCATCCACCTATGGTTGACATCGATTCGGAAACCGGCAAGCCCATCCGGCGCTGTTCGGCTTCGAAGCCGTTCTTCGCCCGGTTGCCGAGCGCGGAGAGGAAAGCGTCGCGCAGCTGGGCGTCCGTAGCGCCGTTGCGCAGGAGATCGCGTACATTAAACACGCCGCCGTCGTAAAGGCAGGTTTTCAGCAGGCCCTGCGGGGTAATGCGGATGCGGTTGCAGGTTCCGCAAAAGGTGCGGCTATAGGCGGCGATAATACCGATCGTGCCCGCGAAACCGGGGACGCGGTAATTTTGAGAGGTCGAAAAGGGTGGATCGGGGATCTTCTCCAGATCCGGATAATACGCCCGAAGATGGTTCAGGATCTGAAGGTGATCCCAGGATAGCCGGACGGGATGGGCGCCCGATCCATTGAACGGCATTTCCTCGATGAAACGGATCCCCACTGGTTTGTGCCGGGCCAATTCGACAAGCGGGAGGATATCCTCTATATTTTTTTCTTCCATGACCACGGCATTGATCTTGACCGGGATCTTTTCTTCCAACAGGGCATCCAGGGTTTGCATGACCTTATCGAAGACATCGCGGCGCGTAATCCGGAAGAACCGCTCGCGATCCAGGCTATCCAGGCTGAGGTTGACCGAATGGATACCGATCTTTTTCAGTTCGGGCACCAAATTGGCCGTGGTAGTTCCATTGGTCGTAATGTTGATCTTTTTTAGCCCTTCGATCTGGCTAAGTTGCTCCAGGAAGGGCATCATATCTTTGCGTACAAAGGGTTCGCCCCCGGTGATACGCAATTTATCGACCCCCATCGCGACCAGCAGGCGGATGAGCCGCTCCATCTCCTCGTAGCTCATGAGGTCGTCTTTATCCACGTATTCAATTCCCTCTTCCGGCATGCAGTAGAAGCAGCGGAGGTTGCAGCGGTCGGTCACAGCGAGACGCAGGTAGTTGATCGCGCGGCCATGGTTGTCGTAGAGAAGGGATTTGCTCATAGTTGTTTTGTCCTGAACATAGCAAACATATTCAAATCTATGGTTTTTTGGTGAAGAGTGAAGCTCTTCGATCAAGAACATGTTTTATTGTACCTTTACACCAGAAAAACACCTCCGATATGCGGCTGTTCTTTGCACTGGTCTTTTTTATTTCAGCTCATTCGCTTAGCGCTCAGTTTTACCAGGCGGTTTTCCCGGGTCTCAGCGATCAGGAATTGCTCGATGCCCTGGTCGATACCTATAAACCCTATGCATTGGTCAATAATTACACCAATGACACCCTTTACAAAAGGATCTACCTGGAACCGGGCGACAGCCTCCGCTGCATCTACACGGGCTACGCCGTTTATCTGCCTCCCAACCAGGACCCCTCTCAAGCGGCCTTTGCCGCAAACATCAACCTGGAGCACACCTACCCCAAAGCCATGGGGGCGGATGTGGGATTAGCCGTAGACGACATGCACCATCTCTTTCCTTCCAGGGCCGACGTCAACAATTACCGGGGCAATCTGCCCTTTGGAGAGGTCAACGATCCCGATGCCGATTACTGGTTTTACCTCGATCAAACCCAAACCACCATCCCCGGAACAAATATCGATCTCTATAGCGAGGTGATCAACAACGGCATGTTCGAACCCCGGGAGGATAAAAAAGGGAATATCGCCCGGGCCATGTTCTATTTTTACACCATGTACAAACAACAGGCCGACCTGGCCAATAACACATTTTTTGAAAGCCAGCGCGAAACCCTTTGCCACTGGCACTATGACGATCCGGTCGACTCGCTCGAATGGGCCCGGACCTTCCTCATCGCCGGGTATCAGGAGGGCAAGCCCAATCCCTTCGTACTGGACTGCACCCTTCCCGAACGCAGCTATTGCCAGGGGTTGGGGTTGTCCTGCAATCCGCCTTCCGGTTATGATCCGGAACTCAATCTACCTTTCGACTCCTTTAATATTCACCCCAATCCCAGCAGCAGCCAGGTTCGCCTCGAGTATTCATTGCGGGAAAAAGCCAGTGTGAACTTCGAATTGTACGACGCATTGGGGCGCCTCGTGGGGCATCTCCAGGAAGGAGAAAAAATACCGGGAACCTACGTCCTGGAATGGCAAAACCCCACGTTGGCCTCCGGATTGTACTGGTGGAAAATCCTGGTGACCACCGAGCGGGGCACGGTGTCCACCCACCGTAAAATGATTCTTCAACATTGAAAAAAAATCATCCATGAAATCCAAGGTTCTTTTATTGGTCTCATTGTTGGTTGCAGCATTCACCCTTCCTGCTCAGCGCGCCTTATTGCAATCCGGCCCCATGCTGGGCTATTCCCAAATGCGAGAGGTCATGCTTTGGGTGCAAACCACCGGCCCGGCCAGCGTTCAGTTCACTTATTGGCCCGAGATCTCGCCCGAGCGCATTGAGCACACCGATGTGTATCAGACCGTCATGGAAGAGGCATTCACCGCGCACCTGGTTGCCGACAAGGTGGAGCCGGGCCTGAAATACGAGTACAAACTGCTGATCAATGGAAAACCGGTCGAGTTGAGTTACCCCACGACCTTCCAAAGCCAGTCCCTCTGGCAATGGCGCACCGATCCGCCCGATTTCAAGCTGGCCCTCGGAAGCTGTAACTACGTCAATGAAACCGTCTACGACCGCCCGGGAACGCCTTACGGGGCCAACTACCAGATCTTCAGCTCGATCTACCAGCAGAAACCCGATATGATGCTCTGGATGGGCGACAACACCTACCTCCGGGAGGTGGACTGGAACAGCTGGAGCGGCATTTTGAAAAGAAATACCCATACGCGCTCCTTGCCGGAGCTGCAGCCCTTGCTCGCCTCCACCCATCACTATGCAACCTGGGACGACCACGATTACGGCCCCGACAATTCCGACCGCAGTTTTATCCATAAAGAAAAGACCCTGGAAGCTTTCAAGCTCTTTTGGGGAAATCCCACTTACGGCCTGCCCGGAATGGGAGGGGTTACCACGCAGTTCCAATGGGCGGATGTGGAATTTTTTCTGCTGGACGACCGCTATTTCCGAAGCCCCGACCGGCGCAAGACGGGCGAAGCGACCCAATTGGGTGAAGAACAGATCCAATGGCTGATCGACGCCCTTGCATCGAGCTACGCATCGTTTAAATTCGTGGTGACCGGCGGGCAGGTGCTCAGCACCGCGGCCTATGCCGAAACCTACATCAACTATTTCCCGGAAGAACGCACCCGCCTGCTCAAGCTGATCGAAGAAGAGAACCTGAAAAACGTGGTCTTCCTGACCGGCGACGTACACCACTCCGAGCTCAGCAAACTCGTCCTGAACAATGGAAATGTGCTATACGATTTCACCGTTTCGCCTTTTACCGCGGGTCCCGATACCCGCGAGCTCACCCGCAACGGCCTGGTCGTAGATGGAACGGTCGTTCAGGAGCGCAACTTCGGCACCATCGAAGTGACCGGCCCACGCAACCAACGAACGCTAACACTGCGGGTGTTCAATTCGGACGGAGAGGAATTGTGGATGCAGACGATCGAACAACAAAAATAACGTTCGGGGGGGCTTTTCGCCCCCTTCTCATTTCATCATGCGGGGTTTCCAGCGCCGGTGCGACCACAGCCAGTCCTCCGGTTTCTTGCGGATCACGGATTCCAGTTTGGCCATATAGGCCCGGGTCACCGCCATCTCCGGCGTCTGAACGGGGTGCTCATACAACAGGCTGAACTCGACCTCGTAAAAGCCGCGCCGCACCCGCTGAATATCCATGTACAGCACCGGACAGTCCAGCTTGCGGGCGTAAAAATCGGCCCCGTGCAGACAGGCCGTTTCCTGGTTGAGAAACTGCACCCATTGGACCTTCTTCCTATTGGTCGGGCTTTGGTCCGACATCATGATATAGAGGGCCGGCGTACCGGGTGGATTTTCCATCGCCTTCCTGGTCTCGTAGAAAGGAGTCAGTTGGAGCCCAAAACGCGTGCGGCGCTCCGCCATAAACCGCTCGATCAGCGGGTTGTGGATCGGCTTGTAGACTCCGATGATCTGATGTTCGACCTGCAGGGCGAAGGACAACACCCCCCATTCCCAATTGCCGTAATGAGCCGGCATGGCAAACACGTGTTTCCCTTCCCGGAAAAAACGGTTCACTTCCTCCGGATTGACAAAGCGGTAGCGTTTCAGCACCTCTTCTTTCGAAAGGTACAATCCCTTCAGCCCCTCCAGGAAAATATCCGCCAAATGCCGGTAAAACCACCTCCGGATATCCGCCAGTTCCGCCTCGCTTTTTTCCGGAAAAGAGCGGCGCAAATTGCCCGTCACGATCGCCCTTCGGTAACGGATCACCCGGTGCAGCAGAAAAGCCGTTGCATCCGAAAGCCCATACAGCACAGGGAAGGGCAGGTAGGCAAAGAAAAAAACGCCCAGGCGGAAAAAGAGATATCCCATCATAAAGTAAAGTTATCTCAACTTGAGTTAAGTAAGTAGTGCGACAAAATTAGTTTATAAACACTGCGGCCGGCGGCCGCAGTGTTTATAAATTAACTATGTCAGAGAACTTATATCTTAGTACTTTGTGATCAAAGGAATTAATAAAGAGGATTTTCGCCAAAGGCGAAAATCCTCTTTATTAATTCCTTTGAAATGCGCCGGCGGCGTCTTTCAAAAGATTAATTTATGCAACATGTTTAACTTCGACAACATCCAACTCCAGCATGTGGCGCTGCACCGCGTCGGTAACCGCTACCGGGAAGAAGGCAATTTTTTCTCCAATACATTGCTCGATCCCCACGAAGACGTAGCTGAGGCGCTGAACCGCTATTTTCTACGCCCGTTCAAAAAGGCTTCGGCGCTGTACCGGTTTCGCCACAACACCGACCTTCAGATGAATGAAGTTTACTCCTACGTCCAACGGATCTTCGAAGACCCTCAGGTACTGCTCGAACAGTCGCGGCACATCGTCGAACACCTGTTCAACCAGTCCAACCATCCCAATATCAAGACCGGGGAGGTGTACGTCGCCTATTTTACCGACCTGCTCCTCGAAGACGAGCTCGTCGACGCGATCGGCATCTTCAAATCGGAACGCAAAAGCGACTTCCTCAAGATCACCGAATATCTGAGCAGTCTTCAGCTTTCGCGCATCGAAGGCATCGATATCGACCAGCTCGACAAAGGCTGCCTCATCGCCGATACCGCCGAGGAAGACGGCTACCGCCTCTTCACGATCGACAACAACAACTACGATGCCCAGTACTGGCCCTATCACTTCCTCAATGTCGACTTCGTGGAAGACAAGCATTTCCACACCATGAAATACCTCGAGTTGTGCGACGATTTTTCCCGCAAATACGTTGCGCCGCAGAGCGACAAACGGGAACAATTGAACTTCATGGCCAAAGCAGCCGATTATTTCCAGCAGAGCGACGCCTTTCAACTCGACGAGTTTACCCAGCGCCTCTTACCCGACGAAGGGGCCCAGCACGCCTTCAGCAACCTGCGCACCGATTATGGGCTGGACCAGGTAAGTGATTTCCCCATTTCGCCGCAGGCTTTGAAGCAGTCGCGCCGTTTGTTCAAAAACCGGATCAGTCTCGACACCCACATCCAGATACAGCTCTCCTTTCAGCACCCCGACATCAGCGAGCGCTTTCTCGAGCGGGGGTATGACGAGGAAAAAGGAATGCATTATTACAAGGTGTTCTTCAACGAGGAATTATGATCCGCATGACTCCTGTTTATTTTCATTAAGATGCCATCTCTTGGCTTCAACGTAACCAGGGGCTGCGGCACGATCTCCTGGCCGGGCACCAGTTCAAACTCAAATCGCTGTAGGAGCAGGGCCAGGAGCAATTGGATCTCCACCTGGGCAAAATGATTCCCGATACACATGCGTGGCCCCGCGCCGAAAGGCATGTAGGCCAGTTTGGGCCGCTCCTTTTCCCGGTCCGGGGCAAAGCGCTCCGGGTCGAAACGCTCCGGATCCGGCCAGAATTCGGGGTTGCGGTGTAAAGCGTACACGCTGAAAAACACGGAACTTCCCCCGGGAATGCGATACCCCAGAATTTCATCATCAGCTATGGCGATGCGTCCAAATGCGTGGGCCGGCGGGAAGAGGCGCATGCTTTCCTCCATTACCTGCCGGGTATAGACCAGACGGGGCAGGTCATCCCAGGAAGGGGGGCGTCCGCCCAGGACGGAAGAGAGTTCGGCTACCAGTTTTTTCCGCACCTCCGGATGCCGGGCGAGCAGCAACAAAGTCCAGGAAAGGGCATTGGCCGAGGTTTCGTGGCCGGCGGCAAACAGGGTGATAGCTTCGTCGCGCAATTGCTGGTTGCTCATCCCTTGCCCGCTTTCGGCATCCTGGGCTTCCACCAGCATGGTCAGCAGATCGTCGGGGCGATCGGCGCTCCGGCGGCGTTCCTCAATGATCCGGTAGATCCATTCGTCAAAATAGGCCCGGCGTTCTTCGATGCGGCGCCGGCGTCCGTTGAGGTGCATCACCGGCGCCATCCACGGATGGGTGGTCATGTACATGGAATAATCCTGGGCCTCCATGACGTATTGGTAGATCTCCTCCCGGTCTTTTTCCATGGTGGTGCTAAACAAGGCGTGGAGCACAATGTCAGCCGTCACCTGCATCATTTCGCGGGTGATGTCGAGCGGCACGCCCGATGCCGCCCGCGCCTGGAGGCCATCGCAAAAGCGCAAAGCCGTTTCGGTCATGGTCCCGAAAAGGCCGGGCAACTGGCTCTTATAGAAGGCTGGCTGAACCAATTGCCGTTGCCGGCGCCAAAGATCTCCCTCACTGGTCAGCAGGCCCTGGCCCAGGAAGAGGCTCAGGTGCCGGAACAGCGGCCCCTTTTTATAATTCCGGTGATTGGCCTGCAGGACATGCCGGATCACATCCAGGTTGGTGCTGATATGAATGGTCCGATGAAACAGCCGGATCCGGAACAGGTCGCCCGAGCGGAGCGTCTCCCGGACCACAAAATCCAGGGGATCGCGGATAAAAGCCCGCGGAATGACCTGGAAGCGGCTTCCTCGCCGAAACGGCACTTTGGGTAGAGGCATATTTTTTATCCAAAAATGGGAAAAATTTCGCAACAATCTATTTATCCACCCCCCACAACACTTGCCTTGCTGGGGTGTTAATAGAAGGTGCTTCGGGCTGGAAAAATCCCTGCCTACATTTTTGAAAAAAGCCCGAAAAAACGGCACAAAAATCGTAATTTTGCACCATGAGTTTACCGGAAAAAGAAGTGACAAACCGCAGCAATTACACAGCGGAAAATATCACCGCGCTGGAAGGCCTGGAGGCCGTCCGGAAGCGGCCTGGAATGTATATCGGCAGTACAGATGGCAAGGGCCTCCACCACCTGGTTTGGGAGGTTGTTGACAACTCCATCGACGAGCATCTCGCCGGATATTGCACCCATATCGAAGTAACCGTCCATGCGAACAATTCCCTGAGCGTTCAGGACAACGGCCGGGGTATTCCGACCGAAATCCAGTCCAAGCTGAAAAAATCGGCGCTGGAGATCGTCATGACCGTATTGCACGCCGGCGGAAAGTTTGACAAAGACACCTATAAGGTTTCAGGGGGTCTCCACGGCGTGGGCGTCTCCTGCGTCAACGCCCTGTCGGTGCACCTGCGCGCCGAAGTGAAGCGAGACGGGAAAGTCTATGAACAGGAATACGAACGGGGCAAACCTCTCTACGACGTACGGACGATCGGCGAAGCCGATGAAACCGGCACGCTCGTCACCTTCTTCCCCGACCCGATCATTTTCGAGACCCTCGACTTCAAGTTCGATGTGATGGCCAACCGCCTGCGCGAACTGTCCTTTCTCAACAGTGGTCTCACCCTTACCCTGGTCGACGAACGGGTAAAGGACGAAAAAACCGGTGGCTACCTGACCGAAATCTTCTATTCCGAAGGCGGCTTGGCCGAATTCGTCCAGTACCTCGACGAAAGCCGCAGCAAGCTGATCGAGAGCCCGATCCATATCATCGGAAAGGAAGAGAACGTGGAAGTGGAAGTGGCCATGCAATACAATACCACGTACACCGAAAACATCTTCTCCTTCGTCAACAACATCAATACCCGGGACGGAGGGACCCACGTGAGTGGATTCCGCCGGGCTATCGCTCGCCTGTTCAAACAGTATGGCGACGATAACGGGCAGTTCAAAAAGCTCAAATTCAGCATCTCCGGGGAGGATTTTCGCGAAGGCCTGACCGCCATCATTTCGGTCAAGGTACCCGAGCCCCAGTTCAAGGGCCAGACCAAGGGCGAACTGGGCAACTCGGAAGTCACCGGGATCGTATCCCGCATCGTGGGGGATGAGCTCAAGCACTGGCTCGAAGAACACCCCAACGAATCGCGCAAGATCGTCGACAAGATCATTCTTGCCGCCACGGCCCGCCACGCCGCCCGAAAAGCCCGCGAATTGGTACAGCGCAAAAACGTGCTGACCGGGAGCGGCCTGCCCGGCAAACTGTCTGACTGCGCCGCCAAAGATCCGGCCGAAAGCGAACTCTTCCTCGTCGAAGGGGACTCTGCCGGCGGCACTGCCAAACAAGGGCGCGACCGCCACTTCCAGGCCATTCTGCCGTTGCGCGGTAAGATCCTCAACGTGGAAAAAGCCCTGGAACACAAGATCTACGAAAACGAGGAGATCAAGAATATCTTTACCGCCCTCGGGGTGAGCATATCTGAAAACGATGAAGGAGAGCGGATCCTCAATGTGGAGAAGCTCCGCTACCACAAGATCGTTATCATGTGCGACGCCGACGTCGACGGCAGCCACATCACCACCCTGATCCTGACTTTCTTCTTCCGCTACATGCGCGCCCTCATCGAGCAGGGATACATCTATATCGCCCAGCCTCCGCTCTACATGGTCAAAAAAGGAAAGCAATTCCGCTATTGCTGGAACGAGGAGGAACGGGCTGAGGCCGTCGCCCAATATTCAGGCGGGAAAAACGACGACTCGGTCAAGATCCAACGCTACAAAGGTCTTGGTGAAATGAACGCCGAACAACTCTGGGAAACGACGATGGACCCCTCCACCCGCATCCTGGAGCAGGTCACGATCGAAGATGCCCTGGAAGCCGATCGCGTGTTCTCCATGCTGATGGGCGATGAAGTGCCGCCCCGCAGGGCCTTTATCGAGAAAAACGCCAAGTACGCAAACGTAGACGTTTAAAAGCTACCCGACTGTTTTCTAAATAGAAAAAGGATCGCCGTTTGCACGACGATCCTTTTCTGTTTTCAGGATAGCCCGTCAGTCCTATTTTGCTTTCAAGCGAAATACCGTACCATCCGCAGCCCGAACCCAAAACTCTTTATCCGTCAGGCGGAGAATGTCGTATTCCTCGATATTTTGCCCCAACAACTCGTTGCTGATCAACTGAAAGATCGCTCCGTTGTCGAGCAGATTCCAGGTCCCGTGAACGACGATATCGACCACGATCTTGTAGCTTACCGTGGCCTCCCCGTCTTCGGTGAAAGTCCAGGTCCAGGAACTATAACTATCGGTAATCTCATTACCGTTCGGATCCGTCACCCGTTCGGCAACCCATACATTGGCAATGCGTTGTTTTTTGGAAAGAAGAGAAAAAAGAGGGCCGTCTTCGTAGATCGTACAACTGGAAAACAGCAAGCCGAGGAAAGAGGCCAGCAAGGCCATTTTTTGAATTTTCATACAGCGAATAAATTTGATGGTTGATGGAATAGTTACTTCAGTTTACGGAACCCCTCCAACATGCGTTGAAGCAAGCGCTTTTTGGAAGAAAAGATCCGCGCCGTTGCTGGCATTTCAGCCTTCACTGGCAAGGTCTGGCCCGTATCGGTAATAAGAGAATCCGGCAGGGCAATTTCCACAAGGAAGGATTCATTTTCTGAAAGAGGGGAAACAGAGACCAATTTCCCATCCAGGCAGCCATATTCTTCATAGGGGAAAGCGTCGAGGCGAAGCTGGACTTCGGCTCCGGTTTCAACGCGGCCTGCACCGCGGGCGGGCAGCCACCCACGAGCTTGCCAGGCCAGGGGCGAATGATCAAGGGCCAGCGCCAGGGTAGGTTCACCCTCTTCCAGCCATTGAAGGGGCTCAAGCGGCCGGCTGAACACCACCCGGCCCGCCTGCCGGGATCGCACCAAATAGCGTTCGATCCAATCTTGCCGGAGCGCCTGAAGCGTCCGCCACTCCCGGTCCCAGGATTCCATTTTCTGCCGGAGGACTTTGCTGTCCTGCAGGGCCAGGTCCAGTTGCTCTTTTTCGAGGGCCTCCCGCTGTAGAGCCACCCGGTATAATTCGGACTCGATGGCTTCCCGGGTTTCCCGGGTTTCCAGGTATTTTCGCTCGGCTTCATCCAAGGCCTCCCGGCTCGCGGTATTTTGCTCGGCCAGGCGCTGGTAACGCTGCCAGTCGGCCTCGGCCAGATTCACCTGCTCGTCCAGCGTCGCCCGGCGACGAAAGAGAGTGAGCTCCACACTGTCCAGTAATTTTATCTGCCGAAGGGTGCCTGGCGACAACCGATCGGAGCGGGCCGTAAGCAACTCCGTGCGGTAATCGGCCCAGGCACTGCGTGCGATAGCCCACTGACTCTCCAATTCACCCAGGTTCAGCGCATCGATCTGCTGAATACCGGGATCTGCCGCTGGAACGGGCGAGGTTCCGAGGGCCAGGATATCCCGCCAGGCGCCGCCGTGTTTCCATACCAGCAGGACCGCCCCGGAATCGACTTCCTGCCCGTTTTCAACGGGGATCTCCGCGATTTGACCCGCAAAAGCAGCCGTGTACCGCTCCACCCGGTCGGTCGCCCGGACCATGACCCGGATCGTGAAGATGTCCGGATACCGGATCAACCAGGTCAACAGAAAGAACAGCGCAAATAAACCAAACAGGAAAATAAGGATCCAACGGGCTTTGCCGACCGCAAAACCACCCAGCAGTTCATCTGCCGGTTCGCGATGATGGTCGTTGGATGAAGGCATGATAGCGAAGCTAATGAAAAAGGCGAATGCGTCGTACTGCATTCGCCTTTTCTTTTGTGCCCAGAACAGGATTCGAACCTGCACACCCTTACGAGCACTACCCCCTCAAAGTAGCGTGTCTACCAATTCCACCATCTGGGCAGGATATTCCGAAAAGGCCAACAAAAGCCTTTCGAAAATGGTTCCGCAAAGTTAGGCATTGAAGTGATATTTCAAAATAGCAGGTGTTTTTTTTCACAGGAGAAAAAATCCGGAAAAGGCTTGCATGAATTAAATAAATGTTTAATATTTACATCCGAATCATTTTTGCTCCTTCGCTTTTCCCGCGCTGATGATGGTGCTGGAGGCCACGGACAAAAGTGGTACAGACCCAAACACTAATAAACACAAAGTTACTTTCGCACTATGGAACACTGGTTACACACGCCATCATAACTAGTCCTGGCGAAAAGTCGAATCAGGAGCAATGCCGGATAGAAGTGGAAATCCGTTTCCACGTCCAAAGAGTTGGGTCCGGCCTTTCGAGGGAGCGAGAGAAATACCCGTTTTGCAAGTTTCCCTTTGCATTTCTCCCTCCAATAGTGTTGGACCGCCTGTTACTGCTTTGCCGTGGCCATTTTTTCTTTCAGAAAATCGATGATGCGGATCTCCATCGCATCGAGGCCTTGCATCTCCGCCAAATACCAGGAAATCCAGTCGACGAGATGGACGAAGTAAAGCGTCTGCTCGACCAGGTTTTTGCCTTTCGCATGCAGGTCCAGCCTGGACGCTGCAAATTCGCTGACCACATCCCGGGTAATGTTCATTCGCAACTCATTGGCTGCCGACTCGCCGGGATGCCGGAAAAAAAGCGCCGCCAACCCGGGTTGGTCGCGCCGCCAGCCCACCAGCTCGTTGTGGTTCATCTCCGGAACGACGTGGTGCCACGACAACATCTTGGCATTCTCCGCCAACTGCTGCCGGAAACGCACGATGACCGGCTCCAGCACATTGGTCGAATACAGCACCGGGATCTTTCCCTGCAGAAAACCTGCGATCTGCGCAGCTTTTTCGTGAAATTCATCCTGCAAGGATTCCAGAAAATCAGCCGATCCCTCCACTTCCTTCAAAACCTGCGGCCCGATCAACCCCAGCTTTTCCAGTACCGAAAGTTGGGCAACCAGGGAGTAACCCAGGCAGGCCCGCGGCGCCGGTTGTCCCTTTGGCAGCAACACCTGATCCCAACCATATTGCTGTGCCCACTCCGCCAGTTTTCCGCCGGAAGTGACCGCAATGATCCGCGCGCCGCTTTCCATCCCCTGCCGGCAAGCCGCCAGGGTTTCTTCCGTGTTCCCGGAATAGGACGAGGCGATGAGTACGGTGCCCTTGCCCACAAACGCAGGCAGGACATATTCTTTCACCACCAGAAAGGGGACCTTGCATTCTGCTCCGGTGAATGCCGCTACAAAATCAGCGCCGATCCCGGAGCCGCCCATGCCTGCTACTACTACCTGCTTAATTTCGTCCTTACCCGCATGGATCGCTGCATTCCTGCCGATCGCCAAAGCTTCCCGGATCTGCATGGAGAACCCCTCTATTAGTTGTTTCATCATAAGGATGTTTTTTTACGGCGCGCCGATGACGCACTATCTATTTTTGTCGCGACCTGGATTACTCAGGTTTGCCCAACAGCCGGAACATATTTTTCTTATACGCCTCCACACCCGGCTGGTCGAACGGATTGACACCCAGGAGATAGCCGCTGACGGCGCAGGCTTTTTCAAAGAAAAAGAACAAACACCCCAGGTGGAACGCCGTGGCCTCCGGAATGCGGACGATCAGGTTGGGTACACCGCCGTCGCGATGGGCCTCCAGCGTGCCTTCCGCGGCTTTTTGGTTGATGAAATTCAGGCTCTTGCCTGCCAGGTAGTTCAGACCGTCCAGGTTCTCCGGGTCGGTTTCCACCTGGATCGTACTGCCCGGGTTTTCTATTTCCAGCAGGGTTTCGAACAGGTGTCGTTTGCCGTCCTGGATATACTGCCCCAACGAGTGAAGGTCGGTCGTAAAGCCGGCGGCGGTGGGAAAGATCCCTTTACCGTCCTTGCCCTCGCTTTCGCCGTAGAGTTGTTTCCACCACTCGGCCACATGATAAAGCCGGGGCTCGTAGTAAATGAACATCTCAATATCGCGCCCTTTGCGGTGCAGGGCGTTGCGGGCAGCTACGTACTGGTAGCAGGGATTTTCGGAATAGGGCGCCCGGAACCGGGATTCGGCAGCAGCCGCCCCCTCCAGCAAGGCCTTGATATCGATCCCCGCCACAGCGATGGGCAACAAGCCAACGGCAGTGAGCACGGAAAAGCGTCCGCCCACATCGTCGGGCACCACGAAAGTAGCGTAGCCCTCCTGGTCGGCCAATTGCTTCAGCGCGCCGCGTTCCTTATCGGTAGTGGCAAAAATGCGCTTGCGGGCGCCGTCCTTGCCGTATCTTTTTTCCAGGATCCCTTTCAAGGCCCGGAAGGCGATGGCCGGCTCGGTGGTCGTGCCGGATTTGGATACGACATTGACGGAGAAATCCCGTTCCCCGATCAGCTCGATCAGGTGTTCCAGGTAGGTGCCCGACAGGTTGGTGCCGGCGAAGTGGATCTCGGGGCCGCCGCGTTTGGCAGCGGGCAACTGGTTGTAAAAAGTATGTTGAAGAAAAGTGATCGCCGCCTGGGCGCCCAGGTAGGACCCTCCAATACCGATGACCACCAGCACTTCGGATTGAGTCCGGATCTGAGCCGCAGCTTCCCGGATCGCTTCGAATTCAAAGCGGTTGTAGTCGAGCGGGAGGTCCAGCCAGCCCAAAAAATCGTTCCCCGGTCCCGATTTGCGCTCCAGCAGGCGAGCTGCCGCCTCGATCTGGTCGGCCAGGAACTGGAATTCGTGTTCGTGCAAAAAAGAACGTGCGTGCGTAGCGTCGAAAGTTAAGGTTTTCATCTTGATGCTTTTTTCTGGAAAGCTGTGTATCTTGCTTACACCAGCCCCCGCCAAGATAGTAAAGAAATCAATGGCAGAACATCACGAAACCGGAAAAAGAGGAGAAGATCTGGCAACTGACTGGCTCCGAAAAAACGAATACGAGATCCTGGAAAAGAATTGGCGCTACAGCCGCGCCGAAGTCGATATCATTGCCCGCAAGAACGGAACGTTGATCTTCCTGGAGGTCAAAACCCGCCGCACTGAAAAATTCGGCCATCCCGCCGCTTTTGTCACCCCCAGGAAACGCCGCTTCCTCGCCGATGCCGCCCAGGAATACATGCGACAAACCGGCCACGACTGGGCGTTCCGGTTTGATATCATCTCCGTGCTGCTCGTTCCCGGCTACCTCCCGAAGATCGAACATTTTCCGGATGCCTTTTTCCCAGGGCTTCGATGAACGACGCCCATGGACGTTTACAACAACCCGTAGTTCTGAATGGCATCCAGCACCGATTTGCGTTGGTTCTTGCTGATCGGCAACTGATAGGGGCCGAGGGAGACTACGTTATTTTGAATAAAGTTGACCTTGTCGAGGTTGATGATGTAGGAACGATGGATGCGGATAAAATTGCGCGGAGGCAGCCACTCGGCCAGTTTGGACAATGAATACAGCGTGACGACCTTCTGATCGGCCGTAGTGATGCGAATATACTCGCCCAGTGCTTCGACGAACAGGATCTCGTCGAGGGGAATGCGCACGATCCTGTAATCGGATTTGACGAAAAAATAAGGCCGCTGCGGAACGGTTTGCCAGTTCCGGAAAGCCACCCACTCCTCCGCACGATGCATCGCCCGTTGCAGGTCGTCGAGCTGAACCGGAAGAGAAAGAAAATCGAGGGCTCCGAGACGGAAAGCGGTTATCGCCAGATCGGCATTCGAACTGTGCAGGACCAGCGCCGGCCGCGGAGACAAGCCAAGCCAAAAAGCCTCCGCTGCATCGCTGATGGATTCCGCAACCCAGAACACGGCATCGGCCTTTCCCTCCTTGTAATAGTCGGAGACCTGCGCCAAATCCTGCGCAACTTCCACTATTTCCACCCCTTCCAGTTTGAACAACGTACTGGAAAGTAATTTTCCACTGTGCAGGGTATCTTCCAAGATCAGGCAGCTAAGGCCCATGTCCGTTTACTGAATTTTTGAATCCATTGATTGAACGTTTCAGTCCCCTCATTGAATGCCTGGACCTAAACGTTAAACCGGTGCGTTATCATTATGTCTGACAGTTCGAAACAATTGATGCTCCAATTTAGCAAAAAAAGTAACACCGGTGGGAGATGAGCGCCCATCATCCAAACCTGAAAAGATCCTCGTATGAAATTGAAAAACGATATCGCCACCAGTGAAAGCGGGTTTGTGTTCAACGCCGCCCGCGGCGAGAGCTTCACCACCAACCCCATCGGGGTGGATATTCTCAAATTGCTCAAAGAAAAAAAGGAGATCACCGAGATTCAGGAAGCGCTGGAGGAAAAATACCAGATCGACCCCACCACGCTCGAAAAAGACCTCTATGACTTCTTCAAGATCCTGAAACAGTATAATCTCATTGAAGAATGAACGAACAGATCCTGACATTGACCAAGACGCTAAAGGCCCGGAACGGCCGCCGCAAACTGACCATCGCCGTCACGGGACTCAACAACATCGACAGCCCGGGACCCGGCGTGCCGGTCATCAGGGGCTTAAAAGAAGCCGCCGGATTTGAAGCCCGCATCATCGGCCTGGCCTATGAAAACCTCGAACCGGGTATCTATATGCCCGGAATGGTCGACAAGGCCTACCAGATCCCCTACCCTTCTGTGGGACACGATACGCTTCTGAGCCGGATCGAATACATTCACGAACGGGAACAACTCGACGTGATCATTCCCAACTTTGACGCCGAGCTCTATTCCTTTATCAAGATCCAACCCAAACTGAAGCAAATGGGCATCCATATGCTGCTGCCCACCCTCGAGCAGTTCGACGCCCGGCTGAAGGGAAAACTCTTCCAGTTCGGCGAAAAATACGGCATTGCCGTGCCCAAGTCGGAAGAAGTCTTTTCCGGCGACGAATTGACGGAGAAACTCAAAAAATTCGACTATCCCGTCGCCATCAAGGGTAAGTTTTACGAAGCGGGGATCGCCCATTCGCTCGACCAGGCCAAGGCCTATTTTTACAAGATCGCCGCCAAATGGGGAACCCCAATCATTATTCAGGAATTCATCAAGGGGCAGGAGCTGAACGTCACCGCCCTGGGCGATGGCAGGGGCCGCATGATCGGCGCCGTGCCCATGCGGAAGACCTACATCACCGACTCCGGCAAAGGCTGGGCCGGCATCTCCCTGGGCGATTCTTCTCTTGTCAAAATGGCCGATCAGCTCATTTCCAAGACCAAATGGGCGGGCGGACTCGAACTGGAACTGATCAAGGAAGAAAAAACGGGCAAGATCTACCTCATCGAGATCAACCCACGCTTCCCGGCCTGGGTCTACCTGGCCGTGGCTTGCGGGCAAAACCATCCGGAAGCCCTGGTGCGGCTGGCGATGGGCGAAAAGGTCGCCCCTTTCAAAAAATACGAGGTAGGTAAACTATTTATCCGCTACTCCTACGATATGATCTGTAACCTGGCCGATTTCGAGAAAATGGCCATCGATGGAGAACGGTAATTGTAAAAATTGAAATTCTTATCATGCAGAAGCTACGTTATGAACGGCCGGTCATCAAGCAACTCAACTCCGGCATTACCAATAAATTCGGCGCCCAGAGCGGTTTCACCCCCATCACGCACGTCGATGGCATTGCCGTAAAAGACCTGATCCGGGACTATGGGTCGCCCCTTTTTGTATTCTCCGAACGCACGCTGCGGCAGACCTACCGCGATGCCTACACGGCGTTCAACACCCGTTACCCGAACGTTCAATTTGCCTGGTCGTACAAGACCAACTACCTCAATGCGATATGTAACGTTTTCCACCAGGAAGGCTCCTGGGCCGAGGTCGTCTCGGGCTTTGAATACCAAAAAGCCATCCGAAACGGCGTACCCGGCGATAAGATCTTATTCAACGGCCCGGATAAATCCGAAGCCGATCTACTCATGGCGATGGAACACCAATCCCCTATTCACATCGATCACCTGGATGAGTTGTACACTCTGATCGAGTTGAGCAACAAAACCGGGAAACGGCCCAAAGTGGCCATCCGGGTCAATATGGACACGGGTGTACAGCCCATCTGGGATCGATTTGGTTTCAACTACGAAAGCGGGCAAGCCTGGGACGCCATCACCAAGATCATCCATACCGATAAAATGGACCTCGTGGGCCTGCATTGCCACATCGGCACCTATATGCTCGCCGCACACGCCTACCACACGGCTGCGCACAAACTCAGCGATCTGGCCCTGGGCATTAAAAAGCACTTCGGCCAGTTGATCCAATACATCGACCTGGGAGGCGGTTTTGCCTCCAAAAATACCCTGCGGGGCGCCTACCACTCCGGCATCGACACGGCGCCTTCCTTCCACGAATATGCTGAGCACATCAGCTCCGCCTTGCTGAATGCGGGCTTCAAAACAGAAGAGCTGCCGCTGCTCATCCTGGAAACCGGCCGGGCACTGGTCGACGATGCCGGCTATCTCTTAGGAACAGTTATTGCCAATAAGCGTCTGTCCGACGGTCGTCGGGCGACGATTATGGACTTTGGGGTGAACTTATTGTTCACCTCTTTTTGGTATGAACATACTATTTCACCGGCACAAGATTGCAGCCAATACGGAGAAGAAGCCGTGCTGTATGGCCCCCTGTGTATGAATATCGACGTGGTGCGGGAGAACGTAAAACTCCCGCCCCTCAACAGGGGAGATCAAGTGGTGGTGCAACGGATCGGCGCATATAACCTGACCCAATGGATGCAATTCATCACTTTACGCCCCAAGGTGGTGCTGATCGACACGGATCAAAACATCCACCTTATCCGGAAGGATGAGACGATCGAATACCTATTGGATCGGGAAGAAACGCCCGCACACCTGAAGCACTTCGACCTGTGAAAAAAAACGAAAGCATCTCTTTCTGGTTAGACAGCACGCTGTTCAGCTACGGCCAGTTGTTCTTTTCGAAGAACTATACCGCCGCGGTCCTCATCCTGCTGGCAACCTTCCTCCGCGTCGATATGGGCGCCTGGGGACTGGCAGCCGTTTTGTTGACCAACGGACTGGCCCTGCTGGCCGGACTGGAGAAGTCCTTGATCCGGGAAGGGCTATTGGGCATGAACAGCTTGCTGGTCATGCTCGGATTATCGCTCCTCTACCAATCCAACGCTACGTTCTTTGTGGTGTTCCTGGCCGCCTGTCTGCTCACCCTGCTGGTATCTGTCATGCTGATGAACTGGCTGGGGCAGTACGGGCTTCCCATCCTCAGCGCCCCTTTTCTGATCGCGCTGTGGGTGCTGTTATTGGCCATCCGCCAGTATGAAGCCCTGGAAACCCACATGGGCAGCATATACCTGTTGAATGAACTATTCAGCTGGGGGGGCTCGGGCCTGGTCGTCTTTTACGAAAAAGTGAGCAATCTCGAATTTCCGCTTATCATCGCCATTTATTTCAAATCCCTTGCCGCCATACTCTTTCAGGGAAATATCGGCACGGGCATTCTGATCGCCGTGGCTTTGCTCATCAGCTCGCGGATCTCCTTTACCCTGTCCCTGCTCGGTTATATGACCGGTTTCTGGTTTTACTGGTTTGTCGGGGCCGACTTCAGCCAGCTGCAATACACCAACATCGGATTTAACTTCATTCTCAGCTCCATCGCCGTTGGTGGGTTTTTCTTTCTTCCCAACTGGAAAACGTATTCCCTGGCCATTGTCATCGCTCCGCTGGCGGCGCTGTTTATCGCAGCCGGCTTTGCCGTGCTTCAGCCCATGCAACTGCCCATATACTCCCTTCCTTTTATTTCGATCGTCTGGCTGGTCCTTTATTCGAGCCATTTTCAAAATCCAGGGAAACCCCATTTCATCAAACCCGCTATTCAGCAGTACGTTCCGGAGAAAAACCTGTATGCCTACCGCAATTACCTCCGGCGTTTCGCCCAGGCCACCTTTGTCAAACTGGGCCTGCCCTTCTACGGCGAATGGTTCGTTTCGCAGGGGCACGACGGCAAATACACCCACCTCGGCGATTGGGGGAAGGCCTGGGATTTTGAGATCCGGGATGGAGAAGGGAAGAACTACCGCGGAACCGGCGAACTCCCCGAACACTATTACGCCTACAATCTGCCCATTTTAGCCCCTGCCGCGGGCACAGTCGTCGAGATCATCGATCAGGTGCCCGACAATCCGGTCGGGGAAGTGAACCTGGAGAGCAACTGGGGTAATGCCATCGTCCTGCAGCACGCAGCCGGGGTATACACCATGCTCGGCCACCTCAAGCCCGGCAGTTTTCAGGTGGAAAAAGGCGCGTATGTGGAAAAAAGCACCGTGCTGGCCCACCTGGGCAACAGCGGACGATCACCGGTCCCCCACGTGCATTTTCAGGTCCAGGCTACGCCATACGTGGGATCGAAGACCATGGCTTACCCCATTGCCCATTACCTGAAAAAGAAAGAAGACGGACTGGAATTGGTATCTCACGGAATTCCCCGGCAGGGCGATTCCATCTTCAACCTCTATCCCACCCCGCTTCTGGAAAACGCCTTCCACTTCATACCCGGACAGGAACTCCATTTCCGTATGGAAGGACCGGAAGGACAGGTCGATTTTCACTGGGAAGTGTGGACCGACGCCTGGAACCAGACCTATTTGTACTGTCGCGGGACCAACTCCCTGGCCTATTTTGTCAAAGACGACGTCCAGCTCTATTTTACCTCATTTAAAGGGGACCGAAAGTCATTCCTGTACAAATTTTACTTGGGCGCCTTCCGGGTATTGCTCGGGATCTACAAAAAACTCGACATCGCCGACGAGGTGCCACTCGACCAGGTCGCAGGCGGGGGGTGGCGCATTTTCCAGGACTTCCTGGCGCCGTTCTTCCTGTTTCAAAAAGCACGGTACCGCGTCCTCCAAACGAAAGTTGACGATCCCCTTCGTCCCCGGCAGTTCGAACTCCAATCGGAGGTCAGCCTGTACAACCGGAGCAGTAGCCAGGTCCTGCAGTCCTTCCGGCTCCGGGTAGAAGACGGGAAACTGAAAGAATGGGAAGCGGCCGATGGAAAAAACACCTGGAAAGCGACCTGGAAGGAAAAACCGGAAAATACCCCTGCGCATGAAATGGTTTAAAAAAATAATATTCCTCTTGTTCTTTCTTGGATCCGGCGTTGCGCTCCAGGCTCAGAAAGAGCTCAATTACGGCCTGGTGGAGCAAAAGACCCTGCAATACTACCTGCTGCAGCAATGGGATTCACTGAACCGGATCGGAAACCGGGCCCTCCGGGCCGGTATCGATTCCTATGCCCTGCGCTACCGGCTGGGGGAAGCCGCGTTCAAGCAGCGCAAATACTGGAAGAGCATCCGGCATTTCGAAAAAGCCCTGACATTCAATACACACGATCCCTATTCCCAGGAATTCCTCTTCTACAGCTATTTGTACAACGGCCGGCCGGCCGACGCCTGGTTATGCAGCAAGCCCTTCGGACGTTTATTTTACCAATACCACCAACTGAACCCCCGGCAGTTGCTGGAGTATATCAACCTGGAGGGCGGACTGAAAAACAGCAATATCGTGGAGATCAAGCCCTTGGGGTACGGTTCCGTCGGCATGAGCCACCGCCCCGGTCTCCGTTGGCGGTATTATCACTCGATCAGCTACCTGCAACAGCGGTTTCTGGCCAATCAGATCGAGCAATACGAGTATTTCGGCAGCCTCCATCTGCAAGCCGCCAAAGGAATCGGGATCTATTTGTCGGGCCATTATTTGAATGGAGGGATCGACCGGACCGTTCCCGATATGGATACAGGTCCTTTTGCCCGGTTACACACCCAGATCGAACAGAAAGGCTGGGTCGGGGCTGCCGGGCTGGAGTTTTCGGCCGGCCGATGGACGATCAGCCCCTTTCTCGGCGGTTCCCATGCTCCGGTTCATACCCGGACGACCCGGACCATTGGCAACGGACCGGGGAATATGATGAGCACCGTGCTGATCGATTCCACCGGTATCCTGCCGACCTGGCAAGGCGGGGTGGACCTGCTGTTCCGGCTGCATCCGGCGATCCGGATCGGCGTTCAGCCCAATGTCCTGGTCCAGAACGACAGCATCCGTTATTTTTTCGGGGCACAACTTCAATGGCTCCCGGCCGGGCGGTGGTCGTTTGGAGTTCACTACCTCCACGAACCGTTGACGGATTATTTCGAAGCCGGCGGAGCCGTATTTGACAACGGGATCAGCATCATGCGCCAGCGGTTGCGGGGGCAGGCCGGCTGGCAAGTTTCCAAACACCTCTACCTGTACGGCATGTACCAGTGGGAAAACCGCGAATTTGAAGGCCGCCCATTTTTCTATCACACATTCATTACCGGAATAAACTTCATCCTATGAAAATCCAGATGATCATTTTGCTCGTTTTCCTTTCTTTTTCCATTGGAACGGCCCAAAACCAGGCGACCCTTCAAAAAGCCTTTTCCGAAAGTTACACCCTGGAAGCCGATGGCAATTACACCAAAGCCATCCAGGTGCTCAAAGATGTATACTTCGAAAAGAGTTATGAACTCAACCTGCGGCTGGGGTGGTTGCACTATTACGCCGGTCTGTTCACCGAATCGGCCGTCTATTACCAACAGGCCATCAACCTGATGCCCATGTCCATCGAAGCCCGCCTGGGTTATGCCCTTCCGGCCTCGGCGTTGGGCCAATGGGATGCCATCCTGCTGAAATACAAAGAGATCCTTGAGATCGATCCCAACCATTCCCTGACCAATTACCGGATCGGTTCGATCTACTATGGCCGGCAGGATTACTCCAATGCCGAACGCTACCTGCAAAAGGTCGTCAATATGTATCCCTTCGACTACGACACGCTCCTCCTGCTCGCCTGGACGAAGTACTCCCTGGGGAAATCGAACGAAGCGAAAACCCTGTTCCAGAAAGTATTGCTCTACGATCCGGATGATGAAAGCGCAAAAGAAGGGCTGGCACTTCTCAAGTGAGGGGGTGACTTAGTGACCCCCTCAAGGCCAAAAGAACAAAATGGCACTCATTTATTTGACTATCAATCACTTGAGGCAATTCTTTTTATTTTGTAGTGAGGGGGTGACTTAGTGACCCCCTCAAGGCCAAAAGAACAAAATGGCATCCATTTATTTGACTATCAACCACTTGAGGCAATTCTTTTTATTTTGTAGTGAGGGGGTGACTTAGTGACCCCCTCACTACAATATTTTTTGGATATTTGCGGCAAGATCCGACCCATAGGATCGCGCCTATTTATCACAATTCATATCAATGAGCAACGAGAAGATCATTTTTTCAATGGTGGGGGTCAGCAAGATCTACCCGCCCAATAAGCAAGTGCTAAAGGACATTTACTTGTCTTTCTTTTATGGCGCCAAGATCGGCGTGCTCGGCCTCAACGGCTCGGGTAAATCTACCCTGTTGCGCATTATCGCGGGGCTCGATCAGGAATATATCGGAAAGATCGAATTCGAGAAAACTTACAAGATCGGCTACCTCCCCCAGGAACCTGCGCTGGACGAGTCCAAGACCGTCCGCCAGATCGTGGAGGAAGGCGTACAGCATATCGTCGACCTGCTGCAGGAATACGAAGCGCTGAACCTGAAGTTCATGGAACCCATGAGCGACGAGGAGATGAACAAGCTCCTCGAAAAACAGGGCGAACTCACCGAGAAGCTCGACCACCTCGGCGCCTGGGAGCTGGACTATCGCCTGGAAACCGCCATGGAGGCCCTGCGCTGCCCGGAAGGCGATCAGCCCGTCAAGGTGCTCTCCGGTGGCGAACGGCGCCGGGTAGCCCTTTGCCGCCTCCTGCTCAGCAGTCCCGATATCCTGCTGCTCGACGAACCGACCAACCACCTCGACGCCGAAAGCGTGCTCTGGCTGGAACAATACCTCCAAAATTTCCCCGGCACCGTCATCGCCGTGACCCACGACCGTTACTTCCTCGATAATGTAGCCGGCTGGATCCTCGAACTCGACAGGGGCGAAGGCATTCCCTGGAAAGGGAATTACTCCTCCTGGCTCGAACAAAAAGCCAAGCGACTGGAACAGGAAGAAAAAGCCGAATCCAAACGCAGAAAAACCCTGGAACACGAACTGGAATGGGTGCGTATGTCCCCCAAAGCCCGCCAGGCCAAGGGAAAAGCCCGTCTGAATGCCTACGACAAACTCCAGGAAGAAGAAACCAAGGAAAAGGAACGCAAACTCGAGCTCTTCATTCCCCCCGGCCCCAGGCTGGGCGACATGGTGATCGATGCCCACGGTCTCTCCAAAGCCTACGGGAACCGCCTGCTCTTCGAGAACCTGGATTTTTCCATACCCAAAAACGCCGTGGTGGGCATCATCGGCCCCAACGGGGTGGGGAAAAGCACCTTGTTCCGGATCATCATCGGGCAGGAAAAACCCGATAACGGCCACGTCGAACTGGGCGACACCGTCAAGTTATCTTATGTCGACCAAAGCCATGAGGACCTGCTGCCCGAAAAATCCGTCTTCGAAGTCATCTCCGGCGGCAATGAGCTCCTCAGCGTCGGCGGCATCACCGTGAACGCACGGGCTTTCATCAGCAAATTCAACTTCAGCGGGTCGGACCAGCAGAAGAAAGTTGGCGTCCTGTCGGGTGGCGAGCGCAACCGCGTGCACCTCGCCATGACGCTCAAGGATGGGGGCAACGTCATCCTGCTCGACGAACCGACCAACGACATCGACGTCAATACCCTGCGTGCGCTGGAAGAAGCGATCGAGAACTTCGCCGGCTGCGTTTTGGTCATCTCCCACGACCGCTGGTTCATCGACCGCCTGGCAACGCATATCCTTGCCTTTGAAGGCGACTCGACAGTCGAGTTCTTCGAAGGGAATTTCTCGGATTTCGAAAAAGCCAAAAAGGAACGGCTCGGAGACGTGACACCGAAACGGCCCCGGTTTAAAAATGTCATCAACAAATAAAAAAGGGCAGTCAATTCACTTTTTCTTAATAATAACCCTCTGAAAAATTCAGCGGGGAAGTCTGAAATGAAACTTGCGTCATTCAGGGTTTTTCCCCTATTTTTCGGCAAAAAAGAGAAAAATGGACATCACCACAATTATTGCTGTCATCCTTTTCTTTCTTTCTCTCGTGGTCGAGTACTTTGTGGTCAAGCGCAAGAACATACCCCATTCCTATGAGAAGCATGACCTGTTCAACAACCTGCTGATCGGGTTCTTCGACTTTGTTTTCAAGGTAGTTCTGGTGAAAGGAACGATATTGGCGTCCTTTGCCTATTTCCACCAATACGCACTTTTTGATATCGGGAATCAATGGTGGGCCTGGGTGATCCTGTTCTTCCTCAACGATCTGCTCTTTTACTTTTTCCATCGCTGGAGCCACGAGATCCGGATCCTTTGGGCGTCCCATTCGGTGCACCATTCCTCCGAATTGTACAATATGTCTACCTCGATGCGAGGGAGTTTTCTTATCGTGCTGTACCGGTTCGTCCTGTGGTTCCCCCTGGCAGCGATCGGGTTTGCCCCCGAACAGATCCTCCTGATGGATTCCATCGCCTTCTTTTACCAATTTCCCATCCATACGAATACCATGCGTTCCTGGGGCATTCTGGAATACGTCTTCAATACGCCCAGCCATCACCGGGTACACCATGGTTCCAATCCCCAATACCTCGATAAGAATTACGGGGCCGTCCTCATTATCTGGGACCGGCTTTTCGGCACCTTTGCCCAGGAAAAGGAAGAGGTGGTATTCGGATTAACCGAAAATATCAAGACACAAAATATCATCAAGATTGTTTTCTTCGAATGGGTCGCCATGTTCAGGGACCTGTTCCGTTCCAGGACGGCAGAGGATGTTTTCCAGAATCTATTGGGAAGGCCGGGTTGGAATAAGAAAAAGGAAAGGGAAAGAGAGCTCGCTCCCGGGGAAGTGTCCAAATAGCTTCATTGATTTTCAAAATAGGCCCGTACGGCCTTGGCGCCTTTCGGTCCGATGACGGGCGTGAGATCCGTGATCAGGGCCTCTCTCACTTTTTTCACCGAACCGAAATGGCGGAGCAGCTTTTCCGCTGTTTTTTCGCCGATACCGGGAATAGCGGTCAACTCCGTTTGGGTGAAATTGCGCGAACGCTGGTTGCGGTGGAAAGTGATGGCAAAGCGGTGCGCTTCGTTGCGGGCCTGCTGGATGAGCTTGAGGCTTTCCGATTTTTTGTTGATGTAAAGCGGCAGTGGATCGTTCGGAAAAAAGATCTCCTCCAAACGCTTGGCAATACCGATGACGGTCACGCGGTCGGCAATGCCCAGCTTATTCAGGCTCTCCATTGCAGCGCTCAATTGCCCCTTCCCCCCGTCGATGATGATCAACTGCGGCAGGGATTGGTCTTCGTCCAGCATCCGCTTGTAACGCCGGTACACCACCTCCTCCATCGATGCAAAATCATTGGGACCTTCCACCGACTTGACGTTGAAATGCCGGTAGTCTTTCTTGGAAGGCTTGGCATTTTTGAACACGACGCACGACGACACCGGGTTTGAGCCCTGGATGTTGGAGTTATCGAAACACTCGATATGCAGCGGAACCTCGTTCATCTGCAAGTCTTCCTGCAAAGTGCGCAGGATGCGCTCGGCCGGGGTCTGTTTGCGCTGCGTAGAAGCCTGATCCCGTTGTTGCTGCATTTTGTAGTAGAGCACGTTTTTGATCGATAGCTCTACCAACTTGCGTTTGTCGCCGATCTTCGGCACAGTGAGTTGAAAATCGCCCTCCGGGAGATCAATCCTGAACGGGGTGAGCACCTCCGGCGCGATGCTGTTGAAGCGCTCGCGGAGTATGGGAATGGCGTATTCCAGAATATCTTTCTCCTCCTGATCCAGGTTTTTGACCAGTTCCTCTGTCAGGGTATTGATAATGGCGCCGTTGACCACCTTGATGTAGTTGACGTAGGCCTGCTTGTCGTCGGAAGCGATGGAGAATACGTCCACGTCCTTGATATTGGGGTTGACGACGGTCGATTTTCCCTGGTAGTCTTCGAAAGCCGCGAGTTTCTCCTTGAGCAGGTGGGCTTTTTCGAATTCCAGGTTTTCAGCCAGCCGTTCCATCTGATCGGTAAAATGCCGCTTGACCGGACCGAAATGGCCCTTCAGGATATTCTTGATCTGCTCGATCTTTTCATTGTAGGCGGCTTCTTCTTCATACCCCACGCAGGGGCCCTGGCAATTTTTGATGTGATATTCCAGGCAGACCTTGTACTTACCGGCGGCAATCTGATCTTCCGACAAATTGTAGGTGCAATTGCGCAGCGGGAACAGCGTTTTGATCAGTTCCAAAATGATCTTTAACTGGTACCTGGAAGTGTAAGGTCCGAAGTAGGTGGAGCCGTCGCGTACTACCTTTCGGGTGAGATAAACCCTTGGGAAGCGCTCCTTTTTAACGCAGATATAGGAATACGACTTCCCGTCTTTCAGCATCACATTGTATCGGGGCTGGAATTTCTTGATCAGGGTGTTTTCCAGCAACAGAGCGTCAGCCTCCGTTTCCACGATGATAAACTCCAGTGTCCGGGCATGCTTGAGCATAGTACGGGTCTTGTGCGCCTGTTGGGCGATGGAGCCCACGAAGTAGGAGGCTACCCGCTTTTTGAGGCTCTTCGCCTTACCCACATACAGGATCACGCCATCTTCATCGATGTATTTGTACACTCCCGGTTGGTCGGGGAGGGTAGGTTGGATGGTTTTGTAATCGTCGAGGGTCATACAGGGGGCTTCAGTTTTTAGTTTTTAGTTTTTAGTTTTTAGTTTTTAGTTTTTAGTGAAACAACTGAAAACTAAAAACCGGAAATTAAAAACTGAAAACTAATAATTTTCTCCCAAAGGTAAGGCAGTGGAATACTTAACTTCCGTCATCACGAACGAACTTTGCACCTGGCGAATATTGTCGAGGGCGGCGAGTTTATCGACGATGAAGTGCTGGTAGGCTTCCATATCCGGCACGATGATCTGCAACAGGTAGTCGAACTGTCCGGCGATGTGGTAGCAGGTGACCACTTCGTTCAGGGCGCGCACTTTTTCCTCAAAAAGTTTCAATAGCGGGGTGGAATGCTGGACCAGGGAAACGTTGCAAAAGGCGACCAGGCCGAATCCCAGCTTTTCCGGGGGTACGAGGGCCACGTATTTCCGGAGAAATCCCTCGCGCTCCAGACGTCGCACCCGCTCATATACGGGGGTGATGGTAAGGCCCAATTTGGCCGCTAATTCTTTGTGGGTGAGGGTGGCGTCTTCCTGCAAAAGGCGTAGAATCTGAAGGTCCATCCTGTCCACACCGGCAGGCAAAGAAATTTTTTCCATTCGAAGGTATATTTCAAAGGCAAAAAATACATTTTTTCCAATATGCAATTTAATACAAAAAAATTTTCTTCATTATGTTTTGATTTAAAAAAATTATTCTATTTTTTGTAACTTTGCAGGAAACAAACAAAAGCTGATCATGAGTGAGCATAAGTACCATCCCGAGAGTAAAATGATGTCGCACGGCTACAATCCGGAGTGGTCGGAAGGCGCCATCAAGTGCCCGATATTTCAAACGTCTACGTTTGTTTTCCCCAACGCAGAAGCCGGAAAAGCCTTCTTTGAAGTAGCCGCCGGGCTGCGGGAAAAAGGCCAGCAGGAAAAGGTCGGCCTTATTTACAGCCGGCTCAACAACCCCGACCTCGAGATCCTGGAAGACCGGCTGTGTCTCTGGGATGAAGCAGAGGCCTGCGCCGTTTTCGAAAGCGGCATGTCGGCCATCTCGACGGCCCTGATGGAATTCCTCTCCCCGGGCGATCTGCTGCTCTTCAGCGGTCCGGTATACGGCGGCACAGACCATTTTATCAGACACTTCCTCACCCGCTTCGGCATCCAAACCATGGAATTCCATGCCGATGAGAGCATGGAAGATCTGATCCTCCGGGTTCGGGAAAAAGGCCTGGAAGACCGCGTGCGGATGATCTTCCTCGAAACGCCTGCCAATCCGACCAATTGCCTGTACGATATTTCCCTCTACCGCAAACTGGCCGATCATTTCTCGACGGCCGATCACCGGGTGCTGGTGGGCGTGGACAATACCTATCTCGGGCCCGTTTTCCAGCATCCGTTGAAGCACGGCGCCGACCTGGTGCTCTATTCGGCGACCAAATACATCGGCGGGCACAGCGATGTGATCGCCGGCGCTTGCCTGGGCTCGAAAGCACTCATCCAGCGCGTCAAAGGGCTTCGCACTTATTTCGGGAACATGGCCGGCCCCTGGACCGGTTGGCTCCTGATGCGCAGCCTCGAGACCCTCAAGATCCGCATGGAACGCCAGGCTTCTAATGCCGGGGTCCTGGCCGATTACCTCATCCAGCATCCGAAGATCCACGACGTACATTATTTGGGCTATCTGACGGAAGCCGATGGCGCACAATACGAGATCTTCAAAAAACAATGCCTCTCTCCAGGCGCTATGATCTCTTTTGAGGTCGGACAAACCGAAGAAGAAGCCTTTGCCTTCCTCAACCAGCTCAAACTGATCAAACTCGCCGTCAGCCTGGGCAGCACCGAATCGCTGATCCAACACCCCGCCAGCATGACCCATGCCGGCGTGGCCCCGGAAGACAAGATCATGCTGGGCATCAAAGACAACCTCATCCGGCTCTCCGTGGGTGTCGAACACCCCGACGACCTGATATACGACGTTAAACAAGCACTTGAAAAAGTGCCCATTTCCGAAGCCTTAACCATTTAAAAGAAAAGCGGGGCCCTCAAAGCCCCGTTTTTTTTTGATAAAAATCACTCCAACCTTCTGATTTTCATCATCTCTTTTTTCAGCCGGGCCTTGTTTTTTTGCACCGTGATCGCAATAAAATGAGCCTATGATTATCCGGCGACCCGCCTTTTCCCTGCTGGCCCTCCTGCTGTTACTGGCTTTCGGCCTCCACGCACAGGATGAACAGGAGCAAACCCTGTTCAAAAGTATCCGGGTCGTAGGCGCATTCGGCAGCCCCATCTTCGAGCTCGGCAACCTCTACGACTCCACCGGAACCAGCACGGGCGGTGGCGGAGCGCTCGTCTTCAACAAGTTCTTCCTGGGCGGGTTTGGCATGGGGAGTTCCGGTTTCGCTTCGATCGATTTTCAGGGAACGACCTACAAAATCGACATGGGCTATGGCGGGATCTGGCTGGGCTTCACCCCACTGACCCACAAGGCGATCCACCCTTACATCAGTACCCGATACGGTTGGGGAAAGATCAAATTGAACGAGGAAGGCGCAAGCGCCCCTTCCTATCAGGACAAAATATTCTGCTTCATTCCCGAAGCGGGCTTTGAAGTCAATTTCTTCCGCTGGTTCCGCATTTGCGCATCCGGCGGATACCGGTTGGTGACCGGCGCCAACGACCTGCCCGCAAATAGTCTCGAATTGAGTGATCTGCGTTCCTTTTGCGGCTACCTCACCCTCCGTTTTGGCGGGTTCGGCAGCAATTGAAGGGACAAGGATTGAAAAAATACCATAGTATCGACTGTTTTCAATTGGGATTTTCGGTTTGCCCGAAAATCCCTCTTTTTAAAAATTATTAGTTAGCATAACAACTATTGCTGACCTAATCTTTATCTTTGTAACCAAACTCCCTGAAATGCTATCACCTGTCGAAATCACTTCTAAGCAGTCCGCAGTATCGGGGTTTGTCATTGAACGAACCGCCAAACGCATGAAACAGGCTTGCCAGCAATACCTCACCCAGGCCGGTATCGACTTGACGGTCGATCAGTGGGTGCTCCTTCAGGAACTCCATAAACTGGATGGGCAAGGACAGAACGACCTGGCCCGCAAAACCTTTAAAGACGCGCCCACCGTAACCCGGATCATCGACCTGCTCTGCAAAAAAGGGCTGACCGAACGGCAAGTGGCGCCTGAAGACCGCCGCAAGTTTAACATCACCCTGACCAAGGCCGGAAAATCCCTTGTACGGGAAGCCCTGCCGGTCATTCAGGAATTCCGGCTGCAAGCCTACCAAAACCTCAGCGACACCGAGATCGATATCCTTACCGGGATCCTCGACCGGATCTTTGAAAACCTGCAGTAGAGTAGTTTTGAGTTTTAAGTGCTTAATTTTTAGTATTAATCAAGCACAAATCCTCACCCATACACTTCGGCTGCCTTCCAAATAAAATCAACAAAAACTAAAAATTAAAAATTAAAAACTATTAACTCTCCAATCCAATGCACTACCATTCCCTCGGCCAATTTCCAAATAAGCGCCATGTACAGTTCCGGAAGAGCGACGGAACCCTGTACCACGAGGAACTCTTCTCCACGGAAGGGTTCAGCGATTCCTACTCCATCCTGTACCATTGCAACCCTCCTACCCAGATCCTCCAGGTAGGAGATCCCTACTCGATCGCACCCAAAATCGTACACGACAAGCAGCTCAAGCCGCGCAACCTGAACGGTTTTCACATCGAGCCGGAAGACGACTATTTGGCCAGCCGCAAACCGGTGCTGGTCAACAACGATTGCAAGATCATCCTGGCAGCCCCGCGCAAGAGCATGCGGGAGTATTTTTTCAAAAATGCCGATGCCGATGAAGTGATCTTCGTGCATGTGGGCTCCGGCACGCTGCATACCATGTACGGCAAGCTGCCCTTCGAGTATGGCGATTACCTCGTCGTCCCCCGCGGCACGACCTACCAGCTCGAATTCGACTCCGAGGACAACCGCCTGCTGATCGTGGAAAGCTACGGGCCCATCACCACACCCCGCCGCTACCGCAACCAGTTTGGCCAGCTCGCCGAACACGCGCCTTTCTACGAGCGCGACATCCGCAAGCCCTCCGAGCTGGAGACCCACGACGAGCAGGGCGAGTTCCGGTTTTTCATCAAAAAGCAGGACCAGATCTACCCCTACATCTACCTCGCTCACCCCTTCGACGTAGTGGGCTGGGACGGCTACTGCTACCCCTATGCCTTTTCGATCCACAACTTCGAGCCGCTCACCGGCCGCATCCACCAGCCACCTCCCATACACCAGACGTTCGACGGCAACCAGTTCGTCATCTGCTCCTTTGTGCCGCGCCTCTACGACTATCA
This sequence comes from Lewinellaceae bacterium, assembly GCA_020636275.1. Classification (GTDB taxonomy): domain Bacteria; phylum Bacteroidota; class Bacteroidia; order Chitinophagales; family Saprospiraceae; genus JADJTT01. The sequence goes on along the minus strand of JACJYD010000003.1, from coordinate 84,687 downwards.
CCCGCTGGCCATTCCGGCGCCCTACAACCACAGCAATATCGACAGCGATGAAGTGCTCTACTACGTCGATGGCGAGTTTATGAGCCGCAAGCATGTTGAAAAAGGCATGATCACCCTTCACCCGGGTGGTATCCCTCACGGCCCGCACCCCGGCACCGTGGAGAAGAGCATCGGCGCCAAGGAGACGCACGAACTGGCCGTCATGATCGATACTTTTAAACCCCTGCTGATGACCGATCACGCCGCCATGATCGAAAACAAAGACTATTACCTCAGCTGGCTGACGGAGACGGTTCACACCAACGGGAAGTAGCCTTGCGTTTTTTGAGGACGCAGATTTTTTAGGATAAATTATGATGGATTAGGATTATGAGGGGGAATTATCTGCATTCTGACATTACAGGACTGGTTTTGAAAGCTTTTTTCAAAGTTTACAATCAATTGGGATATGGTTTTCTGGAAAAAGTCTATGAAAACGCCATGATGATTGAGCTTGGAAAAATGGACTTGAAATGTGCACAGCAAGTAAACATTCCTGTTTACTACGAAACGGAAAAAGTTGGAAATTATACGGCTGATATTATCGTGAAAGATTGCGTCATCCTGGAGCTAAAAGCCGCTGAGGCACTTTCACCAGAACACGAAGCGCAATTAGTGAACTATCTCCGAGCTACCGATCTTGAAGTCGGCCTTTTGTTAAACTTTGGCAAAAAGCCCCAATACTCCAGAAAAGTGCTCACTTCCGAATTCAAAAATCATAAAAAATCATAACCCATCTTAACAAATCAGTGTACAAAAGAAAAATAGTATGGAACCCATCACAAAAGAGATCAAAAATCAAACTTCAGACACATTCCCCATTAACGGAACCGACTATATCGAATTTTACTGCGGCAACGCCAAGCAATCCGCCATATACTACCAAAACGCCTTCGGCTTCAAACTCGTCGCCTACTGCGGCCCGGAGACCGGCGTGCGCGACCGCGCCTCCTACGTCCTGCAACAGGACAAGATCCGCCTGGTGCTGACCTCGGCTATGGGCCCCGACCACGAGATCTCGCAACACGTGCTCAAGCACGGCGACGGCGTCAAGGTACTGGCCTTATGGGTCGATGATGCGGAGAAAGCCTACCAGACGGCCATTGAGCGCGGCGCGGTCTCCTTCGAAGCGCCCAAAACCCTGAAAGATGAATTCGGAGAAGTGAAGGTGGCCACCATTCACACCTACGGCGACACCCTCCACACCTTCGTCGAGCGCTCCAACTACAACGGGCCTTTCATGCCGGGCTATATGGCGAAAGAAAGCGCCATCGACGTGAAGCCCATCGGGCTGCTCTACGTCGACCACTGCGTGGGCAACGTCGAATTGGGCCAGATGAACAAGTGGGTGAAATTCTACCAGGACGTGATGGGCTTCAAGCTTCTCATCACCTTCGACGACAAAGACATTTCTACCGAATACACCGCCCTGATGAGCAAGGTGGTGTCCAATGGAAACGGCTACATCAAATTCCCGATCAACGAGCCGGCCAAAGGCCTGAAGAAGTCGCAGATCGAGGAATACATCGAATACTACCACGGCGCCGGCGTGCAGCACATCGCCGTAGCCACCGACGATATTTTGTACACCGTCGATCAGCTCCGCAAGCGCGGTGTGGAATTCCTCCGCGTGCCCGACACCTACTACGAAACCGTCGCCGAGCGCGTTGGGGAGATCAAGGAAGACATGAACGAGATCAAGCGCCTCAACATCCTCGTCGACCGCGACGACGACGGCTACCTGCTCCAGATCTTCACCAAGCCGGTGCAGGACCGCCCCACGGTTTTCTACGAGATCATCCAGCGGGCCGGCGCCAAGTCGTTCGGCAAAGGCAATTTCAAAGCGCTGTTTGAAGCGATCGAAAGGGAACAGGCGGTGAGAGGGACGTTGTAACGTTTTAAAGAGGCTGTTTCCAAAGTCGCTTACTCGACTTTGGAAACAGCCTCTTTTACTTTCTGCCATGTACCTTATTCAGCGCCTCCGTGCGGGTGTGCACTTCGAGTTTTTGGTAAATACTGCGTACTTGGGAACGGATAGTGTGCTCGGAGACAAATTTCTCCGATGCAATCTCCTTATACGACAAGCCTTTGTCCAGGTATTTCAGCACTTCCTGCTCCTGAGGGGTGAGCTTTTCAAGTTTCGGAAATTGAGATTCGGTACGACTAAAAGAGCCCGCCACCATGCGGGCGATCTGGCGGGACATGGGTGAACCGCCAGCATGCACCTCGCGGATCGCCTCGGCGAGGTGTTCGGGCAATCCGCCCTTAAGTACATAGCCAGATGCCCCCGCTGCCAGCGCTTCGAAAACCTCACGGGAGTCCGTGTGGTCGGTAAACATTATGAACTCTGTAGCAGGGAGGAAAGGATGGCATCGCCGTACACATTCGATACCTGATAAGCCGGGCAGGCCGATATCCATCAAAGCTACGTCTATTTTCAAAGAAGACAGCGCATCGGAGAATTCCTCCCCAGAACCAAACACCCCCACGCATTCCAGATCGGGATAAAAATTGAGGATACTGCAAGTGAGCTTGCGGATCTCGTCGTCATCTTCCACAATAGCGATACGGATGGACATTTGGACAAATGGATATTTGAGTAAATATAACCCGGTGAGGGCGATGGCGCAATAGTATGAAAGTATGAAAAATAACAAATGCGATTTTGCCCGATATCCGTATTTTGGTATTTTAAATTTCAAATCCCCGAAATACCCATGAGATTATTGCCCCTCGCCCTGCTTTTTCCATTTTTTCTACAAGGACAACCACCCGGCGCAAGCCCCTTCACAATATATTCTCCCATCGACTCCTTTCTTATCCTTAGCCCATTCCAATCCGTTTTTGCAGACCGTTCACGCCAGACCGATTTGCCCGGGGCCATTGCGCATTGGGAGCATGGAGATTTTATTCCTTTGGAGAAAATCGTATGGCCCCCCTATTTCACCCGTGGCAAGTTTGCCTATTGGGTGCGAATCGCGGTCAAAAACGAGACTGGCAACACCTTGGAGGCGACATTGTACCAAACTAGCGGTGATAGTATCACGCTCTACGAAAAAGGGATACAGACCAGGTATTGCGGCACTGTATTTTGCCGGGATTCACTACAAGGCCCTGCATTTTTCCCTTTAAAGCGCGCATTCCCTCTGCGATGGATGCCTGGAGAAATCAAGGAGTTGTATCTCCGGGTTTGCAGTCATCCAAATTTTAACGCCGACCTGGACCTCTTCCTGGCAAATCCAGCCTGGTACAATCGTCTCCAATACATCCAAAAAGCACCTCAATTTCTTGTATCAGGTGGGTTGCTGGGATTCATCGGCTTCCTATTTCTATTTTCCTTTTCGCAATGGGTAGAGACCCGGGACAAGGCCTACTTTTATTATAACAGCTATTTATCGGGGCTGTTATTACTTCAACTACGAAGCTTGGGGGTCCTAATATGGGATTCCAACAACCCTTTTTATTGGAAAGCCTATTTTTCTTATATATTGATGGTGTGCTTATTGTATGGGGCCTACATTCTATTCCTGGATGCGGTCAGTGATGCCCGCCAAACGGCGCCCTTTCTGCACCGATTCTTCCGGGTTACTTTTGTGTCGGTTATTTCCTTATTCAGCCTTGCTTCGGCAGTCTACTGGATCGATCCTTATGTTGGATGGTACATTACTCTTTCCACAAAAGTGCTCTGCCAAGTGGCCGGATTGAGTATCCTGGTGGTATTCTGGCGGCAATCCAACCTCATTTTCCGGTATTTGGCCTGGGGAATGGGCTGTCTGGTCATATTTGGCTTTGCTTCCATCGCATCAGAGTTTACCCCGTATGCACACGTCATAAATAAGATCGGTCTGTCGACTGATGTCATTGCCTATCCAGGGGTCATTTTGGAGTTATTATTCTTTACTCTTGGTCTGGCCTATAAGACCCGGATGGGGATCAGAGAAAAGGAGCAAGTAAAGGCCGAGAACCAGCGGTTGGTGCTTGAGAAAGCTCTGGAGACCGAGCGGCTCCGTACCCATATAGCACAAGACATTCACGACGAAGTAGGCGGCCGGCTGACACGTATGGCGTTGGCTTCGGAGTTGGCTTTAAGGGTTCCCAACCTTTCCCCGGAAGAGCTCAAAAGCCGACTTGCCGAGTTGGGGGCAGGCGCCAGAGCAGCCAGCGGCAATTTACGGGAAGTGGTATTTTCGATCAATCCAGCATTTGACCGGTTCAGCGAGATGCAGGCGTATATGCGGGAGTCGGCACGGGAGTTTTTTAAGGACACGGAGATGGAGGTGGTTTTCGATTTCCCGAAGGCGGAGCAAGACCCGGTATTGTCGCCTCATTTCAAGCGGCAGTTGCTCTTCCTCTACAAGGAAGCACTACAGAATATCATGAAGCACGCGGAGGCCAGCACGGTATGGATTCGTTTCCAGTTCACCGCCCCGGGGCGGTTCAAGCTGGAGGTCAGGGATGACGGGAAGGGATTTGACTTGGCGGGCACGCCCATGAACGGGTTCCATCATGGGCTGAACGGAATGAAAAAACGGGCAGAGAGCATGCATGCGGAGTTGACAGTGCGTACCCAGTTGGGGGAAGGGGTATTGATTGGCGTGGAGGGGGCGGTGTGAAATTTCATATGAAATGGGGATTGTGGGGGTGGAGGCAAGGAGGTAATTTTGAAGCGTACCTTTTTCTGTGAACAAATTTATATGAGTATAAATAATCAGGCTATTGCAGATCGAATATCTAGTATAGAGGCCAGTATTATATATGCTGGTCTTAAGGATGCAATACTTACCCAGGAGATACAATCTATATACTCTGCAGTAAGAAAACTAGAAGAAAGGGTCGATAATCTCGAAAGGAAGAATAATGAGACACAATCATGGGGGAATTTCCTGTTTGAGATAGGAACAAACTTTTTACTCAACCAAGCCGTAAAATTACTAGTTACGGAAGTAGCACCATTTATTTTCAAGAAAATTGCCGAAGATATAAAAGGAAATGCGGGCAATAAAACATCATTAATTAATGGCCTTGCAAAATATGATCCAAATTCTGAAGTTTTCACAACAAGTGAAACAACTACTATTCTTCAACATAAGTTTGAGTTTAGAAAAGAAAGTCTCTCTTTTTCCGGGTTTCATAGCGAATCAGTTGAATACGTTTCCACTGGAAAAATTTTAATCGAATCTATTAGTTCTCAAGCTGGCAATTTAATCAATAACGAACCTCCCGTAGGGAAATTAAAAGAAATTGGTACAGAATTTATCAGCACGGCATTTGAAAAAAGCATAAAAAAAGCAATAGATGAGTCTGTACACATCTCCAGTCAGGCTTATGCTTCTTTGAGCCAACAAATTCAATCAAAATCCATCGAAATTGAAACTTTTTTTAATGAGGTAGTAAAGGACCAAATAGGCACGATGTTTTTATCACTTAAGAGCCAAGTAAAATCCTCAACCGACAGGTTTTGGTTACAAATTATGGACACAGTTACATCGTTCCTTTGGACATCAACAAACCTGGCTTCTGAGATATCGAAGACCAAGAAATATTTTCTAAATTATATTTCTGATTACTGTAAAGGAGCCCTCTTTGTTGGAGATATTATAGAAAATAAAAAATTAGAATTAACATACCTCCCTTCATACCTTGCGCTCCCTCACGAAACGACTTATAAAAATTCGATCAAGGACTACGGGACAATGTTGGTAGACACTTTTAAAGTCCTGTCAAAATCCGACTGGGATTCTATTATAAAGCTTTTTGATAAACAGAATGAACGCATGACAGAATTTCTTCTCAGCATTACCATTAATAAGGAAAAACTTTCGGTAACATTTGAGATAAAATTGAGCTACCGACACTTCAAGTACAAAGGAAATTACGTTGCAGCTTTATGGAGGGAAATATCCTTCACGAAGATTCCTTACCTCGAGCCTTCATATCCTTTTGTTGATAACTCAACTATCCCACCTGACTCTGTTTGGCATAACTCAATTATCCCGATATGCAAAATACAAAATGAAATGATATTAAACGTTGCAAATGGCAAAGCAAAAGTTATTGACTACAACACCTTAATTGAGAATAAAAAAATTCATGAAATAATAAAAATTTAACTCTTTTAAATTTCAGCAAAAAATATATCTAAATGCCTCCTGCTGACACAACCTCCTCTCTTTACAAAACAAACATCATCCTTCTCTCCGTTGGTTATTCAAATTATAAATCCTTTTTCAAAGACTACCTTAGACTTTTTCGAAATTTAAAATTCTTCCTTGCTGCCGATTCGATATTTGACAATTCCTTCTTGAATTGCATCCCGATATTCAATCAATTCGAATCAACCAACTCCATTCTAACAGAATACGGTATTTCCATTATTAATAATCCAGGACCAGCTTCCAATAGTACTGATTTTGAATCTGTGGTAGATTTTAAAAAATTGGAAACGCTGCTGGATGCTAATATTCTTTCAGATCAAGGAGATAAATCTTCGATTAAATCACTATTAATCAATCACCCTGAGCAATATTTGCTATTTTTGATCACACCAAAAACAAATACTTTTCTCGAGTTTGAACATCTACCAAAAGCAGGAGAAGATTTTGGCTATATTTTAACTCCCACAAATGGATACTGGGAACAAATTGTCCTTAGGTCTATTGCCAGGTCAATGGGATTGGCAGATGAGCATGAATTGCCCGAAGACCAAATTGAAGACACCTATTTTAACAGGCTATTAAACGCCGATGTACACGCTAATCTTATTTTAGTAAATAACATTCATGAACCTATTTCATTAAAAGGTTCAAAGTGGGAAAAAATGCTTTTCTCAAATCCTACCCAAGAATATAATATAAAAAGTCACCCACTTCACCCGAACCCTGACAACACCATACCTTCATTTCTATATGCTCCCGAAGAAATTGAGCTTTGGGAAGGAGGCCTTGGTCTGACAAAAAATGTCATCCGATCTTCTCATGATTGCTTAATGCGCCGCCAAATAGGAGACCCGAATCTACCAATACGGGATTTCAAAGTTCCTTTTTGCTTAGCCTGTGAAAATTACCTGCGATCCAGGGTGCTTGAATTAGGTAGAAAAAACAATATTAACCAAGCAGAATTCAGAGGGTTTATACTAACAATATAGACAATGGCTGTGCAGATGATGATACTCAACTTAGCAAAGACAATATCGTCCTTCCGTTCTTTTACGGAAAACAAGCAGGGGTTCCACAGCTTACTATTGAACTATGGATGGTACACGAGCTTAGAAGATGCCGATTTTGAAAAATCACCTATTACGCTTAAAATCAAAAATGATTTTTCTGGACTAGAAGCTATTCTTGAAAAATATTCAGGCAATATCAATTTTGAAGACATTAATCAGGAAGAAGTCAAAGAACTAATTAGTCTTTGTCAAAGTATTAGTCGGACAATCTCTGACTTAAGATTGTCAATCGATATCAATCTCCCCGTTCCACTTAATCAGAAAGACTTTTGGGAAGATATCGCTTCGCAACTGCTGACCAATGTTTTGGTTGAATATTTTCGCAGGCACTTGCCTTTTGCATATTCCATGCTTTTCTTATCCGGAATAATTTCATACGAAGACCAAAACCCTGAAGACCCGTTCCGCATTCCATATATTCGAACCTGCATTAATTGGAATAAGTTTATCGACTTCATTCAGAGCCCCCTCTCTTCGATAAAAGACAATTACAACTGGAATAAACAGGACCTCCCTTTCGATTGGGAAAAGCTGCTATCTGCATTACACCATGTAGTCTTGAATAACCGTTTTTTGTCCCGCTACAATTTACCTCGTCAGTCAGTCGTCGAATCATTTTCCCAGCCCGAATACGCCAAGCAATACAATCTGCACGAACTTTCCATTCCCATAATATCCGGATTCTCCATACTAGAAGAAATATTCTATTTCATCGGATTTGGCATCATGCCTATCGGGCGCGATGGGCAGTCCACGCCGCCGGATGGGCTTCTCATTACTCCGATTATTCGAGGCAACCTGGAGCATGAAATATTGCTCTCTCCGGAGATCAGTTTCGATATTGCCGCAGCTGCTGCCGCCCGCGATGTATTCGGCATTAAACTGTTTCCAGATGGCGTTACAGTGGCCGCCAAACCTGGGAATGCAGAAATAAGTGCCAAATTTGGTCTAATAGGCAACAGTACCTACGAGCCCTGGATTATCTTTGGCGATCGCGACGGCCACCGGCTAGAGCTTCATGGATTTACGCTAGATTTCCGGGTGGAAGGAAAGGCAAATGACCCCGAAGTCAGCATCCGCTTCCGCACCAAAAGCGAGGTGCCGGAAAAGGCAGGGGTGCAATTGGTAATCCAGATGAATCAGTCGGATAGCTTCCTCCAAAAAACGACTAAAGATCAGGAGAAAGTAGCAGGAGGCTTTGACCTGGAAATAGTATGGTCAAGCAAAACAGGTCTCCACTTTTCAGGTAGACCTGACTTCAACCTTGAATTGCCTCTGAACAAGAAGTTAGGCCCGATTGAACTGACGCAGTTCTATCTCGCCCTGAGGGAAAGCCTATATAAAGGCCATAAAAAGAGTTTTCAATTGCGCTCCGGGCTGGGCATCAAAGGGCATTTCGGCCCAGTAACCGTTCAACTGGAAAATACAGGGATATCGCTCGATTTTATCCCCTACACGCATGAAGAGGTAGCCGCCCTGCCACCCTCAGAGCCTATGCCCTTAATGGGCTTGCTCGACCTCGACTTCGGCTTCGCCCCACCTCTCGGCGTCGGCCTCTCCATTAACGCCAAATCCGTCACTGGCGGGGGCTATCTTTACTGCGACCCCACCCGTGGCGAGTATATGGGGGTAGCGCAGCTCAACATCAAAAACAAGATCAACCTCAAGGCTTTCGGTGTCGTACTCACCAAACCACAGTTTTCGTTTTTGCTGATGGTCAGCGCCGAGTTTCCGCCGATACAACTTGGACTGGGGTTCAAACTTACAGGGGTAGGCGGGTTGATTGGTATTCACCGCCGTATCGAACTGGCTAAATTGACTGAAGGGCTGCGCACTAACCAGTACGACGACATCCTGTTCCCCCAGGCTCCGCTCGAAAATCCATACGGACTGCTCACCAAGATCAACTCCATTTTCCCGGCTGCGGAGGACCAATATGTGGTCGGCCTGATGGGAATGATCGCCTGGGGCCCTATGAATCTGGTCACCATTGAACTGGGCCTGATCATGGAATTTCCCGAACCCGTAAGATTGGCGCTGGTCGGCCTGCTGAAAGCCGTCGTCCGCAAAGAAATAGGGGGAGAGGAACGCACCGTGCTGCAACTTCAGGTCAACTTCCTAGGTATCCTTGATTTTGAAAAACGGTTTATTCGTTTTGATGCCACCCTGTTTGAATCCAATCTCCTCGGCCTGAAACTGGAAGGAGATATGGCCCTGCGCGTCAAATACGGCTCGTCCTCCGATTTTGCGCTCACGGTCGGTGGCTTTCACCCGAATTTCCAGCCTCCGGCCCTGGACCTGCCTGCCGAAATGCGCCGGCTGCAAATAACCCTGCGCTCCGGAAACCCCAGCATTACAGTTGCCGCTTATGTGGCTATCACCCCCAACACCTTCCAATTCGGAGTAGCGGGGCTGTTTAGATTTGAAAAATGGGGGGTAAAGATCCTTGGGGAGTTGACATTTGACGCCCTTTTTCAGTTTAGTCCTTTCCGATTTGAAGTAGGTGTGCATTTTCTGTTATCCGCTTCCTGGAAAGGCTACGAGTTTGCAGCCATTGAAATCGATGGTCTGTTTGCCGGTCCGTCACCCTGGCATATCGACGGCAACATGCGTCTGAAAGTCTGGATTTTCAGCAAAACGGTCCACATTGAAGAAACCTGGGGAGACGACGACAATACCCGGCTCGAACCGGTGCGGGTGTTGCCGCTGCTCGTCGAAGACCTGAGCCTGCCCGGCAATTGGGAAAATACCACCGGGCGCACCCGGGTGCTCGCTACCATTCGCAGCCGAAAAGTGGCCGAAACAACGGCTGACTCTTTGTTCCTCCACCCCAACGAGCTGATCACTATCCGGCAAAATACCGTACCCCTCGGCCTCAAAATAGACAAATTTGGGGAACGTACTCCGGAGGGGGCATCTACATTCCACATCGAACTGACCGATAGCGAAGACAATAAGCTGGCGGCCACCCCTGTCAAAAACCATTTTGCTCCGGCGCAATTTGTCTACCTGGCGGACGAACAAAAACTACAGTCGCCTTCCTATGAGCTATTCGAATCGGGTCTGGGATTCGAGGGAATGGATGATGTATTATTCAGCTCATTCATGACCGACCAGGCGGTCGAATATGAGACCATGATCGTCGATGTGCCCGGCATACCGGCAGCAGAAACAAAAAAAACAGTGAAAGAGTCGGAATCCAATTTCAACTTCGCCCTGCGCAACAACGCCCTGGCCAATTCGCCTCTGGGCATCCGGGCCAGACCTTTCAAAGCTCCGGCCCGGCCAATAGCGGAGACCTATACGGTGGTTGACCAAACCCTGAAAGACTTCGCAGACATCCAAACAGGGAATGCAACCCAGGCGCGACAAATCCTGCGCGACTTGGTGCGCAAAAACCCGCGCAAGCAAAAGGAGTTGACTGTATTATTGAAAGGAAATTGAACCAATTGATATAATGTCCAGCTACACTTTTCTTCCCTGGCTGCGTCGCGGCGTCATCGGGTTGGCCAAAACCGCCGCCGAAAAAGAACGCCTTTCGGCGCCCCTTCGTCTTCATGTAATAGGGGAAGGGGAAGCTCCTGTTCCACCCATAACCCGAAATGCCCGCCTGTATGGGCCAGGAGACGTCAATGGAATAGACTGGCGCGCTATCGTGCGTACGGTGCCGCGCGCAGGGGTCCTGGATTTCGAAGCCAATTTTTTGGCCTCTATCGAATTTTATGAAGAAGATTTCCCCTGGCGCTATACGCCTGCCTTACCCGACCCGGCAACCGGTGCGTTAAAACCATGGATTTGGCTAACGGTATTGGAAGAAAATGAATACCGCCGAACCACCAGTGTCAAGGGCCAGCTCCCCACCATTGAGGTGCTGCCGGATGCGCTGACCAATGCCTTTCCAGACCCTGATACCACGGCAGCGTGGGCACACGTGCACCTGAACTTCAAACCCGAGGGGGCGCTGCTGAGCGATTGGTTGGCCGATGTACAGAAAAAATTGGATGAAAATCCCAATCTCGGCTGTTCGCGGCTGATCTGCCCGCGGCGCTTGAAACCACAGAGCCGGTATCGCGCATTCCTTCTGCCCGCCTTTGAAAAAGGCCGGCTGGCAGGCCTTGGCCGACCCGAAGCCGATATCGATGCAACGCCAAACACACAAATAGCCTGGCCAAAAGCTGCTTCCATCGGTGGCAACCTGGCATTTCCCGTTTATTTTGAATGGGAATTCTCCACTGCATCTAACGGCGATTTCGAAGATTTAGCGAGCAAACTCTTGCCCCTTTCCGACGATGAAATGGCTGCATTGAGTGAAGCCACCCAATTGCTTGATGTACAAAACCCCGGCTGGGGGATAAAAGGCGTATCCGGGGCCATTCGGATGGAAAGCGCATTGAAACTACCCGGCGACTTGCCCCCTCTTCCGAACGAGGCAGCTGATAAAACAGCCTTACGATCGGAAATGGCGCCTTTGCTCAATCTCAGCGTGGAGCCGCTGGACAGCAATACCGGAAAAACCGAGCACCCTTATTTCAGAGAAGAGCAAAATCCAAATAATCCGGCACTTTTGGAGGACGACCCCATTGTCGTACCGCCACTTTACGGTAGTTTTTACCGCCCGGGGACCGCGGCAAACCCGGCCCCCTCTCAAGATTGGTACCAACAGCTAAACCTGGATCCTGTCTATCGCATCGCCGCTGCACAAGGAACCGGCGTCGTCCAACAAAACCAGGAAACGTATATGGATCGGGCCTGGGACCAATGGAGCGCCTATGCCGAAATACAACAGATGGGTAAACGGTGGACCTTTTCGGAGCAGCTCAGCCAGACCCAATTTACCAAGCGCCTTGCCCCTATGCTTCAAACCGGATCTGGAGAGGAAGATAAATATCGCGCGGTCGGTTTTTTTTCATCCATGCTTTCTTCCGTATCATTTAAGGGATCGGGAGGTAAAACCACCAACGCAGCGGCTGCCTTGCAAAAAGGACGCTGGCCTTCCACTAATTCCGGCGCATTCACCAAGGTTACGCGTTCAGGCGGACCGCTTATGCGCCGTCTTCCACAAAAAAATGCGGGTAATTCCGTCCTCAACCCACCCACCCAGACTTCAGGCGATACGTTCGTTACGCCGCACAAAAAAGCAATCGATACGGTGCTTGCCTACCTGTCGAAACACAGTGATTTGGATGGGAATTTACAAAGCCGGGGATTGGGTGGCCTGGAACCATGTAAAACTGCACTTAGTGCCTGGCAGTCATACATGCCGACCGCATCAACTGCCGATCCCAAGGAATCCAACCTTTCGCAAGTGTTCAACGCAATAAAAGAGAATGTGCGACCTGACGTCACTATTCAGGCGCGTTTCAGTGCGATGGTAAAAAATACGTATCCCTCCATTGATGACCCGCTCGCACCTCCTCAGGAGGAGCTTATTTTCCCTGACCCCATGTACCAGGAACTCGCTGCGCGATCGAGCGATTTCATCTTACCGGGTCTGGACCGCATCCCACCCAACCGGGTAGCGATCATGGAACCCAACCCGGCCTTTATCGAGTCTTATCTGACCGGCCTGAACCACGAAATGGCACGCGAATTCCTGTGGCGCGAGTTTCCCTCCCCTTTAAATGCCACCTGTTTCAGGCAATTTTGGGATGTCCGCAATGCATCGAATCCCATTCCTGACATTTTGCCCTTAATGGATTGGGGCAACACCGCCCTGGGTACCCACCGCCCACCGCCTTCACAAAGCAACCCATTGGTTGTAGTTATCCGGGGCGATTTGTTGCGAAAATACCCCAACACCGAAATCTTCATGGCCAAAGCCGGATGGTTGGACCAGGCACAAGGAAGCCACAAATTGATGTTCGACCCTGGAAATCCGGATCAATGGGGAGATGACCTGATAAGACGCCCGGTATTCTCCGCGCAAATTGATCCGGATTACATCTTTTTGGGATTCACGCTCTCCCCATCGGAAGCTAGTGGGGATGGTAACGATCCAGGCTGGTTTTTTGTGCTCAAAGAGCGCGCAGGAGACGTACATTTCGGCCTTGATATCACGACTGAAATACCCGGGATCGACCCCTCATGGGACCAACTGGAAGAAGTGGCCGAAAATCAATGTGTCGAAGTGGGGTCCGCAAAATTTGAAGCCCTTCCCCGAACCGGTAACCGCGCCGACCAGCTCGCGGGCATGTTGTTCCAAAAACCATTTATGCTTTTTATTCATGCAAGTAAATTGTTGCCCGTAAAAACCCCCTAATGGAAAACTTGAACACACTACGGGAACGCGTTCGCCAAAGACGCGAAACTTTTACAAAAGCGGACGATGCCTACTACCAGGCATTGCAGTGGTATACCCTCGTATTGAAAGGCCAGGCTCAACGCCCCGGCAGCCCGCCAACGCTGGAAGAAATAGAAAAGAGGAAACAGGCACGCGAAGAGGCGCGCTTTAATCTTCAGGCGGCGATCAACCTGCTGGCGCAAACAGATTCACCCCAGAACCTGATCCGGCAATTGCCTGCAGATCTTCCCTTTTTACTATTGCCGGTACGGATAGAGGCGCGGTATATAACTTACCGGTATGTGATACGCCGGCTCAACCCGGAAGACACTATAGACGTGAGCACCCAACCCGGGGAAAATCTCTACCAACAGGTTGGCTTTGGAACAGATGAAGAAGGTACGCCTACCTATCAGGTGCAGGCTTTGCATTTGGGAGGAAACCCGCCCTTTGCCAATAAGATCAAAAAACAACAGATCATGCCTCCCAGCAACCAATACATCGAGCGCCGGCCCGACCGGGAGGAACTCTGTATTCGAATATATCCCGATGAAATTTTTACGGAAGCGCACGAACACCATCTCACCCCGGCAGAATGGGAAGCCGGAAAGGCTTTTTGGAGGGAGATTTGCACCAAAAGCGCACCAGAAGAAACTACTTGGCTTAATTTCACCGCTACCATCCCCCCTGCCCGAGCAGCCTGGATCGTGCGGGCCACACGGCCTGTAAACTACCCCTTTGGTGGCGCCCTGCCCGCCAACCCGCAATTTACAGATACCCCGTTGCTCAAAGACGGTGCGTATACGCTGCCGCCAGCTGCCCAACTTTTGCCCGACCGTTTTGTGGTGCGGCTTTACAAAGGAGATCAATTCAAGGAGTTTATTGGAAACCCAATCCCGGAGCCGCTCCGCCTGGGCCTCGACCCTACCGATTCCCCTTTCGACAAGGAGCAAATAAATGGAGGATTCCTTACGGAAAACGGACGACTCCAGACCCCTGAATACCTGCGATGGATTCACGACCTGGATACGGCAGAAAGCCTTGGACTAGCCCTCCGCGTAGACCTGACCCAACATCCGGAATACAAAGAGGGCGTGGATCGGATATTCGTGCTTGGCGCCAAACTATCCACTGATCCAACCGAAACTTCGCGTTTACTGAACGCACATCTGGAGAATTGTCTTTACAAAGAGGATGGGTTGGCCGTGTTGCCACAGGGTACGCCCACCAATAATTTTGAGGAGCAGAAATCAGGATTCCAACGCAAGGAAGCGGCATCAATAGCTTACTTCCGTTCAGATTGGTTGCCTGAAACAACGCCCCCTTTTGGCATGGAAACCGACGAGATGCGTTTACGTCGGCTCCTGGGACTTAGTGAAAATCTGCGCTTCCCCAATGGCCACCACACTGATATGGAAGAAGCCTTGCGCATGAACGGCCTGCTCTGGCATGCCACCTGGGGGTACTATTTATTGCAATTTTTTACGCCCGACCTTAGTCCGGCAAAGCGCGAACAATTGCGCCATTTTTTTTCCAACCATGTCAGTGGCCGGGGAATATTGCCGGTTTTGCGCATTAACCGTCAACCCTATGGCATTCTACCAACCACTGCTTTCACCTATTGGACGTATTCTGAAAACAGTGATGAAGAGACCTTTTTGGAAAAATTATGGACTGATTTTCTCTCTAAATTGCATGCTCAATGGAAATTGTTTAGCGTCGAAATCAACTCCGCGGCACAAAGCAACACCAACAACAGCCGACTGGATGAATCTTTCTTGAAAATGCTTGGCGTAAGCGCTTCCGCAAGGCATTTTAGAGGGCAGTTATTAGCTGAAAATAGCCTGAAAGACCTGCTCGCCGTGCTGATGGAGAAAGCAGAGGAGGGCTTGAACGAACTAACCAAAGTAGAAAACAGCTACAAGGATGCAGATAGCAAAGTAATATCCAAACAAAAAGAACTGGACAACGCCAAAACAAAGGAGCAACAGCTCCAAGGTCAATTGGCTCATGTCTTCCCCGCAGCTCAAAAGGCTGCTATCCTCAAGCAATTAAATGAGCAGGCTCAGAAAATAACTGAAATCAAAAAGAGTCTGCAAGCGCTGACGGTAAAGAGGGACGATCTTAAGAAAAAGTGGGATGCATTAGCCTCGAACAAAGCAGCCTTACAGCAAGCCAAATCTGAACTGCAAATAGCTTCCGACAACACATACCCATTAGACACACTGAACCCCCTGCTCGAAAAGGCTGGCATGAAAAGTGCCTTTTTTGATTCCCTTACGCAGGCATATGCTTCCCCGTTACAAGCTATCCCTCGCGATGCCATCGACAGCCTTCCCCCTTCGGAAGAACGGACGCTGGAACGCCTGAACGGAAAAGCCTGGAACCACCTGGAATGGCTTCGCCTGGCCAAACTGCTCGATGTCTGGAACAACGACCTCACCTCAGCTCCGGCTGGAGATGGAGCGGTGGAAAGCACCGGAGGAACTTCGTTGTTTGCCTTAATGACCCGTCAAGCCATTTTGCGTGTTTTACTCGAAACAACCCTACAAGTAAATGAAACGAATCCAGGCTTATGGCTTTTGAAAGCCAAAGATTTTGAATTGGAACAGTTGCAGCCCCCCCTTCTAACCATAGACCCCAACGCACTAAATCAGGCCAACTACTTACATCAGCAATATAAGCCCATCATCGACGCTTATAAATCCGGCTTCCTTTCGCCTTTTGAACTAAAAATGAACCGCCGCGACTATTTGCCCGGAATTGAAGGCAGCAATCTGGAGGAATGGCTCGCTCAAGCAGGGAATACCCCGCGTTTACAGCCGCTCCGCGAAGTCAAAGAGGCCCTGGAAGTATTCAGTCAAACTCCAACGGCCCGCCTGGAACGCCTTTTTGCGGAGCATTTAGGCCTTTGCAGTCATCGGCTGGATGCCTGGATGTTGGGACTGGTACATCAGCGTATAGAGAAGCAACGCAAAGAAAAACCCCAGGGAATCCACCTTGGCGCATTCGGTTACCTGCTTGGACTTAAACCCAATACCCAACGGGCTATTGTCGTAGTGGAAACCTCGCCCACCTATTTGCCGGCCACAAAAGAGAATTTTGACAAGGCCGCAATTCCGATCGTGCATGGCGCCGCAGCCTTGCTGAAAGGAATCGATATAGACAAAAATGGGGATCAGGCATTTTTCTACCTTGGTGATAATCCTGCCCCACGCCTTCGGCTTAATCTCCCCGCCAACCAGGTGGAACCAGCGCCCGATGCCAACGATCTTCAAAGTGATGGGTACCTGCACCTTCCATCCCTTGCCCATGCTGCCTCCGCAGCCATCATGCGCGCAGGCTTTCTGGGCCATTTGGCCGACACCAATGCAGAAACCCTTTCGATAAACCTGGATTCCCCTCGAGTGCGGCAAGCATTGCAACTCCTGGAAGGTATCCAACAAGGCGCATCGGTAAATGAAGCCCTCGGTCACTATTTTGAAAGACAGCTGCACGATAAACAACTGGATCGCTACAGACTCGACCTGAGGCGGGCATTCCCATTGAAACACGCGGCTGAAACGGATGTAAAAACCACCCTTCTTTCCTCGCTCGACGGCTTGGCTTTGCTCAAAGCATATCTTGAAAAACCTGCTACCTGGCTTGATACGCTTAAAGACGCTAAGGGGCAGAAGATTGCTATTCAACCTTCTGATAAGCAACGCCTCAGCGATCTTGCAAAAACAATAGAATCCAACTACCTGGATGCCACCGGCGACCTGCTGCTGGCAGAAAGTGTGTACCAAACTACAAAAGGCAATACCGACCGGGCTGCCGCTGCCTTAAACGCACTCAATACGGGCGGCCGAGCCCCTGCGCCCGAATTTGTGCGTAGCCCGCAAAAAGGGTTCGGGCTGACCCACCGGGTCGGGATCGCATTTGAAAAATCGGGAGCTAACGACAAAGGCGCCGTGTGGACATCCGACGGAAGCCCGCGCGTCGCCCTAGCTCCTGCGCTCAACCGCTGGCTCGAACACCAACTCCCCCCTTCGGGAAAAATAGGGATTTCGGTGACGCTGCCAAATGAAAAGAAAATCGTGGTAAAGGTATCCGATCTCCAGATCGAACCATTGGATTTGCTTTACGCTTGCCCCGCCTCTTTCCGGCAAGGCGTCCAAAGCCCGTTGCACCTCTGCATACAATTAACCATCCGGGAAAGGCCCGAATTCAAAAATATGGAGCCAAATACCTCCATCTTGATTGACTTTGCCGACCGTTCCGGTTTTGATAAAACAAATTATAGCATTTATGAGCTCAGCGCACTCCTGGCCTCCTTGCGCGCAGTGGTTGAAATCAGCCGTCCCCTTATGCCGGCTGATTTCAACCATCCGGGCGCCAGAAACACAAGCCTGTTGGTTACCCAACCGGTGGAATCTGCATTGAATGCACACACCCTCCCAGGAAGCAAAATAAACGCAACCATACAAACCTTGCGCAACCAATCCGGAAAATTGCGCACAGTCCTGACAGAGAGTCGGGCTGAAGTCGAGATCAAAAATGCAGGGGAGCTCCTTCTTAAGCCATTGTACCAGGCTTTCTTGTATGGCATTGAGGAAGCTGCTTCGGAAACCATATTTGCCATTTCCTCCGAAACAGCTCTTTCATTAGTCGAAAAGGCAGAAAAAGCAGCCAACGAACTGGAAGTCCGTCTTGATAAAATGACCCCACAGCTTTCAGGGTTGCCCACGGATACGAACATGCGTTTCCAAAAACTGAAAGAAGCTGCATGTGCTCTTTTTGGCCGGAACATCGCCGTTTTTCCAGAATTGAAATTAGCCGATCCCTCCGGTGTGAAAACAGCCTATGAAGGCCGTGCCCTGCTGCAAAACACAGGTCCAGATGCCCTGGACAACTGGATGAGGGAAACATCTCTGGTACGCCGCCCCCTGCGCCATTTTCGGCAGGCGACTCTCCTTCGGGAACTTTTCACAGGGGTGAAAGGCAGTGGAAAGATACCCTCCATCTTGCAATTTCCTTTCCGCCCAGGCCAGTCACAACCCTGGATTGGCGGCCCACTCTCCGAGTCGGAACAGGAAAAAATAAGCCCTGAAGAACGCGCAAGCCTTTCGATATTGTTGGAATTGCCCGATAACTTTAACCCCGACGCTCCATTTTCAGGGATGTTGATCGACGAATGGCCGGAGTTAATTCCATCCGGGAACACGGACACAGGCCTTGCGTTTCAATACAACCAACCCAACACCGAACCGCCACAGGTAATGCTCCTGGCTACCGCCCCTATGGAAAACGACGTCTGGCAATGGGAACACCTCATGGGGGCTGTTGTGGATGCACTGGAATTGTCCAAGCTCCGGTTGATCACGCCCAAGGATATACAGAAAGGAAATGAAGCCCTTGCACGCGTACTTCCTGCAATTACCTTGCCTTTCACGCCCGGTAACCACAATATCGCGTCAACAGCGCTCCTGCAACCCAACCAATAACCCTTGAATAATCATTCCAAAAAACGCTATGACTGATAAAAATGCCATATTATTCTGGAACAGGCTCCTGCCTGAGCCTGAAAGCGAAGATGTAGCGGATGCGTTGCGGTGTGACGTAAGAGATCCACTATGGCTTCTGGCTCGCCAGTGGCAACTGGGTGAATTTAAAGCAGAGGATGCCGGCATGGCCGCTTTCTCCCATATCATCGCCCATACCACCCCATTGCAGCGTTTCTCCCCGCCCGGCCAACCGTCCAGCCCCCTTCCAATGGACGCTCCGCTCGACACCACCGTAGAGCGGATCGCACCTGAATTTGACCTCCCTATGCGGATGGAAGCAGGTCGTAAATGGCGGCAAATGCTCTTACAAGCAGGAAAACAGGATGCCTGGGATACGTTCTGCCAGACTAATTTATTGCAATTTAAACCGCCTGCCCTTGAGTTCAACCCGGAGAATGCGGAATTGAGAGCCTATTACCACGAGCCTTATGCGCAAACACTGGCTGCGCTTGGGAACGGGCGGACAGTGGACGGGGGTAAATTGTACGCCGAACTCCAGGTACGGAAAGCATCGGACTTTCTCTCTTCGCCCAATACCTCGGTAGATGTCCTTGGGAAAGAATGGTTGGATTGGGTGCACGAACGCCTCGGAATTGCGCCAACCAACCCGATGTCCTGCTGGGATCCCGCTCGGCTGGAATACAGCGCTATGGCTGCCGCCTCCTTACCAGGCGATGCAGCGGCCTTCCTGCAGGCACCCGAGCACAATGGTCAATTAATGGAATGGCATACCTGGGAACAAATCAAAGGGGATCAAGCTGGTCTGAAAAACGATCTCAACCCAGGGAACATAGAGACTCACCGCCGAACCTTGATCCCCGCGATGGTTTCATTCCCCGGGATGCCACGCGCCCGCTGGTGGGAGATGGAGGACAATACGATCGACTTGAGTAATGTACGGGCAAATAAGACCGATACAGGTTTGCTATTACTTACCGAGTTCAGCCTGTTGTATAGCAATGATTGGCTGCTTGTACCCCTGGCCCTGCCAAAGGGCGTTTTATCGAAAATACAAAGCCTGCGAATAACCGATGTTTTCGGGGTGCAGTCCTTTATCAATAAACAATATGCAGCGGCCCCGAATTCAGATTGGGGGTTGTTTCAAATTGGCACGCCCACGTCATCGGGATGGCTTTGGCTACCCCCTGTGAACGCCGCACGGCTTCAGAGCGAGCCCCTGGAAGAAATTAAGTTTATCCGGGATGAAATGGCCAACCTGGTGTGGGCAGTCGAAAAAACGATACCCGACGGTCTGGGTGGCAGTATAGATGGCGCCAGCATTGCCCTCGGGATGGAGGCATGGTTGCATACACTTGCCGGGGAAGCGCCCGATTCAGCGTTGCCCACTCCTTCTTTCACAGCCGATTTCGCCTATCGAATTGGCAATACGGTACCAACCCATTGGATACCGTTCGTCCCCGTACGGCCTGATCCCAACAACGCTCAAATGGTGCTGCGCCGTGCCGCTATGCCCCGTTTGATAGATGGTCGAACACCTACCCGTATTCGACCACGTACACAAATTTTGCGCAATCCCGACTCCAATCCCGCCCATTACGATATCCGGGAAGAAGAAATTCCTGCCATGGGGCTCACCGTGCGAAGCGTTTGGCGGCGCACCCGTTGGGTAGACGGCCATACAGTGACCTGGCTGGCCCGCGAAAAGAGTTTGGGCAGATACCCGGAGAGCAGCGGGCTTCAATTTGATCAATTAATTGAGAAATAGCGGTTTTATGAAAAAGTCGATTTTTACAGAGAAAATTGAAGCAATTAGGCGCTTGATTGAACATAATCTAATTGAGGATGCGCTTAAATTCCTGGAAGAATTGATCCGGGAGATGAGATCAAAGGATTTAATAAAGGAGATCACTCAATTACAACTTCAGTTCAACGATCTCCAAAATCAACTACGTAACGGAGCAATTACCCCTGAAAATAAATATATCCATGAAGAACCAATTGTTAAATCACTGCTTGAGCTTGTCATTGCGGTGGAAGAAATTGGGCCTCTCCCGATAACCTCAAATGATGGATGGGGGCGATTGATGCACAATATCCCACAAAAGATGGTTATCCAGGAACGCACAACCTGCATAGTCCGCGTGGCTAAAGACGATAACATCTTGTTGAAAAACTTTGAAAAAACGGGCGATATCACGTTCAAAGATATCCCGATTACCAAGCTAATGGAGGTGGAGTTGGAGGATAATAGTGGAGAAGCTGCTTTTTTAATCGAGCGAGTAAACGCTGATTCCCGCCAATTCACGGATGACGGATTTTATACGGAATGGGTTTTTAACGTAATCCCCAAAAAGTCAGGAGCGCATAAGCTGGCAATAAAAGTATGGAACGTACAGACTATAGAGGGCGAAAAAGTCAAACGAGAAATGGCCTATTTCAGCTCTGTGACCGTAGTGGCATCCATGATGGAGGCAGAAGCCGATGAATTGGCTTCTTCTTGGAAGGATACCGACATTATTATTTCTAAACAGACCTCACCCTCCAAAAGAGGCCTGCTTTCCATACTAAACCGACATAAAAAGAATGCTGCCGCAGTGTCAATGGTAATATTATCTCTGGCAGCATTTGGGGCCGGCGGATACTGGCTATGGAAGAAAATGAACCCGCCAGCTCCTCCAAAGCCCCCTGAATCCGTCGTTGAAAAGATCAAGCCTACTCTTTCGATCGACAATTCACTAATCGTTGATTCCGTATTCCTGGGCCAAAAGGCAATTGATAACTGGATAGCCAATTCAGATACCAGCGAAATATATCTACCCGAACAAGATCCAGGTCAGTACGCTATTTCCGTAACAGGAAAAAATGGCGTATGTAGCGGTAATATTAATTTGTCAAAAGATAGTACCCGCTTTGTTTTAGCTTGTTCAGTCAAAGCGAATAATCCACCGCCAGCGCCGAGTGAATTTGACGTAAGCATCATTACCTTATTTAGAGACCCCCTTTTAAAAGTGGATAACGTCGAAAAGGTTGCTTCGACCCAAACCGTGCCTGATGGACCGTATTTTAAAACGGTTTACCGTGTTAAAAAAGGAACTCACAAATTTGAAGTAAGAGATCTCTCAGGACTATTTCAATGTACCAATAAAGAAAAAAATATCCACAGAAATGAAAAAATTCAGTTCGACTGTACCAAGCAATTGTTTGAAATATCCCTTTTTATCAGTGGCCAAAATGCTATCGCAAGCCCTGACCAAACATGGGCGATAGTGGATGGTATAAAAGTAGTCCCTTCCAGATATGAAATAATGGGAGATAATCTTATGCTCTTGATAATTTACGTACCTGCTGGACCCCATACATTTAAAGCAGACAAATCAGGGAATCATGCATTACCATGTGATGCCCCTACTTTAAACATTTCTAGTAACTCGATGGCGTTTTACCCTTGTCAATATATCTTTGTTGGTGGTTAATGCCTTTTTCGCCCCAAATCATCCCTTCCTTCCCCAGCGCGCCTGCGCCAAGTCGTTCGGCAAAGGCAATTTCAAAGCGCTGTTTGAAGCGATCGAAAGGGAACAGGCGGTGAGAGGGACGCTTTGACAAAAAGCCCCGATCTTCGATCGGGGCTTTTTTATTATAATTGCCAAATGGAAATAACCGAAGTCTTCTACCCCAAAGTCCGCGCAGAATGGCGGCAGTGGCTCCAATCCCATCACCAGACCAAGCTGGAGGTCTGGCTCCGGATGTTCAGCAAAGCCTCCGGCAAACCTTCTCTCCCTTACGACGACATGGTGGAAGAATGCCTCTGCTTCGGCTGGATCGATGGAGTCGTAAAGAAATACGATGAGGAGAGTCGGGTTCAGCGCATCTCCCCACGACGGAAGAAAAACACCTTCCTCTCCGAGCTCAACCGCCAGCGGATATGGAAGCTCCAGCGCCAGGGCCTAATGACGCCGGCCGGCATCGCTCCTATCGAAGATCAGATCGGCCATCCCGACGACCCCTTGGAGATACCGGATTGGATGGTGAAACGCCTTCAGGAAGACCCTGTGGTTTGGGAAAATTTCGATGCCTTTCCCCATTTTTACAAAAGACTAAAGGTAGGCTGGATCGCGGAAAGCCGGGGTGACCAAAACCATCCCGTCGTGCAACAGCGTTTGGAGTATTTGATCAGGATGACGGCGCAGGGGAAGAGGTATGGGACGGAGCCGTTGGCGGACTCCTAAACTTTCTTTTTTCAATGCAATAAACGGCGTTTGCCCAAAGACAAACGCCGTTTATTAAAGTAAACGCCGTTTACTGCATCAGCAACAAGATCCCAACCCCGGCCAAATACCCCAGCATCGCCACCCAGGCGATCTTTTTGGCATACCAGATGAAGTCGATCCGTTCCATACCCATGGCGGCTACGCCGGCGGCGGAGCCGATGATGAGCATGCTACCCCCCGTACCGGCTGTATAGGCAATGAAATGCCAAAGGGCTGCATCCATCGGATCGGGATACATGCCCATGACGGCGGCCACAAGGGGAACGTTGTCAATGATGGCCGAAAAATAACCGAGGATGACAGCTACGTAAGTATCGTTGGGGACCACGCGTCCGAGTTGTTCGGCCAGGCTGCGCAACAGGCCAACGGGGTGTTCGGCGGCGGCATTTGCCACCACAGATTCCAATCCGCCGATAGCCAGCAGGATGCCGAGGAAAAAGATGATACTCGACCACTCGATCCGCGAAAGGGCGTGACGGGCCGAATACATGGCTTTTCGCTCTTTCTTGAAATCTTCGTCGGGATGAACATATTCCGAAATGAGCCATACCGTACCCAAGCTCAGCAACATGCCGAGGTAGGGAGGCAAGTGGGTAATGGTTTTGAAAATGGGTACGAAGATCAAGCCGCTCACGCCGGCGATCAACATGAGCTTGCTGCTATTGAGCGGACCCGCTACTGCGGTTTCCCCGTGCCCGGCTTTCAATTGGCCTTTCTTGAATATCGGAAACTGGGACAGGATCAGCAACGGCACTACCAAACACGCCATGGACGGCAGGAACAGGTTGGTGATCAGGCTTCCACTCGACACTTTATGCCCGATCCACAACATGGTTGTCGTAACGTCGCCGATGGGTGTCCAGGCGCCCCCTGCATTGGCTGCAATGACCACCATGGAGGCGTACCAAAGGCGCTCCTCCTTGTTATGGACCAGCTTGCGAAGCAGGGAGATCAGTACAATAGTCGTGGTCAGGTTATCGAGCACGGAAGAAAGGAAAAACGCCAGGATGCTGATGATCCAGAGCATCTTTACCTTACTTTTCGTATTGATCCGGTTGGTGATGACGGAGAACCCCTGGTGCAGGTCGATCAGCTCCACAATGGTCATGGCGCCGAACAGAAAGAACAGGATCTCGGCGATCTTTCCGGTGTGGTACAACAGCACATCGGAAATGGGTGCTACTTCTTCCAGGTGAGAAACGACCGGTAATTCGCCCAGAGAGATCACGGCCCAGATGAGGCTGCCCATGAGCAAGGTTGGTACGGTTTTATCCAGCTTCAGCGGGTGTTCAAATACGATTGTGGCGTAGCCTACCACAAAGAGCGCAACGACAATTGAGAGCATGGTGTGTTGTTTTGATTAAAAAAATTCATCAAAACGACCCCAAATGCCCAAAAAGTCACACATGGCATTTCTAAGAAATGCCGTTTCCACTTTATTTTCAATCTTGCGGCATCATCCGCAGGCGACTGACATCAAACCCCTTTTGCTTGGCCCGCTGAACCAGATCGTCAAACAGCGCGGAATCCATTGTTGGCGTGCGGCTCAGTATCCAGAGGTAGTTGCGATTGGGATGCCCTATTACGGCGTACTGGTAGTTTTCATCCAACTCGATGATCCAGTATTTGCCGCGAAATGGCCAGAAAAACTGAACGGCCAATTTGGCGTTGGTCTTTGAGTCCCTGATAAAGGCCTTGCCTTCAATGGACGTTTCTTTTCCCTTGCGCACACAGCGGTTGAGGACGGTCACGTAGCCTTTGCCGGTGAGGCCGTAAGTGGCTGTTACACACCGGCAGTTTTTCTCCGGACCAATGGGAAAGGCACTGATCTCATACCAGGTGCCGGCGTATTTTTCCAGGTCGACAGAGGGAACGGTCTCCAGGTTTTGGGCAGAGGAACAACTAAAGAACATGAGCAGAGGGATCGATAAAAGAAGGGTGGGTTTCATGATTTCATCGGTAAATTTACGTTATTTTTAGGCGCCATCTTTATGTAACAATCTTCTTCATGCTCAGGTTTGCCTCCCTCTTCCTTTGCTTGCTGGCCTGCCTCCCCCGGTTGGAAGCTCAACTTATACCCGGGCAGGTTATCGTGGAATGGGCGGACCAAAAAGCAGCCGCCACTTTTCCGAAAGAAAAGGACATTTTCCTTCTCAAGCACCTGGCGCCTGCCTACCGGATCGATCTTTTAGGGATCTCCCCCCCGCCTGCCGATCCGGACACCTGGTTGCAGACCTTCCGGCAAACGCCTGGTGTGAAAGCAGCACAGTGGAATTACGACCTCGAATTCGATGCCATCCCCAACGACCCCCATTTTTCCGATCAATGGAGCCCCACCCAAATCGGCGTCGAACAGGTTTGGGACCAAACAACCGGAGGAATAACTGCAACCGGCGACACCATCGTCGTGGCAGTGCTCGACGGAGGATTTGACATCCACCACCAGGATCTGGTGGAAAACCTATGGGTAAATCGGGATGAAATTCCCGGCGACGGACTGGATAACGACGAAAACGGACTGGTCGACGATTACCTCGGTTGGAATTTCGCCGACAACAGTCCCGACCACCCCACCGACCTGCACGGTACCGCCGTGGCCGGCATTATCGGGGCGGTGGGCAATAACCAGATCGGCATCACGGGGATCAACTGGCAGTTGCGATTGATGCTGCTCACCACCGTTACTGTGAGCGATGTCATCGAAGCCTACAACTACGTGATCCACCAGCGCGAACTATTCACCGCCTCCAACGGGGAAAAAGGAGCCCTGGTCGTCGCTACGAATGCCTCCTTTGGGCTGGCCGAGGTATTTTGTGCCGAACAACCCATTTGGGGGAGTATGTACGACCTGCTCGGCAAAGCAGGCATTCTTACCGCTGCCGCAACGAGCAATAGTCCGGTCAATGTGGACATCGTCGGAGACATGCCTTCTACTTGCCCCAGTCCTTTCCTGATCACGGTCCTGAATACCGACCCATGGGACGAAAAAGAATCCCAGTCGGGCTTCGGTCAGACCTCGATCGACCTGGGCGCCCCCGGGGTTTCCATCTATACCACTCATCCAAATGATAAATACGGCACCTTTAACGGCACTTCCGCAGCGACACCTCATGTCACCGGAGCAATTGCGCTGCTGTACAGCCTGCCTTGCCTGGATTTCGCCAAGAGCGTGCTCAAAGCTCCCCAACAAACCGCACTGGCCGTCAAGAAGGCCCTGCTCGACGGCGTAGCCCCGTCTCCCGGACTGGAAGCCTACACGCTCACCGGCGGACGGCTTGAGATCGATCAAAGCTTTCAATTACTGGGAGCCATTTGCGGAACCGACGAGCCCCGGGTACTCCGCATTCTCAACGCTTTTCCCAACCCCGCCAATGAAGGGATCGAGGTAGAATACCAGGCGCATAGCCAAAAGCGCATTTCCTACCGCCTCATTAATCCCCTCGGTCAGCTCATTCTGGAAGACGCACTGCCCATCAGCCCCTGGCCGGCTAAACGATTCTACCTTTCCCTTCCGGATTTGCCCAAAGGCATCTACTTGTTGGTGCTCACCGACGGCCAGGTCCAGGTGAGCAAATTGTTCTTTTTATACTAAATATCAGGAGCTACGCATAACCTAATCAGAACATTATGAAAAGCCATCTCTTTTTCCTGTTTAGTTTCCTGTTTTGCTTGTCAATAGCGCTGGAAGGGCAATCGGACAACACCTACTCCCTTTCTATAAAAAAGACAGATACCCCGATCCTCCTCGACGGCCAACTGCTCGAAGCCGCCTGGCAAGAAGCCGCGGTAGCCAAAGACTTTTTCCAGGATTACCCCTTCGACACGTCCTATGCCAGTTCGCCGACCGAGGTGCGCGTCTGTTTTGACGATCAATTTCTCTACATCGGGGCCACGGTGTATCAAAAACGGGCAAACTATATTATTTCTTCCCTAAAACGCGATTTCGACTTCGGAGAAAGCGACGAATTCCACGTTAACATCGATCCGTTCAAGGACAAGCTCAACGGGTTCCACTTTGCCGTATCGCCGCTCAACGTGCAGCGGGAAGGGCTGACCGACAACGGCGCCAACGTCAATACCGATTGGGATAACAAATGGTACTCCCAGGTCTACAACGAAGACGACCGCTGGACCGTGGAAATGGCCATACCGTTCAAAACCCTGCGCTATAAGAACCATTCGGGCTCCAATTCCTGGCGCATCAATTTCGTGCGCGTTGATCTCAAGCAAAACGAAGTATCTTCCTGGGTGCCGGTGCCGCGCCAGTTCGACCCCACCTCCCTCGCTTTTACCGGCGAACTGATCTGGGAAGCGCCGCCGCCCCGGCCCGGCCTCAACGTCTCGCTCATCCCTTATGTGACCGGCAGTACCGAACGCGATTTCGAATTCGAATTCCCCACCGAATACCATGCCAACGGAGGCTTGGACGCCAAGATCGCCCTGACCCCTTCGCTCAATCTCGACCTGACCATCAATCCCGATTTCTCTCAGGTGGAGGTCGACCAGCAACTCACCAACCTGAGCCGGTTTGAGCTTTTTTTTCCGGAACGAAGACAGTTTTTCCTCGAAAACCAGGACCTTTTCAGCATGTTCGGCTTCCCCAACAGCAGGCCTTTTTTCAGCAGGCGCATCGGACTGTCCAGCGGGACCATAAAAAAGACGACGACGAGCGGACAGGTCATTGAGGTCGATCGCCTGGTGAGCGTACCCATCCTGGCAGGCGCCCGCCTGAGCGGTAAGCTCAACCCCAACTGGCGCATCGGGCTGCTCAACATGACCACCGGCGCCCAAAAGGACCTCTCCCTCGGTCCGGCCAACTACACCGTCGGGGTGTTGCAGCGGAAGGTATTCGAACGTTCCACCATCGGGGCCGTCTTTGTCAATAAGGAAAGTTTTTCGGAAAACCCCAACGGTGCGGGCTACCGGCATGATGCCACCGGATACAACCGCGTTGCAGGCCTGGAATACAACCTGTACTCCAAAGACAACAAGTGGGAAGCCGAGGCCTTCTACCACCGTTCCTTTTCTGCCGGCGATAACAAGGACGCCCAGGCAGCAGCCGTATTTATCGGATATTATCCCCGAAAATGGCGCGGGTACCTGTCCTCCCAGTATATCGGGTCCGGACACCGGGCCGATATGGGGTTTGTGCCCAGAACCGGCTTTCTTTCCCTGGGGCCGGGACTGAACTATATCCTATTTCCCAAAAACTCAAAGGTGAAGGAAAAGATCATCCAATACACCATAGGGATCAGCAACGATTTCATTTTCAACCGCCCCGACTTTCAACTGACCGACCGGAGGCACGGACTTTCCGGAGAAATTCAGTTCAATGGACAGAGCGAGCTGTCGGTAGGCCTTTCTTCCGAATACATCTACCTGTTCTTTCCCTTCGACCCCACCAATTCCGGGGGAAAGGAATTGCCGGAAGGATCGGAATATACCTTCCAGCAAATTGGAATGAGCTTCAGCTCCGACCAGCGCAAGAATCTCTTTTTCTATCTCGACTTCGGCGCCGGGCAATATTTCAACGGGAATATCCTTCACGCAGGCGGCTCTTTGCACTACCGGATGCAGCCCTATGGCGTTTTTGGTCTTACGTTCACCCGCGACGATATCCGGCTTCCCGCGCCCTACAACAGCGCTAAATTCTGGCTGGTCGGTCCCCGCGCCGAACTCTCCTTTAGCCGCAGCCTTTTCTTCAGCCTGTTTCTCCAATACAATACCCAAAGCCACAATGTCAATATCAACAGCCGGCTGCAATGGCGCTTCCGGCCGGTGTCCGACCTTTTCCTGGTCTATACCGACAATTACTTAACCGACAATTTTTTCTTCGATTTCCCGGTAAAAAACCGGGCATTAGTACTGAAGATCACGTACTGGCTGAACCTGTAAACAGAAAAGGCGCATCCTTTTTCCCGTTTATTTTATCCGGTACTTTACGCCGAGCCGCAGCGAGAACCGGTGGATCCGGTCTTCATTGGGGCCAATATCGTTACCGGCAAATGGAACGGCGTAGATCGGCTCGGCAAAAAGCTGATAGCGGTTGGACAAACTGCGTTCCACTCCAAATCCGGCGGAGAAGCTCAGGTAAACATTGTGAAAAAAGCTGTCGCCATTGAGGACGCCCTCCGGGAATTGTTTTTTGTTGAGCTTCGATTTTTCCGACACATCCTCCACTGCACCGGAAGACCGGGAAGAGAAGATCTCTGTTTTCTGAATGTCGTAATCGGCGTCGAGGATCAGGTTGGCTTCCACTCCTCCCAACGCGTAGACATCCCATTTTGAGCTTTTAGGCAGGAAGCCGCGGCGTATCTGGAGCGGGATCTGCATGAACTGGTATTGGATCCGGTCGAACGATTCTACTACCAGATAATCGAAAGAGCCGTATTGTTGGACCGGCACGTTAGGCTGATAGGCCACAGCCGAATAGGTCAGCCCTGTTTGGAAGGCCCATTTTTTCCGTTCCATTGAAAAGAACAAGCCGGCGTGATAGCCAACCGAGTCGGTCCAATACCCCTGGGTTTTGAACACTTCATCCATTGGCGCGTGAATGAAGTTGAAATCCGCTCCGGAAAAAGCTCCTACATACAGGCGGACCGGCCGTTTGACAAACTGTTTGAAGGCGTCGATGCCGGCCAGGGCCGAGCCTTTTGCGAGGGGTTCCAAGCTGGGCCATGTCATGCCATTTGGAAAATAGGAAGGCGCTGACAACAGCAGCATGGAATGTGTGCCGGACAAGGAGGTCTCGCTGCGGATCACCGCAGACGCAATCGGCGGCACAGGCGGAATGGAAGAAGCGGCTGGAATCACCGTTTCCGGAACGCCATCTTCTTTTCGATCCAAAACGGAAGCCACGGCAGGAGGAGCAGGCGTCACTTTCACCGGCGCGGAGGGCTCGCTATTTTCCTGAGGCGCCCTGGGGTTGACGAACCGGTCGGGCAGATGGCCCCACTGCAGGTATTGGACCAGCGTAAAGACCAGCAGGATCATGAGCACCAATTCGGGGACGTGGTTGCGGTGCAGCCAGTGGCGGAACGAGAAAGCCTCGTCGATCTTTTGGGCCATCAGGTCCCAGTTGCCGCTTTCGTAGGGCGCTTCCATACGGTGGAGGCGCTCGGCGGCGAGGCGGTCAAAATCGGCGGCTACGGCGTCTTCATGGTCGAGGAGTTCTTCCATGCGGTTCCAGGTATCCGCTTCGAAGGGAACTTCCCAATCAGCCATCCGCGACAGAATGAGGGCATCGCCTGCAGCAGGATTCGGATTCTGCTCCAGTTGCTGCTCCAACTGGTCCCAATGTGATTCCTCATACGGAACGGAAAGGTTTTCCAGTTTGTCTTTAATGCGGCGGTCGAACGGGTTCAGTTCATTCTTCATGTTTCTTCATTCGGGCGGTCAACATAGCTTGTAGTTTCATGCGCGCTTTCACCAGGTTGGAGCGGGACGTGCTCTCGGTGATCTCGAGCATGTCGGCGATCTCCTTGTGACTGAAACCTTCAATCACATACAGGTTAAAAACGGCCCGGTAAGCGGGCGAGAGTTCCTGGATCGTTTCCAGGATCTCCTTCTCGGTACACTGGCTGATCGCATCCGGATCAGCCGCTTGCAGGGAATAGGCTTGTTCGAGGTCTTCGGTGCGTCGCCGAATGGTCTTTCGGTAATAGTCGATCGACGTATTGACCATGATCCGGCGGATCCAGGCAGTCAGCGACGTGCCCGGCTGATATTGATCGATGTGTTTAAATACCTTGATAAACCCTTCGTGCAGGATATCCAGCGCTTCGTCCGGATTGTTGGCATAGCGGAGGCATACGGCCATCATCTTGCCGTAGTGTTCTTCGTACAGCCACTTCTGCGCCCATCGCTCCTTGCGCACACACGCCTGGATGAGATCAGTTTCCTGCAGTTGGATGGTTAGGGAAAAATCCATACGCACACTTTGGTCTTTGGAATGGAAAACGGCAAAGCCGTCGTAGAATGTATAACGAAAGTACGGGGAAAAATGCTGCGGAGCAAGATTAAATCACTTGGGACCACCAGGGCGGCCGGCCGCAGCATTGGTTCCAAACCACTTTGGGTTGAGTATAGTTACTAAAACTTAAACAAAATGTTTTAAATTCTTCAAAAAAATTCCTATATTTGTTCCCTGAAAGTCTGTAAAATAAGAGAGGATCGCCGGCCGAAGGCGCCGTTCCTCCCTTAAAAGATGCTTATAAAATGAGCGACAAGCATAAAGAACAATCACCCAACGGAAACGGCAATGGTACCGCCATCGCCCTCCAGGGTATGTATAAAGACTACTTCCTGGATTACGCCTCCTACGTCATCCTCGAACGGGCCGTACCTTCGGTGGTCGACGGGCTCAAGCCGGTGCAGCGCCGCATTCTCCATTCCATGAAACAAATGGACGACGGGCGCTTCCACAAGGTGGCCAATATCATCGGGCAGACGATGCAGTACCACCCCCACGGCGATGCGGCCATCGGCGATGCCCTCATCAACCTGGGGCAAAAGGACCTGCTCATCGACTGCCAGGGCAACTGGGGCGATATCCGTACAGGTGATTCCGCCGCCGCACCGCGTTATATCGAAGCGCGCCTGAGCAAGTTCGCCCTCGAAGTGACCTTCAACCCCCAAACCACCGAGTGGCAACTCTCCTACGACGGCCGCAAGAAGGAACCGGTCAACCTGCCGGTCAAATTCCCGCTGCTGCTGGCACAGGGCGCCGAAGGGATCGCCGTGGGCCTTTCGACAAAGATCCTGCCCCACAATTTTATCGAACTGATAAAAGCCTCTATCAAGATCCTCCAGGGGAAAAAGGTGCAGATCTACCCCGACTTCCAAACGGGCGGCTCGATCGACGTGGAAGACTACCAGGGCGGCGGCCGGGGCGGCCGCGTGAAGGTGCGGGCCTCCATCGAGATCGTCGACAAAAAGACGCTGGCCGTCCGCGAATTGCCCTACGGCGTCACGACCGAAAACCTCATCGACAGCATTATCAAGGCCAACGACAAGGGCAAGATCAAGATCAAAAAGGTGGTCGACAATACCGCCGCCGAGGTCGAGGTTCTCATCGAACTGGTGCCGGGCACCTCGCCGGAGGTCACCATCGATGCCCTCTACGCCTTTACCAACTGCGAGGTCTCCATCTCCCCCAACGCCTGCGTCATTATCGACGACAAGCCGCGCTTCATGACGGTTGAGGAGATCCTGGAGATCAACACCCACAACACCAAGGACCTTCTCCAACTCGAACTGGAGATCCTTCTGCACGAACTCCAGGAAAAATGGCACTTCGCCAGCCTTGAAAAGCTCTTTATCGAAAAACGCATCTACCGCGATATCGAAGAATGCGAAACCTGGGAAGCCGTGCTCGAAACCATCGACGCCGGCCTTCGAAAATACGTGCTCGTGCCCGGCCAGGAGGCCAAGCCCAGTGATACCCGCCTGCGCCTGCTACGCGACATCAGCCAGGACGACCTGGTGCGCCTCACCGAGATCAAGATCAAACGGATCTCTAAATACAATTCCTTCCAGGCCGATGAATACATCGCCGACCTGGAAAAACAACTCGAACAGGTCAAACACGACCTCGAAAATCTGGTCGACTACGCCATCGCCTACTACCAGCGCCTGCTCGACAAGTACGGCAAAGGAAAAGAGCGCAAGACCAAACTGACCACAATGGAGCGCGTCGAAGCCACCGAAGTGGTCGCCGTCAATGCCAAACTGTACGTCAACCGGAAGGACGGCTTCATCGGCTATGGCCTGAAAAAAGACGAATTCGTCTGCGATTGCTCGGATATCGACGACATCATTGTGTTCCGCCGCGACGGGAAATGCACCGTCACCCGCATCGCCGAGAAGACCTTTGTGGGCAAAGACATCATCTATGTGGCCGTCTGGAAAAAAGGCGACGACCGAACGACCTACCACATGATCTACCTCGACGGCAAAACGGGCCGCAGCTACGCCAAGCGTTTCAATGTCACCGGGATCACGCGCGACCGCGAGTACGACCTGACGCAGGGCGATCCCAAGTCAAAGGTCCTGTATTTCGCCGTACACCCCAATGGAGAAAGCGAACTGGTCACCATCCAGCTCACCGCAGGCAGCCGGGCGAAGATCAAACAGTTTGACTATGGGTTCGGCGACCTGGCCATCAAAGGAAGAAGCGCACAGGGAAATATCGTCACCAAATACCCGGTTCGCAATGTGATCCAGAAAGAACGCGGCCAATCGACCCTCGGCGCCATCAAGATCTGGATGGATGACGTGAGCGGCCGCCTCAATACCGACGAACGGGGTCGCTTCCTGGGCGAATTCGATACAGGCGATACGATCATCGCCATTTATAAGGATGGCAGCTACGAGATCACGGATTATGAACTGACCCACCGCTACAACCCGGAGGACCTTATCCACATCCAGAAGTTCGACCCGAAAATGGTGATCAGCGCCGTGCACTACGACGGACAAAAGGGATGGACCCTCGTCAAGCGTTTCCAGGTCGAGACCACCTCGCTCCAGCAACGCTTCAGCTTCATCACCGAACACAACCAGTCCAAACTGCTCTTTGCTTCCGTCAAGGAACGTCCGAAGATCCAATATACCGTCCAGGTCAAATCGCGCCGCCTGCAGGGCGTGATCGACATCGCCGACTTCATCGATGTCAAAGGCTGGAAAGCACAGGGCAACAAACTCAGCGATAAAAAACTGGCCCAGGTCAAAGAAGTCGAGGAAAAAACAGCGGAAACCCCCTCCAATGATACGTCCGCCCCTTCTACCCCGCTCCACGCCGGCGACACCATCGAGTTCGACGTAGAAGACGACGGGCAAGGGAAACTCTTCTGAATAAAGATGGCCGCGAAAAGAGGTCCCGGTCATCTTTATTTAAAGGAAGAAATAAATTTCCTATTTTTGGTTTCCTTATCCAGAACAACTCATGGAGGCAACAATCGATAAAAAACTGCTCGCCGATGCCGAGCAATACGTCAGATCTTTCTTTGAGCAGCATATCTTCCCGGATTATGTCTTCCACAACTACCCCCATTCGGAAGCGGTAGCGGAGTCGGTCCTGGAGATCGGGCAGGGATATCAGCTCACCGAACGGGAACTGACCATCCTGCAACTCGCCGCCTGGTTTCACGACCTCGGCTACGACAAAGGACCTGCCAACCACGAGGACCGCAGCGTGCAATACGTCACCGAATTTCTCACCGAGCGCCAGTTCCCGGAAGAAGATATTCAAAAGGTCGTTAATTGTATATACGCCACCAAGGTGCCCCAACATCCCGACAACCTACTGGAGGAGATCATCTGCGATGCCGATATGAGCCACCTCGGCAAAAAAAGCTACTGGGACCGCTGCGGCCGCATCCGGCAGGAACTTCTCGTTACGCAGCAAATGATCATGTCGGAGCAGGAATGGGTCGACTTTGAGCTCAGTTTTATGCTCCAACACCGCTACCATACCGAAATAGCCACTGGCCTGTATAACGATCGCAAGCAGAAACACATCCGTCAACTGTATAAATTAAAAGCCCGATTGAATCCCGAAACTGCCGAATCCCTGGAAATTCCGCCCAAGCCGGAAAAGGAAAAGAAGAAGAAAAAGAAGAAAAAGTCAAAGATCGAGGAACAAGTGCTGCAAAACGAACAGGAGCTCAAACAACTCAATCTGGGCCGAGGGGTTGAAACCATGTACCGGACGACCTACCGCACCCACATTACGCTGAGTTCCATCGCCGACAACAAGGCCAACATCATGATGAGTATCACGGCCATCGTCATTTCGATCAGCGTGTCGACCCTGGTGCCCCGGTTCGAAACCATGCCCAAGCTGCAGGTCCCGACCATTTTCCTGCTGGCCGTATGCTTGATTTCCATGATCTTCGCCACCCTTTCCACCCGGCCCAAGGTAACCACCGGCAAGTTCTCCCGGGATGATATCAAGGAGCGCCGCACCAATCTGCTTTTCTTCGGCAATTATTTCAACATGGACCTCGAAGATTTCCAGTGGGGCATGGTCGAAATGATCAAGGACGACGATTTCCTCTACAGTTCCATGACCCGCGATTTATATTACCTGGGAAAAGTATTGGCAAAAAAATACCACTACCTGCGACTTTGCTATGGCGTGTTCATGTACGGATTGGTCGCCGCAGTAGTCATTTTTGCGCTATTTTTTCTTTTTTAACCAAAAAAACACCCGCTTATGTTATCCAAACAAATGGAGGCATCCCTCAACGAACAAATAGCCCTGGAAGGTTATGCATCCTTCCTTTACCTGTCCATGGCGTCCTGGTGCGAAAAAAAGACCCTTACCGGATGTTCGTCTTTCATGTTCCGCCAATCGGAAGAAGAGCGGCAGCACATGCTTCGCATTTTTCATTACATCAACGACATGGGCGATCATGCCCTGACCCCAGCCATTCCTCAACCCAAATACGACTGGGCTTCCATCCAGGAATTGTTTAACGAAGTGTATGCCCACGAGCAAATGGTTTCCGAGTCTATCGACCGGCTGGTCGCGCAGAGCTACGACGAAAAGGACCACAAGACCCTGGCTTTTCTGCAGTGGTACGTGGAAGAACAACGCGAAGAAGAGACCCTGATGCGAACCATCCTCGACCGCATCAATCTGATCGGCGACGGGCCCCAATCGCTCTACTACATCGATAAGGAAATTTCGGCGATCAATAAAAAACAGATCGCGCAGGAAACCGCGCAAGGCGGTGAATAAAATAGATGGAAGAGGGCGCATTTGGCGCCCTCTTCCATTTACTTACGGTTGATGATGGGAAGAAAGACCACCGAAACTATCCCGAACAGTACGTTGAATCCGATCTGAATGGAGAAGAAAATGATATTGGCATAGGAGAAGGCATCGGCTTTGGGGATATTGTAGAAAAAGGTCAATACCGAAGCTACCATGAAGTGGTAGGTACCCATGCCTCCCGGCGAGGGAACCGTAAAACCCAGGGTGCCTGCTGCAAAAACGATCAGCCCCGCCATGGGGCCCAACGAAGAGGTGGGCCCAAACGCAAAAAAACCCACATAGGCCATGAGGTAATACATCACCCAGACGTTCAGGCTGTGGAAGATAAACCAGTGCGGCTTCTCCAGCTTGCTGATCGTCTGGATGCCCTGTGCAAAGCCCTTGAGCAGGTCGATGACCTTGCTGAAAAGGGGCAGCCGGCTGAGCGACTTGCGAAAAACCCACATCAGGACCAGTCCTGCAATCCCCACTACGCCCAGGATCATCAACCAATAGACCGTGTTGGAGCCTGTATCCGTTCCACCCTGCCGCAACGAACGGATCAGGGAGAATATCCGGTCGGATTCGAACAGAAAGGCCAGGCCCAGCACTGCAAACATCGACAGCCCGTCGGCAACCCGGTCTACCACGACCGTTCCCATCACTTTCTCCGGAGGGATGCGTTCGTACCGGGCCAAGGTTGCGGCGCGCACCAGCTCTCCGATGCGCGGAAAGCCCAGATTGGCAAAATACCCCACCCCGATGGAGAAAAGGGCATTCAAAAAGCCGGCCTGATACCCCATGGGCCTGACCAGCATCAGCCAGCGCATCGTCCGGCTGAGGTGGCTCAGGAGCAGGAAAAAGCCCACGACCGCGATCCACCAGAAATTGGCCCCGGCAAAATCGGTAAGGAGCTTATCGATCAGATTACACTGGCCGGCCGGGATGCCGTCGAGCGCACACTGGGCCTTCCAGGCTCTATCCTGGCTCCGGTACAACAACAACAGGATGCTAAAGCCCAGGGAAAAAAACAATAAAGCCTTGAGGGCGGATTGGAGATTTTTTTTCACAACTGCCGGAGTTGATTGAGGCTGGTAAAAAAGATGCCAACGCAAGGGACGTTGGCATCTGAATAAATTGAACGTAAGATATCGATCTCACTTAGGTTCTGTCAATCGATTGTGCTCGTCGGGAAATACCGCGACGGGCTTGAAGGTCTTGGCCTCCTCGTAATCCAGCCAGGCATAGGAAATGATGATAAGCACATCCCCGACCTCCGCTTTCCGGGCGGCTGCTCCGTTGAGACAGATCATGCCCGAATTCCGCTCCCCTTTGATCACATAGGTCTCCAGGCGTTCTCCATTGTTGTTGTTGACGATCTGGACGCGCTCCCCTTCCAGGATATTGGCGGCCTCCATCAACGATTCATCAATAGTGACGCTACCCACATAGTTCAGGTTGGCTTCTGTAACCTTTACCCGATGAATTTTGGATTTGAACATTTGCACCATCATAGGCAATGCAACATAGTATATCCGCTAAAAACTTCTGGTTATCGCCGCAAATATACCACTATTTCCGATTTTAGACCGATTGGTCTATTTTTTTAATAAACGCTTTCCGTTTCCTTCTTTTAAGGTACAAAAAATCGGCAAAAAAGTTGAAAAAAGGTTGTTTTGAACTGCCGCGGTAGTTTTAAAACACTATTCTTTAATGATCAGGTTGTCGATCAGACGGACATCGCCAACCCAGCAGGCTACACAGACCACGACGTAATCGCTGTCGGCCAGGCTGCGGACCGGTTGCAGGGTTTTTCCATCCACTACGGAGAAGTATTCCGGCCGAAACCCAGGCTCCCCACGCAACCGTTGGAGCGCTTCCACTTCCAGCGCCGGCAAATTGTCGCCATGCGCGCGCGCGCGGACATCCTGCAGCATCTCGTAGATCAAAGCAGCACGGGACCGCTGAGCGCCGGAGAGCCGCACGTTCCTCGAACTCATCGCCAGGCCGTTCTCCTCCCGGGCCGTGGGGCACATAACGAGCCGGACCGGCAGATTTGCCTGTTTGATCATTTCACGAACGATCGCCACCTGCTGGAAATCCTTCTGCCCCATGTAAATCGAATCGGGCTCGACCATTTGCAGCAGCCGGTGCACGACCTGGGCCACTCCTTTAAAGTGCCCGGGACGGAATTCCCCTTCCATGGTCTTATCCAGCACGCCAAACCGAAAATCCGGCCCAACTCCCTGCCCGGCCGGATAAACTTCCGGCTCCGAGGGGAGAAAAGCCGCCGCGCAGCCGGTCTGGTGGAGGAGATAGAGATCCTCGGCCTCCGTGCGGGGGTATTTCAACAGGTCGGTCGGGTCGTTAAACTGGGTTGGATTGACGAAAATACTGCATATCGCAACCTCCTGCGCATCCTTGGACCGGCGGATCAGCGAGAGATGCCCTTCGTGGAGGGCGCCCATGGTGGGCACAAAACCGATAGAACGCCCCTCCGCCCGTTGCCGGTTCAGGAAATCCTTCAGGGTAGAGAGTCTATGGAATGCCCACATGTCGTAGAGGGGTTAGTCAGGAATGGGCGAAAGTTAGGGGCTGTAATTCAATTGTCAAAATCCCGGCCGGGAGAAAAGTTGGAAAACCGGAGAATTCCACCGCGCCCCCCTCAGGTAAGCCTTTTGCAATAAGGGCGGAAGAATGCCGTTAAAGCTTTACGATCGGCCAATGTGGGAGGCCTACCCAGTCCGGAGGCGGGCAGTCTGTGCCCTATAAACCGAGAAAAGTCGGTTTTTTTTAGTAAATTTGCAACCTCTAAGGGGTAAATCCCATTCTATAATTCAGAAGATACCGCGTGAAGCATATGAGCAAGAAGAAAGTATTGATAGTAACGCAGGAAATGCATCCCTACACCGAGTTGACGGAGATCGCTGAAATAGCAAGGAAACTACCGCAATACGCACAGGATAGCGGGCTGGAGGTCAGAGTGCTCATGCCCAGGTTTGGAACCATCAATGAGCGCCGCCATCGCTTGCATGAAGTGGTTCGCCTCTCCGGTATGAATATCATCGTCGACGACGACGACTATCCACTGATCATTAAAGTAGCCTCGCTGCCCGGCGCCCGCATGCAGGTGTATTTCCTCGACAATGAAGACTTCTTCAAGCGGAAAGCCATTTTTGAGGACGAAAAAGGGGAAGTTTTCGACGATAATGCCGAACGCATGGTCTTCTTCTGCAAAGGCGTGCTCGAAACCGTAAAGAAATTCGGATGGCCGCCCGACATCGTGCACTGCCATGGCTGGATGACCAGCCTCATTCCGCTCTACCTGAAGACCGCCTATAAAAATGAACCGCTTTTTCGGAACTCCAAAGTGATCTATTCCATCTATTCCAGTTCCCTTGGCCACACTTTCTCTTCCGAATTTTTGTCTAAAGCTTCCATCAATAATCTGGACGAAGGGCATCTGAAACCCTACCAAACCGGCAACAAGATCTCGCTGCATGCCGGGGCGGTAGCATTGGCCGATGCACTTGTTAAAGGCAGCGAATCCCTTCCCGCTTCCGTTTCACAGGAATTGGCACAAACTGAAAAACCCGTTTTGGAATATCAGGAAGGAGAAGAATACTTTAATTCTATCCTCGAATTCTACCAGGCACTTCTCCAAGAGGAAGTGGAAGGTTGATCAATCTTGCCTTAATTGAAAATTGGCTGTTTCACATGAAATCACTCCTTTTCCGCTGGGGGCTTTTTATTGCCCTTGGAGCACTGCTACATTCCTGTACCCAACCCGGCATTATCGGATCTGACCTCCTCCAACAGGACCAGATCGATGTCTTGTATACAGACACACTCCCCTTCCTCGCCTATCTCCAACAAACCGATTCGATCAAGACCTACGGACCTGACCTTGGAGAATCCTTGTCCTACTTTCTGTGCGGGCAGTTTTCGGATCCCGTCCTGGGGCTTTCCTCCGCCGTCATCAATACCCAGATGAAGCTCAGCGTGATCGACCCGCCCGATTTTGCGGACGCCACGCTCGACTCCATGGTCCTGACCCTCCCCTATCGCGCCAACCGCGTATACGGAGATACCACCGAAGCCTATCAGATCGAAGTGTACCTCCTGGATGAAGATATGGACGATACCCTCACCTATTACTCCAATAAGACCTTCGCAGCTACCCAGCTCATCGGCGCTGCCACCGTTCATCCCGCCCCAAACGACAGCATTGAGATCCTGGTCCACGGCAGCGACACCATGGGGACCCAACTCCTCCCTCCGATGGTCCGCATCCGGATGGACGAAGCCTTTGCCCAATCCTTCCTGGCGGAAGATACCCTCGTTTGGGAGTCGGACTCCGCCTTTTTGGCCAAATACAAGGGCCTCCAGATCCGGGGCGCCAGCCAGAACAAAGGAATGCTGAGCTTCAGTATCGGCTCGACCTATGCCGGAATGACCGTGTATTACCACGTCGATACGATCTTCCATCAGTATACCTTTCCGATCGCCGGAGGGGCCAGCATGGAGACGTATACCAACGACTATACCGGAGCGCCTGTAGAAGCGTTCCTCCAGGATTCCACCTTATGCGACAGCCTGGTCTTTTCACAAGGCATGTCGGGACTGGGGATCGTCATTGAGATCCCGGACACGGATCTGTTCCAGGACAAGATCATCAACCGGGCCGAATTGGAATTTACCGTCATTATGTTGCCGGAGGAAATGGGCTATTCGTTTGCCCCCATCGAACAATTCGTAGCATCGGAGATCCTGGACGACGGTAGTCTGTCTATTATCCCCGAAGTTACGATCGGCCTGGGACGCCAGGAGTTGCCGAACATCTTTGGCGGCGACCTTCAGGAAGAGGGCATGGTCCAATCCTACCGGATGAACCTATCTGCGTATTTCAAGAAACTCAAGAACGGAGATGCCGGCAACCGCTTACTGATCACCCCGTTGTACCGGGCCGAACTGGCCAACCGGGTGGTTCTGTGTGGTCCAAAGCATCCCGAATACCCTGCAAAAATCAAATTGAACTTAACAGATTATTGATCTCTCATGTGTGGAATAGTTGCTTACCTGGGCCCCCGCGAGGCTTACCCCATCCTCATTAAAGGGCTTCAACGGCTGGAATACCGCGGATACGATAGTGCCGGGGTCGCCATTTACAATGGCCAATTGCACGTATTTAAGAAAAAAGGCAAGGTCCAGGACCTCGTCGAATTTGCCCGGTCGAAAGAAACCGGGGGTAACATCGGGATCGGTCATACCCGCTGGGCCACGCACGGCAAACCGGATGACATCAATGCGCACCCGCATACGTCGGGCAACGACCGGCTTACCATTGTGCACAACGGCATTATCGAAAACTACGGACTGCTCAAGACCGCTCTGGAAAACAAAGGGCATGTCTTTTCCTCTGAAACCGATACCGAAGTACTGGTTCACCTCATCGATGAGATCCAGCGCTCGGAAAAGCTACCGCTCGCCGAGGCCGTGCGCCTGGCCCTGACCGAAGTGGTAGGCGCCTATGCCATCGTCGTGATGGATCGCGACAACCCCGACCAACTCGTTGCCGCCCGCAAAGGCAGCCCCCTGGTGATCGGGATCGGAAAGAATGAGTTCTTCCTCGCCTCCGACGCCACCCCTATCGTCGAACATACCAAACAGGTGATCTATCTCAACGACGAAGAGATCACGCTGCTGACCCGTGACGGTCATCTCCAGATCAAGACGATCGGCAATGAGATCCAGAGCCCTTTCATCGAAGAGCTCAATATGGAGATCGAGATGCTCGAAAAGGGAGGATACGATTATTTTATGCTCAAGGAGATCCACGAGCAATCGCGCACCATTCAGGATTGCATGCGGGGACGTCTCAATGCCGGAGAAGGCTGGGTCCGTCTCGGCGGCATCGAGCAATACCACAACCGCATCGCCCAGGCCGACCGGATCCTGATCGTCGCCTGCGGCACTTCCTGGCACGCCGGCCTGATCGCTGAATATCTCTTCGAAGACCTGGCGCGCATTCCGGTCGAAGTGGAGTACGCATCCGAATTCCGCTATCGCAATCCCATCATCCGGGAAAACGACGTGGTCATCGCCATCTCCCAGTCCGGGGAGACCGCCGACACCCTGGCGGCCCTCGAACTGGCCAAGGAAAAAGGCGCCCTCATCTACGGTATCGTCAATGTGGTGGGGTCATCCATCGCCCGAATGACCGATGCCGGGTCCTACATTCACGCCGGTCCGGAGATCGGGGTCGCTTCTACCAAGGCCTTCACCGGCCAGGTGACCCTGCTCACCATGATGGCCCTGAGCCTGGCGTACAAGCGGGGCACCCTCTCCAAAACCTACTACCAGCAGCTGCTCAACGAAATGGAAAATATTCCGCGGAAAGTGGAAACCCTGCTCCAACAGTGCGCCTCTTCCGTCGAATATATCGCTACCGAGTTTAAAAACGCGACCAACGCCCTCTATCTCGGCAGGGGATACAGCTTCCCCGTCGCCCTGGAAGGCGCCCTCAAACTGAAAGAGATCTCCTACATCCACGCCGAAGGCTATCCGGCCGCCGAAATGAAACACGGCCCGATCGCCTTGATCGACGAAAATATGCCGGTGTTCGTCATCGCGACCAACAAGAGCGCTTACGAAAAGATCGCCAGCAATATCCAGGAGGTCAAAGCCCGAAAAGGTGTCGTGATCGCCGTGGTGACTGAAGGAGAAGAGGTAATCTCCAAAATGGCCGATTACCGGATCGAGATCCCGGAAACGGAAGAACCCCTGACCCCGCTTCTGTCGGTCATCCCGCTGCAACTCCTTTCTTACCACATAGCCCTTCTGCGAAATTGCGATGTCGATCAACCCCGTAATCTGGCGAAATCCGTTACCGTGGAATAAAAAAACTTGAGATAAAATCCCTTACCTTTAACCCGCCAATGAAAAATCATGGCCGAACAAAGCATGGAATACAATACCTCCAGGGATAACCTGATCATTCCGGAATACGGACGCCACGTCCAGGGTATGATCGATTTTGCCAAAACGATCGAAGACCCGGGCAAACGGCAAGCATTTGTGGAAAAAGTGGTCAACCTGGTGGTTCAAATGAACGCGCAGAACAAAAACATCGACGACTTCCGGGAAAAAGTGTGGAAACACGTCTTCCGCATCGGCGAGTTTGAACTCGATGTGCTCCCGCCCAGCGGACATGCCCCTACCCGGGAGGAAATGTTCAAAAAACCCGAACGCGTTCCCTATCCGCAAAAATCCATCCACTATCGCCACTACGGCTACAATGTCCAGAAACTGGTCGAAAAGGCCCGGGAGATGGAAGACGCCGGCAAAAAGGATGCCTTCGCTTATGTGATCGCTTCTTACATGAAATTGGCCTACCAGACCTGGAATAGAGAACACTATGTGAGCGACGATGTCGTCATCGCCGATCTGGAAGCGCTTTCGGAAGGCCACCTTTCCCTGCATGAGGATACCGCACTGGAACAAATCCCCCAGGACAAGAACAAAGGCAAGCACCAGCAGGGGCAACACCACCAGGGCAGGAAACAGAAATACCACCAGGGAGGCAAAGGAAACGGTGGAGGCGGCTTCAAGCGGAAGCAACGTAAAAATCGGAAGTAAACCTGTGATGAAGAATGGCGGAGGCCTTACGACCTTCCTCATTCCTTTCTAATCGCCCGACCATACTAATTATGAATCCTTCCAGTTTTGAAGTTACCGGAGGGAAGCAGCTGCATGGCGCTATCCTTCCCCAAGGCGCTAAAAACGAAGCGCTTCAAATCATTTCCGCCACCCTCCTGACCCAGGAGGAAGTCGTCATTTCCAACATTCCCGACATTTTGGATGTCAATCGCCTGATCGAACTCCTCAAAGGACTCGGAGTTCAGGTCGAGGCCCGCGAACCGGGTACTTTCTCGTTCCGGGCCAAGGATATCGACCTCCAGTTCTTCCAGTCGGAAGAATTCCAGGAGCATTCCCGCCGCATTCGGGGGTCGGTTATGCTGATCGGCCCCCTGCTCGCCCGTTTCGGCAGGGCCTATCTGCCTAAACCGGGGGGTGACAAGATCGGCCGCCGCCGCCTCGATACCCACTTCCATGGTCTCGAAGCGCTGGGCGGGCAGTTTAACTACGACGCCGACAGGAACCACTTTTACATCGAGGCCAAACAACTCACCGGCAAATACATCCTCATGGATGAGATCTCGGTGACAGGTACGGCCAATGTCGTCATGGCGGCAGTGCTGGCAAAAGGAACGACCCAGGTCTATAATGCTGCCTGCGAACCCTATGTCCAGCAATTGTGCAAAATGCTTAACCGCATGGGCGCCAAAATTTCCGGCATCGGTTCCAATCTTCTGATCATCGAAGGGGTTGAAGGCCTGCTCGGCGGAACGACCCACCGAATGCTTCCCGATATGATCGAGATCGGTAGCTTTATCGGAATGGCAGCCATGACCCAGTCCGAACTGACCATCCGCGAAGCCCGCCGCGACGATATGGGCACCATCCCCATGGTCTTCGAACGCCTGGGCATCCAATTTGAATTCCGGGGCGACGACCTCTATATTCCACAGCAGGATTCCTATGAGATCCAGACCTTCATCGACGGTTCCATCCTCACGGTC
Source organism: Lewinellaceae bacterium (assembly GCA_020636275.1). Lineage (GTDB taxonomy): Bacteria > Bacteroidota > Bacteroidia > Chitinophagales > Saprospiraceae > JADJTT01. Next base: position 39,966 of record JACJYD010000003.1, on the reverse strand, counting down.
TACGACGCTCCATGGCCCGGCTTTTCGCCCGACCTGATGAGTATCGTGCTGGTCACCGCCACGCAGGCAAGGGGAAGTGTGCTGATCCACCAAAAAATGTTTGAAAGCCGCCTGTTCTTTGTCGACAAACTGATCGACATGGGCGCCCAGATCATCCTCTGTGATCCGCACCGGGCCACCGTGATCGGTATCGACCGGAAATACCCCCTCCGGGGCATTGAAATGACATCTCCGGACATCCGAGCCGGCGTAGCCCTGCTCATCGCCGCCCTTTCAGCCAAAGGTACGAGCCTGATCCGCAGCATCGACCAGATCGACCGGGGCTATGCACATATTGACGAACGCCTTCGGGCACTCGGCGCGGAGATCCACCGGATCTAGATTTCCTGACAGACCGATACAGGACCGGGCGCTCCAGTCCCGTATCAGTCAAAATAATGAAAGCATGGTGCTATACAACGTAACCGTAAAGATCAACAACGAAGTACAGGAGGAATGGCTGCAATGGATGCGACAGGTCCATATCCCGGAGGTCATGGCTACCGGCATCTTCCTCAGCTACCGGATCACCCGGGTCCTCAGCCTGGAGGATGCCGACGGAACGACCTATGCGTTCCAGTATCTTTGCCCCGACATGGCTACTTTGCATCAATACCAGGTCCATCATGCGCCAGCGCTACAAAGATCGCATGCGGAACGATATAAGGACCATTTCGTGGCCTTTCGGACCGTGATGGAGGTCATCGAGGAAGGATTTGAGAAAAATTAAAATAGAAACTCTTTATTTTTGCAAAAATTTCCAACCGGGCGACGCCGGCCCCTCCTTTGAAGATTTAATTTCGTCCAAGCCAAAAATAAAACCTCTATGTTTTTTGATCTAACTGAAGAACAATTAGCGGTACGCGATGCCGCTCGCGATTTTGCCCAAAATGAACTCAAGCCCACCGTGATCGACCGCGATCGCGAAATGCGCTTTCCCAAGGAAGAAGTGCGCAAAATGGCCGAGATGGGCTTTTTGGGTATGATGGTTTCCCCGCAATACGGCGGCACGGGAATGGATACTATTTCCTACGTGCTGGCCATGGAAGAGATCTCCAAAGTAGACGCTTCCTGCGCTGTGATCATGTCGGTGAATAATTCGCTGGTATGCTGGGGACTGGAAACTTACGGAACGGAAGAGCAAAAACAAAAGTACCTCACCCGCCTGGCCAGCGGCGAATGGATCGGCGCCTTCTGCTTGTCCGAACCCGAAGCCGGTAGCGATGCCACCCGGCAGCGCACCACCGCTGTCGATATGGGCGATCACTACCTCCTCAACGGCACCAAGAACTGGATCACCAACGGGGGCTCCTCCAGCGTACACCTGGTCATCGCACAGACCAACCCCGAAAAGGGCCACCGCGGCATTAACGCCCTGATCGTAGAAACCGACTGGCCCGGCGTCACCATCGGCGCCAAAGAAGATAAATTGGGCATCCGGTCGTCCGACACGCATACCATCATGTATACGGATGTAAAAGTGCCGAAAGAAAACCGGATCGGCGAAGATGGCTTCGGTTTTAAATTCGCCATGCGCACCCTCGACGGCGGCCGGATCGGGATCGCTTCCCAGGCATTGGGCATCGCCGCCGGCGCCTACGAATTGGCCGTAGCTTATTCAAAAGAGCGCGAAGCATTCGGCAAGCCCATCAGCCAGCACCAGGCCATCGCTTTCAAACTGGCCGATATGGCTACGGAAGTGGAGGCAGCCCGCCTCATGGTTTACCGCGCCGCCTGGATGAAAGACCAGCACATGGATTACGGCATGGCCAGCGCCATGGCAAAGGTCTTCGCCTCCGAAACCGCAATGAAAACCACCGTCCAGGCCGTCCAGGTGCACGGCGGCTACGGATATGTCAAGGAATACCATGTCGAACGCCTGATGCGCGATGCCAAGATCACGGAGATCTACGAGGGCACTTCCGAGATCCAGCGGATTGTCATCTCGCGCGAGATCCTGCAAGGGCAGCTTTATTTACCCTATATGCCGTCTTCGGCACAAACTTCTCACTGATCTGAAGTGTTTTAAGGAGCCGCGGCTGATCGAACTTGGCCGCGGCTCCTTATTTTTATAAATAACCGTATGAGAGGCGCTTTCCGAATTGCCCGTTTCTTTGAGATCCCCGTGCGGCTGCACTGGTCATTCTTTCTCCTATTGGGGTATGTAGCCTATACCAGCCGGCAACAGGGCGATTCCTGGACGGACACGGGCCTGTCTTTCCTCTTCGTGCTGTCTATTTTCTGTTGCGTGGTGCTCCACGAGTTCGGACATGCCCTCATGGCCAGGCGATATGGCGTCGATACCAAGGATATCATTCTTTCCCCGATCGGCGGGATCGCCCGCCTGTACCGGTTTCCGGAAAAACCAGGGCAAGAACTCATGGTCGCTATTGCGGGGCCCCTGGTCAATGTCGCAATCGCAAGCGTATTGGGGTCGCTTTCCTGGTGGACATCCCCGCGCGAACTCCACCAGCTTTTCCTGCTCTTTACCGGAGGGGACTTGCCGCCGGGGGCAGAAGCTTCTTCCTTTCTCCCCTATTTTATCCCCGCCTTATTTTTGTTGAATATCGCGCTTGCCCTGTTTAATCTTCTGCCTGCATTCCCCATGGATGGAGGCCGGGTTTTAAGAGCCCTGCTCGCTCTCCGGTTCAGTCGCTTGAAGGCCACGCGCATCGCTTCCCGGATTGGGCAGGTGATGGCCCTCCTGCTCGCCGGGTTCGGGGTCATGGAAGGAAATATCGTTACCGTTCTGATCGGAGGTTTTGTTTTCTTTATGGCTTACCAGGAATACCGGCATGCGCGGATGGAACACCTTCTCCGCTCCGGAAAGGTCGAAGACATCATGCAGCCTTCTTGCACAAAAGTGCTCCTCAGCGACCGGATCGAACAGGTATGGGAGCGGGCACAGCAAAGCCCCGAAAAGGACTTCCTGGTTTTTCAGGAGGATGGCGTTTGGGTTGGGGTCCTGGAAGGCGCCCGATTGGAAAATGCGGCAAAGGATCCCGTTCTGCAGAAAAGTTCGGTGATCGACTTCTACAAGCCGGTCTGGGTAGGATTAACGCCCCAGGATAACCTGAAGACCGTTTATGACCGTATGTATCATACCGGAGCACCGGTGCTTCCCGTCTTTTCAGGAGTAGAATTGGTGGGGACGGTTCCCATGGAAACCCTGCAAGGCGTTTTGAAAACCCGTCCCCTTATTCGTGGACTAATCCAGTCCTAGTTTCTCTTTGATCTGGGCGGTCACATCTTCCGACTCTTCTGCGTACACGATGATGTTCATGCTACTCACGTCAAAGATGAACTGAAAATTGTTTTCCTTTCCCACTTCGTCGATAGCCTGCTGAAGGCGGCTGAGGATGGGATTGTAGAATTCTTCCCGTTTTCCGGCTAGCCAGTCGGTAATTTCCTGCTCGTACTGCTGAAGCTCATCCTGCCCATTCTGGATCTCCGCTTCCCGGGCCTTTGCGTCCTTGGGGGTAATAGTTCCCGCCTGCATTTCCTGCATGTACTGGGTATATTTTTCCTTCAGGGCACTGGCACGCGATTCTCCTTCGGCCACAAGGCTGTCCCGCAGTTGCATGATCATCGTATCGGCTTTAGCCACTTCCGGCATTTCGCTGAGGATTGCCAGCGAATTGGTATACCCGAGGCGTTGGGCGGAGAGATCGGAAAAAGGAACGAGGGAAAGAAGCAGGGCGAAGGTTAGTACGCCAATTCTCATAGCTGCAATGTTTTTCATCAATAAAAGTTCTTTTGATTAAAGAGGCGTTTTTGAAAAAATTTCACGCAAAAGTAGGGCTATCCCCCGGAGTATCATACAGGTTTGGAATTAAAAACTGTAACACTTCACATTCCCGCGTTTCAACTTGATGTTCTGATATCCTCCGCCTCCACCTGCAGAGAGGTTGAAAGCCCAGTTGAGCGAAAAGTAAAAGTCGCCCCCCGATAATTTTCCGGGAATAATAAAAGCCGGGAAATTATCGGTCCCAAGGGTCAAGGGCCCCAGGCGCAGGAAAGCGCCCAAGCGCGCTTTGTTCAGGTTGTACATTGTAAGGGGCAGTCCGGCGGAAAACCAACGCGACTCAAACCGGGGCGCCAACAGAATAGCGCTCCCCCGCTCGGTGGAAATACCGGGAAGCGGAATGTGCTGCACCAGGGCGCCGTGTACCCAAAAAGCGGGCGTAACCCCATATTCGGCCTGCACACTGAGCGCCAGGGGTGTCCAAAGGGTAAATTCGTTGGCGACAATGGAAGCCGAACTATCGCCCAGGGTCTGATAACTGAACAAGCGGGTCATCTGGTCGAGATCTTCAGGCGACTGAATGAACCCGTAATCGCCATTGGGCAACACTACCGGTTTGGTAGAGACGGCATGATGCTGCACCGCGTTTTTCGAATACCGGATGGCGCCAAGGTCCAAAAGGGAAACTCCGAATTTCCATTGGTAAGGGTCGAAAGAGCCATCCAACGTCCATTCCACCCCAAGATCGACGCCAAGCCCTGAACCGTTTCGAATGAGATGGAAAGGCGGAGCGCCCAGATTGCTCCGTGTGTATCCATACATGAGGTCCATTTTTTCAGCCGCGATCGTATCGCCTGTCACCTTGGTATACGCATTCAGATCGATGTTATTCCGGAAATAAAATCCTTCGTATCCCATCAGGTATTTAGCCGTCAGACCCGCGTTGAACGTTCCGGCCGCCGTTTCCCATTGGTGCCCATAATGGAGACCAACCTCGCTCCAGGCCTGGATACTCATCTCCCAACGGTGCAGCGGGAAGGGATCCAGATCGGGCCGGCGGTCGTATCGAAGATAACTCAGGTTGTTGGGCACTTGTTGTCCCGACATGGCATATCGCCCGCGAACTACCCAGCCAATGGTATTGCCACCCCGGAGGTTAAAAAAAGCCGAGGGGCCCGTGACGGAAGCCGAACCAAAAAGGTACCGTTCCCTGTTGTCGTCGAAAAAATCGAGGACAACGGCGTTGGGATAGGCTTGAGGCTCTTTGTTGTAGACCACCGAAGTCACTACTTCCAGATTATTCCGGTTTCCGATCAATCCCAGGATCGAGCTGTTCCTGAGAAAGGCGTAATTCGTCTCCAGAAAACCGTATCCCGATACCAAATTGACGTTAAAGGTATAAGGGCTTTGAAGTCCGGAGGCCGGGTTCAGGAATAGCCCCTCCACTCCACTGGCCGAACCCAGCCGGAGTCCCCATTGTTCCTGGGCCTGGGCCCAAAATCCGTTCAAGAGAAAGACCGCGACTAGCGCGACTAAATGGATCCTTCGCATAACTCTCTGATTTAAATTTATTCAGGCCTCTTTCGACACCTTTAAAAATGGTATTACCCCAGTATTTTCGGCAATATCACCACTGCCCCGATCAACAGGGAAATCAGTGCAGCGAACAGCACAGCGCCTGCAGCGCAGTCCTTGGCGTGTTTTGCCAATAGATGGTACTCCGGGGAGGCCAGATCAACCAGGTGCTCCAAGGCAGTGTTGATCAGTTCGGCGATCCATACGATCCCGATGGCCAAGAGGAGTAAACCCCATTCGGAGGGTGACATTTTTAACCAAAACCCGGTGAATACTACCCCGATCGTGGCCAGGGCATGGATTCGGGCATTGGGCTGGGTTTTCAGGGTATGAATGATTCCACTACCAGCAAATGCAAAACTACGCAACCGGGATTTTATCGGCTCTATCATTTATGAAAAAGTTTAATATTTTGGTGTTAAAGCCGGCCGGCCAGTACACAAGTCAGTTTCTGCACCTTGACCTTCCCCTCTGGGTGGACGAGTTGGATCCAAAGGATGTAGATCCCCATGCGGGCTTTCCCGCCATTTTGATCCTCCCCCTTCCAAAGAAAGGTGCCGGAAGTGGCCAATAGTTCGTTTTGTGCCAGTTGGTTTACCAAACGGCCCCATGCGTCAAAGATACGGACGGTTGCCGTCCATCCGCTATTTTCCAACTCGTATTGCAACAGGAGAAAATCGGCCACGCCGTCTCCGTCCGGTGAGAAAACGGAATAAGGCATGGAGAAAGGCGCCTCGCCTTCCGGGACCCGGAAAAGCTGGGAATTGGGCGCCGTGGGCGTCGCGTAACCCGCCTGGGCGGCCGCCGAATGCCAGTTGGCCGGCGAATGGCTGGCGCCCCACGGATCGATCCGCTCCAGAGAAACGCCCCGGGTGGTCTGCAGGAAAGGATGGTGCCAATCCGGGGAATAATCGACGGCATCGATAACGACCACTTCGCCGCTGTTTCCCTCTGTATAAAGCGTCACGTTTCCTCCACCGTCGGGCAATGCGGGCAAGGGGTTCTTCAGGATCTGCCGCGGCTGCGCGGAGGCATACCTGCCGGGCAGATCCCCCGGCCGTTCGCACAGGACGAGGTACTCGCCGGGCAGCAGGAGCCGGTCTTCCTGTACGGGGGCAATGGAATCGCTGCTCCCCTGGATGTTGCCAAGGATCACCGCTCCGGCATTGAGCACTTTCCCGCTCCGGTTATACCACTCCACGAATTCAGCGCCCCCGACCTCGGGTTGAAAAAGGATTTCGTTGATGACGATATCACCCTCCGCAATGGGCTCGGGAAGCCCGAAGACGAGCTGCTCCGCATCCGGAACGGCATTGCCCACGCAATCGGTCAGCCCAGGGGTAAACGTGAGGGTGTACCGGCTTCCGATAGTGAGCGACGGCGACCATTTCAGGAATACCTGGGCCGGGTCTTCTTCCGAAGGATACGCTTCCGTCACCACGATCCCTCCGTCGATCGCATAGTGCGCCGGCTCGGCCACCGCATCGGGATCCATTGCTTCTGAAAAGGTAATTACTCCGGTCGTGGGGCTTTCTGGAAAAATGCGGAGCGCCGAAGGGCCCAGGGTATCCGGTTCGGGCAACCAAAGCGAATTTTTCTGGCCTGGCGTCCCTCCAAGCAGGTTCTCGCTGGCCTTCCAGTTGGCCGCACTTTCGCAGGGAGCGAGCGGATTGATCAGCTCCAACGACCAGCCTCCGTCATCTTTGTCGCTTTCGCCATACCAACCGGGATCGTAAGCGACCTGGTGGATCAGTTGGCCTTCGGCGTCCCGGAGGACCAACCGGTCGCCCGAATTGTTCAGTCCCGGGAACCCATCCAGACCCAACACCACTCCGAAGGGCGCCAGAAGGGCCTCGTTCTCCGGATTGCACAGGATCAAAAATTGGTTCGCCCCCAATTGAAAGGAAGGAAATACGGCCGGGGTACCACCATCCGACACCTCCCACCCTTCCAGTTGAAGGCTATTCTCCGTCCGGTTATACAATTCCAGGTATTCGGCATCAGGTAGCGCTACAGGTGGATTGGGATCGGCCATGATCTCGGTGATCAAAACGTCCAGCGGAAAAACAGGTTGAGGGGGCGTCCAGGAAAACGGCCAGGACTGGGTTAAAAGAAGGTTGCCCGCTACATCGCTAACCTGGGAAACCTCCAGGGTATAGGTTTGGGCCGGCTGCAGGCTATCGGAAAGGAGCAGTACAACCTCGCCCGGCAAACCGGGGTCCCAAAAGACATCCGATGGCATCCCGATCCCTCCCGAGACGGCATAATGGCCGCTATCGGTCGCCGAGGCTTCTTCCAGGGGCTCATCGAACAAGGCCCGGACCCGAACGGGGTCCAAAGCCTCCACCTGCATCAAATGGGGAGGAGATTGGTCCACATAGAGCGGATCGATCCACACATCGTCGAAATAGAAATCGTCGCTGCGGGTACTGGTATAGATACAAGCGAGTCCGGCAACAAGTCCATGCGGATAGGTGGTATCGATGGCGCTGCCCTCCCATTGAAGGTTCTGGCCGCCCGAATAATCGGCGTAGAGAGTCCACTCTCCGGCGGTTGAGCGCAAGACCCGGATCCTTGCCTGAGCGGGAGCTGCGCCCAGGGCGCCGGCTGTTCCGGAAAGGAGCAATTCGGTAGCGGTTCCATCCTGGCGGAACAATTCCAGTGCGTCGCCATCGCCGCTGATCCCGCCGACCCGCAGAAAATACCCCCATTGCGGTCCACTCAGGTCAGGTCCGGAAGCCTGCAGGTAAAGCCGGGCGTAATTGCTGGAAGAAGGCGCAAAATCGAGGCGGACATACCACTCCCAAGTAGTTGGAGAATCGATGGATGTGGGAGCCGCGAGATAGAGAAAAGCCAGGTTGCCGGAGCCGGGATCGGGGTCGAGGAGACGGAGCTCCTCATTTTCTACCTGGAAAAGATCTGTCTGTCCAAGCCAGGATGGATCGTTAGTGAGATCCCCATCTGAAAAGTCATCCTGAAGCTGTGCCCGTACGTTCATGGACAGGCAAAAAAGCACTCCTGCAGCAACCCATTTTTTCATGTCAGCGACAAAAATTAATCGCTCCCGGAGCAAAGGAAGCGGAGCTTCCCCGCTGGCCGATCGCGCTAAGTTTGACTAACAGAAGGCGCTTTAAAAATAGCAATAAATTGGAAATGCCTGTATCTTTGGCGGGTTTTAATAAGGTTTGCGGCCTGCGGCCGCAAACCTTATTATCCCGGCTGATTTTATTTTTGAAATACTGTTTTAAAGAACGTGCCAAAATAATTTAGAGAAATGAAAGTTGCTGTGGTAGGTGTCACGGGCTTGGTAGGCACCGTCATGTGTGAGGTGCTGGAAGCCCGGAATTTTCCCGTTACTGAATTCCTTCCCGTCGCTTCGGAGCGGTCGGTTGGAAAGGAAGTGCCTTTTCGGGGTAATAAACATGCAGTGATCGGCCTGGAGGCCGCCGTTGCCGCCAAGCCGGATGTAGCCCTGTTTTCAGCAGGATCGGGTGTGAGCCTGGAATGGGCGCCCCGGTTTGCAGCAGCAGGCACCCGGGTGATCGACAATTCCTCCGCATGGCGTATGGACCCCGCGATCAAGCTGGTCGTCCCGGAAGTCAATGCCCATGTGCTGGAGTCGGGAGACTATATCATTGCCAACCCCAACTGCTCGACCATTCAAATGGTTGTAGCCCTGGCGCCCCTGCACCACCGCTACGGCATCGAGCGGCTGGTCGTTTCCACGTATCAGTCCATCACGGGTACCGGCATGAAGGCCGTCAAACAGTACAGCCTGGAGAAGAACGGTTTCGTCCCGGGGCCGGATGAAATGGCCTACAAACATCCCATTTTTGAGAACTGCCTGCCGCACTGCGACGTATTTCTCGAAAATGACTACACCCGGGAAGAGATGAAACTGGTCCATGAAACCCGAAAGATCATGGAGGCGCCCCAGGTCCGGATCACGGCCACTGCTGTGCGCGTCCCGGTAATGGGTGGCCACTCGGAGTCGGTTAATGTGCAGTTTTCCCGGGATTACGAGCTGGGGGAAGTTCGCCAACTGTTGGCCGAAGCGCCGGGGATCGTATTGCTCGACGATCCGGCGTCGTTTCAATATCCCATGCCCCTGTTGTCGAAAAATAAGGACGAGGTGTTCGTTGGCCGCATTCGGAGAGACGATTCGGCAGAACGGGCGCTCAATCTCTGGATCGTGTCGGATAATCTGCGAAAAGGCGCTGCTACGAATGCGATCCAGATAGCCGAGGCCTTGAAAATCAAAGGTTTTCTATAAAAATTGGAAGGTTTTTAACCAATTTCTTATTTTTAACATTTCGAACTACTAAATTGGAAAGGTCTGCAGCCTTTCCGGACCGAAACAACCTATACAGCGAAGAATTACGGCATTTACTATTGTACACATGTACTGATTTTCACGAAAAAGTATCGCAACATGAAGACCAAGCTCGTACTCTGGGGAAATAACGCCAACGAAGAACGCGTACTGATCGCCATGGAACTCCGCCCTGAATTGAACCAGGTTGGCATGTGGCTTTTCCCGGAAGCTATCGCCACCGATGAATTTGCCCAGCAATTGTTTGACGAATGGCGGGAATCCAAAGAAGTACCCTTTCCCGAAGGGTTTACCTACCAGGAACAAGAACTGACGATGACCGAAAGCCTGTTGCCCGACGATATAAAAGTCGAACGTGGCGATATCGTCCAACGCGCCCAGGCTGAATGGCATTTTATCGTCCTGTCCTCCAAATTAAAAGAAGCCTACCACTCCGAACTGGAAGACCTCAAGGAGCGGGTAGAACGACTCGAAGAATTTGACGAAGGCGTTTGGGATAACCTCAAAGGGTTTTGGGATAAAGTCCAGAATCAGGTCCGGGAACGCAACCTCTTTCGCGATCATATCGACAGCCTGCGGGAGAATACCAACCACCTGTTCGACCGGATGAAAGAGCTCCGGAAGCGAATGGACGACGAATTTTCCAAGCAATCGAAAGAAACCATGCAAGTGTTCATGGGCACGCTGGAAGAAGTGGAGAAGAAGATCAAGGAGGGTCTGCGTCTTCAATCCGTTTTCGACGAACTGAAGCGCCTCCAACGCGACTACCGGGACGCCAAAATGACCCGCGACCATCGTTCCAAAGTCTGGGATCGCCTCGACGCTGCCTTCAAAGCCGTTAAAGAGAGACGCTTTGGCGGCGAAGCTTCCCGGGACGATTCTCCCCTCATGCGGATCAAACGCCGCTATGAAGGCCTGATCGAAGCTATTGAAAAAATGGACCGCTCCATCCAACGCGACCGGGACGACCTCCATTTTCAACATAAAAAGATCGCTACTACCGACGGACAACTGGAGGCCCAGATCCGCCAGGCCAAGATCAAAATGATCGAGGAGCGCATCAATTCCAAAGAAGAAAAATTAAAAGAAATGGTCCATACGCGGACGGAACTCGAGTCCCGGATGGAACAACTGGAGCAGCGCGAAGCCAAACAAGCTGAAAAGGAAAGGCTGGCCGTTGCTAAAGAACAGGCCAAGGAAAAGATCGCCGAGCAGATCAAACACCAGAATGCCGCTATGGAGGAGATCGCCGACAAGCTCGAAAAAGCAGCAGATTCAATAACGCCTACGGAAGAAGAACCTGTGGCTGAAGAACCTGTGGTTGAAGAACCTGCAGCTGAGGAACCCAAAGAAGAAGAGGCTCCGGCTCCCAAAAAGGCGAAAGGCAAGAAAAAAAGCAGCCTGATCGAGACGATCACGGAAAAAGTGGAAGACGCCGTAGAAGATGCCATTGACACCGCCAAAGCAGTGGCCGAAGTCATCTCCGATAAAGTAGAGGACGCCATCGAGGACCTTACCGAAGACGACGAGGAAGAAAAGAAAGATTGAGAAAAGAAAAAGGGGCGCTTGCAAGCGCCCCTTTTTCTTTTCACTTTTTCCGGTCGGTGACAAACACGACCAGTTCTTCCAGGGCGCGTCTTGCCGGGCCCTCGGGAAACTGAGCCAATTGATCAAAAGCTTCCCTTCGAAAATCCAGCATCTTTTCGCGGGCATATTCCAGCCCACCGCTTTTCCGGACAAAATCGATCACTTCGCGGACCTTATCGTCGCGGTCGTGGTATTTTCGAATAAGCGTGAGGATCTGGCGTTTTTCAGCCGGCTGAGCGTGTTGCAAGGCATAGATCAGCGGCAAGGTGAGCTTTTTTTCCTTGATATCGATCCCCAGGGGTTTTCCGACATCGTCGGTGCCGAAGTCAAAAAGATCATCCCGGATCTGGAAAGACATGCCGATCTTTTCCCCAAAGGTGCGCATACGCTCGATCACCTCGTCGTCATCGGTTACGGAAGCGGCCCCGGCGGCACATGCTGCAGCCAACAGGGAAGCGGTTTTGCCGCGGATGATATCGTAATACACGTCCTCCTTAATATCGAGGCGACGGGCTTTTTCCATTTGGAGCAGTTCGCCTTCGCTCATCTTCTTTACGGCGGTGGAAACGATCTGCAAAAGTTTATACTCGTGGTTACTCAGGGCGAGCAATAGCCCCTGAGAGAGGAGATAATCGCCGACCAAAACGGCGATCTTGTTTTTCCATAGTGCGTTAATGGAGAAAAAACCCCGGCGTTCGAAACTATCATCGACCACATCGTCGTGCACCAGCGAGGCCGTGTGGAGCAATTCGACAAGAGAGGCCGCATTGTAGCTGGAAGAGGTGATCTCCCCGCACAACTTAGCGCTGAGGAATACGAACATGGGCCGGACCTGTTTCCCTTTTCGCCGCACGATGTAGTAGGTGATCTTGTCCAATAGAGACACCTGGCTCCGCATGGATTTTCGGAAATGCCGCTCAAATTCTATCAGCTCTGCCTCGATTGGCCCTTTGATCGCATCTATGCCTTTGGTCATAAAGTCCGGTTATAAAGCCCTTGCTCGACAATGAATGCCGAAAGATACGAGAATTTCCAGGAGCGGGTGACACCCCATTCCAGGAAAATACCATGTACTTTTGTAAACCACTTACTAGTAGTGCAGCTTTCGGCCGCCCTATTAGCAAACCAATTTTCTTTGTGTATAAACTACCACAGGTGTGAAAAGATTTGATTTTAGTGTAAAAAAAGACCTGTTGCTGCCATCTTCCGCCGGTCGTCCCTTTGGGTTGGACCTCTATACCCCGATAGGGCCCGATTCGTTCCCTCTCGTTCTTTTTGCCCATGGGTTCAAGGGGTTCAAGGATTGGGGACATTGGCATCTCCTGGCATCCAGGTTTGCCTCCAGAGGCATCGGTTTCCTCAAGTTCAATTTTTCCCATAATGGGGTCACCCCCGATCACCCGGTCGATTTTGCAGATCTGGAGGCTTTTGGGCAAAATAACTACACCAAAGAGCTTATGGACCTGGAAACGCTGGTTCAAACCCTTTCCCAGAGGCCCGATTGGCTCCCTGCCGCCTGCGACCTCAATCGCCTGGGGCTGATCGGCCACAGCCGGGGCGGCGCTATCTCGATCCTCTTCGCTGCCCGGGAATCCCGCATCAAAGCCGTCGCCACGTGGGCAGCCGTCAGCGACCTCGGATTCCTTTGGAAAGACCCAGAGCGGGTAGAACGCTGGCGCCAGGACGGAGTGGTCTACATCGCCAACGCCCGAACCGGGCAAGATATGCCCCTCTACTTTCAGCTGTATGAAGATTTCCAATTGCATAAAAAGGCTTATGAGGTAGAAACCCAGCTGCGTCACCTCAAAAAGCCCATGCTCATCGTGCACGGTTCGGCCGACCCCGGCGTACCCGTGGCCCAGGCCCAGGAGTTAAAATCCTGGAACCCCGGCGCCGAGCTCGTCGTCATCGAAGGCGCCGATCACGTTTTCGGTGGAAGCCACCCGTTTGAGGGAGAAGAATTACCCCCGTTTTCCAAGGTATTGGAAGAGGCCACTTCCTCCTTTTTTCAAAACCATTTGGGTTGATCGCTCCTCCACAACAAATAAGCCCGTATCCAATTAAACCATGGAGGGAAGGGGGATTCGCACCCCTTCTCTCCAATACAAATAAGCCTAAATTCATTAAAACCTAGGGAGGGAAGGGGCCCCCTCCCCTTCCCTCCACAACAAATAAGCCCGATTTCATTAAAACCTAGGGAGGGAAGGGCCCCCCGCCCCTTCCCTCCACAACAAATAAGCCCGATTTCATTAAAACCTAGGGAGGGAAGGGGGCCCCCGCCCCTTCCCTCCACAACAAATAAGCCCGGCCAAAAGGTAAGAGCCGGGCTATCAGAATCAGAGAGAGCGAAAGACAATCTTTAATACGGGATTCAGGTCGGGCCGGTACGTAAAATCCTCCACAACAGCCAGCCGAAACCGGCTGCGTGGAGAACTACGCTTGCTGGTCTTTTTGGGGTTAAGCTCAGCATTTATAAACCCTTGGATTAGTATGCGATTGGAAATTTATTCAGGGAGGAGGCCGCTTTTGGCGGCCTCCTCCCTGAACTTTGCATAGATATAGAGGCCCCTCTCTGGAGGATTCCACAAAGGGCACGCGACTTTTTTAACAAAACTTTACCATCCCGGGGTAAAGTTAATCCCGAAGACCCCTTTCGTATTCTTCATCAACGGGAAGGCGTAGTAGGGCTCGAGGATCAGGGCGCCAAAAAGGTTGATGCGCAGGGAAGCGCCGGCGCTGAAAATAGGCGCAGTCGTTCCCGGAAACCACTTCCCGCTTTCCGAATTGCGAAACTCCGACCAGTCATCCCAGGCCAACCCGCTATCCAGAAACAGCGAAAACTCGGTGAGGAGGGTGCGCGACGGGATCAGCGACAAACGCTCCGGCCCGGACAGTGGCAGTCGCACTTCGGCGCTGGCCAATAACATCTTCGACCCCAGCAGGATGCTGAAATCTTTCCCGTTTGCGCTCAGAATATCCATGCTTTTACCCGAGAAGTAACCCCTTACATTCCAGGGATATCCCAGATATTGCTGAACAAACCGGTCGGCGTTGGGTCCGTAAAATCCCTGGTGCGTGGCCCGCAGGGCAAAGGTCACCGGATTGACCCGGAAATAGTGGCGATAGTCGGCGGTAACAGACCACAGGTTTACATCGCCAATGTAGTCGCGGTTGCCAAACCCGTTGTAGTATTTTTCCACCCCGATGCGGTACCGGTACCCTTTCAGCGGGGAAGCTATTCCAAAGAAGGAATTATCGCCAACCAACGCAACATAAGCAGACATGATCTGCCCTTTGAGGATGGGCGCGTTTACCGTAGCCGGATCGACCTTTTCGCGCTGCTGATATACAAACTGGTTGAAAAGGTCCAGGTAGGTATCGACCTGATCGATCCGGCTGTAGAAGAAGGTGTAATTGGCGCCCCCTTCCACTCGCAGCACCGTTGAGAACGGATACTGTGCAAAAACACCGGTCTGGTCCGAAAAATTGCGCATTTCGAGCCGTTTATAGTGCTGAACCGGGATCAGCAAGCCGTTTGCCTGCAGGGTATCGAAGCCGGCGAAAAGGTCGCCCGTACCGTAGTAATTCGGGAAATGAGAGAAGCTCAGGCCCCACCCCAGCCGGTTTTTTTGGTTGAGGTAGGCTACAGCGCCGGCAAAATCGACCACCTGTCCGTTCATCGTAAGGCTGGTAAACAACTGATGGTCGCCCAGCATATCGCTGAAGTAGAGATTGACGGCCCCCGCTCCGCCGGCCATGCCGCCAAAACTGTTGGTAGCGCCGACGCCGGCCCCCCCGCTGGCAAAATCGAGCCGGAATTTGGGCCGGTATTTATCTTCGGAAAAGACCAGCGATTCGGCGCCGGGCAGCGTATCCAACTGCTCGAGTTGAGAGTCGACGATGCGGCTGGCCAGGCGGTTTTGATGCGGCAACTGCGCTGCGGTCATATCGACCGCTGATGGATCGACTTCGCGGTTGAGAAAGTCTTCCGGACGGGCGGAGAAAATGCTGTAGTCCCCATCGTAGAAATAAGTGTAGAGAAAGCGGTTGCGCCGTTCCGACCGGCTCGCCGTAATGGCCGGTGCATACGGAGTGATCCCGCTTGCCCCGGTCAGCAGATCGGTGAGCTGATAGACTTTTCCGGTTGCGGGCTCATAGCGGTAAATGTTCCGGTAGCCGTCGCGGTCGGACAAAAAGACCAGGTTGCCGTCTACATCGAAGATGGGGTTGAAATTGTCGGCGCCGGGGAAGATGTCAAAGTCTTCGTTGCTGCGATTATCGACATCGTAGCGGGCCAGGTTGAAGACCCATTTACCATCGGTCCGGCCGCGTTGATGGCTAAGCCTGTCGGTGGAATAAGCGATATACCGGCCATCATCCGACCAGGCGGGCAGGAGTTCGGCGTATTTATCGTTCGTCAGGCGTTCTACTTTCTTCGAACGCAGATTGACTAGATACAGGTCGGTCCGGCCGTTGACCAGACCGGTCACCACCATCGACTTTCCATCGGGCGACCAGGCCGGGTTTTGGAAGGCCGGCACGCCTTTCAGGAAAATTTCTTCCAGCGTTTTCCCCGTAAACACATCCTTTATGATCAGGACATTATCTCCCTTGCTGATCCCGACAAAAGCAAACCGCTTGCTGTCGGGCGACCAGGTGCCTGCCGATTCGATATAATCGTATTCGTCGATGTGGCCGTCCCGGGCCGTACTGCCCACCAAGCGAATGATCTCCCCGTTGGCGGCATTCGCCAAAAAGAGGTCGGTGGTAAACAAGTTCTTCTCCGAAAGAAAAATGAGGTACTTGCCATCCGGGCTCAACACCGGCGCAATATTGATGCGCCCCCCATTGTCTTTCGAAACCAGGCTCCGGCCAACCGGATCGGGCTTCCGGTCGCCGAGCATATCGCCGTAGTACTTTTTGATTGAATTCACCCAAAGTTCCGACAATTCCTTGCTCTTCACCTGGAACACCTTCTGACAGGCTTCGTCGAACCCGTATTTGGCGGTGTTCACGAAAAGGGGCTTGATCACCTCATCGCCATACAGGCCCGTAATAAATGACCAGAACACCTGCCCCCACCTGTAGGGGAAATACTTGTCTACCTTATCCATATCCTTGATAGTCGGGATATCGTCGTTGAGCACGGCATCCCGCATCCACATGGAAGTGTGTGCATCGTTTCGGCCGATCGACATATATTCGGCCAACCCTTCCACCATCCAGAGCGGCAGGTTGCCCAGGCTCTCCAGATTGGTGGAATCCCCTTTCAGGATGAGATCATATTGAAAAGCGTGCACCAATTCGTGTCCGAGCACGTGGTGAGTTTGCTGGTCCGACATGGCAAGCGGAAGAACGACCCGGTTTTTCAACGCTTCGGTGACCCCGCCGGTCCCTACGCCGATCGATCCGCCGATCGAATTGGTCTGCTGAAAATCAGCGTGGTTGCTGTACAGGATGATGGGATTGCGGTACTCGAACGTGTCCTGGAAAATAGCCTGGTGCAGGTGGTACCACTGCTCCGCCCAGGTGGTGAATTCCTTGAGTGGTTCCTTGTCCTCCAGGTAATTATACACCTCAAAAGTGGGCGACTCATATACCTGGAAATCAAACTTTTCGTATCGGGGTTTATTTTTACCGAAATACTGCGCAGAAGCGGCATTCCAGGAAACCAGGAGTGCCAATCCTGCCAAAAAAAATCTAAAATAAGTCATGGCAACTGTTTTTAAATGGTCTGGGAATATTCTTAAACCAAGGGGTTTGGGACGAGTGTGGTCGACGACCACACTCGTCCGAGGTGATTGGGCATACACCTTTATAACAAGATAGACAGGACTTTAACTCAAAAAAAGAAAGTGGAAAGCCGTTAAAATTCTCTTAATTTCACTGTCTTTAAACAGGAGAATAGATCACTGAGGGGAAGATGGGCGCTCGCCCATCTTCCCCTCAAAAAATTTCTTTTATGACTTTCAGGATTTTAGTCGTTACAGGTGCTACCCTGTTTTTTCCGGGAAAGGCGATCTTTGGGCAGCAAGCTGAACGATTGGTCACCCCTTTTGAGAAAAATGAAAACCACACGGCCACTTATGCGGAGGCCATTGACTTTTACAAACAATTGGATGCCCGGTATGAAGAAATGAGCCTGGAAGAATGGGGCCTTACCGACGCCGGACTGCCGCTTCATGTAGCGGCGATCTCGCTGGACGGGGACTTCGATCCGGATTCCATTCAAAAAAAAGGCAAATGCATCCTGCTCGTCAACAATGCCATTCATCCCGGCGAGCCCGATGGCGTGGACGCCACCATGATGCTGTTTCGCGACCTGCTGCAGGACCCCGCCAAGCGGAAACTGATCGAACACACGGTCATTGTGGCGATCCCGATGTACAACCTGGGCGGCGTCCTGAACCGTAACTCCACCACCCGCGCCAACCAGAACGGGCCGGAGTCCTACGGATTCCGGGGCAACTCCCGCAACCTGGACCTCAACCGCGATTTCATCAAATGCGATTCGAAAGAAGCGCAGACCTTCAACCAGGTCTTTCACTATTGGCGGCCCGACCTCTTTGTCGACAACCACGTCTCCAACGGCGCTGATTACACCTATACCATGACCCTGCTGGCCACGCAAAAAGACAAGCTCGACCCCATACTGGCCGACTACCTGGTAAAAACCCTCTGGCCTGAACTGAACACCCGGATGGCGGAGAAGAACTGGCCCATGGTACCGTACATGAACACCAACGGTCCACCTGAAACGGGACTCTACGGATTCCTCGACCTGCCGCGCTATTCCACCGGCTATGCAGCCCTGTTCAACTGTATCGGCTTCATGCCCGAAACCCACATGCTCAAACCCTTCCGCGACAGGGTGCGCAGCACGTATGCGTTCATGGAGACCCTCCTCGAAGTGATGGTAAGAGATTATTGGTGGGTGCGCGAAAACCACGACATACTCCTCTTCGACCGGGCTGTACTCAAAAAGGTCGACCTCGACTGGGAGATCGACACGACGCAGGTCGATTCACTCCTCTTCAAAGGCTACGCCGCCAAATACAAACCCAGTGAAGTCACCGGGTTCGACCGGTTGTATTACGACCGGAGCGAACCGTATGAAAAGAATATACCCTACTATCCTCATTTCAAACCCACCTTGTCTGTCGTTCCACCGCAAGCCTATATCATTCCGCAGGGGTTCACCGAAGTGCTCGACCGGCTCCGCTGGAACGGCCTCGAAATGTACCGCCTGACCTCAGACGTGGAGATCCCGGTCACGCAGTATTACATCCGGAATTACAAAGACCGTCGCGGCCCTTATGAGGGCCACTACCTCCACTATGATGTGGAAGTGGATCCGGTGGAGCGAACGGCCCTTTTCCGGGCCGGCGATGTGGTGGTCTTCACTCAACAGGAAGAAGGTACCCGCTTTTTGGTATCTGTTCTGGAGCCTCAGGCGCCAGATTCCTACTTCTGCTGGAATTTTTTCGACGGCAACCTCGATCAGAAGGAATATTTTTCGGCATATGTATTCGAAGATATCGCCGCCGAATTTCTGAAGGAACACCCTGAAGTGCGGGAGGAGTTGGAGGCGTTAAAAAAGGAGGATCCGGACTTTGCCTCTAACCCACGCAGGCAGCTCGACTGGGTGTACCGGCATTCGCCGTGGTATGAACCGACGCACCGGCTCTACCCCGTGGCACGGTTATTAGAGTTGAAGGAACTCCCTCTTGAAAAAGAAGAAAAATGACCCCTGATAATTAATAACCGCGACGACGCAACGTACGCAACGAGGACCTGCTTTTCCAAGGTTTGGAGCTTTTGTACGACAAGCGTCGCGTCCGTCGCGTCGTCGCGGTGATATTTTTGAAAGATATGCTTCTGACATTCATCACCCTTTACCTCACCGGTACCCTGCTGATCGGCTACTGGGCCTCGCGGCGGGTCAAATCGACGCGCGACTTCGTGATCGCGGGGCGCAACCTGCCGCTGTTGGTAGCCGGATCGGCACTGTTTGCCACCTGGTTCGGGTCGGAAACCATCATGGGCGCTTCGAGCGAGTTTATCGAAAACGGGGTTATCGGCATCATTGAAGACCCCTTCGGGGCCGCCTTGTGCCTTATTTTAGTAGGCGTCTTTTTTGCCCGTCCCCTCTACAAGCTCAACATCCTGACCTTCAACGACTACTTCCGCCTGCGGTACAACCGGACGATCGAGTTTCTCTCGGCTATTTTCATGGTGCCGTCGTTCTTCGGCTGGATCGCGGCACAGTTAGTGGCCATGGCGATCATTTTCCAAACCCTGATCGGGTTGCCCCTGGAATACGGCATCCTGCTCTGCACGATCATCGTGGTCTTTTACACCTACATCGGCGGGATGTGGGCGGTGTCGATCACCGATTTCATCCAGACCATCATGATCGTGCTCGGGATGGTGATCCTGTCCGTTTCACTGGTCAGCAAAGCCGGCGGCCTGGAAACCGTGATCAATGCGCAACCCCGGGAATTTTACCGCTTTTTCCCGGAGCGAAACCCACATGCCATTCTGCACTACATGGCCGCCTGGATCACGATCGGATTGGGGTCCATTCCCGGACAGGACGTGTTTCAGCGGGTGATGTCGGCCCGGGATGCAAAGACCGCCGTGCGGGCTTCCTATCTCGGCGGGGTGATGTATCTGACCATTGGCTTGTTCCCGCTGTTAATCGGCCTGTGCAGTTTTGAACTCTACCCCGAACTGATGGAAGGCGACAGCCAGATGGTGATCATTTCCACCGTTTTGCTGCATGGGAATATGGCAATTCAGATCCTGTTTTTCGGCGCCTTGCTTTCGGCCATTCTCAGTACGACCTCCGGCGCCATCCTCGCGCCTTCCACTGTCATCGGCGAGAACCTGATCAAGCCCTATTTCAAGAACATGACCGATAAAGGGCTATTGCGCACCATGCGGTTGGCGGTGGTGGGGGTTGCAGCGGCCTCCGCTTCCATGGCCATCTGGCAACAAAACATCTTCGACCTCGTGGCGCAGTCGTCGACGCTGAGCCTGGTATCGCTGTTCGTGCCGCTGACCCTGGGGCTTTACTGGAAGCGGGCCTCCACGCTTGGGGCCCTTCTCTCGATCACGGTCGGGATGGGAACATGGATCGTATTTGAGTTCTTTATTCAGGCGGAGAGTCCCAGTTTGATCTGGGGGTTGTTGGGGAGTTTGGCGGCGATGGTGGTTGGGTCGGTAATCAGACCCAACAAAGAAGCTTAATAAAACGGATCGCCAGGAATTGCGGTGGCGAATATTTAAAAATTAGTTTTAAAAATATTTGGTGAGCGCCAATTTAAACCCTAAAATGTTATTCTTGATCTCTTCCTTTTCAAAAGCATAAGAAGCCTCTACTTGCGCATTTGTATTCGTTTTTATCTGGTCTGTTCTGAAGTCGTAACTTCCTGAGGAAGGTCTGAATTCAAAATCTACGGAGGAAATCAAATATAAATTTTTCGCAATCTGCGTTTTCAAATAAAGAGAGATCTCCTTAGATAAAAAATTCTTTGCCCTATTTGTGAGGGAGTAGCTATACTTCAAATTTATGGATGGGTCAGAAGCAAAGTTTTTCGGGCTGATGACAACTTCCCTTTTCATCGCAAAATTATACTGTAATTCACACTGGAATCCTAATGAATTTGAATTGAAAATCTTCCACTCGGAGCCGATTCGAAGCGGTATCCCAAGGTGCTTTTGCGAGAAACGTATTGATTGGAGATTATATCCATAATCCAGATGCTTAATATTCTGGAAGTAACTATTGTTGGAGTATTCAAAACCGGTGCCCAAGAAAAAATTTATTCGCTTCTCTGGCAGGAAAAAATAGTTTGCATCAAGACCAATTGGGATTAAATGCGAATGGTTTTCAAATTCTATCCAGTCAGATTTGGAATCTAAATTCGAAGGCGCAATTCCAATGCCTGAAATCAATCTGACTTCAAAGTTTTGTCCCACCGCAGAACCTGCCCCAACAACCAAAAAGGTAAGAATCGCAATAATTGGTCTCATTTCTTAAGTTTTTCATGTGAGTGAATGTTGCCGAATGATTGCGTGAGCACAAGGACATCTCTGCCTAATTGATCGATCATTCTCTGCCACAAAAAACCCTTTCACACCATCTTCAACCAATAATACCCCGATCCCCCGATCGTCAGCAAATACGGCTTGTCGGTGATCGCGGGGAAATGATTCCCTCCGAACAATTCGACCGTTTTCCGGCCGGCGTAAGCGGAGAGGTCCAGTTCCACCACTTCAGGCTTTTCCGACAAATTGATCACGACCAGGATCTGCTCATCCTCGAAAGAGCGGATATAGGACAGGATCGCCTCATTGGCGGGCTCCAGCATTTGGAGGCTACCCCGGGCAAAGGCCTTGTGTTGCTTGTAGATGGAAATGATCTTCTGCGTCCACTTCAGGATAGACCGCGGCTTGTTTTCCATGACCTCCACGTTGATCGACTCGTAGTGGAACTCGGGATCGATGATCACAGGAAGGTAAAGCTCTTGCGGATTGGTCGTGGAAAAGCCTGCGTTGAGGCCGGAATTCCACTGCATCGGGGTGCGCACGCCGTTGCGGTCGTCGAGGTGGTAGTTGTCGCCCATGCCGATCTCGTCGCCGTAGTAGAGCACCGGGGTGCCGGGCATGGAGAAAAGCATAACGTTCATCAACTCCATTTTCCGGCGACTGCCGTCCATCAGGGTAGCCAGGCGGCGGCGGATACCGAGGTTGATGCGGGCGCGGGGATCGGGGGAGTATTCCTCCCACATATATTTCCGGTCTTCGTCGGTGACCATCTCCAGCGTCAGTTCATCGTGGTTACGAAGGAAGGTAGCCCACTGGCAGTTGTCCGGAATTTCCGGGGTTTTATCCAGGATCTCGAGAATGTCTTTCCGGTTATGTCGCCGGATGGCCATATACAGGCGCGGCATCAGCGGGAAATGAAAGTTCATGTGGCACTCGTCCCCATTTCCGAAATAGGCGGCGGCATCTTTCGGCCACATATTGGCTTCGGCCAAAAAGAGGATCTCGCCCTTGTATTTCTCGTCGACGTGCGCGCGAACTTTTTTCAGAAATTCGTGGGTTTCGGGCACGTTCTCACAGGAAGTGCCCTCCCGCTCAAAGAGATAGGGAATGGCGTCGAGCCGGAACCCATCGACCCCGAATTGGGCCCAATAGTCGAGCACGTTGAAGATCTCGGTCTGCACCTCCGGGTTGTCGAAATTGAGGTCGGGCTGATGGTGGTAAAAGCGGTGCCAGAAGTATTGTTCGACATCAGGGTCCCAGGTCCAGTTCGAAGGCTCAAAATCCTGGAAGATGATGCGAACGCCCTGGTATTTGTCATTACTGGGGCTCCAGACGTAAAAGTTGCGGTGCGAAGATCCCTCCGGCGCCTTTTTGGCCCGTTGAAACCACTCGTGCTGATCGGAGGTATGGTTGATGACCAACTCGATGATCACCCGCATGTTGCGGCGGTGCGCTTCGGCGACAAAGGCCTTGAAATCGTCGATATTGCCGTAAATCGGGTTGACGGAGTAATAGTCCGCCACATCGTATCCGTCGTCACGCAAGGGAGAGGGGTTGAACGGCAGGATCCAAAGGGCGGTAACCCCGAGGCGTTCGAGGTAATCGAGTTTCTGGATCGCGCCCTTGAAATCTCCGATCCCGTCTCCATTGGAGTCGTAAAACGATTTGATCGGCAATTCGTAAATGATGGCATCTTTGTACCAGTGGGAAGCTTTCGTGGCCATGAAGTTGGTTTTTAGGCATGAAAAGTACGGAGATTTTGGCAAGCGCAGGGTGAAAAAAGCTATCCCCCCTTGTCCAGTGAATCGTTTTTTTTCAATAAAAGACAAATCGTCATCTGTTGTTTAATTTTTTCTGCCAAAATTTCACAGATTCCAGTTTGGTAAGGAAATTGTATGGGTGAAGGGTGAAGAGTGAAGAGTGAAGAAAAATCCCTTCACCCTTCACTCTTCACTCTTCACCAAACTCAGTACCTTTAGACCAAACATAGAACAACCATCAGAAAATGACCTACGACAATTTCACCATAAAAGCGCAAGACGCGATTATGCGGGCCCAGCAGATCGCTGCCGGTCTCGATCAGCAATCCGTTGACACCACCCACCTCATCCGCGGCATTCTGGAAGTGGATGAGCATACCTCCACCTTTTTGCTCCAGAAAATGGGCGTGAACCTCCCTGGCCTGCGGCGGGAGTTGGACGACTCCATCAAGGAATACCCGAAGGTGGAGGGCGCTGAAAAGCAATTCCTCACCAACGATGCCAACCAGGCGTTGAGCAAGGCGAAAAAGGCCCTGCCGGAATTTGGCGATGAATACATTTCCATCGAGCTCATCCTGCTCGGCATTCTCCAGGGCAACGACCGGGGGGCGCGCATCCTGAAAAACCAGGGCGCATCCATCGACCAACTCAAGGCAGCGATCAAGGAGCTGCGCAAAGGGGCAAAGGTAACTTCGGCCAGTTCGGAAGACAGCTACAACGCCCTGGCCAAGTTTGCCGTCAACCTCAACGAGCGGGCCGAATCGGGCAAGCTCGACCCTATCGTGGGCCGGGATGAGGAGATCCGGCGCGTCCTTCACATCCTGTCGCGCCGAAAAAAGAACAACCCCATTCTCATCGGAGAAGCCGGCGTCGGCAAAACCGCCATCGTGGAAGGGATCGCCTGGCGGATCGTCAAGGGCGACGTGCCGGAGAACCTGAAGACTAAACGCATTTTCACCCTCGACATTGCCGCCCTGGTGGCCGGCGCCAAGTACAAGGGCGAATTCGAAGAGCGCCTCAAGGCCGTCATCAAGGAGGTGACCAGCGCCGATGGCAACATCATCCTCTTCATCGACGAGATCCACACCCTCATTGGGGCCGGGGGCGGACAGGGCGCCATCGACGCGGCCAATATCCTCAAACCCGCCCTGGCACGTGGCGAGCTGCGCACCATCGGCGCCACGACCCTCGACGAATACCAAAAATATTTTGAAAAAGACAAGGCCCTCGTTCGCCGCTTCCAAACGGTGCTGA
Organism: Lewinellaceae bacterium; assembly: GCA_020636275.1. Taxonomy (GTDB): domain Bacteria; phylum Bacteroidota; class Bacteroidia; order Chitinophagales; family Saprospiraceae; genus JADJTT01. Next base: position 15,620 of record JACJYD010000003.1, on the reverse strand, counting down.
TCGATGAACCCAGCATCGAAGACACCATCTCCATCCTCCGCGGTTTGCAGGAGCGCTACGAAGTGTACCACAAGATTGAGATCCTCGACGAGGCCCTCATCGCCGCGGCCGAGCTCTCCCACCGCTATATTTCCGACCGCTACCTGCCCGACAAAGCAATCGACCTCATCGATGAAGCTGCAGCCCGCCTGCGCCTCGAGCTCGACTCCGTACCCGACGAAGTCGATGAAATGGACCGCAAAGTGCGTCAACTCGAGATCGAACGGGAAGCCATTAAGCGGGAAGGCGACGAGAAAAAGTTGAAGATCCTCACCGAGCAGATCGCCAATGCCAAGGAAAAGCGCGACTCCATCCGGGCCGCCTGGAAAAATGAAAAGGAGATCGTCGATACCATCCAGGGCATTCGCAAAAAGATCGAGGAACTCGAGACCGAAGCCCAGCGTGCCGAGCGCAACAGCGACTACGAAACCGTCGCCAAGATCCGCTACGGCCAGCTCCAGGAACAGCAGGCCATGCTGAAAGCGGCCGAGGAGAAACTGAACAAGGTACCGGAAGAAAGCCGCTTTACCGACGATAAAGTGAACGCCAACGATATCGCCGAGGTGGTGTCGCGTTGGACGGGCATTCCCGTGGCCAAAATGATGCAGAGCGAGCGAGAGAAGCTCCTCCTTATGGAAGACGAGCTCGGCAAGCGCGTCATCGGGCAGCTGGAAGCCGTCCGGGCCGTATCGGATGCCGTGCGCCGCAGCCGGGCCGGTTTACAGGACGAGAACAAGCCCATCGGTTCTTTCATTTTCCTGGGCCCCACCGGGGTCGGTAAAACGGAGCTGGCCAAAGCGCTGGCCGAGGTGCTTTTTGACGACGACCATGCCATCACGCGCATCGACATGAGCGAGTTTCAGGAGCGCCATACGGTATCGCGCCTCATCGGTGCGCCTCCCGGCTATGTGGGCTACGACGAAGGCGGTGAGCTCACCGAAGCCGTGCGCCGCAAGCCCTACTCCATCGTGCTGCTCGACGAGATCGAAAAGGCACACCCAGACGTGTTCAACATCCTGCTCCAGGTACTCGATGATGGCCGCCTGACCGATAACAAAGGGCGCATCGCCAATTTCCGGAACACCATCATCATCATGACCTCCAACATGGGGGCGCAAACCATTCTGGAAAACTTTGAGGACCTCAGCGCAGTGGGCGACAAGCACCGCACCGAGATCATCGAGACCACCAAAGTCGAGGTGTTCGATATGCTGAAGGAAAACCTCCGCCCGGAATTTCTCAACCGGATCGATGAAAAGATCATGTTCCTGCCGCTGACCAAGGACGAGATCCGGCAGATCCTGCAATTACAACTCAAGCGGGTACAGAAAATGCTCAGCCGCCAGGGCATGACGATCAAGGTCAGCGACAAGGCGCTCGACCTGTTGGCCGACCTGGGATATGACCCGCAATTCGGCGCCCGTCCGATGAAGCGGGTACTCGACAAGGAGGTCGTCAACGTGCTATCCCGGCTCATGCTGAGCGCTACCTTTGGCGCAGGCGATACGATTTACGTCGATACCGATGCCAAGGGTCTCACCTTCAGTAAAGACCCCTTTGAAGTCCCAGCTGAAAATAAGGCCCCGCAAAAGCCGGGAAATAAAAAAGGGAAAGAATAATTCGTATATTTGAAGGGAAGGGAAATAAAAGAGATGGTATGGCAAACCAAACCATCTCTTTTAAGTAAGTAATTCAAGCTGCGATAAATCGCTTTTGACACATTTGAAAAGACTTTTTTGCCGCCTTTGGCGGCAAAAAAGTCTTTTCAAATCATATTTTCACCGCCTCCGGCGGTGAAAATATGATTTGAAATAGTTTGAGATTTATTTATCGCAACTTGGGTTAGATAAAAAAAGAAAACACGCATCTTTTTTATACTCCTGCTGGCTTCCGCCTGTAGTAAGGAGCCGCTCCCCGAACCTTCGCCGGAGCCGGTGCCGCTGCTGCAGGTGCCAGCGGGCTTTTGCATTTTTTCCTGTGCCAAGAAAAACCGTAAAATGAGAACTTTGTTTGCAGAGTTCTCATTTTATAGAAGGACCCTGAAAACCTCGCGTGGAATGGCCAAGCCGATCAAATACCACAGCCGGCGTCAATTTCTTTGGAGAAACCTCTTGCGGGGCCTGGGATTTCTGATCGTGCTCATCGCCATTTTCATCTTTTTCAAAAAAGAGGTAGACGTAGAATATTTCGCCTGGCTGAAACCCGTTTACAGCAGGCCCGCTCTGATGTTCCTCATTTTTACGGCATCCGAAGTATTTTTCGGCATCATCCCTCCGGAGATCTTCATGATGTGGGCTTTGAACCAGGGGGAAATATTCGCCTATGCTTCCATCGTCACGCTTCTGATGTTCATTTCTTACGGAGCCGGTTGGCTGGCCTTCTTTGTGGGACGGTGGGGCCGGAACACGACCTGGTACCGGTTTTTGAAGCGTAAGTATTTCAGCAAGTACGAGATCTACTTTCAGGAATTCGGCAGCTTCCTGATCATCGTGGCTTCGGTCACGCCCCTTCCATTTGCCGGAGTCTGCATGCTGGTTGGCGCCGCCAACTACAAGGCCTCCAGATTCCTGGTTTACTCCATGTTTCGCCTGGCGCGTTTCATCATCTATGCGGCCATCATCTGGGAAGCGAATACATTGTAGGGGAAAGCAAGCCTATCAATTTATTTGAATTTGTATTTTTATGTTTAATGACCCTGCGTTTTGGTCGCAACGACTTTAATTACTAAAAATGCTACGGAAAATCATTTGGATTGCAGGGATCGTACTTTTGGTGGCGATCGCCCTTTTCTGGACAAAACGGAACTTCGACCGCAAGATCGCGAGGGAGGTAACGGAGCTTTTTGCCCCCTTTCCGCCCGCCGAAAAAGCCATTTTGAGCGAAGATATGCTGACCGGCCTCCCTGCTTGCGTACAGCTTTGGATCGCCAATTCCGGTCTGGTGGGCAGGGAAATGATCTATGCCGTACGGCTCAAACAACAGGGCCAGATGCGGCGAACTCCGGAAGAAAAATGGATGCCGACGGAAGCGGAACAATACTTTTCCATCGATCCTCCCGGCTTTATCTGGAAGGCAAAAGTCGACATGGTACCGGCCTTTTCCTTCTCGGGGCGGGACAAATACATGGATGGAAAGGGGAATATGCTGATCAAATTCCTCTCCCTCTTTCCGGTGGTCGACGGCAAAGGACCGGAACTCGACCAGGGCACTTTGCTGCGCTATCTGGGGGAGATCTGCTGGTTTCCCTCCGCCGCATTAGCCCCCTATATCACTTGGGAAGCCATCGATTCCAGTTCGGCCAAAGCTACGATGAGCTACAAAGGCGTCAGTGCTTCCGGGGTATTTACCTTTGATGAAGCGGGCCGGATGACCCAATTCCGGGCACAGCGATACATGGGGGCCGGGGAAACAGCCGTTTTGAAAGACTGGTACATTCCGGCTGAAGAATGGAAGGAATTCCAGGGCGTCCAGGTACCGGCAAAAGGCGGTGTGATCTGGCAGCTGGAATCCGGCGACTTTAATTACTACCAATGGGAAGTTACTGATATTGAGTACAATAAACCCGAGCTTTGGAAAAAAGATCGCGAATAGGGGATGCTGCCAGAAGAAAGGAATTTGGAAAATTTTTAATGCTTTCTGGCCGCTTTGTACTATCTTGTGGCTCCCCAGCCCGATGAAAGCCTGCATCATCAGATCTCATTTGTGGCTCTGCTAAAATTGTTTCCATGCAAAATCCACCAAAGTACCCTACTCAGATTGAGAAGGAGTTCGCCGCTACGCTCAACTCAAAAGTGAATCAGTTTTTTGAGAAAAGCCAACTAACCCAAAATGCCGACCTTAGGATGGTCCTGAAAACCCTGTTCCATCTCACCGGCTGGATCGGGTCTTATCTGTTATTGATCTTCGGCCATTTTGACGTTTGGGTGAACTATATTCTGTGGGCTATTTTGGGCTTTTTCCTCACCATGGTAGCCGTCAATATCGGGCACGATGCCATCCACGGGTCGTATTCCAAAAAGAAGTGGATCAACGACCTGCTGGCTCATACCTTCAACCTCAACGGCGCAAGCGCCTACATGTGGAAGCGCATGCATAATCTGGCGCACCACACCTACACCAATATCGACGGATTTGACGAGGATATCGAGCCGATCCCCGTTATCCGGCTCTCGGACCGCAAACCCCTGAAGAATATCCATCGCTATCAGCACATCTATGCTTTTTTCTTTTATTGCCTGGCCACGCTATCCTGGGTATTCATAAAGGACTACGTCAAGTTCTTTAAAAACGAAGTCGGGAATTTTTCCGGTGAGCCCCATCCGAAAAAAGAATACTTCTTCCTGTTTTTCTACAAGTTCCTCAATTACGGGCTCTTTCTGGTCCTTCCGCTTCTCGTCATTCCACACCCGTGGATCCATACCATTTTGGGATTCATCCTCATGCACTTTGTAGCCGGTTTTTTCCTCGCTATCATCTTCATGCTGGCCCACGTAGTGGAGGAAACCCATTTTCTCTACCCGGATACCAGCGGGCGTATGGAGCATTCCTGGACCGTGCACCAACTATACACCACGGCTAATTTCGCCCGGAAAAGCTGGTTGGCTGCTTTCCTGACCGGCGGTTTGAACCAACAGGTCGAGCACCATTTGTTCCCGCATGTTTGCAGCATCCACTACCCGGCTATCGGCAAGATCGTAAAGCAAACGGCAGAAGAATTCGGCCTTCCGTACTACGAATCCTCCTTTTTACATGCACTCCAATCGCACGTCCAGTTCTTGAAACGACTGGGAAGGGTGCCTGAAAAAACGGCCTGATACGAATTCAAAATATGATCCCTGTGCATGTCATAAATTGGCTACTGGAAGGGGACGCATATAATTTCGTCTTGTGCAAACCGACATCATACAATACTATCGCGACCGGGCCAAGGAATTCGAAAAAGTCTACTGGAAAGAAGAACGCCAGGAGGGTATTGCCCAAATAACCCGGTACCTGCAAGCGTGGTTCCAGGGGAAATCGATCCTCGAAGTAGCCTGCGGCACGGGGTTCTGGACCGAGCGGATCGCCCATACGTCAGGCCCTATCCACAGTTCCGACGTAAACCCGTCCGTGCTCGACATCGCCCGGGCAAAAACCTACGCAAGTCCCGTAGCCTTCGAAACCCTTTCCTGGGAAGACCTGAACAAAGCCCCCGATGGGTATCAATCCTTGTTCGGGGGGTTCATCTGGTCGCATATCCTCAAAGAGGCCCTACCGGCTTTTGTAGAAAAATGCCTGGAGAAAGTGCCGGACGGCGGCTTGCTCGTTTTTGTTGACAACACCTGGGTGCCCGGCAATAGCACCCCCATCCACCAAACCGATCCAAACGGGAACACCTTTCAGCTCCGCACCCTGGAGAATGGCGAAGATTACCTGGTGCTAAAAAATTATTTCAGCCGGGAAGAATTGGAAGCCTATTGGAGAAACAGGGTCAAAAAAGTGGAGTATTTTGAGCTGGAATACTTCTGGTTGCTGAAAATCATTAAATGAAAACAATCCCAATATGTACTCCAAACACTGGACCGAAGCAATCGATCAGAACACCCAGGATTTTCAACGCGCCTTCGGCAAATTAACTCCAAAGGAACTCAACTGGAAACCGGCCTCCGACCGGTGGAGCATCGCCCAATGCATCGACCACATCATGGTCATCAATCAGACCTATTTTCCCGTCGTACAAGCCCTTCGGGAAGGAACGTATCAAGCGCCCTGGCACGGTCGCTTCTCTTTTCTGTGTCGCTTTTTCGGGAACCTCGTCCTCCAATCCGTTCAACCTACCCAGACCCGGAAGACCAAGACTTTCCCCATCTGGGAACCCGGTCAGAGCGAACTGCCCGGCGACATCCTCGCCCGTTTTGCCAAACACCAGGGAGATTTGAAAAAGATGATCCAAAGTAGTGAAGAGCTCGTCGCGCGGCGGGCGGTCATCTCCTCTCCGGCCAACCGGACGATCGTCTACCACCTGGGTATGGCCTTCGAGATCATCGTTGCCCACGAAAAGCGCCATTTTAACCAGGCCTGGGAGGTGCTCAATCTGCAAAAAGAAGCGAAATGAGCCAGGAACTGGTCATCCAAACCGAAAACCTCACCAAGCGGTACGGCTCGCTGGCTGCTGTCAACGACGTATCCCTGCATGTTAAGAAAGGAGAGATCTACGGATTCCTGGGCCTCAACGGAGCAGGGAAAACCACGGCTATCCGCCTACTGCTTGGGCTGGCGCACCCCAGTTCGGGCAGTGCTTTCCTGGAGGGGCAACGAATCCGCTCCGGTAGACCAGGCCCCTGGAACCGGGTCGGGTATCTCGTGGAAATGCCCTACGCCTACCCCGAACTCAGTGTGCGCGAAAACCTCCAGGTTGTTGCCCAACTTCGCCACCTGCGCGATCCCCAAGCCATCAGCCGCATTATCCAACAACTCCGCCTGGACGCCTATCAGGACATTAAGGCCCGGAACCTCTCGATGGGCAATGCGCAGCGGTTGGGCCTGGCCAAAGCCCTGATCCACGAACCCGACATCCTGATCCTGGACGAGCCGACCAACGGCCTCGATCCTGCGGGAATCGTGGAGGTCCGGGAATTGCTCAAAGGATTGGCACGCGAACGGGGTGTGACGATCTTCATCTCCAGCCACATCCTGGGGGAGATTGCCAAACTGGCATCCCGGATCGGCATTATCCATGAAGGGCGGCTGGTCCAGGAGATCGATGCCACCGAACTGAATACCATACGCCAAAAACGGTTGATCCTGGAATTTCGCGACGCCGAAAAAGGAAGGAAGACGCTGCAAGCGCTCGGATTTGAAGTTCTTCCCGGTCAAGCCGGCTGGGTGATCCGGCAAGAAAAAGCGATCCAACACCCCGATGATCTGGCGGTAGCGCTCGTGGAAAGAGATTGTCCCCCAATGCGGCTGCAAGTGGCAGAGGAAGATCTGGAATCTTACTTTTTACGAATCATTTCGAATAAAAATGAATAACGGAGGGATCGCCATATGAAAAATCTCATTTCCGCTCTTTGGGCCGAATGGATGAAAGTGCGCCGCTCCAGGGTTGCCTGGCTGGTCTTTGCAGCCTTCTCCCTCCTGCCCTTTATCGGTGGTTTTTTCATGATCCTGCTCAAAAATCCGGAGGCAGCCTCCAATGTCGGGATTGTGAGCCAAAAGGCCAAACTGCTCAGTGGGCAGGCAGACTGGCCCTCCTATTTCGGCCTGCTTTCCCAAGGAGTTGCGCTGGGCGGGATGATCGTATTCGGTTTCCTCTCCAGTTGGATCTTTGGCCGCGAGCACGCCGACCGGACCTTGAAGGACCTTCTGGCGCTCCCAGTTCCCAGGACCAGTATCGTATTGGCCAAATATGTGACCCTGAGTTGGCTATGTGTTTTTCAGACCATCGCCATTTTTCTGGAAGCGCTGCTCGTTGGGTATGTCATCGGGCTGCCCGGATGGACTCAATCCGGATTTTTGGCCTCGGCGCAAGTCTTTTTTATCGCTGCAGGCCTTACGATCCTGATGTGTTTCCCAGTCGCATTTTTCGCCCATTGGGGCAAGGGCTACCTCTCTGCGCTCGGTTTTGTGATATTCAGCATGGTACTGGCACAGGTCGTAGCGGCAGCCGGGTATGGAGCCTGGTTTCCCTGGACTATTCCAGGGCTGTACAGCGGGATGGCAGGGCCCGGTCATCAATTTTTAACCTTCACCAACCTGAGCATCGTCGTGCTGACCAGCCTGACCGGAGTTTTGGCCACATTGGGGCGGTGGAAATGGGCTGAACCCTGATAAAAAACCATTTATGAAATACCTACCTTTTTTCCTTCTTTTCCTACCCGTTCTCCTGTTCGGACAAACGAACAGTCATTTTAAAAAGGCAGATTCCCTGGCCGATCAGAAAAAATTTCAGGAAGCCCTTGTGGAGATCGACCTGGCTATCCGGGAAGATTCCCTGCTGGCCCAATACCACCTGAGAAAATTTTCCTACCTGCTGGCCCTGGAACGCTATGAAGATGCCTTGCGGGGCATCAGCCTCGCCATGGAGTGGATGCCCGATTCGGCCCATTTATACGATGCCCGGGGCGTCTTGTTTGAGGCCTCCCAATACTACGACGAAGCGATCGAAGATTTCACCCAGGCCAGCCGACATGCGGAGAACCCCGAAGAAAAGGCGCATTTCCTCATGAACCGGGGCGGCGTAAAAGCAAAGGTCCGGGATTTCCAGGGCGCCTACCAGGACCTGAACTACGCCTACAAACTGGATTCTACCAATATCGATGTCCTGAACAACCTGGCCACGGTCTGCGACGAGATCGGACAAAAAAACCTGGCCATCCGGTACCTGGAAAGCATTCTGGAGATCGACCCCAAGTATTTGCCGGCCTACGTCAACCTGGGATTTGCCTACCAGGCGGAAGACAACCACAAAAAAGCGATCCTCTACTTCAATAAGGCCATTGAACTGGATCCCAACGAAGCCCTTGGATACAGCAACCGGAGCTTTAGCAAGCTCAAGACCGGCGATCTCAACGGAGCCATGGAAGACATCGACAGATCCATCGAACTATTCCCCACCAATTCATATGCCTACAAAGTCCGGGCCCTGATCAAGATCGAACGGGGACACACCAAACCGGCTTGCGAGGACCTCCAGAAAGCTCTTGAATTGGGGTATACCCGGAGTTATGGGAATGAGGTTCTGGAATTGATGAAGCAGTATTGTAAATGAATGCTTCGATCGTTAATCCCGAATTTTCAATTTCCTTAGCATCCCCCACCCCGGGAAGTAGCGGGGCATACGCCTCAAGATATCTAGCTTCATCAGCAAGGTGCCCGGCTTCCTATAGATCAGGGAGAGCATTTTCCGAAACAACAAGGCCCTTTCCTGCTTCGTCAGGGTGCGGATATTGTGCCGGTCGAAACTGGCCACCGACTTGTAGAGATTGTAATGATAGATCCGGCGATTGCCCTCGAGTTTTATAGCGGGGGTCCCGGAAGTAACGCCACTGGAGTGTTTGCGGTACTGGGTAGTCCGCTCCGGAAGATAATGGATCCTGGCGCGGGCGGCAATATGCACCCAAAGGATGTAATCCTGGACAAAATAATTGCGATCAGGATCGATCCAGTGATCTTGCAGGAACTCCCCCCGAAACACGGCCGAAGAATTGGGAATAAAATTTCCGCCCAAAAGCTGGAAAAAAATATCTCCATCCGCATACAACTGCCGAAACGCCTCCACGTCCGGAGCGGCTATGGGTTCTCCTGTTTCCGAAATGGGTTCCACATCGGTATAAACGGCCCCGTATTCGGGATTGGCCTCCAGGAAGTCGATCTGTTTTTTCAATTTGAGCGGATCGATCCACACGTCGTCGCTGTCGCAAATGGCGATATACTTCCCGGAGCAGGCTTTTAGCGTGCGCGCCGTGTTGCCGGCGATACCGAGGTTGTTTTCAAAAGCGATCAGCCTGATCTTGCCGGGGTATCGATCGGCAAAAGAGCGAGCGACCTCGAGGGTTCGATCGGTGGAGCAGTCGTCCCCGATCACCAGCTCGTAGGGAAAATCCGTTTGTTGGCGCAATACTCCTTCGATGGCATCAGCGATGTACCCGGCTACGTTATAACTGATCATGCAAATGCTGACGAACGGTGAATTTTGGGCCATACAGGGTTGCGATTTTCGGCATACAAATTTATCCGACAAGAACTACAATAGCGTAAAAAATCCGCTAACTTTGGTAAGTATACTTACACTTCCCTTTTTTTACCCCATATCATCCAGGAAAACTTCTCAATCATTTGTCATGAAACAGACCTTCATTTCTTTTCTGGCCATTGTGCTTACTATAACCTGCTCCTTTGGACAAATGAAGCCCGCGCTACAGCCGGTCGATCCCGCCCATCGCCATACGCCGGCAGATCTGGCTCCGGTCACCCCCCTTTTGCCGGGCATTCCACCGGCTGCGGCCCCCTTCCCTTCAGATGGGAAATTCTCCTCCCTCCCCGTTCTTCCAAAACCCGTACAAGGACAACCCCGGCTACAAGCCTATCTGTCGCCGGAAACCGGGACTCCTTACCAGATCCGGGGAGATTTTGAAACGGATCCTCAAAAGGCGTTGAAGGATCAGCAATCTGATTACCTGGAGGCCGTCCGGTCCGTCTTGCGACTGGACGTTCCCACGGAGGAATTGGTGATCAGCCGAGTCGATACCGAGCCAAACGGCCAGGTCCATATCCGGTATCAGCAGCTGTGGAAAGGGGTGCCCGTTTACGGCGCCGAAGTGGTTTTACATAAAAATGCAAAAGCGTATTACCTCTTCAACGGACGCTATTTCCCATCTCCACGCCTGGCTGATGTGACCCCTGTCCTCACCGCTGAACAGGCAGCAGAAAAAGCGCTCGGTCATGTCGCCGGGTTTGAGACCGTCAAAAAACTGAGCCCCGATGAAGCCCGGATCTCCGGAGGAGCGCAAACCCAGACCACTTTGGTGATCTACCATCCCGACCGGAAACCGAATGCCGCCCGCCTGGCCTGGCATGTCACGGTAATCCCCAACATCACCGCCCGGTACAGCTATTTTATCGATGCGCAGCACGGGGACGTGCTCGGCTATCATTCCGAGTTATGTAAACTCACCGGATTCTTGCCGGAAGCCCACCATTCCTGTGCACCGCCATCGAAGCCCGAAGAGGGAGCGAATGCCGGATCCGGGGCCGCTCCGCCACCCGACGGGCCTGCCACCGCTAACGCCCAGGATTTGCTGGGGCAAACCCGCCTCATCAATACCTATTGCAAAAACAATGTATACTACCTGATCGACGCCTCCCAGGCCATGTTCAACAATACCCAGTCGAGTTTCCCTGACGACCCTGTGGGCGTGATCTGGACGATCGACGCACAAAACACCTCACCCGAAAATGCCAATTTCTCGCTGAAACACATCACCTCTGCCACCAATGCCTGGAACAACCCCAAAGCCGTCAGCGCCCACTACCATGGTGAAAAGGCGTATGACTATTTCAAAGGCACCTTCAACCGGGAAAGCATCAATGGACAAGGGGGCAATATCCTTTCCCTCATCAATGTGGTGGAGAGCGACAACACTCAGATGGACAACGCCTTCTGGAACGGCTTTGCCATGTTCTACGGCAACGGCAATCAGGCCTTCGTAGCTCCGCTGGCCAAAGCACTCGATGTGTCGGGCCACGAGATGTCGCACGGTGTGATCCAATCTACCGCCAACCTGGAATACATGGGGGAAAGCGGCGCCCTGAATGAAAGCTTTGCCGATGTATTCGGCGCCATGATCGACCGCAACGACTGGCAGATGGGCGAAGATGTAGTCAATACGAATATCTTCCCATCCGGAGCCCTTCGCGACCTGAGCAATCCGCATAACGGCGGTAACAACCTGAACGATCCCGGGTGGCAACCCGCGCACTATTCCGAACGCTATACGGGCAGCCAGGACAACGGTGGGGTGCATATCAACAGCGGTATCGTCAATCGGGCCTATTACCTCTTTGCAAACAGTATTGGTAAAGACAAAGCTGAGCAGGTATATTACCGCGCGCTGGACAAGTACCTGGTGAAATCATCCCAGTTCATCGACTGTCGCATCGCTGTGATACAAGCCGCGACCGACCTTTACGGGGCGGCCGAGGTCAATGCGGCAAAAGCCGCTTTTGACGCCGTGGGAATCGGAGAAGGCAGCGGCACCAATTCTCAAACGGATATTGCAACCAATCCCGGCGACGATTACATTCTGATGACTGATGCGGGTTTTTCGGCTCTGTACATTTTTACCCCCGACGGACAGGAGATCGCCAATCCACTAACCACCCTGGCTCCACTCAGCCGGCCCAGCATCACCGATGACGGGACGGTGGTCGTTTACATCGCCGATGATAACACCATGCGAGGCATCATCCTGGATTGGGGGACGGGGCAGACCGACGAGTTTGTCATGCAGAACGAACCCATCTGGCGCAATGTCGCCATTTCAAAAGATGGAGAACGGCTGGCCGCCCTGACGACCGATAATGACAATTTTATCTGGATATACGATTTCGGCCTGCAACAGTGGCAGGAATTCGAACTCTACAACCCCACCACCGGACAGGGCGGCCCCACGACCGGCGATGTACACTATGCCGATGTGCTGGAATGGGATTTTTCGAGCCAATGGGTCCTGTACGATGCTTTTAACTCCCTGCATACCGCCACCGGCAATGACATCGAGTACTGGGATATCGGGTTTATCCAGGTGTCGAATGGAAACAACTTTTCCGACGGCCATATCGAAAAACTGTTTAGCGGCCTTCAGGAAGGGATTAGCATCGGCAATCCGACCTTTTCCAAAAACTCAGATTACATCATCGCATTCGACTATCTCGACGAGTATTACAACGAGTATTACTTGCTCGGCGCCAATATCGAATCGGGGGAAGTTGGGACTATTTTTCAAAACGCCGACCTCAGTTGGCCCAACTATTCCGTAGACGACAATCGCATGGTATTTGATGCCGAGTCCGCAGGCACGCCCGTTCTGGCCTTTATCAACCTGGCGTCAGACAAGATCCATTCCACCGGCACGGCATCGGTATTTGTCAACCAAGGTCGCAGTGGAGTTTGGTTTGCAAACGGGACCCGGCCCCTGTCCACCGATGAGCCGGTGGGAGAAATGAAGATCCTGTTGTTTCCCAACCCGGTAGAGCGTACGCTAAATCTCGAGTTTTACGCAGAAACGGGAGGGGAAGGCCAACTGGAACTATTTGATAGCATGGGTCGACAACTTGGCGCACAATCGATCTCCACCACAGCCGGCGTGAATAAATACCAGTGGGATGTCGGCAATCTGCCTGCCGGTCCGTATTTTGTTCGTCTTCGCACTGCGACCGCCCAAGTGATCTTAAAAGCAATGAAAAAATAAATTAAAAATGAGGCGACCGGGAGTCGCCTCATTTTTAAAACGATAATCGAACCATTATGATGACGGTGCCCCTCCACCTGCAGACCAAGATCAAAAGCCTTTGGGTTTTGGTCGGCAACACCCCTTTGCTCGCCATAGACTTTCTGTTCAAAGGGGAAAAGCGAACGATCTTCGCCAAGCAAGAACATTTTAACATTACTGGAAGCATTAAGGACCGTATGGCCCTGTCGATCCTGGAGCGCGCATACGAAAAAGGCGCTATCCAACCGGGCGACAAGATCGTGGAGGCCACCAGCGGCAACACAGGTATCGCTTTTGCCGCCATCGGCCGGGCGCTGGGGCATCAGGTCGTGATCCTCATGCCCGACTGGATGAGCCGGGAGCGGGTCGACATTATCCGCTCCCTCGGGGCCGAGGTCATCCCGGTTTCCAAGGAAGAAGGCGGGTTCATGGGCAGCATCCAGCTCACCGAACAGATCCAGGACCGGGAGCCCAATATATTCCTGCCCTCTCAGTTCACCAATGAGGACAACGTAAATGCGCACTTCCACACAACAGGCCCTGAGATCTGGGAGCAAATGCAATCCATTCAAATAAGCCCCGATGCCTTTATCGCAGGCGTTGGAACGGGCGGTACGATCATGGGCGTCGGAAAATATTTGCGCACGAAAAACCCGGAGATCCGGATCCACCCGCTCGAACCTGCAGAATCCCCGACCATGCGCACCGGCCACAAGATCGGGAAACACCGCATCCAGGGCATCTCCGACGAATTCATCCCCTCCATCGTCAAATTCGGCCAACTCGATTCGATCGTCGACGCCCACGATGGCGACGCCATCATTATGGCCCAAAAACTGGCAGCCGAACTCGGACTGGCCGTCGGGATCTCTTCGGGCGCCAATTTTGTAGGTGCGCTCCAGGTACAAAACGAGATGGGACCCGATGCACATGTGGTGACGGTTTTCCCGGATAGCAATAAAAAATACCTCAGCACCGATCTTTTGAAATCAGAGCCCATGCACGACGACTACCTGTCGCAGCATGTACAATTTATTGGCATTCGTACACTTCGAAGGGTCTGCGCGTTTTGCCCGGCAGAACCGGTGGGGTTTTAAAAAAGAAAGGAGCGCGGTCGCGCTCCTTTCTTTTTTTTATTGGAGGAGAAGCAATTTTTTTATGACACTGAAATCTTCCGTATTCAGGTGGAGATAATAAAATCCCGAAGGCAACTGATGTCTGGGTAGCTCAATACTTACCGGAGAGGCACTGCCCACTTCGATTTGCCGTTCCAGCACAAGAGTACCGACTTGATTGAAAATGCGGAGATTCACAGCCTTTTCTTGTAACTCGCCCATTTTAATGTAGAATACATTGGTAGTCGGATTGGGGAAAATTTCGACCTGGGGCCCACCGTCCGTGGTATTCCTAAAAGCGATAGGGGCACCACCAAAATCATCCTCCTCGCAGCCGTTCTTGCATTCGTTAAGGGTCGTCATCGCCTCAATTAACGCGCTGTTAAAATTGTGGCAGGCATAGGAGGTATTTGCTACATCCAACAGATCCTGTATGGTATTCTCCGGCGTTAATCCGGTGCCGGAATAATCGATCTGGCAACTGAGATTCCCCAATTGAAGGGTTCCGTAGCCCGTGTTATACACGTTCATGGTCAGGGCAATGACGTGCCATAGAAAGCTGTTGATCGTAATGCCATTAGCGCTAATTCCACAGTAGTTATTGATGTTGTTCGGAGTAGGAAGCGGCTGGCCGGGCAACAGAACATCCAGACAATACGCGCTGTTTGTCCAGAATTCGAATGGATTAGTGCAGGGCGCATCGGCATCTCCAATCGTGATCCCCCCATTTGCATCGAGTAACTGCTGGGCCAGTCCCAGGTGCGGTTTTGGCCGCATGGCCTGGTTTTGCCAGTACCCTGGAGTATAAAAACACAGGGAGGTTGACCCCACACAATCCAAGGTGATACTGCAAGACCCGGAACATCCATTCTCATCCAGGATCTCAACGACAAATGTTGCAGATGACGAAATACCTGCTGTAAAGGTAATACTATTCGTCCCTTGCCCACCCGTGATTTCCCAGGCCGGGTCATTGGAAACAACCGACCAGGAATAACTGGACAACCCGGGCGCTACTTCCAGAATGTTTCCTATTGACTGGCAATTGGGCATTTCGGGAATGGCTTTGATCTCACAAACAGGGCTTTCGTAGACGACAACGGCCATCGAGGTAGAATTTGAGCAAACATTCCCATCGACATCCTCCACCGTCACCGTCAGGGTCACCTGATAATTGCCCGGACCAGCATATGTATAATTGGGGGATTCTTCGGTGCTGGTCCCAACCCCGTCGCCAAAGTCCCAGAAGTAACTCACCGTGCCCGGGTTCGTACCCAGCATACTCGTGTTAGTGAACTGAACAGCATCGCCGTTGCATTCATTGCCCGTAGTGAAATTGGCAATCGGACCTTCACTTACCTCAATTGCCAAAGTGATCGCATCGCTGCAGATCACTCCGTTCTCATCCTCGATCATCACCGTCAGGGTCACATCGTAGGTGCCTGGTCCGGCATACGTATAGCCTGGATTCTCGTCCGTGCTTGTGCCTGCCCCA
>JACJYD010000002.1 GCA_020636275.1 Lewinellaceae bacterium | reverse complement strand
ACTCAATCCCTGGTTTTCAGCTACAACCACAGGTTTAAGCTGACCAATCCGCCTCCGCGTAAGCTACGGCGGGACAAAGGCCGAAGTGGCGGAACTGGTAGACGCGCTGGACTCAAAATCCAGTGATGGCAACATCGTGTGGGTTCGAGTCCCACCTTCGGTACAAATGTAAAACGCCTTGCAATCGGATGGTTGTGAGGCGTTTTTTGTTTGTGGGGGTAACAAAATGGTAACAAATTTTAGGGGCAAAGGGAGGAAGGCATAGGCAAATGATTTCCAAGTACTCACTACAATTAATATTGGATGCCGTCAATATGGACAATTCCCTTTATCCTTACCACAAAAATTTCATTTCCACACCCCTCCTTAATTGCATATATTCAAAACGAAGTAATATGGGACAATTGCGGCCGTTGTCGCAGCAATAGCCCCACGTGATTTGATGGCTTACTGCCATCAAATCACTCTTTCTAAAGTAAACTTACCTTCTCATCTAATGGCAAATAATCAAACTTTATCACAGTCGTACCTGCATGGGGAAAATAAAGGATAGGTGGGTAGACGATCGGAAAAATAAACAATGACGAAAATCATTGCCCAATTATGAGCCATTTGATACTTTCCGGAAAGTAAATGTCACCTCAGGAAAAAAGCCCTATTTCTCTTTTCTGGATGTTGATTCTTTTTAGAGTGATTAGGGTCAGCTATTCACATCTTGAAAATTGAATTGTTATGTTTGAGGATGACGAAGACACCATTTATGACCGGACAATACACGAGATTAAAAAAAGTCCCCTTTCCCTTCTAAATATTCCATTAAAGATAGTGCTTGGTTTTGCCACTATCCTTGGTGGTATTGTCGCGTGGGGAGAGTTAAAGAATCCCCCTCAATCAGAGCCGGAAAAAACGGTAATCTACATGCAGGATAAAGAGCCGCATTCAGACCCCTCAATTTCCAAGGATGTAAAAGATGCCCGAATTGAACCTCAAGCAGGGAAGTCAGAAGCCCAACAGCCAATTATTGAGAATCAGACGGGAAATGCCATATCCAAAACATTCGAAGAAAAAAGCGAGCCAGTTAGCTTTGACTATACCTCGTTCCTAAACACTAACTTCAAGAACTCTCCGGCTTCAACAGAGGTGGCCGTTACTATTACCAGCAAATCCGGAAATGTATTGAATTCAGAAGCAAATGCTATCGCAGGAATTTACACCCAAACTGGAAACAAAGGCTTCATTGGTCTTTTTCGAAGTTCCTTCATAAAAAAATCCGGATTCCAGGAGCTAAGGGAAGGCAATTCTGACATCCTGGAAAAATTAGGTCTAGAATCCTACACCGACTATGTTGCGCTGGGTACGATTGATTATTCATTTCGGGATGGGACCTTGGTTGATGGAACCATTGTTTGCACGATAACCCTTAAAATGGACATCCTTTCAACATCTTCCCAATCAATTTTCAAAAGCTTTTCTATTTCAAGCATTAACGGGAATGGCGCAACTGAAGACCAAGCAAAAGAAAATGCCTTTCAGAAAGTACTGAATACCTACTACAGCCAGTATTCGTCACTATAAACCAAATGCATTATGAAAAAGTTGTTTTTCCTCATCCTGATAGACGTGTTCTCCTTGAGTATTGCAGCTCAAAGCGCCTTTGACAAAGCTTTAGAAGTGATCAGTTTAGACCTTGCTACCAAACTTGACCAAAAAGAAAAGAAGAAGGTGGTCGTACTATACATCACCGACATTCAAAAAACCCAAACGGTAGCGGGAAAGTACCTTGCCGACCAGATCTCTGTCAATATCGTCAACCACCCTGGGAACTTTATGGTCTTCGACAGGGAGAACCTAAGTGGGATTGCCGAAGCCAACAAACTGATCGCCGAGGGCTATATAGACGTTGACAAGGCAAAGGAACTGGGGCGCATATTATCGGTTGACGCCATAATTATCGGTAATTACACTGTCCTCAGCAATACTATTAAACTCACGTTAAAGGCATTGGACTCCAGTAATGGGTTTGTCATCGCGGCCTCGGTCAATGATATGCCAATTGACGGAGATGCCGGAGCCTTGTTGGGGATCAATGTACCTTCGACTGGAGGTAACGTTAATGCAGAAAATAGAGGATTTAATCGACCTTTAAATTCGAATGAGCAGTACAATAATCCTGGAACGGTGAGTCATGAGTGCGAGACAAAAAATTTGGGGGATTTTTGTTTCACCAACAATACGTCCTACAACGTTAGAGTTGGTTTAGGTACATGGAACCGGCAATGGAATCAAACAACATTTCGCGACAAAACCATGAACCTCTCCCCTGGTCAAACTCAATGTTTTTATAACCTTTCAGCAAAGAATTACGACTACAAAATTACCATATCCACTTCTCCAAATGAAAAAGTTCTTTCAGGAGAAATTTTAGTTGAAAAATGTAAATCGAAAACGTTTGAGATTAGATGACTAAAATCTTGAATCCTGAGAAATAGGTCTGCACAATAGGAAAATGCCGAAAAATGAAAAAATCATTATTCTTCTTAATAATTTCTTTGACTTCATGTTGTTTATTATCACAAAGTGCATTTGACAAAGCGCTTGAAGCAATCAGTTCCGACCTTGCGACAAAGTTGGATCAAAAGGATAAAAAGAAAGTTGTCGTACTATACGTCACCGACCTCAATAAAACCCATACGGTTGCAGGGAAATACCTTGGCGACATGGTTTCTTCCAACATAGTCAACAACCCGGGAAATTTTATGGTTTTTGACAGGGAGAATTTAAGTGGGATTGCCGAAGCGAACAAGCTCATCGCCGATGGGTTTATTGATGTCGACCAAGCGAAAGAATTGGGAAAACTATTAGCTGTTGACGCAATTATTACCGGGAATTACACAGTCTTAAGCAATACCATAAAACTCCATTTAAAGGCTTTGGATGCCAGTAATGGATTCGTTATTGCATCGTCTATTAAGGACTTACCCATAGATGGCGACGCTGGGGCGCTGCTTGGGATTAATATACCAACTTCTGGAGGAGGTGTTAAAGCCGGCAACCTTGGCTTTAACCGGCCATTAAATTCAAATGAACAGTATAATAATCCAGAAACCGTCGATAAAGAATGCGAAACGAAAAATATTGGAGATTTTTGTTTCACAAATAATACTTCATTTGACATAAATGTTGAAATTAGCAGGGGATCAACTGGGAGGGATTATTTCATGACTCTTTCTCCAGGACAAACACAATGCATATACAATCTCGCAGCAAGAGCTTATTACTACCATGTGGCAAAGAAACTTCCAAATGGAGGAACTCAATACAGCTTCCGAACAGGGCAAATCCTGGTCGAAAAATGCAAGTCAAAAACATTTGCGATAAAATAAAATTGTAAATACCTGAGATCCTCCAACCAAGAATTCCACTGTATAACTGTAATGGTCTGATGTAAGTTGATCTAATTTTTCAATCTCATACAAATACCTAAAACAATGAAACGTTTTTTCTTTTTTTGGGGAATCTTTTCTCTTGGAATTTCAACGTACGCACAACCTTGCCTATCGGAAGATATCTATTTCAATACGCAAGAGCAAATCGATAATTTTCCCTTGATATACACTGATTGCAATTCAATAGATGGAAATGTATTTATTGGCGGCCCCAATATTTTCAACCTCGACGGCTTAGCTCAAATCAATTCAATTGGAGGAGCCCTTTACATAACTGACAATAACTCCCTTACGGATATCTATGGATTAAATTCACTTACTTTTGTTGGCGGATGGCTTAACATATCGAATAATCCAAACTTATCGGATTGTGATGTTCAAGGAATATGTAATATTCTGTCCGCCTCCGGCAATCTAAATGCTATTTTTATTTTTAATAATGGAGAAGGATGTTCAAGTCCAGCTCAAATTCAAACAGCTTGCGGGATACCGGTTACTTGCCCGGGGAACCTATATATCAATTCACAAAGTGAAATTGATGATTTTCCCCAAACATATCCCGGGTGTACCAGTATTTCTGGTGTTCTGTCCATTGATGGTGAAGACATAGAAAATCTAAATGGGTTAGCCCAAATAACACAAATTGGAAGCATTTTATCCATCCATAGCTACAATTTACCCAATTTATTGGGCTTGGATGCACTGGTTTCAGTGGGCGAAAGTTTTTATCTTTCTGGTAATTTCACAAGTTTACTGGGGCTTGAAGCGCTTTCTTATATTGGTTATACATTTCAAATTGAAGGTTGTCCAAATTTGACAAGTTTGGAGGGGCTTAATAACCTTTCGACAATTAATTTTGAATTCCATCTCCAAAACAATGGATCGCTGGCTAGTCTGGAGGGACTGAACAGTCTCACACAAATTGGAGGAAGTTTTTTCCTAGAAGGCAGTTTGGTGCCGAATTTTACGGGATTGGAGGCGCTTTCTTATATTGGAGGAAACGTGTACATTGATTTGAATTCAAATTTAATTAACTTCACAGGGCTAAATAACCTTTCCTCAATCGGGGGAATTGCCGTGTACGGAAATCCCCAATTGGAGAATTTCATAGGATTAGAATCCTTGACATCTGTCTTTTGGGCTTTTGAGATCAATAATAACAACTCCCTTTCCACGTTAGAAGGACTTGACAATCTTGCACACATTTTTAACCTAACCATTTCATCCAACAACTCATTAACCAGTCTTGTTGGATTAAATCCTCTGAATACTATTGAACAGTTTTTAACCATTGAAAATAATCCGCTATTGTCATTTTGTGAAATCCAACCTGTTTGTGATCACTTGGCAATTCCTGGAAGCTATGCCGACATCTCAAACAACGGAATTGGCTGTTCAAGTAGATCTGAAGTAGAATATGCATGCAATGAGTGCCCTGGACCAGACAACGATTGCGACGGAGTGGCTGACATTTGTGACGTATGCCCCGGAGGCGATGATTCCATTGATAACAACAAAGACGGCCTACCTGACTGCCAATTTCCTCCCCCCTATTCCCAAATTATACCGGCCTGGAAATGCCAATCCAACAAAGTATGGGTTTGCCACAACGGGAGCTCCATTTGTGTAAACCAAAATTCACTTCCTGCTCATATTGCCCACGGAGATTATTTGGGCCCTTGTGATAATGTCTCCTGTAATTCCGGATTTGCTATAAAAGAGGAGGATGGAAATAAAGTTGCAAATTGGGAAAAACAAGGCGTTTTCAAATTTCCAAAAGCCTCCAAATTCACTATACATCCCAATCCAGCTACAAGCAAAGTTTGGCTGGATCTAACAGATTATGAAGGAATTTTTTGCCTGATTCGCATAAGTGATTTGCGAGGAAAGATAGTATACTCAACGACCCTCCAAAATGACTGGAGATCGCCTTTCCAGCTCAATTTAAAGAACTTGCCTTCAGGAATGTATTTTGTACAAATACAACCGGAAGGCGAAGAAGGAATGGTTGTCAAATTGGTTGTGCAAAAGAATTAGCCATTACCTTTACAAATAACTTCCCCCTACTCCCCTACCCTTACAAACCGCCTCACCACCATCGTATTCTCTCCTGAAACCCGGAGCCAATACGATCCCGGCACCAAATGATCGAGAGGCCATTCAAATATATTTTGGCCTTTGTGGAAATTCAAAGATTTGCTTTCAACTATAATTCCCTCCAGGCTCAGGACCTCGGCTAAGAGTTCTTTCTCCTCGGTGCTTATAAAGACAATATCAAGGAAATTATTTACAGGATTGGGGAATATCCGTATGCTTTCTCCTGCACTTACCCTCTCCAGCGGTTCGAAAGGAATTTCTTGTTCATTAGAAGAGTTTGGAACAGACATGGATTGATTGCCATAATGAACCTGCAAATCGCCACCATCGAGAAAGTCATAAATAGTTTGTGTACCATCCCAATAACTGGAGAAAAGCAAACCTCCGCCATTTTCATATACAGTCATGGCAATTTTGTCATTGGTGCCCGGCTCTCCGTTGTCCTGAACCTTGACGAGGAAGGTTTTATTACCGCCCAGGGAAACGGGATTTTGCGGATCGGTTACGTCCTGGATGTTGCATTTACCTCCTACTTCACCTTCGTCGGTTTGCTGGTTTATCCCAATTGAGTTGATCTGGTTGCTTTTGAATCGATAGGTATGTACTATGTTGTCGGACTCCAAGCGCTTTACCAGGAAGTGGAACTTACCCTTGGGATTGTTTCCGTTGGGTGTCCATTTAGCATTTACACTGAAATTGCATTTGGTACCGTTATCCCCTGCATAGGTGCCTTCAGACTCTTCCATGAAAAGATATCCTCCTCCGGTAAAGAAGTCATTAAGAGGCTTGGAAACGGTAATCAACGCATCATCGGCTTTATATTCGCGGGCGTAGTACTGAAGGACCTCAATACCCACTTCGAAAGATCCCCAATCGGTATTTCCAGTAAGCGTCACCGTCCAATTGTACTGAACGGTTCCGGTAGACGGATCATTCGGATCAACCAGGATCACAGGTAAGGGATCGCCAATGGCACTCTCGCCCTCCACATCCCAAAACTGTACCATGGCATTGCTGATATCGCCCGGGAAGCCGTCTGAAATGTCCTGGACAGTAACTGCCAGGGTTACAATGGCCTCGTTACTATTGGCGGAAGTCGACGTAAATAGAGTGCCTGTATAGGTTACCTCGACTTCCTCCGGGGTAACGTCAAAGCCATATGAATCCGAAGAGGAGAGATAAATATCGTCCCCATCAAATGCGACATCTACCGAATAGGTGCCGGCTGGATCCAGCGGAAGAACGAGATAAGCCGTGGCGACCCCATTTGCATCGGTCACTGCCGAAGTGTTTTCCGATTCTATGGTAAAATGCACCGTTTTCCCGGAAAGTGGGGTGCCGGAAAGCTCATCAACCAAGATAGCGCAAAGCATTGCTTCGTCGGAATATTGTGCTTCCGTCTCACAGGTAATATCATAGGTAAGGACCGTTGGCCGTTGGTCGATCGTTACGACAGCCTCACAAGTGAATACGTTGAAGTGAATATCGGTTACTGTTAAGGTTACAGTATTGGGGCCGGTATTGGAAGTGTAAAACGTACTTGGCGCCACGTTAACGGATTGGACTTCACAGTTATCCGCCGCGCTGGCGCCTCCTACATCGTCTGGTGTAATTGAAGCATTACCCGTTTGGTCGAGATAGACGGAATAATCTGAACATACAGCTGTGGGTAGCTCATTGTCGACCACAGTCACCGTAAAGGAGCAGGAGGTGTTATTGCCGCTGACATCCGTGGCTGTAAAGGTGTTGAGGGTGGGCCCTATCGGGAAGGAAGCCCCGCTGGCCAGACCTGCATCCTGAGACCGAACAACCCCTGCGCAATTGTCAGAATAGGGAACGGAGAAAGACACCACCGCTTCACAAAGGCCGTTATCATTGTTTACTGCGATATCGGGAGGACAAGTGATTGCGGGATTCTGGGTGTCATTTACCACAAGGGTGAAGGTACATTGGTCTGAATTTCCACTCGGGTCAGTGATAGTATACGTCATTTCTGCCGAACCAACAGGAATGTTGACGGAGCCCGGCTGTCCTGGGCCGGTTATGGGAGGCCAAAGACCGGATTCCTGGGCATCAACAACCAAAGAATAGGCAAGGGAAACACTACAATTATCCCAAGTGGCCGTGGGTACGAGACCTAAAACTGTAGCCTCACACATATTGGGGGCATTGGAAACGGTTATATCCTCCGGGCAGGTAATGGTCGGGAAAATATCATCCACAACGGTAACCGTTGCCGGGCAGGTACTGGAATTGCCGTTCACATCGAAAACGGTCAATACAACCGGGTTAGCCCCCAGGTTGGAACAATCAAATGCTGTGATGTCCGTATCGAAATAGTCAATGCCACAGGCGTCGGAAGAACCGTCATCTACCGCATCTTCAGTTATGGATACTTGCCCATATTCATCCAGATAAACCGTAATACTCTGGCAGGCAGCAACCGGATCCACGTCGTCAATCACGGTCACTGTCGCGTTGCAGGAACTGAAATTGCCATTGACATCATGAACCGTCAGCACTACCGGATTAGCTCCTACATTGGAACAACTAAACGAAGTAATATCTGTATGGTAATAGTCAATGCCGCAGGCGTCGGAAGAGCCATCATCTACGTCATCTTCAGCAATGGAAACCTGCCCAAATTCATCCAGGTAAATCGTGATATTCTGGCAGGTAGCAACGGGGTCCACGTCATCAACCACGGTAACCGTCGCATTGCATGAGCTGAAATTGCCATTGACATCATAAACGGTCAGTACCACCGGATTAGCCCCCACATCGGAGCAACCAAAACTGGTGATATTGGTATCGTAATAATCAATTCCACAAGCGTCGGAAGAGCCATTATCTACTGCATCCTCGGAAATTGACATCTGGCCCAAATCGTCCAGGTAAACAGTTAGATTCTGGCACACGACTGCAGGGTCTACATCATCCACTACGGTAACCATTGCATTACAGGAACTGAAGTTGCCATTAACATCATGGACGGTAAGCACAACCGGATTAGTGCCCACATCAGCGCATCCAAAGCTGGTGATATCTGTATCGTAATAATCAATACCACAAGCGTCTAAAGAACCATCATCCACCGCATCTTCAGCAATAGAAACTTGGCCAGTGGCATCCAGGTAAATAGTGATATTTTGACAGGTAGCAACGGGGTCCACATCATCCACCACGGTTACCGTGGCATTGCAGGAGCCGAAATTGCCATTGACGTCATAAACGGTCAGTACCACCGGATTTGCGCCCACGTTGGAACAATCAAAACTCGTGATGTCGGTATCATAACTGGCAATCCCGCAGGCATCAATAGAGCCATCATCTACGGCATCTTCGACAATAGATGCTTGCCCGGCCGCATCGAGGTTCACGGTGATATCAGTACAAACAGCTAAAGGATCCACAACGTCCACCACGGTAACGTAGGCGGTACAGGTGTGGACATTGTCATTGACGTCCGTAATGGTTAACGTAACAGGATTTTCTCCTACTTCTTCGCAACTGAAATAAACCTGGCTTAATGAATAATCGCCAATCACGCAATTGTCATAGGAGCCATTGTCCACTGCAGCTGCAGAAAGAATGGCCAATCCGTTCATGGCCAGCGGAAGGGTTACATCCTGGCAAATAGCAACTGGAGCAATTTCGTCCAGGATTGTAACGATAGCCGTACAGGTGCCAGGGTTGTCTTTGAGGTCAGTGACGGTCAGGGTTACAGTGTTTTCACCAACATCCAAACAGCTGAACATGGAGGGTTCTACGCTGAGGAGGTTTACGGTGCCGCAGTTGTCGTAGGAGCCATTATCTACCTGGCTTGGCGACAAACTTGCCGAGCCATTTTCATCTAAATTGATCGAAACATTCTGGCAAATGGCCGTAGGAGGAATATCGTCTACAAAATCGGGGTCGGCAGCGTCCACCAGGCCGTCACAGTCGTTATCCTGCCCATCGCAAACTTCCACATTACCGGGGTAATTATTGGGGTCGCCGTCATCACAGTCACCCTGGCTGATGGTCACACCGTCGCCGTCCTGGTCGCAGCCCTCATCAATTTCGCCATCACAGTCGTTGTCCTGCCCATCACATATTTCCTCATTGCCCGGGAAGTTATTAGGATCATTATCGTCGCAATCTACCCCGGTACAAGAGCCATCCCCATCGGCATCACCTGGGAAAGGATCCGCAATAGAGGGGTTAAACCCATTGAATTGTTCGCGCAAGGAGGCATTATTGACAGATGCGTTCCCATAAATGTCATCTGTAAACGGATCGCCCGTAATAAGTTCGAAATCGCCCATACAGGCAGTGGTTGAATTGAGCGTGATGGTCAGAACCAGGAGGGTCTCTCCACTGCCAAAGTTTTGGACCACATTGGTCGCGGCAGAGGTGAATTTCTGATAGTAAAATCCATCTCCCCCATCTTTCACGGCACCATCCAATATAAAATCAAAATTCGCTTCATTTTGAAAACCGGCAATAATGGCACTGCTCAAGTCTGTACCCCAACGCAAGGTGAAAACCTGGCTGTTCCAGGTATTTTCAGGAAGGGTATTGTAGTCCTGGTCGGCGGTACAACTGATTAGCAATTCCCCATTATTGACGCTGGTGATGCCCAGTTCGATGCTGGCAGACACAAGGAAAGGAACAAGAAGTAATGAGGCTGCCAGCAGGAGGATTGAAATATATCTTGTTCTTTTCATGGTTTTAATGTTTGTTTATAGGATCCATTTTAAATCTGGATATCACTGGGGAAGCTGTGCAAGCAGAACCAGTGTCGGCGAGGCCTCCACATTTAGCGGATTTTGAAGAACTGCCTGAGAAATGATATCTACATCGGCACCGGTTCCATCATAGATCACCTTTCCGTCCATATTCAGATCGACGGCCAGGTAACCTTCCGATAGAAACAGGGCGGAATTTTGAGAGTTAAATGGATTCAGAAGCACATCTGCAGATATATCATTCGCATCGGTATCCACCCCCGCATATACGATTTTACCATCGAAATTGGCGTCTCCACCCCACATCAGCATGGTGCCAAAAGCATTCACCTGGGCATTAGCGCCGTAAGTGGAGGTAGCAGGTGAAGTGAAATTTATTTCCGCAGGAGTGTTTGAAAGCGAAACTGGAGCGCCCGCGCAAACACCCAAATGGTTTCTATGCAACACCGCCACATAATAATCATCATCGACCAGTCCTCTGAAATTTATGGCAGATTCACCATCTACATCGACAACATCTCCATCCCTTTGTACCAGGGCACAACGTGTACCCAAAACGATGGTGGGATCATTCTTATCCCGCAGCTGCACAAAGACCCAATCTACAATACTGTTATCTCCTTTTTTGTCCAGGATGTCTTCCGAAATTTCCTCACCCCCTCCGGTTACTTGCGTATACCCCAAATCGGTGTAAGGCTCCCTTAATGGGATTAGGGAAAGACTCCTGAGATGATCGTCCATCTTCCCAATAGTCATATTGTAAGTGCCTTGGAGGAAAACCTTTGCAGCTACCCGGGGACCTTCCAACAGGTCTTCGGTAAAGGTCACTTCGATGTCGAAATCATTCTTTTTCTCTGCATTCCCCACACTATCCCGCGCGATACTGAACAAGCGGTAGGTACTACCCATTTTAGCAGGCAAAAATGCGGATGTGGTATCCGTGCTGATCATCCAAGGGAAATACCGCCCCCCATCTTCAGAGACAAAAATTGTATAGTTCGCCAGGCCGCAACCGATGTCTGTTCCTTCCCAAAAGATCCGGAGTTGGGTGGGACTTGGAGCGGTGACAGTTGGTAAAACTGTACTGATCGGGGCATCTGCATCGATGGTATTCAATGCAATGTCGGTCATGATTGCGGGATTGAAATCGAAAATGATATCCGCATAGGTGTGGATCTCATCAAAGGTCTGGCTAATGGGCGTGGGGTTGAAAGAAAAATAAAAGAAACCTTCTCCATTGTGAATTTCCGGATCGTTGACTGGTAGAAAGCCGGTAAATGGATCCGTTGGAGGCTCATTGGTCAAGGGATCGAGGGATTGAAAGTACCAGTATGCCCGACTTTGAGCCAAATCGACCCCCATTTCCACTTCCACATTCACGCCGAGTTCGACAGCTGTATCTAAGGTGTCTTTGTAATAATTCACCCCAAACGGCACCTCAAAATAAAAAGAGCCAAATCCAAAATCACTCAACTCTACTGAGTTCAGATCGACCACTACTCCATCAAAGGGAACGGTGATTTCTACTCGTTGAGCTGGAGCTGTTGCCTGTTCTGGGTCGTTTTCAAATGTCACCATGAAGGGTAAAAATTGGTCACGTCTGATCCAGCCTTCTTCGCCGAGAGAATTGGGGGGGACGATTTGGTTAGGGTCGAAGCCGGCGACGAAGGGGATTTTGCCGGAGCCGCTGCCAGGGGGGGGAGCAGGAGGTGGTGAAGGTGGGAAATCTGCTGGTGGCGGAGGATCACAAGGAGATGATAGTTGTGCCACTCCTAAAGTAATACTACAAAATGACAAAAGAAATAGAAGCCAAATTTTTTTCCTATTATTCATCATTAATTCAATTTTCAATAAACCAGTGGTCACTATTAAATAAATTCACACAGCAACAATAACCATCAATTAATTCATCTATTAGTATTTTTAAGTCGAAATGGATTCAATGGTCCCATTGCATCTTCCACCTCATCAAAAGTTGGAACTCTAGAACCATCAGGCGAATGCCAATCTCCATTTTCATCCATTATCCACCCAGTATCCGGGTCTGTATATGGAAAAAAAGAAGGAAATTGAGAGGGATTGTTTAAAATATCATCTAGGTCAATTTCACCATCCTCGTTTAGACTTGGAAAAATAGGGTCAAATAATTTGTCAAATAATTCACCTCCAATTATACCTGCGGGTCCGCTTACTTTAGTAAGTTTTTTCAAACCGGTTTTACATAAATCCCCCGCAGTAAAGTTAATAGGATCAGAGACAACATCGTTAACATCTTGTGCAATAGAACACTTTAGGGCACACAAGGGCTGGGTGTGCATTGGTTCCAAAAAACATGGCAATGCACAATTTGGGTCCATACTATCTGCTCCCAGCAGATCTATATTTTTAATCGGATTATTTCTAACAAAACTTCGCATATTAAGTCCATCAACATAATACAGTTTATCATTTTGGATAAAACATCCTACTTCTGGATCATACAACCTCAGTAAATAATTAAATTTTTGGCTTTCCGAATCCCTTTCTTTTGACATAAAAGAAAGAGGATTAAAAATTTTCGACCCAGTCATATGCATCCCGTTCTCATCAAAAAAAGAAACCACTCCAAAGGGACTGTAAGAATATTCTTCAACAAGTTCTCCTTCACTATTTGTGATTTTATAAATAGAATTATTCAAATTAACATGATAAAAAAAGTCTTCTTCCAAATTAAAAAAGCTCACAAATTTGTCAAATTGATTTCCGCTAATAAATCCTAACTGAAAATCACACCCCTTTAATTCAGTCTTTTCAAAACCAGAGTAATAGTACCTATAGTCACAATCTTGATTCCATTTTAATATCCTTCTCCCTAGAGGATCATATGCATAGGACATTCCACCAGAAGCTATTATTCTATTACTGTAATCGTAAGAATATGAAGCATTTCCATCATTTATCAAATTCCCATTTGCGTCATAGTTAAAATAAACCGCCCCCTCGTCAGACAATACAGAAACATACTCATTCATTTCGTTTACATTATATATTGAGACAACCCCGTTATCATTAACTAATTTTCGATTTCCTACTTCATCATATTCATATGCGACTTCGATGTCAGGAAAACCAATTTCTCCACCAATCATTTCACCCTTCTTAAAATTTATTAATCTATTATGATTATCATATTGGTATTGTTCAGAATTTCCAGGAGAATGTCCAAATTCTTGCGACACAATATTCCCAACATTATCATAAGCAAAATTTAACTCAATAAATTGTGAGGGATTGTGAATAATTGAAGTAAGCCAGTTATTCTTGTTGTAATAGAACTGTGCACTTGTATTATTTGATAAATTATGTTGAACAAGGTTTCCAACTGCAT
This sequence comes from Lewinellaceae bacterium, assembly GCA_020636275.1. GTDB lineage: Bacteria > Bacteroidota > Bacteroidia > Chitinophagales > Saprospiraceae > JADJTT01. The sequence goes on along the minus strand of JACJYD010000002.1, from coordinate 910,536 downwards.
CATATTGGAAGCCTGCATGAAATTTCAAATCCTTTCTAATTTCAATCAACTCTCCTCGTTTACTATAAAACTCTTCAATTAGGGTTCCAGAGGGATAAATTTTTGTAATCTTACCAGCTTTTGGATGATAATAATATTTAATTGTTTCACCATTCAAAGTTTCCGAAATTCGACGACCCGCTTTGTCATATGAAAAAACGACTGAACTAAAGCCATTCTGTGCAAAAATCAAATTCCCAGAATCGTCATATTGATAAACGTCATCATTTTCACCAGGATAATCTCGAAGGACTAAACGATCTAAAGCATCATATTGATAAGATATAGAATTCCCATTGTTATCAATAAAATTAATGACGTTCCCATTCCCATCATAGCTAAAATTTTGCGTAGTGAAATTTGCAAATAGGATTTGGGTAATCCGATTAAGACCATCAAAAGAAAAGTTCGTTTGATTAGCTTTTGCATCAGATATACTTGTAACATTATCATTGCCATCATATTGAAAATATGTCGAATGTCCAGATGGATCAACGAACTCAACAATTCTATTTTGAGCATCATATTTGTAGTTTTTTTCATTGCCATTCGCATCTCTCTCTGTGACTAAATTTCCAATACAATCATAACCATACTCTGTCTGAAAACCCAAGGCATCAGTAGTCTTTACTACTTTTTTAGCTTTATTATAAGAGTATGAAACAGTATTTCCATTTGGATTAACAACAGAGGTTTTATTACCAGCTCCATCGTAAAATATCGTGTATTCATTTCCAATTTGATCTATAACCTTTTCCACAAGATTCATTCCGTTGTACTTAAAAATTAGCACTCCTCCTCTTGGATCTCTTAATTCAACCACATTTCCAAGCCCATCATACGAATATTCGTATTTTAAATTTTCAGGCCCATCTTCAATTATTAATCGATCCAATAAATCATATTGATACTCAGTGATTTCACCCGAAGGATTAGTAATCTTAACTAAATTTCCTCCCAAATCGTATTCCAAAACAAAGACTTCGGACATGGGATTATTGAATTTTTTCAATCTACCAAGCAAGTCATATTCATACGTAGTAATATTGCCAATTGCATCTTGAAATGAAAGAAGATTTCCACGATTATTATATTCAAATTGAAATGAAGAATTTTCAGGTGAGACTAGTTTTTTTATTTTTCCATTGGAATTAAAATCAAAAATAGTAACATTGCCATTCCTATCAGTATGCTGGACCAAAAGACCTTGGTTATTATAAGTGTATGACTCAGAAACTCCTATAGGATAGTTTATCGATATTAAATTGCCATTATTGTCATAATCAAAGGATTTTAAATTCCCCTTTCCATCCTCAATACTCACCAACTGATTAAATTCCGATTCATAAGTTAAAGTTGTAAAACATCCTGTAGGATAACTTATTTGAAGGAAGTTTCCTACACTATCATAAGTATATTGGGTTGTATTCCCATTCCCATCTTTATACTCCACCAGATTATTATCAGAATCATAGACGAACTTTTCATCATACCCGCAACAATTCCCATTCCTTGCGGTCAATTTCCCTGCTGAATATTCATAAGTCGTCGTCACATTCCCACTGGAGCCATTCAATTCCCTCACATAGGTTTTCCCCGAATTAGTCCCCCCGTCGATATCATATGTAAACTCCATTTTTGAAAGACAGGTTGCAATCCATTTAACGCCTCTACCCTCATCATTAAAATAATCAACTGCAGTTTCTCCACCATTTTCATCTATCACAGAAATCAAATATTTTCCGGTAGTTTCATCATAAGCATAGTTCACCTCTCCCTGAAGAGGGTTGATCACTTTTATGAGGGAACCTTTGTTGCTGTATTGATACTGATAACTTCGAACCGGAGTATCATTTGCATCAATAGCTTCCACCATATGCCCGTTAACCCAATTGAAAGTATAGGATCTACCCGATGGAGCAGTAACCTGGATGAGCCGCCCTTCTCCATCGTAGGTATAGGTCATCGTATTTCCATTCCGATCCTCTTTACGCGTAATTTTTTTATGTATAGGATTATCAAAAAAATACTTAGTCCGATCCTTAGTAATTAATCGATACTTTTGAGGTTCGTATTCCTCAAAAAGTTTAAAACTACCTGGTGGAGAACTATATCCTTCCTCGAGGTCAACGCAGCCACCACTTGTGGTGTGATTCCTGGTAAATTTTTCCAAACTCCCATTCCCCCAGTTAATATTGATCACCGGAACAGCTTGAAGCGTTACTGTGGTATATCCTTCTCCAGATTGGACACACTCGTAGTGACCATAACTGTCAAGAGAATAACTAATATCGAAACTGTGCGTCCATCCATTGTGGGAGTGGTAATGGAATGTCAGATCCAGATCAAAACCAATATCAGGAATGAACAGGTCCTGTCTTTGATAATACAATTCCCCCGAAAAGGTATTTACCGACATATTGGTAGCAGGGGGAGCGTATGCAACCGTTTGGGCATGTTTCTGAGCCGTCAAATCTCCAGAAAAGAAAACCAAAACAAAAGAAAAAGCCAGGGACCATTTTAGTGTTAGATTAGACTTCATTATTCTATTCTTTTTACAGTTGTCAATTAAAGGGTCAGAATAGTAATTTTTCCATTCGACTCAATTCTATAGGTGGCGCTATAGGGGGAGGACGATCGCGTGTAAATCTTGATTTTCCCGAAGGCACCCCCTCGTAACACGTTGGGCGGACCACCCTCTTCAATCAATTCAATAAGCAATTCATGAAGCATCTCTTCGTTCATCGGAACATACTCCAAAGGGGTAAGACTCAATGGTTTCAAATTAACCGCATTTGCTTCATCGCTTTTGACAATCAACATTGGAGTGGGAATATCAATATTCCCCGTGTTTTTAAATTCGATAAAGAAAAATCCTCCAATGTTACCCGCCCTCAGCGCCTTGGGCATATAGACATTAATCTCCAACAACTGCCCAGGATCAAAAGTGCTGGACAAACAATTTGTGCTCATTTCACCTTCCCAGCCCAACAGGCCTCCAAGGACTTCAAAACTAAAGGGAAGATCAGCCGATTGGCTATCAGGGTTTTCTACATAAATACTGTATTGGCCAACCGTCGCCCCAATCAAATTGAACGTGGCGAACAGCTTGTTAGGGTTAATAAACTGTACATAGTTGGCATGTATCATAACTCCCGATGCATCCTGCAACCAGGCTTGAATGCCATTCCTGAAATGGTCGCCTGAAATAGTGACCGTCGATGAGCCCGTATTTCCCCCAGAGCCCGGAGATACGGAAACGATCAAAGGTGCATCGCCTACTGAAACTCCTATTGGAACCGTTTTCTCATTATTTTCATCACAAGTATCCCCTTCTTTTTTTGCAATACATTTGGCAGTGTAAGATCCTCCAACAGAAAGGGTAGCTGGACTGAAAGTTATGGTGTCTCTTTTACCACTCGGGACATTTACAAAGGTTTCATCCTGATAAAGGGTGCCAATGGTGAATTCACCGGAAAAGATCTGGGTCGTCGGGGCATAGTTTTTCACCACCACTCTGGGATTGATCACCGTATCAAGCGGAAAAACGCCTTGTTGAGGATCCAGGATAGTATCAATGGCCACGTTGTATTCATAAGCACAATCCATATAGACAATGGTGCCTTCCTGGGCGGGTGAGCCGGTATTAGTACCTGGGGCAACTGTAATATTTCCAGCCGGGAAAATAGGGCTATGAGTATAAATAGCCACCCTCCCTCCTCCTCCTGAACCACTACACTGGGTGGAAACACTGCCACAACCTCCATTTCCACCTTTGGCCTGGATTGAACCCGATCCGTTGAATACATCGGCAAAGATCAACACCGACCCTCCGGCGCCACCACTGGAATGGTAGCCGCCAGAACCACCATTTGACTGAATGCTCCCATTGAGGGAAAAAGTTGTATTAGAATGAATAAATACTTTTCCTCCGCCATTACCTCCAGGGGCACTTCCTGTTACGGTATGAGAGCTACCTCCAGCACCATAGAGGGAGGGATAGTATTTATCTCCATAAATAGGATTGGGGTCTCCCCCTCCCAAACCAACAGCGCCAAGGCCCCCGTGGCTAGCTCCTCCTGAAAAAGAGGGGCCAACGGTAGGACCGGCAATTATGGTTTGTCCATCTTCGGCATAGGCTTCACCACGAAGACCGAATTGGGAGCCGTTTGCGCCTCCTTTTAGACCATTGGCGTTTGTCCGGATTACACCCCCGGACACAAGATTAATAGCCTCGGCTTTAAGGGAAATATCAGCCCCGTCAATAAGTCCACCTGAATCAAGGGTGCTAGCATTGATCAATAGCTTTATACAATTCATTGTTCCCCCGGCCCCCAAAGCAAAACTACCCGACCCTTCCTCCAGGGTAAATACGGATGCACTGACAACACCACCAGACTTTATTTCAAACAATCCAGTAATCTTAAGTGAGATACCATCAGAAAAAGATGATGAATGCGTCAGCTTACCCAGGTTGTTTATTGTCAGGTTGTTTAGCTTGTTTGAAGTTCCAATGGTCCCATCTTTTTTCAAAGTTACATTGGGACCAATGGTGATCTCATTTGATGCTATATTCAGTTTAGCGTTTTCGGAAATGAAAACTGTTCCGGAAATTAAGTGCTCGGCCTGAAAAACAGGTAAGTTTACCGTAGCACTTCCCATAATATTCAATCCTCCATTAGCAGATAACTCAAAATCGCTGGCAGGTTCAAAAGATCTATCAACATAAGTTTCCAAAGTCCCCCCGCCCGCACGGATGGCATTACCTGAAAAGATTGATCCTTCTAAAAACACTACTTTACCGCCAGATTCAATATTGAGGTCAAATCCATCTGGATTGGGTACATTAACCACTGTATTTTGTTCCAGCTTAAACTCTGAATTATTTTTAACCGTAATGGGTTGTCCGACATTTATTGGCCCCGATATTTCATTCTCGTTTAAATAGAATTTAGCCTCATTATCAGTGACAATGCTATTGAAGTCCGTGTAATTAGAAAATAATGGGGTATAAGAAAATGATTCCGCCGAATTATTATCAATGATAAAATCTTTTGTCCCTGCTGAAGGTTTGTGTAAAAAAATCGTCCCTGCAGCACCCGCATTTTTATTGCCTACAGAACCACCATATGTAATCTTGCTGCAAGCCAAAATATTCCCAACAGGGAATGTGTTATTCTCATAATTGATAGCGATCCTCCCTCCTGACCCTCCTCCTCCATAATCGTCAATTGTTGTCCCCGATCCGCCACCTTTGTGGTAACCACTTCCACCTATGGCCCGGATTACGCCAGTTCCCGACAGGGAGTTCGTCGTTATGTTTATCCCTCCTCCAGAGCCCCCGCTACCACAAGGCAAGGAAGGCGACCCTGTCCCATCTGCACCATTTGCATATATCCCACCATTGATTATGCATTGATTTGCATTGATAATCACAAATCCTCCTCCATTTCCTCCCCTTGTTCCACCACCAGAGCCTGCTCCACCAGAACCCAGTTGAAGCGGGTTTTCCATTACACCATAGGGGGTTGGAGTCTGCCCAGAGAAAGCCCCAGTGTAACCGTCATACCCTCTGGCACCGTACCCTCCATAGCTTCCCCCGGCACTTTGATCACTCCCATAATTGTTGGCACTTACAATGGACCCTTGACTGTTGTACGTCTCCCCATGACTTCCAAATGAAGAGCCATTCCCTCCTCCCCGGAGCCCTCTATAGCTTACATCTATTATCCCGCCCTCTTTTATCTCTAAAGTGCCTGTTAGATTCAATACCAACCCCGCCTCGAAACGGAGGGAATGGGTTATCACTCCTTGCGGTTCTATTGTCAAATTGGTGATCGAATTGGAGGGCCCAAAAGTGCCGTCCTTTACCAAGGTTACTCCGTTACCCACTATGATATCCCCTGACCCTACAATCATTGAAGCACCTCCGGTAATATCCACAGTCCCGGATATGAACGTGGCCTGGTCAAATGTCGGGGTGTTTAACACCCCACTTCCCAGCATCTTGAGCGTCCCATTATTGGATAGCTCAAAATCGCTCGCCTGGGAAATAGTCAGGTCAGCATATGAATTCAGGACTCCGCCCCCTACCCTTATCGAGTTCCCCGAAAATATTGACCCATCCTCAAAATATACATTTGCAGACGATTCAATATTCAAGTCAAATCCCGACGATCCCGTTACATTCAATTCCGTATTCTGGGTTAACCTGAAATCTGCAGTGCTGCTTATCAATACATCCGAACTCACTGTAATCGGGCCTGGAACCCCTCCCTGGTCAAATTGCAATTTCCCTCGCCGTTTTACTTCAATCCTCTTGAAAGATTGAAGTAAGGTCATCATTGGAGTATAGTTGGTGGTGTATGTCGAATAAATCTGGTTGTTGTTATCTATTACCAACTCTATTTCATCAGTCGAGATTTGGCGTACAAATACCGTCCCTGCAGCTCCAGCATTTTTGCTACCCGAGCCCCCGGTTGTCATTTTACTGGATGCTAATATATTTCCAACAGGGAATGTGTTATTCTCATAATGGATAGCGATCCTCCCTCCTGAGCCCCCTCCTCCATAGTCGTCAATTGTTGTCCCCGACCCGCCGCCTTTGTGGTAGCCACTTCCACCTATGGCCTGGATTACGCCAGTTCCCGATATGGAATTCGTCGTAATGTTAATCCCTCCTCCTGCTCCCCCGCTTCCACAAGACAAAGATTGCGACCCTATCCCATTAGCACCATTTGCATATATCCCACCATTGATTATGCATTGATCTGCATTGATAATTACCAATCCTCCTCCATTTCCTCCCCTTGTTCCACCCCCAGATCCTGCTCCACCAGAACCCAGTTGAAGCGGGTTTTCCATTACACCGTAGGGCGTTGGAGTCTGACCTGAGAAAGCCCCTGTGTAACCGTCGTACCCTCTGGCACCGTACCCTCCATAGCTCCCTCCGGCACTTTGTTCACCCCCATAATTGTTGGCACTTACTATCGACCCTTGGCTGTTGTACGTCTCTCCATGACTTCCAAATGAGGAGCCATTCCCTCCTCCCCGGAGCCCTCTATAGCTTACATCTATTATCCCGCCCTCTTTTATCTCTAAAGTGCCTGTTAAATTCAATACCAGCCCCGCCTGTAAACGAAGGGAATGAGTTATTACGCCTTGTGATTCTATAGTCAAATTCGTGATCGAATTGGAGGGCCCAAAAGTGCCGTCCTTTACCAAGGTCACTCCGTTACCTACTATGATATCCCCTGACCCTACAATCATTGATGCACCTCCGGTAATTTCAACAATCCCGGATATGAATGTGGTCTGATCAAATGTCGGAGTATTTAACACCCCTCCTCCCAGCATCTTGAGCGTCCCATTATTGGATAGCTCAAAATCGCTCGGCTGGGAAATAGTCAGGTCAGCATATGAATTCAGGACTCCTCCCCCTACCCTTATCGAGTTCCCCGAAAATATTGACCCATCCTCAAAATATACATTTGCTGAAGATTCAATATTCAAGTCAAACCCCGCCGATCCCGTTACATTCAACTCTGTATTCTGGGTTAATCTAAAATCAGCAGTACTACTAATCAATACATCCGAACTCACCGTAATCGGGCCTGGAACCCCTCCCTGATCAAATTGCAATTTCCCTCGCCGCTTTACTTCAATCCTCTTGAAAGATTGAAGTAAAGTCATCATTGGAGTATAGTTTGTGGTATATGTCGAATAAACCTGGTTGTTGTTATCTATTACCAACTCTATTTCGTCAGTCGAGATTTGGCGTACAAACACTGTCCCTGCAGCTCCGGCATTCTTACTGCCCGTGCCCCCTGTTGTCATTCTGCTGCTTGCCAAAATATTCCCAACAGGGAATGTGTTATTCTCATAATGGATAGCGATCCTCCCTCCTGACCCTCCTCCTCCATAATCGTCAATCGTTGTCCCCGACCCGCCGCCTTTGTGGTAGCCACTTCCACCTATGGCCTGAATTACGCCAGTTCCCGATAGGGAGTTCGCTGTAATGTTTATCCCCCCACCTGCTCCCCCGCTTCCTGCTGGATATGACGATGATCCAGTACAGTTTCCTCCATTCGCATAAATCCCTCCATTAATTATGAATTCAGCCGCAGTAATGATCACTAATCCTCCACCGTGTCCTCCCTTGGCCGGGCCTCCAGCTGCTGCCCCTCCGGAACCTAGCTGAACCGGATTCTCCATTAAACCATAAGGGGGTGGAACCTGGCCAGAGAAAAGACCAGTATAGCCGTCGTATCCTTTGGCCCCATATCCTCCATAGCTTCCCCCAGCACTGGCATCCCCATTATAGTTATTCGCGCTTACTATTGATCCTTGACTGTTAAAAGTCTCCCCATGACTGCCAAATGAGGAGCCATTCCCCCCTCCTCTGAGTCCTCTCGAGCTTACATTTATTGTACCTCCAGAATTGATAACCAACGAATCCAAGATTATTAACCTAATTCCAGGGACATTTCTCAAAGAATGGGTGACTACCCCCCCACTTTCAATGACCATGTCATCATTTACCGTGAGAATAGCATTTACAGTTAGTGTTCCCCCATTTTGCACCACCACGTTATCATACGTCACATCTGCACCAATGGTAACTGCAGTGTTCACGATTAAATCCTGAGCAGGTAGAGAAGAGAAAATTCCCAGATAAAGGCAGAAAAAGGAAAAGAGAACTGAAATAAAATTTTTCATCGGAAACCAATTTTCCTGGTAATGGATCCAAACGGATAATAAACTCCTTATCCGGTTCAAATCCAATGACCAACCAGAAGAGCCCAATTAAAAGGGAGAAATAAAAATCTTGGAGAATGTGACGGCCCTAACCCATACTACTTGGAACAGGCAGGGCAGAAAGAGGGGAAAATAAGTGGAGAGAAAAGGCTTAACAGTGAGGTCTGTTTAAGCGCAGAAGGATTTAATAGGGTTTTCCTTTTCATGAGGAAGATAATTTTCAGAAAGATTCCTGAAGTAAAATTAGGAAATAACTTCAATAAAAAAGAATAAAATTACAATTGGGGTATTTTTCCGGATAACTGGTTAATTATTCCATTTACCTTTCCGGAAATACTGTTTAAAATTTGAGCTGGCATTATTATTCGCCCAAACGGAGACAATGATCTACCCACCCCATTCTCCTTTTCCCTATCTTCACCCTCTCTACCCCCCACCCATAAAAAACACACCAAAACCACCTAAAAATGAGACACAAGACCCTCAACCTTCTCCTTCCCTTCCTCCTCCTCGCTCCCTCCCAAATTCCAGCCCAGATCCTCAAAAACTCTCTATCCGCAGGACTGGAAAGCAAGTTTATCCTCTTCGAAGGAGACTTAAGCATGGCGGGAAATGTCCGGTTCCTCTATTCGGTCAAAAACCACCTGGCGGTGGGGTTTGGTCTCGAATACTATACTAGCGGGAGCGGTGAATTTGATACCAGATACATCGCCTTTCAACCGACTATCCGGTTGTACTTCCTGAATAATGCACGGATGCAATGGCTGATGCAGTTACACCTCGGCGTTTTTAAGTTGCTCACTTTCGACGGCACCCCTGGTCCCAGCATCGGGTTTGCCATTGGCCCCCGCCTCTCCATTACCAAACGACTGGGTTTGGAGGCGCACCTCTTATTAGTACCCGTCCCCGACGGGGGACCGCTCGGTGTTTCAACGGGGCTGAATTATCTCCTTTTTAAAAAGAACGAAGGGTAAACCTTTCAAGTAAATTTAAATTATCATTTTTTGATAATAAATGTTTTATTATTATCAAAAATTTCTTATATTTGTATAGTCCTGGCTTCTCTTGAAAAATCAACCATGAAAGCAGATCTCCTCGAGGTCAGAACCGGTAATACTGTGGAAGCCTTCATTTCGAAGGCCGCAAAGGAAGATATGCCAAGCAGAAAGGACGGCTGGCAATTTACCTGGAAAAAGCTGTACAAAACGGATGGCGCGTTGTTTTACCGAATAGCAAAAATAGCGTCGCCGGGTAAACCAGAAGGGCTATTGATGCTTACTCTGATCAACGATGAAATGCTATTCATGAATGATATAGAGGTAGCTCCACACAATTTTGGTTCGCAAGGCAGGTACGAAAACGCGGCCGGATGCCTGCTCGCTTTTGCATGCTACAAAAGTTTTGAACTGGGGAAAGGTCCGTACCAAGGCTATTTGTCATTTGACAGCAAAACCGAACTTATCGAACTCTATATGGAAAAATACGGAGCAACTTTTGCTATGGGACAAAAAATGTTCTTTGATCCGGCTGCAGGGAAAAAATTGATGAAACAATATCTGAATATAGTGTAACCCTTTCAGTCCCAGTAGCGTCTCTCGAAGAAGACGCTGCGCCAGTTTTTATAAGATGAAAAAAGAAAATACAAGAAACGCAGGCGGCATCAACGGGCTCGGAGAAGCTCTCGTCAACACCAATAGCCGGGATTTTCTGGAACTGAAATCGATGATCCGGAAACACGCTTCCAGCCTCACCGAAGAGGAAAGGATGGAAAACGGTCTTTTATCGATCCGTTTTCAAATGGAATCTTATTTGAATAACCCATCTCCGGAAACCATTCCTGCAGGCGCATTTCTCGAAAAATTTCTGGAATTGATCCCGGTCAAAAAAAAGGATTTTGCCAAATACATCGGCCTTGAAGAATCCAACCTCAGCGCCCTCCTGAAAGGCAGGAGAAAGATCAATCCCGACCTGGCCCTGAAATTGGGACAGATATTCAAGATTGAGCCCTCGATCTGGCTCTATATCGAAAGCAGGAATGAACTGGCACAAGAGGTCCGGGAAAAAGAAGCCCCTTACGGAAAATACAGCCTGGATGATCTGCTAAAATGAAAAAGTTAGCCCCTCATTCATACACGTAGTGGCATTATTCTTCCCCAATATCCTCATTCCACAACTCCGGACGGTCCCGAATGAAATCCTCCATCATCCGGATGCATTCCTCATCGTTCAGCACGACCACTTCTACGCCATGGCTTCTCAGGAGGTCCTCTGCCCCCATAAAGGTTTGGTTCTCCCCTATGACCACCCGGGGAATGCCGTACAACAGGATCGCACCCGTGCACATCGGACAGGGGGATAAGGTGGTGTAGAGCGTTGATTCCCGGTAGACCTTTGCCGGCTGCCGGCCTGCATTTTCAAAGGCGTCCATTTCGCCGTGCAAGATCACGCTGCCTTTCTGGACCCTCCTGTTGTGCCCTCTGCCCAGAATGGCGCCTTGGTGTACAATGACGCTGCCGATCGGTATGCCCCCTTCGGAAAGGCCTTTTTGGGCCTCGGATATGGCTTCTTTGAAAAATTTGTCCATTGGAGCTGTTTTAGGTTTGTTTATTACATCACTTATTGTACCTCGAATTTATTCTTTATCCGCCAGGGAATTCTTCCCTTGAAGAACATCTTGTTCGATGATTTGTCTCACCCTAAGTGGTTCTTCAAACAGGGGGCTGTGGGCGGAATTCTCAAAGGTGTAAAAACCTTTTAAGGGGGCCCGAAGTTCCTTCAGATAAGCCTTGGACAGTTCTATGTTTACCGTCAAATCGTATTGCCCGCTAAAGAAATAAACCGGAATTTCAAGCTCTTGAACCTCCCTGGAAAAATTAGTCTGCAGCATTTCTTCCACGAGAGTGGTTTTGGGCAAAAAAGAAAACTTCGATTTCCAAATGTTCACCTTCTCGCGTATGGTATATGCCCTGCATGTCCAAACCGGAATAAAAACATCCCGGAAAACAGATCTCATTTCGTGCATGGTTCCGATACCCAATTCATGCATGGACTGGTCGCGCAAACTCGATTTAAAGAACGCAATGACATTGGAGTCCGATTCCGGAACCTTATAGGCTTCCAGCTCTTTTATCCTTTTTTGGTTTCCGTCCCTGGTGTATTGATCCAGCATATACGCATAAGCCATTTTCTCCGACTCTTTTTGATCGGTGATCTGGGCCATGGCAATATAGGCATGGTACAATTGGGGATTTCGGGACGCGGCAAGCAGTGAAATAGGCGTTCCCCCCGAATGGGCGATCATAAAGATCTTTTCCTTTTCAAAACGTTTTCGCAGGTAGTTGGTAACTTCCACTGCATCCGATGCCAGCTGGTTGAAATTCATGCTCTGCAACGTCACTTCCGGAACATAGGAAAGTCCTCCGCCCCGTTGTTCCCAATAGCAAACCGTAAAATAATCCTCCAGGCCAGGATCGTATTTGTCGATCAAAAAGTAATTCGGGAAGGAAGGTCCGCCGTGTACATAGAGCAAAACCGGATTGTCGACATTTTTACTTCTAATGAACATTCCCTGCCTGACGCCCCCGACCGGAATGAAAATCTTTTCTGAAATACTCCCTGCCAGCTGTTTGCCATTTTCATCCAGGAATGATCCAGGTTTTCCCGGGCTCCATATCAACAACAGGCCGGTCAAGACCAGCAAAGAACCTATGGCGATCGAAGTTATCAATACCAGCATTCGCTTAACCTGTTTTTTGTTACCCACCATTGCAAGTTTGGATCACTGAAAAATGTACACCCGCAAGATCAGACCTGATTCCTCCCTCCTACCCACGCATACCCCCCTACCACTACAAAACAAATCAACGGCAACACATACGACCAACTCACCCCAACCGCATCCACCAACACGCCCTGAAGCGGCGTGATGATCGCCCCGCCCAGGATCGCCATGATCAAACCCGATGCGCCGACCTTGGTCTCTTCATCGCTCAAGCCTTCGGTGCCCATTCCGAAAATGGTGGGGAACATTAGCGACATAAATGCGGAAATGCCGATCAGGGAATACACTCCGACCACGCCGCCGACGAATATGACGCCCAGGGACAGCAAGGCGGCCATACCGGCTGCGAACAGCATCAGGGAATGGGCTTTAAACCGTTCCATTAACGCGGTAAACACCCACCTCGACGCCCCAAACAGGATCAAGGCCCCGGTATGGTACTTCAGCGCCACTTCAGGGGTTACATGAATATGCTCCGGGATGTAAAAGTTGGTATACGTCCACACCGTGATCTGGGCGCCCACGTAAAAGAACTGGGCCACGACGGCAAAGGCGTAATTCCTTTTCCGGAATAGATCTTTAAACGTATGCAAAAGATGGAGGTCGGCATGATTGTCCGACATGCTGGGCATTTTGGTGAGGGCGATCAGTATCCAGACCACTACCAAAACCACTGCCACCGACAGGTAGGGGAATATGACGATTCGCAGGGTTTCGTTGACCTGGTCGGGAGCAATGGAGATATTCCCGGCCGTATCGAGCGGCATTTGAGCCATGATCAGCACCTGGCAGAGCAAAATGCCGGCCACCGACCCGATCGGATTGAATGATTGGGCAAAGTTCAGGCGGCGGGTGGCGGTCTCTTTGGGTCCCAACACGAGGATATACGGATTGGCATTGGTTTCCAGAATGCTCAACCCGGATGCCAGGATATAGTAGGAAATGCAAAAAAAGATGAATTCATGCAACAAGGTGGAGGGATACAACAAAAAGCAACCGAACGCATACAGCCCCAGCCCGACCAACACGCCGGTTTTGTAGGAATATTTCCGGGAAATAATCGCCCCGGGAATGGCCATGCAAAAATAGCCGAAGTAAAAAGCAAATTGGATCAGCGATGCCTGAAAGGTGCTGAGCTCGCCAAAAATGGCCTTGAAGACCTTTACCAGTGGATCGGTCATGTTGTTGGCGATCCCCCACCACATAAAACAGCTGGACAGGAGAATAAAGGCCAACAGGTATTTCTTTTCGAGTAGTGCTGGTTTTTGCGTGGATGTATCCATTTGTCCTTATAATAAACTGTTATCTATAAAAATTTTAACCGCAAAGGCGCAAAGGACGCGAAGTCACCCGGTTTTTACAATGTCCGATCGATGCAAAGGCACGATCTCTTCGCGTCCTTAGCGCCTTTGCGGTTTAATAATCCCAAACGCTAAACTTCCTTCCAATTCGGGCGATACATATTCAAACTATCCCCTCCTTTCTCCTGATCTTTATCCGCATCGTCCCTTTTACCGGTTTTTCGGAAACCAGGATCAAATAGCCGCCCCCTCCTGCGCCGGCCAGCTTCCAGGCGAGGGCCTGATCCTTGTATTTTTCGATCTCGGCCTCTACCCTTTCATTGAGCATGGCCGGGAACATTCGGGTTTGGGCTTGGAAAGACCGCAAAAATCCTCTGGCAAATTTCACAAGGTCCTTTTCTTTTATGGCTTCCCACACGTCGTCTGCCGCCCCGGCAAGATCTTTAACATTTTCTCTTTTGATGTACGTTTCTTTCAACAAATCGAGATCCCGGTCCCGTGGCCAAAGCAAGACCATGGAGAGATGCGTTTCCAACCACGACAGGACGGACTCGGAATGGATGGATTCAAATTGCAGCGGCCAGTAGGCATTGTCGTAGTAGTGGCGAACCACCCCCGGCATGCAAATCCCGATGGCATCCTGAGCCCCGGAAACAAACTTCGCCCCCGGCGTATTCTCAAATTTAAAAAGGATCTCCGCAAGTTTCTCCGGTTTCTCCATGGGCAGATGGTGGGGCCATAATCTTTTGGCGGCATTTCTCGTAGAGGTGGACATCCCGCACCGCTCGTTGTATTCGACGATGGGCTCCAGCGACAAGGTGATCGCCCAACCAGGGTGATATTTGGAAACGTAGGGCTGATCGATCCAGGTGCCCGCCAGGTCGATCCGGTAGGGCAAGGAGCAATGATCGGTAGCGCGAAGGGCCGTAGTCGACCGCGGCGGCAAGCCGGCGTCGGGGATCCGCTCCAGTACTTTCAGCTCAATTCCCAATTCCCTGCACAAGGCTTCTTTCGCGGGAGAAAACCCGTCCTCGTTTACGACAAAATAGTCGGGTTTCAGCTCCCGGACATGGCGTTCAAAATCGAGAATTCCCGAACCCTCGTTTACAAAAGCGCCTGTTACATATTTTATGGAGTTGAGCATGTAAAGACGTTCCTGCTCG
The DNA here is from genome assembly GCA_020636275.1 of Lewinellaceae bacterium. Taxonomy (GTDB): domain Bacteria; phylum Bacteroidota; class Bacteroidia; order Chitinophagales; family Saprospiraceae; genus JADJTT01. The sequence goes on along the minus strand of JACJYD010000002.1, from coordinate 895,495 downwards.
CTGTTGACGGTCTTGCGGCCTTTCAACTCCTCGATCGTTTGGTCGGAACCCAGTCCTACATACAAGTCCCCGAATTTTGCCGCTTCCTTTAAAAAGGCGACATGCCCGCTGTGCAGCATATCAAAACAACCGGAGACGAATACTTTTTTTCTCATGAATCCTTCCATTGTTTTCTCCCTGTTCTTCTTAAAAGGGCAGCTCCATCTGAAGATCCCAAAATTACGAGAATCCCAAAAACGAGGCTCAGCGAAAGCAAGATACAGCGATCCATTCAAACTTCACTGCGAGGTGAAGGGTGGTTCTGCGGAGGCGTTACCAAACATTTTCAAAACTCATCCCGTTAAGGTGGTTAAATCACCAAACTTTCATTCCATGAAACGCTCTTTCATTTTATTGCTACTCGTGGCCACGGCCTTTGTGGCCTGCCAAAAAGAAAACCTGCCCGATGATTCCTTTCAAAAGGAACTGAATCTGGGCAATTTGACAACTGCTACCGCCTACGGTCTCGTGGTGGATGAATCCAATAATCCCGTCAGCGAGGCCCTGGTAAGCCTCGGGAACAAGACCGATCTGACCGATGAGAACGGGGTATTCCGGATCTCCAAAGCACAGGTCACTGAGAATTTAGCGCAAGTAACCGTTCAGAAAGAAGGCTATTTCCTGGGATCCCGGTCCTTCCAGCCGCGGTATGACAACAATCCCAACATCCGGATCAAGCTATTGAGCAAAACCAAGGCCGGGACCATCGAATCCACCGATGGCGGGGTTGTCAGTCTGGGGAATGCGATCTCGGTAAATTTCCAGTCCAATTCAGTGGTACAATCCAACGGTCAACCCTACTCGGGCAAGGTCGATGTGGCCATGCAATACATCGATCCCAGCGCCTCCGATCTCGCCCAACGCATGCCGGGGAGCTTGCTGGGATTTTCGGAAGAGGAAGGCTTGTCGAGTCTGGCTACCTTCGGCATGGTCGCGGTAGAACTGACCGGTGACCAGGGGCAAGTCCTCCAATTGGCCTCCGGCAAACCCGCCACCCTGGAGGTATCCGTTCCGGCCGCCCTTATGGGGAAAGCTCCGGCGGTCATTCCGCTCTGGCATTTCGACGAAACGGTCGGGATCTGGGTAGAAGAAGGCGAAGCGATCCTCGAGAATGGACGCTATGTCGGCCAGGTCGGCCACTTCTCTTTCTGGAATTGCGATGTGTCCTTTCCCCTGGTTCACATGGAAGGAAGTGTGTTTTTGGACAGCCTGGGCAATCCGGTTCAGGACCTGTTGGTGCACTTTACCATCGTAAGTTCCTCCTCCACGGGATTCGGGTATACGGATGAAAACGGCCAATTCAACGGATACATTCCCTCCGGAGAAGAACTCCTTCTGGAACTGATCGACAATTGCGGCGCGGTCGTTTATTCGGCCACGGTTGGTCCGTTCACAGCCGATGTCGTGCTGGATCCCATTGTTCTGGCCACAGGCGACCTGACCTACACCCCGGTGGAGATCAGCGGTACGTTAGTTGACTGCGATACCATGCCGGTGACCAATGGCTATGTGATGGTCCAGGCCGGGCAAAACATGGCGATCTTCCAGGTCGATCCTGCCACGGGCGATTTTACAGGCACTTTCCAGGCCTGCGATACGAGCGACTTCACGCTGGTCGGGATCGATGAGACGAACCTCCTGCAAAGCGAGGAGTTGACGTTCACCCCGGCACCCACGGTAGCTGCCGGTCCCGTTGCCGCCTGCGCCATCGAATTGGATGAATACGTCCAGATCACCATGGACGGCGTGGATTACCTCTATGTCAACTATGTCTCCCTTAAGGATACCATTCCCGGCGCCGGTTTCATCCTGATCGCCCAGGGAAGCAGCACCTTTGAAAAGATGGCCCTGGTAACGTCTGCCACCGGAATCGGCACCTACCCGGCGTTGGAATTCGGCTTCGGCTTCGGCAATTACGCCCAGGACCCTGAGAACATTTCCGTCACCGTGACCGAGTTTGGTCCGGCCGTAGGCGACCTGGTCCGCGGAACCTTCGAAGGAAGCTACACCGATGCACAAGGGAACCCGCATACGGTGAGCGGGGCGTTTAAGGCGGTGAGGGAATAGGAAGTTTCCGGCATTTTCGGGGTAGGGCTCAAATTTTGGATGGAAGCTCTATCCCATAAAAAAACCCGCAAAGGCGCTAAGGACGCTAAGACAACTTGCTTTGCTTCAAAGCGAATGAAGGCAGTCTTAGCGCCCTTAGCGCCTTTGCGGTTCTAATAAAAATCATCTGTATCCCCCCGGCAACGGGTTGGGGTATCTTTTTTCAACTAGGCCGGACAAGGTCCTCAACAACCAGCTTTGGTCTGCGGTCCACCTTGAACAAGCCCCAGTGTTTTTCGGGCTCCAAAGGCTCCGGCGAGCCTTTCCAGGGCTCGTCGAAGGCTTCAAAGACAAAGGTAAATACCCGTTCCCTTTCAGTCCATTCCATTAGATCGTCGAAGTAAATTTTCTGCAACTCCTCGTTCACATTCTGAGGATTGATGCCTCGTCCGTTGGAGTTGGTAGCCCAACCTGCTTCGGTGATGATCACCGGTTTGCCGGGGAAAGCCTCAGCCACCGCGTTGTAATTGTCTTTGGTGTATACCAGGGCTTCATGGATATGCTTATACTCCCAAACCGGGTAGGTGTGAATGGAGATCAAATCGACCACTTCCGCCAATGGCTTTAATTTGCTGAGCCAGGGCACATAGTTTTCACAAAAGGTGACGGGCTGTTTGGCGCCTTTTTGGATCAGCTTAACATATTCGATCACCTGATCTACCGGCACATAATGATCGGTCCAATCCACACATGCTTCATTTCCGGCAGAAAGTGCGCAAATAATATCGGGATATTGATTGGCCAGGGCGATGAGCTGGTGAATTCGCTCCAGGTTCCGGGTTTTGTTGGCTTCCAACTGCTCGTCCGTATAAACGCCACCACCCCAGGGGCATCCAAAATTGTTCATTTCGGCAACGATATAGGCCCCCATCATCACTTTAAAGTCGAGCTGCTCCTGCCGAATGACCTCCAGGACAGTCTCTCCATGCAGGTCGCAATCAAACAGGCGCAAATATTTCCAGTGGCCCTGAAGGATCAGCAGATCTTCTATGATCTGATCGTAGGTGGGATACGAACCTCCGGGATGTTGGCCTTCCCGGAAGCCGGAATAGCAAATAGCCCTTCCAAACGGAAAGGGTAGTTTGTCAGAATAATTTTTCATGTATAGGTGCAGATTTCTTACCGCGACGGCGCGACGAAGCCGCCGTCGCGGTAAAAAAATGACAATTCGCTAAAATTTAAGGTTTTCATGCATATCCCACAAGCCCCAAAAAGCGCCTACATCGCCTTCAGCGCCTACTTTCCAGGATTCGTCGAAGGAAGTGAAGTAAAACATGTCGATATTTTCCTCGGCCGACCATTGCTGCAGGTTCAGAAAATACCGCAGGGCATTGGCTTGTGAGGGCTGGGCATCGCCCAGTCCCGTACCCTGGCTCGGCCACCCGGTCTCGGTAATGACCACGCTCTTTCCATTCCCTGCATGCAAAGCCTGATAGTACATCTGCTTGATATGCATCAGCGAATAATCGATATGGCAGCCTTCCCAATATGGATAACAGTTGGCCAGGATCAAATCACAGGCCTCCGTTATTTTAGGCCGGTGGCTGAATTCGTAATAGGCGTCTACATACCCGACCGGAACTCCCGGAAGCGCTTCTTTTACCCGGTAAAGGTACCCCAGAAGTTCTTCTTCGGTTAAGTCCTTCCGGTACATCACCTCATTGCCGACGGCGGCAATATCTACATAGCCTTCTTTTGCCAATTTGATCAAACCGGCAATTTCTTCTTCGATCAATGCTTTATCATCGCCCAACCAGGCGCCGACCAGGGTTTTCAATCCGAATTCGCGGGCGATCACCGGGATCAATTCATTCCCTTCAATACAGGAAAAGGAACGAACCCATTTCGTATGCGGAGCAATGATGGCCATACGCCGCCGGATCTGGGCTTCGGTGAGGATGGACCCCGGTTTTTGGCCTTCTTCATAAGCGCTGTAACACAAACCGTGCATCCCCTGTTCGAGTACGTCCCTGAATAAGGCATCGATTTGTTCCGGTGTCTTGCGCTGAAGGTCGACACCTTTTAGAGTCCCTTTTTTTTCACGCCTGTATGACATATAGGAGTATTTTTTGAATTTTTTATTTACAGCTCACCCCTCCTGGACACCAATTCTTCCTTTATTTCTCTGGCCTTCTCTTCCGTAAGGTCGTATTTCCACATGACCAAGATCGCCAACGCGGCGGTGAGGGCCGGAATGGTGATATCGGCAATGCGCAGGTTGGTGATGGTATCGGCGGTTTGCGTGACCGCATTTTGATCAAAGCCCACCAGCTTTAAAACCAGTCCGCCCAGGACCAGCGCAAGGGCTTGTCCAAGTTTCACCATCCACCAATAAATAGCACCGAAGGTTCCTTCTTTCCGGGGCATGCCGTTGTTCAATTCATCCAGGTCGCACACGTCGGCCGTCATGCTCATCATCAGGGTAAACAGGCCGCCGATACCGAAGGACATGAGGGGGATCGGCATGAAGATCAACCACGGATTGGACGGGTTGAACCCCCACCACTTGAGTACATAACCTATGATGGAAATAACCGTCGCGATGATGAAGGCCTTCCGCTTGCCTATTTTGCCCGACATCCAGGAGATGATAGGAATGACCAAGAAAGCGGTAGCAATAGCGCTCACCGTGGAAAACCATGCCGGCCAGTTACCAGCGAGGCCGTAATCGCCGTTGAACATGTAGAAAACGATGATGAAATAACTGAACGAGGCAACCATCTGAAAACCGTTGAAGACCAGAAAAGTAGCGCCGCACAGCCGCACGAAAGGGATATTCTTGAAAACCTGGCCGATGGATTTAAAAAGGTCTAATAAATTGGAGAATAAGGAGGAGAAATTGATCTCTTTTCTGTTCTCGATATGGGAAGAATCGATGCCCTTGCAAAAAATGGCAGGCAGCACACCCAAAGCCATACAAAGGGCGCCGACGACGATCGAGAGGTTCCGCACGCCAATGGCCTGGGTCTCAAAGAGGTTGGGATTGGCGATGAGCACCCAGAACCAGGGAACGATCATCCACGCAAATTGCCCCACCGTCTGCGAAAAAGCCATGAGGCGTGTCCGCTCATTGTAATCGGAGGTCATTTCGTAACCCAAACCGATCAGGGGCGTGGAGAAAATGGTATTACCGGTCAGATAGACTATGGACATGATGAGGAAATACCAGAAATTATACATCTGTGTGTTATCCGGATTCAGCTGCCACAACACGGCAAACAATACCCCGCTCATGATGGCCCCGATGAAAATAAACGGCCTCCGGCGCCCCCAGCGGGAATTGGTATTGTCCGAAATAAAACCCATAATGGGGTCCGTTAGCGCATCATAGAGCCTGGGCAGACCGCCCAATAAACCCGCCAGAAACGGATCCATCCCGAAGGCCGTCAGCAGGAAGAACATAAAAACACCCAGGGAACCCGGCAAGAGATTGTTGACGAGGTTGCCCGCGCCAAAGGCGGCCTTTTGTATAAAAGGGACTCTGTCCTTTTCCGCAGTTTGATATTTACTCATACAATTGCTTTTATTGTTTTTTGATGTTGGTTATTTTCCGGAAATGACAATGGTTTGTATTGCACGGCCACTGATGGATAAGGGCGCTTCCCTATCGCCTAAAGCAACTACATAATCCTTTGCCTCTGTACCCTGGTTCAATACGACTACCACAACCGACCCATCGGGATTTTGGGCAGCGGTGACCATCAACGCTTCATCTGCCTGCTCCCATCCAATTCTCTTTGCGCCGGGACGGATGAACCGGCTAAAATGGGCCATGGTGAAATAGAGGGGGGTAAAGTACACCTCGTCCTTTTCAGGGTCGACGATCACCGGCGCCACGCACCAGTTCTTAAACCAGTTGGGTCCGCCTTGTTTATCCAGGACCATGTTCCAGTCTACCCAGCCATCCACCCAGCTGTTCAGGCACCCGATGATGTCCCGGGCATAGCGATAAACCGGCACGTATTTCGGATGCAGGTATTTTTGATCATCCGGGGCCCAGGTCCATCCCCAGTCTGTGGCTTCTTTCGACCAATACCATTGATCGTCCTGCCATCTGGGCACCTGGGCGTCGATGCAAGCTTCCGATTGGATCAGGTGTTTTTCAGGGGCTGTCTGATGCGCAAACTCGAGCGATTCGGGAAACCAGTCGTAAGTACTTGCATACCAATGCACGGCGGTACCGCCAAAGTATTTAGAGGACCGCTCATCCCGGAACATGACCCGTATCCATTCCTTCAGCTCTTCACCGCGGTTCTGATCATAGCCCAGGATCACGACGTCGTGTCCGTCAGCTTCCAGCCTGGGACCGAGATGATTAGTTACGAAATCGGTCATCTCTTCCGGCGTGTAGTGCATGCTCTCCCAATTGCTATTGTTGCCCAAGGGCTCGTTCTCCACAGTGAAGCCCCAAATGTCGATCCCCTCCGCTTTATAGGCATCGATATACTTTGAGAAGAACAAGGCCCAGGTATCGTAATATTCGGGCAGCAGTTTTCCTCCGCGCCAATCCTTATTGTCTTTCATCCAGGGGGGCGCCGTCCAGGGAGAGGCCAGGATCCTGAATCCCTCTTTGGATTTAGTCATTGCGCCTTGTATCATCGGGATCAGGTCGTCCCGGTCTTCATCGATAGAAAAATGGATCAATTCCTTGTCGTCATCTACCGGGGCGTAAGAATAATTTCGCAGGGAAAAATCACAAGAATTCATATGGGTGCGCGTCAGGGAATACCGGGCGCCATTTTCCCCAAAATAAGCATCCAGGATCTTGTCGCGGTTCTCCCGGCTCAGCCTGTTCAATAAATGCGCCGATGCCTCGGTGAAGGATCCACCAAACCCCGTGATGGTCTGGAACTGTTGTGCCGGGAGTAGTTTTATTGTACCGGCTTCCTCGCCTGAAGAAAATTCCGTCAACTTTTCCAGCTTGTTCCCATTCGCGGAAGTTTCATATACCTCTACTTCCAGTTGTTTTTCCGAGGTGCAAGCACTGAGCATAAGCACTATTGAAAAGGTGAAGCCCAAATTGTAATCCATTCCCATTTTATCGTTTTTTGCCAGTGGAATAAAAAGTGATTTGATCCCGCCGGCCCCACTAATCCCAAACCGCTGCGGTTCGAGTTTTAACCAGGATCCGTTCAACATCGCCTGTTCTTTCGAAGATCTTTTTACTGGTTACGGGATCCAGACTAAGCGAGTCCGTTTTTGCAGTGGTTTGGTCCTTAAATACGACTTCCACCCCTTCCGCATCTGCCAGTTTATAGATCACCGGGACCTGGCAATACGTGAACCCCAGGGATCCTTTTTCCAAACGGATCTGCTTGTTCTCCAGATGGACATCTGCATATTCAAAGATCCCGGGCCTTTCCAAAAACTCCTTTTTCCTCAACAGGCAGGGATTGAAATACAGCTTTCCCGCCCTGACAAAAGCGCCCAGTTCCCCAAATCTGCATAGTATATCCTCTTTTACCTGCCCGGTCATGCCCGGTTGCTGGGCGCCTTTGCCGGCAGGAGTATGGGAATAAGGGTCTGTGGGAAAAGCGCCATAGATCGACGGCGGCTTGTGGATGCCGATCCCTTCGCTAATTTCATAGTAGTGCTCCAGCAACCGGCCAAGGACCGCTTCGTGTTCATTTTCTTCCACAGCTTTCAGACAGCACTCCTGAACGGCCAGCAGAAGTTTGGAGACCATATGCCAATAAATAGACCCCAACCCTTCGTAGCCGAAAAAGGTGCCCGACCTACCGGTAAAGGCCTTGTGATGGAACACATCTTCGAAGACCTGAAGCACCTGTTTCTTTTCTTTTTCAACCAGTTGCCCGTACCGGGCCGATGAGAGCGCATCCAGGGCGGCCTGAAGATCATTGGCATTTTTGAAGTTCCCATTGAAGTGACAAACGCCATGGACGTCTTTTTTCAGGATATCCGAATTGCCGTCGCTCAGCAATTTCTTAAGCAATTCAGACCCGGAAACGGCCTCTTCCGGAATATTGTTTTTTTCCATAAATCGCGGAAGATCCTTGTTTGGGTAAAGGATATAGCTGGATTGATCGGCCCGGAAAAGCTTGCTTTTCTTCAGGGCGTCCAATAGGGCCAGAGCTTCCCGGGATGATAAATAACCCGAGCTCAACACGGCCACCTGGCCCTCCAGCATTTCGCTCAAATGGGAAATGGAGATCTCGTCATCATTTTCAAGCGTCATTAAGTTGTAGGCATGGTATAGCTGATCCTGTCTTTTATTTGCCTGGATAGTGTGTTCCAGAAATTGAAGGCCCAAGTCGGTAAAGTGAATTAGATCCTTTATGGATAATGTCTTTTTTCTTCCGGAAAAGGCTTCCTCGTATATCTTTTGCCTGAAATCACTGGCCGCTTGTCCCAGGTTATCCAGGATCATTTTGCGTTGCTGATCGTCGATCTTGCCGGAAAGCAGGTTCCTGTGCGTTTCAAAAGTCCCGACAACCCGGTCATAAAAGTCCAGTAATTCGCCGGAAACAGGCGCCTCTTTTATTGCGGAGTTGGCAAATAATCCTTTAAAAAACCACAAAAACCGCCTTAAATAATACAAAGTGACCATGGATACCCCGTTCCCGACCAATGCATTGTTTGCATCGTTCCACTCAGGGCGCTGGGTATTCATCCAAATGCCGCCTTCCGGAATGAAATTGGACAATTTCGCCAAAACCGTCGCCAATATTTTTTCTATGAAGTTGGCCCTGTGGATGGCCCCGGTCTCATCGCACAACAAGGCCGCATCAGCGCCCATCCCTGTTTTTTCTTCCCGGATTTTCCGGTCCAGTTTATGATCAAACGCGATGGTGTCTTTTGGATTTTTGAGAATATCCCGGTAGCTCTTTATCCGGTAAGGCACATTTGCATACACAAAGAGGTCCTGATCGAAATAGCTTTCCAATTGACCCGGATCGTGTTTTTCAATAAACTCCAAAAACTTCAACAAATAAATGATCTGATGGTCGCCCCAATAGCCGATATACGACCAGGGATTGTCGGGTTCAATGGTTTCCCAATCAAATCCATCTTTGGTAACCCTGTATGGATTGTATCCATCGAAAGTAGAGGCATTCAGGAATTTATGGATCATGCTCTCTATGAATCCGGGATACGAATGCGCCAACGCCTCCCAATTCTGGAAAATATCCCTCCAATTCCCTTCGTAATCCAGAATTTTTGATCCATCTATTTCACTGCGGGTGTTTATGGAAAAGCGGTTCCAGGGTCTGCTCGGATCGCCGTGCCTTCTGCTGAACTTCAGGGGCATGTATTCCAAACACAGCCGTTTAAAGTCCTTGTCCTCACTTTGATGCGCCACCTCTTTCAGCCTTGAAAGCGAAAACACCTCAGGCAGTTGCCGGTCGTCAAAATGCGAAAAAACTGCTTTATTGGCCTTTGACAGGTAAGTGCAAAAGTCCCATTTTTCAATCTGGTAATTCCGGTCAAAGATCCCCCCGCGCATGATATTGAACAGGGTATTCGCGAAATGCCGGGTATCCTTAAAGGTATCGGAAGTACGTTGCAAACCGTCTGAAGCGGCGCTCAACTGTATTAATCGGCTGGTTCCGGACTCAATATCTTCCGCTACGATCCGGGCTAGTTGTTTCTCCCGTTTTATCGTCTCCGAAATTTCCGCTATTGCCGATTGATCCTGGTTTACATTGGCGACGATCATCCATTCTTTCTCGGCGCCGGGCGACAACCTGACAGTAGAATGGATGAAATAGGCCCCTTTTTCCGCCTTTACATCTTCCTCCTGCCGAAGGGGAATTCCTTTTCTGAAATTATTCAGCTGTAAGGACGAAAGGAGATAGGTCGGATGCTCCAGCCCCAGCGACCAGGCAATATTCGCCTTCAATGCCTCACTTGGTTCGGCTTTGTCGACGATGATCGCACTCAGCGCATAAATGCCCAGGCCGGTAGTTTTTTCCAGCTCGCTCCGCTTGTAGGCGTCGACGAGATTGCTTACCTGATTCTGCAAATCACTGGGAACGCCATAAGGCATAATATTCTGAATGCCGTCCAGCACCGCTATGCTTACTTCACTGCCCGAATCGTTGATGAGCCTTGACCTTTTGACAAAACCGAAAATATTGCTCGAATTCCATTCATACCGGAAGGTTAAATTCAGGTCGTGGTTTTCCTCTTCGAAAAGGATTTTATTTCCATACAAATTCTTGTAAAGGTTCCTGCTGACCCGATACCTCCCCTCATAGCGGATCGAAAAGGGTTCCCAGATATGGGATGTATCCTCCCTGCGCACCAGGAAGATGGATTTGCTTCCCGTGATCTCGGCAGACTCGACGATCTTATCGTCCGTGTAATAAGGGAATAAAGCATATTCCGCATTTTTCCTCCCGGCGCTCAATCCGCCATTGCTGGCAATGAACATCCAATGATTGGAGTCGCTGATGATGCTCATGAAAAAGGGGCGCAATGCATCGCTGTTCGAAATCCTGAAAAAGGTCTCGTTTCCAATCTGAACAGGGTCTATTCCTACGGTACTTTTTGTATCAGCGCTTTCCATGGATGAAAATTGGCAAAAACGATTTCATGTTAAAGGGTAGACAAAATTAATTTATTTCCTTATACACCCTTACCCAATCTACCAGCATGGATTGAGGGAACGGCGTCTGATCGGTTGGAAAGCCGACGAAATTACCCCCCACAGCCACGTTCAGAATGATATAAAAAGGATGATCATACACCCATTCACCCGGTACATCGCCGGGAGAGATCCGCTGGTAAAGTACATCATCTACGTAGAAATCGATATACTCTTCCACCCATTCTACAGCGAAAACGTGAAAAGCGACATCGAACCGGTCATTTTCAAAGCCATAGCTTTTTGTAATAGCTTCAGATTGTGAGTAACCGGGTCCGTGAATGGTGCCATGTATCAGGTTCGGTTGCTGGCCGCGGTATTCCATGATGTCGATTTCACCACATTGCGGCCATCCGATCGATTCAATATCCGAACCTAGCAACCAAAATGCAGGCCATATGCCTGGGCCCCATGGCATTTTTATGCGGGCTTCAAAACGGCCGTAAGCCTGGTCAAACAATCCTTGTGTGGTGATCCTTGCAGAGGTAAACGCCGATCCGGCATAACTTTCCCTTTTCGCAATAATGGCCAGGTTTCCCTGTCCGTCAAGGGAAACATTCTCCGGACGATCCGTATCATATTCCAGTTGGGCATTGCCCCAATCGGTTCCAATGTCATAGGTCCATTTCTGTGGGTCTGGAGATTGACCGGCCGGTCCATCAAACTCATCTTCCCAAACCAGTTGCCAGTTGCGCTCTACGATGACATTGTCATTCTTGCAACTCCAAAATGAGAAAGACAAGCCTAACAACAGAAGGCTTATGGTGAAATTTGAATTATTCCATTTCATATTTGAAAAATTATTTCGGTTTAGGGACTGCGGCAGCGGGCCGCAGTCCCCGTAATTAATTTTGTTTTTGTTTCTTCTAAGAAACTTGGTTATAAACACGGCGGCCGGTGACCGCAGTGTTTATAAATTAATTATGTCAGAGAACCTAGTTGTGGAAGAAAATATTATCCAAATAGATATCCCCATCGCCGTCAAATTTAAACTGGATGACGTCCATGAGGTTAACAGGCGCAAAATCCGTTAACGGGATATCAACGCTGGCCCAACCCGATGTGGGAACGCTCAGCGCATAGGCCGTCTCCACCGGACCCGGACTGATCAAGTACACATTCAAAGCGGTGGAGTTGGCCGTCCAGAAATCCAGGTGCACATGGGTCATGCCCGATACATCCTGGTTGCTGCCCAGTTGAATACCCTGGTAATTCAGTCCTGAATAAAGCAAGGTATTATTCCCGTCGATGAGCACTTCGGAAGGGACCGTAGCCTGCCCCCAATTCGGGAAGAAATCCGTACCGGCAATATTGGTATAGGCGTCGCTGTATACGGAGATCACATTCGCAGGGTCATACGACGGATCCGGAGCGGCAATGGTGGGTGTGTCCCCCCCGGCATCATTATAAAAGTAGATGTTATCCAGATAGATGTCACCATTGCCATCGAACTTAAACTGGATTACATCCAGGAGGTCGACCGGGGCAAAAGCGGAAAGCGGAATGTCCACGCTGGCCCAGCCTGAGCTGGGAACGCTTAAGGCATAGGGTGTTTCTACCGGGCCCGGGCTGATCAAGTACACATTCAAAGCGGTGGAGTTGGCCGTCCAGAAATCCAGGTGCACGTGGGTCATGCCCGATACATCCTGGTTGCTGCCCAGTTGAATACCCTGGTAATTCAGTCCTGAATAAAGCAAGGTATTATTCCCGTCGATCAGCACTTCGGAAGGGACCGTGGCCTGTCCCCAGTTCGGGAAGAAATCCGTGCCGGCTATATTGGTATAGGCGTCGCTGTATACGGAGATCACATTCGCAGGATCCTGCGTGGGGGCCGGAGCGGCGACCGAAGGCGTATCCCCTCCCCCCGAATCTTTGTAGAAGAAGAGATTGTCCAGATAAATATCCCCGTTGCCGTCAAACTTGAACTGGAAGACATCTGCAAGGTCTACCGGGGCGAAAGCGGAAAGCGGGATATCCACACTTCCCCATCCAGAGGTGGGAACGCTCAACGTAAAGGGTGCTTCTACCGGGCCCGGGCTGATCAGGTACAAATTCAGCGCGGTAGAATTTTCGGTCCAGTAATCGAGGTGCAGGTGGGTCATGCCCGATACATCCTGGTTGGCGCCCAGTTGAATACCCTGGTAATTCAGTCCTGAATAAAGCAAGGTATTATTCCCGTCGATCAGCAATTGAGAAACGACCGTAGCCTGCCCCCAATTCGGGAAGAAATCTGTGCCGGCTACATTGGTATAGGCGTCGCTAAAAATGGATATTACGTCGGCAGGATCCTGCGTGGGGACCGGAGCCGCTACTGCCGGCCCCGTAGTGCCTGAAGAACCACTGTTGTAGAAATACACATTATCCAAAAAAACATTGGGCAAATCTCCGGAAAGGACCAACTGGGCCAAATGCGCTCTATGGGTCAGACCGGCGAAACTCGACAGGGGCACATCCAGGCTAACCCAGGTCTCCGAAGCCAGGGTAGGACTGGTGAACGCAAGCTCATGCGATGAGTCATCTCCCCCGCCATAGGTTCCATCCGCACCAAAATCGACCAGCAATACTTTAAATGCAGCCGGAGGGTCGGTGGGATCGGGCGTCCAAATGTCTAAATGGAAATGCGTCATTTCCGTGGCATCAATGGTTTGAGAGGAAAACTCAATACCCACGAAATTGAGGTTCTTATACCGCTTGACATCATCTCCATCGATGGTGATATCAAAATCTTCTGCCGTTGAAAATTGCCAGTGGGTGTTCCAGGTGTCTACGGGAACATTCGTATAGGCATTGCTAAACAGGGAAATTACACTATCCGGGCTGACCGTTGGAGTTGGCGCGGGAGCCGGTGGCGATACGGCCGTACCGGTGGATTGAATGGTCATGGAGCCCTCCGCTTCCAGCCCGGCCAGGGTAGCCTTTACAACCGCCGTTCCTGCGTCGATCACGGAAACGACGCCCAGGCTGCTAACCGTGGCAACGGATGTATTGGAAGAGGTGAAAGAAAAATAGGCCGGCGCGACATCGATCCGTTGATCTACCCCGGTGGGCAGGTTGAATGTTTCCATCAACCCCCCGATCGGCAATTTATCCCCCGTTTCCGCGGAAATGACCTGGTCCTGTTTTTCCAGGATACCCGGCGAGGGATGTGCGAGGGTGCCCAGTTTTTCAAACTTCACCTCATCGATCCAGAATGTATAACCGGACCCGTTCTCGGGTCCTTCCGAGTAGAGAAACATACCTCTTTCCTGGGTCAGCTTCGACGGGTCGGGAATTGGAATAATATATTTTTTCCAATTGGTATTGACAGCGACGTCCCGCAATGTGACCAGGAATCTTGATTCGGCCAGATCGTTTCCAAATCCGACCAGATCTATCGTTGCCGGCTGGGAAGCTTTGGCCCAAAAAGTCAGTGCATCATAACCGGACAGGTCGCGTCCAACCTCGGTAAAAAACGCACCGCCGGCATAAGCTCCTTCCGGATCCCCCGCATCGGGAACCTCAAACTTCATGGATGCCGTTCCTTTATAGAACACGTCTTTATCCACATCGAAAGCAGTAACTTTTGAACCGCCAAAGGCGGCATAGATCAACCCCTCGCTGAAAGCGTCGATAAAAACTTCCGGAGTGGTTGGATAGGTTGCCGGTTCGAGGTCGTCGAAATTCCTTTTACAGCTGAGCGCCGTAAAAAGGACCAACACAAGAACCAGCCAGGTTGCCGAAAAAGTATATCTTCTATTTGTCATTGGTGACTAGCTTTAGATTATTTGCCAATATTAATTTGAAAATAGGTTCTGATTTCCCATTCATTGCCATTGTCAAATCCCACGGCATTGGGATCACAGACCGGATCGCCGTTTACATCCAGGGTCATGGTGGGGCAGTAGCGCGGCGAATATTGATCCAGGGACCGCCAGGTAAACCGCATTCCCAATCGACTATTGGGCAAATCGATCCACGATGGTTTTCCAACCGAGGTAGACAGATCGAACATGAGCTGGAGCGGATAAGTGAGGTTAAAATCGCGGTGATAATCGAACGGTCCCCAATCATCCACTTTTACCATGGAGGTCAATTTTACGCTTTTGTAGATCATTCGGAGATCGCCGCCAAATCGATAGATCAATCGATCGTCGCTCCCGTTTGCCTGGGCATTCCCTCCGTACAAATTGGCAATGAAACCAAACCTCGTATTTAATTTCGACACGATACGTGCATTCGCTTCCCACAGATCCTGCGCAGGAGGAGCGCCGGGGAAGGCAAAAATGGTCCGGCCGTCCGCCAGGATACCAATGGCCGCATCCATGGTGGTGGGCTGATGGCGATAAACGAAGCCGGCGCTTACTGCAAAGGACGCGTCTTCGGAATTATCATTATCCCATTCGTAGAACCAGGTTGCCGGTGTAGGATCATAGGTAAATAAAATTTCTCCCGCTACGGTTTCCCGGTTATATCGAACCGAAAATGGATCATCGAGGATATTCCTGGGTCTTCCCGGAGCCGGCACATCGTTTGGAATAGGACCGATGACGGGCTTTTGCCACAAGAAGTTAGGACCGACCTGAAAATCGCCGAATCCCAGGGTGAAGCCGGTCAGGAAATTCCATTGATTTCCGCTTCCGCTGTCTTTTAACCGCCAACCGGTAAAGGTCTGGGTATAATCGGCGCCGCCCAGGGCGACCAATCCCATGGCCGCGCCCTGAGCATACCATTTAAATGGCCCGGCAGAAAAGGCCAATTTAGCCTTCCCTCCCCAGGCATCCTCGGGCCGGGTCACATCCTGGTAGACCGTGTAGCTTTTCCCTTCCTGATCCACGATCTGAAAGGTCTCTCCTACCCGCGTCTGACCACCCCAGATACCACCTACTTCAAGGCCGAGCGGACCCATTTTTCTTTCGATATGAAGCGTAGCTCTGCGTACCGGCGGGATCGGAACCGCAAAAGAACTGACTGCAGGGGCTTGTTCGGCCAGGTCTTCATGATAGATCCCGGTCACCTGAAAGCCTGCAACTTTCCGGCTGTATTTAACCAATACGGCCGGGTTGGCTCCCCACCAGAGTTCGGGGCCGAAGGCCACCTTTAAACCACTGAGGGCTTTCTTGCCCGCAATTTCAAAACCAAATGGCGCGTTGCCGTTGTAAATGTCGATATTCGGCCCGTAATAGGCATTGGGGTATAAGCCGAAGAAATCGCCTTCGTACCCCCAATGGAAACGACCGGTGCGATAAAAGCCGGTAAGGTCGAACCACTTGCCGACCCAATTGAAATCGGCCTGGTAGACACTGACGCGGTTCCTTGACGTGAAGGCCAGATTCCCCTGGGGCGTGATCACCGTCCGGGGACGGCCTCTGTTTTCGTAAAAGATCTCATCGATAGGGTTTTCAGCTACATTTCCAAGCACATTGAAAGATACATTGGCCCGAAAGCTCTCCGTGGGCTGGGCTTCCACACCAATGTAAAAGGACTGCATGTGATCAAAGCCGAGCTTATTGGGATATTTTAACTCCTCGGGATCTGCTACCTTGGGTGTAGAGATCCGATCGCCCCCCGTGTTATAGGTGGTTAGATCTGCCCTGAGTCCGCTGAGTCGGACCTTCTTAAGCCGCTCGCCGTCCATAGCCGCTTTCTCACCCGTTGCTTTCACCCTGGCCTCCAACAGATCAATCCCCGAAAAATGATCTTCAATGGATTGGACAGTGACCCCTTTGGTCAACGGATTCAATGTATGCGCTTCCTTTAAGGCAAAGAATGCCGCACGTGGATACAATTGGTAGAGTCCACGTTGATTGGTCGGGCCTTTGGCACAGATGCCGAACCACTCCTCGTTCATATTATTCTGGCCGGGCACATAATCGTGAAGGTACCCCCCGTTGACCCAGGAAGCATTATTATCATGCAATTCCAGGTTTTTGGTTTGTCCAAATTTCCACCAACCATCACTAAACTGGAAAGTAAATCCCCCAAGGGAATTCCCTGCCTTTCCCATTCCATAGGCATTTTCATAGATCTCCTTCCAGTTGCCGAGCAAATAGTACACCTGGGACATTTGGTCTTCCTCGTTTTCCACCGCATTGAATGCGTCGGCTCCGAATTCCGTGAACAGGATGGGTTTATCCAGTTTATCCTTTACCACCTGAAATGCATCGCCGAAAGATACCCCCCGGTACATATTTACCCCGAAGATGTCGACAGCTTCACACTCTTCCGCGATGATATCAATGAAAAGGACATCCCCATTGCATATTGCAACAGGATGTGCCTTGTCGATGCCTTTCACCAATGAAGCAGCTTCGTTGAAGAGTTTATACATTTGGCGGGCCTGGATGGTGGTTTCCCTTTGTTCCAAAGGAATGTCTTCCGTTTCGGCTCCTTTCCAGAAAAGACCGTAGTTGTTTTCATTTCCGAGCAGATAGATCAACAAGCCCGGAGTTCCCCGGTATTCTTCTACCATTTCCTTAACTTCCGAAAGAAGCAATTGACGGGCCCGGGGATCGGCATAATCAATATTTACGACGAACGTTCCGCCCAATGTAAGGCCATATCGACCGAAGGAGTGATTGAGCATCGTGTAGATCCCGTATTTTTCGTAGATATACTCGATCCATTTTGGCGGTATCCCCGTATATTGACGGATCACATTAACACCCATATTTTTCAACAGGGCCATTTCTGCATCCAGGGCTGCTTTAATAATATCGTCCGACTGCTTCCATAGGCTGTACGAATAATTAGTGCCAATCGGGAAATAATCCCAATTCATTCCGTTGATCAGAAAATCCTGCCCATTGACCATGAGTTTCATCCCCGCATCATCTTGTACAACGGACACTTGATCCGCCTGGGCAAACGCAGGCGCTGTAAGTAAAGAGAGAACCAGTCCTAGTAGTACGTTTTTCATATGCATTAATAATTGGTGAAAGCGATTGGGCTAAAATAGGTCTATCAAAACAGGAATTGAAAAAAAACACCCCATCAATTGTTTCATCAACAATTTCATTGACTACTACAGAACAGGCAAAAGCCATTACCTAATTAATTGACAATTAAGTATCTTTGCAATCTTAAGACCTGCACATGCATTTTTTTTATCACAACATGAAGTACATTTATTGTTGGGTTGCCCTTTCGCTGCTCGCTTATCCTTCCCAAGCCTTTTATGGGAAATACCCCATTCAAAACTTCACTCCGAAAGATTACAAAGCCGGAATTCAGAATATTGACTTTGCTCAGAACAGGGATATGACCCTTTTTGTGGCAAACAATTTAGGCGTGCTTTCCTGCAATGGAAAGGAGTGGGAAGTCCATGCCTTTAAAACCGGGAAGAAAGAAAGATCCCTGGCATTTGACGAAAACACCAACCGGCTATATGCGGGCTCCCAGGGAGAATTCGGATATTTTGACGGGGATTGGAATTACACCTCGCTCGTTGAAAAAATCCCGGAGCCCGCGCGGGATTTTGATGAAGTCTGGGAGGTTATCCTGCTCAATTCAAGCGTTTTTTTCTGCACCTTTCAAGGCATCTATGCGTACGACGGCGATTCCATCTCGGTTATCGAATACGATGGGGGCCTGAACCGGTCTTTCCAGGCCAACGGAAAACTGTTTACTCAGAGCAAGGAGGGAAAACTGCTCGAAGTAAGGGACCTGGCTATCGTTTCCACCTATCCGCAGCGTCAAAACAATCAGATCATTGCGGGTATCGTTCCCAGAAATGAAGGGTACCTGCTGTTCTATAATTCAGGAGAAATCGAGTTTTCCACCACTTTTGGCGTTGCCCCGATATATGAAGACCTGATCAAGGCTTTGCGTGGAAAATATGTGAATCATGTATTTCAACTATCGGATGGCCGGTTAGCCATTTCAACCCAGACATCGGGGGTGTTCTTGTATGACCCGCAAAAACAGTCCATAGAAAATATCACCGCCGAGGAAGGCCTGTTGTCCAATGCCTGCTTACGCGCCTTTCAGGATTATTCCGGAAATTTGTGGGTAGGCATGCAGAACGGGATTGCGCTCATTTACACCAACTCCCCGATGCGCTTTATCAACCAGGAAATAAACCTGCAAGGAAGCGGCTACGATGCATTTGAGGTAGACGCAGGCACTTATTTTACGACCTCAAATGGGATCTACTTCTTAGGTAAAGATGCGACCCAAAGTGTGTTCCTGGAAGGAACCGAAGGGCCGGCCTACGGCATGCAAATGATCGCCGGAAAGCTATACGCAGGGCATCACACAGGTTTATTTCTATTGGAAAATGGAAAAGCCAGGCGATTGGCAAATACCGACGGGCTATGGCAGGTGAAACAATTGCATTCGAATCCCGAATTTGCGATCGGCGGCACCTACTCCGGTTTGTTTCTTTTCAGATTAAATGAAAACCTGGAATTACAAGCCGTTCAAAAAATTGATGGTTTCAACGAATCCAGTCGCTTTTTTGAAGAAGATCACAAAGGACGGATCTGGGTCGGTCAGTTTTACAAAGGCTTGTTCCAACTGAATTTGACAGAAGATCTAAGCAGCGCCACGGTAAAAGAGGATCATGAATTACCGGTGGAAGAACAGGTCATATTGAGCAATATCGACAATGAGATCTACTTTGCCACTCAGGCAGGCCTGTACAAACTAGAACAGAGCACAGACAAGATCGTGAAGGCTGAGACCCTCTCCAAAGAAATAGGGCAACAGCAATTATATCTGCTCGTACAGGACAAGAAAAAAAACATTCATGTATTCGGCGAAAATCTCGTGGGTTTTTTCAAACAAATCAGCGCCAATAATTTCGCATTTGTACGTTCTTCCTTATTTCAACTCCGGTATTCCTTCAACAATGACCTGCTAAACGTCTCCGTGAATACGAATAACGGAGTTTTGTTCAACGCAAATGAAGGGTTTATCTATTACAATCCCGAATTAGAAGATGGTGTGACCGTTGAGAAACCACTATTAGTAAGCAAGGTTTTCAGTGTGGCGGAAAATGAGGTGATTTATGCCCGAAAACCGTTTGAAACAAAGCCGGAAAACATTGGAAGTCTGGTCGTTTCTCCAAGAGCCAAAGTGTTGCAGTTTGCGATTGAATCCTTTCAGTTCAATGATGTAAGCAGCCAGCAATTTCGATATTTCCTGAAAGGCTTCGATGACGATTTCGGAGAATGGACCAATAACGACACCAAGGAATATTCCAATTTAAGGGAAGGAGAATATGAATTCTTCGTGCAAACCCGGAATTATTTAGGCGAAACAGTGACCAGCCAGCCCCTGTTTTTTAAGGTGAGACCGCCCCTCCATAGAAGTTTATTTGCCAAAATAGTATACGTTTTGCTCGGATTTTCTGCCCTGTTTTTGGTTTCCAGGTTTCAGCGCTATCGCTATAAACGAAAAACAGAAGCTATCGAAGAAGCGAAGCGACAGGAGTTGGCAGAAAAACAACAGAAACTTTTGGAGGTTGAGCAACAAAAAGAACAAGAGCTGCTCCAACTCGAAAAAGAAAAGGTAGAAAGCGAATTGCGTTACCTAAACAACCTCCTGGCCGCCTCAACCATGAACCTGGTCGTGAAAAACGAGTTCATGGAAAACATAAAGGAAGAGCTGAAAGAGGTGAAGCGGAAGGGTGGAAATGTCGAAATAAAAAGGGCCCTGGAGCAAATAGTAAAAGAGATCGATTCCACCTTAAGGCTTCAAGAGGATTGGGAACAATTTGAACACCATTTCAACCAGGTGCACGGAGATTTCTTAACCCGGCTCAGAAATGAGTTCCTGGACCTCTCCCCCAACGAACAAAAACTCTGCGCTTTCTTGCGGCTGAATTTGAACACCAAGGACATCGCCAACCTCATGAGCATTTCTCTCCGGGGAGTGGAGGTGGCCCGCTACCGCTTACGCAGAAAGTTAGACCTCGATAAAGGACAAAACTTGTCCAAATTTATTTTGGAGTATTAAAATCAAACACGTTCCCCATGCCCCCACCCCGCCTCCTCTTCATCGACAACCTCCGCACCTTCCTCATCTCCCTGGTCCTCCTGCATCACCTGTCGATCACCTACGGTGCGGCCGGAAGCTGGTATTACAACGAGGCCAGGCTCGAAGGACTGGATTTCCTGCCCATGCTTCTCTTCGTGGTGACGAACCAGTCGTTCTTTATGGGGCTCTTCTTCCTGATCTCGGCCTATTTCACCGTGCCCTCGCTCGACCGAAAAGGAGCTGGGAAATTCCTGAAGGACCGCCTGATCCGCCTGGGGATCCCTATTTTGATCTTTTTCTTCGTGCTGTCGCCCCTGACGGTTTTCCTGGCTGTCCGGGCGGGCGGGAATACGGATCTTTCGTTCCTGAACTTCCTTCGCGAAGGCCGGGGCTTCGGGTTCGGCCCCATGTGGTTTGTAGAGGCCCTGCTGCTCTTTTCCCTGGTATACTTGGCTGTCCGGTACTTTTCTTCGAAAAAAACGGCAGAAACCTCCAATTCCATCCCCCTGCCGAAAGACGGCATCATCCTGCTCTTTGCCTTGGGCATGGGCCTATTGAGCTTTGTCGTCCGCATCTGGTTGCCGGTGGGCTGGAGCCTCCAACCGTTCGGGTTTCAGTTCCCGCATTTCGTGCAGTACATCTCTTTGTTCATGGTGGGTTTGGTAGCCTATCGCAATAATTGGCTGGAGCAGATCTCCTTTCAACGGGGGATCCGTTGGTTCGTCGCGGCACAGGGACTGATCTTCATCGTGTTCCCGGCGCTCTTTTTCCTCAGCGGACTGGCAACAGGCGGGAGTTCCGATGCCTTCGTCGGTGGATTTCATTGGCAATCGCTGAGCTATTCGGTGTGGGAGCAGGTGACGGGCGTCTCGCTCATCATGGGCCTGATCGCCATTTTCCGGAAACGCTGGAACCTGCAGGGCACCACTGCCCGGCGGCTGTCCGACAGCGCATATGCGGCCTACCTCATCCATCCGCCCATACTGGTGGGGATCGCCCTGGTCTTCCGGGATATGCACCTCCACCCCATCTTCAAGTTCGTCCTTTTGGCGCCGCTGGCCTGGTTGTTCGTTTTTTTCCTGGCCAACCTGGTGCGGAAATTGCCGGGGTTGAGGAAGGTGCTGTGAATGCATTCCGGTAACTACCGGACCCGGATCACGATGCTTTGTGCCAGCAACTTATACCCGTTGTTCTCGTACACGCGAAGCATGTATTCTCCGGGGCCGTAGCGTGGACTGGCAAAACGCATCGTGCCGTCCTTGGCGCCGTTGGTGTACTTCCATTCGATGTATTCATTGGCGTGGTAAGCTGTAGCGCCGTAGATGCCGATCCAGTCTTGTGCATAGCCGGGCAGGTTTTTGAACTGGACAACGATCTCCTCTCCTGCGGCAAATTCGGTTTTTGCCGGGATCAATTGGGGACCGGCGGGAACCTCCGGGGCTGCTGGCGGAGCCGGTTGAGCGGTAGCACCCTGGGAAACAGGCGTCCATTTATAGGTCATAACCCGCTCGATCCAGCTGTCGGAACGGCTGCAAGTGAGGTGGAAGGTGATCGTGATATAGGGATTCACCGAGCCGTCAGGTTTCAAGGCCGGCTTTTGGGGAATATTCACCACTCCGGAAAAATTGGCGACCTGGCTGCCGGCAGCGGTCATGCCTCCCGTTGTGAAACCGTAGGTACCGAGCATTACCCAAGCCGATGCGGAGGATTCCCCCAGGTTGGTCACCGTTCCTTGAATACTCAACTGGCTGCCGGGGAGGAGCTGGCCTGAATTTGTAGACCAGGTCCAGGAAGCTTGCGCCCGATCGGTGATCATTCGTTTAGACACTTCGGAATACTGCTGCAACTCTACCACCATGCCCTGGTTTTCCGTCTTACCGCTCCATTTTTTATTGGAGGGGAATTGGGAAAGATCGGGTGTGCGGTCTTTGACGTTATCCAGCTTCCAAACGCCATCCTGAGCCTTCAGAAGTGTAGCAAATAACAACAGGGCTGCAAGTAGCCCTAATTTGCAAAAAATCAAGGTTTGCATTTGTTTCATGGTCGGGTAATTTTCCCGAAAAATGAAGGATTGAGAAGGAGAAAAACAATGATATTTCTCAGGGGGTAGCCGGATTTTGACGCCCAATTTTCGATTCAGCCCAATTTACCGGGGGTTTAGGGAAGGAATCCTGCCGAAAAATCGTTATATTACGTGGAAATTGATTTGTTCTAGCAACGGACTAGAATGGTCAGACCTGAGAATGCATCCGGAGGCTTGCAGTTGGTTCGAATCCTTCACCGTTGACGCATTTTTGCGATGAGGGTTGCTCATTTGGGAGCACATGCCGAAGAGGGATATGGCCGCAGGGCTATTTTCTCGGCTCACGCCTCTTTCGCTTGACGAATGAGGCTCTTTTTAGTGTGTTATGCTCATTATCTATCAAGTCCCGATCTTTGATTTCCGGCGGTTCAAGCCCGACCCTCATTTTTTGAAAGTGCCGCTCTGGCCTGCCCCTGGAGAGCGCGAGTTTGTCCGGGGAGTGGGTAGTGTGGTCTTTCGCCGCCGGGGCGGGCTGAACAACTGGATCGGAGAATCCCGGATCTGCAAAGCACAAAAGTCGATCCGCTTTTTGGAAACCCCGGAAATTTCCATTTCCCGGAACAACCGGATCATCCACACCCACCTTCGCCCCGCTTTTCGCAGGTTTTACTTTGATGGCATTGCCGCGGGCAAATACGAGATCGGCCTGGCGCTGAATAGCCCGCAAGGTTTTCAGGTCCGCCTTTCGGAGATCGAAAAATTTGTCGACCGCCTGCTGACCTGTAAGGTGGAAATTCCCATCGTCAACCATCCCCCGGAAACGGCCTTCCTGGTTAGCGCAGGCAAAAAACTGGCCCGGCAATACCTCCATGCCACATCGCGCCTGAAAACGCCTTATCAGGACGACGAGCAGGCGATCAAATACGGCTCGCCCACGGTTTACGTGGATGC
Organism: Lewinellaceae bacterium; assembly: GCA_020636275.1. Taxonomy (GTDB): domain Bacteria; phylum Bacteroidota; class Bacteroidia; order Chitinophagales; family Saprospiraceae; genus JADJTT01. The sequence goes on along the minus strand of JACJYD010000002.1, from coordinate 871,811 downwards.
ATTGGGTCATGAACAGGTCGAATTCGACCGGCCCTGCGAGGTCCTGCCTCCTCAGGACGAGGTAAAACTCGGGCAATTACTGCTGCAACGGCAAAACCACACCGTGCGCATTTGGGTCGCCGACAACCAATCGCCCGAAGAACAACGCTCCCGGAATCTGCGCATCAGCGTGCTGCGGCTCGATCTGGCCCTCCAATGCCTGCCCAAGCTTTTCAAGGAAATCGTGACGGGAAATATTAATCCCGAACGCGGCTCGGATGAATCGGAACTCTTGCAGCGCTTCCTGCTGATCAGCGACCGGCGCATCCTAGGGTTTTCCAGGGAATTTGACGACCAGATCATCAAAAAGGCGAAAGAGGTCTACGACCAGATCAACCCCGGCGAACGGATCGTCCTGCGGGAAAAACTGGACCAGGATATCGATATCCGCAAGACGATCTTTCGGAAAATGGAAGACTATGCGGATACCATTACCCGGGAAAAAGAGGAAAAGCCGGCTGCCAGAAGGATCCTGTTCATCGGCGCCAACCCGCTGAACACCACCCGCGCCCAGATCACCCAGGAGCTGAGCGTTATCCGGGAAAAGGTCCAGGCCGGGAAAGACCGGGATCATATCCGGTTGCTTTTCCCGGAACTGGCGGCCACCCCCGAGCGCTTCCAGAACCTGCTGCGGGATGAAGACCCGAACATCGTGCACTTTTCCGGGCATGGTCAGGAAGACGGCATCTATCTGGAGGGGGAAAACGGCGAAGGGATCCTGGTCCGGGAAGAGGCGCTCAGCGAGTTGTTCTCCCTGTTTTCCGAATCGATCGAATGCGTGGTCCTGAACGCCTGCTTGTCCGAGCCCCAGGCCCGAGCCATTGCCCGCCATATTCCCTATGTGATCGGCATGAACAAAAAGATCACCCCCGATGCCGCCATCAAATTCTCCACGGGATTTTACGGCGCTATCGCTGCCGGCGAACCGGTTCCGCGCGCATTCGAGCTCGGCAAAAACCTCCTCAATCTGAACGATCTTCCCGATCGCGCCGTACCCCAACTAATAGCAGCCGGTTGATCCTCCTGAACGCCCGTCATTCAACTGAGAGAAGGATTTTACTGCCACTTTAATTTTTCAAACAACTCCGTATTCTGATAAACCCCTGAAAAGCGCTCCGCACCGGGGCCGTAGGCAAATACTGGTACCAGGGAGGCCGTATGTTCCTTTGTAAAAAAGGCTGGAATTATTCTTTCCTTATGATAGATAACAGTCGTGTCCATTCCCTGTATCCGGGTTTCTTTTTCCGGAGAAAGGACAAACCCACCCGTCTCATGGTCACCGGTCACCACGACCAGGGTATGGCCATCGCGCTCCGCAAAATCGAGAGCCACACCGACGGCCCTGTTGAAGTCCCTCAATTCTTCCCGGACCATCAGGGTATCATTATTGTGGCACCCCCAATCGATCAGGGAGCCTTCGACCAGTAGAAAAAATCCATTTTCTCCTTTGGCCAGATAGTCAATGGCCAGTTTGGTGGCATCGGGCAGGAAATTCCCCCGCCCTGGCCGGTCTTTCTCCACCATGTGGTACAAACTGTCCGGGCCCAGGAGGAATACATAGCGCCGGGAGGGGTCGAGGCTTTTAGCCGGCAGCGACAGAGTATCGATGTTCACCCCGCTGGCACGCAAGCTGTCCAACAGGTTCCCCTGGAACTTATTTTTTGCAAAAAATTGAAAACCACCTGCCGCAGCAAAATCGATGGGAGCATGAACGAATTGGAGGGCAATAGAATCCTGGTCTTTCCGGTTGCGCACCTTGGCAAAAAAGGCGGCCGGGGTGGCATCGGTAATGGACGTGGTGGCAATCAACCCCGTGCGTTTCTCCTGGAGGGCAGCCAGTTCCAAAAGGCTCTGCTGTGGAACTCCATTCGCATTGACGCCCACGGCGCCATTACGGGTTTTGCTTCCGGTGGCAATAGCGGTGGCGCCTGCCGCCGAATCGGTGATCCGATCTCCGACAGGGGTGTTGATGTGAAGGCCATTAAATTGGAACCGGGAAAAATGGACGCGGTCCACACTGGAGACATAGAGGTAGGATACCTGGGCCAGCCCCATGCCATCGCCGACGAGCAGGATGATATTGTTGGGAGCCGGGTTCGGTGGAACAGTTGGGGAGCTGGAATGGAAGGAAAAAAATAAGAGCACGAGCCCTGCCATGGAAAGGAGCAGGAATTGTCGTTGTTTCATGATCGGGTAATTTTGGATAAATTCCAGGTTGCCCGGGAGAAAAACAATGACATTTCTCACTTGCAACAATAATGCGCCCCCCCTGCAACATAACTCCTCAACTTCGCTACAATCGGATTTAGTCATTCGGGCATTTTGGGTACATATTGCAACTGTAACCAAAAAAACTGATGACCATGAAAACCCTGAATGACACCCTGAAAAACAAGATCGAAACCTGGATCTCCCCCCTGCCCGAACACCTTCAAACCCTGGTCTGGGAGGCGCTTCGCGCCACTGAGAACACCAACGCCAGCTTTAACCCCTACGCCAACGATTTCAGCGAACTGCTGATGTGGCACCTCTCCCCTGCCGGCCGCTTCTTCTGGAGTTCGGTCAACCAGATCACCGACTACTTCTGGAAACTCGAATGGAAAAGACTGGATGACACTCCCGAAGCTAGACCGGAGGAAGCCTACGTACCCGAACTGGCAGCTTGACCCTACAAGCTGTCATTTCGCGGCCGGGCCATCCGGAAAAGGGATGGTCAGGAATTGAAAAATTTAATAGAAAAGGAAGAATTTTATTTCTCCAGATCAAGGATCGCCCTCAAGGCATCACTCCGGCTGATCTGCCCGATCAGTTTCCCAAATTTATCCACCACCAGGAGGCGCTTGTAGGAAGTTTCCAGGAAAATATTCGCCACGTCCAGAATATCGGATTTTGAGGAGATCGACCGCATCACCGAATCCATATAATCGGCAGCAACGCCATCCCGGACGGGTTGGCTGTGGTAGGAGCGTTCTATCAAAACGCGCATGCAGTCTTTTTCATCGATCATGCCCACGACTTCTTTCTTTTCGTTGAGCACCGGAGCCCCGGAGATCTTTTTCTCAACCAGCGTAGCAATAGCGTCTAAAATAGGCGTGTCAGGCCGGAAGGTGATCAGGTTGGTCGCCATGTAGTCCTTTACGGAGCCTCCCAGCCTCGTGGCTTTGGGGGTTTCAACAACGGGTTCTTTGGTTTTGAAATTTTTCATAGTGCGAGGATTTAAATGGAAAAAAGTAAACAAACCCATAATATACGAAATAAAAACAGGATTTTCAAGAGGTCGCCGGTCAATAATAGCCTGAAATCCTTTATTTTTTTCTTACTTTTCCCTCATGACCGGACCCAAAAAATTTGGCGCCTTCGCGGGGGTATTCACGCCCTCCATTCTGACGATCCTCGGGGTGATCATGTATATGCGAATGGGCTGGGTGGTCGGCAATGCCGGACTGGTGGGGACCCTGACCATCATTTTGGTAGCCCATGTCATTTCTTTCTCCACCGGTTTGAGCGTTTCTTCCATTGCTACGGACAAAAAAGTGGGGGCCGGCGGCATTTACTACGTGCTTTCCCGGAGCCTGGGACTCCCTATCGGCGGGGCCATCGGACTGACGCTTTTCGTAGGCACCGCCTTGAGCATCGCGCTCTACCTGGTTGGCTTTGCGGAAAGTTTCAACGCTTACCTCGGACTGGAAACCAATGTCGAGGGCTACCGCATCACCGGGTCTATTGCGCTGGTATCACTCATGATCATTGCGCTGATCAGCACCTCCGTAGCCTTGAAAACTCAGTTTTTCATCATGGCGGCCATCGGATTATCGCTGATCTCCATCGCGCTGGGTACCCGCGAGCTGGCGCCCGCAGCCGTGCCCTTCTTCGGGGGGAAAGAAAGCGCAGACATGATGACGGTCTTCGCCATCTTTTTTCCCGCCGTAACGGGGTTTACAGCCGGTATCGCCATGAGCGGCGATCTGCGCAACCCGAAGTCTTCGATCCCGATCGGAACCATTTCGGCGATCGTCGCCGGATTCCTGATCTATGTCGGACTGGCCGTATTTATCGCCTTCACGGTAGATCCCCAAACCCTTCGGTCGGATAATCTGGTCCTCCTGAAAATCGCCTTTTTTGCTCCTGCAGTAGTGGCGGGCATTTGGGGCGCCACGCTTTCCTCCGCACTGGGAGGGATACTCGGCGGCCCCCGCATTTTGCAAGCTATGTCGGTCGACCGCATCACGCCCCGGATCTTCGGTCGGGGCAAGGGGAAGGACAATGAACCCTGGAATGCCTTGTTCCTGTGCCTGCTCATCGCCGAAGCCGGCATCCTGATCGGCGAACTCGACGTCATCGCACGGGTGGTATCCATGTTCTACCTGACGGCCTACGGTTTCATCAACCTCTCTTTTTTCCTGGAAAGCTGGGCCAGCTCGGATTTTAACCCCACCTTCCGCATCAGCCGCTGGATCGGACTGGTGGGTTTCGTGGCCACCTTTATGGTCATGTTCCAGCTCGACATGCTGGCCATGTTTGCGGCATTTGTGATCATTTCCCTGGTCTATCTATGGCTGGTGCGCAAGGAACTCTCGCTCGGCACCGGCGACATCTGGAACTCCGTATGGACCTCCGTCGTCAAAACCGGTCTGCAGCGAATGGATGTCAACGAGGAGCACAAACGCAATTGGAAACCCAATATCCTCCTCTTCAGCGGCGGCACCCGGCAACGGCCCCACCTGCTGGAATTTGCCGACGCCATGACCGGCAAAGTGGGTATCGCCACCAATTTCGACCTGATCGAAAACCCCGAAGCACAGATCCTTTTCCCCAAGCACCAACAAGCGGTTACCGATCCGGAGCTTCGCAAATACGGGATGTTCGGCCGGCGATTGGAGGTCCAGAACGTGTTCAAGGGTATCGAAACCATCGCCACCACTTTTGGGTTTTCGGGGATCGACCCCAATACGGTCCTGATGGGTTGGGCCAAAAATACGACCGACCCCATCTGGTTCACCCAAATGACCCAGCGCCTGATCGACCTGGATTATAACGTCCTCTACCTCGACTACGACGAGCGCTACCGCTTCCGCGACTACGGAACCATCGATCTCTGGTGGCGCGACATCAGCAACAATGCCGAGCTCATGCTAAGCCTGACCCGCTTTTTGCTGAAATCGGACAAATGGCGCGATGCCCAGCTGCGCATCCTGCTGGTCAACAACCAGAACATCGACTACAAGGAGCTGGAGGTTCGGGTGCAGAAGATCCTCGAACAATTCCGGATGCAAGCCACCATCCGGATCATCGACAACTCGGTGGAAAAAACGTCCATCTACCAATTGATGCGGATCCACTCCTCCGATGCAGCCCTGGTCATGCTGGGTATTCCAATTATCAAGTCGGGTTCGGAAAAAAACTTTGTGGAACGCACCAACGAACTGGTCGGGGTGATCGGCACCACCTTGCTGGTCAAAGCTTCCAGCCAGTTTGACGAAACCAACCTGGGGCTGCAGGAAATAGAATCCAAACCCATGTGGCAGGAAGCCATTCCGGCAGTGGACCCGCTGCGCCTACCCTCCCACCCGCAGCTAAAAACGGCTGTATTGGACTGGAGTCACCACCTGAACCAGCAAAGTGAAAATTTTACCGGCACAGCCCTGGCGCCCATCGCCCGGTCCTATCAGGCCATGATCGGCCAGGCCCGGGAACACATCGAGCGCCTTTTTGACAAGATCGAAAAAAGCCCGCGCTTGGAGAGCGCCTACCGGCTTTTGTCCCGGACGACCCGAACCCTGGAGCGGCTCTCCGCAGACCTCCTGGAAAAAGAAGCCGAGGTTATGCACGAGTTGCTGCGCGGCGGTCTGACCAAATTCCGCCAGGAGCGGATACACCTGGTTCGTCAGGCGCCCCGGTTCCTGTTTTGCGAAGCGGAAAACGGAGGGGCCACGATCCGGATTCCATGGAAAAAACTGCTGCAACACCATTACCATGCAAACCTGCTCCCCGGCTTGCAGCGCGCCATGCTGAATTTTGGCCGGAGTCACTATGCTTTTCTACACGCCTATAGCCGTTTGCTCGAAAAAGACGTCCTCGAACTCCTCCTGTACCTGGGGTCCCGAAAACCCAAAGACGCCGAACTGGCCATCCGAAAAGTGCGGGAACGGTCGTTCCAGGACCTGGACCGCCTGCAACGGGAGGCTGCGTTTTTCGAACAATTCACCCTCTACAACCTCCAAAACGCCGACCGGCAAGCTTGCAACAAGCTAAGCCTCGATCTCGACCGGCAAGACCTCCGGGATCACCTCCGGGAACAGGGCAAAAACCATGGGCGGAACCCCGAAAAAGAGATCCAGCGGCAACTGGAATCCTTCCCCGATCACTGGCGGCGGAACCAACGACTTTTCCACCGCAAATTCGAGACCGGCCTGAAGATCCACGGAATGAGCCTGAAACTGGGGCAATTGGTCGAACAGGTCAAAGCGGATGTGGAATTGCATTACTTCAAAATGCTGGAGATCCGCCTGCGGAAAACCTATGCAGATGTCCAGCAGGCTATCATCCTGCTGGAAAAGGGCCGGGCCGACGAGATCCAGCCCTCGGTCTTCCGGATCGAAGAGGAAACCTATGTCAGTCCGGAATCCATCGCCCACAAGATCGAGCGGGCTACCGAAAACCTAGCTGATCGCCTGCCCGAACGACTGGAGGTGATCAGCTCGGAAGCGATGGACCTGTTCGACAAAGAGCAGGGGGACCAGGTGGAGATCATCGAACTCGCCGTCGACAAGATTGCCGCCTTCCTCCTCCAAACGCATTTCGTGGCGCCGGTGGAGCAGCATTTTCACCGGGTCGTTCACAAGGCGCATCAGGCCTTTACCCAATTGCTCAATGCCGCCAATGCGCTGGCATACGCAATCCAGGCTTCCCGGGAAGAAGGCCAGGGAGCCCGGCTGCCCGAGGCATTGGGAAAGACCATGAGCGACCTGGAGGTCCTGCAGGAAGAATTGGAGATCCTTGAAAAATCCTTCCAAAAAGACCTGGAGATCTGCCTGCGTACGACCCATGCCGAGCTGGACATCAAGAACCTGACCAAGGAAGCCCCGCTTTTACAACAGCATATCCGGCAAAAGAAAAGCCTGCTCTTCCTGCGCCGTTGGTGGAGCCGGGTCCAATCGAATGTGAACAATCGCCTGCACGACCTGCAGGTACAACTCGCCCGGCGCCGTCAACGCATGGAGACGGTGAAACAGGTGAACAGATATGCACACCTCCACTCCGATTATGCCCGCGCTTCGGCCTTTATGCAGCAACTGGCGCTTGCGCCGGACCTGCGGACCGCCTTGCCCTTCTATTACCGGCAATTGTTTTCCGGAAAACACATCAGCAGCCGGAAAAGCCTGCACAACCGGCAACACGAAGAAGGCCTGGCCGCCGAATGGATCGGGAAGATCGGTTCGGGGTTTTCCGGAGCCTTGCTCGTGCTGGGTGGGGCCGGAACGGGAAAATCCTACTTTTGCGAACAAATTGCAGAGTCCTTGCTGCCCGGCACGGCCTATTACATTCTTCCGCCCAAAGATACCGCTACCGAGGCCTCCGATCTGCGCAAGGCCTTTCAAATGGCCTGCGATGCCAAGGGACCGGTCCAGACCCTGCTCAAAACGCTCCCGGCCGGGAGCGTTTTCGTAGTTGACGACCTGGAACGCTGGTGGTTCCGCGGGCAGAACAGCCACGGCGCCATCGATGCCCTGGCTTCCCTGATCCTGGAATTTGGGACCCGCCATTTTTTCATCCTCAATGCCAACCTCCATGCCTATTCGGGTTTGCAGGCGTTTACCGCGATCCAAAAATGCATCCTGCAAACCTTGTTCCTAGGCCCCCTGACGCGACGGGAATTGCAGGAGGTCATCCTTTTCAGGCACAAGACAGGAGGCATGAAGCTGAGTTACCGGGACAGAACCGAACGAAAGCTATCCGCAACCCGCCTGATCCCCCTGTTTAAAAAACTACACCGCTATTCGGAGGGCAATGTAGGAGCGGCGCTCCAAACCTGGTTGCGAAGCATGAGCGGCATGGACGAAGACACCCTGATCCTGTCCGAGCCGGTCCGGCTGGAGTTTCCCAACCTGGAAGACCCCCGCTGGAAGGTGCTGCTCTATCAGATCATCCTGCACCGGAACCTGACGATAAAGGAATTTGCCCAACTATTCCCGGACTGGACCCCCGACGAGTTGAAAAGTCTATTAAACGAACTGGTGCGTAGTCAACTGCTTCAAAAGATCGACAAAAGTATCTATACCCTGGATCCCGGATGCCGCCCCTACCTCGAGAAGTGGCTCCAGGATACCGGTATCCTGACATAATATGCTGGACGCAAAATTTCATATCGCCTGGACCGCGGTCGTTTTCCTGCTATTGGCCGGAGCAGGACTGGGGATCGTTTTTTTCCTTCTCCGGCACTATGCGCCATTTTTGATCAGGAGGCGGAAAAACAAACGGCTGCTCAAGAAATGGCTGGACATCGCCCAGCCCCTGTTTTGGGCCGTATACCTGCTTGTCTTACTGGCGGTACTGCTGTCGGCCAATTTCCTGGTTTCCGGATTTCTACTCGCTGCCATTATCGTCGTAGGCCTGGATCACTGGCGCCGGCTCTTTTCTCAATGGATGCAGTTGATAAAGGACCGGCTTCGCCCTTCGCCTGAGGAAGAGCGACCCGGCGTACAGTCCATCCTTCTTTCATTTCCCGAAATGGAGACCCCGGACGCCAGACAGTTGCTCCTTTTGGCCCAAAAATGCCCCTGGATCATTGCCGACGATTCCCTTTCCATTGAAGAAAAAGAAGAAGGACGGTACGAGCTTCGCGCCCGGTTAGTAGATCCCCAGGCAGCCGCTCAGGTTCAGGTATATTTTTGTAACATAGCTGTCAGAAGATAAAATCTGCCTCCCTTGGTCCTGTTTTTATTCCTAACTTGTCCCAAATGCTTGCTACATGAAGGCTTCAACTACGACGCTCCCCCTTACCACAGGACTCATTCCCTATACCGGCCCCTGGACGTTCGAACTGGCGGCGCACCTGCTTCGCCGCACCACTTACGGCCCGACACTGACCAACATCAAATGGGCGCTCGGTCAGGGCCTGGAAGCAACGGTAGAAAAATTATTTGAGGAAATACCCTTGCCCGATCCGCCTGTAAACGCCTTTTATCCGGGCGATCCCAATGTTCCAATCGGGGAAACCTGGATCGAAGAACCCTACTTCAACAACATTCTAAACGAGCAGGCAAGCTATCGTTTCCGAAGCGTCACCTCCTGGACCTTCGGCCTGATGTGGCAGGAAGGCATCTCTATCCGGGAAAAACTCACCCTGTTTTGGCACAACCACGTACCGGTCAACGCGGTAGAAGACCCGAAGTTCCTCTACCGGTACGGAGCTCTGCTGCGGAGCTACGCCTGGGGAAATTTCCGGGACCTGATGAAAGACATTACCATCGACCCGGCCATGCTTCGCTACCTCAACGGTTTTCAAAACCAAAAGGAAGCCCCTAATGAGAACTATGCCCGGGAACTGCTCGAGCTCTTTACCATCGGCAAAGGGCCGCTCGCAGCACCCGGCGATTATACCAATTACAACGAACAGGATGTGCAGGCCATGGCAAGGGTCTTGTCGGGCTGGACTGTTTTTGGGCTCACGATCGAAAGTACAGACGGTACTTTCGGCGCCGAATTTCATCCCGACCGGCACGACGATGGCACCAAAGTACTTTCCGACCACTTCAACAACGAAGTGATCACCGACATGGGCGATCAGGAGTACAAACACCTGATCGATATCATTTTTCAACAGGAAGAAGTGGCCCGGTTCATCTGCCGGAAGCTCTATCGCTGGTTTGTCTTCTACCAGATCAACGAAGTCGTGGAGACGGATGTCATCGCCCCCATGGCTCAAATACTTCTCAGCAATGACTTCGAGATCAAACCGGCTTTGCAGGCATTGCTGAAGAGCGAACATTTCTTCGATGCCGCCTTTGCAGGGGTGATCATAAAAAATCCAGTCGATTTCCTGATGTCGATCGTGAAAACCTTCGAAGTGGAAACCTCCACAGGCCTTGACGAGATCTACGACTCCTGGTATCGCATCTGGGGATTTTCCCGCAAAATGCAAATGAGCTATTTCGAAGTTCCGGAAGTAGCAGGCTGGCAGGCGTATTACCGGGAACCGCTCTATTACCGGAACTGGCTCAACGCCTCTACCTTGCCCCTGCGCATGGATTATTCCGAAGGATTCTGCGATGCCGGCTTTTTCCCCTTCCAGGCCAATGGCCAGGTGATGCGGGTGGAAGCCCTGAAACTGCTCGACCAGCTCGATAGTCCCGACGATCCCAATGCGGTGGTGGAGGAATGTGTGCGTTTGCTTTTCCCCAAACCCATTTCGCAGGAGCGAAAAGACGCCCTGAAAGCGATCCTGCTGCCTGGCTTACCCGATTTTGAATGGACGGTTGAATACCAGGCCTATGCTGCCGATCCGGCGAACCCGGCTGTTGCCAATCCGGTAGAAGCCAAATTCCGGGCGCTTGTTCGATCCATGGTCACTATGCCCGATTTTTTCCTGAGTTAAAATCATCCCTTCCCGGGAGTGCAAAGAATTATGAAAAGAAGAGATTTTCTTAGAAATATGGGGGTAGCGGTCGGCGGCCCGATCTTGTTGAACGGCTTCGGTCTATCGGCCCTGGCCAAATCCCGGCTGTTTAGCGCCATCAATGATGACGAAGACCGGGTCCTTGTGCTCATCCAGCTCAACGGCGGCAACGACGGATTGAACACCCTGATCCCCCTGGACCAGTACGACAACCTGGTCACCGTAAGAGGGAATATCCTCATTCCGGAAGCCAATATCCTGCCGTTGACCGATACTCTCGGCCTGCACCCGAAATTAAGCGGGATGAAAACCATGTTTGAGGATGGAAAACTCGGGTTCATTCAAAACGTCGGATATCCCAACCAGAACCGCTCTCACTTCCGTTCCATTGAGATCTGGGCCTCCGGTTCACCCGCAAACGAATATTGGACCTCCGGTTGGGCGGGTCGCTATCTCAACCAGCAATATCCCGGCTACCCGGAGGATTATCCGAATACGGACTTTCCCGATCCTTTCGCCATTACCATGGGATTCCTGGTATCCGAAACCTGCCAGGGGCCCGTGTCCAATTTTGCCATAACGCTGAGTGATCCATTCACCCTGAGCAATCTGGCCGAATGGAATACCGATGAGTATGCGGGCACCCTTTTCGGGGAGGAACTCGCCTTCGTACGCGAATCCATCAGCCTGACCAACCAATATTCCACGCAGATCCATGCCGCCGCCAATCTGGGCAGCAACCAGGCGAATTACCCCGACACCGAACTGGCCAACCAGCTCAAGAACGTGGCCCTGCTGATCTCCGGGGGCCTGAAAACCAAGATCTACACTGTGAGCCTCGGCGGTTTCGACACGCACGGCGACCAGGTGGTGGAGGGCAGTCCGACTACGGGTGTTCATGCCAAACTGCTGGACACCCTATCCGGTGCTATCAAAGCCTTTCAGGATGATCTGGTGGCACAGGGGCTCCAGGACCGGGTGATGGGCATGACCTTTTCCGAGTTCGGCCGGCAGATCCGTTCCAACGGCAGTTACGGCACCGACCACGGCACCGCGGCGCCGCTGATCCTGTTTGGCGCCTGTACCGAAGGGATCGTTCTGGGCGACAATCCCATCATCGCCGAAGATGTGGCTGTTCAGGAAGGGGTGCCGATGCAATACGACTTCCGGGACGTATACGGATCCGTGCTGATGGATTGGTTTAACGTACCAAAGGCAACGGTCAAGACCTTGCTCTACGAAGGCTTTCATTACCTCCCCGTGACCACTTGCGGCACGCCCGATTCCGTCCGCGAACGCCCCGGCATCGGCGATTCGATCGATCTGGGCAATTTCCCCAATCCGTTCACCGGGTCGACGGTTATCCGCTTCCAAACGAAAGACGAATGGGTGCGCCTGAGCGTGTTGGACGGAATGGGTCAGGAATTGGCCGTGCTGGTCGACCGGAAATTCAATGCCGGCACCCATGAAATTCCATTCAACGGCCGCGAGCTCCCGGCAGGCAATTACTACTTGCATTTAAAGCTGGAAGGCGTCCGGCAGAAGACGGCATTGATGGTTCGGGCCAGATGAAAACTCAAAATAGTTAGCGGCCCAGAATAACCGGTCGCCCGTAGCTTTCCCCCGTTTCACTCCGAAGCCGGATGAAATAGACCCCGGACGGAAATCCACTCCAATCCAGATCCATTGGACCCGGGCCGGTGTATGCCCCTTCCTCAACCACTCTGCCCTGGGTATCCAGCAATTGATAGGTCATTTTCCCTGTCGCGCCCTGGATTTCCAATGCGACGGGCCCTGCCGACGGGTTGGGAGAAATAAAAACGCGGACCGGTTCATTTCTGGAAAATACCCCGGTCAAATCATCGATCAAAAAGACCGTAAGCGTATCGGTTGCCTGGCAGCCCAGATTGTCGGTCACCTTGAGGATCACCTGCAAGGTGTCATTTCCGAAAATACCGGTGGGGTTAATTTGAAACGTCTGCCCGGTAGACCCGTCCTGCCACAAGTAAGACGCAAACCCTGCGCCGGCATCAATGGTGAAAATGCCGTCCGATTCCTTAACCGTCACATCCCCGCCCAGGTCGATCGACAGATCGCAGACTGGATGTTTTGGTAGATCGTATCGTTGGATCGATCGGTATCGTTCCAGTAGTCGCTGTACACCATAACCTGGTAAGTACCCTCGGCACTGAGGTCGGCCGGGGTCCCGAAAGCAAATTCGACCGTGCTGTTGGGTAAAAGCAGCCCGATCGTATCGAAAACCGGAGGTCCGTTATTGATGGTGTACGCGACCGGTATATCGGTGACCGATTTCAGCTGAAAATGGGCCAGGAGTACCCGCACTTCCGCACTGCCATCCGGCGACATGCCGGTGACGGGCTGGATCAGTTGTAGGTTCACCACATCCAGGGAGTCGAAAAAGAACTCGTCGGCTCCCATGTCGGGGGTGGCAGGATGCCGCAACTGGCCATCAAAATCATCGCTCACCTCCGGAACCGGGATCCCGGCATTGTCCATAACCAGCGATTCGGCGTGGAGATTGCTTTCTACGTTCGCAAATTCCGGATTTACAGCCAAAGAGTGGACATCAAATCCCGAGGCAGATTGATAGGATGTCAAACTGGTATAAGTGTTCCCACCCCAGAGGACGAGTTCACCGCTAAGGTTGAAAAAATCATTGTGATCGGAGAGTACAACATCCGTGGGATCTCCGATATCCAGAGCAAGCCCCAGTCCAAAATTTGCAAAGATATTGTTGACCAGTTCGACCCCTCCCGAGTTGTTGGCCTCCATAATCAGGGCCCTGGAGCTGGGGTCGGTATTGATGCTGGCCGAGTTGTGGTAGAATTTGACCTGACCGCTCGTCCCTTGCAGGGCAAATGCGCGGACCTGGACCTCATTCGTCTCGCCGATAATAATAACGGCATTATTGGCGATAAGGATCTTGTCATCGACCGTTCCGGAGGTATTGTTCAGGCTAATGCCGGAGATGCGTTTGAGGTGGTTTAACAGGATATGGTTTCCGTTGATCCGCCCTGGATTGGCACAGTTCAGGGCAGTCAATCCAAACAGGTGGTCACTGACCGAGCCATCGGTGTTGGAATAAAGGTCGTTATCATTATAGGTAAAGTCGTTAAATCCGACGATCCGGGTGGCCCAGCGGCCAAAGTTGTTTATGGTATTCCCATTGATGCGCAGGTAGGCGTTGCCACTGGAATAGAGTTCGATCGCATTCCAGCCCCCATCGAGGTGGTTGTTTTCAATGACCAGACTATCGGCGACATCCCCTGCAACCGCCGTATTCGTTGTAGAGTTGGACCCCACGATGGCTGCATCTTCGTTCTGGATCACCCCTTCTGCCACCAAAATGCAGTTGCGGATCGTGTTATTATCAGCCCCATTGTGCAGGTGGATGCACCAACCGTATTGGTCAATGGCGTGGATCTGTATGTTGTCCAGAATGATATGGTCCGCCCCATTCAATTCGATCCCTGCACGTTGGCTGAACGATCCGGTGAATAACAAGGATGTAAAAATCCCATTTCCCAAAAAGGTGATGGTATTGGCACTGGAAGCACCGGTAATTTCAGGGATGGAGATCTGTTCCGAATACGTCCCGTCGGCGATCGTAAAAAGCACCGGTCCATCGACTCCGTTGGAGATCAGCGCGTCCACCGCGTCCGTAAAGGTCGGATAATCGGGTGCAGGTCCGCCGATCGTGTAATCGCCGGAAAGCGGTTGAGCCAGGAGGCTAAACCCGGAAAAGAACAGGCATAAGGTCAGGAGGGCGAGCTGGTTTTTCATATCCATTGTTTTCACCAAAATACAAGCAAATTTTTCGCCCCTTCAATTGGGCCCGGGATTAAGTGAAAAACGGAAGTTTTTGGGTGATTTTTTGCCAAAATTAGTTTAAAGCCCCTGCTGCCAAAGGTCGCAAGGGCTTTAAACTAATTTTCTGCATGAAAATTCGTATCCTTACACCTGCATCAAAAACAGCGTTTATGGCAGATAAGACCCGGATTCGGCTCAGCGAATTCCCCCGCTCTTTCTGGGCGGTCAATACCATGGAGATCTTTGAACGCATGGCCTGGTATGGCTTTTTTGCGGTTTCTTCCCTCTACATCACCGGTAAAGTGGAAAACGGAGGACTTGGCTTCAGCGATGAAGACCGGGGGGTATTGCAAGGGGTGGTTCCCTTTTTCCTCTATCTCTTTCCCGTGGTGACCGGAGCCCTGGCCGACCGGTACGGGTACAAACGCATGCTCTTTGCCGCCTTTACGGTATTGGTGCCGGCCTATTATTTGCTGGGGCAGTTCAAATCCTTCCCTACTTTCTTTCTGGCTTTTTTGCTGGTGGCCGTCGGGGCTTCCATGTTCAAGCCCGTAGTGATCGGAACGGTATCGAGAACCACCAATGACCGGACCTCCTCGACCGGATTCGGTATCTTTTACATGATGGTCAACATCGGCGGATTCGTTGGTCCTTTTGTTGCCGGCATCGTGCGCGGGTGGGATTGGAAATACGTTTTCATTGCCTCTTCCGCCTGGATCGCCATTAACTTCATCATACTTGCGATTTTCTTTAAAGAACCCACCTCGGAGAGTGCCTCTGCCAACCCGCGTACCCTCAGGAAAGTCCTTTCCGACATGGTAGAAGTGCTCGGCAACGGCCGCTTTTTCCTGTTCGTGTTCGGCCTGCTGATCCTACTGGTGATCGGTTCCAAGTTCACCTCAGGGCCTCATTTTACCTGGAATCACATTTGGATCATTTCAGGCATATGGGTCATTCTGAACCTCGGTTTCGACCTGTTGTTGCGCCTATCCGGGGAGGAGCGAAAATTCTGGCTCTTGCAGCCCATGAAACTGGGCGACTGGAGATTTGCCCTTTTTCTGCTGATCATGTCGGGCTTCTGGACCAGTTTCAATCAGCTCTTTTACACCCTTCCGCTCTATATTCGCGACTTCACCGACACGTCTGATATTTTGGCCGGTTTTACCAATTTTTTGAATTTCATTGGGCTTCCCAAAATGGCTGTTGCCGTCAGCGGGTCTATGGTCACGGAAGGGCAGGTCAACCCCGAATACATGATCAACTTCAACGCGGGTGCGATCATCCTGTTCCAGGTCCTGGTATCCTACCTCGTCACCCGCCTGAAGGCCTTTACGACCATATTCTGGGGGGTTATGATCACCGTCGTCAGTTTTTCGGTTTTGGTATTCGGCTCAACCGGCTGGATCGTACTGGCCGGTATCCTCATTTTTTCGTTTGGGGAAATGATGGCCAGTCCAAAATCAAAGGAATACACCGGAAAGATCGCCCCTCCGGACAAAGTAGCGATGTATATGGGGTATTTCTACTGGTGTGTGGCTTTGGGCAACCTTTTTGGAGGTATCCTTTCCGGTCAGTTGTATGGCCATTACGCCCGGGATCTGCAAAAGCCCGGCACCATGTGGGCCATTTTTGCAGGACTGGCCTTGTTTTCAGCGCTCGCCGTACTGGCATACGACCGCCTGGTGATCAAAAAAATGAGGAAGGATTCTTAAGTGAATAAAATATAGCGCCATGAGTCAAAATCCAATCAATCTGATCGTGCGATTCGCTCTGGAGATCGTGATCCTGGTGGCTTTGGGAATGTGGGGGGCCGGCCGGTTCGAAGCTTGGAAGGGGATTGTTATGGCCATCCTGCTGCCCTTGGCCGCAGCTGCCGTTTGGGGAATTTTCAGGACTTCCGGCGATCACGGCCACGGGTTGGTAAATACCCCGGGAATTATCCGGTTGGCGATCGAGGTCATTTTGTTTTGCGCCGCCGCCTGGTGCCTGTATGATCTGGGACACAAGACCTCGAGTATGGGATTTGCCGCAGTAGCTTTATTGCACTACATAATCTCCTACGACAGGGTTTGGTTTCTTCTTACCGGAAAATAGGAAGGCTCAAAATAAATAAGAGCTGCCATGCAAAAACAGGGCAGCTCTTATTGGGTTCAACGGATCAGTGGTGATGGTGATGACCACCGGGTCCGCCAGGTCCGCCAGGACCGTCACCGCCGGGGCCACCTTGTCCGCCACCCGGGCCGTCGCCATCGCATTCGTGGATGAAAACGCCGGCTGCGTCAAACAACAGCACCTGCTCATCAGACAGTTCCACGGCATAAAACCCGTTCAATTTCACCACCACCGTTTGGATGGTGAGGGTAGGATAGGTCGTGGCCACAAAATCCTGTGCAGCCTGCGGCAGGTCGGTCACCGCAATGGTGTCGCCAGCCATACATCCCGGGTGCGGGCCGTCATGAGGGCCGTCGCCTGGACCGCCTGGGCCTTCACCACAGAAGTGTACGAACACCCCATCCGGGTTAAACAGAAGGATCATGCCATCCGACAATTCCACGGCATAGAAGCCAATCGGTTTGACCACTACGGTTTGAATGGTCAGATCGGGGTATGTCGCAATAACAAAGTCCTGAGCAGCCTGCGGAAGGGTTGCTACATCTACCGTATCGCCCGACATGCAGCCGGGATGGGGAGGAGGCGGACCACCCGGACATTCGCCGCAAAGGGTGATGAATACCCCTTCCGGATCGAAGATCATGGTTGTGCCGTCGGAGAGTTCCACACCATATTTTCCGGAGAGTTTGAGCACAGCCACGGAAATGGTGGCATCCGGATTGTTTAATGTTACATAGTCCGTAATAGCCGTCGGGAGCGTAGCCAGATCGATGGTATCACCGGCCATGCAGCCATGGGGGTGATGCGGATGCGGGCCTCCAAATCCACCAGGACCGTCACCGGCGCCGAGGCAATCCTGGTTGCCATTGAAGTACAAAAAAGTATTGTTTTCCAGCATTACCTCATACCCCATTTTCTTTACAAAAGAGGCGTTTTCAATGGAAAGTGGGGAATAGTTAGTGGAAACATAGTTGGTGATCTCTGCCGGCAAAGCCTCGGGGCTCACGGCCGTTTTCACTGCAGAAGAAGCGATCTGCTGGATCAGGGCGCTGTCCTGCAGCAGCATAGCCTCCTGTTGACAAGCGAAAAAGAAGATCCCTGTGCCTGCAAGGAGCAGGCCGAAAAGAAATTTCTTCATTTAATGAGAATTTTGTGGATTAAGAAACAGTTGGGGATATCCGGGATTAGCTAGCTTTTTCTTATTAAGGTGTTAGGCCATGATCCGGGGTTGCATGCCGATCGAAATAATTTTTGGGCAGGGCCACCTCCTTTTATTCGGTTCGAAAATGGTTAAAAACGATAGTTGATCTCGGCGTTTGCTCCGAGTGAAAAGTCTTTCGGATCCTTGAACAAGCCATCGATCTTCTGGGTCAGGCCGCCGGAGAAGGAAGGCATCAAAACCAGCCTCCAGGCCGGGGTGAAATCGACAGCCAGGCCGGCGCCCAGGTAGTAGTCGAAGGATACCGGGTGCAATTCGGGCGGCGTGATCTGAGCGCCCTTGCCCAGGGGCTGAAATTTTTGATTTCCATAAGACAAGTTACGTAACTCGGTCTGATAGCCCATGCCGATATTGGCCATCAGCCCGGCCCTCAGCTGCCCGGAAAACCGTCCTTGACCGACCTGGTATCCCAGGATCAAAGGCACGCTCACAAATTCGATTTTTTCATCGGTAGTGAGGGTTACCTCCAATTTTTCGTGACTGGAGATCATTTCGTTCGGGTTAGCCTTTTCGGCGCTAAGCGTGACGAGCATGGTGCCGGATGGAACGTTGAGGAAATAATTGAATTTGTACCCATTGTACTGTCCGGGGCCGCCTTCATGTTCTTCCCGGTCGCCAAATTTCAGTTCGGGGTTATGTGCCACCTGGGATTCAAACCGGCGGTACTGAAGTCCCGTGACCAGTGCAAAGTTCTTTCCCAGTCCGTAGTTTACCGTAAAACCGGCGTTCACATTTCTGGAGTATTGCACCGTTTCCACATTGACAGACCGCACCTGTTCCTGATGTTCGCCTCCTCCGGAGAAAGGGATCGTGCCCGGCGTATGGCGGAAGGTAGTTTGACCGGCGCCAGCTTGCACTCCGGCAGACCACTTCGATCTGCTTTTTTTCCGGAACACCTCGATAGGCGGAGCCATTTCAGTCGGCAGATCCGGTTTCGTTCCGGTCAGTTCTGCAGGGGAAATGGGCACCGGCTCAAAGGCGGAAACCAGTTCCAGCGTTTGCTCCAATGGGGCTTCGGATTCCGGGGTCATTTCGGAACGGAAGATCCCGGCGCCCGTATATTGAAGCGCCGGGAAGATCGTTCCGGCATGCGGGACATAAACCACTTTTACCGGCGGCTCGGCTAGCTGAATAGCTGTGTTTTCATTCGGGGCGGTTTCCTGCTGCCGGATGTGGGCAACAGTCCGTTCTTGAAGGTCCCGCAATTCCAGTTGTGTACAAGACAATTCCTCAGACAGTCGGGTAATTTCTGCTCTGTGGTGAAAATATTGAAAAGTCGAAAATCCGATCAATAAGGCAGCTGCAATTCCAGCCGCCCATTTTTGGGCCAGGACCATCCGGGAAGCCATTGTCAACGGCGCCGCGGCCGGGGGCAGGTCGGCTGCAATTTTATCCCACAAACCGGCCGAAGGGTTTTCCTCTAAATTTCCCAATGCCCGTTGGAGGAATTTTTCAAGGTTGTCGTTTGGTATCTTTTTCTCCATAGTCTGCTATTATTCAACCGGCCAGGCTTCTGTCCAGCATTTTCTTCAAATACGCTTTTGCCCTGCTCAACTGGGATTTCGAGGTGCCTGCGGATATTCCCAGGGCCTCGCCTATTTGTTCGTGGGTATATCCTTCCATAATGTACAGGTTCAATACGGTGCGGAACCCC
This sequence comes from Lewinellaceae bacterium, assembly GCA_020636275.1. Lineage (GTDB taxonomy): Bacteria > Bacteroidota > Bacteroidia > Chitinophagales > Saprospiraceae > JADJTT01. The sequence goes on along the minus strand of JACJYD010000002.1, from coordinate 852,341 downwards.
GCCGGCATTTTATGGACGAAATGAAGCACCAATTTCACCATGTCTTCTGAAAAAGGCAGGTCTTCCGCTTCTTCGGCCACATTCAATTCGTCCCAAATGCCAAGTTCTCTCGTCTGTACGTTCCGTTTTTGCCTCCGGAGGTACTGGAGTGCTACGTGAAGCACTACCTTCTTCATCCATCCTTCCAGGCTTCCCTGCATCTTGAACTGGTGCAGGTCTTTAAAGATCTGGACAAATCCCTCCTGCAGCATATCTTCCGCATCCTCCCGGCTATCTGCATAGCGAAGGCACAGGGAAAATAATTTACCCTTGTACAGGTCATACAATTGCCGCTGAGCAAGCCGTTCCCCCCGCTTGCAGCCTTCGAGGATTTCGTTCAGTTCTGGCAAATCCGTTTTGCGTTTTGATGGTGATGCAACGGTTTTAATAGGTAGGTATGCATGTGCTTAAAATGGTTGCACGAATGTAAAATATTCCGACCCCTTTTTTCGCTTAATGGGTACACCAACTCTCCCCCATCATGCTACGCTATAGTTTTTTCCTGGTTTCCTTCCTTTTTTTCTCTTCCTGCCTGACTATTGGGTTCCAGCAACCCCAACCGGCCGGCAAAAAACAACTGGAGGAGTTCCCGCACGCCCTGTTGGGCACTTACACCGATAGTCCGGCCGGAGAAGAGATCGCATTGATCCTTCGGCCAAATTCCGTCTACCTGAATGATAATGAAACCCCTGCAGAAAATGACATGTACCTGAGTGATTCGCTCGTTTTGAAAAAATTCAAACGCTACTACATCGCCAACTATTGGGACAAGGAAAAAAAATGCTGGATCATTTATCCCTTCCAGGGGAACCAGGGGCGCGTCATGGTATACGACCTGAGCCTGGAAAAGGAAAACGCTGCGAAAACCCTCTCCGGTTTCACCCCCATCGTCCGCCAGGATTCGGACCTGATCGTGGTCGATCCCAACCGGAAGGCCTTGAAGCGTATGCTGAAAGACCCCACGATCTGGGAAATCGATACGCTTTACAAAATGAAGTAAAGACGGGAAGATGGTCGGCCGACCGACCATCTTCCTTTCTTTACTTGGATAGCTCCTGCCCAATTCCTTACTTTTGGAAGGAATATAAATGAAATGAAATATGTATTTTGGGCGCTTGCCCTTCTGCTTTTGTTCCCGGCAAAGGCATTCCTTCAAACCGATGACACGCTTTCCCTAGCCCAGAAAAAGGCCTATGGACTAGAACTGGAAGACGCCGATCAACTGCTGGTCCATTATACGGCCAGGCATCATGATCTGGATGCCACTATCCTCCATGCGTGGGTCCTTTATTGGAAAAAGGATTTTAAGAGGATGGAGGCCGTCTTCCACAGGGCCTTCCGTGCATTTCCCGAGGCATACTCCCTCCATCTGGAATATGGGCGCATACTTTGGGAAATGGGCAAGATTTACCCTGCAAAAACGCAGCTCCTCGCCTATCTAGCGCACGATCCGGGAAACCTCGAAGCCAATACAATGCTGGCCCATATCCATTTATGGAACGGCCACACCCAAAAGGCCGGGAACCTGGCTTATTGGTTATTGGAACAAGATCCTGAAAACGGCAATGCCAAGGGAATCCTTTCTGATGTCCGCAATCAAACCACGCCCCACCTTAGGCTGAGTCCCTCCTGGTTTACCGACGACCAGCCCCTGAACAACTATCAGGCCAGCCTGGAAACCGGATGGTACCAATCCTGGCTCCTGGCCCCTTCGCTGGAGGTGCGCTTCAGACAGTCCGCCACTGATTCAGTGGGCTATCCATTTCTCCAAACCACTCTCGGCAACAAGATCTACCTCAGCCGCACCCGGACCCGGATCGGGTGCAGCGCAGGGGTTTTCGCTCCTTTTACAAACGAGAGCAAAGGGAGCATTACCTGGGGGATCGGACTTTACCAAACCCTCCCCGCTCATTTCGCGCTGGAAGCCGGTTTGGAAAAAAGGCCTTATCTGTACACCCTTCAAAGCATTCGGCAGCCCCTTCAGGAGCGGTTCTTTCATGTAGCGGTCCATTACAACCGCTCCGATAAGTGGATTGGGAAAGCCGCGTTGGAGCGACAGATCTTCCCCGACGACAATTATGTACATACGGTTTATGCCTGGCTTCTGGCTCCGGTATTCGACGGTCAGGGGTTCCGGATCCAGGCGGGTTATGGGTTTTCCATCGCCAATGCCGGCGAGAACCGGTTTCAGCCGACGGGGATCTTCGACCCCTACTTTACCCCAAAGGATCAACATGCCCACGCCCTGCTTGCTTCCGTTCAGGTATCCCGCCTGAAAAACATTCACCTTGCACTCCGGGGCAGCGCAGGTATTTTTGCAAAAGCAGCCATCCCTTATTTCTTCCTGGACCAGGATCAGGAAGGAACGGTGTATTTTCACCGGGAATTCCAATCCGACCGCTTTTTTCCCCTGGAACTGAATTTTGAAGGCAGCTGGAAAATCAATGCCTCCAGTTCGATCGGAGCTGCTTATTCCTACCAACAACTCTTATTTTACACTTCGCATTCCGTAGGTTTGCAGTTTCAATACCTTTTCACCAAAGCATAATGATGCGGAGAAGCGCAACACAGGAAGCGCTATGGCAATACCGGGAAGCGGCCCCGTCAAGCCGGCTGAAAAAAGCCGGACTGGGCATACTGGCCTCAGCCGGACTCATCAGTATCCTTCAGTTCGGCGACTGGTGGTTCCGTGAAGAGCACGTCGCCTCTCCCCTGCTGTTTCTTATCCTCACCCTGATCTTCTGGTGGGGGATCATCCGGATGCTCCTGCTCTGGATATCCTACTTTCGCATTCAAAAACCGGCGAAAAAGAAAGCGCCGGAAGGTTTGAAGGTCGCCATCTTCACCACCAGTTCTCCCGGGGAGCCCCTGAGCATGTTCGAAAAGACCCTCGCCGCCTGCGTCCGCATCCGGTACCCGCATACGACATATTTGCTGGATGACACCCGGGACCCGCGTTTCCGCGAAGTGGCCGAGCGCAATAGCACCGTCTGGCTCGAACTGGTCGGCCTGCCGGGGGCAAAAGCTGGAAAGATCAATGCCGCCCTGAAGTTGACCCGGGAAGATTTCATCCTTGTGCTGGATCCCGACCACATCCCCTTTCCCAATTTTCTGGATGAGGTATTGGGTTATTTCGAAGAGGAGAAACTGGGCTATGTGCAAGTTTCCCAGACCTACTACAATCAATACCGGTCGTTCACGGCAGCCGGCGCTGCGGAGCAGACCTACGGATTTTATGGTCCCACGCAGATGGGGATGCACGGTTACAACACCGCGGTTGCTATCGGGGCCAACTGCACCTTCCGGCGAAAAGCGCTGGAGAGCATCGGCGGCCACGGGATCGGTCTGGCCGAAGACCTGGTCACCGCCATCCGGATCCATTCGGAGGGCTGGAAATCCGTCTATGCGCCCATCGTGGTGAGCCGCGGACTGGTACCCGAAGATCTCGGATCCTTCTGCAAACAACAATTGAAATGGTCGCGGGGCGTGCATGAAGTTCTCTTCGCGGAGTTGCCGCGCCTATGGAAAAAACTCAGCTTCTGGCAACGCCTGTCCTACCTCAGCATCGGTACTTATTACATCAACGGGTTGACCCTGTTTTTATTCATCGCATTTCCCTACCTGTTCTTCTGGTTCAACCTGCTGCCGGCACACATGGACTTCCTGGAATTCCTGATAAAATGGTTGCCCATGGCGCTGATCAGCGTACTGGTTTACCTGTACGTGCAGCAATGGCTTTGCCATCCGCAGATGGAGCGGGGCATCCACTGGCGGGGCATGTTCCTCAAATTTGCCTGTTGGCCGGTTTTTTTGCGCGGCTTTTTGCTTGCCCTCCGCAATGCGGAAATCCCCTACATTCCGACGGCCAAGCAAGCGGTGAAAGGGTTTACGCCTTTTGTACGGCCCTTGCTGGTGCATCAGTTACTATTCCTTGCCACGTTCGTCTTTGTAGTCGTTCAACGAAGATACTATACTCCTGAAACCCGTATGGCACTTACCAGCAGTGAGATCTGGGGCATGGTCGCCTTTGCAGCCATTGCTTTTTTCATGACGTTCGGAGGGGTGTACGCCGCCTGGCAATCCCGGAAAATAAAGGCCGAGGAGCCCTGGGAGGAGGTAGACCTGGAAGCGATCCGAACCCCAGGCTAGAGCCAAATGTTTAGTTGTTTAAGATTGCATTTATTCCATAAAATATGAAAAAACCCGCCCCCCGTATTATTGCCGTTCTCATCGCACTGGCCATCGGCTCTTTATTCTTTTTCCTTTTGACCTTCGCCGGTGACAAGGGACGCGGGCCGCTGGAAGACCTGGCCGTGTCGCTTCAGACGGGGATCGCTCGCTTCGAACGCAATGTGCTCGGAAAAAACGGTAACCGGACCCGTTCGGCCCAATTGAAATGGTTTGACCGCTACCGCAAGGACCTCGATCTGATGCGCAGGCCCGATACCATCTTCCTGGGCGCCTTCGATAACCATACCGCCGATACATACGAACCCATCGTGGCGTTGGAGGATACGCTGGGCATTAATTTCCCCATCATTTCCTTTTATACCGCATGGGGAAGTCATAAAGAGCAACTATTCCCTGCCCTTCGTGCCCAGACCATATACGACCTGGGGTCAATGCCCCTGCTTACCTGGGAGCCCTGGCTCGACGATTTTGACCCTTCGATCTTCCCGGTGAAAAACCCGGAAAACAAGAATGAAGGAGGCCTGAAGGCCATTGCCGAAGGCGAATATGACAGCTATATCGAAAAATGGGCCACGGATGCTCAAAAGCTGAAAGTGTCGCTCCTGCTGCGCATGGGGCACGAAATGAACGACCCCTACCGCTATCCCTGGGGACCCCAAAATAACTCCGCTGAGGACTTTGTTGCCGCCTGGCGGCATGTGGTCGATCTTTTCCGGGAAAAAGGCGCCGACAACGTCCTTTGGGTCTGGTCGCCCCACCCGGCCTACCCCCCTTACGACATTTACTACCCCGGCGACGACTACGTCGACTGGATCGGCATTTCCGTGCTCAACTACGGCACGGTGGCGACCTGGAGTCAATGGTGGAGCTTCGACGAGGTCGTAAGGAAGTTCTATACGGCCGTCGAGCCCTACCAAAAGCCCCTGATGATCACCGAATTCGGTTCGCTGGCCGTAGGTGGCGACCGTTCGGAATGGCTCAGTGAGGCGCTGCGGTCCATACCTGCCGATTATCCCATGATCCGTTCCGTTGTCTTCTTCCATACCTCCGACGATGCAACGACAACCTATAAATCGCTCGATTGGTCCTTCCGAACGGATGAGAAGGTAGTGGAGGCATTAAAAGCATCCTTTGAAAGCTGGAAAAATGACTGAGCCTATTCACCCCAGGATTTTTTGGATCCTGGAACCGGAAACCGCCCCGGGACGGCTGGGCATGATGCCCCGGCCGCAGGAAGGGAATAAACTGGAAGATGATATCAAAGGCCTGAAAGCCCAGGGCGTCGACCTGGTGGTCTGCCTGTTGGAGGATTGGGAACAAAGATCCCTCGACCTGACGGCAGAATCGCGTCTTTGTTTAGTTCACAACATTGAATTCCGGCACTTTCCCATCCCCGACTTCGGGGTTCCGAATGACGAAGCAGCCTTTTCAGCCTTTACCCAATCTCTTTCCAAAAAACTGGATGAGGGGAAAAACGTGGTCGTTCATTGCCACGGGGGTATAGGACGTTCCTCCATGGCTGCCGCCGGAATATTGGTCAACCGTGGTGTACCCATCGCAGAAGTTTTCGAAAAGGTCAGCCGCCACCGGGAACATCCGGTGCCGGAGACGGAGGAGCAGGCTGATTTTATTATGCAATGGTTCCGTAACCTGGAGAGATCGTGAAACGGAAAATTGATCCATTTTAACTACCACTGCATCCGCTCCCTCACCCTTATATCCCTGCTCGATCCACCGACCATGATGCGGAAAAAACCGGGCTCCACCACAGTTTCCATGTCCTCGTTGAGCATGGAGAGCATATCCGGGGTGATGTCGAATGAAAGCCGCCGTTCTTCTCCTGCTTTCAGGAAAACGCGCTGGAAGCCCTTGAGCTCCTTCACGGGACGGGAAACCGACGACAGTTCGTCTCGGATGTAGAGCTGCACGACCTCTTCTCCGTCCCATGCGCCTGCATTTTTTAACGTAAAAAACAGGACGGTCGTATCGGATGAGGGGTGTCGCTTTTCCAGCACAGCATCGGAATACTCAAATGTGGTGTAGCTCAAACCATAGCCGAAGGGGAACAGCGGTTGCCCGGAGCCATCGACGTAATCGTCGCCTCGACCGGTGGGTCGGTGGTTGTAGACCAGCGGCAACTGCCCCTCCCGCATGGGGAAGGTGATGGGCAAGCGGCCGGCGGGATTGAAGCGTCCGCTCAGCACTTCGGCCACGGCTTCTCCTCCCATTTCGCCGGGGTACCAGACATCCACCACGGCATTCACGCGGTCGAGCCAACGATCCATGGTGATGGCGCTGCCGCCCACGAGCACGACCACCAGGGGTTTGCCAGTCTCGGCCAGCTGCAGGATCAGCTCCTCCTGCCGGCCCGGCAGCGCGAGAATGCTCCGATCCCGGAACTCCCCCTCTTCGATCCCGGCCACCACGATGACGGCATCGCTGGTCCTGGCCAGATCCACTGTTTCGCGGATCTTCTTCTCGGTGTCGTTTTGCACTCCGAGGGTCCAGATCAGGCGGAACCAGGAATTGCCCGAGGGCTCGGCGTATTCGATGCGCAGCCGGCGAGGCTCGCCGGCCTCGAAATCCACATCGGCCAGCGTGGTGTGGTAGCTCTGCCCCCGCCAGGTGTCGAGAATCAGCTCATCGTCGAGGTAGAGGCGATAACCGTCATTTCCATCGATCCCGATCTGAAAACGCCCCGTTTCCGAAGGCACGATCAGGCCTTCCCATTTTACCGAAAAGAAATCGTAAGGGATAGCCGGATCGGGCGAAGAGAGCGTCCATTGAAAGCGGATATCTGCGTCGATACGCTCCAAGGCAGGATCACCGGTCATATCGATATTGGCGAAATAGGTGCCCTGCAGGCCTTTTTCAAGGCCCTGGTCCGCTTTGTGGAACAGCACATCAGGCGGGACGAAGGTCCATGGTGTATCCGAGCGTCCCGGCCCTTCGGCATATTCGATAGTGCAAGCATCACCCAGTTCACGTCGCAAGCCTTGGAGGATATTGACAGGCTCATTGCCAGGCCCGCTATACCCACCGAGCCTGGCTTCCATGGCATCTGGACCGATCACCGCGATGCGGCGATATTCCGGAGACAGGGGCAGGACCTTGCGCTCGTCGTTTTTCAGCAATACGATCGACTTCAGGGCTGCCTCTTTGGCCAGCGCCCGGTGGGCGGCCATATCCGGTGAGAAAACCTCGCCGGAAGGATCGTCGAACAGCCCCAATTCGTACTTCACCCGCAGCACCCGGGCCACCGCACTGTCGATCATAGCCGGGTCGATGCTGCCGTCGAGGAAAGGCCGTTCGAACAGTGCCAGGTGATCGGCGCTGGTTTGAAAGATCACATCCAGTCCGTTCTCGATCGCCTGTTGGCCGGCGTCTTCATAATCGGCCGCTGTAAAATGCAGCACATTGGCCCCGCCGGTTGCCCCCGCATCGCTGATGACGAATCCGCGGAAGCCCCACTCCCCTTTCAGTTTTTCGTTGAGCAACCAGTTATTTGCCGTGCAAGGCCTGCCGTCGAGGGAGTTGTAAGCCGTCATGATGCTCCGGGCTCCGCCTTGCAACACCGCCGTTTTGAACGGCGCCAGGTGCGTCTCCTCCAGGTAGCGCTCACTGAAATGGATGGGATAGCTGTCTCGTCCCCCCTCGCCGTGATTGGCTACGAAATGCTTCGGGCAGGTCACTACGCCCATTTGCTCGATGGTCCGCACGAAGTGCAGCCCCATCTGGGAGGTCAGGAAAGGGTCTTCTCCATACGTTTCCTCCACCCTCCCCCAGCGTACGTCTGTCGCCAGATTGAGCACCGGCGAGAGCACCATGCGCACGCCCTGGGCGCGGCATTCGGTGGCGATGGCGCCGGCGACGCGCTGCATCAACAGGGTATCGAAGGAGGCGGCCAGGGCGATGGATGGCGGGAAGGCTGTGGATCCGGGGGTGGTGAGGCCGTGGAGGGCTTCTTCGAAATGGATTGCCGGGATATTCAGGCGGGTATTTTCGAAGCCTAAGCTTCGGTCCACCATGAAGAGTTGTTCCAGTTTTTCCTTTGGAGTCATTTGGGCGAGGAGGCGGGTGGGTTGGGCATTGGCAATGGTGGATAAAAGAACCGCAAGAATAAGAAGAAAGAAGGGGCGCATGATAAGAGCATTTTAGGGAAGTAAAATAAGGGATTGGGGAAATATTAGCATTGGAAGACCCTCATCCAAGAAAGAAAATCCAACTCAATCCAAGAAAATGCTCTAATTTGGTATTTCGCATCCGGGTCTGAAACAATCCTTACTTGAGTGATCCTAAATTTTGAAAAAGCTCAAAAATAAATGAACCGCGAAGGCGCTAAGAACGCTAAGACGTCGGGTCTTTACAATTACCTGTTGTGCCAAGGCTGGATGCCTTAGCGTCCTTAGCGCCTTCGCGGTTTAAAAACATCAAAGAATCAAAATTCGGAATGATTCATATTTGCATACACTTTTTCTCAAAAAACTGAATAATATTATGAAAAACCTCTCCCTCTCCTGCCTGCTCTCCCTGGGCCTTCTACTCCCGCTTTCCGCCCAGATCACCATCACCAACTCCGTATTTCCTGCTTTGGGCGACACACTGCGATTCGCGGTGGACAACCAGCCCCAGGGAATCGTCATGACTCCGCCGGGTGGCGATCAACAATGGGATTTCAGCAACCTGCAGCCTTCGTACACGTTCGAACAGATCTTTCAGGACGGCCAGGCCGGCCCGGATTTCGATTCTTTTCCATCGGCAACATTGTATTACCAGACCACCACGCCGGAGGTGGACGCCTACCTCCAGGTTTCTGCGCAGAATGTATCGTTATTGGGCATTAGCGGCCCGGACCCATCCCTGCTGAGCCTCGACCTCATCGCCGAATATTATCCGCCGATCGTTCAAAGCCGGGCGCCGGTCAATTTCTTCGATATCCATCAAACCAGTTCGGGGCTCTTGCTCCCCTTCCATCCCAGCATCCTGCCAGGAGTGGGTCAATTGCCTGTGAACCCGGATTCCATGCGCCTCCGGGTGGCCATCAACCGGCTCGATGCGGTGGACGCCTGGGGCTCCTTATCCATTCCCGGTGGCACATTTGATGTGTTGCGCGAAAAAAGAACGCAATACACCGAAACCCGCCTCGATGCGAAGATAGCTCCGCTGGGCTGGCTGGATGTTACGGATATCGCGATCCAGTACCTCCAATTGAGCCCCCTTGGGGTTGACACCACTGTTACTTACTATTTTTTGAACGACCAGTCCAAGGAGCCGATCGCCATCTGCACAACGGATAATACGCAGTTGCAGGTGGTCACTGTTCAGTACAAGAACGTGGATATTCCGTCGGGGGTAAATAAGGTAGAACCTGCGGTGGCCGGGCTGGAGGTTTTTCCCAATCCGGCTGGAGATATTCTGCAGATCCGGGCAAGCAATCTGGAAAAGGGAGATTATTTGGTAGTCATCTATTCCATGGTTGGACCAGAAGTGTATCGAAAATCCATTACCTCCGCACCCGGCCAACTGGAAGAAGTATTGGATATTGCCGGCCTGGAGAAAGGGATGTATGTGTGCCAATTGTCAAATGGCAAGGGGCAAATGGAGCAGGCGGTATTTGTAAAACAGTAGGCGAGAACCCCTACCCCTCTTTCCCCGTCTCCAGTCTGTACCCTACCCCATGCACGGCCACAATGCTGACCGTGGGGTCAGCTGCCAGTTTTTTCCGCAACCTCGATACGAAAACATCGATGCTGCGCCCCACTAAAACCCCTTCGTCCGCCCAGACATGGTGAAGGATGTATTCCCGTTCGAGCACCCGGTCGGGATTGCCGACGAACAGCCGCAGCAGTTTCGTTTCCCGAAAGGTCAGGTTTTGACGGGTACTCCCACATTGGAGCACCTGGCCGGCGACATCGAGGCGCGAGTTACCGAATGTCAGCCATTCTGTATCCCCGGCAGGACCAGGCTGACCAGATAGGGATCTTTGGCGACGGAAAAACCAAATGCTGGTCAACCCTGCCAGGCTCAGCAGCATCAATGCGGTAATGCCTTGCCGCAAAAGGCTTTTGCCGCCATTTTTCAAAAAAGTGATCTCGATGAAATGGCAGCCATCGGGCATCTCCCGACCGGTGCAAGGCACATCGCCCTCCTGCAATACATCCAGCTGATGATAGCCCAGGTCGATAGTCGCATCACCGCACCGGCGCACCGCCACTTCGTAGGGCTGTTTGATCCCGTATAGGTCGAGCGAAGTCTGGAGCAATGCCGGAAGCTGCTCGTATTGGAACGGCTGGTCGAGGCGAATGCGCCAGACTTCCCCCGCGACCTGTTCAATGGCCGGGATACGACTCGTGCTGTCGCCCGATGCGCGGAGCAGGCCGTCGGCGGTGCGTCGCAGGGCGAGGTTGATCTTTTCGGGCGAAAGATCACCGGTGTTTTGGGAAGGCGACACCGCCACCAGCAAGACCATAATGGGCAGGGCAAAGAGCAATGGCAGCAGTTTGTGGAGAAAACGATTGGAGATCATCCCTAAAAATAGCGCAATTCCGGGGTTTTTCAACACCCATCTACCACGGCTACGACTACGGCATAGAGGGTCTGCCCGGAAACGGCCAATTCGAACCGCTGTTCACCTTTGACCGGGCGCAAGAGTTCCCAGGTCTTGCCGCGATCGGAAGACCGGTAAATACCGGTATCGAGACTACAAAACAGGTTTCCTCCCGCTTGTTCGATGTCATAAATTCTCCGAACCGGCGGGAGACCCTTATCCAGGTGTTCCCAGGTCTTGCCACTGTTGGAAGAAAAAAGCAGCCCGTTCGCTATTTCTTCGATTGCCCTTTCCGGACCGGAAGTAACAGCGGCTATCCCTTCATCCAGGAGTGCTATTTGGAAGGCTACGCCCTCTCCAGCCTGGACCCTTTCCCAATGATTTCCATTGTCGGTGGAGCGCCACAATCCTCGAAATCCGCTCCCGACCAACGCGCCATTGGCTGTGGTGATGCTCATGATCCCGTCTTCCACAAAGATCTGTTTCCAGTTTTTTCCACCGTCGTTGGATCTGAACAGGCCGTTGTCGCAGCCGATGAAAAGACTGCCGCCCGGGATCTCCAAAACAGTGAACACCATCCGGTCTTTAAAGTCAGGGTACTTTTGAACCCAAATGCCCGTACCTGATATTTCCTGAAAAAGGCCTTTTCCGGAATTGTAGACGTAGGGCCCGTTCAGCCCAGGAAAAATGCCGTTGACCGTCATGTTCAGGAAACCGGGTTTCTCCCAATTTGGAGTGGAAAAGGGATTGGCGTTGCGGAACAGTCCGCTTTCAGCGGCCAATAAAATGGCTCCGCCCTCGGAAAAAACGTCCCTGACCTGCAGGCCATTGGGCAATCCGCCACTGGCGTCCTGCCACGTCTGTCCTCCGTCGACGGATCTATAGACGATGGCGCCTGCCGGCTGACTGGTAAGGTAAACTTGAAAAAAAAGCAGGAAAGCTAGGATCTGGACTGGCATGGCATTTTCTGTTTGGTGACACAATGCGACAAAGATATGGGCAGGCCGGAATCAGGCAGCATAAGGGGTGTAAAACAATGTTACAGATTTGTAAAAGGAGTCCTCTTAATCTGGAAAGGTGGCGGAAAAAAATTCCTTCCGAGGGTGTTTGCACGTTCTTGCCCCTTCCTGGCGCTAATCTGGTGGAATGAGGTGAGAAAGCCCCGGGGGGAAGGGCTGTAAATTTCTAGCTAAAGACCACGCAAAGCCTGGCTTTTCGCGCGCCAAATAAATTTAGCGCACCAGTGGTGTGCCAAAATATTTTGGCACCATCGTCGCCTGTTTCGGAACTTAACCTTTAATAAACGACCAGACTCCACCCACCGGATGTAAAGTTGACGCTGCATGCCAAACCCGGAGAAAATAAACGCCTTCAGGCAACCCCAATACCTCGATCACCCCATCTGTATCCTCCTCCCGGATCCGCGTTACGCCCGTGACATCGTAGATCTCGACGATCGTGCCAGGCGACAACCCCTGAATGAACACCAAGTCCTTTACCGGATTGGGGAAAATGCGGTAACTCACATTTTCTTCAAAAACACTGGAAGCCGGGTTGCATATGCTGTCGTTTTGCACCACCAGCGCGTAATAGGCGGTGTCGAAACATTCACCGGCGGCGGCTACCAGGCTGATGAGATAGGTAGCCGGGCTTTCAAAAGTAAATTCAAATTCCGGCTCCTGACTCTCTAATGACCCCCCGATATACCAGGAATATTCATCGGCGTCGGTGGATCCGTTCAAAAAGAGATAGGGCTCGTTCACGCAGGCGGAGTCGGCGTTGAGGATAACCGCCTGAGGGTCGATCCCCGGCAACACCTCGGCACTGTCGGAATAGGAACAGGACCCGTCGGTCAACAACAGAGTATAGATGCCGGGCGGCAGGTCGGATAAGACAGACTCAACAACCGGGCTGTTTTCCCAGGCATAACTGTAATCGCCCTGCCCCCCGGTGACGATCACCGTGATCATCCCGGAGGCGTCGCCCAGGCAGGTTTCATTTGCGATCTGAAATTCAATTTCGGGAACGGGATGGAAGGTCACCTGCATCGTATCCTGATCCGAACACCCCAGCGAATTGGTCGCCGTCAGTGTGTAAAAGCCCGGCTGGCTGACCTGGATAGAAGACGTCGTATCTCCAGTGCTCCAGAGGAAGGTGGCATTGTCCACGTTGGCCGAAATGACGGCGCTGTCGCCCGTGCAGATGGTCGTATCCTGCAGCAAAACGATTGGCGCGGGGATCAGGGTGATATTCACCGTGTCGGAGACCGTTCCAAGCGGGGTACTGACTTGCACCCAATACTGGCCATTTTCCTCGACAAGAAGGGTTTGTCCGGTCGATCCGTCGCTCCACAGGTAGGTGGCGCCGGGATTCAGGGCGTCCAGCAAGAGGCCTTCGCACAACTCGCGGTCGGGCCCCAGGTCTACAGCTGGAACCAGGGAGAGCTCAATAGCTCCCATTTCCGGAAAATTGGGATCCCGCGGCTGATGGAACAGGTCGTCGGCAACGCCCATTGGGAAGGCCAGGTTGCTCATCAGGCCATTGGTCGGGTAAAACAAACTGTCGGGATCCGTGGAAAATTTGGGATCAATAAAGTAGGAGTTCAGGTCCTGGCCAAAATTGGTCTGACGATAGGTCAAGACATAGACCGAGGAGTCGCTTCTGAAAAAGAGGTTGTGGTCGGATATTAACGAACCTGAGGTGTTTTGGGAAACCACGTTATTGCTATTGAAGGCGCCCTGGTAAAATATGTTGTTGTACGCCCGGACATCGCTGCAGAAGTTCACGCCGAGCGCCCCCGCATTGAACGCCCCTTTGAGGGTGTTGTGAATGATATCCACGTCGCTCGTAGAGAGGAGATACAAAGCCCAGTCCCAGGACACGCTGGCCCCGTTGGGTTCATAGTGGTAGAGCGCATTGTTCTGGAACAGCGAGGCCGAATCGCCGGAACTGGTGTACAGGGCAAACCCGCCATAAAACTGATTGTGGGTGATCTCGAACCCACCGCATTGTTCGATCCGGCTGAACGAGCCATTGAAGATGTTGTCCCGGATCACCGGGCGCGCCGTTTCGAGCCAGAGTACGCTGCCGTATACCAGATTTTGTTCCACCAAAAAATGGACCGAAACGTCCCGGCCGTTGACGAGATTGCCTGAAAGCGTAAACCCACCACCGCTCAACTGGATGAGGTTTTGCCGGATCGTGAGATTGGAATCGACCGCCACGGCGTAAATACCCTTATCGGTGTTCTGCGCGCAGTTGCAGTAATAGCCGAGCAATTTGCAATTGGTCACCGCCAGGTCGTGCCCCCTCCGGAAGCGGATCAGGTCGTCGAGTCCCGCCCCGTCGTCGTCGAAGGTCAGATGGCTGAGGGTGACGTAGCTCACTCCGTCCAAAAAGACGATTTGCTTATAGGGCGAGGGATAATCGTCGGTGATGACCACCTTGGAGCTGTCCTGCGAAGCGGAGGTGATCCATAGCGTATTTACCGCAGAAGAACCGGGCAGCGTGTCGATGATGATATTGTCGTCGTAGGCGCCATCGGCGATCAGGATGGTGGTGGGGCCGCACAGGCCGGCATTGACCAGGTTGGCGTTCATTTCGCTGAGCGTGGCAAAATCGGCGCCGGGTCCGCCCAGGGAATAATTGCCGGAAAGCGGCATATGGAAGTTGAGAAAACTCGCCGTATCGTTTTTAAGGTATTCGTCCGCCAGGCCGTTGGGGGAAGTTGTGAAGGCCTGCAGGTCGTAACGGGTAGCATCGACAAAGGGAAACGATCCCAGGTTCACCTCCTCCTCCCCCAAATAGGGCAAGTCACCCGTCCAGTTGAATGTGACATGCGGAATAGCATTGACCGTCAGCACAATGGTTGCGGAGGTCAGGGTATTCAGTCCGTAATTCTTCAGCGTCACTACCATATCCGGCAGGGTATCGCAGTAAGGCACGAACCGGACGGGAGAATTGAATTGCAGGATACCCACATCGAGGTCTGCGGGCAGGAACTCATCCGCCCCGATATCGGGATGAAGCGGATCGCGCAGATCGCCGTCGAAATCTTCGCTAATACCGGCCAGGGGCATGCCTGCATCGGCCAGGTCGGAAGTAGCGATATGCAGGTCGGTCGAGGAAAGGAAATTGGGATCGACGGAATGGCAGTTGGGACCCGCATCCAGGGTATTCAACCAGTTCACACCTGGTTCGGTGTAATAATTATTGTAATCGCCGGTATCCGTGGTTCCCTGGAAATAAGCTACGGTCGGACTTCCTTCGCATACGAAATTGTTGTTCAACAGGCCGGTCTGTTGCGATTCCCAAATGGAAATAGCGTAGCATTCGTATCCGGGAGTCTTCCGGGTCCGAACCGTGTTAAAGAAAATGTCGACCCCAGTCGAAGATTTTACGGAGATGCCATTGGATCCCCCATTCCCTCCGAAGGCCCCGATCATGTTGTTGGCGATCAGGGTATTTGCGGCCGAGGCCGATTTATTGCTGATCTCGATGCCCGTATTGCCGCTGAGAATGGTATTGTCGAACAAGATCGAGTTGCGGGTGATCGTGCTGGCGTTATCTGAATCTGCGATCTGGATGGCCGTGCAGCCGTTTTTGTTGACGGAAGTGAAAGTGTTTTCGATAACATCTACATGATCGAGATAAATGCAATAAACCCCGGCATCTCTTTGGTTTTCGAAGAAATTATGCTCAAAAAAGGCATAGCCGGTGAAGGGCCCCAGGTAATTGCCGGCGGAGGTCACTGCCGTATAGCCGTTCACAAAGCGGTTGTTCACAAAATACAGGCTACTGCAGTACCCCGCTTCGATCAGATCTTCCTGGTAGTTGTTCGCCTCCCCTGATCCGCTGATGACGCAGTTTTCAAAATAGATATTGTCACAGGTGGAGAGATAGGCTACGGTCCTGCCGTTGTTGCCTGTCGCCGGCCGTTTCAGGGTCAGCTTTTTAAAATGCACATTTGTCAGATTTTGGGCAAAAAAAACATAGTTCGCGCCCAGGTTTCCGGTTCCCCACTCCCATGTCACGGCAGTGCTATCCCCCGACTCGCTTTGAAAGGTCACGGTATTGACGGCGGAGGAACCGGGAATAGCGTTCATCATCGCCTGCTCCACATAAGACCCATTCCGGATGTTAAACACCACCGGGCCGTTTACGCCGGATTGGTTGAGCGCCGTCACAGCGGCTGCGATGGTGGCGTAATCGGGGCTGGCCCCGCCAATGGTGTAAGCGCCGGATAGTTGGGCGTGGGCGAAAAGGGGGAAAAGGAGGCAAAGGAGGAGTAACTGGTTCTTCATGGTTTTCAAATTTGAGGGTCTAAAGTAGGGAAGTTTTGGGATTGGGGGAATAGGGGCGGCGGATAGGCTGTCTGCACTATGATCTATGTGATTCTTGTGATGACCTTGATAGAAATAGTGGTTATCATTTGAATCAGATGAATCAGAGTTTAGACATTCTCTACTGCAAACCGGGTGAGCGATGCTCTCACCGGCATTGGCCTGGATATTTTATTCCTGTAAAAATCGGAAGCATGTTTTGTGAATGAAGAGAGGATGGTATATTTTTAGGAATCTCTTGTATTTTGGGAGCGAGAGATTGGATGAGAGATGGAGGCATGCACGCAATATGGTAATGGAGATAAACGACAACGGGGGGTGGAGGGAGGTGACAGTTATAAAGAAGTTAGCAACAAACTGAGGAAAACATAACTCTATGAATAAGAAATTTTTGCCAGCAGCTGGAATCATCATTGTCACAATCATTTTAGTAACAATAAATGAGCTTACTGAACTGACTTTCATCAAAGATTATGCACTAATATTTATTATCGCAGGTATGCTGTTTGGTGTTTGGCTGACAAAAATAGCTGAGAAGTCAAAAGAAAAAAATAAATGAAGTCAGTTGCTAAACTTAAAACGAAGTGGTTTTGCACACTACTGGACATTTTCATAAAAGTGTAGGGAAAGCATAATTTTGGAGTTCACTACAACTTCATTGTCATGCTAACCCTACAGCTACATAAATTTAGTGATTTGTATACAAACTTTGGTCTCGGCGCGGTAAAAAACCTCCACCTGATGCTCCAGCTATTGGTTATTGGGCGAACAGCCAACCTCTGGAAACTCAAAGATTATGTTGGCCTGGTATTGGGCAATGAACAAGTCCAGCCTGATAGCCATTACCGTCGTTTGATCCGGTTTTTTGATGAGATGAGCGGCAATGAAGCATTTCTATTGGATATTCAGCGCCGTGTTTTGCGAGTGCTAAGCCGCCTGCGTTTCACCCACCTGCTTTTGGATGGAACCAGTTGGAAAAGAGGAGGTCAGAAGTACCACTATATGGTGTTAAGCGTGCTGGCTGGCAAGGTAGCCATCCCCATTTACTGGAAGCAGTTGGGCAAGATCGGCGCTTCCAATCAGGCAGAACGCCAGGAACTGTTAAAGCAAGCCCTGGATTTATTTGACCTGCGGGGAATGACCTTGCTGGCCGACCGGGAATACATCGGCCAGCGTTGGTTTAGCTACTTGAAAAGCAAAGGAATAAATTTCGTTATCCGCCTTCGCTTTGCTGACTATTACGAGGCCGTAGATGCTGCTCCGGGTAAGACCTATCAGCAGATGTACGATAAGTGCAGAACCCAGGGTAAATTCGTGCGCAAGCACTTTCAATTAGCCGGCCAGTCCTATTTCATCTCCATGAGGCCTAATCCCAAAGCTACTCCCGGAGAAGAGGTCCTGATCTTCCTGACCCAGATCCGTCCGGTACGCAAAACCATTGACCAATATGTCAAAAGGTGGCGCATTGAATGCCTCTTTCGGCATCTGAAAACCAATGGATTCCATCTTGAAGACCTCAACCTCAAACCGCCACCCAAAACAACCTGATGATGGCTCTGCTCTGCCTGGCCTACGCCTTGACCATCCGTGTGGCATGGACCGGAAAATCAGCGATTCGATATATTCGTTATGCCAATCAAACTGTCTTTCCCGCTCAATCTATTTTTCGTCAAGGCCTGGCTATTTTAACAGCAAAGTGTACCTCTCTATATCGATTTGTCGTTTTTTTGATTTCTCTTGGGATAACCAAAAATCATGTCATTCTTAAAAATGTCTAGTAGTGTGGAATAAATCACAAAAGAAGCTGCCCATCTTTTAAAGAAAGAGAGATTGCGGAATATGGCGTAATTGGTGTGATTTTAACCATATAAATTTTATGCCTATTTTCAGGCAAGCCCGTTTTCTGGCAACAAAATCCAAGTGCATACGGATACAAAGCTGTTCAGTTTATCTTTCTGCTTAAATCACTCCACCACCAACTTACCACCTCCTATCCTCGCTCTTCCATCCTTTACTTCATAGAAATAGATACCAGGCGAAAACCCGTCCAACCGCACACTGTTACATCCTGCAAGCACAGGCTGGGACAGCTTCACTTGGCCAATGCTATTATAAAAAACGACTATTCCTTTTTGGGGCAGATAGCCGTCAGAAAGGACGATGTTCACTACTTCTTTTGCAGGGTTAGGGAAGAGGGTGATACCGACTTTCTTTTCTGATCTTTCCGTGCCGACAGTGCCAAGATTAAGCGTCCGGCAATAGGTATCTTCGCCGTTATCATTGCTCACGGTCAAGCAGACTTCATAGGTATCGCTGGCTGGAAAAACAAAAGCAGGATATTTTTCATCGCTGCTTCCGGTGCCACCAAAGTCCCATAGCCATTCGACAGGTTCAAAATAACTCAAATCCGTGAATTCGACCTTCAAAGGATTCAATGTATCCTGCCTGTACCGGAACCGGGCCACAGGTACATTGTCAATACCCAAGGTGTCACAGGGAGAACCGTCGAGCGGGCCGAGTCGGAAATAGGGAAAGTTCGGCATGGTGAACGCATTGAAGGACTCCAAAGGGAAGCCATGCTGTTCCATCAGGCAGTCTGCTCCTTTCCTGTCCGGTTCGTGGATGACGTGCAGCACGTTGCTGCCCGAAGGGGTGTTCGCATATATCTTGTTGTCAGGCCCTAATTGAGCCAGATAAAATGTTGTTGCGTGAGGCCAGGGGGAAACATGGCCGTCATAGACGGCCACGATGTCAAGGGAAGCTTCAAGATCTGTGGCCCACAGATCATATTGGTAAACGTAAAGCCCAGAAAAGAAGTAGGCAAAACGGGAATTGGCCGAGACCGCCAGTCCCGCTGAGCCCGAACTGTCGTTGTTCACCAGTCCCACCTGGTTGGACAGCAGCCCCGTACAGCGGTCGAAATCGTAGAAGTTCAGGTTGTTGCCATCCCCGGCCGTATGAATGTCATAGCGCAAGTAGCGACTCCCGTCAGGGGTAAAAACAGCTTGGCCAGCCCCACGATAAATTGGCGAACCTACGCTCTGTGCCCCCATGTTGTAAATGCTATCAGGGGTGAGAAGGAAGGTATAATAGCGGTTGGTGTTGAGTTCAGGAATGACTACCCACCAGTCGCGCCCGTTGCCGTGCCGGGTGGCCGTAATTCTTCCGGGAAAAAGGGTGTCCTGCAAGAGTTCCACGTTTTTTTCTGTCACCGCCCCCAACCCGCTGCCCAATCCCATGTCTACCTTTGAGTAGTAAAGATTAGAATAGATGGGGCCAAGGCCGGGGGGGATGTCCAATAAGCCGTGAAAGAGCACGTATTCGTTTTCTTTGTCCGGGACGGGAAGGGTCACGATTCCTTGTGAAACAGGGAGACCATTGGGATAGACGACTGTCCAACCGCCCGGATTCAGGCTGTCTCCGTTCTCCATTTCCTCGTGTTCGGAGTTAGCGATGTAAATACCGTTGGTATAGAACAGAAGATCGCCGTCCTCATCACAAATATTCGAACAGGTCTGTCTGAAATCCATGTCCCGGTCTTCCCGGTAAACATCAGGGTCGTTTAGGTCGCTGAAATCGATGACGGTACGGCCGAAGCCCGGCAATTGGGAATAGCTATCATAGCCGAAAAGCCAGATGTTGTCCCGTTTGCCGTCGTCAACAGGTTGGGGAAAAGCAACATGGGCGCAGCATATAAACAAAAAGGAAATTATTATCCTCATCTCGATGGGATTTTTGTGTTTTTTATTAAACCTACCTATGTACGGGACAAAAACTGGGTAATTGAGAGAGAAGGTAAATTGGTAGTACTAAATCATTCAAAATCCTTATACCCTCAATTACTCAGTATGAAAGATACAAAAAAGCTCTTTGTGATACACCACTAGACAATACGGCTTGTAGGGGCGAATTAATTCGCCCTCTTACTGCAAAGAAAACCACCCCAAGCCAACTGAACTGCTTGGGGTGTGGTCTGTAGGTACTTGGATCAGCGCTGGATGACCAGTTTCTCGGTTGACACCCTTCGATTGCCGTTTTTAAGTTCGACAAAATAAATTCCGACAGGGATGTCCCCGATGGGTAACGTTACTTTATGCAGCGGCTCTCCAATATTTCGGACAAGTACAGGCTGTCCGCTCAGGCTGACGATTTCCACCCTATCGGCCATGACGTTTTCGCCCAAGGCGACAACCATTTCATCACCGGCTGGGTTGGGATAGATAGATACCATTGGTAAAGAAGCAGTATTGACATCATGCCCTGTACCGTTCACCAATGCACTGTGGGATGGGAAGCATATATCCTGGTCGTTGTAGTTTTTCTCCTCAATCAATTGGTACAAAGCCCTTGCTTCGTAAACCACGCTCCCACCCATTTTGGGGCATTGGTTTGCTATCACATCAAGGCTGTCCTTTTGCGAAGATGTAAAATCGAAGATTCCCTGCGCCACGGTGTTAAGAAAAATGTCGTTGACCGTTCGTTCATTGGTTTCATACACTGCCGTAGTGGTCACGGCAGCATTTTGAGAAAGGTATTGCTGAATCAGCCCAGCCCGGTGTGTTTGGATAATGGCCCATAGGCTATCATTAGCATTTTCCCAGATTTTCATGTTCTGCACGATGACCAGTCGCTCCTCCGTCAATAGGGCAGTCTGGGTGGAGTCCGCATTGGTCAGTGACTCATATATGTCCGCCAACCTTGAAAGATTGGACGTCAGACTGTCTATATTCTCTTCGTATTGAGCTACTTCACTGGCAGGCACAGCGCCCAAACCGGCAATGTCCTGCTGTATTCCATGCAGTTTGCCCACGTTGGTATTCTGGTTCAAATTGTCAAAGGTCGCCATGTTCGGGTACTGTTGGACAATAGCCGGATATTTGTCCAGTTTTGAAAAGAGGTAACGTTCGAGCTGCCATTTAGTCGTATTGCTAAAGGTTGTCCCGGAGACAACCGTCCCCCCTGCGATGGCATCGTCCACGGAATTCGGGTCATCCTCGGGCGCAAAACCTATTGTGACACAGGCCAATGCTGTGCTCCCATTGTTAAAGAACCAATGGGCCATGGTCGTGGAAGGGTCTGGGTCTATGCCGGTCGGGTATACAGGAGTGGTTGGTAAACCATATGAGTCCACGGAGAATTGAGAATATTGCGTGAAAAATGGGTCAGGGTTTTCGTGCCTTGCTCCTTTGTCCAGGGAAGCAATATTCCATTGGTTGCCGGCCCCAACTTGTTCACCTATCACACCGTCGGCATCCATGGAAAGCGCCACATCATGGCTTTTGAAATTGGTGTTCAGAAACCTGGTACCCATGTCGGGACCTTCAAAGCGAACTCCCACTTCGAGGTCGTTGACCGTATTGTCGCAGAAATAATTGAAGTCCGACATGGAAACCCTGACACCCGTGATAAGGTCATCGACGCCTGGCAATGTTACCGTTGCACCTTGACCAATGATGCTGTTGCTGGTAATGATGTGCTCTCCTCCACCCTGGATGTTGATACCGGCCAACAAATCATAATTAAAATTGAAATTGCCGTTGTTGGGTAGGAAGGTAATAGGTGAAGCATCTGAACCAAGGGCATAAATCCCTGTAGTAGCGATCAAAGATACTCCGAACGGAGCGTCCCTTAAATCTATGGTATTGTTGGAAAGTATTGCCCTATTAGAAGGGAATGCGGGATTGTAGAAATTGCACCCTTCAATGAGTATGCCCGCCAACCCATCCTGGTTTGGTAAATCAACACTTTCTTCCCTGATTTCAATAGAGTTGTTTTGTATTCTCACCCTAGCATATTCCACCAGATTGGAGAGGTAAACCGCAGATTTGAAGCAGGTAAATTCATTGTCCTGAATTGTGACCTGCCCAGTGTTGCCGCCTTTGACATAAACTCCGTACCCTACTGTTTCATCTATGTGACTGTTGGTGAGCTCGATATAGCTGGGATCGATGGCATGAACCCCAACCGTGTTGTTGTCGAAATATGAGTTGGTGATAAAAGCTCGACCAGTGTACATCAATATGCCATTCCAATTGTCTTCACTGATATTCGAAACGGTCGGGAAGCCAGTTGTCAAACTGGTAAAAAAGCCACAGTCTATCGCTGTAAAACTGCTGGCATGTGATACGATACCATTCCGTATTTTAACGAAAGTCGCTCCTGTTGGCTCCTCTCCTGCTCCTCCTATTGGAAAACCATAGATCTTGTTCAGGTAAACGCCTGCATACATGATTTCATTTTCATGGGGAGGAAGAGGGTCGTTTCCTGTCATAAAATATACCCCTTCAAATTTTAGAACATTTAGCCACCCGCCGAAGCCTTCCGTGGCGGCCCTCACACCGATAAAATTTCCTACAAAATATGAGCTCTTTAAATAAAGGTCGTTGTGTACACCAATGTCGATAGCCACTTCGGCATCGCTGATAATGGAACCTTCAACATGGATGCTGGCATTGGGCGAACCAGGCCCCACTTCTTCGAGGTAGATTGAGTTCCACATCTTATTGCAGCCATATACTTCTGAGCCTATAATCCTGAGGCTACTGCCTATCCCTACGGTTATTTTTGAGCCTGGGGATACGTTGACTTCGGAGTTTTCGAAAGAGTACGGTTGGTCTATCAAAAAATCGCCGTCAATGCATAAATTGAATCCGTCTGTTGATGTTGGAGAGGGCATAGGGATAGAAGCTATTGCTTGCTATAGTGTCGGAATGCCCACTGCGGCTCCAAATTTCATTGTGCCTCCTTCCTCACAATGGCAAGCTTGCCCATTCACAGAAAATGAAGTAAATGCACAAAAAAAGAGCGTCAAAAGTAAACTTAAAAAAAAGGAATACCTCTTTTGCCAGGTTAAACGGGATCGGGATTTAGAATGACTTTTCATAGTTTGAAACGTTTTAAAGTGTGGATTACAAAAAATACAGAGGCTGGTTCAAAACGATAAAGGAGTTTTGAGGCAGTCTCGAATAAGGATTTCAGATTGATTTTGGCAATACATATCTATTTTCTATCTATTTTAACTGATAGCAATTTACTCAGAAAAGGCAATACAATTCCTTCGTGTGTTTACTTCTATTTTGAGACACACAAAATACCTTTTGGCCAATTACTGACCACCCGTCAAATTTTCCTTGTGGGGTAAGCGAAGATTTGCTCTTGTCCTTGCTTGGGGGGGGGGGAGAGACTATACTTTGGTAGTAACGCAAAAACAATGATTTAAAAATAAGTTGGAATCAATTTATTTCAAAAAATTTTAACATTGATTTTTATCACCTTTTTAGCCTAAAAGGGTTTTAGGAATATTTTGACACTTTTTTGCATATATTTGTCTAAACTAAAACCACTATTTCATGGGCACCTTAATACTCCTATTCATCATTTTTTTCGTCCTCATTGTTGTTTTTTCCAGGTGCAAGGTACCCCTTTCTTAAGACAACAATTCTAAACTAATCTCCCCAAGGCAGCACACTACTGGACATTTTCATAAAAGTGTAGGGAAAGCATAATTTTGGAGTTCACTACAACTTCATTGTCATGCTAACCCTACAGCTACATAAATTTAGTGATTTGTATACAAACTTTGGTCTCGGCGCGGTAAAAAACCTCCACCTGATGCTCCAGCTATTGGTTATTGGGCGAACAGCCAACCTCTGGAAACTCAAAGATTATGTTGGCCTGGTATTGGGCAATGAACAAGTCCAGCCTGATAGCCATTACCGTCGTTTGATCCGGTTTTTTGATGAGATGAGCGGCAATGAAGCATTTCTATTGGATATTCAGCGCCGTGTTTTGCGAGTGCTAAGCCGCCTGCGTTTCACCCACCTGCTTTTGGATGGAACCAGTTGGAAAAGAGGAGGTCAGAAGTACCACTATATGGTGTTAAGCGTGCTGGCTGGCAAGGTAGCCATCCCCATTTACTGGAAGCAGTTGGGCAAGATCGGCGCTTCCAATCAGGCAGAACGCCAGGAACTGTTAAAGCAAGCCCTGGATTTATTTGACCTGCGGGGAATGACCTTGCTGGCCGACCGGGAATACATCGGCCAGCGTTGGTTTAGCTACTTGAAAAGCAAAGGAATAAATTTCGTTATCCGCCTTCGCTTTGCTGACTATTACGAGGCCGTAGATGCTGCTCCGGGTAAGACCTATCAGCAGATGTACGATAAGTGCAGAACCCAGGGTAAATTCGTGCGCAAGCACTTTCAATTAGCCGGCCAGTCCTATTTCATCTCCATGAGGCCTAATCCCAAAGCTACTCCCGGAGAAGAGGTCCTGATCTTCCTGACCCAGATCCGTCCGGTACGCAAAACCATTGACCAATATGTCAAAAGGTGGCGCATTGAATGCCTCTTTCGGCATCTGAAAACCAATGGATTCCATCTTGAAGACCTCAACCTCAAACCGCCACCCAAAACAACCTGATGATGGCTCTGCTCTGCCTGGCCTACGCCTTGACCATCCGTGTGGCATGGACCGGAAAATCAGCGATTCGATATATTCGTTATGCCAATCAAACTGTCTTTCCCGCTCAATCTATTTTTCGTCAAGGCCTGGCTATTTTAACAGCAAAGTGTACCTCTCTATATCGATTTGTCGTTTTTTTGATTTCTCTTGGGATAACCAAAAATCATGTCATTCTTAAAAATGTCTAGTAGTGTGGTGGTTTTGGGTATATTGGCTAAACGCCGCCACGCGTATATGCTGGAGTTGCAGTGCATTGGATAGAATTTTTCAACATAAAAAAAACTTGAACTAGGGTCGAAGTTAGCCATGAAAAAAATAGCACCCTAAATGAGAAAATACCAAAATAACTACCAAGCATGAAACCAACCCCCGAACACGATGAGCGAATCGCAAAAATGACCTTTGCCTCCGTCTATCCGCACTATATCACCAAAGTGGAGAAAAAGGGCAGGGCCAAGGAGGAATTACACCAGATCATCGAATGGCTGACCGGTTTTGATGCCGAAAAGCTGCAAAAACTGATCGATGAGAAAGCGACCTTTGAAACCTTCTTTAAGAAAGCCACAATCAACCCCAATGCCCACCAGATAACCGGTGTGATCTGCGGCTACCGGATTGAAGAGATCGAAAACCCGCTCACCAAACAGGTGAGGTACCTGGACAAACTGGTGGACGAACTGGCGAAAGGCAAGAAGATGGAGAAAATCTTGCGTATTTCCTAAATTAGGGGATGGTTTCATGGAAGGGATCAAATTGACCAAAACCCCGGCCTTAGCCGGTTTGCCGTTAAGAAACCGGCTGGAATGAAGCCCCATTCAATGTGTCATCTGCCGAAGACCGGATGCAGGCTGGCTACTGTTTGAGCAAAAACGATACAAAGCCTCCCCTCTTCAGTCCGTGCGAGTTTAGCCAGCCCGGCGAAATAAAAGCCGGTTTTAGGCAAAGCGGCGAAAGCCTTGATTTTTTTGGTTCTTTTTGTATCAAGACAAAAAGAACACATCAATCAAGCTATTGACATACAGTCAATTAAAAACAATCGAACTTTTTTTCCACCGCGACGAACGCTACGTCCGCTACGAACGCCGGTACACCCTCCCATCCTCCACCCTCGCCCATATCCGGCGCTCCTCCTCGTCTTTCAATATGAAAAAGCGTTTGTCGAGGTCCATGCCATTAAACGCCAGGTCGTACACCCCGAGTACCCGGTTTTGCTCGTCGAGCAGTACAGTGGTGTGCCCGTCGGAGACGATGACATGCTGAGCGGGGCTGACCTGCCACATCAAAGGGTTGTTCTGGCTGTAGTTCTGATTGGGCCTGCGGCCGAAATCGTGCAGCAAATTCCCCTGCCAGTCGTAAAGCAGCCCGGCGTGGGTGGAATCCGTGGCGGCAAAGAGGCGGTCCATGATCACCACTTTCAGGTTGAGGTATTCGATGGGGATTTGCAGCTGCCACAGGGTGTCGAGCAGGCCGCTTTTGATGCGCAAGGCATAGCGCTCCGTTAGCGAAACCGGCTCCGGGAGTGGTTTTTGCACGATCAGGTGATCGAGTTCCCATTCTACACCCTGGTCTTTATGCGGGGGCAATGAACAGATGAGGGTGTCCAGTTCATACAGTGTTTTCCCGCGGTCGTCCACGACCAGTTGCCGCAGGGGCTCCTTGTCGTTGAAATCGGTCACCGTGAGCAGGTTTCGCGATTTTAAATACTGGGGGCCATCCAGCACGTTAAACGGCGTAAGCAACTCGCCCTTTTCATCTATGTAGGCGCCAATCAGCTTTCTATCGGGCAGCTTGGGATGCTTTTTATTGACGTGGGTATTGCCGGCTTTTTCCTCAAAGGACCTGTATTGCACATAATCCACTTCCAGCGCTGGCTCCTTACCCTGGTTAACCCGGTGCAGTTTCAATTGGGTGGGGAAAGGATAACTTTTCCAAAGTCTTGGCGCCATTTCTTC
Organism: Lewinellaceae bacterium; assembly: GCA_020636275.1. Taxonomy (GTDB): domain Bacteria; phylum Bacteroidota; class Bacteroidia; order Chitinophagales; family Saprospiraceae; genus JADJTT01. Next base: position 825,810 of record JACJYD010000002.1, on the reverse strand, counting down.
GGGAATTTCCAGCACCAGGTAGTAGGTCAGGGGAAGGTAGCTCACGCCTTTTTTGGGCGGCAGCACCCATTCGCCACGGTCGTTGAGCACGCCGCAGGCGTTGAGGCGGTCTTTCACGACCACCAGACCAGTTTCGTATTCCTGCCGAATGGCGGTGAAGCCATCGGGTAAAGGCGGTAAAGGTTTTGGCCCGGCAGCAATTTCAGGAAGTAGTTCGCCGCTCAGGTTGTACGTTATCCAACTGCCGTCATCCTGTTGGCAGCGAAATAGGGTATCACGGTAATTAAACGATCCGCGGATGGACGCATGCCACCCGGGCACGATCTCCTCTCCCCTTTCATTGACCACCCCGTACCGGCCACCGGATTTGACCTGATAAACCCTGGGATACACCCGGATCATTTCATCGTAAAGCTCCGGGGTCAAGGGTTGCCCCTCCACATCGTACAACCCGTACTTCCAGGCGCCTGCCTGGTTATTTCTCCGGAGTATCACCCAGGGTCCGGTCTCCACGATCTCGGACTCATCGTTGCCTTCCAGGGTGGCGATCACCTGCAGGGCGGTATCGCGGATCACCTGCCTGTCGGGATATTCAAAAACGAGGTGCGGGAACTCGCGGCGGTCGTAGGGCAGGATACGCAAGGCATAATCTGAAAGCATGCGTTGGCCTTTACGATCCATCAGCCAGGCCCTGGGCGCTTTTGTAGCCGGGTCCTGATCGCTGATCAGGGCCATGCGCTCCCCGGCAACGGGATAGATCTGTTGTGCCGCAATGGGCAGCACCTCTTTGCCTTGATAGTCCATCAGCCCGAAGCGCTGGTCAATTTCCGCGATCAGCATGTCGCCAAAGGGCTGGATGGTGCTTCGGTAAATGGTATCCAGCACCAGTCCGCCGTCGGCATTGATCAGGCCGTAGCGGTGGCCGCCACTGTTGTTGGTATAGGTGGGGCCGATGGCGATAAAATACCCCGTCTTGCCCCCGGGTTGAAGCAAACCCCAGGCGAAGGGCGTACGCACCACGCCCTTCCTGTCGGCGATGGCCAGTTTTTCACGTCCATCCGCCACGATGAAATGCTCCGCATCGGCGACGATGCCGGCGCCGAAATCGCGGTCGAAAAGGAGGTTCATGTCCGTGTCGATGAAATTGAGGGTAGTGGGCGAAGTCCAGACCGGCAGCGCTCCTTCGGTGAATTGCAGCGGATCTTTCTCCTCGCGCCTCGATGAATACCTGACCTGCAGCCAGTCGAAGTTGTTGTTGCGAGTCGGGTTGTACCATTCCGTCTGCGCGCCGGTGCGGGTATTGCGCAAGGTCAGCTTTTCGCCTTTCTTGATCGCTACGAGGTACTCAAGTGTGTCGATCTGCCGGGCATAGGGCCGCACATTTTCGACTTCCGTGACCACATGGTGACGGTTTTCCAGGGGTACCAGTTCGCCCCGACGGGTCAGCGCCTGGAGCGGACCGTTATTTCGCAAGACCGTGTAAAAACGGTCGGCGGGAAGGATTTCAAAAATGCCTTTGTACTTCGGTTCTATCACTACCTGCCCGTCTTCGGTAGCATAGCCAAAGAGGTCTTTGTAGCCCTGGAAGGGGATGAGGGTTTGGGCAGGGGCCAGGGCGGCGGTGAGGAGGGCGCCAAAGAGCAGCGAGAATCTGAGGATCATTTTTTGGCTTGATTTATTTTAAATACCGTTTATCGTTTATGCATTTGATCTTTTTGAGAATAATTTACCGATTTGGAAAAATGTAGTGTCGAAGGGGACTTCGACACTACATCAGGGCCGCTCCAAATCCGGAATTAATTTCCGGAGCAATCCTCACCCCCTTTTTCATCGCTCTACACACTCCAACTCCCTCCCCTCATCGTCCAGACAAATAAAGCCCTGTTCGAGCCAGGCAAAGGCCGCCACGCGGCGACCCGCTCGCAACGTACCCAACTTTTGAGCCGTTTGTTCATGCGACTCATGAGAACGTTCAATTACCTGATACACAAATTCGGTCAACCGTTTGCCATCCGGCGCTCCGAGTGCAAAAAGAGCTGTCTCTGCCTGGACAAAGCCCAGGAAGCCATTGCCCAGTTCAATAATTCTGGCGTATCGCTCCCCTGTCACCGGCTGCTGGTCAGCCGGATTGAGGAGAAATACCTGACGATTCTGGTGGACAACAGCCAGATCGGGGTTGTATTTCAGGGAAGCAATCACTTCGTAGTTGTTCTCAAAGGGCGTCAGCTGATTGCCCAGGGTATCGAAAATGGCTTTCTGCATGCCCCGTCCCATCACAAACCACCGGTTGCCGCCCAGCTCAAAAGCCATATCATAAACCGGCGGGATGACAATGCCTCGCTCAACGCGCTCTATACCGACCTTGCGGGTAGGAAGGTGCTCGATCATGTACCAGGATGAATCTTTTTTGTTAAAATCCAGAATGCTGCGATGATACTCGGGATTGCCGGTTTCAGTCTCAGGCACGGCCTTCACCGGCTGCTCCTGGCCGCAAGCTGTGATGCTGAAGGATGCGAACCATACGGCGAGGAGGTATATGAGTGGGGGTGGTGGTTTGGTCATCTATTATGGTGAACAGTTTCATAGGCGCGAAAGTAGTTATTTTCCGGAGTTGCCAACCTTGCGAAACAACATTACCGTCTTAAGATGTAACCAAACCACTTTTCCCATGAAATCAACGTTCACTACCCTGATTTTTCTCGCTCTGGCCCTCCCCCTTTTCTCCCAAACCTGGCTCGCCGACGGCCAAACCTGGGAATACGACATCACCGGCGGCTGGGACCCGTCCGGTAATGGCAAGCTGGTTTTGCAGGTGGAAGGAGACTCCACGGTACAGGGTGTCTCGTGCAAAAGGATGATTCAATCTTTTCCAAACGCCACCAAACAGGTGGTCTATACCTATGCGGAACAGGAAAAAGTTTATGTATACGATCCTTACACCGGTGTTTTTGAAAAGATCTACGACTTCACACTGGTTCCCGGCGATACCCTGCATTTTCAGTGGGGCCGAAAATATGTCGTCGACTCGGTGGGCGTTGCCCAAATTGCCGGGGCGAACAGGAAATTCCAACGCATTCAGCTTTTCGGAAATTCATTGGATAGCGGAACCTATCTCATTGCGGAAGGCCTGGGATTGGTCTCCAAGATGAATTCTTCATTTCCCGAAAGTGACTGCATTTTCTTTTTCCTCCAAAACTCCTTTTGCGACGAAGCGGTGGACGGACGAAGCTACCGGTTCCGGTGCTTTTCAGAAGGAGGAAATGTGTACGATCCCTATGGGTTGTGCTCCTTGAATGGGGTGTGGGATGCCGATGAAAACCGGCAATTATCCGTCTTTCCCAATCCGGCAGCGTCGCATTTTACCGTAAGCGTGGAAGCAGGGCATGCGGATCAAGGCACTTTGATGGTTTTCGATCTCACCGGCAGGGTGCTGCTGCAGTCCGTTAAAACACTACCGGCCACCGTATCAGTCGATCAGTGGCCGGCAGGAAATTATTATATCCTGTTTACAGGAGATTTGGTTGCATTTCGGGGGCACGTGGTCGTGCCCTAATGGTTTACGCCATTTGCTTCTCGCCCAAATGGTTCTTCACCAGGAAGTCTTCGATCACCGTTTCCAGGCTCGGTTCGCCAATGGATTGGAGGTCGTAGAACACCCGGGTGCTGGGCTTTTTGATCTTCACCACGCGGCCCAGATCGATCGGCGTACCGATCACAACCGAGTCGCAATCGCACTGGTTGATCGTAGCTTCCAGGTCGTGGAGTTGCTGATCGCCGTAACCCATGGCGGGTAGCAAGGTGCCGATACCCGGGTAGATCCGGAAGGTATCCACCAACTGTCCAACCAGGTACGGACGCGGATCGACCATCTGGGTGGCGCCGAATTTCTGAGCGGCCAGGGTGCCGGCTCCGAGTTTCATCCCTCCGTGGGTCAGCGTGGGACCGTCTTCCACCACCAATACGCGCTTTCCGCGGATCAGCGAGGGATCTGCTACGCGAATGGGCGAAGCGCCGTCGATGACCACGGCTTTCGGAGCGATGCGTTCCACTGCTTTGCGAATGGTGTCGATGTCTTCCGGATGGGCGCTATCGATCTTGTTGATGATCACGACGTCCGATTTGCGGAGGTTGACCTCACTGGGATAGTACTGCATGCCGTGCCCGGCGCGGTGCGGGTCGGTCACCGTGATATACAGGTCGGATTCGTAGAAGGAGAAGTCGTTGTTGCCGCCGTCCCAAACGATGATGTCACAGCCGTCGGGGTCGTTCTCTGCGGCGCGGAGGATGGCTTCATAGTCCACCCCGGCGTAGATCACGTTGCCGCGAACGATGTGGGGTTCGTATTCTTCCATTTCCTCGATGGTGCACTTGTGCTTTTTCAGGTCCTCGAGATCGGCATAGCGTTGCACCCGCTGGGCAGCCAGATCACCGTAGGGCATCGGGTGGCGAATGGCGACCACTTTAAACCCTCTTTCCATCAGGATCTCGATGAGCTTGCGGGAGGTCTGGCTTTTTCCGCAACCCGTGCGTGTAGCCACTACGCTGATCACCGGCTTGGTGCTTTTGATCATAGTGCCCTTGGTGCCCAACAGCACGAAATTGGCGCCGGCGGCGTTGACGCGGGCACTCATGTGCATCACCGACTCGTAGGAGACGTCGCTGTAGGAAAACACGCACTCGTCGGCCTTGAGCTCCCTGATGAGGCGTTCCAGTTCGTTCTCGTCAAAGATTGGGATGCCTTCGGGATACAATTTCCCGGCAAGGGAAGCCGGATATTTTCTGCCTAAAATGTTGGGGATCTGAGCGGCCGTAAATGCCACCACTTCATACAACTCATTATCCCGGTAATAGGTATTGAAGTTATGGAAGTCGCGCCCTGCGGCGCCAATGATAATAATGCGCTTTCTGTTCATAAAACAAAATTTTGTTGTGGTGGCAAGTTAGTACAAGCCCTCGGGGCCATAAATGATTTTTGTCATGCCATTTGGTGATAAAATCCCCCGGCGGCTTCCTGCCCGTACCTTATTTACGGATCTTGCATGCATGCGGTTTTTCCTATCTTCGCGTACCAGGACTGTGCCATCAGATTGAAAAACTCCTTCTCCATAGCGCTCTTGGGGTTCATTTATTTTTGGGCTTTTCAAAATTCGGGGTAACTCAGGTTTTTCACAGACACACAGCCTCAACAAGGTGTGTGAAATTATTTCACAATCCTTCAACCTTTTATGAAAAAGAATATACTGCCCCTCCTGGGCATTCTATACGCCGGTATGGCATTCTCCCAAACCGTCACAGTCGTCGACCTGACCGATCTGAAGCCACTGGCCTATGCGACGGTCTTTTCAAACCACCCCTCCGCCACAGCCATCACCAACGAGCGCGGGCAGGCCGATCTGGCTGCATTCCGGGGAGCCGACAGCATCCGCTTCAGTTACGTGGGGTATTTCGAAAAGGTAATGAGCTACCGCGAGGTGGAGGAACGCGGGTTTATGGTTCGCCTCTCCGAACGGGCCTATTCCATGGACGAAGTCGTGATCTCGGCCAGCCGCTTCGAAGAGAAGCGCGAAGACGTGGCCCAGGTGATCCAGGTGATCAATGCCAAAGAACTGGCCTTTATCAACCAACAAACCACCGCCGATGTGTTGCAAAACTCCGGAGAAGTGCTGGTCCAGAAAAGCCAACAGGGAGGCGGCAGTCCGGTTATCCGGGGATTTGAGGCCAACCGGGTGTTGCTGGTCGTTGACGGCGTGCGCATGAACAACGCCATTTATCGGGCCGGACACCTGCAAAACAGCATCACGCTCGACAATACCATTCTGGAGAAGGCCGAAATCGTTTTTGGACCCGGCTCCGTGGTTTACGGGAGCGACGCCCTGGGAGGGGTGATCCATTTTCACACGAAGAATCCCCAACTCGCCCTGGAAAATGAGAAGACGAACGTTTCCGGACAAGCCTTCGCCCGGTTTGCCAGCGCCTCTACCGAATTGTCTTCCCATATCGACCTCAATCTGGGTTGGAAAAAATTCGGTTCGCTGACCAGCCTGACCTTTTCAAAGTTCGGCGATCTGCGGCAGGGCAGCCGGCGGATCCCGCCCTATCCCAACTTCGGCGCCCGCGATTTCTATGTCGAGCGGATCAACGGCCTCGATTCAATGGTGGTTAACAAAGATCCCAACATCCAGGTGGGTTCAGGATACAGTCAGTTCGATGTATTGCAAAAATTCCTCTACCGGCCCAGCGACCGGGTTTCCCATACCCTCAACCTGCAATATTCCACCTCCTCGGACGTGCCTCGATACGACCGGCTCACCCAGGTTTCCGGCGGGCTGCCCCGTTTCGCCGAGTGGTACTACGGTCCCCAGGATCGCCTGCTCAGTTCCTATATGCTCAATTGGAACCGGGCGAGCGGTCTCTTCGACAATTTCAGGCTCATCCTCGCCTATCAAAATATCGAGGAAAGCCGAAACGACCGGCGCTTCCGTCAGGACCTGCTCAACCACCGCACCGAAAAGCTCGACATTCTCACCCTGAATGCGGATTTTAACAAGGATATCAAGCGGCATGAGATCCGGTTTGGCCTGGAAGGAACCTACAACAAGGTCAACTCGACGGCTTACGCCGAAAATATCGTCGATGGAAAGACCGAGGCGCTCGATACCCGGTACCCCGACGGCGGTTCCAACATGCGCACGGCGGCAGCCTATGTGACCCACTCCTTCGAGATCAGTCCGCACTGGATCCTAAATGAGGGGATCCGTTTCAGCTGTGTAGGCCTTTCCGCCCGGTTTGCCGACAAGACCTTTTTCGACTTCCCCTTCACGGAGGCGAAGCAAGACCATACGGCCCTCAACGGCAACCTCGGCCTGATCTATATGCCCAAAGGAGGCTGGCGGGTTACGGTGGCCGGTTCTTCCGGATTCCGGGCGCCCAATGTCGATGATCTGGGGAAAGTGTTTGAATCCGTTCCTGGAAATGTCATTCTTCCCAATCCCGATCTGAACCCGGAGTACACCTACAATCTGGAAGCCGGCCTGTCGAAGACCTTTGCCGGAAAGATCACCCTGGGAGGGACCGTCTATTACACCTGGTACCGCAACGCCATCACCACCCAGCCCGGCACTTTTAACGGACAGGATTCGATCCTGTTTAACGGAGTGCTCAGCCAGGTGACGTACAATGTCAATTCCCAGCATGCCTACCTGTATGGCGGCAACGCCTACCTATCGGCCGATGTGACCGATCAGTTTTCCATTACCAGCACGCTGAACTACACCTACGGGCGCATCCGAACAGATACAACCAACTATCCGCTGGACCATATTCCACCCGTTTTTGGAAAGACCTCCTTCAACCTGAAGCTGGATAAGTTCCGCGGCGAATTTTGGGTGATGTACAACGGCTGGAAACGGCTGGAGGATTATAACCTGCTCGGGGAGGACAACTTTGCCTTCGCCACACCCGATGGCATGCCCGCCTGGATGACCCTGAACCTGCGCACCAGCTACCAGCTCAGCCGGTATTTTCAGGTCCAGGTTGCCCTCGACAATATTCTGGATACCAATTACCGGGTTTTCGCCTCCAATATCAGCGCACCCGGCCGAAATCTGGTCGTAACAGTCCGGGGCACTTTTTGAAAACCATCCAGAATACCAGGCGTTTTATGGGTATACATTTCTTTCGCAAGCACGGGAGCTTCGGTCCCGTGCATGCGTCATTCATTTCTCATAAACCAATTTCGACTATGAAAACCATTCCTACTCTGCTTGTTTTTGCATGTAGCCTGTTGTTCTTTGCCCAAAACGACCTGAGCGCACAGGTTTTCCCCGCACTGGATAAAAGTCCGGCAGATATCAGCTACTACCGGGTCAACAAGCAGCCGGTTGCAAAGGTGATCTACAGCCGGCCGCAGAAAAATGACCGCGAAATATTCGGCAGTCTTGTCCCCTATGACAAAGTCTGGCGCACAGGCGCCAACGAATGCAGCGAGATCACCTTTTACCAGGATGTGATGCTCGGCGGCCAGGAAGTGAAGGCCGGCACCTACGCACTGTTCACGATTCCCGGCAAGGAAAAATGGACCATAATCCTCAATAAGGGCACCGACCAATGGGGCTCCTACGGATACGATGCCGGGGAAGATGTACTGCGCGTAGAAGCGAATGCCGAAGAAACGCCTGCTGTGGTAGAGGCATTTTCGATCGTCTTCTCCGATGCGGATCAGGGCTCCAAAATGGTACTTGCCTGGGATCGCACCATGGTGTCGGTACCGGTGATGGCGAAGTGAGTATAGTTTTTTTCAATAAACATGAGTCATCCCGAATTTTAGCAATCGGCAATCGAGCCTAAAACCTTGCTTTTACCATGGGTGTTCTTTTTTTCTTGACAAAAAAAGAACCAAAAAAGTCAAGGCTGACGCTGCTTCGCTAAAAATCAGCTTCCAGCAGGGCACGTGACCCAAGCCGTTCGCTATCGCTCACTCATGGGTCACTCTACGGCCCTGGCTTCCAGCTGATTTTCTTAACGCTCACCAGCTAAGGCCGAAAAGCTTTATTGTCCAGGCATGCAAGACCTCAAAGCGGGCGGCCTGTCCTGCACTGTTCGAACGGAGTGAGTTTGCAGGACTAGCGTTTTTGCGCCTGCACCGTAGCTTTAGCGAAGGTGCATTGCTTCTTTTTTGGGGCGATGCCAAAAAAGAAGAGAGTCTTGAGCGAAGACAAGCCGTTTGGTTGAAAAGCAGATTTTGAAAAATTCGGGATGACACATGTTTTTTTAGGCTAAAAATTATTGATTATTTTAAAAGCCTTAAGATTCCTTTCACCTCAAAATCAACCCTATGCTTACCCCCTTGTTCTCATGGCTCAATAGAAATTCCCGTTTAAGAGGCCTGATCTGGAAACCCATTTATAACTTTCTAGCACGCAGCATGCCCAACACCAAGTGGAAATTCATGAATTACGGGTATGCCCATCTTCCTGGGTCCAGTATGCCAAACCTTCCGCTTCCTTCGGATCTGGAATTTCAGCGGTATCCGCTTCAGATGTACCATTTTCTGGCCGATTTAGGCCCTATTAAAGAAAAACATGTATTGGAGGTTGGAAGTGGTCGCGGCGGAGGAGCCCACTACTTATACCACCAGCAAAATCCGGCTTCCTACACAGGTATTGATTTTTCAAAGCCGGCCATCGATTTCAGCCGGCGACATTTTCAGGCGGAAAACCTCCGTTTCGAGGTAGGGAACGCCGAACGCCTCCGCTTTGACAATGAACAATTTGAGGTAGTGCTGAATGTGGAGTCCAGTTTGCATTACGCCAACTTTCCGGCCTTTCTGTCGGAAGTCAAACGGGTGCTCAAACCCGGAGGAAAACTCTTGTTGGCTGATTTCCGGAATTCGATGGAAATCCCGGAGTTCAGATCAGCGTTGCACAACAGTGGTTTGTCCGTCATTTCCGAGGAAGATATTACGAATAATGTTGAAACGTCTCTCACCTACTTGTCAGATATTTATCAATCGGAGATCCAACGAATGGTTCCCCGGTATTTCCGGTCCTACTTCCTTGAGTTTGCAGCCTTAAAAGGCAGTCATGGATACGAAATGTTCAAGAATAAAAACCGAACCTATTTCAGGTTTGTACTTAAGAAATCCTAGATGCATTGTCAAGGGAGGTCTTTGCGGAAAATCCGGAACCGCTTATGCAGTTTTGCCCCCATTTTTTCGTACTCGGCCAGCATGGGCCGGTTGGATTCCAGGACCAGATGGGTTTCAAAAGTGGTAATGCCGGCTTTCCGGGCGCTCTGAATCAGCAACCAGCCCATGAGTATGTTCAGGCCCCGGCCCCGGTAATCGGGATGTACGGCGCCCAGCATTAGGTCGAGCTGTTTGGTGCGACGGGCCGCCTGGAGGAGGTAGACCAGCCCCAGAGGGAACAAACGTCCGCGAGCCTTTTGGATCCCTTTGGTCATATTTGGGATACCGATGACAAAGCCCACGACCTGGTCGTTGCCGTCGAGGGCGATCTTGACGTAGCGGGTATTCAGAATGGGCAAATAGCGGTCTGCCATTTCCCGGATCTCCTGGTCGTCGAGCGGAACAAAACCGTAGAGGTCCTTATACGTTTCGTTGATCAGGTAAAAGACCGGCTCGATGTACGGCTTGAGGTCTTTTTTTCGGTGAAATTCACGTACCCGGACCGAGCTCTTCACCTGAATTCGGTCAAAAAGCAGGGGGTATCGCTCCGGCACCCCATTGGCAATGTCCAGGGTAAAATCCAGGCAGTCGGTTTTTTTCCCGTATCCGAAGGCCTCCATAAACCGGGGCATGTAAGGCAAATTGCAATTTGTCACGAGCAAGGGCAATTCATCGAACCCCTCAATCATGAAACCCTCGGGATCCTTGTCGGAAAAACCGAAGGGCCCGACGATCTCGTTCATCCCCTTTTCCCTGCCCCATTCCTCAACAGCCTGCAACAAGGCACGGGCGACCGCTTCGTCCTCATAACAGTCGAAATGGGCAAAGCGCACGGTCTTCGACCGGGTCTTTTCGTTGTAGGGATGGTGGATGATCCCCATGATCCTTCCGACGGGTTTATCGCCCTGAAAGGCAAGCAATAACAGAGTGTCGCAATAGGAGAAAGCCTTATTTTTCTTTGGATTGTAATAGGCCCACTCATCCATAAAAAGGGGGGGCATCCAGTTGGCGTGGTGGGAGTGGATCGCCTCTGGCAGGAAGATATACGTGCGCAGGTCGCGCTTGTGTCGCACTTGACGAATGGTCAGATCCATTCGTCAAAGTTAAAAATAAATGGAGGGCATGTATTCCCCTCCATTTATTTTTCAGGGATGCTGCAAAATAAATTGCTCAGCCTGTCAGGCGTCCTTTTTCGGCGCGGTGCTAAGTCCGAACAGCATGTAAAGCGGGCAGAAATTCACCAGGCTCGTCAGGAGAAAAACGACGCCCAGCACCAGGAGGATGATACCCAACGTGCCCGTGACTACTTTTCCAAAAAACAGCCCGCCAAAAACGAGGGCGAGAACGATCCGAACAACACGGTCAACCGAACCCAAATTCTTTTTCATGATGGAGGAGTTTAAATGATGAACAATGCGTTTGATGGTACAAATATATACCGGCAATCTCTCCTTGTCGGTGACCGTAGTCACCACACTGAAAAAAAATCAATCGATCAGTTCGATCCCTCGGGCCGTTTGCCGCAAATCCCCGTCTTTTTCCAGTTTTTTGAGCAAGCGGGTAATGACTTCCCGGGATGACCCCAGGTCGGCCGCGATCTGCCAGTGGCGCAGGTCAAGCGCCACATTGTCCTGAAGCCTGGATTTTTCCTGCAAGTACTGCAGCAAGCGCTGGTCCAGTTTTCCAAAGAGCAGTTGCCGGATCGTATCCAGCAGGTCGTTGTACCGCAGCCGGAACTGGTGGAAAAACAATTCATTGAAGCTGGGATACTTCCGCACCCACTCGCGGACGGCATCGGCGGGCAGCAAAAGGGCCGTTGTCGTCGCTTCGGTATGGGCATGGATCTGGCTGGGTGCATTTTCCATAATGGCCACGAACGACATAATGCAACTTTGTGCCGGTTCGATGTAATACAGCAGCAACTCCCGCTCCTCAAAACTGCTCACCACCTTGATCAGACCCGACAATACCAGCGGCACCACTTTGATATACTGCCCCTCCCGGATCAGGTTGACGCCCGGTTCAAAATCCTGCATGATCCCTTTATCGAGGATCTCCTGCCGCAGCCCGGCATGCAGGGGCGAAAGGGCCTGTTTCAATACACGTTGCTGTTCTCCCTCGTTCATAATCATCTGTTTTTTAATCTCCCCTGGAAATTCATTTTGTACCTGAACAGATTCCTCTCTATGTTTGTATCCGCTGATAAGTGGTAAGGACTATGCACATGCGTGAAAAAATGCATTTAAAAATGACTAATTCGGCGCCTGCAGGCGCCGAATTAGTCATTTTTAAATGCATTTTTGAATACGCTTTATGCGTAACTCCTGTGGTATAATAAACATCAAAACAATTTACACAATTTCCTAAATGAAGCAAGCTGTTTCCATCATTGGATGCGGGGTTTCAGGGCTGACCACCGCCGTGGTCCTCCAGCGCCAGGGCTGGGAGGCGACCATTTACACCGATCAGGCGCCCGAAGAAACGGTTTCTGCCGTGGCTGCGGCGATCTGGTTCCCCTACGAAGTGCACCCCCAGGAAAAAGCTAATGTCTGGAGCCTGGCTTCCTACCTGGAATTCGAGGAATTATCCAAAGACCCGGCTTCGGGTGTTTCCATGGTCCCGCTCACCGTAATCGTCCGCGACGAAGCCGATGCCTGGTGGACAGCCGGACTTCCCGGTCATGCTATCCGGCAAGCACGGCCTGAAGAGGTCCCGTCCGCCTACAGTTTTGCCTACCGGATGACGGTTCCCCTCATCGAAACACAACTCTACCTCCCCTATCTGCTTCGCGAATTCAGGGGTGCGGGAGGGCTTCTAGTAAATCAGAAGGTAGATAACATTAAAAATCTGACAATCAAAAATTTACCTGTCGTAAACTGCACCGGCATGGGGGCAAAAGAACTGGTCGGCGACTCCAGCCTCTATCCCATCCGCGGACAGATCCTGAAAGCCGAACCAATTGCCGGGATCGAGGCCATGTCCGCCGATTTTACCTTTGGCGATGCCGGAGAAGAACTCGCCTATATCATCCCCCGCCGGGATTGTACGGTATTGGGGGGCACTACCGGCAAAGGCGACTACGACCTGCAACCGGATGAAGCCACCAATCAGGGAATCCTGGCGCGGTGCAGCACCCTCAGCCCCCTTGTAAAGGATGCCCGCATCCAGGCCACAGCAGTTGGCTTGCGCCCGGGACGGCCGGAGATCCGGCTGGAGCGGGAAGGCAATCTGGTTCACAATTATGGGCACGGAGGCGGAGGCTATACCGTGTCGTGGGGTTGTGCCTATGAAGTAGCCAACCTGCTAAAGGGATTCCCCTCATGAGGGCCCACCGTCTGACCGAACACCAAATGGGGCTGGCAGCTATTGTGGTGGCAGCTTTACTTTGGAGCACCGGAGGGCTGTTCATCAAACTGCTTTCCCAAAATGCCTATGCTATCCTCTGTTACCGGTCGGGGTTTGCCGCCCTCATTTTCGGCGTTTGGTACGGAAAAAAGGTGTTTCGGTTTTCCGGACGCACCTTGATCGTCGTGCTGTTCTATATCGCCCTGGTAACGGCTTTTGTCATAGCGACAAAGCTTACTACAGCCGCCAATGCGATCTTTTTGCAGTACACCGCCCCCATCTACCTGATCTTGCTGGAACCCGCGTTGTTCAAATTCAGGCAACCACGGATCAATTGGCTCACCCTGATAGTTTGCCTGGCCGGAATGGGCCTTTTCTTTATGGAGGACCTGCAGATCGACAACCTGAAAGGCATTCTGATCGCCCTGAGTTCGGGCGTTTTCCTGGCCGGACTGATGCTCTCTCAGCGATACAACCATCCCGAGCGGCATGAGGCGGCGTTGTTTTGGGGAAATGTGGCCGTATTTCTTCTATTCCTTCCCACAGCCCTTCAATCGCATGCGCCCAGTCTTTCGGAATGGGGTATGCTGTCTTTTCTCGGCCTCGTCCAGATCGGCATGGGCTATATGTTCTTCACCTATGGCCTGAAGCGGGTCTACGCGATTGAAAGCAGCCTGTTGGCGATGCTGGAGCCGGTGCTCAATCCAATATGGGTCATGATCGGATATGGAGAAGTGCCGTCTTTATCCGCCGGGATCGGCGGTTTTATCATCATCGGGATATTGGTGGTTCGGACGATCGTCCTGGAACGGGGTCGCACTAAGACACCCGCAACACTTTAGTGCCCCGAACGTGTTGGTTCTTCAATTCATACAGCGCCCGGTTTGCTTCTTCCAGGGGATATTCCGAGTATTCCGGATGAATGGGGATCCGGGCCGCCAGGTCCAGGAATTCCTGCACATCCCGGCGCGTGACATTGGCGACGCTCTTGATCTCTTTTTCCATCCATAGGTGCTCGGGATAATCCAAATTTTGGAGGTATTGCTGGTCCATCTGTTCCTTCCGGATGGCGTTGACGACCAACCTCCCCCCGGGCCGGAGCACACGCAGGGCTTCGACGACGGGCTTCCACACCGGGGTGGTATCGATAATGGCGTGCAGCAATTCCGGGGGCGTATCCGAGGTGTCGCCGGCCCAGGCGGCGCCTAATTCCAGGGCAAAGGCTCGCTCCTGTTCGCTGCGGGCAAAGACGTAGATCTTTGAATGGGGAAATTGAAACTGTGCCATTTTGAGCACGAGATGGGCAGATCCGCCAAAACCCGTGAGCCCCAGGTTTTGGCCGTCCTGCAGCCCGGTCAGGGCCAGCGAGCGATACCCGATCGCTCCGGCGCAGAGCAGCGGAGCGGCGGCGGCATCGGGAATGGATCCGGGAATAGGATAGGCGAAGGCTTCGGGCACGGTCATAAACTCCGCATAGCCTCCATGGGCATCCCGGCCGGTGGCCCGGAATTCGGGACAGAGATTCTCTTGTCCGCTCCGGCAAAACTCGCATTCTCCGCAAGCTGAAAAGATCCAGGCCACACCCACCCGGTCGCCTTTTTGGAGGCGTCGGCATCCCGGGCCCGTTTCCACCACCCGGCCGACCACCTGGTGCCCCGGCACGACCGGATATACCGGAGGCGGAGTGCGTCCTTCGATCTCATCGAGTTCGGTATGGCAGACGCCGCAAACGGAAACGCGGAGCAAAACCTCCCCAAAGCCGGGCTCGGGAACGGGAAGTTCCGTCAGCCGCAGCGGGTTGGGATCATTTTTGAGGTCTACGATCCAGTCAATTAGCAGGGCTTTCATCTTTTCGGGTTTTCAACCAAATTTCCCGCCCCCCTAACCGGATCAGCAGCACCCAGGGGAATCCGTGCAGGACAAAGTCGAACCAATCCATAGGGCCCATTCCTACAGCGCCACCCAGCACCCAGCGGAGTTTGCCCCAAATGTGGGGTTCGGGAAAAAAAGGCGCCAGGCCAATGGTCAGGCAGGCCAACAAAACAAATTTCCAGTCATTGATGATTTTCATACAAAGAACCTTTCTAATTTAAATAACAGTGCACAATAGGAGGAACCAATTTTACAAGATACAAATGTACCCTCCATTTCCCGTCGAAAAGGGTGATATTTGTCACAAATCAAACGGCCCGACATGCAACGGATCTATCGAAAAAAATTCAATTTGGGAATCGTCCTGGGAGGCGGTGGCGCCCGGGGATTTGCCCACCTGGGCGTACTGAAAGCCCTGGAAGAAAAGGGGTTCGTGCCCGATATCATCTCCGGCAACAGCGCCGGTTCGATCGCCGGCGTCTTCATTGCATCGGGAAAGAAGCCCGACGAGGTTCACAACCTGATCAAGAATCACCGGCTGCTGGACATTGCCAAGATCCACTGGCCCAGGTTGGGCTTGATGAGCCTGGAAGGCCTCCAGGAAGACCTTCAAAAACAGATCAAAGCCAGCGACCTCAAAGAGTTGCCCATCCCTTTTTACGCTGCCGTATCCAACCTCAACGAAGGAAAGGTCGAATACCTCAACGAGGGACCTCTGGACAAGATCATTCTCGCTTCCGCATCGATCCCGGTGCTGTTTTCCCCGGTGGAGATGAACAAAATGCTCTACGCCGACGGAGGTATATTCGACAACGTCCCGGTCAAACCCCTGATCGGAAAATGCAAAAAGATCATCGCGGTGAGCATCAGTCCGGTACAACGGGAAGAAAAGCTCGAAGGCCTCCTGCAACTGGCCGGACGGGCATTTCAGCTCAGCGTCAACCGCAATATCCACGAGATCAAAGAGCAGGTCGACCTGTTTATCGAACCGGAAGCACTCAGTAAATACGACATCCTCGACTCAGAACACTCGGATGAATTATTTGAGATCGGCTATGAATACTGTAAAAATTTAACCATCAACCTCTGAGGCTGGCCACTTCGTTGAAGTGCCCGTCTTTCAGCCCCATTATTCCTGGTATGTATTAATTGCCTATTTTTGTCCCCAAAAAATCCACCTTTTCATGCGCAATTCATTTCAATTCCTACTTTTCGCCTTTTTGGGCATGTGGGTCGTTATGACCGGCTGCCAATCCGGCAATCAGCAATCTGAGACCGGGAAAACCGGCGTAGAAAATATGGCGTACAAATGGGGCAAGATCGCCCTGGAGGCCACCGCCAACGATACGGACCGGTTCAAACCGCGCCCTACGATCACTTCCCGGATGCTGGGTCTGGTCTTCACCGCTGTGTTCGACGCCTGGTCGCGCTACGACTCCCTGGCTGAGCCGGTATACCTGACCGGCGTGGACCGCCGTCCGGAAAGCGAACGCACCGAAGCAAACAAGGAAGCAGCGATCAGTTTTGCGGCCTACCGCACCCTTATGGAATACTACTGGGCGGATTCTTTGGTCTGGAAGACACGCCTGACCGAACTGGGTTTTGACCCGGAAAATACCTCCCTTGACCCCGGTACTCCGGAAGGGATCGGCAACCTGGCCGCCAACGCCGTGATCCAGGCCCGCCGGCAGGACGGGGCTAATCAATACGGAGATGTGGAAGGCTCAAATGGTACCGCCTATTCCGATTATACCGGCTACCAACCGGTCAATAACCCCGATAAAAACACCGATATCAACCGCTGGCAGCCCAAGTATTTCTCCGATGGAAAAGGCGGGCAGTACGCACCGGTTTGTCTCACCCCCTACTGGCCGAAGGTCAAACCATTGCTGCTCGACAGCGCCAGCCAATTCCGCCCGGGCCCGCCGCCCATGGTCGGTTCCGAACAACTGGAGCGCGAAGTGAAGGAAGTGATCGAGCTTCAGGCAAATCTGACGCCGGAGCAAAAAGCACTGGTTGAATTCATGCGCGACGGCCCCCGCTCTGTACAGCAAGCCGGCCACTGGCTGATCTTCGCCCAACAGGTATCCGTGCGCGATAACCACACCCTGGACCAGGATGTAAAAATGTATTTCCTCGTCACCGCAGCCGCCATGGACGCCTTTATCGCCTCCTGGGATTCCAAGATGTTTTATGACTTCGCCCGTCCCTATGCCCTGGTTCATGATTACTACCAGGACCAGGTCATCAAGGCCTGGGGAGGACCGGAAGTCGGCATGACGGAAATGAAAGGCGAACAGTGGCGACCTTACTCCCCCGACACCTTCCTCTGTCCGCCGTTCCCGAGCTATGTGTCCGGGCACAGCTGCGTCAGCGGGGCCTGCTCCAAAGCCCTTGAGCTGTTCACGGGAAGCGATCATTTCGGGGAGAGCGTCAAGCTCGTTCCCGGCGCCATGACCGAGCCAAATAACCTGGGAGACACCGTCACGCTGGCGTTTCCCACCTTCACCCAAACCGCCGATATGGCCGGTATGTCGAGGGTGCTGGGCGGCTATCACATCCAGGCCGACAACGTCGAAGGCCTGAAACTGGGGCGGAACGTGGGCAGTTTTGTGTATGGAAGGGTCCTGGCGCACATCGAAGGAAAAGGAGAATAAAACAAGGGATTGAAATATTTTTTTTTAATATTTGATCATGGAGGAGTCCAATCTGCTTACCAAATTGTTCAAAGTGCCCAAGGAAAACCGAGATGAATCCTGGATGGGGCCATTCTTAAACGCGATACCCACTGCCGAGCTGGCCTCGGAAGACCCCCAGGTGCTGATGGGCCCTGACGGATTCCCCTATTTTGGGCTGTACACGCCAAAACCCGGACAGGATTTTGAACCCTTCAGCATCCAGGACCTCATTCCTCAGCTGTTGCTTCGAAACGGCATCGGAGTCGCGATCAATCCTTCTCCGGAAGGGGTCGACTGGGTCTTCAGCTATGGAGACATCCTGAACTGGCACCTCCGGGGCGCGTTTTATTCTGCAACGCCCGAGTTTCAGGCGCCGGTCAGCGAAGAAGATACCGGTTCGCTCATCACCGAAAAAATGCCGGATGATGTGCTCCCCATGAAAGCCCGGGAAGTGTTGCGCGCTTTTCTCAAAAATAAAGGCGTAGCCCGGCCAAAGGCATTTCTCCTCACCCAAACGACCGAAACCGATATCCTCCGGTCGCTCGTTTTCAATATTTTTGAAGAGGAATTCGAATCAACGGAGACGTTCAACACCTTGATGGAGCAGATCCAGTGGTTCTTACCCAAGCACTATTTTATTTCCAGAGTTCCGAATACGGAAGACTGGCTATCGCATTTTTCAGATCTTTAATATCTTTAGGGGTAACCGGGCAGCCCATGCCTGTCCGGTTACCCCTACCTTTCATTAACAACCAATACCATGGATACCAGTACCTGGACCGACAAAGATTTTCTGGCTTTTCTCCTGATCTACGCCTCCAAAGCCGACACCCAAACGACCGAGGAAGAGATCCTCTGGATCCGGGAAAAATGCCAGGTTTCCAATTTTGAGCATATTCTGACCTTATACAATGGTCTGTCGGAATACCAAACCATTCAAACCATCCAACAACTCCGGGGAAAATATTACCCTGGGGAAGAAGGCAAAGTCCAGTTGAAAGGGATCCTTACCGAGTTTTTTCAATCGGATGGCGAATATTCCCTGCTGGAGCATAATGTAATGCGGGCCCTTTCCCGGGTGTTGTAAACAGAAAAAAATGAACCCTGTCCAGTGGTTCGGAATTTTGAGCATTCCGCTCGTCCTTGGGTCCTGGAGGGCTCTGAAGAAACCAGGAAGCCACGGGTTTTTCCGTTTTTTCCTGTGGGAAGCCATCCTGGGCTTGTTTCTGCTGAACTTCCGGTTTTGGTTCATTCACCCGTTTTCCTGGAACCAGCTTCTATCCTGGGTTTTTCTGTTTTTTTCACTTTACCTGGTGCTGGATGCCGTGCGACAATTGAAAAGGGCGGGGAAGTCAGTTGAACAACGCCGGGACAGCGCTTTATTCAATTTCGAAGCGACTACGGTCCTGGTTGATAAAGGGATCTACCGGTATATCCGGCACCCCATGTACAGTTCCCTCCTGTTCCTGGCCTGGGGCATCGCCCTGAAAAGACCCGAGGAGTGGCAGCTCCTCCTGGTTTTGTTCGCCTCCTTGTTTTGTTTTCTGACCTGCAGGCAGGAAGAGAAGGAAGATATCGCCTTCTTCGGGAATGCCTACCTTGAATACAAACAGCGCACCAGGTGGTTAATTCCCTTTGTTTTTTAGATCTCACATCTCTGTTAAAATATGCTGTGGTTAATCTGGCTATCCCTGTTTCTAAGCACCCACTCCCCTGCTGAACAGCAGCCTTTCCTCGTCGTGCTCGGCACGGCCCAGGATGCCGGTTATCCGCAAGCGGACTGCCGGAAATCCTGCTGTACCAAATATTGGAACGGCGAACAGGCCGGACAACACGTCGTTTCCCTAGGTCTTGTCGACCCTTCTACCGACCGGATCTGGATGATCGACGCCACACCCGATTTTCGGGACCAATTGAGAACCCTGCAGGGATTTCGGTCAAAAACAGACGCAGCGCCGCTGGATGGCATTTTTCTCACCCATGCCCACATTGGCCACTATACCGGTTTGATGCACCTGGGCAGGGAGGTGATCGGCAGTAAACAGGTCCCGGTATATGCCATGCCTCGCATGCGATCTTTTCTGGAAGCGAACGGTCCCTGGAACCAGTTGGTCCAGTTGCAAAATATCGATTTGCAGCCTATGCAGGCCGATTCGGCCGTCCTTCTATCTTCGGACTTTTCCGTCACCCCAATCCTCGTACCCCACCGCGATGAATACTCGGAAACCGTCGGCTTCCTCATCCGCGGCCCGAACCGTTCGGTCCTTTTCATTCCGGACATCGACAAATGGGAAAAATGGGATCGCGACATAATCGAAGCGATCAAAAAAGTGGACGTGGCTTTCCTGGACGGCACCTTCTACCAGGACGGCGAGCTGCCGGGACGCAACATGAACGAGATCCCCCATCCTTTCATCCAGGAGAGCATGGAGCTATTCAAGGATCTCCCTGCCTCCGAAAAGAGCAAAATCCATTTCATTCACTTCAACCATACCAACCCGGTGATCTTTGATGCGGGAGCGAGGGAAGCTATTGAAAAGAAAGGATATCACTGCGCTTTCGAAAGCCAGCGTATCCTCCTTTAAAAAAGAAGGGGAAAGCGCAGGTGCTTTCCCCTTCTTTTTTTTATTGTTTCACCACCCGTACCAATCGATTCATCTGCTCGTCCATAAAGCGAACGTAGTAGACGCCGGCGGGATAGGCATAGAGCGATACCTGTCCGGTGAAGGTAGCATCGTACCTGGTCAGGTTGCTGTATTGGATCACCTGCCCCTTGGAATCAAAGACCTGGATATCCAGGAAGGGACCGGTTTTTTGCAAACCCTTGACATTGATCCGGAACAGACCATCCGTCGGATTGGGGAAAACCTCGATGAGCTGGCCAACCGTGGTCTCCGTGGTGGCGTTCGGTTTCACACCTACCTCGACCAGATTGGAGCTCAGGCAACCGGCGCCGTCGCGAACCACGATCTCGTATTCACCTTTGTAGATATTGGCAAAGACCGGACTGCTCTGCCAGGTCGTCCCCCCGTCGATGCTATATTGGAGGGCGCCAATTCCATTGGAGGCGGTGATCACGATCTTTCCGTCATTCACATTATCGCCGGTGGCATCCGTAATTTCCGCCATGAAGGAAAGCGTACATTCGGGGATGGTGACCGTCTCTTCGTAGTAGCAATCAAACCCGCCGGAAATAACGATGAGGTACTCGCCCGCAGGCAGGCCTTCGAACAAATTTTCCGACTGGAAGGTCATTCCACCGTCGATACTGTACTGGTATGGTCCAGCGCCATTCATCGGAGTGATCAGGAGCACCCCGTCGGAAGCCCCTGCCGAGGTTTCGGGAGAGACGTCGACATCCGCGCTGAGCATGCAATCGGCATTGGCGCAGAAATTCTTGCTCTCCGAAGCGCCGAATTGCCCCGTACCGGTGACGATGGCGTCTCCAAACGGGTTGAGGATATTGTAGTAACCCTGGCCCCAGAAGCAGCAAATGCCGTCGCCTTCCGAGTCATAGATCGTGAAAACATAGCAGGAATCCTTGGCCAGGCAAACATCGATGTTATGCACGAAACTTTGCAGGCTGTACGGACCGCCTTCGTAGAGGACATTCCCGTTGTCATCCTTGATCTCCCAGGTCGTTTCAGCCGGGAAGTTGTCCGTCTTCAGTTGGAGAACGAACGTCACTCCATTGGTAATGGCATTGAAAGTCCGGGAGAATTCATCGTTGACAGGGATCTCATCGGCCTCGCCGTTCGGATTGGAGGTGGCTGCACTGATGGTATTTTCTCCGTTGACCATTCCGGTAAGCACCAGCGGGATCTCTTCCGTTGCGCCCGGGTCGAGGCTGCCGGTCCAATCTATGGTCTGGTAAGCCCCTCCGTTGAAAATCACTTCGATCTTCACGCTGGTAAGCACTTCTGTGCCAAAGTTGGTCAACTCCAGTGAAATATCGACCGGATCGGAACAGCCCACGCCATCCACACCTGCAATCCCGCTGATCCCTGCATCGAAGCGCGGTAATTTGGAGCGCACCAGACGGAGGGTGTCGTTGAAGGGAGCAGAGTCGGTATCGAGGCTGGTGAAGAGGGCAAAGTCGTAATCTCCTACCACCGACATATCGACGGTAGATGGAAAAGCGTGAATATAGGTGCTATCGGGCGGCAGCGTGTAGGTCACTTCCTCATAGACCGGGGCTTCATTTTCAAAAATATAGCCCACGGTAAATACAAACTGGGTGTCTACCCCAAAGTTCTTGATCTCTATCGTCACTGGTTCGCTGTCTGTCAGATCGGGCGAATCCTGGGGAAGGATCAGGGAGATGGGCGCAATATCGTTGGTGTCGCGCAGCAGTTCAAAGGCCACGATCTTGGTGCCCCAGTTGCTCGACTTTCTGTATTCGCCGGTATACCAGAAGGTCCGGTCGTTGGTCGGATCGACCGACATTTGTGCATAGTCGCCGTAGCGGGAACTTGGGTTGGTACTGAACCCCTCCGTGACCTCATATTCTTCGACGGTCATTTCACCGGGCGGGTCGCTGGCCCTTCTTCCGGTAAAACGCAAGCCCGCATAGGTAGTCGGACTGGAGACCGAATAGGCCATGCCGATATTCCCGGCGCCATCCATGGCAATCCCTGCCATAAAGCGGTGCAACCCGTCTTCCGGGGCATACGTTCCCTCCTGGTACACCTCCCAGGGGTTTCCGCCCGACCGGCGCAATTCCATCCAACGAATACCGGAAACATTGTTGCCGGCTGTGGCATCGACGATAAAGTTCAACACCATGGATTCATGGTTACCAAAATTGCGATAGTGCACCTGGTGCATGATCACCTCGGGGATCCCGTCGATCCCGTTGCCTCCCAGCTGCGGGATACAGGCAAAGCCCGGCCCGGAAGCCGCGCAGGGATTGGAGTCGAAAGGCGCGGTGGGCACGACCGTAGTGGTATAGGTGGTGTTGGCGGAATTATTCCAATCGATATCCACCTCAAAGACTACGATTTCATCCTGCGATACACTTCCCCAGGCATCGTCGTGCAACTTGAGGATCATGGGTTTGGCATCGACCGGCGGCGCGTTCATACCGGTCCAGTCGACAGGAGTGGCCACGAAGAATCCCGGGCCGCCGGAAACGCCCGGCAAGCTGACCCGCTGGATCGTGGGGCTGGTGGCTCCGGAAAGCAATTCCTGCCGGTTGATGAAATAGGATACCAGGGTGCCGGGCCCGTTCTCATTGGTCGTAACGCAATAGGCGTTCGGCCAAATGGAGTATTTGGGGTAATCCGGAAAACTGGGCGTAGAAAAAGCATAGGCAGTCCAGCTTCCAAGCGGGTCATTGGTATCCGTGATGGCGACCAACAGCTTATTCCCGGAGGGAAACTCCGTTATGATCCAACGGTCTTCCTCCTGATCATACAGGATGATAGGATCTCCGGAAGAAGAGAAGCCGACCTGGGACCAGATGGTATTCGCGGCAATGGGGCCGCTCACAGGGGTTCCATCCTTTTCAAAGATCCGGAAACGGGTTGCATTGATCATTTGGACATAGTAGTTACTTCCGATATCGCCGCAGGGATCGGGCGGAGTGGCATTGTAATCCGCCTGGCTCATTCCATCCATCAACACCAGCGGTTCTACGTGTATCCCGTTCACTTTTTGCGCCAATTGCCGCACGGGGTCCCCGTTCTTGGGCAGCGCACCGGGTTTTCCGTAATCCTCATTCCCCCGTCTCCCCACGAAATTGGGAACGGTGATCTTCTGCTGTTCGGCTTTTTCCCGTTTCTCCGGCGAGGTCGGTTCCATGGGAACGAGGTTCCGCAACGGTGGTGTTTTGCCGAGGAGTTGGGCGTGCGTGACTTCAACCTGCGGATGCATCGGTTCCGACTTGACATTCTGCGCCGCCAAAGGAAGGGTCCAGCACAGAGAAATGGCCAGGGCAAGTGACCAACTTGGTCTTTTCATACTTGTTGAGTTTTTTAATAAGTTCAGTCTAAAGGAAGTGATTTACAGAAATGAAAGGAATTAGGATTTGGAAAATTGCTCTATACAGGGTTATATTTCTGCCTCCTGATATCTCCAATTGAACAGGTCCGTCAAAGATATGTTTTTTCCTCGCTCCTCATTCTTTCCACCCATGACAAAATCCGGGTTTCGCCCATTACGGACAAAGTAATAACGGAATTGAGCAAAATAACGAAAGATCATTTCTCTATATTGAAACTCCCTTAACAAATACGATTATGCAATTGAAAAAGTTTCTCTCCGCGCTGAGTCTCACGATCCTGGTGCCATGTCTCGCCTTTTCCCAGGAGGGAATGTGGTTGCCCAATCTGCTCGAACAGAACGAAGCGGAAATGCGCAACCTGGGTATGAAAATGGCTATTGAGGACATTTATAGCCTCAATCGGGGAAGCCTGAAAGATGCCGTGGTTCTTTTCGGAGGTGGTTGCACGGCCGGGATCATCAGTCCCAACGGGCTGTTGCTCACCAATCACCACTGTGGGGACGGCTATATTCAAAACCATTCCACCCTGGAAAACAACATCCTGGAAAACGGCTTTTGGGCGCCTGCACTGGCCGATGAACTACCCAACCCCGGCCTGACCGTGACGTTTATATCCCGCATTGACGATGTCACCGCCCAGGCCCTGGAAGGGGTTTCGGAAGACCTCCCTCCCCGCGAACGCCAATCGATCATCGACCGGAACCTGGACCAGGTCCGGAAAACGGCTGTAAAAGCGGACTACGAAGTGATTGAGATCAAACCCTTCTTCGAAGGTACCCAGTACATCCAGTTCACGGAAATCGTCTACCGGGATATCCGCCTGGTCGGCACGCCTCCCGTTTCGATCGGCAACTTCGGCCACGACACCGACAACTGGGTCTGGCCGCGGCACGCCGCCGACTTCTCGCTCTTCCGCATTTATGCCGGTCCGGACAACCTGCCGGCCGACTACTCTCCGGACAACGTGCCATACGTACCTAAACGCTTCCTGCCCATCTCCCTGAAAGGCGTCAAGGAAGGCGACTTTACCCTGGTGATGGGCTTTCCGGCGCGCACCAACTCCTACCTCTCTTCCTATGGCATCAAAGAAGTGCTTGAGGTGGTCGATCCCATTCGCGTAGGTATGCGGGATATCTCCCTGGCCATCATCCGGGATGCCATGCGGAAGGATCCCGCAACCAAACTCCAATACGCCAGCAAGGAGTCGGATATTTCCAACGGCTGGAAAAAATGGATGGGTGAAATGGAGGGTCTCCGCCGCACCCAAGCCGTGCGCCGCAAACAGCACCTCGAAGAACAGTTTATGGAACTATTGCGGGAAGACCCGGAACTGACCAGCAAATACGGGCATCTCCTGGAGGATTTTCGCAGCATATACACCGAGCGCGAACCCTTTCAGCGGGCCAGCATCTATTACAGCGAGGCGGTAGGCGTCAATGTCGAGCTCTTCCGGGCTGCTTTTCGCCTGGCGCGTCTGGTCCGGACCTTTGGAACCCAGGGAGAACCGGGCTACCGGGCCGTCCTGCCTGCCACCAAAAACTATCTCGAGACCTTTTACCCGGAATTCGACGCCGGCCTCGATCAGCGCGTCTTTGCCGGCATTATGGAAAAATATCTGCTGGAGGTCATCGCCAACTTCCTTCCGGAATCGGTGACCGACCAGGTGGAAGCTTATAAGGGCGATTTTTCCGCCTGGGCGGCCAATGTTTATGAAAACACCCTCCTGACCAAGCCCGATCAGCTATTTAACCTGCTTGAGAAAACGCCGGAGGAAGTAATGGAGGCACTGAATGCCGATCCCTTCTACAAGCTGACCATCGACCTCAACCAGGCCTATTCGGAAAACGTGGCGCCCGTGGCCAACGAATACGCCGAACAACTGGCCGAATTGCAGCGCCAATACATGCAGGCCCAAATGGAGGCGTTCCCCAAACGGCATTTTTACCCGGATGCCAACTTCAGCCTGCGCGTCACCTTCGGACAGGTAGCCGGTTACTCCCCCCGCGACGCCGTCAAATACGGCTACCACACTACGCTCGACGGGGTAATGGAGAAATACGTGCCTGGCGATTATGAATTCGACCTGCCCGAGCGGCTGATCAACCTCTATCAGGCGAAAGATTACGGTCCGTATGGGGTAAAAGGGGAACTACCCGTCGATTTTATCGGAACCAACCACACCTCCGGCGGCAACTCGGGCAGCCCGGTCGTCGACGCCTACGGCAACCTCATCGGTCTCAACTTCGACCGCGCATGGGAAGGCACCATGTCCGATATCAACTACGACGCCTCCCGCTGCCGCAACATCATGGTAGATGCGCGGTACATCCTGTTTATCATCGATAAGTATGCTGGAGCGAAACGATTGGTGGAGGAAATGAAGCTTATTCGGTAGATTAGTATTCGGGTTTTTAAGTTTATAAGGGTATGAGTTTTTGATGCTAAAAACTCATACCCTTATAAACTTAAAAACTAAAGATAAACTTCCCACCACTCCCCTTTCCAATAAAACCGCACATTTTGGCCGAGGCTCAAAAACTGGGCAGTTTCCGGTTGGTTTTCGAGCAGTTGATAATAGGCTGTGGAGTTGAACTGGACGCGATTGATGCGCAATTTATTTTGCACGGCATCGGTCCATTCGCCGTCTTGCCAACCGCCGTTGTTGCGGTAGAGCGCGCGGCCCTGAACTCGGACCACCTCGTCGGCGAGGTTGTGTGCTTCGCCGGGCTCGCCATATTGCATCCGGCTCTTCCCGACCTGGGCATCCGCCAGGTTGGTCGATTGGTTGAGGCGCTGAAATTCATCGCTGGCGCGCACACTGCCGGCGCCTTCTTCAGAGATGGCGTCGTGGTATTCCATCGACTGCCGTTTGTGGTCGGCTTCGGTCATGCGGGGTGAAAACAAAGCGTCATCGCGCCGGATCTGGTTTTGACCGATCAGCAAGGCCTCGTCTTCCAGGATCAGAAAACTGGTATAGGGGGTGAGAATACCGTATTTTTTAGATAGGCGGACCACTTCATCCACCAGTTCTTTCGACTCTCCGCGCAGGCGGATCTCTTCGAGCAAATAGCCGACGGCGCGGGCGCCCCACAAGGGCGGAAGGAAGTCGTAACGGGTGTCTTCCCGGGGAAGGTCCAGGTCAAAGGCGTAGTCCACCCTGTTTCCGTTCATTTTCCCGCTAAGCTTCAGTCTTGCCTTGCCCTCTCCTTCATACCGGCCGAAGAGGGCCAGCGTTTCGCCGCGGAACAGATCGGGCAGCTTTTTGGGATATACCTCCGAAGTTTTGACCCCGCCGTCGATCGACCACTCCACATCTGTCAGCACCGGGTAGGCGATCTTGAGGTAGAAGTCGGAAACTTTCTGTTCAAGGTCTTCGGTGGCGCCCACGTACATCCGGTATCCGCGGGTTTGTTCCGTCAACCGGTCGAGCAATTGGGCATTGAGTTCCGTGCCAATACCGATGGTAAATACCCGGGTTCCCTGAATGCCAAAGCTGTCGATGCGTTTGAGCAGGGGGTCGATCTGGGTTTCGCCGATGGTCGGTTTCCCATCGGTAAAGAACAACAGGAAGAAAGGCCTTCCGGAGGTGTTTTGTTCTTTCGAGCGCAGGGCGATCTGAAAGGCTTCCTCGACGTTGGTCCCACCGATGGCATCCATATCCTTCACATAAGCGGAGGCCTTGGTCTTGTTGACCGGCTTGGCTTCTGCCAGCTCGTCGAACAAGCTGCCGGCTTCGGTAGAGAAGCGCACCACATTGAAGCGGTCGCCCGGCGCCAGTTGTTCGATACAAAACTGGATCGCCCTTTTGGCTTGTTCCATTTTATCGCCGGCCATGCTTCCGGATGCGTCCAGAATAAATACCACATCCTTCTCGGCAATCGCTTTTTGATCGGCAAAGCCGGGGCTCAGATTGACCGAGAAAAAGCCTTTGGGCTCGCCGCTCTCCCGGAAGGTCAACAGGGAGGCGTCCAACACATCCCTGCCTGTTTGGAAGAACAACTGAAAGGCCGCCATCGGACTGTTTTCCTGTTCCATCCCCACCGTGGCTTCTGCATCGCCCTTGCGGTGCACCTCCACCGCGTGGGTAGGCGAATAAATGGCCTTGAGCGGAGCAGAGGATTTGATCCGCACCCGGATGGCGGCTTCCTTCACCTTCTGTTGGGTATTGGAGAAAGGCAGGGAATAGGCCAGGGTGCGGGAATCTTCCGGCAGGAAATGCTGGTAGGTCAGCTTGATGCGAACCTCCGAATTCGGTTGGATGGGAAACACGCGCATCCGGGCAAGACCCTGCTCGCCGTATTCAAGCAGCGCCGGGTCGAGATAGCGGCGCACGATATCCTCGTAGATCTCTTTGGCCTTTTTGGCGTCGAGCAGTTCGGCCTTCACTTCCTTCCCATCGATATACATGCTGAATTGCTGCACGATCACATCTTTCGGGAGGGGGAAGAGGTAGTAGCCCTGCAACTGCTGGGCGGTCGGGTTAAAGAACACCTGATCGAGTGTGGTCGTAGCATTGCGATCCACGATATCCACATCTACGTTCAGCTTGCGGAGTTCCAGTTCAAACAAGCCCGGCGTGGGCCTCGGAACGGGCCTCGGCGGCTCGGGAATGATAATAATCTGCGAAAAAAGAAAAGGAGCGCTGCCCAATAGAAGGGTAAGCAGAAGCAGTAGCTTTTTCATAGGGCATTAATTATCGATTTCATAACCCTTTTGCCGGGCCTGCTCGCGCATGGCTTTCGACATGACCTTATCCAGGGTGTTCTCATCGCCGTTTTCCGCCATTTCCTTGCGTTTTTCATCCTGGAAGGCCTTGGCTTTTTGTTCGAGGTCAAGGATCTCGGTTTGGACCGCTTGGCGTTCTTTGGCTTTGGTCTCCACGTATGTTTTTTGCTCCTCCTTGGTCATGCTCCTCATTTCTTCGGGAAGGTCGTCCTTATCGAGCTTGTCGATCGCTTCTTCATCAGCTTCTACCGCGTCGACGAGGTCCCAGGAAGTGTTCTTGTAAGTGCTCTTGGCCTTGACGGAGGCGCGTTCGCGGGCATTGGCGGCGCCATAGGAGGCGGCATTGACATCCTGGGCGCTCTGCATCATGACGCGTTCTTCACCCTGATCCCCGTAGCCGATATAGGTGCTGTTGAGTTTCTGATTGAGTTCGAGGATCCGCTGGTCGTAAGGGGTGGGAATGTGGACGACCTTTTGATCCTGATCGATATTGAAGTATTTGCCATCGGCCAGATCGGCGCCGTCCTTCCAAAGGGTGTTCACGCCCTCGTCGTAATTCCCACAGAAGATCGTATTGATCATAATGCCTTTTTCAATGGCTGATTTGCAGGCCTCGCGGTAGGGTTCCGGCCCCTGGTCAAAGGGCTCGTTCCCAGCGATGATGATGATCTTCATATCGGCATTGTCGTCCGACCATGTCAATTGTTTCACGGCTTCTTTGATCACATAGCCGCAATATTCACTGCCCCCGTTGGTGGTGAGGGCGAACAGCTTTTCCGAGACGAGGTCGAGATCGGCGGTCAGGCCGGTCACCTGGCGAATATACCCTTCGGTGGCTGCCAGGCGATCGTTCCCGTATTCGTAAAGGGCGATCTCAATATCCGGCGACTGGCCGTCTTTCTTTGCGGTAGCCAGTTCGTTCACCATTTTCCACAATTGAGATTTAGCCTGGTCGATCAGGCCATCCATGCTATTGGAGGTGTCGAGTAAAAGGGAAACCTGAATGTGTGGGGCTTCAGTCGCGATCGTCTTGGAAGGGATGTTTTGGAAACTGGCGGGCAATACCAGGACAAAAGAAAGCAGCCCGAGGAAGGATTTCAGCATGACGTTTGGTTTAGCGGTTAAAAATGGGAAGGCGTTTGCAGTCCTTTTACAAGATGTGAAGGGTGCAAAAATTGGCGCACCACCTCCCTGTCTTAACGAAGTATTAACAAGAATAATTACCTTTATCATCCTATACCGAGGGAATAGTTTCTTCGAGTGTAGGTGAAGCAGTTGGTCGCTACTTCTATGATATGAATTTCCCTATGGCCATTGAAAATATCTCCTTTCCCCTCCTCTACTTTCAACTTTCCGATGATGCCGTGCTCGGGATGCTGCTCGGCACCCGCTATCAGGTTGTTGAACACGACCTGAGAAAGGTAAAAAAATCGCTTTCCGAATACCTGACCAAACAATACAAGAAAACAGGCTCCAGCCCGGAGATGGAGATCCAGGAAGCCCAACTCCGGATCGTGCGGGTGAAGGTACCACCCACCTACCGGGTTAATGGAAAAGCCTTTCAAATGACCAGCCAGGTAGAGATCCCCGTCACAGCGGTTGTGGGCAAAAGTTTTCAGGGGTATTACGAATGTTATTTCCCTTTGCTCCAGGAAGAATTCGTTTTTTACGAGCAGCAGGAACTCCAGCATCTGATCCGCAGTTTCGCGACCAATATATTGTATTCGTTTCCGCCGGAGGTACTCTACCAAATGGCGCGGATGCCCAGGCCGCAGTTAGACGAAATAGAGATCCGCATCAATACTGAACGGGATACCAGCTGGAAGCCCTTCCAATTCGAGCAGCGAAGTGCGACGCTGGAGCGGCTGGCCGAACCTTTCCCTCCTCCCAGGAGCGCCCGTTCGCGCAACGCATTCCCGGAAGCCGCCTGGGAAATGGAGGGTTCCGTTCAGCAGATCATCGATAAACTGACCCATCAACGGGCGAACATTCTGGTCGTCGGTCCTTCCGGATCCGGAAAAAGCGCCGTGCTCAAACAAGCCATGCGCAGGATCCACACCGAGAGCAAACGCAACCAGCGGACGCGGACCTTCTGGCGGATCATGGCTCAGCGCATCACCGCGACGACCAAATACCTGGGCGAATGGCAGGAGATGGTAGAGGACCTCATCCAGGAACTGAAATGGAGCAACGGCATCCTTTGGGTGGAAGACATCCTGCAGCTACTGACCACCGGAGGTTACGGCGTAGAGGATTCCGTCGCGGCCTTCATCCAATCCTACATCCGGCAAGGCGACCTGCAATTAGTGGCGGAAGTTTCCCCGGTCCAGCTCGATCGCCTGCGCCAGTTATTGCCGGGTTTTGCCGAATTGTTCCAGATCGTGGAGATCGCTCCGATGGATGATAATACGGTAATGGGGGTTTTGAAAAAATTCGCCACCTACACCCAGCAAACCCAGGAGATCAGCTTTTCGAGGGAAGTCTTGCACCTTTCCTTTCGCCTGTTAAAACGCTATTACCCCTACGAACAATTTCCGGGCAAGGGGATCAAATTTTTAGCGCAGTGCGTCAACGAGGCCCGCATCAATGAGCAAAAAAAGATCGGAAAAAAAGAGGCCTTGCTGCAATTCTCCCGGCAAACCGGCCTGCCGGAAGTATTTCTGCGCGACGATCTCCTGCTCGACCAGCAGGAGTTGTTTCAATATTTCCGCGACCGCATTATCGGGCAGGAAGAAGCGATCGGGCAGCTCTGCAATATCGTAAAGATCTACAAAGCCGGACTCAACAACCCGGCCAAACCCATCACCACCCTGCTCTTCGCCGGCCCCACCGGCGTTGGAAAAACCGCCAGCGCGCAGGCCCTGGCCGAATATTTCTTTGGAAAAGGACAAGTTAAACGCCCCTTGGTTCGCGTCGATATGAGCGAGTTTCAGGTGCCGGGCGACCTTTCCCGTCTGATCGGGGAAGGCAATGAGGTTGGGCAGGTGGTCAAAGAGATCCGCGAGCGGCCTTTCTCCGTGCTTTTGCTCGACGAAGTCGAAAAAGCGCACCCTTCGGTTTACGACGCCCTGCTCACCGTATTGGACGAAGGTTTGATGGTCGATGCTTTTGGCCGGGTAACCGATTTCCGAAATACAATTATCATCCTGACCACCAACCTGGGGCAATCCCAAAAGTCGATCGGATTTGTGAATACCACTTCCTCCGAACGGCAATTTACGGCCGCGATAGAGAAGTTCTTCCGGCCGGAGTTTGTCAACCGCATCGACCAAATGGTCCTGTTCCACGGCCTGGGCAAAGCGCATATCCAGCTGATCGCGGAAAAGGAACTAAGAGAACTGGAACAACGGGAAGGAATTGCCAAATACGGGATCCGCCTGAAATACTCCCCCCTTCTTCTGGATCACCTCGTACAGGTTGGTTTCGACGAGCGCTATGGCGCCCGCCCCTTACAGCGGGCCCTGGAAGAAAATATCGTCTATCCTCTTTCCGGTTGGCTGGTCAAAAATCCTATCCCGGAACGACAAACCCTGTTCCTGGATTTTGTGAAGGGAAGTCTGAAAATTAGTATCTCCTAATCAATCCCGCTGCAATTTGAACACCCCGGAGATCTGGTGTTCTACAGCGCTTCCATCGGTGGCTTTCCCGTTGAAGGAGCCGATGACATAGCCGCCCGGTGGATCGAAGCGGGAGATGTTCAGGATCAGGTCCACCGAACCGACGTTTTGGCCGGAGAGACTGCCCAGGGCAAAATCAGGTGAAAGGACCTGGAAGGTGCCGGGACTCGTTCCTGCAAAGGAGAGTACCAGGCCGAGATCGGTTTCCGTGATCGTCGATACCTGACCGTTGACCGTCAGGTCCGGCATATCGCTAAACTGCACCTCCCCGTCCAGATTGAAGCTGATGTATTCGGGAGTGTCATTGCACAACACCCAATTGCCTGCATCGACGGGAGCATTGGAGGAAAAAGCCAGCGGGGTGGTCTGGTAGTGCCGCACCAGATCGAATCCAATAAGGGTGAGCACCTGGTCGGGACAAAGCGGAAGTTGAGCATGAAAAGCACCGTCTTTGAGGGGCAAGAGCCATTCCTGCGCAGCCCAGAGCACCTGGACAAAACCGGCAGCCACCGGTTTTTCTTCGCAATCCAGCAAGATGCCATCGACTTTCACGACATCGGAAGCCGGCCAGGGGATGGGATTCAGGCTCACGTTCCCGGTAAGCGCGGGCAAAGACTGGCTGTATTTTTCCGCCCCGCAGAAATCCAGCAATTTAAGCGAAGCAGGTGTATTGGCTGGAAAATCAAATGCGAACTGGCCCTGGTTTTGGGTTTGCCCTTCACCCAGCACCCATCCGTCTGTTCCCTCCACCCGGAAATACACTCCGCCTGCCGAACTTCCATCCGGCAATTGGGTCCAACCTCTCACCTGAACCAGGGGCTGCGAAGTAGCTACATTCCAGTATTGTCCGGTGGCCGCTTTTGCGGTGTAGGTCTGGTTGAAAAGGGAAGCAGAACTAGCCGTTTCCCAGGCTCCGGCTTGCGGATTAAACGACCAAAGGTCGAGGGTAGCGGGAGCGCTGGCAGCCATGGCGGCCGGGACGGGAAAACGCAATTCGAGGTTCTTTCCGGGGGCAACGCGAAGCGGGAGCCCGTTGCTATCGGTCAGGTCGAGGACCAATATCCCGAAAGACTGCAGAAAGCAGGTATTCCCTTCCGGATCGACCCCTTTAACCCCCATCGTATTCCACTTGGAGAAGGAAGGATCAGAGGGGTCCAGCCAATAAGCATAGACCTGAGCTTCCCCGGTGGCGGGATCCCCTGTCGGGTATTGAAGTGCCCCGGCGGGGAAACCGATCTGCATTCCTCCATTCAATTCCAGATCACCTCCGGATTCGACTGAAATAGCGCCCGTTAAAGTTTTGGTTATCAAATAAATATCTGTCTGTATCTGGGTTTGGGCCGTCCAGGGCAAGCGGCGATAAGCAGGGAAAAAGCCATCCATTTGCACTTCGAGCAGTGCGTTGAGTTGAGGCGCCTGCACGTCGGGCAGGTAGAAGAAGCCGGAATTATCCGAAATGGTCAGATTTCCGTGAAAAGCGACCCCCGCGCCTTCAACCGCGGCGCCCTCGTCGGACAAGACCTTTCCAAGGACGGTGCCCGACACGAGAAGCGGATCGCTGTTGGTGGGTTGCGGTATGAATTGATCGACATCCTTCCGGCAGGAGATCAGGGCCAGAATGAAAAATAAAAGGACAGACGTATGGTTCAGCTTCATTACTATCTTTCTTTTTAGGGCAGATACGCTGAAAAAAAAATTCGCTGCTTCCATCAGGGTCTCATTTTTTGGCATCTTTGCACACCAAGCCGTTGAAGTGGTCGTTGATTACAAGACGGGCACGATTTGAACCTAAGAAAACCACTTTGCTTTGGGTTTAGATCGACAGGATTTTGATGGAGGATTAATCGATTATATATGAAGAAGGTTATACTTGTTTTTCTCAGCGTAGTTAGTTGTCTGCATGCCGTCCATGCCCAGAAATACAGCAATGAGTTTTTGAATATCGGCATCAGTGCGCGGGCGCAGGCGATGGGCAATGCGGTGATCGCCAGCACCAGCGACGTGACGGCGAGTTATTGGAATCCGGCTGCGCTGGCGGCCATTCCCGCTGAAGACGGGCTCCAGATCGGCGCGATGCACGCCGAGTGGTTTGCGGGTATCGGCAAATACGACTATCTGGGTTTTGCCATTCCCTTCGCCAACGGAAAGCGCCGGCTGGGATTATCGGTGATCCGGTTCGGGATCGACGGCATCCCCAATACCCTCAGCCTGTTCGACAACGAGGGCAATGTCAACTACGATAATATCGTGGAGTTTTCGGCGGTTGATTACGCCGTACTTGCGGGGATGGGACAGCAGACCTCCTTCCTGGGCGGAAAACTGGCCCTGGGCGGAAACGTAAAGATCATCCACCGCATCATCGGCACCTTCGCCAACTCCTGGGGGTTCGGAATTGACCTGGCTGCCCGCCTGGAGTCGGGCCCCTGGCGGTTCGGCCTGGTGGGGCGTGATATCTCCAGTACCTTCAACGCCTGGAAAGTGCGGTTTACCGAAGAAGAAAAGACCGTATTGTTAAACACCGGCAACGAATTGCCCAATATCCAATCGCTGGAAGTGACGCGGCCGCAAGTCCTGATCGGCGCCGGCTATCTTTGGAAAAAAGGGAAGGTTAGCCTGCAACCGGAACTCAGTCTGCACGTCACTACCGACGGCAAGCGCAATACGCTGGTGTCGGGCAATCCGTTCAGTATCGATCCCAGCGCGGGACTCGAGCTGGGTTACAACGATTTCGTATTCATCCGGGCCGGGGTCAATCAGTTTCAGGAAGAACAATCCTTCGCAAAGGGGACCTACTGGTCCACGCGGCCGAGTATCGGCGTGGGGCTGAAACTGGGTATGTTTACCATCGATTACGCTTATACAGACCTGGGTGATTCGCAGAACCGGTATTCGCACGTGATCTCGCTACTGGCCTGCTTAAAACCCAAATCGTAAGCATTTTCTTTAGAAAAACTGCTTCGTTTTGAGCATATCATATGTTAAAATTTTGAAGAAAATCCCTTCACTTTTTTGGGTTCAGGGAAAAATTTCTATATTGTAACAGCTTTTCACACAGGCACCGTTCTTTGTTTTGACTCTACAATATCCTATGACATACTGGTCAGACTCGGCGCGTGTAGGGCGGGCCTCAATCTCTTCGGAGACTCCCTTCGGGGACAAGGGGATTACTGAACCATGCCGGCTGCCTAAGTCCTGTCTTCTCGGGGGTCCAAAACGCCCCTCGGTGCTTGTGTGAAATTTTTTTAGTTTTTAAGTTAAAAGGGTATAAGTTTTGGTTTCAAAACTTATACCCTTTTAACTTAAAAACTAAAATACTTATAAACTCTTCAAATACTCCACCACAGCCTTTCTCACATCCCATCGCAGGTCATTCTTATCCTCCGTCTTGTGCACCGCTTTGATATCGGGGTGCTGGGGAGTAAAGAAATCCATGCGGGTTTCCTTGCCGGTGAGCAGGAAATCGGTGGTGGCCACCCGGTAGATCTTTTGGGGATCGATCGGCTTCCCGTCCACCAGGAAATAGGTATCGGTATCGTTGCGAGTGATGTTCGCCCATTGGAGGTAGCCGCCGGTGCCTTTGTTCTGAAGCCCGGTTTCCAGCATTTTGGTCAGCAGGCCGCCGGTCATTTCCACTTCCACGATCCCGCCTCCGAAAGGCAGGGCCCTGAATACGTCGATGGCCAGAATATCCCCGGAGATCTGATCGTCAATGCGAATGGAACCGCCGTTGAAGAAAGCGCATGAAGATTGCGGACAGGCCTTCCACATGGCATTGGCGATGATCCCTCCGAGGTTGGTCTGTTTATTGCGCACGCTTTTTTCCAGGCCATCCAAGGGTACGGAAGTTTGATAGATCACTTCGTTGGGCTTATCGACCACCTGTTTGAGGTTGTCATCCTGGATGCGGTTCCATTTGTCGACCAGGGCATCCACCGCCGGATCGGACGGCATGGCGTCGGTAATGGGAATGAGTTCAGGCTTCACCGAAACCGTTCCGGCTTTTTTATCGACCAGCATGCGGACCACATAGACTGTTTTCACATTGGCGTCGGCTTTCACAATGGTCGTTTGGCCGATCTGATCGATGGAATGATCGTGGTCGTGCCCGCCCATGATGAGGGGCACAAAAGGCAGCATACCCGCCAGTTTGATATCGTCCAGGCGTTCCTGGTGCGTCAGGCCGATCACCACATCGGTTTGGGCCTTCAGGTCGTTGGCGGCCTGGGTCACGGTCTGGAAGGTGTTGAGGTACTGGACATAATCCTGGGGATTGGAGCCGATCGTAAGGCCGAATACCCCGATCTTCACCTCCGTGCCATCGCTGTCGACCGCCCGCCAGATGAAGGAATCGGGACAGTCTTTTCGCTCCCCATCCACCATTTTGTAAAAAGGTTCGATCTGATCCCCCACGCGGTGGCGGACCGTGGTACCCAGCCAGTAGAATGCAGACTCATTCAGCCGGGCCTGCAACTCTTCCTCTTTGAGGTCGAATTCGTGGTTGCCGAAAGCTGTGACTTGCACGCCCGAGGCATTCATCACCTCCACCATTTGCTTTCCCTTGATGCGTTCGCCATTGTACTTGAGGGTTCCCATGAGCGATGGGCTCAGAAAATCGCCGCCGTGCACGAAAAAGGTATGGGGGTTTTGACTCTTGAGCTTTTTGTAAAGCGCAGCAACCCGGGCCATTCCGCCCGTTTTACCCCCCTCCAGCGGAGCGATCTCGTATACGTCATTGATGTGCAGAAAAACGACCTCGATCTTTCCGTCATCCGAAGATGCCGGAGCAGATGGAGGGACCGGAGGCACAGGAGCCTGCACGGTTTTGGGGGCGCCGCAGGAAAAAAGCGCCCAGACAAGGAGAAGGAAGAGAAAAGATCGTTGCATAATGTTGTTGGGTTATTGGGTTGTTGGTTAACGGGCAGTGCCTCGCCGAAGCAACGAGCGCAGCGAGTTGCGAAGGCGGGTGATAAAAATAGGGGATAAATTGTATTTTAGGGCGAAAAGAAAAAATTATGCGCAAAGAAATACCTCCGGTACTTTGGACCCCCTCCCCTTCCTTTCGGGAAAATTCCCGGTTGGCCCATTATATGAATTGGCTTCAGGAGCATAAAGGTTTGACATTCAAAGACTACGCCTCCATCTGGAAATGGTCGACAGAAAATCTGGAAGCATTTTGGGGCAGTTTATGGGAATATTTTTCCGTAAAAAGCTATTCTCCCTACAGCCAGGTGCTTAAAGGCGATGAAATGCCCGGCTATGAGTGGTTCACCGGAAGCACGTTGAACTATGCCGAACATATTTTCCGGGCTCGCAACGATGCCCATCCGGCCATCATTTTCCAGTCGGAACGGCAGTCGCTCATCGAGATCAGCTGGGAGGAACTGGCACAGCAGGTGGCTTCCATGCGGGCCCATCTGCAATCGGTTGGCGTGAAAAAAGGAGACCGGGTGGTCGCATTTCTGCCCAATATCCCGGAGGCGACCTATGCGTTCCTGGCCACCTGTTCGCTGGGCGCCATCTGGTCGAGTTGCTCGCCCGATTTCGGGGCCAGCAGCGTACTCGACCGCTTCCGGCAGATCGAGCCCAAGGTCCTGATCACCGTAGATGGGTATCAATACGGCGGTAAGACTTTTGAAAAAATGGAGGTGGTCAAAGAGTTGGTCACCGAATTGCCCACCCTTCAGCACGTCATCCTTCTCCCCTATCTAAATCCGGATTGCGCGGTCCGGGATATTCCGAAAGCCGTTTCCTGGCAAGACACCTTCCGGGCCGATGCCCCGGAGCTCAGCTTCGAACCGGTTCCCTTTTCCCATCCCATTTGGGTACTGTATTCGTCGGGCACGACCGGTATTCCCAAAGCCATCACCCACTCCCAGGGAGGCGTGTTGATGGAGCATTTGAAATACCTGGCCTTTCACAATGACGTGCACCCGGGCGAGCGCTTTTTCTGGTTCTCCACCACCGGCTGGATGATGTGGAACTTCGTTCAGGCTTCCTTCCTGGCCGGGGCCACCATTGTGTTGTACGACGGCAACCCGGGTTATCCGAACCTGAACGTCCTCTGGAAATTTTCGGAAAAAGCGGGCATCCATCATTTCGGCACCAGCGCGCCTTTCCTGATCGCCTGCATGCGGCAAGGGTTGAATCCCGGAAAAGACAACGATCTTTCCGTGCTCCGCTCGATCGGCTCCACGGGCTCTCCCCTCCCACCCGACGCGTTCAAGTGGGTTTACGAAGCGGTGAAAAAGGACCTCTGGCTCTGCTCCATGGCCGGGGGCACCGACGTATGCACCGCTTTTGTAGGCGGCTGTCCGCTCGAACCCGTCGTCGAAGGCGAGATCCAATGCCTGGGGCTGGGCTGCGCCCTGGAAGCCTGGGACGAGGCCGGCGACAAGCTGGTCGATGAGGTAGGTGAAATGGTCATCACCCGCCCCATGCCCTCCATGCCGGTTTTCTTTTGGAATGATCCAAAGGGGGAGCGATACCGTTCGAGTTATTTCGAGGATTACAAGGGGGTCTGGCGGCACGGCGACTGGGTGGTGGTCACCTCCCGGGGTTCGCTCGTGATGCTGGGTCGATCGGACGCCACCCTCAACCGGCACGGGGTCCGGATCGGCACTGCCGAGATCTATCGCGTTATCGATACCTTCCCCGAGATCAAGGATAGCCTGATCGTCAATATCGAACAACCCAATGGCGATCATTTTATGCCCTTATTCGTCGTGATGAACGAAGGGCATGAACTCAACGAAGACCTTGTCAAACGCCTATCCAAAGAATTGCGTGCGCAGTGCTCCCCCCGGCACGTTCCCGACAAGGTCATTCCCGCGCCCGATATCCCGTACACCATCAGCGGCAAGAAGATGGAGACGCCGGTAAAGAAGATCCTGATGGGGATACCGGTGGAGAAAGCCGCGAATGTGGATTCGATGCGGAATCCGGAAGCTTTGGTGTTTTTTGTGATTGGTGACTGGTGATTGGTGATTGGTGATTGGTGACTGGTTATTTGGTGTTTGAAATTTTTTTTTGGAGGAATTTGATCAACCCATTTATTAGCCTTCCGGTACTATCCAGTATTGCTTTCAGATGAGAAAATTCATCTGATGAGAAATAATGGAGATCTTTGGAAAGGATCAGGTAATATTGGCATTCCTCAACAGAACCTCTGGCAATTATTAGATACCGAATAAAATCTTTGGTGGAGTTTTTTCCGGAACCTTCTGCAATATTTGCTGCGATTGAAACCGCCGCTCTTCGGAATTGATTCGTTAATCCAAATTTTTCTTCTCCCGGGAATCTCCCCGTTTTTTCATAAACCAAGAGTACAAATTCATGGGCCTTTTTCCAGGCATCCAATTGATAGAACCCCTTTGAGTTTTCATTGGAATAGAATTGCCTGGGCTCCTCCAATACCCCACTTTCAATTATTTCCATAGCTTCAAGTTTACTTGTTTTATTACCCACCACCAGTTTCCAGTTACCAGTTTCCAGTTACCAATTCGTAAACGCCGCTGTAAACACATCTTCCACCAACTGGGTGGAGATGGTGCGGATGAGTTCGTCCTGCACGTCGAAGAGGTTTTGATCGCTGGGAAACTCGGAATAGAAGCTCTTGTTGATCTTGGTGGTGCGTTTCTTCTCGTCGGATTCGCGGTTGTTGATGTAGTCGACGGAAACCCCGATGGTCAGTCGGTTGAAGGAGACCTGTTCGCCGGGCTGGGGCGCTTCGGAGGTTACGTTGAAGGTCGTGATCGCGCCGACAAACTCCACGTCGGGATCGGTATCGGTGAAGACCAGGCGCGATTCGTTTCGGATCTTGTCCTTGAGCAATTCCGTAAAATCGGGCGCCAGTGTGGGAGTAGCGTTGGGCGAACGGTTTTCAAACGGCGCCACATAAAAGGTCGTGATCGCGGGATCGATCGAGATACCCCGGAATGAATAGCAGCTCTGCATTAGCAGCACTACACCCAGTAAACAATATGCTTTCCAGTTTTTCATGCCCATTAAAATTACACCACGAGGCGGGATTTGCCCGCTTTCAGGTATAATAACTCATTCCGCGATTGATTTCTTGTGTTCAATACAAGCCTGCACGAAAGAAACAAAGAGCGGGTGCGGATTTTCGACCGTACTTTTCAGTTCGGGGTGGAACTGGACACCCAGGAACCAGGGATGGCCTTTCAGCTCGACGATCTCCACCAGTCCCGACTCGGGATTGAAACCGGAGGCGACCAGACCGTTCTTCTCCATCTGTTCGAGGTACTCGTTATTGAATTCATAACGATGCCGGTGGCGCTCCTTGATCTTCGTATTTTTATACGCGCGGGCTGCCAGGGTTTGCTTTTTGATCTCGCAATCGTAGGCCCCCAGGCGCATGGTACCGCCTTTCGCCTTGATCTTCTTTTGCTCGGGCATCATATCGATCACCGGGTATGGGGTTTTGGGCGATACCTCTGTGGAAGAGGCATTTTCCAATCCCAGCACGTTGCGGGCAAATTCCACGACTGCGCATTGCATGCCGAGGCAGATGCCGAAGAAGGGGATCTTCTTTTCCCGCACAAAGCGGATGGCCTTGATCTTGCCTTCGATCCCCCGTTCGCCGAACCCGGGGGCTACCAGGACTCCATCCAGCCCTTTGATGCGCTGGCCACCGATTCAAAGTCGGTTTCCAACTGCTCAGGTGGATCAGGACCACTTCCACCCGGCATTCGTTAACGGCGCCGGCATGGACAAAAGACTCGTGGATGGATTTGTAGGCATCCTGGAGTTCGTTGTATTTGCCGACCAGGCCGATGCGGACTTCCCGGGTCGGGTTTTTGAGTTTGCCGAGGAAGTTCTTCCAGGCGCTCATATCCGGCTCGCGGCGATCCAGGAGGCGGAGTTTGCTGATGACCACTGTGTCCAGCTTTTCCTTGAGCATGAGCATGGGTACGTCGTAGATGGTTTCCGCGTCGATGGCTTCGATGACGGACCCTACGTCGACATTGCAAAAGAGCGCCAGTTTGCGGCGGATATCCATGCTGAGCGGGTATTCGGAGCGGCAGACCAGGATATCGGGTTGGATGCCGGTATTGAGCAATTCCTTGACGGAGTGCTGTGTCGGTTTGGTTTTGAGCTCTTTGGCCGCGCTGAGGTAAGGGATCAGGGTCAGGTGGATGACCAGGCAATTGTCGGTCCCAAGTTCCCAGCGCAGCTGGCGGACGGATTCGAGGTAGGGCAGGCTTTCGATATCGCCGACCGTACCGCCGAGCTCGGTGATGATGATGTCATAATCATTGGTGGCGCCCAGCAACTGGACGCGCCGTTTGATCTCATCCGTAATATGCGGGATCACCTGGACGGTTTTACCGAGGTAATCGCCGGATCTTTCCTTGTTGATGACAGTCTGGTAGATCCGGCCTGTTGTCACGTTATTGGCCTGAGAGGTTGAGATGTTGAGAAAGCGCTCGTAGTGCCCAAGGTCGAGGTCGGTTTCAGCGCCGTCATCGGTGACGTAGCATTCGCCGTGTTCATAGGGGTTGAGCGTTCCCGGGTCGACATTGATGTAAGGATCAAATTTCTGGATGGTGGCTGAGAAGCCGCGTGCCTGAAGCAACTTGGCCAGGGAAGCCGAGATGATGCCTTTACCAAGAGAGGAGGAAACACCACCCGTAACGAAGATATATTTACTCATAGGATGCCTGATTTTGGAGGGAGGAACTCCCCTTCCGATAGCTCTGTTACGGGACTCAAAGGTACGAAAGGTTTTTTGGAAATGGTTTGATCCCGGATCATTTTAATTACAAATGCGTGTTGCCGGTCCGGGACAGACAGGAATTTGTTTACCCAGGCTTAACATTCTTTACCAAAACTTAATAAGGGTCTAACATACGGTTAAATCAAAGTAGCTTCCTTTGCGACAGCTTTTGCGAATTAATAATCAGAAATTAAAAAAAGAAGAATGAGAAACTTCAAATTTTTGCTGCTTTTGCTTTTACCAGTTTTGGCCATCGCCACTTTTACAGCTTGTGGCGACGATCCGGTAGATCCGCCTGTTGATAACTCCACCCTTTTTGAAGAATCGACCTACAGCCTGACCTGTGACGACGCTGCTGACGTGACCGCTAAGATCATTACGGTAACGGATCGTGGAGAAGGTACCGGTACGATGACCTGGACGGCCGACAAGGCCTGGGTTTTGAACGGCTTTGTATTTGTAAATGAAGGTCAGACCCTGACGATCGAGCCGGGTACGGTGATCAAGGGAAAATCCGGCCAGGGCGAGAAAGCCTCGGCGCTTATCGTAGCTCGCGGTGGTCGTATCATTGCAGAAGGTACGGCTGCAGATCCGATCATTTTAACCTCCGAAGCAGACCCGGTTTTCCGCAAGCCGGACGGTTCGTACTGCTCGGGAGGCGGTTTGTCGCCCTCGACGAGAGGTCTGTGGGGCGGTCTGATCCTGCTGGGTAAAGCCGGGCTGAACTCCACGCCGGGCGAAACCTCTATCGAAGGGATCCCGACGACGGAACCGCGCGGTTTGTACGGCGGCTCGGATGATGCTGATAATTCCGGTATCCTGAAATATATTTCCATCCGTCACGGCGGCACCGACATCGGCGCCGGTAACGAGATCAACGGCTTGTCGCTGGGTGGTGTCGGTAGCGGTACGACGATCGATTATGTAGAAGTTTTCGCCAACGCTGACGATGGTTTCGAATACTTCGGCGGCACGGTCCAAACCAAGCACCTGGTTTCCGCATTCTGCGGCGACGACGGTATGGACTACGACGAAGGATGGCGCGGAAAAGGCCAATTCTGGTTCGTATACCAGGATGGCGATGCCGACCGCGGCGGCGAGCACGATGGCGGTACCAACCCGGAAGACGGCATGCCTTATGCAACGCCCGTTATCTACAATGCCTCCTACCGCGGTTCGGGTTCGGCAAACGGCAAGCGCGCGGTGACCTTCCGCGACAACGCCGGTGGTGAATACCATAACTCCATTTTCTGGGGTTACGGCCGCGGCGTGGACATCGAATACCTCGACGGTCAGTGCTCCTACAACCAATGGCAAAACGGCAATCTGAAGTTTGAGAACAATATCTTGTTCGACGTGGCTGCCAGTGACTTTGTGATCCGTGCCGAAGGCGACGGCGTTACCCTGCCCGCCAATGCACAGACGGATGCTGACACTTATTTTGCCGGCAAGGGCAATGTGATCGCTACCGATGCACCGGTTGACGCCAACTATGGCGCTTCAAACGACGCCGCTAACGGTCCGTTCTCCACGACCAGCGATCCTTTTTTCACCAATACCAACTACAAAGGCGCTTTTGCGCCGGGTACCGACCGCTGGACAAAAGGTTGGGCCCGTATAGAAGATGAACTGTAAAAGCGATATATCCATTCTCAAATAATTGTGAGGGCATCCTTCGGAAATTTTCGAAGGATGCTCTTTCTCGTGTAAAAGCAGCAATAATTGTCAATTCACTTACTGATTTTTAGTTCATAATAAGCAAATTTCTATGAGATCCCTTTTCACTTTCTTTATCGTTTTGTTGGCCGGTGCTTTGGCGGCACAGGTCGGTACCGTACGGGGCACCGTGATCGATGATGCTTCCGGAATGGAATTGATCGGTGCAACCGTTTTACTGGAAGATACCGGCACCGGAACGGTCACGGACCTCGACGGTTCTTTCACCCTTGAATTGCCGGTCGGCGTTCATACCCTGCAGTTCTCCTACGTATCCTTTGCCACCAAAACGGTAACGGATGTAGAAGTAAAAGCCGGAGAAGTAACCCTTTTGGGGGAAGTCCGCCTGTCGGAAGAATTGGTGGAGATCGCAACGGTGGTCGTAACGGCCCGCGCCACCCAAAACACGGAGACCGCGATCCAGACCCTTCAGCGCAAAGGGATCAACACCATCGACGGAATATCCAACCAGGCCTTTAACCTCCGCGGGGATGGCACAGCGGCCGCAGCGCTCCGCCGGGTGACCGGCCTTTCGGTTGAAGGCGGCAAATACGTCTACGTCCGCGGACTAGGTGATCGCTACAGCAAGACCACGCTCAACGGATCCAATATACCCGGGCTGGACCCCGACAAGAATACGGTGCAGATGGACCTTTTTCCCTCCAATCTGATCGACAATATCATCGTTTACAAGAATTTTACCCCCAACCTGCCCGGAG
The DNA here is from genome assembly GCA_020636275.1 of Lewinellaceae bacterium. Lineage (GTDB taxonomy): Bacteria > Bacteroidota > Bacteroidia > Chitinophagales > Saprospiraceae > JADJTT01. Next base: position 781,713 of record JACJYD010000002.1, on the reverse strand, counting down.
ACTTCAGCGGCGGGCTGATCGACATCAGCACCAAAGACTTCCCGGAAGCATTTATGTTCCAGGTACGGGTAGGAACCGGGTATAATCCCAATTCGAATTTTAACAAAAACTTCCTGACCTACCAGGGCAGTTCGACCGATTGGCTGGGTTTCGACAACGGAACCCGGGACTTTCCCCAACAGATCCAGGGACTGCCAAGTCCCACAGAGGTGATCATTGCTTCCAACCAGGGCAACTTCGCTCCGGCCGGCCAGGTGACGAACGCCACATTGGGGCTGAACAATATTCTGACGCCAACCACCAAAGCGCCGATCGCCGATCACAATTTCTCGCTCTCCCTGGGTAATCAAACCAAACTCGGCAGCGGTATCTTCGGCTACATCGCCAGTTTGACCTACGACCACAGCTATTCCGGATATGCCAACGGTACCACCGGACGCTACAAAAACATTTCGCCTTCCGGTCTTCCGGAGGCGTTGAACACCGAGCGCCTGCTCAGCGACAACCGTTATTCCAATGCAGTTCTGCTCGGGGGAATGGTCAGCGGTTCGATGAAATTCAACAACTCGAACAAAGTGACCCTCAACCTGATCCGCAACCAGTCCGGACAATCCGACGCCCGTTACCAGGAGGGTCGCGTTTTCGGATCGTCCATCAACGGCGCCTACCAGGAGCGCACCCTGGCCTACGAGCAACGCGCGTTGAGTTCGGCGCAGCTGCTTGGAAGCCATGTATTCGGCGATAACCGGGTTAAGGCCAAATGGTCTTCCTCCTATACCCTGTCCCAAATGCTGCAGCCCGACCTTCGTTTCGTCAACAACTTTGTCGATACGATCAGTGGAGTACCTACCCCCATTATCGACCCGGCAGAGGACATTCCTCCGACCCGTTTCCGCCGGAGCATGAACGAGTCGAACTGGGACAACAACGTCGACCTGAGCTATTTCTTCCGCCAATGGAGCGGGGAAAGCGCATCCATCAAGTTTGGTGGTTCCTTCCTGAACAAGAACCGGGAATTCCGCGATACCCTTTACCGCTATATGAACCCCAACGCAGGCAATGTGGGGAACTTTGACGACTATGTCACCGCCAATAACGTCTGGACCTGGAACGAAGAGCAGGTCAATACGCAAGGGATATTTATCCAGGACTTTTCGGAAGCCCGCAACCAATACGACTCCCGGATCAACATCTTCGGCGCCTATGCCATGACCGAACTGCCCCTGAGCCAGCGGCTGAAGAGCATTTTCGGCGTTCGGATGGAGAAAACAGACCTGTATTTCACCAGCTTCGATCCGGCCAAAAAGCTGAACGACAGCAAATTGATCAATGCGATCGATCCGCTGCCTTCGGCTGCCCTGATCTATGAGGTCATGAAAGAAAAGATGAATATTCGCGGTTCTTACAGCCGGACCATCGCCCGTCCGACATTCCGCGAGGTGGCTCCGATCGCTCTTTTTGACGTAGTGAACAACGCCATCATCATCGGTAACCCGAATCTGCAGCGCACCCTGATCGACAACATCGATTTCCGTTGGGAGTACTTCTTCCGTCCGGGCCAGGTAATCTCGCTGAGCTTTTTCTACAAGTCATTCCAAAACCCGATCGAATTGGTGTTCTCCCCGATGGCGCCCAACAAGGAGTGGCAATACCAAAACGTATCCAACGGTTCGGCATACGGTCTGGAATTTGAGATCCAAAAGAGCCTGGAATTCATTCCCGCCCTTCGCGATTTCAGCATCGGGACGAACCTCACGTATGTGTATTCTCAGGTCGACATTCCCGCCAACGAATTGGCTGCCCGCCAAAAGCTGGACCCGAATGCGTCGAGTACGCGTCCGCTGTTCAACCAGTCCCCATACATCGTAAACGGATTCCTCCAGTATATCAACCGCGAATCGGGTACCCGCGCCAACCTGAGCTACAACGTACAGGGCCCGCGTCTGAAAGTGGTTTCCCTGATCGGAACGCCCGATGTGTATGAGCAACCCTTCCACGGGCTGGATTTCAAAATCTCCCAGCGGATCGCCAAAGGGTTCTCCGCCAGTTTCGCCGTAAATAACATCCTGGATTCGCAGTTCCGCGAAACGCAGACCTACCGGGATATCGACTATATCTTCCAGGGCCGCATGCCGGGAAGATCCTTCTCCTTAGGATTGAGCTACACGATAGGTCAGGAATGATCATAAGGGGAGTACAAAGAAAGGGAGGCCTTTAGCGGGCCTCCCTCCTTCCATGCTGCTTTTGCGAATTACAGCTTTTTCTTTACGGGTTATAAAGGCGGATCCGGCTGGTGTGGTAGTTGATCGACCACTTCCCGTCCTTGAGGAACGGAAAACCTAACAATCCATCGATCGGCCGGTCGAGGTCGATGTGGAGTTGGGAAAGATTCAGCAACCAGTATTCCTGGTCCTGTTTTGAAAGTTCCAATCCATCAATGGCCACAGGTACCTGCACCGCCATCGTATTTTTCATTTTCCGGTCCACGCCCCGAATGCGTTGGCGTTCGGAATTTTTAGCCCGGTAGGGATTTCCCAGGTGTTTGTTCAGCACATTAGCCCCAGCGCCGGTATCCAGGCCCAGGGATATGGACCGCTTGCCCAGGCTGGCTTCCACTACGGGAATATGATTAACCAGGTGGAAGGTAAAACCCGCTCCGCTTTCCCGGTCGATATCCCATCCGTTCCCGGAGCGGAATGTGATGACCTGATTGGGATAATCCAGTACGATCTCCATTTCCCGGAGCACTTCGTAACCGATCAACCCGTCGATCCTGCAATGGAGGCGGTTCTCCAGGTGGCTCAGATCGATCTTATAGGCTTTCAACTTCCTGAATTGGACCAGGCCCAACTGGAACTGGTCAACCTGGGTTTCTTCAACGGCCAGGGTTCCGGTTACACCTCTTCCCTCAAGATCGTTTTCCCCTTCCGGTTTCTGGTTGAGCACCAAACCCGGCGCTCCCGTATCTACCACATACATTCCGGCCACCCCATTCAGGTAGGCCTCAATAAACACAAGCCCGGCGCGCACTTCAAACGTCTCGGAGCTTTCCCGGAATTCCATATCCCGGCTTTCCTTCACTCCAGCAGGTATGTCTACCAACGCAATCGGGGGTTGTGCTGCAACCTCCAAAACCACCAACAGGCATCCCACTAAGTACATCCAACCTTTCATAGCGGGGTTTTAAAGGATAAAAAAAAGAAACCGAGGTTTTACGCTCGATTTACACAAAGTTAACATTAAATTAACATTAAAACAAATGTCCGGAGGGAATAATGAACGAATGGGCACATTCAGTCGTTCTCCTTACATTTCAATCCAACACTTCCTATCTTTGCGATCCTTTCGCACATGGAAAAGACGCCCGCTATGAAAAAAGTCTCCTTGCTGTTACCCCTGATTTTATGGTACTTCTCCATTTCCGGTATAGCCCAAACAAGCGCCGGACTACGGGGCATGGTAATTGATCCCTCGCTTCGCGAACCCGTTCCTTTTGCCGCGGTATCCCTCTATTCTCAAGCCGACTCCGTGCTGCTCGATGGCATGGTGACCGATGAAGACGGCCAATTTGCCTTCCAATCGATCCAGTACGGCACGTATACCATCCGGGTCGACTTTTTAGGCTATACCCCACTGGAAATGAAAAATTTATCTATTGACGAAGATTCTCCTTTCCTCGAGTTGGGTATTCTGGAGCTCCAGACCGGCGCCGAGCTTTTGCGGGAGGTCACGGTCGTTTCCGAACGGGAACTGCAACAATTCGGGCTTGACAAGAAGGTGTTCAACGTGCAGAAAAACCTGGGTCTGGCAGGCGCCAATGCCCTGGAAGCCCTGGAGAATATCCCTTCCGTCACGGTGGATATCGACGGGAATATAAGCTTGCGGGGCAGCGCCAATGTGCGGGTATTGATCGACGGAAAGCCCTCCGGGTTGGTGGGATTTGACCGCCGGGCCATTCTGAGTCAGATCCCGGCCAGCACCATCGAACGCATCGAAGTTATGACCACGCCTTCGGCAAAATATGATCCCGAAGGAACCGCAGGCATCATCAACATCATTACTAAACCGGGGGGGCGCAAGGGATTCAACCTGCAGGGACAACTCAATGCCGGTACGCGAAATAAGTACAACGGGTCGGTCCAACTCAGTTATGCCACCAATCACTGGCAATTCACCACCCAATACTCCGGCGATTACCGGGAACGGTTTAGCCGCAACATCCAGGATCGCACCAATTTCTTTTCCGACACCACCTATTCCCTCTACCGCGCCGGCAAAGGCCTTGACATCGACGACAACCAGACCGTCCGGCTGGGGCTTGAATTCTACCTGCCCGGCCGGCAAACCCTCTCTGCCAACGGGACGTTGCGATGGGAAGGCGAAAAGGAGAACGAAGACTTTTACTTTGAATTTTCGGACGAAGGATCCAAACTCACCAACTATTCCTACCGAGACGCCCTGGGCGTGGAGCGCGGTCAAACCGGAGAAATTGAATTAAACTACAAAAAACTGTTCCGCACCGAAGATCAAAATCTGACCTGGTCGCTGCGATACTCCCAGGGGGGACAGCCGCGGAGAGATACGCTCCGGGAAGACTACTATGATCTATCCGATGTTTTGCTGTCTAGATCCAGCCAATTATCCGCATCCGATCAAAACAACCGCTATTTACAACTCCAGGGCGATTATATGCATCCCATTGGGGACAAGCACCACCTTGAAACCGGTGTCCGGGGCTCCTGGCAGGAGATGGGCAACGATTTCCGGGTCCAGAACTTCGATCCGATTTCCAATACCTACATTCCCAGCACGACCCTGACCAATAATTTCCAATACGACGAAAAGATCGCCGCGGCATATGGCATCATTGGCGGGAAATGGGCAAAAGGAGATTACGAGTTCGGCCTGCGGGCAGAGCAGACCTATACGTCCTCCAGGTTGGTCACGACCGGAGAAGCATTTGAAAACAATTACTTCTCCCTTTTCCCCAGCGGTTCCATTTCCTGGAAAAAGAACGATCAGCAGGCTTTCCAGCTCAGCCTGAGCAGGCGGATCAACCGGCCCCGCAGCCGGGCGCTGAATCCCTTCTCTGAATTGTCCGATACGCTGAATATCCGGATAGGAAACCCTTTCCTGCTGCCGGAATACATTTACGCCACGGAACTAAACTACCAGTTTTCGAGCGAGAAATTCACCTTCCAGCCGGCGCTGTATTTCCGGTACACCACCGACCTGATCCAGCGCTTCCGCTACGTGCGCGAAGACGGGGTGCAGGTCTCCAGTTGGACCAACCTCGACAACGCCTACACCACCGGGCTGGAGATGGTAGCCACTTACCGCCCGGCGAAATGGTGGAATATCAACGGCAACTTCAACGTTTACCGGACTGAGTTGAACGGATCCAATATCGAAGCCGACCTGACCAATGCCGGGTATCTCTTCTCGGGCTCCCTTTTCTCCACCTGGACGATCGGAAAGAACTGGACGATCCAGTCCAACGGCTTCTACCGCTCGCGCGGCGTGACCGTTCAGGGCACCTATAGCCCCATCTATTCCATGGATGTGGCCCTGCGCCGCTCTGTACTTCGCGGCAAAGGCTCACTGACCTTGCGCGTCAGCGACATCTTCGACACCCGCCGGTTTGAATTCGAGGCGGCCGATGCCACTTTCGATTCCTACAACTACTGGAAGCGGGAAAGCCGGATTGCCTTTCTCAACTTCACCTACAGCTTGCGCCAGGAAAAGCGCGACCGGGGAGAAGGGGGACGGGAAGGCGGCGACCAGGGGGGAATGATGGATTTTTAGTTTCCTTGGCATTCGCAGAATGCGCTCGCACGCTTTTTTCAGGCTAAAAGACGCTCCCGGCTTGCTCCATTTTAAGCAAACCTGGGAGGCCTTTTTTTATTCAGGGGGTAAACGAGCTAGAGTAGCTTGTACTGCAAAGATCAGGGCAAAGGGAGAAAACCCCTTGTCAAACGGTTGCAAAGGTTTGGATTTTCGTTGCATCCGATAAATATCCAAACATTTGCAAGCGTTTGACAAGGAGAAAAGAGGATTTCTCCGCATCTTTAATCTAAGAAGCAGACGCTGATTTAATTGTTCACCCCATACCTCATATTATGAAAGCTCAACCGGTTTTTTTTCGGCAGGAATCCACCATTATCACCGAGGACATTATGGACGGCTAACGGAATTTGGCGGCGGAGTCAATTCTGCCAGTTTTTCCAGTAGCCAGGGCTTGGCGATAACCGAGCCCTCTTTTTCCAATTTATTGCGTAGCTTCCCCAGTTTGAGGGAAGTCAATTGAAAAGAGGTCTTCAGCATTGCCAGTTGGCGAAGGTAGTAGACCAGGTTCAAATAGCCTTGAGCGCGCTGTTCGGTGATTTTTTCATTTCGATGCAGGAATTTCTCAAAAGCTTTGGATTCGTAGACCACCAGATTGTAATAAGAATCATTCAGCAGGAACAACTCAAAGTAGGTGCGCAAAGACAAGGACTTGACGCGCAAAAGGTATTGCAGGTTGGTGTTTTCGACCTTTCGAAGCAAATCGTGGCAGGCTGAAAAATCGCCTTTGGCAAAATACCAATAGGCAGTGCCCAGGCTCCCCGCATCTGCTTGCCGTTCGAAAGGGAGGAGGGCTGCGTATGTTGCTAAAAAACCCTCCACCCAATCCAATTCCCCCAGAATGGTGGCGGTGATGACGATATTGAGGAAGGTCCCATCGGAAAGTTGGCCTTCATCGAGGAATAGATCCTTCGCCAATCCCAATTGGTAGAGCCGGAGTTGCCGGGCCAGGTATTCCTGTTTCCCTTCGTTGTACAAATAAATGGTGGTGTTGATCAGGTAGCGAAGCAGGGTTGACTGGTCCTTTGACCGAAACAAATGCAGATGCTGGAAGGCAATCTCCTCCAGGCGCAGGAATATGTGTTCGTTATCCGGCTGTTCAATCAGGTCGAGCATATCCCGGTAGGTCTGAAATATCATGTCGATCGAAAATACCGGATGTTCGGCCACCAGCTTACGGCTTTCCACGAGCAAAGCAATATCATGTTGTTCGGGCAGGATATTCTGGCGGTTGCGCAATTCGGCGCTGTAGCGCATTTTGGATAAGATGAAAAAAGCATCCAGGTTTTGCATCATTTCCTCGAGTTGGGCCGAAGGAAATGCATACCGGGCGGTCTGAGGATGAAAGAAATAGTCGTATTGTTGGCGCCAACGGGCCAGGTAATAGTCCTCATCCCGGTAGGGATATTGTTCCAGATGCCGCCCCAGGTCCCTGTTCTCTTTTTCAAATAATGGGTATTGGTTTCGTGCTCCCAATTCGGCCTGCAAAAATTGCTGGTGGGTGAGTCGATCGCGTTTCAGGCGTTGGGCTACGAGGAAACCCTCTACCAACTCAGACAGGCGAAACAGGAGGAGCCGCAGTCGTTGGTCGTCATATGCCTGGCCCGGAAAAAGATGCGAAAACACAGTTTCCTTCTCCAGTTTTGGGGAATCCAGCTCCGGGGCAAATTTGCGCAAGTGATCAAAGAGAGATATAACCCCCTCATTATTATTGTAATAGGGAGAGCGGACCCATTTGGCCAGCCAGTGCCATTCGTCCGGTTGGAGCGTATGCAACAAGGCGATGAGTTTACTCGATCTCAAGTTTAATTTTTTTGAAACTAAAAATTTTAATAAATCTACTAATATTCAGTCATTTATAAATAAATTCATCTAAAATTTTTGAAACAAAAATCATTTTTTGTCTTCTCCGATCCCTGAAATCTTTCCGATACTTACCAATTGAAGGACCGGTCTTTCCTGCTACCGACAGGGCATTTTCGTAGAGTTTGCCGGGGTAGTTTCCCTTGAAAGGATACCTCCTTCTATCGCGTTTTATTGAAGAATTGTTGGAATCAAGGAATTTGAAAATGGTTGCTAATGCCTGATTTGCCAAAAGTTCGAGTGGTCATATACTCACCACCTACTGAGCGTTATTATTCTCCGAATAAGGAAGATCTTGGACCATTCCTGGATGATGGTCCCGTTCTTAATGCAGATGGGATACAAAGCAGCGGTTTAAACGACCAGGGAGACATTCTGAAAAGGCTGGAATATTTGATCAACCAAATAAAAAAAGCCGAGACTAATTTAAAGGATGATCCAAAGGTACTGAGACTATTTGTAGCCCCGGAGTGGTTTTTCAGAAGAAAGGACAGACCTTATTACTTAAAGGAGGCAACAACGATGTTGGATGAACTCTTGAAGGAAAGTCTTTCACCACCTTTAAATTCATGGATGATCGTACCCGGAACTATATTATGGGGGGACAAAACAGGAGAAAAATGGACCATCTATAACGTGGCTCCTGTTGTATGCGACGGAAAATTATTAAGCCTGGTCCATAAAGACCAGGAAGGTAGCGATATTCCTGAAGGTGAGAATGGAAACTATAACTGGGGGATCTATGATGTGCCTATTCCTCCAAGATCAGCGGATAATTCCCCCGAAGCCCTGGAGGAACGCAAGAAAAAGGTCCACGATATGTCCGTGAGGGTAATAAAAGAGCTGGGTAAACCATTAGGTGACACCGATACGCAGGGCTACTTTTCCTGTCGGAACATCCAATTTGGGTTATGTATTTGCGCAGATCAAAATTCACCCAGGTTAAAAAAATTAGTAGTTGAAAAAACAAAACAATTTATTAAGAAAAAGTTAGGAATTGACTTACAGAATGATATTCAAATTACCTCAGATCCAACTCCGGAAAACAAGGGAAAAAAGAAAAAAAAGCCAAAAACTACAATACCAGAAAAGGTAGAATTGACCCCGGATCTGGAGAATTTTTTACACTTTGTTTATAATGCCAATATGGTTCATATTAATCTATTGGTTTCCTGTGGGGCCGGTTTTACTCCCAAAAATGCATCAGCGAAAACTGGCGGGTTTCTTATTCAGAGTGATGGCAAAATAAGGAATCAGAGCAACAATTTTTGCGCGCAGGTGAAAAGAAATCCAAAATTTGAAATAGATAAGTATAATTTTCCAATTCAGCCCAAATGTCCGACTTTTCCTGTGCTGGAAAAAAGGGTATTTCCTTCCGGTTCAACAGACCCTTTGTCAAGGCTCTTCTTCTATGACGAACTTCTTGACTTTAACCCCCCAACTGTTTCCAACTCTCTCCAATCGACTTCCGCAAAAGCCACACAAGGCAGTTGATCATTGATCCCAAAGAAAAAAATGAGCAAATGGCTTCTACCTTATCACAAATAAAAAGCAATTTACATAGCCTTCTTTCAGCTGGCGGGGGCCAAAGATTGGAGCTCAATGACAACAACCTTGGCTTGCCGGGTTTTCAGCAGTTCCTGTCTAAAACCCTTAATCAGTCTACCTTAAATCTGGATCAAGCCACAATTCAACAGTCGAATTCTGAGGAAGAAATTGCCTTAAAGGGCATCTCAATCTCGAGCCTTTATAGTGAAACGGATCTCGACCTTACTATCCTCATTTCCGAAGATCTTGAACAGGGGCCATTAGTGGTAAGCATCCAATTCCCTTGGAAATCTGGAAAAGCCATCCCGTTTGCCTTCTCCAATGCCGGCAAAACCGGGAACTACACCCTGGAACAAATGCACTTCGAAGCCCTTTGGATGGGCAATGACGAGGAGAATAATCCGCAGTTCACCTGCATCCTGAGCGGGAATATGGACCTGGGTGACAAATTAAAGGCGGTGCCCATGCGAATTCGCTTCCCGGCTGCCCCCAATACCGTTTTTATTCAGAGTGCGCTTCCTACGCCTTATGAATTACCCAGCCTGCAAGAAATGGCTGATATTGCCCAGGTGCCGGAACTGGCCGGTTGGCTTCCGGACTCTATAGCCGAAGCCAAAGGCCTGCGCCTGGACCAGGCAGGGTTCATGTACGACCATACAGCCCACAAGGTCTCGTTTTTCAGCCTGACGGTATCGGCTGATGGCTGGGAGTTGATCCCCCATGCGTTTTCCATCAGAGACCTGCGCTTTAGCATTACGGCCAGTTTTGACGGCACACCCACTGTTCTCACGGCTGAACTGGACGCCGACCTCGTGATTAAATCGTTCAACCTGCCCCTGTTCATCCGGATCGAACCGGATAAGATCTCCTTCGGTAAGACCTCCACGGAAAGGTTCCTTGGCCCCAGCATCGAAGACATGATGGAGGCCATCGGGGGAGATGACATCAAAAAATCGCTTCCCGATGGGTTTATACTCGACACCCCTATCTCGATAGATACCCTGGGGGTTGGGATCAATCCCAAGTTGAAACAGCTGGAAAACCTGAATTTCGCCATCAGCTTTTCCGATATAAAACTGGACGCTTTTACCCTCAACTTCCTGGGCATGGGATTCCAGCGGAACCTCCAGGGCGGCACTCCTGGCAATCCTCAGTACACGGACAGTGGCTATTTAATGTGCACGATGAGTTTTGGGACATCTGATCCAGTTGTGCTGGACTTGTCTGCCAATCTGACCACTTCACAAGGCAGTTCTTCCTGGGAGTTTGACGCCAAGGCTCAAAACATCAATGTCGGCCGCCTGACCAAGGCCTTGCTCGAAGACTTCGGGACGGATATCGCCCTGCCCGCCCAGCTCATGGACCTGTATATTGCCGAGCTCGGCCTGAGCTTTTCCAAATCCACGCAGCAGTCTCCGGCAGGGCCATCTGCCCAGTCAGAATACAACTTCATCTGCGAGATCAAATATCCCAAAGACGGGGGTAAGGCAGACCTGACGTTGACGATAAACCTCTCAACCGGCACCCTACCTGCCTCCAATTCCAACGTCAAGCCATTAACAGGGCAAGGTTCCGCTACAAAATGGGGGGCAAATAACACATTTTCTTTCTCCGTAGAAGCCAAGTTGGTCATTGACGGTGATAAGATCATAGAACTCGATCTGAATACAGACAAAGATGCCCAAACAAGGATAAGCAGTGATGTGCTCCTCGCCAAAAATCCTCAGAATATCCCTTTCAATTTGCAGACCTTCATCGGCGACTTGTCGGATGATCAGGACCTCGTTCAATTAGTGCCTCCGGTGGAGATCATCATTCAGGAAGCCCTTTTGGCCTACCTGAAAGATCCAAACTCGACTTCTCCTTCCAAATATCTATTCGGGCTCACCCTGGGGTTCGACCTGGAATTGAGTAAACTCCCCCTGGTCGGGAAGTTGTTCGGCCCGGATAAGGGCATCAAAAATGTGCGAATCCTTTACGGGACAGCCGATTTGGACCTCCAGGAGATCCGAGAGATTAACAAGGCCAAAGATTTGCAGGACAAACTACCGGAAGCGAGCGGTCGTGGCACTAACGGTACTCCGCCCACGCCTTTGGATCCCGGAAACGACAAGGCCATCATTTTGAGTAAAGGGTTGAACGTGCTGGCCAATGCAAATCTGAGCGGCTCATCCCCCAAAGCGATGGCGCTTCCACTCGGAAACAGACAGGCCGTAGCTCCGGGAACCACCACCAGCGTGAATTCCCCCTACAAAAGGTCCATCCAACAGCCACTTCCCCAATCCGGAGGAAAGCCTTCTTCCTTCCCATCGGCCCAGCGCATCACCTGGGTGGAGATCGGCGCGAGCATGGGCCCATTCACCCTGCAACGGATCGGTGCTGCCTACCAGAAAAAAACGCTGGAATTGCTGATGTCCTCCTCTTTTCAACTGGGCATTCTCAACTTCAGCCTGGACGGATTGGGTATTAAAGTAGATCCTTTCCCTCCAAAAGATATTGCTTCGCTTGGAATCTCCCCGGAACTTTTGGGCATGGAAGCCGATCTGCAAAAAGGGCCGTTGCGCATCAGCGGGGGTTTTCTTCGGGACGGTAACGACTACTACGGCGAGGTGTCCGTACAGGCGGCTATGCTCAGTTTCATTGCCATTGGTGGTTATTCGGACACCGATCCCGCCTCTTTCTTTATCTATGTCAGCCTGGATGCCACACTGGGCGGCCCTCCCTTCTTTATCGTTACGGGTTTAGCCGGAGGCTTCGGGATCAACCGGACGATCAACCTGCCCAATATCGATACCGTTGCCACCTACCCCTTGCTGCCCAATAACGCACCCCCGCAAGGAACCTCTCCGTCCAATACGATGACGACGGTCATTCCCAAGTTGAAGACTATCTTCAAGGAAGAACCCGGGGAATACTGGATCGCTGCCGGCATCCAGTTCACCTCTTTTGAAATGATCGATGCTTTTGTGCTGGTGACCGTTTCATTCGGTGTTGATTTTCAACTGGGTTTGCTGGGGCAAGGTACGATGGTTTTCCCCAAGCTGGATCCGGTGCCTTTGGCCTACGTTCAACTCGACATCATCGCAGCCGTGACGCCGAGTACGGGATTGCTTTCCGTAGAGGGTCGCCTGGCCCCGAATTGTTATGTGTTCGACCCGATGGTCCACATTTCAGGCGGTTTTGCGTTTCTGTCCTGGTTCAACGGCCAGCACAAAGGTGATTTTGTCGTCAGCTTGGGGGGGTATCATCCGGCCTTTAAAAAACCGGCCTATTACCCGAATGTACCCAGGTTGGAAATCAAGTATGGTTTTGGACCATTTAATATCGACGGGAAACTCTACTTTGCCCTGGTTCCATCCATGATGATGGCCGGGCTGGAGATCTCGGCTACCTGGAACACCGGCCCGGTAAATCTCTGGTTCAATGCCGGGGTCGACTTCCTGCTCGGCTGGGCGCCTTTCCACTACCTGGGCAATGCCAGTATTAGCATCGGAGCAAGTCTGGACCTGGGCCTTTTCAGCATTAATGTATCCGTCAGTGCCGACATCCTCATTTGGGGCCCGAAATTCGGCGGTAAAGCCGATGTTGACCTCGGCATCACCAGCGTGACCATCCATTTCGGGGCGGATCGCCCTGCACCTCCTCCCGTCGGCTGGGACCAATTCAAACAGAAATTTTTGCCCAAGGCCAAAGACGCTACTACCCTGGAGGTTCTGAAAGGTAACGTGGGCAAAGGTCTTGAAGATCAACCCAAACAAAAAGACTCCAAAAGTGATTTCGACTGGATCCTCAATCCCAACCATTTTGAGATTCAGGCAAATACGGTCATTCCCGCCAGTGCCGGGAATTTACACGACCAGACTATCTCCGGTAGCTGGACCACCGATCTGAATATCGGGCCAATGGACAAATCCGCCATCCAATCTGCTTTGAACATTACCCTGGTTAAAGAAGAAAATGGCGCGTTCTCCAAAAAAGTGACTACGAGCGACATCCAGGTGCAACCCATCCTTGGCGCTTCACCCAAGGCGCTTTACGGGCCCTACCGGAATACGACCGACAAGGATCCGAATGCTCCGGATGGTAAGCAGTTGATCGAAAACACCCTGCTTGGCATCCAGATCAGTCCCATTCCGCGGGTCCCGGACCGGTTGAACAACATTTTGCTGGAGGAACTCCTACTCCAACAGGATCACCAAACCCAGTTCCAACACGCCACCCCACCTGCGGGCAACCCAACTCCTGTCAAGACCTCGCTTTCCGTTGATCAAAAAACCCTAACCGTTAATGGTTTGTCGTGCATTGATTATAGACTGTCAGCCCTGTCTGATGCAGGGATCAGCAGCAAGCGAGACAGTATCCTGACTGCCTTAAAGACCGCCGGGTTTGAAGAATTGAAGGAGGCAACCAAAGTGAATGGCCAGGAACTTGTAAAAATGGGCACTCAGGAAGCCCTGACCGATTGGCCCCTGGTAAATGCCCTGGGCGAATAACAGGATAAAATCGACCACATGAACGATAAAAATATATTTTCGGAAGAAGTCTCCTTCATTCAGCACCATTTACCAGGCCTGGATGCGGGCTCCTACCAATTGACCATTGAGCAGGAAGTAAACGACAACACAGGGCAATCCATCAGCGGATCGGATATCCCCAAACGTACTTATCAATTTGCAGTAAAAGGAGACCGTTTCCGGCTCAAGGCCCCGGGAAACGTGCTCTATTCCGTTTTCCCTGCGGCCAATGCCAGTGGAGAATTTACCACGGTACTGCCGCATGTTGTTTTTTCGAAAAAGACCTTTCCCTGGATCCGTTACCCTAATAAGACGGAACCGGATTTCAAAAAGAAAATGGTAGCGGGTAAATCCGTTGATGAAGATATTCCCACCTGGCTGGGTATTTTGTTACTGGACGAAGAAGATGTAGCCAATCATCCCAGCTTAAAACTAAGCCCGGAAACGGTCAAGATCAACGACCTTTTTCCCGATGGTAGCCTTGGCAATAACATCTCGTATTTTTACCAAAACCCAAAAAACAAAGACCTGGAATACGGGGAAACACTCGACGACCTTATCCAGGTTATCGACATCCCTCTGGAATTGTTCTGGAAGATTGCGCCTTCGTTGGATGACCTGAATTTCCTGGCGCACGCCCGACAAGTCAGCCTGATCAACAAGCCCAGCCTTCCCGGCATTTCCGATCAGGGAGAACCGGTGGGTGATTTTTCCATCGTGTTTGGCAACCGCTTTCCACAAACCGGGGTCAAATCCTATGTATTCCTGGTTTCCCTGGAGGAACTGGAGGAATATCTACCAACAGCCGATGGAACTCCCAACGCATCTGTAGCCGGAGATAAGGGGAAATCCATCCGCCTGGCTGTGCTCAAATCCTGGAGTTTCTACTCCACAGGCGAAACGGCTACTTTCGTGGATACCCTGATGGCCCTAAATGGCCAGTCGGCTGATGCGAAAACACCTCCGACGGTTTCTACCCTTCAGGTTTCAAGCCAAAGCACCGATCCGAGCGTGAATGACCCATTAAAAATGGGGTATGTGCCCTTCAACCACCAATTGAGAACCGGGGAAAGTACCGTTTCCTGGTACAGGGGTCCCCTGGCACCCTACGCCATTCCAAAGGCCCGGGTAAAATTCCCTGTCACTTCTCCCGACCAGGCGACCTTTTTCGATCCCAATACCGGTATGTTCGATGTTTCCTACTCTGCCGCCTGGACGCTTGGGCGCCTGTTAGCCCTGCAAGACAAAGCCTTTTCCGCCGGTTTGTACAAATGGAAAAAAGAAACGAGTGATCATTTGTTGGCCCTGATAGAGGATTCCCTAATCCGCGAAAAATTTGAAGATATTCTGAATACGGAAAGTCAATTGGAAAGTCTCCAGGTGAATCAGGGGTCCCTTTCCACAGGCGACCTGTATTCCAAAGTCATTCAACTTGTTTTAAACGGCACTATCCAGAAAAAATGATATCCAAACTTGATTTACAGACCAATACGCAACAGGTCCTTTCCGACCCGGAATCGATCAAGACCCTTCTAAAAGATGAGGTAGAGATCATCCCGGAGGTATGTACCTGGTTGGGGCGGCTCAAATTATTACACGGGGTTCCCTTTAATTACCTCGTGCCGGATGAAAGGATGCTCCCTCCGGAATCCATCCGGTTCTTTTACCTCGATATAAATTGGGTTGACGCCCTCATCGACGGAGCATACAGCATTGGACGCAATCTGACACAAAACCGGTCCGCCAATCAGTCGGATCGGAATACCGACGAAGCGACCCTTGAAATGGCTCATATCCAGCTTTCCCGGCACGCAAGCCAGCTACGAGCCGGCCAAATGGGGCAGCCTGATCCAGGCGCCGATTTGGAAACCGTCACGGGTTTCCTACTGCGTTCCCGAGCCGTATCGGAATGCCCGGGTATCGGGGTTTATGCGTATGCCAACCTGCAGGACACTCCGGAGAAAAACCAGGCAAATCCTTCCAAAATAAAGGTAATGCCCATTCTTCGCCTTGAACGCCTGGGTTCCCATTCGGAAGTCCTTATCTGCCTGCTGGCTGGGGATGCCTACCGTGTGGATATTCATGAAGCACTTGAAAACCTGCATTACGGGATCGACGGCTACGATCTGACCGATGGCAAGATCTCCAATGCCAAAAAGGGGGTTCGATCGTTTACCAGGGACAGTCATAACAAGGTCACGCTCGACAAAAGTGAGATGCAGGTCGACATCTCCGCTTGTTTCCGCCACCCGGATTCGGGAGACGGACGAACGGTAAACGTTAAAAAACTGGTTGATACACTCGGAGGTCAATTGGGGAAAAAGGATTTCGATTCCGCCCAATTGGGCTTTGAGATGACGGAAGGAGTGGGTATGGTGAAATTTGTAAAAGAGTGATCGCACTCAAAAAAGTACAGGATGAACGCTATCATACCATTGAATATAAGCGCCTTGCGCGCGAGTTGTAATGACAACAGCAATGTGTTGCCAGACAGCTCTGCCGGGCGCATTATCCAATTTAATGAGACACCCTGGAATGGAGTGACGCCTTCTAATACATATGAATGGGAGGGCAGTGTTATCCATCGCAGTCTGAGATCCGGTCCCGTAGACACACTGGAAGCTGGTATTCACCTGCATTGGGAGCTCCCCGACTTTTTCCGCCGGGGTCAGCAAGACAAAGATGGGACAGCGGTTGTTTTCCCCCATGCGCCAAACCGATGGCTAGTGGTCCGGCACCTTCGGCTTTGGGATCCATCCACCCAAAAATATGGAGCGGTCCATACCAAAGCCTGGGTTGTAGAGAGCGATTATATTGGGAATGACCCTTCCGCAATACCCGTTCCCCTGCCGACTGACCCAGGGGTTGGGGATGATCCTTCGAATCGTCCCTACCATTTTATGGGGAGGGTCCTTGATTTTAAGGAATGGACCCCCAGCAAGGCAGGAGATACGAATTACCTCCCGGATTACCCGGACGGCAATAAATCATCCCATTACCTGACATCAATGGGGTTTGTCGGTCCCCATTTTGCATCCTACTACCCCGAATGTGCCACTGTATTCGGCTTTTGGGACAGTTTTTCTGATCTGGTGCAGGTAGAAAATGTAAATGTGTTCAATGCTATTTCAAAAAATGAAACGGGGATAAAGTTCAAAACTTCTTACCAGGTCATTGGGTGGATAAATGAGCAGGACAAGGACCCTTTCCGGTTGAATGATTTCATAGGTCAGGTGACAACTGAATTCAACAAGCGAAAAAAGGAATCTCAGGATGCAAATGCCCCTTTCCATCAAAATCCGGTAGATATTTTTCTGGAATTGGCCCGCCAAAAATTTAGATGGGACTTCCAAAAAGCAGACATCCCGAACCCGGAGGAGATCAAGTCGATGGAGATGCCGGACCATTGTTTGTGCAGCGGAATAATCCAGGAAATCACCTGGGATATGCTCAATGACCCGGCCCAATCCAGTTTCCTCGAAAATCCAAATCCCATTCAATCCAGGATGCCGGGCTTGTGGCAGGGAGAAGTGAAGGTGGCGGTAGGCAATACGACCACCGAGGCGCTGGCCGCATTGATTAAGGAAGAGATGGCCCCGGTCAATGCATCGGAGGACATAGTCGACAATGTGGAGTTTCTGCTCGACGCCCTTCAATCGGGTTGGCTCAACCGGCTGGAACAAAATAATGGGCTGTTTCAACTGGACGAATTGCTTCATACCCAGAGTTTTTCAAGGCGTTCCGGTGGGAATCTCTGGGTGGTTAAGCAAAAAAAGGTCGAACTTTCTCCGGGAAGTAAACCAAAAGATTTTATCCGGGCAGAAGATGAAATTACGCTTCCTAAAGATCTGGCTCATCTGCTCCACCAACTCAACCAGGCTCAAAAGGACTATGACAGGCAGCGGAGCCTGTTGGAGGAAAGGGTCCACCAGGTATTTATGGATTGGGTTGGGTACCTTAAGGTTGTTAATTGCCCCGACAACTACTCAGATGATATATCAGATGCCGTAATGGGACTGGTAATGGAGGAGATAAAAGATACCGTAAATTCCCAGAAAACGGTGGGATACCTCCCCCTTGTCCTTAGTGCCGACGGTACATCTGCCCAGTTGACTGCACCTGCAACAAAGAACAGCGCAGCAGATGGGGTTTGGGAGAAATACCAGGCATTACAAGCTGTTCTGACCCATTCTGATCTGGAAGTTCACCCTGTACCTGCCCCTGTCTTTTATGAACCCAACGATCTGGTGGTGGTAATGGAGGGCGACCGGATCGAGCCTGCCGTGCGAAACGGAAACGAGTTGGATCTGCCTTGCCGCTTGTCCAATGAGCTTATTTCACGCATCCAAATTAATTTTGGCGGAAAGGACTTTTTGGTTGAGAGTAATGGCCTTTCGGGACTTTCTTTTAGCACATTGCCGGCCGCACTTTCCAAAGATGTTCAACAATTGATTGAGGAAGCCTTTCTGCTAGTTCCTATGCTGGCTGACAAAATCAAAGAGAAGGGGAAAATATCAGATCCAAACCCGGAGGTGGTTATTGCTGATCTGCAAAAAGCACAGGGAGGATGGAGCCCTGGCGAAGGGCAGCAGACCAATGGTTTGTTCGAAGCGGTTCGAACGAAGGGAAAGACGGCAAACCAGTTGGCAAATCCCCTTCAACAAGTAGGAGGTAACACATTTACTTTCACCAATGAACTGGGTAAAGGGTGGCTTCCCGACCCGGTCGGATGGTCGGTCCAGCAGATGATGCCGGAATTCGATAAGGACCGAAAGGACCCTTTCCTTCCGCTTTTTCTGGTCTGGAAAGTAGCATTTGACCCGCTTCAATGGAAGAAGGACCCGGGAAAATATGAATACACAGAGGACAACCTGAAAGCCTTTTTCTCCCTGGATCACGAAAGCATTGACTATCGCCATAATACCCTTCAGCCAGGCATGGACTTTACCATCCATTCCCCTGTCGAGTTTTCGGGGTCGATCCACCTTTCTCGCAATATTGCGAAAGGGCTGATCCATCAAATTGACAATTACACGGAAAATTACCCGAATGACCCGGCCAAGGGCAGCCTGAAAAAGGTGAAAGAAGACCTGATATCGAGAAAGATCCTTGCCCAGCGTCTGAGTGGATTCAATCACCAACTGATCCAGTTGGAAAGAACCATGAAGGTCCCGCTGAGAAACTTGCTATCAGATCCTGATGACGATCAGGGGACCCGTTATTTGACCAAAATGGTTTCGAATGAACCGAGTGACAGTTGGTACAACCTGAACTTTAATAACACGTTGCCAACAGAACCTGGTGAAGGGAACTCTTCCCCTCCATTTTGCCCTTTGCGTGCAGGCTTGCTGACCATTACCTCCCTTCAGATCATAGATGTTTTCGGACAGCGGATGGAACTTTGCTCCCCCCAACAAAACACCCTTGATCCGTCAAAAACAAGGATTGCCGCCAGCATGAAACCCCCAAAGGGAGATACTGTACATGCAGGCAAAATATTCCTGTCTCCCCGTCTCGATATGCCGGCCAGGTTGTGGTTCAAATGGTTGTCTGCATCGCATGATAATCCAGCCGGGGTCACGGATCAGGACTGTGTGGAGATGAACGCACACCCATCCACATCTCCGGTTTGTGGATGGGTAATTCCGAACCACCTGGATAACAGTCTTTTTTTCTACGATTCCGGTGGGGAGGCAATAGGTTCTTTTGGCATTGAGCATGACCAGTTGGTGTACCGTACACATCCCGGCAACACTGCCCATGGAAGCCTGAATGTCGGGTTAAAAGGCGACATTGGCGAATTAGACCAACCCAATCCGAAGGTCAATCTTCACCTTGCCCGGTTCATGTGGTACATCAACAACCAAAAGCAAGCTGTGGATTTCTTTAACAGCCTGATGGGGACTATCGAAAATGCACAGCAATACACCTATCCCGCCCAATCCCGGCAACATACGGACCTGGCAGTACTGATCGGCAGGCCGATGGCCCTGACCAGAGCAACCCTAGCACTTGAAAGCAAGGGAGGGGTAGTTCCCATCAAGCATCAATGGGAAAATTTTGTAGATGATGCGAAGCAGAGTCAAACAAAATATGATCCAAACGAACGGGAAAACCGGCAAAGTGGAAACATCAAAAACGTTCAGTTTCCCGTTCGCCTGGGAGATCTGGCCAAGCTAAATGACGGTTTGATCGGCTATTTGATCGACACCAACACCGGAATTCAAGGCCAATCCTTCTATTCACCGGCAGCCAAAGGTAACTATGTCCTGGCTCCGGCGTCCGACTCGCTGCAGTTACAACTCAATGCCTCCCCGACCATGCTGACCATGCTGGTAGACCCAAGGGCAGCTATTCACGCCACGACGGGCATTTTGCCGGTCGAGCAATTGAGCATCCCGGCAGATCAATACGCCCGTTCATTGCGCAAACTCGCCGTGACCTTTTTTACCCACCCGGTCCTTCGGACGGCAGCGTCCCTATCCATCCCCCACCCTCAGGAAGATGGATACGAATGGAATTGGGTAGGTTTGGCTGAAAATGGCGAACCCGCCGTTTCGCCACTGAATAGCCAAACAAAAAGCGATCATGCCTTTTTCTCCTATGGACCTCAAGGGATCCTGGAGGGGTGGCTGAGCATAACCGAAAAAACTCCATCCGGCACATCCGGCAATTCATAAATACACTGAAAATCTAAAATAAACCACCCATTGAATGAAAAAGATAACGCTTTCTATTTCCGGCATAACTACCCCCGCTGTAAAGAATTCGGGGATCGCTACCCTTTACCGGGGGCAGGATTGTTCGCTGAAGGTAGACCTTCAAAACACGACCGGAGGCGACATTGATCTGCAAAATGGTTCTACTACCTTTTCCTTTCGCTTTCCAAAGGCTATGGAAGACTCCATTGCAGGCATGAAAGCTCAATTGCAGGACTGGGTATTTAACCCGGTACCAAAGAAACATCTTATGATGACCTATTCCGGGAGTAATAGCAAATGGCCGGCCGATAAAACCCTTTCATTTACCATCAACAAAATAAATAGCAAGGGCGATGCCGGTCAGGATTATGTACGCGTGTCCCCATCCGGTTTCAACTATGAAGGAGACCGGCAGCTTGTAATCCTGACCGATCCGCCGGTGGAAAGCAATGCAAAACTCAGTGATGTATTGAACGTGCCTACCCTGGATCAGAATGGGGCGATCTTCATTTCGAAACCGAATGACCCGTTGAAAAACACGTTGTTTCTGAATATCAAAAATAAAATGGAAGATCCCATATTCAAGGGGGATAACAGAACCGATGCTCCAAAGATCTTAGTCTCATTTAGTTTTGGCGAAACAGCCGACGATCTTTGCCAAATGGCTCCCAAGGGATCTAACCAACCGAATTCCCCCTGGAACATCAATCCCTCGGTGGAAGTCAGCGAGGGCAATGACTGGCACGCTACTATGGTTACCATGGATAGTGGAGATACGCAATACCCTCAATGGAAATTGGAGCCCCAGAGTGGAAATAAGGGATTGATCAAAGGATTGTCCAATGTCACCTTCGGCTTTGACAACATCGTTTCCATGTTGCCCAAGGGCCATACTCAAATGATCCTTCATTTTATCGGCTTCCAGCAAAGTGATACCAAAAAGTATGATCCATGGGTCCAGGTACTGGACATTAATAAAACCGATCCGCCTCCTCGTGGCGTTGTCTATTTGACAAGTGACGAGCCCGTGGTAACCATTCCAAACTGGAATGACAATGTGAAGGTCAAATTGAAATGGGCAATTTTCCAATCGCACAAGGTGGAGCTTTTGAATAATACAAAAACACTCCCTCCTTTGTACTTCAGTTATTCCGATGACAGTTCTCTCGTGCACGGCGGGGCAGAAATTGACCTGAAAGGGTTTACACAGCGAGGAGACATTTCCTTTACATTATACGCAAAAGATGGCAACGGAGGGAACGTGGGAAAACCTGGGCAATTCGAGATCACATTGAATTATCCGGATGTTGATGCGTCTTTTGAACTGGAAGAACCTTCGGGAAGTACAAATAACCCGAAGATAAAGGTGAATATCAGCCCCATTGCTTTAGTAGATGGGGTTTACCTGGGTTTGAACGGTGGATCGCCCCTGCCTCTGCCAGTAAATCAAAAGGGCAATCAATTCATTTTTGAAAATGACTACCATACGCTGAGCAATGGCCGTAATTTAATTTCGCTAAAAAACACCCTGGAACTTTCCGTGAAACAAAAATATGGAAATGACCCCGTCGTGATTCAACAAATTTTTTACGCCCCCTACATAAATAAAAATAATAACCCATACAAGGTAATCGTAGACGGCGATAAGATCTGGTTGGCGGAAAATTTTAGATTTGAGAATAGCCAAATCAAAATGCCTTTACAAATTATGTGGGGGGATTCGCTAAGATCCTATATAAACAGCCAAATGGAGGAGGGCTGGCGACTACCCACCCAGCAGGAGTGGGATGATATGGCCCGATTAAATAGCCTGCCTTCCTATACTTCCCTGGCCGAATGGGAGAAATCGGACACTCCCTTCTTACCGGATTCCGGAGAACAAAGTTTAAGCAAAAGGCTACTCATCCAGGCAAAAGGCGGCTATGGTTATCAGGGTACGCAAAATATCCCATTTATTCCTAGTCCCGTTCAAGCTGTTGGCGCAAACCAATTTGCCGGATTCTGGACCGCAACAGAAGACAAAAAGGATTCCAATCGAGCGATTGCCTATTTATTTGCCAATAATGCGCTGGATGGTCAGCTGGTAGCTTTTAACCGCAGGAGTTGCCCTAAAAATTATTGTTTTTTTATCCGACTGGTTAGAGCCGTCTAATTGCTGAATGCGTGTAAAATGGGGTGCTCACTTCAAGCAAATCCCCCATAAGGGAGGTCATCACTTCGAGGCAACCTCCCGATGCTGGAGTTTTGCCCACACTTTTTTTTCAATTTCAAATAATTCTTAATTAAAAAAATATTATGTTGCTTCAAATTGGACAAGAATACGACGGCGGGATCGTTTTCGCGCTTAGCGCAGATCGAAGAACCGGCCTGATGGTCACCCCCAACCATCTCGAACCCGAAAAGGATCTTGGATGGGGTAAAGGCAAAATCGATACCAATTTTGCGGAGGATACTGCGATGAAGTGGGTTCACGATTGCAAAATTGGAGGTCACACGGATTGGTATTTGCCAACCAAAAGTGAGTTGGTCTCCATCTGGTATACTTTATTTAAGGCAGGTAAGGGAAATTTTCCAACTAATGAGAATTACGTATGCCTGAGTTCCTCCTCTAAATCTCCTTTGGGATCCTTACCCCTCAATCGGGTTCAAGTGGGATTCAACAGCACCAACACTTATAATAGTAACAATGAACCCGATTTCAGCGGAAGCCGAACTCCCTATGTCCGGGCCGTCCGGGCTTTTTCCGTGCCTGTAACAGCGCAGGAATATGTCCAGATCGGATTCAAGCCAGAGGACCTCAGTGCCTCTACCCAAAAAATTGGAAGTGCATATAATTACGGGAAAAATACATTCATATTTGACATAAGCAACCAACCTGTTCCCAATAGCACCAACAAGTTTGGGTTTGTTTTTTCCACCGAATGGATCGGGTTATCAGCAGATTACAATTCTGCATATTCAAGACTAAGTAAATATTCTTATTCCCCAGACTGGTATTTGCCTTCGATCGGTCAGCTGGAACTCCTATACAGAAACTGTTACGTGCACGGAAACATGAAATCCATGGGCAATGATGGGCAAATGAAAAACAGCTGGGATGGATGGTTAAGGGAAGTCGATGGTCCCAGAATCTTTTGGTCAAATTCCAAAGCCGGTACCGACAACCTCACGTATTGGGCCCTGGATTTTGAAACCGGTGTTAAGTTTGCTGCAGATGGATACAATGCTGGAAGCCCGAATAATTTCCGGTATACTCCGGTTGCAGAAGTAAACGATATTAGCCCCTATTAACCCAGGGTGGCCGGGAGCGGGGTGTCTCACATCATATTTGGTATCATCAAAAAAAGTTTTTTACCTTTGCCCCCGGTGAGGGTCATACGATCAGCTCCTTCTGAATCCCCCCAGGTCGGAAACGAAGCAAGGGTAGGAAGTTGAGCGATGCGATATGATTCCTCACCTTCTTAATTTATATAATAAGGGGGCGCCAATTTGCGCCCCCTTATTATTTCTTATTAATTTTGACCAGCATAAAATCATACCCAATGAAATTCTTCATCGATACCGCCAGCCTGGCACAGATCCAGGAAGCCAAAGACCTGGGCATCCTCGACGGCGTGACCACCAATCCATCCCTCATGGCTAAAGAAGGGATCACCGGAAAAGAGAACATCCTGAACCACTACCGCGTCATCTGCGATATGGTGATGGGCGATGTGAGCGCGGAGGTGATCGCCACCGATTTTGAAGGGATGATCACGGAAGGACAGGAGCTGGCCGGTCTGGCCCCTAACATCGTGGTGAAGGTGCCGATGACCAAAGACGGCATCAAAGCCATTTCGTGGTTTAGCGAGCACGGCATTCACACCAACTGCACGTTGGTGTTTTCCTCGGGACAGGCAATCCTCGCGGCCAAAGCGGGCGCCACTTACCTCTCCCCTTTCGTCGGCCGCATCGACGACATCAACTGGAACGGCATGGAACTGGTCCGCGAGATCGCCGAGATCTACGCCATCCAGGGTTTTGACACCCAGATCCTGGCCGCTTCCATCCGCAGCGCCAAGAGCATCGTCGAAGCAGCCCTGGCGGGCGCCGATGTCGTGACCGCCCCGCTCGATTCGATCCTGGGCCTGCTGAAACACCCGCTTACGGATATTGGGTTGGAGAAGTTTTTGGCGGATTACCGGAAAGGAAACCAATGAACACCCCTATCTTTCAGGTTGACGCCTTCGCCGACCAACTCTTCGAAGGCAACCCCGCAGCCGTGTGCCTGCTGGACCACTGGCCCGATGACGCTGTTCTCCAGGCCATCGGGATGGAGAACAACCTTTCCGAAACCGCATTTTTGGTGCCAAAAGGCGACATATGGGAACTTCGCTGGTTTACTCCGGCTGCGGAAGTCGACCTGTGCGGCCATGCTACCCTGGCTTCGGCGCATGTGCTATTCTCCCATTTCAAGGTCAGTAGCGATCAGGTCGTTTTTACGACAAAAAAACACGGCCTGCTGACCGTCAAACGGATGGCGACGGGTTATAGCATGGACTTTCCGGCCGATCCGATCCAACCCGTTCCCATTCCGGAGGGGTTGAGCGATGTGCTCGGAATTGAGCCCAGAGAATTTTTTGAAGGTCGCGACGACTGGATGGCCGTCGTCGATGCCCAGACAACCATCGAAAACCTGGAACCGGATTTCCAAAAGCTGAAAAAACTCGGAAAACGGGGTCTGATCGTCACCGCTCCGGGTCGGGAGGTCGATTTTGTATCCCGTTGTTTCTTCCCCCAATACGGCATCGATGAAGACCCGGTGACCGGCTCCGCGCATACCACCCTGGCGCCCTATTGGGCCCAAAAACTCCACAAGACTGAACTCGTTGCCCGCCAACTCTCCAAACGCGGCGGCACGGTGATCTGCCGGCTGAAAGGCGACCGGGTGGAATTGGAGGGGAAAGCGGTGACATTCTTTGAAGGATTAATGAGAATTGGCCAATAGCCAATTCTCATTAATCTATTTTTATTTCAGATCTGTAAAAACTCCCGCACCTCCGCTTCCGTCTTCACCCCCTTGCTCGTCGCTTTCATCCCGAACAGGAAGGGTGTCGGGTCGACGTTTTTCCGAAGCGCTTCAAAATCAATCGTTTTAAAATCGGCCGGCGGATAGATGGCAATCCTGTTGCCCGGCAAAACCGCGAAGAAACGGGCATTGGGATCGGGCACCAGAGCCAGGGCATCCCAGGAGTAAGGCGGGTACTTGACCACCCCTTTATTATCGCCGGTGATCAACACGACTTCGATGTTGGCCAGGTCCTCGTTGACCTCCACGGGCCATTTGAAATCGGCGTCGACCAGCACCCGGTTGCTCTCTTTCATGAGCTTGTCCCAGTTGTAGATGCCCAGCTCGCTGACCTCGAAGCTCCGCATCACCGAAGCCATCATCTGCATGCGCTGGGTCTCCTCTTCGATCTTGGCCATGATGGCGTCGTATTCGTTTTGCCATTTCTCAGGCGGGAAGGCAAACAAGGTCGAAAGTGGCATGATGGCCCGCAACCGTACGGAAAATTCCAGGCCTTTCTCTTTGTCCTTCATGGTGTAGACATAGTCATTGCCTTTCTCCTGGGTGATATCGCCCCAACGGTCTTTGGTCCATTCCGGGAAGGCTTTTCCATCGAGGTTTTTCCAGACCATCAAGGCGGCATTGTAGGTTTCGCCCTTGAACTGGATCCACTCGTGTACCCCTGTTTCGACCCAGCCCAGACCATAGGCCTCCATATCGCGCTTGACTATATTGTCCTGTACCTTGCTCAGGTCGTTTTTGTAATACATATCGAGAATGGCGTTGTAATTGAACGCCATGTACTTCCGGTTGAGCGGAAAGGCAAGGCTGGGTTGCATACGCTCGATCTTTTTGGAGAGCGCTACTTTTTCCGAGTTGATGAGGGGGCGATTGGTGCCCAGCTCTTCCCAGGCTCGGGCTTCGTTTTCATCGAGGAAAAAGAAGTCGTAATCCTCCCCTTCTTCGAAGGAGGCCATCAACACGGAGATTGAGTTACCTTCCGCCAATCCAAGCGCCTGACCTTCCTGGGAAGCGCGGATCTCGAAGGAACCGGCGGTGGTGAACTGCCCGTTCTGGTAATCCATCGGAATACCGGCGAGAAAAATGGAGAGTCCATCGTGCATCTCGCGGTACCGCACGGTGACGGGTCCGTAGACCGGGTTTCCATCCGTGTCGACAAAGGCGTAAGGAGGAATGCAAATGCGGGTGCCGGAGGGCTGGACCTCGGAAGAGCCTTCCTCCGCCAGGAAGGTCCATTCGGTAAAGCCCGGTTCGGCGCCGGGGATCGGCGGTTTGACGAGGGGGTCGACGGCGGTCGTTTCAGGAGGAGACTGACAGCTGAAAAGAGTGGCCGCCGCACAGAAGGCAAGCGGCCAACACCATTGGAGATTAACGAGTTTCATATTAACGAGTTTTTGTTTTCAATTCGTATCCGGCCAAAAATTAAACTTGAGTTCTTCGGATTCTTTTACGTTTTTATTACCGCGACGACGCGACGGACGCAACGAGGGCATGTGTTTCAAAAAGTTGAAGCAAAGTTCTCTGTGGAGAACAGGCAATGTAAGCGTAGCGTCCGTCGCGTCGTTGCGGTTAAAAATCACCCCGAAAAAATCCGTGATGACCATTTTCCTACCAAATTTTTCCAAATCGATCCTGCAGGGCTTCATAAAAACGAAGGGCTACCCCGGAATAGGACTCTTGCCGTCCGAGAAAAGCGCTTCCATAGGGAAATACCTCCGCATTCCGCCAATTCTCAATAGCCGCCACAGGGCGCGTAAATCCGAAATTATAAGCCGAAGCGATGAAGCCGATCTGGTCAGTCGTTTGCACAGACAGGTGATCTGCAAACCGGTTTTGGGAGAGGATATAGAAAGCGAAAGCGTAGAAATACTGCCATCGCAGGTCTTTCATGCGTTGGATCCGCACCCTGCGCTGAAAAACCGGGTCGGACGTGGAATAAGCACAGGAAAATTGAAGGTGCCGTGGCAGGTATGAGGCTTCTTGGATCGCCTTTTCAAGGTCTTCCACAAAGCTGGGTTTCATCTGGAAGGGGCCAATCGAAAAATCGGCCGTTTCTGCGCCGTATCGCACATAGGCAAATTCCAGGGCAGCCGTCTCCATCAAATCGCGTACCATGGAGTAGCGCACCCATTCGGGGCCCACCACAGCCAACACCGGGATGGCATCTTCGTCGAACACACAGGCCAAGGAGTCAATCAGTGCCATATGTGCTTCAAAATGGGCCACGACCCCCTCGATCCGCTTGTCGGAAATGGCCGTTTGCGCCGGAAGAGCGGCCACGCCCCAAAAAGCAACGAAGAAGCAGAGAAGGGTTTTTTGAGAAGAGATCATGGGTGTCCGTTCAGTTATGATGGGGGAATAACGGATGGAAGGGGGCGGATTATTGCTTTAAGGTTGAAAAGTTGAAAAGTTGAAAAGTTGAAGGGTTGAAAAGTTGAAGGGTTGAAGAGTTGAAGAGTTGAAAAGGGATGTCTATGCTTGCGGTTTATTGGAATAGGTGAGTTGAAAGAGGAAAAGCAGGAGAAAAAGAAGGGCGACCAGGGTGGAGAACGGCACGACCAGGACCGGTAAAAAAACGGCTTCCACGGCGATCAGGGCGGTGAAGCCGGCGAATGCCAGAAACACCCGGCCAAAGCGGTTGAGGTCTTTATAGGACCAGCCCAGGAGGAGGAAGACAGCTGCAATAGCGCCCCATTTGATCCAGGTGAAGATCGACAGCAAGGACAGGAATGAGGGCCAATCCGCATCCGGGGACCGAAGGATCTGAAAGAGTTGTTGGTTTTCGAAATGATCAAAAATAGCGGCGGCAACCGAAAGGACAATGCCCAGCAGGAGACCCCATTGGCGCTTTTTTCGCCAGGACAGGAAGCAACTCACCGCGAGAAAAGCGCTGTAGGCCAACAGGAAAAACCGGTCGGCGCGGACGCTTTGGAGCGTCGCCTCGCGCACCTCCTCCCCTGTTCCGAGCACCTGTTGCACATCGGCTGCGCTGCGCGCAAACTCCAGTTCGACGATCGGATTTCGCACCCCTGTTTCCCTGGGGATTGAAGGCATGGTCAGGGCCAGGACCAGGGTGAGTAGACCGAAAGGAAGGGCGAGGAGGAAGGGGCGGTTTTTCATGGCGGCTGAATTTGGTCCCTAATTTACTCGAAAAATGGCTTTAACGATTCCTTCCCCTGTTCCGTAGCAAACAAGGACATCTGCCGGGCCAGCAGAAGAAGGTATTTATCCACCGCTTCGTCTTTCGGCAAATCTGGTGTGCTCACAAAACATTCCAATATCCAAAACCTGCCGAAAAGGGTCATGTACGATACGAGGAAATCGGCATCTTCCGACTCCAGTTTCATTTCGCCAGCGGCGGCCAACCCCAGAAATATAGTCCTGAAATGGGCTTTCCGCCTTTCTTCTACAGCCTTGTAATCATATTCATTGAACAAGATCCTTTTCATTTCCTCCTGCCCGATCAGCAATCCCTGGTAATCGTACTGATTGAAGAAAATGCCCCGCATCGTTTCCATAAAACGGGCAAGTGACGGCAATGCTGCGAAATACTGCTGGTAGAAGGCATCATTTTTGGCGCGCATCCGGTTTACCAACTCCAGGATCAGGTCCTCCTTTTTGGGAAAATGATAGGAAAGATTGCCAGGACTTAATCCCAGGGAACGGGCGATATCCCGAACGCCTACTTGGGCCATGCCCTTTTCATTGAAGAGTTTAAGCGATTGAGTCAGGATCTTATCTCTGGTTTTCATAAATAATAGTACAATGACCTAAATATAGTTGCATTATTTAGCACAATGTACTAATATTGCCAAAGATTTTCTAATTTCCTCAAAAAAATGACGTATGAACACGGTGCAACTGCCCAAGACTATTCAAAACACGCTGGGAGAAAAGCTCATTTTTAAATCCATCGAAATGGAAGGCGGAGAAGAAAAGTTACTGGTAGAAAACGTAGTCCAACCTGGCGCCGGTCCTGCCATGCACGTCCACTTTAAGCAAGATGAAACCCTCACTGTGGTGAAAGGGAAGATGGGGGTTCAGGTCATGGGAGAAGAACCCCGCTATCTTGAGGTCGGCCAAACCGCCACCTTCCTGCGAGGCGTGCCGCACCGCTTTTGGAACGCCGGCGAGGATGCGCTTGAATGTACCGGTTGGATCAAACCGGCCAATAGCATTGTTTTCTTTTTGTCTGCCCTGTATGACGCCCAAAATAAATCAGGTTCCGAACAGCCGGAAGTTTTCGATGGCTCCTACCTCATCACCCGTTACAAATCGGAGTATGACGTGTTTACGATCCCCGCTTTTGTAAAAAAAGTGATCATGCCCATTACAGTCTTCTTTGGGAAATTACTCGGAAAATACAAGCATTTTGAAGGGGCGCCGGCGCCGCTCAAATAATCAGTTCCCTGCCATGTCCAGCAGCACCTGCACCGTTTTCCAGTTGCGGGTGGTGCAGGGGACCTTCAGTTTACTTTCGAAGAAATTGTTGTTCATCTTGGCGCGGCCGTAGCCGTTAGGGGCGAAAAAATAGAGCGTGGTGCCGTCCAGGGCGTAGGCTTCGGGACTATAGTCATATTCTTTCAGTTTTTCTACCTGAGCAGTCGTCGGCGATGTTGCCAGAAAGGTCACATAGAGGCGTTCCGGATCTTCGCCGCGTTGAAGGAAAGGGTTATTATCCAGTATGTGCCGCAAATCCTCCGGGCGCCTGACGAGCACCGCCACTTCGAAGCCATAGACTTTTCGAATCATTTCCGAAATGGAATGTTCGAGGCTGGTTGGCGTCGTGTCTGCGGACTTAAAGACCACGTTGCCGCTTTGGATATAGGTCTGAACTTCATGGAAGTTCAGCGCCTCAAAATGGGTCTTCAACTCGGCCATCCTGATCATTTTCTGGCCACTGACATTGATGCCGCGAAGGAGGGCGATATAGGTTTTCATGGCGAGCGACTAGGGATTGGTGAATAGGAAGGAGATCAGGCGGGGAATGGAATTTTCTCCGGGATCAAACCATTCCTTTAATCCGGCTAATTGAAAGCCATTACTCAGGGCAGCGCTCACATATTCCGAGACATGGTGGGTATACACCTCCAGTTCGACGGTGCCGTTCTCGCTCTGGAATTTGGCTTTGCTGCCTTCGTATTGCTTGAAGGGATGAAGTTCGCAGCAATAAAATGTTCCACCGGGCTTCAATTTTTTAGCGGCCTGTGCGAAGATGAGATCCAGGTTTTCGATGTGTTCGAGCACCAGGCTACAGGTGATCAGGTCGGCGAAATGATCGTCGACCGGCCAGGGGTGCAGGAGATCGGCTTGTTGAAACCGGACATTCCCGGAAGGAACCTTCTCCCGGGCCAGGGCCAGCATTTCCTCCGAAAAGTCGAGGCCGATAAGGGATGTAGCCTTTTCAGCCAGCCACCTGGTGTTTTTGCCGGTGCCACAGCCGAGTTCGAGCACGGTCGTAAAATCCAGAAGACCAAGCGTTTCCTTCGCAGCGATCTCCTCCAGGTCACGCGTAATATTGGCCATGGAGTCGTAGGTCTGGGCCCAGTAGTTGTATGCTTTTTGGATGGACATGGATATTCAGGGTAAGTTTGGATCCAAAATTAGAGGAAATAATTTTAACCGCTAAGACGGTTTCATCCCTTTCAATTTTCTTCAAAATCAAAAAAAGAAGCCACAACAGCATTCACATAGGATGCCTTTTCCACTCCGACCAAATGCCCCGACTCCAAGACTTCGATCTGGATGGTTGGAAAATCCCCGGCTGTCTCTTTTGCGAAAGCCGCATCCCCAACGATGGGGTCTTTTGTGCCCAGGAAGAGCAATACAGGCAGGCTCATTGCCTGTTTTTGGGCCGTAGTCATAGGAACCGGTTGCGCGATCGAGGGGATGGACCCCGAAATAATGGCATCGAACCAATCGCCGTATTTTTCCAAAACTCCGGGGTCGTCGCCAATGGCAAAACGCGTGGTGTATTTTCTGACAAAAGGAAATGGATACATCGAGGAAAGCGCCATCGTCAGGATACTTTTGTTGGAGATCTGGGTCAATCCCATCGGGCCCATCAATAGGAGCGACTCTACTTTTTCCGGATAGTAATACGCCAGGTTCATCGCGATGAACCCTCCGTTGGAGGCGCCGAACACGGGGCACCTTTCCACCCCAAGGGAATCGGCGATCCCGGCATAGAGATCAGCCAGCTCTTTAGGGGTAAGAGGAAAGACCATGGCGTTCTTCAATTCACTTTTATTCCCTTCCCCGATATTGTCGATGGCAAAGATCCGAAAATGGTCGAGCAACGGCGGCAGGTTTTCCGCCCAGGATGGCGCGCCCATCGAAGCCGCGTGGAGCAGCAGTACCGGAGGATTTTCGGGCTTCCCGCAAGCCAGCACATGGACCTTCCCGTAATCGGTTTCCACGTAAATATCCTCTACATCCGCCGGCCATTTCGCCACTTTTTTGTCGTAAATATCCAATATGGCCTTCCGGTGCTTTTCAGACCGGTAGATGGTATCCTTGGTTCCGGAGGGAATGACCATAAACCCGGCGAGCATAGCCAGGACAAAGCCAAGCCGGCTCCAGCTCGCCGTTGTTTGATTCCACCTGGCTGACAAATATTTCATAGGCCAAAACAAGAGGCCTGCAACCGCCAGGGTCAAAAATGCCGCTTGCAGCCAGGCATGCCCCACCAGCAAAGCGACCACCAAAAGCATCAGTAAAATGGCAAAGAGCCATCTGAATAAGGTTCCCAGAATTTTCATGATCACAAATTTTGACCGTGATCTGCCAAAAGCACCTTTCACCCTTCACCCTTCACTCACAAACGCTTCCCCCGGTCAATGCCTGGAGTTTAGGTTTGTTAAACTTCATGCAGTTTTTCTGTCCGTGGCTTGAATGTAGGGAAAAATCGTGGAAGGGGTGGTATTTTCGCCCTACACATACCGCTTTACAATGAAAAAATCACTCCCCCTTTTCTGCTCCTTTTTCCTCCTTATGGGATCCCTCCCGGCTCAATCCCCTACTCAAACCTTGCGCGGCGCCGTCACCGATGCAGACAGTGGCGCCCCTCTGCCCGGGGCTTATATTCTTCTCTTCCGGGGCGATACTCTGCAGGCCGTAGCGGACGAAGCGGGGAAATATTCCATCCCCTCCGTGCCGGTCGGCCGCTACCGCTTGCAAGCCAGCCACCTGGGCTACGAAACGGTCACCATCGCCGAGGTGCTCGTGGAAGGAGGTAAGGAAACCGTTCAAAACATCCAGCTCCGCGAACGCAGTGAGGCGCTGCAGGAGGTGATCGTCAAAGGGCAGGCCAACAGCGAGGCCGATATCCACCCGGTGAGCGTATATACCATCACGGTGGAGGAGCAATTCCGCTTTCCGGCCACGTTTTTCGATCCCGGACGGGTGGCCCTCTCCTACCCCGGCGTGACGGGACTCAATGACGGCACTAACGTCATCTCCGTAAGGGGCAACTCCCCGGCTGCCGTCAAGTGGCGCCTCGAAGGCGTGGAGATCGTCAACCCCAACCACACGGCCAATGCAGGCACCTTCAGCGACCGGCCTACCCAGGCGGGCGGCGGAGTGAACATCCTCAGTGCCCAGCTGCTGGGCACCTCCAATTTCCTGACCGGCGCTTACCCGGCAGGCTACGACAACGCCCTGGGCGGCATCCTAGATATGCGACTGCGGCGGGGAAATGACCAGCAGCACGAGTTTACGGCGCAGGTGGGGCTGATTGGGGTGGATTTGGCGGCGGAAGGACCTTTTGGAGCAGGGAGGAGGGAGCAGGGAGGAGGGAGCAGGGAGCAGGGAGGAGAGAAAATGGGGGAAAAACCTTCTTATCTGGCAAATTACAGGTATTCGTTTACAGGGATTCTGGCGGCGCTGGGGGCCGACTTTGGAGATGATCAGATTGCGTTCCAGGACCTTTCTGTACATATCTCCCTACCTACGGCGAAGGCGGGGAGATTTTCGGTCTTTGGAGTGGGCGGGATCAATTCGACCCGGTCTTATGCATTGGGGGACAGTGCCCAGGTAGCTGAAGATAAACAGCGGTTCGATATTGAATTTTTGTCGAAAATGGGCGCGGCTGGGATCACGCACGTACTGCCGGTTGGCAAAAAAAGCGTATGGCGCACCGTAGGGGTACTTTCGGCCCTGGATCACCATCGCACGTCCAATCCGGTGTGGATGCTTCCCGGTGTGGAGGGCTGGTCCGAAGATCTTTTTGTGGAGCGGAAGATCGCTCTTTCTTCCATCTTTACCACCAAGATAAGCGCCCGGAATCGCTTGCGGGCAGGGATACAGGCATCTCGCGAGTTTTCGGATTTCACCTCCTATTTCACCAGTCATTCCGTTCTCTATTCGACGACCGGCACGGTGGCCGGATGGTTGCTACAGCCTTTTGTCGACTGGCATGCGCATCTCTCGCAAAAATTTGAGATCTCGGCGGGATTTCAGGTATCCCATTTTACCTATTCTCCGATCGATATTGTGCCGGAACCACGCCTGGCCTTGAGCTTCATGCCCGATGCCCGCAGACGGATCAGCCTTTCGTACGGGCTGCTCAGCCAGACGAATATTCCACAACTGTATTTCTCGCCCACCCCCATCAAGGAAGGCCTGGGTCTGATCAAATCCCACCACCTGGTGGCCGGCTATCGCCAGGAACTGGCGCCCTCCCTGCTCCTGAATGCCGAACTTTACTACCAGCACCTCTTCAATGTGCCGGTCGCCGAAAACCCGGGGAGTACCTTTTCCGTGCTCAACCTCACCGAGGCCTACCGGCTTTGGGATTATGTCATCCAGGAGACCGGTACCGGTCGCAACTTCGGACTTGATCTTTCCCTGCAAAAGTTCATCCTGGACCGCTATTATTTCATCGCCGGCGGGTCGCTCTATCGATCCCTGTACACCGCGGACGATGGCGTGGAGCGCCCTACCCGATTCGATGGCCGCTACCTCCTCAACCTGACCGGCGGACGGGAGTTTTCAAAACAGAAAAACAACAAGGTGGTGGTCCGCGGCGTCAACGCTCACTTCCTGTGGATGGGCGGTTTCCGCACGGCCCCGATAGACGTGGCAAAAACGATTTCGCGGGGATATACGGTCTACGACGAATCCGACGGCTTCCCTCTAAAGCAGAAGGATTACATCCGCCTCGACCTGCGTTTCTACCAAAAATGGAACCGCGCCGGACGAAACACGATCCTGTCGATCGATATCCAGAACGTGCTCAACCGGAAGAATGCCGGCTTTGCGTACTACGATTTCGTCAAAGATGCCGTGGTGGAGAAACGGCAGTTGGGGTTGTTGCCGATTTTGAGCTGGAGGATGGAGTTTTGAATAGGTTTTAGTTTTTAATTTTTAGTTTTTAGTTTCAGGTTAACACAGTACTTGAGCAAAATAGCCAAACAACCGCGATCACAGGTTGCGAACATGGATAATGCTTTAACTAAAAACTAAAACCTAAAAACTAAAACCTAAAAACTAAAACCTACCTCCCCTTCCTCCCCAGATCTTCCTCCAACATCCGCTTCGTCAACGCATCTGAATCCCCATACTGCGCCCTTAACGCCTCGAGCCTTTGGTGCAAGTCCGCCTGGACCCCGGCATACTCCGGGTTTCCGTATACGTTATTCATCTCCTGCGGATCGACCTCCAGGTCGTAGAGCTCCCACTCGTCCACATCGTAATAGAAGTGGATCAGTTTGTAGCGGGCGGTTTTTATGCCATAATGGCGCTTTACCCCGTGGATGCCGGGAAATTCGTAGTAATGGTAGTAAAGGGCGTCGCGCCAGTTCTCGTTGTTTCCCGAAAAAAGCGGGAGCAAGCTTTTGCCCTGCATATCGGCCGGCGGTGTAATACCGGCTGCATCCAGCATCGTGGAGGCGAAATCGAGGTTCTGCACCAGATCGGTATTGACCTGCCCCGGCTGGATCTTCCCTGGCCAGCGGATGAGGAGCGGGGTGCGAAAAGACTCCTCGTACATGAAGCGCTTGTCGAACCAGCCGTGCTCGCCGAGGTAGAAACCCTGGTCGGAGGTATAGATGATCAGGGTGTTTTCGGCGAGCCCTTTCTCGTCCAGGTAATCCAGCAACCGGCCGATGTTGTCGTCGACGCTCTGGATACAGGCAAGGTAGTCCTCCATGTAGCGCCGGTACTTCCAGGAGGTCAGGCTGTCGCCGGTCGGCGGATGGGCGGCAAAACCGGCGTTGATGGGATCGTAGACCGCGTCCCATTGGGCCTTTTCCTCGTCGGTGAGGCGGTTGTACTGAAAGAGGTAGTTGGATCCGTACCATTTGTAAAACTCCTTCAGACCCAGGTCTTCAAGGATATCCGGATGGATCTTGTTGTCGTTGGTCAAGCCCATATGCTCGGAAATCCGCATTTCGGCATCCCGGGCGGCGGCGCCGCGGTTGCTGTAATCGTCGAAAAGGGTGGCCGGCTCCGGAATATTGCTGCTTTTGAAGTCCTTCAGGTGCTCCATGGAGGGCCACCACTCCCGGTGCGGGGCCTTATGCTGGTACATGAGTAGAAAGGGCTTCGAAGGATCCCGGATCGAGTCGATAAAGTCAATTGCCATATCGGTGATCACATCGGTGGCGTAACCTTGTACCTTGACCATTCCCTCGGGCGACAGGAATTCGGGCTGGTAGTACCAACCCTGATCGACCAGGACCCTCCAATAATTAAATCCCGTGGGTTGGGATTTGAGGTGCCACTTGCCAATAACCGCCGTTTGGTAACCATGCTCCTGGAGTATTTTCGGAAATGTGACCTGCGTACTGTCAAACACGTCGAGGTTGTCTTTCAGTCCATTGAGGTGGCTGAACTTGCCGGTCAGCACCACCGCCCGGCTGGGCGCACAGATGGAATTGGTGACATAGCCCTGGTCAAAACGCATACCCTCCTTAGCCAGCCGGTCGATGTTGGGCGTCTGGATCAGATTGGATCCGTACGCACTGATCGCCTGGAAGGCGTGGTCGTCGGACATGATGAAGATGATGTTGGGAGGAGGGGTGTTTTGGGGGTTATGGTCCTGGCATCCCGACAGGATCACAACTAAAAGGAAGATGGATGTAAATAATTTCATAACCCTAATTTTTCACCAACTTGACCATCTCCGCTCCATTTTTTGAAAGGAGATGAAGGAAATAACACCCTACCGGAAGATCTGAAAGATCCAACTCGACCCGCTTTTTTTGGACATGCTGCTGCGCCAGCATTACCCGTCCATTCACATCCCTGATCTGGATCGAAAAAGCATCGAGGGTTTCACCCAACGAAATGTCCACCACGTCCTTTACCGGATTGGGGTAGACCTCAAATTTGGCCTCCGGTGGGCTATTCGCCCCATTCACCTCCAGGTTGTAACAGGAGGAAGTCTCCGTACAGGCATTTACCGTCACCGCTACCGCGTATGTCCCGGGAACGGGCGCTTCAAAGGTCCGTTCAGTGGCGCCTGGGATCGCCTCTCCTGTCCAGCAGTCGATCCATTGGTACAAAGCGCCCTCCATATTTGCGGACAAGGAATAGGAACTGGTCTGCGTCACCGAGTTGTCGATAGCATTCACGGCAAGACTGACGAAATAGACATCGATACAGCCGCTGTTAAAGATCGTATCGGAATAAAACCCGGTTTCCGTCCAGATGTAATTGCCGGTCGGCGAGGTGAAGGGGGCGCCGCAGGTGTTTTCATCGAGATAGGTATACCCGGTATGGAGGTAGTCTACAAAATTGGAGGAGGACCCGGTCAGCGAAAAATTGCTCAAAGGGGCATCCATATTGGCGATGCTTTCAGCCACCGTGGTAATGGAGGTATTGTCTCCTCCCCCCATGCCCTCATCAAACTGATAACATAGTTCCAGCCCTTCCGCACTCAGATCCTGGCTACAGTTATTATTAAACAATTCCACCACCTCCGGGGTGGACAGGCATTTACTCCACAGGCAGACGTCGTCGAGCCGGCCGTCGAAGAAATAGGGCGTAGAGAAATACGGCAGAAACCCCATATTGAATGGCTCGGTTGTAGAAGCGATAACCCCGTTGGCCGGAATGACCCCAGCCGCTTCCCCGTTGTGGTATAGAGAAAGGGTCGCCCCATCGTAGGTCAGCGTAAAATGATTCCACTGGTTAAGGTACATACCGTTGTAAAGGATATCGAATACGACGCCCGAGCTGTTCCTAAAGCGAGCTTCCACCTTGGTCGTACTGTAATGGAGAATGTAAAAGTCGGCATTGGAATTATTCCGGAATCCTGCAAATCCGTCAAAATTCGGATAATTGGGCGCCGGATTGGTGGGATATACCCAAAAAGACAAGGACAAGTTGCTATTGGCAATTAAGGCAGAAGCCCCTGGAACAACGATCTGATCATCGATGCCATCGAAGTCGAGGGCGCCCTGGGCGTGGGCAAGCGGGGCCTGGAGTAGCAGGAGAAAGAATAGGAGGTAAGGAGCTTTCATAATGGGATGCAGTTTGACATGGTTCTGAAAATTCACTTCAAATTTTTTCTTTAGCATGGCTTGTGTCCCCCGCTGGCGGGGGTTGGGGGTGGAAATACTCCTGGCAATACATAGATCTCTTCATTTTTTGGAACCGAAAATTTATTTATTCCACCCCCTGCGCCCCCGCCAGCGGGGGACAAAACGTGGTTTTCTCAAAAATGAAACTATCTCAACGCAACTACCCGCGAGCCGCCATCTTCAAAACCCAAACATGCGCTCCCCCTGCCTCCTCTGCTTTGGGTAACCTGACTTCCAAGCCATTCTCTTTCGGAGAAAACTTCACTTTCCCTTTGCTGCCCAGCAACTCTATTTTCATTCCTTTCTGAAAAGGGATATTTTCCAGCACAACCGGCGCTTCCGGATATTCAAAAAAGAAGGCATACACCACATCCCCTGACTTGTTTTGGGTGTACCGGATATTCTCCCCTTCGCTATAAACCTTGTACATCCGGGTGCCGTAGATGGCTTCGCCATTCACGTTCATCCACTCCCCTATTTCGGAGAGGCGTTGGTAAGCCACCGGATCGAATTCGCCCTCGGGACTGGGGCCGATGTTGAGCAGGTAGTTGCCGCCTTTGCTGACGATATCGACCAGTTTTTCGATCAGTTCATTGGTGGGTTTATAGCGGTCAGTCGGAACATAGCTCCAGCTCCCCCCCATGGTCATGCAGGTCTCCCAGGGATAGGGCAAGCCGGTTTCGGGGATGTGTTGCTCGGGTGTCAGATAGTTCTGATAGGGCCCGGGCACGGCACGGTCTACTACGATAATACCCGGTTCTTTTTCGCGCACCTCCCGCACCAGCCGGGGCATGTCGATGTCCTGGCTCTGCGGGTTGCGGGCCCAGCGGCTGCCTTCGTAGATCTCCGAAAGTTCATTTTTTATTTCCTCCTCCGTCTTCACTCGCACCCATCCGCCGTCGAGCCAGAGGATATCCAGCGGGCCGTAGTCGCTGACCAGTTCATTGATCTGATCGTGGGTAAACTCCACGTATTTTGCCCATTGCTCCGGGTGTTTTGGAATGGAATAATTGCAATTTCGGTCGGAGGGAGGAAATTTTTTCCACCAATAATAATCGCTATGCCAGTCGGGCTTGGAGAAATAGGCGCCGGTCCATAAGCCTTCGTTGCGAAAGGCGTCAAAGATCTCCTTCGCCACGTTGCTGCGCGTGTTCGCGGAAAACGGCGTTTTGGGATCCGTGATCTTGTAGTCGGTGTATTTGGTGTCGAACATGCAAAAGCCGTCGTGGTGTTTGGTGGTGAAAACAACGTATTTCATGCCGGCATCCCTGGCTGCTTTGGCCCATTTTTCCGGTGCAAAGTTTACGGGATTAAAGGTGGTCTGAAGCTTTTCATATTCCGCCAGGTATTCGGGGTAGGTATCTCCTTTCCCTTTCTTGCGGGCACCGGTGGCCCAGCTCAGGTCCTCCGGGCAAATGCTCCAGCTCTCTACTACGCCCCATTGGCTGTATGGCCCCCAGTGCATAAGGAGTCCGAATTTGAGGTCCTGCCAGTCCTCCAGGCGTTGCTGGATGAGGGGATCGGGGTCGGAGTAGTATTCCTGGGTTTGGGCAAAGAGGTGGCCTGTTGCCAGAAGCAGGAAGGCACTGGGGAAAAGCAGATTTTTCATTTTGTCTGGTGTAGAAAGTGTATTTATCCTTAAATTTTTCAACCGCGACGACGCGACGGACGCTACGTCAAAAAAGGAAAAAGTCAACCTGGAGGCACAAAGAACGGACCAGCGTTGCGGCCGTCGCGTCGTCGCGGTTCATTAAATCACGTCAATTTTACACTTTCTATGCAACAATATTTGCATTATTATTAACTTTTCAATTACTTGTCCCGATTTTTAAACTGAAAAAAAATTTGGTTTTTATAAGCGATGGACGGGCCGCCTCCCGTCCATCGCTTATAAAAGAAAGGAGAGCAAGTCTAATGAAACCTACAGACATTACCAATCCGGAATATTTCCACAAGGTGGTGGATTGCCAGTATGCCTGCCCGGCACATACGCCGGTACCGGAGTACATCCGGCTGATCGCGGCAGAACGCTATACCGACGCCTATATGGTCAACTGGGAATCGAACGTTTTCCCGGGCATCCTGGGCCGCACCTGCGACCGCCCCTGCGAACCCGCCTGCCGGCGCGGCCGCGTGGAGGACGAACCCGTAGCCATCTGCCGCCTCAAGCGGGTGGCGGCCGACAACAAGGGCGAGGTCAAATCGCTCATGCCCACCGCCCCAAAAAAGAAGAACGGTTTTAAAATAGCCCTCATCGGCGGCGGGCCTGCCTCCCTGACCGTGGCGCGCGATCTGGCGCCGCTGGGCTACGAGATCCACTTATACGACGAGTGGGACAAGGCCGGAGGGATGATGCGCACCCAGATCCCCTCTTTCCGTCTGCCTGAATCAGTGCTGGACGAGGAGGTGAACTACGTGCTCGACATGGGCATTCATACCCACTTCAATACCTATGTGTCCAGTATGAAAAAAATACTGGAAAAGGACTACGACGCCATTTTCGTCGGCACCGGCGCCCCCAAAGGGCGCGATCTGCCCGATGTGGAAGGCCGGCCGGAAGCCGATAAATTCGTGCATTTGGGCATCGAATGGCTCGCCAGCGTAGCCTTTGGGCACCGGACCACGACCAGCAAAAAGGTCATCGTACTGGGCGGCGGCAATACGGCCATGGACTGCTGCCGCACCGCCCGCCGCCTGGGTGGCGAAAAAGTCACCGTTGTCGTGCGAAGCCCGTTCAACGATATGAAAGCCTCGCCCTGGGAGATCGAAGACGCCCAGCGGGAGGATATTCCCATTCTCAATAATATGCCCCCCAAAGCTTTTGTCGTCGAAGGCGGAAAGCTTAAAGGCATGCTCTTCGGCAAGGTGGCGGCCCTTTACGACGAAAATGGAAAACGATCCCTGGTTCCCACCGGCGAGCCCGACATTTTCATCGAAGCCGACGAAGTGCTCATCGCCATCGGGCAGGACAATTCCTTCCCCTGGATCGAGCGCGACCTGGGCATTAAGTTCGGCAAATGGGACCTCCCGGTCGTCGACCGCACCACTTTCCAATCGACGCTCGACCGCGTATTCTTCGGCGGCGATGCGGCCTTTGGTCCGGAAAACGTTATCACGGCCGTGGCCCACGGGCACCAGGCCGCCATTTCGATCGACCTGTTCTGCCGGGGCGAATCGGTCTACAACCGCCCCGCTCCCATGACCAACCTGATCAGCCAGAAGATGGGGATCCACGAGTGGAGCTACGACAGCGCCGTGGTGGAAGACCTCCGCTACACCGTACCGCACGCCGAAAAGCAAGTGGCGCTCAAAGACCGGAAAGTGGAAGTGGAATTGGGCTTCAATACCTCTGTCGGGTTCAAGGAAGCCCAGCGCTGTCTGAATTGCGATATTCAGACCATTTTCAATACCAGCCGCTGCATCGAATGCGACGCCTGCATGGACGTTTGTCCGACCTCCTGCATCACCTTTACGGCCAACGGGACCGAAGATGACCTGCGCAAGCGCCTGAAGGCTCCGGCAAATAACACCTCCCAAGACCTGTACGTGTCGGGAAACCTGAATACCGGGAGGGTCATGATCAAGGACGAAGACGTGTGCCTGCACTGCGGCCTTTGTGCCGAACGCTGCCCCACGGCAGCCTGGGATATGCAAAAATATTTATACCAAGTTTCAAAAGCGAGCCCGATATGGAGCATCTCCGATCTGTAAACGACCTGGTGATCCGGTTTGCCAACGTCAATGGCACCGGTTCGGCCAGCGCCAATAATATGTTTGCCAAAGCGGTCTTCCGGATGGGTATTCCGGTTTCACCCAAAAATATCTTCCCCTCGAATATCCAGGGGTTGCCCACGTGGTACGAAGTGCGCATCAATGAAAAAGGGTACCTCGGCCGGCGCGAAGGCGTCGATGTCATGGTATGCGTCAACCCGCAGAGCCTGCCGCGCGATGTAGCATCGGTCAAGAAAGGTGGCTATTTCATCTACGACAACACCAAGCGGCTGCATCCCGAGTACAT
Source organism: Lewinellaceae bacterium (assembly GCA_020636275.1). GTDB lineage: Bacteria > Bacteroidota > Bacteroidia > Chitinophagales > Saprospiraceae > JADJTT01. The sequence continues at coordinate 739,630 of JACJYD010000002.1, read as the reverse complement.
CCGGGAAGACATCCACTACATCGGCGTCCCGATGACGGGACTGACCATGCAGCACTACAACGAACCCCGGCAGCGGCAGCTTTTCAAGAACGTGATCTATGTCGGCGCCCTGTCGGCGTTGCTGGATATTGAAATGGAAGTGTTGCACGGCATCATCGCCGACCAGTTCAGAGGAAAGGAAAAGCTCATCGCCCCTAACCTCAAAGCGCTGGACCTGGGTTACCAACACGCCAAAAACAACTACGCCTGCCCGCTCGAGGTGCGCCTGGAACGGCGTGACCATGTGAAGGACTGCATTCTGATCGACGGCAATACGGCCTGTGGGCTGGGTGCGGTTTACGGAGGCGCCACGGTGGCCCCCTGGTATCCGATCACCCCTTCCACCTCCCTGGTCGACGCCTTTGAAAAATACGCCCGGAAATTCCGTATTGATCCGGAAACCAAAAAGAAACGCTATGCCGTGATCCAGGCTGAAGACGAACTGGCGGCCATGGGTATGGTGATCGGGGCTGCCTGGAACGGAGCCCGGGCCTTCACGGCCACCAGCGGTCCCGGCGTGTCGCTGATGAGCGAGTTTTTGGGACTTGCCTATTTCGCCGAGATCCCGGTGGTGCTGGTCAATGTGCAAAGGGGCGGTCCTTCGACGGGGATGCCGACGCGCACCCAGCAACCCGACATCCTGTCATCGGCCTACGCTTCTCATGGCGATACGCGGCACGTCTTGCTCTTTCCCAGCAATCCAAAGGAATGCTTCGAGCATACCGCCATGGCCCTCGACCTGGCCAACCGCCTGCAAACGCCGGTCATCGTCATGAGCGACCTCGACCTGGGCATGAACGACCACATGTCGCCGCCTTTGAGCTGGGACGATTCCCGGAAATACGACATGGGCAAGGTACTCAGCGCCGATGATCTGGAGCAGATCGAGCAATTTGGCCGCTACCTGGATGTCGACGGCGATGGTATTACCTATCGCACGCTTCCCGGCACCCATCCCACCAAAGGAGCCTTCTTCACCCGGGGTACCTCCAAGGATGAATACGCCCGCTATACCGAAGCCGGAGACGCTTATGTCCGCAACGTGGACCGGCTCCTCAAAAAATTCAAAACTTCCGCCAAACTGGTGCCTCCTCCGGAATTGTACCAAAAGAAAAATCACAGCAAACATGGTGTCATTTTCTTCGGCACCACCACCTATGCCGCGCTGGAAGCCCTGGACCTGCTAAAAGAACAGGGGCTGGAGATGGATGCCCTGCGCCTGGCCGCTTACCCGTTCAACGAAGCGGTCAGCGAATTTATCGACGAGCACGAGAAAGTGTTCGTCATCGAACAAAACCGCGATGGCCAGATGCGCACCCTGCTGATCAACGAGTTGGAGGTCTTCCCCAAAAAGCTGATCCCCGTGCTCAACTACGACGGCATGCCCATCACCGCCGATCGCATCGAGCAATTGATCCTACAGTCGTTTCCGGAGGAAAAAATGGAAGTTCATGTACAAAATGGAATGAATTAAGGACGTCAAATATCATATAAAAGAGTCCCAAAGGAATGCAACTCTTCAACTCTTCAACTCTTCAACTAATAAATGACTTACATAAAGCCCAAATTTCGCCACCCCGAGCTGCCAAAAAATGACCTCGGGTATGTCAAATCCGATTACGAAGGCGCCATTTCCACGCTCTGCGCCGGATGTGGCCACGACTCGATCAGTGCCGCCATCGTGCAGTCCTGTTTCGAATTGTCGATCGAGCCCCACCGGCTGGCCAAGCTTTCGGGGATCGGATGCTCGTCGAAGACGCCCACGTACTTCCTGAGCAATTCGCACGGCTTCAACTCCGTGCACGGGCGCATGCCCTCCATTGCTACCGGCGCCAATATGGCCAACCGCGACCTGATCTACCTGGGTGTATCGGGCGACGGCGACTCGGCGTCCATCGGAATGGGACAATTCGTCCATGCCATCCGGAAGAACGTCAATATGGTTTATATCGTCATGAACAACGGCTGTTACGGGCTGACCAAAGGCCAGAACTCCGCCACGACCGACCTGGGCGGATTCAGCAAGGCCGGAGGGTTAAACCACTACCCTGCCATCGACCTGGTCAGCCTGGCCATCGAAATGGGCGCCACGTTTGTAGGACGCAGCTTTTCGGGCGATAAGAACCAACTGGTACCTATGATCAAGGCGGCCATTGCCCACCAGGGCTTTGCCTTACTCGACGTGGTGAGCCCCTGCGTCACCTTCAATAACAAAGCCGAATCGACCAAGTCGTACGACTACGTGCGCGCCCATTTGGAAGCCACATCCACGATCGACTACGTGCCTGAAAAAGAAGAGATCACCGTTTCTTATGAAGCGGGAATGTCCGCCCTGGTCGAAATGCACGACGGCTCGGTCATCCAGCTCCACAAACTCGCGCCCAACTGGGATCCGCGCGACCGTTTTTCGGCGGTGCGGCGCCTGCAGAAAGCGCAAGCAAACGGTGAAGTGCTCACCGGCTTGCTCTACATCGACCCCGAGAGCAAGGATATGCACGAGTTGGAGCAAACGGTCGATGTGCCGCTGAATTCGCTGCGGGAAGCGGAGCTTTGTCCGGGGAGCAGCGTGCTGGAACGGGTCAATGCGGAGTTTAGATAATTACTAATTCTATTCATACCAATCAAATCGGGTCTGAATGATCCGGTCCTTTTCTTTTTCCAGGAAACGGAGATAAGCAGCTGCCGCGGGAGAGAACTTTTTGTTCTTCAGCCAGATCAGGTTCCACCTCGATTCAACGGGGAACCCTTTGACCGGGATAATCTGGAGATCGCCGTTCTTCAGTTCGTTCTTGATGCCGATCAAAGGCATGATGGAACTGCCCAGCCCGGCGATCACCGCTTGCTTGACGGCCTCGTTGGAGGTGAGCTCGATCTTTTTCTCCACCTTCAGATCCTGTTCTGCGATATAGCGTTCCATCAGGCTCCTGGTGCCGGAGCCGGGCTCGCGGTAGATCAGGGGCATCTGTTCCAGGATCTTTTTGTCGTATTGTTTTTTGTCAAACTTTGTTTCTGAATTGCTGACCAGGTAAAGTTTATTCTGCATCAGCTCGAGGTTGTCGACTTGCAGATGCTCGGGAAGAATCGACACCAGGGAAAAATCGACCTCGTTCCGCTCCAGGCTTTCCAACACCCGCGCCTTGTTGGTCACGTCCAGTTGCAACTCCACCCCGCTGTTTTTCTTTAAAAAATCGGACAGGAAATAGGGCATTACGTACTTCCCGGTCGAAACCACCGAAATCTTCAAGCGTCCCGTCAGGTGCCCCTTGTAGGCCAGGGTCTTGTAGTTGATGGCGTAGACCTCGTTGAGGATATTCTCGGCCGCCAGGGCAATCTCTTTCCCAAAATCGGTGACGTACAATTGCCGCCCGATCACTTCCGTCAACGGGATATCAAACTGGTCCTGAAAATTTTTCAACTGAATGGAAACGGCCGGTTGCGTGAGATTGAGCTCGACTGCCGCCTTGGTGATGCTCTGCGTCTGTGTGATCTTCAGGAACACCTGTAGTTGATGAAGGGTATAATTCATAAATTTTACTAATGATTAACATTTCAAAGATAAATAAAAATTTATAAACAAGGCTTCTACCTTTGCGTTCACTTAGCGAAACAAATTGAAGTAAAAGTGATTTAACGGCCGACATCTGTCCAATTACTTTTACTTCAGAATACAAGAATCTTTAACCAAAAAAATAAATTTCATGAGGAAAATCACGGTCGCAAAGGGAGATGGCATCGGTCCGGAAATTATGGACGCCACCCTGGAGATTATCAAAGCCGCCGGCGCCCAGATCGAGATCGAGGAGATCGAGGTGGGTGAAAAGGTCTACCTGGCTGGGCATTCCACCGGCATCAGCAAGGAAGCATGGGACGTTATTCGCCGGAACAAGATCTTCCTGAAGGGCCCCATCACCACCCCGCAGGGCGGCGGCTACAAGAGCCTGAACGTGACCATGCGAAAATTCCTGGGTCTGTACGCCAATGTCCGTCCCTGCGTGAGCCTGCATCCCTTCGTCCGGACCAAGCACCCGGATATGGACATCGTCATCGTACGGGAGAACGAAGAGGACCTCTACGCGGGCATCGAGCACCAGCAGACCGACGAGATCGTGCAGTGCCTCAAACTGATCAGTCGCCCGGGATGCGAGAAGATCGTGCGCTATGCCTTCGAATATGCCCGCCAGTACGGCCGCAAGAAGGTAACCTGCTTCACCAAGGACAACATCATGAAGCAGACCGACGGCTTGTTCCACCGGGTGTTCGACGAGATCGCCCGGGAGTATCCAGACATCGAGAACGAGCATTGGATCATCGACATTGGGGCCGCCAAGATGGCAGACACCCCGGAGGCCTTCGATGTGATCGTGACGCCCAACCTGTACGGCGATGTGCTGTCTGACATCGCCGCCCAGATCACCGGCTCGGTCGGCCTGGCCGGTTCCTCCAACATCGGGGAAGAGTGCGCCATGTTCGAGGCCATCCACGGATCAGCGCCGCCCATCGCCGGGCAGAACATCGCCAACCCCTCCGGACTGCTGCAAGGCGCCATCATGATGCTCAACCACATCGGCCAGATGGATGTCGCCGAGCGCGTGCAAAACGCCTGGCTCAAGACCATTGAGGATGGTATCCATACCTTCGATATCTACAAGGAAGGGATCAGCAAACAACAGGTGGGCACGCGGGAATTCGCCCAGGCGGTCATCGCCAACCTGGGGCAGTCGCCCTCTCAACTCAAGTCGGTTTCCTTCCCCAGGGGCACCGCTTTCCAGTTGCCCAAATACCAGCGCAAACCGGCGGCCCGCAAGGAACTGGTCGGTGTAGACCTCTTCGTGCACTGGAACGACCGCGACCCCAACGAATTGGCCAAGGTATTGCAACAGCTCGAAGACGAAACCCTTCAGCTCACCATGATCACCAACCGCGGCATCAAGGTGTGGCCCGAGGGATTTGAAGAAACCTTCTGTACCGACCATTGGCGCTGCCGCTTCCAGCATGTGTCCAACACGGAGGTCAGCAAGCACCATATCGTCCGCCTGCTGAGCCAGGCCATCGACAAACGCATCGACACGATCAAAACCGAAAACCTGTACGTTTTCGACGGTAAACCTGCCTTTTCACTGGGACAGGGACAATAAATTATTCCGGGAGGTGCTTCGCAGTCTCAAAATAGAAACTCCGGGGCGCCTCTCACCAAAAAATTCTTTAAATGGAAAATGCCCAAAATTTCAAACTCCTAGACGGAGTGTTCAACCCGGAAAAAGCCCGGGAAGTGCTTTTCAATCTTGTCAACAGCAAGATCCGGTTTCATCAAAGCGAGATCATCAGTATTGAAGAACGTTTTGGCGGCGACACGACCCACTCCCGGAAACGGGTAGAGGAATTGCTGCAGGTGCATCAGGAGATCCGGGAATTAACCCAGCAAGCCGAAGCCAGGGGGTTACACCTCCAGGTCAACAGCATGATCGAGGTTTCATTGGTGGCGGCAGAGGAACTGGAGGAGGTAGAGTGAAATTAAATCACTCATCCCCCAACGCGGACATTTTAAACGCTTCCACGGCCGGAGGGGTATGCTCCTGCTTCATGATCTTTTCTATTTTCTGCACCACCTTCGAATACCGCAAGGCCATATCTTTCTCCTCCAGCGGGTCCGCATCCAGGTCGTACAATTCCAACTCGAGGTTACCGTCTTTGATATTTTTCCGGACGGCCTTCCAACGGCCCATGCGCACGGCCTGCTGGCCCCCGTATTCCGGGAAATCCCAAAATAAAAAATCATGCTCGCGTTGAGGTTGGCCCAACAAGGCAGGCAAAAAGCTGATCCCATCCGTTTCTTGAGGCGCCTCAATGCGGGCGATATCGCAAAACGTGGGCATCAGGTCGTAGAACGCAGAGATATGATCGCTGGTCGTACCGGCCTGAATATGCCCCGGCCAGCTGGCAACCATCGGCACCCGGATGCCGCCCTCGTAGACGAAGCCCTTCGTCCGGCCATATCCGTTTGAAAACGGCCCCGAGCTTTTGAAGTAATTGAAATCTACCCCTCCGGTATAGGTCGGGCCGTTGTCACTGGAGAACAGGATGATGGTATTTTCATAAATGCCCAACTCCTGGAGCGTAGCGATCAGTTCGCCGAGTTGCTGGTCCAGGTAACTGATCATGGCTGCATAGGTAGCCCGCGGGTAACGGTTGGGGAAGTACCCCCGATTGCCGGTATAAGGCTCCTCCTCTCCGAAAGCAGCCCTGTACCGATCTACAGATTCTTTGGGGGCCTGCAAAGGGAGATGCGGCAAGGGGGAAGCATAAAACATAAAAAAGGGTCGATCCTTGTTTTCCTCTAAAAAAGCCAGGGCCTTTTCATGGATCTTCTCCGGAGCATATTCCTTCTGGCGGAAAAGGGTATAGCTGGTTTCATCCCGCGGGTCTGCCAGGGGATCCAGCTTTGCGCCGGAAGGAACCAGCTCATTGTCAAGGGTATCCTTTTCCCCGTTTTCCCAGAGATGGACCGGATACAGGTTGTGGGCCTGACGCTGGCAATTGTATCCGTAGAAATAATCGAACCCTTGCAGGTTGGGGATACCCTCCGTTTCCGGGCCGCCAAGGCCCCATTTACCAAAGAGCCCTGTCGTGTAACCCGCTTCTTTCAAAAGGCTTCCGATCGTAACGGTCCCTGCCGGCAAAGGGCGCTGCCCCTCCAGGTTCGGATCCAGGCAGGCTTTTTCATAATCCCAGACATCACCCCGCTCCGGCATCTCGTCATTGCCCCGGATATAAGCGTGCCCGAGGTGTTTCCCGGTCAGGAAGACGCATCGCGCAGGCGCGCATACCGGTGCGCCCGAGTAATGCTGGGTGAACAGCATGCCGTTTTTGGCCAGGGCGTCCATGTTCGGGGTTTCGATCTTTTGTTGGCCGTAGGCGCCCACTTCGCCATAGCCGAGGTCGTCGGCGAGAAAGAATATGATGTTTGGGAGGGGCTCCTCCCCGGGAGGAGGGCTTGACGGGAAGGCCCACAGGAAAAGGCTCAAAAGGAAGCTAGCGGTCATGAAACTGGTCGTTATAGCTGGGTTTAAAAAACTTCCGCTTGGGGAAATGCCCAAATTTAGTAATTTCGGCGCATCCCCAAAAGAAGATTACTTTGCACCAACCGGGCTACCAAGCGATCGGATAGCTCCAATTGAGGGAATTCAAACCATGAAGAATCACCTGAACTGCCTTCTGCGAAAATGCGGAATCGGCCTTTCCTTTTTGGCACTTTCATTTCTTGTATCCCCTTCATTTCTTTTTGGACAAGACATCTCAAAAGCGGATTCCCTTGAATTTCAAAAAAAAATGGAATGGTTTAAAGATGCCAAACTGGGCATTTTCATCCATTGGGGCATTTACTCGGTAAATGGGGTCCTGGAATCCTGGTCCTTCTACAACGGGTATCTTCCGCACGAAGAATATATAAAACAAGCGGAAGGCTTTACCGCAAAAAAATACGACCCTTCTTATTGGGCCGCACTAATAAAGGAAAGTGGGGCTAAGTATTCCGTGATCACCACAAAACACCATGACGGGTTTGCCTTGTGGAAAACCAATTACGGGCATTTCAATGCCGTTCAAAATTCGCCTGCGAAAAAAGACCTGATCGCCCCTTTTGTTAATGCTTTGAGAGAACAGGACTTAAAAGTCGGATTGTACTATTCCCTCGCTGATTGGTCCTATGAAGATTACACCGACTTCACGCGAAAAAATAATCGCTATTCCATTTCCGAGGACCCCGGGAGGTGGGAACAATTTGAGCAATACAACCTTGGACAGCTGCGTGAATTAAAAAAGAACTTTGACCCCGACCTTTGGTGGTTTGACGGCGATTGGGAGCACACAGCGGGAGAATGGAAGGTAGATGAGATCAGGTCCCTTCTGTCGGAGGGCAATTCAGGAGTCATTTTCAATTCGAGGTTACAGGGAAGCGGCGACTACGAGACGCCTGAGATCGGATTGCCCATTCACCGGCCCGGCGACGATTATTGGGAATTGGCTATGACCATGAACGACTCCTGGGGTTATCAGTCCAACGACAAAAATTACAAAACGCCCCAGCAGGTTATCGATATTTTTGTCGACTGTATCAGTAAAGGGGGAAACCTGCTATTGGATATCGGGCCAAAAGCCGACGGCACCATCCCGGAGGAACAGGAAACCATCCTGAAAGAACTCGGCAAATGGACTTCCAAGCACCGGGAAGCCATCTATGGCGTCGAAAAAGGCATCCCCTATGACTATTTCTACGGCCCAACCGCCTTGTCAAAGGACAGTACGACCTTATTCCTTTATGTAAGGGATATTCCCAAAGACGGAAAAATCGTACTAAAAGGAATTGAAAATAAGATCAACAGGATCTTTGTGGTTGGAAACGGGACCATTTTGAATTGGGAAGTTTTTTGCAAGGTCTTTTGGAGCGATTATCCGGGGATCACTTACATTGAAATTCCCGAAAATGCCATCGATCCATATTATACGGTCATTGCCGTTCAATTGGAGGGCGGGATTAAACTTCATGAGTAACGCTTGATTTTTTCACGCATGTGCGTAAGTCCTATCTAATTCATTCCCACTTTGAACACCTTAACCACATGTACCCTGCCGGTATTCTCCTCCAAAAAACGAATGAAATAAGCCCCATTCGGAAGACCATCCAGCTCGACACCCTCCGTATTCCCGGGAGAAAGACGACCTTTTTTAACCGGGGGACCGGCCAGGGGGAAAACCTCATAGGTCAGTTCCCGTTCCGATTCAATGTAAAATTTTGAAGAAAAGGGATTGGGATAGACCCGGGAAACCAACGAAGGTGAAATGGCATCACCTACCGCGCTCGGCAGGCAATCGCTGTTGAGCACGACATGAAAGTATGCGGTATCGAGCGCCACATCCGGGTTGTTGTATTCGGAAAAAATGGCGAGCACCGTGCAGCATCCCCCCACCGTGTTGGGCACCACATTTATTCCGAAATCTACTTCTTCCTGGGGCAGTACCGAAAACTGAGTCCCTTCCGGGCTCATGGCCACCCAGGGCACGTAGGTTATGTTGACATCCTGGACGATAAACTCCCATTCCAGCGGGCAATCGGAGCCGATCTCCCGCTTCCAGACCACTTCCAGGGGATCTGCCGAGACATTTTTCAGTTTTAAGAACATATTGAATTGCTCCCAAGGGTCAGACAGATCGGCCATCTGGTCTTCCAGAAAGAGGGAGTCGGGATCGGCCACAAGACTGTTTTGGGAATGAAGGAAGGAGATAGAGGCCAACATGAAAAAAATGGCTAGAAAACATTTCATAGGTGACAAAATTATTATAACGATCGCGACCTGCGGTCGCGATCGTTATAGTCAAACTTAATTCAGGCCAATATAGTTAAACTACCCATCGTTTGCTACCTGATCATCAATTTGTACCTTTCGAAAAAATTTAACTCCATGAAAAATCTACTGCTTACTTTGTTCCTGAGCGCCCTCTTTACCGGCGTTGTATTCTCCCAAAAGCCTCTGACCTACCCGCCGGCAGTCCTCAGTTTGGCCATTGAACAGTCTTCGGGTACCAACGGCAGCGCCGTGGCCTGGAACCCCACAGCCGGACTGTACTACGCCCTGATTGCCGGAAATTCGGAATACCCCCTGGAAGTTTTTAACCAAACCGGAGGTTCTGTGCGCCAAATGGAAGCGGGGATCGACCTGCGCGGACTTTGGTGGAATCCCAAAGCGAAAGCCCTGCAGGGAAACTGCCCCGGGGAAACGGGATGGGTGCAGCTCGACTCCGACAACAAAGGTATTCCTACAGGTTCGTCCAGTTTCCTGGTCGAAGGCGAACACCAGCCCGATTTTCAGTCGGTAGCGGCCTTCGACGCCAAAAAGAAGAAACTGGTCTTTTACAACAACGGAGCCCTCTATCTCTATAATGCCAAAAATGGAGCGCAAGCCGGCACCGTTCAACTCCCGCTTCCTGTAAGCCAGGAAAACATCAACTTCACCACGGTGGGTTTTACAGGCAAGAAAAACTACGAGTATGTGCTGCTCGACTACGACCAGCAAAAGCTCTACTTCTTCAACCGCTCGGGCGCCTTCACCGCCGAATCGCAATTGCCCTACGACGCGGTGACAAACGACGCCTTCCGGTTCAGTTTTGCCAACGGCATCGCATTCCTGTACGATGCGGAAGAACGGGTGTGGACGGGGTATAAAGTGTTTTAGGGAAAGCGCTTGAACGTGTCGTTCATACGGGGCTCAGGATGTGCCAACACTCCTGACCCCCAGTTTTCCCGAACCTCACGCCTTTTTTCATGCCAGGACAGAAAGTGCGACCCCAACGGTTGCGAAAAAATCAACTCAACTGAAAATGACCCGATACTGCTTTGCCCTGGACCTGATCAACGATGAGCAATCGATTGAGGCCTACGAGGAATATCATAAAAACGTATGGCCGGAAATAATAGCCGGCATCCGGTCGGCAGGGATTGAAACCATGGAAATATATCGTCTCCAGGACCGCCTTTTTATGATCATGGACGTGCACGATGATTTTTCTTTTGAAAAAAAAGCCCTTTTGGACGAAACCAATCCGAAAGTCCAGGAGTGGGAGCAGTTGATGTGGAAATACCAAAAAGCCATTCCCGGAGGGAAACCCGGGGAGAAATGGCGCTTGATGAAGAAGATCTTTGCAACTGCTCCCTGAATTTCAGGTTCCTTCTTCTGGCGGCCTCCACCAGCGGCGCCCAAACCTTGCGGGTGAGCCGGGTCCTGATCAGCAGGTGCCAGAACAGGTTGCTGCGCTTGTACAGGATCGTGGCGGCCAGGTAAGCGGGCACGGAGGTGACCTTTTCGGGCCGCCGTTTCCAGATCGAGGCCAGGGAGAACAGGCGTTTGTACACCCGGTCATAGCCATCCTTCAGCTGCTCAGGAGTCATGCCCTTGGGTTGAAAAACCACGTGGGCCGTGTCGTACAGGTCCCAGTTTTTATGCAACAGCCGGTCCTCCGCCTCCATTTGCCGGAACAGGGGCGTGCCCGGATACGGGGTCAGGATGTGAAAAGTAGCGCAGGCCAGCCGGTTCTCCTCCACCCAGTTAATGGTCTGTTCAAACACCTCCGGCGTATCGTGGTCAAAGCCGAACACAAAACTGCCGTTGACGTTGATGCCGTAGTCGTGAAAGATCCGGACGCGGGTGGCATAGTCTTCCGCCGGGGGCGATTTCTTATTGGCATCCAGCATGTTCTGGGTGGTCAGCGACTCCAGACCGATGAACACGCCCGTGCAGCCCGACAAGGCCATATCCCGCACCAGGGTGGGATCGTCCGTCACGTCAAGGGTGACCGCGGCATTCCACATGATCCCGAGGGGTTGGAGGGCCCGGCACAAGCGCCGGAGATAGGCGTGGTCCATTGCCAGGTTGTTGTCGGTAAAAACGGCATAAGGCGTCCCCTCCCGCCGGATCTCGTCCACCACTTGCTCCGGCGTTTTCGCCGAATAGGGCATTTTAAGGCCCCGGGTGGAAAGATAGCAGAAGCCACACCGGTTGCTGCACCCACGCGTGGCAATGACGCTCGTAGCGGTCAGGAAGGACTCCCTCGGCAGGATATCGCGATCGGGTAAAGGCTCGGTGTGATACTGACGGTCGAAGCGATGTTCATAAACCCTCTGCCAAGCTCCTTTTTTGATGTCCTCCAGCACGAGCGGCCAGACCCCTACCCCCTCCCCTTTCACGATGATATCGGTGTGGGGAGCCAGCTCCTCCGGACAGGAGGTCGCATGCAGGCCTCCCATCACGACGATGGCGCCCCGTTCCCGGTAGAATCGGGCGATCTCGCAGGCCCGCCGGGCAAAGGTGAGATGCACCGTGATGCCTACCACCTGAGGGATCGGATCGTACGGGAGATGGCCCTGAAGGAGGTTTTCATCCCAATATTGCACGGCCCACTCCTTCGGCGTACTGCCCGCAATGCTGGTAAGCGCCAGCGTAGGCGTCAGCACGTGTTTTCCAAAGCTGGAGACCGGATCCTTCGGGTAAAAGGGATTGACCAGCAAGATCGTGCCCGGTACCGGTTTGCCGGTAATCAGATGATGGTGGATCGGAGGCGCCACCCGCATGGGACGGGGATAGTATCGGCTCATGATTTTTATTTAAAAGTACTTTGAATTTCAAAGTTATGAAACCACATAAGTTTGTGCAAATTTTTTTATAACTTTAGAAACAGAAGCTAACCACATTAAATGAAAATTCTTTCCCCACTCCTCGTTATTGCTTTTCTGTTGGGATGCCGGTCGTTCTTTCCACCGGAAAGCAATACTCCTCAGCCAAAGCAAATTCTAACTGAGCAACTCACCGCAATTGGAAAAGCCTACAAAAAAGGTGACTTTCCGCTCCATTTGACCGAAACCAAAAACATGCTGAATCTGAGTCGAAGAGTACCCGTCGTATATCTGGGCGCCCTGGAAGGTTTGATCATGGATAAGGTCGACCAAGATGGCGTTGCCCCCTACTATTCCATTATTATTGATTATATCGAAAGATACGCAAATGCGCCGCAGGATAGCACCCTTGACAGGTTTAACAATTTCACCATGGAAATCTCCCAAAAGATCAATATGGATGAACGAGGGGAATCTTTTGTATTGGTCCGATCCCTCTTGAAGGAGGAGGAGACGTTGTACAAAGAAAATCTCGGCAGGATACTGACAAAGATGTCGACCTCTGATTTTGGCAAAGCCCAGTTCTTTAATGGTATGAAAGCAGATCTGTTCACCCGTCTGATCGCTGCGGCATCCAATTGTGAAAAATACAGGGGTGACGGACATTTCCCAAATGAAATAGCTCAATTAACCTGCAATAAACTTCAGGAAATCCTGGAACAATCCCTCTGTGATCCCAACTCGGGGAAAGATCAAAATTGCGATGAAGGGAAGTCCAACCTGGCGAATGCCATCGAATATGTAAATGGAGGCGAAGCATTGGGGGCAATCTCCTGTTTCAAAAAAGAAGACCCCTACATCTCTTTCTCTTCCCAATTTATGCAGTACGTAAGCTGCCAATCGAAGCAATTCAGCAATCCATTCGGCAATTTTGATAGCTCTCCGTTCGCAATAGGCGGAACGGAAGAATATCCTCCTCATGAATACGGATCGACGGCTATGAAAAAATTATTGAAAGACCTCGACTATGATGGAAGTGCAGAAACCACAGCCCCACATAAAAACGGAGTGACCACCCAGATCAGCTATTCGTATTCAAAATCTGATGGAACCAGCGTCCAGGTGATCGATTATACTACCCAAAGCGGTAGTTCCTGGGCCAATAGTACGACCACTCAGGTCGGTACCATGGTGGTTGTGAATGACAGAAATGGGCGATCCATTTACCACTACGACCAAAATGGAAGTTTGATCGGCTCGGAATATTACGGCGACGATGGCACTGGCAATACCGTAGGTATCCATACCTCCTATCAAGACAATGGTTTCATTGACAGGGAGGTATACGCCGACGGCAATGCGGGTACCGTAACGGTAACCCAGTACGACGAAGAGGGAAATATTGAAAAACAAACGGTTTATGATGTAACAACAGGCGATGAGCCTAAATGCGTCAGTGGTTGTGACGACCCCGCCACGTTCAACGATGACTCAACGCCGGAATTTGAATTCGATCCTTGCTATGAAACTATCTATGGACAAAACCAGAAGGTCCGGGAGCTCCATCATTCCAATCCAAATGATCTCGGTCCCTGGATACAACCGGATCCGGAAAAAGTGTCGCCCGATCACATAATGGTCTGCCTCCATGAAATGGCGAATTCACCCTGGGTCAACTGTGGACCTTCCGTCGTGCTTTGCCTGGATGAAGTAGACGACATTTGCAAATGTGTCTCCTTTTCCAATATTCCCCTTTTTCAGGGAGGGTATTGCAATGAGATCAATTGCGGGGAAGGCATAGCATGCGATCCGGGAACCGGCATGTGCAAACCGGAAGGGGAACTTCCGTTCATCGGGATTTTGGATCCTCTTCCCGTGCCGAACGTCGGCATAGCGTTAACACCGGGAGTGGACGTTCAAGCATTTAGAAATTGATATACCTCCTTTTATTTTATGGGGAAAATAATCGGTATCGATCTGGGGATGACCCACTCTTGCATGGCGGTTTCAGTCATGAAAGGCCACCGGGTAGCCGTGATCCCGAGCGCGGAAGGGCAAATAACAATGCCAACTACTATCACCCTTTTAGAGGATGGGGAAATCAGAATTGGAGATCCTGCGGAAACGCCTTCTTCACCAGGAAGAACCATCCCTTCCTTCATGCGATTAATCGGTGCCCGCTATTCTGACATTGAGAAGGAGGTTGAAAAACTGCCCTACAAGGTGGTGAAAAGTGATTCGGATGCTCTTCGTATCAGCATAGATGGCCATTTATTCAGCCCACAGGAATTGTTGGCCATGTTCCTCAAAAAAATGAAAAAGGATGCTGAGGAATATTTAAAGGAGGAGATATCTGAAGCCATCATTGCAGGTCCGGCGCTTTTTAACCAATCTCAACGTCAGGCCATCCTGGAAGCCGGAGAAATAGCGGGATTGAAAATCAAGCGGGTTCTTTCGAAATCTTCCTGCTCCGTTTTGACGCTGGGTTTGGAGCAGAAAATTACAGGGGATAAAACGGCTGCTGTTATTGCGCTCGATGGGGAGGATTTTGAAGTATCTGTGCAAAACATTGGAGATGGAGTTTTTGAGGTCATTTCCATTTATGGCGATTACCAACTCAATGAGATTGGTTCCGATCAGATCATTGCCGATTGGTTGATCGAGCTTTTTTTAGAACAGGAAGGCATCGATCTCCGAAAGGATCCGGCTGCTTTTAAACGCCTGGCCGACGCAGCTGAAAAAGCCAAAGGGGAACTTGCGACTTCACCAGAAACAGAAATTAACCTTCCTTATATCGCTTCCGAAAATGGGAAACCTAAGCATTTGATCGTCAAGCTTTCCCAGGCAGAATTAGCCCAGCAGGTCAACCTAAAGCAAAAAGTAATAGCTTCCTGCAAAAAGATACTGAATGATATTTCCTTTTCCGGAAATAAAGTCGACGAAATTTTGGTTGTGGGTTTTTCCAAACACAGGCCCGAAATAGAGGAAGCGATGGAAGGCTTTTTTGGAATAAAAATCAACAGGCAGATCAGCCCTGAAGCAGCAGCGGCGCTAGGAGCGGCCGTCATCGGAGGCGTGATAATGGGCGAGATCCAGGATATTTTATTTCTGGACGTAACCCCTCACACCTATGGAATCGAGGCAATGGGAGGTGTTCTTGGTGAATTAATCAAGTCGAATGAAACCTTTCCGACAAAAAGATCGACCGCCTTCAGTACGGCGGAAAAAAATCAAAAGTCGGTCGAGATCCATGTTCTGCAGGGAAACAGTCGGAATATCCGGGATAACCTCTCACTTGGGAAATTCCAAATGGATGGAATTCCCCGCGCCCCGGCCGGGGAGCCCCGGATCGAGGTCACCTTCGATCTTGATGCCAATGGAGCCTTGACCATCCTTTCAAAGATCCAAGGGAGTCAAAATGAACGGAGTTGGAATGCCCATCCTTATACAGGGCTTTCCCTGCCGGAGATCGAAGATTTGAAAAGGAAAGCCGCCCATTGGCAATTCACCGGGCCAGAGAAAAAAGCAGAGGAAGAAAATACCGGCAACGAGAAAACAATAATCGAAGATGTTCCGGAAAAAGCAATCATAAAAGAGGAGGACAAAACTGTCAAAAAAGGAATCGATCTACCCCAAACGGCCCAGGCATTTCTGAAAAAACCGAAAGGAAGATCCTGGTTCCTTGGTATTGGAATAAGCAATTACAAGGAATTCCCGGTATTGAGCAACGCGGTCAAGGATGTGGAGGATGTATTGAGCCTTCTCACCTCAAAATACGACGTGCAAGCTGATCTCGCCACCCTTCTTTTCAATGAGAAGGCTACCCGGGAAGGAATCATTAACCAATTCGATCGGCTGGTTGAGAATATTGAAAAAGACGATAAGTTGATCATTTACTATTCCGGCCACGGTCATCTCGACAAGAACGACAGGGGCTACTGGATTCCCTATGATGCCAGTAGAGGGAGCACCGCTAATTACGTTCGAAATGCGACCATTCTTGATTTTATTAACGACATAAAATCCCTGCATACCCTCCTGATCGTGGATTCCTGTTTCTCGGGGAGTTTAATTATGAAAAATTCCAGCCGGTCTGCCTTTTCAATGGATGAAAGAGAAGTCTTGCCCTCCCGCTGTGCGCTCTGTTCAGGCAGGCACGATCAGGAGGTATTCGATGGTGTCCCAGGTAAAAACAGTCCTTTCGCAGAAAGCATTCTTGACATTCTGGGTCGAAATGAACACACCAAAATCAATTTTTCCAAAATAGTAGACCGGGTCATTGAGCAAACCCGGAGGAATTACAACCAATTGCCCTGGGGGAAATCGCTGTACAACGTAGGTGATAAAGGCGGAGAATACTTCTTTTACCTTAAACAGGATGAACAGGGAGACTGGGAATCATCCAGGCAGGAAGGAACCCTGGCGGCCTTCAACCATTTTCTTGCAAGGTATCCGGAAAGCAGGTTCGCAAAAGAAGCCAGCCAAGAATTGGACCGCCTCAAAGAAGAGGAAGCCTGGAAACAGGCCAAAACTTCAAATACTATATTTTCTTATTTCGAATTTGAGAAAAAATTTCCAAAAGGGCGCTATGCCTTGGAAGCGCTTGATGCCATCGACAAACTGGAAGAGGAGGAAGCCTGGCAGGATGCAGTCAGGCTTAATAAATTATCATCCTACAGAAAATATACATCCGAATATCCAGATGGCGCTCATAGTGCCCAAGCGGAGTCCAGGATATCGGAGATCATCGAGGTACAAAAAGAACTTCACTTTTGGAAATCAGCCCTCGAAACTAATTCGATCAAAAGCTACAAAGACTACCTTGACCAGTATCCAAAGGGAAAATATACAATCGAAGCGATTAATGCGATCCGTGAACTAGAAAAGGAAGTGAAGTAATTTTCACATATACAAGTACATAATACCAATATCATCAGCGTCTCCAGTACTGCTGTATGGGATAAATATTGTCCGTGCTTAGTCCTGAAATTTTCCTAATTTTAAACCTTTCCTTCACCAATTCCACCACACCCATGCCATCTCCAGCAGAACTCGCCTTTCAACAATCCTGGGACAACCTGCAAAACGGGTTGCCGTTACTCCAAACAGACTTTGCCCATATTGCCCAAAGGTTTGCCCTTCAACCCGATCCGGACCGGTTTTTGGAACAAGTGTTCGACCGGAACAAAAAACTGACCGAGACCCTGGTCATTTTTCGAAAAAGAATGGCCGAAGCAGCGGCTTCGAACCAGGGCGTGGAGCCGGTTATCGACCAGGCCTTCCTGCATTATATCATCAACACGGATGGCCGGATCCCGGAACCGGAAGATGCGGACCCGTTCGATGTAGTGGAAGCGGTAACCCGTTATGCCGGACCGATCGCCGTTGGAGTGGTCAAGGAAGCGGATGGAACCCTTTATTTGGAGGTGGATGAGAAAAAGAGCCCCTTCCCGGAATGGACACCCGGCGTGAGCGCTGCCGCTACCCTCCGCAGAATGGGCCAGGTGATCAATAAGACGCGCTATGGCCGCGACGATATCATCCCTTCCCATGCCTTCGGCTTTGACGATAGTGCGGAAGACCATACGCTCCCCAACGCCATGACCCTGGCCGATTGTTCCCATCTGGCTTATTTTGGGCCCGCTTATGTGCAAAAGCAGCTGGGACTATGGGGCTACGAGGTCTTTCAATGGGTCGAGGATGCAAAGACCGATACCCAGGCATTTATCACAGGTAATGACAACTATCTGATCGTCTGCTTCCGGGGAACGAGCAGCGGAGCCGATGCGCTGGTGGATGCAAAGTTCCTCAAAATCGATGCTTTTGGCGGCCGCGGACGGGTGCACCGGGGTTTTCAGGGCGCGCTGGACAGCGTCTGGAGCCAACTCAAGGCAGCTGTGGATTCCCTGGGACCTAACAAAAAACTGTTCATCTGCGGGCATAGCCTGGGGGCGGCATTAGCAGAACTGGCCGCCCATCGCTTTGCACTGGGCGGTTATCCAGTGGCTGGGGTTTATGTCTATGGCTCGCCGCGTGTCGGCAACCGGGATTTTATGGATGCCTATAACGAGCTCCTGGAAGACAAAACCTTCCTGCACATCAACAACAAGGATATCGTTGCCACCATACCACCCCGCATCCTGGGGTTCAACCACCTGGGCGGCAGTCCGCGCCAGTTTAACGAAGAGCATGCCATCACCATGATCCCGAAGTCGAGGGGTATTTTTGAGGAGGAAGAAGTGGAGATGGAATTCGAAGACCTGGATGAGGCCACACAGGAGGCCATCATGGCGGAAATGAAAGAAGCGCAAACCCAATTATTGGATGCGACCACAGAGTCGACCGAAGAAACTACCGCAAGGGGCCTTTTCGATATAGCGCCGGTCAACGACCATAGCATGGATCTTTACCTGTACAAACTGGGATGTGCGATTTTGGATGGGTATCTGCAGTCATTTCCATCTGATTCCACCTACTGACTTGGAAAAAACTCAAAATGACAACAAAAAACATTTCAAATGAAAAATAGTATTATTCTTTTTGGAATCCTCGCATTCAGTTTCCATGTATTTGCACAAGATCCGATATTCCAGGCCTTTTCGGCCCTGCAATGCGATAGTTTGATCCAGGCCAATGCGGACAACCCGAATTTCGTCATCCTGGATGTCCGCACGCCCAATGAATACAACCCCCAACACCTGGAGGGCGCGATCAACCGGAATTATTTCGATGCTGATTTTATTGAACAACTGGATCAGCTGAATAAACAAAAAACCTACCTCATCCACTGCAAATCGGGATCGAGGAGCGGAAGCGCTTTTGTCTCCATGCAATCCATGGGGTTTGTGGAAGTATACAATATGATCGGCGGCATCAATGCCTGGAACAGCCAGTCTTTGCCAACGACGGCTGAATTTGCGCCGAGACTTATGTTTGTTTCAGACAGTATTGTTACTACTGAAATAGTGCCGATCGGAGAAATAGATACGATACATGTAATTTTAACCAACCGGGCAAACGACACCTTGCAGTTCGCTTCTATCTCCTCGCTGGATGGAACTGAATTTTACACGGACTTTAATTTGGATACCACGCTTTTGGGGGCTGAAGACTACCAGTTTCAACTTTTTTACGAACCCACGGACGAACTGCCCGACACCCTCTATTTTTCAATTGAAAGTAACGGCGGCGAGGCCCTGCTCAAATTAATAGGAACAGGAAATGAGACTTCAAATGTGGCGGAAAATACAAGGCTGAAATTTAAGATCTACCCGAATCCGGCAGGCCATTACCTGTATTTGGAGGGATTGCCTTCTGAGAAGGCCAGCTTTGAGATCGTGCATCTAAACGGACAGGTATTATTTAAAAAGCAACTGAAATATTCCGGTAATCTCGTTGATATTTCAACTTTACAAAAAGGAATTTATTTTGTTAGAATTATCGATGGCGCGTATCGGCAAATAGAAAAATTGGTGGTGGAGTGAACGAAGATCAGGTTCTCCCTGGTATGAAACATTTTTGATGAGGATAAAAAAATCCAAATTTCTTTGCGTTCTTAGCGCCTTTGCGGTTCATCTATTTTTGAGCTTTTTCAGATTTTGAAAGGCTCAGGTTTCCCCTTAAAATATTTCACATGAAAATGATAAAACGGAATCTTATTATACTATTGATTGCAGGCATTATTCCATCTTTAGGTATCAGCCAGCAATTGGAGAGGGACACGATTAAATTATTTTTTCTTGGGGGGCAATCGAATATGGAAGGCCATGGTAAAAATTCTGAATTGCCGGATACTTTCAAAAAAGGATATGAAAATGTATGGATTTTCCAAGGGAATCCGGTGCCCGATGAAAGTAAAAATGGAGGATTGGGAAAATGGAGCGTTTTAGCACCCGGTCATGGGGCTGGATATTCATCAGACGGCATTAATAACAAGCTGTCCGATCAATTTGGCATCGAACTGTCTTTTGCAAAAAAATTACAGGAGTTATATCCAAATGAAAAAATCGCTCTGATTAAATACGCACGAGGAGGCTCCTCGCTGGATAGCTTAGCGGCACGTGAATTTGGTTCCTGGGAAATGGATTACAGGGGAACTAATGGAATAAATCAATTTGATCATTTCCTGGTAACGATCAGGGAGGCCTTAAAAAATAAAGACATCGATGAAAATGGCATTGAAGACATTTTGATTCCGTGCGGGATTATCTGGATGCAGGGAGAAAGTGATGGGGTCATTTCAGAAGAAATAGCTTTGGGCTATTATTCAAATCTCAAAAGGTTAATGGACTTAATCCGGGCCAGTTTACATAAGGATGATTTACCAGTTGTAATTGGGAAGATTTCAGATTCAGGAAACGCGGAAGACGGGAAGGTATGGAAATATGGGGAATTGGTTCAATACGCTCAGGAGAAATACGTAAGAACCGACAGAAAAGCTGCTATTGTCAGAGATACTAAATATTACAAATACTCTGATCCATGGCATTACGATAGTGCTGGGTATATTGACTTAGGGGAAAAATTTGCAGAGGCAGTTTATCAATTAAATAAATAATCCCAAACCACTTCGTTTAGCGAGTATTTTTCAGAGTTCGTTAATTTAAATTTCTAAATTCACTTGGAGCCACTCCTGTCTCTTTTTTAAACATGCGACTGAAATGTTGCGGATGTTTAAATCCCAATTCATAAGCAATTTCAGCCAGGCTCTTCGAGGGATCAAAAATTCGCTCTTTTGCGATGCTGATCAACTTCAACTGAATATGCTCCTTAGGAGGCCCAAAGTATGATCAATTCGGTTATAGGTCCTACTTATGAACCATTGATCCTGCTTCCTGAAGATGCCCCGCTTTCAAGAGTACTCCTCTCAGAGCCCGGCAATGAAGGAATGGATAAAAAAAATGAAATGAGCGCAATATTGATCGCCATTCCCAATCCGGCGAAAGATGTTACGACTATCGAATACAGATTACCCGATGGGAACGATTCCGGCAGATTAGTATTTACATCTTTTGATGGACAATTGATCGAAGAAAAGGAAATTTTGGATAATTCCGGCAAAATTGTGTTTAGCACGGCAAATCTCCCCAATGGGGTGTATTTTTATACATTACTATCGGGTGATAAAAAATGGAAGAGTTTGAAACTGGTAGTCGCCAGGTAAAAACTTCCGGTTTATTGGCTGGGTCAAAACGACGAAGGAGTTTTGATCCAGCCTTAACCTTAAAAGTTTGGCGGGATGAAAAAAATTCTTCTTCTCCTGATTTTCTCAACGGCAGTGTTGTTTGTGCTCCACGGCCAGCAGACTTTCAACAAACGCCTTCATTTCGGATATCCCGCAGCGGTGCTGACCAGTGTAGTGGCAACGGACAGCTGTATCTACGCTACGGGGGTAATTGCCGACTCCGTATACCCCTATAAGGTAGGGACTTTGTTTGCAAAATTCGATTTAGAGGGAAATGTGGTTTTCCAAAAAGCGATCACCAACCAGAACAAGTCATATGAAGCCTGGGCGAATACGTTGATCCCCCTTGAAGATGGAGGTTTTGCCCTTTCCGGTTATTTAGTAGACACTTTAATGAAGGTGATTTTTATCAGGTATGATTCAGCCGGAGATCCCCAGTTTATCAAAGAATATTTTAACCCCTATTATCCGATTAAAGATTTTCTTAGACCCAATGACATGAAACAAACGCCTGATGGAGGCTTTGTCATGGTTAACTGGATGGGTACTCCTTCTTCGGAAAATAAAAGTACTCAAGTCTCCGTACTCAAAATAGACAGTCTTGGCAATATGCAATGGCACAAAGTATACGGAAACAATTTGCGAGAGCGACCTGAATCCATACTAGTGGAGTCCAATGGAGATATCATTATCGGAGCGGTCAGAGGCAACAACAACCTGGTGTTGGAGGACTACACCTACCAAACCTGGATCTTTAGTTTAACCAGCCAAGGGGATCTGAAATGGACATATCTGAGTCCCCTCAACCTGCTCCGTGATGCAGCTAATGACATGGCCCTGCTTCCTGACGGTAGTCTCCTGGTTGCTTCCGGAGTGGGGACGGAATATCCAAGACCTTCTGTTAATGTAGTTTGGTATGAGAAATACTTTTTTATTTTGGATACTGGGCATGAATTGGAATGGAGCGTGGAGATTCTCGGAGATCATCCAACTTCTTATACTAAACTTGAGGCTGTTGTTGCCTTGGAAGATCAATCCGGGTTTGTTGGAATTGGAATTTCTCCAAAGCCTGACCCTGTAGATGAAAACTGGGGAATGTTTGGTTGGATTGGTAAAATATCACCAAGTGGAGGTATCCTTTGGGAAAGAGAATATACCTCGCTAACTAATAATATCTTCACAAACAGACCTTTCAGTATTAAGGAAACGTCTGATCATGGCTTCATAATTGTCGGCGAGTCGTTTGATAAGACCTACCAAGACTCCATCCCCCAACAAGCCTGGCTCCTCAAAGTAGACGAATACGGTTGTCTGGTACCAGGCTGTCAGCTAGTAGGCACAAAAGAAGTCCCAGGCCGACCGTCTGTCATCCTCAAACCCTACCCCAATCCGGCGATGGATGAATTATTCATCTTTTTCAAGGCGCCTTCCAGTGGTTCATACAGGTTCCAGATTATAGATGACATGGGCAGGATTGTAAAGGAATTCAGCACCGACAGTTCTGAAATGACCTTCATTTTGGATGTTAGCCAATGGGCTGCGGGCATTTATTTTTTGCAGTGCCGGGATGAGGAAGGGAGGGTGGTGAGTAAGGTGATTGAAGTTGTTGAAAAGTTGAGAGTTGAGAGTGATTCAAAAGCCGAGACAACTTTGTTGTCTCGGAAGCCAAATCACTCTCAACTCTAAACTCTCAACTCTCAACCAAAAATAAATCTATGAAAAAAGCACTAACCCTCTTCTTATTCCTCATCGGATGCACTCAATTCCTCCCCGCCCAGGAATATTCCCCCATGGCGATTGAAGATGCACATTGGCTGATGTACAATCCGGGTCCCTATTGGAACGGAGCGCCGGATGAGTACTACATAAAAGGGGATACGGTAATCAATGATAAGACTTACAAAAAGGTCTATTACCGCCGTTTCTATCAAGACCCCGTTACGCATATTACGCCTTATCCTTACATTATTGATAATGATACGTTATATGTAGCCATACGGGATGACACACTTCAACGGAAAGTCTATCTCTATCGTTTTAACCATGTGGGTGGCGGTGATATTACGGGAACAACCTGCCCTCTTCAAGAGGAATTCCTACTCTATGATTTCGATTTGGAAGTTGGGGATACGCTTCCCCAGCTTTGTCTTTTTTATGGAGGTATTGGAGATGTGGTAATAGACAGTATATATACTTCTGAATATTTTGGTTACTCATTAAGGACCTTCTTGTTTCACTCAGAATTTTGGGATCTTGACGATATTGAATTTTTGGAGAGGCTCGGGTTTCACTATTCCGGGATCTTCAATAATGATGAACCCTATATTTCCTGGCGACCAGAACTTTATGAATATTGTATCGGCGATGATTGCGGTTATCTCTTAGGCAATAAGGAACCCATTGAACTGCACTCCAGGTTTCAGATATATCCCAATCCTTGCAATTCATACTTCCGGATAGATTTTTCCGATCCGGCTGGTAGTGATCATCGGTTCCACATCACAGACAGCATGGGTAAAGTTTGCCTCAATGAAGAGTTACCCTATGGAGTATCTACCCATACCGTATCTGTGGCAGATTGGCCGCCAGGAGTGTACTTCGTTCAATATCTGGTAGATGGAGTGCTTTGGGGAGTGAAACGAGTGGTGGTCTATTGAGAGATTGAATGAGCGACACCTGCTACTTCGGGGGGGCTTTGGGGGGCACCCCCAAGGGGTTCGGTTTTTGCACTCATCCTCACAAGTAGGGTATCCTACAATTCAACCTGCTCCCAAAATTCTCTAAAATACTTTACACGACGATCTTCCTCCGGAAAGAAAAGGAACGGTCGAACATCAGATGCTAATGCATTCAGGTCAACTCGTTCGAGCAGGTTGAAAATGGCAGCACGAAGTACTTGGGGGGTTCCTGCCGACATTTTATTGTCGAGATAGGTATAGTTGGGCTTAATAGATTGCGAAAATAGGAAAACTACATCGTAGTAATCCCGGCCTTTTGCACGAGGTCGGTTGACAAGCGTGTAAAGTTTTTGAGCTAACAACAAGTCGGGGGGCGTTATGATCAAACGGGTAAACAAGCCAAATCGATTAAGGATGTATGTCTGGGGCTGGAATGGGAAACTCTGACTTTCCGTATCGAGCTGGATGAGGATCTTTTCTTCCCGATGGCCGCTCAAACCCTGTTCGAAGAGCAGACCAGGGAAGCGAATTTTGCATCGAAAAGCTCCTTTTTGCACATTCGATATCTCCACACGGTAACCTTTTCGTTCCAGCCCTTTTTGAATATTTGCTGCTACTTCGTCAAAGTCGGTTGTGGTCAGTCCAAAGTTGTCGAAGTCCAGGTCCTCCGAAAACCGAGTGTTCCCGTGTACCAATCTTAGGCAAGTGCCACCCAGAAAACTGAATTGAGCGGCAAATGGACTTTCAAAAAGGATTTCAAGGATTTGGCATTGCAAATATTCCCGCAACATGGCTTGTTTTTGCAATGCAAGATGTGCCGGGAATTGCCGGGCAATTTGTTCGAGACTCATCATAGGCCAATGTATTTTTCAATGCTTTTCCATCTGAGTTCCAGGGTGGGAGAAGCAATGAGTTCAAGATACCTATTCAAGCGATCTGTTTTTAGCAGCTTGACTATTTCCTCTTGGTTTAGGCGAAGAGCCTCGAAATCAGCTGGTTCGGTATATTCCGGGTGGAAATAAAGCAAATCGAGCAAGGTTTTTTCAGGCTCTGCCATGTTGAAGTCGGCACTTTCCCCTTTCACGGTTTGATATCCAAAAAATAGTTGAGGCTTTATTGACCTGTAGCTAAAATAACCCACAGGGGTCTGCCACTCAACAGGTTTTGCAGTGGTTATAGAGGTAATAGTGAAAACGCTTTCCGGGATCCAGTTGTAATACCTAAGAGCTGCTTCCAGGGAAATATAGGAGGGTTTGCGCAGTTGGTTGGCCACGAAGAACAGATCAGCTTCAGTTTGAAGCACGTCGGGGAAAGCGTACCAGGTATTCCTGAGTTTGAGCAAATAGCCTTTCTCCTGCCAGTTGACCAGGTTTACAAAGTTAAAATCGGGCCACTCCTTGACAATATCACGCCGGGAAAATACCTTTTGGGCATTTAGGACTTTGCGGAATTTTTGAAAATTCATTCCATTTTATTTGCAAAAATAAAAAATTTTAGGAATGAATTCAATTTTTAATCCATTTTATTAAGTAGAATGGCCGTTTTTCTTTGGATGTTTTTTAAGCATCCCCAGGGGATCACCCACATTCACCCTGGCACAGATGGTGTTTATCTCTCCCCAAATCGCACATGCCAGATGAGCGGAAGCATTATCACTCTTTTATCAACTTCCCAGAGGCAATAATTTCTTCATCAACTGAAAGTGAATAGAAATACAACCCACATTGAACAGCCGGAAGCAGAAAAGGGTATTCCTCAAAACCGGATGGGATGGAGTATGTTTTTACAACCTGCCCCATCATATTGTATAGCCGCAATTCTGCATTTTTTTCCAGCGGAGCAGGCAGTTTCAAAGTAAATTTATCTCTTGCAGGGTCTGGATAGACCGCCACCTCCACTGGTGCAATATCTACCTCCACTACCTCCGTGGGCCCCTCGCAACCTGGCTCGATACATCCCCACTCGTCGAGCTTGACCGCCCAGACGTCCTGGTGGGTGAGCGAATCACCCCAGGTCGTGCCCACGCACAGAATGCCGCCATCGGAGGTAGGGATGGCATTCCAGAAAATATCGACGTGTTTGTTTAAAGGTTCGTTCGTGTAAAGGCGGTGCCAGAGCAGCTCGCCTTCAGGGCTGAGCTTACCGATGGCCCCGTATTGGCGTTTGAAAAGGGTATCGTTTACATAGTGGGAATTCTCTCTCAAATAACCACAGACCAGGTAATTTCCATCGGGAGCGAGGTTGATCGATTCCCATTGAGCCCCTTGCGGTAAACCACCATACGTGTCAGACCAAATAACCTCCCCGTCGCTGTCAAATTCGAAGGCCCAATACTGCATATCTTGGGCGACTCCAGTGGTAGTTACAATTTTGTTCCCCACTGCCAGGTAATTGCCGTTTATCTTTTTCTTCACACCGACGGCTATCAAACCATACTCATTTCCTACAGGCAGGATGTTTTTCCAAAACTGAAAGTTTCCCCCGGAATCGACTTTAAGCAGGATAGCCTGGTCCATGAAGTAATCCTGATCCATTTGGCGGTTGCCCACGATGAAAAAACCGCCGTCAGGGGTTTGTATCAGGCTGTTGCCAAAATGATTGCGGTTGGGAACCTGGGCGTAGAGATTGAAATACTCCTGGTTCCACAGGCTGTCCGCTTTGAAAAGGAATATGGATTGTTTGGTACTTGGGTCGGCATCAAAGGACCAACCTGTGATGGCTACTCCTCCGTCTTGAGTAAGTATTAAACGAGATATGTTGTCATTCCAGCCGGGTTTCCCAAAGGTTATTGAACGAAGGGTATCCATAGTTTCGGGGTCAATTTCTAACATAAATAATTGACCATTATCAGTCTCAATGGCCCCATCGTAAAAACTACCTGCCAAAATGATCGTGCCAGATGGCGTCATTTCCATTTGCTGAAGTGTGCCGGCATAGTAATAATTCAAAGGGAAAAAATCCGTATGCAAATTTTCTTTATCGACTCTTAGAATTTGAGCAATACTCGGCGCCCAAGGGGAAAATGTGGCAACCGTAAAAAAATAATGGCTGTCGGTCTCCACAGCCTCTTCTCCTAAGTCCCACAAATTTTGATCGTCGATATCTAACCAGAAATAATCGAATTGAGCATTTAAACTATTGGACCATAAAAACAAGAGAATAAGTAGTTTTTTCATTAGAGTAAAAATTAAAGGAGGCCACTTGTGTCAGCGGCCCCCTTTTCTTCAAATTAAAACTTGATAGCCTTGCCCCGCTGCACAACCTTCCCCTCTCCCTCTTTTTCTATGAGGTAGAAATACACTCCCGGCTTCAGGTTTTCAGCCTTCCACTCCAGGAGCGCACCGCCCTTACTCTGAGACGTCCACTCCAGCCGCCCCACCGCATCGTACACCGAAACGCGGTAAAGAACTCCCGCTTCCAGCCTTTGCAGGTCGAAGGTCAGCCTGTGGGTGAAGGGGTTGGGGTAGACTACAGGAGCGGGCGGCTCCGCTTCCACTTCTTCCACCCCAGTAGGCCCCTCGCAGCCCGGCTCGATACATCCCCATTCGTCCAGCTTGACCGCCCAGACGTCCTGGTGGGTGAGCGAATCGCCCCAGGTCGTGCCCACGCACAGAATGCCGCCATCGGAGGTAGGAATGGCATTCCAGAAAATATCGACGTGTTTGTTTAAAGGTTCGTTCGTGTAAAGGCGGTGCCAGAGCAACTCGCCTTCGGGGTTGAGTTTGCCGATGGTCCCGTATTGGCGTTTGAAAAGGGTATCGTTTACATAGTGGGAATTCTCTCTCAAATAACCACAGACCAGGTAATTTCCATCGGGAGCGAGGTTGATCGATTCCCATTGAGCCCCTTGCGGTAAACCACCATACGTGTCAGACCAAATAACCTCCCCGTCGCTGTCAAATTCGAAGGCCCAATACTGCATATCTTGGGCGACTCCAGTGGTAGTTACAATTTTGTTCCCCACTGCCAGGTAATTGCCGTTTATCTTTTTCTTCACACCGACGGCTATCAAACCATACTCATTTCCTACAGGCAGGATGTTTTTCCAAAACTGAAAGTTTCCCCCGGAATCGACTTTAAGCAGGATAGCCTGGTCCATGAAGTAATCCTGATCCATTCGGCGGTTGCCCACGATGAAAAAACCGCCGTCAGGGGTTTGTATCAGGCTGTTGCCAAAATGATTGCGGTTGGGAACCTGGGCGTAGAGATTGAAATACTCCTGGTTCCACAGGCTGTCCGCTTTGAAGAGGAATATGGAGCTTTTTTGGCCTAAAGTAAAAGAATATCCTGCAACGGCTATTCCTTCATCCTGGGTCAGGATCACTCTTTGGATGTAGTCTCCTCTCTCGGGGATACCAAATTTCCTCACTCTTAATGTATCAAATGTGTAGAGGTTGAATTCTGCCAAAAATAGATCGACACTCTTTACATCATCATTTCCATCAAAGCAAATCCCAGCCACGATTAAAGTTTTTGTATCAGGACGATAAAGAATTGCTTTTGGTTTGCTCCCTTTAAAGAAATCCAGTTTTTTCCAAGAAACACTTAAATCATACTTGTTGATTTTCAAGAGAGTAGTGGTGTCAAAACTACCAGGAGCCTCAAATGCGGAAATCGTATAAAAAAAGCTGTCAACTTCCAAAACCTGTCTAGCCCGGCCGTTCCAATAATTGTCCTGATCGATGACAAGATTGAATAGAGGGATCTGGGCAGTTAAGGCTAAATGAAAGCAAGGAATTAAAAAGACTATTAAATTTTTCATGAGATGAAATTAAAGGGGGCATCGCCCCCTCTGGAAAAATTAGAGCTTAACGACTTTGCCATGCTTCTGAGTCTGATGGTTCGTCTCATAGGAGTAGAAATAAACACCTGGTTTTAAATCTTTGGGTATCCATTTGACTATACTCCCGCCGTAAGATTGAGCATTCCACAACTGACGGCCCATAGAATCAAAAATTTCAATTCGATATTGTTTTTCCGGGTCTAAATCTCGCAGGTCAAATGTTAGATCTTGCGTAAAGGGATTTGGATAAATCATTTCATCGGAAATCAAGTCCGAGTATTCCAAAATTTTTGAAGCGCTGAATGATCTATTCTCCAAATCATCCACGATTACCGGATGTACAGGAGTATAAATCTGCTCCCGGAAGTATCTCAGGTTTTGTGCAAGAACCTGGGCGCTGGTGTTATCCTCTTCCAGGGCTTCCAGGGCGGTCTGATACGCCGTTTCGGAAATAGAATCGATCGAAATGGTGTCCTGAAGCAGTGCGGCTATGAAATCCACATAAGTTTCATTTTCCAAGGTAAAATCGGGCATGGAGTCCAGTACCGTCTGTGCTTCGGCAAACCGGTCGAGGCTCACCAAAGTACCGATCCGCAGGGCTTTGTCCTCCGGCTCGTTCCTGGTTTCCAGTACATCCAGGGCATCTTCGATGTCGAAAGGTAACAAGCTGTCCAGTGAATCCACGCCGGGATGAAGTATGTTCCGTAAAGCGTGGTTGCGGTCCTCCAGGCCCTGACCAGAGATCATAAATGTGTAAAGATGATCGCAGGGAGGATAGGGGGAAGGTAAACCAGGTGTCGAAGGCTCTGCACATGGAGGATCTTCGGGGTCCTCAGGATCACAAGCTATTTCGCTTCCATCGCTATGATAAGTGAAATCGACCGGTGGATCAGTCACACAATCCTCATCAGCCGGATGGGGATTACCCGTTTTGTCATGGTATTCAAACTCAATGTCGTCTGAATAGATGTGGCTATAACCGGTCTCTTCGTAATCGCAGGTGTCGAAGAATTCATTATCGGCTTTTGGTCCAGTTGCTCCCTGATCAGCTAAATCACCCGAACCTTTATTCGGTACAACAGACCATGCGGAAAGACCCATGTCTGTGAAATCGTTGCAACGAGCAATCAACTCCCCATTATTCCCCAAAAACTGATTTCCATAGCGGATCGTCTCGAACTGGTTTTCTGCTACCAGGGCGCCGTCGTCTTTGCTGTTGAGCACGACCAGTCCGAAAGAAACCTCATCTGCGTCTGCTCCGGAAAAGGAATTTGCGTATATCCGTGCACCCTTGGCATTTTCGGCAAAGATGCCATAGGGCTCTTGCGCTCCAAAACCCGTCTGCAGAGGGATGTTGGTGAAAGTGCAACCTGTGATCCGGTCCATGGCCGAACCGCCCAGACGTACGCCTTCCCGAACGTCGTCAAAATCCATACCGCTCAATTCCACATTAGCCAACAGCCCTCCGGTCAGGTTGCGGCACCATACTCCACGGAGCATGTCTTTCATCGAGCCGCCTGTGGCTACTATCATCGGGTCATCACCTTCGATACCCCGTGGTCTTAGATCGGGGATGATAGCGGTAGAGCCCGTAAAGTTGCAGCCGGCAAACCGCACCCGAGTGCTCCAAATGGAGGCGTGAATGAACGTGCCCCTGGATTCGTTATGGTCGAACGATTGTTCCGGATCGACAGGACGAAGCGCCAGGTCGGGATCAACCAGCGGTCCATCGCTTGTGAAATCGGTAAAGTAGAAAGCACTCTGGTTGGGGCTGTACAAGTATTTGGCAAAATGTGCGCTGCGATAGTTGTTAAGGAATTCGCTGTTCAGGGTTGCAATGCGCGCTCCACCCTTGGCGGCCGTGGACAGGGAAGCTTTCGATAAAATCCCGACGGATTCTCCTTCGGTTGATTCATCGGCAAGATCTTCCTGTTTCATCCAGACCTCTGAGGCAGTCAAACCGTAGCGGGCATTTTCTACAATGGTGTTTTCCAAAGAGCAATACCCCTGGTAGGTATTGTTTTGCTCCTGGTTGGGATTGCCCTCCACCGAGATGCCGTCCCACATTCGCGTGATGCCGTTGCATTCCGTTCCGATCAGTTTGGCGTTTTCCACTGTCAATCTACCTCCGGCAAGCACCTGGATTCCGATGGGAGATCTTTCATCGAAGTCGAAGCGCTCCTCGCTGTCGGCAAACTGAATGGTGACGGGACTGGACGGACTTCCTCCTTCAATGGTCAGTTCTGCCCCAGACATCACGGCGACCCTTGCCGTCACAGTCAGGTCTGAATCCCATACCTCCGTGCTGGAAACAATGTAGTAATTATTGGAGGAATTGGCCTCGATCAGATCGCCGCTGAATTCGCAAGGATCCGGCCCCAGTTTGACGATCAGGTAGTCTTCTTCTTCCTCTTCAGCGTCTTCTCTGGCAAGGTTGCCGCCTATCACTAAGCCACCATCGTTCGCCAACGTGATAGCAAAACCGCAAGAACCGTCTCCAGGCCCTTTAATGCTTTTTCGCCATTCTACATTTCCCGAATCGTCGGTTTTAACGACGAAGAAAGTTTCAAACCCTTCCACCGGCTCTGTTTCCCCGTCCAGGCACCCGGATACCGTCCCAACCACAGCAAAACCACCATCTGGTGTTTGCACGATTTTGGGTCGAAAATCCCCACCACTAAAGGTGCCCAAATGGCTTGCATTAGAAAGGCTCAAATCGTCTTTGTCTACGAAAAGTAAATAAGCTTCACCCCATAAATATGCATCGGCATGAAAATCGTGGCAGGGTGCATCATCGCATTGGAGTCCTTCATAAGCGTCACCTCCAAGGTCCTGATTAAAAGTCCACATCTCCAACCGGTTCAATAAGGCAGCGATGACGAGTTCGTCGCCGGAATCTACAAAATCCCAGGCAATATCTTCCGAACCATCTGCCCAATCTTCCACATACAGACTTGATGGAGATGTTTCATTGCAATTATCGAAGGTTCTCTCGAAACTTGTTCCCAAATATTTAGGACCGTATGGGTATTCATCCTGGAATGCATCAGGATAATAGTCTCCCAAAATAGTACCCGGAGATGGGGTACCTGTCAATTTTTCAAGATCTCTTGCGGTCCAGGGAATGGAGTTGAGATCTTCACTATCGCCTGCACTAAAACCTGTGGAGCAGTCGTAGGTGAATTTTTGCACCCGGATATCGTAGTCATGGTGTCTTAAAGCACCACCCCCTGTGTCCAATTGTTTCATTATTTGAGAAAGGGTGTATAATTCAATACTCCCATTGGGCTGGGGATTTGCGATCAATGCGTAAAATTCTTCCGGCGGAGAACTGGTTGGTGATACCCATTCATCCTCCAAAGTAATATCCCCGTTGGAATCGAATGAATAGGAGGAAATCCACCGGCGCCGCTCTCCACCGCTCTCTTTAGCAAACCCCGCGCAAAAGACCCGTTTTTCGCTGTTGCATTCCAATTCCAATGCATCCTTTATCCGGGTATTCCCTGTACCTTCATCATAGGTAAAAAGGCTCGTGTTAAGAGGGTATTCCCGGGTATTCAAGTCATCTTTGCGGATACGCGCTAATATTGCAGAGTCCCCTTGGTAGCCCACAGCATAGTAATAATCCTCTCCCTCGGTCACAGAATCAAATTGACCTTTGTCTTCCCCGACCACCGCATCCTGAAGAAGATGGCCGTGAGGGGAATACAGCGCAAAGGAGGGAAGTCTTTCAGTCGTAGAGTTGGCTTCGTCTTCCAGCGCAAAGCCCACCGCCAGGTAATTCCCTTCCTGTGTGGTGATCATTTCGAAGATCCAGTCGGCCAAAGCAGTCCCGGAATATTCTCCGGCTTCGCCCACATCCGTGCTGTTGTACCATTCCACGGCCGGTTGGCCGTAAGTTGCATTGCAAAAGAAACTCAGTATTCCTGCCAAAAAACAGAAATACGCCGTTTTTGCAAGTGTACCCGGGAAAAAGTGGCTTCCCCTTGGTTTGAGGTTTAATGGCGTTCCCATATACGTAAGGGTTAAGTGAAAAGATCGGTCTTGGGAACAGCCGGGTAATATGGAAACACACTTCAAAGCACTTCCTTTGAAGCCTTATGTATGGGGGATTTTTTCTTTGTGGGGGATAAAAAGCAAAATAAATTTACTCCCATTTTTATTAAAGAACAAGAGAAGATGTGTTAAATTCCCGAATAATTATCATCAATCAAAAGCAGAAAATTTTGACTGATGCTTTGGTTCTTTTGCTTCATGAAAAGCCGCATTGATTTGTAATGAGGAATACCCCAAAAACTCAATAATTACTCTGGCAGATTTACCTCTGGGTTTGTGCCGATTCAACTCCCACCCCGTTACCGTATCTGATGTTACTTGGAGTATTCTAGCCACCTCAGGCTGGGAAAGTCCCCGATCCAACCGTGCTTTGCGAAGATGATCGCCCAAAGTGTTCAACTCGGCCGGATACGCAGGATTTACAGGCCTTTTAGCCCTAAACTGGATAAGTAACAAATTATCGACACACCCCCAGGGGTGCTCCGATCTCAACCACCCAAATCTGGAAGGGTTTTGAAAATCAGGAAAAAACCGGTGAAAAACCGTAGAATTTTGCATCGGACACAAAGAATTTCCGGTGCAGAATATGTAGAAAAATTGTAACTTGGAAAAGGAACAACACCTTCAAATCCATGCGCAATTTTATTTTCTTCGCACTCCTCCTGGTATCCTTCATTTTCGCCCCCTCCCAAATGGCTGCTCAGTATTACATTAGAAGCCTTTGGGAAAGAGACTTTGGCTCACCTGTATTTTCTGATTGGTCCACTAGTCTTTGGACGCCCGATAAAAAGCTCATCACAGTAGGCAACACCCTTTCTTCCGGTCAACCCGGCATGCTGACCACCGTCCAGAATTCCGGGGGAGAGATCCTATGGTCAAAGACCTTTTTGCATCCCGACAGTTTTGCAGGACAAACTTATGGGATCTGTGTAGCCATTGATTCGTCTGGAAATATTTTCTCTGCCGGCGCCAGCCGGGAAAGTTTAACCACTGACTTCGACATGGCCCTTGTCAAGTACGACTCTTCGGGAACGATAGTCTGGTCTACCCTTCTAGGCGATGGCGGTGATGACTATCCCACCGCAATGGGCTTTGTGGAAGATACGCTTCTCTACCTCACCGGAGCGAGCACTGCAATCAACGATACGCTCGACTACCTGACTTTCCAAATCAGTACCAATACCGGAGATACCATTTGGACCAAAAGGTACGATTATGCAGAATTGGAAGACTTTCCGGTTGCCCTATCAACAGATGGTTCTGATAATGTAGTCGTCACTGGAGCGAGCGCTTCCGAACCTGGCAATTGGGAGATTGCGACGGTGAAATACGGAAAATCTTCCGGCTCCTTGCTGGCTTCATGGCGGGAAGAATTGGAATTCAGTCTGGACCAACCGGTTGGCCTGGTTAAAGACCTTGGAGGCAATTTTTATATATGCGGGAATATGCAACCTTCCGGGCAATCCACCTTTATCCGGGCTTTGAAGCTGGATGAAGATTTGGAGTTAATATGGGAAACCGATTTTTGGGGAGATTCCCTGGGCTGTGAAGCCAGGACAATTGGATTGGATGAATGGGGCAAGACTTGGATTGGAGGCAATATTCTGGAGCCTAGCGGACGATTGTCGCCTTTAATAGTTCGTTTTGATTCCGACAACGGAGATCTATTGGGGCAGAGGGTTTGGAATTTTCACGATAAACCCGAAGCGGAGATACGATACCTGACGCAAGCAGCAGGAAGTGGAATGTATGCATTGGGGCAAGTTGGAATAGACTCCCCGGAGCAGGTATTTTTGTGCAGGCTTGACAGTTTGGGAGTTCCCTATTGGGAACATGAATTGCCTGGAGTTGCCAAAGCAGCAGGATTACAACGGCCGGACAGTCTGGAAGTGATCGTAGCCATTGCACTATACGGACAGAATACCGTGCGATACAAGACTATCCGTTACGAAGAAGACAGTCCGGCCGGATGGCCTGTGTACGACAAAAACGGGGATCCTATGTTTATGACAAATCGCGTGATTGTGCGTTTCAATCCGGGAATAATGGACCTGCAATTTATTAACGATTCGAAACAGGAATTCGGCGACCTCTCCGACGCGATAACCTCTACAACTCTGCCACTGATGATCGATACTATTTTGGGTGTGCAGGGGACCTCGGCTAACTGGAAGGTGTACAAGATCTTTCCTTTTTTGAATTCCAATAAAACGACCATTACTTCCCGGCTTGGAGAGGAGATCCCTATGCCAAAGTTGTGGTCGGCCCTGGTTTTAGAAATTGACACGGCTTCTGTGATGAATCCTGTAGCTGTATCGGATAGTTTGATGCAATTGCCTTATACCTATATCCGGTACGCACATCCTACTTTTTTTGGAAAGTTGTCGTCTAATATTCCCAATGATACCTATTTGGGAGAGCAATTTCACTTGTGGGATACTACTTCAGTTGGCGAATATGCAGATGCCCATATTCGCATGGATAGCGTTTGGGCTAAGTACACCTGGGATACGAGCCGGGTAGTAAAAGCGGGTGTTTTTGACAGTGGGGTGCGTTTTACGCATGAAGATTTTAATTGCGATACCCTTTGCCCGTCTGAGACAATGAATGGAACAGTGGTATACCTCAATAAGGATTTTTATACTTCTTCAAGTGGGGATGACATTAGCGCAAGTGATCCGATCCTTGACTATGTGGGCCACGCCACTAGCGTGGCCGGTTTGCTCGGGGCGATAAGCAACAATAACAAGGGCATTTCCGGGGTAGCCGGGGGTGATTTTGGAGAGAAGATTGCCGGAGTGCTTCTGCAGAATTACCGAATTTCCCATAGTCCGGTTATCCTCGTGAATCCTTTATCTGCTGCCGTGGTATGGGCAATTGATATGGGTGAAGTCGACATAATGAATAATAGCATCGGGTTTGAAGCGCCCTATCTGAATGATAGTGTAATGACCATACTCCGAGAGGTTTACCACTTGGCTTATAGAGCCAATATTGTCACGGCAAATGCCAGAGGAAATGGTGGAGACTCATCCGAAGAAGGGCCTGCTACTATCAAAGATGAATGGGGAATAAGTGTTGGCGCTAGTGGTACTGATGGTGACATTTGCACTGCAGGTGAAAACCTTGGGAATCCTCCAGTGCTACCATCTAAATAC
The DNA here is from genome assembly GCA_020636275.1 of Lewinellaceae bacterium. Lineage (GTDB taxonomy): Bacteria > Bacteroidota > Bacteroidia > Chitinophagales > Saprospiraceae > JADJTT01. Next base: position 703,572 of record JACJYD010000002.1, on the reverse strand, counting down.
GGCTTAGAAATGGATGTTCTAGCCCCTGGCACTAATACTCAAATCCCAAAGACACCTTCAAATTTAAGTGATACCAGCTATCAAAATTTTGGCGCTACATCTGGTGCCGCTCCGCAAGTAGCAGGTTTGGCAGCCTGGGTTTTGAATCAAGCTACATATCCTTTAGCTGTGGAAGATGTGGAGCGACTAATTGAGTATGCAGCAGTTGATAAAGATGAATTTGATCCGTATAAAGAGGAGCCCAGCTATGACGATTATTCAGGTTGGGGTCTTATTGATGCTGGGAACACTCTGGATTTATTGAATGAGAGCAAAGTAATCCATGCACGGGTTATTGGAGCAAATAAAGAACTTGTCACTAATATAGATGATCTAGAGTGTTATCCGGATTGTCCGGTTACATTATTGTGGGGACTTCCTGATACAATCGCAGAACCAGGAGAACACAGTGCCAAAGTATGGAAATATATTGTTGGGTTTTCCATTGATGTGTGCCAGGAATATAATGTATCCTTTCAAACTTTTGCGGATACCGCAAAAACTCCATTTTGGGAATTAAATAGTATTTCTTCTTTATATGGCTTGGAAGAAGTAGTTAATGATCGGTTGGAAATAAAACCTTGGGAAGATTCCAGGTTTCAGGATGTCGTTTGGGACTCATGCTCGCTGTCAGGAAAAGTCGTTGGTTATAAATATGAATTCACTTATTTCGGTTCCACCCCATTAGATCCTACAGTTACTATTCCTATTGAGGGCGAAGAGGATTTTTACTTTTCTATACTGGTAAAAGATACTACAAACCTTCCGGACACGATTTTACTGGAAAACGAGATTGTGTCAGTTCAAGAAACGACAAAGGCTGATCTCCAAAAATTACTGATTTGGCCCAATCCTTTTTCAGAAGAAATAATCGTACAGCTTCAGGAAGTAGTCAAATCGGATGGTTTTTTGCAGGTATTTGACCTCCGGGGGCAGTTGCTTTTTCAGCAGGCAATTTCTCCTTATGAGAGCACATCGCAATGCTCTGTCTCGACTAGCGGTTGGCCCCCTGGCGCTTATTTCGTGCGTTTCGTTTCGCCTTTCCAACTTCTTTTTGCAAAAGCCATAAAGTTTTAACTATGAAAGATTTCTTTCCATTCCTTTTAATAATTGTAGTTGGCTTTGCATTCGGCTGCCAAAAAAACCACATTATTACTCCACCACCAGAAATCCCTATTCCATGCCACTCCCAATTGGAATTGATCCCGATTACAGATACTTGTTTTGAGCCTTTGCCTATTGATTCTTGGGGCTATCTTCCGGCTTATATTGGTCAAAATGACTTTTACCGGTTTGCCGCTTTCGACCCATCTTCGTATGAGAAGTTCTTGTTTTACCATGAGTTGCTGTATGATTCTTTAAGTGTAAAAGGAGCCAACCTTTGCACTGGAGAGTTCTGGACAATTCAAGATTCCATCAGTTTTTCGCGATCACTTTCTCGCATTCCTAAATGGTCTGAAAAGGGATGGATCTTGTTGACTCGATGGATAGGTGATAATGCGATGCCATGGGAACGTGGACTTTATAAAATAAAACCAAATGGGGATAGTCTGGTGTTATTATTAAACAATAATACAATTCTCTACCCCACTTGGACTGAACAAGGCAATTCCATTCTTGTGGGTTGGGATGATACATATTTCCAACTAAACGAAAATGGAGAGATACTAGATACCTTGGATTATTTGCTCACTTATCCCTCCTCTTATGAATCAAAAATTGCTGCCCGACGAATTGCGCCGCCTGATTTTGTCGAAATTGTAGTATACCAAGACGGGGAAATTACATGGAGCTACCCTTACACAGAAGACTTTTTTAATTTCAGAGGCCTAGACTGGCTTAATGAAGAAGAGATTGTCTGGATCAATGACAGTGGCATTTATCGTGCCAATACAGTCACTAACCAGATCGAACTCGTAAAAGAAGTCTGCCCAAACATTTTCTACTCTTCCATCTCCGCTGCCCGCGACGGTAGCAACCGTCTGTTACTCACTCGCAGGGACTATCTCTTTGAAAACGGCATCACCGACTCCATGTCCGTACGGTACAATATTTCCCTGTATGATATGGATACCGGGGAGGAGTATTATGTGAAGTTGGGGGAGATGTAGGGGGCTTTTGATTGAGAACTTCCATCACCACTGAATAGGAAAAAGCACAAAAACTCCGTTATCGCCCTGGCAGATTTGACACTGGGCTTGTGCCTGTTTAGCTCCCATCCTGTTACTGTATCTGGTGTCACATGAAGGATCTTGGCCACATCAGGCTGCGACAACCCACGATCCAAGCGTGTCTTGCGGAGATGATCGCCCAATGTGTTCAATTCAACTGGATATGCAGGATTCATAGGCTTTTTAGCCCGAAGCGTGACTTTTAACAAGTATGCAACGAACCCCCAGGGGTGCTCCGATCTCAACCACCCAAATCTGGAAGGGTTTTGAAAATCAGGAAAAAACCGGTGAAAAACCGTAGAATTTTGCATCGGACACAAAGAATTTCCGGTGCAGAATATGTAGAAAAATTGTAACTTGGAAAAGGAACAACACCTTCAAATCCATGCGCAATTTTATTTTCTTCGCACTCCTCCTGGTATCCTTCATTTTCGCCCCCTCCCAAATGGCTGCTCAGTATTACATTAGAAGCCTTTGGGAAAGAGACTTTGGCTCACCTGTATTTTCTGATTGGTCCACTAGTCTTTGGACGCCCGATAAAAAGCTCATCACAGTAGGCAACACCCTTTCTTCCGGTCAACCCGGCATGCTGACCACCGTCCAGAATTCCGGGGGAGAGATCCTATGGTCAAAGACCTTTTTGCATCCCGACAGTTTTGCAGGACAAACTTATGGGATCTGTGTAGCCATTGATTCGTCTGGAAATATTTTCTCTGCCGGCGCCAGCCGGGAAAGTTTAACCACTGACTTCGACATGGCCCTTGTCAAGTACGACTCTTCGGGAACGATAGTCTGGTCTACCCTTCTAGGCGATGGCGGTGATGACTATCCCACCGCAATGGGCTTTGTGGAAGATACGCTTCTCTACCTCACCGGAGCGAGCACTGCAATCAACGATACGCTCGACTACCTGACTTTCCAAATCAGTACCAATACCGGAGATACCATTTGGACCAAAAGGTACGATTATGCAGAATTGGAAGACTTTCCGGTTGCCCTATCAACAGATGGTTCTGATAATGTAGTCGTCACTGGAGCGAGCGCTTCCGAACCTGGCAATTGGGAGATTGCGACGGTGAAATACGGAAAATCTTCCGGCTCCTTGCTGGCTTCATGGCGGGAAGAATTGGAATTCAGTCTGGACCAACCGGTTGGCCTGGTTAAAGACCTTGGAGGCAATTTTTATATATGCGGGAATATGCAACCTTCCGGGCAATCCACCTTTATCCGGGCTTTGAAGCTGGATGAAGATTTGGAGTTAATATGGGAAACCGATTTTTGGGGAGATTCCCTGGGCTGTGAAGCCAGGACAATTGGATTGGATGAATGGGGCAAGACTTGGATTGGAGGCAATATTCTGGAGCCTAGCGGACGATTGTCGCCTTTAATAGTTCGTTTTGATTCCGACAACGGAGATCTATTGGGGCAGAGGGTTTGGAATTTTCACGATAAACCCGAAGCGGAGATACGATACCTGACGCAAGCAGCAGGAAGTGGAATGTATGCATTGGGGCAAGTTGGAATAGACTCCCCGGAGCAGGTATTTTTGTGCAGGCTTGACAGTTTGGGAGTTCCCTATTGGGAACATGAATTGCCTGGAGTTGCCAAAGCAGCAGGATTACAACGGCCGGACAGTCTGGAAGTGATCGTAGCCATTGCACTATACGGACAGAATACCGTGCGATACAAGACTATCCGTTACGAAGAAGACAGTCCGGCCGGATGGCCTGTGTACGACAAAAACGGGGATCCTATGTTTATGACAAATCGCGTGATTGTGCGTTTCAATCCGGGAATAATGGACCTGCAATTTATTAACGATTCGAAACAGGAATTCGGCGACCTCTCCGACGCGATAACCTCTACAACTCTGCCACTGATGATCGATACTATTTTGGGTGTGCAGGGGACCTCGGCTAACTGGAAGGTGTACAAGATCTTTCCTTTTTTGAATTCCAATAAAACGACCATTACTTCCCGGCTTGGAGAGGAGATCCCTATGCCAAAGTTGTGGTCGGCCCTGGTTTTAGAAATTGACACGGCTTCTGTGATGAATCCTGTAGCTGTATCGGATAGTTTGATGCAATTGCCTTATACCTATATCCGGTACGCACATCCTACTTTTTTTGGAAAGTTGTCGTCTAATATTCCCAATGATACCTATTTGGGAGAGCAATTTCACTTGTGGGATACTACTTCAGTTGGCGAATATGCAGATGCCCATATTCGCATGGATAGCGTTTGGGCTAAGTACACCTGGGATACGAGCCGGGTAGTAAAAGCGGGTGTTTTTGACAGTGGGGTGCGTTTTACGCATGAAGATTTTAATTGCGATACCCTTTGCCCGTCTGAGACAATGAATGGAACAGTGGTATACCTCAATAAGGATTTTTATACTTCTTCAAGTGGGGATGACATTAGCGCAAGTGATCCGATCCTTGACTATGTGGGCCACGCCACTAGCGTGGCCGGTTTGCTCGGGGCGATAAGCAACAATAACAAGGGCATTTCCGGGGTAGCCGGGGGTGATTTTGGAGAGAAGATTGCCGGAGTGCTTCTGCAGAATTACCGAATTTCCCATAGTCCGGTTATCCTCGTGAATCCGTTATCTGCTGCCGTGGTATGGGCAATTGATATGGGTGAAGTCGACATAATGAATAATAGCATCGGGTTTGAAGCGCCCTATCTGAATGATAGTGTAATGACCATACTCCGAGAGGTTTACCACTTGGCTTACAGAGCCAATATTGTAACTGTCAATGCAAGAGGAAATGGGGGAGACTCATCCGAAGAAGGGCCTGCTACTATCAAAGATGAATGGGGAATAAGTGTTGGCGCTAGTGGTACTGATGGTGACATTTGCACTGCAGGTGAAAACCTTGGGAATCCTCCAGTGCTACCATCTAAATACGGCTTAGAAATGGATGTTCTAGCCCCTGGCACTAATACTCAAATCCCAAAGACACCTTCAAATTTAAGTGATACCAGCTATCAAAATTTTGGCGCTACATCTGGTGCCGCTCCGCAAGTAGCAGGTTTGGCAGCCTGGGTTTTGAATCAAGCTACATATCCTTTAGCTGTGGAAGATGTGGAGCGTTTGATTGAGTATGCAGCAGTTGATAAAGATAATGGAGATGAAGAACCATATTTTGAATTACCAGGTTATGACGAACGCTCAGGCTGGGGCCTTATTGATGCCGGGACGACTCTAGATCTGCTTCATGAAAGCAAAATAATCCATGCACGGGTTATTGGAGCAAATAAAGAACTTGTCACTGATATAGAGGATCTAGAGTGTTATCCGGATTGTCCGGTTACACTATTGTGGGGACTCCCTGATACAATCGCAGAACCAGGAGAACACAGTGCCAAAGTATGGAAATATATTGTTGGGTTTTCCATTGATGTGTGCCAGGAATATAATGTATCCTTTCAAATTTTTGCAGATACCACAAAAACTCCATTTTGGGAATTAAATAGTATTTCTTCTTTATATGGCTTGGAAGAAGTAGTTAATGATCGGTTGGAAATAAAACCTTGGGAAGATTCCAGGTTTCAGGATGTCGTTTGGGACTCATGCTCACTGTCAGGAAAAATCGTTGGTTATAAATATGAATTCACTTATTTCGGTTCCACCCAATTAGATCCTACAGTTACTATTCCTATTGAGGGCGAAGAGGATTTTTACTTTTCTATACTGGTAAAAGATACTACAAACCTTCCGGACACGATTTTACTAGAAAACGAGATTGTGTCAGTTCAAGAAACGACAAAGGCTGATCTCCAAAAATTACTGATTTGGCCTAATCCTTTTTCAGAAGAAATAATCGTACAGCTTCCGGAAGTAGTCAAATCGGATGGTTTTTTGCAGGTATTTGACCTCCGGGGGCAGTTGCTTTTTCAGCAGGCAATTTCTCCTTATGAGAGCACATCGCAATGCTCTATCTCGACTAGCGTTTGGCCCCCTGGCGCTTATTTCGTGCGTTTCGTTTCGCCTTCCCAACTTCTTTTTGCAAAAGCCATAAAGTTTTAACCATGAAAGATTTCTTTCCATTCCTTTTAATAATTGTAGTTGGCTTTGCATTCGGCTGCCAAAAAAACCACATTATTACTCCACCACCAGAAATCCCCATTCCCTGCCATTCCCAATTGGAATTGATCCCAATTACAGACACTTGTTTTGAGCCTTTGCCTATTGATCCTTGGGGCTTTCTTCCTGCTTATATTGGACAAAATTACTTTTACCGGTTTGCCTCTTTCGACCCATCTTCGTATGAACAGTTTTTATATTTCCATGACGTTTTATACAGTAGCTTTAGCATAAAAGGAGCCAATATCTGTACTGGTGAAATATGGACCATAATGGATTCTATTCAATTTTCGACTTCCATTACCCGGCTTCCCAAGTGGTCTGAAAAAGGGTGGGTGCTACTAGTTCGCTGGATAGGTGATAATGCGTTCCCATGGGAGCGTGGCTTATACAAGATAAAATCTAATGGGGATAGTCTCAAATTTTTGTTAAATGAGGAAGTGGATCGCCCTGTTTGGCTAAATGAAGGCGAAAAAATCCTTTGCAGAAACATAAACACATTTGAACGTCTAATTTTGAATAGTGACGGAGAATTTATTAAAAATTATCCGTTAAAAATATCACCAGTTGTCTATTACGATGGCAAGTTTGCTGGTTTGATGCATGCCCCAGAACTGAGAATGGTAATAGCTGAAGATACCGTAGTGACGAAGCAATTATGGCCTGTTGATCAAACTAATTACGATTTCAACGGGCTTGACTGGCTTAACGAAGATGAAATAGTCTGGATTACTTCTAAAGGTATTTACTGTGGCAATATCAATACCGAAGAATACGAACTCGTAAAAGAAGTCTGCCCCAACATCTATTACTCATCTATCTCCGCTGCTCGTGATGGTTCCAATCGTCTGTTGCTCACCCGCAGAGATTATCTCTTTGAGAACGGCATCACCGACTCCATGTCCGTACGGTACAATATTTCCCTGTATGATATGGATACGGGGGAGGAATTTTATGTGAAGCTGGGGGAGATGTAGGGAGCTTTTGATTGAGAAGTCCCATCGAATTTAGAATGGAGTATAGCACAAAAACTCCATTATCGCCCTGATAGAATTGACACCAGGTTTGTGTCGATTTAGCTCCCACCCCGTTATCGTATCTATTGTTACTCGGAGAATTCTGGCTAAATCCGGTTGTGATAACCCCCGGTCGAGGCGTGTCTTGCGAAGGTGGTCTCCCAGGGTGTTCAATTCAACCGGATATGCAGGATTCATAGGCTTTTTAGCCCAAAGGGTGACTTTTAACACGTATGCAACGAACCCCCATGGGTGGCCCAACCACATTTACCTGAACACAGAAGGTGTTTGGATTTCACAGCGATGTAGCCAAAATGCTACACTGCTATCCCCCAACATGCCCCCTTTTTACCCCTTTAATTTTTCACAAACCGGAATGCTGATTGATTGAGTTTGGCAAAATAAATACCCGGAGGGAATTCATCCAGTGGCATTTTCCACAAATGCGAGCCTGACGGGCAGAATTCCTCTCGTTCCCACAGCAGTTTGCCGGACAAATCGGATATCCGGAGTTGCATCGCTTCCGGCCGGTTGAGGTCAAAGCGTATCCACAGCGTACTCTCTGCGGGATTAGGCCAGTAGGACATACTCATCTTTTCATCTATATCCTTGGTACCATCCAAAAACCCCACTTCCCACTCGAATACCGCCGGGCATTCCAATGCATCGGTGATCGTGAGCGAATACACTCCAGGTAAAAGGCCGGATAAAGTATCTGATGTTGACCCATTGTTCCAAAGCAAAGTGTATGGAGGAGCGCCTCCTTCCAGGGTGCCGAGCCATATTTGGCCATCTGCAATCGCCGGGGCGGAAGCGTCCCACACCTCTGCGGTGGCTGTTATCGGTACAGGAGGTTCCAGGGTGACGAATATGGTATCTATGCGGTTCAGATTATCGGAGACGGTAAATACGTAATCGCCCGGAGGCAGACCGGAGGCGGGGAGTGACGAAATAGGGTTTCCGTTCACACTATATTGCGCCGGATCGCAGGTATTTTCACTTTCAAGCCAAACAACCCCATCGTCGTAGCCGGGACAGGACACCTCTTGTATGCTATCTGCCCAAAGGGCCACAGCTCCGACCTCATAGGGGCCGATATCGACCACTCCTTCTGCAATGCGGGCAAGGCCATGCAAATCGAATTGAGGAGGAGACAGGGTATCCCACGGGATATTGGTGCCGGCGTTTCGCAGCGGTGAGCAGGGTTGGAGCCGGTAATCGCCGGTTTCCGGGGAGATAAACTGGGCATTGATGTTGTATAACATGCCTTCGTTGCAAAAGATTTCGCCGGTACCACCGACAACCGGAAACAAATTGAGCATTTGCTGGCAACTGTCGAAAGTGGGCTCGTTGATCAGACAGTGATCGAATTCAATATCCGCATCGGTCTTGCTGATAAAAAGTGGATAGTTGGAAGAGGTGTCCCGGTTATTTTGAAAGATACAATTGTGAAAGCGAAGCGGGCCTTCGGGAATGTAGTTACCGCCACCTCCGAAATTCAATCGAAACACTTCCTTCCCTCCTGCACTATTTTTTAAAAAGGCGCAGTTGATGAAATCCAGGCCTTCGTTTGTATCTGTAGAAAGAAGAAAAGGCCAAATTTCTTTATTTTCAAAAAACACACAACTTCGAGCGATTAGACGACCGCGAAAACTCATAACTGCGCCACTATAATTCACTGAATTATTTTCAAAAATACAACGATTTATCTCTAAACGAGAGTCAGGATTGCTATCACATTCCAAGATATTGTGACTCCCCAGGTTATCCGCGAATCGGCAGCCGTCAAACCGTAAATTATTTTCCGTAAAGGATGCGTCTACTTCAATTGCAGCACCACTGGATTCTTCTGCCTGATTGCCAATAAAAGTGCAATTGATGATATCAATTGGCAAGGAAAAATAATTTTGCTTCAGTACGCACCCTCCTCCCGACTGACTTGCGATGTTCCCTTGAAAGAGGCAATTCTTTAGCAGTAAAGCTTTGTTTCCGCTTCCGTATATATAGAACAATCCTCCCCCCCGAATCGATACGATGTTGTTAATAAACTTACAGTCGATCATTTGAGGCCTGCCAGCCTGCCCACTTCCTTCCAAAGCAAGCCCGCCTGATATTGGCGCAAAATTATTCTCAAATGTAACGTTCAGGAATTTTGGACTGGCAAATTGCGCGAGAGGGTTTTCCCCACCCGTATCCAGAAATCCTCCTCCTCCTCCTTTTTCGGCATAATTGGCCTTGATCTTGCAATTGGCAACAACCGGGCGAATCTCAAATTCAGCGTATTTCCCGTAAATCAAAATTCCGCCTCCAATGGAATTTTTTGTTATTTGTGGAATATTTGCATCCGGTTTTGCATACCCTTTTGTTATGATGAATCCGTCGATCATAGTGATAGAATCAACTGCTTCTGAATACACCACATGCAATGAGTTGTCTGAAAGCGAATCCAGATTACCGATCTCCCCACTCAAAATGGTCTCATTCACCTCCCAATCTCTTTCATTCAAGCTGCCTTCTCCTCCCTCAAATCCTCCGTACCATTTTACCCCGTTGTTCAGCACAAAGCTGATCTCGCGGTCGTTGTCCTGGGTAGGGTGATATGTTCCTTTAGCCACCCAGATATGGTCCCCGTATTGGGCCACTGCTATTGCATCTTGCAAGGTGACAAAAGCATCTTCCCATGACATGCCCGTATTGGCCCCTGTGGCAGCGTGGTTGACGTACCAGATAATGGGAGAGGCCAAGAGTGTCAGAGGAAATAGGAGGAAAAGGGTGAAAAAGCCGTTTTTCATAAGCCAATATTTATGAAGCGAGGCTTTTGGAAAAACCCAAAAGCCTCGCATGGAGAACTACCTTTTCACAAACCTGAAAACCTGGTTGTTTAAATTAGCAAAGTAAATCCCCGGAACAAATTTTTCCAAAGGAGCTTTCCAAACATGAACCCCTGGAGCACAAAATTCTTCCTGTTGCCAAACCACCTTCCCAGAGAGATCCGACAAATGCAGGTTCACCGATCCGGGTTGATCAAGCTGGAACCTAACCCAAAGCGTATTTTCTGCGGGGTTGGGCCAGAAACCAAGGTTGCCTTCCGGCTTTGAGCTGTTATCCAGAGAGCGTCCGTCCAGGTTTGAATTGAACCCGAGTTGAAGCGGATAACGCAAACCGTTGGTGTCGTATGCCACGTTGAGCATCACCTCGTCATCAAGCGATACGTATTGGGATATATCGCTGATGGCGCTTTTGGCGATTAAACGATAACGGAAGAGTTTATCGCTTGGCGAAAGAGTGGCATCAATACCTTGACTATCTACCCATACCACCCGTAATTTTCCTTCGGAGGCGTCATCGAGATTGAAAGCTGAGGTGTCAATTTCACTCAGATCAACTGTTTGGGCATCCAGGAAGGTGAGATAGGAATCGTCATATTTCAACCCCAATTGGAAAGCCGCTAGGGAGTACGTCGTGTCGGGCGAAAATGCCATAAAGATGGTATCGTCCGTTTGATAGGATTTATCGGGTATTTCAAACACCACCGGATCTGGGCTTTCCGTCTCCGGGTCATCCCCGTTGCATGTCGTACAGCTCAGATTCACATCTCCAATTTTAACCCCAATAAAGCCTGCCTCGGTCGGAGTTGTGGAACGATCGAGCTGTACAAATTCCGGGAATGATCCTTGGAAAGGATTGGCGGGATTGGGAAAAGAATAATCGGCATCTACAAACCGCCATGATGTATTATTGGGGAAATTTTCCACAATATGAAGGATCACTTTCCGGATATCAACCAGGTCGAATGTAGTGACGGTACCGGAATGGTTGGCATCAGCGGCAATGATCTTATAAGGGCTATCCAAAAGCGCGACCTGGAGAATATGGCGGGTGATGAGCACCATGTCCAAAGTCGTTACCCCACAATCCGCATCATCGTCTTTCTCGGGCGCCAGGATCATGTCCTGATTAGGACAATCGGGGCAAAAGGCGAACGTACCGTCGCATTCACTTGTCGTCCCTGAATTTGCACAGGACTGGGTTCCAGAAACATTCGCTTCTCCCACCGGATCACCCAATTCCGTTTTTATCGTACCAGTTACCCGGTCCAGGCAAACTTCTTCTTCTGTGTTTTGGTAGTCGGGTACACAATGCTCTGAGGGATTGGGCGGATCTGCCGGGAGCTGAATATAAGCATGTATGAACCTGGCTCCCGACACACAATCTCCGTCCTCGGATGCTTCAAAAGTTAAACGCAGGGTCGCTTCTTCGGGAATGGTGATTGGGCTAGCGCTGCATATGGCGAATTCGAGTTTATTACCATCAACAATACTAATACAATCGTTGTTACCCGGGCATGCGACTTCATCTTCTTCGCAATCAAAAAATCCAGGATCGCTATATTCGATCAATTCAACTTCTCCATCGAATTCAAAATATACCGTAAAACGAAGCTGGTTTACTTCGATTTCTTCTTCCGTCAGGACAATATCATAATAAAGCAGGCAAGCATCGTCGTCTGAGGGGATCTGTGTAGTCGGTTGCACCCGCATGGGATAGGCCGAACATGGCGCCTCGCTTCCGTCATCAACCTGGTATCCTGTTTCCAGTTCGGGCTGGCAGCATTCCACGTCCGTTTCGTTTCGTATTCTGCCATATTCGTACGATAAAATCACACTAACCTTTTCATTGGTGGCTGAGGGGCGCTCAATTACGAGACTTCCAATGTCTTGAGGCGAAAAAAACGGATCCGGATTGGCTTCCGTCATTTTACCATAAATATTGTATCCCTGACCGGAAGGTTCAATCTCAACATTAAAAGTAAGGTTACTGGGGGGTACATAACTAATCCCCTGCACGTTTCCATAAATATCATCAACGCGGATCGAGAAATCGAGGTCAGAAATACTCAGGGAGTTTCCAGTGCCTGCCGAGTGGGTAAAACGCAAAGGGACTTCAAACTCAGATCCGCCTTGGGAATAGTTGGGTGTATCAAACACCAACTCCACATCATGGAATTCACAATCGTCACTTTCAGGAGGAAATTCCCAGCCATTAATCCAATCGTCGATTTCTATTTCGTTTACCCCACTACAATTGGGATAGCCAGGATATACATGAAGGATAAAATCAACCTGCGTAATATCTACTTCAACTGGTTCGTTAGGAAAGGCGTCAGTAAAAAATATGAATAAAGGATCACCCTGGCCACCAAAAGGGATAGTGCCGCCACTTGTCTTTTCATAAGTAAAATTGTTGTTCGATCCATCCAAAGTAAGCCCACTTAGAGATATACAAGATTGGTCATCAGATTTACCGTAATCAAAACTAACACCAGTTCCATCTACCAGGCCTTCAATTGTGATACCATACTCAACATCAAAGCTAGTGGGCGCGGGGCTTTCTTCTCCGATATACTCAAAATACACGGGGAAGGCGATTTGAAAGCAGTTAACGCCCTGCCCTCCGAAGCAATTGACCGGTGTGGGGTCTATGGGATAGCCAACCACTAGTTTAATCTCATCACAATTTGATACTTGAGTTTGAGCATGTAAAGAAACGACTGTAGCCAGGCAATAAAGCCAAACGACACTTCCAGATAATAAATTTTTCATGTAAAATCGGTTTAAAGGTAAGAAAAATAATGCCTCTTTCAGGAATGTGGCTCCTGCAAAGAAAAGGGCAACCTTCTTTTTATTTCAAACAAATGAAAAACCACCCTCCTTTGCCGGTTCACAACCGGCAAAAAGCCAAACACTCATGCCCAATAGTGGGCACACACTGACATCTTTTCCTCGTGGGGATAAGGAGCGCTGAACCCTGGTCTTTTAAAGTCCGGGGTCAGATTCAACAATGAGGTGGTGAGTAACAAAAAGACGATTCAAGTTTAACGGAACAATTCATTATTCCCAATGATTTTTTTCACCCAAAATGTTAATTAACAAAAAATCATATGTAAGTTAAGGACTCCCTTTGTTAGGACCAGATTCCTTTGCCCCGGCTCAATGAACCTCACAATGGACCAATCGCAACCAACACGGCCGACAGTCAGCGCCTCAACCATCTCTGTGATTAGCCTGCAGCAGTATAGCTGCCTGTCAAAGGAAGGTTTTCTGCCTCGAATGGAATATACCCCAGGAAATCAGTTATTGCCTTGGTGTGCTTAAGAGAAGGTTGGTTGCGATTCAATTCCCACCCGGTTATCGTATCGGTAGCAACCTTAAGGATTCTTGCCACCTCCGGTTGTGATAACCCCCGGTCAAGTCGAGTCTTCCGAAGATGGTCCCCAAGGGTATTGAGTTCAGCCGGATACGCAGGATTGACAGGCTTTTTAGCCCAAAGCGTGACTTTTAACAAGTATGCAACGAACCCCCAGGGGTTCGTCACTCTCACTCCCCCTAAAAAACTCCGCGGTTCCTTTTCCTCCCCACCCTCAAAATAATCGGAAATTTCACAATCTGTGCAGGTTTTTCGCCCCACGCTTCCTTCAACTCCCCGGTAATCGCTCCAATCGGATCCTCCCCTACTTTCCGCATGTAATGCTTCACCGCCGACCAGGTACGCAAATAACCGGTGAGGTGATCGAAATCCCATTCCAGTTCATGCGAAAAAGCAGGCGCCTCCATCTCGTGGAAGGGAAAAGGGATTGTCCGGTACCGCTCGTCGATATACCGCCGCTCCGGGTCCCAATAAGGGCCGACCGTCTGGCGGTAAAACCGGGTAACCACCTGGTCGACTTCCGGCGAAATTTGGGGGCGATCGTAGCCGACAACGGCAATAATCCCTTCGTCTCTCAATATTCGGTTCACCTCCCCGTAAAATCGATCGAAATCAAACCAATGGATAGCCTGGGCGACGACCACAAAATCAAAAAAGTCCGGAGGAAAATCTGTCCGCTCGGCAGGCTGCCGGGAATATTGGATCTTTTCATGGGAAATGGCATTTTTCAATTGCTCCCCACTAATATCCGTAGCAAAAACCTGTTCAAAATGAGGAGCCAGACGGACAGCCATTTGTCCATTGCCCGTTCCGCAATCCCAGGCTTTTTCTTTTTTGGACAAAAGCGATAATAAAAAATCAAAAAGAGCATCCGGATACGACGGCCGGTAACGAGCGTATTGGTCGGAGTGAAGGGAGAAAGTATTTTCGTTTTTTAGCTCCATTCTCCAGCGAGATAATATTGCAGGATCTTGGCACTTGTAGGGGTGAAAAGAGCCGGAAAGTGATTGGTATCCACATCCCCACCCGTGCCGATCTGGAAATTCGGGCCAAAATTTTCAGCCCATTTTTGGTAACGCTCCCGCTCCCCGCCGGGGGCGCTCTCGTCCTGAAAAATATCCCAGCGCCTTTTTACATCCCAGTCGAAAACGTGGATGTATTCCGGAGGAATATTCCCGATCTCCAATTGGACGGACGGGGAATTGGCATCGGTATAGCTCAGTTGTTTCCCTGCCAGGTATTTTCTGAAAAATTCCAGGTCGATCAGCGCACAGGGCATGCGCACCAGTTCTTTTGTTCCGTCAGGCCGGTCGAGGATCTCGCCATCCAGGAGGTAGTCGTCGTTCTCCATTCGGAAGGTCAGTACTTTCACGACTTCCAGGCCGAACTCTAACAGGTTGATGGACATCAAAATACCGGTAGCCAGAGTAGTTTCGCCCTTCTCTGGAACGATTTTCAAGACCGATTTTGTGGGAAGGGTTTGAATATTTATATCTAAATTCAAATCTACTTTCTTCTCATCGACCAGTAAATTCAAAAAATCGAATTTATTCCGAAGTTGGATGTGTTCATTCGCAAATCGGTTCAGATTCAAGGTCTGATTTTCGGTATATAGATCCCCAAAATAGAATCGTTTCACCCTCGGGCTAGAGCCCATCTCCGGTTCGCGGTCCAGGATCAGCGTCTCTTCGATGAATTCGCGCACGATCATGTGCCAGGGCTTCTGGTATTCGTCGATATCTTCCTGGAAATGACGTTCCGATCCGCCGAGGGAAATATTCCACCCATAGGGTTCAATGTCCCGGAAAAAGAAAGGAACCCATTTTTTCTTTTTCCATTCCACGATGGAAATAGCGCCACCCGACAACCAACGCAGGGGAAGGTCCATTCCCTTCAGATCGATCACGTGGGCCTTTCCGGCAGGTGCGTTCAGCACAAAATCATGGATTTCCTGGTCCCTGGCCAGCAATTCTTCCTTTCGCCCCGCCACGTGTTTTTGGTTCAGGTATTTTTTCCCGGCGTTGGAAATGACATATTCCCGCACATCCCCTCGGTTGATCCGGATCTGAAGTTCACCAGTCTTGGTCTTTTTTAGGAGGATTTGGTTGGTGAGGAGCTCTGCTGCAAAGTTTTCGTCGGGCAACCGCTTGGGATACCCGGTCAAAGTCTTTTTTTCAATAATTCCATTGGAATATTCCGGCAAAGGTATATCGGAATAGATCAGATCCAATTCGCTTTTACAAGCATCAAGCACTGCCAGCAAGCCCACTGCCACCCGGTTGCGGTCGATCTGCCCTGCTTCCTGCGGGGAGATCCCCATCTTGTCCTTGTGCTCGGTATGATAAAATTGAGAAGACAACACCGTCAGATCATCGTGATGCCCTTGCACGGATTTGTATCGATCCGCATTTTCTTTCTTTAATTCATTAAAAAAATGAAAAAGCTGCTTAAATGTGGCATCGAATTGGTTGTTGGCGATCAGGTCCCGGACATTTTCTTCCAGATTCATAATAGGCTATTTTTTATTTCCCTCCAGCCAGTTTCCACCCCAACCACCCCATCGGGATATATGCCGCCGCCAGATCCAACACATCGAACCAAACCGGAGCGGGTAGACTGATCACATTCATAATCCCCCCGATCAGAAATACCACGCCGATCACCAGGGCCAACACCAGTTGACGGTTGGCTGCGATCCGGGCTGCCAACCAGGCGCCGGACAGGGTGCCGAGCGCATGCGCCAGGAAGGGAAATAAAAAGTGCTTGGGCTCAAAGAGATGCATGTTCGCCTTCAGGCTTTCCATGCTCGATGGGTCTACTCCCTCCGGGAGCGGAATGATCGAACTGCTGAGCATGATAATGCCCATGTTGATAACACTTCCAACGACGATGCCTGCAATAACGGCCAGGATGTTTCTGAGAATGGGGTGCATAATTTTTGAATTTGAGGTTATTTTTTAATTTTTTACCGCAACGACGCGACGGACGCGACGTAGGTCCGATCATAATATCTTTTTTGAGGAATATTTCCTCTCTCACGTCGCGTCCGTCGCGTCGTTGCGGTTAATCTATTTCCAGCTCTGAATAAATTATAAGAGCTTAAAGTGGCACTTAAAAATAAAAAAAATCCAGAAACCCGGACTAGACATTTTTACAAATACCGCACTCCCGTCAGCTCTTCCGAAACTTCCCAAAGCCTTCGGGCCACCTCGGGGTCTTTTGACAAAGGAGTGGAATTCACTTTGGTAGCCTGCCCTTTCATCTCATTCCAGCCATCCGGACCGAAATAATCGCCCCCGTTCACATCCTGCCCCAGTGCAGCGTAAAGGGTAGGCTCAGCAGCTTGTTTTGGAGAATGGGTAAATATAGGCACGATCAAAGGTTCGATGATTTTGGTCCATTTGGGATAATGCCTCGGCAAATCAGTATTCGATACGCCCGGGTGTGCGGCCACAGAAAGGGTGGAAGATCCTTTCTTCTCCAACCTCCGCTGCATCTCGTAGGCGAATAACAGACAGGCCAGCTTGCTCTGACTGTAAGCCCCCATAGCCGAATATTTCTTCCGGCTTTGCAGATCCTCAAACCGGATCTTTCCATTTTTATGGGCGATCGAACTGAGCGAAACCACTCTGGACTGAGGTGTCTGCAACACGGTATCGAGCAAGAGTCCGGTCAGCAGAAAATGCCCAAGGTAGTTGGTGGCAAATTGAAGCTCAAAGCCATCCTCCGTCTCTGTATACGGGGGTACCATCACCCCGGCATTGTTGACGAGCAGGTCGAGGCGATTGTATTTTTTCAGAAAGTGCTCCGCAAATTCTCGCACGGACTGCATAGCGCTCAGGTCCAACTGCATGAGGTCCAGGTCGGCGCCGGGTACCTGTTGCAGGATCTTATCCCGGGCCTTAGCGCCCTTTTCCAGGTTGCGGCAAGCCATGATCACGGTCAGGTCTTTCTGGGCAAATACCAAAGCGGTTTCATACCCCAGTCCCGCGTTCGCACCGGTGACGATGGCGACGCGGCCCTTCTGGGAAGGGATTTGATTGATGTCGAATGTAGGCATTATTACTTTTTATTTTTTTTTACCGCAACGACGCGACGGACGCGACGTAGTTCCGATCATAAAATCTTTTTTGAGGAATATCTCCGCTCTAACGTCGCGTCCGTCGCGCCGTTGCGGTGATTTAAATAGTTGTTTCCCACCATTTTAAACCGGGCTCCTCCCCCATCACCACCGTTTCTCCCAGCCTTGGTGTACAGAAGCCAAGGCCCTTTTGCTCCGCCTCTGCTACGAACCACTCCACCGGCTCCCGCCAGGGATGCACCGCCAGGGAAAATGCCCCCCAATGCACCGGGATGGCCACGTTCGCCTTCGCTTCGATCGCCGCCTGCACTGCTTCCTCGGGGTGCAGGTGGATCTGCCTCCATAATTCGTTGTATTGCCCGCACTCCATAAAGGCCCAGTCGAAGGGACCGTATTGCTCGCCAATTTCCTGGAAATGAGTATCATACCCGCCGTCGCCACTCCAGTAGATCCGGTATTGCGGGGTTTGGAACACCCAGCCGCCCCAGAGGGATTGGAAACGGTCGAAAGGGCCTCTTCCGGAAAAATGGCGGGAGGGCGTGAAAGTAAGGGTAATACCTGCAAATTCGGCTTGCTGCCACCAGTCAAATTCGGTGATCTGGTCCGCAGGAATGCCCCAAGCCTCCAAATGCCGTGCCGTGCCCAGGGCTACCAACCACGTATTCACGATCGGGCGCAGCCTTTTTATGCTCTCATAATCCAGGTGGTCGTAATGGTCGTGGGTCAGCAACACGGCGTCGATAGGAGGCAATTGGTTGATCAAATCCAGGGTGTTTTCACTGAAGCGTCTGGTGGCGAACGGAGCGATCGGTGAGGAGTCAGGGCCCAGCATGGGGTCGATCAGGAGGTTTTTGCCGTTCAACCGAAGTAATAGCGCCGAATGGCCAAACCAGGTAAACAGAGGCCGGGTATCTTCCTTCAGGTAACGCTCCTGGTCGAGCGGCAGTACGGGCAAGGGGTGCTCCGGTGCGCGAAATTTTCGAGCCTGGATATTCGCCCGGATCAGTCCCGGGATCGACCCCACATTCAGGTCTATTTTCGTGGGCGAACTATTTTCAAATTTGTCGCCGGTCCACTGCCTGGATTGACGGAATGCGTCTTTCTGCGCCGTTGTTAGACGTCCTCCGAAATGGGCTCGAATGGAGACGTAATACCAGGCGAGAGGGGCAGCCAGGGCCACAAATGAAATGAGAAATATAGGGGTCATGGCAAAATTTAGGATGAAAACACCCCAGTGGAACGAACAATAGGCCCCAACTGTTCAATCGGCTTACCGAACTACCCCAAATGGAAGCACTATTCCCTGACCATCTATCTGAATATTTAACAAATAACTCCCGGCCGGTAAGGCTCCTTGCACCGGAATCACCTGCTCGCCGCCGGTCAATTCCAACGTCCCTTCCCCTACTGATTTTCCCCATACCGTGAATATGCGATACGAGACCCGCGTCGCAGCCGGCAAATCCATCCCGATTGAGAATACCCCGTGGTTGGGATTCGGAAAAATCTCTACCGCATACTGCCGGGTCAAATCCACTATCCCTGTGCTGATGACCGAAATATCCTGGCATAGGGTATCCGCGCCACATGCGTTGAACACATACTGACAAACGGTGTAGGTACCCGGTGCCGGGTAGGTATGAGTGATGGTCTCGCCGATGGCAATATTCCCGTCTCCAAGATCCCAAATAATCGAATCTGCATCGACGGCCGTGCTGGTAAAAGCGGCATCCAGTTCATTCGAGGAAGCGGTAAATCCGGCGGTAGGCGCCAGACAGGCCACGGCTACTTGTTGGGCATAGGGACGGCTCTCGCCAACACTTGTCCGGTTTTCGGTCCACACACATACGCTGTTGCCGCCGGCGGGGCGGTTGAGCTGGATGCGCCCTTTTACTCCGGTATCGTTTGTGGCCACCGGGCGAGTCTCTTCCGGCCAGGCAAAATCGCCGTTCGCATCCAGATAAACAGCCAGGAGATCGAGGGGAAATACCCCGTTGCTCGTACCGTCGGACACGATGAACAAGGGCTGATCGTCGATCAATTGCAAGTCGCCCCGGTGAGAAATATAGGCGGCATCGATGGGAAATACGACTTTCCCCAGATCCGACAACTTCCGGGCTCCGGTTTCTTTGTCAAATTTCTGGACGTACTCCCCTGCCATACCCTGGGAAGGGTCGGTGTATTCACAAATAGCCCAGACATAATCCGAGCCCGCACTGAATGCAATTTCTGTTTCCCGCTCATAATCGGCCGACTGTGTCGAAAAATCGCTCCCATTAATCCCCCAGGGAAGGGTACCATCGGAATTGAGGCGTTGCAGATAGGAATAAAACTTCAGGCCAACAGCGCCCGAGTATCCAAAATAGAGATTGTCCCCATCTTGCCGGAGTGGATAGCGACGGTTAAAAACGGTATACACTCCATCGGTGAGGGCTACGGGCGATGGCCAAACAGCATTGCCATCGGTGTCGTAGCGTTGCGCATGGGGAATGGAGCTCAATCCGAACCCGCCCCGGTCGTGGAAGATCAGCACAAAATCTCCGTTGGCCATTTCCGCCCATTCGCCGGCGCTGGTCTTGTGGCCCGCTACCAGCGGCTGGATGGTCACCGGATCGGCCCAAACCGCATTGCCGTTAGCATCGAATTTTTGAAAAACCCCCTGGTCGCCCGGCAGCCAGGAAACGATGGCTTCCCCATTGCTCAATGGCAAGACCTTCACATCGTATCCGGCGCCAACATTGACGCCCGTGGCGCCCCAAAGTTGGGTGCCGTCGGGAGCAATTTTATGCACATAGGCCAGGTTGCCCGCACCGCTGCCGTTAAATCCGATATACACATTATCCTGTGCATCGACGGTGATCGACCAGAGCACCGTATAACTGCTCATCGGCACTACGTTATTGACCAGCATTCCTTCCGGACCGAACAACGGATACCCGTTTTCATCGAGCAATTGCAAGCGCATTTCGTAATATTCCGGGCCCGGCAGATTGTGCCAATAGGCTACATATGTCTTGCCATCGGAGGTCCCCGCCGATTGCATGTCTTCCGCTTCAGTAGCCGCAACCAGGGTATTTACGTCCGTTTCATTCGTCCATTGGGCAAACAAGGAAACGGTGGCGAGTAGCAATGCCAGGGTGAGAACGCTGTTTTTCATATAGTTGGAATTTTAAATGGTATGGACCTTAAAGGTAAACCTTTCTCCTTTTTTTTCACCTTTTCCAACCCGTACGAATGGCGCCGGGTTTCAAAGGAAAAATTGATCGATATACTTTTTCAGCGCCTCCCGGTATTGTTCGCTCACCGGGATGGCCTTTTCGTCACCGCAAGTGATGCGGTTGCCCTCGATGGTGTTGATCCTGGCCAGGTGGACGATAAAGGAGCGGTGCACCCGCATAAACCGGTCAGCAGGTAACGCTTCTTCCAGTTTTTTCAGGCTGATGAGCGTCATGACCGGTTTGCCACCGGTCCTGTGGATACGGCAATATTCGCTCTGGCTTTCGATGTAGGTGATGTCGGCCAGTTTGAGCCGCACGATCTTATGACCGGATTTCAGAAAGAGGTGCTGATCTTTGAGCGCCAGTTGCTCCGGACTCTCCTCCCGGGGTTGGAGGCGCATTTTCGCCTTGTTGGCCGCCCGGAGAAACTCGTCGTATCCAAAGGGTTTCAACAAATAATCCAGCGCATCCACTTTGAATCCTTCCACCGCATATTCGCTGTAGGCCGTCGTAAAGATCACTTCGGGTTTTTGGACCAGGCTTTTCACAAATTCCATCCCGCTCAGGTCGGGCATATTGATATCGACGAACAGCAGATCGACGCGCTCTTTCTCCAGCACCTCCATAGCCTCGAAAGCGCTTTCGCATAGCGCTACCGCTTCGAGAAAGGGCGTCTTCTCGATATACCCGGCGATCTTTTTGAGCGCCAGGGGTTCGTCGTCGATGGCGAGGCAGTAAAGCAATTTTTACAGTTTTATTCTGGCTGCGATAGCATAAAGTTTCCTCCCCCTCCAAAGGGAAGGGGAGGAAAAACGCTCCGTAAACCCAAAATGATCAAACGCCGCGTCCTCTTCGAGACGACGCTACGCTAACATTAAAAACTTATACCCTTATAAACTCAAAAACTATTTAAAATGAATAGCTCCACCCTAAAAATACCCCCCCTATCCTCAATTTCCAAACGATAATCCGGGCCATAGATCAGATCCAGGCGCCGGCGGACGTTCTCGATGCCGATGCCGGAGCCTTCGTCGGAGCGGGGTGATATGGCCTTGCTGTTTTCGACCAGGAAATGCAATGCTTTGGACTCCACGCGCAGATCGATGTGAATGAAAGAGGGTTGCTGATAGCTAACCCCGTGCTTGAACGCATTTTCCACAAAGGGAACGAACAGGAGCGGCGGGAGGATCGCCTCCGGGACCTCGTCCGGGAGGTGCAGTTGGATATCCACCTTATCCGACACTCTCAATTTCATCAGCTCCAGGTAACTCCGCATAAATTCGATCTCCTGGGCCAGCGTGGTTTGACCGTGGGCCGTGTCGTAGAGGAGATACCGCATCATTTTCGACAATTGGAGGATCGCATCTTTTGCCCGCTCCCCGCTGATGTCCACCAGGGCATGGATATTGTTCAGGGTGTTCATGAAAAAATGTGGACTGATCTGGTGATGCAGGAAGGCCAGTTGGTTTTTGATGTTCTCCTTTTCCAGTTCCTCCTTTTCCCGCTCGATCTGCATCGAGCGAATGGATAGTTGCAAGCCGGTATCGAAGCCGATCAGCAAAACGGATGTGATCAGAAAATTGACGTGAGGGGGTAGCGGTCCCGGGAAAGGGCCCCCGGGAGGGCCTGCCGGGCGCATTTGCGGGTGGTGCAGGAACAACAACCCAAGGGTGAACAACCCGACAAGAAGAAAAACCGAAACAAAAAACAGGGCCCACTTTTTTCGAAAAAACAAACGCGGAGTCAGGACCAACCGGTTGACCAGGAAAAGCACGAAAAGAGGGCCAAGCACCTCGAACGGTCGCAAAAAACGCTCCCAGCTCTGAAACCGGCTCTCCCCTGAAAACAGAAAGGGGGCCAGCACCAGCACCAGCCAGACCAGGGAGATGACCAGGAGCTCGGTGATTTTAAGTTTCTTTTGGGCCGCTTTCATCTTTTTCTGTATAATTCATTCAATTCAAAATGATTTTCCTTGTCACCCCAACTCCATCCTTCTCCAACCGGAGAAAATACACCCCGGCTGGAAAATCCATCTTCAAGGCAATCTGACGACCGGCAACAACCCCGGAAAAGACCACTCTGCCCGCACTGTCGTACAACCCCACTTCCCCATTTTCCCAAAAATCCGTATCGAACACGACATTCAGCACATCCATAGCCGGGTTGGGGAACACGGCTACCCTATTCTCTTCCGATTCCAGCTCTCTCATCCCCGTCGTGCCATCCACATCGCGCACCAGGCGCACGAAGTTAAAGATCCGGATCACATCGCCCTGCGGACCGAACCCGAGCGGATAATCGGCCGGATCGCCGGTCTTGGGATCGCTGCGCTGGGCGCCGGCTCCATGTACGTCCAGCAGGAAATAGTTGCCCGACATCGGCGGCATTTCCATAAACCCCAGCGCTTCGCCAAAGCAGACGTAGGCCGCTTTGGTATACGCCATATCGGGTGGCCCGTCGCCATGGGTAGTGCTGGACCAGCAGAAGGGATAGTTGGTCATATCGCCTTCGTCGGTGATGGTCGAGGATTCGAAAACGGTGTCTAGTGCGGCGCTATTGGTCGTCTGCGGCGAACGGGTGTAATCGACGATGCTCTGCAACTCCTTGACATTGGGCAGCCGCCAGTCGTCGTAGCCCAGGTAATTTTCGGCATTTTTCGCCTGGACCCAAGCCAGGGCTTCCTCCCAGTTCAGGCCTTCGCCGTTGTCGGCTTTCGTCCACATCAACCCGGTCGCCTGGTCGGTGACCGTACCGTCCTGGTTGTCGACGAAGTCGTTGACGCCATAGTTGGAAATCCCGCGCACGTAGCGCACTTCAAAGAGTTTTTCACCCATCGGCGTGATCCCCGCCGGATAGCCCTTGATCCGCCCATCGGCAAAGTTAACGCCAAAGGCCGTAAAGGCGCCCCCCATGGTGAGCCCTGCATATTCCGTGCTCGTGATGTATTGTGCGTCGATAAAGCGCTCCCCGGTATCCTCAAAGCCATAGCGGAAATCGAAGTAATTGGTATCGAGAAAAGGAATGGAAGTCTGAGCGTTCATTCCGGTTTTTCCCGAAAAGAGGATCAGGGAGTACATCTCCTTGATGGTGGGCAATCTCCAGTCGTCGTAGCCGCCAACGGTGCAGGTATCGGCGCCGGCAAGGGCCTGGACGTAGGTGTATTTTCCGGGGTAGAGATTTTTCTGCCACATCAGCCCCGTCACCAGATCGGTCACAGTGCCGTCGCCGTTGTCCTGGTAAGCCGGCTGATTGCCGTTGTGCTGGGCATCCTGTCCGTAAAAAGCCGCTCCGGGCAAAGGCGCCGGAATGGGGCCCTGATTGTTGAAGCATTCCGTTTGGCCGGTGTCGACGATCTTGTAGGTTTGGGAAAAAGCGGTGGAAAAAATGAAGGCAAGTATGCCTATTGCTAATGATATCTTCTTCATCGTAAATGGATTTTTTTTACTTAAAACGAAGTGGCTTGGGATCATTGCAGCCGACGGCCGTCCAATCACTTTTTTAAAGTATATGCCCGTAACATTAAACCATTGCGAGGGAAGAAAAAAATTTATTCAGCGAATGAGGGGTATGGATCAGTGAATGCTACCCAAATTACCCCTTTACCGGGATCATAAGCACCACCACCAGATCCATCAGCGCATGACTGATCATCAGGTAAGGAAACAGGCGGGGACGAATCTTGAGGCACAACCCTATGAAAAAGGCGAAGGGCAGGAACATTCCGATGCGCCAAAGGATAAAGTTCAGGTCGAAGATCAGGGGCAGGCCGGCGTGTTGAAAGGCCAGAAA
Organism: Lewinellaceae bacterium; assembly: GCA_020636275.1. Classification (GTDB taxonomy): domain Bacteria; phylum Bacteroidota; class Bacteroidia; order Chitinophagales; family Saprospiraceae; genus JADJTT01. The sequence continues at coordinate 678,961 of JACJYD010000002.1, read as the reverse complement.
AAAAGAAGCCAGAGCCCAGGCGATCCAGCCGTTGTTCAGTTGTTTTTCAATCCGGGGCATGGCATAGGCGAAATAGGTAGGTAGTTCGACCAATCCTTGCGCAAACGGCCACAAAAAGCTGATGATGATCACCCAGAGGGGCAATGGCCGAAAGAAGAGTGCCGCAGAGGCCTCCGTAGACCCCAATAATCCCTTTGCCAGCCAGATATTGGGAAAGGTGGATATGGGTCCGGCCAATATTAGCAGGCCAATGGCGATCAAGAGGTCCTTCCACCAGTCTTTCCGGACGAAGCGGAAATTGTCGAAATACCGCACACCCTCTTTCCGGAATAATTTTACCAGAAGCAAAAAGGTCACCCCGTTGGCCAGCAATCCTGCAATGGCCCAATAGCCTTCCGAACGAACCCAGGGCGCCTCGCTCCCCAGGATATAGAAAAGCAGGGCAATTGTGGCCTGGAAGAGCACAAAAAGTCCCACCCGGAGGAGTAGCATCAGATAAGGCGCGGTATTTTTCATAGATCTGCGTTTTTCAAAAACCGGTTCAATACCACCAGGCAGTACTTTGCTTCCGATTTGGTCAAAGCCACCCCAATCCGGTGGCGCTCCCCACTGATCCGGAAGCAGAGGCGTCCGCCAGCCAGACCATAGCGATGGGAATCATCCACAATCGCCTCATTTTCCGGGCACCAATAAAATTCGCCGATTTCCAACAAGGGCATAGTATGGGAACCAAAAATCCAAAGCCCTTTTTTCCAGTAGTAAGCCTGCCCGGTTGCTCTGTCCAGCTTTAAGAATTCAAAGCCCTTCTCCACCCAAACGAACAGGGAAAACGCCCGATAGGTCAGGAAAAAGAACAGGATCATAAGCGGCACAACCAGCCACCAGGTCAAATGAAGCATGGGAAAATAGACCGGAACGATCGGTAGCATGATCGCTACCCCCAAAAACACCAGGGCCAGTATCAGGAAGAAATAGTTGTAAATGAAGAAATTCCGGGAGGGGATCTCCAGGAGGAGCACCGAGTCGTCTTTTTCCAGTTTGAAGGTTCTTCGCTCCAGCATATTAAGTTCGGGGATTATTCCCCCGGGGTCTGGTGATCATAACTCAGCACTCTTTTCAGTTTCCAGTCTCCCCCTTCGATGATCCATAAATGGGTAAACAGGGCTGTACTGGTCAGGTATTCCGGCTTACCCTCTTCCTTTCCATAAAAACGGTGCATTCCGGTCTGGACAGCGCCGTACAACACCCCGTTGTCGTATAGGGGAAAAACCTGCAGGCTCTCCACCGCTAATTCCCTCCTCGCCTTATAATTCATTTGACACATCCCGGGAATTCCGGCGAGAAATCCCTCCCTGGAGTCCGTGATCCCACCTCTATCGTGGTAGAACTCGAAATCATCGCTGATGAGATCCCGCAATTGAGCCGTGTCGCAGGTATTGAAGACCAGGGAAAAGAGCAAGCTATCTTTGGCTTTCAATTCCAGGAAGATATCTCGAGTGTCCTGCCCCAGGGCACAAGAAGTCACGCCAAAGAACAACGAGACAAATGCAACGCAGGTAATATAGCCGTTTTTCATAATCAAATTTAGAAAATATTTCGGAGTGAGGCGGTGATTAATTGCCCCCCTTACCGGTAATACCCTACATCAAACCCCTCCATCTCCATGAGGTCGATGCCGAAATTGCGCAGGGTCTCGACAATCGGGATCGCCATCCGGCCTCTTTCGGTGATGCTGTATTCCGTCTTAGGCGGCACAACCGGAAATACCTCCCTGTGAATGAACCCGTCCTGCTCCAATTCGCGCAATTGGGTGGTGAGCATTTTATCCGAAATGTGTTCGATGGCGCGCTTTAACTCGCTGAAGCGATAGGTCTTGTCCTTCAGACGCCAAAGAATGGGCATTTTCCAGGTGCCGCCTAGCCGGTCCATGGCGAATTCGACGGGGTTGTAGTACACTTTTCCTTTATAAATGAAGTCTGGCATGGTTGATTTTTTTTCAGAAGAACAAGCTTTGCTTGCTCTTCTTCACTTCCTATATATTTGATTACCAATATACTTTCAAAAAAGTAAGTACCATACTAATTGGTCAGTATATAGACAAAGATAAGTGTCACCCCTAATTTTGCCAAAAAAATACAATAAACATGACTTCATCCATTAAAGAAGTGGTCGGTCACGCCTATGGGCATGGCGACCAGCAAGGCACGAAGAAAAAAGTTTTAATGATCGCCTCCAATCCTTCGGTATCCCAACAGACCGGATGGCCGATCGGGTGCTGGGCGGCGGAATTGACCCACCCTTTCCTGGAATTCACTCAAGCGGGTCTGGAAGTGGTCATCGCCAGTCTCAACGGCGGGAAGATCGAATTCGACGGGTTCAGCGATCCGCGTCATGAAAGCGGCTACTCCGCAGGCGATGTGATCAGCATGGGCTTCATCAACAGCCCGGCCCTGATGGCGCTGACCGAGAATACGGTCAAACTGAGCGAAGTAGACCCCTCTGAATACGACGCCATTTTCCTGGTCGGCGGACAGGCCCCTATGTATACGTTCAAGGATAATGAGGAACTGATGAAATTCTTCGCCAGCTTCTACGAAAGCGGCAAGCCCGCCGCCGCCGTTTGCCACTCCACGACCATCCTCACCGACACCAAACTGTCGACCGGGAAATATCTGGTGGAAGGCAAAACCTGGACGGGTTTCGCCAACAGCGAAGAGGATTTTGCCGACCAGGCCGTGGGGCAAAAGATCCAGCCGTATCGCATTGAGGATAACGCCCGCAAAATGGCCAACACCACCTTCAAGGTGCAGGCGCCGTTCACCCCCTATGCCATCCAGGACGGCAATCTGATCACGGGGCAGCAACAAAACTCCGGCGCCGCCGCAGCTAAATTGGTGATCGAGTCTCTGATGAAATGATCATGAAGAAACTCCTCTTCTTTTTCCTTTTTTCCCTTTGGGCCTGCACCTGCCTGCAGGCCCAAAGCCTCGAACTCATGGCCGGAGACAAACAGGTCTTCGCCGATGTGCAGTGGCTCAAACCGCTGGACCGGCAGTTCCGGTGGTCGGTATTCAGCAGGACGCGCGCAACGCTGGATTACGACAATCATCCCAACATCTTTACCGGCGCGTACCTCAACTACACCACGAAAGCGGGCCTGGGCGCCAGCCTGGTCGGCAAGATCGGCAGTTCCGGTGGTGGGGTCGATGCGGGGCTGCACATTTTCAAAAACCGGAAAAACTGGATGCTCTTCGGCCTGGCTTCCGTGGGGCTGAAAAAAGCGCCGGAATACAGTTGGTTTTCCATTTTCCGGTTCACCCCTCCCCTCTTTTCAGATTGGAAATTGTACACCAGCCTGGAGCTCTATACCCTTTTCAACAACTCCGGACATATCTACAGCCTGCAGCGGCTGCGTGCAGGGTTGGATAAAAAGGGCTGGCAGTTTGGCCTAGCCAGTGAACTGTCGGGAACGGGAAATGAATTTCGAACTTCCAGCAATACAGGTCTCTTTTTCAGAAAATCTTTTTAACCATGATCGTCAAACGAAATTTTCATCCGCTCAGGGTCTGGGGCTATATCAAAAACCAGGTATTATTCACTCTCGTATGGTCTGCCATCGTCTGGTTGCTTTTCTACCTGACCCAGCGCAAGGAACTGGCCATCAACTTCACGCCGATCGGCTTATTAGGTTCGGCCCTGGCCATTTTCGTCGCTTTCCGCAACAACTCCGCCTACGGCCGATGGTGGGAAGCCCGGACCCTGTGGGGCGGCATCGTCAATTCGAGCCGGGTGCTGGCCCGGCTGGTGATCACCTTCACCGACAGCCATGCCCATCAGCCCAATTACGATCGCGAACGAAGTGAAAATTTCAAGAAGAGCCTGATCTACCAACAGATCGCCTGGGTGCATGCCCTGCGCCTGCAGTTGCGGGAACAGGAAAACTGGGCGGAGATCCAGCCTTTCCTCGAAACGGAGGCCTATGCACAGGTCGCCCGCATGGATCACAAACCCAACGCCATCCAGTTGCTCATGGGCCGGCAGATCTACGAGGCCATGGCCAACGGCACCCTTGGCGGTTTCGACAGCTTCCAGATGGAAGGGCAATTGCTGGCCCTGGCCAATTACCAGGGCGGCGTGGAGCGGATCAAGAACACGCCCCTGCCCCGCCAATACGACTTTTTCACCCGGGTGTTCGTCGTGCTCTTCGCCCTGATGCTGCCATTCGGCCTTTTGGGTTTCTTCCTGTCCGAACAACTCGTATCTTTCGCCTGGCTCATCATCCCGCTCTCGGTGCTGATCGCCGGGGTGTTCATCATCATGGAAAGAACGGGAGCTGCCAATGAGGATCCGTTTGAGAACAAGGTCACCGATGTGGCCCTATCGGCCATTTGCAATACCATCGAGCGGAATTTGCGGGAAATGTTGGGAGAAAAGGAATTGCCGGAAAAAATGAAACCCGTTGACGGGTATTTGTATTGAATGAAAATGATACAGCGCAAATCTTAATTATGAACATCGCCATTATCGGAACCGGAAACGTGGGCGGCGCACTGGCCGCCCAATGGGCCAAAGCGGGCCATCAGATCTTTTTGGGAACAAAAGACACCCAACACTTCAAAGGACAGGAATTGCTGAAAAACCCGAATACCGGCGTTTTTCCGATTGAAGAAGCCGTCCGGCAAGCGGAGGTGATCCTGGTCGCCACACCGCCCCAGATCGCTAAAGACCTGGCCGACCAATTCGGGGAGACCTCGGGAAAGATCATCATCGACGCGACCAATTCGATCCGGAGCAAGCCCGAGCCCTATGCTACGGCTTACCATGCTTTCGCCGATCTGACCCAGGCTGCGGTGGTCAAGTGTTTCAACTCGACCGGGTTTGAGAATATGAAAAACCCGGATTACGGCCCGGTGCGCCTGGATATGTTCATGGCGGGCGACGATGAGCGCGCCAAGGCGGTGACGGCCCAACTGGCCAAAGATGCCGGCTTTGCCGAATGTTACGACTTTGGGAAAGCCGACCGGGTCGGGTTGCTCGAACAGTTCGCCCTGGCCTGGATCAACCTGGCCATTTTCCAGGGAATGGGACGGAATGTGGGATTCAAGCTCGTTTCGCGTTAAACACTAAACCAGATCCTGCTCATCCCACCCCCGTTCCCGCGTTTCCAGATCCCTTTCCGGCTTTTGATCCAGATCGAGCGAATCGTCGAAATCGGATCTTTGGAGCTTTTCGCCCAGGTAAAAAGTGACCGTATTCTGGAAATTGACGACCCGGAGAAAGGACTGCCGGTCTTTCGCCGCATAAAACCATTGCTTTACCTCCAGGCCTTTGGAAATGCCGGTGGTGAAGTACTTTCCCGTTTTGAAATGGCTGGGGAAGTACTCCACTCCCTTGACCAGGATCGAGTTGGGCGGCGTATCCAGCTGAAACCGGGTCAGGTTGGTCTCGAAAATACTCAGTTCGCGTTCCTGGTAGAGGTGGAGAATGGCCTGGCTTTGTTCCAGAAAGACCCGGCGCTCCTGTTTATCCGGGGTGAGCAACTGGAAGGCCCGGTCGGAGTTACCGTCGTTCCAGTCGTACTGCGTCACGCTGACGATCTCCATTTCCTCGCTTTTCAGTTCGAAAAAATCGCCTTCCCGGGAGAGGTAGACCGAGCCCAGGATCGGATCGGAAAAGGGGCGGCCTTGCCTTCGGGGCCGTTCTTCGCGGACATCCTCTTTCTTTCTTCCGTACTCTCCTTTCACCGGTTCGTCGTTGATCCCGATGAATCGCTCCAGGTGTTCTTCGATCTGCTGTAATTCCTCAGGCGAGACTTCGTCGAGGGCCAGGAGTTCCACATCATTTTTGTCGTACAAACGGGCGCGGAGCTGGTATTTGAATTGCGTGCCGTTCTTTCCTTGCGACTTCTTTTCCGTTACGTACAATTGCTCGATGGCATTGGTCGGAACACGCCGGTTGCCCCGCCACCAGGGGATGGGGCTATGCTTCACCGTGAGGTAATCGCCGGCAATATCGATATTGGTTTTATTAAAAAACAGACAGAGCGTGTAGTAGATCAGGTAAAACCCTACCGCTACGTGGAGGACCGGAAAGAGGATCATGATCCAGGGCGCCTCGCCGGTGAAGGCCATAGAGTACCAAAAGACCAGAAACCCGTTCCAGGCGAAACTAAAGAACAACAGAAAAAAAGCCATGGGGGTAAACCACTTCAGGGTGATCCCCATGGAGCGATAGTCTTCGTAGACTTCCAGTTTTTTGTCTCCAAGCATAGAAAAAAATTAAAAGGGACCTGCGACCTACGGCCGCAGGTCCCTTTTTACAAATATTGGTGAGTTCAAAAATACGCCAAAACAAATGTTACTTTTGAAGAAAATTAAGCATCTGTATGCTCCCATACGGATTCCAAAGGAAAATACACCTTCTGACCGGCATTTTACTCCTGATCCAACTAGTTGGTAAAAGTCAGCCCTTTCGATCTCCGCTGGCCTTCGACCATTTGACGGTGGAAAACGGTCTTTCGCACAGCACGGTCTACTCCCTGTTGCAGGATCGGGAAGGCCTGGTCTGGATCGGCACCCGCTACGGACTGAACCGCTACGACGGTTACGAATGTAAGGTTTTTTTGCCCATTTCCGGCGACAGTACCTCGCTGCAAGGGCCCACCGTGCTCACGCTAATGGAAGACCGGAGTGGCAAGATCTGGATTGGGCACCGGGAGGCCGGTATCAGCGTATGGGACCGGTCAAAGGGCCGGTTCGAACGCTTTCCGGCCGAAGCCCAGTCCGGTATCGACTGGAATAAAACCACCGTTCGGAGCCTTTACGAAGACAGCCGGGGCTGGTTATGGGTCGGCACCCTTGGGCAGGGCGTTTTTGTCTTTGATGAAAACCGGAAGCAGGTCGAGCACTTGTGTACAACTTGCCAGCCCGGCGCAAAAACGCTTAGCGGCGATTTCATTTTCGATTTTCTGGAAGACGGCCGGGGAAAGGTCTGGATCGGGACCGACGGCCGGGGCATCAACGCCTACGATCAGTCCTCCCGGTCGATCGAAGTGATCAACAGCCCGGACTCCCTCAACCTCAACAGCTATGGCAAATCCTTTTGCCTCGACCGGCAGGGAAATCTATGGATCGGCACAGCGGGGAGCGGCTTGTACAAATACGATCTGCAGCAAAAGCAGTTCGAACATTTCTTTTTTGAAAAAAACGGCCTTCCAACTACGATCTCCCACAACATCATCACCGACCTGGCGCTCGACTCCCTGGGCTTCCTCTGGATTGCTACCGACGGCGGCGGACTGAGTATCCGAAATCCTGCCGAGGGAGGTTTTCAGCAAGTTGTTTCCGCTACCAATTTCCCCCGATCCCTCAATACCAATGCTTTGTACTACCTGATGTTCGACCACATCGGCAATCTCTGGATCGGGACCTTCAACGGGGGCGTAAATATCCACAAAGTATATACCTCTCCTTTCTTGGTGCATGAAAATGAAAGCGACTACCACCGGATGGGGCTTCGTTCGGTGTTGGCCTTACAGGAAGACCCTTCCGGAAAGATCTGGATCGGGACCGACGGTGGCGGGCTTTTTTATGCGAAAACCAGGGCCGGGAGCGTGGAGTTGCACTCCGTAACCGGGGGCGGCAAACCCTTTCCCCACTCCGTGGTCACCAGTCTGAAAATGGCCAAAAACGGCGGAATTTGGGTGGGAACCTATGCCGAAGGCCTGAGCTTTTTCGATCCCCAACGCGGCATTACGCGAAATTTCCGAAATCAACCCGGCAATCCGCAATCGCTTTCCCACAACAACATCTGGGATATCGAACTCGCCCCCGATGGGGGGCTATGGGTTGCCACTTTGGGCGGAGGCCTGAACTACCTGCCGCCCGGTGCCGACGCCTTCATCCGTTTCCCCTCTGTTCCGGCCGATCCTAAAACCATCTCCAGCGTGCAGATCGTCGACATCCTGCTGGACAAAAACGGGGAATACCTCTGGGCCGCAAGCGAAGACAGGGGCCTCAACCGGCTCCACATCCCGACCGGCGCGATCTTGCGCTATTCCGAACCCCGTACGGGCGAAACATCTACCGCCCATTCTCCCCGTACGGGCGAAACATCTACCGCTCATTCTCCCCGTACGGGCGAAACATTTTTCGCCCCTACATTGGCGGGGAACAACCTCCAATGCCTCTACCAGGACGCCCTGGGAAACCTCTGGATCGGCACGGAATTCAAAGGGCTGGACTGCCTCCTGCCTGAGACCGGGGAGATCCGGCATTACGACACCCGCGACGGCCTGCCTTCCAATATGATCAACAGCATCGAGGAAGATGAACAGGGGAACCTCTGGATCGGCACCCAGAAAGGCATCATCCGCTGGAATCCCGCTACGGGTACAATGTTGGACATCGGTACCGATGAAAATCTGAAAAATAACCAATACAATCCCCGCGCTTCCCTGAAATTGGAAGACGGCCGGCTGGTCTTCGGCGGCACCAACGGGTTTTCCATCCTGGCCCCGGATCAGATCCGCCTCAATCCCCACCCGCCCAGGGTGGTCTTTACCGACCTTCGCTTGTCGGGACAATCCGTCCCCATTGGCAAATGGAACAGGCGCACCGTGTTGAACGGCGACCTGAACGATCCCGGAACGATCGTCCACTTAACGTTTGCCGACCGGGGCATCGTTTTTGAATTCACGGGAACGGATTACACCCAGCCTGCCAGGAACTGGTTTGCCTACCAATTGGAGGGATTCGACGAGCAGTGGAACTATGTGAGCGCCGGACAACACCGGGCCGTTTATTCCAATCTCAAAGGAGGCGACTACCGCCTCCACGTAAAAGCCTCAAACAACGATAAGGTCTGGAGTGCAGTTCAAACCCTCCACATCGAGGTGTCGCCGCCCTTCTGGAAAACCTGGTGGTTCTACCTGCTGTGCACGGCGGCTGCATTTGGGGTCGCCTACCTGATCGTGCGATATTTCCTCGAACACCAGAAGGCCCTTTTCCAGGAGCGGTCTTTCAAGGCCGAACAGGAGATCCTCCGGCTCCAAAATGTGAACCTCGAAAAAGAAGTGGAAGCCAAACAAGCCCGCCTCAGCGCCTCGGTGCTGCAAAGCGCCCACAAAAACCAGTTTCTGGCCAACCTGAAGGAACAGATCTCAAAGTTGGAATCCCCTGGTCAGGAATCCCAGCGCCGGGAGCTGCGCAAACTCATCCGGTCGATCGATAACGAACTGAACCAGGAAGACTATTGGGAACAGTTTCAACTCACCTTCGACCAAATGCACCAGGACTTCGTGCAGGAGCTCCACCGCCGGCACCCCAATATTTCCGGCAACGACAACCGCCTTTGTTACTTTATCCGAATGGGATTTTCCAATTCCGAGATCGCCTCCATTCTCCACATAACCGTCAATGGCGTGGAGCAAAGCAAATACCGCCTGAAAAAGAAAATGGACCTGGACAAAGACGCTTCCCTGAACGAATACATCTGGAATCTGTGACCAGGCCTTTTTTTAACCTGATCAGTTTTTGTCAGGTACAAAATTTATCATTTCACCGGGTTTTATCCTTGATTTGCATACTTGCCTTTTGCGGAGTTCTCAAAATTTAATTGGGCAAACATTGATTGCTTACAAAAAATGTTTAAAAAGACCGCTAAATCATCTATCAAAACGTTATAGAGATAATGTTCAGTAATCTTATGCCCGGCGGATTCCGGTCCCTCCCGGGTGTCAGGTCTGAAAAGTTCACACTTTAGTTTCACCATTGTAAAATCTTGATTTTATGAAAAGCATTCTTCGAAATTCCTGGCTGATCCTGTTGGCTGTCTCGCTGGGATTCTTCGGCTCTTCCTGTAAAAAGGAAGAAGTCAAGGAGGTGATCTCCGGATTTTCCTACACCATTGATCCGAGTGATTTTAAAACCGTCATTTTCACCAATGCCTCCCAAAACTTCTCGACGGTTTCCTGGGATTTTGGCGACGGTTCTGCCAAATCTTCGGAAGAGGATCCCACCCACACCTATCCGTCCGTGGGTACCTACACCGTAACGCTGACAGCTGTACACACAGATGGCACCAATCAGGACGTCTCCAGCCAAACCATCACGATCGTCGACCCGGATGCCGAGTTGACCAAACTTGTTGGCGACCAGTCCAAGACCTGGAAATTCCTGCGCGAAGTAGGTCCCGGCCGTTGGCCGCTGGAAGTGGGTCCCTATGACCGTTCGTCGGTCTGGTGGGGACTAGGACGGGACAACCAGGACATCCTCAACCGTCCTTGCTCCATGAACGATGAGTTCATTTTCGGACGCGACGGCAGCTACACGTACAATTCCAACGGCGACTTCTGGGCCGAAGGAGGCGTATTCGAACCCGCCAACGATTGTTTTGAAACAACGCCTGCCAACCTTGTTGGTCCCGGTGGAAGCGACCTTTCTGCATTTGGCGACGGGGTCCACACCTTTACCATGGGAGCCGGCAAATTGACGGTTGAAGGCCTGGGCGCCTTTATCGGCTTGCAGAAGATCGGTACGGATTCGGAGGTCAGCGTGCCTCAGACTTCCGTGACCTACAATATCATCAAACTGTACGACGGCGCCGTAGATACCCTCATCCTGGAAACCGAGTGGAAATTCCCGGGCAACGTCAGCGGTATCCCCGATGCCTACTGGAGAATTACGCTAGTTCACTATGACGATCCGGGCAAAGAACCGCCGGTCGCCGGTTTTAATGTCGATGTGGCTGGTACTGAAGTGACCTGCACGAACAAGTCATACGACGCTACCAGCTATAGCTGGGACTTTGGTGACGGAGCGACCTCCAACGCGGATAACCCGACCCATACCTATAGCTCGTCAGGTGTCTTCACCATTACGCTGACCGCTACCAGGGGTACTGTTTCGGCTACAGCCACCAAGGATGTCACGATTTCCGGCTCAGTAACCGAAGCTGACCTCATCGGGGGCCCCTGGAAGGTTCGCAATGCACCCAATTCGATCTTTGTAGGCCCGGGGCTGGGCGATCCGAGCTGGTGGCAAGTACCCGCCAACTTCCTGGATGGTTCTTCAACCGGTGCTGATGACTGGTCCTGCATCACGGACGATGAGTTCATCTTCAGCGCAGGAGGTGTCTATGAGTACAAAACCAATGGATCCGTCCGGAACGACGGATATATGGGTAGCCCCAACGGCTGCTGGACAGATGCCGAAGTGATCGCTGCCGGCGGCAACGGACAGGCCTTCCTTTCCGGAGTTCACTCCTGGGCTTTCACTCCTGCCGACATGTCGCCTTCCGGCCGGCCGATCATCACCTTGACCAACGGAGCTTCCGGAGCTGCGTTTATTGGCTTCTACAAAGGTTACTACGGCGGTGAAAACGCCGATGGCGCCAACCCGCCCAACGGCGGTTCCGGTACCAACCAATACGAAGTCATGAACTACGTGAATGATGGCACGACCGAGACCATAACGATTTCCGTTGACATTTCCGCTGCCCATGACGGCTCTGCCTCCTGGTCGGCAGTCCTGGTACGGTAAAGAAACTTTTAAGAACACTGCGACCTCCTGTCGCAGTGTTCTTCCTTACTCTATTTTCAAATAAAAGACATATGGCCAGACTTCTACTTCTCGCGTTCTGCATATTTATGGTAACGACGGCCTCGGCCCAGATCACCGGCAAGGTGACCGACGCCACCGGCGAGCCCCTGATCGGCGCCACCGTATTGCTGAAAGGTACTGCCAGTGGGACCATTACCGATCTGGATGGGAACTACAGCTTTGATGCCCGGGAAGGCACTCTAGTTTTTTCATACACCGGCTACGAACCGCAGGAGATTGCCATTGATGGCCAGACGAAGATCGATGTCACGCTGGAAGTGGCCAGCTATGTGCTGGATGATATCGTCGTTATCGGTTACGGCACGCAAAAGAAGGAAGACCTCACCACGGCCGTGGTCGTCATCGACTCGAAATCTATTAAGAACCGGCCCATGGTTTCTGCCGCCGAGGCGCTGCAGGGCAAAGCAGCAGGGGTGCAGGTAGTGCAGCCTTCCGGCAAACCGGGCGCTGATATCGCCGTGCGGGTGCGGGGCGCCACCTCCGTGCTGGCCGGCAACGAACCCCTGTACGTTGTCGACGGCGTGCCCACCACCGATATCCGGGGCCTCAACCCTTCCGATATCGCATCCATGACCGTGCTGAAAGATGCTTCTTCAGCCGCCATCTACGGTGCTCGCGCAGCCAATGGCGTAGTCATCATTACTACCAAACGCGGCGAGGCCAATACGTCTACCATTTCTTTCAACGCTTACGCAGGTTTCTCCGGCCTTCGCAAAACGATCGAGACCCTGAGCACCAAACAGTACAGGAACCTGATCGACGAGATCATCCCCGGCGCTCTCGACCCGGCGGCCACCGGGTATACCAACTGGAGCGATGAGGTCTTTGGCTACGGCAATATCCAAAACTACCAACTGGCCTTTTCCGGGGGCACCGCCAAATCGCGCTATCTTTTGTCAGCCAACTTCCTCAACCAGGCAGGTATCGTGGAGCCGGCTCGTTTCAACCGGTATTCGATACGGCTGAACCTGGACAACCAGGCGACGGACTGGCTGAAAACAGGCGCCAGCATGAACGTGCTGCGATCCAGCACCAAAGATACGCCCGATAATGCCAGCAGCGGCCGGGGCGGCGTCATCATGAGTGCGCTGAATACCCCGCCTTTCCTCAACATCTATAAAAAAGACGGCAGCGGGCAGTTCGACCCCAACCCCTTCCAACCATCGTGGGAAAACCCCATCGCCTATATGTTCGGCCCCGACCAGGAGGCTATCGACACCCGCCTCTTTGGCAACTTCAACGCCGAAGCTACTCTGTTTAAGGGCTTCGCTCTGAAAACCAACCTGGGCGCCGATATAAACGCCCACCAGTGGTCTTACTATCTCGACCCCTTCCGCACGAACTACGGCCGCAACCAGAACGGCAGCGGGCAGGCCGATAAATCCAATACCACCATCTGGCTGTGGGAAAACACTGCCAGCTATTCGGCCGCTTTCGGCGACAACAAAATATCGCTCCTGGCCGGTAGCAGTATTCAAAAATCGTACTGGAGTGATTCCTATATCTCCGGCAACGACTTCCCTGCCGATGTTTCGGTAACGACCCTGAATGCGGCGAACAGCATCTACGCCAGCACCGATGTGCAGGAATGGTCGCTGGCCTCTTTCTTCGGCCGTTTCACCTATGATTACAAGAGCAAATACCTGCTGTCGGCCTCCGTCAGGCGCGACGGTTCCTCCAAACTGGCGCACCACTGGGGGACGATGCCCTCTTTCTCGCTGGGCTGGCGCATCTCAGCAGAGCCGTTTATGGAGAGCCTCGACGCCATTTACGACCTGAAACTCCGCCTCGGATGGGGTAAGAACGGCAACCAGGAAGGCATTTCCAATTACGCCCGCTACGGGCTCATATCCTACTACCGCCGCGCAGCTACCAACCCGCTTTCCGGGCCTGCTGCGGTACAGGTGACCTATGGCAACCCCGACCTGCGCTGGGAGACGACGGCACAGTCCAATATAGGCCTCGACCTCTCCCTTTGGGAAGGCCGGCTGAATTTCATCGCCGACGCCTATTACAAGAAAACCGACGATGTACTGCTCAACGTCCAGCTTTCCAACTCTCTGCCCATCACGTCGATCCAAACCAATGCCGGGACGATCGAGAACAAAGGCCTCGAATTCAACATCTCGACGGTGAACACCACCGGCGGCCTGCGCTGGAACACCGATTTCAACATTTCTTTCAATAAGAACAAGGTCCTCGAACTGCAGTACACCGATGTGTACTACTTCGGAAGGGTATACAGCAACAACCAGGATGTGGCCATCGTGCGCGAAGGCCTTCCGCTGGGCGTGTTCTACGGTTATGTTTCCGAAGGCGTCGACCCCGAAACGGGCGACCTCATCTACAAGGACGTGAACGAGAACGGCATTTTCGACCCAGGCGACCGCACCATTATCGGCGACGCCAACCCGGACTTCACCTATGGCATGGCCAATTCGCTTTCGTGGAAAAACTTCACCCTCGACATATTCTTCCAGGGCAGCCAGGGCAACGATATTTTCAACGCCACCCGCATCGACCTGGAAGGCATGTTCGACAGCAAAAACCAGTCGGCCGTCGTACTGCGCCGCTGGTCCCCCGATAACCGGGATACGGATATTCCCCGGGCAATTGGTGGCGGCAACGTAGATAACGTGCGCAACTCCACCCGATTTGTGGAAGACGGGTCATACCTGCGCCTGAAGTCGGTGACCCTTTCCTACGATATCAACCCCAAAGTGTTGGAACGGCTGAGCATCCGGCGCCTCTCGGTTTACGTGACCGGGCAGAACCTGCTAACTTTAACCAACTATAGCGGTTTCGACCCCGAGGTGAACGCCTTCGGAAGAAGCGCAACAGAGCTGGGCATCGACTACGGCACTTATCCGCAATCCCGGACGCTCATCGCCGGGTTTAACCTTGAATTCTAAAATCAGGAAAAATGAAACCACACATAATTCTCCTTTCCTTTATCTCCATGCTGGCGGTTTTCTCCTGCGAGGATTTTCTGGAGCTGGAGCCCGTCTCTCAGAGCATTGCCGTGGGCAATACCAATGCCGACTCTGTTTACTTCAAATCCGCCAGCGAGGTGGAAGCAGCGCTGGCCGGCGCGTACTCCGATTTCAAGAACGAGTACTACCAGCTTGACTACTATGTCAATGGCGATGCCCAGGCCGACGATGCCTATGCCGGCGGGGACAACCCCGACAACTTCCAGATCGACGATTACAAGCTGGACGCTACCAACAGGAACGTCAGCCGCGACTGGGCGTACCTCTATTCGACCGTCGGCAAAACGAACACTATCCTCAACAACATTGACGCGCTAACCGACCCGGGCCTCAGCGATACGCGCCGGGAGGAGATCATCGGCGAGGCCGCCTTCATCAGGGCCTTCATGTACTTCCAGTTGGTGCAGCTTTGGGGTGATGTGCCGCTGCAATTGCAGGAGGTAAAAAGCATCAGCGCTGACAAGCTGGATGAGATCTACTCTATCATTTTCCCTGCCCGGACGCCGGAAGACGAGGTCTATGCCCAGATCATCCAGGATTTCGAGACGGCACTGCCGCGCGTCCGCAAAACGGCCCCGCACAAAGGCTACGTCACCACCGGCGCTGTAGCGGCCATGCTGGCAAAAGTCTATGCGACCATTGAGCCCCACGACTACACCAAAGTGCTCGAATACTGCAATATGGTGATCGCCGAGGGCTACACCCTCATGCCGGATTATGAAGACCTCTGGGATAACGCCCAGGAGAACTGTGCCGAATCGATTTTCGAGATCAATTACACCGGCGGCTCATCCGACGGCAACTGGGGCACCAAGATCTTCCGGGGCGACGACTGGAAAAAGTTCAACTTGCCCTCCAACGATCTGGTCGCCGCTTTTGACGCCGAAAATGATGTCATCCGGAAGAACGCTTCGATCATTTTCCTCGACGTATCCGGCAAATGGTCGGATCCGCACTGGCCGCAGACCCATTATCCCTTTATCAATAAATGGCGCAACTTCCAGGAAGGAAGCGACCAGAACTACATCTTCCTCCGCCTGGCCGACATCCTGCTCCTCAAGGCCGAAGCGCTGAACGAGCTGGGCCAAACGAGCGATGCTGGTGATCTGGTCGACCAGATCCGGGGCCGCGTCAACCTGCCCGGAACGTCTGCCGCCAACCAGGCCGACATGCGGCTGGTCATAGAGAAAGAAAGGCGCCTGGAACTGGCGTTCGAAGGACACCGTTGGTACGACTTGCGCCGCACCGGCCGCGCCATCGAAGTGATGAATAACGCCAAAGGCGCCATGGGGGAAAATCTGGGCTACAATGTTACCCCGGAACGGCTGTTTTGGCCCATCCCGCAAGCCGAGTTGGATAAGAATTCCAAACTGACGCAGAATGCTGGGTATTAATTTCATATAAAAGCGCACTGCGACCTACGGCCGCAGTGCGCTTTTTATAATTTTTTTTACATGAAAAACCCGATTGTAACCATCCTCTTGTTCATAGCCCTGGCCGGCTGCGAACAACCCGCCTCTGTTGTGGAACCACCGCAGCCAGTCGAAAGAACCCAGGCAACCGTTTTCCTCACGGCCGACAGCACGGAGTATCGCCTGTCGAAAACCGAAACGCTCACTTTCGCGCCCTTTGACCAGCCGTTTGAAAAGCAAGCCTGCGTATTTGTCGATCCCACCCATACCTTCCAAACTTTTATCGGCATCGGCGGCGCATTGACCGACGCTTCGGCGGAGACTTTTGCCAAGCTGCCCGAAGCAAAGCAAGCTGAACTCCTTCAGGCCTATTATAGCACTGAAAACGGTATCGGATACACCTTTGCCCGCACCAACATCAACAGTTGCGACTTTTCGAGCGATATGTATACGTATGTCGAAGATGGCGACGCGGAATTGAACACCTTCGACATCGGACACGACCAGCAATTCAAGATCCCCCTCATTAAAAAGGCCATAGAAGCGGCCGGCGGCAAGCTGAATATGTTCGTCAGCCCCTGGAGTCCGCCCGCCTGGATGAAGGACAATAACGACATGCTGCAGGGAGGTCATCTCCAACCCGAATACTACGACGCCTGGGCCAATTATTTTGTCAAATTCATCCAGGCCTACGAACAGGCCGGCATTCCGGTTTGGGGGCTTACTCCGCAAAACGAGCCCATGGCCAAACAAACCTGGGAGTCCTGCATTTATACAGCACAGGAAGAAACCGATTTTATCAAAAAAAGCCTCGGCCCTGCCCTTCAAAAGAACGGCCTGTCCGACAAGAAACTCATCGCCTGGGATCACAACCGGGACCTGCTCTATCAACGGGCTTCCACCTACCTGAGCGATCCCGATGCCGCCCGGTACATCTGGGGGATCGGATTCCACTGGTATGAACTCTGGAACGGAGGGCGCCAATACGAAAACGTCAAGCGGGTCGCCGAATCCTTTCCCGACAAACCCCTGCTGCTCACCGAAGCCTGCAACTACCCTTTCTCCTGGGAAACCTTCGACCAATGGAAATGGGGCGAGCAATACGGCGAGAACATGATCCACGACTTCAACAACGGCGCCGTAGCCTGGACCGACTGGAACATCCTGCTCGACGAGACCGGCGGCCCCAACCACGTGGGCAATTTCTGCTTCGCGCCCATTCACGCCAAAACGGCGGAGGGCTCGCTGCATTATATGAACTCCTATTACTACATCGGCCATTTTTCCAAATTCATTCGCCCGGGCGCCCGGCGCATCGCCAGCTCCTCGAGCCGCGCCCAACTGCTGACCACGGCCTTCCTCAACCCCGATGGAACGATCGCCGTGGTGGTGATGAACCCGACCAATGAAAAGATCTATTACCGAATGTACCTCGGAAATGAGGCGGTAGAAACGGTGAGTTGGCCGCATTCCATTGCGACCTTGATTCTTTAATTATAGGAAGGGAGGGCCTCCAGCCCTCCCTTCCTATAAATTTTTTATAATGAAAATTTCTCCCTTTTACACACTGATAATCATATTATTAGGGTGTACCCCTTCCAACCCCGATGACGACCCCATCATCCCCCCTATCCTGCCAGTGCAGGTTTGGACCACCTCCGGCGACGGGCTCAACCTGTTTTACAACAAGACCATCGATTTCGCCGCCGGAAAGGACGACCGCTTTCCCGTCATCGAGATCGACACTTCCCAGCCGCTGCAGCCCATTGAAGGCTTCGGGTATACGCTTACGGGCGGCAGTGCATTGTTGTTGTCCCAGATGGGCGACACGGAGCGGGCGACACTGTTGGATGAGTTTTTTGGGAAAAGCGCCAACTCGATCGGGGTGAGTTATTTGCGGGTATCCATCGGCGCCTCCGATCTCGACCCCGTGGTCTTCAGCTACGACGACCTGCCGGCGGGGCAGACCGATCCCAACCTCGATCATTTCAACCTGTCGAGAGATACCCTCTTTCTCATTCCCGTACTGAAAGAGATCCTGGCCATCAACCCCGACATCCGGATATTGGGTTCTCCCTGGAGTCCGCCGGTCTGGATGAAGAACAACGGCAGCAGTATCGGGGGCAATTTGAAACCCGAATTCTACGGCGCCTATGCCCAGTATTTCGTCAAATACATCCAGGCCATGGGCGCTCACGGAATAAAGATCGACGCCATTACTCCGCAAAACGAGCCTCAGCACGGAGGGAATAACCCCAGCATGGTCATGTCGTCGACCCAGCAGGCCGATTTTATCAAGAACCACCTCGGGCCGGCGTTCCAGGCGGCGGGGCTTTCCACCAAGATCGTCATCTGGGACCACAATTGCGATGATCCCGGTTATCCCCTGGCTATTCTGGCCGATCCGGATGCCAAACCCTATGTGCACGGCACCGCCTTCCACATGTATGGCGGAAACGCAAGTGCCTTTGCCGCCGTGCACGACGCCCACCCCGACAAAGCCTTGTACTTCACCGAGCAGTGGACCAGCTCGGAAGGCGTTTTCGGCGAGGACCTGGAATGGCATATAAAGAATATTTTCATCGGCACCCTGCGCAACTGGAGCCAGGTCGTGCTGGAGTGGAACCTCGCCAATGATCCCTCGTTCGCGCCCCACACACCAGGCGGTTGCACGCAGTGCAAAGGCGCCGTCACGATCAGCGGATCACAGGCCGGCAAAAATGTGAGCTATTACATCGTGGGGCAGTTCTCCAAATTCGTCCCGGCCGGTTCGTTCCGCCTGGGAAGTACCGCATTGGGGATCCTGCCCAACGTGGCCTTCCAGACCCCGGAAGGGAAAACGGTTTTGGTGGTGTTGAATGAAAAGAACGACCTGCAGACCTTCAACATCAACGCCGGAGGAGATTGGATCACGGCATCGCTGCAGGCGAATACGGTAGGGACGTTTATTTGGTGAACTATTTCATTCTCTTTAAAATATACGGCCTCCCGATCAATGCCAACAGGATCAGCACGATGATCAGGATCAGGGGGATGGGATTTTCCCTGAACTGCACGTAAGAAGAAAGCACAATGGCGATCAGGCAGCCCAGCGTACCGCCCAGGGAGAACCAGCGATATTTCACCTTTTGCTGAAAAGCAATAAAATTGACCGATCCGAAGGTGATCAGGAAGATGAGGCTGGCCGCATCGACCAGGGCGCTCAATGATCCGATCACCGCCAAAAGGGCGCCGAATCCGCCGATGATCAGTATGGCGTAATAGGGAATGTTAGCGGTGTTCTCCTTTGCCAGAAAATTGGGAAGGTCCTTTTTTTTGGCCACCCCTTCCATCAATCTCCCCGTCGAAAAAAGGGTGGCATTGATTGCCGAGGCCGTAGAGAAAGCCGCCGCAATAGTAACGAGGATCAGGCCGGTCGTGCCCAAGGCCTGTTTTCCGGCAATGGACAGGGCCACTTCTTCCTGTTCGACCAGTGTCTGTGCACCCACCAGCATCGTGGCGCCGAAGGTCACCAATACATATACCGCTATGACCGCAATTACGGCAGTGAGTGTCGCACGCGGCAGGTTCCTTTGCGGGTTTTTAATGTCTTCGTAATCGTAAGACAATAATTGGAAGCCTTCATAAGCCATAAAAATAGTAGCCGCCCCCACAATGGCCGTGTGCCAGGGTCGCGGGGAGATCCCCGCTACCAGTTGATCCGGCGCCCATTGAAAAAGTCCGAACAGGGAAAGTCCCAGCAGGACAAATAGTTTGCCCCATACGGTAATGATCTCCAGGCGGGAAGAACCGCTTACCCCCCGCAAATTGACCAGTACCAGCACGGCTATGATCGAAAAGGCCAGAACCCGGGGAAACCAGCTTCCCCAGTGAAAGACATGGGCCACATAATGCCCAAACGTAAAGGCATAGACTGAAATGGTCAACACATAGCCGAGAATTAACACCCAGGCCAGGCTTCCGGCCAGTCCTTCGTGGTTGATCTCATTTAAAAAAGTAAAGGAGCCTCCACTTTTCCGGTATTTCAGGGAAAGCTCGCTGTAGCTGTGGGCGGAAATAAGCGCGATAATCCCCGCCATGACGAAACTCAGCCACGCCCATTGCCCCGCGGTATGAATGATCACGCCCAGGACGGAGAAGATACCGCCTCCGACCATGCCGCCCACGGCCATTGACCAGGTGGCGTTGAAGCCCATTTTTGCACTATTCTCATTCATCGATCAATCGTTTTTTAAGCTTCCAGATCATCATCCAATAGTTCCAGGTCCGAGGGTACATGCGTGCGGCTCCACTGTCTTTTCAAAATGATGTAAAAGACCCAGCAAAACAGCAGGCCGAAAGGGATCGCCATTAACCCAAGGGCCTGGTCATTCAGATCATCTACCGACCCAAACTCGAACAATTCGTATGAAATGGCAATGGTGAACCCACCTACAAAGGTTCCCACATAATAAAACGCCACGCCCAACAGGGCAAAAAGCCATTTATTCTTTTCGTGAAGGACCGCCAGGTCGTAAAAGGCTTTTCCGATAAAATAGAGGAAAACGATTCCAAGCATTTCCTGAAATTTTCCCCAAAATACAAAAAAGCAGAGGGAGAGCACCAATCGGCGCCCTCCCTCTACAAGCATGATGGGAAATGCGATGCTTTAATTCACATGTACGAGGCTGCCCAGCCCACTGATCTGCTGGTTGATGGTGGGGTTGCCTTTGTAGTAGACCTTGCCGGTCCCGCTGATCGATACGTCCAAATGGTCTATGACAGAAACCTTGCAATTTCCCGATCCGGAAATATCGATCCGGCAGTCTTCCGTTTCAATGGGGTATCCATCATAATTTCCGGAGCCGCTAATATTCATATCCAGTTTTTTCAGGGAAGGGAAGGCTCCATTGCCGGTGATACCGCCCAATCCGCTGATATGGATGGAAAGCGATTCAGCGCCCTCGAACTGGTGGAGTTCCAAATTGCCGGCGCCCGATATATCCAGGGACAAATCGCTCTGTTCCGTGAAATCGTTCACCGTAACCGTTCCGGCGCCACTGATCGAAATATCTTCAATATTGGGAACGGTTATGTAGAGGGTCAGGTCATAATCGCTGAAGCATCCTTTTCCCAGATCGATCTGCCAGGTACCTCCCACCACTTTATCCCGTAAGCGGTCTATGATGTTGGCGTGGCCGGTCGCCTTTACTTCCTGCACAGGGCCCTGGGTAATGACCACATCGGCGGCTTCTTCGAGCGCGATGCCTGTAAATTCGGGGATGGACAGCACCTTGGTGGTGATCAGTCCGTCTCCATGGATGCAGAAGACCTCTTTTGTGCAAGAGGAGAAAAACAGGCCGGACATCAGGAGGATTGCAAAACTAATTTGAAATTGTTTCATGGCTTTTTGATTTTAAATTAAATTAAGAATGGTTTTTCCAATGTGTTTGTAAGTTGAAGATGCTGGCAAGGGCGCCATACCCCTATCCGCAATCAGAAAAATGTCTCTTTTCCTATCCTGTTCGGAATGATTGCCGAAGATTTGAGTCATCCGACTCAGTTTTTTTCAGAATATTCATGGACGAAGCAAAGATGCACAGGAGGCAAGCCCGAATTCGACCGAATAAAAAAAGTCGAACCAATTTTCCGGAAGCAATTGGTTCGACTTTTTCAGGTCAAAAAGTTTGACTTTTTTCTAACTTATTGACTTCAAATGTTTTCTCCGGTATTCGGTAGGGGTTAACCGGGCGTACTTTTTGAAGGCCGTATTGAAGGAAGATTTTGAATTGAACCCCACTTCGTACAGGATCTCCAGCACAGTAAACTCTTTTTTATCCGGATCCCGAAGGATGTCCATGGCTTTTTTGATCCGGAAGCCATTGACAAAATCAAAAAAGTGCTGATCCAGAACGTGGTTGATCAGCAAGGATAGCTCCCGCACGGGGATCTCCAACTGCCTGGATAGGTCGTACACCGATAGGGAAGCATCGAGATAAGGTTCCTGCTCGGCCATATGTTTTTCCAATTTTTCAATTTTCTCGCGGGTTTCTGCATCCTGGTAACTAACAACATCATCGGAGTGGGACTCCCCGGAAACCTGCTCCCTGGTCAGGTCTTTCACCAGTTGCAGTCCGGAATCAATACCCCGAAACAAATCCGGGTTGCCAAGGGCTTTTAGCACCATCCAGCATATTAAGCCCAGCATGAGGAGGGATGATGCCAATAATGAATAGGAATAAGCCTCTTCCGCATTCATAAACAAAAAGACATTCTTTAAAGAAGCTACAATATCACCAATAGCCAAAATGAGGAGGAGCTGGTAGAGCCAATTGTAATGGAACATATCGGCATTGGAGTAGTTCTCCAACAACAGCTTTTTGTATTTCCGGACATTTAAAAAACAGATTATCAGGTAGGCCGCAATCTGAAGGTGTAGTATAATATAGGTGAACCGGATCTCAAGCAAGCGGTGAAAATTTTCCGAATGCAGAAATATCCATTTTTCCTCAAACCCGGCGGAATAATAATGGGGAATAAATACGAGAAAGTTGAGGAGAAAAGGGAGCCCGTGCCACAAATCCCTCCATTTCAACCTGAAGTCCGAATAGATGACCGACTGAATATACAAATACAAAACCGGCATTATCAACAAAACGGTCGAGTTGATCAGCATGCCCCAGCCCGGATAGTTGGGATAGACGAAACCCGAGATAAAAGACCCCCCGCTATCCTGTGCATTGAGGATCAGAAAGAATGCCATGAGAAGGTTACTGGTATAATTTTCCGTTTTTACCGAAAAGAGAAATCCAGCAAAAAGTAAGGATACGAAAACGATGAGGAGTTCAAATATCTGAAAAACAGTCAGCTCCATAAAACCTGGTTTACGGTTCTCAAAATACCTGTATCCTTTCACTTTTCCAAAAGCTGCCGCATTCTATTCTTTTTATCTTTGGACTTTAAAATCAACCACCATGCACCTCAGCGAAATCCTTAACCACCTGGGCGAAGACCGCGATCGTTACTTCGATGCCGTTGCCCCGCCTATTATCCAGACCAGCAATTTTGCGTTTCGGACGTTGGATGAATTCCGCCACGCGATCTCCGACGAGTTGGAAAGCCATATTTACTCCCGCGGTAATAACCCCACCGTAGAGATCCTCCGGAAAAAACTGGCGGCGCTAGAAGGCGCCGAGGATGCCCTGGTGTTCAGCAGCGGAGCGGGTGCGATTTCCACCGCTGTCATTGGAAACGTAAAATCAGGGGATCATGTGGTCTGTGTCCAAAACCCTTACTCCTGGACCAAAACCCTCTTGATGAAACTGCTGCCGCGGTTTGGGGTGACGCATACCTTCGTCGACGGCACCGATACCGCAGCGATAGAAGCCGCCGTGCAGCCCAATACCGTGCTACTCTACCTTGAGAGCCCCAACTCCCTGACCTTCGAGTTGCAGGACCTGGAGGCCTGCGTGGCCATCGCCAAAAAGCACGGACTGGTGAGCTGTATCGACAACAGCTACGCCTCCCCCATTTACCAGCAACCCATCAAGTTGGGGGTTGATATCGTGCTGCACTCCGGCACCAAGTACCTCAACGGCCATAGCGATGTCGTCTTCGGCCTGCTGGCGAGCAACAAGGCCATGATCAAAAAGCTCTTCGACCTGGAGTTCATGACCCTGGGCGGCATCCTGGGGCCTCACGACGCCTGGTTGGTGCTGCGCGGCTTGCGCACGTTGCCGCTGCGGGTGCAGCGCTCGCACGAAAGCGCGCTACTCATTGCGCAGCGCCTGGAGGCGCACCCGGCCGTACAAAAGGTCAACCACCCCTTCCTCCCCTCTTTCCCGCAATACGAGCTGGCGAAAAAGCAGATGACCGGCGCCGGGGGGTTATTTTCCGTCTACTTCAACGCCGATCGTATCGAGCAGATGGAAGCATTCTTCCACAGCCTACAACGTTTCCTCCTCGCGGTGAGTTGGGGCGGGCACGAGTCACTTGTGCTGCCTTCGGCGGCGTTTTACAAGATCCCCGGGTTGCCAGATAGTCCGCTGCCCTGGAATTTGGTGCGGTTTTACATCGGGCTGGAAGAAGTGGAATGGTTGTGGGAGGATTTGGAGAGGGGGATGAGGGTGTTTTAGTTTTTAATTTTTAGTTTTTAGTTTTTAGTTTTTAGTTTTTAGTTTTTAGTTTTACTGGGGTCAACCGCAATAGGTTTGTGCAGGGCATCAAAAAATCACTCACTCCCCTACCTCAAATTGCATCATATCCGGCCGCTCTTTCCGCTTCCGCAACCCAAAATCATACCGGATCCGGCACCCTAACCGCTGGCTGTCGCTGTAGCGGTCGCCGTCCATGGATATGTCGCCCTGGTCGAAGTGGAAGCGAACCGTCCGCGTGCGCAGCACATCGCGGGCGAAAAGCGAAACCTGGAATTTTTTGGAGAGAAAATATTGGCTGAGGCTCAGGTTTAATTGACCCAAGGACTCCAGTTCATTAAAATTCCACAACCCCTTCAACTGGAGAAAACCACTTAGGGTGAAGCGTGTGGTCTTTGTTAAATTGAGGGAATGAAAGGTGAAAAACCGCCAGGTTCCCCGCCGGAAACTCAGGGGTTCTCCCTGGTAGAAGCCGTCGTATTCGATGAAGTTGTATTGTGCTCCGACGACGAAGAAGTACACTCCGCCCGGAGGGATGGCGCCCACAGCCCGGAAATAGGTCTCCCGGCTCTTGCCGAGGTTGTCGTAGGTGCGGACCACGATCTCGGGATGCTCGCTGTCGGGGTACAGCACATTGCTGCGGATGCCGTCGGTGTAATTGCGTCCGATGGCGAACAAGGGCCGGTCCTCAAAACTGATATTGGCCTCAATGTTGTGCGTAAACTGGGGCTGGAGCCCAGGATTACCTGCTTCGTAGGTAAATTCATCGATATACCGTACGTACGGGTTCATTTCACTATACCCGGGCCGGTCGATAGTGCGACGGTAAATGAGGTAGGCGTCGAGCCGGAAACCAGAGATCTTGATGATGGGCCGGCTGAGGTAGACGTAGGGGAACAGATCCACCCGGTTGACGAGAAAGCTCGTATCTCCTGGCACGGTTTGCCGGCCTTGCATCCAGGTGTGCTCCAATCGCACGCCGGTCTTGAGCAGCAGTTGAGCTACCAATGGACGGGATGCCTGCAAGTAAGCGGCGTTGATATTCTCCCGGTATACGAAGGCATTGGTACGCCGGTCGTCGGGCAGCAGGACGCCGTTTTCCCGGAGGTAATAGTCGGCCCGGCTGTCGTAAAACTGGTAGGCGGTCTTCGCCCCGGTCTCCAGTTTTATTTGATGCGGAAAATTGTAGGTCAGGTCGGACTGGAATTGGAAAAAATGCCGTCCCTGCCGGTTCTGTCCTTCGCCTACCACAGGATCCAACTCGGGAAAAAGAATATCAGCCCGGAAATCCTGTTCGTTCCTCCCGTCCCGATAGCTGTAGCTGAATCGGTTTTCCCAGGCGCCGTCCAGGGTGTCCAGTTTCCAGGTCAGTCCAAGGTCTTGCTGCAAGCTCAGTGCAGGGCTGAAATCCTGCACTGAGTTTTCAATTTTAGAAAGGGTATCAACTAATTCCCCGAAAATGAGGTTGACGCTCTTGCTGGCGTTGTGGTCCCAGTTGGCATTTACGCGACCATCATAGGCCAGTTCCAGCTTTTCGTTGAAGTAGACACTGGCGCCATATCCGATATTCCCCTGGTCCTCGAGGTTGGTTGCCCGGGTGTCCTGATCGAGGTTATAATCGGCCGACAATCTCCGGAACAGGCTGGTCGTCTCCTCACGTCCATGGCGGTGGTAGTTGGCGTTGATGTACCAGGAGCCCTTGTTTCCGCCGTTGTTGAGGTTGAACCCGGCGAAGCGGTCGCCTTCGATCCCCTGGTTCATGCCGGCATTGACCGACCCATAGCGGCCCAGTTTCATGCCTTTTTTCAACACGATATTGATGATACCTCCTGAGCTCGCCGCATCGTACTTGGTGGAGGGCGTCCGGATGATCTCGATGCGCTGGATGGTTCCCGGCGGAAGGCTCCGGAGAATGCCGGCCATATCCTGCTGGCTCATCCGCTGCTCCCGCCCGTTGATGTAGATCTGTGCCGGGGTCATATTGTTGAGGAAAATGCCACCGTCGGGGTCCACGAACAGGCCGGGCACCGCCTCCAGGACTTCCAGGGTGTTGGTGCTGATGCTGGCCAGGGGCTCGGGGTCCACGATCGTCTTGTCGCCGTCCTGGGTGATCAGGGGGCGTTTAGCCGTCACGGTCACGGAATTGAGAGCGACGGATTCTTCGGCCAGGGTGAAACGCATTTGCCGGTGGTTTTCATCGATCCCGATCGTATCGTCGAGGGGCGTATAGCCGACATAGCTGATCTGGAGGCGGTATTGGCCGGCGGAGCAATTGAAATCCGCCATACCGGCTGCATCTGTAACGTTGAACAGGCTGGTAGAATCCTGGAGATTGGTCAGCTGGAGGTTAGCGCCGATCAACGGGGCGTTCCCTTCATCCGTTACCAGGATGCGGACGGATTGGGCAAGCGTAGTCTGAAACGTCAGGAGGAAAGCCAGTAGGCTTCCGGCAGCAAGGATAGTCGGATTTTTCATTCCACAAATAACGAGGTTATGGTAAAATTATTTGGCAAATTCCACCCCCAACCCCCGCCAGCGGGGGACAAAAGCCGGATAATAGCTAAAATCAAGCGTGCTTTTCGCCCCATCCTACCCCTCTCTCAGAAAAAAATCTCACCTCTTCGTGCAAAATTTCTGGAATTGTTCTATCTTAGCTGTAGAATTAATAGCAAGTCATCCTTTCAATTGAAATAGGGTGTTTGTTAAATCCTTCCAAATCCGGAATATTTACCGGATTCAAAGGGACGCAAAGATGGCTTTTTGGTTAAATGGTTTCTTTTAATGGTAGTACAGTCCCGTATTTCATGAGGGTTTGCAAAAATCCTTCATAATAACAGTCGGGTGATTTCTTACAAGAGCGAAGTGGTTTTTAAACTCTTCGCTCTTTTTTATTTTCTTTGCATTTGAGTGAAGGGTGAGGAGTGAAGAGTGAAAAGTCCTTCCCTTCACTCTTCACCCTTCACCCTTCACTCTTAATGATCACAGCAAACAACATACACAAAAGCTTCGGCGATCTCCACGTACTTAAAGGCGTTGATCTTACCGTCCAGAAAGGTGAGATCATCTCTATCGTCGGTAAATCGGGGGCGGGGAAAAGTACCCTGCTTCATATTCTGGGCACCCTGGACAAAGCCGACGAAGGGAACCTGATCATCAACGATACAGATGTCTCGCAGCTGGGCGGCAAGAAACTGGCGGATTTTCGAAATGCCCATATTGGGTTCGTGTTCCAGTTCCACCACCTGTTGCCGGAGTTTACGGCTTTGGAGAATGTGTGCATCCCGGCCTTCATCCGCCGCACGCCCGAACAGGAGGCCATGCGTCGGGCCAAAGAACTTCTCGATTACCTGGGACTCTCCGACCGCCTGCAACACAAGCCCACACAACTGTCGGGAGGCGAACAGCAACGGGTCGCAGTAGCCCGGGCCCTGGTCAACGGCCCCGGTGTCGTCTTTGCCGACGAACCCTCGGGCAACCTGGACTCCCAATCCTCCCAGGAGCTCCACCAACTGCTTTTTCAACTTCGAAAGGATATGAACCAAACCTTCGTCATCGTGACCCACAATAAAGAACTCGCGGAAATGAGTGACCGCACACTGACGATGATTGATGGGAAGTTGTGATTGGTGATTGGTGATTGGTGATTGGTGATTGGTGATTGGTGATTGGTGATTGGTGATTGGTGATTGGTGATTGGTGATTGGTGATTGGTGATTGGTGATTGGTGATTGGTGATTGGTGATTAATGTAAAATTAAAGCTATGGATATTTTTCTTGAAGAAATCGACTCCATTTTTCTGGTAGAGGAGAAAGCGGACCATTACCATTCTGGTTCTGACAACCAATGGAAGTTTGAGGAATTGGATGCCTGGAGAAATGCCCATCAGTTTGTTCTATCCCTTTACAAATTTACCGGAAGTTTTCCGAAGGAAGAGAGATTTGCTTTAGTTGACCAGATGAGGCGAGCCGCAGTTTCTATTCCGGCAAATATTGCAGAGGGAACTGGTAAAAAATCTGTTAAAGAGATCCTTCGCTTTTTCTATATATCAAGAGGGTCGCTAGAAGAGTCCAAGTATCATCTTCTCCTCGCCCGAGACTTGAAATACCTATCTTTAAAAGAATTTGATGAACTGAAAGAAAAAATAAACACCACTGGAAGGCTACTCAACGCCTTAATCACATCCCTCGAAAGAAAAACCCGCAATCACTAATCACCAATCACTATTCACCAATCACTAATCACTAATCACCAATCACCAATCACCCTACCACACACAAATGGAAACCTCCAATAACAAGGACCCACAACCCGTATGGGAAGCCCTGAAGAACTTCTGGACGGCTTTCCGCAAATTCTTCGCCGGACTGATCAATCTGGAAGAAGGCGTAGACCGGGAAGGCGCGGTGATCAACGTGCGGTCGAACATGCGGATGCAAGGCGCCAACGCCTGGTTGCTGATGTGTTCGATCATGGTGGCCAGCCTGGGGCTCGACCTCAACTCCCCCGCCGTCATCATCGGCGCCATGCTGATCTCGCCCTTGATGTCGCCGATCCTGGGTCTGGGACTCTCTGTAGCTATCAACGACCGGGAGATGCTCTTCACTTCGCTGCGGCACTTCGGCATCGCCATCGCCATCGCCCTGGCAACCAGTTACGTGTATTTCTCCCTGACTCCCTTTGGCGAGGTGACTTCCGAGATCCAGGCCCGCACAGCGCCCACCTTCCTCGACGTGCTCGTCGCCTTTTTCGGCGGCATCGCCGGCATCATCTCCATGACGCGCCGCGACGCCTCCAACGCCATTCCGGGTGTGGCCATCGCCACGGCTTTGATGCCGCCCCTCTGCGTCACCGGCTTCGGCCTGGCGACGGGCGAATGGGGGATCATGCTCAACTCCTTCTATCTCTTCTTCCTCAACGCCGTCTTCGTCGGCGTGGCGACCTACCTGATCGTGCGCTTGCTCAATTTTTCATTCAAGGCCTATCCAAATATGAAGGAGAAAAGGCGGACGCAATTCTACCTCTTTTTCTT
The DNA here is from genome assembly GCA_020636275.1 of Lewinellaceae bacterium. Taxonomy (GTDB): domain Bacteria; phylum Bacteroidota; class Bacteroidia; order Chitinophagales; family Saprospiraceae; genus JADJTT01. The sequence continues at coordinate 649,773 of JACJYD010000002.1, read as the reverse complement.
CAGCCTCCTCATGATCATCCCCAGCTTTTACATCCTCTACGACGTGCTCGACCTGCTGCACGACAAGACCCGCATCCAGACCTTCCTGGAAACCAACTTCGAAGGGGCGATATGGGAGATCCAAGAGAACAAACAAACCGACTCCCTCGAGGTCAAACTCTTCATTTTTGAAAATAACAAAGCCGACTCCCTGGCCATTTTCACCGAAGAATTCACCTCACTCAACTGTCGCGCCAAATTCCAGCCCATCGTCGCCGATATGACCATGACCGATCTGGAAATAGAGGAGCTCAAGCAAACCATGCAACGCGAACTGCTCGACATCTTTGAGACCGACCGAAAGATCCAAACCGAGAAAGACAAACAGATCCAGGCCCTGACCGAACGGATCGAGCTGATGACCAGCGACTCGACCCTCTTCATCCACGCCATGCGGGAGGCACAGGTCCTCTTTCCCGATATCAAAGAGCTGAGCTTCGGCCGCACCCAGCAGGCCAAGGAAGACACCGTCTACCACTACGTGCCCACCCTGATGGTACAGTGGAAACCCGGTAAGCCCAACTCCGCCAAAAAGATCGAAGAAGAGCGCCTGGCGCGTTTCGCCCGGTTAAGGGCAGAACTGGATACGGTGGTGTTGATCAGGTATTAGTGATTAGTGATTGGTGATTGGTTTAGTATCAACCAATCACCAATCACCAATCACCAATCACCAATCACCAATCACTAATCACCAATCACCAATCACCAATCACTACCCCAGCGCCGGGGAGTACAGTTGAAAGATATCCTCCGCCGACAGCGCAGCGAGCGCGGGCAACCAGGTCTTCACATACTCGGCTTGCGGATCGTATTTGCGGGCCTGAGTGAGGGTATTGAAATGGCGATCTTCACGGGGATCGCTGCCGACGCCGGCGATGTAGTTCCAATTGCCCCAGTTGCTGGCGGGGTCGTAATCGATCAGGATCGACTCGAAGTACTCGGCGCCCATTTGCCAGTTGAGCCCCAGGTCTTTCACCAGGAAAGAAGCCACATTTTGCCGGCCGCGGTTCGACATAAAGCCGGTCGATTTCAGTTCCCGCATATTGGCATCGACGAAGGGATTGCCGGTGCGGCCGTTGATCCATTGGTCGAGCAAGACACGGTCGTTATGAAGGGAGGGATCCGGTTTTTCGCGCGGACCGCCTTTCAGGAAGATCTTCTCGCCGTGTTTTTTGGCCATGAGCCGGAAAAAATCGCGCCAGAGCAGTTCGAAGAAGATCCAGTAGGTCGATTTGTTTTCACCCCGCTCCGCTTCGTAGGCTTTTAATTCGCGGTAGATCTTTTTCGGAGAAATACATCCCTGCGCCAGCCAGGGAGAGAATTTGGTGGAATAATCGCCGCCGAGGAGGCCATTGCGAGTCTCTTCGTAGGTTGCCGCCTGATCCGATTCCCAGAAGTAATAGCGCAAGCGGCGAAGGGCTTCTTTTTCCCCACCCTTGAAAATCAGCGCAGCCCGGGGATCGGGCTCTATTGGTTCGTAGCCAAAATCTTCCAGAAAGGGCATTTTGCCGCTTTCCAGGGCACAGGTGAGGTGGGGAAAAGGACCTTCCGGCGGTGGCAAAGGCTCGCGGACCGGTACGACCTTTTCCACTTCCTTGCGAAATTGGGTAAAGACGTCGGGGGTATGGGTAATGGGAAAAGGAAGATCGGCTGTGTAGTAGAGCATCTTGCCCCGGCTGCAGCGCATCTCCTGACCGATGGACCACAGTTTGCGTTCGAGGGCATCTTGTACCGCCACTTCTTCCTGCGTGCGTTCGCGATTGCAAAAGACCCAACTCGTCTTGCACTCCTGGGCGATCCGAAACAGCTCCTCCTCGGGCTTTCCCACCCGCACGTACAGTTCGCTGCCCAATTGGCGGAGCTGCTGCCGGAGTTCCTGTACGCTCTCCAGAATGAAGCGGGCGCGGTATCTCCCCGTTTTCCGGAATCCAAACCAACGGGTATCCCCAAGGAAGGTCCGCTCGTCGAAGACGTAGACGGGGATGACTTCCTCGGCGTGACTTAAGGCCTCCGACAGCGCTTCGTTGTCGTGTAAGCGCAAGTCGTTCCGGAACCAGACGATCGCTCTTTTTTTGTGCATAAAAATTGTTTAAAGATAGCTCGCTATGCTTGGGTACAACAAGGTCAAAGAAATTTGGTTGGTCAAATTAAGGTAAAGAATGCGGGAACTTATTGGTGAGGAAACTGGTTACTGGTGACTGGGTAATTTTCCAATCACTAATCACTAATCACTAATCACTAATCACCAATCACCAATCACCAATCACCAGTACCCAAAAAATGTCCCTTCAACAACTACATACCGAGTGCAAATTCCGCTTCTCGAGGGCATCGGGAAAAGGGGGCCAGAACGTCAACAAGGTGGAGACCCGGGTTGAACTGGTCTTTGACGTGGCGGGGTCGGCCTTCCTTTCAGAGGAAGAGAAAGAGCAGATCGCCAGGCGGCTCGCCAACCGGATCAACCAGGAGGGGCAATTGGTCATTGCGACCGACATGCACCGCTCGCAATACCGCAACCGCAAGGAAGCTTTTCATCGTTTTTTGCAGCTGATCGAAGCTGCACTGAAGCCCGAGAAGACCGGCAAAGGCCACAAGCCCCGCAAACCCAATACGGCGAACCGTTTGCGCAATAAAAAGGCCCAAAGTCAGAAAAAAGCGTGGCGCAATTCCGTACCTTTGCACCCATGAAAAGACAACTCATACTCCCGCTGTTATTGTCCCTGCCGTTTTTGGCAATCTCCCAGGACAAACCCTCCTATCAAATTTTCGACGCAAAAGGCAAGGAAAGCTCCTATAAGGAACTCCTCAAGGCCGCCGGTAAGGCCGATGTCGTCTTTTTCGGGGAAGAACACGACAACCCCATCGCGCACTGGCTCGAACTGGAACTGCTCAAGGACCTGTTTGCCGAGAAGGGCAAAGACCTCATCGTGGGCGCCGAAATGTTCGAGCGCGACGACCAGATCGTCCTCGACGAGTACCTCGCCGGATTGATCAAAGAGAAGAACTTTAAGGACGAAGCCAAGCTTTGGTCCAATTATCAGACCGACTACAAGCCCCTGGTCGAATTTGCCAGAGAGAACGGATTGCCTTTTATCGGCACCAACATCCCGCGCCGCTACGCCAGCCTGATCAGTTCAAAGGGGTTGGAAGGCCTGGACGAACTTAGCGCCGAAAGCAGGCGTTACATCGCCCCGCAGCCCATCGAGGTTGATCTTAGTCTACCGGGCTATAAAAGCATGATGGAAATGATGGAAGGCCACGGCGGCGGCGTGACGGAAAACTTCCCCAAGGCCCAGGCCGCCAAGGACGCCACCATGGCCTGGTCGATCAGCGAGCATTGGAAAAAAGGCAAAAGCTTCCTCCACTTCAACGGCTCCTACCACTCCAACAACCAGGAGGGCATCCTTTGGTACCTCGACAAATACGCGCCCAAAGCCAAGACCCTGACGATCGGCCTGTTCAGCCAGGAAAAGATCGACGAGGTGGCGGAAGACAACCAGGGGGTTGCTGATTTTATTATCGTCGTGCCGGAGTCGATGACGAGGACCTATTAATATTATTGGCTCAAAATTCGCTTTCGCTCCTTTTGAGCCAATAATTATCTTCTTTTTGAGCTGACCTCTAGTCTATTGACGTTTTTTCAATCTCCGCATTTGCTATCGATCTCTACCAGGTGCATTAGTTCTTCCTCCATGGCAAGGGAGGACAAGAAGACCAGGTCTGACCAGCAAGCGTGGTGGTTGCAAAAATATAAGACCACATCCAGGGCGCCATCCCCATCCAGATCTCCGACCCATTCCATTTCCAGCGTCGTTTTATCTCCCTTTAAAGAATATTGCAAGGGCCCAACCAATTGCTGAATTTGGTCGCCTTTCTTCACGAACAATCCATAATTCTCCACATGGGAGAAGTGGTTTGGATAGTTAGGGTCCGTGTTTTCCACTACTGTACCGGTACAGAATATAGAATAGCTGGATGGTCCCAGCCGGATTAGGACCTCCATACCTGGCAGCATCTCTTTCCGGCTGGTAAGGGTGCCCCAAACACGACCTTCCCGGAAGGGAGCCCCTTCGACATACCCGATAATGGAATCAGGTTGGAGATGATCAAGTGGTGGTAAAACAAGACAATAGATACAACCCAAGCAGGATCTTCGGTGTTCTCATAGGGTCAATTTTTATTCAAAACGATATCTTTACTCCGGATATTTTTTCCCCCACAACCCGCCTGCTATGCGACTACCGCTCCGTTTCCCTCTCTTTTTTTTCGCGCTGATCCTTTTTAGCTGCCAAAATAAGGGCCCTGCCACTACCCAAACCAGCCTTACCGACGCCCAAAAGGCCGAGCAGGAAGCCAGGCGGCAAGAGATCATGGACCTCCACAATGCCGTCATGCCCCAAACGGCGGTCGTCAACCGCCTTTCGCGGCAGATCAAGGGATTTTTGCAAGCGGAAAGCCAGGCGGGCAGAGAGGACGAAAACCGCCAGGAGGCGCTCGTGGAAGTGATTAAGCGCCTCAATGAGGCCGACGAAGCCATGTACGACTGGATGGGTAAATTTATCAACAACCTCGACATGCTGCGCGAATCGATGGACCATCAGGCCGTTATGAACTACCTGGACGGCGAACTGGTCAAGATCCGGGATATTGACACCCTGACCCAGTCGAGTATCGAGCGCGCCCGGGCCGCCATGGAAAAATATGGAATCAATCAATCCGAAGACAAATGAAGACTTCTATCATCCGCAATATTTCCCTATTTATCAGCACCTTCGTATTCCTGCAAGCCTGCAACCTCCCCCATCATGATCCCGCTACCCTCCCCATCATCGGCAACCGGGATGTGGTGGATGGCGATACGATCTATCACACCGTGCCCGACTTCGCTTTTGTCGATCAGGACAGCCAGTTGGTGACGAACGAGACGTTCGCCGGAAAGGCATATGTGGTCGATTTTTTCTTCACCAGCTGTCCGACCATTTGTCCGAAGGTCACCAAACAGATGTTGCGCATTTACAATGCGTTCAAGGACGAAGACCGGCTTCTGCTCCTGGCCCACACGATCGACCCCAAACGCGACACAGTGGGCCACCTAAAAATGTATGCGACCAACCTCGGCGTCGAGTCCAGCAAATGGCATTTCGTAACCGGGGAGAAAGACGACTTGTACGAAATTGCCGATGACTATTTCAGCATCGCCATCGAAAATCCGGATGTGCCGGGTGGTTTTGACCACAGCGGCCGCATCATCCTGGTCGACCCCCAACGGCATGTCCGCTCCTTCTGCGACGGCACCGACCCGGAATCGGTCGACAAGTTCATGAAGGATATTGAGGTTCTGCTGAACGAGATGAAAAACAATGCCTCCCCTCAATAAACCCATCGTCGTTTTTGGTGGCACGGGCCACCTCGGACGAAAAGTGGTGGAAAAACTCCTCGCCAAAGGCGTTCCGGTGCGGGTATTGACCCGGAACGCTGCCTCCGCCCGTGACCTCCTCGGACCGAATGTCGATTTCCTGGAAGGCGATGTTTGCGATCCTAAAATGGTGGAACAAGCTATTTCCGAAACCGCAGGCATCGTCGTCGCCCTGTCGGCGATGAGCCCGAAACTCATCCGCCGCGAACGGGAGATCGAGTACGATGCGGTGCTGAATATCCTGGCGGAAGCAAAACGCCAGGGCGTAGGGCGCTTGGTTTACCTTTCGGTATATGGCAATCGCCCCGATGTCCTGAAACAACAAGGCATTGGGTCCTTGGGAGCTATCCAACCGGAAGTAGAACGCCAAATTGCCGAATCGGGCCTCAACTGGACTATTTTGGGCAATGCCCCCTCCTACGACCTGTTCTTCACCTTCCTGCGCGGCAAGCGGCTGATGGTGCCGGGCGGAGGGTATCGCCCCATTCCCTGTATCCACTCCGAAGATGTGGGCGAGATCGCAGCACGGGCAGTGCTTAGGGATGATCTCTCCGGAAGGCGGTTTCACATGACCGGCCCAAGGGCGATCTCTTTTCCCGAATTTGCGGAAATGGTATCCGGGATCACGGGGAGGCCCGTGCGGCACCAGGCCATCCCGCTGGCTATTCTAAACGTATTGACCGCTCTGATCAAGCCCTTCAATCCCTTCTTCCGTTCGATCTATTTTGCCGTCAAACTGTTCAACCACTTTCCCGCCGATCTGGCGGAGGCGGCGCCAGCTGAGCACCGGAGACTGGAGGAAACGTTTGGGTATGCGCCGGTAGGGATGGAGGAAGTGATTGGAATCCGATTTAGTGAGGGGGTCACTAAGTCACCCCTTCACTAGAAAAGTGGCTTTACTTTCCCGAAATGCCTGAAAAAACTTGCATTGCAAAATACTTACGAGCCAAATTTACTGAAGGGGTCACTAAGTCACCCCTTCAGTCCAGAAACAGAATATATTCACTGAACAGTCAACAAATTCAAAGGGTTTAGCCAATTTTTACCTTTTCCCCAGTGAGGGGGTGACTTAGTGACCCCCTCACTCACCATAGTGACCCGGTCACTTAGGATGGAAAGGGCAAAATCTCTCCCCAGTATCGCTCCAAAAAAGTTATCGTCCGCTTTACTTCTTTCTCGGTCAGATCCAGATCGGTGAGCAGATTGACCACATGCCGGCTGAGGTGCTCTCCAACCGGGCAGGAACCGCGAAGGTAGCCCCAATGTTCCCATTTTTCCTCCACAGGGTGGATCGGACTAAGCATCCAATCCCCTAACCGTATTCGATGCTGCTCTGCAAGAACAAAAAACGCCGCCCGGTTCTTTACCAAAAGCGGATATTTCAGGTAGGAATGGGAAATGTGATCCGGCACATACAATTTCAGCAGCCCCAGCTTTTCCAGGGTCCGGTCATAGATCGCCGCCAATTCCAGCCTCCGCTCCCGGATGTGCGGCCAGCGTTGAAGCTGCTTCAAGCCCTCCCGGGCCTGGACTATGCCCCCCGCCAGGAGATAGCCTTCGGGCATGATCGTCGTCTGCAACTCCCCGCCCTCCGATGAGCCCGGAATGATGCCCGAATTGCTCAACCTTCGATAAAGGCGTAAAATGGGCCAGTACAGCGACGGCGAAAGCAGATTTTTCCGGGCCCAAAGTTGCGCCTGCAACATGCGTTCCTGACCGGGAGCAGGCAATTGCATTTCCTCCTCCAGGGCGCGAACTTTCTCCGCAAGGGCTTCATCTCTTACGGCCGTGAAGCCTCCCCAGCCCGTTGAAAAAGGCTTGTTCCATTGGGTGGAGAAAAAAGAGGCCTGCGCAAGCGTCCCGTTTATCTGTCCATGATAAGTACCTCCAAAGCCATGTGTACAATCCTCGATCACCGGGATTTGATATCTTTGCGCTATCTTGAGGATGGGCTCCAGGTCGGCGGAAAGGCCGAAGGTGTTCTGGGCCAGGATGCATTTGGTCTTCGGACCGATTGTTTGCTCCAATAAACCGGTTGCCAGGTTAAACGTTTTTGGATCGACATCGATATACACGGGTTTGGCCCCTAAATACAGGATCGCATTGGAAACCACCACACAGGTAAAAGCCGGTACAATGACCTCAGCGCCTGCACCGACCCCCAGGGCCCGGAAAATGGCGTACAACCCTACCCTGCCCTTCCAGAAAAGGGCCACCTGCTCCGGCTCCATTCCCAAATGTCCGGCCAATGCCCGGCGGTATTGCTCCCGTATTTCCCTGTTCCTGTTCACCTTGCTTGGATTTTCTTCCTGCGTCCAGTTCGAAGATACCCTCCCTTTCGAAGACGCAGCCTGGGCCAACGAAATGCCCACCGAGCAATATTACGACATTTACCGGTCCGGCAAGCGCAAACATGCGCGAACCTTTTCCGAAATATACGAACCGGTCCTGCTCGACACCCTCCCCTTTCCCCAAATGAACGAAGATCTCATTGCCGCCCTGGAAAACCAGCTCGAACTACTCGACACCAAACCGCTGAAGCGAAAACTCAAGGTGGGATCCCTGGCCATCTCCAACGACGATCTCGTGAAGGTCATCCAGATCCTGCTGGATGCGGGCTGGAATGTTTCCGAGGCGAAAGAAAAACTCGAGGCCTACCAGATCTGGGGATTCGACCAAAAAGGACACGTCAAGTTTACCGGCTACTACACCCCCACCATGCAGGTAAAACACCAGCCGGATTCCACCTACAAATATCCCTTCTACCGAAAACCCGAAAACTGGGAGGGCCCCTTGCCCACGCGCCGCCAGATCGATGCCGAAGGAGCGCTCGACAGTCTGGGACTTGAGATCGCCTACGCGGCCGACCCGGTGGATGTCTATTACACCCACCTCCAGGGCTCCGGGCTGGTGGAATTTGTCGACACCGGCGAAGCGTTCCTCCTGGAGTACGATGGTTCCAATAGAATGCCGTACAAGAGTATTGAGCATTATTTAAGCAGCGAAGGGGTGGAGGACGTATCCATCTACGGCATCAAACGCCTGATCCGGGAGCAACCCCACCTGCGCGATTCCGTGCTGCTGATCAACCCCTCCTACAGCTTTTTTCAGTTGAAAAAACGCACGGTCACCGGGGCCGGGCAGGTGCCCCTCACCCCGGAGATCTCCGTGGCGGTCGACCGGCGCTATTTCCCCCTCGGCGCTACGCTGTTGGTCGCGGTTCCGGTCTTCGATAAAAAGGGCGAGATGTTGCACCACGAATTCCGAATCATGCTTCCGCAGGACGTGGGGGGCGCCATCCGGGGACCCGGGCATATCGACATCTATTCCGGATCCGGAAAGGAAGGGCAGCGCATAGCAGGCAAGCGCATGCACTACGGCGAGGTTTGGTTGTTGCTGCCTAAAAAAAGTAAATAAGACCCTATTCGAAGTCAAACTCCAACTGTCCGCCCGGCGGCGCCTCATCCTCCAGATTGGAAATGGTAATGCCCAGCAGGCGTACGGGCCTCAACTCTGCTGAGCCTTCCAGCAACTCGCAAGCGGTGTGGTAAATGGTCTCCCGGTCGCGCAAGTCGTGGACAAAGGTCTTGCTCCGGGTGTGGCTCTTATAATCTGCGGTTTTGATCTTCAGGGTTACGGTGCGGCCATACCTGTCCTTTTTCTGCAGGTAATCGAAGACCACCCCGGCGATGTAATCCAGTTTTTCCCGCATTTCCTCCGGATCGTCCAGGTCATCCAAAAACGTCCGTTCGGCCCCCACCGATTTACGGACACGGTGGGGATTTACCTCCCGGTGGTCTTCCGCCCGGACAATGTGGTAATAGTAATCGCCCACTTTTCCGAATTCGCGCAGCAGGTCTTCCAGGGCCCATTTTTTGAGATCGGCTCCGGTGTGGATCCCCATTTCCCGCATGCGGGCCGCAGTGACCTTGCCGATACCGTGGAATTTCTGAATGGGCAGCTGCTCCAGGAACGCTTCCGCTTCTTCGGGCAGGATCACCTTCATGCCGTTCGGCTTATTGATATCGGATGCCACCTTGGCCAGGAATTTATTGAATGAAACCCCGGCCGAGGCAGTCAGCTGCGTTTGTTCCCGGATCTTTTGCCGGATCTCCATCGCAATCCGCATGGCAGAGGGAATGCCCTTTTTGTTTTCCGTCACATCCAGATAGGCTTCGTCCAGCGACAAAGGCTCCACCAGGTCGGTATATTCTTCGAAAATGGCGCGGATCTGCTGCGACACCTGCCGGTACACCTCGAAGCGGGCCTTGACAAAAATGAGCGGAGGGCACAGTCGTTGAGCCGTCACACTAGCCATGGCCGAACGTACGCCGAATTTCCGGGCTTCGTAGCTCGCAGCCGCCACCACACCCCGTTTATTGCCCGACCCCACCGCAATGGGCTTCCCGCGCAGCTCGGGGTGGTCCCGCTGCTCTACCGATGCGTAAAACGCATCCATGTCGATATGGATGATCTTGCGAATAAGGGCCTGTTATTGGTTTTAGGACTTGTACTCCTTATTAAACGAATTCCCGGTCTAAAACGGCCCAGTTCCCCGGTGAAAATATGGACGATTGATAATTGGATGACAATTGGGGCGCCAGGCGGGAAATTCATTTACCAAAAACACAAAACCGCATATTCAGAAGACTTAAGTAACTATTTATGAATCATTTAAATAAAATTATAATTCAAAGTATAAAAAATTAATTGAAAAAATTGTACTATTCTTAGTTATTCATAACCGGCACTTTTGTATGGTGTTAATTTATTAACTTCAGCATAAAGCCTATGAAAACCATTATTGATCCTGCCGCTTTGAATCAGATCCCGCTTTTTAAAGCCCTCCACCCGGAGGAGTTAAAGCACCTCATGTCTACTGCTCAGGTGATCACTTGCCCGAAGGGGCATTTCATTTATGAGCTCGATACCGAGTCGAAATACATGTACATCCTGGAAAAGGGAACGGTCAAGATCGGTACATTCGCCTCCGATGGCCGGGAAGCACTGAAATCGGTCTGCCATCCTGTCACACTTTTCGGCGAACTGGGGTTGGTAGGTGAAACTCACCGGCAGGAATTTGCCCGCACCCTGCAGGTTGAAAACCGGCTGATCGCGATTTCCATTGTCGAATTCCGCAAGATCATGCGAAGTAACCACAGCCTGTGTCTCCAGGTGCTCGACCAGGTCGGCGCGCGCTTGTTACAGGTCGAAAAGCGCATGGAATCGCTCATTTTTCAGGATGCGCGTTCCCGGATCGTCCAGTTTCTCAAAGAATCGGCCTCCAATCGCGGCCGGCGCGTGGGTTTTGAATGGCTCTTCAAGCACAGCCTCACCCAACAGGATATCGCCAACATCACCGGTACCTCGCGGCAAACGGTAACTTCCGTGCTCAACGAACTGCGGAAGGAGAACCTCATCCATTTTAACCGAAGGAGTATTCTGATCCGGGACCTGGCCAGATTGGCGTAGGTTGCTTGTTTCAAGCGCTTATCCGCACCAGCGGCACACTTACAGCTACGCCCTCCTCCCCTCGCACCACAGGGCGAAACACTTCCCCGGCCTCTTGCAGCAAAACGGAGACGTCCGGATAGCGCGCCGAATAATGACCTATGACCAGCATCGCGGCGCCGGCCAGGCGGGCCACTTCAGCGGCTTGCCTGGCGGTCGAATGCCAGGTCTGCGCCGCCAGCCCGGCATCTTCCTCAAGGAAAGTGCTTTCATGGTAAAGCAGGTCTACCCCCTCCACATACCCGGCCACCGCTTCGGAAAATGCCGTATCGGAACAGTATGCGAAGGAACGTGGGCGGTACGGCGCTAGCGTGAGCTCCCGGTTTGCAACGACCTGCCCGTCTGGAAGGACCAAGCCGGCTCCTTCCTTGATCTCCCGGATCTGCTCAAAGCTCAACCCATATTGCTCGATCACTTCGGGAATGATATTGAGCGGGATGGGCTTTTCACGAAATAAAAACCCGGCGCATGGCGTGCGGTGGTCGAGGGGAAAAGCATCCACTTCCAGATGGTTGGTTTCCAAAATGCGGTACCGCCGGCTGGAATCTACGGGTAAAAAGGTCAGCGCATAGGGTAGTTGTGTGCCCGACCATTGCAATTGCAGGCGGATAATTTGCTCCAGCCCGGGAGGAGAATACACCGTAAGGGGCTCCTGCCGGTCGTTCATCCCCATGGAAGTGAGTAAGCCGATGAGTCCGAAAAAATGGTCGCCGTGCAGATGGGAGATAAAAATATGCCGGATGCGGTTGCGCTTTACCCCATATCGATTGAACTGGAACTGCGTGCCCTCTCCGCAATCGAGCAGGAATAGCTCGTTTCCTGCGGAAAGCACATGCCCCGCCAGGTGACGGCCATAGGCAGGCTGCGCTGCGCTGACACCGAGCGGAGTAAAAGAAAATTCCATAAAACGGGGGTAGAAAAACTGAAAATCAGATCAAACGCCGGTCTCCGGATCGCTGTTCAGGTCCCGCTCCAGGGCTTCCATCATTACAAAATCAACCGATTCAGCCAGGGAAGGGATTATGGTAAGAATGGAATCCAGGCGGGAGATCTCGATCAGCTTTTCGACGGACTTGCTCTTCAGGCCTGTCAGGACAAAACTGCCGTTCAGGTCGCTCCAGATCCGGTTGGCCGTCAAAATGGCACTCAGCCCGGAGGAATCGACGTATTTTACATCCGACAGGTCCAGGATCAGGCTTTCGACGCCGTCCATAGCGGTTTGCACAAAGAAGGTTTTCAGTTCAGGGGCTACCAAGGAGTTGAGATTCTCTTCCTCCAGCTTCAAGACTGCATACCGTTCGTTCTTTTCAAGTGTATGCTTCATACAAATACTAGTTTCGCGCTTTAATGAGCAGTATGGGTTCAAAAGGGCTTTGGCAAATGTATCAATTCTGCAACAAATATGTGGAAATAAATCGTCAATTTTGTCTTTGCATCTTCGCCTTGAACATTCTTACCTGGCCGGCTGTTTTGTCTGCTAGCGCACTAAATGAACTGCCAAAATGGTACCTGTACTGGATTGGCATCATTTTCGCTCCAAAAAATATAGCCCAAAAGGTTTGCTCTATTGGAATCTTTCGCAATAAACTGTATACTTGTTTTCGAGCAATTTTTTTGAAGAATACTCCATCATGAATAGTAGAAAATTCTCTCCCAAGGTAAAAGAAGTAATCGCCAAGAGCAGAGACCTGGCCGTAACGCTCGGCCACGACTATATCGGAACCGAACATCTTCTCCTGGGGATCATCGAAGAAAAAAGAGGCTTATCCATGCGCGTCCTGGCTTCCCTGCATGTAGATCCGGACGAATTGCGCCAAACCGTCGAAGAGTCGATCCGGAAAGGCACTCCAGGAAAAGCCGATCTCAACGTAGGCAACCTGCCGCTTAACAAACAGGCCGAAATGGTGCTGAAAGTGACTTTCCTGGAAGCCAAAATGCTCAAGAGCGAGGAGATCGCCCCTGAGCACCTCATGCTTTCCATCCTGAAGCACAAGGAAAATCCCGCTTCCGAGATCCTGCGCGAATACGATATCGACTACGACGTATTTAAAGCGGAACTCGAGTATGTGCGCCAGGAACTCGACATGGGCACTTCCACCGAACAGCCTTACAACCAGGCGCCTTCCGAACACGAAGACCCCTACGAAGAGGAAGAAGGCCAAAGCCGCTACCAGCGCAAAGGTGGAACCAAGTCGCGCACTCCTGTGCTCGACAACTTCGGACGCGACGTCACCCGCCTGGCTGAAGAGGGCAAACTCGACCCGATCATCGGCCGGGAGAATGAGATCGAACGCGTCTCCCAGATCCTGAGCCGCCGCAAAAAGAACAACCCCATCCTCATCGGGGAACCCGGCGTCGGGAAGACGGCCATCGTCGAAGGGCTGGCTTTGCGGATCATGCAGAAAAAGGTTTCGCGCACCCTCTTCAACAAACGGATCGTCATGCTCGACCTGGCTGCCCTGGTAGCCGGTACCAAGTACCGCGGTCAGTTTGAAGAGCGGATGAAGGCCATTATGAACGAACTGGAAAAGAGCCGGGACGTGATCCTGTTCATCGACGAGATCCACACTATCGTGGGCGCCGGTGGTGCGACGGGATCGCTCGACGCTTCCAATATCTTCAAACCGGCCCTGGCCCGGGGCGAACTTCAGTGCATAGGCGCATCCACCCTCGATGAGTACCGCCAGCACATCGAAAAGGACGGCGCGCTGGATCGCCGCTTCCAGAAGGTCATGGTCGATCCGCCCTCTGCGGAGGAAGCCATGCATATCCTGGAAAATATCAAGCCCAAATACGAGGAGTTCCACAACGTGCAGTACTCCGATGCCGCCGTGCGCGCCTGCGTGCGCCTGAGCGACCGCTACGTGACCGACCGCTTCCTGCCCGACAAGGCCATCGACGTGCTCGACGAGGTTGGGGCCCGCGTGCATTTGAAAAACATCCACGTGCCCAAGCATATCGAGGAACTGGAGCAGAAGATCGAAGAGATCAAGGAATCCAAGAACCAGGCCGTCAAAAACCAGCAGTACGAAGAGGCCGCCGACCTCCGCGATACGGAGTCGAAGCTGATCCGCCAACTGGAATTCGCCAAGGTGGAATGGGAAGAAGAGGCCAAGACCAAGCGCTACCCCGTCGAAGAGGAAGATATCGCAGAAGTGGTCTCCATGATGACCGGCATCCCCGTCAAACGGGTTGCCCAGAGCGAGAGCAAAAAGCTCGTCCACATGGGCAAAGACCTGCAGGAAGTGATCATCGGCCAAAGCGAGGCCATTACCAAGATCACCAAGGCCATCCAGCGCAACCGCGTAGGCCTGAAAGATCCGTCCAAGCCGATCGGCTCCTTTATCTTCCTCGGTCCTACCGGGGTAGGTAAAACCGAACTGGCCAAAGCCCTGGCCCGCTACCTGTTCGATTCCGACGATGCCCTGGTGCGCATCGATATGAGTGAGTATATGGAGAAATTCTCCGTCAGCCGTCTCATCGGCGCGCCTCCCGGCTATGTGGGCTATGAAGAAGGCGGGCAACTGACCGAAAAAGTGCGCCGTAAGCCTTACTCGGTCATCCTGCTCGACGAGATCGAAAAAGCGCACCCGGATGTGTACAACATCCTGCTCCAGGTGCTCGACGACGGTCAGCTGACCGACGGCCTGGGCCGCCGGGTGGATTTCAAAAACACCCTCATCATCATGACCTCCAACATCGGCGTTCGCCAGTTGAAGGACTTCGGACAAGGGGTCGGATTTGCCACAAAAGCCCGTCAGGAAGCCGCGGAAGATCACTCCAAAGGGATCATCACCACGGCCCTGAAGCGGACCTTCTCCCCCGAGTTTCTCAACCGGATCGACGATGTGGTCATCTTCAACAGCCTGGGTCGCGAAGAGATCTTCAAGATCATCGACATTACCCTGCAGGATCTGCACAAGCGCCTGGCAGGTATGGAATACAAACTCGTGTTGAGTGAAGAGGCCAAGGATTTTGTCGCCGACAAAGGTTACGATCCGCAATTTGGCGCCCGACCGCTCAACCGGGCCGTACAGAAATACATCGAAGACCCCCTTGCGGAGTTCATTCTCAACGAAACCCCGCCCGAGGGAAGTGTCTTCGAAGCGATCCTCAGCAATGACAAGAACAGCTTGGAGATCTCGATCACCAAGCAGGTTCAACCCGATGCGTAAGCGACCGGGTTTGGCAAGTTATGAGGTCTTTATTATGTCTTGAAAAGGAAAAAGCGGCCTTGGGCCGCTTTTTCCTTTTTAATTCAGGGGAAAGGCCTTATTTTCAGCCCGTCAAAACAAATTGGGCCGTTTTTTCCGGGAAATTGGAATTAAGCGGCCTGGATTGGTGTTTACCAAGAAAAACTTTACTTCACAAAAATTCACATTCGTTTGGCAAAAAAAAATGTTCCCGATTACAATCGGCGATTCCAAGGCAGGCAGCAACCACAATCTCCTTTTCGCATCAATGACCAAATACGGATCCCGGAAGTCCGTCTCGTCGGCGACAACCTGGAAGAACTCAGCGAAGTTGTAGGTCAAACCGTAGAACCCGGCATTTATCCCACCCGCACAGCCCGGGAATGGGCGGAGAAAATGGAACTGGACCTTGTTGAGATTTCCCCCAATGCCAGCCCTCCCGTGGTCCGTATCACGGATTTCAAAAAATTCCTCTACGACCGGAAGAAAAAAGAAAAAGAACTGAAGGCCAAAGCGGCCAAAACAGTTGTCAAGGAAATCCGTTTCGGTCCGAACACCGATGAACACGACTTTGAGTTCAAAACCCGGCACGCTCAGAAATTTCTGGAAGAAGGGGCCAAAGTACGAGCCTATGTGCAGTTCCGCGGCCGCACCATTGTCTTCAAGGAACGCGGCGAATTGCTCCTGCTTCGCTTTATCAAGGAACTGGATGAATTCGGCGCCGCCGAAGCCCTGCCCAAACTCGAGGGCCGCAAGATGGCGGTGATCATCGCTCCTAAGAAAAAGGCTAAGTAGCGATAAATTTCACCGGGCCAGGCGCGGTGAAATTTTCAATTCAAGGATTTGATATTTCCAATGTAATTAGCGTATATTTGCGCTCCACTAAAGAATTTGTCATGCCAAAGATGAAAACGCATTCCAGTGCGAAAAAGCGCTTTTCGACCACTGGATCGGGCAAAGTGAAGCGTTTTCAGGCTAACACTTCCCACTTGTTGCGCAAGCGCACCAAGACGCGGAAAAACCGCCTGAACGGCTCGACACTCGTGTCGGCTGCCGACGAAGCACGCATCAAGCGCCTGCTGTGTATTTAATTTTTTAACGAGGATGCAGGTCCAAAGTGCCTTGAAAGCCCCTGTATCGAACTAAAAAAAACGTTATGCCACGCTCAGTCAACGCCGTCGCCTCGAGAAAGCGACGCAAAAAAGTCCTGAAAGCAGCCAAAGGGTTTTTCGGCGCCCGGAGAAACGTCTTCACCGTCGCTAAAAATGCGGTAGATAAAGCCATGGCCTACGCCTACCGCGGCCGCAAAGAGAAAAAACGCGCTTTCCGCCGCCTGTGGATCGCTCGTATCAATGCAGCTACCCGCGCGGAGGGTTTATCCTACTCCCGCTTCATCCATGCGCTGGATCAGAAAGATATTCACCTCAACCGGAAAGTCCTGGCCGACTTGGCCATGAACCACCCGGAAACGTTCAAAGCCATCGTCGACGCCGTACGGTAGATCGCGCGATAGCACTGAAAAAAGGGGAAA
This sequence comes from Lewinellaceae bacterium, assembly GCA_020636275.1. Taxonomy (GTDB): domain Bacteria; phylum Bacteroidota; class Bacteroidia; order Chitinophagales; family Saprospiraceae; genus JADJTT01. The sequence goes on along the minus strand of JACJYD010000002.1, from coordinate 633,083 downwards.
TGAAACTTCGGTTTTGTTTCCCTTTTTTTATTATTGAAAGAGACCAGGCTTTATTCATCGCAGTACCATCACCGGGATCACTTTTCTTTCTAGCCCCCGCACCACTCTGCAATAGTACAAACCGGCCGGCAGGCCACGCAGATCGACGGTCAGCGCAGCGGCCGCCGTGCTTTCCTTCCACAAAACCCTCCCCTGCACGTCCAACAACTCCACGCTGAAGGCCGCCTTTTCCATTTCAATCCATACCGCATCGCTCGCCGGGTTGGGAAAGATCCGGATGATCTTCAACCCATCGCCCTCCGGCTGCACCCCCGAGAGCGGCTCCAACAGGTCCGTTTCATATACCCCGTTCCCATGCGTCGCCAGGCGCAATTTCCGGTTGACAGGTGAAATGCTCAAATGCATCGCCAATACGGCATCGGGTAAGCCTTCCGGCAGATAGGCCCAATTGCCGCCGCCATTGGTCGAAGCGAAGACGCCCAGATCGTTGCCCAGGTAGAGGTTTGAGGGATGCAACGGGTCAATGACCAGGGTATTGGTCGGCACGTCGGGCAGATCGCCTCCGATCGCCTGCCAGGTGTCTCCCCCGTCGGAAGAGCGATAGAGATGGGGCGTTCCGAATCCGGAAAAAACGACGTAGACCGTCTGCGGATCGCCGGGATGAATGACAATATCCATGGCCACCCGGTCGGGAAGGCCGTTCAGCGGCTGCCAGGTATGCCCGCCGTTGGTGCTTTTGAACACCCCCGCAGGACCTCCGGTAGGCGATGCGGTTGACACGAAGACGAGATCCGGGTCGTCGGGCCCAACAGCAATGGTCAGGATCGGATTTTCTCCATCCACCGGGTTGGGTGAGGTCGCCAACCAGCTCGTGCCCAGATTGTCGGTCCGGTAAAGGCGCTGGGCGCCGGCATAGAGGATATTGGGGTTGGATGGCGCCATTTCAAAGGGGCCGTCGAAGGCCCGGGTTTCCCAGGATGCCTCCTGCGGCAGGGTCGATTGGAAACTCTCCCCCCGGTCGATGGTACGGCGCATACTCAGATTCTGAAAGGAGACAAAGAAGATGCTGTCGTTTTCCGGATGAATGGCCGTCGACATCCCATCGCCCCCCAGAATACGCCACCAGGCATCTTGTCCGATGAAGACGGCCGTGGCATTGTCCTGCAAGCCGCCCATGGCAAAAAGGGAATCGGTGGCGGAGTTGGAAAAATTGGCGAAAAACTGCTGGGTTTGGTAGCCGCCGTTCCGGGCTTCCCAGGAATAGCCGCTGTCTTCCGAAACGAAGATCCCGCCGTCGGTCGCCAGGAATACCGCATTGGCCTTTTGAGGATGAAAATAGATCGCGTGAATATCGGCGTGAACATAGTTATAGGGTCCTTCCGGCTCGCCGGGTTGGGTGAGCCCGAGATACCAGTAGTACCAATACGCCGTTTGCGTGAGATTAACGCCTCCATTGGCCGTCACAAAGATGTCGATGCCCCCGTAGACCAGAAAGTTCGCATTGGTGGGCTTGACAGCCAGATCGTGGGAATACCAACCCTGGTATTTGGGCACATCCGTTGGATTGACCAGGTGCCAGGAGTCGCCTTTGTCGTCCGAAACATATAGGCCGACCCCGGTGCCGGAGTCCGATACGGAAGCATAGAGTTGGTCGGGCTTGGAGGGGCATGTGGCCAGCAGCGTTTTCCCGGTGTAGTTGACCGGAATGCCGTTGGACAGGAGTTCGAAGCTCTGCCCGCCGTCCGTTGTACGGAAAATACCCCGGTCCGGACTTCCGTAGTTGCCATGGGTAACCCAAAGGACCGCCGTATCGAGCTGGTGCATGTGAAGGTCGACCGCCATCGACTTTGGGTGAATATTGGTCCAGGTAAGACCTGCATCATAGCTCCGGAAAAGGCCTTCCGTCGTTGCCGCGTATACCGTTTGCGGATTCTGGGGGTTGATCAGGATATCCTGAACCCCCGTCAGTTCTTCCAGACTACAGTCGAGCGACTTGAACCAGGTCTGTCCGCCATCTATGGTCTTCAGGATGCCGATGCCATAGGTGCCGCGGGTAAAGCGGTCGACCACCCCCGGATTAGCCGCCGAGTAGTTGTACACCTCCCCCGTTCCGATGTAGATAATGTCCGGATCGGTAGGATCGATGGCGATAGCGGCAACACCCAGCACCGGAAATCCGGTGGGGATGTAAGTCCAGGCCGAGGCGCCTTTCCCGGCGGTTTCGGTCTTCCACAGGCCGCCGCTCGCCGATCCGGCAAAGATGATATCGGGGTTATCGGGGTGAAAGGCCAGGCAAAGGGTGCGTCCGCCGATGTTCTTCGGCCCCAGGGCTGTCCACTCCTCCCCCGGTCCGCCTCCGCGTATCCGGGCGCTGCTTTTCAGTCGGAAAAATTCGGCAGCCCAGCGGTTGGAATAGATACGACCGTCGGGATACGAACGGGGCATGGCCCAGAACTCCATCGCTTCCCCGGCCCCGCTTTGCTTTTCAGGTAAAGGTTGACAGGAGGAAAGCCACAGCAGGAGGAACAGGAGGAGCGTGCGGTAGTTCATAGGTGAAATATAAAAAGGTGTAAGGGTGAAAAAAATCGCCCTTACGAAATTTTTTGTCTTACCAGTTCAAAGAGGGCAAGGGCGAGGAAGAGCTCTTGCTCCTTGTCATTCATTTCGACCAAAAAGGCGAAGGCCCGGGGAAAGGGGGCTTCCGACTCGCCGGGCAAGGCGATGGCCCCGACTTCCCGGTCGTAGACCCGGATGGGGAGGAAATTTCCGTTTGTGGGGCCGATCCTGGCCAGCAATTCTTTTTTGCGGGAAGAGATCAGACGACCGTCAGGGAAAAGCACGCCGACCAGATAGGGGCCGATCCCGAGTTCCACATTGGCGCCCGTTATTTTGTAGAGGTATTCCTGTCGATGGGTCCGCGCCACCAGAATAGCGGGGTCGCCTTTTCCGGGATAGCGCTTGTAGGTCCAGGCTGCGACGGGTTCCTGGTAGATCGTGCCGAAGATGCCGCTTTCCGGCATTCTTTTCCGGCGTTTGCGCCCATCCTGAGAAAATTGAAAACTGGATAGCAATTCCCATTCCTTCGGAGTCAGGGGAACCAATTTTTCCTTCCAGGGATCCAGGTGCCGGCGCATTTCCTCCATATCCCGGGTCATCCGCTTGTTGAGGGGATTGAGAAGTTCGTCCAGCCATTTCAAAGGGGAAAAGGGTGCCATGTTGGTTTGGTTTAATTTACTCCAGGCCTGCCCGGATATTGAGATGGATCTGGTTCATATCCGGTTGTTCGAACTGTTGCCGCCGTGTCTGGATCGCCGCTTTTTCCACCGGGGTCAGCATCCCGAAACCGGCGGCCAGGATGGCATCCAATTCATCGAGGATCGATTTCTGATCGTTCCAGTAGCTCATTCCGGAGATCCCTTCGATATCGTCGAGCAGGTTGGCTTTGAATGAATTGTATTCCGGGGCAAACAGGTCGGAAGCTGCCAGCGCCTGGTTCATTTTTTCGAACATTTTCAGGTGCACGCCTTTGCCGAGTTCGCTATAAAAATCCACATCGGAGGTTTGAATGACCCAATCGGGGGCAAAATATTCGATACTATCGAGGGCGAAGGCGGTCAGGCACACTTCGACAAACTGATTGTCTTCGGCGCCTGTTGTCTGACGACTTTTAGCCAGCCACTGATGGTAGTCCATAAACAGGTAAAAGATCGTGCCTTCGGCCACCCGTTGGGTGATCATGCCCGGCAGGGCGGCTTCCATCCAGGAAATGTCGGGAACCTGGTCGGGGTTTTGCTGAAGGAAGGTGATCCGTTTTTCGAGGATCTCGACGAGGGTGTCCCGCAATTGGTTGGCCGTGCGGTAGACAGTGGCCAACTCGGCACTGGTTTTCGCCTGATGGTAGGCCGTCCGGTAGTCCTGGATGCGCTGAGCCAGTTTTTCGCCAAAGAAGGTCTGAAGGCGCATTTGCATCAGGCGCCTGGTCAGTTCGACGCGGTCGTCCAATTGGAAATTGACCCCACCTCCGTACACCCACCCGACCAGGGTATCCCGGGTCTGCACTTTGATCCAGGGCTCGTTAAACCGAATGCCGCGCAAGGTCACTTCGGTGGTAAAGGCGCTGATCTCCCCCAGGTCGAAGAGGGTATCTCCTTCCGCCAGGGTCGCGATGACCTCCCCGTCGGGCCCCGGTGTGTCCCGAACCCGCAAGTGGTTGATATTGGAAATGAGCGCAATGCGCTGCGGAGCCTCCTGAAGGGTCGCATTCGTATCAACTGAAGCGGCCTCCTGATTGCGACTGCAACCCAGCGCGAGGAAAAAAACGGGAATGAAAAAAAAGAGTATTGAACGCATGGGTCGAATTTAAAAAAAAATCGGGGTGTACACCTGCGGCACACACCCCGAAATAATAAATATTTTGTCTGCTGTTTTTTAGCCCAGGTAAGATTTCAGGGCATTCCGGTTATACGATTTGCGCAAGCGCCGGATCGCACGTTCTTTGATCTGGCGGACCCGTTCGCGGGTCAGTCCGTATAGCTCGCCGATCTCCTCGAGGGTGAGCGGTTTGTGTCCGTTGAGGCCGTAATAGGCAGAAAGCACCTCCACTTCCCGCGGGGAGAGGATGGAGAGCCCCTGCTGGACTTCTTCCTTGAGGGATTGTTCCATCAGGTTCATATCCGGGCTCATGTCGTCATCGGGCAATACGTCGAGCATGGTCGAGTCGCCGTCTTCTCCACTGAGCGGAGCGTCGACGGAGAGATGGCGGCCGCCGCCTTTGAGCATATTGGACACTTCTTTTGGCGACATATCGAGCAACTCGGCCAATTCTTCATTCGTCGGCTCCCGCTCGAATTCCTGGATAAAGGCCAGGTAGGCCTCATTGACCTTATTGTAGGAGCCCACTTTGTTGAGGGGCAACCGGACGATCCGGGAGTATTCGACGATCGCTTGCAGGATGGACTGCCGGATCCACCAAACGGCGTAGGAAATGAATTTGAAGCCCTTGGTCTCGTCAAACCGTTTGGCCGCTTTCATCAGGCCCACATTGCCTTCATTAATGAGGTCGCTCAGGGAGAGCCCTTGATTTTGATACTGTTTTGCTACAGATACCACAAAGCGTAGATTGGCCTTGGTGAGCCGTTCCAACGCCCGTTGATCGCCGGACCGGATCCGTTTGGCCAGTTCTGCCTCCTCGTCGGCGGTAAGCATGTCGATCTTCCCGATATCGTTGAGATACTTATCGAGCGCCAGGCTTTCCCGGGTGGTGATCTTGTTGGTAATCTTTAATTGACGCATACCTTGGGGTTTAGTTCTGAATATGTGAATGGGATATTGTACAATAACTGCCTTTTCACCGGGTCGTCACCTTGGACACTAAAATACCGGAAAAAGGATGAATCATTTTAAAAAAAACTTGACTTTTTAGTGAAAATTATTTAAGCCTTCTCACACAACTCAAGGAACACGGATTCCTTAGAAAAAGTTCTCCTGCTCGATTTTTTAAACGCACGGAGCCCTTCTTCCGTTCCTTTTTAAAGACGAAAAAAGTTGGGGTACGTCACGGAAGCAAATGAAAAAGACGCCACAGTTATACCATGGCGCCTTTTTTATAGCTTTATCAGCGCGTTATTCTGAAGTAAGCCGGGAGAACTATTTGTTGTGATCCCGCTTGTCGCGGTCGCCATCCCGGTGTTTTCCGTGATGTCCACCTCCTCCGCGGTGTTGCCCGCCGCGGTCGCGGCGATCACCGCCGGAGCGATCGTCTTCGCCGTTTTCATCCTGGTCCTGACGGCCGCCCGGCATCAGGGCTTTGCGCGACAGGCGGAGTTTGCCGGTCTTCTTGTCCACGCCGATGAGTTTCACCTTCACCAGATCGCCTTCCTGGAAGACATCTTCTACCTTATCGATGCGGCTGTGCGAGATCTCTGAAACGTGAAGCAATCCGCTCTTTCCGTGGAATTCCACGAACACGCCGTAAGGCATGACGGATTTGACGACGGCTTCGTACACATCGCCCATTTCCGGAGTAAAGGTGATCTGGCGGATGATCTTGAGTGCCGCTTCAATCCCTTCCAGGTTGTTGCTGGCCACATTGACGATCCCTTTATCGCCCACTTCTTCGATATTGATCGAGGTGCCCGTTTTTTCCTGGATATCCTGGATCACTTTGCCACCCGGGCCGATGACGGCGCCGATGTAGCTCTTCTCGATGATGATCTCCACGATACGCGGTGCGTGCGGCTTGTAGTCTTCGCGCGGCGCCGGGATCGTCTTCTTCATTTCTTCGAGGATGTGCAGGCGTCCGCGGCGGGCCTGTTCGAGGGCCTGTTCGAGCAGCTCGTAAGGCAGGCCGTCGATCTTGATATCCATCTGGCAACCGGTAATACCGTTTTCGGTCCCGGTCACTTTGAAGTCCATATCGCCCAAAGCGTCCTCGTCGCCAAGGATATCGCTCAGAACGGAGGCTTTGCCGCCTTCGGCGATGAGCCCCATGGCGATACCCGAAACGGGAGCCTTGATCTGCACGCCGCCATCCATCATGGCCAGGGAGCCGGCGCAGACGGTAGCCATGGAGGAGGAGCCGTTACTTTCCAGAATGTCGGACACGATCCGGAGGGTATAGGGGAACGGGCTTGGCAGCACTTTGCGCAAGGAGCGGCCGGCCAGGTTGGCGTGGCCCACTTCGCGCCGGCCGGGGCCGCGCTGCGGTTTCACTTCGCCCACGGAAAAGCCCGGGAAGTTATAGTGCAGGATAAAGCGGTCGAAGCGCATATCCAGCGCATTGTCGAGCATGATCTCATCGAGCTTGGTACCCAGTGTCATGGAGGTCAGCGATTGCGTTTCTCCACGGGTAAAGATGGCCGAGCCATGCGCAGAAGGCAGGTAGTCGACCTCGCACCAGATGGGGCGAATATCTTCCAATCCCCGACCGTCGAGGCGCACCTTTTCGTCGAGGACCATTTTGCGGACCACATCTTTCTTGAGTTTGTCGAAGTACCGTTCGATCAGCTTCCCGTTTTCATCCACATACTCCTCCCCTTTGCTTTCGGTGAGGGCTTGGATCATTTCGTCCTTGATCTCGGAGAAGCGGCTCTTGCGGGTAGCCTTATCGAGGAATGCATGCGCCACTTCGTTGAGTTTTGCGCGGGAAAAGGCGTCGATCCATTTTTTCAGCTCTTCATCTTCCGGGACCTGGGGCACCTCGCGTTTAACACTGGCCTTTTCGCCCACCTTGGCGGCCAGGTCGAGCTGAGCCTGGATCTGCACTTTGATCGCTTCGTGCGCTACCTTGATCGCTTCGACCAGGTCGCGTTCGGAACATTCATTCGATTCGCCTTCCACCATCACCACATTCTCCATGGAAGCAGCGACGATGAGGTCGATATCCGCTTCATCAGCGGCCGGCTTGCGGGGGTTGACGTGAAATTCCCCGTTGATGCGGGCCACGCGTACTTCCGAGATCGGGCCGTTGAACGGGATGTTGGACACCGCCAGGGCAGCCGAAGCGGCGAGGGCGGCATAGGCAGAGGGCTGTTCTTCTTTGTCACCCGAGATGAGGTTGAGGATCACCTGGGTTTCATTCATGTATTCATCCGGGAAGAGGGGGCGAATTGCCCGGTCGACCAGGCGGGAGATCAGCACTTCGTTGTCGGAAAGTTTGCCTTCCCGGCGGAAAAAGTTGCCGGGAATACGGCCTGCAGCCGCAAATTTTTCCTGGTAATCTACTGAAAGCGGGAAAAAGCTCTGGTCTTCTTTGGCTTCCTGAGCGGAAACGACTACGGCAAACAGCATGGTCTTGCCGACACGTACGACTACGGAACCGTCGGCTTGAGCGGCCAGTTTACCGGTTTCGATGACTACCTCACGGCCGTCGGGCAGGTGAAAGGAAGTCGTGATTGGGATTTGTTGACCCATTGTAAATGAACGTTAGGAGTGTGAATAAGAGGGATACGCCATTTGCATATCCAGGTTGAAAGCGCCCAATTTTCCTGGGGAGGGAAGGAGAGGAAAAACAAAAGTGTTCTGCTGTTGCAGAACACTTTTGTATCTCGTTAACCGCGGATACCCAATTTCTCAATGATCGCTCTATAGCGTTGGATGTCCTTGTGCTCCAGATATTTCAGGAGTTGCTTCCGTTGACCTACCAAACGAAGGAGCGAACGGCGGCAAGAATGATCCTTGCGGTTCTCCTTGAGGTGTTCGGAAAGGCTTTTAATGCGATAGGTGAAGAGGGCGACCTGCCCTTCTACGGAACCGGTGTTGTTCTCACTACCGGCATACTCTTGAAAGATCTCTGCTTTCTTTTCTTTCGATAAATAAATTGCCATTTTCTTGTTTTAAACCGTTGGTGATTGCGAAAATCAGTTACAGCGGGGCAAAGGTACAAAAAAGTTTTTAAGTTTATAAGGGTATAAGTTTTTGGTAAAAACTTAAGTTCTCTGACCTAATTAATTTATAAATTAATTAAGTCGCACCACTTATACCCTTATAAACTTAAAAACTACTAAGAAGCCTTAAACTTCTTCACCGCCTCCGTCAACCGCGGCACGACCTCGAACAGGTCGCCGACGACGCCGTAATCGGCTGCTTTGAAGAAAGGCGCTTCCGGATCTTTGTTAATAACTACGATGACCTTGGAATTGTTGACGCCGGCCAGGTGCTGGATGGCGCCGGAAATCCCAACGGCGATGTAGAGATTGGGGCGGATCACGCCGCCGGTCTGACCGACGTGCTCGTGGTGGGGCCTCCAATCGCTGTCGGCAACAGGGCGCGAGCAGGCCAGGGTAGCGCCGAGGGCTTTGCCGAGGTCTTCGAGAATACCCCAGTTTTCCGGGCCTTTCATGCCGCGGCCTCCGGATACGACCAGTTCGGCCTCCGGCAGTGGGATATCGCCCTCGATGCGCTTGATCTCCACGAGCCGCACCTTGGGCGCGGGAACGTCGACCGACAGTGCTTCCACCGCTACGGGCGATCCGAGTTGTTCGACCGGAATGGAATTGCCCGCCAGGGAGATCACTTTCTTTTCAGTGCCCAGTTCGTACTCGGCAAAAGCCTTTCCGGAAAACACGCTCTTGCGCACCCGGAAACCTCCCTTGGTGTCCGGCAGGGCGATGGCGCCCGATACCGAGCCCGCATCCAAGCGCACGGCCAGGCGGCCCAATAGCGCCTTACCATTGGCGGTTTGCGACAGGACAACGACCTGTGCACCCACCGACTCAGCGGCCTGGGCGATCACGTTGGCGTATACCTGACTGTCAAAATTTTCGAGCCCGGCATCCTGCACTTGCAGCACGCGCGATGCGCCGTATGATCCCAGACTACCGGCATTTTCAGCGGCGCCCAACACAAGGGCTACACAGGGAACACCCAGTGCGTCGGCGGTTTTACGCCCGTAGGTCACTGCCTCGAACGCCGTTTTTTTGAAGCCGCCTTTATTTGATTCTACATATATCAGGACTGACATTGATTTTGATTTTTGTGTTTATAAGGGCGCGAGTATTCAACCTGAAAAACTCATACCTTATAAACTTATAAACTAAACAGTTTAAATCACTTTCGCTTCTTCGTGCAACAGCCGCACCAATTCGTCCATATTTTCCGGATCGATGAGTTTGACTGCGGTTTTGGCGGGAGGAAGCTCGTAAGTTGTCACTTTGACCTTGTCCTGGAAATCGACGGGGGCCACGACCTGGAGGGGTTTTTGCTTGGCTTTCATGATTCCCATCATGTTGGGGATGCGTTGCTCGGCAAGGTCTTTAGCGGCGCTGAGCACGAAAGGCATTTCCACCTCCACGACTTCGGTACCATCGCCGATGTCGCGGCTAACCTTGGCTTTTCCACCGTCGAATTCGAGGTGGTTGGCAAAGGAGAGGAAAGGCAGGTCGAGATATTCGGCAAGCATGGGACCGACTTCGGCGCCGTTGTAGTCGATCGTTTCTTTTCCGCAGAAAATGGCGTCGAAGTTTTGCTCTTTGGCGTATGCTGCGATCTGCTTGGCGACGAACATTGCACTGAGAGGTTGTGCATCGATCCGGACGGCATCGTTCGCTCCAATGGCCAGGGCTTTGCGAATGAGGGTATCGTTCTCCGCCGGGCCGACATTGACGACCGTAACGGTGCCCCCCTGAGCTTCTACGAGTTCGAGGGCGCGGACCAGCGAATACCACTCATCGTAAGGGTTGAGGATGTATTGCACGCCGGCGGAGTTAAACTCCTTGTTATCAGCCGAAAAACTGATCTTGGCGGTCGTGTCCGGCGCCTTACTTATACAGACGAGTAACTTCATAATGTAAATTGATTTTTTCGAAATAATTTGGCACCGCAAATATACGGTTAGTTTTTAAGTTTATTTTGACAGCCGCCAGCCGTCAAATCACTTTTCCCAAAGTATAAACTCAAAAACCGATATTTATTTCCCTTCAAAAAAGCCCGGGTGCAGGCCGCATTCCGTTTGGCCTGTTCCCGACCAACGGCCGCTGCGTCCTTCTCCTTTTACGGTGCAATGTACGCAGCCGATCGAGCCGTAGCCTTGCAGTTCGAGGGGGTGGCGCGGCAGACCTACATCTTCCCGCTCCTGTTCGAACTGGGCCTCGGAGTAGTCGATCAAGGGATGGAACTTCAAAATAGAGCCCTGTTGTTCGAAGACTTTGAGATTGGCGCGGAAGGGTGTCTGGAAGGCCATCAGACCGGAGATCCAGACCTTGTGGCGAGCCTTGATGGGCTCAAGGGGAGCCACCTTGTTGATGGCGCAACAAGCTTTGGGCTGGTCCTTCCACCATTCTTCCGAACTTGCGACGGCGTTTTGCTCCGGGTCGGGCAGCACATCGATCACATTGAGGTGGAAGCGCTTCATCAGCCGCTTCTTGTACTCCAATGTCTCCGGGAAATGGTGGGTGGTATCGATGAAATGAATAGGTTGGGAGGAATTGGTCAGGCTGATCAGATAGAGCAGGAAGGCGGAATTCGCTCCGAAGGAGGAAGTGACCAACACTTCTTCTTTCTTGAAAAATGCATACAAAAGGTGAAGGCGAGCCAAGGCCGAAAGGGGAGTAAAAACCTCGTTCAGGAATGCCGGGTCGGGAGTTTGTCCTCCAAACGATCGGGCCTGATTTACCTTTTCCTTGATAACAAAGGTGTCTATTGGGTCCATAACAGTCGGGATGATCATTTGGCTGGCACAATATTACTAGAAAATTGTCAAATTTGGACCTAAATTTTCAACTTCCTTACCCGCCATCTGTTTTTCGACGATAAACCAGGGCAGACATGCGAGAACCGGCCAAGGCCAACAGCAGTTATAACGAGTACGACAATTTTGCGTTCCATCCACACAACGTGCTGTTGATGCTGGCGCTGGCGGGCATTACGGCCCTTTTCCTGGCCCTGACGGTCTCTTTCGTCTATACCCGCATTCAAAGCGCCTTGCCGCCGATCCAACTACCGCTGATCTTCCTGTTCAACACCACTCTCCTGCTCGGCAGCAGCGCCACCATCCACTGGGCGCGCAGGGCCTACAAGACCGACCATACCCGGCAGTACCAGCAGGCCCTTTGGCTGACGATCCTGCTCACCTTGGCCTTCCTTTGCATGCAATTCGTCGGCTGGCGTCAGTTGCTGGCCCAAAACATCCAGTTCAACTCAGGCAACTCGGCTTCCTACCTCTACCTGATATCCGGCCTGCATTTCGCCCACGTCGTCGCAGGCCTGCCTTTCCTGGCCATGTTCCTCCAAACCGCCCGAAAACGCATGAAAGACCCGGTGAGCGTGCTGGTCTATTTCTCCGATCCCGAAAAGCGCCTCAAACTCCGTTTGCTCACCCTTTATTGGCATTTTCTCGACGGATTATGGGTCTACCTGATCCTCTTCTTTTTTGTAAATCAGTTGCTTAGATGAAAAAAAACTATCTTCGCCCCCAAAACGTTCCTTTATCTATAAACTTTTCAACTCTTCAACTCTTCAACTTTTCAACTTTTAAACTTTTCAACTAAACAAATATGAAACATCGGATTTCTCTTCTCCTCTTGCTACTGACCGCTTCCCTGGGTATGCAGTGCACCAACGGTATAGGAAGCACCGCTAAAGTTCAGGGAACCGTGATTCGAGGGACCATTACAAATGCAGCCAATTTGCAGATTTTCCTGGATGAGGTCGTCATCAACAAGGCCAACCAGGTGCTGAACAAGGTTGATGCGGACGGGAGCGGGAATTTTGAATTCAACTACCCGGAAGGCCTGCCCGCAGGTATTTACCGGATCCGGATCGGCGCTCAGAAATTCGTCATCATCCTGGACGGCTCGGAAGGCCTGGTTCAAATTACCGGAGATATCAATACCTTATCCCAATACGGAATGACCATCACCGGCTCCAAGGCTACGGCCAGCTATGTCAACCTGATGAAAGGGATCTTCGACCGGACTATCACTCCCGACAATGTGCAAAGCTATGTGGATACCTGTTCCAATCCCATGTCGGCGATGATGGTGGCGTTTCAGACGATGGGGCAAAACCAGCAGTTCCTCAATCTGCAAAAAGGCATCCACGCCCGAATGGCCAAAGAATATCCGGGTTCTGAAAACACCCTCAACTACGGGATGTTCCTGAGCCAATTGGAGACCTATTTCGCCCAGCAACAGGCCACGGAGAAGATCCAGGTCGGCATGCCTGCACCGGATATCAGCCTGCCCAGTCCCGACGGCAAGATCTATTCCTTATCGGACCTGAAAGGCAAGGTCGTCCTGCTCGATTTTTGGGCAAGCTGGTGTATGCCCTGCCGCCGGGAAAATCCGAATGTCATCAAGGTTTACAACCAATACAAGGACAAAGGCTTTACCGTCTTTAGCGTCTCTCTCGACGGTATGGCCTCGCGCGATCTGGCCCGTTTCCCCACCCAGGAAGCGATCGACCAGCAAATGCAGCAACAAAAACAGCGCTGGATCGATGCCATCCAGAAAGACGGCTTGCCTTGGCCGTACCATGTTTCCGACTTAAAAAAATGGGAATGCGCCCCCGCTCAACTCTATGGCGTCAACTCCATCCCGCGTACTTTCCTCATCGACCGCGAAGGCAAGATCGCCGCGGTGAATTTGAGAGGAGCTGAGCAGATTGAACAGGAGTTGCTGAAGATACTTTGAAAGTTGAAGAGTTGAAAAGTTGAAGGGTTGAAGAGAGCATTGCTCTTCAACTTTTCAACTCTTCAACTTTTCAACCCTAAACAGGCAACGCAAAGCCAAACTCACTCCCCTCCCCTACGCGGCTTTTCACCCAGATCCGGCCGCCTTGCTTTTCAATGAATTCCTTGGAGATGGCCAGGCCCAATCCGGTGCCTTTGGTGCGGTCGTTCTTGGAACGGCTATAGCGCTGAAAGATCTTTTCAAGTTCTTCTTCCGGAATGCCGGGGCCTTCGTCGCCGACGGTAAACTCGACGAAGTCGAGGTTGCGATGCACCTTGATCTGGATATGGGCGTGATCCGGAGAGTAGCGGATGGCATTGGTCAGGAAATTGGTCAACACGGCAGTGGTCTTTTGCACGTCGAGATGCAACAGGGGCAGAACCGGATCCATTTCCCGGTCGACCAGGATCGATTTTTCATTGAGGAAGATCTGCGTGTTCTCCAGGGCGCGATCGATGAGGTCTTCCGCACGGGCATTTTCGCGGGTTAGCTCCATGATCCCCGTTTCGATCTTGGACAGATCGAGGATCTCGTTGACCATTTTGAGGAGGCGGTTGGAATTATCGCGAATGGTCTGCGCCAGGTCCCGCTGATCGGTATTCAGCTCGCCGATGCGTTCATCCTGCATCAGGGCCAGACTCATATCAATGGCGGAGAGGGGCGTTTTGAGCTCGTGCGACAAGGTGGCCATGAAGTTGGTCTTGGCCAAATCCTGCTCCTTGAATTCCGTAATGTTCTTCAAAATGATCACCAGGCCATCGCCCATAGGCTGTCCGTTTTCGGAAACGTGGAGGATGTCCTTTTCGAAGTAGTAGGTCTTCCCGTGCTGAATCAGACTGAATGACGGGTAGCTCCGCGCCACCGGCTCCCCGTATTCCAATAGCTCTTTTACCACCTCCCGCAAGTTGTCATTTTCCCGGGCAACGGCGGCGGCCGAGCGGCCCAATACCTCCGTTTCCTCCATTCCGATCAATTCCAGAGCCTTTCGGTTGGCAAAAAGAATGACATTTTTCCGGTCCAGACCGATGATGGGTTCGTTCATCTGCCCGATGATGGTCTCAATCCGCCGCTTTTCGGTGAGGATCTTGGCGATGTTGAGGTTTTCGTATTCGGCCAGTTTTTCGGCCATGGTATTAAAAGAAGCGGCCACTTGCCCGAATTCGTCCTGCGTCTTCACTTCCAGGCGTTGGTTGTAGTTCTTTCGGGCAATTTCGCGGATACCCGCGTTGAGCTCCTGGATCGGCCGGGCGAGGGAGTCGGGGAAGAGGAAAACGGCGAACACGGCGAAGGTGAAAAAGAAAAAGCCGAAAATGATGATCGCCAGGGTCACGCGGGTGGCCTGGCGATTTGCCCATTCGTTCTTTTGGGTTATGCTCTCTTTGTTGATCCGGTAGACCTGCTCGAGAATGCGTTGAATACCGAGGGAGGAATTCATGATATCCTCGAACGGAGGCGGACCGGTAGCCTCCAGTCCGTTAAATTCGGAACGAAATTTTTCAAAATCGTTGCGGAGGTCTGCCAGTAAGGTCTGTACTTCGCCTTCGACGATGATGTCGGATTGAAGCTTGAGATGGCGTTCAAAGCGGTCGAAGGCTTTTCGGAGCTCGATGCGCCGCTCTTTATCGGGAAGATTGGTGGAAGAGAGAATGGAAATGGTCTCGTTGAGCGCCAGCCACATGTTCTGGGTATGGTCGAGGGTGCGCAGGTTGGTGTTCATCATCTCCAGCGAGTTGTCGGAGATGCGATCGAGAAAATAGGCCCCCAGTATCCCCAATGCCGTCATAATAGTAAAGAGCACGAGCAGCATCGCCCGGATCTTGGCTTTAAATGTCGCATTGTGAAGGGGCAAGTTCATATCTGCAAAAATAACAAAAAAGCCGGCCTCCCGAAGGAGGCCGACTCGGAGCGTTTCAAGTTGGTTTACTAGGCAACCAGGTTTCTGGGATATCGGTTCTGGATGACGTCCTTTAGATATTGACGGGCAAAGAATATACGGCTTTTTACCGTTCCGATCGGCAAGCCAAGATGCTCCGCAATTTCTTCGTATTTATACCCTTCGTAGAACATGGTGAAGGGAATGCTGTAGGTATCGCTCAGTTGGCAGATGATGGCTTTCAGTTCATTCATCATCAAGTTGGAATAGGCCTGATTTTCTTCGTGGTGCGACTCACTTTCGAACACGTAGCTCCCCGTGGGTTCGCAGATTGTGGCGCGGTTCTTCTTCTTGCGGTAGAAATTGATGAAGGTGTTGCGCATAATGGTCACCACCCAGGCGTGAAAATTGGTGCCCATTTCAAATTTTTCTTTGTTGTTGTAGGCCCGAAGCGCGGTTTCCTGGATGAGATCCCGTGCATCTTCGTAGTTGTTGGTCAACCGGTATGCCGCCGGCAGCAATTTGTTTTCCAGTGATCGGAATTGGGAATTAAATTCAACGGTACCCATGAGCCTTTTTTTTTGGGTGATTCAAAATTGGTTTCTGTGTTTTGATCTTTCAATGGGGCGTTTTCTCCTGCCAGGAATTCCATAGGGTCAACCCGACAAACACGACCCAAAGAGTAATAAAGAAGATCACGATTTCCATAGTATGTGTCCTTTGATCTAGGGTATGCCAAATTTCGTTCCGATAAGTGGAAGGCGGGGAGTAAATAGACATCAAGTAATTGAATGTCAAATACTTATTTGAATTAATTTATTTTGGGACAATTCTGGGGAGACGGACAACCCTTTCATTTTGAAAGGGTGTTTTTCAAAATGGGGGGTGTGGGTGGGCGGAAA
This sequence comes from Lewinellaceae bacterium, assembly GCA_020636275.1. Classification (GTDB taxonomy): domain Bacteria; phylum Bacteroidota; class Bacteroidia; order Chitinophagales; family Saprospiraceae; genus JADJTT01. Next base: position 617,142 of record JACJYD010000002.1, on the reverse strand, counting down.
TTGTTCCGCCCCTACTGGGATGGGCGGAAATTGTTCCGAACATGGGAGTAGGTGGGCGGAAATTGTTCCGCCCCTACTTGTCGATGCCGTATTCTTCCATTTTTCGGTATAACGTCGTCAAACCAATGCCGAGGATCTCGGCGGTGCGTGTCTTATTGCCCTGGGTGTAGGCGAGCATCTTGCGGATATGGCGTTCCTCAACGGCGTTGAGGCTCAGGGGGGCCTGGCCGGAGGCGGGTTCGTCCTCAAGAAAATCGAAGGGCAGGACATCGGGTTGGAGCACGGCGCCGTCGGTGAGGATGACGGCCCGCTCAATAATGTTCTTGAGTTCCCGGATATTGCCTTTCCAGTGGTGTTGCTGGAGAGCTTTCTCAAATTCGGGTGAAAGTTCCATGGGCTTTCGGTTCATCCGGGAAGTGGCGCCTTGTATGAAAAAGCGGGCCAGCAGCGGAATGTCTTCACGGCGCTCCTGCAGGCTGGGCAGGTGGAGCTGAAAAACCGAAAGGCGGTAGTAGAGGTCGAGGCGAAACCGGCCGGTCTCACTTTCTTTTTCCAGGTCGCGGTTGGTGGCGGCGATGATGCGGACATCCACATGTTTTTCTTTAGTATCACCGACTTTCAAAAAGGCGCCGGTCTCGAGCACCCGCAGCAACTTGGCCTGAAGGGCGAGGTCCATCTCCCCGATCTCGTCGAGGAAGATAGTGCCTTTGTCAGCTTCTTCGAAAAGGCCGATCTTGTCTTTGGTAGCTCCGGTGAAGGACCCGGCTTTGTGGCCGAACATTTCGCTCTCCAGCAGATCCTTTCCCAGAGCGCTGCAGTTGACAGCCACAAAGGGTTGGTTTTTACGCGGACTCTCAAAGTGAATGGCCTGGGCGAAAACCTCCTTGCCGGTGCCCGTTTCGCCATTCAGCAATACCGTGGCATCGGTAGGAGCGACCTTGCGCGCCATCTCAATGGCCCGCTGAAACTGCTGTGACCTTCCGACGATCTCGCCAAAGGTATGCCGTCCGCCAACTTTGGCTTCGAGCTCGCGCACCCGGTATTGCAACTGGGCCTTTTCCGTGGCCCTGCTGACCAGCGGAATGATCTTATTGTTGTCGTCGCCTTTTGTGATATAGTCGAACGCACCGTCTTTTATGGCTTGTACCCCATCGGGGATGGTGCCGTAGGCGGTCAGGAGGATCACCTCCGCCAAGGGTTGGATGGCCTTGATCTTCGGCAACAATTCCACCCCGTGCGCATCGGGCAGTTTGACATCGCAGATCACCACGTGCACCTCTTCTTTTTCGAGGAGCTTCAGGCCCTTGGCGCCGTTTTCCGCCTGAAATACTTCATATCCTTCCAGCCGGAAGAGCCGTTCCAGCAATCCCCGGATGTCTTTTTCGTCGTCGATGATAAGGATACGTGGCCTGTCCATGTTCTTTAGTTGAGAGTGGAGGGTGAAGATACGGCCTTTTTGACTTTGTCAAAAGGATTCAACTGCACGCAGCACGCTCCACGCTACCCTATTCACGCAATCCCCAAACCCATCTCCCGGACAGATCAAAATACCCTACTTTCTCCCCTTGTTCCACGCGGAAGAGGCCCTCGCCGGCGTAGCTGATGTACTCGTAGTCGGGTTGGACGATCAGTTCGCCCTTTAGGTTGCTAAGGCCGGAGAATCCGGTGATGCGGACCTTGGCGTAGCCGTTTTCAAAATGTTCGATCCGGTCGTATTTAGGTGGGATGATCTCTACTCCATTTTGATTGATAACGCCCCAATGGCCATTCGACTGTACCACGGCGATGCCATGTTGGTAAGCGCGGGCGTCTTCGTAGGTGTCGCTGCCTGCGTCGAGTTTTTCGGTGATGTAATAGAAGCGGTAGCGCTCATCCCGGATCAACCCTCGGCCCTCGGTAAACTGGGCGAGATTGTCGAGAGATGGCAGGATGACGAAACGGCCGCTGGAATCGATGAGGCCGGCCTTTCGGTAGCCCTGGTAAACCACCGCTTTTCCTTCTTCAAAATCGAAACACTTTGTAAATGCCATGTCGATCTGGAGGCGACCGTCGGGACCGATGTAGCCGCAGCGACCGTTTTCCTGTACGGCAGCCCGATGGTTGGAAAAGCTCGACACCTTGAGAAAGCGGTCGGGGATGACCATATTTCCATTGGGGTCGATAAAGCCGTAGCCGTTTTTGGTCTTCACCACAGCTAATCCCTCACTGAACGGACGGATCTCGATGAAGGGCTGGTGGGTCACCAACTCGCCAAGCTGGTTGATGAGACCGTAGGAAATATGTTCATTGCCGAAGCCCGCTTTCGCCAGGCCGTAGTCGTCGTAGTCGTGAATGATGGAATACTTGGGCTTGAGGATATACCGACCCGCTCGGTCGATCAGGCCATATTTGTTGTCTTTGATAATGCGGGCCACCGGACCTTCAAAATCGTAGGCGCCTTCGAATTGCGGAGCGATGGCCACCTCCCCTTTTTCATTGATGTAGCCGTATTTGCTGCCGTCGAAAAACCACGCCAGGCCGTTTTGGAAATTGCCCACCCGAATGAACTGAAAATCAATCTCGACTTCCCCATTCAAATTGATAAACCCCCATTTACGCCCCTTTTTGACAGCAGCTTTGCCTTCGCTGAAGTTTTCTACTGCCCGGAAAGAGCAAGGCACCACTTCCGAACCAAAGCGATCGACGAACCCCCAAAGGCTGTTCTGTTTGACGGCAAGGAGTCCCTCGCGGAAGGAGCCTACCTCATCGAAAGCCAGTTGGAGTGCCAGTTGGCCGAGGGAGTCGATGAGGCCGTATTTTTCCTCGCGCTTGTAGATGCGCACGATCTGGTTGTCGGTGTTTTCGAGAAATTCGAGGGCGTCATAGTTGCACGGAATGAGCGTTTCGCCTTTCAGGCCGAGCATACCCCATTTTTCATCTCGCTGCACGATGCCCACTTCATTGACGAAGTCGCGGGCAAAGGAATATTTCGCCGGTACCACCATCGTGCCCGCTGTATCGATGTAGCCCCATTCGCAGCCCTCGCAGACGAGGTGTGCCTCCCGTTCGAATTCCAGGTCGTATTGGGTAAAATCGAGCATGGAGTTGGGGGTGAGCAGGTCGTTGAGGTAGTCGGAGACCTTGCCCAAATGGAGTTTGTCTTCGCTGAGGGTCCCCGAAAGGCGCCCCTTGACGCTAACGCGGGCGAGGCCGTTGGAAAATTCGCCGATGTAGGCATAATCGCGGCAAAGGAATTTGCCGATGGGCGTGAGCAGGCCATGGCGGCCGTTCGATAATACGCAGCGCGCTGCGGGGTAGCCCTGCTCAAAATCGGAGATCCGCACATCCCACAAAGCCAGATCGGTCACCAGCAGGCCCTCGGTATTGTTGACCAAGCCGTAAAGGTGTTCGAAGCGGTAAGTGGTGCGTTCCAGGTCCATGGGCGTCTGTGAACCGATACCCACGAGAGAGAAGCCCCACTTTGGATAGACCCGCACGATGTCGAAGAGCGGCTCGATCTGCTCAGAACCGTCTTCTAGGCGCCGCAGGCCCCATTTGTCGACATGCGGGGCGTAGAACCACTCAAAATGGTCGAGCACGTAGGGCGATTCCCGGAAAGAACTTTGGCCGGAGGACCCTCCCGACCGGCCAATTGCGATGGTCATGTGTTCATTGAAGCGCTGGTGATCGGCCAGCCCACCCTCGCCGTCGAGGCTGAACAGGGTCAGCGACGTGCCCTGGTAGGCTTTGATCTGAGTAGTTTCATAAACGAGTTGGTCGTACAAAGGCGGCACGATCAAATGGCCCGCACTGTTGACCACCCCGCTTTTGCCGTTCTGACGCACGATACTCAGTTGTTCCTTTAGAGGCGCCAGGTAGTCGTATTCCAATTGCAGCTTCACCGTGCCTTCGCGGTCAACGATCCCCCATTTTCCCTGAAAATTCACCCGAAACAATTCAGGCCCGAAAGGATGGATCTCAAAAAAGCGCACCGGTAAGATCGGATGGCCGCAAGCGTCGAGCAAACCCAGCAAGCGATTGCGTTTCACCAGAATGGCTTCGTCCGAAAACAAGTAGGCATCGTCGTATTCGCCCTCGGAGATCATGCGCTCACAGGAAAGCGAATACAAGGCCAGTTTACCATCCTTGAGCAGGCGGATGAACTGGTCGCCCACTACGTCAATATGATCGTATGCAGCAGGGATGCGGATCCCCGACTGGCAATCGGCCATACCCCAACGGTTTTGTTTTTTGAAAAAAATGAGACCCGGTTCTTCGATCTCGATGTCGTCGTAATTTGGCGGCAGTACCTCCTCTCCTTCCCAGGTCAGCACGCCCAGGCCGTCTTCTTTTCGGGTGAGAAAATAGCCGTCCGGCTGAAACTGTACGGCGTCGTAGTTACACGCTACCACCTTCCGGCCCTGGCGGTTGACCACCCCCCATTGGCCGTTTTCCTGGAATCCCAGAAACTCACTCGTCAGCGCAATAACGCGATCGTAGCCCGTGGACAGCACTACCTGCCCCTGCAGGTTGATGATCACCCATTGGTCGTCTCGCAAAACCGCCATGAGGTCAGGCGTGAGCACCTTGAGATCCTGATAGGCCGGAGCTACGATCTCTTGTCCATCCCGTCCCAGAAGACCGACCTTACCATCGCGTTGCATGACTGCATAGCCAAAGGTTTTGAACTCCCCGATGGCATCGTATACGGGTTGGAGCACCAGGCGCCCTTCGGCGTTGATGAGGCCCCATTTCTTATTCATTTTTACGGGAAAGAAGGGCTGCGCCACCGAGGATGTAGCGAGCAATGAAGAGAACAGTAAAAAGAGAATTCCCAGCCGCATAGACGGTTTTTCGACGGTTATAGCGGTGAAGATAGGTAAATCAGGGAGTTAACGAATGTAGTAAAGTGGTTATTTGATGGAACGGTAGGGAAATGAAAGGTGATTGGTGATTGGGGGTTAGTAATTGGTGATTGGTGAACGGAATAACTCTTTTCCATGAATATCCCGGATAATAACCAGATCGAAGCTTTGGTTGGGCGGTTTTTCCTCCCAAAGACAACAACCCTACCCTCTCCTTTGCTGTTCTCATAAAGATCCATCAAAATACTGTGCGCTATGACCGACCTGCTCACTTACTTCGCCGCCCTGCCCCTCTTCACCCAAATTCTGATGGCCGTCTGCCTCGTGGCGATCGCAGTGGTCGGAGGGGAAGTGATCGCCCTGCGGCGCAGGGCCCGCCAATATCAACTGGCGGCACACGACCTCCAACATCCGGAAGAGAAAAGACAAGCACCCGGGCCGTGGATCTCCGCCCGCTCGCTCGCCGCCCTGAAACGGGTCCTGGAAGCGCCCCTCCGCCTCCTTTTCGGAAATGCGGAATACCCGTGGGAGGAAGTACTGGTCCTCTACCTGTTCCTCGCCGGAGCCGCCCTCACTGGGGTGTGGCTCTTCGGATTGGTGGGATAAGCACCGCCGGATCTATTCGATCAACTCCACCCATCTCCGATATTGCTCCCCGGAAGGGTGCAGCTTGTCGCCTGCCACCAACTCGGGCTGCTCGAGGCCGAGGCGCGAAATGGGCGTAATGTCGTAATACCGGATGCCGCGAGCATCGGTGAGCGTTTTGTTGACGGCATTGAAGGCATCGATCCCGGCACTGATCTGGGCGGGATTCGAGTTGTTTTGTCCGAAAGGCGTGTAGGCATAATCGGGAATGGAAAGCACAAACACGCGTTCCGGGTCACCGCCTGCATGCACAATGGCTGAATCGAGCAAATCGTCGAAATGCTGCTCGTACTCGCTGATGGGCCGCCCCTGATACTGGTTGTTCACCCCGATGAGCAGGGAGACCATGTCGTAGTCATTCCCCAGTTGGGCGGAGGCGAGCCCGTTCTTTAAATTGGCAGTGGTCCAGCCTGTAACAGCCAGGATGCGCAGGGAGTCGAAAAAGATCCCATTGTCCCTTAATTTCACGATCAACTGCACGGGGAATCGCTCCTCTTCCGATACACTCTGTCCAATGGTGTAAGAATCGCCCAGGGCCAGATATTTTAAACCCGAAGCCGGCGGAGGCGGTGGCGGCGGATCGGAAGGAATAACGGGTGAAGGTTCGGGCTGACAACCGGCGATGATAACCAGGAGAAGGAGGAAGTTGCGGAGCATAATACCATTTTGGGTTATTGGGTTGTTGGGTTATTAGTCAATCCAACCTCCCAATAACCAAACAACTCAATTATTGTTCAAATCCAAACCTTCTCACCACCTCCCATTCTCGCCCATTGTGCTTTAGCAGGTAGAGAGCCTCAGCCTGGAAGTATCGCACGTAGGATTGCCGGGAGAAGTGCTCCCAGGCGCGGTAGAACCAATAAGGCTTGAGGTCCTTGAACGCCACGGTCATGTGGGGATGATAGGGACGGGTGTCGATAGCGGCTTCGCCGAGCAAGGGGGTGAGACGGGTTTTGAGGCGGACCACCAGGTCGAGCAGAGCTTCGTGGAGGACGATGCCGACAAAAATAACGCGGGGCTTGAAACAGTCGAAATTCCGGAGTTCCTGCTGAAAAGGTGCAGCGGTTTTGACAAAATCAGCCAGCAGGCCGGTGAGCTCGCCGAGGCGCTCTTCAGACCAGGAGAATGGGGGTTGCAGCGTAATATGCGCCGGACTGGACAGCGCGCGTTTGCTGTGAAAACGGCTCGCCGCCAGCTCCTTAAAGGCCTTGACTTCCTCCGCGATGGGATCGGGAGGGATCAGAGCAATGAAGAAAAGTGATATCTTCCCTGCCTCCATTTTATCATTTTAAGGAGAGTGCATCACGCATCTCACCTCCCAAACATCAACCTCCGCCCCATCCGGGATTCATCCAGCCGGCCATTGTGCCAGGCGAGGTGGCCGCTCACCAGGGTACTCTCTACTCTCCCGGTAAAGGTATGCCCGAGGAAGGGCGACCAGCCGCATTTGTAGTGAATGGAAGAAGGCGTCACGGACCAAGGCTCGTCGATGTCCAGGATGAGGAGGTCGGCCCATTTTCCTTCATCGATATAGCCGCGGTCGCGCACCTGGAAAGCGATTGCGGGTGCGTGGCACATTTTCTCCACGATGCGTTCCAGGCTGATGCGACCCTGGTGGTAAAATTCGAGCATGACGTTGAGCGAATGCTGTACCAGCGGAATGCCGGAAGGGGCCTGAAAGTAGTGATGGCGTTTCTCCTCCCAGGTATGCGGCGCGTGGTCGGTGGCGATGACGTCGAGGCGGTCGTCGAGCAAGGCGGGGAACAGGGCATCGCGGTGTTCCTGCGCCTTCACGGCCGGATTACACTTGATCAGGCTGCCGAGGTCTTCGTAGTGGCCGGCATGGAAGAATAAATGGTGCACACAGACCTCGGCGGTGATCTTTTTCTGTTCCAGCGGAATATCGTTGCGGAACAAGTCGAGTTCGTCTTTGGTGGAAATGTGGAGGATGTGCAGGCGGGCACCGTGCTTTTTGGCCAGGTCAACCGCCAGGCTAGATGACTTCAGGCAAGCCTCTACGCTGCGGATCTCGGGGTGAAGATGGATGGGTACCTCCTCCCCGTATTTCGCGCGGAAGGCAGCCTCGTTGGCCTTCACGGTGGGCTCGTCTTCGCAGTGCGTGGCGATGAGCATGGAGCAGCGCGAAAAAAGGCCCTCCAAGGTCGCCGGATCGTCCACCAGCATATTACCGGTGCTGGAGCCCATGAAGGCTTTTACCCCGCACACGTTCTCCGGGTCGGTGCGCAGCACTTCTTCCAGATTGTCGTTGGCGGCGCCCATATAGAAGGAATAATTGGCCAGGGAGGTCTTTTCCGCGATGGCGTATTTATCGGCCAGTAGCTCCTGCGTGGTAGCCGGAGGCTTCGTATTCGGCATTTCCATAAAAGAAGTGACCCCGCCGACAACAGCTGCCCGCGATTCGGAGAAAATGGAGGCTTTGTGGGTCAGCCCAGGCTCCCGAAAATGCACCTGATCATCAATAATACCGGGCAGGACATACTTTCCAGTGGCGTCGAGTTCTATCTCCGCCGGCGCATCGATCACGCCTCCGACGCGCTCGATCCGTCCGTTTTTTACCAAAATATCCCCTTCCACAATCCGCCCCCTGTTCACGATCCGGGCATTTTTTATCAATATCGTTTTCATGACTCGGGTATTTTTTCGAAGATACGGGGTTTTGGGGTACTTTTGCAGAATGACCTTTTTAAGTTTATTAAGTAGTGTGACAAAATTAATCAAGCATATTTCGCAGCCGCTGGCTGCGAAATATGCTTATAAACACTGCGGCCGCCGGCCGCAGTGTTTATAAATTAATTATGTCATAGAACTTAAGTTTTTACCAAAAACTTATACCCTTATAAACTTAAAAACTTTAATACGATTTTATCAACCTCCAAACCCTCTGCTCAAATGCGTTTACTCAGTTCCAATTTCAAAGTCGGCGTCCTCGGGGGCGGGCAGTTGGGCAAGATGCTGGCGCAGGCGGCCAGCCGCTGGGACCTGCATTTGTGGGTCCTCGACGAAAGCCGCGACTTTCCGGCGGGCAGTGTATGTACGAATTTTGTGGAAGGAAACTTCCGGGAATACCAGGACGTGCTGAATTTCGGCCGGCAGGTCGATGTGCTGACCATTGAGATCGAGAGCGTCAATAGCGAAGCCCTATTCCAGTTACAGGAAGAAGGCGTGACCATCCACCCGCGGCCGGAGGCGCTGGCGATCATCCAGGACAAGGGCTTGCAGAAAGAGTTTTTCCGGGACCACGGACTACCTGCTTCGGCGTTCACGCTTTGGGGCAGCGGAGCGGATATCCGGAAAGCGGTCGAGCGCGGAGAACTCACCCTGCCCTTTGTACAGAAGGCCCGGAAGGGCGGCTACGACGGACGTGGTGTGGCGGTGATCCGCAAGAAGACCGATTTGGAGAAGTTGTTATCCGGACCGAGCGTAGTGGAAGAACTGGTGTCGATCGAGAAAGAACTCGCCGTCATTGCCGCCCGGAATCCAAATGGGGAGGTCGTGAGTTTTCCGGCAGTGGAAATGGGCTTCAATCCCGAGGCCAATCTGGTCGAATGGCTGCTTTGCCCCGCGCAGATCGACCCGGCTGTCGAGCAAAAAGCGGAAGAACTGGCCCGCGCTTCGATCGAGGCATTCCAGATCAGCGGTTTGCTGGCAGTAGAACTGTTTTTAACCACAAATGGAGAAGTGCTGGTCAATGAAGTAGCTCCGCGACCGCACAACAGCGGGCACCAGACGATCGAGGGGTGTTATACTTCGCAATTCGAGCAACACCTGCGCGGCATTCTGAACCTGCCCCTCGGCAGCACCCGCATCAAGGCGCCCTCGGTGATGGTCAACCTGCTGGGTGAGCCCGGCCATGAGGGTCCGGTCGAGTATGCCGGATTCGAAGAATGCATTGCCATCGAAGGCGTTTTTCCGCACATCTATGGGAAAGCTATCACGAAGCCCTACCGGAAAATGGGGCACGTCACGGTAATTGACACCGATCTGGAGCAGGCCAAGGAGAAGGCCCGGGAAGTGCAGCAAAAATTAAAAGTCATTTCATAAATAATGAATCTTTTAACATGAAACCCGCAGAAGTCGCCATAATAATGGGATCGGACTCCGATCTCCCCGTCATGCAGGCAGCTGCCGACCTGTTGCAGCGCATGGACATCGCCTATGAACTGACGATCGTCTCCGCACACCGCACCCCGGAGCGCATGTTCGACTTTGCAAAAAACGCGCATCAGCGGGGTATCAAGGTCATCATCGCCGGAGCCGGCGGCGCCGCTCATCTGCCGGGCATGGTGGCTTCGCTCTCTCCCCTGCCCGTGATCGGCGTACCCGTCAAATCCTCCAACAGTATTGACGGATGGGATTCCATTCTCTCCATCCTCCAAATGCCCAATGGCGTGCCGGTGGCCACCGTGGCCCTCAACGCTGCACAAAACGCAGGCATTCTGGCCGCCCAGATCCTGGGGTGCCAGCGGGAGGACCTACAAACGAAGGTCATCGATTTCAAGAAAGGATTGGAGGAAGCTGTTTTTGAAAAAATAAAGAAAATGAAAGGATAAAGGCAACCGGCGGCTGCCTTTATCCTTTCATTTTCTTTATTTGCCGTAGAGTTTAAACTCCACCCTCCTGTTCAATTCCCTTCCTTCCTCCGTATTATTGGTCGCGATCGGCTCACTGGGCCCTTTGCCCTGGTAGCTAAGGCGATCGGCGGAGAGGCCGCGGGAGAGAAGGTATTCGTAGCACGATTTAGCGCGCTCTTCCGAGAGGGTCTGGTTGAACACCGGAGAGCCGGTATTGTCGGTATGGCCGATGATGCGGCATTTGTAAAAGTCATACTTTTTAAGGATCTCGGCTACCTGGTCGAGAACGGCGTATGATTCGGCTTGCAGCAGAGCTTTACCCGTCTGGAAGTTGACGGCCTGGGTGGCGAATTCGAGGTATTCGCGGTCTTCCTCCTCCACCGGAGGGCAGCCCAGGCTGGAGAGCGGTCCGGCTACTTCAGGGCATTCGTCGTGGGCGTCATCGATGCCATCGTCGTCGGTGTCGGGACAGCCGTTATAGGGACCAGGCTTATCGGGGCAAGGGTCGTCTTTATCGGCCACCCCATCGCCGTCCTTATCCGGGCAGCCTTTGGCGGCGAAAGTGCCGGCTTCGTTGGGGCATTGGTCGATATCGTCCTTAATGCCATCGCCATCGGCGTCGAGGTTGGGGCAACCCCGCAGCGCAGCAGTACCTTTTTGGTTCGGACAGTCGTCGTCTTTATCCGGAATGCCGTCGCCGTCCTTGTCCGGGCAGCCTTTGAGCGCAACCGGTCCGGCCTGATTCGGACACTCGTCGTTTTCATCCAGCACGCCGTCTTTATCGCTATCTTTCTTCGGACAACCGTTGTCTTCCTTGGCGCCGGCCTCGTTGGGACATTGGTCGTCCTTATCCGGGATGCCGTCCTTATCCGTGTCCGGACAGCCTTTGAAAGCGGCCAGGCCTTTTTGGTTCGGACAGTCATCATTTTCATCCAGAACACCATCACCGTCGCTATCTTTCTTCGGGCAGCCCTTGGTTTCGGCGGGTCCGGCCTCGGTGGGGCACTCATCTTTATTATCAGCAATGCCGTCGCCGTCGGTATCCGGGCAGCCCATGCTCTTCAGGGGGCCTGCCTTATCCGGGCATTGGTCCATATCGTCGAGGATGCCGTCGCCGTCGGTATCTTTGGCCGGACATCCCTGGCGGGAAACGGGACCGGCTTCGTCGGGACATTTATCCTCCGCATCAGCAATGCCATCGTTATCTGAATCCGGGCAACCGTGCAGTTCGATAAGACCGGCCTCGTACGGGCATTTGTCGAGGGTGTCATCGAGGCCATCGCCGTCAGAATCAACGATGGCGGGCGTGTCCGGACAGCCGTTGTTATCTGCGCTGCCCGCTTCGTCGGGGCATTCATCGATCTTGTCGGCAACACCATCTTCATCGCGATCGGGGCAACCCAGGGTAGCAGGCGGACCGGCCTCGTCGGGGCATTCATCGATCTTGTCGGCCACAGTATCGCCATCGCGGTCAGGGCAACCCAGCAAAGCCGGCAGGCCCGGATCATCCGGACATTCATCCTGTCCGTCGACGATGCCGTCACCATCCCGATCGCCTTTTGGTTTGGAAGGCGGAGGCGGGGGGAGCGGTGCGGGCTCTTCTTCCTTATTCCCCGGCACCAGGCGGAAGATCAGGCCTGTGCCCAGTTGCAGGTTGTTGCGATTTTCGGCCAGGGAATAGCGAAATTCCCCCTGCAGGTTCAGACGCGTATTAGGCGCCAGGCGGAGATTGACTCCAAGACCCATGGGGAATTGCAGGCTGGTCATTTCGAAATTCTCAAAATTCACGCTCCCCCCACCGAAGATATAGGGTATGAGGAAACTGTTGGGGTCTTTCTGGTACTGCGCCTGCAAAATGGCATCGATGCTGACCATGGTCAGCCGCCGGTCTTCCGATCCTTTCACATTGGCCAACCCCACTTTGATGGGAAAGCCGATATTCAGGAAGGGGTTAAAATTTCGGATATAGCCCACTTCTATCCCATTGCCGATGGGTAGAGAGTCGAGTTTTAATCCGTTGGGAGTAGCGTAGTCCAGAAAGAGGACTTTGGCGGCCAGATTGTGTGGATTGGCCTGAAGTTCTTCTTGTGCATGGGATTGTTGCGCTCCTGCCAGCAAGAAGGAAACTAGCAGGAGGGTGATGTACACCTTTCTCATAGTAATCGATTTTTGTTGAGTTTATCGCAATTCAGGGGGTAAAGATATTTTTTATTTGGTGAAGGGTGAATAGGTTCACTCTACACTCTTCAATTACCAGCAGGAAAGATGCGTGTGAAGTGCAAATATGACGAAAATTATCATAAGAAGTCATCATTATTTTGAAAAAAACCTGCCAGGGCGTTCTATTTTTCCTCTAAAAATTCAATCTCCACGCCTTCCAGGGCCGTTTCATCCGTCACTTCCTCGAGGTGGAGATCGCCGATTTGGGATTTGAGCAGGCGGAGGCCCTGTTCGCGCTCGCCGAGGCGGATGGCGATATCGACCTCGGGGTGTTCCCCAAAGTCCTGGCGGGTCATGGTATAGCCCAGTTTTTTGATCGCGTTCATTACGGGGCTCATATGGGCGTAGTCGAAGCGAATGCGGCAGGTAAGTTCCACAACGCGTTCTTCTATGGTAGCCTGCCGCAGGGCTTCGGCCGTACTTTCCCGGTAAGCCTGGATGAGGCCCGAGGTGCCCAGGAGGGTACCGCCGAAATAGCGCACCACGATCACGACGATGTTGGTCAGTTCGAAGCTGTCGATCTGCCCGAGGATAGGCCGGCCTGCCGTACCGGAAGGTTCGCCGTCGTCGTTGGCCCGAAAGCGCTGCCCGTCGACCCCAAACCGCCAGGCGAAGCAGTGATGACGGGCTTTGGGGTGTTCCTTGCGCGATTCGGCCACTTTTCCAAGGGCTTCCTCTTCATCCCCCACCGGGTAAGCCGTGGCGATGAATTTGCTACCCCGATCTTTGAACTCGCCGGAGGATGGGGTGGCGATGGTTTTGTAGGAATCTTTTTCCACCATTTGGTATCTGGAACGAAATTTTGGGTATTTCGGTTAAAGGTAATTATTTCATGGCGACTAAACGGCGTTTGCAGGTTGCTACAAACGGCGTTTACCTTTAAACGGCGTTTATAGGTTACTACAAACGGCGTTTTTCTTTACCCTTAAAACGGCGTTTGTCCTATCCTATGCGCAGCTACTACTACGAAGACGGCCTCGAAACGGAGCGTCTGATGACCCGGAAACTTATCTACGAAGATTACAAACTTTGGGCGCCTTTCTTCGACGACCCGGAAGCGATCCGGTTTTTTCCCTTTTTAAAACCTACCTCGAGTGAAGAAAGGGCGATCGACTGGATCCAAAAACAACTGGATCGTTACCGGGAACAGCGCTATGGAATGCACGCCCTGTTCGAGAAAAAGTCCGGCGAATTTATCGGACTGTGCGGGCTTTTACTTCAGGATATCCACGGCACGCTCGAACTGGAGGTGGGGTATTCGATCCTGAAAAAGCATTGGAGAAAGGGCTTTGCCACCGAAGCGGCAATCCGGTTTAAAGAGTTTGGATTTGCCCATGACCAGGCCGAGTCCATTATTTCCATCATCGATGTCAACAATATCGGCTCGCAAAAAGTGGCGTTGAATAATGGCATGGTGCGTGACTACCAGACGGTTTGGCACGACATGAACGTATATATTTTCAGAGCCCGGCCATAGGTCATTCGTGGACGATCCGCCAGACCATTTCCTTGAGCAACTCCCCTTCCGGTACGTTGGTGGTATTTACGTGCACTCCTTTGGCCTTGAGGTCGTAGTCTTTCAGTAGTTCCAGCACATGTTCGGTCTGTTGGCGGTTGTAATGGCGGGCGGCAAGTTTGTAGTCTTTCAGAAAAAAGGCATTGCCCACTTCCATTTTTTCCAACAGTTCCTTTTCGGAAGCGCCGCCGAGAAAGTGCAGGATATAGACTTTGCTGAAGAACCCGTACAGAGCGCCGATGATCACCACGAAAGGGCTTTTCTTGGGGTTGGCGGAAAAATACTGCACCATCCGGAAGGTTTTCACCCAATCGCGGCTGGCCAGGGCCTTGTGCAACTCAAAGACATTGTATTCGCGACTGATGCCGATATACTCCTCGATCTGTTCGCGGGTAACGGTCGTTCCGGAAGGTACGTTGAGGGCCAGTTTGTCGAGCTCATTGGCTACTTTTGAGAGCTCGGCGCCCAGGTATTCGGCGATGAGACCGGCTTCAGCGGGAGCGATCGCCAGTTGGCGCTCTTTCGCGTACCGGATGATCCAATCGGGAACCTGATTGTCATAGAGACGCTTGGTTTCCAGGATGACGGCATTCTTTTTGAGCGCCTTTCCGAAATTGGAATTGAGGTTGTACTTCTTGTGTCGGTAGGCGATGACCAGAATGGTCGAAGGCGCCGGCTTTTCGATATAGGAGAGCAAATCGGTCAGCGACTTCATCTCCTGCGCCTCTTTGATGACCACCACCTGGTGCGGGCTCATTACCGGGTAACGCCGGGCAGCGTCGAGAATCTGGAGATGGTCCGCTTCCTTGCCGTAGAGTACGGTGAGATTGAAGGCCTTTTCCGCTTCGCCCAGCACCTGGTGTTCGATGTAATCGGAGATCTGGTCGATGAAATAGGGCTCCGTACCATGCAGGAAATAGACCGGATGATATTGTTTGAGATGGAGTTGGCGGAGGATTTCGGAAAATTCCAAGAAGCAGGTTTTTTACAAATATACGAACACCTTTTTTAAGTAGGTGGTGAAGAGTGAAGGGTGAAGAGTGAAGGGTGAAGGGTGAAGGGTGAGGAGGTGAAGAAGTTCTGATGGCATCTGTAAAAAATTTAACTTTGCAGCCATACTTTAAAAAAATGCCGAGATGAGCTATAGAATACTGATTACGAATGACGATGGCATGGCAGCTCCAGGGCTACGGGCCCTGGTCGAAGTTGCCAAACAATTGGGTGAAGTGATCGTAGTGGCGCCCGACTCCCCGCAGTCGGGTCAGGGACACGCCATTACCATTTCCGAACCGCTTCGCCTCTATCCGGTCGATGTATTTGAGGGCGTGGAAGCCTACGAATGCAGCGGTACCCCGGTCGACTGTGTCAAGCTGGCCAAACATGTCGTGCTCATAAACCGGAAGGTCGACCTTTGTGTGTCAGGGATCAACCACGGGTCCAACGCTTCTATCAATATCATCTACTCCGGCACCCTTTCGGCGGCGATGGAAGCCTCGCTCGAAGGGATCACTTCGATCGGTTTTTCCCTGCTCGATTACAGTTGGGATGCCGACTTCCGGCCTGCACAGCATTACGTCCGGCAGATCATGGAGTATGTGCTGCAGAACGGGCTTTCGAAATGCCAGCTCATCAATGTGAATATTCCCCGATTGCCATTGGAGGGTATCCGGGGCGTCCGGGTATGCCGGCAGGCCGATGCGCGCTGGAAGGAGAATTTCGTGGAGGCCACCGATCCGCGCGGCCAGAAGTACTACTGGCTCACCGGTGAATTCGTCAACGACGACCTCGAAGAGGATACCGATATCTGGGCTTTGGGCAACGGATACGTATCAGTAGTGCCTTCGGGACATGACCTGACCAATTACAAGGCGATACCTGCCATGAAAAAACTGGAAGAAATCACCCTCCCACAAAAGATCTGATATGTTCAATCGAAATTCCATCAGCCATGGCCTACTCATCGGCCTGCTCATTCCGCTCGTGATCAGCGCCGGCCTTTTTTTCCTGTTCAAAGGACTGGATCAATTGAATATCGCCAGCTCGATCGGCTTCCGGCCGCTATTCCGGGAGCGCACCATTACGCTGGTGGGCATTACTTGCAATGCATTTGTTATCAACCGGTTCAATAAAAAACGATTTACCGAGTCGATGCGCGGGGTTTCGATCGCCACACTCGTTTATGTCGTGACCTGGCTGATCGTTTTCGGAAAAACCATTCTCTGATCGCTGCACCCATGAAGTACTACCTCATCGCCGGCGAGGCCTCGGGTGATCTGCACGGTTCCAATTTGATGAAAAGCCTGTCGGGGGAAGATCCCGGCGCCCGCTTCCGGGTTTGGGGTGGCGATCTGATGGAAAATGCCGGAGGGGAACTCGTCAAACACTACCGAGATCTGGCCTTTATGGGTTTTTTGGAAGTGGTCAAAAATCTGCCCACTATTTTTCGAAACATCCGTTTTTGCAAAGCCGATATCCTGGCCTTCCAACCCGAGGCGCTGATCCTGATCGATTACCCCGGCTTCAACCTGCGCATTGCCGAATGGGCAGCCGGGCAGGGCATTCGGGTATTCTACTACATCTCGCCGCAACTCTGGGCCTGGCATGCCAGCCGGGTGAAGATCATTCAAGCGTCGGTGGAGCGGATGTTCACTATCCTGCCCTTTGAGACTGAATTTTACAAAAAATACCAATACGAGGTCAGCTATGTAGGACATCCGCTGCTGGATGTGGTGGCCGCTTTTACCCCCGCCCCGGATTTTCGCCAGCGCAACCAGCTTCCGAACGCGCCGCTCATCGCCCTGTTGCCCGGCAGCCGCAAGCAGGAGATCAGCCGGATGCTCCGGGTGATGCTGGAGTCGATCCCCCTTTTTCCCGAAAATTATCATTTCGCCATCGCCGGGGCGCCGGCTATTGAAGCCGTTTTTTACGAAGAAATATTGAGGCAGCACCCTAAGGCGCCGGCAGAGCGGATCACGGTCCTTTATCGGCAGACCTACGACTTGCTGCACGAGGCGGTGGCAGCAGCCGTCACTTCCGGAACGGCCACACTGGAGACGGCACTGTTCGGCGTGCCTCAAGTGGTTTGTTATCGCGGCAATGCCCTTTCCTTTCAAATTGCCAAACGCCTGGTCAAAGTGCCCTTCATTTCGCTGGTCAATTTAGTGGCGGGTAAGGAGATAGTACGGGAACTCATCCAGCATCAGTTGACGCCGGATGCGATTGCCGATGCGCTGTTGCCATTGCTTCCGGACAATCCGGAGCGCGCCCGGATGAAAGCAGCGTATGAGGCGTTACAGAAAAAACTCGGTGGCGCCGGAGCCAGCAAGCGAACTGCAAAAGAGATCATCGCCCTATTGTCCAACAGCCTATTTAATGATTGAAATATCTCCAAAATACGAGATCACCTCGTTATCCAAAAAGCGAATTTTAGCAAAATAAAGGTATACCCCTTCCGGTAGTGGTTTTCCTTCGAAAGTCCCATCCCACCCAAGCGTTGACTGGTTTGGCAGCATATTCTTCCGCTCAAATACCAGCTCCCCCCACCGGTCAAAAATGACCAGCTCCTCAATTCTTTGCACATTGGGTATTGCTCCAAAAATTGCAAAATAATCATTGATCCCGTCAAAATTGGGCGAGAAAGTATTGGGGATATAGACCTTCCTGGCATGGTCTACATTCACGAAAATGGCGTCGGATGCTATGCAGCCAGTGGCGGTGGCGGTAGCGGTCAGCGATACAAGCGTCGAGTCCACAGGCGTCCAGCTCGCTGTTTCGCAACCGGGGTTGCAATCGATCAAGTCCGCGGGTTGCCATAGGAAATTTCCGGCCGGCTCCGAGAAGAACGGATGGAGGGTTATGGATTCACCCAGATCGACACTCCAATCCGGGCCAAGGTCTATGAGGAAAGGCGGCGGATCCTCCAGGTTAACGGTAGTTTCAAAACGACAACCGTAGCGGTCCTCAATCACAAAAGAATAGTCTCCGCCCGGCAATTGGGAAAGGCTTCCATTGGCATTGCTGACATCGTCGATAAAAATGGAATAGGGTTTCGTGCCGTTGAGGATCGTGTCTACGCTGATGCTTCCATCCTGAAAGCCCGTACAACTGGGGCTGGTCAGGTCGAAGGTCGCATCGATCCCTTCATCGGGAATAAAGGTCAGGTCCAGGGTTACAATACTGTCGCAGCCAAGGTAGGTGAGCAGGCTGTCCACATAGATACCCGTACCGGAATAGAAATGATTTCCAAAGGAAAAGGACAGGCCTTCGCAAAGGGTGTCCACGATGGTATAAAACTTGGGAACGACATACACGATCTTCACGTTGGAGACCACGCGGCAATAGGGATTCAACAGGTTGGAAGAGCCATTGGCCAGGAGATAGCGGTAGTAATAATACCCGGCAGACAAGTCGGTGTGGGTATACGTCGCATTCGTCGCCCCGGGAATATCCACCCAGGTCTGGCCTTCGTCGAAGCTTTGTTGCCACTGAAAGACCGGCGTATCGTACTGGTTGCCGACAATGGTAGCTTCCAGGTCAATGGGGGTTCCATCTTCGCAGATATTCGCAATTTCGTCGGGCAGGATCAGCGCCTCGGGCCCGCAAGGGCGAAAGGTGATATTATCCAATGCCAGGTCATTTCCGATACCGCCGGGCGCATTATTCCGGAGTGCCAGGGTGACGGAAGTTTGTCCCGGTTCGGTGGAAAAAGTGAACCCATAGGTATTCCATTGCTGGTTTTCGGGAATTTCCCCGGTACTGTAAACCACATTTCCATCGATCAAAAAGGATACATTGGGTTTTATGACATTCGACCCTGAGTGGATAAGGTTGAAAATATCGGCGGAGAACAGGTACAGGGTATTATCACACAGGCCTTCCACTTGTTGTTCGTAGAAAAGGCCCGGGGTATAGCTGGCATTCACCACCATCATATATCCCTGGAGGTCATTGCTATTATCTCCGATCTCCACCCATCCAAATGCAGATGGCCAAAAAGCTATGTTGTTGGTGATGGTGTAATACCCATCATTGGGAGGAGGCTGGGTGGTATAGATATACCCCGGTGCAATTTGGGGATCTGTCCAGGGGATATTTGCGAGACCCGACCCAAAATCGCCTTCCGTGAAAATGTTTTCGCCTACATTTCCATCGCAGATCTGGGCGGAGGCCGGAATCGCCATTCCAAGCAGAAGCAGAATAGGCAGGAAAACGGATAAGCCGGGGATCCGTTCCTGTCTATCCGCATTCGCATTGTCGAAAAGTAAGTTCATCAATGCAAATGTACTCAAAATGCAGTTCGGGAGCTTTTCTAATAGTATCTCTTTAGTGTAAAACAATTTGTTTCAATTAAAGATCCTTTATATCTTCGCAGAGCCTGGACATACAGCTATGAGAAAAACGACCTTTCCGTATGTTCGACCGGGCTATTCTTCATTTGGATCTGGATGCATTTTTCGTTTCGGTGGAATGCCTGCACAACGATGCGTTGCGCGGCAAGCCGCTCATTATCGGGGGGCAAGCCGGGCGGGGTGTGGTGACGTGCTGCAGCTATGAAGCGCGGCGCTTTGGCGTACATGCCGCCATGCCGGTGCGCATGGCCTTGCGCCTGTGTCCCGACGCCATTGTATTGCGCGGGGATATGGAGCGATATACCGAGCAATCGCGCCTCATCACCGAGATCGTCGAAGCTGAAGCGCCGCTTTTTGAAAAAGCTTCTATCGACGAGTTCTACCTCGACCTGTCCGGCATGGACCGGTACGTGGGTTGTTGGAAATGGTCGAAGGAGTTGCGCGAGAAGATCATCCGGGAGAGCGGGTTGCCCATCTCCATGGGCCTGTCCGTCAACAAGCTCATCTCCAAGATCGGCGCCGGGGAGGCGAAGCCCAACGGGAGTCAGTTGGTGGAAACCGGTATGGAGAAGGCCTACATCGCTCCGTTGTCGACGGCGAAGATCCCTTCGATCGGGAAGGAGACTTACCGGAAGCTCAGTTTTATGGGTATTCGCAAGGTGGAGACCCTGGCCCAGGTGCCGCCGCAGTTGCTGGAGCGGCAATTCGGCAAGCACGGGCGGTCCATGTGGAAAAAGGCCAATGCGATCGACGATAGCCCGGTTATACCCTACCACGACCGGCAGTCCCTATCGGCCGAGCGCACTTTTCAGACCGACACGATCGATATGCAGGAGTTGCACGGCCAGCTGACTGATTTGTGCATGAAGTTGTCGTTTGAGTTGCGGCAGGCGCAGAAGTTAACCTCTTGCGTGACCGTCAAGATCCGGTATACTGATTTCAACACGTACACCCGGCAGTCGCGGATCCCGTACACGGCCAGTGACCAGGTATTGCTGCGTCACGTGCGCGAGTTGTTTGACAAACTTTACGAGCGCCGGCAATTGGTGCGGTTGATCGGCATCCGGTTCAGCGGCTTGGTGCACGGGCATACGCAACTGAGTTTATTTGACGCCAGTGAGGAGGAGGTGGCCTTGGATCAGGCGTTGGATCAGATCCGGAAGCGGTTTGGAAGCGGGGCAGTGAGGCGGGGGAGCGGGGCGGGGGATTTGAGAAACGGCGTTTTTTAGAAACGCCATTTCATTCTGGAAACGCCGTTTGTGGAGAATCTAAACGCCGTTTATATCCCTCAAATGGCGTTTGTTTGTGGAAACAAACGGCGTTTCTGGAATACCTCTCCTATTTTAAATCAATTTGTTTTTATCTTACAACAAATTGGACCAACTCTTCAATAACCACCCGTCAGGAAGCGTGCCTCCAATTCTACATACTGTGCAGAAAACACAACCCCATGTACCTCAGTTGCCACACGTACTACAGCCTCCGCTATGGCACGCTCTCACCAACACAACTGGTGCAGACCGCGCAATTGCTGGGGGCAAAAACACTGGCGCTGACGGATATCAACAACACGTCCTGCGCCGTGGAATTTATCCGGCAGTGCCGGGAGGCAGGGATCAAACCGATCATCGGATTGGAGTTCCGGCAGGAAGGACAACTGCACTATGTGGGGCTGGCGCGCAACGCCGAAGGAGTGCGCGAGCTCAACGAATGGCTCACCCGGCACTCGCTGGAAGGGAAATCGTTGCCCGAATTGGCGCCACCGCTGGAAAACGCCTTCTTCATCTACCCCCGCCTCGTCAAGCCGATCGCGCAGTTTCGCGAGAACGAACTGCTGGGCATCCGGCCTGAACACGTGCATCGGCTTTTCTCCTCCGAAGTGCGCCAATACCCCCAGCATTTGGTGATGTTCAGCCCGGTGACCTTCCTGAACCAGGAGGGCCATCAACTGCACCAATTGCTGCGCGCGATCGATGAAAATACCGTGCTGAGCAAGGTGGATGCATCGAAAATGGCCAAAAAGACGGAAGTATTCATTCCCCCAAAAACACTGCTCCAATATTACAAAGCCTACCCGCGTATCATCCACAATACCCGCCGCATCGTGGAGGCTTGCAGCATAGAATGGACACAAGGCCTGCACGTCAACCGCCAGACCTTCACCGGAAGCAGGGAGGGCGATTTCCAATTGTTGCAGAAACTGGCCCTCAATGGCTGCAAACAACGCTACGGCGCCCACCACGTTCAGGCGCTGGAGCGCACGCGGAAAGAACTGCGCGTCATTCGCGAACAGGATTTTTGCGCCTATTTCCTCATCACCTGGGATATCGTGCGCTACGCACACAGCATGGGGTACCACCACGTCGGACGGGGCAGCGGCGCCAATTCCATCGTGGCTTTTTGCCTCTATATCACCGATGTCGACCCGCTGGAACTGGACCTCTATTTCGAACGGTTCATCAACCCCTACCGCAGCTCGCCGCCCGACTTCGATATCGACTTTTCGTGGGACGAGCGCGACGACGTGACCGACTATATCTTCAAACGCTACGGCAAGGAATACACCGCCTTGCTCGCCACTTACAATACTTTCCAGGGACGCTCCACCGTCCGCGAACTCGGCAAGGTGTTCGGCTTGCCCAAACACGAGATCGACCTCATCGTCGAGCATCCGGAGGCAACCGACCGCCACCACGAACTGGCCGGAAAGATCTTCCATTACGGCCGCCAGTTGGAAGGTTTTCCCAACTACTTGTCCATCCACGCAGGCGGGGTGGTCATTTCCGAACGGCCCCTCTCCTACCACACCGCGCTACAAATGATGCCCAAGGGCTTCCCCATCACCCATTTCGACATGTACCACGCCGAAGACATGGGCTTTCACAAATACGACGTGCTGAGCCAGCGCGGCCTCGGCCACCTCAAAGATGCCGTCGAACTCGTCAAGGCCAACCAAGGCAAAGCAGTGGATATCTATGCGATCGAACGCATCAAAAAAGACCCGAAAGTGCGCACCCAACTCCGCTCCGGCCACTGCATCGGCTGCTTTTACATCGAATCGCCCGCCATGCGGGGCTTGCTGAACAAACTCCACTGCGACAACTACGTACACCTCGTCGCCGCCAGTTCGATCATCCGGCCCGGCGTGGCTCAATCGGGCATGATGCGGGAGTACATCCACCGCTTCCATCATCCCGACAGTTTTGAATACCTGCACCCCGTCTTCCGTGAGCACCTGGGCGAGACCTTCGGCGTGATGGTCTACCAGGAAGACGTCATGAAGATCGTGCACCACTTCGCCGGGCTCGACCTCGACGAGAGCGATGTGTTGCGCCGCATCATGACGGGGAAAAAAGCCAAAAGCGATACTTTCGAGCGCCTCCGGCAAAAGTATTTCGACAACTGCCGCGCCCGCGGCTACTCCGAAGAACTCACCCAGGAGGTCTGGCGGCAGATCGAAAGCTTCGGTGGTTACTCTTTTTGCAAGGCCCACTCCGCCAGTTTCGCGGTAGAGAGCTTTCAGAGCCTTTATTTAAAAGCCTATTTTCCTCTCGAATTCATGGTGGCCGTCATCAACAACTTCGGGGGCTTTTACCAGACCGAATACTACGTACACGAGGCGCGCATGCAGGGGGGACATATTCACGCCCCTTGCGTGAACCACAGCCGTTACCTCACCCACATCGAAGGAACGGATATCTATTTGGGGTTCGTCCACATCCAGCAACTGGAGCGGAAAGCGGCGCACAGGGTCGTAGCCCAGCGCAGCCAGGGCGGCCCGTTCCGTAGCCTGGAAGACTTCGTGCAGCGCGTGGAGATCAGCACCGACCAGCTCGATCTGCTCATTCGCATCGGCGCTTTTCGCTTTACCGGGCACAGTAAATACGAGTTGATGTGGGAAAAATTTGCGGCGTTCCATCCGAAGGAAAAATACGACCCTACCCTTCCGCTCTTCGAAGAGACCCCAACTCATTTTACCTTGCCCAACCTCGAGGAAGGTCCGTTCGACCAGGCTTTCGATGAAATAGAATTGCTGGGATTCCCCCTCTGCTCCCCCTTCGAACTATTGGACGATGCCTCGCCCAAGGATGGCGTCTCCGCCGCACAGCTCAGCCGGTTCACCGGCCGGTTGGTGCACTGCTACGGCTATTACGTATGCCGAAAACACGTGCGCACCGTACGCGGGGAGACCATGTACTTCGGCACCTGGCTCGATGAAGAAGGGCACTTTTTCGATACCACCCACTTTCCGGCCTTTCTTCGACAGGGGCCTTTTACCGGCAAAGGGATCTATCGCATTGAAGGCAAAGTCACAGAGGATTTTGGGTTCCCCAGCATCGAAGTGATCCGGATGGAGCGGCTGCCCTTCCGGGAAGACGAAAGAAATAAAACCTGAAAAGTTTGTGGTAAAAAAACCACAACGGGATTTTCGAAACAGAATGAATTATTTACCGCGACGACGCGACGGACGCGACGTTGGTCCGTTTTTCAATTCTGAACATAAGGGTGATTCTTCTTAATCGTCGCGTCCGTCGCATCGTCGCGGTAAATAATTTTAAAAGTCCGGCAATATTTCGATAAGACGCAAAATTTCAATTCTCCATTGGAAAGATGCTAAATCAAAACCTTCCGCACCACCGGCAACACCTTCTCCGCCCGCTCCCACTGCGGAAAATGCCCGCATTGGTCGAGCAGGTGCAAGTGGGCATTGGCCAGGCGCCGCACCCCCTGCCGGGCGATCTGCTTGGTGCTCAGCAAAGGATGTACCAGCCGGTTGGGGATGAGCTGATCCTGAAGGCCATAGAAGACGTGCGTGAGCTGCTGAATAGAAGGCAGAAAATCATACACCGGCTCGTCGAGCATGCCGGCGACGCATTTGGGGATCATGCGGCAATAATAGGCGTATTGGGGACTCTCCTTCATCCGCAACCGGTCCTCGATCATGAACTCGGCATCGGCTGGGAATTGGTAAAAATTAGCGTGAAAGTTCTGGCGGATCTGATCTTCGGTGAGCGCCTGGAGAAGCTGCGGGGCGTAGGCATTGCGCAGCATCAGCCGCTCGGGTTCGGTGAAGTTTTCAAAACCGGCAGGCGAAAAAAGAAGCAACTTCTCCACCGCAAACGGCCGCTGCAACGCCATGATCATCGCGATCTGTCCGCCCATGGAGTGCCCTCCCAACACCAGCTCAGACAGACCCAACTGATCGGCAAATTCCCAGACCACCTTCGCGAAAAACGACATCGTGGAGGGAAAATCACCCGGCGTGGAGCCTCCGTAGTTGGGCAGGTCGAGCGCAATGCAGCGTGCTTGCCCTCGCAGGCCTGCGATGAGTTTCCGCCAGGCCAGCCGGTTGCTGCCCATGCCGTGGATTAGCAGCAGGGTTTGGGGGCCAGTACCTTCGTCGGCGTAGGCGATATCGAGGCCGGAGGGGAGGTGGAGGGTTTTCAGTTTTTAGTTTTTGATTTTTAGTTAGCATTCAAGGTGTGGAAATAGCTTTCTTATCCAGTAAGTATTTTCATACCTGTATTGTTTCTGATGCAAAGATAAATCCAATCGGAAGAACAGAGGAGGGTTGATTCGATTTGTTTCAAAATAAACCAAATACATTCAAAGTAAACGGCGTTTCTATGAAAAGTAAACGGCGTTTAGAAGGAAAAACAAGAAAACAAACGGCGTTTAAGGAAGCAAACGGCGTTTCTAAGAAACGCCGTTTCTGAAGAGTCGAGTAGAGCCAAGGGCCATGTCCTTCTTGTCCTTCTTATTCAGAAATAATTTTGACGACTAAATCATTTTTAAAATAAAAATAAATCCCATCTGAAGCCGCAAAGGGAGGGGTATAGTAATAAATTGAATCATAGTCTTTGCCCAAAAATCTCCTCAATTCACCTAAATAAACAGCGTCCTGATCAATACTATTCGGAGGGCCCATAATCTCTACCACTTCTTTTCCTGTCATCCCCTTTGAAACCTGTTGTGCATTATGCCAATTTCGAGCTCCTTTGCCCACACACCCACAAAAAATTAACAGGTAAAAAAGGGCACGTAATGAGAGTTTTCCATCCATGAAATTTGGAAGTTCCCGTGTCTACAATCCAACTTTCTTCCTAAACACCCCATACAACACGCCCCCCACCACCACCGAACTCAATATCGCATACGTCGCCGCCACCGCCGGGTTCCGCACCGTCTCCTGCAAATACCAGGTGATGCCGCCATAGTAGGACGCAAAATGGATTACCACCGCCGCCACTGAAGCGCCGATCGGGGCGATGCGGGGTACGTCTTTCAGGAAAATGCCCATCAACACAGGTACGAAAGCAGCTGAAAAGTAGGCGTAAACGCCGTTTTGCGCAAAAATGCCCACGCTCAGGTTGGGCTTGACCAGTTGATGATGGGTGAGCCAAACGGAAACCACCGCCAATACAACGATCACCAGCTTGTTGATCACGACCAGGCGCCTGGCGCGCTTTTCATCCGTCCCCAATGCCTTATCGGCCAGCGGCTCGATGATGTCGGAAGTGATGGTGGTGGAAAGGGATTGGATCAACCCTTCCAGCGTGGACAAACCTGCCGCCAAGAGGCCCATCACGACGATCAGACCGAGAAAAACAGGAAACTCCTGCACGACATAGGCGGGAATGATGCCGTCCATCGGGATGCGCGCGCCGTTGAGGGTGAGGTCGGGGAATGCCAGGCGGGCGTAAAGGCCGGCGAAGACCACGGAAAAGAAAAGCATCTCCACTACGATCCCGGTCAGGAGGTAACGGTTGACGTCCGACTCTTTTTTCAACAACAACGAACGGGTGATGATATGCGGCTGGCAGACGATGGCCACGCCCACTACGAACGAACAAAAGATGATCTCGAAATAATCGCGGAAGAGGAAACTCTGCGGATTGACGGCCTTCGTCAACGCCGGATCGACGGCGGCCAGGCGGTCCAGAAAACCATTCACACCTTGGCTGAAATGCTCATGTCCCGAGCCCAGCAGAATGAACGCCACGACGATCATCAGGATGGCCTGGATGGTGTTGGTGTAGACCATGGAATTGGCCCCGCCGAACATCATATAGCCGAAGACAAAAACGACCAGGCCGAGCAGTACGTAAAACTCTTTTACGTTCAGCGCCTGAGCCAGCACTTTGGTCATGCCCACGCAGATCAGCACGATGAAGGTGATGAGGAGAAGGGACAGAATGCCGAAGAAAAAAGCAAAGCCCTTGCTGTCGTATCGCTTGCCAATCCACTGGGCCATGGTCAGGGCCTTAACCGTTTCGCCGTGGCGCCGGAAACTCTTAGTCAATACCACCAGCGAAATGAAGATCCCGATCGGAAGCACGATGGCATAGGCCAACACGCCGCTCAATCCGTACAAGGCAATAAAGCCCGGATTGATGATGAACGTCGCCGCGCTCGTCATCGAAGCGGCGAGCGACAAGCCCACTACCACCGGAGAGAATTGGATGGTGCCCAGGGCATAATCGGCCATGGAGGTGGTACGCAGCGCGCCCCGGATCACGAAAAACAGGATCAGGGCGGCGAGCAGGAGGACCATAAGGGCGGTAGCCCATACCATTTGTGGAGAAGCCATGAGGGAATAGTTTTTAAGTTTATGAGGGTATACGTTTTTAAGCTTTCTCCAATCCCAAAAACGTATACCCTCATAAACTTAAAAACTAAAAATCTATTTTTGTAAAAAACAGTCGATATGACACAATCCGAACACACCGTAGCATTAGTGACCGGGGCTACAGGCGGCCTGGGCACCCACATGGTAAAACGCTTGATGGATGATGGATACAAGGTGATCGCCAATTACCGGAGTCCGGAAAAGGCGGAGGCCTGGTTGAAAGAAATGCAAGCCGAAGGGTACGAACCTGCTATATACCAAGCCGATGTAGCCGATTACGATCAGGTGGGCGACATGGTCAAACGCATTCAGGAGGAGATCGGAGTGATCGACATCCTGGTGAACAACGCGGGGATCACCCGCGATAGCGCCTTCCGGAGAATGACGCCGGAGACCTGGGATGAAGTATTGAAATCCAACCTGTACAGCGTGTTCAATTGCTGCCATCACGTGATCGAGCCCATGGTCGATCAGCACTATGGCCGCATCATCAACATTTCTTCGGTAAATGGCCAGCGCGCCCAGTTCGGGCAAGTGAACTACGCCGCTGCCAAAGCGGGCATGCACGGCTTTACAAAAACCCTCGCCGTTGAGGTGGCCCGCAAGGGCATCACGGTCAATACGATCTCACCAGGCTATATCGCCACCGATATGGTCATGGCCGTAGCGGAAGACGTAAGAGCACAGATCATAAAGGGTATCCCGGTCGGACGACTGGGGGGCACGGAAGAGATCGCCCACTTGGTTTCCTTCCTGGCTTCGGAAGGAGCGGCGTTTATCACAGGAGCGAATTACGCCATCAATGGCGGGCAGCACGTCTATTAATATCAAGAAGGCCGGCGCCAGCCGGCCTTCTTGATTATGCGTCGCGGTGTATATACCAACTGGCCACCGCCGGCGTGAGGAGGCTCTGCGAGCGACCGCCGACGAATACGCCGATGTGCCCGCCAGGGAATTCCAGAAGCTCTTTGTCCTTGGAGCCCACCTTTTCGTTTAAAGGCTTGGTGGTATCGGGGGGGACAATATGGTCATCTTTGGCGAAGATCGTGAGTACCGGCATGGTGATCTTCTTCAGATCGACCTTGCGGCCGCCTAGCTCGAATTCGCCTTTGATCAGGAGATTTTTCTGGTAAAAATCCTTGATGAACTGCCGGTAGGTCTCCCCTGCCTGGTCGGGCGAATCTGCCACCCATTTTTCCATGCGGAGAAAATTCATGAGCTTGTCCTTTTCCCGAAGAGTATCGGGCAGCGACAAGTACTTGCGGGTCTTGTTCATCGGCTTAAGCAGATCGAAACCCGTGTTGAGGAATTCCCCCGGGATCACACCGCCGAAGCCGTCGACCATGGCGTCGACGTCGAGGTCCTTGGCCCATTTGAAAAGCAGGCCTTGCTTGTTGTCGAAGTCGACCGGCGTGACGAGGGTCGCCAGGTTTTTCACTTTTTCGGGAAAAAGGGCCGAATAGATCACTGAAAAAGTACCCCCCTGGCAAACGCCCAGGAGGTTGATGCTGGGCAGTTTGTGTTTGCGACGAATGAAATCTACGCAATCGCCGACATTACCCAGGATGTAATCTTCCATGGTCTTGTAGCGGTCGAGGCGGGAAGCGTAGCCCCAGTCGATCACATAGACATCCATGCCTTCGCTGACGAGCTTGCGGACGAAACTCCGGTTGGGTTGGAGGTCCATCATTTCCCAGCGGTTGACGAGGGCATAGACGATCAGCACCGGGGTTTTAGCCTTAGGTTTGTCGTCGCGGCGAAAGTGAAATAGTTTCACCTTGCCGTCTTCCCAAACCGTGTCACGTGGCGCGGTTGCAATGTCGATATCGCTGATATCCGAAATATTCCGGATCGCATCGGTCGCGGTATCGACCTGTTGGAGTATCTGGTCGGAAAAAGAATGTTCTGCCATATGCATATTTTACAAACGGGGTGCGATCGCACCCCGTTTATGGGAAGGTTTACTTGGTGGTGGTTTTCTTTCCATTACTTGCCTTGCGGGGCGCAGCTGTCTTCGGCGTCTCTTCCTTCGGCATGGCGCTACCGCCCGTAAAAGCCGATTCGATCGCATAGAGACGAGTCTCCAGTTCGCGGATCTTACGGCGCAAGCTGGTGTTTTCACGAGCGACTTCGTCGGCAAAGGATTTCATCAGGAAGGGCATATCGTGAAAGGTCATTTCGACCAGCTCATCCATTTTCGCCTTCACTGCGATACCCGATTTGGACACGTCGGCTTGCAGCACCGAATACTCATCCGATTCCAGCACTTCGAGGAGGTAATCCTCCAGGTGGTTGGCATACCGGTTGAAGAACTCACTATAATTCGGCAGCTTCTTCGTTTTTTGGAATTCGTCGGCATAGGCCTTGATCGTATCGGGCAGGGCAAATTGTCCGGCATCCATCAGGACCTGTTGGAGTTCGGACGACTTGAGCAGGAAGCCCGTGTAGGCGAACTGGATGTCCTTCACCAATTTGGCCATAGCGAGTTCCTCACTTGGTCCGGCCACGTGGTAGAAGGAATTGACACCTTTTTCAACCATATGGGTGATCTCGGCCACGGCCTGGAGACCCGGGTGCCCGGACTGACGGCCCCAATCGCGGAAGAACCGGACCCAACTATCGGTAAAGTTGTGGGTGCCCGGAGTCATCTTTTGCAGGGAAATAATGTAGTCTTCGAAGAACGTATTGACGTCTTCGACCATTTTTGCGACGTTCTCTACCGGTTTGAAGCCCAGGAAAAGGCCTACAATCCGGCGATATGCCTCCGGAGAGAAGAATTGATCGGTCGTGCTTTTGGAGAACGAACCGAACTGGATCAATTGCTGGAAGGGTTCCCAGAATTTGGCCATCTCGTCATAGAGCACGGTGAAATTCTGATAGTGTGGCTTCATGTTGTTCGGGATCTTGTCGAGAATATTCTCCTTGATCCATTTGTTGCTCTCCTCCATCCAATTTTGCCATTGTTTGGCGCCCATATCGGAGAAAGGCGTCCCGGTAAAGCTGCTGAAACCAGGTCCGGATGCACCAAACTGCTTAGCCTGGTCGCGGTAAAATTCCATCCATTTTTCAGAAGCCTGGGTTTGCATATCCATCCAGTCCTTCCACTGAGGAGGCATTTGTTCGGTAGCGGCTTTCACATTGCCCGCTTTCATGGCTTCATCCCACCATTTGCGTTGCATATCCATCCAGGGAACAAAGAAGTCCTTGCCCGTAGCCGGAGGCGTCATGCCGGGCATGGTCCGCATCCATTTGTCGGTCCAATCCTTCCAGGATTCGAAAGCCTTCTTTTGGTTTTCCAACATTTCGTCGATTCCTTTTTTCATTGGTTTGATTTTTGGTGAGGGGTAGCGGGCAGAGAGGAGAGCGTAATATATCTGCCCCCTGCCCGCTTCTCTCTATTTTATTTTAATTGGCAAAAAACTCCTGAAACGCCTTAAAGCTGTTCGTCGAAGTTTCCATCATGGCCTGGTAATTATCCATGTAGATATCCGACAGTTTCTTCCAGTAGTTTTGTTGGGTTTGCACGGTGTATTTTTCCATCACGCGGCGCAGGTACTCATTGGTGCGGTTGTAGAAATCCATCTGCGTCTCTATGGCCTTATTGTATTGTTCCGGCATCTTCTCCCAGAATTTCTCCAGGTTGTCGGGGTGAAATTGTTCTTCCATTAACTGCTGGTTGCGCTTGATAAAATCGTTGAACAACTCCTGCCCTTCTTTCGTATCCGTTTCTTCCATTGTGAACATTTCGAACATCTTGTTGGTGTTGGCAGCAATCTTTTCCATCAGGTCCTGCTGCTGTTCGACGATTTTTCCGAAGTTTTCTTTAGCCTTTGCCATGATCTTTTTCTTTGAATGAGGTAAGAACAATTAATTGATAGTACAAAGGTAGGCCCTGCATTCCTCCCCATCAACATGCCTATTCGATGAAAAAAGGTTGACTTAAAGAGCATTTAACGGAGTTAATCGACTCAAAAAATTGATTATCAATTATTTAAAATGCGCACAAAAATCCTTGACTACAACAAAAAAGGCGACCCGTATGAGCCGCCTTTCGAATAAGTATACCACATTAGATCTTAAAATCAATCCCGAATCTCCAATGCATGCTGGAGTCTTTTGAAAAGAGGGGTAGGGCGGCCATTGCCGGCCCTACCTTCCTGCCTAAACCAAATAAAACCAAATAAAGACCAAAATATCTTGAAATTGAGGAGGCGGTGCTCCTCAATTTGATTTATTTCAATTAAAACCAAATAAAGACGAATCCTTGGATGGTTTGAGGGGCCTGTGCTCCTCATTTTGATTCATTTCAAAAATGGATTCATTAAGGATGATTGGGCGGGCGCAGCCGCCCAATCATCCTCTATACTCTATTGATTCATTTCAAAAATGGATTCATTAAGAGTGATTGGGCGGGCGCAGCCGCCCAATCATCCTTAATACCCTATTAATTTAAACGTTTAGGTTTTCCAGCACCATGGCGGAAGCGCCTCCCCCGCCGTTGCAAATAGCGATCATTCCGTAGCGGCCTTTCTTCTGTTGCAAGACATTTACCAGGGTGGTGACGATACGCGCGCCGGAGGCGCCAAGTGGGTGGCCGATCGACACGGCGCCGCCGAATACGTTCACTTTTTCATCCGGGATGCCCAGTTCTTTCATAAAGACCTGAGTGACTACAGCGAAGGCCTCGTTGACCTCGAAGTAGTCGATATCTTCCAGTTTCAACCCGGCGCGTTGCAGGGCGATCGGCGCCGCTTTGGCCGGAGCGGTGGTAAACCACTCGGGTTCGTGGGCGGCATCGGCATAAGAGACGATCCGCGCCAGGGGCTTGAGCCCCAGCTCTTTGACCTTTTCTCCGCTCATCAACACCAGCGCAGCAGCGCCGTCGTTTATGGTCGAAGCATTGGCCGCTGTCACCGTACCGTCTTTTGTGAAGGCCGGTTTGAGTGACGGGATCTTTTCGAATTTTACGTTTTTATATTCTTCATCTTCATCGATGACCAGCGGATCGCCTTTGCGTTGGGGAACACTTACCGGCACGATCTCCTTTTTCAAGGCGCCACTTTGGGTAGCCTCTGCCGAACGCTGGTAGGACCGGATGGCAAACGCATCCTGCTCCTCCCGGGTGATCTGGTATTTTGTTGCAGTAGTATCTGCGCAAACCCCCATGGCGCACTGATTGTATACGTCTAACAGACCATCTTTGATCAAACCGTCCACAAATTCTCCGTTTCCATAGCGGTAGCCGTAACGGGCAGAGGGAACGTAATACGGGATCTGGCTCATGTTCTCCATACCTCCGGCAACGACCACATCATTCAGGCCCAACTGAATGGACTGGGCGCCGAACATGATCGCCTTGGCGCCCGAGGCGCAAACCTTATTGACGGTAGTACAGGGAACTGTGTTCGGGATGCCCGCAAAAAGCGCCGCCTGCCGTGCGGGCGCCTGCCCCAGGTTGGCGGAAACGACGTTTCCCATAAATACCTCCTGAACCAGCCCGGGCTCTACCCCGGCCCGTTCCAGAGCCCCTTTAATCGCCGTTGAACCCAATTGAACTGCCGTAACATTGGCAAACATGCCGCCAAAACTCCCGAGAGGCGTTCGAACTGCCGCGACAATAAATACGTCTTTCATGTGTATGGTCTTTAAATGGTATTGGAAATTCAGTAGTTGAAGAGGCGTTTTTCTCAACAGAGGCCTTCCTTTTCAAGTATAGAAGCATCTATATGCTTTAATGTAAAAGTACGGATTTTTCGCCAAAAAATCCATAGCAAGGCCTTGGTCAATACAGTTTTTTGATTGATCTAAATAACTTATAATCAATATTTTATAAAAAATACCTACCTGTCTGAAAACCAAAGTCCACCCCCTGGAATAGCCGAAAAAATCCCCGGCAAAAAGGGAAGCTGATTAACTTGAGCAGGATTTTACACGATGTGTGAAAAACTTATCGAAGACCTCCGCCGTCCCAATTGGCGGTGGTCTTTTTTCCCAGGGAAGAAGCGCGCGTTCGTCCCTTCTTCCATTTTTATTTTTTAATGCACGTTGCTTAAAGACAGTTTCATGAATCGTTTGCAAGGAAAAGTAGCTATCATAACCGGCGGAGCCAGCGGAATCGGACTGGCGACGACCCGCCGTTTTCTGGAAGAAGGTGCACGGGTGGCCATCTGGGACATTAATCGGGAAAAGGGTGAATCAGTAGCGTCCGGACTGCGGGCTGAAGGTTATGACGCTGCTTTCTTCATGGTCAACACCGCCGTTTTTGCCGAGACGGAAGCCGCGGCAAAAACGGTCGCCGATCAATATGGTCAGATCGACATCCTGATCAACAACGCAGGAGTGACGCGCGACTCCACCCTCAAAAAAATGACCCACGAGCAGTGGGACCTGGTGATCAGTGTCAACCTGACGGGTGTGTTCAACTGCACCAAAGCGGTATTTCCCTATATGGAAGCCCGGAAATTCGGTCGTATCGTCACCGCCTCATCGATCGTTGGCCTGCACGGCAACTTCGGGCAGACCAACTACGCCGCCACCAAGGCCGGGGTTATCGGCATGACAAAGGTCTGGGCGCGCGAGTTCGGCCGAAAAGGCATCACCGCCAACGCCGTGGCGCCAGGATTCGTCGCCACCGATATGATGGGAGTGATCCCGGAAAACGTGCTCCAGGGACTGCTGGAAAAAACGCCCGTCGGTCGTCTGGGCAAACCCGAAGAGATCGCCGCCGCTTATGCCTATCTGGCGTCCGATGAAGCCGGCTTCATCAACGGCGCGGTATTGTCGATCGATGGCGGGCTTTCCCTTTAAATTCTAAACGGCGTTTTGTGCAGTAAACGGCGTTTATGTACCATTGCAAACGCCGTTTGTGTATCATTTACTTTTTTTCGTTAACTTTCGGCTATGCGAAACAAGCTGCAAAAGTTTAACGATTTTACCAATTCCCTGCTCCCCCACGAGACGGAATACCTGCTGACCACGCAACAGTTCGAGGACGAGAAACGGCTGGAGATCCTGAAGGAGATCGACCACAATTGTCGTAATATTTTCCAGTTCACCCCCTACGACGAGAAGATCGACAAACGCAAATTCTCCAACCTGAAAACCTGGATCACCGAGCGCCTCAGTTCGATCGATGTGGACGCCCATTTCGAGTGGATGAGCCAACTGGAGCGGAAGATCATGACCGACAGCATCCTGCCCGAGGAAGAGAAGCAGTTGTTGCGCACGATCCGGCAATACGAACACCCGTCATTTTATTTTGTCAAATTCTTCGAACTGGTGCAGCATTACCGGCATTTCCTGCTCATTCGCCTGCGCTATGTCGATCACGAACTGGCCGACCAGTTTATCAAAAAATACGATACGGCCTACCAGCACTGCCGGTCCATCAATGACAAATTGCACCAGGCTACCCTCGATATCGTCAATCAATACGCCAGCGACAGCTCGGAGTCCATCCAGTGGGATCGCTGGCTTTCGGAGGTCTTTTTCGACGAACAACTCGACGGCCACAATCGATACCTGGCCCTCGTCCGGCTTATTTTTATCGGGTTCAACTACCGGAACTTCGAGCCCTTGCTCGAAAAATTCGACTACCTGGACCGCTTGTTCCGGGAGGGACGGTATTACTCCAAGCGTCTGTTGCTCAATTATTACAGCAACCGTCTTCTGCTCCATTCCAAATTCCAGGAATTCGACAAGGCGGCCTATTACGGCTATTTATCCATCCGCAGCAAAAACCACGATTACCTCTTCTACGCCACCAACCTGGCTGCGGTGCTCCTTCGGCAGGATAAAAAAGAAGAAGCCCTCCGGATCATGCGGGAGGCCTACCCGGAGATGAAGGTGACCCAGAACTTCCACAACAAGGTCGGCTTTGTGGCTTTTTTCATCAAGTGCCTCAACAAGAACGAGCGTTATAAGAATGCCGAAAACTACGCCAGTTCCTTTTTGCGGGCCTACAAGAAGGAGATCTTCGAATATCGCTGGCATATCTTCTTCACGGCTTATCTTGAGACCCTCATGGCCATGAAGGACTACAAAAAGATGATCCGCCTGATCCGGCAAAACCGCCTGCTGGAACTGGAGAAAAAGTACAAGCGCAGGGCTAACTACCTCCCTACCCTCCTGTGGTACAACGCCGTGGCGGAGTACAAGGAATTAATGCTGGACGAGGA
The DNA here is from genome assembly GCA_020636275.1 of Lewinellaceae bacterium. GTDB lineage: Bacteria > Bacteroidota > Bacteroidia > Chitinophagales > Saprospiraceae > JADJTT01. The sequence goes on along the minus strand of JACJYD010000002.1, from coordinate 582,170 downwards.
GGGTTTGTACCAACTTCTTTCCGAGCATATCAACACTTTGCGCCAGCATCCCGACCGGGCGCCACAGGTCACCGATCTGCTGCAGGAGCTGAAAGAACACATACCCAGGGTCGTAAACCGCCTCCTGGACCATTATTCGAGGAAGGAAAAATTGCTTTCCAGCTTTATGTGACCTTCCCGCCAAAAGCAGCGGACGCGCCAGGCGCGCCCGCCGAACCATCAAATCGAATTAAAAAGATCTTGGACTTTTTGTTCCAATTCACCCAACACCGACATATCCTCGATCGTCGAGGGAGCCTGGAAGGGCTTTCCATCGGCCATAGAGCGCATGATCTTGCGCAGGATCTTGCCCGACCGGGTTTTAGGTAAGCGCTTCACTACGATCGCTCGCTTAAAGGCTGCCACAGGGCCTACCTTGGTACGGACCATCTGGATCAGCTCGCGTTCCAGATCCTCATCTCCGATGGTGACTCCGTCTTTTAGTACGACAAAACCGACCGGGACCTGACCTTTCATCGCGTCGGCCGCTCCGATCACGGCACATTCGGCTACGGCAGGGTGGCCGGCCAGCACCTCTTCCATCTCGGTAGTCGACAAACGGTGGCCGGCCACGTTGATGATATCGTCCATTCGCCCGGTGATGGTGACAAATCCGTCCTCATCTTTGAACCCTCCATCGCCCGAAGCATAATACCCCGGATATTGGGTCAGATAACTTTGTTTGAAGTTCTCGTCGTTTTGCCAAAGTGAAGGAAGACAGCCCGGTGCCAATGGCAGGCGGATCGCCACGGCGCCCTCCATGTTGGGGCCCAATTCCTTGCAGTCCGGCCCAAGGATCTGGATATCGAAACCGCTGACAGGCATACCGGCTGAACCGGGCCGGATGGGCAGTAATTCCGTACCTGCAGGATTGGCCAGCATAGGCCAGCCCGACTCCGTTTGCCACCAGTGGTCGATCACCGGCTTTTTCAGCAGATTGGTCACCCACTCGTATGTGGGCACATCGCAATGTTCTCCTGCTAAAAAGATATAACGCAATTGAGAAAGGTTGTATTGGTCCGCCAGTTTTCCTTCCGGGTCTTCTTTCTTGATGGCCCGGATGGCCGTTGGCGCGGTAAAAAAGACGCTGACCTGATGTTCGGCCATAACGCGCCAGAAAGCCCCGGCGTCGGGTGTCCTGACGGGCTTCCCTTCGTAAAGGATGGTCGTGCAGCCGAATAAAAGAGGCGCGTAAACGATATAGGAATGCCCTACAACCCACCCTACATCGGAAGCCGCCCAATACACCTCGCCGGGTTTGACGCCGTAAATGGCCCGCATGCTGTAAGTGAGGGCCACGGCGTGTCCACCGTTGTCGCGGACCACCCCTTTGGGCTTACCGGTGGTTCCGGAAGTGTAGAGAATATACAACGGATCGGTCGCATCGACCTCTACCCAGCTTTGCGGGCTCGCTTTTGCCTCCAGTTCCATCCAATCCAGATCCCGGCCCTCCTGCATCGGAGCTTCCACAAAATCCCGCTGGAAGACGACGACATGCTCGGGCTTGTGTTCCGCTTCCAGGATCGAATCGTCGACCATGGGTTTGTAAGGGATAACTTTCGAGATCTCCAGGCCACCGCTAGCCGTGACCATCACTTTGGGCTTGGCGTCATCAATGCGGATGGCCAGCTCGTGTGCGGAAAATCCGCCGAATACGACGGAGTGGATCGCCCCTAGCCGGGCGCAGGCCAGCATAGCCACCAGGGTTTGCGGGATCATGGGCATGTAGATGATCACGCGATCGCCCTTTACCACACCCAGGTCGCTCAACACGCCGGCGAAACGGGCTACCCAATCCCGCAACTCCCGGTAGGTATAGGTCTTTTTACGGCCTGTAACGGGGGAATCGTAGATCAGGGCCGCCTGATCGGCGCGTCCGTTGGCCACATGGTAGTCGAGGGCCAGGTAGGAGGTATTCAGCTTCCCTCCTTTAAACCAACGGTAAAGACCTTGATCGTCGATGGATAGCGCTTTTTCCGGCGCCTTGAACCAATCCAGTTTTTTGGCTTGTTCCAACCAGAAATTTTCCCGGTCATTGATGCTGCGGGCATATTCGGCAGTGTAATTCATAAGTTCGATTTCTATTGGTTAAGGAAATGGATCAATTATCAATCTGCAACACGATCTTTCCAAATTGCAAGCCGTTGGCCATGCGATCGAAAGCCGCCTGACCGTTGGTAAGGGGGAACACAGAATCGACAGCCGGCTCGATCCGGTGCCGGTCGATGAATGCGATCATATCGGCAAACTCTCCGGAATGTCCCATGGTCGATCCCAGGATGTTGAGTTGCCGCCAGAACAGTTGTTGAGGGTTGAGGTTGGGAATGGGACCGCGGGTACCGCCATACAGCACAATACGGCCGGCGGGCAGTAGCAGGGACATGAGGTCCGGAAAACCGGGTCCCGCCGCGCTATCGATGATGACATCAAATCCGCCGGCCTCTGCTTTCAGCCGTCCGGACCAGCCTTCTTCCCGGTAGTTCGCACCTCCTTTGGCCCCCATATCAACGGCGCGGGCAATCTTTTCTGCAGAGCTGGAGGTGACGTATACTTCCGCGCCGGCTGCCCGTGCGAACTGGAAGACAAAGAGCGCCACGCCACCGCCGATCCCGCTGATCAAGACCCGTTCGCCGGGCTGAAGGTTCGCCCGGGAAAAGAGCGCGCGATAGGCGGTCAACCCGCCGAGCGGAATAGCTGCGGCTTGCTCCATGGTCAAATGGGCAGGTATATCAAAAACATTTTCAGCCGGAATGGCGATCCGTTCGGCAAAAGTGCCCGTGGTGGGCAGTCCCAAAATGTGATAAGATTTGCCTTGCGCAGCCGGATTGTCGCCCCATTGAAGGCTGGGATTCAGCAAAACCGGTTTGCCGTTCAACCAACCCGCTCCATCGGAGCCCGGCACGACCGGAAAGTGTATGCCAGGGTATTTCCCTTTGGTGATCCAGACATCCCGGTAGTTAAGTGCGCCCGCCGCCAGGTCCACGACCACCTCCCCTTCCCTTGGAACGGGGTCCGGAAATTCCTGAACGGAAAGGGGCGCTTCTGCGGAGGAAAGAACCAATGCTCTCATAAGGGCGCGTTTCAGGAGGAAAAAAGAAGGGATGAAGCCCTTTGCCGGGCTTCATCCACAGGAAGGTCTATACGGAAAAGGAGATCAGGAAACCGCTCCTTCCTTGATTACATCTACGACTTCTGGGTTGAGCAGCGTGGTCACGTCCCCCAGGTTAGAGGTATCGCCTGCTGCGATCTTGCGCAGAATGCGGCGCATGATCTTACCCGAGCGCGTCTTGGGAAGCCCCGGCACGATCTGGATCCGGTCGGGTTTGGCGATCGGCCCGATCTCCTTGGTCACTACGTCGCGTACTTCCTTGATAAATGCGGCTTCGTCGGAAACGGCCTGGCCAAGGATCACATAGGCATAGATGCCCTGTCCTTTGATATCGTGGGGATAACCCACCACGGCTGACTCGACCACATTCTTGTGCTGATTGATGGCGCTTTCGATCTCAGCGGTACCCAACCTGTGGCCGGATACGTTGATCACATCATCCACCCGGCCGATAATCCGGTAGAACCCATCCTTGTCGCGGCGAGCGCCGTCGCCCGTGAAATAGAGGTCCTGGAAGGTGGAGAAATAGGTCTGCCGGCAACGCTCGTGGTCGCCGTAGGTCGTGCGGAGCATACCGGGCCAGGGGAACTTGATCGAGAGGAGACCTTCCATTTCGTTCTCTTCGATGACTTTCCCCTCCGCGGTGAGCAGCACCGGCTGAACACCCGGGAGCGGCAGGGTGGCATACGAAGGCTTCAGCGGGGTAATATTCGCCAGCGGAGAGATCAGGATGCCGCCCGTTTCGGTTTGCCACCAGGTATCGACAATAGGCGAGCGCTTTTTGCCCACCTTTTCATTGTACCAGTGCCAGGCCTCTTCATTGATGGGTTCACCCACCGAGCCCAGTACGCGGATCGATTTGAGTTCGTATTTATTGGGCCACTCCTCCCCTTCCAGCATCAGGGCGCGGATGGCAGTAGGCGCCGTATAGAACTGGTTGACCTGGTGCTTTTCACAGACCTCCCAGAATCGTCCCGGATCCGGATAGGTCGGAACTCCTTCAAACATGAGCGAGGTGGCGCCGGCCAGCAGCGGGCCGTAAACAATATAGGAATGGCCTGTTACCCAGCCGATATCGGCTGTGCACCAGTATACATCGCCTGGCTGGTATTGGAATACGTTGAGGAAAGAATAGGCGGCATAGACCATATAACCGGCGATCGTATGGACCACCCCTTTGGGCTTCCCTGTCGACCCCGAGGTGTACAGGATGAACAACATATCTTCGGCATCCATGACCTCAGCCGGGCATTCGTTCGGCTGATGATCGACTTCCTCGTTCCACCACTTGTCCGTAGCTTCGTTCCAACGAACCGGTTCTCCGGTATGCTTGTATACCAATACGGTCTTCACGCTGTCACACCCCATCGCCAGGGCATCGTCCACCACGGTCTTCACCGGGATGTTTTTGGCGCCGCGTGAGTTGTAGTCCGAACAGATCACCATGTTGCAGGAGGCATCTTTGATGCGATCGGCCAGCGCGGAGGCAGAGAAGCCCGCGAAAACGACGGAGTGGATCGCCCCGATGCGGGCACAAGCCAACACACCGATAGCCAACTGCGGGACCATGGGCATGTAGAAACAAACCCGGTCTCCTTTTTTGATACCATTTGCTTTTAAGGCATTAGCTGTTTTGCAAACCTCATGGTAGAGCTCGCGGTAGGTGAACTTTTGGACCGGAGATCCGGGATCGTTAGGCTCCCAGATGATCGCCACCTGGTCGCCCCGGGTGGCCAAATGCCGGTCTAATGCATTCTCCGTAATATTCAGTTTACCCCCGCCAAACCATTCGATCTTCGGCTCCCGGAAGTTCCAGTTCAATACCTTGTCCCACTTGCGGTGCCAGGTAAAAGTCTCGGCCTGCTCGGCCCAAAAGCCTTCGGGATCTTCAACGCTCTTGCGATACGCTTGCTGGTATTCTTCCCATGTTTTGATTTGCATTGCCATAACTTATTATTTTGTCAATTAGTTCTGTAATTTATTAATATATTTAAATATCTATATTATTTCAGCCAAAAATTTTTCACTTTACCCAAATTCCAGAACTTCCGAGATGACTTGTACCAGTTGGTCGTTATCAAAGGGTTTGGTCATGTATACTTCCCCACCGGTACTATAGCCTTTCATGCGGTCTTCCTCAGCGCCTTTTGCCGTGAGGAAGAGGATGCGCGTGTTGCGCAGGGCGGACAATTTCCGGATCTTCCGGGCCACTTCAAATCCGTCCATTCCCGGCATCATGACGTCGAGCACGACGACATCCGGTTTGAACTCCGACAGCGTATCCAAAGCCTCCTGACCGCTGAAGGCTTTCCGAACTTCATATCCTTGCTGCAACATGAGAAACTCGATCGGCACCAGGATATTGGGCTCGTCGTCGACGAGAAGTATTTTGGCTGGTTTTTTTTGGCCCATGGTTCAGGCGAGATGAATCGTTCCCTGTATGCGAAACGGCGCTGAAAGAGCCATTTCGTCGTACAGAAATCCGAAATTTTAGATCGTTGAAATTACGGAAGGAAGCCCACATTACAAATTAACCTGAGAAAAAAATTTCCTCCATTTTCCAAATAAGATTTGGAATGGATCAGCCTGGAGTGGCGGGGCTAAGTGCTACGAAAAAGGTGGCGCCCCGGCCGGGTTCGCTTTCCACCCAGATGCGTCCACCGTATCGCTCTATTATCCTTTTACTGATATACAAACCCAATCCGCTGCCCGTGGGTTTTCCAAGTTCATTATTACTTACCTGGACAAATTGGCCAAATATTGTTTGCTGATCCTTTGGATCGATGCCGATCCCGTTGTCGGCTACATAGGCAACCACCCGGTCTTCTCCGGGTTCAAGCCCAACCCGGATGATCCCCTTCCCGGCATCGCAAAACTTAAGGGCGTTCGAGATCAGGTTGACGAATACCTGGGTCAGCGGGTCCTCGCTTCCGGAAACCCAAACCGGTGCATCCGGCAATTCCAAACGGAGCTGGATCTGCTTTTCTTCCAGGTACTGGCGGAAACCCGATGCTGAATGCTGGATGAGCTTGTTCAGTTCGACCGGCTCGACCTTCCATTCCGCACGATCCACCGCGGTTTTTTCCAAATCCAGCACCTGATTGATCAAGCGGCTGATCCGTTCACTTTCGCTGACCAGGATCCCGAGGAACTCATCGCGCTGCTCGGGGGGCAGCCCCGGGTTTTCCTGGAGGATCTTGGAAAGGGCCTTGATGGACGTGATGGGGGTCCGCAGCTCGTGGGTAACCGTCGTGATAAAGTCGGCCTTGAGGCGGTCCAGCTCTTTCAATCGTTCGTTGGCCTGTCGAAGCTGATGGGTCGTCTGCACCAATTCGGCCGATTTGTGTTCCAGCTCCCGGCTGTAGCGAATGATCTCCTGGGTTTGTTCCAGTATCCGGAACATTTCTTCCAGGCTAATGGGATCTTCCTTGGCAATGGAGCGCATGATCAGCTTGGCAGAAGCAGCTCCGATAGCCCCGGCCAGGTGAGTCTCTGCAAAATTGATCAGGTCGGGATCGGCCATCTTCTCTTTGCTCAGGTCCTTTCCGTATCTTCTGGAATAGGATTGCAGCAGGCTGCCCGCCCGGGGTTCCCCCAAAAAGCGATTGAGCAACAGGGTGACATCCTGAAGACTGGCTCTCCGCCGAATCACATCGTAATCACTCACTCCAGTCTGGTACTTGTATATCTCGACAAACAGGTCGGCCTGCGAGATCTCAAGGGTACGCTGGCTGGTGTACAGGGAAACCAGAACGACCCCGCCGGTATTCAACAACAGGCTCCAAAATGCTGCGTGCGTAATATTGTTCATGCCCTTCAGGCCGAACAAGGCGTCCGGCCGCAACCAGGAGATACCCCAGGGACCATTCTCTACGATATGCACGCCCATGAAGTGGACTTCGGCCAGCGTAGGCAACAACAACGTATAAAACCAGATCAAAAAACCCAACGAAAGCCCCACCATGGCCCCGATACGGGTCGCCCGTTTCCAATACAGGCCAATGAATATGGCAGGGGCAAATTGAGCCACGGCGGCAAAGGAGATCAAGCCCACCGATACGAGGGTATACTGCCTGCCGATCCATTTAAAATAGGCGTATGCTACCAACAATACGATAGCAATACTCAGGCGGCGGATGCCTAACAGGCGCTTGGACAGGTCGTCGACCCAGCCTTCCCGTACGGTGGAGGTCCGCAATAGCAGGGGTACGACAACGTTGTTGCTGATCATAATACTCAGGCCAATGGTCGACACAATGACCATGCCCGTCCCGGCCGAAAATCCGCCCAGCACCGCCAAAAGGCCCAGGTATCCCTGCCCGTTCATCAGCGGCAAGTCGACCATGAACATGTCGGGCTCGGCAAGGGCCGGAGGGATGAGCATTTTACCGGCAAAGGCGATGGGCAGTACGAAGATATTGATGAGGAAAAGATAAAGCGGAAAGATCCATGCCGCCCGGCCAATGTGATCGGTAGACGTGTTCTCAACTACGGCCAGGTGAAACTGGCGCGGCAGAAGTAACACGGCAAAAAGCGATAGCAGCATTAACCAAAACCAGTCCATGGAGGTGATGCCTACCTGTTTCAGATCGAGCAGGGAGTGGATCTCCTCCAGCTTCCAGGCCTGCTGAAAGAGGTCGCCAAAACCCTTGTACAAACCGAACGTCACAAAAATGCCCACCGTGAGAAAGGCGACCAGTTTGAAAATGGATTCAAAGGCAATAGCTGCCACCAAACCCTCATGCCGCTCGTTGGGGTCCAGGTTGCGGGTGCCGAAAAGGATGGAAAACAGGGCCAGTGCAACCGCCACGTACAATCCCGGATCGAGAAAAAAAGGCAGGTCTTCTACCACCGGACCGGGAACGCGGCCGCTATGGGTCAGGTGCTGAAAACTGAACGCAATGGCCTTGAGTTGAATTGAAATATAGGGAATAATACCCACCACAACGACCACTGTGCCCAAAACCCCCAGCCAGGTACTTTTCCCGTACCGGGACGAAAGGAAGTCGACCACGGAGGTGATGCGCTGGTTTTTACTGATCAGGATGATCTTTCGCAAGACGATCCACCACAGGGGCGCAAACAGGGCCGGGCCCAGGTAGATCGGCAAAAATCCGACCCCCGCCTCCGCTGCCCGTCCAACGCTGCCGTAAAAGGTCCAAACCGTACAGTACACCGCCAGGGACAAGGCATAGATCAGGGGATTGCGAACCAGGCTGGCGCCCCGGGTCGCCCGCTGATCGGCGTAAAAAGCGATGAGAAACAACAGTCCTACATACCCGATCAAAGCCAAAATGATGTACAAGGGATTCATGGAGGAGGGGTTTTGTCGGGCCTGCCCGAAATGTCCCGCATCACCCAGTATACGGCCAGGACCAGTCCGATCCAAACCACGGCAATGTAGATAAACAGCCCCGGGATCGACCCCCATTTGTCTTCTTTTCCAAAGATCCCCAACATGGGAAAATTGAAAAACAAAAGCCCGATCAGGAACAAGCTGATCAGCCGGCCCTTGCGGTCGTTCTGCGTGCGGGAACTTCGGTTATTCATTGCTCCAAATTAGGGATTTTTTCCAAAAAAAAGGTGGCCTGAATCCCCCTTCATCAGGCCACCACTTTGCAATGATAATTACAAAGTTGAAAGAAACCGCGGTCGAAGCCGCGGTTTCTTTTTATCTGTCTTTTTTCTTGATCAATGAGAATTACAAAGTCTAAAGAAACCGCGGGCAAAGCCGCGGTTTCTTTTTATCTGTCTTTTTTCTTGATCAATCCGAACCAACTGGGATTGATGAGCCGGCTCTTGGCCAGCGCCCACAGAAAGAGGAGGGCAAAGGCCCCGATCCCGATCGAGACCAGGAAATGTCCTTTCAACTGTGGCTCCAGCAGGAATCGAATCAAAAGGGTCCCTCCGACATACAGAACCACAAAAACATCGGAAGCCTTTTGTCCAAGTTGTAGTTTCATCCTAAACCTGTAATTAATGCGCCTGGGCGCCGCCTGCACCCCGTGGGATGCGGATATCTTCCACGATGGCCTGTACATTTTCAGGCGGTGGAGGAGTCAGACGCGAAACGACCAGGGAAATGATCATATTAACGAACATGGCCACGGTGCCGAAGCCCTCCGGCGAAATGCCGAACCACCAGTCATCGGGGGTTCCGCCGCCGAATTTGCCCAGCTTGTACTTGAGCATGTAGTACAGCATCAGGGTGATCCCCACGACCATGCCTGAAATAGCGCCCTGGCGATTCATGCGCTTATCGAAAATACCCAGGATAATGGCCGGGAAGAAGGATGCAGCCGCCAACCCGAAGGCCAGGGCCACCGTCGCCGCAACAAATCCGGGAGGGTGAATGCCGAAGTAACCGGCCACCATTACAGCGATAGCCGCGCCACCACGAGCCCACCACAATTCGGCTTTCTCCGAAATATCGGGACGGAATTGCATCTTGACCAGGTCGTGCGACAGAGACGTCGAAATGACGAGCAACAGACCGGCAGCGGTCGAAAGAGCTGCGGCCAAACCACCGGCAGCCACCAGAGCCACCACCCATGCCGGCAAGCCGGCAATTTCCGGGTTGGCCAGCACCATGATATCCTGGTCGATGTATAACTCGTTCGGGTTATCGGTCTTCGGATTGGTCACGACGATCTCGCCGCTTGCGCCGCGAACAGCCACGCCGTTCTCTTTGGCCTGAACCGGACCTTTGCCGTCCAACGCCGTACCCTTCACGTACTGGATAATGCCGTCGTTATTCTTGTCAACCCAACCGAGCAATGCCGTCACCTCCCAGTTCTTGAACCATTCGGGCATCTCGGAATAAGGCCGATTGCTAACCGTAGTGATCAAATTCGTGCGGGCAAACGCGGCTACCGCAGGCGCCGTAGTGTAGAGAATGGCAATGAACAACAAAGCCCAACCTGCCGACAAACGAGCGTCCTTGACGCGGGGCACGGTAAAGAAGCGCACGATCACGTGCGGCAGACCGGCCGTCCCCACCATCAGGGCGAACGTGATGGCGAATACGTCGATCAGTTTCTTGCTCCCGTCGGTATATTCGGCAAAGCCGAGCTCGTGGTGCAATTGGTCCAGTTTATCCAAAAGGAACATTCCCGATCCGTCATTCACTTTACCCAAAAAACCAAATTGGGGAATAGCATGTCCCGTCATGGCCATGGAGATGAAGATCGCCGGTACCATGTAAGCGAAGATCAGCACGCAATACTGGGCTACCTGCGTATAGGTGATCCCCTTCATCCCGCCAAGCACGGCGTAGAAAAAGACGATCGCCATACCGATGTACACACCCGTATTGATCGGCACCTCGAGGAAACGGGAAAAGACCACCCCGACCCCGCGCATTTGCCCGGCCACATAGGTGAAAGAAACGATAATGGCGCAAATGACGGCAACCGTACGGGCTACGTTCGAGTAGTAGCGGTCGCCAATGAAGTCGGGCACGGTAAACTTGCCGAATTTCCGAAGATAAGGGGCTAATAGCAAGGCTAGAAGCACATACCCCCCGGTCCAGCCCATGAGGTAAACACCTCCGTCATATCCCATGAAAGAGATCAGACCGGCCATGGAGATAAAGGATGCCGCAGACATCCAGTCGGCAGCGGTAGCCATCCCGTTGATCACGGGGTGTACGCCCGCGCCTGCGACGTAGAATTCTTTCGTAGAGGCTGCTCTCGACCAGATAGCAATGCCGATGTAGAGCGCAAAGGAAAGACCTACTATGATAAAAGTCCAGGTTTGAACACTCATATTGCAGTTTTTTATTTTTAATTGGGACCAGCGGTTTAAACCCGGCCCCGGAATTTTATTTAATCTTCATGTACATCATACTCCTTGTCCAGCCGGTTCATCAACCAGACATAGACAAAGATCAGAATGACGAAAATGTAGATAGATCCTTGTTGGGCGAACCAAAAGCCCAGCTTGGCGCCTCCGATGCGTACACTGTTGAGGGCATCGGCAGCAAAGATCCCAAAGACGTAGGAAACCAGGAACCAGATACCCAGCAAGACCACCAGGTAGAGGAGGTTCCGCTTCCAGTACTTGACTAATTTATTGTCAGGATCAGCCATAAAAGTTGGTTTTTGTACGGTGAAAAAATGAAGAAAAAAGAACAAGACTGCCGCCCAAGGCGGCAGTCTTTCTTGCTTTAGAGGAAAATGTGCGCTTGCATGCGCAACTGACTGAGCTTCCCGGTGGCCGCATCGCGCGGATCATTGGTCAGCGAGTGATATTCCAGGGTAAGTTTGGCATTGTGCCCGAGGATGAAGTAGTTCAACCCGACGTCCAACCCGCCGATGGGGTCGGGATAGCCCTGGTAATTACCGGATTGATACGCTACGTACGGCATGATGTTGAGGGACTTGAGATACAAGCCCGCTTGCCCGTAGATCACCGTGCCGGTTCCGGCCCAGCGACTGACGTAATTTTCGCCATAGTTGAAGTTCATGTAGGAGACATAGGCATTGATGGCATTGCCGCCTCCGAAGGGATAATCCAGGAATGCATCGACTGCCAGGTGCATCACATTGGCATGTTCAGCTGTCGTTTTGTTGTACATACCGTTGGGATGGGCAAAAAAACCGGCGCCGATAGCGAAGATCTTCTTGGTCCCCAGGTAGGTGCCTACGTTGTAGGGCAGCTTGATCGACTCTTTGTCCATAAAATTGTAGCGGAAGTAGCCTTCGATGATCGTATTGCCGGTGGGATCGCCGTTCTTATCGACCATTTTCACGCCCGTGTAGGCGAAGGTCGTGTCGGCCCCATAGGTCAATCCATTCTTCAGGACGTTGCGGGAAGGGGAATTGACCGCCAAACGGTAGTCGAACTTGCCGAAAGCCCCCTTGGCATAGATGCCCAGATGGCGGGCGAACTGGTCGGTAATACCCAGCGAATGCCAATGTACGAATGGACGGGGCTGGTCCAGCGTCATGAAATTCAGGGTACTGGCGCTCGACAGGCGGGTCAGGCCTTTCCAGTAGTGCAGGCCGCCTCCGATGTAGAGTGCATCGCTTTTCGTCACTTTGAATTCCGCCCATGCATCGTGCAGGAAAATCTGCGGTCCGTCGCTTCCGTTGCCCAGTGGATCCAGGTTACCGGTCGTCAGGTTGTTCAACCCGAAATGGGTAAGGATCAAAAACCGGGGCGAAACTTGTGCGAATGCCAGAAAACGGGACCGCCGTATGAACGGGGTGATCTGAAGCTTGGCTCCATCTGTCGACAAATTGTTGGTCTGGGCCCAGATCTGATTCCAGACGATAAATCGAACGTACTTGGAGCCACTGTCATTGAGTTTGAGCGTCAATGGCTTGTAGGAATGGTCCACCTCTTCGCTCTGGCCCTGCAGCAGGATCGCGCCCAGCAGGAAAAAGGCGCAAAGGGCCATGGTTTTACGTAGTTGGTTAAGACTCATAAATGTGTGGTTTAAAGTTGATAATTCGTTTTGTTTTGATGCGTTTGCAAAAAACCTTCACTAAAGTATATAATAATCTATATATACCAAGCTTTTTATCCGAAAAAAATTTTTCCACATTAGTTTTTCGAGAAACTAAAAGCTGTCATATCAGATAAAAGGCGAAGAATTATAAATAAAAAAGGCCGCTGCCAATGCAGCGGCCTTTTTTGTACCGTGTAGGAAATGGCGCTAGACAATGCCATCCAGGATCTGGACGATGTCGTAAAAACCGGGGTCAGCCAGGGAGTAAAGTGAAAATTTTTGATCTCGTTGCATGGAAACCACATTGCGGCTTTTCAGGATCCGAAGGTGGTGGGAGGCAACAGCTTGTTCGATGTCCAGGCTTTCATAGATCTCCGTCACCGACATTTTACCGTTTCGGTGCAGCAGATCAATAATGGCGATCCGGATGGGATGGGCAATAGCGCGCAGGGTTTCCGTCGATTCTTCCAGGAACTGGAGTGTAAAGGTGGTCTTCATAGAAAAGGAATATGCGCTCAACAGGGTTTCCCGGGGTAAGTAGCGGCCTTCGGTCGCAGTGTTCACAAGGATCTATCGGTTAATATACAAATATAGTGATAATTTTATTTAAAGCGAAGGGAGGAAACGACAAGGGGGAAACGCAGATCCTTGCGTCTCCCCCCGGTGTCGATGATTAAATAAATCTGTTGCGAGAACAACACTTATGCGGTCACCGTCGTCGCTGTGATAAACGATTTGGAAATGATCTCGTTGGACTCATCGATCTGCAATTCGCCTTTTTTGACGAAAAGTTTCATGTAGTTCAATACGTTGTTTCCGAAGAGGAAACTGGCGTCCTGCGGCAGGTCCTGGGAAAGGTCGGAGTTGCCGACGATGGTCACGCCGTTATGCACAATGACTTCTCCGTCCTTGGTCAGTTCGCAGTTGCCTCCCGTGGATGCGGCCAGGTCGATGATCACCGAGCCCGGTTTCATTTTATTGACCGTTTCGGCGGGCAGGAGCATAGGCGCCTTGCGGCCCCGCACTTGTGCGGTAGTGATGATCACATCGGCTTTTGCGGCACGGTTCTGCACTTCCTCGCGCTGGCGCTTGAGGAAGTCTTCCGATTGTTCGACGGCATAACCGCCGGCGGAAGTATCGTCCTTGGCGCCCTCGACCATTACGAAACGGCCACCCAAGCTTTCGACCTCTTCTTTAGCGGCCAGGCGGGTATCGGAAGCTTCGACGATAGCACCCAGGCGTTTGGCCGTAGCGACGGCCTGCAGACCGGCGACACCAGCCCCGAGGATCAATATCGTAGAAGGTTTCACACTACCGGCAGCGGTAATGAGCATGGGGAAATAACGAGGCAGGTAATGAGTAGCTTCCAAAACGGCTTTGTAACCCGCAATGGAGGCCATGGAGGACAGTACGTCCATCGATTGGGCCAGGGTCGTCCGCGGGATCATATCCAGACCGAAGCCGCGCAGGCCGGCGTCCTGGAGTTTTCCAACCACTTCGGGCTTGATGAAAGACTCGAAACGCGAAATGACGACCGCATCCTTCTTCAGCGATTTCCACTCCGACTCCGGGAGGGGATTGATGCTGACGATAATGTCGGCATTTTTCAATAATTCGGCCCGGCTGACCACTTTTGCCGTTTCCTGATAGGATGTATCGGGGAATGAAGCCGCCGTTCCGGCGCCTGTTTCAACCCAGGCTTCTACGCCTAATTCCTTGACCGCCTTGGCCAAGGTTGCGGGGGCGAAGGCCACCCGTCTATCATTCATTTCTTTTGGAATACCTAAGATCATGGCTATTGGTAGGTTTCAGTTTAAAAAGACGCGGGAAATTAGGAATTTTTCACAGACCAGCCAATGATATTCATTTTTTATGCCTGGAAAAGTGAAATTTTCCACTTCTATTCATGCCGGTACTCCTCCTTCAACTTATCCTTATACAACTTCTTGAGTTTCTCCACTTTTGGCGTAATAATATACGTGCAGTAGGGATTTCGGTCGCCCACATTTTCGTAGTAGTTCTGGTGGTATTCTTCGGCCGGCCAGAAACCGGTGAAGGGGCTGATCTCCGTGACGATGGGGCCGTCCCAGAACTGGGTGGCTACTTCTTTTTTCGATTGCTCCGCGATGGCCTTTTGGGCTTCGTTGTGGTAGAAAATGACCGAGCGGTATTGAGGTCCTACATCGTTGCCCTGCCGGTTAAGCGTGGTGGGATTGTGGGTGCTCCAAAAGATCTCCAGGATATCGGCAAAGGAGATCACCCGGGGATCGAAATAGACCTGCACCACCTCGGCATGGTGGGTTAGACCGGAGCTGACCGTCTCGTAGTCCGCCTCTTCGGCTTTTCCTCCCGAATAGCCGCTGACGACGGAATAAATGCCTTCCACTTGCTGCAGAACGGCTTCAACACACCAAAAACAACCGCCGCCCAGCGTGGCGGTATCCACCTGATCGGCGGGGATGGAATCCAGGGATGGGGTCATACGGGTCAATTTTGCATCGTTAGCGACAGGGGATGAACTGGATGAACAGGCCAAAAGGGCCAGTCCGAGGGCCCCTGCCAGAAAAAGACTTTTTACCATAATGAAAGATTTTAACAGGATCCGGCCCGAGCTTCGGCGCGAACCCGACCTATTAACCGGTATTTTATATTTTATGGAATAAACGGCCGCTGGCTTGAAAAGTTGTGCGCGGATCGAGATAGCGGAGGAACAACTCCAGCCCCTTTTGCTTCTCTTCATCGAGCGGATAACTGATGTAGCGGGTAAAATAGGTCTCCAGGTCGAAGGTAGGACTGGGCGGTGGAATGAGGTAAATAAGCTGGGGGATCGACTCAATACCGGCTTTCAGGGCTTCATTGAATTCGGCGATAAATCCGGGATCGAGGGGTTTGTTGCTCACCCAGGCTGCGAAGACGAACGGCAGACCGGTAAAGTCCATCCAGGCCTGGCCCAGGTCATAAACATAGGAATAGCGTTCCTCCTGGCCGATCGCCCGGTCGCCGATGATCAAAGCGGCATGGGTGCCCTGGATCTGCTGTTCAAAACCCGGCTGGGCGGGAATGAGCACCGGAGATACTTTCCAGTGTTCGCGCAATAAGATCTGCACCAGTTCCACCGAAGTGCGGGAATGGTAATCGAGATACAGATGCGTGATCCGGTCGATCGGCGCCTCTGAGAAAACGCAGACGGTTTTTACGGCCCCGATGGCGCCGATGCAATAATCGGAAACGAGGTGAGGGGTCGGCAAACTCGGCAGCACCGCCACCGGAACCAGGCCGAGATCAGCCTCGCCGCTGGCGAGTTTGCGGGCACAAATGGAGGGGATGTCCAGTTCCAGATGGATCTGGTGCTCCATCCGCTTGCGGAAGATCCCGTAGAGGAATGGCTTGGTATTGAGATAACTAACCGCCGTTACATTTAATGGTTCCATCTGGTTTCAGAATTCAACGGCCTCCAGGTGTCGCGTGTCGTTGGCCAGTTGCAGGTGAAAGGCGCCGTTTTGGAGCCCCAATTGATACAAACCGGTGTTGTTGTGCCCGAAGGAATCCATCTTGCTCAGGGGTTCTCCGAGCAGCAGGCAGACCATCCCGCGGATCGCCCTTCCGTGTGAGCAGATCAGGATGCGCTCTTCGGGCCGCTGCCGCAGGTGGTCGACAAAGCGGTGCAGCCGGGCGCCCAGTTCCTCCCCGCTTTCGCCGTTTCCGTGGCGAGCGGCCAGGTTCCCCTTCCGCCACTCTCCTACTACCCTTTTGTAGATTGTCAGAATTTCCGGGGTGGTGGGACTCCCGTCGAGCTCGCCCCAGGAGATCTCATTGATCTCTTCAAATTGTTCCCAGGGCAGCCCCCGCTGCAAAAAGGGTTCCACCGTTTGGTGGGTGCGGCGCAAGCGGGATGTCAATACGACCTCAAAGGGTTCATCCTGATAATGTTCGTAAAAAGCCCGGGCCTGGGCCCGCCCCAGGTCGTTCAGATCGGAATCGACACCGCTGCCCTGGACGATGCCTTTTCGGTTGTACTCCGTTTCGCCGTGCCGGATGATGAAGATCTGTTTGTTCATTTTTTTTCTTGTTCAACTACGGGCAACGAAATATACCCCTTGAAAGTTTCCGCTTCTTCGAAAACGTGGTCGGTGTAATCCTCGATGATCCCGTACAGGGTATCCCGTTCGATCGGCCGGCGACCGACCTTTTTGATCAGGTCGACCAGTTCCTGGGTATTCATTGCGGGGTTTTGTTCCTCCGAGCCGGCCATCGAATAGATCTTGGTGGTATCGTCGATGGTACCGTCGATGTCGTCGACGCCGAAGGAGAGCGATAGCTGGGCGACCTGCCTGCTGATCATCGGCCAGTAGGCTTTGATATGCTCGAAATTATCGAGATAGATCCGGCTGATGGCGTAATTGCGCAGGTCTTCGATCACGGTGACCTCCGGAAGGTGGGACATCTGATTGTCCTTGTTGCGGAATTTCAGGGGAATAAAGGTCTGAAATCCGCCGGTCTTGTCCTGCAACTCGCGCAGTTGCCGCATGTGGTCGACGCGGTGCTCAAATTTTTCGATATGCCCGTACAAAATGGTGGCATTGGACCGCATGCCCAGTTTATGCCATTCTTCATGGATCTGCAACCACTGGTCGCCCGAGCACTTCCCTCCGGCGATCTGGTCGCGGATCTCGGGGGCAAATATTTCGGCGCCGCCGCCCGGCATGGAGTCCAGACCCGCTTCTTTCATCAAACGCATCCCGGTGGCGTAGTCGATCTTTTCCTTTTTGAACATGTAGTGGTATTCCACCGGCGTCAGCGCCTTTACGTGCAACGATGGCCGGTGGGCATGGATCTGGCGAAACAGCTCCGTGTAGAACTTCACATCGTATTGAGGTAAAACGCCTCCGACAATGTGAACCTCAGTTACGGGCTTGTCGTCGTAGGTCCGCACAATGTCCATGATCTCGTCGAGGGTGTATTCCCAGCCTTCTTCCCGCTTTTTGATCAGCCGGGAATAGGAACAGAAGGTGCAGGTGTACAAACACACGTTGGTCGGCTCGACGTGGAAATTCCGGTTGAAATAGGTATTGTCGCCGTGGCGCTTCTCCCGGATGTAGTTTGCCAATACTCCGGTATAAGCCAGCGGGGCCTTTTCATACAGGTACAGGCACTCTTCGTCCTGGATCCGCGTTCCGGCATATACCTTCTCCGCAATCGACCGGAGCTGGGCATCCAGTCCGGCATCGTTCAACAAAACTTCGAGATCTTCTTTTCCTTTCATAATGTTTTATTTTCCCGGTAAATTTTGGGCGCCGCATTTATATACTTTAGAAAAAGTGATTTGACGGCCTGGGGCCGTCAAATCACTTGAGATCATTGCGGCCGGCGGCCGCAATGATCCCAAACCACTTCGTTTTGAGTATAACAACTTTCGAAACTTTCAGTTCTTTTTGAAAGCAAGAAATGGGCGTATTTTTATTTTTGGCAAAATTCCCGTAAAAATAGGACTTTTGCGGATGTTATGCTGTCGATACTGATCCCCGTTTACCAATTTGATGTCCGATCCCTGGTCCGGGCCCTCCTGGAACAGGCCTCCCATCTACCCGAAGCCTGGGAGATCGTGTGTTTTGACGATGGTTCAACGGAAGACTTCCGGGAAATGAACCGCGAAATGGAAAAATGGCCCGGGGTCAGGTACGAGGAACTGCCGGAAAACCTCGGCCGGTCCCGGATCCGGAACAAACTGGCACAGGCGGCAAACTATCCGTATTTGCTCTTCATGGATTGCGACGGCATGCCCCAGGACCAGGGGTTCCTGGCGACCTATCTGGCGGCTTGCCGGCCCGGACAGGTGGTCGTCGGCACCAGGGCCTATCCGGATGCTCCCCCACAAGATACCGATCGCTATTTTCACTGGTTTTACGGCCGGGAACGCGAACAACGCCCGGCTGCCGAGCGCAACCGGCAACCCTATGACGCTTTTTGCACCTTTCACTTTTTATGCCCGCGCGACATTTTTCTCCGCATCCTCCTGGATGAGTCGCTGCGTCAGTACGGACATGAGGACACCCAGTTCGGCTACGAGCTCCGAAAGCGAAATATACCGCTGATCCACATCGATACCGCCCTGCTCCACCTGGATATAGAGCCAACGGATGTGTTTCTTCGCAAGACCCGTCAGGGCATTGAAAATCTGGTCTACCTCAGCCGGAAAAATCCCGAGATCGGATCCCGCTTGCTCCAGGCATTCTGGAGGCTTCGCCCCCTCTCTCCGCTGCTCGGGCTGATCTACCGCCTGGGAAGGAAGGCGATGGAACGGCAATTTCATTCCCGGCGGCCCAGCTTGCGGCTGTTCGACTTGTACAAACTGGGGTATCTGGCAAGGTTGCAAACGGGTTGGCCCTCCCCGTAATCAAGCGGCTGCGGGAGGCCTTTGACACGCAATACCTGCTGATATTTCTGCCTTCTGTCCTGCAAAATACGATAGGGAGAGCAAGCTCCGCTCACTCTCCCTTCTTGAAAAATACACCTTCGAAAAAAGTGGGATAGATGTCCTTTAATTTTGGAAACAGGAAGTACGCCCTCTCCGAAGAGGAAAAAAAGTGGAGAAGGTGGAGTGGATCTTTGAGGTGAAGTTACAAAATAATCAAATTAATTTTTTTATTATACTAAAATAATCAATCCATTTACGGAAATGCCTTATCTAAAGGGTAAGCGGTTTGTCAGACCATAAGTAAGACCGCATCGATCAGCCTTGGAAGGGGTGATCGGTGTGGTCTTAAGGGGCTTGGGGAGGCAAATGCGCAGATTTTTGTCTAAAGACTTGCTTTGAATTTTCTATCACTTTTTTTAACTTTCCTGATCATAGGGTTACCCCTCAAGGGCATTGCTTCACTAAAACAAAAATACTATGGTTATTACGTTCAACGAGCTAAGAGAAATCAAGCACCGCCTTCCCAGCGGCAGCGTCAGCCGAATTGCTAAAGAGTTGAACCTGAGCGAACAAACCGTTCGGAACTATTTCGGTGGGGACCACTACGACGAAGGCGAAGTGGTTGATTTCCACCTCGAACCAGGCCCTAACGGAGGCGCTGTTGAATTGGATGACACTCGAATACTGGACCTGGCTAGAAAAATTCTGGAAGAAACTGAACATTCTTGATAGAATAAATGAAGAGCATCGAGCGGCGCTCGATGCTCTTCATTTATTCAAACTACAGATAAAATTCCCTCGTCATCTCCAGATAGGCCTCCGACCGGACGCCTTGCGTGCTTTGTACATATAATACAGCTTCTTTTTCCAGCGGCTTGCTCGTTCTTTCCAGTTGCATCAAGACCCGCTCTACCGGCTTCCCTGGCCGGCCGCATACTTCCCGGATGCGGGTGACGTACAATCCCATTGCGGTGGCCATTTGCCGGAAAGCCGCCCCTTCCGACCGGGGCAGGATCAGACACAGTCTACCTTCGGGAGTGAGAAGATGGTCTACCCCCCGCAACAGATCGCCAAAGGGCAAGGTATCGGCATGCCGCACGCGGTTGCGGTCCGCCTTGGGCGATTTCAGCGCTCCGTGGAAGAACGGCGGATTGCTTACGATCAGATCGCATTGCAACGAAGTATTTTTTGCAAAGGATTGAAAGTCGCCCTGAAAAACCCTTACCCGGTCAGCCCAGGGCGAAGCGGCTACATTTTCGGCAGCCTGAAGGGCGCTCTCCCGATCCAGTTCCACCGCTTGAATAAGGGCTTTCGGCGCCCGCTGAGCCATCATCAGGGCAATAAGCCCCGTGCCTGCCCCCACATCCAGGATCACTCGGGCATTCTCCACCGGCGTCCAGGCGCCGAGCAGGACCCCGTCGGTACCCACTTTCATCGAACAGCGGTCCTGGCGAATGGTAAATTGCTGGAATTGAAAGGATTCCTTGGGCATCGTTCAACGAATGACGAGCTTTTGAGTGTGCACGATCCCATCGGGCGACTGATAGGTCAGCCAATACAGTCCCGCCTCCAGGCCATCCGTCGACCATTGGCCCGGCCCCATTTCTCCGATCAGTTGCCCGTTCGCGTTCCACAGGCAAAAAATGGGGTCTCCCGTACCTGCGCCATTCAATTGGATAAAAATTGTTCCGGAAGCGGGATTGGGAGATATGGAAAAGACTTCTTCCTGCGGGAGTGCGACTGTAGTGGCCGTCAATTCCTGCCAGCGCTCCTCAAACTCCTGCAGGAAAAGATTGGCGATCGTGGCATCGTGCAGGATCATCGTATTTTCATCGTTCTCATTGGTAGCGGCGGCGGTCCAGTTATAGGACCCCGTAATCACCAGCGGCGCCGAGTCCGGCGCCTGGGCATCAACTATTGCGTATTTATGGTGAAATAACCCATAGGGGGTATGCTCCTGAAGGGGCACGCCCTGGCTGAGCAGAAAATTGAAATCCGAGCCCGAAATATCGGGGTCCTCGATAATGCCGCGAACATCCCGTCCGGCAAACCAGGCGTCTTTTAGCGCGGCCGCCAATTCGTCTCGGGTGAGGATGAACAGTCCAAATTCGAGGTCTTTATCGGTGGTGCCGAGGCGATCGACCAGCAAAGGAACAATGCGGTCGGACGGCATGAAGTAATTCTCCAGGCGGATATCCCCGATCTGAAAAACGGTTGGCGTATTGGCAACCTTGGCTGGACCGAAGCGCCCGCCCCACATTTCTTCAAACTCGGTCTCGTAGGCCCTCGCCATCGCCTGATCCTGGATGATCAGCACATTGTTGAAGTCGTTCTTCAGCCCGCTGCTCGTCCAGTTCATGGACCCCGAAACCACGTAGGCCTTGTCCGGGTCGTCGACATCGATAGCGAGGAACTTATTGTGCATCAGCGCGCCGTCATTTCCGCCTAAAATGGGAAAGGGCAAGGAGCCGGACAGCGCGGAATTGGAGGCTTCGTCTTCGTATATGAACCGGACCTGTACGCCCCGGTTATGGGCTGCCATCAGGGCGTCCACCCAAGTCGTCAGGTTCGCGTTGTACACGGCCACGTCGATGGTCGATACTGCCTGGTCGATCCGTTCCAGAATGGCCGCTTCGACCTCCTGCCAGGAGTCTCCCTGTGGAAAACTGCCGGAGGAAACGGTCGGGTCGGTCGATTGATTGAAATACACATCTATTTTTCCGGAAGAGGTCGACCTGGTCGAGAAAATGCGGGTGGGAGAATCGAGCTCAAAGCCGTTCGCTTCGCAGAGGGCCTTCACGTAATAGCCGGTAGCGGGATCCAGCCCGTCGATGGTAATTACGTGATCGGCGGAAGCAGCAGGAATGCTCACCTCGTTCCACATATCTTTGGTCGTGCCATACCGCAACGCGCAGGTGCAGGGCTGATTGGTTTGCCATTGCAATTGCAGGGAATGAAGCGAGATCTCTGCGGGAGCTAATTCGGAGGTGAAATATACGCAAGGCGATTCAGGCATATCCTCCGGACCTCTGACCAATACCCGGTAGCCGTTGGCACTCGACAAAATACCCGTGAGCTCGACCGGGGCAGACGGGATCGGGAGGCCGACCAAAGGATGTCCGTCCGGGATGTACAGGTTAAAGCCAATACCGCTGTAGTGGGTAAGCGTATAGGTATGATTGCCTTCAAAAAGGCCTCCGTCCTCAAAAGAAGAGCACTGCACCCGCACCAGTTCGCTCTCGCGTTGTTCGATAAAATCGAAAGGGACAATGGTCTGTACCTCGGGAAGGGGATTTCCGGAAGAAAGGACTTCGATCGAAAACAGCGGGGTAAGTTCGAGCAGTCCCTGGTAGGAATCCAGGCGGCCGGTTACCTGCACCTCGTCGCCGGCCTGTACATTCTCCAGGCCCGCTACGGATCCGGTGCCGGGATGCAAGGCGATCGCACCGGTTTCATCCTGGATATACCGGAAATCACCCAGTTCCGGGCCATTGAGGGCAATACCTTTTACCGACACGACCGTGCCTTCGCTTTTCATGCGGGCCGATCCGATCCAGGATTGGCCGAAGAGGGTGAAGGCCAGCCCGGTGAAGAGCCAGCCCAGGAGTAGCTTGTGGGGAATCATACATTAAAAACGATAATAATGAGGGCGCCGATGGCCATCGGCGCCCTCATTATTATTGTTCCACTACTTTCACATTATCGATCTGATATTTCGTGGTCTGGCTCGTTTTGTTGCCCTTGTATCGGAACGCGACATAGGCGGTGCCGGAGTATCCGGACAAGTCGATCGGGCCGGACGGTATCCATTCATAATAGGTGTCGGTACTGATAGGCAAGGTACAAGGCAGTGCGGTCCAGGTGGCGGCAGCTACGTCGCCGGAAAAATCGGTGGAGATCAGTACCGAAAGGCCGTCGTGCTTGTAAAACGCCATGGCGCTTTCAAACGAAATGGTCTTTGGCGTGCTCAGATCGATCGGCGGTGTGATCAGCCAAGCGTCCATTTCGTTGTTGGTGTCCTGGTAGGCTTCGGCTTCGGCGTAGTGGTTACCGCTATACGAGCGGCCGTACCATACGCGGCTTCCCACCAACGCGATGTTGCTCCAACCTGCGATTTGCAAGTTGTCGGTGACATCGATCCCTTCAAAATCTTCGTCCAGCAAGCCGCCGATGCCGGGCACGCAACGTTCATTCGGCATATCG
This sequence comes from Lewinellaceae bacterium, assembly GCA_020636275.1. Lineage (GTDB taxonomy): Bacteria > Bacteroidota > Bacteroidia > Chitinophagales > Saprospiraceae > JADJTT01. Next base: position 558,950 of record JACJYD010000002.1, on the reverse strand, counting down.
ACGTCGCGCGTATGGCGGATGAACAACTGCCGGTCGCTTTGGTATACGCTGTAGATGGCGGTGATCGAACCGCTCCCGGTCGGGGTTATTTCATTGACGAAATCGGCGTAACCGCTATTGCGCAAGATGATGGTTTCACCGCTGCTGCATTCTTCCAGCAACTGGTTGACGGAGGTAGGCGGCGAAGAAACGGCATAGGTCTTCCCTGCGCTACCGGATGTAAATTGCACGTCTTCCAACTTGATCAAGGTATGAATATAGCTTTCGTCCAATTGGTCGATCGAAACCACCTTTGGTTCAACTACCTGCCCTTTCGGACCGCGACAAATGTGATCGTCGATCAGGGCTTCCTGGATCTCGCCCAACTGCAAAACGCCGTTGTAATTGGAAAGGGTCAGCCCCTGGCAGTTGACAAATACTTTTCGCCCCACGGGATAATCGTTGTAGAGGTCGGTCACGGCAAAGCGAACTTCGATGCCGGCCGTGGCGTCCTGTACGATGATGGAGCGGTAGAAATTACCGGAGGAATCGTCAGCGACGACTACCGCTTCGAAGATAAGGGGATCCTGGATCACCAGATCGGCGCCGGCGTACAGGGCTTTCAGATCGGCAATGGTGGTCGTGGCCTGCCAGTTGCAATATTCCGTGGCGGGCGGCGCGTCGAATTCCAGTTTCACACAACCGTTCCAAATGAGGACGGAAAGAACAGAGAAAAGTCCGAGAATTAGAAGTGTCTTTTTCATTGGTATAATTTCCTTGTGGGAGATGAAATTTTTAAAGAGAAATGCGACCGGAAGGTGCGCGCCTCTCCACGTTTTTTTTTAAAGTCGCCAGCTCAGGTTGATAAAGTACGTTCTTCCAAAATAATAAAAATACCGGGAAGGGAACTGGTTCGGGTCTTGCGTGGCAAAGTCGAACCGCAGTTGTTCGTAACCTCCGGTGACAAAATCGGTGTTGTTGAGAATATTACTCACCCCTACGTTCAGGTAGAGGAACATATCCTTGATCTTGAACGATTTTCCGCCGAAGAAGTCGACCGTCCAGGCGGGAGCGGCTTTTTCCTGGGCCAGGATATTATTCCAGGCGTCGGATCCCTGCTCGATATCGTTGATGGCATCTTCGGTGCGCCGGTTGGGGTTGAAATCGATCCAGACGTTGTCGAAGTAATTGACGTTCAGGTTTGCAAACCAGTATTTCTTTCCGGAGTAGTTGATCCCTGCGGTATAAGCCGTCTGCGGCGTTCCGGGGATGCGGTAGTTTTTTTGATAGATCACCCGGTCGCGGATGGCAATATTCGGGTCGTTGTCGTTGACGATGGTTGCCGTGGGGCGTGAAGTGTAGACATACTGGCCCAGGGCCGCCACCGCGTTGAGGGTCAGGGCGGAGTTGACCTTGTATTCCAGGGCCAGCTCCGTACCGATGTGGCGTGCGTCGACGCCCGAAAGGGTGAAGTTGACAAAGCCCAGGTCGATGAGGTCTTCGGTATTATCCCCGACGATGGTCTCGTCGTTGTAAAAACTGATCGTGCGGGTCTGATCCCGGAATTGGGCCCAATAGGCCGAAGCCCGCGCCTTCACCCGCGGGGAGCGCAGCAGATAGCCCGCTTCACCCGACTGGATCTTTTCGTTGACCAGGTTGTCGGCCGCCTGGTCGCGCGTGCGAGGCGAAATATAGGAGTTGCGGAAAAAGGGCGCCCGTGTTTGCACCAGGGCATTTGCAAAGAGATAGTGGATATTGCTGATCTTGTAAGTCAGTCCGGCTTTGGCCGAATAATTCAGGAATTTTTGTTTTTCGGAATCCCCGTACGAATTATCCGGGAAGCGACCATTGACCACGTCCCCATGCCGCCAGAAAGTAGTGGTGGACAATTCGCCACCCAGGAAGAAATCGACCTTTGGATAGGAAAACACACTCTGCCCCCAAACAAAGCCCTTGCGGATATTGGGGTTATAGTCGTATCCAAACCGGTCGCCCACTTTCAGGATCCGGTTGGGCGTGTTGAGGTCGTTTTGCTTGGCGTCGGGATTATCGGGAAAATCGGTTTCCGCAAAGCGGTCGATATCCAGGTAAAACTCCCCGCCCAGCAGGTCGTCGACGACCTTGAAGTAGTCTCCCTGATAAACCCGGTAGCCCAGTCCGCCGTTGAGGGTGATCCGGTCGGTCAGGAAATGTTCGAGAACGGTGTTGAAGTTAAATTCCTTACTGTCGTAGCGACGTTCCTCGACGATGTATTTAGAGCGAAGCCCGGTCACGGTGTTGCCATCAATTCCATTGGCATTTTCAACGGTCTCAACGCTGCCGTAATTCACGTTATACATATAGTCCCAATTCAGTTGGCGTACGTTCTCGTCGTTTTTGAAGGCCTCTTCCACCTGGAGTTTCTGCGCCGGGTCGACCACGTAGCTGGGCAGGTAGCGGTAGTAGTCCGGACGGGGATCGCGGGCGTTGTACCAGTCGATGGCGGTACTGCCGTTGCGTCCGAATTTGTAGGATGCCGCCGTGGTCAAGGTAGTCTTTCCGCCGAGGGTCCAGTCGTGGCGTAAGATGAATAGGGGCTGGTGAATGTTTGCCACGCGGGAGTTGCGCTTTTCACCGTTTTGATAACCCCAATAGGAATTGTAGTAATTGCTGCCGGCCAGGTCGTACAATTCCTGGATGGATCCGCTGGATTTCCCCCGTTTGATCGGGGCGCCAAAGGCCGTCAGGTTGAGCTGGTGCTTTTTGCCGATCAACTTGTCGATCGAGGCGAAATAGGACCAGGCATCGTAGAAAGTGCCTTCCACATAGCCTTCCTGCGCCCAACGGCGTGAGCCCGACAGAGTGACAGCCCAGCCATTCTTCAACAGCCCGCTCGACCAGGTGAGCATGAGGCGGTTGCGGTAAGTGCGGTTGGAAATGGCGTAAGAGGCGCGGAGTTGTTTGCGCTGGGTCGTAGCCCGCGTATCGATGGCAGTCCCTCCTCCAATTCCGCCCATCGCGTATTCCATAGCGCCGAGCCCGATATCGGTCTGGCGGTAGCGGAGCACATCGTTGAGACCGCCCCAGGAGCTCCAGTACACCTGCCCGCTTTCCAGGTCGTTGACCGGAACGCCGTTGAGCAGCACAGTGGTGTTTTCCGCCCCCACGCCCCGGATTCGGAAGCGCGCCGGACCGAAGGTGAAAGAGGTCGCCGAAACGAAGACATCGCGCGAAGCGGTCAGCAGGCCGGAAATATCCTGGGAGTTGACATCTCCCCCATCCAGGTCGTTTTCAGAAATGACGATGGTCGGGATCTGGTCTTCCTTGGCCAGCAGTTCGCTGGATTCATTATTCACGTGTTGGACCTTAATAAGGCCCAGGTCCTGTACATCCGGGCTTTTGACCTGGTAATCCAGGGTCCGCAATTCATTCCCGTCCAGGATAAAATGGAACACCACCTGGCGCACATCCATGGCCATTTCCATTTCAAAAAGGCCATCCTTATCGGTATGGGCCTCGTTGTAGTCAGTATGCACCAACACGCCTTCCAGCGGTTGATTGGTGCGGTCATCGACGACTTTGCCTTGAAAGAGAATGATTTGTGCGGGGAGAAGAACAGGAATTGCGAGGAACAGAAAAAGGGTACTGATTCGATTCATGAAGGTAGCATTAGTGGGTCATGCCAAAAGATGGCCTAAATTAGGAGTTTTATGGATTTTTGAGCGGCAGTCACTCATTAATTTTTGTAATTGGGGAAGTTTTGCATATTTATGCACTTTGTAGAATAGCAGCAGTTTTCAAATAAGTATATGAGATCCATCCCGTTCTTTTTCCTGTTCCTTGGAGTCGCCTGCTCCCTTTTTGCACAAGAAAAATCGTACAAAATAGGTTGCATCGGTTTTTACAACTTTGAGAACCTCTTCGACACCCTCGACACCCCCGATGTGTCGGACTCCGAATTCACGCCCGAAAGTCCCAAGCGCTACGGCACGGCCATTTATACCGAAAAATTGTCGCACCTGGCCGATGTGGTTTTCCAAATGGGAACCGAACTGACGCCCGACGGCGTAGCCCTGTTGGGGGTTGCTGAGGTCGAGAACCGGGGGGTGCTGGAGGATTTTGTCAGCCAGGAGCAGGTACGGGACCGCAACTACCAGATCGTGCACTACGACTCGCCCGACGGACGGGGTATCGACGTGGCCCTGCTCTATAATCCGAAATATTTCGAAGTGCTGTCTAGCCGCCCCATCCCGATGGGATCGTATGAATCGAACGGCGTGGTGCGTTACACCCGAGACGTGCTGTTCGTCAGCGGCCTGTTCGACGGAGAGCCGCTGCATATATTGGTCAACCACTGGCCCTCGCGCAGTGGTGGGGAAAAAGCCACGCAACACCTGCGGGAGATGGCCGCCCTGCTCTGCAAGAATGTCGTCGATTCGCTTTGCGCGGTCGATCCCGAAGCCAAGGTCCTGATCATGGGCGACCTCAACGACGATCCCATCAGTCCGAGCGTCAAGCAAGTGCTCCAGGCCAAACGCTATGCCGACGACGTGCGCCCCTGTGGGCTATTCAATCCCATGTGGGAGCTCTACGCCAAAGGGACCGGCACCCTGGCCTATCGCGATACCTGGAACCTGTTCGACCAGATCATGGCTTCCTACGGGTTGGTCGACAAAAAAAACGAGGGGTACCGGTTCTACCAGGCCCGCGTATTCAACAAACCCTTCCTCATCCAGAAATCGGGGAATTTCAAAGGCTACCCCTGGCGCACCTGGGCCGGGGATACCTACCTCGGCGGGTATAGCGACCACTTCCCGGTGTATGTGTATTTGTTGAAGGAGGTGGAGTAGTGGAGAGGACCGTGGGAAATTTTTCTAGCGAATAATCCTCAAATTGAACGGATACACATACTCCTCTCCCCTATTGGCTTTCATGGCGCCGATAATACAGAACGCCAGGGCAGCCAAACCGATCAGGATCAGGAAGGGTACGCCGATAAGGATGAAGGTCAGGAGAAAGCCTCCAGCCCCCAGGATCGTCAGGGTGATCTGAAAATTAAGGGCTTCTTTGGCGTGCGCGTCGACAAAGGCGGACTTGTCGCGCTGAGTGAGCCAGATGACGAGGGGGGCGATGATGTTTCCAAGTGGAATGACGAAACCGGCGAGAAGAGACAGGTGTGCAAAGGTGGCAAACATGCGCTCATCGCGCTCGCTTAGTGGTTGGGGGTTATCCAGGGGCTGATTTTCCATAAATTGTGATGTGATTTATTGGATTGTTCTCACCCGCCAAATCTGGACCTTTTTCCTTTACTTTCCAAAACCACTCTACCAAGAGCGGGCAAGTTTTCGATCAACGGAAGGGCTTGGCCGATCAATTTTGTTTGCCCCCTTCCAGATAGCTACCACCCCGCTCTCCGGCCGTTCGTAGATAGAATTTATAGCGAAAGTTCTCCGACTGCCCGTGGAACGGCACACAGGGACCATCGCCTGTGAGGGGTGCATAACCGTTTTTCGTTACCCGGAATTGATAACAAACGCCCTCCTCCAGTAGGAGCTCGATGCGACCGCTGAAGTCCGTGCTGAAACTCGCGACCACGCGCCCGTTCTCTTTGTCGATCACCTGGATCGAGGTCTCTTCAAGTGGCAACCCCGTAGAATACTGAAAAACGACCCCTTCGAGGCTGAAAACCGGCTGGGGGTCAAGGGAAAGCGCGAGGTGAATGGGTTCTCCCGACGGAAGATTGTAAGTGCACCGGCGGGCAAACCCCGGGTGATAGCCCGGAGCAGAGGCCCGAAGCTCGCAACAGGTATTGTGCGGCACCTCCCAACGGGCCTGCCCGTCGAGCACAGACAAGGTATCTTGCCTGCAATCGGAGGTGAGTATGCCGCCACCGATGAAAACCCCCGTCTGGCTGTCCACGATCTCCACGTGCACCGGGTGGGAAATGCGGCGAAATACGTAGAGGTCGTCCTTGCCGGCGCCCCCGTTTCGATCGCTCGAGAAATAACCACACTGCTGCACTTCCTCCCAGATGAAGCCGAAATCATCGGCCGGGGAGTTCAGCGGAAACCCGGGATTGAAAGGCCGCCCTTCCCGGTCCAGCCGGGTGGAGAAAATATCCAGTCCGCCCAAACCACCCCAGCCGTCGGAGGAAAAGTAAAAGGCACCGTCAGGGGCGAAATAGGGAAAGACCTCGTTGCCGGTAGTGTTGACCGATGGCCCGAGGTTAATAGGCGGTCCCCATACACCCTGGATCATTTCTACATAATACAGATCGAGCCCGCCATACCCGCCCGGCATATCGGAGGCGAAAAAGAGCCGCCGGGCATCGGCCGACAAGCAGGGGTGCATCACCGAGTATTCCTCGCTGTTGATGGAAATGGGAAGGGGATCGGTCCAGCCCCGATGCCCGGGCAAGCGCCGGGCATGCAGGATCTGCAAACGCAACAACCCGGCATCGTCGCGCCCCTTGCCCGAACCGGGGGCGTTGCTGGTGAAATAGATCTCTTCCCCGTCAGCTGAAAAATGGGCCGAGGCCTCGTGAAAGCGCGTAGTCATCGCATTGTTGAACAAGGCCGGCGAGCTGTAGGAATATGAAGCGCATAGCGTGGAATCCAACACTTTCCGGGTCACTTTGAACAGGTCGAGAAATCCCTCCCCCGTCCAGGCATCCTGGTAATTCGACAGACCTTCCACCGGTCGGTCGGAGCAAAAAACCAGCGTATTCTCATGAAAAACCGGGCAAAATTCGCGGTATTCGGAATTGAAGGGAAGGCCTTGTACCTCCCACCACCCCAAACCCCGCTCCTGCAGGGTCCGGATCTGTTGACAGGAAGCCAGTTGTTCGGCGGCCAGCTGGTCGTTGCGCACCCGGCCGAGATAGCGTTCGTAAAACGTGACCGCCTCGGGATAGCGGGCATTGCGCTGCAAGGTCCGGGCGTAGTTCAGCATCCATTGCGGACGCACTTCCGACCAGTCGGAAACTTTTTGAAACCAGGTCTCGGCTTCTCCAAACCGGCCGGCACGGCGGTAACATTCACCCAGCAGGGCGGCTCCGGCAGGGGGAGGCGGATTTCTCAGGCCATTTTCCAACAGGGAAATAGCAGCTTGAAAATCCAGGGCCTCCATCTTCTTTTCCGCCTTGCGAAGCAGGCCGTTTTGGGCGGAAAGCAGGCCCGTGAACAAGACAAAAAGTATGGTAAAAGACCAGGGTTTCATTTTCAATCATTTTTCGCCTACCAAAAAAAGCGAGGCGTCGCGATCCGGCTCGCCCGCACATTCCACTCATAGCCGACCGTCCACTCCAGGGAACCGAAGGCAGGTTGAGCCAAGCGGGACAATGGTGCGTCGAAGGAAAGGCCGAAACGCAATCCGTTTTCCAATTGAACAACGGCAAATAGCCCGGCGGATTGCCCCAGGCCCATCCCGGGCGTCCAGAATGGAATGCCTGTTTGCCAGGAAAGTCCGGCCAGGAACAGATCGCGGTAAAAAAAGGAGCCGTAGAGATCCCAGGATGCCGGTCCCGAGGCCGTTTGGTTCGTCCAAACCGAACTGAACAAGGTCGCAGCCAGAAAACGCCATTCGGCGGTGACCGGCCATTCGGCCCCGGCCATAGCATAAACATGGCGGAGGCGGCGGGTGAACAAAGCGTCGGCGCTTTCGTAGAATAGTTCTTGTTCCAGCAGATATGGGCAGGACAGTCCGGCATACCAGTGCGAACCCTGTGCCATCACCCCAACTCCGATCACCGGACTCCACCAGGAAGCCCCTCCGTTGGGAAAGGCATCATCTATGGGCTCTTCCAGATCGAGTTTTGTCCAATCGACGCGGTAGTTTTCCATGCCCGCCTGAACCCCCGCGCTGAAGCGGATGTCGTTCAGCTGGACGCGGTAGGCGTAGATAACCTGCAGCTGCGTGTATTTGGACGGCCCCAGCCGGTCGGTCTGCGCTTGAAGGCCCAGGGCAACCCGGTTGTTCCGCAGGGCGCTGTGCACGTTGACCTGGGCGCTGCGCGGCCCGCCTTCCAGTCCCAGCCACTGCGAACGCACCGACAGACCGCTCTGCAAGTACCCCTTGGCGCCGGCATAGGCGGGATTGTATGCAATCTGTTGAAACAGGTAATGGGTAAACTGGGGGCGTTGCTGGGAAAGGCCCCAGTTCAACATGGAAAATAAGAAAAAGGCGATGGACAGTACCTTCCTCATAGATAAAAATCGAGGATGAACAAGACTCCGAAGATCAGGCTTGCAAATCCGTTAGTCGTAAAAAAAGCGCGATTTACACGGCTCAGATTGTTGGGCGATACGATGGTATGCTGGTAGGTCAGCATGGCCAGGAACAGGGCCGTGGCCAACCAGGATATCCAGTCGAAACCCGGATGCGCCTGGGAAACCATCCAGGCTGCGGACACCATGAAAGCGGCGCAGACAAAATGCAGCGCGATGGACAAATTGAGCGCTCCACGCCGGCCCATGGCAACGGGAATGGAGAACAGCCGTTGCGATTTGTCGAACTCCTCGTCCTGAAGGGCATAAATGATGTCGAAGCCCGACACCCAGAACAATACGGCACCACTGTAGAGCAGGGGAATGAGATGAAAGACCCCGGTCACGGCCAGGTAGGCGCCGATGGGCGCCAGGGAAAGGCCCAGGCCTAAAACCAGATGGCACAAAGGAGTGAATCGTTTGGTATAGCTGTAGCCCAGCACTACGAGGAGCGCCACGGGCGATAAGTAAAAGCAAATGGGATTGATGAACCAGGTCGTCAGGATAAACAGACCGGAGGCGCCGAGCACAAAGACCAAGGCCGAACGGGGACTGATCGCCCCGGAGGGGATCTCCCGGCCAGCGGTCCGTGGATTGCGGCTGTCGATCCGGCGGTCGACGTACCGGTTGAAGGCCATGGCGGCACTACGGGCAAAAACCATACAGAGAAGGACGAGGAGCAACTCCCGGAAGGGAAACCCTTCATCGGTACGGTGCTGGAGACCCAGAAAAAAACCCACCATGGCAAAAGGCAGGGCGAAAATGGTATGCGCGAAAGTGACGAGGGAAAAGTATTTTTTCATCCTGTAAAAATAAAAAAAGGTACAGTGTTTGGCACTGTACCTTTTTTATTCTGTAATAAGAAGGACGGCAAAGCGCCCAACTTGCGGTAAATTACTTCTGAGCCGGTGTAGCCGTAGCCGAGCCCTGCGGAGCATTCACGTTCCCCTTCAGGTAGATGAACGACTGCTGCGGATTCGTGTTGGCCGTGATGGTCACCTTCTTGTTCTGTGCGCCACTCTTGCCTTTGGAATCGAACTGTACCGAAATTACAGCATCTGCGCCCGGTGCAACCGGTTCTTTCGGCCAGGAGGGAACCGTACATCCGCAGCTGCCTTTGGCAGAGTTGATGATGAGCGGCTCAGTGCCCGTGTTTTTGAAACGATACTCGTGCGTAACTTTGTCGCCCGAGTCGATGGTTCCGAAGTCAAACTCCGTTTCCGAAAACTGGATCGTCGTGGTCGGGCCCGTCGGAACCGTAGCGGTTTGTTGCGCCATCGGATCCTGGTTGTTCGCCAGAGCGTCGGAGCTGGGTTGAAGGCCCTGCTGGGCATCTGCTCCGGTTACGCTTTGAGCAGCCTGATCACGTACTTCGCTGTCATTCTTGCAGCTCACCATAAAGCCGGCAATTGCCAGCGCCAAAATGCCAAATTTGAGTTGTTTCATCATTTCTTTAATTTTTTGCAAACTGTTGTTCATGATCAATAAATCCTGAGTGCCTATTTTGTTCATCCAGGGTCCGGATTTTTGCATCACAAAATTAGTGATTCCTCTTTCTTACCTTGTTAAGCGCCTTCCAATTTTTGTTAATGAGATGTTAAATCAGGCAGCGGTTTTTTTAAAGAAATCTTCAATCTCGCCGGCAGACAGGGCGTTGAGGCAACCGGAAGCTGTGAGGCCGCCTTTGCGGGCGGAGCAGAGACCGTAGTGCATATCCAGCATGCCTTTTTTGGAATGGGCGTCGGGATTGATAGCGATCCGAACGCCTTTTTCCAGGGCATAGGGTATCCAGGTCCAGTCGAGGTCGAGCCGGTAGGGATTGGCGTTGAGTTCGATGGCGACACCGTTTGCCGCACAGGCGTCGATCACTTTTCGGTGATCGATGGGGTATCCGGCGCGACTGAGGAGTAAGCGGCCGGTAGGATGCCCCAGGATGCGTGTATGGGGGTCTTCGATGGCCGTGATCAACCGTTGCGTGGCCTTCTCCTCATCCATGCGGAGGTTGGAGTGGACAGAGGCTATGACGAAATCAAATCCCCGAAGGAGGTCGGCCCCATAATCCAGCCGGCCATCGTTTAGGATGTCGCTTTCGATGCCTTTGAATATGCGAAAGGGCGCCAGTTCGGCATTCAGGGCCTCTATTTCCGTCCACTGCGCCAATACGCGGTCGGGTTTGAGGCCGTTGGCGTAAAAGGCGGATTGGGAGTGATCCGAGATGCCGAGGTATTGATAACCCAGGGCCCGGGCCTCCAGCGCCATGTCCCGTAAGGTGTGCATCCCGTCGCTGTAGGTGGAGTGTGCATGGAGAAGTCCTTTGAGGTCGGCAGCTTCGACCAAAACGGGCAACTTTCCCTGTTGGGCCCATTGAATAGCTGCCGGGTTGTCGCGCAGTTCGGGTTCGACAAAAGGCAGTCCGGCCTGCTCGAACAAGCGCTGTTCAGTGACCTCATCCGGGTGGGCAGCGGCCAGTTGAACCCAATGATCCGCTCCCCCTGTTGTTTGGGCCCAGGCCGACCCGAACCGGGCTGCCGCTGCGAAATGGATATGAACGGGCATGGGCGTTTCCGGTAGGGTGATCGCTGCCTCCTCTCCTTCGATCAGGAATTCGAGGCGATCTACAACGTTATCCTTTCTTCGTAGGGCTCCGGTCCGTTCGATCCGCCGGCCGGGCAAACGGCTTTGCAGCGTTTCCTCCAACTGTCCGGCCAAAGCCGAAGCGGCTGCGTAGTGAAACCAATGGCGGTTGTGCTGGAAGAATTCCAGTTTTTGTTTCAGGTCTTCCTGAGTTTTCAGGCCGAATCCCTTCAATTCGAGCAATCGGTTTTCGTTGAGGGCGTAGAGCAGTTCGCCGATCGATTCGATGCCGAGTTCTTTCCAGAGCATCCGGATCTTTTTCGGACCTAGCCCAGGCACCTGGAGAATTTCCTGAAGCCCTTCGGGAGTTTGTGCCTTGCAGCGCTCCAGGGTCTGCATTCTCCCCGTTTCGACCAGTTCGCGGATCTTTTTACTGATCGCCTCCCCTACCCCTTTCAGGGAAGCCAACTCCGCTTCAGAAAGCTCGGCAAGGGGCTGGTCCATTTTCCGGAGGTTGAGATAGGCATTCTGGTAAGAGCGGATCTTAAAGGGGTTTTCACCGTGCAATTCCATCAACTCTCCCAACAATTGGAAAGATTTGGCAATCTCTTTATTGGTCATTTAAAGCGATAATTTCTGCAAATGTAAAGGAAAAGCGCCAAGCGGCACGTATCCCACTTTTTATTCCATGGAAAGTCGGGATATAATTTTAAATTTGGCACATTCTTGTCCAATTAAAACGAAATACCATGTTTGAAAACCTAGCTTTAATCGATGGTTTGATCGTCCTGGCCTACTTCGGGGTCGTTTTTCTGCTTGCCTGGTACGTTACCATTCAGGAACGCCGGGCGAAAAAGGATCAGTATGGCTCTTCCGATTATTTTTTAGGAGGGAAAAACGTCGGGTGGTTTGTCATAGGCGCCTCCTTGTTTGCTTCCAATATCGGTTCGGAGCACCTGGTGGGGTTGGCAGGCTCCGGGGCCAAAGGGGAATTGGTTGCCGGTCAGTTTGAGATCCTGGCGGCGCTGATCCTGCTCCTGCTCGGATGGGTCTTTGTGCCTTTCTATTTGAAAAGCGGGGTGTTCACGATGCCTGAATTTTTGGAGCGCCGGTATTCTTCCAGTGCCCGAAACTATCTTTCCATCGTTTCTATCGTTGCCTACATTCTGACCAAGATATCCCTGACGATCTTTGCCGGCGCACTGGTCTTTGAGGTGATGGGGGTATCTTTCTGGACCGGAGCGATTATCGTGGTGCTGGCCACCGGGGTCTATACCATTTTAGGAGGCTTGCGAGCGGTGATCTACACCGATATGATGCAGATGTTCGTATTCCTCGCCGGCGCCATCGCCATCCTCATCTTCGGATTAGAAGCGCTGGGTGGCTGGGATGGCGTAATGTCCACCCTGCAGACCGCCGCTGAAAAGGATCCCAATCTGGAAGCCGCTCATTTCTTCAGCCTGTGGCGTCCCGGGAGCGACCCGAACTATCCCTGGACCGGCATCATTTTCGGAGCGCCTATCCTTGGAGTCTGGTATTGGTGCACCGACCAGTTTATCGTACAGCGTGTCCTGTCGGCCAAGGATATTTCCAATGCGCGCAGAGGAACGATCTTTGCCGGCTTTCTGAAATTAACGCCTTTGTTTATCTTCATCATCCCTGGAGTCCTGGCGTTTGCACTGGCCCAGCGTGGGTTTATCCAGCTCAGCCGTCCCGATGAAGCGCTGCCTGCCATGGTTACCCAGTTCTTGCCGACGGGTATCAAGGGCTTGGTCCTGGCCGGTTTGCTGGCCGCGTTGATGAGTTCGCTGTCTTCCGTGTTCAACTCCTGCTCGACCCTTTTTACCATCGATTTTTATAAAAAATGGCGACCCGAAGCTACCGAAAAGCATTTGGTTTTGATCGGACAGGTTGCAACCGGCATCCTGGTTCTGGTGAGCCTGGCATGGATCCCGGTGCTGCGCTCCATGCTGAGTTCGGGCGAAAATAGCTTCTACAAGGTCTTGCAGAGCATCCAGGCCTACATTTCGCCGCCTATCGCGGCAGCTTTCCTCCTGGGCCTGTTCATCCCTCGTCTGAATTCCCGTGGCGCCATCTGGGCCCTGTGGACGGGTTTCATTCTGGGTATGAGCCGACTGGCGCTGGAGGTGCTCAATTCAGATGGCATTTTCACCCTTTCCGAAGGCAGTTTCCTGTACCGGATGACGACCATGAATTTCCTGCATTTCGCCATCTTCCTCTTCCTGCTGTGTTCGATCGTCATGATCCTGGTTAGCCTCAGCAGTCCCGCTCCCAGTCCGGAAAAACTTGTAAATGTGATCTATAAACGCCCCGAGCCCGGAAAGAGCGGCGTTTCGCTCAGGAACCCCGACTTCCTGCTCACCCTGCTGCTTATTGCTTCAGTTATTGGGCTTTGGTTGTTGTTCTAAAAAAAAAGCCCCTCCATGCCGAAGCAAGGAGGGGCGAAATCCCAAAAACCGATTTAATTTTTTCTGGTGAAGGGTGATCAGTGAAGGGTGAAGAGAATTTCTTCCCCTCACTTCACTCTTCACCCTTCACTCTTCACTCTTCACTCTTCACTCTTCACTCTTCACTTATCCAATGATAATCATCTTTAAAACTTGATTAAATGGGCAGGCTTTTGCCTGCCCATTTATAATAAAATTTTATTCAATAATAATCATCTTCTTCGTAGCGCTGTGCGTCGGGGTATCGAGCTGGTAGTACAGCACGCCCGTGGCGTCGATGTTGCTCAGGCGTACTTCGTTGTAGCCTTTTGCGTAGTCGCCGCTCACTACTTGCAGCACTTTACCCGATACATCCATCACTTTCAGCGTAGCCGTGCTTGCTTCCGGAAGCGTGAAGCCGATCACCGTGACACCCTTGAACGGGTTCGGTACGTTCTGGTACAGGGCGAATGCGCTGGCATCCGATCCGTTGAACGTCAGGTTCACATCCAGCAGCTCGCTGTTGCTGTTGTAGGCTTCTGCAACCGTGTAGGCCGAGCTCACGCCGAAGGCTTCGCTCAGGGATACGTCTGCATTGGCTTTCACCGTCAGGCCGAACAGTACCTCGCCTTGTGCCAGGGCACGGGCTTCCGATACGTTCCAGCTCGTCGTCAGCACACCTTCGTTGCTAAGCATGCCGAAGTTCTCTGCGCCGGCAACACCTTCCACGAGGTCTACGATCTCGATGGCGTCAGTGTTGTAGTTCAGCGTGAACTGGTAGCCCAACAGGTCGATAGCGTCAGCGGTGAAGTTGACCGTGTAGGTCTTGCCTGCCTTCAGTTGCTGATCCTGAACGTTGATGTTCATCGAACCATTGAACGTGCGTTCTTCCGCTGCTCCGTTGAGGCTGGTCACGGCCGAGCCGTTCACATCACCAATCTTCACAGCTACGAAGTCGGCGTTCAGATCGTCAACCGTGAGGTTGTTGTAGTTGATCACTTCGGGGAATACGGTAGCAAACGGATTTGAGGGAGTCGGGAACACGTAATCCTTGTCGACAAAGCGCCAGGACGTGTTGTTCGGGAAGCCCGGTTCCAGTTGCAGGATCACTTTGCGGATGTTCACCATGTCGAGCGTGGTCACGCTGTTCGACTTGTTGGCATCAGCTGCGATCAGCTTGTACGGGCTATCCAGCAACTGGATCCCCAAAATGTGGCGGCTGATCAGCACGAGATCCCAGGTCGTTACGCCATTGCCCGGATTCTCATCCAGCATCGGCGTTACCGAATAGTCACCGCCGGCAGTCAGTTCAAATGCATAATTACCGGACAGGTCCGTTAATCCGCTGAAGACACCGCCGTTCACTTCCACGTTCACACCTTCTACTCCGGCTTCTCCTTCCGTAGCAACCGCACCGGCAACATTAACCGGAACACCGCCACCGCAGAAGCCCATGTTATCCTGAACCACCAGGAAGGTCTCGCAGTAATCCTGTACGCCGTTGCAGTCCGTCACCCAGATCTGTACCGGCTGCTGACCGAGGTCGTCGCAGGTGTAGGTATGACAGTTGTCGTTCACATCCGGCGAGTAGCTGAAGGTCAGGTCCGTGCAGCAGTTGTCGAAGGAGCCTTCGTCAAAAGCGATGGCACATACTTCAACCATACCCGTTTGCATGATCTCGACCACCAGGCCGTTGTCGCACAGCGGCGTCGGCTTCTTGCAGTCGGTCACGTCGATCGTTACCGTCTCGTAGCCCGTATTGCCACAGTTGTCCGTAACGGCATAGGTTACTTCGTATTGTCCGATTTCCACGTTGGCTACCGTCACGTCGCCCGAAATGTTGGCAAACGTACCGAAGTCACCCGTGATGGTCACTTCATTGGCCAGCGAGCAGTCGTCGGTGATATCCGGGTAAGGCAGCGTCAGATCGGTGTTGCAGTCCGTATCGGTGATGCAACCGTCGATAGCCGGAACCGTGAAGGTCGGAGCTTCGTTGTCGATCACTTTGATCACCTGCTTGAAGGTGATGTAGCCGTCCGGCGTGCCTGGGTTGCCCGTTGAGTTGTAGCCGTCTCGGAAGGTGCGGCAATCCTGATCGCCGTCGCCGTCCCAATCCTGGAACAGGTTGCACTCGGCATGTCCGGCTTCCGAATAGGCATCATAGCCGAAGTCGTCATAGATACACCAGTTGATCGCGTTCCAGGTACGGACGATCTTGTAGCAAGCATCCGGTACCACCGTGAAGAGTTCATCGCTGTGCGATACGCCGATCAGTTCACACTCGTCGTGGAAGATGGCGGGTTCGCCCGTATCCGGCAGCTGGCCGTTTACGCACTGACCCGTGAAATTGTCCGGGAATTCAACCACCCAGTCGCTCACATGGTTGACCGTGATGGTCTGCGTGCAGGTGGCCTGACCGTTGGAGTCGCTGGCCGTCCAGTTGCGGACGATCGTGCCTGCGCTACAGGTGTTCAGGTTCACCGTTACCGTGTATTCTTCTTCATAATCGCAATTATCGAAGAAGGTAGGAGCGCCAAGGCCATCGAGTACGCTGTAATCACCTTGCTCCACGCCGGAGGCGTAGCTAGCCAGATATTCATCGCAGGTAATGGTTACATTATCAGGACAGAACAGCGTGGTAGGCGGAATCTTGTCATTGACCTGAACCGTCACCATGCAGGTGTTGAACGAGCCTTCGAAGATCGGGTTACCCGGGAAGAGGAACACCGAACCGTCGGGCAGCGTAGCGCCCGGTATCGTCGTCGGATCGAAATCCAATACGAGCACAACCACCATGTTGTCGCCGATCTCATCACAGCAGAATTCCAGGGTCGGATAGTACTGGTAGAAGTACGGCGGGGTCAGGAACGGGTTCATCTTGGCAGCGTAGAAAAAGACATCGCCGCAGTTGTCGTACGAACCGTCATCCAGGTCGGAAGCCGGCAGGATGCTGCAGCCTTCACCCGATCCACCGTTGTTCGTGATAGCCAGGTCGGTGATCTCATCACAGATCGGCACCGGCGGCACCTTGTCCACTACGGTAATATCGTATTGGCATTCGCTCTGGTTGCCACAGTTATCCTTGAAGATGTGGCGTACCGTGTATTGTGCGTTGTTGGTCGGCGGGTTGTCGGCGATCAGTTCCACATCCGCGAAAGTGCCTCCGTTGCCGCTGATCGATGCGATCAACTGGCCACCGCCAAGCGTCCAAAGTTCGGTTGTGTATCCTGCCGGATCCGGGCTGGAGCAATCGTCGCCAAGTACGTTCAGCGGCTGGATCACCACGCTGCCTTTGCAGACATCGTGCGGACCACCCTGGTTGAAGGAGCCCTGGTATACGTTGATCGTCAGCGGACCTGCCGGGCAGTCTACTTCCGGACCGGTCTGGTCAGCTACTTTCAGTACCTGATCGTAAGTAACCTGCTCGATCTTGCACCAGTCGATAACCAACCACTTGCGCACGATCTTGAAAGTACCTTCGCAGATCGGAATATATACGTCTTCGTACGTAGCAGTCATTTCACAGATGTCTTCGTTGACGAACGGTACACCCGTGATCGTGATCGTACCCGTTTCGCTGACATCCGGGTAGCCGTTTCCGTTGGTATCCCACGGGTTGCCGGAGCAATCCAGAGCCGGGTTGTTCACACCGTCATAGGAGGGCGGGAACTCGATGTCGGCCAGGGTCGGACGTACGCGCGTGATCGTCTGCACGCAGGAGGCCGTGTTGCCGCTCGGGTCGGTAGCCGTCCACACGCGGGTGATGACCTGGCTCGGACCGTCACAGCCCGGGTTATCAAGCGATTCGGTGTAGGACAGGTCAACCACGTCGCAGTTGTCGGTCGGGTCTACTTGTGCCAGTTCCGGCGTTTCCACTTTCAGACCCACGATCTCGATCACACCGTCGTCCGGAGCGATAGCATCCGTGACGCGCAGGGTCCAGGTGCCGGAAGCATCCGTACCATCCAGTGCATTCAAGACGTTAGGGCTCTGTACGCCAGGAGCCTGGAGACACTGCAGGTGCGCGCCACCGGCATTGAGGTCTACACACTGGGTCAATCCACCCGTTCCTTCATCATCCCACCATACGTCGATGGGGTATTCCGTGCCGAAGCAACCCGTTACAGAGAAGCAGTTAACCTGGTCTCCACCCGGATTGATGATGTAAATACCCAGGTCGGGCAGCCAGGTGTGGCCCGTCAGCTTGATCCGTACGTCTACGTCGAGTACCGGATGGCCGGCCGGCAGGTAGCTCAGGTCAAAGGTATATTCCTGTAAAGTCGGTCCACTCGGCGCGCCGATCGGATCGTTCAGCCCTTCGATCACTTCCAGGAACAAGCCAGGAATAGCCGGAGCCGGAAGATCTTCGATGGCTTCCGTACAGGAAACGCTGTAATTGGTACACTGGATGATCGGAGGCAGTTTGTCTTCCGTGATCAGGGTACCCCAGCACTTGTTGCCGGTATCCGGGTCGGTCACGCGAACGGTCTTGACAAGACCTACATCGCTGCAGCAAACCGTGTTGCCCGTCGGGAAACCGAACTGGTTCAATATTTCTACTACATAATCGTCATAGCAGTGATAGGGGCCACCTTCCAGGACCATATCGGCCCCAACTTCCACGCAGCCCGTCTCATCGAGGGAGATCTGTACGTTGTCGTTGCAAGCCAGCGTCTCGGTCGGGTTCGGGAATTCCAGCACCGTCACATCGAAACAGCAGGTGCCGACGTTGCCGGCGATGTCTTGCGTTTCAAAACAGTTGGTCGTCGTACCGATCGCGAACTCATCGCCAGATGCAAGACCTTGGGTCTGCACGACCACCGCGTCGGCGCCAACCTGATATTGAATATAACCATTCCATACACGCGGGGAGAAGAAGCCCGCCCAGGGTGCGTTTTGAGCGGATCCCAGGTTAATGGTGATATTGGCGTCCGAGAAAGTCTGGTTCGCCCCAGTACCGTTGGTATAGATCTGCTGAGCGGAGGGCGTACCGAGGCAAATACCCCAGGTACCCGTAGGGATCGTGAAGTTACACGGAGCCGGCGTGATGATCGGCTGACCTACGTACGGACCGGCAAACGGGCCGACAGTGGCATCAGCCTGGCCGACCAGCGTCCAGGCTCCAGCGTTGGTTTGGAAACCGTTGTAGGTGCCCGACTTCATGTAAATATTCACCATGGTTCCCGTGGAGATCTTCATACCCAACTCGGTCACCGTCAGCGGATAACCGGCGTTGTTGGTTACATCGAAGAACACCTGACCACCTACGCTACCGGCGTTGTTGTTCACGTTGACCGTGTACAGCGGCGGAGCCGTTACCAGGAACGGGCAGTTGTCTGTAGCCGTAATTTCTCCGTAGTTTACAAAGGCGGAGCAAAGCCCCGGATCCAGATTGATGAGAATATCAGCCGGGCAGTTCAAAACAGGCGCTTCCTGGTCGCTGATCGTGACCGTGAAGGAACATGTCACCGGAAGTCCCGAAATATCTTCTGTCGAATAAGTTACCACAGTTTCTCCGGAAGGATAGCAATCGGATGCATCTTCCAGCCCGTTGTAATCGTTCACCGCGGCGAGCACGGAGGTAGGAAGGGCAATTTCAAGGGACGCATAGCTGTTGGCGCCGCAGATATTGTCTACATCCGGGTCGGTCGCAACAATGAAAGTCAGGGTGGAGCCATAGGTGCTCACCCAGTTGTTCCAGGTGGCAGCACCAACAGAAACAGTAGCTGTGCCCTGCGAACACTGGCTTGGGGAATGCGCATTTATTATGGTGCTTCCATCCGGCGCCAGAAGGGTGAAAAATTCAGTTACGGTATAGTCGAAGTCTCCGCTGAAAGTAGCTTTGATGGAAACGGAAGCAGCTGCGTTGACAGCCCCGTTAACAACCAAAGGCGTATTGATCACCCCGGTGGAGTTGAAGAGCAGCGGGGTTTGCGGAGCGCTCAAGTTAACCGGGTTAGCTCCAATACCGGCGCAATCCGTAACGATGGGAAGCGGGATTTGGATGCAACCCTCGCAGGTGCCAGGCGATGTGCTTGCGACCTGGTTCGGTGGGCATTCGATGGTACAGGTAGGTAACACCACTTCGAAGGTACCGATGATCGGACCGGTTTGGGGACCGGGGCAAACCATAGAACCGCCACCGCTGGCCAGCGTAAACGGGCCACCGATCGTAGCAGCTCCTTGAGAATAGGTAACACTGGCGCCGTTCCAGCCATCGCCGAATGAATCATAGGCCCGTACGGTATACGTGCCGGGGGCAAGGTTCAGCGTTGCCGGACTGGCAGGCACGGGTCCCCCGGTGGGGTCGGTAGCTTCACAATATACGGTCGTACCTGATGAGTTGATCACTTCCCAGCCGCATTCGCCCGGGTAGGATCCATTTGCAAAAGTTTGAGTGACGGAAACCTGCGCATTAGCAGCACTCAGGCCAAAGAGCCCAAACGCAACTACCCAGGCTACCGCCCTGATGGTAAAGTCTATTTTTTTCATGAGATCCATTTTATGAATGACAATTTGAGTTCGAAAAAAAATTAATTGGTCAGGAAATTCACCGTTTCCTGATAGATAGCCTGGGCATTAAGTCCAATTCCTGCTTTGTGTTGCAGAATGAGCTTTTCCAGGTAGATCGCCGATGCAGGCAGGGCATAATTCACATCATTGGTGGATTGGATCAGGGTAGCCAGATGCGGGTAATACGCCAGGCGAACGCCCTGATTTGCCTCCTCGGATTCCGACATGCCATTGGGATCCACATTTTGGAGCTCGTACTTCGCTTTCAGAATGGCCAAGGCTTCATTCGGAGTTACGAAGTTGGTGCCCGACACGTTATAGGCCGGATCGAGGGCATCCAACGATTTGTAGGGAGTGGAGCCCGCATTGGGAGTCGTTGAGATCTGGGCATGACTGTTCACCACCCCAAACAGGAGCAGGAAAGCAATACCAGCCAACGCCACTAAGAATTTTTCTTTTCTCATGAGATCGAAGGTTTTATGAATGAAAAAATGTTTAAGCGCAATCGGAGTACGGGAAAAAAACAAAGGCAGTACAGGAACGCGTCCCGTACTGCCTGAGTCAGCATTAGAGTAAGTTGTTTTTGGGGAAACAGAGCAAGAAAAGGCCTCACACGGAAGGCCTTGTGCAAAACAAAGTTGCCTGAAAAAATCAGACACTGTCCAAAGTCGTTGAGTCGACCTTTGGGTCATGAGTTTCAATTTGTTAGTGATTTGCGCAAATAAATTCACTTCATTGGCTCTCACCGCCGAAGCTTGACATTTTCCTGAATGATGCTCCTAATGAAGCACGGTTTCTGGACTACAAATAATATTATACAGAAACCTACAAAGTGCCATTATTATGCAATAAAAATCCGGAGTTTTAAAAAAAATAAAGCACTGTAATCCAAAAATAGGCATTATTTCATTAAAGCCAAATCCGATTGTGAATTTATTGAAATAAAGCATTCAATTTGGAATATTATATTTTTTATTTGTTTTAATTACTTCGTTTTAATGAAAAAAAAGGGCCGCTCCTTTCGGGGAGCGGCCCAACGTCAGTGTCTCATGGTGTGATCTGAAAAAAAAGTGCAGCCCGAAGGCTGCACGTGCATACCACTAACAAATTAGTAATCTCAGTTTTTTCAGACCTGTTATTTTCAGAAACTGTTTGCAAGAAGAAAGGAAGGAGTGCAAAGGCGGAATTAAAAACCCCTTGTAGCACGGCTCATTGTTGAATGGATGCGCTACAAGGGGTTCTACCAATTCTCCTCTCCTGGAGGCGAACTGATCATCCGGAACGGACTTCCGGTATTCGAAAATACCGGATAAGAATAAGGGGCGGCACAAGCCGCCCATTACGCAAACTTTGACCATGTAGTGCTGCGTTTATCTCGTTTGGGTCTATTACTAATCCGCACTTTCAAGTGAAAAAACCAAACACGATCTTCGACAACCGAAAAACATGCCGGTCAATCCATCAAAAGAAGTTTCGAATCCTTGCACAAGCAAAAATTCGAGCATTTTAAATCCTAGTGTTTCTGAAATGGTAAAATCGTGGCTAGCGATTCCATAGTGTATATATAGTAGTGTTTTGTGTTAAGCCTACTGAAAATCGGCGGTTGGGAAGAAATTTACGATTTCAGCAATAGAAGAGTTACTGGTATCGCTTGGGTAAAGGCAAAAGTATTAAATAATTTGTTAATGCAAAACAATTTTAATAAAAAATTCATTCAGCCACCCCAACCCATGGTTACCTACTTCAAAACCTTGAATCGGCGGATCAGACTATCCCGGAATCCCTTGCCTAAGGGAAGGCGATGCGAGCCAATAACCACCTCCGCCGCCACCGAGTCAATGGCGTCGATCCGGCTCAACTGCACTGCATGGCTTTTGTGGATCTGACAGAACTGATCCTTGGGCAATCCTTCCAGCAATTGGCGCAACGAGATCTTGATGGCGTATTTCCGCTCTTTGGTGAACAATGTACAGTAGTTACCCTCCGATTGGATGAAGTCGATATTTGAGAATAAAACCCGGTGATAAACACCCTGGGCTTTGATCAACAAACAGTCGGGCCGGAGGATATTCTCCTCGAGATCCTCTTCTTTTCCCGCAGAATGGGGTGAGCGAAGCGCCATTTCGATGGCAGCCTGGAGGGATAACTTGTCGAATGGCTTGACCAGATACCCGGCCCAATTGGTCGTCTTGGCCAGTTCGAAATAATCCGGCCGGTCGTGTACCGTTATAAATAAGATGGGAATCCCTGTCGGCTCCAGTTTCTCTGCCAGCTCCAAGCCGTTCATTTCTCCCTCCAGGTTGATATCCATAATGATCAGATCAGGCTCGTGAGCCGGGATCTGCTCCAGCGCATCCTCGGCTTTGGATGTCATGCCCAACACCTCATACCCGAGGTCTGTGGCAAAGATCTCCATCTCCAGGGCAAAGGATAGATTGTCTTCTACGATCCAAAGGCGAGTGGATTTTTCTTCAGTCATTGCCTTTTTGTTTTGCGGGGAACCACAGCCCAAAGGTACTACCATTTTCGTACTCGGATTGAATTTGAAGTTGCCCCCCATGTAAATCCATCAATTCCCGGACGAGCAGGAGGCCCAACCCACTCCCCCGTTCCCCGGCAGTGCCAACGCTGGGCGTATCGCGGGGCTGGAAGAGCGTTTTCTGTGCTTCGGGTTTCATCCCGATCCCGGTATCTTTTACTTCTACTAAAATCGAGCCGTCTTCCTGCTCATGCGCGCACAGGCAGATGGTACCTTTGGAACGGGTAAATTTCACGGCATTGTCGAGCAAATTGCGAAGCATGACCTGGAAAGCGGTCGGGTCGGCCCAAACAGCAATCATTTCATCGTCCAGGCAAGTGATCAGCTGGATCCCCTTCTCCTCTACCCTGCCGCTGTAGCGCTCCATCACCTGTGTAAATGTTTCAAGTACATATATAATACGTGGGTGCATGGCAAAGGCTCCTTGCTGGGTCTTGCCCCAGTGCAGGAGGTTATCCAGCAGGTTGTGCGCATCCGATGCCGTGCGGTCCAGGGTATCGCCCAGCTGCTTGAGGCGGTCCATCTCTTTTCGGCGGAGCAGGTAGTTGATCTTTTGGGAAATGCTTCGAAACGACAAGACCGGATTTTTGAGCTCGTGCGCAAGGATGAGGAACAACTGATCCTTGGTCCTATTCAGCTTTTCCAATTCCCGGTATTGCTGGCTGACCAATCGCTGGCTTTCCAGCAGGTCCTGCGTGCGGCGGTTGACTTCCTGCTCTAGCCAATTCTTGCGCGACTTCAACTGCCAGAGATGGAATTGGTAATACAGAAATGAAACAACGACCAGTACGATACCACAAGCCAGCCAAAAGGCCGGACGGAGGTATAAGGGTTTGGCCACCCAAATGGGGATCCGCAGTTCCATTTTCGACCACTGCCCGTTTTCCCCTCTTCCGTTTATGTGCAAAATATAGGGGCCGGGGGGGATACGCGACAGACGAAGCGTTGGCTCCTCCAGGAAGACCCAGGAGGATTCCAGGCCCTCCATCCAATAGGCATACTGAATGTAATTGGGGTCCTGAAAATTCAACAGCGCAAAAGACAACTGAAATGCCTGTACGGGCGGATTCAGGGTGATGCGTCCTTCTTCCCGGACCTTCCGGGTATGGTCCTGAATGGCGCCCGATTCGGGGACCCATTCCAGAAAAGAGGTGATCCGCAACGGCGCTTCCAAGGGCCGGAAATTGCCCACCGAGTCGGGATGGAAAGCCGTGATCCCCTTCGTACCGCCCAAATAGATCCAGCCATTGGCCGGATGCTGCGCAAAAGCCAGGTAATTGAATTCCTCGTTGGCCAATCCGTCTCCCGAACGGAAGAAGGCCGATTCACCCTCCCGGGGATCAAACCGGATCAGTCCTTTATTCGTAGAAAGCCAAAGCATCCGGTGGGAATCTTCCAAAATCGCATAGATCACATCGCTTAAGAACCCATTGCCGGAGTCGAACAACCGGACCTCCCCGGTTTCAGGGTCGTAGAAAACCAGACCGTCGCCCCGTGTAGCCAGCCAAAACCGTCCATTGGAATCCCGAAAGATAGAATAAATGTAAAATCGTTGAAGCGGTTCTACAAACGCCTGAATGGTCCCGTCGTATTGCAGTAAATAGAGCCCCCCGCTGGTTCCAACCCAAAGACCTTCACCGGTTTCCAAAAAGCAATGGATCTCCTTTTCTTTGAGATGGGAAAAAGGTCCGGAAAATGGAGGAAAGACTAATTCGTCGGCTGCCGGATCGAAAACTGCAAGGCCTTTAGTGGTTCCCAGCCAAACGGTCCCGTATTTGTCGAGATAAGGCACATTGGCATCGGCTGTGCGCCGGGGCATCCGGGATGGCGGTGGGAAAAGGGGATATCTACGGTTCGACCGGAAATCGGGGCTGTACCGGACGAAGTAGTCGATGTGTCCACCCATCCACCAATAACCGAAGGTGTCGCGGCATATTCCCATACCCACCAGCGGTTCGCTACCCGCAAACCGGTATTTCCCCGTTCGCACATTCAATAAAAGGGTTTGCCGATAATTAGCAACGACCAGCACCGAGTCGTTCATCCATTCCATGCCCCGAATGCTGATCGGTGGATTGTGAAGCAAGGGACGGAAGGGGGTTAAATGAAAGGACATGTTCATCAAGCCGGAATCCATGGTGCCCCATAAGGTCCCCATGTGGTCAAGATACAGGCGGTTGAAGAAAAATCCAGGGTGGCTTTTTGCCAGCTCTTTCGAAAAATCGGCCCGAATTCGGCCGTTCCGGTCGTACAAGCCCAAAAAGCCGGCGCGATGGAGTATGATCTCCCCCTCCGAAGTTACCTTCCAAAGGATCTGACGATTAGACTGAAACCCCTGGTCGGCGGGAAGTGCCCATTCCTTCATTTCCCCGCGTTCCGGTTCCAGGTGGATCAAACGCCGGTTGGAGAGGGATGGCGCAAACAAGCCCCAAAGCTCCCCCTGTTGATTGACCTGAAGATCCTGAAGACCTGCGGGCAATTCCAGTTGTCCCTTTTCAACGCCCGAGGCATCGATCATCCGAAGCGTATGCCCGGACACCAGGTAAATATTATCCGGCCCGGCGCCAAGCAAATGGCTTACCGGCCGGTTCTCCGGGTCGGAATACAGCAGCGAAAAGCTCCCGTCGTAGGCAAATACCTTCCCATGCTCCGTACCAAAAAGGATCAATTGTCCCGGGATCTGACCGATCCACGAGAGCTCTTCGATAGGAAACGGCAGGTTATCTTCCCCCGAAACGATCGACTTGTTATAAGGATCCAACACTTCCAGGCGCCAGTTGAACCGCACGGGACCCGATGGATTCAAATGGGAGGAATAAGAGACCAGCCACATATTCCGGGCGCAATCCTCCAGAACGATATAGGGAAAGACGATTTGCCCGCCCATCCGCCTGGTGTTATACACATCCATATGGTACCCATCGTACCGGTTAAGCCCTTCCGAGGTGACAAACCACAGATAATCTTCCGTATCCTGGTAGATCTGCGCCACAAACCGGCTCGATAATCCGTCGTCAGGGGTCACCGTCCGGACCTTTACCGCCCAATCGTTTTTTTGGGCGGATACGGGCAAGGTATTGCAGAGGAGGACTGCAAGGATGAACAGGCGTAAATGGATATGGATCGGGGTTTTCACAGTAGGAAGATAAGGAAAGTTTTTAAGTTTAGAAGGGTATGTATTTTTTTGGAAACCCGCAAAATCGCATTCGCCCAAAAACTTAAAAAGGCAAAAACTTGCATCTTTTAACCAAATGTCCTACTATTGTACAAAATTACCCATTTGGGTAAATATATTTTAATTAGATCTCTTTATGACCAAAGACCTCGACACGGAGAGCAGGATCCTGGAAGCCGCCAAGCGGGTATTTATCCGAAAGGGGTACGCGGGCGCCCGGATGCAGGAGATCGCTGATGAGGCGGGGATCAACAAGGGATTACTGCATTACTATTTTCGCAACAAGGACAACCTTTTCGGGGCCATATTCGAAGAAGCCTTCCGCGAACTGGCGCCCCGCACCGTTGAGATCTTTGAATCGGACGAGCCGCTTTTCACCAAGCTGGAGCAGTTTATCGATCGCTACCTCGACTTTTTGGCCGAACGGCCCTACCTCCCGGCTTTCGTGATCCAGGAGATCAACAATAACCCCGAGGGCCTGCTCAAAAAGTTGGCGGAAAGCGGTTTTCAGCCCAATCCAATGAAACTGTTTATCCAGATCCAGATGGAAATCCAAAAGGGCAATATCCGTCCCGTCAATCCGATCCATTTGGTTGTCAACCTGATATCGATGTGCGTATTCCCGTTTGTCGGTCGCCCCATGCTACAACAGATCCTCCAGGTGGGCGATGCCGAATACCTGGAATTTATGAAAATGCGGAAAGAGGTGATTTTGGACTTTGTGAAAAATGCAATTTTGGAGGAGGGAGGAGGGAGCAGGGAGTAGAGTCCCTCCTCCCTGCTCCCTGCTCTCTCCTCTCCCCTAAAAAAAACGATATGCAACGATTTGGAATTCTTTTCACGATCTGCCTCCTGGCCCAAGCCGGATTTACCCAAACGGTTAAACCGGTTAGCCTGACCGAATGCTATCAATGGGCAGAAGAAGCATACCCCCTGGGCGAAAAATTGCCCTTGCTGGAACGCGCCCAGGATCTGCGCATTGAGCAGATCCGCTCGGAACGCATGCCTTCCCTGGATGCGAATTTTATGGCCGGTTTCCAATCGGAAGTTCCGCACTTCCCTCCCGAATTACCTTCCAGCATCAGCAGTCTGATCGATCTGCCGCTTTACAAGGCGCAGCTTTCCGTGCAGGCCGGCTACCTGATCTACGACGGGGGACTTACAAAAGCCCGCATCGCACAGGAAAAAACCCAACTGGCTGCAGACGTGCAAAGCGTGGCCGTTGAGCTCAACAAGCTCAAAGAATCGGTCAACCAGCTCTACTTCGGAATTCTGCTGCTCCAGGAAAAAAACAGCATCCTCCAAACCACGCTTGAAAACCTGAATACACAGCGGAAAAGGCTGGAGGCCGGTATCCGGAATGGCGTCGTATTGCCCTCCGCGGCCGATCAATTGGATGTGGAAATACTCAAACTGCAAGCCCAGATCGCAGAAACTCAGCTGACGGAAACGGGATTGCGCCAGCAACTCGCCGACCTGACGGGGAAAAGCCAGGAGGAGCTCGGTCAGCTGGTGCTGCCCGAGTTCCCAACGGTTGAATTTCCGCTGCCGCTCCAACGACCGGAGTTTACCTGGCTCGACCTCCAAAAGGAAAGCATCGCCCAGCGGGAAGACCTGATCCAGGCCGCCCGCATGCCCAAGGTCAGCGCTTTCGCCATCGGCGGACTCGGTTATCCCAATCCCCTCAATTTCTTCGACGACGGGATCGCGCCCTATGCACAGATCGGCCTGCAAGCCAAATGGACGATCTACGACTGGGGCAAACAAAAACGCGACCGCGAACTGCTGGGGGTACAGCAACTGATCCTCGATAATCAGCGCGACGTGCTGGAAACCAATCTCAATCGCGCCGATGCCAATTTTATCCAGCAGATCCGCTCGATCGAGCAACTGATGGATTCCGATCGCCAGATCGCCGACTTGCAAGCCAAACTGCTGAACACTATTTCCGTGCAAATGGAAAACGGCGTTGCTACCGTGACGGACTACGTCCTGCAGGCCAACGCCGAAACCCTGGCCCGAATGCAGTTAAAAACCCACGAGGTCCAGTTGGCACAGGTGAAGGCGGGGTATTGGGTGCATAGGGGGCAGTAGAGAGTTGAAGAGTTGAAGAGTTGAAGAGTTGAAGAGTTGAAGAGTTGAAGAGTTGAAAAGTTGAAAAGTTGAAAAGTTGAAAAGATGAAAATAGCAAGCATTTTAATGGGGAGCACGTTCGTGATAGCCATCGCAAGCTGCTCCAACAACGACAACACCGCCGACGCATACGGCCATTTCGAAGCCCGGGAGATCGTCGTATCAGCCGAAGCCAATGGGCAAATATTAAAGCTGGAGCTTGAAGAAGGCGCCGTTTTGAAAGCCGGACAGATGATCGGGCTGATCGATACGACCACCCTGGCGCTTCAGCGGGCACAACTCCTGGCCAGCATGGGTACCGTGCGGAAGAAAACCCAGGATCCCAACCCACAGATCAAAGTGCTGGAAGAACAACGCCGGTCTTTGGAGCGGGAAAAAGCAAGGGTGGAAGCGCTTTTGAAAGAGGATGCCGCCCTGCCCAAGCAATTGGACGACATCATGGGGCAAATAGACGTGCTCGACGAACAGATCCGGGCGGCCAAAGCCAATGCCGACCGCTTCAATGAGGCCGTGCTCGCGGAAACGGACCCGCTGACAGCCCAATTGCGCCTGCTCAATGAGCAGATCAGCAGGTGCTATGTCAAAAACCCGATCGACGGCACGGTCATCCTGCAGTGGGCAGAAGCCGGGGAATTGGCCAACATCGGCAAGCCGCTCTACAAGATCGCCGACCTGCGGCACATGGAACTCCGTGCATACGTCAGCGGCGATCAATTGTCGGCCGTGAAGTTGGGCCAGCAGGTCACCGTCTCTTTCGACACCGGAAAAGAGGAGATGCAATCCCTGCCCGGCACGGTTTCCTGGATCTCCAGCCAGGCCGAATTTACCCCCAAGATCGTGCAGACCAAAGAAGAACGCGTCAACCTCGTCTACGCGGTCAAGATCGCGGTGGAGAACGACGGTTCTGCCAAGATCGGAATGCCGGGGGAAGTAACTTTTTAATTTGTGGACCGGACGGCCCGCAAATTGCATATTCTTTTTTATGTCAATTTATATAAATCACATCAGCAAATCGTATGGTCCCGTCAAGGCGCTGGATGATATTTCTTTCGAAGTGTCGAAAGGAGAATTGTTCGGCCTGATCGGGCCGGACGGAGCGGGAAAGACCACCCTGATCCGCATCCTGACCACCCTCCTGGTGCCGGATGCGGGAACGGCCAGGGTGCTGGACCTCGACCCGGTGAAGGAGTTTCGCAAACTGCGGCCCCATATCGGGTATATGCCGGGGCGGTTCAGCCTGTACCAGGATCTGACAGTGCTGGAAAATCTGAACTTTTTCGCCACCATTTTCGGTACGACCATCGAGAAGAACTACCACCTCATCGCCGACATCTACAGCCAGATCGAACCGTTCAAGAACCGGAGGGCCGGGCAGTTGTCGGGCGGGATGAAACAAAAACTGGCGCTGAGCTGTGCCATGGTGCACGAACCGGAGGTGTTGATCCTGGACGAGCCGACCACGGGGGTGGACGCCGTTTCCCGGAAAGAGTTTTGGGAAATGTTGGCCCGGTTAAAAGAACGGGGCATCACGATCCTCGTCTCTACCCCTTACATGGACGAAGCCAGTTTGTGCGACCGGGTGGCGCTCATCCAGAATGGCCATATTTTGCAGGTCGATAGCCCGGCATCCATCGTGGAGAGCTACGACCGGCCCCTGCTCGGCGTACGGGCACAGAACACGCTGCGACTCCTGGAAGATCTGCGCCACTACCCGCTCACCCATACGGCGTTCCCCTTCGGCGATTCCGTGCACCTCGCCCTGACCGGCGAACAGACCGACGGCGAATTGCTGGACTATCTTCAGAAGAAAGGACATACAGAACTGGCCATCGAACCCATTGCCGCGAATATCGAAGATTGCTTTATGGAGTTAATGACAGAAAAAATAGCATAAAACACCAGCTTTATGGAACAGGCCATTTGGGCGGAAAACCTCACCAAGAAATTCGGTTCCTTCACCGCGGTAGATGCGATCAGCTTTACCGTGGGACAGGGCGAGATCTTCGGCTTTCTGGGCGCCAACGGCGCCGGAAAAACGACCGCCATGCGCATGTTGTCGGGCTTGTCTTTTCCGACTTCCGGCAAAGCTCGCGTAGCCGGGTTCGACGTGTATAAACAACCCGAACTGATCAAGCGACACATCGGATACATGAGCCAGAAATTCTCCCTGTACGAAGATCTTACCGTCCAGGAAAATATCCGGTTTTACGGCGGCATTTACGGATTGTCGGGAGCGGAAATCCGAAGTAAAACGGAGCAGTTGCTCCAGGAACTCGATCTGGAATGGATCGCCAAATCGCAGGTGCAGTCCCTTCCATTAGGCTGGAAACAAAAGCTGGCATTTTCCGTAGCCCAGGTTCACAATCCCTCCATCGTTTTCCTGGATGAACCCACCGGTGGGGTCGACCCGATCACCCGCCGGCAATTCTGGGAAATGATCTACCGCGCAGCCGACCGGGGAGTGACCGTTTTCGTCACGACCCACTACATGGACGAAGCCGAATACTGCGACCGCATTTCCATCATGGTGGATGGACGGATCGCCGCCATGGGCAGTCCGGGCGAGTTGAAACGGGACAATAACGTTCCGAGTATAAATGAGTTGTTTGTGCGATTGGCACGGCATACGAGTAGTAACATGTGATTGGTGATGGTGCCAGTCACCAGTCACTAATCACCAATCACCAACACATGAAGACCTTTTGGGCATTTGTAAAAAAAGAGACCATCCACATCCTGCGCGATCCCAGGACCCTGATCATTTTGATCGGGATGCCGATCGCCCAGGTTGTGTTGTTTGGCTTTGCGATCACTAACGAACTCAACGACGCCCGTATCGCCATATTCGATGGTTCCAAAGACCCGGTGACCATAGAGATCGCCGACCGGTTGACCTCCTCCGGTTTTTTCCAATTGGCCGTCGAGTTAAAGGACGAAAGTCAGTTGGAGCAGGCCTTCCGGCACGACCGGGTAAAATTGGCCGTCGTATTTCCCCCGGAATTCCAGGACCATTTTTTCCGGGAAGACAGCCCACAGATCCAGCTCATCGCCGACGCCACCGATCCCAATACCGCCACGACCCTGGTGGCCTATGCCAGCGCTATCATCCGGCAATACGAGCAGGAGAAAAAAGGCAGCGCCACCCTCCCCTACGCCATCCAGACCGAAGTACGGATGCGTTATAACCAGGAACTGAAAAGCGTGTTCCTCTTTGTACCGGGCGTCATCACTATCATCCTGATGCTGGTTTCGGCGATGATGACCTCCATTGCCCTGACCCGCGAAAAGGAATTGGGCACGATGGAGATCCTCCTGGTATCGCCCCTGAAACCCGCAGTGATCGTGATGGGAAAGGTCATCCCCTATATCGCCCTGGGCCTGGCCAATGTCGCCATCATTCTGGTTCTGGCCACTACCGTTTTCCATATGCCTATCCGGGGCAGCCTGCCCTTGCTCATCGCCGAGAGCCTGCTCTTTATCCTGACTTCGCTGGCGTTGGGGATCATGATCTCCTCCCGGGTGCAAACCCAGCAGGTCGCCCTTATGATCTCGCTCATGGCCCTGATGCTACCCACGATCCTGCTATCCGGATTCATTTTTCCCATCGAAAATATGCCCTGGCTCCTGCGAGCCATCAGCCATATCGTACCGGCGCGCTGGTTTATCGTCATTGTCAAAGGGGTCATGCTCAAAGGCGCGGGGATGGCCGTCATCTGGAAAGAAACCCTGGTACTGGTGTTTATGACCCTGGTTCTGATCGGGGGGAGTGTTCGTAGTTTCAAGCTACGGCTTGAATGATTGAGTTTTTATACTGAAGAAAAATTGATTGGACGGCCGGCGGCCGTCCAATCAATTGGGACTATTGCGGCCGGCGGCCGCAATAGTCCCAAACCATTTCGCTTTGAGTATAACAACTAAAAATTAAAACCTAAAAACTAAAAATTGAAAACCATACTATACATCATCCAAAAGGAATTCCGACAGATCTTTCGCAACAAGACCATGCTGCCGATCCTGTTTGTCATGCCATTTCTTCAACTCATCATCCTGCCGTTCGCGGCTGATTTTGAGATCAAGAATATCCGGCTGACGATCGTGGATATGGATCAATCGACCTTGTCGAGGCAGTTGAACAGCCACTTCGAGGCTTCTCCTTTTTTCGAAGTAACCTACCAACTGGACCCGGGGCAGGCTGCCGACCGGATGCAATCCAACGACATCGACCTGTACCTGGAGATCCCCTCCCGGTTCGAATACCGCCTGCTCAAGGAACAAAGCGCCCCGCTCCACCTGACCATCGATGCGATCAACGGGGCGAAGGCAGGGGTGGCTCAGGCCTACGTTCAATCGATCGTACGGGATTTTAACCGGGAAGTGATCTCGGAATGGACGCCCCAGTTGCAACCGAGGGCGCTCGCAGCCATGGGACAGCCGGTGGATATCACCTTCCAAAACTGGTTCAACCCCGACATGGATTACAATACCTTTATGGTGCCCGGCATTCTCGTACTGCTCGTCACCATGATCGGAGGCTTCCTCTCGGGAATGAACGTGGTCAAGGAAAAAGAGATCGGTACCATCGAACAGATCAACGTGACGCCGATCCGCAAATACCAGTTCATCATTGGAAAATTGCTGCCGTTCTGGATCCTGGCCCTGATAGAACTGGCCATCGGGATGACGATCGGTAAGATCATCTTCAATATCCCCTTCGTCGGCAGCATCGGATTGATCTTCGTCTTTGCCTCCGTATATCTCCTGCTCATACTGGGGCTCGGCCTCCTCATCTCCACCTTTTCCAATACCCAGCAACAATCCATGTTCCTCACCTGGTTCCTCATGGTGATCTTCATCCTGATGAGCGGTCTGTTCACCCCCATCGAAAGCATGCCCCACTGGGCCCAGGTGCTTACCTGGTTCAACCCCATCGCCTACTTCGTCGAGGTCATCCGCATGGTCATGCTCAAGGGCTCCGGCTGGGCAGATGTGCGAGGGTCCTTCATCAGTATCTCCGCATTTGCGGTGGTCCTGAACGCCCTGGCCGTTTGGAATTATCGGAAGCGGAGTTAGTTTTGTCTATGGGAATAAAGAAATCATCGAAGGGATTAAATTCAACCGGTAATAGTTTTTAAGTTTTTAAGTTTATAAGGGTATAAGTTTTTCGCTTAAAAACTTATAAACTTATACCCTTATAAACTTATAAACTTATTAACTGAAAAACTCCATTTCATGGTCCTCACCATCGACCACCTCTCCAAGCACTACGGCCGCATACAGGCCGTCGACGATCTGTCGCTAAGCGTGGAGGAGGGCAACATTTTCGGCATTCTCGGGCCCAACGGCAGTGGAAAGACCACCACCCTGGGCATGATCCTGAACATCATTTTCCCCGATTCGGGGTCCTATGATTGGTTCGGTGGGCGCTATGGCAGCAATCCCCGGCGCCATATCGGCGCGCTGCTGGAGACACCCAACTTTTACCCTTACCTCAGTGCGCTCGACAACCTGAAGATCGTGGCGCATATCCGAAAAGCGGAAAACCCCGATTACGACGGCATTTTGGAGATCGTCAACCTCCGCGGACGGGAAGGGGACTTGTTTCGCACCTATTCCTTCGGGATGAAACAACGCCTGGCCATCGCTTCCGCCCTGCTCAACGACCCCGACGTGCTCATTTTCGACGAG
The DNA here is from genome assembly GCA_020636275.1 of Lewinellaceae bacterium. Classification (GTDB taxonomy): domain Bacteria; phylum Bacteroidota; class Bacteroidia; order Chitinophagales; family Saprospiraceae; genus JADJTT01. The sequence goes on along the minus strand of JACJYD010000002.1, from coordinate 525,662 downwards.
CCAACCAACGGCCTCGATCCGCAGGGGATCGCGGAAGTACGGGAGACCCTCCTGCAGATCGCCCAACGCGGAAAGACCATTCTCATGGCCAGCCATATTCTGGACGAGGTAGAAAAGATCTGTTCCCACGTCGCCATCCTCAAAAAAGGACGGCTGCTGGCCACCGGACAAGTCGGCGCCATCCTGAGCAACGAGCAGTGGATCGAAGTGGAAGCCACCGACCGGGAAAAGCTGAAGGCCCTGCTGGCAACGATCCCGGAGGTGCAATCCGTCACTGAAAAGGAACACTTCTGCATTGTCGCCACCAAACCCGGTTTTCAGGCAGCCACCCTCAACCAAAAAGCCTTTCAGCAAGGGATCCTGCTGACGCATCTGGTCAGCCGAAACAAAAGCCTGGAATCGGAATTTTTACAGATCACAAAAGAAGACCTCGTCTAAAATAAGCCCCACATGCTTTACCTCCTTCAACTCGAATGGTTAAAACAACGCAAACACCGGCCCTTTCTGATGCTGGGGGCTTTGTATATCCTCCTTCTCCCCTCTTCCCTGCTAATCGCGAAATCCATTAAGGAATGGCCGCCTCCCATCAATACGCCGGATACCTTTTTCCGCTTTCCCGACGTATTCATCTACCTGGGTTATGTGGGCAACTGGCTGACCTTCTTCCTGTTGGGTTTTATCTCCGTGCTGTTCATCACCCAGGAATTCAGCAGCCGGACCTTCCGGCAAAACATCATTACCGGTCTGACCCGTGCCGACATGTTCTGGAGTAAGCTCTATTTCCTGATCACCGTAGCGCTGGGCGCCACCGTGTACTACGGACTGACGGCTATGGCGCTGGGCATTATCCACTCCGATGCCCTGTACAGCTCGGTCATCCTGAAACACATCGACTACCTCCCGCGTTTTTTCGTGATGTGCCTCGGCTACATGAGTTTCGGATTATTATTGGGAACCTGGATCCGCCGGTCGGGCTTTGCCCTGTTCCTCTTCTTTGCCTACGGCATTTTTATCGAGCCGGTCCTGCGCTGGGGCGTGCACCAGAACCTGTTCAGACATAAAAGCATGAACTTCTACCCGATGAATGCCTTCGAGGACCTGGTCCCGATACCCTTTTCCGAGATGACCAAGGGATTTGAAAAAGAATTTGGATTTCAGTTCTTTCTCACCGGGCAGGAAGCGATGATCACGTCGCTGGTATATATTGCGCTGTTTTTGGTGGCGACCTATGCGTTGATCACCAGGAGGGACTTATAAAAATAAATGGACTGTGGGCGTAGCCCGCGGTCCATTTATTTTGTAGTAAATATTTCCTTGAGGTCGATCTCCAGTTTCGGAAAAATATGTGATCGCAAAATATCTTCTCCAATGACGGGAGCCAGGCCAATGAAAATGCCTTTCTCGTCGAGGATGTAAACCAAAATTACATTTTCAAGGGGGTTAATTAACCAATACTCCCGAACCCCAGATTCTTCATATACCTGGAATTTTTCACGCATTTCAAGGTTGGTATTTCCAGGAGAAAGGATTTCAATTACCAGGTCAGGCGCTCCAACACATCCTTTGTCATCTAATTTTGCCTCTTCACAGATCACGCAAAGATCGGGTTGGACCACAGTAGTTTCATTTCCTTTTTTCTTGCCATTAGGTAATCTAACGTCGAAAGGCAATGTAAATACTTGGCACGGTTTCTTTTCAAAGAAATTGAAAAGCTTCGCCGTGAAAAAAGTAACGAGTCTTTGATGTTGGACGTTAGGCGCCGGCGTCATCCTAAACAAACGTCCCCGAATGAGCTCCACCCGCTCTTTGAATTGCCAGAGCAGGTAGTCGGCATAGGTATAGCTTCCCTCCGGATCGAGGTCAGACAGTTTTTTTACCCGTTCCGTTGAAATCGCACTCATACCAAAATTGAAATATTAATTCTCCAATTTACAAAAAAAATCCTTCTTTATTTCTTCACCCACTTCACCACCGCCCGCTGCCCTTTGCTACCCAGGATTTCGAAGGCATACAACCCCGCATGCAAATCAACTACGGAAAGCGTCCATCTGGTTCCCGATACATCATAATTCCGGACCAATTGGCCAAGCGCATTGTACAGGTGCACTTCCACGGCGCCGATCCCATCGCCCGGCCATTCCAGGGTGATCTGGTCCCAGGCCGGATTGGGATAGATCCGGGATGGCTGAATGGCGAGCTGGTCGAGGACGAAGGAAGGCTCCACCCCTACTTCCAGCGGGGTGGAAAAGATGCTGAGCCCGCCCCGGTAGTTGCCCACGAGCATTTCGAGGTAGCCGTCGTCGGTCAGGTCGGCAAGGGCCACCCTGCTCCGCTTGCCTTCCGCCGTACTGCCCAGGTTGGGATTGGCCAGGGAAAAAGTCCCATCCAGGTTGTTTTCAATATCGGTATAAACCTGGACCGGACCCACCTGGGTGCCGGTGACCAGCAGGAAAGAATCGCCGTAGTCCAGGATCACCGGGGCGCTGTTTCCCGCGGAGAGATCGCCCGGCAGTTCGGTCGACACTTTTCCAAAAATGGGAATATTCGGGGCGGCATTTTCATCCGATTCAAAATCGGGCTCGGATGCCGTGCCGATATTAGGCAAATAATTGAAGATCCCGTTCCGCTCCCCGATCACCAGGTCGGGCCGGCCGTCGCGATTGATATCGGCGATAGCCGGGTAGCTGTTGAGCCCCACATCGATACCCTTCCATTTGGGCAGCACTTCGGCAAAAATGGCGGGATTGCCCGGGCCTGCCAGGTTCTCTGCATAGAACAAACTCCCCTCCTGCTCGCCGATCACCAGGTCAATATCGCCGTCATTGTCCATATCGCCGGCGGTGGGGGCAAAATTCCAGGTTCCCAGTGGAAAGGCCGGCGGAGACTCGTTGCCGAATTGGCTCATTCCCAGAAAATCATCATCCACCAGTTCAAAAGCCGGTTCGGTGGCCGTGCCGGTATTTTGGAGCAGGATGAGCCGCGGATCAAAATTGGAGGAAAAGTCCGTATTGTAATACCCGTCCGTTCCCACCAGGATATCCATCAGTCCATCCGCATTGATATCCACAAACGCCGGATTGCTGCCGGATCCGAAATCGAGCATCCCGTCAACCAGGGCATTTTTCCGGACCAGCTCGAATTCGGGCATGGCTGCGGTGTTGATATTGCGGTAGAACCACAGAACATCGTAATTGGGAGTGCCTCCCTGCTGATTGGGCGCCACCAGAAAATCGCTCTTGCCGTCGTTGTCGAAGTCGAAATAAAAAGGTACCGGAAAATCGGGGATATGCACCGGTACATCATAGCTCGGGAACTCGGTGTCCTGTCCCGTCATAAATGCGTTTTGGGGGGTGCCCCCGTTGTGCAGGTAATTGATCTTGGGATAACTGATGTCGCCGATCGCGATCTCCAGATCGCCATCGTTGTCGGCATCAAAGGTAACCAGGGTGGAACCGGCATGCCGGGTGTCGAGGTCGCCGCCGCCGGTAAAGCCCGTGGCGCACTGGTTGGGGTTGGCGCTCAGCACGATCTCCTGGGAGAGCGCAGCTTCGTAAAATTTTCCCCAACAAAGATCACCCCGGATAAATCGCAAGCTGTCCAGGCCGTATCCCATTTCCATGGTCCGGTTCTGAAAATATTCTACATAGCCCCCGCTGATGTTGAAGGTCAAAATGTCCAGATCGCCATCGCCATCCACATCGTCCAGGACCGGATAATCGGTGGGGCTGACGTAAACCTGGGTTTTGGTGAGGTTGGGCAAGGTGTAAAAAATGACATTGTCTCCTTCCCAGTAAAATTGAAAAGGCTCGAAGGCGATCTTGTTGTCCGCGTCGTAATAACCCTGATAAACATTAATCCCAAAGGCAAGCGGAGGCACATGGCTGGAAAAAATATCCTGAATGCCGTCTCCGTTGAAATCGCGCAACAGGACCCAATTGACAAGGGGTGGAAAATTCGCGGCGTATTCAGGCGCATAGGTGTACTCGGTCGATCCGGCTTCCCCGCTGTGGAGAAAGGTGAGCGGAATATTTCCATACCGGTCGAACACAAAGAGGTCTTCAATGCCGTCGTTGTTGAGGTCGACCCTGGAAGGCTGGGGATTGTTCAGCCCCCCGGTAAAAGGGTTGGGAATGGCGGTTCCGTCGCTGCTGACGGGAAAAGAAAGGCGCTCGAAACCGGGCTGTGCCAAACCGGCGGTAGCTCCGCAAAGGAGGACCATCAGAAGAAGGGTCGGGAATGATTTCATGGATTATGTTTTTTGTCCGATGACTCTGTAATAACGCCTGCGCCCCGGCCCATTGTTCTGATTTTTTCAGAACCATTTTTTCAGCCGGCGCAGCAATTTCATCAGGCGAACATCCAGGGTGCGACTGGCGTGAAAGAAAAGGCCGTTGATCTGCAGCCAGTCCTTTTCCCGCCTGATCTGTTCGAGCCCGGAAAAGGCTACCTTGCGGGCTTTTTCGAGCGGGGTTTTCCAATACAAGGCTTTATCGGTCATGGCGAATCCCTCCTTGCAGCTGCCCAGGAGCGACAGATCGCAGATGAAAAAAATGCGCTCTTGTTTGGCGGGAAAGAGGAAGGCCTGGCTGGCGTTGCGCAGCTTTTCCACCGGCATTTGGAGCAGGTTGGTGTAGACCGTTTCGGGTTCGGATTCGAAATGGAGGTAGTCCATAATGAACCTAAAAAGATCGATCTGCTCCGGCGCCATTTGCTGGTACTGCAAAACGGCTTCCGGGATGGGCACTACGTGGAGGTCCCTGCAATAGCGAATGATGAAAAAATCGCTCAGATCATCCAGCGCCGGGTCGAGGAAAGCGGCTATGGCTTCTTTGGGTTGAGAGTGATGATCGGCCAGGTCGGCGGCTGCCGCTGTCAATTGATCGATCCGGATATCGAAGATGCGTCCGAAGTCGGATTCGCGAAAGCGCTGGAGGTATTGTTCCTGCAGGGAGGCATCCTGCTCTTCCCGCACCTTGTACCGGAGGGTTTCAAAAAAATGTGCGGCAATATCTTCGGGCCCGGGCGCCGAAAAATTCCGGGGCGGTTCTTCCACCCTGGCCCCGCATTGATGGCAGAACCGGGCGGGATCCGGAAGGACGGTATGGCAGTTCGGGCATTTTTTCATGTGGGGAATTGGCTAAAAAACAGAAAGCCGTGCCTTTGTTTGGCACGGCTTTCTAACGAATAATCCCATGAACATATTCGAACGAAAAGAGCTTACTTTTTGAGGGCCGGATTTCATCGCTGCTGTTCTACTCTCCTTTTCCGGCAAAACTTGCAAATAGCAGATCTCCCTGAAATTGGGGGAGCTCTGCTATTTACAATCTATAATCCCATGAACATATCCAACTTGAAGGCCGAAATCATTTATCGGCATAAGCTTGACGATACAAAGATGCAATACCGACTCCCTAAGAACAACGACATTTTTGGGGAATTGTGAATATTTTTATGGGAGTTTAGAGTTGAAGAGTTTAGAGTTGAAAAGTTCTACATACACTAAAAATACAAGATTTTTATTATAAACTCTCAACTCTAAACTTTCATAAAAATGAATCTATTTGTGAAAAAAACACCCCCTCAAAATGGATTTCCAAAGGCATTTTCTTGCAAAAATTTTTCATCCGTCATGGATTTCAGGAAGGCGATGAGGTCCTGTTTGTCCTGTTCACTCATCGGAAAGGCGATAATATTGGGGTCAACGTTGTAGCTATAGTGCCCTCCGCTGCTGTAGTGGTTCAATACTTCCTCGAGGGTTTTGAAGCGACCGTCGTGCATATAGGGAGCGGTCATTTCGATATTTCGAAGGGTAGGCACTTTAAATCGCCCGTAATCGATGGGCTTGTTGGTGATGCCGCCCAGGCCCGGGTCGGGAAAATCTGCGGGGGCGAGTGCGGGGTTGATGCCGTTGTTGAGAAATTCGTTGGTGGTGAGCAGGGCGGTATTGTTGTGGCAGTGGCTGCAACCGGGGTGGGGAGAAAAGGGATCAATGGAGGGCTCGGTGGTAAAGAGCAGTTTGCCCCGCAATTCGGATTCGGAAAAGAACTGGGTTTCGGCGCCACGGTCCCAGTTGGCATAGTCGTATTTCGACTGATAGCTCACCAGGGTCCGCACGAACTGAGCGATCGCCTGGCCGATCAATTCTCCGGAAATATCCCCGGTCTCTTTGATGCCGAATGCCTTTCGAAAGCGCTCGGGGTAATCCGGATGGTTCTTGAGCCGCGCCACGACCCCTTCCACTGTAAAATCCATCTCCACCGGATCGGGAATGGTGTGGAGGACCAGCGTTTCCACGCTCTTCCTCCGGCCGTCCCAGAGGAGTCCCTTCGACATATATCCCACATTGACCAGCGAGGGGACGTTTCGCGTGCCCAGCCGCCCTTCGATCCCCACGGCTACTTCCAGGTGGTTGGAAAATGCATATTCCTGCCGGTGGCAAGAGGCGCAGGCGATGGTGCTGTCGGCCGAAAGAATGGGGTCATAGAATAAATAACGTCCGAGAGCCACCCCGTCGACCGTCTGTGGATTATCGGCCGGGATCTCCATTTCGGGAAAAAAATAGGGCATCTCCGGCATGGAATACGGTTGCGGAGCGTACGGAATATGTTCCAGATCGCCCAGCGGATCTTTGTTGCAGGCTCCGATCAGTACCAGTGCCGCCAGGAATGGGATCAATCGGGTCATGGATGGAATGGATTACTGAATGCCGGGTTTTGAACGAAAGTGGTATCGGTCATGGTTTTCAAAAACGCGATGAGATCGGATTTCATTTGTTCGGTCAGTCCGAGAGGAGGCAGCAGATTTTCGTCCAGGTTGTCTGCAAAATGGATGCCCTGGTTGTAAAAGTCCAGCACCTCCTCGATCGTGGCAAAGCGGCCGTCGTGCATATAAGGCGCCGTCAGCATGACGTTGCGCAAGCTGGGCGCCCGCATTTTGCCGTTGTCGATCTTCTTTCCGGTAATGGCGCCTCTGCCCGGATCGGGAAAATCGTCGAGGGTTGCCGCCTCCTGGAGTCCGTTGTTGAAGTATTCATTGGTCGTGAACAAAGGGGTATTGTGGCAATGGAAGCATTGGGCGTCGGGCAAGGGCGACCCCTCGATGTCGAAAAACATGTCGAAGCCGTTGTACTCGGCTTCCGAAAAATCAATGCCGATCTCTTTTGCCAGGAATTTCCGGTCGAATTTTGAGGTGCCGCTGCTGACCAGGATGCGCTCGAACTGGGCGATGGCCTTGGCTGCCAGATCGCGCGTGATTTCACCCGAATCGCTGATCCCGAATGCCTTTCGAAACATCGCGGGATAGTCCGGATGCCGGCGGAGCCGCGCTTCTACGATTTCCCAGGGAGCGTTGAGTTCCAGCGGATCTTCCACGGGCTTCAAGGCCTGCTCTTCCAGCGTGTGCGCCCGGCCATCCCAGAAAAGGCCATTGTTGTAAAATGCGACATTTTCCAGGGACATAGCGCTTCGCTTGCCGGGCAGCCCTTCCACGCCGAAGCTCACCGACAGGTTATCGGTAAATCCGCCCTGGGGCAAATGGCAGGAAAAACAGGACATGGTGCTGTCTTTCGACAAGATGGGATCGTAAAACAAAAAACGTCCCAATTGCACGCCATCCACGGTCATGGGATTGTCGGCCGGCACAGTAAGGGGCGGGAAACCCTGCGGGACCGGAACTTCGTACGGCTGCGGATCGTAGGCAATGGATTCCAGGTCGCCAACCGGATCGGGCGAAATATCGTCGGCACAAGCCTGGAGCCAAAAGGTCCCGGTCAGGAGGAAGAAGATCAGGATGCGATTTTCGGTCATATCAGTGACTTTCCAATTTTATCTGGCCCTGTTATTCTATATGCAAGGCCTGCTGGAAATTATCCATGGCCTTGATGGCCTGGTCCAGATTGGCGATCGTATGCGTGGCTGGAATGGCGATGATATCCATATACCCATCGCCCTCTTTGAATATCTGATGCAGGTCTACCGCCAGCGTGATCCGGGTGGTCTGCCCTTTCTGAATTTCAAAGGAATGCGCCAAATTCACCGTCCGGTAGGTCGGATCGGACCCCAGGTGGTAGCCGATGGAGCTATCGTCGAACACACCGTCTTTATCCGTATCCACCTTCCCCGCGATCATGGTGAAAATATAGCTTTGCCAGGCCGTCCAGTAGTGGCTCTCTTTTCCCAATGGGTGACTGTCTGGATAATCGGATTCCTGGGTGGCATTGAGGTCGGCAGGAACGCCCAGTCCGATACTCAGTTGATCATAGGCCCCCGTCGGCACTTTTTCCACCTGAATAAGGTCCCCTGCATCGGCGGCGGCGACATTGTCGACACCGTCAAAATCCACGAAATCGATATCGATCAATTGCCGGGGATCAACCGATTGACCCGAATTGATCTCCACATTGGAAATGTAAAAATTAAACCGCTGGAACATCACATCGAGCGTATCGTTGTAAACATACGGCTGCAACATGATGAGCGGCTGGTCGTCGTAATAGGCCTTGAACTGGAGCTCGAGCGTTCCGTATTCGGCTTTATCTTTCCGGCAGGAAGCCGCCGTCAGAAGGAGGAGCAATGCAAAGAGTGCGGTGGTGCGTAGCATTTTGGGATAGTTGAGAGTGGAAGGTTGAGTTTTTTCTAAAAAAAAACACCGGTGCCTTCCCAAAGTTTCCGCTCAATTAAACTTCACTTCTATCTGATAGAACGCATTTGCCGCCTGGTTGGTGTATTGTTGCTCAATAGCGGCGGGGGAAGCCGAAGAAAGGTCGAGTCCATTCAACCAGGCCATGTAGTTGAGATAAAGGGTCAGCGTGATGTTGTAGCCGGGAACGATCTCGAGGGGCGGGTCGAGGATGAGGGAGACGGGAACAGGGGTGGTGATGGCGACTTCGAGGGTATCCAGGGGTTGGGCTTCGGTACTGTACCGCATAAAATTGGAGATATATCCGCTCGCTTCCGACCAGTTGTAGCCTTCCGCCGGCGCCTGCAAGGCATGCCCTCCCGGCGTTTTTGCCGGATCGGTGTAGCGGATGGCATCCTCGATGCCCAGGGTAAAGTCCAGGCGGTCGAAGGTTCCCTCTCCCCTCCATGTTCCGAGTTTTTTGGCTTGCAGGAAATCCCGGTCCGCCAGCATGAAGTCGTTGACGACCCGGAGGGGCACCGTATCGCCCGGACTCTGCGGAAGGTATAAGGTGATGGAATCGACGACCCGGCCGGTTGCCCCGGTCCTTGACAAGCGAATATCCGAAAGGTAGTACCGCAGGCGATGAAAACGGAATTTCACATCGGGATATGCGGCCACATAATACAGACTATCGTAGCGAAAAGGCAGGGTCGTGTCCGGTAAAACGGCTTTATGCTCCAGTTTGAGGCTCAACTGGGGATAGGTACAACAATCGGAACAGGCCACGTCGGCCGTCACGTCAAAATTGGTGGCGTTGATATCCAGACACCCTTCCTGTTTCTCATAACAGGCCGGCAACAAAAAGCACAGGAAAAGGCCCACTGCGCAAGACCAGGCAGTTCTACCCATTATCACGCAATTTTTCCTCATAATCCTCGACGAGCTTCTTGACGATCTTTTTCACCTGCACACTGAATTCCTTGTTCAGGATCCAATGGTAGTACTGCCGGTCCTCCACCAGGGTCTTGGCCACGGGATGGCCGACGTATTTTCCGAAATTGAAAACGACCACCCCGTCGGGGGTCAGGCGGAGTCGCTGGGTGACATCGATGATCTTCTCATCCATGGTGAACTCAAAGATCGCCTGCATATCGTTGCGGATGGGGTTGGGAAACACGTTTCCGTCGTCGTCTTCGTAATCCACGCCGTCGTACCGGGTCAACTGCCCTTTGAACACGTCGATGGTGGCCTTCACATCGGCCAGGGCGTCGTGGGCGTTTTCCATCTCCTTATCGCAATAAAAACGAAGGGCGGCGCGCAGGTTGCGGGGTTCCATCTTGTAGAAGATGCGCTGCACGTCGATGGTCCGGCGACGCTCTATGTCGAAGTCCAGCCCTGCCCGGTCGAATTCCTCCATGAGCATAGGCACGTCAAATCGATTGGAATTGTATCCGGCCAGGTCGGCATTCCCGATGAAATCGTAGATCTTCTGGGCTACTTGCTGAAAAGTGGGTTTATTGGCCACGTCTTTCGGGGTGATCCCGTGTACCCGCATCGCCTCATCGGAAATGGGAATACCGGGATTGATCAACATGGATAATTCTTCCGGTTCCCGCCCATTGGCAAAAAATTTGATGATGGCGATCTGCAATATGCGGTCCCGGATCACATTGAGGCCGGTCGATTCGATGTCAAAAAAACAAAGGTCGCGGGTGAGGTTGAAACTCATTTGGTTGTTTTTTGAATGAAAGCAAGCGTTCCTTTCATTCCATTTTTAAAAGAAATTCCTCCAGTCCGGAAGTATAACGCACATCCATGGTACCATCATCTTTCCCAAAGATAAAATACCCCTCCAGGTTTTCCTGGCTATTAATAAAATCAAATGCCTTTTCCAATCCCATCACCATGCAGGCGGTGGCCAGGGCGTCGGCTTCGGTACAAGTGGGCGCAAAGACAGAAGCACTCAAAAGGGTGTTCAATTCGGGGTACCCGGTTTTGGGATTGATCGTGTGGGCGTACTTGCGGCCCTCCACCTCGTAGAAATTCCGGTAGTTGCCCGAGGTTGCCAGGGCGCGGTCCGGCAGGCGTACCGCCATCTGGATCTCATCGATCCCGGCTTCCGGGGTGGGGGTGTTGATGCCGATCCTCCAGGCTTCCCCTTGTTCGTTCACCCCACGGGCCCGCACTTCGCCGCCGATCTCGACCAGATAGTCCCGGATGCCGTGATCCTCCAGAAAAACGCCGACGAGGTCCACCCCATACCCTTTTGCAATGGCGCTGAAATCCAGCTGAACGCCCGGTTTTTTCTTTTTCAGAAAATTCCCCTCGTAGATCAGTACGCTGTCCATTCCCACCAGGAGCCGGAGGGAGTCCACCTGGCTGCTGTCTACCGTTTCGACGGGCCTTTTGGCCGTATATCCGAACCCCCAGAAATTGACCAGGGGCATGACGGAAGGATCGAAGGCCCCGCCGGAAAGGTGATAATAGCTCAGAGATGCGGCGTAATTGGCTGCAAAATGCTCGGCCGGCCGGTCGCCCCTGGCCGGAATCGGCAAAGCCTGGGCTTCTTCGAGCGAAATGCCCAGATCGAACGGCTCAGCGGAGCGATTGAAGCGGGAAATTACCGACGATTCTATGTACGTGGAAACATCCTGGTTAAAGGCGATCAGCAGCGAATCGACCGGGGCCAGAAATTCCCGTCCCAGGCTGTCGCGGTAAGTGACGTGATAGGTAGTGCCCATGGTTTCTCCGCCTAAGCGCAAATAGTCGGAAACCTGCTCCGGCGCGCTGCTTTTGCAGGAAAGGAATAAAAAAACAAATGCGTAGAGGAAATATGCGTTTTTCATTTTTTCAAATTTTCAATGCCGGCGCCCGGGAAAAGCGTACGTGCTAATAAGACCGCTTGAGCATCCGGTCAAGTGAGTAATACCCGGAGCCACCGATCAGGATGGCAATAAAGGCAAACAGGTAGAGCAGGCCCAATTCTTTTTCACCGATGGGGGCGCCGCCTTTCGAAATGAACACCGCCACAACCATGGTGCAGATCAGTGGAACGACGGCCAGGCGGGCAGCCAGGCCCAGGATGAGCAGAAGGGCGCAAAAGAACTCTGCAAACACGGCCAGCCCCAGGGAAGCTACCGGCCCCAGGCCTATCGGGTCGCCAAAGCTGGAGGGATCTCCCCAAAACAATAGTTCCAGCTTGGGAAGACCGTGCTGAAACAGCATCATGCCCCCGAAAGCCAGGCGCAATGCGATCATGGTGAGGTCCAAAAACCGGGAGTCGTTCATAATCTGCTGAGTATTTGCTGCGGTGCCAAATTTAGACAAAGTTTGCTAATAAGCGCTACATTTACCCCCATGCGTATACGATCGGAATACAGCAAAAATGTGATCAAGGTCATGACGGGCACCACCCTGGCCCAGGCTCTGCCCATTGCGGTAGCGCCGATCCTCACGCGCTTGTATCCGCCCGAAGCGTTCGGCGTTTTTTACCTGTATGCCGCACTGGTCTCCATTTTAAGCGTGGTGGCGACCGGCCGGTATGAACTGGCTATTCTCATTCCCAAAGATAGCCGCGAGGCCTTTCACACCGGCCTGGCCGCCGGCTGGAGTACAACCTTGTTCAGCGGGGTGCTGTTGCTGGCATTGGTACCTTTCCGGCACAAACTGGCCAATCTGCTGGGTGAGCCGGACCTGGCGCCCTGGCTATGCCTCATCCCGGCTTCGATCCTCGTGCAGGGCTGGTACAACGTGTTCAATTTCTGGCACAACCGGCACAAGCGGTTCGGCCTGCTCACCCGGTCCAAGATCCTGATCAGCGGCGCAAACGCCGGCGGTCGGATCGGCCTGGCCTGGATCTGGAAGAGCGCCGGCGGACTCATTTGGGGCACTTTTATCTCCTGGCTGGTCGGGCTATTTCAGTTCCTACTGGCATTTGGAAAAAAGGACCGCGCCTTCTTTCAGACCCGAAATAGGGCGGAGGTCCTGCAACAGGCCCGGCGCTTTCGTCATTTTCCGGGCACCATGGTGATCGGCAGCCTCTTCAATAAGGGCAATGTCGAGCTGCCGCCCATCCTGCTCAACCTGTTCTTCACCCCTGCAATCGCGGGATTTTTCGGGCAAATGAACGCGGTGCTCCGGCAACCCCTCCTCGTGGTGGGCCGGGCATTCGAGGAGGTGTTCAAACAACAGGCCAGTGAGGAGATCCACGCCCTGGGGCATTGCCGGCCGGTCTTTCGAAAAACCCTCTTCCGGCTGAGCCTCCTGGGCGCCATTCCCTTCCTGCTGCTCTTCTGGGCCGCGCCGGCCCTGTTCAGCTTCGTATTCAGCCCGGCCTGGGAAACGGCAGGGCTCTATGCTCGCTTCTTTTCCCTGCCGCTGTTCCTGCAGTTCGTCGCCGCACCCCTGTCGGCGCTTTTTTATCTGAAAGAACACACCCGCTGGTACACGGCGCTGGAATTCGGCCAGCTGGCCCTCGTGCTGTCGGCCCTTCTCGCAGGAGCCTGGTGGTTGAAAGATCCCAATCAGACCCTCCTGCTGCTCGCCGGGGCCTACACCCTGGGGGTAAGCGTCCGGTTGATCCTTCTTTGGCGTATGGCGCATGTGTGAAGGGTGAAGGGTGAAGGGTGAGGAGAAAAGGGAAAAAATCTGTTCCTTTGCACGAAGTTTCTGAAAAAGACTTTTATGAAGTCTGTACTATCCATTGTATTCAACAACTTTCTGCACGACAGCCGCGTGCTGAAGGAGTGTATTTCCCTGCAAAAAGGAGGCTATTCGGTTCGCGTGGCCGCCCTGCACAGCGGCGACCTGCCCGAGGAGGACGAAATTGCGGGGGTCCCCGTCACACGGATCCGGCTGCGAACGCGCCAATGGTCCAAAAACCGCCTCGTGCAGCTCATCAAATACGCCGAACTCTGGCTGCGCCTCATCCGGATGGCGCGCCAAGTCGATATCCTCCACTGCAACGATCTCGAACCACTGCCCGTGGTCGTGCTGGCCAAATGGCTGGTCAACCGCCGGGCAAAGATCGTCTACGACGCCCACGAACTGGAATTCGACAAGTCGGACGCCCAAACGAAGTACTATCCGCGCTTCCTGCTGCGGGCAGCCGAACGGTTCTTCATTCGCCATTCCGATGCCATGATGGTCGTCAGCCCCCTGATCGCCGACGCCTACGTCCAAAGGTATAAGATCCCACGCCCCGTCGTGGTGATGAACTGCCCAAACTACCGCAAACCTGGTCCCCACGAGGATCTTTTCCGCAAAAAATTCGGGATCCAGGCCCATCAGCGGATCTTTCTGTACCAGGGAGGATTGAGTCCCCACCGGGGAGTGGAGTTGCTGCTGGACATTTTCCCCAAACTGGGCGACGAATATGTGCTGGTCGTGCTGGGCTTTGGTCTTCTCGTTCCAATGGTCGAACAGGCTGCCGAAAAGCACGCCAATATCTTTTACCACCCCGCCGTCTCCCCTACCGAGCTCGACCGCTATACGGCCTGCGCAGATGTCGGGTTCTGCCTCTACCAGGGCTTTTCCGGCAACCACAACCTGACCATCGGCAACAAGATCTTTCAATACATCATGGCCGGCCTGCCGGTCGTCGCTTCTAACCTCGAGGGCCTCAAATACGTACTCACCAGTCAAATGGGCGTCGTGGTACAGGACTTCCGGGACCCCGGTCAACTCCAGGAGGCCATCCGGGAGATTGGAACCTGGAAGCCCGAAGACTACCGGCCGCACCTGGAAGCAGCCGCCCGCACCTACAACTGGGAAAACCAGGAAACGGCATTGTTAACCGTCTATCGATCGCTCTATGAATAAGACCCGGATCTGCCATCTCACCAGTGTGCATCCCTGGGCGGATACCCGCATCCTGTACCGGGAATGCGCCTCCCTGGCCAATCACGGCTACGAGGTCCACCTGATCGTGGCCAACCAACAGCCCGGCGAATTTCCCGGCGTACGGATCCACGCCGTACAGGCGCCGGCCCGGAATCGCCTGACCCGCATGTGGGCGACCACGCAGGCCGTGTTCCAAAAGGCCCTGGAAGTGGATGCCGCGATCTACCACTTCCACGACCCGGAATTGATCCCCATCGGCCGGAAACTGCAGCGAAAAGGCAAAAAGGTGATCTACGACGTCCATGAACACGTTCCCAACCAGATCCGGACCAAATACTACATCCCCGCTCTCCTCCGGCCGGTTATCGCCACAGCTTTCGATCTTTTTGAAAAATGGATGGCCGGAAAAATGGATGGCGTGGTCACGGCTGTTGATACCGTCCGCGACCGCCTGCAACCCGTCAACCCCCTGACCGTGGACATCAACAACTACCCGGAGGCAAATATGATGTACGTGGAAGAAGACTGGTCGAAAAAGACCCGCGACGTTATATATGTAGGCCTCATCAACGAGATCCGGGGCATCCGGGAATTGATCGCCTCCCTGGCCCTGCCCGGAACCTGGAAGCTAAGCCTGGTCGGGACCTTTGGCAGCTCGGGCCTGGAGGCGGAGCTGGCCCGGCACCCGGATTGGGACAGGGTCGATTACCTGGGTCAGCAGCCCCGGAAAACGGTTGCCGACCTGATGGCGGCCAGTCGCATCGGGATCGTCACTTTCCTCCCTGCACCCAACCACAATAAAAACCAGCCCAACAAGCTGTTTGAATACATGGCCGCCGGCATTCCCGTCGTCTGTTCGGATTTCCCCCGCTGGAAAAAGCTCGTAGAAGATCGCGGCTGCGGTCTTTGCGTCGACCCCGCCGACCCGGCAGCCATCGCCGGAGCCGTGGAATACCTCCTGGCTCACCCGGATGAAGCCCGGGCGATGGGGCAGCGTGGACGGGAAGCTATGGAATCGACCTACAACTGGGCTTCGGAAGAGCGAAAGTTGGTGGATCTGTACCAAAAAATCCTCGGCGCATGAATTCCCCGCTCGTCAGCGTGCTCATTCCCTGCCTCAACGAGGAACGCTTTATCGGGAAGGTTCTGCAAAACATCCTCGACCAATCCTATCCCACGGAGCGCCTGGAAGTTTTCGTGATCGACGGGGGAAGTCGGGACCGGACCCGTACCATCGTGGAAACGTGGTCGAAAGCCCACCCGCAGATCGCCTTGCTCGACAATCCCGACCGCTACGTGCCGCACGCCCTCAACCGGGGCATCCGGGCGGCTACGGGGGACATTATTTTCATCATGGGCGCCCATGCTTCCTATCCCCGCGATTATATCCGGAAACTGGTGCAAGGGCTGAAAGCCACATCCGCTCAAAACGTAGGGGGTGTTTGCCTGACGGAACCGCGGTCCGAAACCCCCAAAGCGAGGGCCATCGCAGCCGTTCTCAGGCACCCCCTGGGCGTCGGCAATTCCCTTTTCCGCATCGGCGTGGAGAAAACCACGGAAGTCGACACGGTGCCTTTCGGCTGCTATCCCCGGGCAGTCTTCGACACCTACGGCCTGTTTGACGAACGACTCCTGCGCAACCAGGACATCGAATTCAACAAGCGGATCTACAATTCGGGAGGAAAGATCCTGCTCCTGCCCGAAGTCCAATGCACCTACTATGCCCGCGACACGTTTCAGGGTTTGTGGAAGAACAATTTCGGAAATGGCCTGTGGGTCGTCCGAACCGCCTTCCTGACCCGGCAGTTGTCGTCGCTCTCGCTCCGGCACTTCGTACCGATGGCTTTTGTGCTCTATTTGCTTTCTGCAATAATCCTGAGTCTCTTCGGCTGGTGGATCGCCTGGCTCCCCTTCCTGCTCTACTTCATTCTGACCGGCATCGCCGGGCTGCGTATCTCCATCCGCGAGCGGAATTTTGCGATACTACCCTTCTCCCGGATCGCGTTTGGGGTATTGCACATCAGTTATGGTGTGGGAAGTTTGTGGGGACTGTTATCGATTTTAAAATTTCATTTATATCACTCTCTCCATAAATTTCGTTCGAAAAACACCCCTCCTCCCCACTAATCACTAATCACCAATCACTAATCACCAATCACTAATCACCAATCACTAATCACTAATCACTAATCACCAACTCTCCATACCCATGAAATGTATCCAATGCTACCGCTCCACGCCCTACTCCTGGGTCATTTTTCTCGGTTTTGCCATCTTTGCCCTGTTGTCCGCCAAGCCCATCCAGGCCGGACCGCCACCTGAATGGGTAAAGATCGGGGAGAAAAAAGTGAACCGCAAACTGGACCGCGACGAGATCCTCATCGCCAATTCGAACGATCGCTTCACTGCTATTCAGTTCCGGGTAACGCGCTCGGAAGCCAACATCGCCCGTTGTTCGATCCAGTTTGACAAGGGGAGGGAAAAGATCGTCAAGCTGGGGCAAAACCTGGCAGAAGGCCAACGGTCCAAAGTGATCAAGCTGGGACTCCTGGGGCCCCGGTCGGTGAAAAAGGTAGTCGTCTGGTACGATACTTCCGACGATGCCGACAAGAAAGCCATCGTTGAAATATGGGGGAGGAAATGATTTCAGTTTTTAAGTTGACAAGGGTATAAGTTTTTGAAAATCAATTAAAAACTCATACCCTTATAAACTTAAAAACTCCTATTCAGCACCGCAGCCAGCTTTTCGGTCTGCACCCATTCCACCGTCCATTCGGGATGGTCCCGGACCCACTTTTCCACGGTATGTTTATCGTCGGGGCGGATGCAATCGTCTACCAGGACCGTTGCGCCGGGGTTCAGTTTAGCCAGTAGCAGCGGGAATGCCGGATAACGCGCATTTTCCTGCACGAATGCCGGCGGACCGTCGACGATCAAAAAGTCGATCCCGGGGAGGTCTTTCCAGCCTTTGGCGGCGTACCATTTCCAATCCTTTCCCTCCAACTGGAAGTTTTCCAGGGGAGCGTGAATGACGGTAGCCCAGTTGGTCAGGGCGTGCCGCTGCAATTCTTCCAGGGTTTGGCGGGCGAAATTTGCGTCGTGTTCGAGCGCGTAAACGTGGCCGCGGCCTTGCTGTTCGAGCAAATAGCCATTGACCAGGGTGCTGATCCCGCCCCCGCATTCGACGATGACCTCTGGTCGGACCTTGAGCACGTAGTCAACCACTACGTTGGCAAAATCGGGCGAGATGCCGAAGCTGCGCATACGGGGCAAGGCCCTGCGCAGTTGGAGACGGGAGTGGAGGTAAAACAAGGCCTCCACCTGGGCAAATCCGTTGTTGGTCAGGTTTTTCAACTCGCTGTAATTGATGATCTGCTTGCGATACACCAGGATCAACAGCGCCAGTACTGCCGTTCCGAAGAACCAGGCGCTCAGCCAGGGAAAGGAACTATCCAATACCAACCAGTCGACCAGGACGACTGCCTGCGCTGCGAGCAACAGAAAGAGCCCCAGCAGGACCCATTTTCCGGGAGTGATATTCTTCATTTTTTACTTCTTCAACAACCCCTCTGCAACGGCATCTTCCTGAGCCCCGTGGAGTTGCACCGGATCGGGCCGCTTGCGTAAGCGCATATTCAGCAATTCGACAAAAAGGGAGAATGCGATGGCAAAATACAGGTATCCTTTGGGCACCGCGCCAATCTCGGCCCCGGCCAGTTTGAAATGCCCCAGATGCGCTCCTTCGGCGATCAGCATGAAACCGATGAGCAGGAGGAAGGCCAGACCCAGCATTTGAAAAGTAGGATGCCGGTTGATAAAATGGCTGACCGGGATGGAAAAGATCATCATGATCACCACCGACAGGATCACCGCAATGATCATAATGAAAAGGGCTCCGTGCAGTCCGTTGGTCATCCCCACGGCAGTGAGGATGGAGTCGAATGAAAATACGATATTAATGACCGCGATCTGCATGATCACGGAGGAAATACTGCTCTTTTTTGCAACCGCGTTCTCCTCTTCGTGCGACCGCCCCTCGAGTTTTTGGTGGATCTCGGTCGTGCTTTTATACAATAAAAAGATTCCCCCGGCGATCAGGATCAGGCTCTGCCCTGAAAAATCGCCGTCGAGCCAGCTGTAGTGGAAGCTGAGCCAGGGCTCCTGCATGGAAATGAGCCAGGTGACCCCGAAAAGCAAGGCGATGCGCAGGACCATAGCCAGCAGCAACCCGATGTTGCTGGCCCTTTGCTGCTGGCTTTCCGGCAATTTGTTCGACACGATGGAAATAAACAGGATATTGTCGATCCCGAGAACGATCTCCAGAAAGGTCAGCGTCAGGAGGCTGACCCACATCTCCGAACTGGCAAAATTTGGCAAAACCCATTCCATAAAGACCTTGATTTTTAAAAAATAGTAGAAACTGAATTCCCCTGCAATGTTACGAAAAAAGCGCTTGAGGAGGAAAGCGCCGCCAGTGCTTTCCTCCTCTTCAAGAATGTAGTATCTTGGCCAAAATTTTTTGTCATGAGATATTTTACGCTGCTGTTCAGTCTGATCATTCCAATTTTGCTTTCGGCCCAAAAGGACCTTCCCCGCGGGATGGCGCCGCAGGAATGGTCGCTCCTCCAATCGGGCCTTTACGATTTCCCGGAAGAATTGGACGGGATCACCGATCCGCCTCCCTACCCCGTTCGGGCAATGGCTGAATGGGAAGAGATCCAGGCCCTGGCAGTGACCTGGACGTCTTTCAAACCCATCCTCGCGCAAATTATCGAGTACGCCAAGGAGGAATGCGAAGTGATCGTGGTTTGTTCCGACTCCAATCAGGTCAAATATGAGTTGACGAACAACTATTTTCTCCCCGATCTCAACAACATCACCTACCTGCAAGCCCCGTACAACACCATCTGGATCCGCGACTACGGACCCAATTGCGTATATGCCAACGACGTAGATTCCCTTTATATCATCGACTGGATCTACAACCGCCCCCGGCCCAAAGACGACCTGGTCCCGGAGAAGATCGGCGCTTTTATGAATATTCCCGTCTACTCTACGACCCTAGCGCCCACTGATCTGGTTCACACCGGTGGAAATTACCTGCCGGATGGCATGGGGACCGCCTTTTCCGAAGAATTGGTGCTGGATGAAAACGGGGTCGGAAACAGCTTCGGCGTGACCCCGAAAACGGAAGCCGAGATCGATCAGATCATGAATTCCTTCATGGGCATCGATACCTATATCAAGGTGCCGAACCTTCCCTACGACGGCATTCACCACATCGACATGCACTGGTACCTGCTGGACGAGGAAACGCTGCTGGTTGCCCAATACCCGGAAGGAACGGCCGATGGGCCCCAGATCGAAGCCAATTTGCAATACGTCCTCTCCAATTACACGACGCCTTTCGGCACCCCCTATAAGGTGGTCCGGATCCAAAGTCCGCCCGCCGGAAACGGTACCTATCCGCCCTTCGGCGACTACCGGACCTACTCCAATCTCCTCTATGTCAACAAAACGGTCCTGGTGCCGACCTACGATCCTCAATACGACGAGCCCAACCTGGAGATCCTTCGCCAGCAGTTGCCGGGATATAAGGTGCACGGCATCGAGTGCAACAGCATTATCGGGTCACTGGGCGCGCTGCACTGCATCACCAAGGCCATCGGCGTGGCCGATCCCCTGCTGATCCAGCACAAACCCCTGGAAAATGTGGTCGACTACTACGAGCCCTTCGAAGTAAACGCCTTTATCCAGCACCGCAGCGGGATCCATTCGGCCAAATTGTATTTCACCACCGATACGACACAGGGCTATACTGCTGTACCCATGACCTTCAACGATGCGGACCCCCACTGGACGGGTTACATCCCGGCACAATTGGCGCCAACCGAGGTTTTCTATTACATCGAAGGCGAGTCAAATTCCGGTAAAACACTGACCCGTCCTATGCCCGCTCCGGCCGGCTATTGGAATTTCACCGTCGATTTCACCACCGGAACTTCGGAAATCCCGGCTGCCCTCGCCGAGATGGCGCCCCTGTTTCCCAATCCCGCCAGTGCGATCACCTGTATTCCCGTCACGAGCAGTGAAAGCCTGGAAGGCACGATCGAACTGGTGGATATGCTGGGCCGAACCGTCCAAACCATCTATTCCGGGTCGATCCCGCAAGGCGAGTCGAAGTATTTCATTTTCGCGCAAAACTTCGAGCCCGGCACGTATTTTGTGCGACTGCAAACGGAACTGGTGCAGCAGGTGCAGAAAATAATTATCCGATGAGGAGAGAGCAGGGAGCAGGGAGCAGGGAGCAGAAGACGGATTCTCTTCTCCCTCCTCCCTCCCCCCTCCTCAAAAAATTAATCGACTACTACAAAAAAACCACCTTCGACTATTCGGTCGCCTGGCACGACCGTGATAATCCGGCCATCCACTTCGGATACTACGACGAACAGGCCCGCTTCCATAAGCAAGCCCTCCTCCGCCTCAATGAAGTGCTGGCCGACCTGGCCGGGATCACCTCCGGATGCCGGGTGCTGGACGCCGGGTGCGGACTGGGCGCCAGTGCCTTATGGTTGGCCAAAACGCGACAAGCACAGGTGACCGGCATCAGTCCCGTACCGGAGCAGATCCGGAGCGCCCGGATAAGTGCCCTGGAACAAGGGCTCGAGTCCTTAGTTCGTTTTGAGCAGGCCGACTACCACCAAACCCCATTCCCCGACCGTTCTTTCCATGTGGTATGGGCCTGTGAAAGCCTCTGCCACAGCCCGGCCAAGCACCTTTTTTACCAGGAAGCCTTCCGTTTGCTGCGCCCCGGGGGCGTATTGGTAATTGCCGAATATATGCGAACGGGCAGGCCCCTTTCCGAACGGCAGGAATTCCTTTTGGCCGACTGGCTCAGCGGCTGGGTCATCCCGGATATCGACACCGCGGAAGAGCACCAATCCCATGCCGAAAATGCGGGATTTTCCGGAATGGCGATCCGGGATATCACGGCACATACATGGGTATCCCACCGCAACCTGTACACCCATGCCCGCCGCTGGTGGTGGCTGGGCTGCCTTCTTCACGCAGCCGGCATTCGGAGCGCCACCCAACATGGCAATCACAGGGGCGCCTTCCGGCAATTTGAAGCCTTGAAAGAAAAAGCCTGGATATACGGTTTGGGCCGGGCAGAAAAGCCCTATTTCACAAATAATCGTACCTTCGCCCCCTGAGGAAAGTGTTTCAGAAAATTGGACAAAATATTTTGTCCATCCACTTACTGCGCATTTTAAACAAAAGGAAAGACGCATGCGGGTTAATCCCCTACTTTTGGCAAGCGCCTGTTTTCTTCTCGCTTGGGGAGGGTGTTCGTCCAATCCCTTCCCTCAGGGAGAACGGCTCTATGCCTACCATTGCAGCAACTGCCACATGCCCGACGGAAGCGGGCTGGAAGGGCTCATCCCACCACTTGCTCAATCGGACTTTCTCGGGCTGCACCCCGAACAGGTACCCTGTATCATCCGGTATGGACAAAAAGGCCCGATCGTGGTCAACGGGAAAACCTACGATCAGGAAATGGCGGCCATCTCCGATCTCAATCACTTCGAGATCACCAATATCATCAACTACATTCACTTCGCCTGGGGCAACGGCCTTGAATACCGAAAGGTACAGGAAGTACAATCGGCGCTGGATAACTGCAGCCCCATGCCAAGCAGCGAAAAATAACTATGAGGGCTCCCCATTTTAAGCGAAGAAAAATTTAGAACCCCGGGAACAGAAGATCACCGTGTTCTAAATTTTTCTTTGCCTATACACATATATCTCAAGAAATGCTACCTTGACGACATGAATATTCCGGCGGAAGTCTGGAAAGCATTAAAAAGATCGTATTTTTGGCAACTGGAACCATATCTAATAATTTTTCCGGCTTATGAGAAAATTGCTCACCCTTCTCTTTATTTTCCTTTCGATTGCAGCTTTTGCCCAGGCCCCCGTCAATGACGATTGCCCTGGGATCATCGACCTCGGCGTAGCTCCCTGGTGCGACAGCACGGTGTTTTTTACCAACTTCGAGGCCACGCCCAGCGATATCGGAAACGATAATATCCCCAGCATAGCCAACTGTTCCGGACTCGGGGAAATGGACCACGACGTTTGGTTCTCCTTCGTCGCCTCCGACACCATCATGGATTATCTGATCACCGTCACCGGGGTAACCGACGGGATGGGCTCGGTTGCCATGAATATGCCTCAGATCGCCATCTACCGCGGCGATTGTGAGTTTGACGGTATGGAGATCCTGGACTGCAGGGCCGCCGTCATCAATGAAAATGTGGTGGAACTCGAACTCTCGGGCCTCGATGCCGGGCTGCCTTATTTTGTTCGGATCACGGACTACTCCGCTACGGCAGCGCCCAACTGGGGTACTTTCCAGTTGTGCATCATCGAAAAACCACCCGTCATCATTCTGGATGAAAGTCAGACGACCACCCTCTGTTCCGGGGAGATCTACGACAGCGGCGGACCGGACGGCGACTATGCGCCCAACCAGAACTATACCTTTACCATTATGCCTCCGGGCCCTCCGGCCTGTATCACCTTTACCCTGAATTATTACAACATTGCCCTGACCGGAACGGATGCCATTCGTTTCTACAACGGCCCTAATACCACTTCCCCCCTGATCGCTCAGGTGCAGGGAGGCCAGTCGGGAGGGGGTTCGGTTTCCTACACCGTCCAGGCCAATAGTGGGGTGCTGACCTTGCAGTTCATATCCGATGGAAGCATTCAGCTCGATGGCTTTTACGGTTCCTGGGAATGCTCCACGACCCCTTGCGATCCGCCCGACCTTATCCAGGTTGACGATTCGGTCGACTCCCTGACCATCATCGATTACATCGCCTCCTCGACTACCGAGGTAACCATCACGAATATCAACTGCCCCGAAGGCGCTTATGGCACTTTCGACGGCGGCGATCTAACGGACCTTGGCCTTAAAAAAGGCCTGGTGCTTACCTCCGGACGCGTGGCCGACAACGGCTTCCAACTCGGGATCAACCACCCGGGCAGCTCTTTCGCCTCTACTTCCTGGGGTGGCCAGGGCGACGACGACTTGGACGTGCTCTCCGCTCAATCCGGAAACGGTACCACTTCAACCGACGTTTGTATCGTCGAGGTCGACGTGTATGCGGCCACCGATGAACTGACCTTTGAATACGTCTTCGGCTCTGAAGAGTACCCGGAATATGTCAACTCCAGTTTCAACGACATCTTCGCATTCCTCATTTCCGGTCCGGGTATCGTGGGCGATCCCGGATTGAACGGACAGAAGAACATCGCCGTATTACCTCCACCGTCCAACGTGCCGGTGCAGATCAATAGCGTTAACAACCAGCTCAACTGGGAATACTATCGCAATAACCTCGCCGGTCAAAGTCTGGTTTACGATGGTTTGACCTCCGATTTTCTTGGCGTCAAACCCAGTCTGACTGCAAAGGCAACCGTAATTCCCTGCAACACCTACCACATCAAACTGGCCATCGGCGACCGCGGGGATACCGCATTCGACTCCGGGGTCTTTATTTCGGATATCAAAGGCGGTACGCCGACCCTGGGTATCAATTACAACAACGGCATCCAATACATGGTCGAGGAATGTACCGACATCCCGGACGAGATCGTCCTGGGCCTTTCCTCCGCACAGGAAGAGGACGTGACCTACAACGTCGTCATTTCCGGTACGGCAACCCTTGGGGTCGACTACCAATTGAACATACCCTCACAGATCACCTTCCCGGCAGGTACCACTTCCTTCAGTTTCCCGATCACGGCATCGGCCGATGGCATCACGGAAGGCGTGGAAACGATCATTATCCAGCTGACCAACGACTTTGGATGCGGGGAAGTGGCCTTTGAAGAACTGGTCATTGAACTCCACGATGAACTGGATGTCGAGATTTTCTCAGGCAACGCCGATACGGCCTATGTTTGCGCCGGTGTCGGCTTGCAGCTCGATGTGGTTGGCGCACTGGAATACGTGTGGTCACCGGCAGGTGTATTCACCAACCCGAACGGCCAGACGCCCTTCGCCAATCCCACCCAGGATACCATGGTTTATGTGGTGGGCACCCTGGGCGTTTGTTTCGACGTCGATAGCATCTACCTCGACGTAGTGGATCCCCAGGTTGAGATCCAGCCGATCGGCCCGACGGGCATTTGTCAGGGCGATACCATTTCCCTTTTTGCGCAAAACAACGTGGGCGATTCGGGATTGCAGTGGAACAATAACACCACGATCCTCGACCCGCTAAGCAGCCCAACGGTCGATATTGCCCCATTATTTAATACTACCTATACCGTAAACGTGGAAATAGCCGGGTGTACGGCCAGCGATCAGATCACCATAAACGTGGATCCGTTCTCCTGGCCGACGCTGAACTTCGCCGATACCCTTATCTGTCAGAATTACAGCGTGACGCTGGCTAATCAGATCACAGGGGTTACAACCACCTACGAATGGAGTTCCAACCCCAATGATCCGACCCTGACCGATCCTACGTCTTCCGGCCCAACCGTTACACCCGAATTTTCGACGGAATATACGCTCATCGCCACCAGTCAAAACGCCTATTGCGCCGATACCACTACCGTAAACGTTGAGGTCATTCCGGCCGATGTATCGATCCTGGAACCTGCGGTCGATTCGCTGGAGATCTGCCTGGGCACGTCCGTCGACCTGATGGCGCTTACATCTACCGCCGGTCTTGGCCTGCAATGGGTTCCCAACGACAGTACGATCACGGATCCCACCAGCGTCAATCCAACCGTCACACCTGAAGTTTCGACCACCTACTACGCTACCCTTCAGGTGGGGGCCTGCTATGTGGTCGACTCCATCCATATCCGGGTCGATTCCCTGCCGTTCAACGAGATCACCAAATTGATCCCGGACAAGGAATCCTACTGCCAGGGCGAGTTGATCACCATCACTTCTCCCAACTATGAACCGGCCAACTTCCCGGATATGGAGCACCTCTGGGTCCCACCCGTTGGTTTCCTGACTCCGGATACCCTTTGGAACCTGGTCATCGAAGCCGTGGAGACGACTGTCTATAAGCGGATCACGACCAACCGGGCCTGTGTCGATACAGCCGAGGTGGAGATCATCGTGATCCCAACCGCCTTTATTTCCATAGAGCCTTCCAACTCAACGATCTGCAAGGGCGACACCCTCCAGTTGACGGTTATGTCCGATCAAGCGATCGAATCGTACGAGTGGTCACCGACGTCGGGATTGAGTTGTAGCGACTGTCAAAATCCCCTGGCCTTCCCCTATGGGTCGACATCCTATACCGTGGAAGGAGAGTTTCAGGGCTGCCCGGTGAAAGCCAATGCCTTCATCGAAGTCGTGGTGCTACCCGATATCATTTTCCCGCCGAGTCCCACGATCTGCCCCGGCGATTCCATTCAGCTCAACCTCAACGATCCCGACCCGAACGCGACCTATATCTGGACGGTCAACGGCAATATCATTTCCAACGATCCCAACCCACTGGTGGCGCCGGAGGTGACGACCACCTATGTGGTATCGGTGCAGAAACCGGGATGTGAAGCCCGCCTGGACACGGTCACCGTTCAGGTGCTTTCCGAGCCGCCTGTGCTGACGGTTAGCGATGACGCGATCATTTGTATCGGTGATGCCATCACCTTGTCCGCCTCGGCCGATGTGGCCGGCACCTATCTGTGGTCCCCGGGCGGAGAAACGACGCAGACCATCACCGTTCAGCCGACCACGACCACTGAGTATACGGTCGAATTCACCAGTGCCTGCTTTGTCTTGAATGAAACGATCAACGTGGAAGTTTCGCCCGGCTTTGTCGTCGACAGCCTCGTAATTACACCCTCCGGGGAAGTATACGAAGGTACGCCGCTTTCGCTGGAGGCCTTCACGACGCCTTCCGGCCTTCTGCAGCCCTTGTACATCTGGCTGCTCGGACAGGATACCATCGGTAACGGGGTCAACCTGAATCCGTTTGCCACCGAGGCCCCGGGTGTGGATGAAGACGGCACGATCGCCACCTATCAGGTCTATATCATCGATGCTGTCGGGTGCGATGCTTCCGCCGCCGTTGAAATCCTGGTCAATAACAGTAACTTCGAACTGCCCAATACCTTTACCCCCGACAATGATGGCACCAACGATCGGTTCCGCCTGCTGAAAAACGATGCGGTTGAGATCCTCGAGTTCAAGGTCTTTAACCGCTGGGGACAACTGGTATACGACAACGAAAATGGCGATCAGGGTTGGGACGGCCGCCAGAACGGTAAACCCGCCCCCTCCGATGCCTACGCCTACCTCATCCTCATCAAACTGGGCGATGGACAGGAAGTATTGTTGAAAGGAGAAGTTACTCTGTTAAGGTAGCGGAGTACTCTTAAATTAAAAAAAGCACATCCAGCGGCTGCGCCCGCTGGATGTGCTTTTTTTTTTAATTTGAATAATACTTTGAAAAAAAGTATGTGGAGTACAAGGATGTGGAAATGCAGATGATTTTTTAAAACTGCAAAAAAGGCTGGCTTTTCCCGCGCCAAATAAATTTAGCGCACCAGTGGTGTGCCAAAATATTTTGGCACCATTATCTTACAGGGAGGGTATGGCCTGTAGCGAATTGTAAAAAGGCAGGCTGTCCTGGCGTCCCTAGACTTATTAAATCCGGATGTGCTGACTCCGCCCGCCGAAGGTGCTATTAAATTGAAACTACTTTTTTACAAAGAATAGCAAAGAGTTGAATTCACTTCAACTTTTCAACTCTTCAACTTTTCAACTCTTCAAAAATGCATCGTAACCGCCAGACTCGGCAAAACCGGCAATTGATCAACCCGCTCCGCCGTTTTGCGATCGATATAGAAGATATTGCGGCGATTATAAGCGTTGGTCACACTGGCGGTGACATCCATATTGAGGGTTTTCGAGAACGTAAAGGTCCGCTTCAGGGAAGCATCCAGGCGATGAAAAGAGATCAGGCGGCCTCCGTTTAACTGGTCGGTATAAATGATCCCAAGCGGCGGATTATCCGTTTTGGGATCGGTGTCGAGCCCTTGTTCCAGGAAATTCACGAAGGGATAAAACCCAAGGGTTTGGGTAAAGGGGAATGGGGAACCGTAATTCCAGCGGAGGCCCAATTCCCACTGGTTATTCTGCCCGAAGGCATAGGAAGCCAGCAGGTTTACGTTGTGCCGGCGATCAAAAACCGTAGGATACACCTGCTCGCCGTTATCGCGGAATACATAGGTTAGGGAATAGGTACCCCACAAATACAAATGCGGCGTTTCATAGCGCAGCGTAAGGTCTGCACCGTAGGCCTCGCCGGTTTCGGTGGCGAATTCCGGATCCTGCTGTGTCAGCTTATTGCGGTTGAGGCTGATCAATTGGGTGAAGCCCTTGTAGTATCCTTCCAAATTGAGTTCCAGATTGTCGGCCAGATCGATCTCCATGCCGGCGACGCCGTGAATGGCTTTCTGCAGCCGGTTATTGGCGGGAGTTTGGCTACCCGGCAGGTAGATGGTCTGCTCCGGGCCCGTCAGGAAACCGACAAACAAGTTGATGACGTCGCGCTCGTTGACACTGCTGAGCAGGTTTTGGGAATACATCCCCCCGGCAAATTTCAGGCGGAACCGCTTGCTGGCGTTGTACTTGGCGCCAAAGCGGGGCTCGAGTGTCGTATTCCCCTGAGAAGCATAGAGTTGTATCCGAAGGCTGGGCTCGATCACCCAATTTCCGATCCGTTGCTTGTAGATCAGGAAGCCGCCCAGTTCGGTCGTAAAATCTTCCTGTTTGATCGTCACACCCAGGAAATTCCGGAAGACGAAATCGGTATTGATACCGTTGAACAGGATGCCGTATTTAAGTTCGCTCTGCCCTCCGAAGTAGGTAAAGTCCAACTGGGCCGATACGTTCCCGATCTGGCTCATCCGGGGATCCTCCCCCGATTCTTTCAGAGAGATCAGGTAGTCGGAGTAACCCACCGTACCACCGAAGATGAGATTGGAGTTGGGCGGCACCACCGTAAAGTCAAAACCGCCCCCGGATGTATTCCAGTCCAGCGAAGCCGCCTGATAGTTCACCCCGTCCCTGAAATTGAATCCGAACAGGTTGAACTTGGTCCCGTTGCCGGTCAGAAAAGCGACCTTCCCGTAAAGATCGGTAAAATTGAAAGGAAGGGTATTGGTGGAGTCCAGTGCCGATTTTGCATAGGAATACAGGTACTCCGAAGTTTTGTCGATATAGGAATGCTTGGCGCTGAGCATAAAGGAGGAGCTCCCTCCCCCATCCGCCTCCAGTTTTTTGATCGGCCCTTCGATGACGCCGCGCGCCATAAACGGACTGGCAGAGACCAGGCCACTGAGTCGTTTCATGTTTCCTTCCCGGGTCCGGATATCGATCACGGAGGAGATCCGGCCGCCGTATTCGGCGTTGAACCCACCTGTTAATACATCGACGCTGCGGATCGTTTCGGTCTCAAAAACGCTGTAGAAACCAATGGAGTGAAAGGGGTTGAATATGGTCATCCCGTCGAGCAGGATCAGGTTCTGGATGGGCGCGCCTCCCCGAATGTACAATTGCCCTCCCTGGTCGCCGGAGGAGATAATGCCCGGCAATACGGTGAGATACTGCGCAATATCCGGATCGCCCCCCGTCGAGGGCAGCGCCTGGATCTGTTTGGGAGTCAGCGTGACCTCGGAGATCTGTACATCGGTCTTGGCTTTTTCTTTCCGTGCCGAGACATTTACAGTTCCCAACTGGATACTGCTCTCCTGAATGAACATGCGTTGGTAGGTATATTGACCCGACTTGATCTGCACCGGAACGCTCAGGCTGTCGTATCCGACATAGGTGACGACCAGGTTATAATCGCCTACCGGAATATTGGGGATGCTGAAAAAACCATCCAGGTCGGTATTGGTTCCAAAAGTCGTACCTTCCAGAACGACGGTACCAAACAGGATGGGTTCCCCGCTATTTTTATCGAAAACATTTCCCCGGATCCCCCCGGTTTGAGCCATCAGGGATAGGGAGAAGAGAATAGAAAAGGAGAAAAGGAAAAAAATACGAGATCTCATATGCCTTGATTTTAACTTACCGCTCGGGAAAGCGCCGCAAAGATACAGCATTCCGGCAAGGCATTTGGTCAGGAATCCGTCTAAAATTAATTAAAATCGAAGGGGGACGGCGCCTTCCCGGATGACATGTGCTTCTTCCCCGGTGCAATCGATCACAGCCGAGGGGGTCCGGCCGCCGATGCCGCCGTCGATCACCATGTCAACCAGGTGTCCGAAATTTTCTTCGATCTCGATCGGGTCATTCTCATACTCCAGCAAATCGTCTTCCGAGTGCAGGGAAGTTGACAGCATAGGCCGGTCCAGCATTTCGAGGATAGCCTGCGTCGTCTTATGATCGGGTATCCGCACCCCGATCGTTCCCTTCCGGTTCTTCAGGGTTTTGGGAAGCTGATTTCCGGCCCGCAGAATAAAGGTGAAAGGCCCGGGCATATTCTTCTTCATCAACCGGAAGATATCGTTATCGATCTGGTGGGCATAGTGGGAGATCTGGCTGATATCCTTGCAGATCAGGGTCAGCAATGCCTTTTGCGGGTCCAGCTTCCGGATCCGGTAGATACGTTCGATCGCCTTGGGTTGCAACAGATCGCAACCCAGGCCATAGATGGTATCGGTGGGATAAGCGATAACGCCTCCTTCTTTCAGGGTTTCGATCACGCGCAGGATCTTGCGCGCTTCCGGATCGACCGGGTGAATTGCAAGTAGCATACAGTGGGCGTTTATTCGTCAAAATCCTCGTCGAAATCGTCGTTCAGCATATCGGCGAGCAAATCGCGAAACGAAAACCTGGATTCCAGATATTCCTTATTGAGCACATTAAATTCGGCAAGCCCATGTAGGGCCAATTCCATCAGCAAATAACGGTCTTCTTCCGGCATGCCAAGCGATTCGACCAGTTTTCGCAGCCCGGCCACTTTCTCCAATTCCTGCCGGTAATCGGCATCGGAAGCGTCGTTGAGCAGATCGACGGAATGCCCGGCGGAGAACCAGGTCCGGATGGTGCCGAACGGGTCGCGCTCCTGGCCTTTTTTCAATTTGTCGGGATTGGGAAAATATTCCAGATACAATTTCTTGATAGCCTGTCCCAGCAACGCAATTGCCACGGCATAAGGCCCCTCCTGCTCGCCTTCATAGACCAGTTCCACCTTACCCGTAATAGCAGGCACCACACCCCAGAAATCGGCCAGTCGAGCCGTGGTCGATTTCTCCCCATTGATCAGCATACGCCGCTCGGCGGTACTGACCAGGTTCTCGTAGCCCGAAATGCTCAGGCGGGCGGAAACCCCGCTTTTTTCATCGACGAATTCACTGTCGCGCGCTTCAAAGGAGATCTGTTCCAACAAAATCTCCAAAAGATCCGGCACGCGCACCAACTTTTGTTGTTCTTCGGCAAGCCGGGCCTCCTGCCGGGTGATCTGCCGGGAGATCTCGATGGTCTTTGGGTAGTGCGTGAGAATCTGACTTTCGATCCGGTCCTTGAGCGGGGTAATGATGCTCCCCCGGTTGGTGTAATCTTCCGGGTTGGCCGTGAATACGAATTGAATATCGAGTGGCAGGCGCAGCTTGAAACCCCGGATCTGAATGTCGCCCTCCTGGAGAATATTGAACAGCGAAACCTGAATCCGGGCCTGGAGGTCGGGCAATTCATTGATGACGAAAACACCGCGATGCGCCCGCGGTACCAGGCCGAAGTGGATGACGCGCTCATCGGAATAGGGCAGCTTCATCGAAGCGGCCTTGATGGGGTCCACATCGCCGATCAGGTCGGCGACGCTAACATCAGGCGTAGCCAGTTTCTCCACGTACCGGTCGTTGCGATGCACCCATTCCACCGGCGTGTCATCGCCCATCTCGGCAACCTTGTCCTTGCCATAACGCGAAATAGGCGCCAGGGGATCGTCGTTCAGTTCACTGCCCCCGATAATGGGCATATATTCATCCAGCAGATGGATCAGGAGGCGGGCGATCCGGGTCTTGGCCTGTCCGCGCAATCCGAGGAGCAGGATGTTATGACGGGAAAGGATCGCTCGTTCGATATCCGGGAGCACCGTATCGTCGAAGCCGATGATCCCCTCAAAGACGCGGTCTTTGGTTTGAAGAAAATGGACCAGATTGGCCCGCATTTCCTCTTTCACGGATCGCGGGCGGTATCCGGAAGCTTTCAATTGGCCGAGGGTCTGAATATCGTTCATGTCGTTTTATTATACAGAAGGAAACGTGGTTTACCGGCTTGTGGCCGGTCTTTTTCAATTAGTTGTTTTGGTGGTGCAAGGTAAAAAACTTTGCCGTACCTTGCCTGTTCTGTGAAACTCGTACAAAAGAACCCATATGAAACGTTTTGCCCTTCTTCTGGTTGTGCTCACCCCGCTTTTATTCAGCAGTTGTTTTGAGATCCTGGAAGAGATCTACCTTCAAAAAGACGGCAAGGGAACCTATCTGTATACCATTGATATGAGCGCTTTGATGGATGAGTCCATGAAAGAGCTGCTGGCCAGTGCCGCAGCGGAAGGAGAGGCCAACTCGCTGGAAGGCGTTGAGATCGATTCCACAATCTATTTCAGGGATGCCAACCCGGATGAGATCGCTGCCCTTGACCGTCCGGAAATCTTTAAACGGGCCTTCATGAAGATCCAGATGAGCGATGAACAGGACAAGATGGTGATGCAGTTCGGACTCGATTTTGAAGATGTCGGTGAGATCGACTATTTCCTCCAAAACCTGGATAAGGTTTCCGGCGGCGACCTTCAGGGCGGTGAAATGGGAAAAGGTCTGTTGCTCACCTCCCAAGCTGCACAAATGTTTGCCTTGAAAGGTAAAAAACTGACCCGGTTGGCTACGCCCGACCTCGGAGAAGATGTCAATAACGAAGACATGAGCATGTTGTCCATGTTCATGGAATCGGCCACCTTTACCACGATCTACCACCTTCCCGGCAAGGTGAAGAAAACCTCTATCCCGGGCGCCGTGATCGAGGGTAAGGACGTCCGCGTCGAATCCTCCCTCCTCGACCTGATGAACGGCGAGGAAGCTCCGAAAGGATGGATCAAGTTTGGCAGGTAAAGAAAAAAGGTCTTTACGTAACCGGAGTGATTATTTGCCTTGTTTTTTTTTATGGAATGACCACCCTTCCTGTCTCTCCTCCATGAGCTTAGTCGTAAAATACCGGCTACCCAATGTCCCCTCTGAGAGAGCGCCTCGCAGATTCCCCCAAAAGATGATTTAAATCACTGTATACCTTGATTAATATCAAGGGGTACACTGACAAAGTTCATTCCCCGTACAACGGGATAGTACCTAATTTTATCCGAACCAATTTTTTCAACATGAAAGCAAAATTCATTCTATGGGCAGCAGGATTATTCCTTCTTGCCTTGCCCTTCGCACAAGGACAAAATTCCTATAAGATCTCCAAAAGTTCCATGACGGTCAGTGGTACTTCCAACCTGCACGATTGGACTTCTACCGTTCAGGACCTGAAGGGACAGGGAACCTTTGTCGTCGAAAACAACGTCCTCACGGGCATTAACAGCCTCGAGATCAGCATTCCGGTAACCTCTATCAAGAGTTCGAAGGGTTCCATCATGGATGGGAAAACCCACGGCGCCTTGAAGTATAAAGAGTACAGTCTGATCTCTTTCCAACTCGTTCGCGTGGATGGCATCGAAAAAACGGCATCGGGCTACCGGGTGAAGACCACGGGTAACCTTACCATTGCCGGGGCCAAACGCTCGGTCGCTTTGACCGTCGACGCCAAGGTGCTCTCCGATGGCAGCCTGAACTTCAAAGGTTCCAAGGATTTGAAAATGACTGACTTCAACGTATCGCCTCCCACCGCCATGATGGGTGCGCTGACTACGGGCAACGATGTGACCGTCAACTTCGACATTACCCTGATGAAGTAGCCTTTCCCCGGCTTTACTTCGCCGTAAAAAGGGAACTTTTTTTCGGTTTTTTGGGTTACCAGAAGTTGAACCCGGAGCAGTTCACGCTGCTCCGGGTTCTTTCAAACTCAAACCATTATGCATCACCTGACAGGCAACAAAAAACACATCTCCCTCCCCATCCTCTTCATTCTACTTTGCCCGCTTCTCCTCGCTCTCGACATTGACAATGCCCTTTTCCTGCCAACGCAGTTTACGGTGGAAGATTCCAGCAAGTTGTATTTGCAGGGGTCTACCAACATCAACACCTTCCGCTGCGATTGCAAGGAACAGTTCAGCACGTATTCGATGACGATGACCGAAACAGAAAGCGGGCAGAAAGTACAGTTTTCCGACACCAAACTCCGGATCCCGTCCTCGCGTTTCGATTGCGGAAATCGCCTCATGAACAAGGATATGTTCGAAACCCTGAAGGGGGATAAATATCCCCAAATCCAGATCGAACTCATGGACGCCACGCAATTGTCGGGCAAGAAAATGGGAGAAGCTACTGATTGGGTCCCGATGAAGGCAACGACCGCAATCACTATCGCCGGAATCGAAAAGGTGGTGAAAATGGATGTTCTGGGCAAAAAAATCGCCCAGGGCCGTTTTCAATTTAAGGGAAACAAGGATATCTACCTGTCTGATTACCGCCTCGAACCGCCCAGTCCCATGATGGGGTTGGTGCAGGTAAACGATGTGATCACGATCCACCTCGACCTGGTGGTGAAAGTGATCTGAGGACGTCTTCGAAAGGCAGTATCCTGATAAAATTGAAGAAGTGCCGGGTGCGCTTCTTCAATTTTTTTTTAATTAGTTTTGCTGCCAGCACAGTTTTTAAAATACCAACACACTTATGGAATACAGACGATTGGGAAATTCCGGATTACAGATCAGTGCCCTTTCTCTTGGGTCCTGGCTCACCTTTGGCAAACAGATCGACGATGCTACTGCCGAAAAACTCATGATCGCCGCCTATGAAAAGGGCGTCAACTTTTTTGACAATGCCGAGATCTACGCCCGGGGAGAATCCGAACGGGTAATGGGACGGATATTGGCCAAAATGAACTGGGACCGCAGCTCCTACCTGGTTTCTTCGAAAGTTTTCTTCGGAGACGGCGGAAAACTACCCAACCAGACCGGCCTGAACCGGAAGCACGTGCTCGAGGCCTGTCATGCCGCGCTCAAACGGCTACAGGTCGACTACCTCGACCTGTTCTTTTGCCACCGCCCCGACAAGAACACGCCCATTGAAGAGACCGTTTGGGCGATGAACCACCTCATTCAGCAAGGAAAGGTGCTCTACTGGGGCACTTCCGAATGGTCGGCCCAGGAGATCATGGAAGCACACCGGGTCGCAGCCCGGCTCAACCTGATCGGTCCGGTCATGGAACAACCCGAATACAATATGTTCAAACGGGATAAAGTGGAATTGGAATTCAGCCAGATCTACAAGACCGTCGGCCTGGGCAATACCATTTGGTCGCCCCTCGCCTCGGGCGTATTGACCGATAAATACCTGGGGAAATTTCCCGAAGGAACGCGTTTGGGCATGGAAGGACTGGAGTGGCTCCGGGAGCGCGCCCTGACGCCCGAGCGCCTGGAAAAGGTCAGGAAGATCAGCGGAGTCGCTCGCGAGCTCGGCACTTCGACCGCCAAGCTAGCCGTAGCCTGGTGCTTGAAGAACCCGAATGTCAGCACCGTGATCCTGGGCGCTTCGAAAGTGGGGCACCTGGAGGAAACCCTCACGGCAGTAGATGTACTGAGCCAACTCACGCCCGCCGTCATGGAACGGATCGATGAAATACTGGGCAATAAGCCGATACCGCCGGCATTCTAAAAAAAATGAGGTGTGAGGGAAATACCTCACACCTCATTAATAAATAATATTTGATCAGGCGACCGTTTCGGTTACTTTCACCGGTACGATCCAGCCTTTGGTGTCTTCGATCTTGCCGGCCCGGAGGCCGTTGATGTAATTCTTCACGGCTTCGCCGACCTTGCGGTCTTCCATTTTCGGCAATTCCATGATGAGGTCCTTGTAGGCGATCTTGTCGACGTGGGCGACCACTGCGGCGGTGCCGGCGCCGAAACACTCCTGTAAAGTGCCTTTTTTATAGGCATCGACGATCTCATCGATCGACAAGGCCCGTTCTTCTACCTTGAAACCCATTTCCGGCAACAAGTGCAGAATGCTGTCGCGCGTAATGCCCCGGAGAATGGTCCCGTCCTCCAGCGAAGGCGTGATGACCGTACCGTCGATGACGAAGAAGATATTCATCGTACCTACCTCCTGGACGTATTTGAACTCGCGGCCGTCCAGCCAGAGCACCTGATCGTATCCTTGTTCCTGGGCCATTTTGGAGGGCAGCATCGCTGCGCCGTAATTACCGGCGGCTTTGGCTTCTCCTACCCCGCCTTTGGCGGCACGGATATATTTCGATTCCGCCAGCAGGCTGACCGGCCGTGGATAATAAGGACCAACCGGTCCGGTGATGATCATGAACTTGTAGACCTGAGCGGCTTTCACCCCGATAAATTCGTCGTTTGCAAACATGAACGGCCGGATGTACAGGGCGCTCCCTTCCAGCGGTGGGATCCAGTTCCTGTCCATACCCACCAGCATGTGAAGGGCTTCCAAAAAGAGCTCTTCGGGGACGGCGGGCATACACATGCGGGCGGCCGAACGATTAAAGCGGCGGGCGTGCATCTCCGGACGGAAAAGCAAGGGCTCGCCGTCCTGTGTGATCGAAGCTTTCATCCCTTCAAAAATGTTCTGACCGTAGTGGAGCCCCATCGAAGCGGGGTTGATGGAGAATGGCGCGAAGGGTTCGATCCGGGGATTGATCCATTGCCCATCCACATATTCCGTGATGAACATGTGGTCGGAAAATAATCGTCCAAAGGGGATGTTGTGGAAATCAACCTGGGAGATGCGGCTGTTGGTAGTCCGCGTTACTTTAATGGTATACTTCATGACTGCCTGTTTTTACAAAAATAATTAACTTTGTTCAAAAATTCTACAACCCTTAGAATTAAATTACAATCATTCCGATTGGTTCCGCATTTTTCAAAAAATACAAAACAATATTTTGAGTCTTTTACATTTCAAGCCGGAATTATTTCTCATTTCCCCAACGGGGGAACCGCTTCAAGGCGCAACGGGAGACCATGCAAAGGGGATCGCGGTTATTGCTCAACTGGAGGAGGGTGCAGAAGCGGCGGAATTAGACCTGCTGAACAAGATACTAAAATCCATTCAATTGGATGAAAAAAATGACACACTTCTATTGAAGACAACGCCTTCCACGCGGTTTAGTTTGACGGCGGTTTGCCGGCAGGCGGAGTGCCATACCTTTTTGCTTTTCGGAGGCGATCCAAAAAACCTGGGGCTGCATTTTCGCATGGAGAAAAACACACCTTTCGAGATCAACGGGCTAAAAGGCCTTTGGACCGACCCCCTCTCCATGCTCGACCAGTCGCGCGAACTGAAAACCGCCTTATGGTCGGGTCTCCAAGCTCTTTTTGTCTAAATAAATAACGATGCAAACGCTGATCTTTGCCACCGGCAACCCGCACAAAGTCGAAGAAGTCAATCAGGTACTCAGCGATGCTTGGGATCTGCACAGCATGGCTGAATGGGGCATTACCGAAGACCTGCCCGAAAACCAGGACACCCTGGAGGGCAATGCCCTGGAAAAAGCCCGGTACGTCTATGAAAAATTGAAGCTCGACTGTTTTGCTGAAGATACCGGCCTGGAAGTAGAGGCCCTCCACGGGGAGCCCGGCGTCTATACCGCCCGCTATGCCGGGGATAGCAAGGACCCCAACGCCAACATCCAAAAGGTGCTGGACAAACTGGCAGGCGCCGGCAACCGGAGGGCGCGTTTCCGGACCGTCATTGCCTTGATAATCAAAGGTGAAGAGTTCCTTTTCGAAGGCATCGCCCCCGGGACCATCCAAATGGAAAAGTCCGGAAACGGCGGATTCGGCTACGATCCTATCTTTCGACCGGAGGGATATTTAGTGAGTTTTGCCGAAATGGATGCCGCCACCAAAAACCGGATCAGCCATCGCGGACAAGCCGTCCGGAAGCTCATCGCGTTCCTGGAAGAACGAGCTTCCAAAACACTGCATTGATAACCAGGGAGAAAAGTGTTACCTTTGGGCAGATATGAACGCCGAGAATTTTTCCAGTTTTTTAGAAGATCCCTCCAGGCTCTACCAAATACCCTACCAGGAACTCAAAAGCCTGGTCGTGCAATATCCCTATTGTCAACCCCTTCGGATCCTCCTGCTCCAGAAAAGCCAAATGGAGGGACACCCCGACTTTGAGCGCAACCTCCAGGCCGCGGCCACCTACCTTCCCGACCGGACCCTCCTGTTTTTCCTCATTCGCGAATTTCATGCCCTGGAAAGCGGTGAACTGCTCTTCGAACTCGAAGAGGAACGGCTCGAATTGAAGGCCCTGGCCGAGATCCTGGTAGAACGCCAACCCCTGGAAGAACCGGAAGTCACCCCCGCCCCTGTGCCGCCACCACCGAAAACCACCCCTCCCGATCCCATTCTGGACCTGTTTCGGGAGGAGGAAGAGGAAGCGGAAGAAGGGGAAGAGGAACCCGAAATCCCGGTTGCAGAGCCGGACCCGGTAATCAGGGTGCAAACCGACGAAGAGCCGGAATCAGAGGTGGAACCGGAGCCTGAACCGGAACCAGAGGTGGAACCGGAACCCCTTATTCCCCAGGTTCCCAAAGAGCGTCCCCGTCCAGCTGCTCCTCAACCCAAATCGGCTTTTTCCAGTTGGCAGAACCGGTATGAGCAACTCCGCCGCCTGGCATCGCTCAGCTCGTTCGAGATACCCCATGTACCGGTAGAAAAAGTGAAAACGGAACTTCCCAACCCCCAGGAGATGGCCCGAAAAAGCGTGGAAGAAAAAGAGGACATTGCCACCGAGACCCTGGCTGAATTGCTGGTCCGGCAGGGACATACCCAAAAAGCAATTGCCATGTATGAAAAACTCCGTTTGATTTTTCCCGAAAAAAGTTCTTTCTTTGCGCAGAAAATTGAAAATCTAAAGAAATAAAAGACACCTTCCTTTAAATAAAATATTAAATTTTTAGATATGTTACTGACAACTTTGACGGTGCTGATTGCCCTGGTTTGTGTGCTGCTCATCGCCGCCGTACTCATCCAGAATCCCAAAGGAGGCGGAGTGGACCCGACATTCGGAGGTGGAGCCGCCAATCAAATGTTTGGCGCTGCCAAATCAACCGACTTTATCGAAAAACTGACCTGGTATCTGGCAATCGCCCTCTTCGTGCTCTGCATCATCACCGCGGTGATGGTAGGTAGTGGCGCCGAAGGAGTCGACCCGAACAGCACGATTCCGTTGCAGTCGCAATAAATAAATGAAAAAAGCGGAGCGCACTCCGCTTTTTTCATTTTTAGAAAAACCCCGCTGGCCTGTCAGCGGGGTTTTTCTTTTCCCTTGTCAATTTGACAAGCATTCTGCCACCAAACCTCAAAATCGGTCCAAAAACAAGACAATATGTCATTTTTTCCGGCTTGGCACGAGGTGTGATAGAGGTAGGGTGAATTTTTCAATCCTCTTAAATTTTTATCGAAAAACTTTAAATACGTATGAAGCCGATTAACGACAGAGTAGTCATCAAACCGGCACCTGCAGAAGAGAAAACCGCAGGTGGCATTATCATCCCCGACACCGCCAAGGAAAAGCCCCAGCGCGGAGAAGTGGTGGCCGTAGGCCCCGGCAAAGACGGTAACCTGATGACCGTCCAGGTAGGCGATATCGTTCTTTACGGCAAATACGCCGGACAAGAACTGAACTACGAAGGACAGGATTACATCATCATGCGCGAAGACGACATCCTGGTCATCCTGTAACCCCTCATTCCTAAAACACTCTCCATTTAACAAAAAAGCTCAACGAAAATGGCAAAAGAAATCACTTTTAACGTAGAAGCTCGCGATAAACTGAAAACCGGTGTCGATGCCCTGGCCAATGCCGTGAAAGTCACCCTCGGCCCGCGCGGCCGCAACGTGGTCATCCAGAAAAGTTTCGGCGCTCCGCAGGTCACCAAAGACGGTGTGACGGTAGCCAAAGAGATCGAACTGGAAGACCCGGTAGCGAATATGGGCGCCCAGATGGTCAAGGAAGTGGCCTCCAAAACCGCCGATATTGCCGGCGACGGTACCACCACCGCTACCGTACTGGCCCAGGCCATGATCACCGCCGGTCTGAAGAACGTCGTCGCCGGCGCCAATCCGATGGACCTCAAGCGCGGCATCGATAAAGCCGTCAAAGTCGTAGTGGATGACCTGGTCAAGCAATCCGAGATCATCGGCAACGACTTCGAAAAGATCGAACAGGTCGCCGCTATCTCCGCCAACAACGACGAAGAGATCGGCAAGCTCATCGCCGACGCCATGCGCCGCGTTTCCAAGGACGGCGTCATCACCGTCGAAGAAGCCAAAGGGACGGATACCTATGTGGAAGAAGTGATGGGTATGCAGTTCGACCGCGGTTACCTCTCCCCCTACTTCGTGACCAACGCCGACACGATGGTCTCTGAATACGAAAA
Organism: Lewinellaceae bacterium; assembly: GCA_020636275.1. Classification (GTDB taxonomy): domain Bacteria; phylum Bacteroidota; class Bacteroidia; order Chitinophagales; family Saprospiraceae; genus JADJTT01. The sequence goes on along the minus strand of JACJYD010000002.1, from coordinate 485,575 downwards.
CCCGTATATCCTGATCTACGACAAGAAGATCTCCAACATGCAGGACATCGTTCCGATCCTGGAAAAGGTGATCTCCTCCAACCGTCCCCTCCTCATCATCGCTGAAGACGTGGAAAGCCAGGCCCTCGGCGTACTCGTCGTCAACCGCCTTCGCGCCAACCTCAAAGTGGTGGCCGTGAAAGCCCCGGGCTTCGGCGACCGCCGCAAGGCCATGCTCGAAGATATCGCCATTCTGACCGGCGGTACCGTCATCAGCGAAGAAAAAGGCTATAAGATCGAAAACGCCGAACTGTCGCACCTCGGCCAGTGTGAGAAGATCTCGATCGACAAGGATAACACCACGATCGTGAACGGCCGCGGCAGTGAAGAGCAGATCAAAGCCCGCATCAACCAGATCAAGCAGCAGGTCGAAACGACGACCTCCGACTACGATCGCGAAAAACTCCAGGAACGCCTTGCCAAACTGGCAGGTGGTGTCGCCGTGCTTTACGTAGGCGCCCCGACGGAGACGGAAATGAAAGAAAAGAAAGACCGCGTCGACGACGCCCTCCACGCTACCCGCGCAGCCATCGAAGAAGGCATCGTAACGGGTGGTGGAGTTGCCCTCGTCCGCTCCATCGATTCGCTCAAGTCGCTCAAAGGCGCCAACGAAGACGAATCGATCGGTGTCGATATCGTCCGCAAGGCCCTGGAAAGCCCGCTGCGCACCATCGCCAACAACGCCGGCCAGGAAGGCTCCGTCATCCTGCAGAAAGTCGTCGAATCCAAAGGTTCGCAAGGCTACAACGCCCGCACCCTGGTTTACGAAGACCTCAAGAAAGCAGGTGTGATCGACCCGACCAAGGTGACCCGCATCGCCCTCGAAAACGCCGCCTCGATCGCAGGTATGGTCCTGACCACCGAAGTGGTGGTCAACGACAAGCCGGAACCCGAAGGCCACGCACCGGGTGGAATGCCGGGTGGCGGTATGCCGCCGATGATGTAAGAAATCATCTGAACATAACCAAAACGCGAAGCCTTCTCAATTTTGAGGAGGCTTTGCTATTTTTGGGTGGTTGGTGGTTGGTGATTGGTGATTAGTGATTGGTGATTGGTTACTGCCAGCTGCAGACAAAAACAACAAATGACCGCATTGATCGAGCTTCAGTTTCTACCTCCCGTGCAGTACTTCACCAAGTTGCTGCAGAGCGAAGCTATTGTCCTGGAGCAGTGGGAACACTACCAGAAGCGCAGCTACCGCAACCGTTGCCACATCGCCGACAGCCACGGGGTGCAGCGACTGAGCATTCCTTTGATGAAAGGAAAGAACCAACAGCTCCCCATCCGCCAGGTGCGCATCGCCTACGACCAGCCCTGGCAGAAGCAGATGACCCACACGATCCGGACCGCCTATCACCGGGCGCCCTTTTTCGACGATTACGGACCGGACCTGCTCGACATCCTGAATCGGGAGCATACCTTCCTGTTCGACCTGAACCTGGAATTGCAGGAGCAGATCAACCGCTTCCTGGGGATCTCGCCAACGCTCTCATTCACCGAAACCTACTCCCCCATTCCCGGTCCCGGGCAGACCGACCTGCGCAATGCGATACGTCCTGTCCATCCTCCCGAAGACCCTCATTTCAAACCCTCCTTTTACAACCAGGTATTCGAAGACAAGCATGGATTCTCGCCAAATTTGAGTATTATTGACCTGTTGTTTTGCATGGGGCCGGAAGCCCTCACCGTGCTGCGGGCCTCCTCTGTTTTCCCCTGATACCAATCGATCATGATCAGCAGCATCCTCAACCAGCAACTCCAGAAATACCGCTCCCAGGTCGACGAGATCGTCAAGGACCTGCACGAGCTGACCATTCAGATCCAGCACGCCGAACTGGCGCAGACCGTCAGTGAGTTGCGCAACCGGATCAACGAACCCTTTATGTTCGTCATCGTAGGCGAGGTCAAGGCAGGCAAGAGCAGCTTCATCAACGCCCTGCTCGACACCGGGCGCGAGATCACCAAGGTAGCGCCCCAGCCCATGACCGATACTATCCAACAATTGGTGTACGGCGAAGAGGAGGAAATCACCGTGCTCAACCCCTTCCTCAAGCGCATGGCCCTTCCGGTCGATATCCTGAAGGAGATCGCCATCGTCGATACGCCGGGCACCAATACCATCATCGAAAAACACCAGGAGATCACCGAGCGCTTCATCCCCGCCTCCGACCTGATCGTATTCGTGTTTGAAGCGAAAAACCCCTACCGGCAGTCGGCCTGGGATTTTTTCGAATACATCCACGGCGACTGGCGCAAGAAGATCATCTTCGTGCTCCAGCAAAAAGACCTGATGAGCCCGGAAGACCTGGCCGTCAATGAAAAAGGCGTGGTCGAACACGCGCAAAAGAAGGGCATCGCCCAGCCGCAGGTGTTCTGCGTGTCGGCCAAACAGGAACAGGAAGGAAACAAAAGCGACAGCGGCTTCGGTCCCATGCGCCAGTACATCCGCGACAACATCACCGGGGGGAAAGCCCCCGTGCTCAAACTTCGCAACAACCTCGACCTTTCGAAGAACATCTGCGACCGCATCGCCCAGGGCCTCGAAATCCGCCAGAAGCAATGGGACGCCGACACCGCTTTCCGGGCCGATATCCGGGACACCCTTGAAAAACAAGCGCAACAATCCGGCCGCCAGGTCGGCATCCTGGTCGAAAACCTGCTGGCCGGCTATGACCGCATCACCCGCCAGAAAGGCGACCAGTTGAAAGAAGGCCTGTCGGTCTTCACCCTCATTCGCCGCACTTTTGCCGGCATTTTCTCCAAGCAGGCCTCCGCCAAGGAATGGCTGGAGCAACTCGCCAACGACCTCGGCACCGACCTCGAACTCGAGCTGCAGCGCAAGCTCCAGGAAGGCGTCGTGGACCTGGCCGAGAGCATCCAGCAAATGGCTAAAATGATCGACCTGAAGATCCAGCACAGCCAGACCATCCTCAAGGACAACCACGCCATTTTCAGCGCCATCGCCGAGCGGCGCAGCAACGTATTGCGCGAATTGCAGGACGCGTTCGAGCGCTTCATGAACCGCTCCGAAAACTTCACCGCCCGGGAGCTTTTCCCCGACAACCAGCCCCTCTCCCCCAACCTGCTGGCCGGAAGCGGGCTCGCCGTCATCGGCACCATTTTGGCCATCGTGGCCCAGGGCGCCGTATTCGACGTGACCGGGGGCGTGCTCGCCTCCATCGGGTTCCTGTTCGCAGGCATTTCCACCTCCATCAAGCGCCGCAAGGTGCTGCAGGGCTTTGCCCAGGAGATCGACAAAGGCCGGAAGCGCATGGAAAACGAAGTCACCGAAAAGCTCGACGCCTACGTCGAACAGCTCAAGCAAAAGATCGACGCCAATTTCCATGATTTCGACGCGATGCTGGAAACGGAGAAGGAGCAGATTGCGAAGATCTCTGCTTCGCAGCGGCAGGTGGCAAGGAGGATTGAGGGGTTGGATGGGGAGTTGCCGAAGGTGTAGTCTGCAGTTGGTGATTGGTGATTGGTGATTGGAGGAGGCAAGTGAAACCAAAAAAATAAAAACTACAGATCCACCTGTTCCCAAAACGCTCTAAAATACCTTACTCTTCGGTCTTCTTCCGGAAAAAACAGGAAAGGCCGAACATCGGCAGCCAATTCCTCCAGGTTTACCCGTTCGAGCAGATTGAAAATAGCGGCGCGAAGAAGCTCCGGGGTACCTGCCGACATTTTGGCGTCGAGATAGTCATAATTGGGCTTACAGGATTGCGAAAACAGAAAAACCACGTCGTAGTAATCCCTGCCCTTGGCACGAGGGCGGTTGACGAGGGTGTATAGTTTTTGAGCTAACAGCAGGTCGGGAGGGGTTACGATCAGGCGTGTGAACAAGCCAAATCGGTTAAGGATATAGGTCTGCGGCTGGAAGGAAAACTCCTGACTTTCCGTATCGAGTTGGATGAGGATCTTTTCTTCTCGATGGCCGCTCAATCCTTGTTCGAATAGCAGGCTCGGAAAAGCGATTGTTCCCATGCACTAATCGAAGACAGGTGTCGCCTAAAAAACTGAACTTTGTAGCAAAAGGACTCTCGAAGAGAATTTCCAGGATTTCACATTGCAAATATTCCCGCAACATGGCCTGCTTTTGTAAAGCAAGATGTGGAGGGAATTGCTGAGCGATTTGTTCAAGGCCTATCATAGACCCAGGTATTTTTTCAGGCTTCCCCATCTGGTATCCAACGCGGAGGAGTCTATAAGTTCCAGATAATTATCCAAACGGTCCAGGTTTAGCAGTCCGGAAATTTCTTCCTTGTTCAGGCGAAGCCCTTCGAAGTCGTCCTGTTCAGCGTATTCCGGATGAAAATAAAGCAGGTCAAGCAAGGTTTTTTCAGGCGCTGCAATGTTGAAGTCTGTGCTTTTCCCCTTTACAGTCAGATATCCAAAAAACAGCCCGGGCTTAATCGATCTGTAACTAAAATGCCCCACCGGAGTATACCATTGGGCGGGTTTTGCCGTAGTGACTGATGTGACGGTGAAAACACTCTCCGGAATCCAGTTGTAGAATCGCAGCGCTGTTTCCAGGGAGATGTAGGAAGGCCTGTGCAACCGGTTGGCTATGAAATACAGATCCTCTTCGGTATGCAGCAATTCAGGGAAAGCATACCAGGTATTCCGGAGCTTGATCAGATAACCTTTTTCCTGCCAATTGACCAGATTCACATAGTTAAAATCCGGCCATTCCTTTTCAATGTCTCTCGTGGAGAAGACTTTATGGCTATGGAGTACTTTTTTGAATTGCAGAAAATTCATTCGTGTTTATTTGTATAAATATAAATTTTTTGGAATGAATTTCAATAAAGTATCACGTTTATTTTATCTCGTTCACACCCCGCCCAAACTCCGGAAGAATCACTTTATTTTTGGGACGGTTGTAGAAGCCGTACCCCCAAGGGTTCGTTTTTTGCACATACCCTACCTACCCTAACTTATTCCCTGCTTTCCCTCTTTTCGCCCTCTCTCCTTTTTCTCCTCTTCCCCCCTCCCTTGATCCACTTTTTTTAAAATTTTCAACCATTGCAAGAAAATTACGACTGAGTAAAATTTTTTATTAAAAATTAAATCTCATTTCAGCCATTCCCTCCCTCAATCCTTATCTTTCGCGAAAAAATGGGACCCATGCGAAATCGAATCTTCTCCCTGTTTCTGCTGCTTTTTCTCGCCGTTGGATCAGCCCTTGCCCAGGAGCGAACGCTGGCTCCCGAAGACCTCTGGTCGCTGGGCCGGGTGAACCTCTTCGACGTATCGCCCGACGATTCGCTGGTGCTGTTTGGCGTGAAATACTACGACCTGGAAAGTAACTCCGGCAATCTCGACCTGTATTCGATCCGGCTGGATGGAGGAAGCAAAGGCGTTCCGGCCCGACTGACCGAAACGCCGGAGAACGAAAGCAACGCTTGCTACCGGCCCGATGGAAAAAAGATCGGATTCCTGCGAGAGGACAAGCTTTGGGAAATGGACCCCGACGGGAGCAATGCCCGCCAGGTTTCCGACATTTCAATGAATGGATTTGCCTATTCCCCCGATGGCTCGCACATTCTGTATGTCCAGGATGTATACTACGCCAATCCGGCCGACACCATTCTCGCTGGCCTGCCCCGCACCAGCGGTCGGATCTACGACGACCTCATGTTCCGGCATTGGGACGATTGGGCCGACAACAAATACGCCAATCTGTTCTACATCGGATATGCCGATGGCAAATTAGTGGGCGAACCAGTCAACATTCAGAATGAGCCCTTCGACTCGCCCATGCAGCCTTTTGGGGGCATGGAACAGATCGCCTGGTCGCCCGATGGAAAACAGATCGCCTATACCTGCAAGCGGAGCCACGGCGTAGAGGACGCCACGGGCACCAATAGCGACGTATTTCTGTACGACCTGGCCAGCGGCCGCACGGAGAATATCTCCGATGGCATGCCCGGCTATGACATGGAGCCCGCCTTCTCTCCCAATGGCCGCTTCATCGCCTGGAACAGCCAGGAACATCCGGGGTACGAAGCCGATCGCATGCGGATCTTCATCCGCGACCTGCAGTCCGGCGAGCGTTGGGAGATGACGACCACCATGGACCAAAACGCCCGCCACCCGAAGTGGAGCCCCCAGGGCGACGCCATTTTCTTCCTCAGCGAATACCAGGGAACGCAGGAGATCTGGGGGGTGAATTTTACCCGCCATGGAAAACTGCAACGGCTCAGCACCGGATTTTACGATTTCACCGATTTCATTCCCACTGGCAAAAACACCTTTGCCGCGGTACGCAACTCCCTGTCCGAACCGCCCGAGATCTTCCGGTATGTATTGGAGACCAGTACCGCCAAGCAACTCACCTATACCAATAAGGACTTTTTGGAAAAAATAAAGATGGGTAAGGTTCTGAAACGCATGACCCTAACCACCGACAACAAACGCATGCACAGCTGGGTCGTCTACCCGCCCGGTTTTGACGAAACAAAAAAGTATCCGGTGATCCTTTACTGCCTGGGGGGGCCGCAAGGAATGGTCAGCCAGAGCTGGAGCTACCGCTGGAACCTGCAACTCTTCGCCGCCCAGGGCTACATCGTCATTGCACCCAACCGGCGCGGGACGTTCGGCTTCGGCCAGGCCTGGACCGATGCTATTACGGGCGACTGGGGCGGCCAGCCCATGCAGGACCTCCTCTCCGCTATCGACGATATCAAGCGAGAGCCTTACGCCGATTCCACCCGCATGGCCGCCATCGGCGCTTCCTACGGCGGCTATTCGGTCTATTGGCTGGAAGGCCACAATGAAGGACGGTTCAAGACCTTCATCGCGCACGGCGGGCTGTTCAGCCTGAAGGGATTTTACGGATCGACGGATGAGTTGTTTTTCGCCAACCACGATATTGGGGGGCCCTACTGGCAAGACACCATTCCCAAAATGTATTTGAAGGACTCTCCGGATCTTTTTGTCCAAAACTGGAATACACCTCTCCTGGTGATCCACAACGGCCGGGACTACCGGGTGCCGTTGGAGCAAGGCTTGCAAGCCTACACAGCAGCGCGGCTGAAAGGTATCCCCTCCCGCTTCCTGTATTTCCCGGATGAGAACCACCACGTAGTCAAGCCGCAGAACACCGTACTTTGGCATCGGACGATGTTGGAGTGGTTGAGGAAGTATTTATAAAAAGACCCGCCCAAACAACATAACACAGATTTGGTCATTGTTGTAAGAGATCGTTCAACTGATCCAAAAATTTTTCCCCGATGATAAACGAATCACCATTGCTCAGGTAAACTTCGTGGTCGGAATTATTGATCATGGATATTTGATGGTAATTGATGATGGCAAAACGGCTGATTTGGATGAAATACTCCGGGAGGATTGCTAATATTTCATTGAGCGACATACTACAGTCAATGGTTTTGTGATCGCAAACCACCTGTATTTTACCGCTGCCCTTCTCTCCTGTCCTGATATGAAATATGACCTTCGGGTCAATTAGGAAAGATTGCCTGTTTATCCCTGAAATCGTGATTAGTTTTTTCAGTCCATTTTCTGTTTTTGAAAGACGTTCCATCTGCCGGTGGGCGAACAATATTTCCGTAATTTCCTCATAATGAACGGTCCATTCCTCCCAAAATGGTTTATTAAGAATATAGATCACATGATCTTTAAATTCATTGTGCAACCTTTTTGCATAGTCAAAATCACGCCATCCGGTTGTGATGACAACTGGTGGAATGGGAATATTCATCCTTTTCAACTGGCTTAGCAATTGGAACGCATTACCACCTATTATCTCAATGTCAAGAAACAGAACATCCGGCTGATTCTTTTCAATCAGATCATAACCATCATCCACCGAATCCGCAGAACCCATTACTTCAAAATCAGAAGTTTCACTTAAAGCTTTTTTGAGTTCCTCCCTGGCGGGAGCTTCATCTTCGATGACCAGAGCCCTAAGCTTTTGAAAGCTCATATTGATAATTTTTTGGAATAAAAATGATGACACGGGTTCCAAAAGTACCGGCAATGGGATCAGAAAAGATCCTATCCTCGTATGAAACGGTGATCTTCTCCCGGTTATACAAATTAAATAACCGAATAAGGTCATCCATAACCTCCGTGCTGCTTCTGCGATGACGGTTGGATTTGGTTTGTACCTCCGGGCGGCCAAGGCCATTATCTTCAATGGTTATTTGGCACCCTTCCGGAGAAAGATGGATATCCAACAAAAGAAGGTTTGCACCTTTCCTTTTTTGAAGACCTTTTTCCACAGCATTTTCGACATGGATCTGCACCATCAAAGCAGGCACTTGGACGGTTCCAAGAGCTTCTGGATTTTCCGGAAGGTTTTCCCGAATTTCCAATTCCTTGTCGAACCTTACCTGTTGAATTTTCAGGTAATTTTGAACAATGACCCATTCCTGGTGAAGCCTGTGAACGGTTTTATTATACTGGGTATTGGAAAATAAAATGCCCAGGTTTTCGGAAAGCCTTCCTATGATAACGGCAGTATCGGGGTCCTTCCGGTATTTGGTTTGAATCCAATGAAGTGTATTATTGATAAAATGCGGATTAAAAAAATTCGACAAAGTCAGTGCCCGTAAATTATCCCGTTCTCTTTGTTCTTTTTCTTCCTTTGCCTGGAGACGTTTTTTATTGACCAGCCATCCCATAGGAATCCCAACCAAAAGAGCAGTCAAGACTAAGCGAAACCAGAGTGTTTCCATTAAAAGTGGTGGGACCGAAAATTTAAATGCAACATCTCCAGAAATGACATTGTGTTTATAGGCCCTTATGATCAAGGAATAATTTCCGTTTTTCAAATAAGACAGTTTTGCAGCACGCTCACGTGAGTTCAACTGGCTGAGTAGCGTATCCCCCTGGCTATCTACAACCAATACATCAAAAAATAAATCATCTTTTAACAAGGGATTTCCGGAGGGTTGAAAGGTGAATTCAAGGCTTCGTTTCTTCAAGGGCAATTCTCCCAAATCAGTACCAGCAACAGAAAGGGTATCGTTGCCTGCCAGAAAGCTGATTATTTTAATCTCCGTTTCAGTCGTATCAAACCTCAGCCGAGTAAGGTCTATCCGGGTGGCGCCTTCCTGAGTTCCTATCCAAAGATACCCTTTGCTATCCATCAAGACGGCATTTTGCTCTGATCCGCTACCGGAAATATCCTGGCCATACTGCATGGTAAAGATGCGAGGACGAGTTCCTGAGTATTTTTTATCCAGGAAATATAGGGCTCTCTGTGAGCCGAAAACCAGAAAATTGTCAAGATCCTTCAGAAAGCCGATATCAGTATCGTCGGATCCAGGAAGGGGTATTTTTTTCAGGATGGAGAAAAGGGTATCTTTATCATAGTCGAATAAATGAGCCTGCTTTAAACGGTATAAACCGTCACTCCCACCCAACCAAAGGTCTCCATTTCCATCAATGCAAGAACTTATTGCACCCTTACATCCGGTTTGGGGGGGAGTGCACACCCAATTGACTGCAGTATCTCGTTGCCGGTCATACAAGGCTAATCCCTGCGTCAGGTTTCCCAGCCATAATCTTCCCCGGTGGTCTTCAGCGATGGTGTGGATACGCAGAAGTTGAAGCCCCTTGTCTTCCCCGATCAGGTCCACTGAAAAAGTGTTGTCCTGTTTCAAAGTGGCAATGCCAATGCCATTAGACGCTAAGCCCATACCTACTTTTCCATCGGATAATGGGGTAAAAAACAGTCCAGTCATTCTTTTCTCGTCTATCTCAGGGACCTCCACTTCCGATAATTTACCATTTATGGCTGAAAATATGCTAGGAACGTGTTCAGTGAAAAAATAGCAGTTCCCCGCAGGGGAACGGTAAACGCCCGGCAATACAGGTAAGGCTCTCCCCTCTAATGGGTATTTAGATAGTAAAGCACCATCGTATACCGAGAAGCCACCTGTTCCGCTGTATCCGCCCAACCAAATCTGTCCTTTTTCATCTTCCCCAATAACATGGAGGCCGGCGATCATTTGTGGATTTTCTCCATCGAAGGTATAAAAGACCTTATCGGTCCGAACCAGACCGGTCGCAGTGCCGTACCACCAGTTACCATGGGCATCTTCTGAATAGGTGCGATTAAAATCACGATGGAGATAGCTGAATACCAGTTGTGGTGACCCCAAAGAGTCTAATTCATACAGGTGAAGGGTGTTATCAACCGGATCTTGAACGATCAGCCCACTCATTATGAGGTTTTGCAATGAAAAATCCCAGTGGTCCATCCCAACAGATTGAACGATCCTGCCCTCCCGACCGTTGGGCAGCTGAATTACAAGCGGAAGATACCTACCCTTGGAAAACCAATAATACCGGCCTTTCAAAAATGTAAGTCCTGTTAAAGATCTGCCATGAATATAGAGCGGTTGAAATAATGGATCGACCAATTCGAGCCGGTTCGTAAATCCCTCCCCATAGTAAAGCATGTACTGATGAGTCTCCTGGTTTTCTGTAAAAATGTACTCCTGTTCATTCAAGGATACCGCTATTCCACTCACGGGAGCTTCAGCAACAACCAAAGGCCTGAAGAGGGGCCGGGTTCCGCGAATGAATTTATCTTCTCCGGGATCAAATCGATATTCATAGAATTCTGGATCTACCACTCCGATAACAGGATTCCCATTTTCCCCGGCCACACTCGGCATACCCCTTAACGGATATACCTTCCATTGCCCGGAAGGAGTATAGCAAACCCACCAGGAAGAACCATTAGAAGTGACAAAGAACCAAAGGCCTGCATCATTTTCGGCTAATAGTACCAGTCCGGTGGGAAGCCCCAAGTCCATAAGGGAATAATGGGTCCAGGAAACTCCGTCAAACCGGCTATAACAGTCACCGGAACTGTACCTTACCCAGGCTTCTCCGTTTTTGGCAAAAAAGATATTGGTACACTCACTTTTAATCAGGCCATCATCCGTAGTGTATTTATGAAAAAAAGGATGCTGTGCCTGGACGGCGCCTTCCCGGATCCAAACAGAGACCAGGCAAATCAGTACAGCTTTGAATTTCGATCCCACCATCTTCATTCCGATAAGGAAAGTAAGATAATGCAAAATGCGATTTTTTCGGCCAAGACCCGGTGAAAGGCATTGAAACAGCTATCAATACCTGTAATTCGGGTACGAAGTGCTAAATAGTGAAGCATTCCGAAAATGGAAAAAGAAGGGTGAAGGATCCAAAATTATTATCGACAAAAAATTTGAAAGGGAAAAAAAGGATGTTCATCGGTCCAGACAGGGGTATTCATTGGTTACACCGGGATCGAATGAATTTTAAGCAGAGTTTTGTGCCAGGTCCACCATGGGCAATTTTCCTGATAAAAGAACAAAATCCTTCAACTCTCAAAACGAAAAAGCATGGCCATTCATCTTGAGCTCCAAAACCCACCGTCCAAGGAGACGATAAAACAAAAACTAGGAACAGGTCTGCCCCAATACAAGATAAAAAGCCCTCCGCTAAATCCCAGCGCAATCATGGTTCAAGACGGTGCGGCAATGGTGTTAATCACCCGGGCTGAGAAAAAATTTAAGATCAAAGGAGGTGTAAATACCAGCAATTTCGGAGTTGCATTGGGAGCGGGCATCGGTGTATTGTTCGGCTTCGTCGGCGCCTTTATTTTTCTAGGTATTGTTCATCTCAGCAACCAGGAAAGATTCGGAAGAATGGAAGGAGAAGTGGCAAAGGTATTGGAGGCCTAGTACTTGCTCGAATCAAGCAATCCCTTCTTTTTGACCAATAAAAAATTTACCTCATGAATTCATTTTTGATCAATGGAACCTTTGGTTCTTCTTTCAAAAGACCAGCCGCGATCCTGTTCCTGGCATCAGCGCTTTTGGCCCAAGGCTGCGATTGGATCTGCCCTGAGCCTGAGATCCTCGGAGGAATAATCACCGGAGTGGTAACCGATAAACTCACCGGTCAAACGCTCCAAGGCGTAGATGTTAGCATTACGGGGCCGGAAGCCGGCCAAACCGTGACCGGCTCGCAAGGGATCTACCGGTTCGAGGATATTACCCCTGGTGAATATACAGTCGTTTTTACAAAATTGGGGTATAAAGCGAATACCACGATCACTGTTGTCGAAAGCGGAAAACCGACCAATGGTCAAATAAACCTGGAACCCTATACTACCCTTATCGCCTCCAGTTATATCCTGGATTTTGGGGCCACGCAGGTAAGCAAATCCTTCACTGTTTTTAACCCCTTAGCTTATTCGGTAAGTGTTTCCATTCAGGTAAATAAAGACTGGATCTCAGTAACCCCCTCGACTTCCGCAGACATTTCACCCGGCACTAATTTCCCATTCAGTGTTTCGGTAGACAGAGCTCAAATGCCGCAAAACGGAGTAAACGAAGGGAGTATTACAATTCAGCCCACCACTAACAATATTGGATCATTTGTTATTCAAATAACTGCAATTAAATAAAATCCCTACTATGAAAAAAACACTCATCCTTTCCGTCCTCATCGCCACTTTCGGTCTCAGTTCCTGTGACTCCGTGGTGTTCAACAAGGATAAAGCCACCGCCGTTGTAACCGGATATGTTACGGATGGTTTTACAGGTACCCGTATCCAAAATGCCGATATTACCCTGGCTGGTCGCATTTCAGAACAAACCCAAACCGGTTCAAACGGCGAGTTCAGGTTCTCCAACTTACCGGAAGGAGAATATACGATCGAAGCTAATGCCCCCGGATATACACCAAACAACCAAACAGTAACCCTTCTTGCAGATGATGTCAGGAACGTGGACCTGACCCTCTACCAGGGAGAAAGCAATACCGCGGGAAACGGATGTTTTCAGGTGAGTAATGAAAATCTGAATTTCGGGCTCACTCTCAATGAAATGCAAGTTGTCGTTAAAAACCTGAAAGGCATTGCCCAAACGCTCACAATGGATGCCGCATCCTATCCCTGGATATCGGTGTCCCCCAGTTTGACGCAAAGTATTCAGCCAGCTGGGATCATCGTATGGACAATCACTGTTGACCGTGCACAGATCCAATCCGATGTTTCTGCTGCACTACCGGTAAATGCTGCCTCTAACAGTGGAAATTGCAGTGGTTTCTCTCTGTTTGTAAGCGTTCAGAAATGATGCTACTGTATATTTGAAAGAATAAACACGAGTCATCCCGAATTTTTCGAAATCTGCTTTTCAACTAAACGGCTTGTCTTCGCTCAAGACTCTCTTCTTTTTTGGCATCACCCCAAACCTGCCTGCCGGCAAGGCAAGAAAGAAGCAAAAAATAGTTTTTCGGCCTTAGCTGGTGAGCGTTAAGAAAATCAGATGAAGGCCAGGGCCGAAGAGTGACCCAGGAGTGAGCGATAGCGAACGGCTTGGGTCACGTGCCCTGCTGGAAGCTGATTTTTAGCGAAGCAGCGTCAGCCTTGACTTTTTTGGTTCTTTTTTTGCCAAGAAAAAAAGAACACCTATCGAAAAAGCAAGGTTTTGGGCTCAATTGCCCATTGCCAAAATTCGGGATGACTCCTGTTTTCAATACACCCCTCCCCCATTCACCCCCACCTGCCAAACCAGTCGTGCCTTCTTTACCTCCTGCCCTTCCTCATACAAATACGGACACCCCTCCGTATCCAGCATCGGATAATGCGGATTGCGCGCCCGGTTGAACTTTCGAGGTACAAAGCGCAGATCGTGCACCAGCCGGTTTTGAAAAAGATCGCGCACCTGCTCCGCATCGATACCCAGTCCGCCAACAGCTTGTTGACCGCCAGGCAGCAGATACCGGATGCGAAGCATCGCCACCCCGTTGGAGTAGTTGCCGTACAATCCCTCCGACAGGTCGCGGAAGCCCCAGCGGCCGGGATAGCCAGGGTATTGCTGCCGGCTGATGCCACGCGCTTTGGTCTGACCGTGCCAGAGGCCCACCACGCCTTCCAATAGCCAGTTTTTCCGGAAATATCCCACCTGCAAGGCACCGGTCCGGAATTGATCGCCGGGCCGGATGGGCGTGAAGGCGTCATTTTCCAATTTAAAATAGACCGGCCCCCCGCGGAAGCCAAAAGTCCCGGTGAATTGAGTGGTTTGGATCCGATCCAGGTAGGCGGTCCAGGTATAGGCAAGCGCGTAGGTGGTGGGCAAGCGGTCGGGAGCCAGAGGGATATTTTTGAAGTTTGGCCCAAAGCCGAGGCCGAATCCTAGCTGGGGTCTCCACTCCCATCCTTTCTTCGGGGGGCCGTATTGCCGGAAGTTGTAGTGAACGGCCAGACCTGCGCTCACCTCCCAAAAGGCACCGGCCAGGGAGTATTGGCCTTCCAGACCGATACGGGTAATGGGGTGCCCCAGGACGACCACCAGGCCCAGGCGGGTAGCGCCGACCGGCTGAGCGGGAGCGGGGAATGTCCAAAAACAAGGGAGCAATAAAAACAAATACCGAGACATGCGCGTCTATTTATTTTAAACCGCGAAGGCGCTAAGGACGCTAAGACATCTTGCCTTTGCAATTGGGTTAGTTGTAAAAACACAGTGTCTTCGCGTCCTTAGCGCCTTTGCGGTTAATAAAACACGGCAAAAAACTACCCGGTTTCCCCCAATTGGAAACCTTCGGTGGAATGTGTACCTTGCCACCGAAAATAATTGTTTTCATGAACCTATTCGATCAGTACGAACTACAAGACTTCGGGAACCTGGAATTCCTGGCCCGCCAGGTAGTGGAAGGCTTCATCATCGGCCTGCACAAGAGCCCGTTTCACGGGTTTTCGGTGGAATTTGCCGAACACCGCCTCTACAATCAGGGCGAATCGACCCGCGATATCGACTGGAAAGTATACGCCCGGACCGACAAGCTCTTCGTCAAAAAATTCGAAGAGGAGACCAACCTGCGCTGCCAGATCGTGGTCGACGCCTCCTCGTCCATGTACTTTCCCGAGGCCGACGGCTCGCAGAAGGGATATATCAATAAGCTTCGCTTTTCAGCTTTGGCCGCGGCCTCTTTGATGAACCTCCTCAAACGGCAGCGCGACGCCTTCGGACTGAGCATCTTCGACGAAGAGGTACGCCACCACACGCAGTGTAAGTCGAGCACGATGCACTACCGCCTGCTGCTGAATTACCTACAACAACTCATCGACAACCCGGAGCGCGACAAGCCCACTTCTGCTGCCAAGGCGCTGCATACCATTGCCGACAGCATTCACAAACGCTCCCTGGTCATCCTGTTCAGCGATATGCTGGAGCAGAGCGAAAACCTGGAACCCATCTTTGCCGCCCTCCAACACCTCAAGTACAACAAACACGAAGTAGTGCTCTTCCACGTGGTCGACCAGTCTAAGGAAGTGGATTTTGAGTATGAGAACCGGCCCTATCAATTTATCGATATGGAAACGGGCGAAAAAGTGCGCCTGCAATCCAACCAGGTCCGGGACTACTACGTCAAACAGATGAAGGAATTCAAAGAATCGCTCAAGTTCAAGTGCCTCCAGTACAAGATCGACTTTGTGGAAGCCGATATCAACCAGGGGTTCAAAAAAGTGCTCCAGTCCTATCTGGTCAAACGCGCTCGAATGGGAGCGTAAAAGGGTGAAGAGTGAAGGGTGAAGAGTGAAGGGTGAAGAGTGAAGAGTGAAGGGTGAAGAGTGAAGAGTGAAGGGTGAAGAGTGAAGGGTGAAGAGTGAAGAGTGAGAGTGAAGAGTGAGAGTGAAGAGTGAGGGGTGAATGAGGACCGAAGTTCTGACTCAAGAAGTAATAATTTTTGCTATGTCAAAAGATCCATACCTCTACCAATTCGAATACCCGATCCGGATCGCTGATTGCCCGACCGACCCACCCAAGGACGTGCATGAGAAAGACCTCGAAGACATCACCAAGGACCTGGCCAAAGAGCTGGGCAAACTGAATAATGTGTTCATGGCCGAAAAAAAGCACAGCATACTCGTCGTGCTGCAAGGCATGGATGCCAGCGGAAAAGACGGCGCAGTGGAAAACGTATTCCACTATTGCACCCCGGCCAATATTCGCACGTATTCCTTCAAAAAGCCCACGGAGGTGGAATTTGCGCACGACTTTCTTTGGCGGGTCCATCAACAATGTCCGGCCAAGGGCGAGATCGGCGTTTTCATCCGTTCCCATTACGAAGATGTGCTCATCCAGCGCGTGCACGGATGGATCGACGAAAAGCGGGTCAAGGACCGCATGGACGCCATCAATGCTTTCGAGCGCCTGCTCGAATTCGACAATAACACGCTGATTTTCAAGTTTTTCCTGAACATTTCCTACGAACAACAGGAAATTGAGCTGAAACAACGGGAGGCAGAACGCGATAAAATGTGGAAACACAATCCCGGCGACTGGAAAGAACGGGAACGCTGGAGCGATTATATGCGTTGTTACGAGGACGTTTTGAACAATAGCGCCATTCCCTGGACGATCGTGCCGGTCGACAAGCGCTGGTATCGCGATTATGTGATCACCAAAACGATCGTCGACAAGCTTTCGACGCTCAGCATGGAATATCCGGGGTTGCCAAAAGGATTGTGATTTAATTTTACTTTATGAGTGACAAAGTACGGGTCGACAAATGGTTGTGGGCCGTGCGCATTTACAAATCGCGGACCCTCGCCACGGAAGCCTGCAAGGAAGGCAAGATCAGGATCAAGGGCATTTCCCTCAAACCCTCCCACCTGGTGGGGGTCGGTGAATTGGTGGAAGTGCGGAAAAACAGCTTTAATTTTCAGTATAAGGTCCTCACTCCCATTGAGAAGCGGGTAGGCGCTCCCATTGCCGTGACCTGTTACGAAGATCTCACCCCTGCGGAGGAGCTCCAAAAATACAAAGACTGGTTTGTCGGAAAATCGGTCGGCGAATTCCGGGAAAGAGGCGCGGGCCGTCCAACGAAAAAAGAACGGCGGGTTATCGAGGATTTTAAGGAAAAACGGTTTAATCCAGAACAATAACCGTAGGGGCGAAAAATTTTTCGCCCCAATTGATAGGAGGTGGGCGAAAAATTTTTCGCCCCAATAATCAATCAATCAGATCGCAAATATCCCCCGGCAGCGGCAGGCCTTCCAGGGTCAGCTTGGCAACACCGGCCGTCGTTTCGATATGGATCTTCACGGTTTCGCCACTGGGCAGTAGGTACTCCTGGTCTCCGTCTTCCAGCGTGATATGCATGAATTCATAGACGCCTTCACCGACGAGGGTTTTGAAGTCATAGGTCACCCCCTTCTTCAGGGTGGCGGTACAACCTTCCCCTTCTTCGAGATCGCCCAAAAGGCCGTAAACGCCGCAGCCTGCGGGCCGGTACATGATCCGGTTATCGGGTTTGATGGTCACCATTTCGCCTTTCACGTCGCAATAACCGGCGATGGAAAGGGATATCGGCAGCCAGCCGCTGGTGGTCAATTCTTTCAGGTCGAGTTGGAAATTATTGGAATTACAGACGTTGAAGGGTTGGGTTTCGCCAAGCAGCTGGCCTTCGCAACCGCGCACGCCTTCCCACACCTGTAATTTGGCGATGGTGCCCTTGGGGATCTGGGTCAGCGTGATCCGGCTTTGGTCCTGCATTTGCAGGTAGTTGTCCGACCATTTGGAGGAAACCGGTTTGCCGGTATTGATATCGACCAGGGTGGTGTAAAATTCCCGGGAGCAAGCGCCTTGCGGAATATTGGATTGAATGGTCAGCGTAGCGCCCACATCGCAAAGGTCGGCATACTGACCGACCATCCAGGTGCCGGAATGGTCCTGTTGGTAATGTACGACCAGGCGTCCGTTCTCTTTTTCTACCGTCGTATGGAGGATCTCTACCCAGCGGCTGTTGGCCTCTTCAAAATGCCAGACGTGCAGCTGATCTCCGACCGCGTAATATTGCCCCGTTTCCGGGTTATACGTTTTGGGGTTGAGCGTCATGGTAGCCTGCAGGGGGAGGGAAAAGTGGTCGGCTGAAACGGCCCCGGCGTTCATCGACAGGGAGTAAAGGCCGGCCGGGTAAAAAGTGACCGTTCCGAGATTTTCACCGTTCAGGGTAGTAGCAGGGACCGATTCGGTGATACCCGAAATAGCGCGCAGGGAGATGTTGGAGCGATTATCGTAATGAACCAGGTTCACCTGCACATTTCCGGTGACCAGGGAGTTGGTCGCCGTAAGCAGTTGCGTGCCCTGCTCCACCAGCAGCTTGATCCGGTCTTCTTTTCCGTTGTTCAGCGGGGTTTCAAATTGCCTTGCTGCGTCAAACCCCGTGCTGTTGATCTGATGAAATTCCTTTCGATCGCTAACCCCGTTGGGGTTGTTGCCTTCCTCCACCAAATAGACCGTCACGTATTGCGGAATATCCCGGTTGTAAAGAGAGACAAAGTAGTTGGCGGGGTAAAACCCGGGAGCAGTGGCCTCGATCCCAAAGCTCAGTGGTTCGTCTGCCGTCGGCGCCACATTGTCCTTGATCCCGATATAGACCAGACCGTCGATCACCACGAGGTTATTGCCTCCGGTGGGAGTGAAGAGCGTACCGGCGTCTTTACCGTAGGTATCCAGGAAAATGTTGTCGGGGAGGTTATTGGTCGCCGGGTCGGCATTGACAAAAGAGACCGAAATAGGCGCGTGGAGCAGCTTGGCATTCACATTGAATGCCAGGCCGTTGGTGAGATTCAGGAGCCCGTCTTTAAAACAGGAGGAAACCAAAAAAACGAGGGCAATCGAACCCAAACCCGCAATGGTAGAAATCCTTCTCATGTGTGCCGTTTACCTTCAACTATTTGTGCAGTTGGTCTCACTGTTGTCGAAATAGCGCTTTGAGCAAGGAGTACCTTCGGTCAGGTCTGCATTGCTCATGGGATATTTATTTGTTGGTAGCGTATAAGAACTTTGCCCAAAATTCAGGCTCAGAACTTTATTCTGTCGGCTAAATTACAAAATAATTGGTAGTCGTGCATAATTTTTATTAGAGGAGGGAACAGGGAGGAGGGATATTTCCCCTGCTCCCTGCTCCCTCACCCCTGCTCTCTCACCCCTTACCTAAAAAAAGCCGAGACCACCAGGTCTTTCGAACCAGGGGTATACACATAGAACCCTTCCCCGCTTTTCGCACCCAGTTTTCCGGCCGCAACCATATTGACCAATAAGGGGCAAGGGGCGTATTTGGGTTGCCCGAAACCATCGTGGAGGACCCGCAGGATGGAAAGACAAACATCCAGTCCGATAAAATCGGCCAGTTGCAGCGGTCCCATGGGATGCGCCATACCCAGTTTCATGACGGTATCGATCTCCTGGACGCCGGCTACGCCTTCAAAAAGCGTGTAGATGGCCTCGTTGATCATGGGCATGAGGATGCGGTTGGCGACAAAGCCCGGATAATCATTTACCTCCACGGGGACCTTACCCAAGGTTTTTGACAGGTCCATGATGGTCTTCGTCACCTCGTCGGAGGTGGCATAGCCGCGGATCACCTCGACCAGTTTCATCACCGGCACGGGGTTCATGAAGTGCATACCGATCACCTTATCCGGCCTGCCGGTGACCGCCGCCATTTTGGTAATGGAAATGGAGGAGGTATTCGTAGCCAGAAGGGCTTTGGCTGGTGCTTCCTGGTCCAATTGTTTGAAAATTTCAAGCTTCAGGTTGATATTTTCGGTGGCCGCCTCAATAACGAGATCGGCATCCCTGACCCCTTCCGGAATGGAGGTCGAGGTTTTGATCCGGCCGAGCGTTTCCTTTTTTTCGGCCTCGGTGATCAATTCTTTATTGATCATCCGGTCCAGGTTCTTGGTAATGTTGGCCAGCCCTTTCTCCAGGGCCGCAGGTACGATGTCGATCATCGAAACGGAAAAGCCTTTCATGGCGAAAACGTGCGCGATGCCGTTGCCCATGGTGCCAGCTCCGATCACTGCAATGTTTTTCATAATGTTGTCGGGTATGGTTAGGAAATAACTTATTCAAACAGGTCCCACACCTGATCGTGGGGAGGATCGGCGATAATGGTGACCGGTTCGTTTTTTACAGGGTGCACGAAGGATAGTTGCCGGCAGTGAAGATAAATATTTCCGTCCGGATTGGCCCTGGGAAATCCATATTTCAGATCGCCGACGATTGGGCAACCGATCCGGGCCAATTGGACGCGGATCTGATGCGGGCGGCCGGTATGCGGATGCACTTCGATCTTGGAATATCCGCCCAGAGAGCCGATCAGCTCGTAGTCCAGTTCCGAGAGCTTGGCGTCCTTGGCCCGGTTGGAGAGTTGATCGTAGGCACGGGCGATATTTTTTTCCCGGTCTTTGAGAATGTAATGTTTCAGGCTCCCTGTAATGGGATCGGGGCGCTGACCGGTGATTGCCCAATAGGTCTTTTCCACCTTCCGGTCGTGAAACAAGCGGTTCATGCGCTCCAGTCCCTTGCTGGTGCGAGCGAAGATCACCACCCCGCTAACCGGGCGATCGAGCCGGTGGATCACCCCCAGGAATACATCTCCCGGCTTGTCGTATCGCAGCTTGATATACTCTTTGACATACTCACTCAGCGGCTTGTCGCCGGTCTCGTCTTCGTGAACCAGCACCCCCGGAGGTTTGTTGACCGCAATGAGGTGATTATCTTCGTATATGATTTGTAGCATAATTTGAGTGAAGAGTGAAGAGTGAAGGGTGAAGGGTGAAGGGTGAAAAGATAAACCCATCTCTTCACTCTTCACTCTTCACCACTAAAAACGCAAAGGTATGAAATTGACGCTTGGTTTTTCTCCCTGTCCGAACGACACCTTCATCTTTGATGCCCTGCTTCACGGACGGGTCGATACGGAGGGCCTGGAATGGGAACCCTACATCGCCGATGTGGAGGAATTGAATCAAAAAGCCCTGCGCGGCGAGTTGGCGGTGACCAAGCTCAGCTTCTTTGCCTTTGGCCATGCCCTCCCCCACTACGCCCTGCTCGATTCGGGCAGCGCCCTGGGCCGGGGCGTGGGGCCGCTGCTCATTGCCCGGAAACCGCTTTCCAGGGACGCCGTCGCCGAGGGGCCCATCGCTATCCCCGGCGTGCACACGACCGCCAACTTCCTGTTCAGCCTGGCCTACCCGGAGGCGACCAACAAGGTTCCGATGCTGTTTTCCGAAATAGAGGACGCGGTACTTTCCGGTTCGATGCGCGCCGGCCTGATCATTCACGAGAACCGCTTCACCTACCAGCAAAAAGGACTGGTCAAACTGCTGGACTGCGGGGAATACTGGGAATCGGAATACCAACTGCCCATCCCGCTGGGCGGTATTGTCGTCCACCGCAGCCTGCCGGCGACCGTCCGGGAAAAAGTGAACCGCGTGCTCCGCAACAGCGTTCAATATGCCTTCGATCACCCCGGCGACTCCCGGCCTTTTGTTTGCCAATACGCCCAGGAGATGGAGGAATCTGTCATGCAGCAACATATCGATCTGTATGTCAATCAGTTCAGCTACGACCTGGGAGCGGAAGGCCGGGCTGCCGTCCGGAATTTATTCGAAGTAGCACAAAAAAAAGGCATATTAACCACCCCAAAATTGCCCATTTTTTGGAACGAATGATTAAATTGGCACGATACTTGTATTATTCCTCAATGAATGGTGAATTCGTTTTTTCATGAGATTAATTTGTTGAGGATAGCCCGCTGACTTTAGCGGGCTTTTTTCTTTTTAGCCCATGCGGGTCTGCATGGCCTTACCAGGTAAATTTCGTATCTTTGTAGCCTTCCAAAACCTGTTTTTGTAAGCCGCCTCGCGAGGCGTCCTATTACGATTAATAAACCTGATTTTACCATGCCGCATATCTCCCAGCGGGCTGAAAAGATGCCCGAATCGCCCATCCGGAAACTCGTTCCTTTTGCGGAAGGCGCCCGGAAGAGAGGTACCCACGTTTACTACCTCAACATCGGACAACCCGACATCGAAACGCCTCCCGGGTTTTACGAAGCTATCCGGAACGCAGACCTGAAGGTATTGTCCTACAGCCACTCCGCGGGCAATGAATCGCTGCGATCCACCATCGCCCAATACTATACCCGCTTGGGTCTCCCCATCGATACCAGCCAGGTATTGGTCACCACCGGAGCCTCGGAGGCCTTGTTGTTCGCCTTCATGAGCTGTCTCAACCCGGGTGACGAGATCATTTTGCCCGAACCTTTCTATGCCAATTACATCGGATTCGCCCTGACTGCCGGCATCGTGATCGTTCCGATCCCTACCCGGATCGAAGAGGATTTCGACCTGCCGCCGATGGAGACCTTCGAAAGCCTCATTACTCCCCGAACCAAAGCGATCATGATCTGCAATCCGGGCAACCCCACAGGGGTGTTGTACCCCCTGGAATCGCTGGAAAAACTGCGGGATATCGTGCTCAAACACGACTTGTACCTGTTTGCAGACGAGGTTTACCGGGAATTTGTCTACGAAGGACAAAAGCACTACTCCGTGCTGGGTTTCGAAGAATTGAATGACCATGCCATCGTCGTGGATTCCATTTCCAAGCGTTTTTCCGCCTGTGGCGCCCGCATCGGCTGCGTGGTCACGCGCAACAAAACGGTAATGGGTTCCATTCTGAAATACGCCCAGGCTCGCCTGTCGCCGCCCACTATGGGCCAGATCGGCGCCGAAGCCGTTTACAGCTTGCCCCAATCCTTCTACGACGGGGTGATCCGGGAATACGACGCCCGCCGCACCTTCATGCTGAAAGCCCTCAGGGAAATGGACGGAGTGTACTGCCCCAATGTCGGCGGGGCCTTTTACGCCATGGTCCAACTGCCGGTCGATGACGCGGAAAAATTCTGCCGCTGGATGCTGGAGCATTTCTCGTACAAAGGAGCGACCGTTATGATGGCTCCCGGCAACGGATTCTACAACGATCCGGAAGACGGAAAACAACAGGTGCGCATTGCCTACGTGCTCAAACAGGAAGACCTGGCCGCCGCCATGGAATGCCTGGCCGAAGGCCTGAAGGCTTATCCGGGCAGGCTGGTAGAAGCTACTGCTGCCGCAAAGAACATTTAACTCATCAAGGGGGTGGCCTTGCCCCACTCCCGGAAAAGAATATCCTTATGCTCTCCACCACAAATACGCATACCTCTGCTGAATTGATGCAGTTCGAAGATCGCTATGGCGCCCACAACTACCACCCCTTGCCCGTGGTTCTTTCGAAGGGCGATGGCGTTTATGTGTGGGATGTAGAAGGGAAGCGCTACTACGATTTTCTCTCCGCCTATTCCGCGCTGAACCAGGGACACTGCCACCCGCGGCTGGTCAACGCCCTGGTAGAACAAGCCTCTCAATTGGCACTCACCTCCCGGGCTTTTTACAACGACCAGTTGGGGCCATACGAAAGGTACATTACCGAATATTTCGGGTATGACCGGATCCTGCCCATGAACTCGGGCGCCGAAGCTGTGGAGACCGCCATCAAGGTTTGCCGCAAATGGGCTTACGAGCGCAAGGGCATCCCCAACGGCGAAGCCCTGATCGTGGTTTGTGGACAAAATTTCCACGGCCGCACCACGACCATCATTTCGTTCTCCTCCGACCCGGATGCCAAGGGGCATTTCGGTCCGTACACGCCCGGCTTTATCAGCATTCCCTACAACGACCTGGAGGCCCTGCGCCGGGTTTTGGAAGAAAAAGGCGACAAGGTTGCCGGTTTCCTCGTCGAGCCGATCCAGGGCGAAGCCGGGGTATTTGTGCCCGGTGAGGATTTCATCCCGAAAGCTGCCGCCCTTTGCCGGGCTCATAACGTATTGTTCATGGCCGACGAGATCCAGACCGGCATCGGCCGCACGGGCAGCCTGCTAGCCGTCTGTGGAAACTGCACCTGCTCCGGGCACTGCGAGCGCCAGGAAGCGACCTACACCCGGCCCGACGTGCTGATCCTCGGAAAAGCCCTTTCGGGAGGAATGTACCCGGTCTCGGCCGTATTGGCCGACGATCCCATTATGGGTGTGATCAAGCCGGGGCAGCACGGCAGTACCTTCGGGGGCAACCCAATCGCCAGCCATGTGGCGGTGGAAGCCCTGGAAGTTCTGCGCGATGAAAAGCTGACCCAGAATGCCCGCCGTCTGGGCAAACTGTTCCGCGAGCGTATGCAAAAACTGGTGGATCGGTCCGGGCTGCTCCAGCTGGTGCGCGGCAAAGGACTGCTCAACGCAGTAGTCATCAACGATGCGCCGGAGAGCAGTACAGCCTGGGATATTTGCGTCAAATTGGCTGAAAACGGCCTGTTGGCCAAACCTACCCACGGCAACATCATCCGGTTCGCGCCGCCCCTGGTCATGACCGAAGAACAATTAATGGAATGTTGCGATATCATCGAAAGGACATTTGATGAATACTCGGCCTCATAGGGGCATACCAATTTTGCCGCCACGTTAATGGATGGGGGGATGGGCGAGACCCATCCCCCCATTCATTATAAACGAATGTGTTAATTTTTTTATAATTTGGCTCCCGGTGCCGGCGCGCCAAATAATCCGGCCTCGATAATCGTTTGTTTTTTCGGATTTCAGTCTTGAAACCCCATTTTTTCCTGAAAACGTTCATCTATATCTATGAACCTCCGCCAACTTCTCAGCATCCCCGTTTTTGCGCTCCTTCTTTCTGCGCAATTATTCGCCCAACCTTCCACCACCGTTTTTACCGATGCCAACCTGGCATACAAAAAAGCGGAAGACTACTTTGCAAAAGGCCTTTACGGCCAGGCGCAGGATGAGTATGCGAACGCGCTCAACCTTCTGCGTCCGGCCAACGCCCCCGACCTGGAGATGCTCCGCACCAAATCCGAACTGGGTTATGCCATTTCCGCTGTCCGGCAAGACTTGCCCGACGGGGAAAAGTTGATCCTGGACTTCATCCGCAACTATGCCCCCGATCCCATTTCCAACCAGGCTTTGATCGAGGTGGCAAACTACTACTACAATGCCCGGAAGTACGACCAGGCTATTGATTTTTTCCTGCAGATCCCCACCTATCAGCTCACCGGGGAGCAGCGGGCCGAGGTGCGGTTCAAGACGGGTTATGCCTATTTCGTGCAGAAAAAATTCAGCCAGGCCAAAGGCCAGTTTATCCAGATCAAAAATCTGGAGAGCAAGGAATATTACTACCCGACCAACTACTACTACGGCTTGTGCGAATTTTACCTGGGCAATTTCGACGAGGCGATCCGCGCCTTCCGAATCGCCGAAAAATACAAGCTCTACCGGGATGTCATTCCGAATTACGTGGCCCAGATCTATTTCCTGCAGGGCCAATACGACCAACTGATCACGTATGCCGAGCCCAAGTTCAAGGATCCCCAGACCCGGAAACGGGAGGAACTGGCCCAGGTGATCGGCCAGGCCTATTTTGAAATGGGGAAATATGGGGAGGCCGTTTACTACCTGGAATACTACGCCGACCAATCCAGTTCCCTCCAGGCCGAGCAGTTCTACCAACTGGGCATTGCCCAGCACAAGACCGGCGCCTATGAAAAAGCGGCCCGCAACCTGGAACAACTGGTCAGCGTGGACTCCAAATTGGGCCAGTATGCCATGTACTACCTGGCCGACTGCTACCTGCGTCTAAACGACAAGACCTCGGCCCGGAATGCGTTCGGACGGGCCAGCCGCATGAATTTCGATGCCGAAGTAAAGGAAGACGCGGCCTTCAACTACGGCAAGCTCTCCTACGAGCTGGGATACGACAACGATGCCATCGCCGCCCTCCAGGAGATCGGGCCCACCTCAACCTATTACAGCGATGCCCAAAGCCTGATGAGTGAGATCTTCCTGAAAACCCGCGACTATGAGCGCGCCCTGGCCATCATCCGCCGGATACCCAACCCCACGCCCAAGATGCGGGAAGTCCGCCAGCAGGTCAATTTTTACCGGGGCATCCAATTGCACATGGAAGGCAACTACGATCAGGCCCTCCTGTATTTCAAACAAGCAGACATCGACCCCGTCAATCCCACCCTCCGCGCTGCGAGTGCATTCTGGCAGGGCGACATTGCCCACCGGAAGAAAAAATACGACGAGAGCATTCCCCTGATGAACCAGTTCCTCACGCTTTCCAAAAGCCTGAAGGACCTGCCCGAGGAATCGTCCGTCTACACAGCCAACTATACCCAGGGCTACAATTACCTCAAGCAAGGCAATTACGCCTCCGCCCTGAACTACTTCAAGGAAACGGCGGCTTCCATCAATCGCAACAAGCCTTTCATCCGGAGCAACTATATCAAGCAACAAGTGCTGGGCGATGCCACCCTGCGGGCTGGCGACTGCCACTTCAAGCGCAACCAGTACAAGGAGGCGCTGACCTATTACACCGAAGCCATCAACAATAGGTACTCGGGGTATGTGTATGCCTACTACCAAAAAGCCATCATCGAAGGGCTCAAGGGGCAAACCACCGACAAGATCATTTCCCTGGAAAATATCGTCCGCGACTACCCCACCTCTTCCTATGCCGACGACGCTTTGTTCGCCCTGGGGGTCACCTATCAGGAGATCGGCCAGCTGACCAAGGCCATTGCGCCGCTGCGGCAATTGGTTGCAGACTACAAAACCCAGTCCGATCTCATCGTGCCGGCCCTGCTGCGCCTCGGATTGATCAGTTTCAACCAGGGCAACCTCCAGACGGCCATCGAATACTACAAGCAGGTATTTTCCAATAATCCCGAACCCGATGAGGCCAAGGATGCCATCGCCGCCCTGGAAGAGATCTACGTCGAGAACCTGGGCGATCCCGACAGCTATGCCCGCTTCCTGGAGACGATCCCCGGCTACGGCCTCGACAACACCGGCAAGGAAGCCCTCAACTTCAAGGCCGCTGAATCGCAATACGAGATCGGCAATTTCGAACGGGCCACCGGCGCCTACACCGATTACATCAAGAAATATCCCAACGGGCAATACCTGCTGCAAGCCTATCAACACCGGGGAGAATCCAATTTCGAGCTCAAACAATACCCACAGGCACTCTCAGATTTTGAATACGTCATCGGAAGAGGCCCCAGCAAGTACTACTCCAAAGCGTTGGGTCTGGCCGCGGCGATCAGCTACAACTACGCGCTCAATTTCGAGAAAGCCTACTCGTACTATACGCAACTCGAATCGGCTTCCTCTACCGACGAAACCCGTTTCGAAGCTCAACTCGGCGCCATGCAAAGCGCTTACCGGATCAAAAATTACCAGGCCGTGCTGGCCATGGCCAACAAGATCAACAATAACCCCACTGCTACGCTGGAACAAAAGTCGCGCGCCAATTTCTACCTCGGCAAACTGGCATTCGACAACCACGACTACAGCTCCGCCCTGAACGCCTTCAACCAGGTGGTCCGCTTCAACAACCAGGAAGAAGCTGCCGAATCGCGTTACCTCATCGCCAATATCTACTACCAGCAGCGCGACCTCGGGACGGCCGAACAGAAAACCGAACAAGCCATCCAGGAGAATTCGGCCTTTCCTTTCTGGGTGGCCAAGAGTTTCCTGCTCCTTTCCGACATCTATGCCGACCAGGGCAACCTGTTCAATGCCCGCGCGGTACTCGAATCGCTTATTGAGAACTACCAGGGCGACCAGTCCATCATCAATGAGGCACAGGCCAAACTGGATCAATACAACAATGCCGCCAAAGCCGGAAGCCGCCTTACCCAGCCGACCGAACAACCTTTTATTGACGACCAAAATTGAAAACCAGCATGTTCAAGCACCATAAATTCATGATCGCCCCTTCCATAAATCCCGTCGCGATGAAGACCTTCTTTGCCTGCTGGATGGTCCTGGCGCTGGCCTTGCTCCTGCCCCCGGCTGTTCAGGCACAAACCCTGCCGTCTGAGAATGTGACCGTCCTGAAAAACTTCGAGGCCCAGCTGCTGGATGCCGAACGGATCAACGTCGATCCGACCCTGCCCGCACCCGATACTGTCCGTTCGGAGCAGGTTTACCGGCTCCCCTACAGGGAGTTGAATATCGATTATCCGCCCCCCAGCATACGCCCTTACGGGATGCGCCGGGAGAAAATGGCCGACTCCTACCACGGGATCATCCGCGCCGGAGGTGGTTTTCCGAATTCCCTTTACGGAAATGGTTCTTTCCGCTACCTGTTTGAGGACAAAATGGACCTGGGCATCCACATCAACCACCATTCCGCTTCTTACAAGAAACTGGAAAACCAGCGGTTCTCCAACACGGATGCGGGTTTGGAGGGAACGTACTACTTCGATCAGGGCTTTGCCGTCAATGCCGGACTGGGATACGACCAGAAAAACGTTTTCTTTTACGGGTATAATCTCGATCCCAACTTCAGCGACACGATCATGATACCCGCCGACGACGTTCATCAGCGGTTTTCCACGATCCGTCTCCATGGGGGGATCTTCAACGGGGAGCGCACGGTAGCGGATTTCAACTACAAGGCCCATCTCGACGCCTATTTTCTCAACGACTCCTACGCCTCCAAAGAAAAAGGCTTCGATCTGAAGATCGAGGGTACGAAATGGTTTGCCGAAAAACACTCTCTCGACGTGCTCCTGCGCACCGACTTCACCTTTTTCGAGGATACGATCAGCAAGAAATTGCACAACTTCTATCTGATCCCGGCCTTTACTTTTCATGCCGATGCATTCAGCCTCAAGCTCGGGGTTAATATCACCAGTCACAACGACAAGTTCGATTACTTCCCGGACGCGCTCTTTACCCTCAACATTTTGGGCAGTCAATTAGCCGCCTTTGCCGGCGCGGAAGGGACCTTGCAGAAAAACACGTTCCAAAGTCTGACCACTTACAACCCATTCCTCGTTTCCCGCCCCGACCTGCGCAACACCCGCGTCATGCACTTCTTCGGCGGCGTAAAGGGCAATGTCTCCATCTTTGAATATTCCGGCCAGGTCGGGTATAAGCGGACCCGCGACCTTGCCCTTTTCCAACTGCAGGAGAACCCATTGATCCCCGCTCACCGCCGTTTCGATGTGCTCTACGATACGGTGAGTATCATCAACATCAACGGAAGCCTGATCGTCAATCTGATCGAGGGGCTCCGCATCATGGGAACGGTTAACCAGAATATCTATACGACTACCCAGCAGGAAAAAGCCTGGTATCTCCCCGCGCTGAGCATCAACGGCGCGGTGCAGTACACCACGCTGGAAGACAAGCTCGTAGTGCGAGGCGAAGTGTTTTTGGAAAACGGGGTGCCCTATCTCAACCAGGAAGGCAAGGCCGACAACCTCAATGCCTTGTTCGACGTCAGCCTGGGGGCCGAGTATTTTTTCACCAAGAATATCGGGGCCTTCCTAAAGGTCAACAACCTGGCCGACAACCAACGCCAACGCTGGTTGTATTATCCCACGTATGGGATCAATGCCCTGGCGGGGGTATCGGCCCGGTTTTAGTTTTACTGAATCTCCAATGAACAAAGGAGGGACAGCCGACGGTTGCCCCTCCTTTGTTCATTAAAACTCCTTTTTTTAACCTCAAACACCACATCATTTATTCAAATCCCCCTATGAAGAACCTGCTGCTCCCCGTTTTTTTCCTGGGAAGTCTAGCCGCTTACGCTCAAACCCTGATCCAGGCTTCCGGAAGCACCTACGCCGTGGTCATCGGCATCTCCAACTATCAGGACTCCGCCATCCCCGACTTGCGGTACGCCGACCGGGACGCCGAGGCCTTTGCCAATTTCTTGCGTTCACCCGCCGGAGGCAGTCTGGATGCGGATCATCTGAAATTGCTGACCAATGAGCAAGCAACTACCGGACAGGTGGCCGCAGCGCTCGACTGGCTTTTGGAACAATCGAAGAAAGACGACAAAGTTATCATTTACTTCTCCGGTCACGGCGACGTGGAGCGGAAGACCATCTCCCAGCCGGGTTTCCTGCTTTGCTGGGATGCGCCTCCGAGGGTATACATGGGTGGGGGGACCTACTCGCTCGCGTTCCTGCAGGAAATCGTCACCACACTTTCCACGCAAAACCAGGCGAAGGTCATCGTCATTACCGACGCCTGCCATGCCGGAAAGCTATCCGGCAGCCAGATCGGGGGCGCCCAGCTCACATCCTCCAACCTCGCCCGGCAATATGCCAACGAGGTAAAAATGCTGTCTTGCCAGCCCAATGAATACTCCCTCGAGGGGGAGCAATGGGGCGGCGGACGGGGCTGTTTCAGTTACCATCTCGTTAACGGGTTGTATGGCCTGGCGGATCGCAACGCCGACGACATTATTACGGTTGGGGAAATGGACCGGTACCTGGAAGACCGGGTGACCACGGAGGCGGCGCCGCAAAGCCAGGTTCCCATGCTGTTAGGTAACAAAACAGAACCATTGGCCACGGTGAACGAAGCTATTTTGGCGGATCTGAAAAAAAACGACAGCGAACAAACCGTGGCTTTTGCCGCCATCGATAGCCGGGGCCTGGAGGATGATCTGTTGTCAAAGGTGGACTCGAGCATTCTTCAAACCTACCAGGCCTTCAAAAAAGCGGTCGCCGAAAAGCGCTTTTTATCGCCCGCCGGCCAATGTGCCGACGATTACTACAAAGAATTGATACAGGTAGAGGCCCTCGCCCCGCTTCACGGTGTCATGCGTCGAAATTATGCTGCCGCCTTGCAGGATGATGCCCAGCAGGTCATGAACAAGCTAATGAAAGTGGATTTGGCAGAAGTGGCGCTTTCCAAGAAAAACAAAACCGAAAAATACCAGCCTTATCCCCGCTACCTCAGCCGGGCGGCAGAACTACTGGGTAAAGACCATTACATGTACAGGGATCTGCAGGCCAGGGTCCATTTTTTCGATGGTTACCTATTGGCCCTCTCCAATAATAACCCGGACAAGGAGCTGGGAGAGGAAGCTTTGAGCCATTTCCGGCAGGCGCTTCAATGGCAGGAAGAGCTTCCTCAGGTCTATTGGCAGATGAGTCTGGTTTTTGGATTTAATTTATTAAACCCCGATTCAGCGGAATATTATGCCAACAGAGCCAAAGCGTTGCAACCCTCCTGGATACTTCCGAATACCAGCATGGCCTATATGCTGTGTGAAAAATCCGGGCAACCGGATCGCGCACTGCCTTATTTGCAATATGCAAATCAGTTGGATTCCGGATCAATTGTAGTCCTGAATAATTGGGGATCTTATTACTACTACCTGAGAAATTACCGGGAGGCCGAGAAATATTGTAGGAAAATAATCGAGCTCGATCCATCCTACGCCTTCGCGTACAATGCACTGGCGAATGTTCTCCGGCATACCAGCCGGGATGAGGAAGCAATATCCTATTATCAAAAAGCCATTCAACTCGATCCCACGGTGGGTTATTATTACAATAACCTGGGTATTTGTTATGGTAAAAATGAGCAGTATGAGGAAGCCGCGGAACAATACGAAAAAGCCATCGAAATAGACCCAACCGCCGTCAGGAGTTATTCCAATCTGGGGAGAGCCTATTACAATACAGGGAAGTACGACCTGGCGGAAGCCCGGCTTTTTAGAGCCACACAGCTCGATCCCTCCTATACGAATCCGCTTTACTACCTTGGTTTGGTGTATTTCCATACAGACAGATATGAGGAAGCGGACTCGTGCTTTACTAAAGTGCTGCAACTGGAACCAACCTATGAGGATGCCTACTACATGTTGGCGGCTTTGCGGAGTCATCAAAATCGCCTGGCAGAGGCATTTGAATACCTGGACAAAAACCTCCAATTTGGCAACGGCGATTATGATTATTTCAATGCCGATCCCGATTTTGCCCCGCTTCGGGAGCAAACGGAGAAATGGATGGAGTTGATGAAAAAATACTTCCCCGATCAGGTCAAGGAATAATGTGGGAATAAACGCCCAATAGCAGTTTCTCTTCCTCCTCCCAAACCAGCTCCGCCGATGCCTTCCGACAATTTTCCCGGATGGCATCGGCGTAGGGTTTGTCTTCCAACAGTTTTTTGATGGCCGCCCTGAGGGTTTCGTGCTGCAGGTCGGGTACGAGGTGGAACACCCCGTAGATCTCCTGCAAGCTTCGATATTCCGGAAAATCCATGTGTACGGACGGAATGCCGGCCTGGATATAGTCGAAGGCCTTGTTGGCCAGGGAGTAATAATAACTCAAGCCCTTGTTTTCCAATAAATTGAACCCGATTGTTGCCTGCCGGGTGAGCCCGGGGAGCTCGGCGGGCCGGACATAGCCCAGGAAGCGTACCTGGCTTTCCAGGCCCAATCTTTTGACCTTGTCGCGGAGGGTCTGCGACAGGTCGCCTTCACCGGCGAGCCAAAGGGTGGCATGGGGAAAGGACGGCATGACCTCGATGAGCGCCTCCAGCCCCCGGCCTTCGTTCAGGGCGCCCTGGTAGAAAAAGACGGGCCGCGAGGGTGGATGGGTCTGCACTTGGGCAGCCTTGCGCCTGGGCAGGTTCCGGACCACGGCAAAGGGCTTCCCATACCGTTTTTCAAAGATCTCCGCCAAGGCCGGGCCCACGGTATAACACCGGTCCATCCGGGGGATGAATTGCCGGGCCACCCACTCCCACACCCGCCGTACGGCTGGCCGGCGGATCACTTCCGGCACTTCGGAAAAATATTCGTGCGCATCGTAGACCAGGACAGCTCCTTTCAGCCGTCCGGCGAGCCACACCGGAACCATGGTGTCCAGGTCGACGGCGCAAAGGAGCTGGAACCGGGAGCGAAGGAGGTAGATCAACAAACGGATATTGTATTCCAGATAAAAGGCCTTGCCTTTCTCAAACCGGCAGGAAAGGCGGGTCTGTCCGTACGGCCGCTCCTCCAGGGGACGCGACCGGCTATGCCGCCGCCCGACCAGTTCCACCGAATAGCCGGCAGCGATTAGGCTGTCGCAGATGCGCTGCATCCGCTGGTCATAGGTCAGGTCGTTGGTAACGGAAAGGATGATCTTAGGCACGTTGTTTTTCATTTTCTATTCGTTCCAGACGAGTTTGCCATCCGACTCTGCCAACCAGCCTTCATCCATCAGGTAGGCCAGGACCTCCGGTATCCGGGCCTGGTCGCGGCCGCGGAAAAAACCGGCGAGCGCCTTTTCGTCCAGTTTCTGCGCAAGGACCAATTCCCGGATGCGATCCTTGAGCTTATCGAACCCGGGACCGGAGGGAGTGGACTTGTAGTGTTCGCGGCAGACATCGCAATGGCCGCACCGAGGGGCGTCTTTTTCGCCGAAATAGCCGACCAGTTGCTGACTGCGGCAGTGGAGTTCCCGGACATAGGCGATCATCTGGTCGATCCGTTCCCGGGACCGTTTTTTTCTGAAATCGTACCATTGCCGGTCGATCTGCACGTTCCGGGCATCGACGCGGTCCAGCAGGAAAGTGAGTTGCGGTGCATCGCGCGGCGGCCGGTAATCGATAATGCCGGCCCGGTGAAACGCCTGCAGAGCCGTTACGACCCCCTGCTTTTCCATCCGTAAAAAACGGGCCAGTTGGTCCTCCCGCAGCGATACATATTGCTGAAAGGCTCCCGTGTAGGTGCGCAGCATGGCTTTGAGGATGCGCTCCACGGCCGGGTTCTTCAATTCAAAATCGTAGAGCTCCTCGCGGGTCACCCGGATAAAAAAGGACCCGGGAATGTATACGGCGTCTGACAAAGTAATCCAGCCGGCCTGTTCGAGCACCTTCAGGGCGGCCAGGGCTTCGCGGGGGTTAAATTCGAAAGCCCTGGAAAAGGCGGCCAGGTCGAAGTTGTAGCTCACCCCTGCCCCGGAGCCGACCGCCAGTTGCAGGTAACTGCCCAGGGCCTGGTAGACCCGCCGGATCTCCTTTGGATCGGGAAAGCTCCGGCTGAAGTTCTCTTCCAGGAGTTGAACATCGAAATCGTCATAGAGCAGAACGGCATACGAGCGTTTTTCATCCCGCCCGGCCCGACCTGCTTCCTGGAAGTATGCCTCCGGGCTATCGGGCAGGTCCAGGTGCACGACCAGGCGCACATCGGGTTTGTCAATGCCCATACCAAAGGCGTTCGTGCAAACCATGGCGTGGACGGTGCCCTGCATCCATTCGTCCTGCCGTTTGGCCCGCTCATCGTGTTCCAACCCGGCGTGGTAAAAACTGGCCGTAAAACCCATGCGTTGCAATTGCAGGGCCACTTCCTGGGTTTTGCGCCGGTTGCGCACATAAACGATGGCCGTACCCGGTTGTTTTTTCAACATATCGGCCAGTTTGCCGATCTTATTTTCCTCTTTTCGAACGATATACGACAGGTTGGGCCGGGCAAAGCTCTTTTGGAAAACGTTGGTCTCCGGGAACTGTAGTTTTTCCTGAATATCGGTCACTACTTCGGGAATGGCGGTTGCCGTCAGGGCCAGAACGGGGGTTTTGGGGATGAGTTCGCGCACCGCGCCGATGTTGAGGTAAGCGGGCCGGAAGTCGTACCCCCATTGGGAGATGCAATGCGCTTCATCGACGGCCAGGAGGCTGACCTGCATGCGGCGGATCCGCTCCAGGGCCAGATCGGTGGTCAGGCGTTCGGGGGAGAGGTAGAGGAGTTTCAGGTCGCCATAGACGGCATTGTCCAGCACCCGGTCGATCTCGGCATAGGGCATCCCGGAATAGATGGCGGCGGCAGGGATCTTTCTTTTTTTCAATTGTTCCACCTGGTCCTTCATCAGGGCGATGAGGGGGGAGATCACCAGGGCGACGCCGGGCAGACAAAGAGCCGGCACCTGATAGCACAAGGACTTCCCGCCCCCGGTCGGCAGCAGCGCCAGGGTATCCTTGCCATCGAGGACCGATTCAATGATCGGCCCCTGTAAAGGGCGAAAGGAATCGAAATCCCAGTATTTTTTGAGAATAGCGAGTGGATGTTCCACGCCTTAAAAGGGGGATTGAAAATCCCCTTCAATCCCTATAGGTTATACAAGTTTTCTAAACTTCCAGTATTTCTCCAAACGGGGACTTAGACCAAGATAATGCGCGAAAAGTTCCCCTTCATCTTTTCGCTAGACCCTGATCCGCATCACTTAAAAAACGGTTCTTGTTTACATCGGTGGGGTAATTTCCTTCAAAATGGCAGTCCTGCATTTGGAAGTCGAAAAAGCCTCCTACCGGGAAGCTGTAGTAAATTGCGCCGCCCCAAAGGAAGGCGTTGTTTTTCTTGAAGATGCATTTCTCTATGGTCAGAGCGGTATCCTCAAAGCCGTTGTCAAAGAAGATCCCGGCGCCATAGGAGGCCATATTGTCCTGAAAAACGCAATTGAACAGTTTGATCTTGTTGGTGCTCTCGGAGCGACCGTCGCCGAAAATGGCTCCACCGTCGAGCTTGGCAAAATTGCCCAGGAAGCGGCAATTGCGGAAGGTCGGACTACTGTTGCCATCCTCCCCGTTGCAATAGAAAGCGCCACCCTCCATTCCCCGGTTTCCCAGGAAGGTACAATTGGAAATGAGGGGTTCGGAAATGCCTCCATCGGCGGCCATGTCGTGCCAGCCGCCACCGCCCCGGGTGCGGCCGCCCTTGGCTTCCTCCCCATTGGCGTTCCCGCCCGTGATGAGGAATCCGTCGACCACCGTTTGAGGCCCTACATTCTGCGTAAAAATGACATTGTAGGTATTGTCATCCTGGCCGGGTTCGCCGATCTCCCCACTCAGGATGCAGGGGTTTTTACCCCAATCCCGCTGGAAACGGTCGACCTCCGTACCGGAAAAACCGCCGTAGACCCGGACACCGTCCTTGACGACAAAAGAAATATGGCGATCGCCATCCGTGGTCGGGGTGTAGGTTCCGGAAGCGACCCAAACTTCATCGCCCCACAGCGCCTGGGTCAAGACCCAAGCCAGATCAGGAGACGCATCGCTCCAGGTCATTCCACTACCCCTGCCTTCCGGGTGGACAAACCAGACCTTTGCAAAAGACATGGTCCCTGCCAGAAGGAATAACAACATTGTAAGAAATGATCTCATCGTACCAATCTAAATGTGTACACTAATGAATACGAAGTAATTCCTCAAAAAGTCACTTCAGACCAGCATTAATGTCCAAATGGAAAAAATTAATTCGATGGTACGTTCATGGGAAGGGGTAGATGATCCTTGGAGCGTCTTTCAGACACTTTGTTAAATCGGCGATTGGGATGAGAACGTTTACTTCCGTCCAAATACAAATGTAAAAAAGAAATTTTCAATCGAGAACCCTGGCGAATAAATTAACAAACTTTTATTTCACACCTCCGCTTTATTTCGAAAAACAGGGTTTTTTAAGGAAAATATTTTTACCTCTGGAATATCCGCTAAAACTGGGCCCGGAATCGCCGTTTGGGCGGTTTTTTCACCGTATACCACTTCTGGATGACGGTGGAAAGGGTCATGCCACCGAAAAAGTAGTAGTCGTTGTTATTGGGGTTGCCCCTGCTTTCTCCCACAGGAGGCGGCAATTGGTTGCCGGTGTATTCCGGGGAGCGGAACGACAGGATGGCGGCCATGGGATTATGGCTGGCCAGCAGATCCAGGTCGGGATAGGTCTGGCTGATATCGTCGAGATAATCCGTAAAAGTCAGCCGGAAGCCCGCTTCGAATCCGATATAGGTAAATTGGGCGATCGCCAGCTGAAAGCCAACCCCCAAAGGGATAGAGGTCTGGATCAGGGAGTACGGTTTGCGATCGGGGTATTCGGGCAGCCCTTGCCCCTCCGTGCCCAGGGGTTGCAGGCTCACCCAATGCCCATCCCATTTGGTTTGCGGATTGAAATAGAACAGGGCCAGGCCCGCAAAAAAATAGGGGGCCGCCTTGAAAGAGTCAAATTCGCCGAAATGGGCCAGCGAAAACTCCATCTGCAGCCCCAGTTCCAGGAGGGAGGAACGGAAACTGAGGTTGCGCTTCCGGATCTCCAGTCCCGTATAATTGGCGTCCGAGCCTGAAATGTGCCCTTGATAATACTGCCCTTTCAACGCAAACCGCCTGGAGGGCCTGTATTTCAAGAACCCTCCATAGGCGGGATGCGCTTCATCTACATCAAACCGGACTTGTTGAAGATCACCCAAATAGAGCGACATTCCGCCAAAAACGCCTGCTTCCAGCGTTTGCGGTTGCGCGAAAGACGGGATGACACCAACCAACGTGAATCCCAATACCATTACCCAGCGGACCATGGCAACTGATTTTTTGTTCCCGAATGCTAACTTCTGGCCCGAAAGCCAAGTGGGGGGTGGAGCGTTAAATGCCTAAACCGGTATTGGGAGCAATGGAGTGGTTGGCTTAAATGGGGAAAGCGTCGAAGGGGGGGAGCGTTATTTTCCCTGTAAAGTTAAATCCGAATCTCCAAAAAACAAATGGCAAAATTATCTTTTTTAAAAATATCCTAAGGGAAGCTCGCAAAAGACGGGAATTTCTATAATGTATGCAGGAATCTAAATATATTCGGACTGAAATCGTTTCCTGCAGTTTTTATGGAAAACACCATCGCCACCCGCATTGCCGACTTCTTGAAGGAATATCCTCCCTTTTCCCTGCTGGACAGGGCCGTGCTCGATCAATTGGCTAACCGCGCCCTGGTGCAGTATATGGAAGCCGGGCAAGCCGTTTTCCGGGAAGGCGAGCAACCGCCCAAACAGATCTACATCGTGCGGCAGGGGGCGATCAACCTATTCAAGGGAAGTAACGAAACCGGACAGTGGATCGACAGCTGCGACGAAGGCGACGTCTTCGGCCTGCGGCCTTTGCTGGCCGACGAACCCTATGCCCTCACGGCCATTGCAGCCGAGGAAAGCCTGCTCTACGCCATTCCTATTGCCGGATTGGAAAAGTCCTTCCTCGAACATCCCAAGGTGAGCTATTACCTGCTGACCAATTTCGCCGCCGGAATGAGTTCCCGGTATTCCCTCGTCAAAAAAGGCCGTTTTTTCCAGGAACGCACCCCCATTCCGGGTGAACCGTTCGAACTGGTGGAGATCCAGTCGATCGACCGAAGCAAGGAACCCATCACTTGTCCCCCCGATATGCCGATCCGGGAAGCTGCCGGGATCATGTCGCAGAAGAACGTCGGTTCCATCATCCTGGTCAATGCCGATAACCATCCCTTGGGGATCGCCACCGATAAAGACTTCCGGCGCAAGGTCGTAACCGGGAAACACAACATCGACGAGCCCATTTCCAATATTATGTCCAGCCCCGTCCTGACGATCCGGCCCGATGTGACCATTGCCGATGTCCAGATCCGGATGATCAAACACCGGGTACACCACCTCTGCGTTACGGAGGATGGCACGACCAACTCCAGGGCCCTGGGGGTAATTTCGGAACACGACCTGTTGGTCCTTCAAGGGAACAATCCGGCCAACTTGCTCCGCGAGGTGCGCATCAGCCAAAAATCCGGGGAGCTGCGCGCGATCCGGGAAAAAGCCGAATCCCTCCTTCGATCCTACATTTTGCAGGAGGTAGCGATCAATTACATTACCGCCGTAATTTCGGAGATCAACGACGCCATCATCGTACGCGCGCTGGAGTTGAGCCAGGCCAGGCTGGCAGAGCAGCAGTTGGCGCCCCCCGAGGTGCCTTTCTGTTGGCTGGCACTGGGGAGCGAAGGCCGGAGTGAGCAATTGCTTCGCACCGACCAGGACAATGCCCTTGTCTTTGCCGATGTGCCGAAAAAGAAATATGCCGAGGTAAAGGCCTGGTATTTAAAGCTCGCCGAATACACCACACAGGTCCTGAACGAAGTCGGGTTCGAGTATTGTCCGGCAAAAATGATGGCCAGCAATCCAAAATGGTGCCTGTCCCTCTCCGAGTGGAAGCAACAATTTTCGAGCTGGATCCAGACTCCCGATCCCAAGTCGGTCATGCTCTCCACGATCTTCTTCGACTACCGGCCCGTTTTCGGGGAAAAATGGCTGGCAGAGGAACTGACCGCCCATATTTTCTCACAAGTGGATCGCCATGCTTTGTTCCTTTCGTTGCTCGCAAAAAATGCCCTGCAAAGTCCTCCCCCACTCAGCTTTTTCCGGGGGATCATGCTGGAGCGCAGTGGCGAGCACAAAGACGAATTCGACATAAAAAAGCGGGCGATGATGCCGCTGACCGACGCCGCCCGCACCTTGGTGCTGGCCAACAAGGTCGCGAAAGTGAACAATACCTTCCGCCGGTTTGACCGGCTGGCGGAACTGGAACCCAAAAACGCCGAACTATTCCAGCAGGCCGCCGACGCCTACGAGATCCTCATCCGGTTTCGCACCCTGGAAGGACTGAAGAACAAGGATTCCGGCCGGTTTTTCAAGCCGGAGAACCTGAGCAAGATGGAAAGGCTCATGCTGCGTAATTGCTTCGAGCCCATTTCCCAGCTGCAGACGCTTCTGACGACGCGTTTTCAACTGAATTTCATTCGATAAAAGAAACGAACAGATATGGACTGGAGCCGACTATTCGGAAAAATACCTGCAAGCCAACACCCCTCGTTTTGGCTCGAATACCTCGAGCAAAACAGGCATCCCCAAGGGAAAAACACGCCCCTGGAGGAGGTTTGTTTCGTGGTATTCGACACCGAAACGACCGGCCTCAACCCCCGGATCGACCGGATCCTGTCCATCGGTGCCGTGCGCGTTAAAGGCGAACAGATAGACCTGAACCGGAGCTTCGAACACATCCTGCAACAAACAGATATCCCCATCAACCGGGAAGCCATCGGCATACACGGCATTATGCCCGGCGAATCGCGCACCGGAAAGGAAGAGGTCGAAGCCCTGGCCGATTTCGTCTCCTTTATCGGCAATAGCATACTGGTGGGCCACCACCTCCATTTCGACGTTTCCATCCTGAACGAAGCATTGCGCCGGCACAAAGCCGGAAAGCTGAAAAACCCCGCGATCGACACCCGGCAACTGGCGGTCCGGCTGGAGAAAGGGCTCGTTCCCAGCGATCACAAACCCGGACAATATTCTCTCGACGCACTTTGTCAGCGCTACCAAATCACGACGAGCGACCGGCATACCGCGGCGGGAGATGCGTATATTACAGCGATATTATTGCTGAAGCTGTTGTCCAGACTGAAGAAGAGAGGGGTTAAGACGTTGGGGCAGTTGCTGAGGTAATTACCTCCCCTCCGTCTCATACGTCGCTGCCGGCACCAGCACAAAACCGTTATCCACCAACCGGGCAAAGTCGTCGTAGGTGACCCACAGGTAGCCGTTGTTGGCCCATTCGGGGCCCCAAACGCTCATCAGCTCAAATGTTTCGTTGTTTTCCAGGTAGCTGGTCACCAGGAAGGGGTAGGTCACTTCCGGGCGGGCATTGCGCCCATCCCATACTTTGGTCTTGGTCAACTTCGGAAAATCGGCAGGTACGCGCATTTCAACCAGGATGGGATTACCGCGCATCAGGGCCTTGCGGGTTTCGAAGATCTTTTGTTGCCGGGGCGTTTCCCTCCGGTAGACATGCAGGTAGTTCTCGATCGGGAAGCGGGAGGTGTTGCGCACCGCCGAGGGGATCATGGTGGTCTGATAAGGTACGATCGCCGCACTGACCGTTCCCTGCTGGATCAGGAAGAGCAGGCCGTCGACCAGGTTGTCCTGGGTGAGGTTGAGGTAGATATAGTCGGGACTGAGGTTGATCTTGTAGTTGTTCTGAAAGTTGGCGTAAAACTCCAGACAGGCCGCCAAGGCATAGCAATTAGCTGAACCGAACTGGTCTTTGGTACGCGGCGGCATCAGGTAGGGTTTGATGCTTTGTTCGTTGAGGATCTCCTGGGATGAACTTCCCACTCCCGGCATAACCACCATCAATTGGTCGATGAGGTCGGCCTGTTCGATGCCATACGTCTGGGCAAGGCCTTTGGTAGCGTAGTTGTTGGGGGGCAAGGAATCGATCTGGGCGAAGAGGTTTTGAATGGAAAAAAAGCAGATCAGGATCAGTAAACGGTTTGGGATGGCTCTCATGGCGTTTTTTTTATGCCTTAAACAAACGAAAGGCCTTCTGCCTTTCGTTTGTTCACATGAGTTTTTTTTCAATTCTTTTCCACCTTTTTCAGAGCCTGTTGTAATTCAGTCAGTTTATCCTGTCCCGCTTTTATCTCGGCGCGTTTGGCCTCCTGGTTTTTGACGGCCTCTTTGACCTTCTTCTCCAGGTCGGCAATGGCTTTCTCCGCATCTTTCTGGTCTTTTTCAAAATCAGCCAATTCTTTCTCCATCTTTTTCACCGCCCCTTCCTGATCTTTGATCAGAGATTCCATTTGATCGACGCGTACGGTGCGGGCAAAGTCTTCCAGTATCCTCCGGCCCTCTCCAATGCTCTTTCCATGAAGACGGGCATCGAGAAAAGCGCCGCCCAGATCGAACCACAGGAAAAAGACCACATCCGGACCTTCCTGTTTGGCCAGGGCATAGATGTCGACCGTATTGTCGCTCATGTCTTTGATCGTCGCATCGTCGGTCATGTATTCGTCCGTTCTTTTCACCTTGTCGGTCTTGCCGTCAAAACTCCGGGCGTATTTGACCCACTGGTTTTCCACGTCTTTGGCCTGGATATTCTCCAACTTCACGAACAGGGCAGATTGGGAGCCCTGGCTCATGGCTGCCTTTCCCTCCTGGACCTGGGCCTGAAGCGCCGTAAAGGAGAGGAATAGAAAGATGGTCAGGAATTGATTTCTCATGGTACTTGTTTTTTGTTTAAATCAAAAATATTTTGTTCTCTGACATAATTAATTTATAAACACTGCGGCCGGTGGCCGCAGTGTTTATAAATTAATTATGTCACATTACTTAAACATATTGATTGAGGATATTCTCGAACAACTCTTGCCGGCCGCTGCGCTTTTCCGGCTCGCCGCTTCCGGCGGCCAATTTTGCCAGGTCTGTCAAACTCAGTTTTCCGTTTTCAAAATCCTTCCCGCTCCCCGCGTCAAAAGAGGCATAACGTTGTTCCCTCCATGCCTTGTAACTCGAATTTTTCAGAATGGCATCTGCAGCCAGGAGCGCCCGGGCAAAGGCGTCCATACCGCCAATATGAGCGTAGAAAATATCCGCCAGGTCGGTGGAGTTGCGCCGGGTCTTGGCGTCAAAATTAATGCCGCCGCCCTTCAATCCACCGGCTTCGAGGAAGACCAGCATGGCCTCGGTCAATTCCGGCACATTGGTCGGGAACTGGTCGGTATCCCACCCGTTCTGATAATCGCCCCGGTTAGCGTCCATACTACCAAGCACACCGGCATCGGCGGCCACTTGCAGCTCGTGCTGGAAGGTATGCTGAGCCAGGGTGGCGTGATTAACTTCAATGTTTAGCTTGAAATCATCCATGAGGTCGTATTGGCGGAGGAAGTTCAGGCAGGTAGCCGCATCAAAGTCGTATTGGTGTTTGCTCGGCTCCATAGGTTTGGGTTCGATAAAGAAATTTCCCTTGAACCCCTGGCTACGGGCGTAATCCCTGGCCATATGCAGAAAGCGGGCCAGGTGGTCCAGTTCGCGTTTCATGTCGGTGTTCAGCAGGGACATATAGCCTTCCCTGCCGCCCCAAAACACGTAATTTTCCCCTCCAAGCTTAATCGTGGCATCCAGGGCGTTCTTCACCTGTGCGGCGGCATAACATACGACGGCGAAGTCGGGATTGGTGGCTGCTCCGTTCATGTACCTGGGGTTGGAGAACAGGTTGGCCGTACCCCAGAGCAGCTTCACCCCCGATTCGGTTTGTTTTTCCCGGGCATAATCGGTGA
This sequence comes from Lewinellaceae bacterium, assembly GCA_020636275.1. Taxonomy (GTDB): domain Bacteria; phylum Bacteroidota; class Bacteroidia; order Chitinophagales; family Saprospiraceae; genus JADJTT01. The sequence continues at coordinate 442,968 of JACJYD010000002.1, read as the reverse complement.
TGATCTCCAGCCGGCGGGTACTCTCCCCCAGGTTCTCCCCTTCTTCCACCAGATCGAAGTCGTGAAAACAGTAAAAGGGAATTCCGATCTTGGTAATGAATTCAAATGCTGCATCCATCTTGTCTCTCGCCCGCTCGATGGGGTCATTTGCAGTCAACCACGGAAAATCTTTGGTGGCGGCGCCGAAGGGGTCGTTGCCCGTTCCACAGAAGGTATGCCAGTAAGCCACTGCGAAGCGGAAGTGTTCCTTCATCGTTTTATCGCCCACCACCCTGTTTTCGTCATACCATTTGAAGGCGAATGGGTGGTCGGATTCGCGGCCTTCGAAGGGAATCCTGCCGATTCCCTGAAAATATTCCTGCTTGCCAATAATTACGGTCGAATTTTTCATATCGAATTGACTGATTTGAGGCTGTTTCAAAATCGTTTGCTCAATTCCTTTTCCCAACTGTCAAATGCGGACGTGTAGGCCTGGCGATCTCGTTGCGGCTCGTGCGTCATCAGCACTTCCGTATTATGCATGGCTTCTTCGATCCCTGAATAGATCCCTGTGGCCACGCCGGCGGCTTTGGCTGCCCCGACAGCCCCGGTTGTTTCCACGACCTGAATGCGACAGCCCAGCAAAGAGGAGAGAGTTTGGGAGAAAATGTCCGACCGGAACAGGTTATCGTTACCGACCCGCATGACGGAAATATCCATTCCCATATCTTTGAGAATGGATACCCCATGTGCGAAAGAAAAGGCGACTCCCTCCAACGCTGCCCGGAAAAAGTGGGCATTCGTATGGCGGTTAAACTGCAAGTTGAGAATTTGGGCCCCCACGTCCCGGTTACTCAGCATTCGTTCGGCACCGTTGCCGAAAGGCAGGATCCGGAGACCCTCCGAGCCGATCGGGATCCTTGAAGCCATTTCTTCCATTTGGGGGTAGGTGATGCCGGCTTTTCCCATATTTTGGCGCATCCAGTTGTATTGAATGCCGGCACCATTGATGCAGAGTAATACTCCAATACGCGGTTTCCCTGCATCGTGATTGACGTGGAGAAAACTGTTCACCCGGGATAAGGAGTCAAAAACGGGTTTGTCCGTCACGCTATAGATCACCCCGGAAGTGCCGCCCGTCGCGGCGACCTCACCTGGTTGCAACACGTTAAGCGTCAGGGCGTTGTTAGGCTGATCCCCCGCCCGGTAAGCCACCGGAATGCCAGGCGACAAGCCCATTTCTTCGGCCGCAGACCGGGTCAGGGCACCCTGGATGGAGAGGTTGGGCGCCGTGTCCGGGATCAGTTGCCGGTCAAAACCAAAGAAATTCAGCACGGTACCGGATAACTCATTTTTGGAGAAATCCCAGAAAATACCTTCCGAAAGGCCGCTGGGCGAGGTCGTCACCTGGTTGGTCATCCGGAGGGCTATGTAGTCGCCGGGGAGCATGATCTTATGAATGCGGCGATAGATCTCAGGCTCGTTATCTTTCACCCATTTCAACTTGGACGCGGTAAAATTACCGGGCGAGTTGAGCAATTCCGTGAGGCACTTTTCGTGGCCGATCGCATCGAAAGCCCGGTTGCCGACCTCCACCGCCCGGCTGTCGCACCAGATAATGGAAGGGCGGAGAGGCTTGAGGTCCCGGTCCACCAGGACCAGTCCGTGCATTTGATAGGCAATGCCGATCCCCTTGATCGTTCCCGGCTCGACCTGTTGTTGACTTAGGAGTTTACGGGTAGCCCGGCAAGCCTGTTCCCACCACACTTCCGGATCTTGTTCGGCCCACCCTGGCTGGGGCGCGGCGATGGGCATTTCCGTGTCGGGAGAATGGGCAATCGCCAAAGTCGCCCCCGTTTCTGCCTGCACAAGGGCCGCTTTAATGGAAGAACTTCCAATGTCGAATCCGAGAAGGTACATATTGATAATGCAGAGGATTTAAAGTATTCTGCGGGTATGGTATCCAGGATAAAGGTAAAAACAATAAAATCTGTGCAATCGATTTCCCTTTTGTAATAATTGACATTTACATTCCACTTAAACCCACCTTTAGGCTGCAACAAGGTACTTAAATATTCTAAAAGAAATTTGATCGCAGCCACTGGCTGCACTACTCTTAAGTGGGTTACCACCTGAAGGCTGGCACAATGAAAAAGGCGAACTCCTGGTGGGGAATAAGGCCTACTGTTTCCCTTCCACCACCACCTTCTTTACAAAGATCTCTTGCGATGTAAAGATCAATGCGACATATAAGCCGGGACCGACATTTTGGGAAAGCGAAAAATAAACGGAGGCGGGTTTCTCCACCTGGATCAATTGCCCCTGCATATTAACCAGTGCAACCCGCTCCACGACGTCAACCCCGTCGATAAAGAAACCTTCCGCCGCCGGGTTGGGGAAAACCCGGATGTCCTCCGAATTGCCGAGTTCCATTGTGGTCAGCACGAAATTGGTCACGAAATTCCGTAACCAGATCAAGGCCGGTCGTTCCGTGCCATCCGGCCTGATCAGGTTGGCATCCGCCACCCATAATCCGGGCCTGAACCCCCAAAGGGTGATCCCTCTAACTGCCGGGTGCTTCCAAAATTCCGGAAATACACGCTGAAATTCCTCCAGCTGTACCTGATCGGTAGGCCCCTGGATATCCATCTCCGTAATGAAGATGGGCAAATCTGTTTCTGCTAAAATATCCAGGATATGGTTGATTTGCCAGACTGTAGCATTGCTGGTCGTAAAATAATGGGCCTGCACTCCGACCTGGTCAATAAGTCCTTCATCTTTAAGGAGTTCAATCAGAAGTTTGTATTCATTGGCAGTTGGTGTGTCATTTAGGATTCCGTACTCATTCAACATAAGTTGCACACCGGGAAAGTATTCCCGCGCCAATGTAAACGCTTGAATGACCCAGTCGTAGCCGGTCGTACCCGTTCCACCCAGCGCCTCAATGTAGTTCCCGCCTCCGCTACCGGGTGAATTGGGCGGGTCGTGAAGGGGTTCGTTGACCACCTCGATCACATCGATTTCGGGGTACCGACTAGCCAGAGCCTGAAACCACTCCTTGATCTGCACCAATTGCTCGGAAGGCGTCAAATCCTCGATCCAGGCAGGCTGCTGATTCCCCCAGACGAGCACGTGCAGTTTGAAAATAAACCCATTGTCTTTTGCCAGGTTATAGGCATCGTCCAGCGCGGCCCAGTCCATGACGTCTTGCACGGCCTCCACACTGCCCCATTTTCCGGCGTTCTCCGTTGTGATCTGGTTCCAGTACTCGGCAAACTGAAAAGCCTGCGCCGGACCATAGGCACAGCCCAGGAACTTGGGTTTCCCCGCTGCAATCGGATCGGTACCGCTTGGGGCTCCGAGGTGGGAATCAATCCTGGCCGAATTAAAAACACCATCCAAGGGAAGCATTTGCCCCAGAAGTGGATATATCACCATAAATGCGGTGAAGAGGAGGATATTTCTTTTCATGTCGATCGGACATTTATGTGCTGAGGGCTTCCGGAAAAGGGTTGTGCACCTTGCACTGCATACAAACAAGAGGACTGTGAATTTAAAGATAAAATCTAACTCCTCCCACTGTCCTGTTTCCGGGGAAGAATAATAATTTCCCTGCCTCTTTTTTTGCCCAGGTAATCTATTTACTTTGTTTGTCGATCATTGCCTGACCGGGCAAAAGGCACCCACTTTGGACGTACATTTAAATCCTATGCCTTAAATGAAACGACTTGTACTCCTTTGGTTTTTGTTGTTTTGCACGTTCTTTCTTCATGCCGAAGACGGCTACCGCTTGTGGTTGCGATGGGACCGGATCGAAAATAAAACCCTGCTAAGATCCTATTCCGGCCAGATCACTTTTATCCGGCTGCCGGGCGAAACCCCGGTTGCCGGGACAGCCCGACAGGAACTGCAGACCGGATTATCCGGCCTCCTGGGAAAGGTGGTCGGCCTGGAACCCGGCAAAACCAGGAAGGGCGTGGTCGGCGGACTGATCAGCGACCCGGTCGTTGCAGCGTATCTAAGCGCCGAAGAACGCGATCGGATTGGCGAAGAAGGGTATCTCCTGCGCTTCGACGGCATGCGCATCCTCCTCGCAGCGAAAGACGACCGAGGCCTGCTTTACGGGGCATTCCACCTCCTTCGGCATCTGCAGCAACAACTTCCCCTGGAACAGTTGGATTTTCTCGAAAATCCAAAAATGAAGATCCGCGTCCTCAACCATTGGGACAACCTGGACCGGACTTCCGAACGGGGATATGCGGGGTTTTCCATCTGGAACTGGCACGAATTGCCTGAATACATCGATCCCCGTTACCGCGATTATGCCCGGGCAAACGCTTCCGTGGGTATCAACGGATCGGTGGTGACAAATGTGAATGCCAACGCCCTGGTGTTTCGCAGGGATTACCTCGAAAAAGTGGCAGCTCTGGCGGCCGTGTTCAGGCCCTACGGAATAAAGATTTACCTCACCGCCCGGTTCAGCGCTCCGATGGACCAGGGCGGGTTGCCTTCAGCCGATCCCCAAAGCCCCAAAGTACAGAAATGGTGGGGCGATAAAGTAAAGGAGATCTATGAGCTGATTCCCGATTTTGGTGGATTTTTGGTAAAAGCCAACTCGGAAGGACAACCGGGACCCCAGCAATACGGCCGCACCCACGTCGACGGGGCCAATATGCTTGCCGATGCATTGAAACCTTATGGAGGGATCGTAATGTGGCGGGCCTTCGTGTATTCCGACAAGGAACCGGAGGACCGTGCCAAGCAAGCTTATAACGAATTCGTGCCGCTGGATGGGCAATTCCGCGAAAACGTACTGATACAGGTCAAAAACGGGCCGGTCGATTTTCAGCCCCGCGAGCCGATCCACCCCCTGTTCGGCGCCATGCCCAAAACCCCGGTCATGATGGAATTCCAGATCACCAAGGAATACCTGGGACAGGGCACACACCTGGTCGGGTTGGCCAGTATGTGGGAAGAAGTGCTGAATACCGACACATACGCCCGTGGAAAGGGATCCACCGTATCGAAAGTTCTGGACGGCTCCCTCTTCGGATACCAACTGACCGGCATGGCCGGCGTAGCCAACATCGGAACCGCCAGGAACTGGACCGGTCACATCTTCGGGCAAGCCGACTGGTATGCCTTCGCCCGCCTGGCCTGGAACCCCTATCTCGAATCGAAAGCGATCTTTCTGGAATGGACGCGGTTAACCTTTGGCCTCAATCCCCAGGTTGTCGGCCCAATTACCGAAATGCTGGCCTCCTCTTACGAAACCTGTGTCCGGTACATGACCCCGCTGGGTCTTCACCATATCATGGCGGAGGGCAGTCACTACGGCCCCGGGCCCTGGATCGACCAGATCCCCCGGGCAGAATGGAACTCTGCCTATTACCACAAAGCCGACGAACAAGGCCTGGGATTTGACCGAACCGAAACCGGAAGCAAGGCCCTGGCTCAATATCGTCCGCAACTCGCCGAATGGTATGGAGATAAGACCAACCTCCGGTTCCTGTTATGGTTTCATCACGTGGAATGGAAAGAGGAACTCTCCACCGGCAGGACGCTTTGGGCGGAACTCTGCCTCCAATACGATCAGGGCGCCCGGGAAGCCAGCGCGCTGAAAGTGAAATGGACCACCCTCCAACCCTTTATCGATACCGAGCGGTATGAGCAAGTATCCATGCATCTGGCCATTCAGGAAAAAGAAGCCCGATGGTGGCGCGATGCTTGTATTTCCTATTTTCAGTCTGTTTCCAAAATGGACCTGCCGGAGGGACTCGCCCCTCCAAAATATAGCCTGTTATACTACAAAATGTTAATTTTCCCGTATGCGCCGGGGACCAGACCGAAGTGGTGAGCTTCGATCGATTTCCCTGCTTCCGAGCAGGCTTCTTATATCACGGGAGAAATTTAAAGCGTAGAGGGCGGCGATGCCATCGAATTTTGATCTTTTATGGAAAAATACCTCACATACAAAACGATGCGCTGGTACGGCCCGAGCGACCCGGTCAGCCTAAGTGATATTCGACAGGCCGGTTGCGAAGGTGTCGTCACCGCCTTACATCAGGTCCCGGTCGGCGAAGTCTGGGAGGCTGCCGAGATCCAATCGCGCCGGAAAATGATCGAACAAATGGGCATGACCTGGAAGGTAGTTGAAAGCCTCCCCGTTCATGACGATATCAAACGAAAAGCCGGCGCCTTTCGAACATATATCAACAACTACAAGCTCAGCCTGGAAAACCTGGCCCGGGCCGGGATAGAAGTGGTGACTTACAACTTCATGCCTGTTTTTGACTGGCTCCGAACGGACAAGGACTACCGCCTTCCCAGCGGGGCCACTACCCTCTTTTTCAAAAAAATCCATTACCTCCTTTTCGATCTTTTCATCCTTCAAAGGCCCGGGGCGCGGGCCGATTACCCGATGGAAACCATTGAACTGGCCAGGGCTGCCTTTGAAAAAATGACGGAAGATGGACGAGACCGACTCTTCTCGATGATCATGCTGGGACTGCCGGGGAGCGACGTGCCCTTTACCAAGGAAGGTGTGTTGGAGGCCATCCAATCGTACGAAGGGATCGGCAGGGAACAGCTCAAGGAAAACCTGGGTTTGTTTTTGCAAGCTGTCGTTCCAAGCGCCGAACAGGCCGGGATCCGCCTGGCGATCCACCCCGATGATCCGCCTTTCCCTGTTTTCGGACTTCCCCGTATCGTCAGTACGGAACAAGACCTGGCCGATATACTAAAAGCGGCGCCCTCTCTGTACAACGGGTTTTGCTTTTGCACCGGATCTCTGGGGGCCCGGCCCGACAACGACATTCCGAAAATGCTCCGGCGCTTTGGGTCGCACATTCATTTTCTGCACCTGCGCAACACGATCCGCGATATGGTGGAAGGGGATTTTTTCGAAGCAGACCACCTGGCTGGAGACACCGATATGTTTGCCGTTATGCAGGAGGTCGTCCAACTGATGCAACGGGAAAAAAGGCGCATCCCCCTTAGGCCTGATCACGGACACAAAATGCTCGACGATCTCCGTAAACAAACCTATCCCGGCTATTCGGCCATCGGGCGCCTGAAAGGATTGGCGGAGCTGCGCGGACTGGAATACGGCATAGCCAGCCAAATCGATCTTAATGACTGATGTTCCGCAGAATGGGAAAAAGTGAGCGTTTTTCGAAGTGCGTAACATCAGTTAATAAATCTGTTCTTGAAATATAGTATTAAACGTAATAAGATGAATTTCAGACATTTTCTTGCTATCGGCTTCTTCCTTGGCCTGTTCGCTTGCAACAAGCCCATGGAAACCACCACTTTCCAATACCCTTTCCAAAATCCGGCACTTTCGATTGAGGATCGGGTCGAAGACCTCATTTCCCAAATGACACTGGAGGAGAAGATCAGTCAGATGCGAATGAGTTCGGATGCGATCGAGCGACTGGGAATTCCTGCTTACGACTGGTGGAATGAATCGCTGCACGGAGTGGCTCGCAACGGCAGAGCCACGATATTCCCGCAGGCCATCGGCATGGCGGCTTCTTTTGATCCGGAGCTCATGCAGGAGGTAGCCGGAACAATCGCGGAAGAAGCCCGCGCCAAGTACAATATCTCCTCGGCCAGAGACCTTCGCGGCCGATACCAGGGTTTGACCTTCTGGACCCCCAACATCAACATCTTCCGCGACCCTCGTTGGGGCCGCGGGCAGGAAACCTATGGAGAAGACCCCTACCTCACCTCCCGCATGGGTGTAGCTTATGTGAAAGGCTTACAGGGCGACCATCCCAAATACATCAAAGCCGCCGGGATGGGAAAGCACTATGCCGTACACAGCGGACCGGAGGCTTTGCGGCACGAATTTGATGCCCAGGTGAGCATGAAAGATCTCTGGGAAACCTATCTGCCGGCTTTCGAAGCCCTGGTCACCGAAGCCAAAGTAGAAGGGATCATGGGGGCCTACAACCGGACCAACGGCATCCCTTGCTGTGCCCACCCCTACCTCATCAAAGAGGTGTTACGGGACAAATGGGGCTTCAAGGGGTATTTTGTTTCCGACTGCTGGGCCCTCGGCGATTTTTACCATGGTCACAACGTCGTCAAAACCCCGGAAGAAGCCGCCGCTCTGGCTATCAACAACGGGTGCAACCTCAACTGCGGCGACACGTATGCCGAATTGAAAAATGCCATTGAACAAGGGTTTACTTCGGAAGAGGCTCTGGACCAAAATCTGCGAGAACTGCTCCCGACACGCTTCCGGCTGGGTTTGTTCGACCCGCCCGGCAGTACGCCCTGGGATCACATCGGTCCGGAGAAGATCCATTCGGAAGACCATCTGAATCTCAGCCGGAAAATGGCGGCCGAGTCTTTCGTCCTCCTCAAAAACGATCGCCATGTCCTCCCGCTCGACAAGGAGATCAACCGCATTTTCGTAACCGGTCCGATGGCCACCCACGCACAGGCCTTGTTAGCAAACTACTACGGGGTCAGTGAAAATCTGGTCACCTTTCTGGAAGGTATTGTTGGCAACGCACCGTCTCACACCGCGGTCAACTACCAGCAGGGTACACTGATGGATATACCCAACCGCAACCCGAGTGACTGGGCCTCGGGAAGCGGCAGCTCCGCCGATGTAACTATCGCCTGCCTGGGCATTTCCCAACTCATCGAAGGAGAAGAAGGAGAATCGATCGCCTCCGAACACATGGGGGATCGCGTGGACCTGCATATTCCTCAAAATCAGATCGATTACCTGAAGAAACTCCGGGCAAGCTCTCAAAATCTCGTTGTCGTCCTGACTGCCGGCAGTGCGCTCGATTGCCGGGAGGTATACGAACTCGCCGATGCCCTGCTTTACGTCTGGTATCCCGGCGAACAAGGCGGAAATGCCCTTGCGGATATCTTGTTTGGAGCGACCAATCCTTCGGGCAGACTTCCCGTCACCCTACCCTACTCGATCAACGACCTGCCGCCTTTTGAGGATTACGCCATGAAGGGACGCACCTATCGCTATATGGAAAAAGAGCCCATGTTTCCGTTCGGGTTTGGCCTGAGTTACACCGAATTCAGGTACGGCGACCTGGCCGTTTCCAACCCCAATCCCGGCATGGAGGAAACCATCACCGTAACTACCAAGGTGGAAAATGCAGGCGACCTGGCAGGTGACGAAGTGTTGCAGCTCTACATCACCGACCTGGAGGCGTCGGTAGAGGTGCCCCAATATGCCCTGAAGGCATTCAAACGCGTTCACCTTGAACCGAAGGAAGCCAAAGAGGTATCCTTTGAACTTAGCCCGGATGTGTTCAAAATCGTCAACAATAAGGGAGAAAGAATGCTCGAGCCCGGCGACTTTGCTATTTATGTCGGGGGGACGTCGCCCGGCGATCGAAGCAAGGTGTTGGGGGCGACGGACCTTAAGGAAACAAGGATTGCGTTTAAGGAATAAATATGAAGCTCGAACGCCATTCAAAATCCAGGGCGATTCCTGTTTTTCAATAGGGTCATTTTTGTATATTGGTATCGACAAAAAACAGTACAAATGAGAAACATACTAACCCTATGCCTGAGCATTCTCTTGCTCGCTCCTGCGGTGGTTCTTTCCCAGGAAAACACTTCCATCGCCTGCGCCGATGGTATCGACAACGACAACGACGGGCAAATTGATTGCGCTGATTCCGACTGTATGGACCTGCCCAATAACGGTTGTTCAATATGCGTCGACGGATGGAGTTTTGCCGATATTCTCATCGAATACACCCCCGGCTGCCCGCTCGCCGATCCCGATCCGACCGGGGCACTGGGCGTCAGCGACTACAACGGCGCCACCGTCGACCAGCCCAACTTTGTCTTTCTCGGACAGGGCGGCAGCCTCAAACTCGGCTTTACCAATAACATTCTGACCAATTCGGGTAATGAACTGGAAGACCTCTGGATTTTTGAGGTCGGCCCGGGCATTGAGGCCTGCGATCTGGCTCTTCAGCCTCTCGATTCCTTCACCCTGGCTCAACTCCAACTGCTGGATATTCCCGACGTCGACGGCGATGGCTATTTTGAAATTGGAGGCATCGGCGGTTCAACCTCCGGAGTCGACATAGATGCGGTGCTGCCCGACTACCCCGCCGGAACGCTGAAGTTCGACGCCGTTGAGATCGTCGATGTGATCGATGATACTTGTTGGGGCGGCACGCCCGGCGCCGACATCGATGCCGTTTGCGCCCTGCGGTCTATCGTACTGGATGATGGAAACCCCTCCGGGATCAACCCGGCGTTTGATGTATTTCCCAATCCGTTTTTCTCCGGATTTTCCATAAAAACCCGGGATTCCCGGAACCTATCGGAGGCCACCTTCGAGGTTTACGATGTGCAAGGCCGCTTGCTCCACAGCAAAACCTTCGTCAGATCCGCAGAAGTGGACATGAAGGGATTCCCGGCGGGGGCTTATTTCCTGAGCATACGTTCCAGTGACTTCGTTTTCCAGAAAAAAATGATCAAGGTCGATTAAAAAAGCACACTTGAACGCCTCACAACGGTATATTCCCGTGCTTCTTCTTGGGCAGGGTATCCACCTTGTTCTCCAGCATGGAAAAGGCCTTGATGAGCTTCCGGCGGGTCTCTCGTGGGAAGATCACTTCGTCGATGAACCCCCGGGCGGCGGCGCGGTAGGGATGCGCGAATTTCTCGGCGTATTCGGCTTCTTTCTCCGCCAGGGCCTTTTCGGGGTCTTTAGCTTCCTTGATCTCCTTCCGGAAAATGATCTCACTGGCGCCCTTTGCCCCCATTACGGCGATCTCGGCGCTGGGCCAGGCGAAGTTCATATCGGCGCCGATATGCTTGGAATTCATCACATCGTAAGCGCCGCCGTATGCCTTGCGCGTAATGAGCGTAACGCGCGGCACGGTGGCCTCGCTGAAAGCATACAACAATTTGGCGCCGTTGGTGATGATCCCGTTCCACTCCTGGTCGGTGCCGGGCAGAAAACCGGGCACATCGACCAGCACCAATAGCGGGATGTTGAAGCTGTCGCAAAAGCGCACGAATCGGGCCCCTTTCCGCGAACTGTTCACGTCGAGCACACCGGCCAGGTTCATGGGCTGGTTGCCGATGATGCCTATGCTGCGCCCCGCCAGGCGGGCAAAGCCCACAATGATATTTTCGGCCCAGTTGCTGTGGATCTCCAGGAACGATTCGTAATCGACGATGCCGTTCACCACGTCGCGCATATCGTAGGGCTGACTCGAACTGGGTGGGACGATATCGGTCAGTTCATCCCGAAATTCATCCCCGATCTCAAAGGGAAGCCGGGGTGGCTTGTCTTCGCAATTCTGCGGCATATAGCCCAGCAGTTTGCGGATCTTGTCGATACAATCCAGGTCGTTGCCCGCCAACAGGTGGGTCACACCCGATTTGGTGGCATGCGTCAAACCGCCCCCCAATTCTTCGGAAGACACATCCTCGTTGGTCACCGTCTTCACCACGTTCGGTCCTGTCACAAACATATACGAAGAGTTTTCCACCATAAGGATGAAATCGGTCATGGCGGGCGAATACACGGCTCCTCCGGCGCAGGGACCCATCACAGCGGAGATCTGGGGAATGACGCCGGAAGCCCGGACGTTCCGGTAAAAAATGTCGGCATACCCACCGAGCGAACGCACGCCTTCCTGGATGCGGGCCCCGCCCGAGTCGTTCAGGCCGATCACAGGGGCCCCGTTTTGCATCGCCAGGTCCATGACCTTGCAGATCTTTTCGGCATGGGTCTCCGACAAGGAGCCGCCAAATACCGTGAAATCCTGGGCAAAGACATACACGAGCCGGCCGTTGATCGTACCATAGCCGGTCACCACCCCATCGCCCAGAACCAGCTGTTTTTCCATGTCGAAATCAGTGGTGCGGTGGGTCACCAATTGCCCGATCTCTTCAAACGAACCTTCGTCCAGCAGGAAGTGGACGCGCTCACGGGCAGTCAGTTTGCCCTTTTCGTGTTGGGCTTCGATACGGTCTTCACCACCGCCCAATTGGGCTTCGGCGATCTTGTCCGTCAATAATTTGAATGGGTCTTTCATGGTTTTATTTTGAAGCGCCAGGTAGGGCGCCTTTACTTTTCAACTTTTCAACTTTTCAGCTATTCAACTTTTCAACTTTTCAGCTACAACTTCGCGGCTTGTTGCCGCAGTTCATTGGCGCGCTGCGGATTGCCCATCTGGTCCATGATCTGGGCGGCCAGTTCGTAGGCCTGCTTGAACCGCGGATTGGACTGCAGGGCTTTCTCCAGATTGCTCAGGGCACTGGTGAAGTCGCTGGTTTGTGCCTGGATCAGCGCCAGGTAGTAGTAGGCGACCGAATAGGTATCATCGACCCGGATGGCTTCCTGGAATGTAGACACGGCGCCGGACTGGTCGCCCTTATTCAACAGGGCGAGGCCTTTAAGGAAAAGGGCGGACAGGTTTTCGGGAGCCACTTTCAGTGCTTTTTCGGCGGCGTCCAGGGCGAGCTGGGCCTGTTGAGTATTGAGATAGGCATTCGCCAACCCGATCCAGGCCAGTTCGTTGTCGGGATATTGCGCCACTTCCTGTTGAAATTCACCGATTGCCCCGGCGAAATCCCCTGCTTTGGAAAGCTGCTCTCCTTTATGGGCATGTTTTTCCCCTGCACCCAGAACAGCCGTCAAAGGAGAGCCGTTGGCGCTTATGGAAAAGATCTGCGAGGAAGGGGGCCATATGCCATTCCGCAGGTGGGGTCCGCGAATATAGCGCGAGGGGAAAATGCCGTAATCCCAATCTTTTTCATATCGCTGGCTGTATTTGACGTAGGCCGTGGCCACCTTTCCTTTGTATTCGGGGCCCAGCGCTTTTTCAAGGTTATAGGAAAAGCTCGATGCGATCATCACCGGCGAGCCGTCGGGTTTGGCTTTGAGCAGGCCTTCCTTATCCATCCGTTCCACGGCCTGCCGCACGCTCACACCCCAGTAGTCTTCCTCGAAATAGCCGTGCGCGCCTTTCATACCCCCTTCCAGCGGATTGAAATAGACATAGGGGAACCCCGGATTGCGGGCAATAAACAGGGCCGGCTCGATCATGGTTAGGGCCAAAATTCCCCATAAGGCGTATCTGAAATACGGTTTTGCCGCCTTTTGGGCGCGGATATCCAACTCGACCCACAACAGGGCCGCCAGCGCTGCCAGCCCTGGATAGGCAAACAGCAGGTGCCGCCACCCGTCGTAAAGGATGGCATCGGAGTAAATGATATAAGCGATGGGGAATACGCCCGCAAAAGCCGCCATGATCACCGGCATCGGGCCGAAGCGGCGCCACAGGAGGGGAAACGCGATCAATCCGCCGAAAATACCCACCAGGGCATACAAGGGGGTCGTATTGACGATCCACACAATGGGGTAATACCAGGGCGTTTGGTCCGACATGATATTTTCGCCCTGAAACAGCACCCGGATGCGCGTACCGAATTTGCTGAAGGCGCTAAGAGCCTCGCGCGTATGCTCAATGGGTGACTGCATGGCGTAGGGCCAGACCAGGAGGGCAAATACGAAACCGATCAGCGCGACCCCAAGCCCGATCAGCGCATAGTTTCCGACCAATTTGGACTTGGAAAACAATCCTTTGACGCCATTTTTGAACAGAAAATCCAGCCCTGCAAACAGGCCCAGATAGGCAAAGAGCAACAAACCCCCTGCCCGGAGTCCCAGGGCAATTCCGATGCCTACCGCCAGGCCGATCAGGTCGCCCCAGCGAATTTTGGGCATGCCCTTCAACCACCGTAGCATGAAATACAGGGACATCATGTACCCCATCGCAAAGGGAATATCCTTGGGGTTCATGAGCGAATGCCCCAAAAAGCGGGGCGACAGCCACATGAAGAGGAAAGCCAGCAAACCATACCGCCAGCCCGCCACCTGGCGGACAAACAGTCCGACGAAGAGCATGGCCAGCCAACCGAAAAGCCCGTTGTAGAGGTGGCGCACATTGTGATAGGACGGGTCCTCGATCGAATAGCCCAGCGCCCGGTTGGTAAATCCGGTGACCAGTTCAAAAAAACCGCCGTACAGTTGCATATTCCCTTTGGGAATGTTCAGGGCAGAAGTATCTGCTCCCCCTGTCAGGTAGTAGTTCACCAGCTTTTCCGAATAATCATCCTGATAGGAATCATCGCCGTTGATGCCGCTGCCGTTGGCGAGGACCAGGGTCAGGACGAGAAAAAGGGCGGAGGCGGCCCAAAAGATGGGTTTCCACATTGCTTTTTCTTCAGGCACGTATACGGGAGGCGGCGCCGGTTTGGGAGGCGGTTGTTTCGCTACAGGCTTGACTTTTTTACGTTTACTCATGAAGAACCGTTTTCTGCGGAAAAGATAGGTAAATTAAAGAAATGATAAAAACGGGTGCACCTGGGAAGCCCCCGTTTTTATTCCGGAATACGATTGGAAATCCCAAAAACTCATACATTTGCTTCTCAATTCTTTTCCAAAAAATGCTATATGGATACCCTAGCTGCTCAACTACTCTCCCGCCGCGTTCTGGAAATGGAAGAATCGGCCACGCTGAAAATGGCTCAACTGGCCCGGAACCTGGCTTCCCAGGGCCATCAGGTGATCAATCTCAGCCTCGGAGAGCCCGATTTCGATACCCCGGTACACATAAAAGAAGCAGCTAAAAAAGCCCTCGATGACGGGTATACCAAATACTCGCCCGTAGCCGGCCTGGTAGAACTGCGCCAGGCCATCGTCCGGAAGTTCAAGCGCGACAACGACCTGGATTTTTCCATCAACCAGATCGTGGTATCCAACGGCGCCAAGCAATCGCTGGCCAACCTCAGCCTGGCCCTGCTCAATGAAGGCGACGAAGCCGTCATTCTGGCTCCATATTGGGTGTCGTATTACGAGATCGTCCGGCTGGGGGGAGGAAAGCCCGTGGTAGTGAAAGCCGGTATCGAACAGGATTTCAAGGTCACGCCCGAACAACTGGAGGCAGCCATTACGCCAAATACCAAATTCGTGCTCTTTTCCTCTCCCTGCAATCCCACCGGCTCGGTCTATTCGAAGGAAGAATTGAAAGGATTGGCAGACGTGATCGCCCGGTATGAAAATGTCTTCATCATCGCCGACGAGATCTATGAATACATCAACTTTACGGATCAGCACGCGAGCATCGGCGCATTCGACAACGTGCGCGAACGCACCATCACCGTCAACGGTTTTGCCAAGGGTTTTGCCATGACCGGCTGGCGCCTCGGCTTTTTGGGCGCCCCGGCCTGGATCGCCGAAGCTTGCACCAAGATACAAGGACAGATCACCTCCGGCGCCAATACCTTTGCCCAGAAGGCCGGCGCCTATGCGCTCGAGGCCGATCTCCAGCCGACGTACCAAATGCGCGATGCCTTCCAGCGCCGCCGCGATCTCACGCTCCAGCTTCTGGAAGATATCCCCGGAATGCTCTGCAATTACCCGCAAGGCGCTTTTTACGTATTCCCCGATATCAGCTATTACTTTGGGAAAACGGACGGAAACACGATCATCCAAAACGCCGATGACCTGGCCATGTATATTCTCGAACAGGCCCACGTGGCGGTAGTTTCGGGGTCCGGTTTCGGCGCCGACGAGTGCCTCCGCATTTCCTTCGCCGCTTCGGATGAAGAACTGATCGAGGCGAGCCGGCGGATAAAGGGGGCGCTGGGTAAGTTGTACTAGACGCTCAACCCATGCCACCGCCTCGCCCGCAGATACCAAAGTGTGATTACGAGGTTGAAGCCCCAATAAAATAATTCCGCCGCCCAGGCCCAGCCGAGACCTCCGTGGAGCAGGTCGACGACGATGTAGACGTATGCCACGTAAATGAGCACGCCCGTGGCCTGAACTTTCAATCCGAAAAAAGTGGCGCCGGTGCCGGAAAGGCCGTTGAAGTAAACGCTGGCGAAAGAGAAGAGGAAGAGAATACCCAGCAATACCCAGAAAACGGGCTGCGCCTCCTGAATCAGGGTCATATCATCTTTCCCAAGCAAGGGGTAAAGCATCGTTTGCGGAAATAGAACCACCGGAAGCGTGAGGGCCATCGTCCCGGCCCAGCATAGTTTGGCGGTCTTCCAGATGATCGGTAGCACGGCCTGTCGCTTTTGCGCTCCGATAAAATTGCTGACCATCGTGTTGATCCCGGATGAAAAGCCCCAACTCGGGATTGACAGGATCAGATAGACCATCCGCACCAGGTTGGAGATGGCCAGAGCCCGCTCCCCGATATTTTCCACGATCCCGAAAAAGAAAAACCAGCTTCCAAGGCCTACAATCGCCTGCGCCACGATGGGCAGGGAAAGCTGAAAAAGTGCCTTGATCTGCTGCAACTCCAGCCTGGGCAGGCGATAGAGCTTCAACATGCGCGCGGGTTTGTCCAAGACCATGTACACCAAAAAGATCAGCAAGGCTACTACCTCCGCGATAGTGCTGGCCAGGCCGGCGCCGCCCATGCCCATGGCCGGGAAGCCCCAATGACCGAAGATCAGGGCGTAGTCGAGTGCAATATTGACCCCAGCCAGCACAAACACCTCCACCAGAATGAACCCCGTTCGGGCAATCCCGGTATATAAAGCGATCAGCGTTACGCCGATATAGCTGGCAAAGACCCCCCAGGAGCGGTAGTGGAGATATTCGAGACTTTTTTCAAAAATAGACGGCGAGTCGACGATGAGCTTGAAAAAGTAGCTGCAACCATATTGCATGAATAAGAACAATACGATCGCCAGGGCTACCTCGAAATAGAGCATGGCATAAAAGGCCCGTCGCACCTCATCCGTCTGTCCGCTGCCCATCCGGCGGGCGATGATGATCTGCCCTCCTTTGGAAAACCCATACCCAATAGCCGCCACTACCAGGTAAAAGACCCCGACGAAGCCGATAGCGGCAAACTCCGTCTCCCCCAGGTAATACAAAAATACACTGTCGCTCAACGCGATGACATTCTGCGCCGCACTGCCCAGCATGATCGGGAGTGCGATGGACAGTATCTGGCGGTAGCTGGTGTTTAGTTGCATGGAGGTAAAAATGTAAAGGTAATAAAAGCGGTAACCACCCTGTGATCACGGCCATTTTTATTCATTACATTTAATTTTTTCGGAAATTTATACCATAAAAAAATCTATTGTTATGTTTCTTCGCAGCATTCTCTTCTCCATCGGATTGGCGACCCTGTTTTTGGCAGGGGCTTGCCAGCCCAAAACCACGCATAAAGAATCCATGATGTACCATCGAACCGATCTGGAAGCTCCCAAAGCCAAGCAAATACCAAAAGAGCTTACCTCCCATGGCGATACCCGCCAGGACCCCTACTATTGGCTCAACGAACGCGAAAACCCGGAAGTGATCGCCTACCTGAAATCCGAAAATGCCTACCAGGAGGAAATGATGTCCCACCTGAAGGGTTTTCAGGAAAAACTCTATGAGGAGATCATCGGCCGCATCCGCCAAACGGATATGTCGGTGCCCTACCTTGATAACGGCTACTACTACTTCAGCCGGTATGAAGAGGGGCTGGAATATCCCATTCTTTCCCGCAAAAAAGGCAGTCTTGACGCAGCCGAAGAGGTCCTGCTCAACGTCAACGAACTGGCCAAACCCTACGCGTTTTACCAGGTGGGCGGCACCTCCGTCAGCCCCGACAATAAGCTGCTCGCCTTCGGCGAGGACACGCTCAGCCGCCGCATATATACCCTGCGCTTCAAAAACCTGGAGACGGGTGAGTTCCTGGAAGACCAGATCCCCAATACCAACGGCGGCGGCGTGTGGGCCAACGACAACAAAACCGTTTTCTATTCGGTAAAAGACGCCTCCCTGCGCTCGTACAAGATCTTCAAACACAAGCTGGGTACCCCCGCTACCGACGATGTGGAAGTTTACCACGAAGCCGATGAGACTTTCGGTGTGGGGATCGGCAAGACCAAGTCGAAGAAATACCTGGTCATCGCTTCCTACCAGACCCTTTCCACCGAATTCCGTTACCTCGACGCCAACGACCCGGACGGCGAGTTCCGGATCATCCAGCCCCGTGAGCGCGACCACGAATACAACGTCGACCATTACGGCGACTCCTGGTACATTCGCACCAACTGGCAGGCCAAGAACTTCCGCCTGATGAAGACGCCGGAAGACAAAACCGGAAAAGAAAACTGGACAGAGGTCATCCCGCACCGCGACGACGTGCTGCTGGAGGGCATGGAGTTGTTCAACGGCTACCTCGTGCTCGAGGAACGCCAAAACGCCCTGCTCCGCCTCCGCATCAAGCCCTGGGCAGGCGGAGAGGAGCACTATGTCGATTTCGGGGAAGAGGCCTATATGGTCTACCCCACCTCCAACTATGAATTTGACACCGACCTCATCCGGGTCGGCTATACTTCGCTCACCACCCCCAATTCGATCTTCGACTACAACATGAAGACCCGCGAGCTGACCCTGCTCAAGGAACAGGAAGTGGTCGGCGATTTCGACAAGAACAACTACCATACCGAGCGCCTGTTCGCCACGGCCCGCGACGGGGTGAAGGTGCCCATCACCCTGGTGTACCGGAATGGGTTCAAAAAAGACGGCACGGCGCCCCTTTTGTTATACGGCTACGGCTCCTACGGATTCAGCATGGACCCCAGCTTCAACTCCGCACGCCTCAGCCTGCTCGACCGGGGTTTCGTCTACGCCATCGCCCACATCCGCGGCGGCGAGGAGATGGGACGGCAATGGTATGAGGACGGCAAACTGCTTAAGAAGATGAATACCTTCACCGACTTCATCGATTGCGGCGAGTTTCTGGTCAAGGAAAAATACTGCGCCAAAGACCAGCTCTACGCCATGGGCGGCAGCGCCGGCGGCCTGCTGATGGGCGCCGTGGTCAACCTGCGGCCCGACCTATGGAAAGGGGTCATCGCCGCTGTGCCCTTCGTGGATGTTGTCACCACCATGCTCGACGAGAGCATTCCGCTGACTACCGGCGAGTACGACGAGTGGGGCAACCCCAACGACAAGACCTATTACGATTATATCAAATCCTACTCCCCCTACGACAACGTCGAGGCGAAGGAATACCCGGCCATGCTGGTCACCACCGGACTGCACGATTCGCAGGTGCAGTACTGGGAGCCCGCCAAGTGGGTTGCCCGCCTTCGGGAAATGAAGACCGATCAAAACCCGCTCCTCCTGCATACCAATCTGGAGACCGGTCACTCGGGCGCCTCCGGGCGTTTCCAGCGGTATAAGGAGACGGCCTTGGACTTTGCGTTTTTGCTGGATCTGGCGGGGCTGTCGGAGTTGGAGCAGAAGGAATAAAATACCTGGCCGGGCCAACGAAATTCGGGAAAAAGGCGTCTAATAAAAGAAAACCATTCCCCATGAAAACAATTATACTGTTAATTGTTGCTACGATCTTTTTTGCAGGTTCCGCCCCGGCCCAACCTACCTTCTTTTACCTCAGTCAGGTCACCGTCTCCCCGCCGAATCCAGCGCCGGGTCAGGAGATCTGCTTCCACGTAAGCGGTACCAAATCCACGCCCTGTGTGTATGAGGAGATCTTTGAGGTCACCCCATTGGGGGGCAACAACCTCCTGCTCGACATGTGTTTCAACGACACCAGCATCTGCATCCAGATCCTTTGGCCCTGGGACAGCACCCTTTGCATTCCCGGCCTGCCCGCAGGCGATTATGTACTGAAGTTCGGCGGCTGCAACCACGACGGCATCGGCCAGACCCTTGAATTTACGGTGAGCGGCGCTGCGGCTCCCCAGTCCCAGTTTTCGGCGGATCCCGAACAAGGTTGCGCTCCGCTCGAGGTGGCTTTCCTCAACCAGAGCGTCAACGCAGACCAGTACCTCTGGGATTTTGGCGATGGCACAACCAGCACCGGGGAAAACCCGGTCCATACTTTCCTGGAAACGGGATCGTATTCGATTACCCTGACCGCCACCAATTCCAGTACAGGACAATCCGATTCCTTCTCTTCCACGCTGGTCGTCTTTCCGGATCCGACCGTCGATATTGGCCCCGATACCACCATCACCACTTCCCAAAATCTGACCTTGAATGCCGGCCCGGGCTTTGCCGGCTACCTGTGGCAGGACGGCTCGACTACGGCTTTCCTGCAGATCGATGGCAGCCAGTTGTCGCCGGGGGTGTATACCTACAGTGTCACGGTGACCAATGCGCAGGGGTGCGAAGGGACAGATGAGGTGGTGATCACTATTACGGATCCTTCGGGAGTGGAAGAAACGCCGTTATTTCCGGCATTCCGGGTCTATCCCAATCCGGCAAGCCAGGTGCTGCATATGGAAACCGAAGCCCTCATTTTGCAAGTCCAGTGGCTGGATTTAACTGGACGGGTGATCTATCAGGGCCCTCCTGTTAGTAAGACCCAGATCCGGGTACCCGATCTAGCGAACGGGATTTATTTACTTAGGGCAATTTCGGAGGGCTATTCGTATGGGGTGCTGGTGGAGGTAATACGATGAGAATTGGGGCTGGGAATCAATAAGAATTTCGTATATTTGAAATTGTCTTAATTCGTTCTTTAGCAAAATTACCCGAGCAATCCCCTTCTGCCGGACAGGGTACTGTTCGGTTAATTTTGTTATCTTTCGTATCTTTCCCTAAACCACCAATTAATTACGGAATTCTCATCAGAATGAAAACCTTCCTGGAAGATATCCGCGAGCAAATTGCCAAAGGCCGCATCGATTTTGGATTGAACCAACTCCATCATGCGCTTTCCACTTTTGAACCGGATGATAAATACAAAAAGGAAGAAAGAAGAGAACTCGAAAGAGACCTTACAATATTTAGTCACGAAAATAATAGCATTCAGATAATAGGAAGAGGGGGGACTTCGAGCCGGGAAGATCTGGATCTAAAAGAAAACAACCTGATAGACAGAGTTCTAAACCTTCTAAACGAGATTACTCCACAAGGTAGGTTTCCCTACTTCGCGGTGCATACAAAAAAAATAGTTTTGGGTCAGAATGAAGAGGATGCTTGGCTTCAGGCCAGTAGAGGAAGCTCAATGACATCTTTTCAAAACTATCTGCAGAATTATCCTGATGGGCAATTCTCAGCTACAGCAAAACGAATCATTGAGGTTCTTCAAAAAAATGAAGATACTCGCAAATTTTTCCAAGGAGCTGTCCTTTATGGAAAGATAAGAGGCTTTTTATCTCTCGATAGGGAGGAACAAATTTTGGATCTTATTGAAAAAAAAGTGATCCAGGAATATGTAGTAAATGATCCGTCTATCAAATTGGTATTCTTTTCTGGTGGAAACTTTGCATTATTTTTTAAAAAGCTGGATGAAAACTCCTTTACGACCACATTAAAAGCTTTTCTTTTGGGAATTTACATCCAGCTTCTTCCAACCACACATGACCCCAATTTTAGAATTGGCATTACTCTGGACTGGGAGAATGATGCAAAATCTAAAGAGGTAAACCAACATTATTACCTGCAATGCAAGGCATTGGATGTTGCAAGTTTATATATGTCCTTTTCTGACAAGGAACACTTTTTCTTATCCAACCAAGTGTTCGTTTCTTTAAATCGCAAATTAAATAATATTGGGAAAAAGTTGTCAACACACTCCAATTTAATGGAACTTTTGGAAGCAGAGTTCAAAAATGAGCAATCCAGGACGGAGCCTTTTTTCACCAAAATACTACATGATATAAAGTCTCTTTATTCGTCTTCAAAGCTATCGTCAAATATAGATTCTAAAATAAAAATAGAGCCATTCAATTATTATGATAAATCAAAGTCTCTACATAGTTTGCATAATTTTTATGCAGTGGACAGCAAGTTACAAATTGGCAAACAATACACTCCATATCATTGGACTTTTTTAGAAAAGAGAGATGATCCTGTGATCTCACCCCGACAGAGGTTTATTAAAAAATTGGCGGAGGCTGACAAGGTCTGTATCATTGGCATCACCCACGAGGAGACAACTAAATTTCTTGAAGAAGCTTTAAAGGAAAGGGGAAATAAATTTTGGGATGAATTGCAAATTGTCTTTCCAAATATTAAGATTATAGAAGCAATAAAAGATAAGCGTGACATCGAAATACGAAAAAATAGATGGGAGGGAGCTAAAAGGAGCTTATTCTTATTTTTAATTGAACAAACAAAAGATCAAGGGCTAAACAATTGGCAATGCCTTGAATTTGATGGAAATATTCCATTCATTGGAAACAAATTAATTGGTAAAAACAGTGTTATTCGAATTGCCCCAATCTTACCTGGGGAAGATGCTAAAGATGTATTCTACATTGAAATACCAAAAAAAACTGATGCATTCAACCAGCTTGAAAAGACTTTTAACCGGGTATGTGAACTTAGCCGTCCGCTCACTGAAAGACTCGTCTACGGAGCTTTAAATCCAACAGGAAATAACATCGTCTACAAAGGTTTAGTAGAACGCAAGAATTATAAAAATTTTACTCAAGAAAGTGCAGATGAAAATTTTTATTTCCCTGTTGTATTGGTCATGTTACATACTCAGAAATTTGGAGGTAAACGATATTCTATTCTACAGAAAAGAACTGAGTTGAATGCCACCGAAGATATCGGTAAATATTCGAATATTAGCGGCCGTTTAATCGACCTAGATGTACTTCGATCGAGTTCAAATGCAAACCTAGTACACCAATACCTTGAGTCAATATCTAAAATACTACCCCATTCCCACGAAAAAAATCAGGATGCAGACATTGACGAGAAAAAAAGTGCTTTTGAGGACATGCTTAAGCAAGAAAACATCTTTGAGATATCTTTAGCTGCCTGGAAACAGGCAGCTATTCGAGAAATAAGGGAAGAATTAGGCTTATTTATTGACGAATCACGTTTGGAATTTCAAGAAATTGCTCCCCCTCTGCCTAAAAAAGGCTATTCCCTATTTTTTACCATCTTTAGCCTGGATCTCAATCCAAAAGAGCTTGAAAGTATCAGTAAATTAAGACCTGATGCCAGCTTAAAGCTTCTCTCATTGTATGAAATTGAAGCCCTTTGGCACCAGGGGAAATCCAATGACCTTAAACCCAGGGAACAGGATAACGACAAATCTAAAACTAATGAATTGAGATTGAATGACTTACTTCACAATAATTTTGAGGGAATTTTCAAACCCATTTTTGAAAAACTTGGCATTTGACATGGTAAATGAAAGAATTTCTGTTCACCCCAGATTCCATTCTTCCTCTTGAAAATTCACCTGAACCCCTTTCCGTCAAAGGGCAACAACCCGCCTTGGCCTACGGTTTTTCATTCCTGCAAATCTACCCGACCATTCCTTCCCTTGATTTATTCGAGGCCTATCGGCAAATGAAAGCACTTTTTTGGAAGACTGATCGCCTTTTGTTCAATAGACTGTCCGTTTCTCGAAAAATCCCCTTGCCATTAGCCAGCACCCGTGAAGAAGCCTATTCAGCCTTGAATTTTCTTTTCAGTATTCACCCGCCCAATTTTGCTGCCCCCTTCAGGGTTCCCGGCAAGATCTCCTCCGGGGGATTTGATCTATTTTCGATCGAAGGAAAAAAACCATTCTCTTTCGAAATGGCCACTACTGATAAACTCTTGCACTCTCTCCACTGGATTGACTCAAACATCAAGCTTCAAATTGAAAAAATCGGAATCAACCTGAATTTGCCTGACATGGATGTGAAGCTCCTGGTCGAAACGGCGTTTTCCATATATTCCTACCTGATAAAAGCAACCGATTTCTACCTGGCCAGAAATATGAATTTCAACTACTCCATGTTTTTTCAGGAACGTATCATTTCTATTCTATTCGACCAATTGTCGATCCCCCAAGAAACCCTCCTACTAAAAGAAGGGAAGTTGGTCAATGATGTCGCTTTAAACCTGCTTCAGCAGTACGTTTCTTTTTCCTTTGACAAACTCACCACCTTAAGCGTATTCATGGGTGTAGCTTGGGTTGACCTCAATGCCGTTCAAAAAACGTCCCATATTGATCTGGAGCATTCGATGCAAACCATGGATCACTTCCTGGATTTCCATTCCAGGAAGTGGTGCATCGACCATAGAAACCATTTTCTGGAGGATATCAAAGAGGCAGACACAATAAAAAAGACCATCCTATGTATATTGGATGATAATGGAGAATCCGTGTTCGATCTAGCTCTTTTCCAACATCTATTAATTGACTACCCTAAACTTGAAGTGGTTTTTACCGTAAACTCATTTCCCGTTAGCCATAACATAGCTCTTTCTTCCTTTAAATATCTGCTCGATACAGAGTACTTCCGAAACCTTAACCGTTTTTTTGACCAGGGAAGAGCCAGATTAATTACTGAACGGCAAGTATTTCGATCTTTTGAGACTTCCAGTTTGATGCCGTCAACTGTCCAGGCTCTAAAAAAAGCCGATCTAATCTATATAAAAGGTGCTAATTTTTTCGAAACCTTTCAGCTAAAAAATTTCCTAACCTATTACGCCTTTACCGCTCATGGATATACCAGTCTCATGCTCACAGGATGTCCCAAGGGAAGTGGTATCTTTGCGAGGATACCATACGGGCATGAAGGATTTTATTATTCTGCACATCAAATTACCAATTGCCGAGAGGTGGTAAATTCACTAAATCAAAAACAGCGATGAATATGAACAATAAAGGCCTTTTGGTGATCGACATGCAAAAAGACCTGTGCTATAATCCCAAAAGAAAAGAAAAGATCATGCAGATGTTGCCTCCTTTAAAAATGGCCATTGACTTCTTCTCCAGAAACCATTATCCCATTTTCTATATTAGTTTCGCGTTGAAAGAAAACGACCCTCAGTTTAAGCGCTTTGGAGATCGTTATTGCATTGAGGGTAGCGAAGGTGCTGAAATTATTGACGAATTATATCCACTTCGCGGACAAATCATCTTCAAACAAAAGCACAGCGCTTTCTTTGAGACAGATTTGGATACCTTACTGAAGAAAGAAGGTATTGGCGAAATCTATTTAACGGGTATGCAGACTCAAATCTGCATCATGACAACCGCCGCCGATGCTAGCTTTCGTGGCTATCAACCTATTGTGATCCAGGAGTGCGTATTGTCAACCTCCGAAAACAAAAAGAAGTTGGCCTTAAAATGGATCGAAGACTACGTTGGTATCGTAGATACCCTTTCCAAGGTCATCAACCAGGACGAAAATGAAAGGTGAATTTATTCATAAAAATATTGGAGACGGCGGAGGAGCTACGGATCGATTCATCCGGGAGGAAATAATTGAACGATTTGGAAACCCCATACTCAATGCCCTCGAAGACAGCAACCTAGTCCCGACAGAATCCTCTCATATTCTTGTTTCAACGGATTCATTTGTCGTTTCTCCCTTGTTTTTCCCAAATAGCAACATAGGTGCATTAGCAATATCTGGAACTGTGAACGACATTCTGGCATCCGGAGGAATTCCACATTATTTAACCTTGAGCCTGATCATATCTGAAGGTTTCCCCCTTAGTGATCTTCGAAAAATCCTGGAAACAGCCAAAGACACCGCCCAAGAATGTGGAGTAAAGGTCATCGCCGGAGATACCAAAACGGTTTTTATGGGAAAAAATGCACCGCCAACCCTTTTCATCAATACAACAGGGATTGGAATTCCTATCATAAGTCCTCAAACAACGTTTCCTATTTCTGAATCAAAACCGGGAGACCACCTCATTATAACCGGCCAAATTGGAAATCACGGATTATCCGTCTTGTCAACACGTGAAGGGCTAGGCTTTGAGGCCCGGGTTCACTCTGATTGCCAACCTCTTTCGAGTATGATCATTCCCTTGGTCCGGGAATTCCCTTCAGACATCCATTCCATGCGGGATCCTACCAGAGGAGGATTAGCAGCAGCGTTAGTCGATATTTCCCAAGACGCCCATGTAGATATCGTTATCGATTATTCGAGAATCCCCCTACAAAAAGAGGTAGAAATTGGATGCGAAATGCTAGGGCTCGACCCAATGGAACTCGTCAATGAAGGGAAAATGATTATTGTAGCCGATCCTGATCATTCCCATGAAATTTTGACCTTCCTGCAATCACATGATCTGGGGAAGGAAAGTAGTATTATCGGTTATTTAGCCATCCCCCATTCTTCAAATAGTAAGGTTATTCTTGAAAAAAATGGAAAGAAAAAATTGATAATAAAAAAAGAAGGTATAGGAATTCCAAGGTTATGCTAATTCGCATTTTCTTCTACCTTCGGTAAAAAACACATTTCATCATGAAGAAGCAGTCCCTTCTTTTCTACTTCCTGTTTTCCTTCCTAGCAAGCAGCACCGCCCAGGACACCTTCTCCATTATCGCCGTTGACCCGGCTACAGGAGAGGTCGGCGGCGCCGGGGCCTCCTGCATCGACACCTACGATTGCAACGGCTGCGGCGGGGTGATCATCATCAATAACCTGCTGCCGGGGCGCGGGGGGATGAATTCGCAAGCCACCGTCTGTATACCCAATATCAATCTCAATAATGGACTGAACCAGTTAATTGCAGGGCTCTCTCCCCAGGAAGTGCTCGACTGGCTATTGGTCAATGACGGTTGCATTTCCGGAAACGTCAATACCCGCCAATACGGAATTGCCGACTTCGACCCCGACGGCAATCCGAGGGCCGCGGGGTATACGGGCGCCAACTGCCTCAATTATGCCAACCATAACACGGGGGACTACTACTCCATCCAGGGAAATATCCTGCTGGGGCAGGAGATCCTCGATTCCATGGAGCAGCGTTTTCTCAACACTGAAGGCCCTCTGGCCAAGCGCCTGATGGCCGCCCTGCAGGGCGCCAACGTGCCCGGCGCCGATACCCGCTGCCTGTCGGCCGGCATTTCTTCCAAATCGTCCTTCATCCGGGTGGCCAGACCCGATGATGTAAACGGAAATTTCTACCTGGAGATCAATGTGCCGAGCGTACTGCCGGGAGTCGATCCGATCGATTCGCTGCAAACCCTTTTCGACGAATGGTATACCACTACCCTGGGGACACCCTCCGGATTGGCGCCGAAAGTCGGATTTCGGGTTTATCCCAATCCGGCCGGCTCGGAATTGTATATCGAGCCCGTCCAAATTCCGGTTAACGACTGCCAGGCCCGTCTCCTCGACATGACCGGCCGCCTGATCGCCGAATGCCGCCTAACCGGATCGAAAATCGCGCTGGCCTTACCGGCCGGGATGCCCAAAGGGATCTACCTGCTGGAGATCCGCGACCAGGCCCAACAGGTCATTTTTACCAATAAAATCGCACATTAAAAGATTGCGAAGGCCTTTTCCATGGAGCACCTCATCGAACTCCCCCTGCTGGACATGCAAAAAGACCTGAAGACCCGGACCCAGGAGGGGCGACGGCAGGTCTTCGACGCCATTCGCCGAAAATGGCTGGTGCTTCAACCGGAAGAGCATGTGCGGCAGCTTTTGCTCCTCTACCTCGTTCACCAGCTCGGATACAGTCCCATTCATATCGGGATTGAAAAGAAACTCGTCGTCAACACCCTCACCCGCCGATGCGATATTCTGGTTTACTCCGCCGAAATGGCCCCCTGGATGCTGATCGAGTGCAAGGCCCCGGCTGTGCCCATTACCCAAGCCACTTTCGATCAGGTGGCCCGCTATAACATGCCCTTGCAAGTGCCTTTCCTGACCGTCACGAATGGCCTCCAAACGTTCTGCTGTGCGCTGGATTACGAGCAATCTTCCTACACTTTTTTGGATACCCTGCCGGAGTTTCCGAAACGGCGTTTCTAAGAAACGGCGTTTAGCTTTTGGAAACGGCGTTTACTTCTGGGAAACGGCATTTAGCTTTTGGAAACGGCGTTTCTAAGAAACGCCGTTTCCTCTTGAAAATTTGGTTGGCGATTTATCCTAACCTGAATTATTTAGTAATTTGCAGGCCGTGTTTTACCCGCCAACCTAACCTGCTATGACCAAAGACACTATCCTGATAACCGGGGCCAACGGACAGATCGGCTCCGTACTGACAGAAGCCCTGCGCCAACGTTTTGGTGAAGACAACGTCATCCCCACCGACATCCGCAAACTCGACCACCATGTAGGCCATTTTGAATTCCTCAACGTCCTGGAAGCCGACCACATCGCGGAATTGATCGACCGGCACCAGGTTACCCAGATCTACCACCTGGCGGCCATTCTCTCCGCCAAAGGCGAGCAGGCCCCGCTACCGACCTGGGACATCAATATGAAAGGCCTCCTGAATATTCTGGAAGTGGCCCGCGAAAAAAAGATCGCTAAAGTGTTCAACCCCAGTTCTATCGCCGTATTTGGCACTACCACGCCCCGGGTCAACACGCCGCAGTTCACGGTAATGGAGCCGACTACGGTCTATGGGATCAGCAAGGTAGCGGGGGAACTCTGGTGCCAGTATTTCCACACCCGCTACGGACTCGACGTCCGGTCCGTGCGCTACCCGGGTATCATCGGCTACCAATCCCTGCCGGGAGGCGGTACCACCGACTATGCCGTCGATATTTACCACAAAGCCATTCTGGGCCAACCTTACGAATGTTTCCTGAAGGAAGATACCCGGCTTCCCATGCTCTACATGGACGATGCCATCCGCGGTACGCTCGAGCTCATGGACGCGCCCGCCGATCGCATTAGCATCCGAACCAGCTACAACCTCTCCGCCATGAGTTTTACGCCCGCTGAGATCAGCCTTGAGATCCGCAAGCATATCCCGGATTTTAAGGTCAGTTACCAACCCGATTTCCGCCAGGCCATCGCCGATTCCTGGACCCAAAGCATCGACGATTCCCATGCCCGCCGCGATTGGGGCTGGGTTCCTAAATACGATCTGGTTTCTATGACGGAGGATATGCTGGTGCATTTGGCGGAGCAGTATGCGGTTGAAAAGGTTGAAAAGTTGAAAAGTTGAAGAGTTGAAGAGTTGAAAAGTTGAAGGGTTGAAGGGTTGAAGGGTTGCGGCATTCTAAAAATTACAAAACAAAAAAACGCTATATGTTTACCAAAGTCGAACCAACGCTCCAAAAAGAGCTTGCCGAGATCAAAGAGGCAGGTCTTTATAAAACCGAACGCACGATCACTACCCCGCAAGGCGCCAGGATCAACACCCTGGAAGGGGGGCAAGTGCTCAATTTCTGCGCCAACAACTACCTGGGTCTCTCCTCCCACCCGGAGGTGATCGAAGCGGCGATCGACACGATCCGCACGCACGGCTACGGCTTGTCGTCGGTGCGCTTCATCTGCGGTACGCAGGATATCCACAAACAACTGGAACGCAAGATCGCCGACTTCCTGGGCACGGACGACTCCATTCTCTACGCTGCCGCCTTCGATGCCAACGGGGGCTTGTTCGAACCGCTGCTCGGGGAAGAAGACGCCATTATTTCCGACGAACTCAACCATGCCTCCATTATCGACGGCATCCGCTTGTGCAAGGCCCAGCGCTTTCGCTACAAGCACAACGATATGAATGCGCTGGAGGAAGAGCTCAAGATCGCCCAGAGCGCCCGCCGCCGGCTCATCGCCACCGACGGCGCCTTTTCCATGGACGGCACCATCGCCCAACTCGATAAGATCTGCGACCTGGCTGAAAAATACGATGCCATGGTCATGATCGATGAATGCCATGCCACGGGTTTCCTCGGCAAAACCGGCCGCGGCACCCACGAATACCGCAATGTCATGGGCCGCGTCGACATCATCACCGGAACCCTGGGCAAGGCGATGGGCGGCGCATCAGGTGGTTTCACTGCCGCCCGCCAGGAGATCGTCGACCTACTGCGTCAGCGCAGCCGGCCGTATTTGTTCTCCAATACAGTCGCCCCGGCCATCGTCGGCGCATCGATCAAAGTGATCGACCTGCTCACCGCCTCCACCGCCCTGCGCGACAAACTGGAACGCAATACCCAATATTTCCGTAAAGCCATGACCGCCGCCGGCTTCGACATCATCCCCGGCGAGCACCCCATTACCCCTATCATGCTTTATGATGCCAAACTGGCCCAGGAATTCGCAGCCCGCCTCCTCAAAGAAGGCATCTACGTGATCGGCTTTTTCTATCCGGTCGTACCCAAAGGAAAAGCCCGCATCCGCGTACAGATCTCCGCGGGGCATGAAATGGAACATTTGGAAAAAGCCGTAGCCGCATTTTCCAAGGTAGGAAAGGAACTGGGCGTAATAAAATAGTTTATAAGTTTATGAGGGTATGAGTTTATGAGGGTATGAGTTTTTGAGGGAGCAACAAAAACTCATACCCTTATAAACTAAAAAACTAAAACTACTGCTTTATTACCACTTTCGTTTTCTGCCTCCCCCTTTCCATCTGCACGCGCACATAGTAGGTGCCCGGCGCAAGGCGGTGGCCGTCGAAATTCACTTCGTGCTGGCCCGCGGAAAGGGTTTTATCGAAAAGGACTTCCCGTTCACAACTCAGGCTATCAAATACGCTGAGGCGAACCCGCTCCTGTCCGGAGCTGAAGCGAATGGTCAAATTCGAGCGGAAGGGGTTTGGGTAGACGAACAGGTCGACCGCTTCGGGCTGAACGACCAGATCGCTGATGCCGGAGGGACTGCAGGGTTGAATGATCGGGATGTATTGGAAATCGTCGAACAGCAATTCCTTGATCGTGTCTTCCGGCACTTCAAACCAATCCTTCAACACCGACCCGTAGATATTGCGGAAATCGTACTGCATGGCCACGCCATCCTGTCCCCCGATCGGATCGGGGATCTCGGGATTGTCGCCCAGGATACCGGCGTTGATGCAGGAGCCGAAGACCAACAGCGGAGCCGCCGAACCATGGTCCGTACCGTAGCTATCGTTCGACTGGATGCGCCGGCCGAACTCGCTGAAAGTCATGGTGATCACCCGCTCTTCGATTCCAAGCAGTTGCAGGTCTTCCTGGAAAACGGCCACGGCATCCGACAACGTTT
Source organism: Lewinellaceae bacterium (assembly GCA_020636275.1). GTDB lineage: Bacteria > Bacteroidota > Bacteroidia > Chitinophagales > Saprospiraceae > JADJTT01. The sequence goes on along the minus strand of JACJYD010000002.1, from coordinate 412,071 downwards.
TGAGCAATTGGGCATGCTCCCCGAGCGTAGGGTCGTTGTTCAGCACCTGGTTGGCATGCGTATCGAAGCCGCCCAGGTTCGCCACGTAGATCTTTGTCTTCAATCCTCCGGCGATGAGCAGGGCGACATTCTTCAATTGCTGCGCCAGGGCATTGTCGGCCGGATAGGTCGCCATATTGGAGCCCAGATTCGCCGCATTGGTGATCGTATCCGAATACTGATTGGTTTGGAGAATGGTCTCCCGCAGGAAGGTCAGTTCCTCCCCGTATGGGGTACTCGGGGGTATATCCTCCCCCCCACTCGACAACGGGAATAAAGAAAAGGGATCGGTAATGGCCATGCTGTAATTCGCTCCCACTCCCTGGCAGGTTGCCGAAACCAGAGAGCCGATCGTGATGGCGAAAGGATCGGGATAGTCGGGATTGGGATAGCCCGTCGGAAAAGTCGAATGCTCAAGGTCGAAATAGCGGCCCAACCAGCCCGTATTCCAGGCTTCCTCGGCCGGCGAACCGGAGGTCCAGATATCGGTGGAACGGAAGTGGGAGCGGTTTTGATTGGGATAGCCCACCCCTTGTACCACGGCCATCCGGGCATTGTCGTAAACGCCCTGCAAACCGGTCATCACCGGATGGAGGCCCGTCTCCTGGGTAAGGAGGATGGCCTGGTTTTCCGGAATGAGAATATTGGGTCGGGCATTGGCCAGGGGACTGTATTGATCGAGCGGAAGGATCATATTTAAGCCGTCGTTTCCGCCGTTGAGTTGAATGAGCACGAGCACCTTGTCACTATCGCCGTTGAAGGCGTTGAACAAGGCATTCCGGGCGAAGGCCTTTACGCCAAACCCGTTGAGCAGAAGGGGCAAACTGACAGCCGTCGAGGTTTTTAGAAAATCTCTGCGTTTCATTTTTTCTGTTTTTTGGATTTGGCAATTAACTCAGATAGAATTCCGGCATATTCAGCATGGCCTTCAACAGCAGGCGCAGCTTGAGTTCCACCGGACCGGAAAAGGCCGGATTCGTCGGATCGGACAGGTAATCCTGGTATTCAACCGTCCATTCAAAGTCGGGCAATCCGGGGATCAGCACGTTCTTCAGGTAGGTCTTCTGATTGTCGGTGATGGGCTGGGGGAAAAGGATCCAGGAAAACTCGTCGAGCAACGCATTCGGATCGGAGGGGTTGTCGAAGGTGGCGATCAGCGCCAGCACATCGATCTTCAGGGTGATCCCCGCGCCAATATTATACCCAATCGTCGATAAAGCATCGGTGATGATCATGCGGAACGGCAGGGTCACCGAGTTGATCCACTGCCGGTAAAAGAGCGGCTCCTGGTAGTAGGCTTTCCATCCGGCTACATCGGGTGGACTGAAGATCTGCATTTGGAGCGCCACCAGCGGTTCCGCCATCTTCAACCAGGACCGGTACTGGCCCGACAAGGTGGTGGGCACGGACATATCCAACGACTTGGAACACGTCAGGATAAAGTCGACCGGGTTTTTGATCATCGGGCCGACATTCAGCACATTGAAGAAGTGTTCGCTCTTTAGGAGCGCCTCCAGAACCGGATAAACCTCGTAGTCGTTGTCGATGAGCACCTGGGCCATCGGCTCGATCACCTCGGTTTCCACCAGGTCGTCAATGACGTAGTAGACAAACCAGCGGTACAATTTCCGGCAAATAAACCGGGCTACTTCATCCTGTTGGAAAATGATGTCGACCAGATCGCTATACTCGTTGGCATTTCCGTTGGGAATGACAGCGTTGTCGAACCGGTAGGACAACTGTTTGGTAGACGTATTGTGCCGGTTGGGCACGAATGCGGAGCCGACAGGTATGCCCGGATTCACGCTCAAATACCCCGTATCGACCCATCCGGTAAGCACTTTGGCGATCTCGGTGACATCCTGCTCGGTGTAATTGGTATAATCCCCGGGGCCGACCTGCGGGCCTTTTCCGATGGTAAACAATTCCAGCAATTCGCGGGCGTAGTTCTCGTTGGGTGCGTTCTTGGTATTCTGGTTTCCGTTGAGGTAGCGCAACATGGCCGGATCGATGGAGATCTCCTTGACCAGTTGGCGGAAATTGCCCAATGCCCCGGAGCGCAGGGTGGTGATGTATTTGTAAATGAATTTGGGGTCATTGACCGTTCCGATCGACACTACGAAATGGTTGTGCCAAAAGAGGGTCATTTTTTCCCGGATAGACATACCCTCCGCCAGCATATTCCCCATGGCCCAGGCGTACAGCGATTGCGAACGGTACCCGATGAAATTGGTGGTCGCGGAGTATGGGGCGTCGATCCAGGTCTCGCCGACGGGAACGTCGGGGTCATCCTGAAAATTGGGGTTCAGGGGCGGATCGGGCAGCGGGGAATCGGCCAGCAGGTTGGCCACGGTAGCGTCGAGTCCCAGGTTGACGGCCTCCTTGATGAGGGCGTAGGTGGGTCCAAAAGTAGCGCGCCGCAGCAGGTGGGCGGCTTGTTCAAGGCCCCAGGGGCCGGTGTAGGGGATCAGGCCATTCAGAACGGCGGTAGTTTTCGCCGACTTTTTCACCACCTTTTGGGTGGTTTTTCTTTGGCCCAACAACATTGCGAGAGTTGCTCTTCTATCCATGCCGATGCGTTTGGTTCCGGCCTTGGACGCCGGAGGGTGAAATTGGTTTAATGCGGGAAGACGCCTTCCCGGCATTTTTAATAATACACCCAAAATTCCGGATACCCTAATCGGGATGGATCGTTTTTCCTTCCAGGAAGGCGGCGAGCCTGACGTAAACGGTTTCGTAGTACCAATACGAATGCGAGCGGACCTCGGCGCTGAGGTCCCAATTCAGAAACTTCCCTTCGGGAAAAGGCTTTTTGCTCACCGCTCCCAAATACCCCATCTTCTTTTCCCCGAAAAATCGAAAAGCCGGATCGTTCCGGGAGTACAGAACCACTACTTCATCCCGGACTGCGCCTGAGACAAATCCATATTTTCGATTTTCCTGAAAGACCTTCGCATCGATCGATGGGGCCATGAGAAAAAGGCGATCGACCGAAAACCTTTTTTCTTTCATCGCCTCCAATAACACTTTGGAGCCCATACTGTGGGTCAGAATATCCATGGATGCAGCCGTTTGAGAAAGGGTGTCCAATAGTGCAGCCAGCTTTTTCCCCGAGCGCCGCGCTTTGGGGTTGGATTCCAGAAAGACCACGCCAAAGCTCAATTTGGAGGGCTTCAATTCCAGCCCCGGCCACGTCACCCCGATGATGATTTCATAGGGAATGGGATCGTTCTCTTCTTTCGTCCAATGCAGCACCCGGTCGTAATGTTTTTTCACCTTTGAATAGGAAATACCCATTCCATGAATGATGACCAAGGTGTTTTTCCCCTTTACAGCCCTGAAAAGGACCGAATCGGGGAGATTTTCCGGCGGATCTGTCAAATTGGAGCCGCTGATCCCGACGTAGCTAACCCAGGGTTCGGCACAAAGCTTTTTGCTATTTTCCAGCTCTTTTCTCAAGCTGATCATGAAAAGACTGTCCGGAACAGCCTGAGAATAAACGGCCCGGCCCGGCAGACCGAACAGAACCAGAAAAAGAAAAATTAACCATCCCGACTTACCTGTTTTTCTTTTCATTACGGCCTCATTCCACCTCCTTCCAATCCAGCACCTGCACATTTTTCACCACCATCTGCACGGTGTCCTTGGTGCGTTCTTCCATAAGAAGGATCTTGCCTTTGCGCAGGTTTTCGAGCACGGCCGGCTGAGCGTGGCGCACGGTGATCAGTTCGAGTTGACGGTCGATCATGACTTTGAATTCACCCTGGATCTGTTGGGCAAACCGTTCGACCTTATCGTCGATGTCGTTGACGCAAACGGCGAAACTGATCGCGGTATTTTGCATCATATTGACCTGCAGGCGGAGGTTGGCGATGTGGTTGAACAACACGCTCATGTGGTGCTCGGCCACGAAGGAAAAATCGCGGGTGGAGATGTAAACCAAAGCCTGGTTGCGCTCCACGGCGACCATGGGCGGATAATGGTCTTCCACATCGCTGGAGATGAGGGTGCCTTCGCCCTGCGGCTCGATGAACGATTTTACGTAAAGCGGAATACTCTTGTTCTGAAGGGGTTTGATCGTCTTGGGGTGGATCACCTTGGCTCCGTAATAGGTCATTTCAATGGCCTCGCGATACGACAGCCGGTCGAGTTTGACGATATTGTCGAAAAGGCGTGGGTCGGCGGTCAGTACGCCGGGCACATCTTTCCAGATGGTCATATCCTCGGCGTCGAGGCAGAAAGAGAAGATAGCCGCCGTATAGTCGGACCCTTCCCTGCCCAGCGTGGTCGTTTCATTCGAATCGGTGCTGCCGATGAAGCCCTGTGTCAGCACAAACCCGCCTTTTTCCAGGAGCGGCTGGGCTTTGGCTTTGGCCCGCTCTACCGTTTCCTCCCACTGCACCCAGCCTTCGCGGTAGATCTCGTCGGTGAGGATGACGTCCCGGGCATCCAGCCAACTGGTGGGGAGTCCGATCTTATTCAGATAAGCCGCTACGATGGTAGAGGAAACCAGTTCGCCGACACAGACGATCTGGTCGTACATATAGTCGTAGTTTTCGTGGGGCTCTTCTTCCAACACCCATTCCACCGCCACAAATTGGTCGTTGACAGCGGCGTAGACCTCATCTCCGGGATCAAACAGCTCGGCCATGATCCGGTAGTGCTGGTCCCTGATCGCGTTGAGCAGATCAAAAGCTTTGCCCGTTTTATTGGCATGAGCGCCTACGACCTCCTCCAATGCGTTGGTCGTCTTGCCCATGGCCGAAACGACGATCAGGATCGGCCTTCCGGCAAAGGATTGGAGGATGGATGTCACATTTTTCACATTGGCGGCATCGCGCACAGAGGAGCCGCCGAATTTGAAGACCTTGAGGTTTTTCATTGAAAAAAACGATTTATTAAATGCGGCCCAAAGATACCATTTTGGGAGAAATTAAATTTCCCCAAACAATTCCACCAGTTTCCGGTTGCGAAATTCAAAGATCTGTTTCAAGCGGGGCCCCACCAGAAAGGGATGGACCAGATCGCCCAGGAACCCAAAGGGCAGTTGGTAATCCACCACATCCGTCATCTCCACCCCTCCCGGAATTTCTTTGAAGAAATGTTGGTGGTGCCAGATGCGGTAGGGTCCTACCCGTTGTTCGTCTACAAAAAAACGGCCTTCTTCCACATGGGTAATTTCCGTCACCCAGGTAACCGGAATCCCGAATAAAGGACGAACTTTGTAGCGGATGAAAATACCCGGGTACATTTTCTCCGGCAATTCCGACTGCACCTCAAACCCCATTTCGGGTGGGGTGATGACGGAGAGGTTGCGGGGGGAGGAAAAGAAATCCCAGGCCGTTTTCAAATCGACCGGCAAACGTTGAACCCTTTTCAGCTGATACATATTGTCGTAATTTTTGGAACGATAACAGCCAAAATGAAAGTTGGTTGCACGAAATAGATCAAACCCATGTTCAAAGACCAAACCCACAAGATCCTCATCATCGGTGGTGGCGCAGCCGGATTTTTTGCAGCCATCGCATGTGCCGGCCAAAACCCGGAAGCCGACATCCTCATCCTGGAACGGGGTAAGGATGTGTTGGCCAAGGTGAAGGTCTCCGGGGGCGGCCGCTGCAATGTGACCAACGGCTGCTTCGATCCCCGGGAACTGGTAAAAAACTACCCGCGGGGAAGCAAGGCCCTGCTCGGGCCTTTCAACCGGTTTTGCACGGGCGATACCATGGACTGGTTTGACAAACGGGGCGTGCCCCTCAAGATCGAGGACGACGGACGGGTATTTCCGGTGAGCGACAATTCCCAGTCGATCATCGACTGCCTGTGGGGCGAAGCACAAAAGGCGGGAGTGCGGATCTTTCGAAACCAGCGGGTCGTACAAATTTACCCCCCCGAGGAGCAAAACCAGCGCTGGAAGGTCATGACCGGCACGGGAGTGGCTCATTTTGCCGATAAGGTCCTGGTGGCGGCAGGCAGCAGCAAATCCGTTTGGGAAATGATCGAACACCTTGGCCACACCCTCGTTCCCCCCGTGCCGTCCCTGTTCACCTTCAACGTCAAAGACCCTCGTATTACCGACCTGCCGGGCGTTTCCGTACCCCAGGCCCAGGTGCGGATACAGGGCACGAAATTTCAGGCGGAAGGCCCCTTGCTGATCACCCACTGGGGATTCAGCGGACCCGGTATTTTGCGCCTTTCCGCCTGGGCAGCAAGGGAATTGCACGATTTGGAATACCAGTTCCAGATCCTGATCAATTGGGCCTACCCGCTCCAATTGCAAGAGCTACAGGACCGATTGCCGGCTTTTAAAGAAGAGAATGCCCGTAAGCCCATTTTCAAAAATAACCCAACCGGAATGCCGCAGCGACTGTGGCGAAGACTGGTTGAGCAATTGGCCATCGACCCCGAACAACCCTGGGGCAACCTGGGCAAAAAAGCCTTGAATCAACTGGCCAACGAACTGTTTTCAGCCAGCTTTTCCGTAAAGGGTAAAAGTGCATTCAAGGACGAATTTGTCACGGCCGGAGGAATCGAGCTCAAAGAAGTGGATTTCAAAACCTTCGAGAGCAGGATCCACAAAGGCCTGTACTTTGCCGGCGAAGTGCTCGATATCGACGCCATTACCGGGGGGTTCAACTTCCAGGCGGCCTGGACGGGGGGCTGGATTGCCGGGCATGCACTGGCAGAAAAGGAGTGAAAAAAGGCGTTCGATAACGGCATTTTTCTATTTTCGAAAAAAATTGCAATAAACCTTCTATGTCAAAGTTCAAAATTGCTGTACTGGGGCCCATTCCCCGAGATACCATTGTCACCCATCATGGAGATGTGATCCAGAAATACGGCTGTGCCACCCATACGAGCATTGCGCTTTCCAGGCTGCTCGGTGAAGCGGGCACGGTCATCCCGGTAACCCATGTGCGCAAAAAGGACGAAGGCCCGATCAGGGAACTCCTTGGCGCCTACGCCAATATTTCCCTGGATCACATCACGTCGGAATCCGACCGGGGCGACGTGGTCAGCCTGCGGTTTATAGACCAGAACAACCGCCTTGAAAAACAGACCGGGTTTATGGATCCCATCACTCCGGAAGATGTGAAGGACCTCCTCGATTGCGATGCCTTCGTTTGCGTGCCGATCACCGATTACGAGGTACCGCTCGAAACCCTGAAATACATCAAACAAAACAGCCGGGGGATCATCATCCTCGACGCCCACGGCCCGACCAATACCCTGACGGTCACCGGCGACCGGCTGATCAAATTCTGGGTCGACCGCGATATGTGGCTGCCCTATATCGACGTGCTGAAAATGAACCTGGAGGAATCGCAGTGCTGCTGGTTCAAAAAGGAATACGAAACCAACGAATTGAAAGGCTTTGTGCCCCAGACCGACCACTTGCCGGACCTATCCGGTCACTGCCTGCAACAGGGGCTAAAGTCGATGATCGTCACCCTCGACAGCCGGGGTTGCGTCGTGTATCAACTTGCGGATGGAAAGGTCCGGGAGGATTTCGTCTCTTCCGTTCCCGTCGGCCATGTGGTCGACACGACGGGTTGCGGCGATTCCTTTGCGGGAGGGCTGGGGTACGGACTGCTCAACGATCCAACGGATTATATCAAGGCCGCAAAATTTGCCAATGCCATGGGGGCTCAGCGCACGCAGGGAACGACCTTCGAAGTATTTAAACCCCTGGAGGCGACCATTGAAATGATCCAAAAGCATTACGGGTCCCTTTAATAGAACCGCACCACCATTCCCGACCAAAGCTGATCCATTCGCTGAAAGACGATGCCGTACTCCTTTTCCAGCTGCTCCTGTACCGCGCTTAGCGAGTTGCAATGGAGGGAAAAACTGTATCGGTCGCTCTGGAATGCATTCGGGAACCACATGATGATCTCATCGAAGCGCTCCTCCAGGTGATCGGCCATCTCGTTGAGGGTGACCCCGGTGAGCACATGGGTGCCATCCCATTGAAAAACGCGTATTTTCTCCTCCGGAAGTTCCACCTTATCGTAGCGCGACCGGTTCAGCAGGTCGGCGTCTTTCAGATGGAGTTGCCAGTTGGGGCGGTCCAGACGTTCGTAGAAAAATTCGAACCGGAAGCGCTTCTGCAATTCGTTGAGCAGGAAATCCTGGGCCCTTGCCGGTAAGGCGCCATCTGCCGTGAGCTGCACATTCAGCACCGGATCATCCCGGAGGCCACGGAATTCCATCCGGTTCTTCGGATGCAGGGCGAGGATCGGAATGAGATCGCTGAGGCGATAATTCCGGAAAGCCAGAACCTGCCCCTCTTCGATCCGCTCGGTCTCTCCCACCTCCCAGGCAGGTACTTCTTCTATGGCTACCTTCCATCGTATGTCCCGCTCCGATTTTCCGATGTGGAAAGCGAAGGAGATCGGAGCGGCGTAGAGATCTCCCTTTTCATCCGAAACGACGAGCTGGTCGATGAAAAGAGAGGTGCGGGGCCGGATCCAGGTCAAAAGGCTATCTGCATTCCAGGCCGCGATGCGCCCGGGTGAATACCACTCTGCGTGAATGGGTTTGTCCTCCCGGAAAAAATAGAGTACAAAAGAATGGATCGCCAATTCCCGACCGGGCACATGGAGGCGGGGCGCCTGACTGATCTGCGATTCCACTTCCTCCAGCAAATACACCTTGCTGTTTGGCGCAGCGAAAAGATCTCCCCATTCCAAATAAAGCGTATCCAAAACCGCATAGGGCACTTCCGGTAGCCGGTCTCCCAGGAAAATGGAATCTCTCGACAATCCCTCTTCCCGGACCAGGGTCATATTTTGCTCGGGCACCTGAACGAGCCGGTCGTAAGATTCAAAACCCGGAATATGAATGATCCGGTACGCATCGTTCGACCGGTACATATTCAGGATCTTTTGGTTGCGGGTCAGCGTAGTATCGATCCGCAAAATGGAAGGGGAGCCGTCACGGGTGATCAATTGGAAAGAGTACAGACTGTCGATGCGCGGCAGCCGCGGCGCATGGAGGGGAGGGTCGTAGGGCGCATCGGTGTCCCGCACGTAGAGATTGATGGCGTTGACCTCCACCTCGCCCGGCAAACTCGCCGTTATGGTCCAGGTGGTCGCCGGGCGCAGAAGGACCGGTTCCAATTCGTCCAGAAAAGTGTCCCCTCCATCCAGGCGGAGCTTTTTCCGGGCGGAAAAGAAATTATTCGGATTGGAATATTCATCCATTTCCCGGACCTCGACCGACTCGGGCACCAGGAGCGAATCGCCCAGATAAAAGCGAAGGGGCTGGTCAACGAAACGTTGAAACTCCTCCAGATCGAAGGCCGCATACCCACTATACACATCCGGGTTGGCCCGCAGATCGAGGGGCAGGTTCAGATCGCCCCAGACCAGGGAATACGGACTATGCGGAACCAGTTCGGCGTAGGACCGGCCGGTATCCGTTTTTTTCCAATGGAGCAACGGCATGGCAACACCCCAGTTTTGGAGAACATCTGCATACCCATACAGCCGGCCTTTTTCGCTGATGCCGATCACGCCGAGCCAACGCCGCTGCCGGCCGTCTTCCATTTTCAGGATCAAGGTCATTTCCGTAGCAAAGCGTTGGCCGGTCAAGAAGCTTTGGATCTCTGTCAGACTCCCCAGGCGAACCGGTTCGGATTGAAACGGAAAGGAGACCAGGGCTTCCACCGATATGGGCGCCAGGCTCCAGCCATCCTGTCTCCAGGACCAGATCTGATTGGATACGGAAAAATATTCAAACGGGCTAAGCACCCGGACGGAAATGCGGGACAGGGAGTCGGTAGACAAAGGAGAAAAAGTGGTCCAATACCCGCCCCATCCCATCAAAGTTTGTCCCTCCCGGGGGGAGCCGAGTTGAAAGAAAGGAATCTCCAGACGGGCCTGCCAATGGTTTGCGGCGCTTTCCACCTGGCTCCACTGGGGAGAATGACAGATCTGATTGGCAGAAAAAAGCCAGGCCAGCGCCATGGCGAGTCCGATGGTGGGAAGCGTCAGGCCAAGCGCCTTCCGGTAAGGTCCCGTCCGTTCCTCCGGCAAGGAAATCACTTGCAGGTGGGTCCGGATGGCCGTCAATTCGCTTCGGAAAAGAAAAAGGAGGGGTTGGAACCAGAACAAAGCCCATCCGCCTTCGATATAGATAAACTCCAGGACTGCGCCGATCCGCCCGGCCCCCTTCATGCGTTCCAGGCCGTCGGCCACGCGGAATAACAGGACAGCAGTAATTACAAAGTAGACCGCGCTGAGCAGGCCCATTCCCGATATCTGGATCGAGCCGCCCGAGATCTCCTCCAGGCGCTGTAGCCATTGGTCCCACAGTCCGGAAGATGCCGTTCCTGCGCCTCCGGCCGGCAATTCCCAGTCCAACAGCGGTATTGTCATAGCCAGTAGCGGTGTCAGGATCAAATAGAACTTCCTGAATACCAAGGGCTGGCGCTTTCGGGCTAGTCGGTAAAAACCCCAAAACAACAACAGCCCGAAAGCCGATTCAATCCAGTATTGAAATAATGAATTTGCCATTCTATTTAAAAAGTAGATCCTGGAACTCCCCGGAAATATACCCAAAGCGAAGTAGCTTGGGACTAGTGCGGCCGGCGGCCGTCAAATCACTTTCCTTTAGTATATCCTCAATCTGAAATAAAAAAAGCGCTTCTGATCGGAAGATGCAAGATTTTTTTCAAAAGATGTGAAATCAACAGATCCCCTTTCATTCAACCCAAAACGCATCTCAGGCGTTTTCCAACATATTACAGGAGTTACGTGTAACGCGTATCCATAGATTTTAAGATCAAAGTCGCCCCCTGCGGCGGCGACTTTGATCTTAAAAACGGCTTTTTCGGCGCCACAGACGCCGAAAAAGCCGTTTTTAAAGTTTTTTTTTACAAATGGGCGTAAGTCCAATATTATCCCATTTATTCTCCCAATAGATGCAAACAACAGCCCTCAGCACCCAGGACAGAGAAGCCATCCAAAAATATTTTGGAAAAAGTCTGGAGGAACTTACCATCAAAGAGTTTCAGCAGGCGAAGAAAGACTTGCGCACCAAATACCACCCCGATAATTTTGAAAAATTCGAAGATGAGACCATACGGGAAATGGCGACCGAGCGTTTCCAGCAGATCGAATACCTGACGGAAAAAATGGAAGCCTACTTCGAGGGGAAAATCGCGCTACCCAGGGACGAAAACCGTCGCCCCCAAAATGTATTCTATGCCTTCGACGGGATGAAGATCGAGATCCTCACCTCCGATAAGGACCTGAAATACGATCTGTTCGGCACCTTTTACAAATGGCTGTCCCTCGGCGATCAGTTCAAGATCCCCAATACGCCCAACGCCTATCTCTTCATGGATGAATCGCACCGCGGCACGCGGATCGGTTACCAGGAGACCATCCGGGTGTACCTTACTTTCGGAAAGGAAGATTCTATTGAAAATATCGTCGACTGGTTCTACCGGCATATCGAGGGCCGCGCAAACGGGCTCCTCATCCACGGCCAGAAGATCGAGGTGGATCCGGCAGCGATGCTTATGGCGATCCGGAAACCAGCGTTGTTGATGGAAGGAGCGTAGTGCTTTCGGCGCTACTCTCCTTGAACTATGTTTAACATCCGGTCCTCCACATCCCTTACCAACTCCATAAAATGCTGTTGGCGCTTGATCTCGCGGTCGCGCTCATAGGGCAGATCGACGACAACGTGCTCGACAAAGCGGGAGGGGGCTTTTTTCATCATGTAGATATCGTCGCCCAGATAGACCGCCTCGGAAATATCGTGGGTGACGAAGATGACCGTAGGGTGGAATTTGTACCATAAGTCCAGCAACAACTCCTGCATCTGAAGGCGGGTATTGATATCGAGTGCACCGAAGGGCTCGTCCATCAGCAGGATCTCCGGATTGGCGATCATACTGCGGGCGATGGCCACCCGCTGCAACTGCCCGCCGGAAAGCGTGGGATACTGTGCGAATTTCTTCTCGTGTCCCGCCAAACCCACCATTTCAATTAATTCCATGGCGCGCTGGTTGCGCTCTTTTTCATCGACCCCTTTGTACCGGAGGCCCAGGGCTACGTTGTCGAGCACGGTCATCCACGGCAGGGAAGAGTATTGCTGGAATACCATGCTGACGCGGTTTTCAGAGGTAATGGGCTTGTCGTGGATCAAGACCTCGCCTTCCGTGGGCTTTTGTAAGCCGGCGATATAGCGAAGGATCGTGGATTTACCGCAGCCGGAAGCGCCCAGGATCGAGATGAACTGCCCCTTGTCGGGTTTGTCCTCGATCAGCATTTCCAGGTCTTTCAACACATACGACTGCCCACCGTCGTAGCTTTGGCTCACATTGCGCAGCTGGATAATATTGGGAAGCTCGGTATCTTTAAACATCTCGGTTTGCATTTTAATTGGCCTTGGCAATGCTGCTGCGAATTTTGATCTCTCCGAAAACGATGATCACCAGGGCCGAAACGATGGCCAGGATCGCCAGCATGTTCATCCATTCTGAAAAGGCCGGGAAGATCATATTTTGAAGGAGGAGCAACACCAACATGCCCAAAATGATCAGGATGCCCGCTTCCGTTTCCCGAAGACCGGGCACGATGGTCTTGAAGTATTTATGCGGGAAAAGCCGGCGGTCCATCCACACGAATATGCGGTCCTGCAAAAAGCCGATCAACACGATGATGATCAGCATGGCAAATACTTTGGGGATCTCCCCCTGCCGGGATTTGGTGTAGATCAAAGCGCCGATCCCTCCCTGTTTGTTGAGCAATTCGGCGATGATGATGTAGGTCCAGGAAATGGCCGTCAACACGCGGATATCGTCGATGACCTTGGACATGACCGAGGGGAAATAGACGGTGCGGATGGTTTGCCAGTCCGTTGCCCCCAGGGTGAAGACCGTGGTCGTGTAGACGTCCTCCACCTCAAAAATGCGCTGCACCACCACCGGAAGCAGGTAGACGATGATACCGAAGGCCAGGAAGGCCACTTTCATTTCGTCCTCAATGCCAAACCAGATGATGAACAAGCCCGTCAGGGCGGTGAGCGGCAAATAGCGCAGCGCGTCGACCTGTTTGCTGAACAGGCCCCGGACCATGGGCACCAGCCCGATGATAAACCCAAGAGGGATTGACAGCAGGACAGCCCACAAATATCCCCGGATGTTGATCCAGATCGAATCCCAGGTATTGGCCAGCAGTTTGTCCTGGTAAAGGAGCTCGGGGATCGATTCGACCACCAACTGAGGCGTGGGGAGAATGGGATACACCTTTTCCGGTCCTGTACCTGCCCCGCCCCCATCGGCTGCGGTTCCTCCTCCGTCTTTCAATGCGATCTCAAAAGTATCGACGCTGGATGTCCCGTCCTTACTCAAGGCTTCGATCCCCAGGAAGACCCGGGAAGACCGGATTCCCCGCAGAGCGAGGGTATCGGCGACGGTCACTGTTCCGGAGTTGCGGTCGATCGAAAAAGGGGATCTCCCTTCGCCCAACAAGCGGTATTGCACGGCATCGCCCGCATCCGGATCGCGGGCATAGGCGATCAGGCCGGTAGCGGCGCCCACAAGCGCCTGGCGACCCACTTCATTGGGTTTGGGGTCGATATCTTCGAGCTTTCCGATCGGAAATTCGTTGACATCGCCGATCTGGATATAAAAATTGCTTGTCGCTTTTTCTCCTTTGGCATCCACCGCCGAGGCAACGACCGAAAGCGCAGTGGCGCGTTCGTAGTCCAGCCCTTGAGACCGGGCCACCACGACCCGGCCCGAAACCGGGTCGATGGAAAATATACCACCGGCATTGTCGGCCAGGGAATAGACGGTCCCTGGCCCGGCGTTCAGCGTATCGGGAAAGGCCACGGTCAGACCCGTATAGGCTCCGTCGCCAGCATTTTCCAAAACAAAATTTTCGGCCGGGTCGGCATCGGTCAGGTGAAGTCCGGTGACCACCAATCCTGCATCCGGGTCGGCAGGCAACTCGCGACCCGGTTCATTTCGATCCAGGGCAAAGGCTTCGGCGAGCAACCACCAGATGCCCAGAAATATAAACAGGCCGACAATGCCCAGGAGCAGCGCTTGACGGCCGGTGAGAGAACCTCTGAGTTGGAACATGGTAATATTTGTTTTGTAGGGCGAAAATGTCTTTTCGCCCTACAGAGTATCTACTCCCGAACAATTTCAAAATCCGTGCGGCGATTCCTGGCGCGGCCATCCTCCGTATCGTTGCCGGCCACCGGTTTATCGGGGCCGTTGCCGATCACGATGAAGCGGCTTGCCGGCATCTTGTGGACGCTGACCAGGTAATCCTTGACAGACTCGGCGCGTTTTTTGGACAACGCTACGTTGCTGGAGCGGCTGCCTACATTATCCGTATTGCCCTCGATGCGGATCCGCGCGTTGGAGAAGGCCTTGGCGATCTCGACGAACTCTTTGTCGATGATGTACTTGGCATTTTCATCCAATTGGTATTCGCCCGTGCGGAAATTGATACTCACCTGCTTGGAAGCGACGGCTTCCTTCTCGCGGGCTTCGGTTTCGGGCAGTTGCTCGAACTCCTTTGCCGCTTCAGCGAGGTTTTCGGGACCGGTCAGGCTGGTCGAGGCCACCAGATCGGGGTAGGCGATGAGGCGCCAGTTGGGAACGCTTCCATTGATAAAGCCCAGATCGCGATATACGTTGGCCATCCGCGTGTAGAGGCTGTTGCCGGTGACGCCCTGATAGTCGGGGTTCAGCCCGAAGAAATTGAGGTTATCGCCATGGGTGGTGAGGCGTACGTTGTTGATGGCGTTATAGGTATCTTCCTCCGAAAAGCCGGGGAAATTTTCGGAGAGAATGCGTGCCGCTTTGCGTTTATTGGCGTCCGAAGCGTTGATCTCGGCAGCGCCTTTCATCCAGCCTTCGTAGAGTTGCTGCATGCGGTCCTTGTTGGCATCCACGAATTCGCGTTTGGCGATAAATACGTCGGCGATGATGTTGGATGCCGAGCGGGTACTTTCCAGTACGCGCGAGCCCGGCACAGCGCGAAGGCAAGCCTCATCGTCGGGACTCCAGACCACCGCGGCATCTACCCGTTGGGCCTTAAAGACCTCCGCTGCATCGATGGCGTTCGATTGTGGAATGATCTCCACGTCATTTACGGACAGACCGCCCGCTTCGAGCAACCAGAGGAGGAAGGAGTGCGAGGGCGTGAGTTCCGCCACGGCGATCTTTTTGCCCTTCAGGTCGGATACCGAGTTGATCCCCCGGCGGGAGACGATGGCATCGCCACCGCGCGACCAGTCGGCCTGCCAAACGACCACCGGATCGAAATCCTTCAGGCCGTTGACTTCCGTAGGAAAAGCGTCGATCGTGCACCAGAGCAGTTGCACCTCATCGCGCTTCCAGGCGGCGCGGGATGCGTCGAAATCATCGAGCACTTTGAATTCCACCTGAAATCCGTAGTCTTTGTAAAAACGGGATTCGGTATTGGCTGCAAACCCCTCATTGAAGTATTGTCCGCCGGCATAGCCCCCCCAGGTCACGACCCCGATGCTGATCACATCGCCGTCTGCTTTGGGTTTGGAGCTGGAGGTTTTGGAGGAAGTCTTTCCGTCCTGATTCAGGAGTGATTTCCCCAGTTCGGTATTGTCCAGAATGTATTTTCCCACAAATGCGATCGCCCCAACGATAACCAGGGTGATCAGAAATTTGGAGAAGGTGGTGAGTCGTCTTGCCATTTCATTTAGTTTTTAAGTTTTTGAGTTTATAAGTATGAAAAAACGGGTTCCTTATAAACTTAAAAACTATTCAAAAAAGCTATCATACTGATTCACATGCGTAGCCGTATCGCGGATCGGCTTTTTGATCGGTGCGTTGAGGTCCAGCACATCGGAATCGTCGTTGGCCTGTGAGAGCAACGCGGCTTTTTCGGTACCCAGGATCTTGGAAATACCTTCCTGTTCCCATTTTTCCAGCATGCGAAGCCCCTCCTCTTCGAACACCCCATTCTGGAGGTCGACCGAATCCATAAAGCTGGCCGACATGTCCATGAAGCGTTCCATTTCACCCACTTTTTCGCTCACGTCGTCGGCGATGGCTTCCAGGGCCATATCGAACATGTGGCGGGCGTCCTTATTTCCGGAGATGATATTCATCGCAGATTTCATGGCCGAATTGGACGCATGGATGGCCTTGCGTTCCTGCTCCTTGACCATGACCTGGTCCTTGATATCTTCCTTGAGGATCTCCGAGTTTTCGTACATCCGCGTCAACACGCGGTACAGCACCTCCATTTTCTTATACAGGTCCTCCAGGCGCATATTCGACTCCTTGAGGCGGCCGGCTTTGCGCGATTTGAGGATCATAACGCTCTCCTTGTTGGTTTCCTTGGCTTTACTGGCCAGTTGAAGGTTGTCCTGGATCGCTTTTTGGTTGTTGAAAATGATCTCCCGAAGTTTGTGCATCTGGCCACGCAGCTTGTTGATCTGCTGGCCCATTTTTTTGAGGTTGTCCTCCAGGTCATCCACATACGACTTGAGGATACCGATCGGATCGATCTGTACAAAAATGCCGGTGACCCAGCGCATGACCCCTTTATACATGTACCAGATCAGGTTGCGCATCTTGGGGTCGACGAACATATAGACGATGGCAGCCAGGGCAACCAGCATGAGGGCCAGGTAGAGGGTGTTCGCCATGAGCGGAATGAGGATCGGCAGAAGCGTAGCCGCCAATATCCCGCCCCCCACCAGAATGGCGCCCAGAAATATAGCGCCGGTTATGCCTTCCGGTCGCTTCCAGAATGACTTGGACTTTGTTTCAGTATTCTCCATGTAGGTTCAGATTTGAGCAACAAATAACCTTCAAAGTAACGTCCCTCCACCGGGTTTAGGTCCCGGAAGTAAGGTGTTTTTTCATATTATCGATATCCAGTTGGATTTGGCTGACCAATGAATTGTATGAAGCGATAAAATCGTTCTTGGTCGTCTCCACTTTTTGGGCCGCTTCCGCAATTTCCGTTTTCAGCAGGTCCAGTTGCTTGCGATGGGCCTCGATCTCCATGGTCAGTTTCTTGATCGCTTCCGCCTTTTCGTTGATGGCTCCCTGGAAGCTTTCCTGTTCTTTGAGCTTCTGGCCGATCTTCTCCTCTTTTTGCTTGGCCAGGGCCTCCTCAAACTTGTTCTCTTCCAGCTTGAGCACGTTGAGATAATGGCCGGCCGACTGGAGCAAGGTCGCCGGATTGGCCCCGAGGGTGCCGGCCATAGCCAGGGCCGACTGGTAGCGGGTCGCTTCATCCATCGGCATATTGGCCAGCGACTGGAGCGATTGTTTGAATTCCATATAGTCAAACCCCTCCTGGTTCTCGCGTTCCATGGCGGCAAACAGAACTTCCGTAAATTTCATATTGACTTTGCCCGGATCGCCTTCCGTGCTTTGCGTTTTTACCGGAGCGGCTTTGGGCACTTCGACCGGAGGCTTGCTTTGGGGCGTTTTGGTGGTCTCCTCGTCTTCTACTACGAAAAGCGATTTGAGATTTTTTAACATGCCTGTGATTTTGAGTAAAAATCCCTTCTACCCTGGGAAAGTTTTTATAAAATTTGACCTTTCGATCAACGTTAGCAATTGCTCTACAAAGTAAGACAAAATGCCGTAATTCTCCAACCAGACGCACTATGACCTTTGATGTGACGATCCCCGTGCTCAACGAAGAAGCCACCCTGGCCCGGCAGGTAGGCATCCTGCATGCTTTCCTTCATACCCACTACCCTACTCCCGGCCAATGGCGCATCGTCATCGCCGACAACGGTTCGACCGACCGCACCCTGGCCATTGCCCGGGAGTTGCAACAACAATTTCCCGAAGTAGCCGTCGTCAACGTACCCGAAAAAGGCGTGGGCCTCGCCCTGAAGACCTCCTGGGGCCAGTCGCAAGCCGATATCGTCGGCTACATGGACCTCGACCTGGCCACCGACCTGCCCCACTTCCTCGAAGCCTACCGGGCCATTGCGGAGGAGGACTACGACCTGGTCTACGGCACCCGCCTCCACCGAAAAAGCCGGGTGATCGGGCGAACGCTCAAACGGGAGATCGCCTCGCGGGGGTTCAACTGGATCTTGAAGCTCTACCTCGGGGTGCATTTTTCCGACGGCATGTGCGGGTTCAAGTTCCTGAAACGTTCCGCGTATCCAAAATTGTACGAGTTGGGGGCCCAAAACAACGGCTGGTTCTTTTCCACCGAACTGCTGGTCTGTGCCGAGTGGCTGGGCCTTCGCCTCTACGAACTCCCCGTCAAATGGACGGACGATACCAGCTCCAGCCGCGTGGAGATCTGGCCGCTGGCGAAGAAGTATTTGAAGGGGATGCGGGAGTTGAGGAATACGAGAAGGGAGATGAGAGATGAGAGATGAGGGATGAGGGATGGATTACGTATCTCGCATCATGACCAGTTTATTTGACTTTTTTCAATAGAACAAAGATGGCCAACCCCAAAAAAAACAAATTGAATAAAATAAACCCCTGCATTTTCACCCACCACCAACCTTGCGCGGCCAACCGGTTTTGCTCCAACACTTCTACCGAATTACTCCAAGCGATAAAGGCATCGGCCAATGGAAGGACACCAAACAGGTATTTTTTCTCCCCACGGATCGTCATTCCACAGGCAAAGGTCTCTATGCTGTTCCGAAGGCCAATGGCCTCATCCGGCTCTCCATACAAATCCATTACACGCTGCCCGACGATCGAAGCAGCGCCTCCAATATCCCAGATTACCGGACCGGAATCCACATCGCCTTTGCCCTTCTTCCCTTTGGGATATTCGCGTATACCTGGAAGACCGAGCCGGTAGGTCAGAAAATTTTCCCGATAGATCTCAAATTGTTGCTTGGCAAAATCCGGGTCGATCTCCCAAAGAAAATTCAGGATCAAACCCTGTGACGAGCCTCTTGCCGGTTCGAGCGATTCCCCGCTATCCCAGCTGGCTGCATGGGGGATCAAGCCCAACTCGTCCGTCTTCTTTTTCACTTTTTCCAGCCATCCCTGAATGGGAGCCTCGAATTCACCCGGGAACAACCGCACTGCGATCGCTACCGAAGCCATGGCGATGACCATATCGGCCGGCCAGCAGGCCTGGTAGTAGGATTCCAGGTATGGGCTCTCCCGATTTTCCAATGCCTGGAAAATTTCCGCGCAGTTTTCGCGAAAATCCTGCACCAAGTCCGGGTCCCGTTCATTCCCCGGCGTTACCTCTAAAGTTCTCCCCAACACATAATTGGACCAGCCCCGGTAAAAAATGCCGTAAGCTGGATCCAGATTTTTATTAAACGTCCTTTGCGCATCTTCCGAGGTCAATTCGGACAAAGCCCATTTCAGTTCATGTCGAGCGGATAGTCCAAGTGAGTCATTTGGCGGAAGGACCCCTGCCAGCTCTGCCCAGCTCAATCCATAGAGAGCGGTCATAAATACAAAACCCTCCGGATAGAGTCGTTGCATTTCCCACGCAGCGCCCAAGTGTATTTCTTTTTGGAGAAAATTCAGTTGATGGATCAAACCCTGGTTAAGCGAAAGATCTCCGTGAGAGACGTAAAGGGGTTTATAATAAAGGCGTGCATTGAAAAATAGCAACCATCCCGAAAGAAGGACTAAGAAAAGGAGCGCAATTTTTCTAAACGTTTTCAATCCAAAGCCTTTTCGTAATTCAACACCACGATCCCGCAATCAAAGGCTTGGGATTGGATCAACTTCAATTTTTTTCTACTGGAAAGGTCCTGAAAAATGGGCATACCGGCACCCAGGATGGTGGGATTGATGAACAGATGGAGCTCGTCGATAAGGCCTGCTTTTATGAGGGAGGACACAAATGTGGCTCCTCCGTAAGCGATGATATCGCCTCCCGGTTGATTTTTCAGCTTTTGGATCTCTTCAGTCAAATCGCCTTTGGCCAGTTCGGTGTGGGCCCATTCCGAACTTCCCAGGGTTTTGGTAAAGACTACTTTCGGCGTTTCGACCATTTTTCGGGCGAAATCGTCGGCAGTCTCGGGGTTGTTGAGGTGGGAAGTCCAGGTGGGGATAAAGCCCTGAGCCAGTTTCCGGCCCAGCACGATGGTATCGACCGGCTGCGTCAATGCAGTAACATAGGATTTAATCCCATCGTCCCAGTTCCAGACCAGCCAATCCATCTCGCCATTCGGCCCGGCGATGAATCCATCGACCGAAGTTTGAACTTGTAGCTTTAATTTTCGCATCGGATATTTCGATTTTTTTTGGAAGAGGGGCTTTTTCGCCCCCCTTCCAAAAGGTCAGTTTACTATCATTTTCCTGCTGCCTTGCAGGATACCATCGGCAAATAATTGGTAAAAATAAATACCGGGAGCTAATTTTGAAACATCCATCCCGGCTTGATAGACGCCGGGGATCAGTTCTTCGTCCACCAAAAGACCCGCAACCTTACCCTCACTGCTGATGACCAGCAGGCGCACCTTTGCAGTGTGGGGCACCGCAAAAGGAATCGTCGTAGTGCCATCCGCCGGGTTGGGGAAATTTTGGTCCAGCCTGAATACATGCGCATCGACATTGGGATCTATCAATTCAATGCCGGTCAACAAATTCCGGGCCTGGTACCAAAAACCGATCTTTTCCTTGTTGGCTGTTCCATCCACGACTCCGATCGCGGATTGGGCCAGGGTGCCGTTCAGCCGGAGCGTTCCGTCCGACACGGGCGCGCCCCCGTTTCCCAATACACTTGCCGGCATCTCCACCTGTGCTGCGGCAAACAGCGGAAGGAGTAACCCGGCCAGGAGCAGGAAGCCATTTTTTATTTTGAAAATCAAATTCATAGTTCGCTTTTTTGAGGATTACGAAAATTATTCCGCGACCCAGGTGGCGTTGAGGTAATAGATGAAAACCGAAATATCTTTGGCTCCTCCGTCGTATTTTCGACCCACCAGGTAATAGGTGGTCGGCCCGTTTACCCCGTTATCGACACCGGTCAAGGATATGGTAATGGACTGGTAGCCTCCTGCCGTACCCGGTCTCCACCAGCCGCGGCCAACCATCGGGCCATCCACGGCCCCTCTCCGGATGGAAAATTCATAGCGTCCATTCCCGTCTCCATTGATCTCTCCGGCCAGGTTGGCATCCAGTTTCACATCAAAGGCGCCGGATTGGTTCACCAAAAAATGCGTGATCTCCATGTTGGTTGTTCCCGATATCGTGACCCCGGTCGTACCGTTGGTTCCCCCCATAGATACCCGGCCAGGGAGCGCGGAGGGAGGAATCTTTCCGGTGGCATCCAGAGGCAGAAGCTTATTGGCGCTGGGAGTAGGGCTCACCTCGTAGCCGCCGACTGCCTGGGAATTCAGGCTATAGGCGGAGGCGGTGAGTTTCACGCGCGGCGTCAGTTCAGCAGCGGCGCCCACTTTTACGCCCAACCAGTACGGGTTTTTAAAATCCAGGTTCAGGGGAGTCACATCACCCAGAATGGTGTTGAAAACCCCGTCCGTCACGGCAACCAGTTCGGCTTCCTGCCAAATGGCGACACCGCCCGATGCCGCGGTATACAAGGAAAACGTCATGCTGAAGTTCCCGTCGCTGACCGGACTTCCATCCGTCTCGGTCAGCACGCCCTGGTAGCTGATCTGTTTGGGAATTTGCCCAAATGCAAGGTGGGATAACAAAAAAAGGAAGGCAAAGAAAAAGGCAAACCTTTTCATATCAATTGGTTTTTTAAGTGAAAAATCGCGTTTGAATTTTCAACATTGGGGTAAAAAGGGAGACGTTCCGGGGTATTGTCACTCCAAAAGGGAATATACAACATTTTGCGAATGCACACAATACGCTTCCGAAAGGATCCGGGCTACAGGGGATTAGCCGAATAAATGCTTTTCTCCGGATTTATAGAGCATAACCTCGACCTTTTCCATGGTTACCAGGCAACCATAGCGAAGGGACTCTAAAACCGGTTGGATCATTTCCAGGAAGGAACGGATCTTCTGCGCTTCATCGACGAGCTCGATGACTACCGGCAATTTTTCGCCGGCTTCCCAAAATTTATAAGAATGGATCACGGAGCTGGCCCCGTACCCAAGGGTACCTTTGAACACCGTCGCTCCGGCCAACCCGGTCTCTTTGGCTTTAAAAACGATGAATTCGTAAAGGACTCGGCCTTCGTATTTATCCGTCGAACTGACGAATATCCTCAACAAGGTGGCATCCGATTGTTTTTCCATACTCACCACATTTTGATCAGGGTCCTTCCCAAATATACCGCAAAAAGCCCAAGTGTGAAACTCAAACCGGTATACGCCAGAAATCGCATCCATTCCCGGTCCTGCATCAACAGGAAGGCATCGAGGGAGAGAGAGGAAAAGGTGGTGAACCCGCCGCAAAAGCCGATGGTAAAAAACACCCGCCATTCCGCCGGCATCAGGTTCCCTTTTTCTGAAAGACCGAAAAGTATGCCGATTAACAGACTGCCCAGGATATTGACGGTAAAGGTGCCCCAGGGAAAAACCGATGCATGGTAAACCTGAAAATACCTCGAAATGAGGAAACGGAGCGCTGTTCCGACAAACCCTCCCAAACCAGCGATAAGGACCGATTTAAACATAATATTACCTAAGTTGCGTTAATCGCATCTCGGCTTATTAAAATCAAACTTTCACCGCCGAAGGCGGTGAAAGTTTGATTTTAAAAGACTTTTTTGCCGCCTCCGGCGGCAAAAAAGTCTTTTAAAATTTATTCATGCGATTTATCGCAACTTGAATTTATCATAAAATTCAATCATTCCTCATGCTTCACCTTAAACCCCTTCACCATCCACTTCCGGGCGAGGATCAGCGCCACGGGGCTGATCATGGCAATGAAGCCGTAGATCAGCCACATTTCCTCCGTATTCAGGTTGGCGATGGGGGTGTCGTCGGGACAGTATTTCATCAGGAACCAGCCGGCATAGATACTCGTAACGACTTTGGTCAGGAACCAGGGGAATTGCCCCAGGCCCATGTAGATCCCCGTCATATCCTTGGGCGCGATCTCGGCAACCCATTGCAAAAAGCGCGGTTGCCACATCGCCTCGCCGATGGTCATCACCACGATGAAAGCGAACAGCGTGGCCACATGCGGCCCGGGAACCAGGATAAAGGGCGAGACCCCCATGACCAGGGTCCCCAATATCATCATCATATAGGTGTCCTTTTTGGCCGTATACGCAGCCACGATCGGCGTGAGCACGAAAATGAGCAAGGGGTTGAAGTTGACGAAAAATTCGAAGTTGTTCTGCACTACGCCCGAGAAAGCCCGCTCGCAATACTGCGGAATGGTGAGCCAGTTGTGCGCAAACAAGGTCTGCACCGGGATCAGGATAAAAATGAAGAACATAAACCGGCCGTCGGTGATCGGAAAGTTCCGGATATAGTGGGCAAGCTGTTCTTTCAGCGGTTTCTTTTCTTCTTCCTCCACCTTTTCATCCTGGTTGCCGCTCTCCTTTTCTGCCTGTGCAATAGCCTTTTTGGTGATCAGGATGGTCACTACCGCCATACCGATGACCGTCAGGATCACATAAAACCAGAAGACCCCGGTGATATTAAACGCCTTCCGAATGGGCGGAGAGATCAATCCCGGCATAAAGGCTCCCAGGTTCATCAGGGCGTACAGCATGGCGTAGCCCATGGCGGAAGTATCCTTGGTGGTGAATTTCCGCACTGCCGTATAAGCGGCCGGCTGGTAAATACCGTTACCCAGGACGAGCCAGAAGATGCCGACCAGGGCGATCAGGTGGGTAGGCGACCAGAGGCCTTCCCCGTGAAAGAGCTCAGGTCCGGCGGCGAAAAAGACCCGCCCGAGGAACATGAAAACCAGCGCCAGGATCAGCGATTTGCGTACCCCCACCAGGTCGACCGTAGCGCCGAGCACCAGCATAGCCAGCGTGATACCCGCGGTGAGAACCCCCACCATCTGGTCGGCCAGGATATCGTTGAGGCCTACATACTCGTTGAAGTACATGGCCAACAGGCTCAGCATGCCGAAATAGGCGAAGCCTTCCAGGAAATAGGAAATGTTGATCCCCCACAAGGCCCGGGAGGCTTTGAACAGGCTCAGGAAGGGGTCGATGATCTCGCGAAGCGCGGCTTTGAATTTGGATTCGTTGGTATTCTTGTCGTTCATAGCGGAAAATTGAAAGACAATAGTACTAAATTTCAACACAAATACACGCGCTGCGGGCGCGTGTATTTGTGTTTACTTTCCCCTTCAGGGTCCAAAAAGCAAATGACCACGATGCCGTTCCGGTTCTTTCCCTATTTTTTCACCTTCACCGGCTTCTTCCAGGATGCCATCATCCCATTGTCGAGGTCAAAGACCAGGTACAGTTTTTCTGCCTTCTTGAAATTGTGATCGGTTTCGTAAAAAGCATCGATACTGTAGTTGTTCTCGATCGTATGTTCTTCCCAAACCCCTTCGTAGAGTGCCCAGTTGACGACCTTCAGGTTATGCGAACCTTTGGGCACCGACACGGTGAAGGTACTACTCTGGCTCTGAGGCGCCACTTGCGACTCGCCGACCACGTCGTCGTCGATCAGAACCTGGGTCTTGCTGTTGTGGTCGTAGCCCTCTTCGATATGCGCGAACTTGTAGTTCACAGTCAGCAGGGTGGTTTGGGAAAAGAGATGAAAGGCAAACAGGGAAAAAGAGAGGAGGAAAAGCGTTTTCTTCATAGCAGGATGATTTAAAAAGGGTGAATGATGGGCGAATGTACGGGAGATTTGGAAGATTTTCAATGCTGACAAAAGTCATTTGAAATCCGCGGAGAATAGGACATATTCCTCATCTGGTTCCAATCCTAAAATCCTTTATCATGAAAATGGCAGAAAACGATAAGTCCTTGCCCTTCAGCGGAAAGGTAGTATGGATAACCGGCGCATCTGCCGGTATCGGCGAGCAATTGAGTTACCAATTTTCAGAACTTGGAGCTTCCCTCATTTTATCGGCGAGAAGGGAAGAGTACCTGCAAAAGGTCAACCAGAACCTCCCCCGAAATCCCGGACAGGCAATAATACTGCCCCTCGATCTGGAGCAATGGAATCAATTGCCCGAGAAAGTGGAGACGGCCTTGTCCTGTTTCGGGGGTGTAGATATTCTGATCAACAACGCTGCCGTCGGAATCCGGGATTATGCATTGGCCACTCGATTGGAGGTGGATGAAAAACTGATGAATATCAATTATTTCGGACCGGTTGTTTTAACCAAATGCCTGTTGCCCTCCATGCTTGAAAAAGGCCAGGGACAAGTCGTCGTAGTGAGCAGCCTTTCGGGCAAATACGGTGTTCCTCGGACGGCGGCCTATACCGCGGCTAAGCACGCTTTACATGGATTTTTCGAATCCCTTCGGAGCGAGATCACAATCCCCGGGATCTGTTTCACAATGATCATTGCAGGCATAATTCAAACAAATATCACCGCGCACGCCCTTACCGGGAAGGGTGAATCCTTTGGCCGCAACGAACAAACCTACCAAAGAGGGTATCCGGTTGAAAAAGCAGCGACGGGGATCATCAAAGCCATTCAAAAAAAGAAAGAGGAAGTATTCGTGGGGGGCTGGGAACGAACGACGCTCTGGGTCCATTGGCTCTCCCCATGGGTCTTCCGCAGGGTCATCCGCAATCATCCAATAAAATGGTTGCGCAAAACAAGAGAGCTATTTTCCCTTTCGAAAAGTACGAGTTTTTAGTCTTGTCTTCGATGGTGAGTTCGCGGACCATTGTCAGCATGTGGGTGGAAAAAATTAAAACCGCTAAGACGCAAAGAACGCTAAGAGAGCCTGCATTTGCATGAAATAAAGCGGTTTTGAGCCCCTTTATGTAGCAATACAGGTTGTCGTCTTAGCGTTCTTTTGCGGTTTTGCGGTTTTAATTCAATCTAAACTTCACCGGCAGCGAAAACTCCACGTTCACCGCCTTGCCATCGTGATAACCCGGACTCCAGTTGGGCATCATCTTGATGAGGCGCACCACTTCTGCGTCGCATTCCGGGCTTACGCTCTTTTTGATCTGCACATTACCCACCTGACCGCTGGTGAAAATGACGAAGTTGGCGACTACCATTCCCTCCACTTTTGCTTTTTTGGCCTCTTCCGGGTACTTCATGTTGGAAATGAGAAACTGCATCAGGTTGTTCAGGGAGCACTTTTCCAACTCCTCCCCTTTCAGATCGGGACAAGAGCCGAAAACCGGCATTTGCTCAACCTCCTGGTACAAATCGGAAGTAATGTATTCGGTGGTTTCATTGTAGGTGTCCGGATCGTAAGTGGTCACGGTGTCGATTACCTGGCCGGTCGGCTTGTACTTTTCGGCTTGTGCCTGGGTCATTTCCACCGGTTCCGTTTGGGAACAGGCAACTGTGAGGAAGCCCAGCAAGGGCAGCAAAGCAAAATACTTGGCCAGGGCCATACGGGAAGAACTGATCTTAGTCATCATAGCTATACGATTTTTTAGTTGAGAATGATGTCGTAGTCCGTGTGCCAGGGCCGGAGCGGGTTGGCTCAGGCATTGGCGAATGAGCAATTGTCCGTAGTCGCGGGTGGGCAACTGCCGGATAACGGCTTCGTCGGCCAGATATTCATGCACATTGCGGAGGGCGCGGTTGTAACCGTACCAGAGCGGACACCACCAGCAGAAAATACCGATGATCTCCAACAGCAGCAGGTCCAGGCTATGTCCCTGCCGGATGTGGGCGTATTCATGGTTGCGCACGGCCTGCCATTCGGCCGGTTCGTAGTGCTGGTCCGGGTTGCGGAAAAGGAAGCCCAGAAAAGAGAACGGCGTGCTCACCCGGTTGCTCTCCACCAGGGTATACTCCGGAAGGCGGGTCTTTTCACCCGAATTAACCAAAACCGCTACGCGATAGAGTTGGCGAAAAAAACGGAAAGTCATCCAAGTGCAGCCCAACAAATACAGGCCGAGCAGGGCTTGTCCCAGGGTCAGACCGGTTGTACCCGGATCGGTCAGGACCGGCGCATTGGTGATCGTCAATTCCGGCAACCAGCGTGTGGCGGGGATCAGGCCGGCCATCGGGGTAGCGGCGGCCGGGAACCAGTTGACCGCAGGGATCAGCAAACCCAGCACCAGCGTGAGCAATAGATAGGCCCTGTTGAGGTGAAAGAACTTTTCTTTTTGCAGCAATCCCGCATAGAGGGCCAGACAAGCGGCCCAACAGATCAGCACGGAAAAAAAGTAGGTGATCATGGCTTGTCTTTTTGATCCGGATCGAGCTTTTCCATCAGCCGGTTAAGCTCCTCCAGGCTGAGGTCTTCCTGTTTGACCAAAAACGAAACGAGGCGGTTGGTCGAGCCTCCGAAGTAATCGCTGACGATCTGCTGAATGGATTGACGGCTGTACTCTTCTTTACTAACACGGGGCGAGTACACAAACGTTCGCCCGTAGGCGCGGTGTTCGAGAAAACCTTTGTCGAGCAAGATGCGGGCAATGGTGGATACCGTACTTTGCGCCGGTTTGGCCAATTGGAGTTGCTCCTCCAGGTATGTCCGAATATCCCCGACCGTACCCTCTCCCATAGCCCATATGGCTTGCATGATCTCCTCTTCAGCTCTGGTTAGTTTTTTCATAGCTTGATAGTTGGAGTGCCTGAATTTCTGTTTTTGCAAAACAAAGATAGGACTAAGAATTTACTTTGTCAACTAATTTTTTAGTTATTTGGCTAAAAAACTTTTCTAGCTATTTTTCCGCTCCATCCACAAATTCCGAACTCTGCCATTCGAGGCGCGTATTCCGGTGAGTTTTCCCTTCTTATCGCGTTGCACACTCAGATGGCCTAAAGGATGAGGGGCTTCCAGCTCGTCTTTTTGCAGGACTTTCACCTCCCCCATTTCTCCATGACGGGGATGACGGGCCTTAAGCTGATGGTTGTCGACGTAAAGCTCATAGGTGGTTTCCAGCTCGGGGCTGTAGTAGTATCCCGCGTAACTGTTAAGCAGTTCATCATTGATAGCCGTAAAGGCTGGGGTTTGTTCCTCAGCTGCGGGAGTTGGAGCATTACCTTCTGCAACAGGTGGTTCCACTTTTCCGAGTACCAGATCAGCTACTTCGTAACCCTGCTCCCAGGGGTTCGATGAGGAGAAATTGGTCAGGAGCACGATGCTGAGTTTCTTGTCGGGGAAAACCATGGCAAAGGCCCGGTAGCCACCCACGGCGCCACCGTGCTGAATGAGTCGCTCGCCTTTGTAGGACCCCACATTGATGCCAAAAGCGTAAGTCAGGGTATCGCCGTTGTTCAACACTCCGCGGGTTTGCATACGAGCAAATGCTGCTTCCCAGCCGAATGCAGGTTCGTAGAAGTTGGACAGCCACTTCAGCACATCGCCCGTCGAAGCATGGACATTGCCGGAGCCGACGTATCCCCAAAACTCTGTTGCCCGGTCAAATGGTCCTTCGTTGGAGCCATAATAGGAAGTGGCGTTGTTGGGCACGACCCGAAACGGATTATCTTCGACATAAGTGTCAAACATCCCCAGTGGAAGGAACACGGACCTCTTCATCCAATCGGCGAAGGACTCACCGGTCACTTTCTCAATGATATCGGCCATCAGCATGTAACCGGTATTGCAGTATAGATATTGGTCGCCGGGTTTGAAATTGAGGTCTTTCTGCCGCCGCATGAATCTGCGCAGGTCTTCATTCGAGCGAAAGTCCGTGCCTCTCCAGCCGGCCATTTCGAGCAGAAAATGCATGCTGCGCATGCCACTCGTATGGTGCATAAGGTGCCGGATGGTAATGGTTTCTCCGAAATCAGGTAAGCCAGGCAGGTATTTCCGAACATCGTCGTCGACCGAAAGCTTGCCTTGCTGTTCCAGCAACAGGATTCCCATTGCGGTAAATTGTTTTGAGATCGATCCGAGGTTGAATTGGGTGCCCGGCGCATTGGGTACGAGGTACTCCAGGCTGGCCAGGCCGTATGCTTTGGAAAAGGCGAGTTGCCCATCCTGCATGATCCCGACGGCCCCGCCCGGGTGGTTGGGCCGGTTCCAGTCCAGGAACAGATCGTCGATCTTTTGGGATACGGAATCGGGTAGCTGGGCCCTGGTCAGAACCGGAAGGACCAGAAATACGGAAAAAACAAAATAGATGAGTTTCATATGGCTTATAGATTGGATTCGATATTTAAAAATACCCTGTCAACCCCGGATTCTCCCGGAGCAGGCGTTTTTTTGCCTCTTCCAACACCACTTTCGGGTCTCTTTCCTTATACACATACTCCGAAAATTCCCAGCCGACGTATTCGGTGACCTTGTCCTTCGTCGCCGGATCGGTCAGCAATTCGCGCCAGATGCCCAGTTCGAAGGGCACGGAATTGACCCGCTGTTCGATCGAGGCTGGATCGTCGGTTTTTCGCCTGAGCAGGTTGGCGCGGACCACCGACTGGAAATCCGGCACAGCGGCTTCCCCGACCTCCAGCACACTTTTGGAAAATGGGTTCAGAATGATCGCCTGAATATCGCCCAGAAAGGCGAACTCCCGCGAATAGAGGATATGGGGAAGGAGGGTAATATAGGCTTCAACCTTTGCGTATTGTCCTTCCTGCATCCGTGATTCCCGAATCAAGGGCAGGATCTGCCAGATATTTCGAACCTTAAAGATAATGGTTTTATACTTCGGATACCAGAAGTGGTTTTGGTCCAGCGCCACCCCCTTGTCGCCGGCGGCCCTGAAGAGGGCCTCCAGGTCCTCCTTCAGCTTGGGCGGGGCGTAATACACGTCTTTGGTGGTCGTTCCCGTTTGGTCGTTGATCAATTCACGGCGAGGCCCATCCCCGCGCAGGCGATAGGGATCGATCCGGATGATCCGGCCGGAGAATGCTCCGTCGAGGTTGGTCTTGCCCACCCCTCCGGGGCCGATGACGAAAAGGGTACCTTTCATTTTTTTTGACCCATCCCCCGTTCCTTTTCAAATGCAAAGAATTTACCGGCCGTATTCCCAAAATCACTCACGGTCATAAAGATCACCACACTCTTCGGGCGGACATTATCCAGCAGGTATTCCAAAACCTCCTCTTTGCGGGGAATATAGATCATTTCCGCCCTGGAATCCTGGCATACCTTCAGGATATCCGTGGCGTGAGCAGCGTCTGACAGAGATTCCTCCCGGGCGGCGAAAATATCGGAGACGATGGCGTGATCGGCGGCATTGAACACATCCTTGTACATCGGCAACAACCCTTTCACCCGCGTGAAAGTATGGGGTTCGTAAACGCACCAGATCGTCGACTCGGGGTATTGACTCCTCACCGCTTCCAGCGTTTTTTCAATTGCCGTTGGATGGTGGGCGTAATCGTTTATGACCACGAGATCGTCGGTCTTCCCGATGAGTTCGAAGCGTTTTCCCACGCCGGAAAAAGAATTCAGGGCCTCTTGGACCGCTGGAACCGGAATGCCGATATTCGTTGCAACGGCAATAGCCGCCAGGGCATTCTGCACATTGTGGCGGCCGGGAATGCCCAGTGCGAATTCGCCGAAAAATGCACCCATCCGGTCCACCTTGAAATGATTTTTCCCTTCGGAATAGGCCATATCGTACGCCAGCCAATCGCATCCGGGCGACAATCCGTAGGTCTGGATCCGGATGTCTTCCCGCACCTGATCCAGCGCCAGCACCCCACCCGAATCCGCACAAAGCAAGAGCAGGCCGTCCTTCCGGATGGTTTCGGAAAAGACCTCATACGCCTGAAATTGCTTTTCATAGGTATCGTAGACATCCACATGGTCCTGTTCGATGCTCGTGATAATCCCGATACTGGGTTTGTAGTAGTGAAACTTGGGCGTTTGGTCCAGGCAGGAACTGGTGTATTCGTCTCCCTCCACGACCAGGTAACGGTCCGAGCCGATCCGGAAGCTGCTCCCCAGGTTTTTGGATACGGCCCCGATCAGGACGGTCGGATCGTAAGCGGCCTCCACCAATACATGGCCGATCATGGAGGTTATGGTGCTTTTCCCATGGGCGCCGGCCGGCACGATGATCTCTTTCGAACGGGAAAAAAGCTGCGCGATCAATTCGGGGAAGGAGACGACCTTCAAACCCCGGCTGAGCACGGCATTCAGTTCGACGTTGTTCTTCCGAATGTGATTGCCCAGCACTACCATATCTGGCGATTGGATATTGGCTTCGCTGTAGCCGTCGAAAAAATCGATCCGGTTGCTCTCCAGCAAGGTCGTTGCGGGCGGATAGGCATGATGGTCCGACCCGGTCACCTCATAGCCCATCTTTTTGGCGATGCAGGCCAAACTGCTCATCAATACCCCAGAGATCCCTAAAAAATACAGTTCCTGATGCTCCCCTTTTCCAGACATGTTTCCAGTTGTTTTAATCGATCTGATGGCCGGCAGTGCCCGGCGTGCAGGCGTTGGTTTCGACCGTCAAGATAAGGCAAATAATAGGTACAAAAGCCCTATTTTGGGGCAAAATTTGTGGCGCATGAAACCCATCAAGCGGTTCTTCAAACGAAATTCACACAACTGGTTGTTCAAAAACCTGGCAGGGTTTGGACGCTCGCTCAACCGGTTTTACGAAAACCGGAATCACGACATCAGCTCCAACGGCGAGCTTACCGTCATCCGGAAGATCGCCGGGTTCCAGCCCTCGGTCCTGATCGACGCAGGCGCCAATGTCGGCAAATACAGCCTCGCCCTGGCCCGGTACTGTCCCCAGGCCACCATATACGCGCTCGAACCGGTAGAGCGCACCTTCCTCGAACTGCAGGCAAACCTCGCCCCCTACCCTAATATCATCCCGGTAAAAAAGGGGCTGTACTTCGAAGCCGTCGCCAAAGAGATCAACGTCTACCCCTCCCACACCCATTCTTCCCTTTACGACATCGAGGGCCTGTCCTACCAGCCGAGCTCCCGGCAGACCATCGAATTGATCAGTGGGGACGAATTTGCCCGCGAAAACCAGATCGAAAATATCGATTTTTTAAAGCTCGACCTTGAAGGCGCCGAATACGACGCGCTGTTGGGTTTTCAGGACCTCCTCCGGAAAAAGCGGATCAAAGCGATCCAGTTTGAATATGGGTACATCAATATTTCGACCAAAAAACTGCTGATCGACTTTTACCATTTTTTTGAAGAATACGGATATATACTCGGAAAGATCTTTCCAAAAGAAGTGGAATTCCGGGAATACGCCTTCAAATACGAGGACTTTATCGGTCCCAATTTTTTGGCCGTAAACAAGGACGAACCCGCGTTGATCGAGGCTTTGCGTAAAAAGTAGGGTAGTAAGGGGAATAATCCTTTCCTGCCCCCTAAAATTGTTTTTGGACAAACACCCCCGGATTGGTATCCACGTCTTCTAACCGTCCCCCTTTTTCAACGAAATCAAGGGCCAAGCCAAAGGAATAGCCTTTTTTGCCCACACCGAGCCGGATTCGTTGCAGGCTCTTCAGGTGTCCCCCATTGTTAAAGGCCGAGAACAGCTCCAGACTGGAGTTGATCTTCCAGTCCTTCTTCAGCATGGGCGAGTACCTCAGGAAT
This sequence comes from Lewinellaceae bacterium, assembly GCA_020636275.1. Taxonomy (GTDB): domain Bacteria; phylum Bacteroidota; class Bacteroidia; order Chitinophagales; family Saprospiraceae; genus JADJTT01. The sequence continues at coordinate 379,528 of JACJYD010000002.1, read as the reverse complement.
GCCAGGTAGGTAAAGAACAGTTCATCCGTAATCTGGACAGTGGGAAGGATGTACGCAAAGAATTTGGGACTGACCTTGAAGTAGTGCACGCCGATATCAAAGCCCGAGCCGGTGCTGGATATCCGGCCTACCACGGTTCCCCCAAAACCCGCCTTTACACTATAGTTCAGATAGGTGCCCGTGAAGAGATCGGCATTCCCGTCGTACTCGACATTCGCCCGCGTACGACTGAGCAGCGACAGGTTTTTGTGGCCGTCAAATATTTTTATGTATTTGACATCGAAAAACATCCGCTTGGTGCCCGTCATGAGCTCAAAGTTTTGGGCATGGACAAAATGGACGGAAGCAAGCAGGAAAAGGAGGGAGAGCAGTCGCGCGGGTTTCATTCTTAGAGAATTGAGGACAAGTCCGTTATGTAAAATAAATATGGGCGGAAACATATTGAACATATGTCTTGCCCAAACACTTACTTGTCCATCAAAACGGTGCGAAGGTAAGGAAGTAAGGTGAGAAAACATCGGAAAGGAGGGCCGGGGTGGAAAGCATTTTTATTCACTGAATTTAGCTAAATACGGGGAATTTCATGTGTAGTCCATCTGTGACAGACAACCCTCTAATGAATCTAAAATGACTTTCCGGGTTCGAAGAACCTTGAAAATTTAACTCTTTACTACAATGACATTGCTCACAAACTCTTCTCCTACAACTTGAAGAAGGTAATTTCCTGCGGGAAGATCGGAAAGGTCAAATTCCCGTTGTTCTCCCTCTTTGAGAAAAACACCTGCTTCAACGATCAGCCTGCCTATTGAGTCAAAAATCCTCATTGAGGTGATGGGCTGGGTTGGGCACGACAAAGTAATAAGACCGGATGTAGGGTTGGGTGTGACCAGCAAGAAGACAGCCTTCGTTGGTTCACTTGTCGACGAAATGACAGTTACGACAATTTCATCCGATGCCGAGCATCCCGATTCGTTGGTCACGATGACAGAGTAGGTTCCACTAGTCTCCACAATGATGGAAGAGGTCGTATCCCCTGTGGACCATAAGTAGGTCCATCCAGGTTCACTCGCATCAAGAATGACTTGCTCCCCTTGGTTGATGGTGATATCATCGCCCAGATCAATAAAAGGGCTGGTCAAGCTCAAAATTTCGCTTGAAGCCACAATCTCACAACCATTGACATCAGTAACAGTTACGGAATAGGTGCCGCCAGGTAGGCTATCAATAGAGGGTGTAGTAGCGCCATTACTCCATGAATATGCAACTACAGGGCTTCCCCCCTCTACAATTACTGTGGCCTGGCCATCTGTGCCATCGCAGGAGGTGTGCTGTGTAAGGATTTGAATTTCGGCCAAGGGCTCAAATTCCAAGGCTACGCTGTCTACAATCGTACAACCATTTTCATCCGTTGCTGTGATGGAATAAAGGCCGGGGAACAAATTGTCGATTTGTTCTGAATTGGAGCCATTGCTCCAGGAATAAGATGTTATGGGGCTGCCGCCTTGAGCACTGACCACGATCGCTCCATTTGGTTCCCCGCAGGTTGGACTATCTAGGGTAAAATCCAGTGTAGCAGTAGCAATATCATCAATTTCAATGAAAGCAGTTCCTGTACAGCCATTGACATCCGTTACACTTATTTCGTAAGACCCCGGGAGTACTTGGAAAAGGATCGAGTCAACGCTACCTGTGCTCCATTCAAAGGAAAATGGCGTCTCCCCTCCCGAAATATTGGGAATGATAGTGGTTGTTGGATTCAAACAGGTGACGGGGTTTGCATCGAGCTGAACGTCCGGCGGCAGGGAATTCGTTATTTCTATTTCAAAAACCCCTGTTAATCCGGTTGCATCAGAGACAGAAACGGTATAGTTGCCCGCTGCTAAATTTGTCAGAACGGAATCCGTCTGATTCGTATTCCACGTGAATGTGTAGGGGGGGGCACCATTTTCTGCCAATACGGAAATACTGCCGTTCTCCAGCCCACAATTCGCATTTTCGGCGTTGACGGAAACCGAAAGTGGCAGGATTACAGATATGGAATCGACGATCAGAATGGGAACAGCCGGACTGGTAAGCCCTCCATAGTGTACGACCAAAGTATCTGTCCCAACCTCTAATCCCTCGATTACACCATCTGGAGAAGCGACAGCATTACTTGTTGAGAAATCGTATTGGATCTCTGTGGAACCATTTATCTTCATTATCATGTTGCCGGAAACGGCAAAAATATCAGGTTGGACCTGGTAGCCTTTTTGCATCCAAAGTGCCTCCGGTTCTACAATTATTTCGTTTGGAATAAAAGAAACAGGAGGCTGTATATTTATTTGCAGGGTATCGAATACGTAATTCTGTAGGAGGGTGTCATATCCAATAGCCATTAGTGTCCTGGGGCCTGCCTGGAAGGTGTCAACCACCCAGGAAAAAGTATGTTCATTGCCGGATAGTCCAGTAGCATAAAACTGGTCTGGATCATAATCTACAATGGCTATGATCTGCAAAATGTGCTCACTCCCCAGGATATGGATCTGGATGGAATCGCCCGGGTTAAACATTTGTCCGGAATTGGGACTATTGATCTGGACAAAGGATGTAGAATCCAACTCTGCAAGATATGGAGGCTCTTCTTTAAGAAAAGGCAGACCATTGTATACCAAAAGAGGAGGGTTAAATCCATATTGAGAAAAGGAGACATTTATTTTCTGGGTCAGTAATTCTGCTATTTTGGCGCTGACCTGGGGTGAAATATCAGTTCCAGTTTCCAAAATGGAGAAAGATGGTGAGATATAAGGGGCTTCCAATCCTCCTTTCTGGCTTTCTCTGGGGATTAAAAAGTTATGGGCATCCTCATTGAATAAGTTTTCGTAGAAACTCCCTTCTGAATTTTCTGTTCCAATCTCTACCAATGGGTCCAAAATAAGCTCAATTATTAATTTAGCTATTTTGAATTTTGATATTTTTTTCTTCTTTTTTAATTTTTTTAAATCGTCTGACGGCACTCCTGGAGGATTAAACAGCTCCAAATTCCTCAAAATAACAATGGCATGAGAAGGGGCAATGTTCGCATTCTTTGAAGCGCCATTTAGTTGTTTGAGAATAAAATCGCCATCCACCTTCAGATCATTCAATGCGTAGCTTTGACAGTCGCCCAAAAAGAATTCCAGCTTATCGCAGGCAAAGGTCGCCTGAAGTGTATTTTCTTCAGCAAGGTTGGCTAATTGGGTTCCTGAGTGTGGGGTGTTGACGGTGATGAGGGAGCGGTAATGAATTTTTTCTTCCTGGTAGGAAGGACTTTGCAGGTAAAGCCTGGCTAAAAGTCCGCCGGTCTCTAGTCCGATCAAATCTGCTTTTCCTGCCACACATTTTTTGTCCTTCGCTATCCGATCTTTAATCAGATATTTCAACCCGCCTAAAACGAAAGTCACATTATTTGGAATAGGTTCGTTTTTATAAAGCCGGTAATTAGGGATTTCTATGAATGAAGGATCATATAGCCCTGACTCCACCAGATGTTGCTTTATTATATAGCCATCGTTATAAGAAGTAAAAAAGCCATGCATGATCAAGACCGGAGCTCTCCAAACCTCTAGTGGGAATCGGGCAATTACTTTTTCCTCCTGCGTGTCGAAAACTTCAATGGAAAAGGTTAGATGCGAAACATTATAATCCATTAGCAACAATGGATGCTCGTATTCAAAAATCACGTAATCACTCCCGGTTTCCTCGACCTGGAATTGTCCGTGCCAATCGATAACCGGGGTGCTGCCACCTTCCTTTATTCTCAGAGTCAAATTGGATATATTTTGACATGGCGCTTGCAGCTTGAAAAGGGAAACACTAGAACCGTCTGCGGCAACGGCAAATCGTTCAAATTGTGAGTTCCCTCTGAAGTAAGTGCTCCTCTCGTCATTGTAGTCGCTTACCAGTTTGTGGTGATGCTCCAGCTTCAAACAATGTATCCGGATCTCCTGAATAAATCCTTCCAAAGCGCTTACCTGAACCTCCGCAACCGGATTGGAGGCCTGGTTCATGAATGCAAGGGTCTCAACCTCTCCGATCAGCTGATTTCCTACTGCTTCCAGAAGATTTTCATCCTGGTCATAAAACCTTGCCTCAGTGCAGTACTCGCTACAATAATCAATAAGGATTACCTCAATACTTGTGATAATCAGCCCGGTTTCTTCGGGAATAAAAAGATGCAGGGTGCTTGGATATAAGGCGAGCTGCCCATCTGGGAAAAACTCAAACCCACAATAAACGTCGGGGTCTGCGCAATCCAAATTGTAAGGGAAAGGGCCATTGGCAAATACGGTATTCCCCATTTGCATGGCAAAGCCTTTCTCTACCCATTGCTCTCCAATGTCAGTGGGGAAGCTGCCTTCATCCGGGTTCTTAAATTCAATAGCTATATAGGACGTATCGAAAACAGGATCTATTGGGGGAAGTGGTGCAGTAATAAAATCTTCCGTTATGGATTTGGAACTTACCTTGTCATTCCCTGTTGCAAATGGAAGAAAAAGTTGGATCGAGATGACCAGACTAAGGGCTGCCTTTAGGGAGATGTAATAATTGCTCATGCAGGTGGGGTTATAATTGTTTGAAATGAAGTTTGGAAAAAATTAAAAACGTTCTATTGAAATTTTAAGCGAAAAACTTAAACTGTGCTCTTTTGCGGTGCAATTCAAGTCTCCAAATCAAAAGTCGCAACATTCCCTCCATTGTAAAGTACACCAAGAGACACTTACCTTTGTAATGTCCGGGAGGCTGTAGGATGGAATTCTTCTTTAATCGTATTCGAGATTAAGAGAATTGCCGGATTCGCCGGCTGGTTGAGAGCTTTAGACGACTTCTCAACCCCGGAAATATCGGTGTGAAATCACATTCACAATTGATATAAGGGAAGTTTTCCTGTATTCAACTGCCTAAATATAACCATTATACTTCCTGCCTGTCAATACCCTTTGTGCAATGCATAAAGAAAAAATTTCATTTTGCCGCTTCTGCGACTTTTCTCTTTCCTCCCCAAACATTATATTTACTCCCGTTCACTAACGCGCCCTCTTTCCCATGTCCGACGCCCACAAACGCCTCCTCGAACAACAACTCTTGAACATCGCCTACACCCTCCGCGGCAAGATGAACGCCGATGAATTCCGCGACTACATCCTGGGCTTTATCTTTTATAAGTACCTCTTGGAAAAGATGTACCTCTATGCCAACCAGATCCTCAAAGAGGGGGTTGGGGGGTAGAGGGACGTATTAAAGACACGGAAATGAAAAAGGAACAAATCAACCAACTAAGGACCTACCTAGAAAACGGAGAAACGGAAAAAGCTATTAATAGCTTGCTTAATGAACTGAATACCATTAAAAATAGGAAAAGAAGGGAAGAGATAGTTGCGCTCTCTGCCAATTTCAGAAACTATTCCAGCGACCTGGTCAAAGGCATACTATCCTACGAACAACAAACCATTGGAATTTCAAAAATTAACGACTCTATTGCCAGAATCATTGAAGATCTCCTGAGAGACGACTTCCAAATAGATAAAAGAAGGGGGAAAGGCCCCTTCCTCCGACCTACTTTGCGACTAATGGCTTTGGCAATCATCTTTATTTTTGCAGCAGTATTCCTTAGTAAATATCGTTTTGTACCAAAGGAAGGGAACCATTTCGAAATCGAAAGCAGATTTAAACCTATCTTCGGACAAGTACTGGACTCAAATACCAGGAATCCAATTGAACAAGTAAAAGTGGAGTTTTATTTGAACGAAAAAAAAATAATCCTCCAAACTGACAAGAACGGATACTTTCAATTTGAATGCCCAATGGAACAAGAAACAGCTTCTTTTAACCTGACACGTGATGGTTTCATTACTGTATTAGAAGTAAAAAAAGTACTTGATCAGGATAGCATTTCGTTTACACTTGATAAGGTTCAACTCGACACTATTACAATAAAAACAGCCGATGACATACCATTTAAAAACATTCAAATTGACAAATAAATTCAACCTTTCCTTTTGCCTTTTGCTATACTTCCTACTTTTTACAATTCCTGTGCTTTCACAAAATGTCGGCGAAGCAAAAATGCATCTATTTGATTCATATGAAAGATTAACATCCAATGACTTGCTGGATTCCATCGAAAACAGAAAAGCAATTCAAGAGATCCTGCTTTTTGAAAAATCTCAATACTTGGTCAGGCAAAAAATACTAAAGAAAAATATCAATAAATTCAAATACCATTATTGCCTTGCTGCCATTAAATTCAATAATTACACCTTCACTGATACTAATTTTTGCAGCAGAGATTTTTCAATATTAAAAGAGGCTAGCATAGAACTAAATAAAGCCCTCCAATGGGCAGATAAAAAGTCAGATACAAATAAAAATTTTCAAACAGCACAAGTATTGAGCAAAAAAATTAAATTCGATAATTTGAGGCAAAATCGCGAATGTCAAATCCCGGAAAAGGAATCCTGGGAAAGCCCAAAACTCAATCCAATCAATGAAGAGACAACGGATTCAACCATTACAATAATAGTTTCCGACTCCATCGACAAAGAGACGGAAAGAAGAATTTTAAAAAATTGGATTTTGTCAAATCAAAAAGAATCCATAAATATTGAAGATAACATAAAAAAAATTACATTATTAGATTTTGAAAAAGTAGAAAACGTCAGAGAATTTCCATATTTCACTCAGCCAATGAAAGGATTTATGAAAATCCCATGTCCTTTCAATTTCAAGCAAATCTTGGATATTTTTTCTTTTCACGACCCCATGGATGAGAGTTTATTTTTCCTTTTTCTAAAGGAAATGAACAAGGATATTCTGGGCCTTTCTCCAGAAAGATTTAAGGTATTAACCCCGGACATGATGATTGACACCCCGGATTGTCATGGAGAATTAATACTCGTTTCAAACTTTTCCGGATTTCAAATTTGGTTAAAAGGCGTGGACTATAGCCGGCACGGAAATGCCATGAGCAGTAATTTAAAGGCCGCATTTGAAGAAGGAATGCTGGAATTTTCAGACTTGTCTAGGGAAAAAAATTAACAATGAAAGTACTATATATTACTCTATTTCTCCATGCTGCTTTCTTTATTCATGCACAAGAAACAAATGTAACAAGCAATATTAAGTTGTCAGCTGTTCTGGAAAATACATCCAATATAAAAACCATAAGGGTAGTGAAAAAAGGTGAAATTTTAATGGATCCAGATTGTCACTCCTGCCAAAGTTTAGCGATATATAATGTCCTGGAAGATGATAATATCACTCAAACAAATGCAAACACCTGGCTAGTGGAAATCGCGCCTGGAGAAAAAGTAAAGGTTCAAATGGAAGCGAGATGTTTGAATAAAGGCCTGGCTTTGCCCCAAGTCAACAGACTACGACCAACTGGAAATATTTATTCGAACGCGCAAAGGCTGGAAACACAGAAAGAGACCTGGGATGCCGTTTCTGAAAATTTGGGTATTCTCTATTTTTCCGTCACAGGAGAGAGTTCCGTAAATATGATGGAAGGATATCAATATTTACTTGAAAAGGCTGTTGAAAATCTATTTGAGTCCATTTATATTTCATTGGACAAGACATTCATTGATGAGGTAAAAACCGAATCTGAAATATTCCAACTGAAGGAAGTGAATGCAAAAACGGACCTGGGTGTTCCGATCAAATTGATTAACATGGAAATAAAAGAACTCGATACTAGTGTGGACAATATCCATATCAAAATTATTGGGAATGTTTTTGTTGAACCTCAGTTCCGCGGGCTTTTTGGGCAAATATTAGCGTCGGATGGTTTTCCTGCAGATCATTGATATTCCCATTGATCAATCTGAGAAAAGTCCCCGATTAAGCACCCCCTCCTTGTATTTTTCCCTGCCAAGACCTACCTTGGGATATACTTAGGAAAAATTGATTTGACGGCCGGCGGCCGTCAAATTACTTGGGTATAAATACAGTGCGATATTCCTTGAAAACCAAAGTCACCAGTATCATCCTCACTTTATGCCTGGTCGCGCCTACCATCGCGACCTATTCCTGGTTGCAGTACAAAAAAGCCGCCGTCCGGAAAGAGGTGTATAGCCGTATGTATGCAGAGGAGGGAAGGAAGGAACTGGTCCTGTTGTCCTTTACCCGGGAAGCCTCCCGGACGGACTTGCGCTGGACTCAGGCGCGCGAATTCGAGTACAACCACCAAAAATACGACATCGTCGATTCAATGACCAAGGGCGATTCCGTATTCTACTGGTGTTGGTGGGACCATGCCGAAACCCGGCTCAGCCAGCACCTGAATGATCTGGTGTCCAACATTCCGGGGCAGGATTCCCCCAGTACGAAGCACCAAAAACGCCTGGCCAATTTCTATAAATCGCTCTTCCATTCGAATACATACCAATTCCCGCTGGCGTTTTCAAACCCCGGCCGGAAGGCGGTTTTCTCCTATGGCTTTCCATGCCAATCGATTTCCAAACCGCCGCCCTCCCCTCCCCCTGAGGTCTTTTGAAGGGTATTTCCACCCCATTCCAATCCTTCAGGAGTTACGCATACTGCGTATGCAAAGATTTTAAAGTTTTTTTTCACGCATGTGCGTAATTCCTGTCCTATTAATTGAAGTTTTTTCTTGAACTGAAGTGGTCTGGGACTGGTGTGGCTGCCGGCTGCACCAGTCCCGGTGATTTGGTGGATATAGCGCGCCATCCGCGCTGTATCCGCTTCCTGTTTGCATACTGCACACAGGGATTTGAATTTTTCAAAAAAATAAAAACATGAGGATCTATTTAATATTGCCATTATTGCTGCTTTCCGTTTCTGCATGGTCGCAGCAACGCCTCAGCGGAAAGGTATACGATTCCGAATCCGGGAAGCCGCTGGCCGGAGCGACCGTACAGGCCTCCGGACAAGAGGGAACCGTGACGAATGAGGATGGAACTTTTTCCGTCCCTTGTATTCCTCCTTTCGATCTGATGGTTTCCTATCTCGGGTACGAAACCTTTGAAAAACCGGTGAAAAATTGCGCCGAGTTTTTGAATATCGGACTGTCCTTTTCGGAAAACACGCTGAACATGGTGGAAGTGACCGCGACCACCAACCGGGATAAAACGCTTTTGCAGCAGCCCGCCTCCATCGTGCCCCTGGATCCCCTGGAATTGAAACGCAGTTCCGGCCTCTACCTCGACGACGCCATCAATACCAATGTACCCGGCGTTTTTATGGAAAGAAGGACCATTTCCGCCGGACAGCAATTCAACATACGGGGCTATGGGAACGGGACACGGGGCACCCGGGGCGTCAACAGCAACTTCGACGGACAGGGTTCCATGGTATACCTCAACGGGATACCGATCACCGATGCAGAAGGCATAACGGTGATGGACGACATCGATTTTGCATCGATAGACAAGGTAGAAGTCAGCAAAGGTCCATCGGGCACGCTTTATGGCCTGGCTATTTCCGGGGTCGTAAACCTGCAAACCCGCAAGGCAGAGAAGAACCAAACCTCCATCGAGCAAAGTCTCCTGCTGGGAAGCTACGGCCTGCTGCGGGCAACCTCGCAGGTGGCGATCGGCGGAGAGCGCTCCTCCCTGCTGGTGAACTACGGGCGGCAGGAATTCGACGGCTTCATGGTCCATACCGCCTCGCATAAGGATTTTGCCAATCTGATGGGCGATTTTCGACTGAACGACAAGCAGTCCCTGACTACCTACCTGGGATATAGCGACAGCTATGACGAACGCAACGGGGAGCTTACCATCGAGCAATACCAGAAATTCGATTATTCCGGCAACCCCCAATACATTCAGAACAACGCCCATTCCGCCGTCACCACTTTTCGAGCGGGTATCGGACATACCTACCGCTTCAGCAAAAGTGTTTCCAACACCACCTCCCTTTTCGGTTCGGCCCAAAGCCTGGACAACAGTTCCGCCGGTGGTTGGACGGATAAAAGTCCGCTGAATTACGGGTTGCGTTCCACCTTCGATACGCGATTCCACCTTTCCGACCGGGTTGAGTTGACCGGGCTGACGGGGGTCGAAGTACAGCAAATGATCACCCTGAGCAATGGCTATCAGATGGTGCCCGACAGCACCGACCTGGAAGGGTACAACATAGTCGGTAATATCCGAAGCGTACAGGCCACTACCAGCGCTACAGCCACCCTGTTTACCCAGTGGACCCTCGGGCTGCCCAACGGCATCGATTTCACGGCCGGTCTGGGATACAGCAGCATGAACTTGAGCCTGGAAGACCGGCTGTGGGCGAGCTCCAACAACCATCCTGGCAACACCGTGCCCCAGGAATACCAGGCCACATACCACAATATGCTCTCTCCTTCCCTGTCCCTGAACAAGCGACTCGGGAAGGTCGCCTCGGTTTATGCATCTTATTCCGTGGGCTACAAGGCGCCGGTGAGCGCCTATTTCTACATTCCGACCACGGGAGAAGTGAACACAGGCCTCAAACCCGAAAAGGGTTCGCAGATCGAACTCGGCACGAAAGGCAGCCTGATGAATAACCGCCTGTTCTACACGCTGGCGGTGTTCCAGGCGAAGTTTTCCGATAAAATGACGACGGTAGCCGTGCAGAATCCGGAAAATACGGCTACCCTGTATACTTACATCGTGAATGGAGGAAGCCTGAACAACAAGGGATTGGAACTGCTGGTAAAATACAACGCCGTCTCGGGTGATGGATTCATCAGTGCCCTGCGGCCCTTTGCCAACTTCACGTATTCCAGCTTCAGGTACGAGAATTTTAAATTTGAAACGGTAGGCAAGGACATGAATCAGCAGGATAGCGTGTTGGTGTCCGACTACAGCGGAAATGCCGTCGCAGGCGTGCCCCCCGTCGTATTTAATCTCGGCATCGATCTGGAAACCCGGGTCGGTCTCTACGGCAATGTCCACCTCAACTACCGGGATGCGATGTACTTCACTTCCGACGAACAAAACCAGACCTCGAGCTATAGTGTATTGAATGCCAAGCTTGGGTTCCGAAAGACCCTCGGGCATTTCGACCTGGACGTGTTTGCCGCAGCAAATAATATTACCGGCGCCCAGTACTATTATATGGTTTTCTTGAACCAATTGCCGGACGCGTATTTGCCGGCCCCTTATGAAATAAACTTTTTTGGAGGGGCGCAGCTAAGGTATATCTTTTAGTTTTTTACAAAAGAAAATTGGTTTGCGAGTAGTGCGGCCTCCGACCGCACTACTCGCAATTGGTTTGCCAGGTCACTGGCCAAACCTACCCATTCCTTCATCCTTTCCCCCTCCCAAAGCGTTCCTTTGTTGACCCCGCCATTTAAACGCACCCGCATGAACTCCCTACCTGCTTTCGATCGAAAAATTTACACCCCTCGCCTGCTGTTCCACGACCTGGGGTTCTTCCTCTCCCACCTCCGCGAAATTCGCGGGGCCATGCGCAACGAACAGATCGGCAAGGCCTTCATGGAAAAGATCATGACGGTAGTGACTGCCGTTAACGGTTGCGTATACTGCGCCTGGTTTCACGCCCGACAGTCGGAAGCAGCGGGCATCAGCCGGGAGGAGGTGAAAGACTTGCTGGAGCTCCAGTTCCACGCCGGGGCTTCCGAGCACGAGGTCATGGGACTGCTTTACGCCCAGCACTATGCCGAGACGGACCGGCATCCCGACGAGGAAATGACGGCAAAATTGATCGCCAGTTACGGCGACCGGACAGCCCGGGATATCATCCTGATGATCCGGATGATCTACTTCGGCAATCTGTCGGGCAATACCTTCGATGCCTTCCTGAGCCGTCTGAGGGGACAAAAAGCCCCGCACAGCAACCTGCTTTTCGAATTGATTTTCTTCCTCTTCTCCGCCCCAATCCTGCTGCCGACGTTTCCGGCAGTCAAACCCTTCCGGCAGCGGCAGGTGACCCATTAAAACATAAGTTGACCCGAATTTTTTGATGTTTTTTATGCGCTTTTTAAAATTCAGAGGCTCCAATTTTACCTTTCTCTTTCGCCGAGCCCTCCCCTTCCTTCGTCGAACGCATTTGGTCCGTATCGGGCCTTTCTCGCATATTGGCCCCTGATCAACCCAATTTTTATGAAAGCTATCGCTTATTCAGAATATGGCCCTCCGGAAGTGCTGCACATCCGGGAGATGGAAAAGCCGTCCCCGAAAGACGGGGAGATCCTGATCCGCGTCCATGCAACCTCCGTCAACTTCGGCGATATCACCGCCCGCAATTTCGGGAATATCTCCAGCAGCCAGTTCAATATGCCGGGCTTCCTGCTTTTTCCGGCAAGATTGTCTTTCGGCCTTCGAAAACCCAAAAGGCAGGTGCTGGGCAGCGAGCTGTCGGGCGTGGTCGAGGCGGTCGGAAAGGACGTCAAAAAATTCAAACCGGGAGCTGAGATCTTCGCCCTCCTCGGTATGGAAATGGGCGCCTACGCTGAGTACCTCTGCCTTCCTGAGAATAAAGTGATCGCCCTCAAACCGTCTAACCTCTCACACGCCGAAGCGGCCGCCCTTCCCTACGGGGGCGCCATGGCCATCGGCTTACTCCGGAAAGCAAACATCCAGCCGGGGCAAAAGGTCCTGATCATTGGAGCGTCGGGAAGCATCGGCGCCGTGGCCTTGCAATTGGCCAAATACTATGGGGCGGAGGTCACCGCTGTGTGCAGCACCCCGGGAATGGATTACGTCCGGACGCTGGGCGCCGATCACGTGATCGACTACACTCGTGAAGATTTCACCCAAAACGGCCGGCAGTACGACCTGATCTTCGACGTGCTGGGGCGAAGCTCCTTCAACCGCTGCAAAAGCTCGTTGACCCCCAAGGGGCGACTGGTCTATGTCAGTTTTAAAATGAAACAGCTTTTGCAAATGGGCTGGACCGCCCTGTCCAGGGGTCGGAAAGTGATCTGCGCCATGACCGTGGAGAATACCGCAGACCTCGAACAGGTCAGGTCACTCGCCGAAACGGGAAAGCTCAAGGTCATCCTCGATCAGACCTTCCCCCCGGAGCAGGCCGCTGCGGCCCACCGACTGGTGGAGAACGGAGGCCGGAAAGGAAGCGTGGTGATCACCTTTTAAAAACGGGCCGGTCCGGTCGGAAGAATAGCCGTTGAATAATTATTTGAACGCCTGGATCAACACATACGTCAGCACATAGGCGAAGGCAGGCGCTACGGCCCACACGGTAAAAAAGCGCTTGACGGTCCTATTGCGGAAGGTCTCCTTTACCCCGTTCTTCGTAATGCTCAGGGCAATGAACGCGGCGCTGTTCAACTGGACCAAAGAGGTCGGGATCCCTTTCGTCACAGAGGCGAATATGAGCAGGCTGGCCACGAGAATGGCGATGATCGTGGCATAGAACGGATTGACCGCGACGATCTCCTTTCCGGTAGTCCGGGTGACCTTGTGCCCCAGCAAGGAACTTCCAATAGCAAAGCACGGCGCCACCACCAATACCGACAATATGATGATGGGCAAAAAATGATCGAGCGCCTCCCGCCCGAGTTCGTTGGCGGTGAGCGAGGCGATAGGAGCCGCCGCATTGGCCACATTGTTGGCGCCAATGGAAAATGCCACGTACATGGACGACAGGATCAACAACGTTTTCAAGCCCCGGTGCTGGTTCAGCCGGGGGTAATCCACTGAAAACGCCTTCCCTTCGAAGAGGGGAAATAGCCATTTAGACAGGGCAAACATAATGGCAAATGAAACGATCGGCAGGATGATCCAGGTCGGGATGATCTCAACAAATAACTTGTGCGTATTCAGTCCATCGAGCGCTGTGGCAGCGCCGGCGATAGACAGCACGGTCGACTGGCTGGTCGATTGCGGCACCCCCAGCAGGTTGGCGGCGAGCAGGGATAAACCGATCGACAGCAGGATGATCGAGGTATTGAAGGGGGTGAAAAAATGTTGTTCCAACAGGCCTACCCCCAAGGTCAGGTTGACCTGCTTCCCGGCCAGCAAGGCGCCGGCCAGCACCATGATCCCGAACAACCCGGGAATGAGGGTCCGTTTGATCACATTTGCGCCATAAGCCGCGGAGAAAGAGGGAGAAGTTCCGCTCCCCCCCATATTGATCGCCAGGAACATGGCCAGGAGAAAGGGGATTGTCAGGAGGTGTACCAGCCCGGACATAAGACACAGGTTTAGAAAAAATCCGGATGCGAATGTAGCGGAGATAAGGTTGTTTCCAACTGACAAAAGTCATTGGAGATCAGCTATAAAGGCCGTATTATTTCTCCCGAACTTTTCCCCCTTCATCCTAAAACCACCTCTGATGACCTGGCTCGAAAAAGTACAACTGGTTTCCCACGTGCTGTACTGGCGGTTTACGTGGTCGAGACGCCATCTGGATTACAAACCCGGAAAGACTGTTTCCAAAAAATTCATTTCCGCCCGCGAGGCGGCCCGCTTGTTTCCCGATGGCGCCACCGTGTTTTCCAGCGGCATCGGCGGCAACGCACGCTGTACGATCTTCTTTTTTGCCCTGCGCAACCGCTTCCAGACCTCCGGTCACCCCAATGGGCTTACCTGGGTCAACGGCGGCGGACAGGGGTCGCGGGGCCGGGTGCCCGGTACGGTCGAGGAAATGGGTATCCCCGGGCTGATGAAGACCTATCTCGCCGCCCACCTGGAAACGACCAAAGCGCAGCTGCGGCTCGGGCAGGCCCGGCAACTGGAACTGCACACGATCCCGCAGGGCGTCATGTCGCTGCTGCTGGAAGCCAACGGAATGGGCGAACAAAGCCTGACCACCAAAGTAGGCCTGGGCACCTTCCTGGATCCCCGCAGCGGCAGAGGGTCGCTGGTCAACCCGCCGGGATCGACGCCTTCCTTCGTCGAAGCCGACGGTGATGCCTTGCGCTATACCCTCCCCCCCATCGACATCGCCTTGATGAACGTGCCTTATGCCGATGAGGAAGGCAATCTCTATTTCAAGCATGCGGCGACGATCACGGAAAATATCCCGTCCATACAGGCAGTCCGGCAAAACAAGGGCCTGGTGATGGCTTCCGTAAGCGGGATCATCCCAAAATCACCCGGGGAGATCAGCATCCCTGCCCAGGACGTGGACTACATCGTCGTCAACCCCTACAACGAGCAATCAGCCAGCGTCCTGCAGCGAAACTACTGGCCACTGTTCACACCCGAAGGCACGGGCGACCGGAAAAAAGGGGTACAACGCCTCAAATTCATCAACAACCTGCTCAAGATCACCCCGGTTCGCAGCCCCCTCGACCAGATCATGGGCCGCCTGGCGGCTTCGATCATGGTGCGGGAAGTGCCCAAAGGCGGCATGGTCAATATCGGGATCGGCTTCCCGGAGGAGGTGGCCCGTTTGCTGGTCGAACACGGCCTGGAGGAGGATTACCTCTTCACCACCGAGGCCGGTTCATACGGCGGACTGCCGGCCCCCGGCATTTTCTTCGGCGCCGCCGTCAACCCCCAACACCTCGAACCTTCCTCCGATATGTTCCATCGCTACCAGACCGACCTCGATGTGGCGGTCCTGGGCTTCCTGCAAGTAGATAGCGAAGGCAACGTCAACGTCTCCAAACGCGGACCGGACATCACCGACTACGTCGGCCCCGGTGGATTTATGGATATCACCTCCGGCGCCCACACGATCGTATTTATCGGCAAGTGGATGCACAATGCCCAATTCCAGGTCGAAGGAGACGAAGTGCACCTGCTCCGCCCTGGCAAGCCCAAGTTCGTAGAGGAGGTCGACGAGATCACCTTCAACGGCAGGGAGGGCGTAAAGGCCGGAAAGAACATCTACTACGTCACCAACGTCGGTCTATTCCAGCTGACGGCAGAAGGATTGACCCTGCGGGCCGTCTTCCCCGGTATCGACGTAGGGAAAGACATTTTGATGCAATCGAAAGCCCATATCGTGGTGCCCCCCGCCGGCCAGATCGAGGTCATTGACGGAGGCATTGTGAGTGGGAAGGGGTTCCGGTTGGAGCAGGAGATGCGGGAATACGCCTGATTTCCCCAGCCCCTATTTTTGGTTTTTAGGCTGAAGATTGAGCAACAGATTGATCACATCTTCTTTAACATCCACCAGATCGACCAGCGTTTGGGTGAACTGGTTCACATTTTTTGCGATCTTGAAAAGCGTGTATTTTTGAAAAAATTCGACCGCTTTTCCCTGGTTTTTTATTTTGAAATTATCGTAAAAGGTGGCAAAAAAGGCGCCTCCCCATTCCGAGAGATTGCGCTTGTCCACATTGAGCACATTTTCCAGGAGAATTTCGGACAATTGATGGAGGGACATTTCGGATTTACCCTGGAGGTAGTCGTAAAAATTATGTTTATTCATTCCGTGAAACGATTTCATAAACAGTTTACGGTCTTCCATGACAGGAGCGTATTCCTTTTTGAATTTGAGCAAAAACTTGTGCCCGATCTCCAGTAAGACCACCTCGACCAGCATGTTGATCGCCGGTTTATAGCTGTCTTGCCGGGCTTCCTTTTCAATGATATTGGCCTGGATGAGATTTTCCCGCGACTTGGGTTCGAGCAGCTTCCATAGTATAGAGTTGTGAAACCCGTAGAACAGGATATCGTCGTTCTTTTCGACATGACTCAGCAGAAAGTCGACCTTGCTTTCGATCAGATCGAGCCGCTCATCGCCTCCGCCCTCCTCTTTTCTGGAATGCATCTGGATCCGCTTGTCGCCTTCCAATTCTTCCAGGATCTTTAGCAAGGCCAGGTTGATCCGGTTTTTCTCCTCGATATACCTGCCCATTCCCAGGTTTTCCGATTTTTCTATTTCGCTGTAATGGGAAGAAAGCAGGATCAGATCATTCAACACTTCCGGCACTTTTGTTTCATTCAGGAAAGCGTATAGCTCGGAAATGGCCTTCTGGGTCTGGGCCTTCATGACGTAAAGCCGGACCGTATCAATGATGTTGTATTCTTTCATATTCGGGGCTCGATTGAAAGGGAAAGTTAAGGAGTCGGGAAGAGATATGAAAATGATCCTACGGCAAACTATACTGCTTGAACCAGTCCCAATGCAGCTCTGCGGCATGCATCCAGTGATTGGAACCGTTGGGAAACAAGTGGCCCAATCCTTTCACATAGACAAACCGGTAGGAAACATCCGGATCGCCATCGAGAGACGGGTAAGTGGCGACCATTGCGGTCGAGGTATCTCCTTCCAGCGTGTAATTGGGGTCGAGGCCAAAGCTTTGGATATGGGTTTTCGTAGCTCTGCCATGCAAATAATTGGTATTCGCCAAAACCGTATCGATTTTGGAGAGGGGGATCTCCGGACCGTCGACGCCGGGTCCGTAGTCCTTATTCCCAATTTGAAAAGCCGTCGGCAATCTTCTCAGGGGCGTCCAGGTGGTATCTGTGTAAAAAGAACCGGCATTTTCAATCACAGCGGCGAGCACATCGCTCATAAAGATCGAACATTTGGCAGCCATCTGCCCCCCATTGGAAAAACCATCCAGGTAGATCCGCTTGCTGTCGATCTTGTATTTGGACCCGAGTTCGGAAATGATCTTCTTCAGGAACTTGATATCGTCGCGGAGGGTTTCTCCTGCACAAGGCGCCCATTCCGAGGGTTGGGAGTTCCATTTCGTGGTGTTCTTTTGCACACCCCCATCGATGATGCAATAGTGCCAGGAAGATGGGAATACGGTCAGGATATTTTCCGTCTCTCCCACTTCTTTCCAGCCGGAAATATTGTAGAATTTCTCCCCGTCGCCGCTCGTGCCGTGGAGCATAAATACCACCGGAACTGCCGTTTTTCCGTCGTAGCTCTGCGGCACGTGAACGTAATATTCCCGCTCATCTCCGTCGACGGTGGTAGTAAAGCGGTTCTTTCCGTGGTTGATCGAATCAGGGGTACTCTCCTTTTTGCAGGCCGCAAAAAGGAGCAAGAGCGCAAATGCGATAATGGGTGTTGCTTTCATGTGGTTGTTTATTAGGTAACACTTGGAAATCAATCGTATGAATCCCTGCTTCTACAAAATTAACCAATGTCCATCGATTTTGCCCCGTTACGCCGATTCCTTCTATTTCAGTTTCACCAGCCTTACTTCTCCTTCCGCACCCGGTTTGTACAAAATGATCGCTCCATTCTCGTAGCGGAAATCGAGCGGCACGGAGGTCTCCCGGTGTTCTTTGCCGGTGACGGAGAGGATATTCTTTTGCGTATCCAGGGTCCATTGGCCCCCATCTTTTCGGGATTCCCAGGTGTAGGCCAGGTAGGTGCCGTCGGCAAAAAAATCGAGTTGCAAACCGTAGAGAAAACCGGCCCAGGAGCCCTGCAGGTAGCTGGGGGTGAGCGTTTCGGGGTATTCACCCGGATAGACGATACGGCGTATGTCGTGCGCCTGAATTTTCCGTTCTTCACCAAACAAGGTGTACCGGGTCCGGCTCTTTCGCTCCGTCCAGTTGCCGGCGTCGTCGTACGCATAATCGAAATAATGGGCTTCATGAACGACCGCGCCCGTTTCATTGGTCTGCACAAAATAAAGAAGATCGCCCTGGTCATTCATTCGCCGGGTCCAGGTTCCCTTGACCTGTCCCGTTGCATCGCGGGTGGTACTGACGGCCAGTGTATCGTCCGTAAAGACGTTCTCGGTGATCTCCGGCGGTTCATTGCCCTTGGGCTTTTGGGACTTGATCCAAACGATGCGGTCGAGGCTGTCCGTCACCACCTCCATATCCTGGTTGAAAGCAGCGATGGGCCCGGTTTTTAGGATCCGGACCAGCTTGCCGGTTTCATCGTAAAAATGCTCCAGCGTTTCCTGGATATTCCCTTT
Source organism: Lewinellaceae bacterium (assembly GCA_020636275.1). Lineage (GTDB taxonomy): Bacteria > Bacteroidota > Bacteroidia > Chitinophagales > Saprospiraceae > JADJTT01. Next base: position 360,738 of record JACJYD010000002.1, on the reverse strand, counting down.
GGGTCCTGTTTGGACGCTTTTGAGGGGATGTTCGCCCATATAGGTATGGACGGTGTGGTTTAGAAAATCCTTTTCCCCGGGAGTCTTGCTCCAATGCTCGGAAAGCCTCCCTGCATCGTCGAAGTGGTAGATCATCGCCCAGCGTGCTGTGGGGTTTTGGTTGCCGGAGGCGTCGAGCTCGTAGGAAAGTTCTTCAACAGCCAGCGGCTTGCCCAGAAACACAGGGGCCTGGGAAACGAGGAGGGTTGGAAAAAGGAGAATGAGTAAGATGTGTTTGATCATTTTTGAACTATTAACCGCAAAGACGCCAAGACACCGAGCTCTGGTACAATAGGTAATTGTAAAGAATGGAAGTCTTAGCGTCCTTGGCGTCTTTGCGGTTGAATATTATTAATAGTTTATATCCCCAAATTCGTCCGGAACAACTTCACCGCAATCGCCAGCAGGATGATCCCGAACACCTTGCGCAGCACCTCCGCGCCCCCCTGCCCTATCTTTTTCTGGATCCAGTCCGAGGAGCGCAGCGCCAGGTACACCAGCACAAGGTTGACACCGATGCCGATGGCGATATTCACCACCGCATATTCCGCCCGCAGGGACAGGATGGTCGTCAGCGTACCTGAGCCGGCGATCATGGGAAAGGCGATCGGCACGATGGACGTCGACTTGCTTTCCGGCGATTCCTTGAATAGAGTGATGCCCAGGATCATTTCCATACCCAGGATGAAGATCACGATGGCGCCTGCGATGGCGAAGGAAGCCACGTCCACTCCCAGCAGTTTCAGAATCGATTCGCCTGCGAAGAGAAAAGCCACCATCAGCACGCCGGCGAAAAGGGTCGCCTTGCCCGCCTCGATCACCCTGCCCCGCTCTTTCATGCTGATGATGACCGGCAGGTTGCCCATGGTATCGATGATAGAAAAGAGGATGAGGGTGACGGAGAGGATTTCGCGGAGGTTCATCGATCGTGGATTTTGAGATGGCAACAAGGGGCAAAAATAAGAATAATCCAAAACTGGGAGGTAACCTGTGCCCCATCCCAGCTTTTGGGAAATTACTTACTTTTATCCTCAAACCGACGGATCAGCGCCTTAACAATATCATCGGATCACCACCCGATCAACCTCTACCCTTCCGCCATGTCGCCACACAAATAAATATACGCCTTTCTCCCAATCCCCGACCGCCATTTCCAGCACATCTCCGCTGACGGCGCGTTGCGCGACCAATCTGCCGGTGATGTCGTACACCAGCAACTCGCCCTCACGACCGGTGTGGACCTCCACGTAGGTATCCGCCGGATTGGGTTGCACGGAAAACAGGCCGGCGTCAACCTGGGACTCCCCGGTGTAGGATACCTCTCCGATCTGTTGGTAGCCCAGGAAAAAGGCCAGCGTGCTGATCACCGCCGGTTCGACGCATTCGACATGAGTAGCGGTAGAATCCGGATTGGCTGCTGCGAGGTCGACCGCGCCGAGGGCCAGCATGGTGTCTCTGGCAACGAGGCTGTTCAGGTAGGGTACCTGGTCGTCGGCTTTACAATAGAACAGACGGGTAGGCGCCTGGGGAGCCCATTTATAGACATCGTTGGCGCGCAGGGCTATATTCACGGGGTGGTCGGGATCGGAAGCCACCACCTGTTTGATCGAGTCCTGGATCATGCGGGTGGGCCGGCACTCCCCTTCAGTGGCGATCAGTTGATTGATCAGCAAGTTGTTCAGATCTCCCAAATTCAGCTGGCCGGTGAAAAACTGCCCAATCGGGTCGGCATAAGGCGCCCGAAAGACATCCTCGACCTGATCAAAGAGATTGCCATAGACCACCTGGTACGACAGGAGCGTGTTCGGGATATAGGCCGGATAGAAGTACACCGAATCGGACAGGATAAAATCGCGCATCACCTCCCCGATGCTGTAAGGACCCGACATATGGGAGGCTGCCGTTGCAGTAAATTCCGCATTGGGGTCGGTCTCCACGGCATGGTGCAGGGCCATGGAAGCATGTCCGCCCTGCGAATAGCCCGTCAGGAACAGCTGTTCATTGGTATGCACATCGATCTGGGTTTGGAGCGAATCGAACGCGCGCAGCATATCCAGCGCCACCCAGGTCTCGCTTTCGGCGTGCACGTAGGGATGAAAGCCCTTCGAAATGCCCAGTCCGAGATAATCAGGCGCCAGGGAAACGAATCCCATTCCGGCGAAGAACACCGGGATATCACCTTCTTCCCCTCCCGGTTGGCCGTAGCTGGAAGGCACGTTGTCCTTGGAAGATGAAGTGCCGTGCTGGTAGACCAGTCGGGGATAGATCTTACTATTGTTGTCGGGCACGACCACAAATCCCGACAACGTATCCTGCACCCCGGTCAGATCATGCGAGGAATAGGTGACCTTGTAGTACCGGGCCCCAAACTGGATGAAGGGCAGGTTGAACTGAGCAGCGAGTTGCGCCTGGGATTTGGAGCCGATCAGGGTGTAGGAAACCAGTTCCTGGGCGGGCAGAGCGGCAGCCAGGGCGAGGAGGAGCAGGAAGAGGGTTGTTTTTTTGAACATGGGGGAAAGCAGTTTTTGCGTTATGACCCAACAGGGAAAGTAAATGAAAGTTAAGTTAAAAACCGGAATGAAATTTATCCTTCTTCCAATTCGCCGGATTGTTAAGGATATAGTTCGAAATAAGGTAATACGTCTTTCCACTGCGAATGACATTTTCGTAATAATTTCGATGCCATACTTCACGAATCCTGGTATTGATTCGGGCCCATTTGGTAACCCCGATTTTGAATCCACGAACAATGGATCCAACGGTTTGGGAGGTGCCATTGGCTCTTTGTTGGGACGATTTTGGGGGCGAACAATTTTTCGCCCCTACAAATGCGGCGATTTCAATAATCCCATGGATGTGATTGGGCATTATGACATAGGCATGCAAAACAGCCTGCGGAAAATGGTCGGGAATGGCCAACCAACATTTTTCAGCTATTTGCCCCATTGCATTCAACGACATAACCCCATTTTCTATCCTTCCGAATAAATGGGCGCCTTTTTTCGTACAAATGGTAATAAAATACAGCCCTTCCTGGCTATAATCATACCTCTTTAACCGGATGCTCCTCCGATGATGCTTCTTTGGATCAAATCCCATGCTACCACATTTCATCATTCCAGAGGGCAAATCAAATATAAACAAAAATCAACAAATCCACCTCCCCCTCGTACGGGCGAAACATTTTTCGCCCCCCCACCGGGGAATTTGGGCGAAATATTTTTCGCCCCTACATTTTGGATGCGGCGAAACATTTTTCGCCCACACACACCGGGGAATTCGGGCGAAATATTTTCCGCCATCGTACGGGCGAAATATTTTTCGCCCCTACATTTTGGATGCGGCGAAACATTTTTCGCCCCCCCACACCAGGAAATTTTGGGCGAAACATTTTTCGCCCCTATCTTCACCCCGGCAAAACCACCATTTACCATGCCCACCCCCATACTCGGCACCGCCTACTGGGGCTGGAAAATCCCCGCCCCCACTGCATTCGACCTGCTCGATGCCCTCTACGCCGCCGGCTTTCGCGAAATCGACACCGCTACCAATTACCCCATCAATAAAATCCCGGAAGATTTCAGAAAAGCGGAGATGATCCTGTCCGATTGGATCAATGCCCACGGCATCCGCGACCTGAAGATCACCGCCAAAGTGGGGAGCATCAACAACTTGCGCAGCCCGGAACACCTCCTCACCCAATCCTTCCTGCTCATGTGCCTGGATGCCTACCACCAAATGTGGGGCGCTAATTTGGATACATTTATGGTGCATTGGGATAACCGGGATGCTAGATCCGAGATCCGGGATACGATGGAGGCCTTGGCGTATGCCGGAGAAAAAGGATGGAGACCCGGACTCTCGGGCATCTTACGACCGGATATTTATGCAGACCTGAATAAAGATTTTGGACTCGACTTCCGCATCCAGTTCAAACACAACATCCTGGAGTCGAAATACGAGCATTACAAACCCTTCCACGGCGCCAAACGTTTCGTGGCCTACGGCATTAACGCAGGGGGAGCGAAGATCGGGGCAGACCCCAGGCTGGATTTCCTGAAACCTATCCTCGAAAAGGCGAATGAACGGAAAGACCGGCCACCGATCGAGCATTTTTTCCAGGTGGGGATCCTGTTTGCGTATCTTCATCCGGATATGGAAAGTATCCTCATCGGCCCTTCTTCGGTAGAACAACTGGAAAAGAACCTGGCGTTCTTCAGAAGACTCGAGGCGTTTGATTATACTGACTTTTTTGAACCGCAAAGGCGCTAAGAACGCTAAGACACCGCGCCTTGGTACTTCAGTACAATTGTAATTATCCAGTATCTTAGCATTCTTAGCGCCTTGGCGGTTTTTAATTTCTAATATGAACTCCCTCCCAACATACGACTTCTTGATCATCGGCGGCGGCCTCTTCGGGGCTTACTCCGCCCTCTACCTCGCGGAGAAGGGATTTCGCTCCTGCATCCTCGAAAAAGAAGCGGCTCTCTTCCGCAAGGCCTCCATCGTCAACCAGGCCAGGCTGCACGGAGGGTACCACTACCCCCGCAGCATCGCCACTGCGCGGATGTCGGACGATCACCGGGAGCGGTTCACGGAGGATCACAAGGCATTTGTAAATTTTGAATTCGAACAATACTACGCCATTGAGAAATACGGATCGCTGACGGATGCGGCACAGTTCGAACGCTTCTGCAACTTCATGAATATCCGCTGCGAACGGGTATACGAACACCCGTTGTTCAACTACTCGCGCCTCGAAGCGCTCTACCTGACCACCGAGTATTCCTTCGACCCTATCCTCATCGCCCACCATTATATGGACCGCCTGAAAGCCGAACCGAAAGTGGAAGTGCGCATGCAACAGGAACTCCTCCACGCCGAAACCGAGGGCGACCACTGGCGCGTCGAGGTGCGCGACCACGCCCGGGGCGAAATTGCGGAGGTGCGCGCGCCCGTCGTCATCAACGCCACCTACGCGGGCAGCAATGCCATCAACCGCCTGTTCGGAGGCGCGGAGATCGACCTGATGCACGAGATCTCTGAAATGGCCTTCGTCGCGGCTCCCAGGATACAGCACCTGGGCCTCACGGTGATGGACGGCCCCTTCGGTTCCATCATGCCCTACGGAAAATCGGGCCTGTTATCGGTCTCCTCCGTGGCCTACACCCACCACCGGGTATCTTACGAGCATCTGCCAACTTACCCCTGCCAAACCCCCGAAACCACCTGTCGCCCCGATTTCCTGGCCGACTGCAACACCTGCCCCCAAAAACCGGCTTCCAATTATCGCAAAATGCTCGCCCAAATGAGCCAGTATTTCTCCGATCAGGTCGAATGGCAATATTTCTTCTCCTACTTCACGATCAAATCCAAACTCCAGGCCAGCTTCATCGACGACAGCCGGCCCACGGAGATCAGCCTGCTGCGCGAAAATCCACATTTTTATTGCATATTTGCCGGCAAGATCAATTCGATCTATGAGATTGAAAAGATATTTTGACAGAGAAAGATTGAAGCGTTTTTAAGTTTATGAGGGTATGAGCTTGGGGGTTTAAAAACTCATACCCTCATAAACTTAAAAACAAAATAACAGACGAAGTCTTCCCATGGAAAACGGCATTCAAATCATCCCCGCTACGCTCACTGACCTGCCGGCATTTGTAAAGCTATTTGAGTCGTACCGGGAGTATTACGGGCAGACACCCGACCGGCTCGGAGCGCTTCAGTTTCTCACCGAACGGCTCAGGCAGAAGGACTCAGTGATCTTCCTGGCCCACTTCAACGATCGCCTGGTGGGCTTCACTCAACTCTACCCGCTGCACTCTTCCCTTCGCATGCGAAAGATATGGCTGCTCAACGACGTCTTTGTGCTTCCTGAATTCCGCGGCATGACCATCGGCCGGCAACTCATCGACCACTGCAAGGCTTATGCCCGCAAAACGCGCTCCATGGGCCTTATGCTGGAAGCGGAAAAGACGAACGAGCAGGGAAACAAACTGTACCAGCGCACGGGGTTTGTGCTGGATACAGCGCATAATTATTATTTTTGGAAAAATATGTAATGAATAACAGAGAAGCAGGTTTCGGGCCTGTTTCTCTGTTTAAAATTTCTTTATGTCCCACAAAGTCCACGTCTCCTCTGAGATCGGTCACTTGCGAAGGGTGATCGTGCACCGGCCCGACGAAGGGATCGCGCGCGTCACGCCAAAGATGGCGACAGAACTGTTGTTCGACGATATCGTACACCTGCCGCATATGCAGGAGGAACACGACATCTTCACCGACGTGCTCCGCGCTTTTTTAGGGAAAGAGAATGTGCTGGAAACACAAACCTTGCTGGCGGAAGCTCTGGAAGCCGATGATGAAGGACGGCAATGGATCATCGACAACATCGTGAACTTCGAGGAATTGCCCTCCCGCTATCGCACCATGCTGGCGCAAATGCCAAACGACAAACTGGCCGATGTGATCATAACCGGGTATATGCCGGATGAAGATCTCTTCCTTTTCCGCCCCATCCCCAACTTCATTTTTACCCGCGATATCGCAGTGACGATCAACGACCATGTCATCATCACCAAAGCGGCCAAGGAGGCGCGCTACCGCGAAAATTTCATCACGCGGCTCATCTTTTGGGTACACCCGATCTTCAAGGGGATGAAAAAGAAAGGCAAACTGATCAACCTCAACCATGTGGAGGAGTTCCCGCCCTCCCGCCGCGGCGAGGCGATCTCGATCGAAGGGGGCGACGTGATGGTCATCGATCGCGACTACCTGCTCATTGGGTGTAGCGAGCGCACGACGGCTCACGCCATCCATTCGCTGCGCGAGGTGTTGTTCAAGAAGGGGGTGGTAAAAAATGTGGTGCAGATCAACATTCCCTTCGAGCGGTCCTACATGCATATCGACACCATTTTCACCCAGATCAATACCAATCACATCGTTGCCTACAAACCCATCGTCATCGAAGGACTCAGCTCGCATGTGGAAGTACACCGGTCAAACGGAGTATCGATCTACTACGATTCGATCTATGATTTTTTCAAAAACGAGATCAATCCAAATATGAGGTTCATCCTGAGCGGTAACGGCGAATCGCCCTATCAGGAGCGCGAACAATGGACCGACGGCTGCAACCTGGTCACGATCAAGCCCGGCGTAGCCATTACCTACGATCGCAACCCCAAGACCGAAGAAGCCTTCCGGGATTTCGGCTACGCGATCCTGCACGCCACGGAATTCCTCGAACGCGTCAACGCCGGTACGCTCGATCCCGGAACTTTGAAGAATACCATCATCACCATTCCTTCGGATGAGTTGTCGCGCGCCAGGGGTGGCACGCATTGCATGACCTGTCCGATTGAACGGGATTGACTCAGGTAAATTGATACCGATTGGGCGGTGGCCCACCCAATCTAATTTTATTATACTTTGTTTACAAAGTACTATGTACACACACGAATACCAAAAACGCGTTCGATACGGGGAGACGGACCAAATGGGTTACGTCTATTACGGCAACTACGCGCAATACTACGAGATCGGGCGGGTGGAGATGTTGCGTTCGCTGGGCATGACATATAAGTCGTTCGAGTCGGAAATGGGCATTATGATGCCGGTGGTGAGTCTCGAAGCGCGGTATTTGCGGCCCGCCAAATACGACGACCTGCTCACCCTCCGCACCAGCCTGCGCCAGTTGCCGGAAGGTTTGTCGATCACCTTTCAAACGGAAATTTTGAATGAAGAGGGCAAAGTCATCAACGCCGGCACTGTCCGGCTTTGTTTTGTAGATATTCAATCGGGGAAGACCGTTCCGCCCCCCGAGGCATTAATTGAACGATTGAGACCGCATTTTTTAAAGGATGAAGAGTGAAGGGTGAAGAGTGAAGAGAAAAGGCGGCTTGCCCCTTCACTCCTCACCCTTCACCCTTCACCTTTCACCCTTCACTTTAAAAAAATGAAACGCTGGAGCATCAAACACCTGCAAGCCTGGTTCCTATCCCGGCGCATCACCAAAAAGGTGCAGAACTGGGCGAAGCGAAAATCCTTCCCCGGCTTTTTCGGTGTGCCCATCTACGACGTGGTGATCTTTATGTTCAACGAACTGAAGAGCAACACCCTTGGTGGACGGGCAAATGCGATTGCCTTCAGTTTTTTCCTTTCCCTGTTCCCCTCCATCATCGTATTGCTGACTTTGCTGCCGCTCTTGTCCCAGACCCTCCTTCAGTACCTGCCAGGAGGTGAGGACTTTTTCGAAGTGCTTTACCGGGAGATCAAATTCATCATGCCCGGTAATGCCGGGGATATGCTTTTCGAGACGATCGAGGACATCACTACGCGGCCCCGCAACGGACTCCTGTCGTTCGGTACGATCCTCGTGATCTTCTTCTCCTCCAACGGCATGATGGCCATGATGTCGGGCTTCGAAAAATCGTACCTGAAAACCTTCAAAAAACGGGATCCCTTCCGCCGGCGGGCCATTGCCATCGGACTCACCTTCATTCTGGGCTTTCTGGTGATCACCTCCGTCATTATGATCATTTTGGGAAATACGATCATCCATTGGCTCTCCGAATACATTCACCTCGACTGGTTCGGAAGGGTCTCTTTCTCCGCCTTGCGCTACCTGGTCATTTTTGCCCTTTTTTACCTGGGCATCTCCTTCCTGTACCGCTTTGGCGCTTCTGTCCGAAAACGCTTCAGCTACTTTTCCCCGGGCACTACCCTGGCCACGCTTTGTTCGCTCCTCACTTCCCAGATCTTCTCCTACTACGTCGAGAATTTCGCCACCTACAACAAGCTCTACGGCTCCATTGGAACCATTATCGTCGTCATGCTTTGGATCCAGATCAACGTGCTGATTTTGTTGGCCGGTTTCGAGCTCAATGCGAGTATTGCGGTGAATCGGGATCTGAAATTGGAGCGGGAAGAGGAGTGAAGGAGTTGATAAGTTGAAAAGTTGAAGAGTTGAAAAGTTGAAAAGTGAAAAAACTCTTCAACTTTTCAACTCTTCAACTCCCTAAGTCCCAATTCCTTCCCTCTCTCCAGCATAAATTCAAACGCCGGCTCATAGGCATTGGGGATCACTCCATCCAGGATGGCGTCGCGGATGGCATTTTTGATGAGGCCCACTTCGCGGGAAGGCTTGATCCCAAAGGTTTCCATAATGAGCTCTCCGGAGATGGGAGGCTGCCAGTTGCGGATGCGGTCTTTCTCCTCGACTTCCTGAAGGCGATCGCGGACGAGGTTGTAGTTTTCGAGATAGCGCGCCACCTTGTTGGGGTTCTTGGAGGTGATGTCGGCCTCGCAAAGCAGCATGAGATCGTCGATATCGTCGCCGGCTTCGAAGAGAAGGCGCCGGATGGCGGAGTCCGTGATATTTTCCTTGGTAAGGCTGATGGGGCGCAGGTGCAGGAAGACGAGCTTTTGCACATACTTCATCTTATGGTCGAGGGGCAGGCGCAGGCGTTGGAAGATCCGGGGCACCATGTTGGCGCCCAGCACCTCGTGGCCGTGGAAGGTCCAGCCCTGTTCGGGGTCGAATCGCTTGGTGGGGGGCTTGGCAATATCGTGCAGAAGAGCGGCCCAACGCAACCAGATGTTATCCGTCTTCCGGCAGAGGTTATCGAGTACCTCGAGGGTGTGGTAGAAGTTGTCTTTATGCCCTTTTCCGTGCTTGACCTCCACGCCGTGCAGGTTGGCCAGTTCAGGAAAAAATTGAGCGAGCAGGCCGGTATCAAAAAGCAGTTTGAACCCGACTGAAGGCTTTTCAGTTTTGAGGATCTTTTCCAGTTCGGTGGCGATGCGCTCCTTCGACACGATATGGATCCGGTCGCGGTTATCGTGGATAGCGCGCAGGGTATCCGGATCGATCTTAAAATGGAGCTGGCTGGCAAAGCGGATGGCCCGCATCATCCGAAGGGGATCGTCGGAGAAGGTTTTCCCGGGCTCCAGAGGGGTTTTGATCAGCTTTTCCTCCAGGTGTTTCAATCCGTCGAACGGATCGATCATTACCCCGAAGTCCTCCTCATTGAGGCTGACGGCCAGGGCGTTGATCGTAAAGTCGCGGCGGTTCTGGTCGTCTTCGAGCGTGCCATCTTCCACGGTGGGCTTTCTGGAATCGTGGCGATAGGATTCCGTGCGGGCGCCGACAAATTCGATCTCCATATCCTTGCGGCGCAACATGGCGGTGCCGAAGCGTTTGTACACCACCACACGCGGAATGGGGCGGAGTTTGGAAGCCACCCGCTCAGCCAGTTCGATGCCGTTGCCCACACAAACAACGTCCATATCCTTTGATGGGAGCGCCAGCAGGCGGTCGCGTACGAAACCGCCTACCAGATAGGCCGGCACGTTCATCTCCTTCGCACATTGGCCGATCAGGAAGAGAATGTCCCGCTCTTGCGGCTCGATATTAAAGATCATGCCCCTGAATTAATTAAATCCGAAGGAGCGGGCTCGGGCCGTTCCATCAGATCTCCACTAAAGAAAGACTCCACTTCATCCAGGATCTGGAAAAGGATAGCCGGGTCGTCTTCCGTCACCAGACGGGCGCGGAAGGGTTTGATTCCCGGAAATCCTTTGAAATAGTTTGTGTAATGCCGGCGCATTTCCAGCACGCCCAATTTCAGGCCTTTCCATTCCAGAGAGCGGCGCAGGTGCTCACGTGCCGCCTCTACCCGTTCGTGGGTCGTGGGCGGCGCCAGGTGCTCGCCGGTAGCCATGTAGTGCTTGATCTCCCGGAAGATCCACGGATGACCGATACTGGCCCGGCCGATCATGATGCCCGCCACCCCGTATTTGTTGCGGTATTCGAGCGCTTTTTCCGGACTGTCGATATCGCCGTTCCCGAAAATGGGGATCCGGATGCGCGGATTCTCCACTACCCGGGCGATGTGGGACCAGTCGGCCTCGCCCTTGTACATCTGCTTGCGCGTGCGGCCATGGATCGACAAGGCCTGGATGCCGACATCCTGCAGGCGCTCGGCCACTTCTTCAATAAAGATCGAATTATCGTCCCAACCCAGGCGGGTTTTAACGGTGACGGGCAGATTGGTCGATCTGACCACCGCTTCCGTCAACTCCACCATCTTGGGAATATCGCGCAATATACCGGCGCCGGCCATTTTGCAGACCACCTTCTGCACCGGGCACCCGAAGTTGATGTCGAGCACTTCGGGTTGGGCGGCCTCCACGATCTCGGCGGCCCGCATCATGGAGTCGAGTTCGGCGCCGAAGATCTGCACGCCGATGGGGCGCTCTTCGTCGTAGATATCGAGTTTTTTTACGCTCTTCTCCGCATCGCGGATCAACCCTTCCACCGAGATAAACTCGGTATACATCATATCACAGCCGTTCTGTTTGCACAGCGCACGAAAAGGGGGATCGCTGACGTCCTCCATCGGCGCCAGCAACAGCGGAAATTCACCCAGTTCTATCGATCCGATCTTAACCATAATTTTTTACGGAAAGGGAAAGTACCCCCCACTTCTAAAAACAAGCCCCAAAGTTAAAGAATTCTCTTCCTTTTTATCCCCACGGCACAAAAGATACAAACAATTCCGGGAAAAGGTTCCCTGTATTTTTGACCAATAATGGTATTTTGCGGCCGAAAAAACGAATAAAATGAGGGCCAAAACCACCATACTTGTATTTCTTCTGTTTTTTTTGAATGCCTGCACCAACCGGATGGAGAAAGAACTCATCGGCAAATGGAAAGGCGTGGAACTGCTCGAAGAGGGCGAACCGCTGGCCATCGACCCGGCCGAGATCCAATTCGAGTTCTTTCCCAAAAACGACTATTCCTTCTCCAGTACCCTCAACTACCGGGAGGCCGGCCAGTACCGGGTCCAGACCGATTACCTGTTCACCACCGATACGACCCGGGCCGAGGGCGCGGAAAAGATCGTCCGCATCCTCCAACTGGAAGCCGATACGCTCGTATTGGAAATGAAGGATCAGGAAAAGACGCGCGAGTTGAAATTGTTGCGGACTCACTGACGAAAATCACTTCACGCACTGACGAAGCACATTGCAGTTGGGACCAATAAAGGCCTATTTTGGTTTAGCTGTTCGATGCGCCTTTTTGGGCGCTTCCCGGCTGTAAAATTGGTTAACCATGCAAAAACTAAGGATCCGCAATCATGCTTTCGACCGGATTGGCGACCAGTATTCCCCGGTCATCGATCCCGATCATTTCCTTGGATTTTCGGCATTTGATGTGGCCCGCAAAAAACCTGAAGCAGGCGCCGTAAACCTGAGCCGCACCGGCGAGCTCTTCGTGTTGGAAGTCTCCGTGCCAGGCTTCTCGCGTGAAGAGCTGACCGTAGCGATCTCCGACGACATCCTGATCATCCGGGGACTGAAAAAACACAAAGATCCCCATCCCGAGACGGAGTTCATCCTGGAGGAATTTGACACGGATTCCTTCGAACGCAAGTTCCGGGTGAACCCCTGTATTTCCAGGGAAAAGATCACGGCGAACTACCAGGATGGTATTCTTCGCCTGACCTTTATCGATGTGCCGCCGGAAGAAGAAAAGAATGCCCAGTTTATCCGCATTTGCTGATGACGCTTCCTGGACAAGCGCCAATTGGTAGAGTGGATAAGGAGAACGGTAGCCAGTGCTCCGGTAGTTTATTTTTGTGATTAATAAAAAGCGTATGGATTCCTTCCCCAGAATTTTAGTGGCTCTCGACCTGTCGCCGACGGACCACCTGCTGATCCAGCACGCCCGGAAGATCGCCGAGCTTTTCCTGGCGACCCGTGTTTATTTTGTCCATATCATCCCGGATATAGCCCTGCCGAAAAGCGCACAACTGGAATTCCGAAAACGCTTTGCCCCCGAAACTCCTATTGACGAACAGGTACAGAATCAACTCGAGAAAACGATCGCCGGGTATTGGGAATCTGACCATCCGACCGCCTGGAGCGTGGATGTCATCGAAGGGCAGCCTTATAGTCAACTCCTCCACTGGCTGGAAGTGAAAAAGATAGACCTGCTGGTGGTCGGACAAAAGCAAAAAAGTTCCGGATTCGGGATCACGGCCCGGAAGTTGGCCAACCAAGCGCCTTGCAGCGTATTGTTCGTTCCGGAGGTCGAGCCGCCTGAAGGCCAACGGCTGCTCATACCCGTCGATTTTTCCAAAGATTCGGCCAAAGCTCTCCGGCTTGCCCTAAATTGGGGCATGCGCCGCGAAGGAGTTGAGATCACCGCCTTGCACGTCACCGATCTCATCGCCGCCGGCTACTACCTCAACCGGCAGGAATTTGAAAACTTCAACCGTTTTCTCGCCGATACGGCGAAGGATTCCTTTCAACATTTTCTCGACGAATACGAATTTCCCGCAGATGCCCTGACAATAGAGATCCTGCGAAATGACGAAAGGAGCATCTCCGACTGCATACTCGAATTTGCCGCCACTGAAAAAGCCGATTGGATCATCCTGGGCGCCCAGGGCCATGGCGCCATTGAGCGCTTTTTCTTTGGCAGCGTTACCGAAAAATTAGTCAGCCAACCTTTACCCGTCCCAACCCTGGTGGTCAGGGCGTAATAATCGCACATGGATACCCTTAAGACAGAACTGATCCGCTATTTTGAACAACTGGATGCCGATGCCCACTTTGCCTTTTTGGAAGTGCAACAGGATTCCAGGAAAAGCACGATCCATGCCCTGCGCGTTTCTCTGAAACGGCTTCGGGCTTTCCTCAAAATGCTCTACGTGGTCGATCCGTCTTTCCCTGGGAAACTGGCCCTCCAGCGCTTTAAGCCCCTGTTTGCCGAAGCCGGACGGCTCCGCGACCTGCAGATCGAGTGCAACCTGATCTTCAAAAAAGAAGAACAACTCAACCTCCAACATCAGACTTCAGCCCAACTGGACGAACGCATCCGGCATCAGGAAGAGGCCTTCAAGGATTTTGAGAAGGCTTTTTCCATCTCCGGCCTTCGCGAAAGCTGCCTTCAGGCCCATTCCCACCTGAAACACATGAGCCAGGCGACCCTGCACAAAGGACTTCATCATTATTTTGAAACCCTGTTGAAGGAATTGTCGATGCTCGCCCGCGAAGGCATGAGTTCCAAAAAAAGGCTCCACGAATTGCGAAAACGCACGAAAGAAGGCTATTACAACCTGATCACTATTGAAAAAGCCTCCCCATACCTCGATATCTCCACGGACCTGATGCAACCGCTCGAGACCCTTCAGCATCAACTGGGTAAGTGGCACGATCATTGCATTACCGGCGCCGAAACCCGTAAACTGAGCAATGTGCCGGCCTCCCTCTTGCGCCAGTTAAGACAGGACGAGACGAGTTACCTCCAGGAGATCCGCTTCCAACTCGCTCAACTCCCAACCCTGAGCGAGCGTTTATTAAAGGAAATGGAGGCGCTCTTAGCCCCAAAGAAAAAGAAAATCGACCTGCTGCAGAGTAACTAGTAACCAGCTCTTATGCTAATCCTCATCACCGGGTTACCGGGCGCCGGAAAATCGACCTTTGCATTAGCCCTGGCGGCCGCATGCGGGGCGGTTCATTTAAATACGGACAGGGTCAGGGCCAAACTGGGGTTGCGCGGTCATTACGATCCGGAATCGAAACAAAAGGTCTATTCCTGCTTGTTAAATATGCTCGAAACCCATCTCCAGGCTGGAGAAGATGCCATTGTAGATGCGACCCTCTACCAAAAAGAGATCCGGAAACCCTTTCTCGACATGGCGGAAAAATACCAGACACCCGTTCGCTGGATCGAGATCCGGGCGGACGAGTCGGTCATCCGCAAGCGCCTGGAAACCAAACGGCCCTTTAGCGAAGCTGATTTTCAGGTATACCTGAAGATAAAAGAAACCTACGAAGCCCTGCAGGTACCCCATTTGATCATTCAATCCGATACCCGTCCATTACCCAACCTCGTACAGGAAGCCCTCACCTACCTGGAAACCCCCAACCCATGAATCGCACCCTCATAGACGCCATCGCACACAAAAGGGCCTTCCCCGGCAAAAAAGGCCCGGTTCAGGTCGTGGAAACCCACGCCAATTACGTGATCCTGGGCGCCCACTACGCATTCAAGATCAAAAAAGAGGTGCAATTCTCGTTCCTCGATTATTCCACCCTCGAAAAACGCCGGTTTTACTGCCAACGCGAATTGGAGCTCAACCAGCGGCTCACCAGCGGCATCTATCTCCGGGTGCTGCCCATCTGCCAAACCCGGGAAGGCCTCCAGATCCTCGAATCCGAGGAGGGAATGGTCGTCGATTACACCGTGCAAATGCAGCGCATGGAAGAAGACCGCCACATGCCGGTCATGCTGGAAAAAGGACAGGTCAAACCCGAACACATCCGCCAGATCGCCCACATGGTGGCCCATTTCCACAAAAAAACGGAGAAGATCTACCGGAAAGTAGATTGGAAAAATATCCTGGAGGATTTTTCCGACATCCTCAGCGCGCAAAGCTGGGTGGAAAAAAATATGGGACGCCGCGAATCCGAATTGATCCACGCCATGGTCTGGAGCGTCGAACAGTTCCTCGAACGCATGGCCGGACATCTCCAGTATCGCAACGACCGGGGCTTTACCGTCGACGGGCACGGCGACCTCCATTCCCAGAACATCTTCCTGCTCGATTCGCCCGTTCTCTTTGATTGTATCGAGTTCAACGACCATTTTCGCCAACTGGATGTGCTCGACGAAGTGGCCTTCCTCTTCATGGACCTGTTCTACCATCTGCGGCCTGATCTTGCAGAATTCCTTTTATCCGACTACCTTGAAGCACACCCCGTTATTGAAGGGCCGGCCGACATGGCACTATTCTATTATTTTCTCTGCTATCGCGCCAATGTCCGCTTCAAGGTAAATGCCCTGCAGGCCGAACAATCGGGAAATACGGAGGGCCTGCACCAGGCCCATATGTATTGGTCCCTGCTCAAGGATTATTACATCCTCTTCCAAAAGCGGGGTTGGTTCTGAAAATTACAACCTGAATTGAGCAGGCAACTCAGGCTGAAAAAAACGTTTATGCATGAGAAAAATCACTGCCCGCATTGATTTTTCTCATGTCAGCGATGACGCAGGACCCGGTATTTTTAAAATCTACCCAAAGTATCTATCATGGGCAATAATGACCCCCAAACTCCTCCTCCTCAGAAACCCAAACCGCCCGGCGGGCCGTTGCAAGGGTGGTGGTGGGTATATATCCTCGTCGCCGTCCTGCTGATCAGCCAATGGCTAATGTGGGGCTCCGGATCAATGAAGGAGACAACCTGGCTCGATTTCGAGAATAACATGCTGGCAAATCAGGACGTGGAATCCATCGTGATCGTCAACCAGGACAAGGCCGAGATCTTTATCAAGCCCGAACGCCTGGGCCAAGGCGCTTACAAGGATATCTCCAAAGGAAAGGAAGGTCCGCATTACTTCATCAATATTGGTTCGGGCGAGCATTTCGAAGACAAGGTGGATGAAGCCATCGCCAAATACAACCTGGATCCCATCCCCATCAAATACCAAAAGCGCTCCAACTGGTGGGGCGAGATCCTTTCCTGGACCATCCCCTTGCTGATCATCGCTGCGGTATGGATCTTCATCCTGCGCCGCGTTGGACGAGGCAGTGGCAGCGGCAGCGGATTTAATCCCTTTGATTTCGGCAAATCGGGTGCACAGGTGTTCGATGACACGAATACCAGCAAGGTGACTTTCCAGGATGTGGCCGGCCTGGAAGAGGCCAAGGTCGAGGTCATGGAGATCGTCGATTTTCTGAAAAATCCGGAAACCTATACCCGCCTCGGCGCCAAGATCCCAAAGGGGGTCATCCTGGTCGGTCCTCCCGGCGCGGGAAAAACCCTGATGGCAAGGGCGGTTGCCGGGGAGGCCAAAGTGCCCTTCTTCTCGATCTCCGGCTCGGAGTTTGTGGAAATGTTCGTCGGGGTGGGCGCTTCGCGGGTGCGCGACCTGTTCCGCAAAGCCAAGGAAAAAGCGCCCAGCATCATCTTCATCGACGAGATCGACGCCATCGGCCGCTCGCGCAGCAAAGCCTTCTCGCTGCAAGCCAACGACGAACGGGAGAGCACCCTCAACCAGTTGCTCACCGAGATGGATGGTTTCGGTACCAATACCGGGGTAATCGTCATGGCCGCTACCAACCGGGCCGATATGCTCGACCGGGCCCTTTTGCGCCCCGGGCGTTTCGACCGCCATATTTACCTCGAACTGCCCAACCTGGAGGAGCGCAAAGCGATCTTTAAGGTCCATATCCGCCCGCTCAAGCTAGCCGACTCCATTGACCTCCACACCCTGGGCGGACAAACGCCCGGTTTCTCCGGGGCCGATATCGCCAACATCTGCAACGAAGCCGCCCTGATCGCGGCCAGGCGCAAAAAGACCGCCATCGAAATGGAGGATTTTACCGAAGCTATCGACCGCATCATAGCCGGATTGGAGAAAAAGACCAAGATCATTTCCGAAAAAGAAAAAAAGATCGTGGCCTACCACGAATCGGGCCACGCTACCGTCAGCTGGCACCTCGAACATACAGATACCCTGATGAAAGTTTCGATCGTGCCCCGCGGGAAATCGCTCGGCGCCGCCTGGTACCTGCCCGAAGAACACCAGATCTACACCCGCAGTCAGTTTCTCGACCGGCTGTGTGCCGCCTTGGGTGGAAGAGCTGCCGAAGATATTATCTTTGACGAAGTATCCTCCGGCGCCCTCGACGACCTGGAAAAAGTCACGAAACAGGCCTATACCATGGTGGCCTTCTACGGACTCGATCCCGAAATGGGCAATATCAGCTACTACGACTCGACCGGCGAATACGAACAATCCCTGCAAAAACCCTATAGTGAAGCTACCGCCCAACTTATCGACCGGGAAGTGCGCGAGCTGATCGAATCGTCCTACACACGGACCAAACAGCTCCTGATCGAACACCGGACCGAACTCGAAGAACTGGCGCAACTGCTTCTCAATAAAGAGGTGGTCCTCCAGGATGAACTGGAAAAAATATTTGGCCCCCGCCCCGGAAAGAACGGAACGGAACCACATCCCTGATAGTTACCCTTTAAACGCCAACGAATGAAAAAGATCAAGCGTATCCTGTTTCCAACAGATTTCTCCGAAGCGGCACAAAATGCCTTCCACTATACGCTGCTCCTCGCCGACAAGCTGGAAGCGGAGATCCAGGTGCTCCATGCGATCTACCCGCAATACGAGGGCATGGACTTGCCGGTCATGGCCTCCCAGGCCACCAAGAAAAAGATCGAAGTGGCCCGGACCCTGCTGGAAACCTTTGTCGATACCTCCGTGGAAATGGTGGCCGATGTATTGGAAAATACAGCCACCATCGAAACACAGGTGGAGATCGGCTCGCCGGCATCTACCATCACCTCTTTCGCCCAACGGGAGGAGATCGACCTCATCGTTATGGGTACCCAGGGCGAGCACAACACCCTTGAAAAACTCTTCGGAAGCGTCACTTCCGAAGTGATCCAGCGCGCCAAATGCCACGTCCTGGCGATCCCGGAAAAGGCAAAACTGGACAAACTCCAGATCATGGCGTTCGCTACCGACCTGAAGGAAGCAGACCCCTACCATATCTGGGAACTGACCAAACTCCTCGAACCGTTCAATCCCATTCTGCACTGCGTGCATGTCGAATCCGATCAGGATATGGAAAAAGTACTGGATATGAACGACCTGGAAACCTTCTTTTCCCATCACGCCCCATCCTTGCAGATCAAGTTCCACAACCTGAAAGGGGAAGATCTGTCGACGACCCTGAACGACTTTTCCGAGACCTTCGACGTTGACCTCATCGTGATGACCACCCCGTACCGGAATTTTTTCGAACGGCTGTTTCACAAGAGCCATACCCGGCACATGGCCCTGCAAACGCATATCCCCCTCTTGATATTCCGGGAGGAGGAGAATTGAAAATACAGGAGAAATACACCCGATCATGAAACTGTTATACGATCCCGTTTTTCTGGAACACAATACCGGTATGCACCCCGAAAACCACAAGCGACTGGAGGCTTTCGGCGAGTTGCCCGTAACTCTGGCGCCCAATGGCGAAGAATTCCTGACACTGATCCATCATCCCGAATACATCGAAAAGGTGAAGCGGGCCTGCGAAGGCGGCATTCACCTCGACCAGGATACCGCCACTTCTCCCGGTAGCTTTGAGGCGGCCCTGCGGGCGGTCGGCGCCACCATTCAGGCCGCTGAACAGGGCGATTTCGCCCTCGTGCGCCCCCCCGGTCACCACGCCTATCCCGATCGGGCCAGCGGCTTTTGCCTGTTCAACAACGTGGCCATCGCCGCCGAATACCTCGCCCGGCAAGGGAAACGAGTCCTGATCTGCGATTTCGACGGCCACCTGGGCGATGGCACCAGCCACATATTCTACGAAACCAGTCAAGTGATGTACTGGTCGCTCCACCAATACCCGGCCTTCCCAGGGCACGGCTGGACCAATGAGATCGGCAAGGGTGAAGGGCGCGGATACACCGTAATGGCCCCCCTGCCGCCAGGGTCGGGCGACGATATTTTCATGAATGCCTTCACTTCTTTCCTCCCGGTGGCCGAGCAATTCGAACCCGATTTCGTCGCGGTTTCGGCCGGTTTCGACGCCCACCAATACGACCTTCTGCTCGAATTGCGCACGTCGGCAAGCACATACCACCGCATAGGCGAACTCCTCCGGGAACGCTTTCCGGCCATCTTCGCTACCCTCGAAGGGGGATACAACGTGGAGGAACTCCCGCGCTGTGTCTATAACTTCCTGGCCGGTATCAACGGAGAACCCATGCCCTATCCCGAAAAACAGACCGAAACCCCACTGCAAACCTGGCAAACCTATGAACTCAATCTTCAAAGCGCCATTATGCAGTTGCGCCAGTTTTGGAAATTTTAAATTATGCGCGACCAGCTCGAAAAATTATTCAACCCCAAAAGCATTGCCGCTATCGGCGCCTCCGACCGGAAAGGGTCGGTGGGCTATGTGCTTATCCGAAACCTTCTGTCCGGCTCCTATGCCGGAAAAGTATATCCGGTAAATATCCGGCACGACACCGTTCACGGTCGGGAAGCTTACAAGAGCATCAAAAACGTGCCCGAAAAGGTCGATCTGGCCATTATCGCTACGCCTGCAGAGACGGTTCCCGAGGTGATCGAACAATGCGGTAAGGCGGGCGTCGAATCCGCCGTGATCCTCTCGGCCGGGTTTATCGAGGTAGGCCGGGAAGGGAGCCGCCGTTCTGAAAAGATCAAAAAAGTGGCCTCCAAATACCATATCCGGATACTCGGCCCCAACTGCATCGGCTTCATGAACCCCCTGCTGGGGCTCAACGCTACCTTCCTCAGCCAAAAGGTGCTCCCCGGCCGGATCGTGCTCATCTCCCAAAGCGGAGCCCTGGGCAGCACCATCCTCGACTGGGCCGCAGAGCAAAACGTGGGATTCAGCCATTTTGTCTCGGTCGGTTCCATGATCGACATCGGTTTTCACGATCTGATCGATTACTTCGGGATGGACCCACACACTTCGTCCATCCTGATCTACATGGAATCCCTGCGGGATGCCCGCCGCTTCATGAGTGCAGCCCGGGCCTTTTCCCGGAGCAAACCCATCATCGTGCTGAAGGCCGGAAAAAGCCAGGAAGGAGCTCAGGCTACCCTTTCCCATACGGGTACTTTGGCGGGAAACGACGCCGCTTTCTCCGCGGCTTTCCACCGCGCCGGGATCGTGCGGGTAAATACCGTCGCCCAGCTGTTTCACTGCGCTCAGGCCCTGGCCATGCAGCCCCGTCCGGAAGATAACCGCCTGGCCATCATCACCAATGCGGGTGGACCGGGGGTTCTGGCAACCGATTTTCTGATCCAGAAAGGCGGACGCCTCGCCAAACTGTCGCGGGAAACCATCCAGAAGCTCAACGAAGCCCTGCCTGCCGACTGGAGTAGAGGAAACCCGGTCGACATTCTGGGCGATGCCTCCCCGGAGCGATACAGCAAAGCCCTTTCCATCGTACTGGAAGACCGGGGCGTCGACGGCATCCTGGTGATCCTTGCGCCACAGGGGGTGAGTAGCTCGGAGGAGGTGGCCAAAGCCGTGGGCAAGATCTCCCACCGGGCCCGGAAGCCGATCCTGGCCACCTGGATGGGTGAAAAAGAAGTGCAAGCCGCCAGGGATATTCTGGAAAATGAAAAAGTGCCCAACTACCGGTACCCGGAAAGCGCCATCGAAGTGTTCCTGCTCATGTGCAGCTACACCCTCAATCTTCAGGTGCTCCATGAAACGCCCCGGGAGATCCCCCGCAGTTTTTCACCCGATAAGGAAGAGGCCCAGCGCATTATCGATGAGGCGCTGAAAGAAGACCGGCAAAGCCTCTCCGAAGCCGAGGCCAAGGCCTTGCTGACGACCTTCGAAATCCCCGTCGTCGAGAGCCTGCTCGTGACCTCGGAGACCGCAGCCGCCAACACCAGCCGTTACATCGGCTTCCCCGTCGTGATGAAGGCCGAACTGAACGCCTCTGTTCATAAATCGGATTTTGGAGGGATCAAATACCCCATCCAAAATGCCACACAGGCCAAATTTGCCTTTCACGAACTGGTCGAACTGGCAAAAAAACACCACCCCGACAAGGTGGTGCGCGGAGTGTTGATCGAACCCTTTGTCGAAAAGCGTTATGAGCTCATCCTCGGCGCCCGGAAAGACCCCATCTTCGGACCGATCATCCTATTCGGGATGGGCGGTATCGCCGTGGAGATCTTCCTCGACCGGAACGTAGGCCTGCCGCCGCTGAATATGGCCCTGGCCCAGCGTCTGATCGAGGGAACCAAGATCTATCATCTGCTCAAGGGCTACCGCGAAGAAAGAGGAATCGACCTGGCAGCTATTCAGTTTGTCTTGCATAAATTCGCTTACCTGGTAATGGACTTTCCCGAGATCTCCGAGATCGAGATCAATCCCTTTGCCGTCGACGAAAAGGGCGGGATCGTGCTCGACGCAAAAGTCATGTTGGAAAAACCGGCTTTCAACAAACGCCGGCAACCCTACGCCCACCTGGTCATTTCTCCCTATCCGGCTCAATACAACCGGAAGGTGACGCTCAAAACCGGGCAGACCGCCCTGCTCCGCGCCATCCGCCCGGAGGACGAGCCCCTGGAAGCGGAGATGTTCACGCTTTTGTCGAAGGAGACAGTCTATTTTCGCTTTTTCGGCTACGTGCCACACGTGACGCACGAGTTGCTGACCCGTTTTACCCAGATCGACTACGACCGGGAAATGGCCATCATCGCCGAGATCCAGGAAGACCCCAAAGGTCCGCCCCGCATGGCCGGCGTGGTGCGCCTGGTAGGCGATGCCTGGAATGAAAACGCGGAGTATGCCATTGTCGTGGCCGATCCCTGGCAGGGACAAGGGCTGGGCAGTAAAATGACCGACTATATCCTGGAGATCGCCAAAGAACGCGGCATCCGGAAGATCTACGGCAGTGTGCTGAGCAATAACGAGGGCATGATCCGCATTTTCCAGCAAAAAGGGTTCAGCTTCCGCCAAGAAGGATTCGACGCTTATTATGTGGAATTAGACCTCGAAAAAGCCGATGCCCCGGCCGAAGTCTCATGAGCTTGGCATCCCGTGTGAGGACTCGTAATGGTCGAGGTAGTCGTGCAAGGCGTGTAATTGGTCCGAATTGCCCATGAAGATGAAGCTGGAACCAGGTTCCAGCACCGTTTCCGGTCCGGGGTTGACCACAAATTCGCCATTGGCTTTTTTAAATCCGATGATGTTGGCGCCCGACGCCCGGCGCAGGGACAGGTCCCGGATCGAATGCCCCTGGCAGGCGGGAGGGAGTTGTTCGTAGTGCAATTCCTCAAAATCGATATCCGAACCGTAGTGGTTGGTAATGAAGGAGAAAAACTCCACCGCACCGGGTTTGCTCACCAGGGTGGCCATGAAAAAACCTCCGATCTGCTCGGGCATCACCACATGGTTGGCGCCGGCCCGCATGAGCTTGCGTTGGGAGCGCGGGTCCCGCGCCCGGCTAATGATGTTAATACGAGGATTCAACTGCCTGGCTGTCAGTACGGTAAATACATTTTCCGTATCGTCCGGCAGGGCCGATATCATCGCAGAAGCATGCTCGATGCCGGCCTTTACCAACGCTTCGTCGTGGGTCGCATCGTCCTGGATGTACAGGATCCGGGCGGTTCCTTTCTGGATGGACTGCACTTCCTCCTCGTCCTTTTCAATAACCACAAAAGGCACCCGGTGTGCCATAAAATGGGCGGCAATCTCCTTGCCGTATTTCCCAAAGCCGCAAAGAATGACGTGATTTCTCAATTCTTTTATTTTTTTCCCCAGAAAATTGAGGTGTATCTGCTTAAAAAATTCGCCCTGGATCACGTAGAAAGTAAACGCAGAGACGCTGTAGGAAAACACTCCGATATAGAGCAGGATAAGCCCGGAGACAAAGATCTGCCCATTCGGGCTCAAGGGCCGTACTTCGGTATACCCCACCGTAGAGATCGTGATGATGGTCATGTAAAAGGCCTCGCGGAAGGAATAGCCTTCGAGGACCATAAAGCCCCCTACTCCCAAAGCCAGGGAAGTGACCAACAGAATGAGTGCGATCCGAATGCGGAGGTAGGAGCCCGTATATTGAAAAAATTCAGCCCCTTTGATCTTTCCGACCAATGAAAATCTTTCTTTCTCCGGTTGTTTGGGGATAACAGGTCTTTTTCTCCTACGCATGCAAGTGGGTTTCGGCTCTAAAATACGGCGATAATTTTGCGAACAAAATTATTTGAGAAAGAAGAAGGGCTAAAGGACCTTCTTCTTTATTATATTTTTTGTGTTACCATTTAGACCCTGCTGCATTATACTGAAGAAAAATTGATTTGACGGCTGCCGGCCGTACTAGCCCCAAACCGCTTCGGTTCGGGTATACATCCACACACCAAAATTTAGCTATGCTGCATTTTACAATTGTTCACGCTTTTCTTTTTGCTTATGAAAGCCCTGGAAATTGTAATGATCGGCGGTTTGGCATTTCTTTTCTCCGCTCCTCTTTTTGGGAACCTGCCTCAAAAACGGGCCCTGATCGTTACGGTTGGCCGATACGGTCCGCAAACGGGCTGGGATGACATTCATTCCGAAAACGACCTTCCCCTCGTCCGGGAAGCGGCGCGTGAACTGGGTATTCCGGACAGCAACGTGCAGGTCCTGCAGGACGAGGCGGCGACCTTCCAGCTCATCGTCCAGGCCCTTGAAGAACTGAGGTCCGGCGCCCGGCCCGGCGATTTCATCTATTTCCACTTTTCCGGCCACGGGCAGCAAAAGCGGGATGCAGACGGCGACGAAGCCGATGGTTTCGATGAAGCTTTGGTGCCCTATGATTCGCCCATGCGGTTTTCTCCATCCTACCAGGGCGAGCGCCTGCTGACCGATGATTACCTCCGGGAGTGGATCCAGGCGCTGCGACCGGTGCTCGGGCCGGAAGGAGGGCTGTTTATCACGCTCGATGCCTGCCATTCGGGCACGGCAACACGGGGTACGGGTTTCCGGAGGGGCACGACCATCCCCATGGCGGAGGAAGGCTATTGGCGTAGCATTCGCTTGCAGGGAAATTGCCTGGTGGAACAGACCTGGGAGGACGGTCCCGTCCGGTTGCCCAACTGGGCCCCCTGTATCGTGTTTTCCGCCTCTCAGGGCAACCAATTGAACTGGGAGTATACCCCGCCGGGTAGCGACCAGACCTGCGGCCCGCTCAGCTACGCGCTGAACAAAGGCCTTCGGGACGCCGGAACCGCACCGACCTTTCGCACCCTCTTCGACGAGGTAAAACAAGTTATGAGCCTGATCGCTCCTTACCAACAACCAGAGGCCGAAGGGGACCTGGACAGTCCCCTTTTCGACCGGTAACACCTATTTTCTTATTCGCTAAAACCGATCCCCAAGATGAAAAAGCTCCTCCTGGCCATCCCCTTTTTCTTTTTTTTCTCAAACATTTCCGGACAAGACCTGCACGTTTACTACGATGTATTCCGGGATTCGATCTGGTATATGAGCAATGGAAAGTCGCTCGACCGGCCGATCGTACGGCAGGGATATCCCGTGTATTTTCACTTGCTGGAATACAACCGGTACGCCCTCCGGTCGGGTATACAGACCACCCAGGAGGATATCGGCCCCGGTTTGCATTCAACTCCATTCTTTTTACTCGATCCACTCGCCCCAGGCCTGCCCAATCCGGAGTCCGAGCTGATCCCTTCCGGTCCCGGCCATATCGCCGTGCTGAACGCCTTCGAGGAATATCCGGCCATGCCTGCCATTCCCGCCATCGGGCAGGCCAGGGGGCCCTTGTCGGAAGTGGTTCGAACCCTCGAAAACCTGCACGGGCTCGACCAAACCATCCGGACCGGATCTCAGGAGATGGAAGAACTGGAAGCCACCTTCCTCCAGATGGAGGACATGAGCGAAACCCTGGACGCCCTCTTGCGGAACCCCTTCCTGCCTCCTTCTCTGGTGCAGGAGGAAGCGACCCGCTACCGGGAATCGCTGGAAGGCAACTCCACCAAGCTCGACTTCCGGCAGAGTGCGGGGAAACATCGCCAACTCCTGCGCGCCCTGAAGGCACGGCGCGATTCGCTGGCCCAACTGATGGAAGTCATCGAAGTGCAGCGGGACCAATGGCAGCAATCCGATCAGGAACCCGTACAGGCCCTGGTCCAGACGATGGACCAAACCATGGGCGTATCCAGAAAATACCTGGAGTTGTTGGAAGAATCGATCGAAGGAGCCGAGGCCTTTGACGAGCAATTGCAGCAAAAAGACCCCGCAACATGGGAGAACCTCCGCTTCCGTTTGAAGGAGATCGGCATGACCCCGTTCAGCCTGCACAGCCAACAACTGGCGGAGCGCGATCAGCTCACTTATGAGGTCGAGATCCAATTGCAGGAGGAAGTAGCAAACCGGCTGGGGATGAGCGAAGGACAAACCTTCCGGAAGCGGTCGGTCCTGGTGTCGACCTATGGAGGGTTCAAGATCAACGCCAGCGTAGGTGTGAGTTTTGTGCACGCCCTGAAGCCCGTCGAGGATTATTTTGTGCGGGAAGGGCTGATCGGGAGCCGGCAGGCCAGCCAGTTCTTCCCTTCGCTGGTCAGCTTTCTCCATTTCTACTCCCTGGGTAAACACCACCTGTCCTGGGGCGGCAGTTTCGGCATCGGCCTGCCGCTCTGGGATGGGTCCCAAGGGCAGTCTCCGGCCTTTTTCCTGGGTCCGTCGGTGTTGCTGGGCAAGCGCGACCGCTTGGTGTTTACCGCAGGACTGGCGGGGGCATCCGTGAAACGCCTGGACGAAGGCATCCTGCCCGGCGACCGGTTTGATGCATTTAACGGAGAAATTCCTGTGTTTTCACACTATGAATTGGGACTTTTTGTAGGCTTATCGTTTAACCTGCTCCAATAAAAAACAAAGATTCCTTTACTTCGCAGGAGAATAAATCAGGAGTTACGCAGAACGCGTATTCAAAGATTTTTAAAAGCAAAGTCGCCGCCTGCGGCGGCGACTTTGCTTTTAAAAATGACTATTTCGGCGCCTGCAGGCGCCGAAATAGTCATTTTTAAAGTATTTTTTCGCATTTGCGTATGTTCACTAAAATTCACCAAATCAATTTCCGGAATACCATGATGAAAAAACTGCTATTCCTCGGTATTTGGGTAATTTTTGCCCAACTGAGCCAAGGACAGGTTATGGTTGGCGATGTAGACATCAATACACTCGACATCCAATACATAGAGGTCCATGCCGCCATCGGAATCGGCGGTGTCGTTCGGATCAATTACGGACAGCAGCCCTCTGGGCCCTTTTCCAATTTCGATCCCCTTCGCGATCGGGAAGAGAACACGTTCAAGAACGATATCGCCGCGCTCAACTATTTGTATCTGAACGGATGGGAGTTGTTTCAACCCACTTTTCAGAAGGGCGATGAATCCGCTCCATCTTATTTGTTGCAGCGGAGAAAAGAGTGATCACAAACACTCCAGCAGCCGCAACTGGTTCCTCGCCCGGACCAAATTGTGCGACTCGTATTGCACCGGGTAATATTTGTCCCCCACCAGGTAGTCGGCCAGAAAGCGCAGGGCCTGGATCCAGATCACCCAACGGGCACCGAGGAAGATGTGCTCCCGCTCGGCAGGGGTAAGCCAGGGGCCCATTTGGGAGAGAAAACCATCTATCAGGGCCTCCATGTAGGGCCTGTGAATAGTGACCTTTTCCAGATCAGGCTCGTCCTCGGCACAGGGGTTGGCGTAGGCCCTTACCATATCGCCGAAGTCGAAAACAATCCAACCCGGCTGCACGGTATCCCAATCGATCAGTGCCCGTACTTCGTGGGTTTGCTCGTCGAAAAGCAGGTTGGAAAGTTTGGGATCGCCGTGAAGGATGCGCAAGGGCAAGGTATTTTCTTTTTGAAGATCCAAAAACCGGTCTACCAATCCGCGATGGGATTCCAGTTCAACAATGGCAGAACCGGCCTTTTCGAGCCGGTCGGGAAGGGCGTTGCCACTGGCGGTTTCCCATTGCTTCCACCTTTTTTCGACATCGAAAAAACCGGGGATGGCCGGCCTGATCTGTTGCGGATCAAGATCCCTGAGAAAAGAATGCCACTCTCCTACCGCAGCTGCGGATTGATACACCTCTTCCGGAACGGTTGGAAAGAGCCGGGTGTAGGTATTCGATAAAAAGGGAAAAGCCCGCCAGGGGTGGTCGCCGGCCCAAACGACTGCAGCCCCTTCAGGCGTCCGAATGGGTCGAAGTACCTCTTTGGAATATCCCTTTCCCTCCAAATGATCGGCAATGATGCGGTTGTTTTCGACCATCAATTCCGGGTCGGGAAAGATCTGTGGATTGAGGCGCTGAAAAACGGCCGCTGCATGCTGACCCTCCGCTTCCCACTCCACCCGGACCGTACGGTGGATGTGGCCCCCTTGCAAAAGAGTGGTCTGCCGAATTGTTCCCATTGGAAAAAAAGCCGGAAAGACCTTAGCCTCCAGGTTGTGAAAGACAGACAGCCGGTCCCGGACCAAGGGCAGGTCGGAAGCGTGGGTCAACCCCATCCAGTCCGAACGGGCCGGCATTACCTTCACCCGGGCGTCAAGGGTTTTTATCGCCTCCCGGATCATCGAGGGTAAGTACCACTCCCCTTTTTTATCTTTCAAAAACCGGGGAAACGCTTCTTCCAGAAATTCCAAAAAATCGGGGTGAAGGGCCCAGCTATTCATGGAAACCAGGGACTGCCGGAGCAAGGTGGGATCGCTTTTTATCAATCCGGTATGTTCTTCAATATCGATCAGGTAACCCTGTGCATCGACCTGGCAGATTGCCCGCGATACCGGACCGCTGTCCGAAAGGGTCTTCTCCAGGGGAAAACCGATAAGGCCGTAGTGTCCGGGGCGGCATTCCTCCCGGAGAAAGGCAGCCAATTGAAAATAGCTCTCCCGCCCGTAGTAATCGTCGGCGTTGACCACGGCGAATGGCCCGCTTATCCGGTCCCGGGCCGACCAAAGGGCGTGGGCAGTGCCCAAAGGCTCATACTGGAATGCCAGTTTTACCGGCAGGGGGAAGGCTCTGTTTTCGATCGCCGCCATTTCCGGACGCACCACCAGCACCGCTTCCGAAAAACCGGCCAGGCGGGCGTCCTGAAGCGCATAGTCGAGCAGCCATTCGCCAAAAGGGCCGACTTCTACCAGTTGTTTATCGCCACCAAAGCGACGGCCGAGGCCGGCAGCCAACACTACGATCTGAATATCCATCAATAAACGTCGCTGAATCCAAAAACGGGTTTCCGCATCGTCCATCGGCCCCGGGTGAAGTCGGGAATAGCCACCGGTTGGCTGCCCATCGCGACCGAATCTTCCGACAGCGGCGTGATGGCCAGCCAGGTAGCGCCGTCGTATACGTCGATGGGCGGCGCCTCATTGCGCTTGGCCCCTTCGATGAAAGCATGGAAGAGGAAGAAGTCCATGCCACCATGCCCGGCGCCCACGGCTTCGTTTTCATAGCGTTTCCAGAGTGGATGGTCGTATTTGTCGAGCCAGGCCTGGGCTTCCTCCCACCGGCGCGGGCTGCTCTGGCCTTCGATATACAGCGATTGGTTCACGTCCATCCAAAGGCCTTTGGTCCCCTGTACCCGGAAGCCCAGCGAATAGGGCCGCGGCAGGCTGGTGTCGTGAAACAGGGTAATGCTCTCGCCGTTACTGCACTTGATCATGGTAGTGACCACATCGCCCAGTTTGAACTCGATCTTCGCGTTGGGGTGCCCGGGACCGCCTTTTTCGTGATCCAGGATATAATTATGGAGTCCGCGCGACTTGGTCGACATGGACGTCAGATAGAGCATGCGGTTGCCCCGGTTGATATCGAGCAGGGTAGCCACCGGGCCGAGACCATGGGTGGGATACAATTCAGCATTTCGATGGATGGCATGGTAGGTGCGCCAGCGGGCTTCACTGTATCCCTTATCTCCAAATTCCACCCCCCCACCATAGGGCTGTGTGCCGTTGTTGAACTTCACCTCCCGCAGGTCGTGCTGATAGCCGCCTTCCACGTGGATGAGCTCTCCGAAAAGCCCTTCCCGGACCATTCGCATCACGGCCATGATGTCGCGGCGATAGTTGACGTTTTCGAGGAAAAACAGGTGGGCGCCCGTCTCCTCATGGGTGTTGACCAATTGCCAGCACTCGTCGAGAGAAAAACCACCGCAGACCTCCATACCGGTATATTTGCCGGCTTTCATGGCGGCGATCGCCATTTCGGAATGCCAGCGCCAGGGGGTAGCGATAACCACCGCATCGACATCCGGATCGGCGACGAGCTCGCGGAAGGCATGTTCGTCGAGGCCGTAGATCTTCGGTTTGGACTTGCCTTTATCGGCGATCATCTTGAGGGTGTCGTCGATCATCCCCTGATCGATATCGCAGATGGCGGTCACTTCGCAATCGGCGCGGTCGAGGGCCAGTTCGAGGTGGTTTTGGCCGCGGAGGCCCACCCCGATAAAGCCCAGGCGAAGGCGGTCGTTGAGCGGTTGTTTCAAAATGGAGGGGGCGGACTCCGCTTCGGGGGAGGCGTTGGGCGACAGCATCAGCCCGGCGGCGCCGAGAGCAGAGGTTTGAATGAATTGGCGGCGGTTGAGTTGTTTGTTCATGTTTGTCAGTTGGAAATTCGCAATATTCTTCTTTGAGTATGTGGTAGCCTGCAAAGGCATTTGATCAGGAGTATGAATAGAAGAATGGAGAAGTAGCCATTCATAAGGTCAAATTTACGGAACTATGATATTCGTCATTGCCTTTCACCCAAGAATCAACTACTTTTTAGGACATTATTGAAGGGCGCTCCGCGGAGCGCAACCCCTACCTTCCGGATTTTATCACCCTAAATGACCAGCCATGCAACAGATCCGGAAAGGCCTCTCTTTTATCCTCCTTTTCCTCGTTTTGATCTTCAGCAGCCCGGCGCAGGGACCCCAGTTCGAGTGGGCAAGGCGCATGGGGGGACCGGGTTCCGATCTCGGGAAAGCCGTCGCATTCGATGCTGCCGGCAACATTTTCTCCACCGGCTATTTTTGCGGCTCGGTCGACTTCGACCCGGGGCCGGGAGTCTATTTTCTCACTTCCAAAGGGGCGCGCGATCTTTTCGTCCAAAAACTGGACCCGAATGGCAACCTGCTCTGGGTCCGAAGTTTCGGCGGCGTCCTGGCGGATGAAGGGGCCTCTATTGCCGTAGACCCGGAGGACAATGTGGTCATTACCGGTTCTTTCCAGGATTCGGTCAACTTTAATCCGGGCCCCAGGGGATCCGTCATGATCTCGAATGGAGGGAAAGACATTTTCGTCCTGGCCCTGGGTGGAGACGGTCACTTCCGATGGGTGCGGGGTTTCGGGGGGCCAGGCATCGATATGGGAATTTCCATCGCCACAGGACATAACGGCGCCCTTGTCGTAACCGGGAGTTTTGAGGAAACCGTCGATTTCGATCCCGGACCTGAAAATTTCCCTCTGGTCTCTAAAGGCGCAGAAGATGCCTTCATCGTCCGGTTAGATGCCGAGGGGAATTTTCTCTTCGCAGGAAAGATGGGCGGAATTGAACAATTCGATTGCGGGACATCCGTCGCACTTGATGAAGACGGTAATATTTTCGTCACTGGCCGCTTCCGAGACGTTTCCGACCTGGACCCGGGGCCGGGAGCCTTGGTCGTAACCGCCAAAGGAGTGTACGATATCTTCATTCTGAAACTGGATCCACAGGGCCATTTATTGTGGGTAAAATGCATCGGAGGACCGGGATGGGATGAAGGGCATTCGATCGCTATCGATTCCGAGGGCAATCCCGTCATTGCCGGCACCTTCCAATATATCACCGACTTCGATCCCGGACCGAGCGCATACTTCCTGAACGGCGGTTTGGATGCCCGTTTCTTCATTCTGAAATTGGACCCTGATGGAAATTTCAGATTCGCCTTTTCTCTGGAGGAGGCGCAGGTGGAGAGTTATTGTATCCCGTTGAGCGTGGCGGTCGATCCCGCCGGGAATATCTATGCCACCGGCTTTTTTGCCGACACCATTGATTTCGACCCCGGGCCGGAGGAATACGTGTTGATCGCCGATTTCAACCCCGACATTTTTGTGCTTAAGGTTTCCCCCCTGGGTGATTTCCTCTGGGCTGGAAGGGTTGGAGGAATTTATTATCAGGAGGACCAGGGACGGTCAATCGCTATAGATCCCTTGGGAAATATATACCTCACCGGGTATTTTGAGGGAATGGAAGACTTTGATCCCGGCGAGGAGATGTATTATCTGACAGCAGTAGGAGAAGAGGATATTTTTATCACAAAATGGACCCAGGCCCCCGACGCCACCGCAGATCAGGGACTCCCTTATTCTTTCCAGCTCTTTCCCAATCCAACCACCGGGACTTTTATGCTTGATCTGGGAGCCATTTACCAGGATGTGAAGATTGAAGTTACTGCGCTAAACGGGCAGGTAGTGCAGCAATGGCAGTTGGCAATGGCATCTACCCTGGAATTGACCATCGACACCCCCCCCGGTATGTATTTCCTACAGATAAGCATTCCTGGTGGACAGAAAACCACCTGCAAAATCATCAGACAATAACCTTTTCACCTCAAAAAACGAAGTCATGAATATCAAATTCCAACTCCTGATCTTTGCCTTGCTTTTCTTCTATAAAGGTTATATCTGGTCACAGCCCCCCCAGTTGGAATGGGCAAAACAGACCGGAAGCATAACCAAAGATTGGGGTAAAGAAATAAAACTCGATGCTGCTGGGAACATTTTTATCCTGGGACAATTCAGTGGAACGGTGGACTTCGATCCCGGCCCCAACACCTACGACCTGACTTCAAACGGAGATATGGATATTTTTATCCAAAAACTCGACCCTGACGGAAACTTTGTATGGGCCAAAAGCCTGGGCAACGAGATGACTGATTTTCCCTATGCAATGGGAGTAGGCCCGGATGGGAATGTCGTCGCCGTAGGCTCTTTTCAGGGTACTGTCGATTTTGATCCGGGACCGGGTGAACGCCTTCTGAGTTCAGAGGGGAGCCTGGATATCTTTGTCCTGGCGCTCGAATGGAACGGGGATTATCTTTGGGCCGAGAGTATAGGCGGTCCCGGATTGGATGAAGCCACTTCGGTCTCCATCGACTGCAATGTCCATGCCCTGATCGCAGGTCATTTTGAAGAAACTGTTGATTTTAAGCCAGGTGCAGGAACTTGCTATCTGACTTCCGCAGGAGGAACCGATATTTTTGTCGCTGAACTGGACTGCAGCGGCAATTTCATTCGCGCTTACTCGATGGGAGGACCGGGTAACGACGGCGCCACCGGACTTGCCGTGGATGCCGAAGGCAACCATTTCACAACCGGCTATTTCCAAAACACCGCCGACTTCGACCCAGATGCCGGGACCTATGAACTCACATCCAACGGTATGACGGACGTTTTTATCCAGAAATTCAATATTAACGGTCATTTCCAGTGGGCCCGGAGTATCGGTGGCCTGTATTCCGATCTCGGAAGGGTCATTAAAATGGACATTCTCGGGAACGTGGTCATAGCCGGGAACTTCGACCGGGTGGTCGATTTTGACCCGGGGCCCGGAGAATGGCCTCTGGGAAAAGAAGAAAATGACGGATCCCTCTTCCTCCTCCGTTTGAGCCCGGAAGGGGAATTTGCCGGAGCCATTGCACTGGTCCAGCAGAATGGCAACATCACGCCGTTGTCTCTGGCCATTGAAGAATCGGGGAATAACTATCTGGCCGGTTTCTTCAGTAGTATGGTCGACTTTGATCCTGGCCCCGGGGAAGAAATGCTGACCGCTTCAGGAAGCGAAGACATGTTCCTGATGAAACTGGATCCCCTTGGCGCCCTGCTCTGGGTCCGGCAGATCGGAGGGCAGCAAAACGACCTATGCACATCTCTCTTTCTGGATACCGATCAGAACCTGTTCTTCACCGGTTCTTTCGAAGAAACGGCAGACTTTGACCCGGGGACCGGGGTATTTGACCTGACCTCGGCGGGCGGTTCCGATCTGTTTACGGCCAAGTGGGCCGTGAGCACCGTCGCTGCATCTGACCGGGCTTTACCGACGCCGGTTGCTCTCTTCCCCAACCCCACCACCGGCCGTTTCACCCTCGACCTGGGGTCAACCTACCAGGAGGTGACCATTGAGGTGATGAACACTTCCGGGCAGGTCATTCAACGGCAGCAGTTGGAACAGGTGCAGACCTTGTACTTGTATCTTGAACAGCCACCGGGTTTGTATTTTGTAAAAATACAGGATAAGAAAGGACGGCAAATGACGGGTATGGTATCACTTGTTTATTGAATGAAAAAAGAATCCCATTTACGGGTTTGAAACGATCCTTATTGATTCAAGCTCTTCACCACAAACTTCTCATTCACCAGGGTTTCCTCTCCCCTAACCTGGATCCAGTACAAACCGGAGGGATAGGTCCGCAGGTCGGCCTGCCACCCGATCGAACCGGGGATCTCGATCTGTTGAGAGATCAGCATCGTACCCCTTTCATCGAAGATGGAAATATCGTATTTCCCTTCCGGGAAAAAACGCAGATCGGCTACCAGGAAATCGCCGGCTGGATTGGGAAAAAGGAAGAGTTCGGGCTGCGGTTCTGGTTCCTCCCAGCCGGTGGCGCGGCCAACGATCAGATCGGGATCGAGCTTGCCATCGGCAATGGCCCGGGCCAGCGTATATCCGGAACAACTTTCCCAATCACAGGGGCCCAGATAGCTTCCTTCCATTAACATACCCGGCACTGCTTCCGGGGCGACGCACTTGGTCCTGGCGTTTTCGGGATTGTCGGGCGGGACGTGGCAGACCAGCACTTTGTCGAGATTGTTGCCGCACCGGATATCCAATACTTCCACCTCCGTGCTTCCCACCCAGATCTGACCGGCTGCGTCGAGGACCGTTGCGGTATAATGCATCGTTTCTCCCGGGCAAACATTGATCTCCGCGGTGGTTTCTCCGGTGCTCCAGGAATACGTGTAGGGCGGACAGCCCCCGGCGACATCCAGGGTCAGGAACGCACAGGCATAAGGAGGGGTATACCCCCTGAAAACCGTCTGGCAAGGGGTGATCACCACATCGAGCGGCGAAGGTGCGACGCCCAGATCATAGGTAAATTCTTCCTGGCATCCGCTGGCCTCCTCTATGGTCAGTCCGTACACCCCTACCGGCAGGTCGGCAATCGAGGTTGCCGTAGCATCTGTCGACCAGTTAAAGATATAGGGCGCCGTTCCTCCTGTTACGGCTACCGAAATGGTTCCATCCGACATATCCGGACAGGAAGCGGGAAGGAGATCTGCTTCCGCTGCCAGGTCTATTTCTGCGCAATTGGCGGTGGTTTTCACGACCCAAAAATCCCAATCGCCCCAATTGGGTTGGGTCCTGTCCCCACTGTTGCCGGATTGACTGCCACCGGCAAAGAGAAATCCATTGTCGGATGTTTGCAGGGCGGGGAGGAAATAGTCTAGCCCGCTCCCGCCGAAGGTCTTGTCCCAAAAGCGGTTCCCGTTCTGGTCGATAGCCACGATCCAGGCATCGAAATCGCCCCGGGAAGGTTCGGTCTTATCGCCACCTGGACCGGAACGGGAATCACCCGTCAGGAGGTAGCGTCCCTCTGAAATTGGGGCGATGGAGTAGAGCCGGTCGTCGAGACTGCCGCCATAGGCCTGATCCCATTTCTTGCCCCCCGAGTCGTCCAGGTGGACGACCCAGTAATCGGTCCCGCCTCTGGAGGACGCTGTTTTATCGCCACTGACCCCGGAATACGAGTAACCGGCCAGTAGAATATGGTTATCCGGGGTGATCTCCATGCCGTAGCAATAGTCGTTGTTGTTCCCGCCGAAGGTTTTGTCCCAGACCTTATTGCCGGTGGCATCGATCTTGATGACCCAGTAGTCATAGCCGCCGCGGGAAGCCTGGCTCTTGTCGCCCCCGATCCCCGAAAAGGAATGACCGGCAAGCAGGAATCCCCCATCGGTAGTGGATTGCAGACTGTACAGGAAGTCGTAGCTCGGACCACCATACCGCCGGTCCCACAACTTGTTGCCATTGGAATCGATCAGGACGATCCAATAGTCGTAACCGCCGCGCGAGGGTTGGGTCTTATCGCCGATCGCCCCGGACGAAGAATAGCCCCCGAGCAGGAAATTGCCGTCCCTGGTAGGCAGGATCGTCGTCAGTTCATCGACATTCGTCCCGCCGAACCGCCGGTCCCATATCTTGTGCCCTTGGGGATCCAGCAGCACCACCCAATAATCGGAAGCGCCGCGCGAGGGTTCGGTCTTGTCGCCGCTGAGACCGGAATTCGAATAACCGCCAAGGAGGTAGTTTTCACCGGAAGGCTGAACTGTCCAGAGCTCCTCATACGCATTTCCGCCCAAAGATTGGTCCCATTGTTTGGTTCCATCACCCCCTGTCTTGACGACCCAGTAGTCGAAATCGCCCTGATTGGGGGCGGTTTTATCGCCGTTGGCGACGGAAGCCGAAGTGCCTGCCAGCAGGTAACCGCCATCGGGCGTCTGGATCAGCCCATAGCACCCATCGCCCAGGGTGCCGCCGAAGCGGACATCCCAGCGTTTGGCTACCTGGGCATCGAGAGAAAGTTGGAAAAGGAGGAGTAAAATGAAAGGGTATAGAAAAGTCTTCATAGTTGGGAGTTTTTCGAGGAACTTAAATCCACAACCAGAGGAAAACAGGCAATTTTGTTGAGGTTTTAACGGAAATAAGGTAGAGAGAAAAGAGGGAGGTTGCAATGATTTTTATCACAAAAAAAGCCCCGGTCGATAGGAATCAACCGGGGCCTTGCGTTGTGGAGACGGCGAGAGTCGAACTCGCGTCCAGACAAAGCGTCCAACAGCTTTCTACATGCTTAGCAGTCTATTCGGTGTCTCGGCAAGTGGGAAGATCAGTCTGCCAACTATACCACCCGCCCAGCCCTGAATCTCGAAAACCGGGACGGGCGGGCCCGGCTTTCCAGCCTGAGGTTAGATGATGTACGGACGCGGGGCTCGTCAGGCAGGAGCAAGGGCGCACGTAGCGCCGGCGTCATCGTACAGCTGGTGAACAGTACCTGGTACTATTTACGCAGCAAGTGCGTAGCTATTGCCACTTATGGTTTGATCATCATTTGTTAACGGAGTGAACAATCGTGCTCCGGCATGCTTACGGTCCGACATACTTCCCTGTCGATACCAGTACGTCCCCGCTTGTTTCGCCGCAGCTTTAGCGAAGGAAGAAAACCCGCATTCGCAATAGCTTCGGCGAGAACGATCTGCTTTTGTATACACTCCAGCAGAACGCGTCAAATGTACAAACATAGTCCATACTAAAAAAGTTTCCTCTCCTAGTTCCTTCTGGAATGTAGACCAAAATCCTATCTTTACGCTCCACCCTAACCACTGTTTTTATGAAGCTCGGAATCATCCTCGAAGGCAAGATCCCACCAGACTCGCGCGTGCCATTGGTCCCCGATCAATGCGCCGCCATCCTAAAAAAATATCCGGTCGAGCTGGTCGTACAACGCTCCCCTCACCGCTGTTACAAGGACGAAGAATTCGTACAGGCCGGCGTAGCTATGGCCGACGACCTGTCGGACTGCGATGTACTCATGGGAGTAAAGGAAGTGCCCGTCAACATGATGATCCCGGGCAAGACGTATTTTTTCTTTTCCCATACCATCAAGAAACAGCCCTATAATCGCCGCATGCTGCAGGCCATACTTGAAAAACAAATCCGTCTGGTCGACTATGAGATCCTTACCGATGAACGGGGATTCCGCCTCATCGCCTTCGGCCGCTTTGCTGGCATGGTGGGCGCCCACAACGCCCTCTACACCTACGGCCGGCGTACCGGAGTGATCAGCCTGCCGCGGATGAAAGACTGTCACGACTACGCGGCGGCCAAAAGGATCTACCATCAGACCCATTTCCCTCCGATCAAAGTAGTCGTGACAGGCGGAGGCCGGGTTGCAAACGGCGCCTGCGAAGTATTGAAGGATATGGGGTTCCATCGAATAACGCCCGCCGAATTCCTCTTCAGCCATTTCGACCACCCGGTCTTCACCCAGCTCAATCCGGAACAATACGCCGCGCACAAAGAAGGCAAGCTATTTTCGCCCCAGGATTTTTACGACAATCCAGCCGATTTTCAGAGCGCTTTTTCCCCATACGCGCAAGTGGCCGATATCTTCATAAACGGCATTTTCTACGATCAGCGGGCCCCGGCTTTTTTCACGGTGGAAGAAATGCGCAAACCGGAGTTCAACATCCAGGTCATCGCCGATGTCACCTGCGATATAGCGCCCAAGGCTTCCGTACCTTCCACGCTCCGCGCTTCTACGATCGCCGATCCCATCTACGGGTACGATCCCGTCTCCCGCTCTGAAACCCAGCCTTTTCAGGATGGCATCATCGACGTTATGGCGATCGACAACCTGCCGAATGAGATGCCCCGCGATGCTTCCCGGGCATTCGGAGAGCAATTTATCAAACATATTCTGCCCGAATTGCTTAAACAGGGCAGCCCTGTTATCGAAAGAGCGACGATCGCCGAAAAAGGCCACCTGACCGCGCACTTCATGTACTTGAGAGATTTCGTGGAAGGAACCTGAAACAGGCGCAGACTCTGCCTTTTTCACATATATTAGAAAAAAATTTACTTTTTGTCGAACAATTTATATATTTAGGTCATCTAATAGTTAATAGAGCGAAAGAAATTCTGCTTCAATTTCAGGATCCCAAACAAATAAGCGCCCCAACGTTTATTTGTAAAACCGGTTAGCCCTACTGGGCTTTACCCAAAAATCGATTTAGTAATGACCTGCAACTCCCGCATTTACCGTGCGAGGCGAATCATCATACTCTTTGGTGATTCGATGGATCGCATTCCCAGAAATAAATTTGGTATTATTCTCGAAAGGAAACCACCCGCCTTCGCTTAGGCGTGGCGTAGAAAATATTACTTTTCCCGTAGCAATCGTGGCGGCCCCTTACCCGTTGGGGCGCCACTTTTTTTGTTTAAAACCCACCAATCTCAATTGAATTGACGGCCGGCGGCCGTCAATTCAATTTTTCTTCCGTATTTGCTCATGCTTATGCGACAAAAAGCCCAGGGATAAATGCTTGTGCACGGTGCCGTTGTGTCGGTGTGAAAATTCGGCAATCAGGTTGGCCTTAATCAGCAGGTCGGTATCGGACAGGATCTCGTCGCTGGAGCCCATTTTTTCAATGGTATGTCTTTCGGAGAGCACGACGACCCGCGATTTCAGGTAATCTACCAGGTCGAGGTGATGAGTGGCTACGATTATGGTCTTTCCGATCTGATTTAATTCAAAAATCAGATCGATGATGAACGAACGGGTCTTGGGGTCGAGGCCGCTCATGGGTTCGTCGAATATCAACACCTCCGGATTCGTAGCCAGGACAGCCCCGATTGCTACCCGCTTTTTCTCCCCGCTCGATAGCATATAGGACGGCCGGTCTGTATACCCCTGAAGGTGAAGCATTTGCACTACTTCATTTGCCCGTTCCACGGCCAAGTCTTTGGGATAACCCAATTGCAAGGGACCAAAAATGAGTTCATCGAACACGGTGGGACAGAAGAGCTGGGCGTCCGAGTTCTGAAACACAAACCCGATAGAGGACCGGAACTCCCGGTTGAACGCAGCCTTTTTAAAGGACTTCTCCTGAAATTCCATTCCCTTGTAGGCAATAGAACCTTCCGTAGGATAGATCAATCCGCACATCAAATGGAGCAGGGTGGATTTCCCGCTGCCGTTCGACCCGACGACCGATAATATTTCCCCTTCCCGGACCGTAAGGTTAATTCCGGAAAGGGCTTTTTGCGTATCGGTATATTGGAAACCTATTTCGTTTAATTCAAAAATAGCACGCATTTCAGGAGTGGTCTTTTATAAAAAGAAAAATAGACAAGCCGTAAAAAGCAGGGCCGCTATCGACAAAAACAAGTAATCGCGAAGCCGGAGCGCACCGGGGTGATACAAACTGATCTCGCCTGTATAACCCCGCGCCACCATAGAATGATACACCTGATCGTATTTTTCCCATGATTTTCGGAACAAATACCCCATTCGCCCTGAGAGAATGGCGTTGGTCTCGGCGCGGGCGCCCCGCTCCCACCACCGCATTTTCAAGGCCTGGTAGGTTTCTAAAATCGTCTGCGAAAAAATGAAAATATACTGGTAGCTCAAGGAAAGGGTGAGCAGAAAGATATCCGGCACCTTCAGCATTTTCAGCGCTTTGAGGATTTGCTCAAACCCGGTGGTACTCGTGAGCAGGAAAGTCAGCGATATGGAGTTGAATACCTTCAGACTGATGCGGGCCACCAGAAGCAGGCCTTCCCGGGTGACCCCGATTTCTTTCGGAATATGGTACACCAACCAGGTGCGCTCCTTTTCAAATTGAGCAATTAAAAAAATAATTTCTCCCGGGGCGAACAGGTTTAAGGTAGCAGGTATAAAAACGATAAAACCAAAGAAAAAGGCCAGGCCGGTGATTTTTAAATAGACACTTAGCGGATTAATTTTTGAGGCCAAAAAAAGAAGGAAAAAAAGGCCAGAAAGCATTAATTGAAATTCGACCTTATGTGTAAGGCTTACCAAAATGATATAGACAATTACAAATACGACTTTAACACGGGCATCCAGTCCCTGAAGCAAGCCCGCCCGGCGCGACGCATTCCACTGCCGCATAGAGGTCAGCATAAATGCGGCCATGTTCTTTGCCGTTCGATCCACAAAGTTGAAATTCCGGCGATTGGATGGCCTGGCCTGGCTTACCGTTTCTTTCTCTTTCAGGAAGGATGGGATCATGCACGGTCTTTCTGCATGGCCAATCGGAAGGCGCCAAGGGTAAACAATAGGATGATGCCCACGCCCAAAACGGCGGAGCCGACGTACCCTACCGATTTTTTGGCCAGGTTTTCCTCGCCTTCCCCAAAGGAATAATCGGGTACGGGTGCATCATAAAGATCTGCGTCTTTTTTCATGCCTTCCGGTTCGTAGCCGGTCTGTTCTTTTACGGTTTCAAGCGACCACTCGCCCCAGGCCTCCCCTGCTCCAAAATAATCGGGAAGAAAAAGCCCTAATGGCGAAAGAACGGCCAATACGGCGATCGCAATCCACATTCGCTTCATCGGTTTTTTCATGCCATTTTTAACGCTTCGGTCATTTCCGGAAAATTCTTTTCGAAATACCTGAATATCAACAAGGTAACAATAGCCTCAACAAATCCAAAGAAAAACAGGTGCTGGATAGCCATGGCGGGCACGGCGATACCAAGCGGATAAGGGGCGTACAAGGGGTGCCCTTCCGGACCTGAAGCCAGGATGGGTTGTATCCCAAACTCGATCCCCGTGACCAGGGCCGCCACATTAAGGCTGATATAAGCAGAAAGAAATGCAGCAACACTTATCCGCGTCGACGAAACGGTTTTCCCGCGTATCCATTTAAAAGCATACCAGGCCGTAAAAGGCATGACAAATGCCATGTTGATACAATTGGCGCCAATGGCAGTAATGCCCCCATCTCCAAAAACCAGGGCCTGGATGATCAGGGCGACCGAAACGGCAATGAAAGCCACCCAAGGACCGAGCAACAGGGCGATGATGGCAGCCCCCACCGCGTGGCCCGTAGTACCGCCCGGGATCGGTATGTTGAACATCATGATCAGGAATGAAAATGAAGCTGCCATCCCGAGGAAAGGCACCATTTTCCGGTCGAACTTTTCCTTTACCTTTTTAACTGCCACAGCAGCTACCGCGATAAATGCTCCATATAATGGCAGATAGGTCTGAGGACTTAAATATCCATCTGGAATATGCATGGAATCCGGTATTTTAGGGGATTAACGGTTCTGATCCGACAAATAGCGCTGTATGTTTGTCTGGATGCGTTCCTCCACATTATCCGAATCGGCCTTTTCAAATACCAGGCCCGTGACCCGCTCGTAGAGCTCGATATAGCGGTCGGAAACCCGCTGGACAAAGCTGTCGGGCATGACGGGCATGAGTTGCCCCTCCAGGCCCTGGAATCCATTGGCCATGAGCCATTCGCGGACGAATTCCTTGGATAGTTGTTTTTGTTCCTCCCCCCTGGCCTGGCGCTCCTCATAGCCTTCGAGGTAAAAATACCGGGAACTGTCGGGCGTGTGGATCTCATCGATGAGGTAGATCCGGCCATCCCGCCTTCCAAACTCGTATTTGGTATCGACCAGGATCAAACCTTGTGCAGCAGCCATTTCAGTCCCCCTTTGGAAGAGGGCCCGGGTGTATTTTTCCAGCATTTCATAATCAGCCTCGCTGACGATCCCCCGGGCAAGGATATCCTCGCGGGAGATGTCTTCATCGTGCCCTTCCTCGGCTTTGGTAGCAGGCGTGATGATGGGTTGCGGAAAGCGATCGTGTTCTTTCATCCCTTCGGGAAGTGGGACGCCGCAGAGTTCGCGCTTGCCCGACTTATAAGTGCGCCAGGCATGGCCGGTCAGGTAGGCGCGGATGACCATTTCGAGCCGGATGGGTTCGCAGTACAACCCCACCGACGCGTTGGGATCGGGTACGGCCTGCAACCAGTTGGGGCAGATATCCTGGGTAGCCCGGAGGAAGTGAGCAGCCAACTGATTGAGCACCTGACCTTTATAGGGAATTGGTTTGGGAAGAATGTGATCGAATGCAGAGATCCGGTCGGATGCGACGGAGATCAAACGGTCGCCTACAAAATAGACGTCGCGCACCTTGCCGCGATAAAAGGCCGTCTGGCCCGGCAGGCGAAAATGCGTTTCGGAAAGAGCCTTTGCGGTAGCCATAATGCTTCTGTTGCGATTTCGGTTCAAAGGTAGGAATTTCTAGTCCCGGTTTTTTAACTTTGTTTCGTACTACCGGGAAAAGACCATGGCAAATCCTTTTAAATCATAAACAGGAGTGTGGAGCTAAGCTTCCACACTCCTGTTTCTATAAACCAACAGCTATGCCCAGAACAAAGATCGCAGGGATCGGCTTTCACGTTCCTGAACGCGTGGTGACTAATGAAGAGCTCACCCAGTGGATGGAAACTTCGAACGAATGGATTATTGAACGCACCGGCATTGAGGAAAGGCGCTACGCCAAAAAATACGTGGAAACACCCACGACCCTCGCCGCTAAAGCCGCTACCATCGCCCTGGAACGCGCCGGCATTTCCAAGGAGGAAGTCGACTTTATCATCTTCGCCACACTTAGTCCGGATTATTATTTCCCCGGTTGTGGGGTTCTGTTGCAACGGGAATTGGGCATCACCAACACTTCCTGCGGCGCCCTGGATATCCGCAACCAATGTTCCGGATTCGTTTACGGCCTTTCGGTCGCCGACCAGTTCATCAAGTCGGGTATGTATAAAAATATCCTGCTCGTGGGCGCCGAAGTGCACTCGATGGGACTCGATTATACCACCCAGGGCCGCAACGTAACGGTCATCTTTGGAGATGGCGCCGGGGCGGTGGTACTCCAACCCACGGAGGAAGAAGGCAAAGGTATTCTGACGACCAAACTCCATTCCAACGGCGACTACGCGGAAAAACTCTGCTTCATCAGTCCGGGCTCGCATTGCGGCTACCATCAGAGCCATCAGGATGCCGAGGTCGACTATGGGTTCGACCCCGACCTCGACCTGGGCGGTATGTTCATTACCCAGAAAATGGTGGATGACGGACTGCTTTATCCATACATGGACGGCCAGTTCGTCTTCAAATTTGCCGTGCAGAAATTCCCCGAAGTCATCAAGGAAATGCTCGAAGAGGTGCAACTGCCGACCAGCGCCATAAACATGTTCATCCCCCACCAGGCCAATTTGCGCATCACGCAGTTCGTACAGCGCCTGCTGCGGCTAAGCGACGACCAGGTGTGGAGCAACATTCAGAAATACGGAAATACGACTGCAGCCTCTATCCCCATCGCCCTTTGCGAAGCCTGGGAGGCGGGTAAGGTGAAGGATGGAGACCTCGTTGCAATTGCCGCTTTCGGCAGTGGCTTTACGTGGGGAGGAGCGCTGATCCGGTGGTAACCGGACAGCTCATCCGGGTAGCCAGCCGGATGGTTTCCTCCGCGCTGAATGCCAATGCCTTTGCGACTTCGGTTTGGCAAAATGGACACACTTGGACCATTCCGTTGGAATTGATGTACAAGTGGCGATTACCTGCTCCACCACACCCAGCCAGGCGACC
This sequence comes from Lewinellaceae bacterium, assembly GCA_020636275.1. GTDB lineage: Bacteria > Bacteroidota > Bacteroidia > Chitinophagales > Saprospiraceae > JADJTT01. The sequence continues at coordinate 316,886 of JACJYD010000002.1, read as the reverse complement.
GAGCATGTCCGGATATTCAAGGATGGGATAAGTCCTGTAATCCGGGTGGTTATTGTAGGTCATGGTTAGTCGCTCGAGCATTTGTACCTGATCGGGAAATAGTGCCACTTCTTTTCCGGCATAGCGCCCGGCAGCTTTGGGTTCTATCATCAAAACAAACGCAACCCCAAGGTCCTTTGCCAGTTCCATGTACTTCCGAACATTGGCTTCCGTGGAAAAAGACCGGGTTGCACAAACTGAAAGTACGGTGACCAATCCGGCTCTTTTGCACGCCACACATGCGCGAACGGCCCATTGAAAAGCGTGCGGCGAACCTCTGAAACGATTGTGCAGCATGGGATCGAAGTGATCCAGACTGATAATTACCCCATTCAGTCCATCCGCCTTCAAGTCCCTGGCTGCCTGATCATTCATTCGGTATCCGGAAGTGGCAATCCAAAACTCCGAAGCTCCGGAGGATTTTTGGAGTAAATAGCGAAGGTCTGAATAGCGGGCCATTGGTTCTCCTCCCCCTAACCAAAACATGGAGATCCCCGCTTCCTGATATTGACGGACGATCTCTACCAGGTCTTCCCGGCTCCATATCTCAGTTCCATTAAGAAGGTCGGCTTCGTAACAGTGTTCACAAGCAAGTGGACATCTTTTGGTGATCGCCAGCATCAATGTTCTTGGTCTTCCAGGTATATCCGGATTAAGAATTCTGAATATCTCCTGGGATAACCCTTTTCCGGAAGCTTCCGAGGGCGCACCGCCGGAAAATAAATGCCAGAATATCTTCCCATCCACCCTTGCTATTTTCCCCAACATGCCGGACTTGTACGCAGTTCGATGTCGTTTTTGTAAGACTTTAAATACGCGTACGACTTTGGAAAACCGACCAGTATTCCGAAAAACCAGGAAGGTGAAGAAAATTATCAAACGAACGATAAATACCCATCTCTGCCATCGATTGGAAACAACGGAAGGAGACAATGGCAGGGATGTGGTATTTATTCCGGGATTATGCGTTTCACGAACCATGGGAAAGGCCTTTTGTTAGGATTAAGAACTCATCAATTCAGGACATACTCCTCTTCAAACTCCTTCATTTTGCTCTTGAAAAGGGCTTTTGAAAAAGTATTGAAATAAGCCGGGTCTTTAAATTTCTTCAATTCGTCCAACGCCGGCGCGTGCGTGTATTCCCGAACATGGTTATAATATCCCTTGGAATGTAAAAAACAGGATTGAGTAAATCCTTCCGGCACATGCGGTGCTTCAAAATGGACTTCCGTCCAATCTCCGGTATTCCAGTGGTCGAGGTAGAGGCCATCATCCTCTGAAAGCGCATGGATTGCATCCGTTCCGGTCGTCCCAAAAGCTTGAAATGGCTTTAATTCCATTACTTCCATATCGGAGGATAAGGAGTAGTCCATGGCAGCATAATCCACTTCCCAAAACAGGAAATTGCTCTCCAGTCGAAGGTGCAGAGTTTCGCTTTTGGCGCGGGAAAGGTCGACAGGAATAGCCAGATCCCGATCGATTAGTGAACCGGTTAGTTCTGTTTTGTGAATGAGTTCCCAACCATTGTCAGTTTCCAGGTAAACCCGAAGTGGAAAGCCCATTTCATCAAGCCCTCCTTTCACTTTTTCAGGAGGTTTCCGATTTTGAAGCTTAATCCATGTTGGGTATAAATACCCGAATTTTTTCAGGAATTCACCACAGACATATTCCCCCCAAATAGAATTTTTCACATTCAGGAGTAAGGTTCCTTCCTCTGTAAATCCCGGATTTTCAAATCCGAGGTACAATCGGTTGGTATCGGCATCCACCTCATCGAAAAGACAGGCATGGTGATCGGCGGCCGTCATTTCAGCCGAATAATCACGCCCTGATTCCGAAAAAGCTTCAAAGGGTGCTTTGGGATTGGAAACAATATAGGGTTTCCCCTCCTGGTCTATCCAGCATTGTGTGCCTCCCGGGTGGTTGACCACTACCAAATTGGCTAAGTTGGTATGCTGTTCCTCCTTCAATTCATTCGCAATCCGGATCCGGTAGATGTTGTCTACCGGCTGAAGGTCTGGTAATGGTAGAAAATCAGGACGCTCCATTCCTTTAAAAATGGCTCCGCTATAAATTTCACCCTGCATGAAATAGGATTCGCCCGTATAGGCATACACGTATGGACATGAACTTTTTGTTAAGATGAAAATAATAACGAGGATCATTCCAATGATGAAGTATCCCAATACTAAATTTCCTAACACAGCCAGTACAGTCTTTCCACTGTCCGGATCAATTACTTCAATCTTTTCCAAAGATGCCAATGGTATGGAAATCTTTTTTTCAGCAAGCGGCAACGCAACATCATCTTTTAAGTAGAAATGAACTTCTTTGACGATAGTTTTCTCATAAGGATAGATTCGATATTTTGGATATTTTCGGTCCGGAGTGTAATGAACCGGAGCCGAAGCAGTATCGATCCTGGCATAAAGAAAAGCTGTGTCAAATGTTATGCCATCTAATTGATAAAGTCCAGAAGCTGTGTGAAGTACAAAATAATCGTCCAAGTTTGCATAATACCGAAAATCGGAAAACTGGTCCGGAGGAAAATAGCGGACCTTAAAATAGGAATGACAGCCAGTGGAATATACCAGGATTAAAAAAGCCAGAAAGAAGGAAAGGCTTTTTCGCCAAAATGGGGTCGTTAGGTGTTGCATGGTGGTATTATTATTTGTGAACAAAATTTTATCCGCCTCCTTACCGAATACTGTACTTCACCCCGAACTGCATCTGCATGGCACTCAGGTCGCCCCCATTTACCATGACCTTTCCTCCATACCGGACCGCTGCGACCTGGGGGCCAAAACCGATATGCCACTGAACTTCCAGGCAAAGTGCATCCCCGCCACCGTATGCCAGCGCCCACCCCGCCCCCACCTGGATGCCGGGGTGAAAGTCCACGAATTCTTTTCTGTCCGAATACAACTCATCCACTACCTTGATCGTGTTGTAGTTCCTGTAAAAGGTAGAAATGGAATATTTCAGGATGCCAACATATGGTCCTGTCTGCAGGTACAAATTGTTTCGCAAGAAATACATCCTGTAAAAAGGCGACAGGGCAAAATGAATATAATGCGCATAGTTACTGATGGAAAGGACAATGTGTTGATCGGTGTGGCGCTCCCACCAGTCCTCGGAAAATGGAGATCCATAGCTCTCCACACCTCCCAAAGCCCCGAGCATGGTCCTGTTTTTCCATCTGTGTCCCCATTGTAATTGGAGTCCGCCAATTACGCTATTTGTACCCCAGTCGCTTTCAGGATACTCCCCCTGGGGAACGGGAAGGGGAGACCAGCCCCAAATTGCTCCGAACAATTCGCCTCCAATCCCTCCAAATCCATAAAATAGAAACAGGGAGTATTCATTTTTTGGAAGTTTGCGGATGATTTTATCAAAATCGCTACGGGGCAAGTAGTAACGGGCTCCGCCCCATTCATATTCAAAATGGTAGGGGGTTCGGTAAAGCCGGTCGAATGGTTTTTTTTCACCGGACTGAAGCAGGAGGGTGTCTTGAGAGAAGAGATAATATGGGAGCAGAAGAAAAAGGAAAGGCAGCCAGGGTCTCATAGGAGGTGCTTATTAATGACACTTCCAGTTAGTCTGATTTTCCAATTATTCCAATGATTTTTATCAATTCAGGCTGTTTCCATTTCCCAAATACAAAAGGGGCGCTAAAGGCGCCCCTTTTGTATTTGTATCTTTCAAAAAAAGGCTACAGACCTACGCCAACGCCTTCTTCACCAGTTCGGCCGCGTCTTTCAGCTCGATAGCCGACTGCACCGCCAATCCACTCTTGTCGAGCAGTTCTTTGGCGATATCGGCGTTGGTACCCTGCAGGCGCACAATGATCGGTATATGAATGTTTCCGATCTGGTTGTAGGCGTCAATAACGCCCTGAGCAACGCGGTCGCAGCGCACGATCCCCCCGAAGATATTGATGAGGATGGCCTTGACGCGGTCATCGGCCAGAATGATGCGGAAGGCGTTGGCCACCCGGTTGGCATCGGCCGTACCGCCGACGTCGAGGAAGTTGGCCGGCTCGCCGCCATAGAGTTTGATCATATCCATGGTGGCCATGGCCAGACCGGCGCCGTTGACCATGCAGCCCACGTTGCCGTCGAGGTTGACGTAGTTGAGGTCGTATTCCTTGGCTTCCACTTCGGTGGGATCCTCTTCGGAAATGTCGCGAAGCGCTTCCAGGTCGGTGTGGCGGAAAAGGGCGTTGTCGTCGAGGGTTACCTTGCTATCGACGGCGATGATGCGGTCGTCGGCCGTCTTGAGGCAGGGGTTGATCTCGAAGAGGTTGGCGTCGACCCCTACGAATGCCCGGTAGAGTTTCGTGATGAAACCCGTCATTTCCTTGAAGGCCTTTCCTTCCAGGCCCAGGTTGAAAGCGATCTTGCGCGCCTGGAACGACTGGAATCCAAGGGCCGGGTCTACATATTCCTTGTGCACGAGATGGGGCGTCTCCTCCGCTACTTTTTCGATATCCATCCCACCTTCGGTCGAGTAGATGATCACGTTGCGCTTGGATTCCCGGTCCATGAGGATGGAGACGTAAAATTCTTTGCAGGCATCGAAATCAGGACGATAGGCATCTTCGGCGATGAGCACCTTGCGCACCAGTTTACCGGCGCCATTCATGCCGCCCGGGGTCTGGGGAGTTTTCAGCATCATGCCGAGGATATTGCCGGCGTGTTCGCGCAGGTCGCTCTCGTTTTTTGCGAGTTTCACCCCTCCGCCTTTTCCGCGGCCACCCGCGTGGATCTGGGCTTTGACGACGGCCCATTCAGTGCCGGTTTCTTCGCGAAGCTGGTGGTAGGCCTGGATGGCTTCTTCCACCGTTTCGGCTACTCTACCTTCCTGGATACCCACGCCGAAGCGCTTGAGGATCTCCTTGCCTTGATATTCGTGCAGATTCATGTGTTGCGTTTTTTTTCAGGGCCAAAAGTAAGTATTTTAATGCGAAAAACACAACCTACCACCCTCCCGTAAACAGGCGCCGGGCTCCTTTCTCTCCACATTGCTGGTAGTGGTGATACGCCACCCCTGCCGAATTCAGGATCTCGTTTTCAGTTTGACCTTGCGCCCAACTGTCGATCACCGCTTCGAGGACGTAGGCTTCGGGCGCCATGAGGTTGGTGGTGGTCACGAGGGGATAGCCTCCTGCATAGTTGAGCCGGTCATGAAAATAGCCGTTCGAGGCGCAGGCGATGACGGCAGCATCCCTGCGAAGGGTATCGCGGTCGATTTCCGGGTCGAGGTCGATAAAATCCATCAAACCGTTGTGGCCGTTAAAGGCGAGGAGATCGGGCGAGCCGAATATTTGATAAATGGTATCCTGCGTAGCCCCCGCCAGTGCCGAAAAAAATCCCGCGACGCATTCCGTCATCCGGTCACCCCGATAGGCATCGGCAATGAGGATCACGGAGGTGGTGGGCGAATAGGTCTTTTTAAAGATCACCCGTTCCAGCACATCTGGACCGGGGTCGGGGCGGGATTCGAGCAGTTCCCAGGAAGAACGGTTCCTGAAATGGGATTTCACCCCATACCGGGCGCCCCAGTAGAGGTTGGTCTTCAGGTTCATACCGTCGCCCAGCGAGGCGTTGACGGGGATGATGCCCTGATGCTCGTTGTCGCAAAGCGGTACGAACACGTGCACGACCAGCGGGATGCCCGCTTCCTTCTTTTTTTCGAGTCGCGCGCGGATGGAGCTCCGGTCAAATGGCGTAAAGGCCGGCAATACGGGTAAGGTATCAGCTACCTGGACAGGCGCGGGCGGCGGAGGCGTTTCCGGCTGTGACGGTGGCTGTACACAGGCGCTCATGAGGAGAAAAAGCGACAGGACCTCAAATGTAATCGTACCCCGTCGGGTAACAGTACTTCGCTGCCCGGAGCTTTTCGGCATCCTCTTTTCCATAACAGGAAAAATCGACGATAAAGGTGGCTTTTGCATCGCTGGTAAAACGCGAAAGCAGCCCTAATTTATTTTGCCGAACCAGAAATTGATACAACGGATCCCGCTCGTCGAACCAAACCAGGATCGAATGCTTTTTCTTGATCGCCAAAACGCTTTCAAACAAGTCGACCAGATCGGCTTCATGCCCTTTCTCCACATAAAAAGCCTCCAGGTTGATAAAATGGAAGGCATTGGGATTGAAGACGTTGCGCAAAAAAGGCACGTAGGGAATGATGGGTAGTACGTATTTCCCCAATAAACCCGCCATTTTTTCCACCACCCAATGGGCGGGATGCGCCTGGGCGCCGCAGACGATCCTTCCGTCTTTTTTCAAGACATAGTACTCGTTATGCAGATTGAGGTAGTCGTGCCCCCAAAATTCGTAGTCGGCATACTGGGCATCGAGCTTGGGCAGCAATTCGCGCCATTCCTCTTCGCTGACCCGTTGTACATCTCCTTTCACTTTTGGAAAGAAGCGGCTGAATCCCGTGGTCCGGAAAGGGGCGAAAGCTTCAAAGTTCAGATTATCGGCAATGGCCCGGGAAGCTTTGTTGCGACCTTCAATGGACCCGAAGAAAATGATCGGGTCTTGTTGTTGCTCCCGCAGCCATTCCAGTACGATCCGGCTCAGCCGGCCGGTCAGTTTTTTTCCCCGGATCTTTGGAGAGGCGGCGTAATACCGGATGTACAACCCCTCATAAGGCGGTGAACCAATGAAAGTCCGCCGGCAAAAAGCCACGATGGCTACCAGTTCATTCTCCGCATCGCGGGCATAATAAAACTCGGTGTCTGGGGTATCGGCAACAAACTCGCGAATGTAAAAATGGCGATAGAGGTTTTGCTGCGTACCGAAAGCCGTAGTTTCCAGAAAATCGACAAACTCGTCCGTCAGTTCCCGGTTCCGGAAAAGGGTGAAGCCATCACCCAGATCAAACATGCGCTCCTCACTCATGGGAGAAAAATTTGCTCATTCTTTGATGATTAGCCGCAGGTGGCTCAAGCCATTTTTTTCAAATTCACTCATATAGCGATCGGCCAGTTCTTCTCCCTGGAAAAATTCCGTCACCGGTGTGCGCTCCCCTGCGGGCAGTTCCTCCAGATCGCGCTGGGCCAGCCGTTCGGCCAACTCGCTCCAGAATACATAATCTTCGAATTCGAGAATGGCTTCCATGGCTTCCTCCTCCAGTTCGCTGGTGGGCATGTATTCTCCATCTGCCGGTTCCGGTTCGATCAGGTCGTTGCAATTGAATTCCTTGGCATGGGAATAAATGTATTGCTCCAGGTCTGCAATATCCTCACCATCCGCATCGAACTCCTCCTCAATTTTGTCGTTGTTCTTCAGCCATTCGGCCCAATAGATCGCCTTGAGGAGTGTGCGGAATTGCTTTTCGTTAAAATCGATCGTCATGGTTTGTCCATTTTTGAGGTGAATAAAAACGGGATAAACGTGTAGGTCAGCCTAGCATGTTTATCCCGTTCCTTGTGGAAATTTCTCCCTGATCATGTTGTATAGTTGGTTCGTTCAGGAATCAGGGTAAAAGTAAGTAAATTCGGCCATAAACTCATGTTTGAAAAAATAACTTTCCCATGGCTCAACTCGATCTGCATAACGTCCGAAGTGCCTACCTCCGCACCCTCCGCTCCCCCTGGAAAATGCGCCTCTATTTCCTGCGCTTCCTTCCCTCGGCTTTTTTCTGGGGACTGCGCATCGTCGAGGCTACGCCTGAGCGCACCACCATCCGGATCCCCTATTCCTGGCGCACTCAAAACCCCTTTCACTCGACCTATTTCGCCGCCCAGGCCGGCGCGGCGGAGATGTCGACCGGACTGTTGGCCATTGTCGCATTGCAGGGCAAACCGCCTGTCTCCATGCTGGTTACCGGCATCCGCATCGAATACCTGAAAAAGGCCCGGGAAGCGGCTTTTTTTACCTGTGAAGACGGCGCCGCGATCGAACAGACCATCCTCCGAGCCCTCGAAACGGGGGAAGGACAGCTCTTCACCGCCACCAGCGTTGGGAAGCTGGCCACGGGCGAAGAGGTGACACGGGCTTATGTGGAGTGGTCGTTTAAACCAAAATGATTATGCCATACCCCGCGATTATACCAAACCCTTTTGTCAGCAGGCAGACGGAGTTGGACCGCATAAAAGATCATCGCCAACAAAACGCCAATGATGGAGCCGGCATAAACGTCCTTGAAAAAATGCTGAACGAGGTAGACGCGGGAGGTGGCCACGAAGAACGCCAGCAGGAATAGCAGCAAGGCCGGTATCCTCTTCTGCTTTATCAAAAAGGCCAGGAGGGCGAACAGGGCAAAGGCTGCCATGGTGTGCCCCGACGGAAAGCTGGTCGTTCCGGAATGGAGGTTGACGCCATCGACGAAGTTGATCTGATCCAGCTGATTGAACCGGCGAAGGTAGGCCAGGGGCCGCTCCTGCGCGAACAGGCTCTTCGTCAGAAAGCTGGTAAGCACCACCGTCAGACCGGTGACCAGTACCAGGAGACCATGCCGAATTCGCACCAGCGAGGCCAGGACGATTACGGCCAGGTAGGCGACCCCTTCTCCCAGGCGGGTAGCTTGTTTGAAAAAGAGATCCCGAAAAGGACTCCGGTGTCCGCTCCAAAACAAGATACCGTCACCGGTGTGATGGGTCAATAACCAGACCCCGCCCCATATCAGCCAGATCGAAAAAGCAATGAAAAAGAACGGATTTTCCCGGATCGTTTTCATAGTCAAATGCGGCTGCCCACCCATTTAAAGACCTTCTGGACGAACTCAATAATGCGTTTAAAACGGCTCAGATCGATCGTCTGATGGTAGTCGTTCATAGCCAGGTAGGTCAGGATCAGGCCAAGGGGAAAAAATACTGAAACGGGCAGCCAGGCCGCCTGAACCGGAGGGATGACAAACCGCTCGGCGATATTCTTGCTAAAGATATTGAGCACGATGAATGCCATGAAAAACAAAATGGAGATGATCATGGGATACCCGAAACCCCCTTTGCGCACAATGGCGCCCATCGGCGCCCCGATAAACAGAAAGATCACGCAGGATACGGCAAAGCTGAATTTGCTGTGCATTTCAAAGTAATGGTTCACCCGGGCCTCTCGCTTGCGCTGAATGCTTTTGGCCGCGCTCTGTACCTGCCCCTGAATGCTCCGGGCGAAGGTCTCGGCCCGGGAAAACAGATCGTCCCGGCGGCTGACCGGAAACGTAAACACCAGGCTGGTCAGGGTATCCAGCCGGTCCAGCCCCACTTGCTCGATCGGCTGAGGGCCCCTCCGGATCAAGCGGGATTTGAGGGCGGCCAAACTATCGGCCGATTGGACCACGGTAGTGTCGGGTGTTTTTAAAAAATAGTAATACCGCTCATTGGTGGTGCGGATGGATTTCAGCTTATCCTGGATCGTCTGATCGATCGAGTCGATCGCCACCTGCAATTGCCGGACCGTCAGCATGGACTGGTGGGACTTGAAGAGGCGCGTATCGGTGCGGTTGATCTGAAACTCGCTCAGATCGAACACCTTTCGCCATTCCGAAAAATGGGTGCGCAAAAACGGAGAATGATCCTCCTTCCCTTCCAGGTCCTGGTACTGCCATCCATTGTAGAGCTGCATGACAAAATAGCGCTCGTCATCCGTCACATACATCTCTCCGCTATCGGCGGCGATCTCCAGTACCCGGCCTTCGTAGACGCTCGAATGGTCGATGATAAGCACATCCCTGATCGTTCGCTGGTCTTTGCCTTTTTTCCCGATCCGGATGGCGAACCCATCGAAGTCGTCGTTAAAGATCCCTTCCTCCAGGTTGAGCGTGGGTTTCTGCTTCCGGATATCGTATAAACGGCTTCGGAATTGCAGGTTGGATATCGGAATGAGGTTGTTGGATACGAAAAAAGAACCGATTGCAATGCCGAAATTGAGGACCATCAACGGGAACATGATCCGCCAGAGGGGTACCCCCGCCGATTTCATGCTCGATAGCTCGTACCGCTCCGCCAAATTGCCCAGCACCATGACCGAAGAGATCAGGATCGCGATGGGCAGGGCCAGCGGGATCATCGATACCGACAGGTAGCCCAGCAACTCCATCATCAGAAACAAACCCACTCCTTTGCCCGCGATCTCGTCGATATACAACCACAGCGTCTGCATCACCAGCACGAACAAGGCGATGAAGAAGGTGACCACGAAGGGCGGGATGAAGCCCTGGATCAATAAACTATCGATTTTCTTAATTCGGATCACAGCGCAAAGGTAAAGTCTTTTGTTTTTAATTGGGAGTCCGCCTTCAGCTACCTCCCAATTTGAATTTTTTTTTCGACCTTCCTGAAACAAAAAAGAAGCACTTCCGTCTTGCTTTCGGATCACATAATACAATGAACACCCAAGAATTTCAAATACAAGTACTTCCCGTCAAGGACAAACTGTTCCGGTTGGCTTTTCGCATGACCGGCAGCGCTCTCGAGGCCGAAGACCTCGTGCAGGAAGTTTTCCTCAAGGTTTGGAACGGCAGAATGGAGCTCGAAAGTGTGCAAAACATCGAGGCCTGGTGTATGCGCATCGCCAAAAACCTTGCGATCGACCGGCTTCGGTCCAAACACTGGCAAACGCGCACCGACGCCGAACCGGTGCTGGAAATTGCACACGAAGCCAGCCCTTACACCCTGGCGGAACAACACGACACCCTGGCCCACATCCGGCAGATCATGAACCAATTGCCGGAAAAACACCGCCAGGTAATGGAGCTACGCGATATCGAGGGACTGAGTTACGAAGAGATCTGCGAAGTGCTCGGAATGACCATGCCTCAGGTGAAAACGAATTTGTTCCGCGCCCGGCAAGCGGTGCGCGAAGCCCTGTTAAAACTCACTGCATTCAAAAACTGAACGGATATGACTACCCGTGATATTCAAATTCTTTTAGACAAATATTTCGAAGGCCAAACCAGCCTGGAGGAAGAAGCCCGCCTGAAGCAATACTTTCAGGGCGAGCAGATCGACCCCGCCTTCCTCCCGTTCCAACCGCTGTTCCAATTCTTTGAATCGGAACGCGAGACCGGCCTTTCGCCTTCGTTCGAAAGCAAGCTCATGACCCGGATCAAGGCCGAAAAACAAGCCCGCATCCGCAACATGACGACCTACATCGCCCGGATCGCCGCAGTAGCCGTGATCATTCTCGGCATCGCAATCGTGTTCCCCAAACTTCAACGACCCGGAAATGCCGTGGCCAATATCAACTGGGACAAATACGAACCGCAAACGGAAGATGAAGCTATGGCGGAAGCCACCGCGGCTTTGCAATTGCTCGCTTCCAAACTGAACGGCAGCACCAAAACCGCCACCCATGAGCTGGAGCAGATCAAGAAATCCGCTACGATCTTTAAATAACTTTCTTTAACCAAAAAAATAACAACAACCATGCGTTTCCTGCTTTTCACCTTCACGGCTATCCTGCTCGCAGCGAGCACGACCGCCCATGCCCAGATCGATGCGATCTCCAAGTACTTCTCCAAGTACGTCGACGACGAACGCTTTACCGTAGTTTATATCAGCCCCAAGATGTTCCAGCTGATCGACAAAATGGACATCAACCTGGATGACGCCGAAGCCAATGCGATCAAAGACGTCGTCAAAGACCTGCGCGGCCTGCGCGTCCTGGTTGCCGAAGAGAACGGCAAGGAATTCTACAAGGAAGCCACCCAGCTCATCAACAAAAAAGAGTACGAAGTGCTGATGACCGTTCGGAATAAAGGCGAAGAAAGCGTCGACTTTCTCATCAAAGACAACGGAAACGACGTCATCGACGAACTTCTCATGATCGTCGGCGGCCCGGATGAGTTCGTGCTGATGAGCTTCGTCGGCAAGATCGATATCAATAAGATCTCCGAAATGGCCAAAGCCTTTCAGGATGAAGATGATAACGATGAATAGGTTGGAGTTTTTAGTGTTTAGTTTTTAGTTGGATAACTGGAAACTAAACACTAAAAACCAACTAATAATTAAAAACTAAAAACTAAAAACTAAATGAAACCCATCTATTTCAGCATAGCGATCCTGCTCTTCCTCCCCTTTCTCCTCCCGGCCCAGACCGTGAGCATCAACGAATTTTACCGCAAATACAAGAACGTGGACGAAGAGAACGTCCATGTCACCCTGCCGGGGTGGCTGGTCAAACTGGGCGTCGGCATCGCCAAAACACAGGCAGACGACCAGACAGAAAAACAAGCGTTAAAAATGGCCAAAAAGGTCGGCAAGATCCGGGTGCTCACCTTTGAAGAGAGCAACCCCGTGTCTTCCAAAGATGTGGACCGGTTGCTCAGGAACGTGCGCCGCGAGAACTTCGAAGACCTCATCATGGTGAAGGAAGAAAACACAAAAGTGAATATCATGATGCGCGAGAAAAAGGAGATGATCAAAAACCTCCTGATCCTCGTCAGTGAAGAAGATACCTTCACGATGGTCAGCATGAAGACCAAGCTCAAGTACGAGGAGATCGAAGAATTCATCAACGAGGCGGCGGCGGGGAAGATCGAGAATATTGAAGTGAAGCTGTAAATCTTTATTTTTTAACCGCAAAGGCGCGAAGGACGCGAAGAGATAGAGCTTTGGCATAGAACGTCGGAATTATTTTACTGACCTGAGGCCACGCACAATCTCTTTGCGTTCTTAGCGCCTTTGCGGTTTTTTACTATGTTTATGGGCTTTTTAACCAAAAAAGAGCCCAATGAGATTCTTGACAACCCTTTTTTTGCTGACCACCTGTGTGGCAACCACTCTTTCCCAACCCCAACCGCCCTTCACCCCTGCCGTCGAGCGGATCAACAGCTTTGAGCAACACCAAAAACTGGTGGAAAACTCCCTGCTGGGTGAAATTCCATTTACCAATATCGGCCCCTCCATCCAATCGGGGCGGGTGGCGGACATCGACGTTAGTCCGGATGACCCTACGCATTTCTTCGTAGCCTACGCCTCGGGCGGATTGTGGAAGACCACTAACAACGGCATGAGCTTCGAACCGCTCTTCGATCGCGAAATGGTCATGACCATCGGCGATATTGCTGTTGACTGGGCCCGGAACACCATCTGGCTGGGTTCGGGCGAGGTGAATTCAAGCCGCTCCTCCTATTCGGGAACCGGCATTTTCAAAAGCACCGATGGTGGAAAGACCTGGATGCATATGGGGCTGGGCGAAAGCCACCACATCGGCCGCATCGTGCTCCACCCTACCGATCCCAATACAGCCTGGGTTGCCGCCCTGGGCCACCTTTACTCGCCCAATCAGGAGCGTGGGGTTTACAAGACCACCGACGGAGGAAAAACCTGGTCCCGGACCCTCTTCGTCAACGAAAATGCCGGCGCTATTGACCTCGTGCTCGACCCCGCCAATCCCGACATCGTCTACGCCGCCACCTGGGAACGCACCCGCCGCGCCTGGAACTTCACCGAAGCAGGCCCCGGATCGGGTATTTACAAAAGCACCGACGGCGGGAATACCTGGTCGCTGCTGACCGATGCGAAAAGCGGCTTCCCCACCGGCGATGGTGTTGGCCGTATCGGCCTGGCCACCACGGTCGTAAACGGTAAAACCCTGCTTTACGCCGTACTCGACAACCAGGCGCCCCGGCCGAAAAAGGAAGAGGAGAAAAAAGACGTGCTGACCAAAGACGATCTGCGCACGATCTCCGTCGAGGATTTTCTGAAACTCGACAACAAAAAACTCCAGGGCTATCTCGACGAATATGATTTTCCCGAAAAATACGACGCCGAAACCGTGCTGAACATGGTGCGCAAAGGAAAGGTCCAGCCCGTCGCCCTGGTCGAATACGTCGAAGACGCCAACTCCTTGCTCTTCGACACCGATGTGACGGGCGCCGAAGTCTACGTGTCGGACAATGGCGGAAAAAGCTGGAAAAAGACCCATGACGGTTATCTCGACGATCTTTTTTACACCTACGGCTATTACTTCGCCCAGATCCGCGTGGCGCCAAAGAGCGAGGGCAAAAAGCTCTATATCATGGGCGTGCCCGTGTTGCGGTCCGATGATGGCGGCCAGACCTGGAAATCGATCAACGGCGACAACGTGCATGGCGACCATCATGCCTTGTGGGTCAGCCCCTCCCGGGAAGGACACCTAATCCTGGGCAACGACGGAGGGCTTAACATTTCCTACGACGATGGTGAAAATTGGATCAAATGCAACACGCCGCCGGTGGGCCAATTTTACGGCATTGCCGTCGATATGGCTTCGCCCTACCACGTGTTCGGCGGGCTTCAGGACAATGGTGTGTGGCGGGGTCCCAGCACCTACAAAGCCAGTGTAAACTGGCATGATAGCGGCGAATATCCCTACAAGATGATCATGGGCGGCGACGGTATGCAAGTGGCCGTCGATACCCGCGATAACAACATCGTCTATACCGGATTCCAGTTCGGGAATTATTTCCGGATCAACCTCGCCAAAGAGGATACCGAACCCATTACGCCCCGGCACGAACTCGGCGAGCGCCCCCTGCGCTGGAACTGGCAAACGCCCATCCACCTGTCCGTGCATAACCAGGACATTTTCTACATGGGTTCCAACAAACTGCACCGCTCCTTCAACCAGGGCAAGAGCTTCGAAGCCATTTCGGACGATCTGACCAAAGGCGGGAGGAAAGGCGACGTTTCCTTCGGCACCCTGACCACCATCCATGAATCATCCCTGAAATTCGGCCTGATCTACACTGGCTCCGACGACGGGCTGGTTTACGTGACAAAGGATGGCGGCAACGTTTGGACCAACATCAGCGCCGGTTTGCCGGAAGATATGTGGGTGTCGCGCGTGCAGGCGTCTGCACACGAGTTGAGCCGCGTATACGTCACGCTCAACGGCTACCGCTGGGACAATTTCGAACCAATGGTCTATGTCTCCGAAGACTACGGCCAGACCTGGACGCGCATCGGTCGCGACCTGCCCCTCGAACCTGTCAACGTGATCCGCGAGGACCCGGTCAACCCCGACCTGCTCTACGTCGGTACCGACCACGGGCTCTACGCTTCCCTCGACCGCGGCCAGACCTTTATGGCCCTCTACAAGAACTTGCCCAATGTTGCCGTGCACGACCTGGTGATCCATCCCAAGGCACAGGAGATCGTGGTAGGCACACACGGCCGCTCGCTGTTCAAGGCCAGCGTAAAGGAATTGCAGCAACTCAAGGCGGAGACCCTGGCAAAGACCCTGGTGCTGTTCGACATCCCCTCCACCCGTTTCCGCAGCGGTTGGGGCGGCAGCTGGAGCAAATGGGGCGAGCCGAGAATTCCGGAAGTGGCCATTCCTATCTATAGCTCCACTTCCGGTACTGCCAAATTCACCATTACGGCCGGCGATGAGATCGTCCTCAAAACCGGGAATTTCGAATTAAAGAAAGGCCTGAACTACCCGATTTACAATCTAAACCACGATGAAAAGGCCGTGAGCAAGTACGAAAAATACCTCAATGAGAACAAAAAAGGCGACGCCCCCGAGATCAAACTGAAGAAGGCGGATAACGGGGAGTGGTACTTGCAGAAAGGAAGTTATACGTTGAAGATCGAGATGGGGGGAGAGAAAGTGGAGGGAAAAATCAGTGTTGAATAATTTTTGAAGGAATATGGACATTCAAAAAAGACAGCTTGGAAGCAGCAAACTGGAAGTTTCCGCTTTAGGCCTGGGTTGCATGGGGCTCAACTTTTCCTACGGCAAGCCATTGGAAAAGAAAGCAGCGCTCGCCTTTCTCGAAGCTGCCGTAGAACGGGGAATCACCTTCTTTGATACGGCGGAGGTCTATGGCCCGTTCACCAACGAAGAACTGGTGGGAGAAGCGCTGGCCCCTTTCAAAGGAAAGGTAGCCATAGCCACCAAATTCGGTTTTGAGCTCGACCCCAGCGGAAACTCCAAATGGTTGGGTGTAAATAGTCGTCCGGAATATATTAAAAAGGTAGTGGAGCGGTCCTTAAAGAGGCTGAAGGTGGAGGTCATTGACCTCCTTTACCAGCACCGGGTAGATCCGAATGTACCCATCGAGGACGTTGCAGGTGCTGTCAAAGATCTGATCCGGGAGGGAAAGGTAAAGTACTTTGGTCTTTCGGAAGCGGGGGTGGAAACCATTCGCAAGGCCCACGCCGTACAACCGGTAGCCGCCCTTCAAAGTGAATATTCCCTTTGGTGGCGGAAACCGGAGGCCGAAGTGATCCCCACTTTGGAAGAGTTGGGAATCGGACTGGTCCCTTACAGTCCGCTCGGAAGGGGGTTTCTCACCGGGAAGATGACGGAAAATACCAGGTTCGACAAATCCGATTTCCGCAGCGGCCTTCCGCGGTTCTCGCCCGAAGCCCTGAAAGCCAATCAAACCCTGATCGATCTGCTTGATCGTATAGCCCAAAAGAGGAATGCCACTCCCGCGCAAATTGCGCTGGCCTGGCTCCTTGCTCAAAAAACCTGGATTGTGCCCATACCGGGAACGACAAAACTCCATCGCCTGGAAGAGAATATTGGATCCACCACCCTAGTGCTTACACCGGACGACCTCCGGGAATTAGAGGAGGCGACTGCCGAATCGTCCGTTTTTGGAGATCGCTATCCTGAAAGCCTGGAACGGTTAACCGGCCTTTGATTTTTTCATTCCTCTGCTCCCTGCTCTCTCCTCTCTCACCCCTCCTTCACAAACGCCTCCACCGCCGCCACAAAGCGATCCAGGTCCCTGGTCACCGTATACACATTTGGCGTGACGCGCACGCCGTGGATATTCTCCCAATTGATGCCCACCGTGTGGATGCGGTGCTTACTCATGAGGTAGCCAGACAGATCCTCCGGCTTCTTTCCGTCGACGGAGATAAGGCCGATAGCGCCGCCGAATTCGGGCTTCAAAGAAGTATGGACCCGTACGCCGGGGAATTGGACCACCTTTTCCGCCCAGTAGTTCTTGAGGTAGTGCAATCGCGCAAATTTGCGCTCCGCACCGATCATCCGATGGAACTGAATGGCCTGTCCGATGGCCTGCTCGATGGCAAAGGAACGGGTGCCCAGACTCTCGAATTTCCGAATGTCCGGACTATCCGGATCACCGGCGCCGAATAAGGGATACAGCCCGGCGATCTTTTCCTTTTTTACGTATAATAGTCCGCTGCCGAACGGTGCACAAAGCCATTTGTGCAAGCTGGTGCCGAAATAATCGCATTCCAGATCGGGAATTTTGAAATCGAAATGCGCAAAGGAGTGTGCGCCGTCGACCAGCACCTCAATGCCTCGCTTTTTGGCTTCGAGGGCGATCTCGCGGGCCGGCAGCAGTTGCCCGATCCAGTTGATGAGGTGGGTGATGTGGACGACTTTGGTCTTCTCTGTGAAGGCGCCGACAAATTCCCGGACGATGGCAGCCTTATCTTCGATGGGAAATTCGAAGTTGAGCCAGCGGAGCACAATGCCGTCGCGTTTTTCGCGCTGTTTCCAGGCGTTGATCATGTTGGGGTAATCCTGTTTGGTGAGCACGACCTCGTCGCCCGCCTGCAGGCGCATGCCGAAGATCACCGTCTCCAGTGCCTCGGAGGAATTGCGGTTGATGGCGATCTCCTCCGGAGAACAGCCGGCCAGATCGGCCAACTCGGCGCGCAGGGGCTCGCGGCCCTGGTCGAGGACCTGCCACATGTAGTAGGAAGGCGCTTCGTTGCTCAGGCGGTTGTAGCGCTCCACGGCCTCCTGCACGACCAGGGGCTGGGGGCTCACCCCGCCGTTGTTTAAGTTGAGCACCTGGGGCGAGACGGTGTAGGCCTGTTTGACCTGGTACCAGAAGGTTTCGTCAGTGGCGGTTTCACCGGGCGTCAGGTCGGATATATCCACCAGCGCACGCTGAAGGGATCGTCCGGCGGCGGTGTTCCAGAAAGGGACCAGGGCAGCGGCGCCGGCCCAGGCGGAGAGGCGCTGGAGAAAATGGCGACGGGTAGGGAGCATAAACCCAAAATTAAATTTCAATTATTTGTAAAAATTTACAGGAAAAACAAAACCTGGTTGTACACACAATATATTTTATTTTTTTAAATTAGCTCCGCACGTTTTTCAATTTTTTCCAATGCAACGACTCATTATTTTGGGATTCCTCCTGGGGGTCTCCCTTGGATTGTATTCCCAAAACCCAGGGTATTTGGGACGACATTTTCTGGCGCAAGTCCAATTAGGCTCCTCTCCGGCAATTACCGGACCGACGGTTAAGAACAGGGGATTGTCCAAAACCTATAATCATGCTGATCCCAAGCTGGGGATAAACCTGTTCCTGGGTGGAAAAGTGGGCTATACCCTTTCCAGAAATACGGAGCTCACCCTCAACATCAATCAGGCCTCGACCGGCATGATCATGTACGGGTATGCTCCCGGGATCCCTGAAACCGAATTCGATCAGCATTATCTTTTCTACAAGCTCCGCTGTACCTCAGTAGACCTGGCCTGGAATATTTTCAATCCAACCAAAGGTTCGATTGCACCCTTCGGCACCTTCACGGGCTTGTATATCGGCAAGTCTTTCGTTTCGGGAGAGGTAATGGAAGATATCGTCGAAGGGACTCCCTCCCCGCCGGTGCCATCTGAATCGATCGGGATAGACCCACACTATTCCCAAATGTATTTTGGCTTCGAATTTGGATCCAACCATATCGTTTACGATCATATTTTGATCAATATTTCCCTGCGGTTAAATCTCCCGTTTGCGGGCATTGGGTACTATTTTAAGAATATCCTGGGTAGTTCGACGGGGCCGGGGGTGAGCTATAAAAATGACTATTCAGCCTACAATCAATTCTATTTTGAACAGCAGGCGCTCAAAAGAGTGACAAATTACAATCTGTTTTTCCTGAACCTGGGAGTGGGTTATTTAATCTTCTAAACCATGAAAATAACAGTTCTTTCCCTTTTTCTGATATTGGCCTATAATATCCTGGCCGCCCAGGAACCCGTTTTCAAACCCCTGGTCTGTGAAGGGACGATCCCAAAAGAATGCCTCAGCTCCTCCGCAAAAAAATACGAACGTGAGGTCGAAAAGCTCAGGAAGGAAAATGTCAACAGAAAGGAGGAAAAGACCATCGGTCAATTCGCCCTGGAATCCAACTTCTGGGAGGATGACCTCCTGCAAAGCGGCCTGGTCTTGTTCAACGATCCGGCCTCCCTTTATTTAAAGGATGTGATGGATCAGATCACCGCTCAGGCCCCCGAGTGGCGGGACAAGGTGAACCTGTATACCCTCCGCACTCCTGTGGTTAATGCGTTCGCTTCCGCCCGGGGAAATATCTACGTCACCCTGGGCATGTTGGCCCAATTGGAAGACGAGTCCCAACTGGCCTATATCCTTAGCCACGAGCTGGTCCACGTGAAGAAAAAACATGCCCTCGATCTCTATTTGCTGTCCAAAAACGCCAAGATCAGCAAGTCCGAACGGGAGGTGCTGGACAATGTGGTATTCAAAGATGCCGTATTGGCACGCAATAAATATTCCAAAGAGATCGAGTCGGAAGCAGATGAAGAAGGGCTCCAATTGTTTTTGAATACCCCTTATTCCACGTCCACACTCCATACGGTGTACGATGTGCTCCGGTATGCAGATACGCCTTTCGACAACGTCCCCTTCGACCATTCTATCCTCGAATCGGAATGGTATCACATTCCCTCAGCTTACCGGTTGGAGAATACAAGTTTGATCACCGGTACGGACGAGGACGCCGATGACACCCGGAGCACCCACCCCAATATTTCCAAGCGGCGTCAGGTTTTGGAAAACACCCTCGCCAATGTATCGGATGAAGGTCATTCCCGTTTTCTCGTTTCAGCCGAGCGGTTCAAGCAGGTTCAGGAACTGGCCCGCCTGGAGCTGCCTATGCTCTATCTGCAAAAAGGCTTCCTGGCCGATGCCATCTACAACGCTTTTTTGCTCAAACGAACCTACCCGGACAATCGCTACCTGGACAAGATTGTGGCTAAGGCCCTGTATTTGAATGCCAAATACAAAAACGATATCTTTTACACCCCGGATGAGATCCCGTATCAGGAAGTGGAAGGCGAATCGCAGCAAGTCTATTACCTGCTGGATAAAACCCCGGCCAAGGAAGCGACCGTCCTGGCCCTTCGTTACGCATGGTCCCTGTCCCAAAAATATCCGGACGACGTCGAACTGGCCAGCATCACGAGCGATCTGTTTCAGGAAATGCCTTATTACTTTGAAGACCTGGATGGGTTTGTGAATACCCCTCCCTCCTCACCTGTTATCGACACCCTTGAACAGACGACTGAGGAAAACCAATCCAAATACGATAAGATCCGCCGCCAGAACCAGACGGCCGGCGATCCGGAGAACTACTGGAAATACGCCTTTTTGGGTAGCCTGGACGACCCGGACTTCAAAGACCGGTTCAAGCAGGGGCTTTCCAAATTTGAAGAACGCGAAGAAGCGGAGGCGTACTATAAATCGAGAGCCGGAAAAAGGGAGCTGAAACGGTTGGAGAAGAAAGGAGCTGCCCTGGGTATCAAAAAGGTGGTCATGGTCAACCCGAACTATGTAAAACTGGACAACCGGCGGGAAACCGAATATCAGTTTATCCCCACGGAGACCGGGGAGGAAAATTTCCGCCAACTTGCCAAGGAAGTGGCCAAGATATCCGGATTGAAAGTGACGATCCTGGATATCAACGACCTGCGCGAAAACCAAACCGAGCAGTTTAACGATATCCGGATGCTGAATGATTGGTTTTCCGAGCAGATCCGCCATTTTGAACTATCGCTCACCGTGGGTTCCAACCAGGAGCAGGTCGATTCAATTTCAGAAAAATACGGAACGGATTATTTCCTCTGGACCGGCGTGGTTTCTGTGCGGGAAAAGGATATCGGGAAATTTATCTACCTGGTCGCCGGCCTGGCCTACCCCTATATTCTCCCCTATTCTCTTTATAAAATGGTCCAGCCCAGTTACACGGTCTACTTCTACGCCATTCTATACGATGTGCGCACCGGGAAGCGGCGGGTCTTGAAATTCGATGGATTCAAAAAGGGGGAATCCGATGCCCTTCTCAAAGCACACCTGTACGACGTAATGAGCCAGATCGTATCCACCCCGTAGGGGCGAAAAATGTTTTGCCCCTATAAACATTTTTCGCCCCTATTTTTGTCGGGCGAAAAATCTTTCGCCCCTACGGGATGGTACGGTAATCCCGGGCGAAATATGTTTCGCCCCTACGGGATGGTACGGTAATCCCGGGCGAAATATGTTTCGCCCCTACGCGACGGCGGCGGCATTCCGCGCCTTCTTCCGGTCGTGTTCCTTGAGGAAGATCTTGCGCAGGCGGATGGATTTGGGCGTCACTTCCACGTATTCGTCGTCCTGGATATATTCCAGGGCTTCTTCGAGGGTAAAGCGGATCGGGGGTACGAGGCGCACCTTGTCGTCCGATCCGGAAGCCCGGATATTGGTCAGTTTCTTGGTCTTGGTCACGTTGACGACCAGGTCGCCCGGACGGCTGTTCTCCCCGACTACCTGCCCTTCGTAGATCTCTTCGTTGGGATCGATGAAGAAACGGCCACGCTCCTGCAGGTTGTTGATACTGTAGGGAATGGCTTTGCCCGTTTCCATGCAGATCAGCGATCCGTTGATGCGGCCGGGCACTTCGCCCTTGTTGGGTTGAAATTCCTTGAAGCGGTGGGTCATAATGGCCTCGCCGGCGGTGGCGGTCAGCATCTGGCTACGCAGGCCGATGATGCCACGGGATGGGATCTCAAATTGCATGACCACGCGATCGCCCTTTGGCGTCATGGACAGCATCATCCCTTTTCGACGGGTCACGATTTCGATGGCTTTTCCGGAAACATTTTCCGGCAGGTCGATCGTCAGTTCTTCCACCGGTTCATGGGTCACCCCATTGACCTTTTTCATGATCACCTTGGGCTGCCCGATCTGCAATTCGTATCCTTCCCGGCGCATGGTTTCTATCAGGACGGAAAGGTGCAAGACGCCGCGGCCGAATACGTTATAGGCTTCGGCTTTATTGGTGGGTTCCACGCGCAGGGCGAGGTTTTTCTCCAATTCCTTTTCCAGGCGCTCCTTGAGGTGACGGCTGGTTACGAATTTGCCCTCTTGTCCGAAAAACGGGGAGTCGTTGATCGTGAAGAGCATGCTCATCGTAGGTTCATCGATAGCGATGAACGGAAGGGCTTCGGGATTGACCGGGTCGGCGATCGTGTCGCCGATCTCAAACCCTTCAATGCCGACCACCGCGCAAATATCGCCTGCTTTCACTTCGTCGACCTTCACCTTTTCCAAGCCACTGAAGGTGTACAATCCGCGCAAGGTGCTCTTGACGATAGCTCCGTCCCGCTTCACCAGGGCTATCTGCTGTCCGTCCTTCAGCACGCCTCTGAACACGCGGCCAATAGCCAGCCGGCCCAGGTAGTTGGAATAATCCAGGGAAGTGATCTGCATTTGCAGGTTCCCTTCGGAAATTTTAGGAGCCGGGATGTATTCGAGGATGGTATCCAGCAGGGGCGTGATATCGGAGGTGCGGTCCTTCCAATCGTGGCTCATCCAGCTTTGCTTGGCCGAGCCGAAGATGGTCGGAAAATCCAGTTGTTCTTCGGTAGCGTCGAGGGTGAACATCAGGTCGAACACGGCCTCGTGTACGAGGTCGGGCGTGCAGTTTTCCTTGTCGACCTTGTTGATGACCAGGATGGGTTTGAGACCCAGTTGAAGGGCTTTCTGCAGCACGAAGCGGGTTTGGGGCATGGGGCCTTCAAAAGCGTCGACGAGCAGCAGCACGCCATCGGCCATATTGAGCACGCGCTCTACTTCCCCGCCGAAGTCGGAGTGGCCCGGAGTGTCGATGATATTGATCTTGACGCCCTTATACATCATCGAGGCGTTTTTGGCCAGGATCGTGATCCCGCGTTCGCGCTCGAGGTCGTTGCTGTCCATGATGAGGTCGCCCATCTGCTCGTGGGCTTTGAATAAATGGCCGGCATGGAGCATCTTATCGACCAGAGTAGTTTTGCCGTGGTCGACGTGGGCGATAATAGCGATGTTGCGTATAGCTTGCATAAATAATGTATTAACAAAGGGTTTTCGCAAGCGAAAACCCTTTGTTGTTTATTTTTCCGGGCGCAAAGGTAGCATAAAACCGCGAAAAAAAGATTACCGCAAAGAAAATCCGTTGACCAAAGTATAATTCGTGTTGCGGTTGGAGACCGTACTGAGGTCGAGCGTCACGTGTTCAAACTGAAATGCGTAGGAATACTGGATGTGATCGTTGTCCAATTCGTTCGAAGATTCGAAGATATCGCCCAGGGGTCCTACTTCCTGGAAGGACAACATCAGGTCTTTTACACGTTGGAGGAGATTGCCTTGCTGAGGCTGGTTGAGTAAGGCGACCGTGAGGTCGAGTTTGATCTGTCGAATGTTTGGAGAATTCATGGGATTGTTCATTTTGGGATTACTTATCAAAGTAACTACAATTTTGACGGATGGTTGCTTAAAAAGTCATTAAACCTTTGTTAAAAAAATTTAAAAAGCCCGGTCACCCCGAAGGGGCGCCGGGCGTACCAACTAATAGCAAGTTATGATGGCTATAAAACGTGGTTGGGGAAGACCCGGAGGCCTTCCGGGTTAATCCACGTTATCGTGCAGGTAGGAGTTACCGGAATTGAAGTCGGGGTCTTCATCGTCGGTGATGGTCCAGCGAGACAGGACAGGGTCCTGATTCGATTTTGGCACATCCTCGAGTTTGATCCCACGGCGTAAATAGGCCGGTTCGTTCTCCAGATCGTTGATCGCTTTGGGGGTGCTGAGCTTCACCTGCTGGGTGCGCAGGCGTTCGCGGCGCCGGGCCTCTTCGATCTCCCGAGCTTTGCGGTCTTCTTCGGAGGGTTTGGTTCCCTCATTCTTGTAGTAGGGTTCGTCCGATTCGGGATGGCGCACCTGATAGCGTTCGACGGTGGGGCGCACGTCCTCAAATTCGAACGTGTTGGTCTTCTGGGTCGATTCGTCTTCTTCAAACCCGATTTCCTTGATGCGGGATTTATTGGGTTTGACGTCTTCGTTTTCGTCATCGAGAGAGACGACGATCTTGTTGGATTTGGGCTGACTGCCCGTCAGCAATTTCCCGGACCGTTCGAATCCGGTGGCGATGATGGTTACGCTGATCTTGTCGCCCAGCCGCTCGTCGTAGCAATTACCCCAAATGAGGTCGGTGCCGTGTCCTGCCTCTTCCTGCACGAATTCGGTGATCTCGAAGATCTCGTCCATCGTCACCTCTTTTTTGCCGGAGGAGATGTTGAGCAGGATGTGCTTGGCCCCGCGGATGTTGTTATCTTCGAGCAACGGGGAGTTGAGCGCTTCATCGACAGCCCTTTTGGCGCGGTTGTCGCCTTCGGCCAGGGCCGTACCCATGATGGCCACGCCGCTGTCGCGCATGACGGTATTGACGTCTTCGAAGTCGACGTTGACATACCCCGGCAAGGTGATGATCTCGGCGATCCCTTTTGCCGCGGTGGTCAGAATATTGTCGGCCTGCGCAAAGGCGTTTGAAAGCGAGAGGTTGCCGTAGATCTGGCGAAGTTTATCATTGGAGATAATGATCAGGGTATCAACGTGTTTCTTGATCTCATCCAAGCCTTCATGGGCTTGCAGCCCGCGGCGATTGCCTTCGAAGGTGAATGGAAGGGTGACGATACCCACCGTAAGGATATCCATTTCCTGGGCGGTCTTGGCGATGATAGGCGCGGCTCCGGTACCCGTACCACCGCCCATACCGGCGGTGACGAACAACATTTTACAGCCGTTCGACAGATACTTTTGTACTTCTTCCACGCTTTCCTCGCAAGCCATTTTCCCGATATTGGGCTTGGATCCGGCGCCCCTTCCTTCCGTCAGGGTGGGGCCCAACTGGATCTTGGTGGGCACGGGGCTCGTATTCATGGCCTGGGCATCGGTATTGCAAATAGCAAAATCGACGCCTACGATTCCTTGCTTGAACATGTGGTTGACGGCATTGCTGCCTCCGCCGCCTACGCCGATTACTTTTATGATCGGGCTTTCGTTCATGTCGTTGATCAGATTGAAAATCATAACGCTGCTATTTTTTGGTGGTTAAAATTCACGGTCCGGTTCGGCTTCGAACCATTCCTTTGTTTTTCGGAATAATTGCTCATACCACGGGCCCGTGGGTTCTTTTTCTTCGAGCTCTTCGAGCACCGGCTCTTTTTCTTTTTCCAGAATTTGCCGTACCCGGCCGCTTTCCACATCCTGGATCCCTTTCATCAGCAAGCCGATCGCGGTGGCGTAGATAGGGCTGCTGAGTTGTTCGGAATAACCATGCGCCAGGTGTTCGGTCGGCGTTCCGATCCGGGTGCTGTAACCAGTATGGAAGGCCGTGAGTTTGTCGATATGGTTGAGCAGTGCGCCTCCGCCGGTCAGGACGATCCCGCCGATGAGCTTGCGTTCAAAGCCCGAGCGACGGATCTCCCACACCACGTAGTCCAGGATCTCCTCCACGCGCGCCTGGATGATGCGCGCCAGGTTTTTCTCGGAGATCTCTTTGGGCTGCCGGCCTTTCAGACCGGGGATGGTGATGATCCGGTTGTCGTATACTTCCTCGGCTAGTGCCGATCCGAAACGCACTTTCAGTTTTTCTGCTTGCTGGGTCATCACGGTGCATCCGTCCTTGATGTCTTTGGTGATGACGTTCCCACCGAAGGGGATCACAGCCGTATGGCGAATAATGCCGTCCTGGAAGAGGGTGATATCCGTGGTACCCCCCCCCATGTCGACCAGGGCCACTCCGGCTTCTTTTTCCTCCTCGCTGAGTACGGAAACGGCCGAGGCGATGGGTTCGAGGGTCATCGCGGCCACCCGGAGCCGGGCGCGTTCCACGCAGCGGTGGATGTTGTTCGAAGCGGTGATCTGCCCGGTGATGATGTGGAAATTCGCCTCCATGCGAATGCCCGACATCCCGATCGGGTCGAGAATGCCCTGCTCGTTGTCCACGGTGTATTCCTGTGGAATGACGTGCAGGATCTTGTCGCCCGGAGGCAGAACAAGTTTGTGCATGTCGTTGACCAGGCGATCGATGTCGCGCTGGCTGATCTCTGTGTGGTCGTTATCGCGGGTAAGAATACCGCGATGCTGCAGGCTCTTGATATGCTGGCCTGCGATGCCCACGTGTACGATCTTGAATTCCCGCTGAGCCATGCGTTCGGCGGCTTGCACCGCTTCCGAAATGGCTTTAACGGTCTTTTCAATGTTGGAAACCACGCCCCGGAGCACGCCTTCGCTGGCGACTTTTCCGATGCCGAGGATCTCGAGTTTTCCGTGTTCGTTCCGATAACCGGCGATCGCACACACCTTGGTCGTGCCAATGTCCAGTGCGACTACGATTTCCGAATTGTTCCTTGCTTCCATCATAACATTAGTTTTAATCTTTTTTTTTCAATTGGTGCCGGGGAGAGTCACCCGGGCTATATTCATGCTCAGGTTTCATCTTTTTACACAAACGATCTGCCCTTTGTAGGACAAATTAATGGTCTTATATCTGCGCCATCCTTCATAGGGGGCGACTTCGTCATAGAAGGTCCGCAGCCGTTTGAATTTTTCCTCCATGCCGTCGAACGATCCGAGTATGATCTCAAAATTTCCCACCTTTGGGGCCAGCATGATCTTACCGTTCGACACGTAGATCTGTTCCACGAGGGTGTGGAGGAAACGGTCCTCCTCAATATACCGGCTCAACAGAAATACATCTTTTAGCAGGTTTTTCTTCTTTTCCAAAAAATCGGGCACATGGGGCGGGAGGCTACCTGTAGCCACCATCACCCGGGCCGAAAAATGTTTGGACAAAGGCATTTTAAACCCGTCCTTGTCGATGTAGTACTGCAAGCCGTTGTCGTCGATGATCCGCAAAACGGGTTCGCGCTGCTCGACGAGGATGTGGATCTTGTTCTTGGCATTGACGTATACATCGGCGTTGCGGATGAACGGGTCTTCTTCCAGTACCCGCTCAAGCCGTTCGATATTCAGCAACCCGATCTGTTGGCCCGTCCATTCAAATGCAAAGCTCCGCTTGATAGTCGTTTTGATATCCGTGCTATCCACCAGATAATGCCCGTCCGGCAAGGGCTGCACATCGATCTCGATACCGGTGGCCCCGCTCTCCTGCTTTTTCTCCACCGCCGCCACGATGATGATCGCCGCGACGAAGATCGCGACGAAGTAGCCCAAACGCTTCAATGTCCGCAAGAGTTCCGCATTCATTGGACTGACGGTTTTTTATGACGGTTATTTACCAGGTTAATGACCTCTTTCGCGATGTCCTCGGCGGCATTGGGGCGGGCGAGCTTCAGGATATTTTTCCCCAGCTTTCCGGCCCAGGCTGCATCGGACAGGATCTCGAGCGGTTTGGAGATGATCCCCTCCCCTGCTCCCGTATCTTGAACCAGCACGGCGGCGTCTTTTTCCACCAATGCCAGCGCATTTTTCGTTTGATGGTCCTCCGCCACATTTGGCGAAGGGATGAGCACGACCGGTTTTCCGACCAGGCAGAGCTCTGAGATGGTGATGGCGCCGGCGCGTCCCACGATCACATCAGCGGCGGCGTAGGCCAGGTCCATCCGGTCGATAAAAGGCCGGATATGGACATTGGGCAGTTGGGCCGTGGCGCAATCGCGAAAACGCTCTATGTAGAGCGATCCCGCCTGCCAGATCACCTGCACTTCCGGGTGGCTTTCCAACAGTTCCCGCTGCCGGGCCATAGCCTCATTCAGGGAGCGGGCGCCCAGGCTTCCTCCGAACACCAGGATCGTTTGTTTCCCGGGATCGAGTTCGAAGTAGGCGATACCCGCTTCCCGCGTGACTGCGCTGTTCCGAATCGCATCGCGCACCGGGTTTCCGGTCAGGACCAGTTTTTCTGCGGGGAAATACGGCTCCATACCTTCGTACGCCACGCAGATGCGGTCAACTTTCGAGCCCAGCAGGCGGTTCGTCATTCCAGCGAAAGAATTCTGTTCCTGGATCAGAGCCGGCACGCCCATGCGACAGGCCATTTCCAGGGTCGGTCCGCTGGCGTAGCCCCCAACCCCTACTGCAACGTCGGGGCTAAACCGGCGGACCAGACGCCTTGCTTTTAACATACTGGCCACCAATTTGAACGGCACCAGCAAATTCCTGGCTGTCAATTTTCGTTGAAACCCGCTTATCCAAAGCCCTTCAATATCGTATCCCGCTTTCGGGACCTTTTCCATTTCCAATTTACCCTTGGCGCCCACGAACAGGAATTTCGTTTCAGGCGCCAGCATTTTGATCGCGTCTGCAATCGCTATGGCCGGAAAAACATGGCCACCCGTTCCGCCTCCACTGATCAATACGTTCATTCTTCCTCTCCTGTTTGTGCAGCAACTTGTTCCACATACCTGCTCACGCTCAGGATAATCCCGATCGAGAGACAACTAAACAATACGGACGTGCCCCCCATACTCACCACGGGCAGGGTTAGCCCCGTTACGGGCACGAGGTTGACCGACACCGCCATGTTGGCCAGTGCCTGAACGACCATACTCAGACATAAGCCCAGAGCCATCATAGCCCCAAACTGTTTTGTACTTTTCGTCACCAATACCGTCGTCCGGATCAGCAACAGGATGAACATCGCCATGATGAAAAATCCTCCGACCAATCCATATTCTTCACAAATGATCGCATAGATGAAGTCGGAATAGGGCGCAGGCAGGTAGTTGCGCATCGCGCTGTTCCCCGGCCCTTTGCCGATCCATTCTCCACTGGCGATCGCGATCTTGGAGTGCATCACCTGGTATCCACCATCCGGATCGGTAATGAATTCCTTGATCCGGCTGCTCCAGGTTTCTACCCGTACAAAATCAGGGAACATCCGGCCGATGCCGACCAACGCCGCAAAGACGATTACGCCCAGGATCAACAACAGAACGATGTATTTAAGGTCGACCCGCCCGATGAACATCATCAACACGGTGGTGAAGAACAACATGATGGAAGTCGACAGGTCGGACGGAGCGATCAGGCCACAGACCAGAAGGATCGGCAGGATGATCGGCACGAAAGCCTTGTTGAAATCCTTGATATAGTCGTTGTGCCGGGTGATCTCCCTGGCTACAAAGAGGATCAGGGCCATCCTGGCAAAGTCGGAGGTTTGAAAGGTCAAACCGATAAACGGTACCTCGATCCAGCGGCGGGCATTGTTGATCTCCTCGCCAAAGCCCAGGGTGTAGATGAGCAAGGGCACGCTGATCAGCAGCAACCAGGGAGCGATGAATTTATACCGCATGTAGTTGACCGAATAAGCCAGGTAGGCTACGATCAGGCCCAGCATCAGAATAAAACCGTGGCGAATGAGGTAGGCCTCCGTGTTGCCGCCCCGCATCTTGTAGGCCAAACTACCCGTGGCACTGTATACCGCCAGAATGGAAAACAAAGCCAGCACCGCCAGGATCATCCAAATGACCCGGTCGCCCTTCAATTCTGCATAGATCCGTTTTCCGATTGTAGACATACTCTTAAATTATTGGGATGAATTGGCTTCAGCCCTGGGCTATATATTCACGGACGGCCTTTTTGAACCGGGCGCCGCGATCTTCATAGTTTTTAAATAAATCAAAACTGGCACAGGCGGGCGAGAGCAATACCACATCACCTTCCTCGGCCAGACGGGATGCCTGCTTGACGGCTTCTTCCGCGCTGCCGGCTTCTACAATTTTTTCCACAACCCCGCCAAAGGACTGGATCAACTTGACGTTATCCACGCCCAGGCAGATGAGTGCTTTTACTTTTTCGCGTACCAACGGTAGCAGGGTCGAATAGTCGTTGCCCTTATCCACTCCGCCTGCGATCCAGACAACCGGCCGCGTCATCGCTTCCAGGGCAAAAAATACAGCCTCTACGTTCGTCGCCTTGCTGTCGTTGAGATAAAGGACGTCGTTCCATTCTTCCACTTTTTCCATCCGGTGGGGGTCGTTCACAAATGAATCCAGGCCATTCTGGATCGCCAGGGGCTCTGCCCCCAACAGGATAGCCGCCTGTATGGCGCATTTGGCGTTGAACCGGTTGTGCCGCCCTTGGAGAAATGGGTTATTCAGAAAAAAGGAATGCCCACCCACCAACAGCGGAGTACCCTCCGGCGCCACATCCATCCAGACCGGCAGTCGCTGCCCCAGCGAGGGATGTTCTTTCATACCGCTGAGCACATGGAGATCATCGGCGTTGAAGAGAAAGAAATCCTCCGGTGTCTGATTCATCGCGATGCGCAGTTTGGAGGCGATGTAGTTTTCCATCTTGTACCCGTAGCGATCCAAATGGTCAGGTGTAATATTGAGCAACACAGCGATATGGGGCCGGAATGTCCGTATGTTGTCCAGCTGAAAACTGCTCAATTCCAGCACGTAATAATCGAACCGGTCGTCGATAACCTCTCTGGCAAAACTGTTGCCCACATTGCCCGCGATGCCCACATTCATACCGGCGGTGCGGATCAGGTGGTAGGCCAGACGGGTGGTGGTCGTTTTCCCGTTGGTGCCGGTGATCCCGACGATACCGGCCTGGGTGTACCGGGCTGCAAACTCGATCTCCGAGATGATGGAGCATCCTTTTTCCCGAAGGGTCTGCACGATCCCGGCCTTTTCCGGAACACCGGGGCTTTTCACCACTTCCACGGCGCCTTCCATACGCTCCAGGCTATGGACACCCTCTTCATAGTCGATCCCGGCCTGTTCGAGCGTAGCCTTATGCGTCGCTGCAATCGATCCCTGATCGGACAGGAACGTCCGGAAGCCCTTGGCTTGCGCCAGGAGTGCAGCGCCTATGCCGCTTTCTCCGCCTCCCAGAATGACGATCAGGTTTGGTGATTGCATGAATTATCTGATTTTCAACGTCAAAATAGTTACAACTGCCAGCAGGATGCCTACGATCCAGAAACGGGTTACGATCTTGGTCTCCGGCAATCCTTTCTTTTGATAATGATGGTGGAGGGGCGCCATCAAATAGATCCGCTTCCCCTCTCCGGTTTTGCGCTTGGTGTATTTGAAATAAGACACCTGGAGCACTACCGAAATATTTTCCACTACGAAGATCCCGCACATCAGGGGGATCAGCAGTTCCTTGCGCAGCAGGATGGCCATAGCCGCGATGATCCCTCCGAGCGTCAGGCTTCCCGTATCGCCCATGAATATTTGGGCCGGATAGGAGTTGTACCAAAGGAACCCGATACAGGCGCCCAGGAAGCAGGCGGAGAAGATCACCAGTTCGCTGGATCCCGGCAAAAACAGGATATTGAGGTAATCGGCTGCGATGCTATTTCCCGATACGTAGGCAAATATGGCCAGCGTGACCCCGATGATACCCGACACGCCGGTGGCCAGTCCGTCGAGTCCGTCGGTCAGGTTGGCGGCATTGGATACAGCCGTGACGATAAAGATGACGATGAGCACGAAAACGATATATGCCCATACATCGACATTGTCGCCGAGGAAGCGCACCAGGGATTTGTAATCGAAATTGTTGCCTTTGAAAAAGGGCACATTGGTCAGGGTGGTCTTCACGTAGGCATACTCGAGGACATCGCCGGAAGTGCCTTCCAGGTTGACCGCTTTAACGATGCGGTAGCCTTTTTCCTGGGCCTGTTTCAGATCCATCCGGACCACGATATCCTGGCTGAACAACATGGTCAGCGCGATGATCAACCCAAAAGCCACCTGCCCGATGATCTTGAAGATCCCGCTCAATCCCTCCTTGTTTTTCCGGAATACCTTGATGTAATCATCCAGGAAGCCGATCAGGCCCATCAAAGTAGTGGCCAACAGCATGAGGATGATGTATACGTTCCTCAGGTCGGCCATGAGAAGGCAGGGGATCAGAATGGCCATAATGATGATCAGGCCGCCCATGGTCGGAGTGCCTTCTTTTTGTTTTTGGCCATCCAGTCCAAGGTCTCTCACTGTTTCGCCGATCTGCAGGTGTTTCAGATAGCGTACGATCCTCCCCCCATAGACCATGCTGATCAGCAGGGAGATCACCACGGCCATCCCCGCCCGGAAGGTGATGTACTGGAATAGACCAGCACCCGGGATGTTGCAGCAATCTTCAAGCCATTGGAAGAGTTCGTATAACATATTGAAGAAATGAGTTTTTAATTCTTAGTTTTTAGTTGGAACCATTTCAGACAGTGCGGCGCGCAATTCGGCTACATCGTCGAATGGGTGGCGCACTCCCTTTATTTCCTGATATTTCTCATGTCCTTTTCCCGCTGCCAGGACGATATCACCATCGTGGGCGAGGGCGCAGGCGGTGCGGATCGCCTCTCTTCTGGAGAGGATGCTCAGTACCTTGCGCCGGTCGGCCGCCGGGACCCCTTCCTGCATTTCGGCCAGGATCTGTTCGGGTTCTTCCGAGCGGGGATTATCGGAGGTCAGGATGACCTGATTGCTCCCCTGGCAGGCGACTTTTGCCATTACCGGCCGTTTGGCCTTGTCGCGGTCCCCGCCACAACCCACCACGGTGATGACCCTTCCGGACCCCTTGCGCAATTTTTCGATCGTCTGGAGCACTTTTTCCAGTGCATCCGGTGTATGTGCATAGTCCACGATACCAACCACGTTCCGGTTGGCATGGACGACGGTTTCAAAGCGGCCGGGAGCCGGTGTGAGGCGACTCAATACAGTTAATACTTCCATCTTATCCAGTCCGAGCAATCGTGCCGTGGCGTAAACCGCCAGGTAATTATAGGCATTGAACGCTCCGATCAACCGGCCGTAAAAGTCGGCTCCATCCAGTTCCAGATGAAGCCCTAACAAGTTGTAATCTAATATCTTGGCTTTGTAATCAGCGATCTTTTTCAGGGAGTAGGTATAGCGCTTCGCCGCCGTATTTTGCAACATCACGGGGCCCCGCGGGTCGTCTGTATTGACGAGGGCGAAAGCCTCAGCGGGCAGGCCGTCGAAAAGCATTTTTTTGGCGTCGATATAGTTTTTAAAAGTGCCGTGGTAATCCAGGTGATCGTGGGTGATATTGGTGAATACCGCCCCGGTGAAATACAGCCCTGCGATCCGCTTCTGATGGATGGCGTGGCTGCTGGCTTCCATGAAAACATAGGTACACCCGGCATCTACCATTTCCGCCATCCGCTCCTGGATATAGACCGGGTCGGGCGTGGTCAGCCGGGAGGGCAATACGCGATCGCCGATCCGGTTTTCGACCGTGGAGAGCAGACCAGCCTGGTAGCCCAATTCCCGAACCAGGTCGAAAAGCAGGGTGACGGTCGTGGTCTTGCCGTTGGTACCGGTCACGGCCACCACCTGGAGTTTCTCGGAAGGGCGGCCGTAGAAATTGGCCGCCAGTTGCCCAAGCGCTTCGGCACTGTCGGCCACCTGCACCCAGCAAAGGTCCGGATGCATATCTTCGGGAGCGGTCTCTGCGACAATGGCGGCAACCCCTTTCTTCAGGACATCCGGAATGAACCGGTGCCCGTCGACCTGCACACCGCGAACGGCTACAAACACATCACCCGGTTCCACCGTGCGGGAATCGAAGGCGATCCGCCGGATGGACACGTCGGCATCCCCTGCCAATTGCAGCGTGGGGATCCGGTCTAATATGTCTGATAGTCGCTTCATAAATGCTTATCCAAGTCGCAGATATACCGTCTGTCCGCGCACCGGAGTGCCGGGTTTGATCGATTGCTGGATCACGCGGCCGCATCCACTGCTGATCTCCACGCGCAGGCCCAGGTTTTCCAAAACGTACAATGCATCGCGCAGGCCCATTCCCACCACACTGGGTATCCGTTTTTTTGAAACGGTATAAGGCAGCAGGGAAAGGGTATCCGATTCGGCCCGCAGTAAAGCCAGCGGAGAATCTTCCGTGCTGACGTAGGGAAGGCCGAAGTTCTTCAGCAGGTATTCCATCTCCTTCCGATCGCCGATGTTGAAATCGGGCAATTGATTTTTCACCAGCGGTTCGGGCTTCACGGCATTGATCGGCGCCTGAAGGTCGAGCTTGGTTGCAAAGATCTGGTCGGCGATCTCCCGGAAGACCGGCAGGGCGACTTCCCCGCCGTAGATCCCGAACTCTCTGGGTTCGCTGATGACCACGATGCAGGAGTACTTGGGTTTTTCAGCCGGGAAATAGCCCACAAAGCTGGCCTGGTAGCCGCCCACGTGTGTCCGGTCGGTGAGACGCTTATAATTCACCTGAGCCGTACCGGTCTTTCCGGCGAAGTTGTACTTATCTGTTTTCAGTTTCTTGGCCGTACCGTTCTCCACGACCTGCTGGAGCAGGAATTGGGCTTTTTCGATCGAGCGGGAAGAGGCGATCTTCCGCTTGATGACGGTCGGCGGGAAGCGTTCCAGGGTATTGCCGTACTCGCGCGTTTCGGAGACGAGGTAGGGCTTCATAAGGGTGCCGTCGTTGGCCACGGCGTTGTAAAAATTGAGGATCTGGAGCGGCGTCAGCATCACTTCGTAGCCGGTCGACATCCAGGGAAGGGTGGTTCCGCTCCAGCCGTTTTTCGTATCATTGGCTTCTTTGATAAAGGGCGCGGCCTCTCCATCGATCTCGATGCCGGTCTTGAGGTTCAGGTTGAATTGCTTGAGGTAGTCGATAAACTCATCCTCCTTGTGGGTATCGCCGAAATAGCGCTGCACCAGTTTGGACATCCCCACGTTGGAGGACATTTCGAAGATGTGCTGCACCGAGGTCGAATCCAGTTTGTGCGGATAGGCGTCGACCATTTTTTCGTTATAGAACATGGTCTGGCCCTGTTCGATATCGATGGAGTCATCCAGGGCGACATGGCCGGTTTCGAGGAGAGCCAGGATGGCCGCCAGTTTGAAGGTAGAGCCCGGTTCGGTGGCGGAGCCAATGGCGTAATTATACGTTTCCCAGAGATTGCCTTCGGGGGTACGGCCGATATTGGAAATAGCCCGGATCGCGCCGGTTTCCACTTCCATGACGATCGCTACGCCATATTGGGCCCGGTGGCGGTCGACCGCCCGGTAGAGGGCTTCTTCGGTCACATCCTGGATGTCGATATCGATGGTGGTAAGGATATCCTTGCCACTGGTCGGTTCGATCTTGGCCAGGTCTTCGATGGGCTTCCACATGTCCTCTCCTACCCGCATCATCAACTGCTGGCCGTCTTCACCGGCCAGCAGTTCATTATAATGCCCTTCCAGCCCTACAGGCGCGATGCCGTCCCGCACATAACCGATGGTCCGGTGTGCCAGAAGGCCGAAGGGACGTTCTCTCCGGAATTTGGGCATGACGATCAGCCCTCCCTTGAACTGGCCCAGATTGAAAAGGGGAAATTGCCGGACGAGTTTCATTTGTTCGAAGGTTACGTTCCGTTTGATGGGAACATACTGGGCCCCTTCTTGTCGTTTTTGGATCAGGAAGTCGCGATAGGCCCCGGGCGTATAGGTCGGATCTACGAAAGTAGCCAGGCAATACGCCAATGAGTCTATATTTTTATTGAAATCGGATTCCAACATCCCCGAGGAGTTGGGATCGAACGCCACGTCGAAATAGGGAAGCGAAGTCGCCAGGAGGCTTCCGTTGCTGGAGAGAATATTGCCCCGGTCGGCTTCGATCCGGCGGAACTGGACGTACTTGTCGGTCGCTTTTTCGCGCCAGTACTCCCCTTCCATCACACTGATCTTCACGGCTTTGGCAAAAATGAAGACCGCCGAGATGACCAGCATGGCCATCACGAAATACAGGCGGTACAACACTTCATTGCGAATCGTCGACATGCGAACACGTTTTATTGATCAGCTACCTCAACTTTTTTCTGCCGGCGGATGGACTGTCCCATGCCCTTGTCTTTCAGTTGGCGGGCCAGTTCCGTACGGCGGCTGTTAAATGCGATATCGGCGCGCAGGGAATGGTATTCCCGGCGGAGGTCCTTCACTTCTTTTTGAAGTTCGAACACCTCGCGCACGCGCTTTTCCGCGAAATGTGCATTGGCAATGTAGATAATGGCGAGAAATCCCAGGAACAGGACAAAAGGCAGATTTTGGAGTACGAGCTCTGCACCCATACTCCCCAGAGCTGTGTAGTCTCTCAGGGACCGTTTTTTTGCCATCACTTGCTATTTTTGCCGGATGCCGGCGCGCATTTTCGCGCTCCGCGCCCGGGGGTTGCGGGCCACTTCTTCTTCAGAAGCGACGACCGCCTTTTTTGTCACTATGTCAAAGGGGCGGGTAATATGCCCGTAAAAGTCCGACTGGACTTCCCCTTTACTATTTCCCGATTTGAGGAAATTCTTTACGATCCGGTCTTCGATGCTGTGGTAGGCGATCACCACCAGGCGTCCGCCCGGCTTGAGCACCTCCATCGCACCCTGCATCAGTTCGTCCAGCACCACCACTTCTTCGTTGACTTCCATGCGCAGGGCCTGGAAGACCTGGGAAAGGTAGCGGGGCTTATGGCCTTTAGCCAGGGACTCAGCGAGGGCCGCCAGGTCACCGATCGTTCGGAACGGTTTTTTGACGCGCACTTCGGCGATCCGCAGGGCGAGGGTTCTCGCATTCCGCACTTCGCCGTATTCGCTGAAGAGCTGTTGCAAGGCTCCCGGTTCATACGTATTCAATATGTCGCTTGCCGTTTGTCCGCCGGACCGGTTCATCCGCATGTCGAGTTCGGCTTCGAAGCGGTAGGAAAAACCCCGCTCCGCGGTATCGAACTGATGGGAAGAAACGCCGAGATCGGCCAGCAATCCGTCGATCTCCTGTACCTGATTCAGGCGCAGGAAGCGTTTGAGGTAGCGAAAATTGGCCGCCACGAAGGTAAAGCGCGGATCGTCCGGCCTATTCGTCCGGGCGTCCTCATCCTGGTCGAACCCCAAAAGCCGGCCTTTCGGCCCGAGTTGTTCCAGGATGGCGCGGCTGTGCCCACCTCCTCCAAACGTTGCATCGACATAAAGACCATCCCTTTGGACGGCCAGCAATTCAATTGATTCTTTCAGGAGGACCGGATCGTGGTAACTCATCCCTTGCTCTCGCCTCCGTTTTTATTTCCCAGCACCACCTGAGCCAGACCGGAAAAGTCGTCCGGCTCCGCCTCCAGCATTTTATCGTAATTTTCAGTAGCCCAAACTTCGATCCGGTCGTTGACCGCTACCAGGATCACATCCTTGTCGATACCGGCGTATTCCAGCAGCCGCTTGCTGATCAGGATCCGGTCGGCCGCATCCAGCTCGAGGCGCTGGGCCCCGCGATAGAAGTAGCGAACGAAATCGCGGTTGCGCTTGTCGTACTGATTGAGCGCGTTGACCTCCTTGCTGATCTCCTCCCATACTTTTTCGGGATACAGGATCAGGCAATTTTCAAAGCCCCGGTTGATGACAAATGCAGGCTTCTCCTCCTCCAGCTGACTGATCAGCCCCGAGGGAAGGCGCATCCGACTTTTCGGATCAATCTTGCATTCGTATTCGCCGAGTAGTTGTGCCATTTACACTTTTGGTAACATAAGTGATTCAAAAGTAAATTATTTTGACACATTTTACCACTTTTTGACACCAATTTTTTCCACATTTTTCCACCCTTTGCCCATTTTGGCAAATAAATAAACTATTTGATTGCAAAATAGGGGTCATTTTGCAATCAAATAGTTTACACTGTGAATTTTATGGAAAATATTCCGTGCACCTTTTCCCACTTTGTGACACGGAGAAGGGTGAAAGAGTGAAGAGTGAAGGGTGAAAAGTGAAGTGAATTTCTCTATTCACCCTTCACCCTTCACTCTAATACGCATACGACGAAAAGAACCCTCTCCAGCGCATTTGCAACACGCCGAGGATCGCTTCTTTTACGATGCCTTTTGACATTTTGGAGGAACCTTCCACCCGATCGGTGAAAGTGATGGGGATCTCGACGATCTGGAAGCCGAGTTGCCGGGAGGCAAATTTCATTTCGATCTGAAAAGCGTATCCGATGAAACGGATCTTGCCGAGGTCGATCCTTTCGAGCACGCGGCGGGTGTAACAGACGAAGCCGGCAGTAGGGTCTTTCACCGGCATCCAGGTTATGAAGCGCACGTAGAGGGAAGCGCCGAAGGAGAGGAGGATGCGGCCGAGGGGCCAGTTTTCCAGTTTGCCGCCTCGGATATACCGGGAGCCCACGGCGAGGTCGCCTTTTTTGCCCTCCAGGGCAGCATGGAGGCGGATGAGATCTTCGGGGTGGTGGGAAAAATCACAGTCCATTTCGAAGAAATACTCGTAATGGCGCTCCAGGCCCCAGCGGAAGCCTGCGATATAAGCGGTTCCCAGTCCAAGTTTGCCGGCGCGTTCGAGCAGAAAGAGCCGGTCCGGATATTGGGATTGTCGTTGGCGGACGAGCTGAGCGGTACCGTCCGGCGATCCGTCATCGACGATGAGGATGTGAAAATCACCGGGCAACTGGAGAACCGTGTCGATCATCCGCACGACGTTCTCCCGCTCGTTATAGGTTGGAATAATGACTAGTCTGTCTGCCAAGATCTTTGCAATAAGGGTGGTTTCGGTTTGCCGCCTGGCGCCTGGCGGTATTTATTTCGGGACAAAAATAACACAGAATTGGCAGGAAAAAAGAAATCAGGCCGAAAAGGACGTACCGCAGCCGCAGGTATCCGTCGCATTGGGGTTATTGAAAGAGAATCCCCGGTTGTTCAACCCTTCCACCCAATCGATCTCCATGCCTAAAAGATATATGGCATGCGCTTTCTGCATCAATACCCGGATGCCGTTGACTTC
Source organism: Lewinellaceae bacterium (assembly GCA_020636275.1). Taxonomy (GTDB): domain Bacteria; phylum Bacteroidota; class Bacteroidia; order Chitinophagales; family Saprospiraceae; genus JADJTT01. Next base: position 278,110 of record JACJYD010000002.1, on the reverse strand, counting down.
GAAGATATCATCGTCATCCATGGGCTTGTCGAAGCCGAGAATGTAGGAGAATCCGGAGCATCCGCCTCCTTTCACTCCGACCCGCAGACCGTGGTCCCCGGGGATCTGTTGGTCCTGCATGATCTTCACCAGCTCCCGGACGGCGGCGTTGGTCAGGGTAATGGGCTGGACACTGACTTGGGTCTTTGAATCGCTCATATCTACTATCCTTTTGGACAAAAATAAAAAAATCCTCGTTTTGTTGCATAAACAACCGTCCGGGTCGATTAGTTGACCGGAATAAAGTGATTACCTTTATGGTTTTAAATAATGATCCATGCCTACCTGGTTAGCTGTAATACTGGAAATTGTAAAGATCACCGTTCCTGCTCTGATCGTCTTTCTCACGATCTATTTTTTGCTCAAGGAATTTTTGCAGAAGCAATTGCAAATACAAAGCCTTGAATTCAAGCAACGGCAGCAAGGCGTCACCCTGCCCATACGCCTGCAGGCCTATGAGCGCCTGTCCCTGCTGATCGAGCGGATCTCCATTCCCAATCTGTTGTTTCGACTCCGGGCGCAGAATTCGACGGCCGGTGCGCTGCGGGTAGCCCTGCTGCTGGCCATCCAACAGGAATTCGAGCACAACGTCACCCAGCGGGTCTACGTTTCCGACAAATTGTGGTCCATCCTCCGGGCAGCCCGGCAAGATACGGAGACCATCATCAACGGCATCGCCGAAAAGGTCGATCCCAAGGCGCCGGCGGAAGAACTGGCCGGTACCCTGCTCAATTACCTGGACATGCAGGAAACCACCGCTACCGAGACGGCGCAATTGGCGATCAAAACGGAGGCGGGGTTGTATTTGTAAAAAAAGATACCATGCGGTACTTCAAGTTCTTTTTGTCCTTATTTCTTTCGGCGGGCCTGGTCTGGCTGCTCAACACCTCCGATCCCCTGGGCCTGGCTTCGATCCCCCCTCTGGGGAATTTGCTCTGCCCCTTTACCGGTTTTTGGCAAAATGCGGAAGCAATGGGCGAATACCCTGCAGAACAGATCCACCTGCCCGGCCTTTCCGAACCTGCAAAAGTCGTTTACGACAGCCGGATGGTGCCGCATATTTTTGCCGGAAACACCAAAGACGCCCTGATGGTACAAGGCTACCTCACCGCCAAATTCCGCCTCTGGCAACTGGATATGGCAGCCCGGAGCGGAGCGGGGCGCCTGTCGGAGATCATCGGCGACCGCACCATCGAATACGACCGCTTTCAACGGCGGCGGGGCTTGCCTCGCGGGGCCCAAAATGCGCTGAAAGCCTGGAATAATACCCCCGATACCCTCGCCATGTTGCTGGCCTATACCGAAGGGATCAACGCCTATATCAGCCAGTTGAAACCCAGGGATTACCCGGTCGAGTTCAAGATCCTCAACTACGCGCCGGAACCCTGGGAGCCGCTGAAAACCGCCCTGGTCCTGAAGCTCAACACCGCCTTGCTGTGCTTTAAAGAAGAAGATGTGGAGAGCACCAACACGCTCAATTGGCTGGGGAGCGATATTTTCAACCAGCTCTTCCCTGAGCGGCCTCCGAACGAATCGGTTATCGTACCCGACTCCTGCCGGCTGGTCGACACCCTCTCCCCTCCCCCTTCCCTGCAAACACCTGCCGGGACCACGGGGTATTGGGATGTCCCCTTCCTGCAGGAATCGCCCCGCGACATCGGGAGCAACAACTGGGCCGTCAGCGCCTCGAAGACGAGTTCGGGCAATCCGATCCTCTGCAACGACCCCCACCTGCCGCTCAACCTGCCTTCCCTGTGGATGGAGATCCAGCTCCACACCCCCGACATGAACGTCTACGGGGTCAGCCTGCCCGGCCTTCCGGGCGTCGTCCTGGGATTCAATGAAAATGTGGCCTGGGGCTGGACCAACGCCAGCCACGATGTGCTCGACTGGTACCAGGTGCAATGGACGGGTCCGGATAAGACCCACTATGTATTTGACGGCGAAGAAAGGGCTGCCGAGCAAGTGGTGGAAACGATCCAGGTGAAAGGAAGAAAGCCGGTGCTCGACACGATCACCTATACCCACTGGGGACCGGTAGTTTACCAGGACCGGAAAGATCCGAAGCGCGACCTGGCCATGCGCTGGGCCGCTATCGAAGAACCCAACGCCTCCGAACTTGGCTTCCTGCTGGGCATCAACGCCGCCCACAACTACGACGAATTCCAACGATACTCGCGCGGATACCATTTCCCGGGCCAGAATATGGTCTTTGCCAGCAGCAATGGCGATATCGCCATTACCGTCACCGGAAAGTACCCGGACAAAAAGGCCGAACAGGGCCGGTTCATTCAGATGGGAAATACCTCGGCAAATTTCTGGACGGACTACATCCCCTTCGAAGAATTGCCGCGCATGAAAAATCCGGTCCGCGGTTTTGTCGAATCGGCCAATCAGCTTTCCGCAGGTCCGGAGTACCCCCACTATTACAACGGCAAATTCAACACTTACCGGGGGCGCTATCTCGACCGAAAGCTGGCGGAAGACGACCGTTTCAGCCTGTATACCATGATGGACCTGCAAACCAGCAATTACAGCATCCTGGCTGAAGAGGCCCTGCCCTTAATGCTCCGCTACCTCGACCAAACTCACCTGAGCGCCATCGAAATGGGAATGATCCAGTTGCTCGAAAACTGGAAATTCACATTCAATGTAGATGAGGTCGCTCCCATTCTTTTCGATGAGTGGTGGAATTCGCTGGATTCCACCCTTTGGGACGAATTTTACCACGCCGGCGACACCCTGGCGGTTCTTCACCCCGAAAAATGGGAAACGGTAACCCTTTTGCGATCGGACCCCATGAATACCTTTTGGGATATCGAGACCACCCCGGAGCGGGAATCTCCCACGCAAACCGTGACCATCGCATTCCAGCAAGCGATCGGGAAGCTCCGCGAGCACCTCGGCGAGGTGGATTACGACTGGGGCAAGCATCATCCGGTTCAGATCAACCACCTGGCGCGCATTCCCGCCTTCTCCGCTCCACCGCTACGCGCGGGCGGTTATCCGGAGGCCTTGAACGCCACCCGGTCGGGCAACGGCCCTTCCTGGCGAATGGTGGTCGAGATGGGGCCTGAAGTAAAAGCCTACGGAGTATATCCCGGCGGCCAATCCGGCAATCCGGGCAGTTTTTATTACGACAATTTCCTCCAGACCTGGGCCGAAGGGCTCTATTACCCCTTGTTTTTTATGAGTTCTGCCGACGACAACCGGCAGGAGGTGCTGTGTGAAGGGGCCTTTGTGCCGGGGGGGTAGAGAGGCGCCAGGTTTGGCGTCCTAACGGAATCAACAACCACTATTTCGATGAATCTCTTTTTCCAATTCTTTCTGACCCTGCTCATTGGCTTCGCGGCCCAGTTCTTCCTGCCCTGGTGGTGGGTGATCGCTCCCATCGCTTTTTTGATAGGCCTGATCTTTTACAACACGCACAGCATTTATTCCTTTCTGGCCGGTTTTTTAGCGGGGCTGTTGTTGTGGTGGGGCATGTCCTACTACCTCAGCACGCTGAACCACGACCTGCTGGCCGGGCGAATGGGGCAGTTGTTCGGGGGCATTCCGGCATTGGGCATGGAGCTGATCACGGGTTTGCTGGGCGGGCTCTTGGCAGGGCTTGGCGCCTTGACGGCGAATCTGGGCCGGCAAATGATCAAAAAGAAAAACGCGGTAGAAGCACCCTCTACTTCCGAATAAATTTTTTAAAAATGCTGAAAAATGCATCTTTAATCGAAAGAATTTGACATTTAGGTCGAAGGCCCCTTATTTAGTAAAGCGTTTTAAAATTCATTTTTGCGCTGTATTCTTCTCAAAGAAAATTGATACGTGGATAGACCAAACGAAACAGATGAACGGTATTACCTGCTTGCAAAGCGGCGGGTACAGAAAAAAAAGCGCTTTTTCAACCATTTAAAAGCCTTTGTGATCGTCAACGTCGTCATGTCGATCATCATGATGCTCGATGGTGACCCCTTTGACTTTCTCCCCGCCACGCTCTTTTGGGGAATGGGCCTGGCCTTCCACTACGTCCGGGTATTCGGCATTCCCGGCACCAATATCCTCACCCCGGAGTGGGAGGATGAGGAGATCGAGAAGGAGATGGAGCGCATTCGTGGAAAACGCATCGTGGAAAAGGAGGAAGAAATGACGGCTCCGCTCCCGCCTGTCAAGGACGAGTCCCTGGAGTTGAAGGAGTTGCGAAAAAACTATGACGAACAAGACCTCGTATAGCGATGAAAGAAGAAGCATATATCAAGGAAGCCAAAAAACGGGTGAAAAAAGTCAAAGACTTTTGGGCTCATTTCTGGTCCTGGGCCATCACCAGCATTTTCCTCGTGGCCCTCAACCTGTTCACCTCGCCCGGTTACCTGTGGGCGTTTTTTCCCATTGCGGGCTGGGGGCTAGGCCTGGCTTTTCATTACTTCGACGTATTCGGGTATCCCGGTTTCAGTAAGGATTGGGAGGAAAAAGCGCTCAAGCGGGAAGCTTTGCGCCTGAAGGAGCGCGCGCAGGAACTCAACCTGGATGAACCGGAGGAGGAAGAAAAACTGGAGCTCCCCCAAATGGAAAAGGAGAAAAATTACATAGACGACGAACTCGTATAAAAAAAGAAGGCGGGCCAAGTGCCCGCCTTCTTTTTTTCTTACATATTCGCGATGATCTCCGATCCGAACTCGGAGCACTTCAGGAGGGTAGCGCCCTCCATCAGGCGATGGAAATCATAGGTCACGCGTTTCTTGCCGATAGCGCCTTCCACGCCTTTCATGATGAGGTCGGCCACCTCTTTCCAGCCCATATAGCGGAACATCATCTCCCCGGAGAGAATGACCGAGCTGGGATTCACTTTGTCCAGACCGGCGTATTTGGGGGCCGTACCGTGCGTGGCTTCAAAGATCGCCATTCCCGATTCGTAGTTGATGTTGGCGCCCGGAGCGATACCGATACCGCCCACCTGTGCAGCGAGCGCATCCGAGATGTAGTCGCCGTTGAGGTTGAGCGTAGCAATAGCCGAGTACTCGTTCGGACGGGTCAGGATCTGCTGCAGGAAAGCATCGGCGATGACGTCCTTGACGAGGAGCGCGCCTTTGGCGAGGGCTTCTTTTTGTGCGGCATTGGCGGCGTCGCTGCCTTTTTCGGCGGCAATGCGGTCGTATTGTGCCCAGGTGAAGACCTTGTCGCCATATTCGCGCTCGGCGACGGCATAGCCCCACTCCTTGAATTTACCTTCGGTAAACTTCATGATATTCCCTTTGTGCACGATGGTCAGGGAGGGCAGGTTATTGTCGAGGGCGTATTCGATCGCGGAACGAACGAGGCGTTCGGTCCCTTCCACCGACACCGGCTTGATACCCAGGGATACGGTATTGGGGAAGCGGATCTGCTTCACACCCATCTCATCGATCAGGAATTTCTTGAGTTTATCGGCCTCCGGGGTACCGTTGAGGTACTCGATCCCGGCGTAGATATCTTCGGTATTTTCGCGGAAAATGATCATGTCGATCAGTTCCGGCTGGCGAACCGGCGAAGGTACACCATTGAAATAACGGACCGGCCGCACACAGGCATACAGGTCGAGCTTTTGGCGCAGGGCCACGTTCAGCGAGCGGATACCGCCACCTACCGGTGTGGTCAGCGGGCCTTTGATGGCGACGCGGTATTCGGCAATGCGGTCGAGGGTTTCGTCGGGCAACCAGCTTCCGGTCTGGTTGAAGGCTTTTTCGCCGGCGAGGACTTCCGTCCAGAAGACCTTGCGCTGGCCATTGTATGCTTTTTCAACAGCGGCGTCGAATACGCGCTCGGAAGCTGCCCAGATATCCGGGCCGATACCATCCCCTTCGATATAGGGAATGATGGGATCGTTGGGTACGATCAGTTTTCCGTTTTCGATGGTTACTTTAGATCCATTCATGATGGGAGTACAGATTTTGTATCACACAAAATTATCGTTGGTGTGATTGATTTTTAAATGGCGGCACAAAGATAAATAAAAAGGAATGGGCAGGCTGTGCCCACCCACTCCTTTTTTCGTTATTTTTGTACCATGCAAAATCCCAATCTAGATCCGAGTGGTAAAGAATTGTCCAGCGAAGACCGGCAGGTCGAACGGGCGCTGCGCCCGAAGGTCCTTTCCGACTTCAGCGGACAACCCAAGATCGTCGACAACCTCAAGGTCTTCATCGCCGCTGCCAATCAGCGGGGCGAGGCCCTCGACCATGTATTGCTCCACGGCCCACCCGGCCTGGGCAAAACCACGCTTTCCTATATCATCGCCAACGAACTGAACGCCAACCTGAAGATGAGCTCCGGCCCCGTGCTGGAGAAGCCGGGCGATTTGGCGGGCCTGCTGACCAACCTGGAAGCGGGCGACGTGTTGTTCATCGACGAGATCCACCGCCTGAATACGGTGGTGGAAGAATACCTCTACTCGGCTATGGAGGATTACCGGATCGACATCATGATCGACTCCGGGCCCAGCGCGCGCAGCATTCAACTGTCGCTCAACCCGTTCACCCTGGTGGGCGCCACCACCCGCAGCGGTTTGCTGACCTCGCCGATGCGGGCCCGCTTCGGCATCGTCTGCCACCTGGATTACTACGATACGAAAACGCTCATTCACATCGTACACCGCTCGGCCGGCATCCTGGGCGTGCCCATCACGGACGAAGGCGCTTCTGAAATAGCCCGGCGCAGCCGGGGCACTCCCCGTATCGCCAACTCCCTGTTGCGCCGCGTGCGCGACTTCGCCCAAATCAAGGGCAACGGCACCATCGACGTAGAAATGGCGAAATACGGCCTGTCCGCCCTCAACGTCGACGAGCACGGGCTGGACGAGATGGATAACCGGATCCTCAGCGCGATCATTCAGAAATTCGCCGGCGGCCCCGTGGGGCTGACGACCATCGCTACGGCGGTCGGGGAAGAAGCCGGTACGATCGAGGAGGTCAACGAGCCTTTTTTGATCATGGAAGGCTACATCCAGCGCACGTCGCGCGGGCGAACGGCAACGGAGAAGGCGTACAAGCATTTGGGAGTGGTGCCGCCGCAGAGGACGGGGACGTTGTTTGATGGGCAGGAATAGTGCGGGCTTTACTCTTTTTGCCCTGCACCCCCCTCCTTCTTCGCCCCTACCCGGATCAGCCTGCACCCATGGGACTCCTCGATGGTCGTATATTCAAAGGACTCTTCCACCACCTTCAGCGGCCCTTCCAGACAGATCAGGACCAGATCATTTTCCGACAGGGAATATTGGTACTTCTGAAGTTTTATATCGTAGCCCTTTTTGTTATAGGCCAATTTTTTGAAGACGGGCTGCATACTGAAAGTATTGTCTGTCAGAATGGTATACGCCCGGATCTCGGGGTGGTCTCGTTCCAGTTTTTTCATCAGATAGGCGTACCGTTCGTAGGGCGATATTTCTTCGGGATGCGAAATGCGCTGAATGGTCTTGCTATAGGGCATCAGGAATACCAAGCCGAAAAAATAGATGCCGAGCGTCAGTTTTGAAAAAGGCATATTTCTCAACAGGTCCTCCTTTAAATACCGGTATACAAAAAAAATGCCCGCCCCTGCCAATGCGGCGAGAAGCGGATACAAAGGTGCATCATACCAAAAGGTCTTGGTCTCGCTGAAGGAGATGACGGTAAAATAGGGAATGACGCATGCCCAAAGCAGCAACAGCAAGGGTTTATACTTCTCATAACCGGGGGTAAAGAGCAATAGAAAGGAAAGCGGTAGCCAGTATATCCAGGGCAGGAAATTCCCCTTTGTCCAACCGTTGAAATAATAGAGGGTCGTATGCTTGTGCATGTCGATCGTATTGACATACCGGCCGGCAAGGTCGGCCTTCCAGATCCTCGCCAGAAAGCCGGGATACTGCCATTCATAATAGCCGTATAAAGCAGCGAGGGCCAGCAAAAAGAGAAAGAGAAAAATATAGACCCATTTATCTTTCAGGGCCTGGACCAGTTTCTTTGTCAGGGCCAGGTACAGGATCATGCCGGGAACGAAAAGCAAGCCTACGACATGCTTGGTCAGGGTGGCTGCGAAGAGGCTGAGCGTGAGAATGGCCAGGTTCCGGATCCTCTCCCGGTCATTTCCGGACCGGGCATAGCGGTAGAAAAAGGCCACCGATACGAACATGAACACGGCCAATGCGGCATCCTGGTCGCCCGTTCGGGATACATGTCCCCTGACGAAACCGGTGGAGGTGAGCAAGACCAGGGCCGCCACCATCCCCATCAGCGGTTTTTTGAACTCGGTTTGGAAAAACCAGACCAGGAAAAGAGCCAGGAAAAGGACCAGCAGGGCAATGGGCAATCGCAGCGCCAGCGCATTATATCCCAGGGTTTTCATGGACAGAACCTGTAGCCAGGTCACGAACGGCGGCTTGGTATTCCGGTGTTCCGGCATCCCTTCTACCAGGCTGAAATCGCTCAGATAGTCGCCGGTTTCAGCCATGTAATAGGCGCGAATGGCAAAAAGTCCCTCATCCCAGTTTCGGATGGGCTGGCTGTCCAAATGGAAGAATATGGGAAAATAGATGATCCCCAGGAACAAAAGAAGTAACCATCTTTTATGCATAACCGTCCAATGGATGCAAAAGGGAAGGCGCTATATTTGAGGAAAAGTGATTGGACGGCCGACGGCCGTCCAATCACTTTTCCTCAAATATATTACGCCTGAGCCTTGGGCGTATTGAAACTCATTGGCGGAAACGGCGGTTGTTCGGGCTCATCGATATGGCCGAACTGGCCCTCGTACTTGTTCACGTTATCGATGAGGGCTTTCATCAGCCGTTTGGCGTGCTGAGGGGTCAGAATGATCCGGGATTTGACCTTGGCCTTGGGCACGTTGGGCACGATCCGGATGAAGTCTATCACAAATTCGGAAGGTGAGTGCGAAATGATGGCCAGGTTGGAATATTCGCCGTCGGCAATATCTTCGGGCAATTCGATATTTAGCTGGTTCGGTGGATTTTTGGTTTCTGCCATGGTTTTACATTTTCATATTTTAAAACGCTCCGGGCAACGAATAGGTTGCCCCTATTTCTTGGCTTTCTTTTTGCCGAATGCATCGGGTACCTCGGCCTCGATCACTTTCTTCACCTCTTCCAGGGACATTTCGGCGGCCTGCTCCTCGGTCATGCGTTTCCCATCCACTTTCGGCAGGGAGATCATCTTCTTCCTGAACCGGATGAAAGGTCCCCAACGGCCGTTCTCGATCGAGATCTTTTCCGTTTCCCACTGCCGGATGTAGCGGTTGGCTTCCTTTTCGAGCTTTTCCTCGATGAGCTTGTGCGCTTCTTCCAGGGTGATGTGGTCGGGGTTATACTTCCTTGGAATGTTGATAAACAGTCCGTTCCACTTCAGGAAGGGGCCAAACCGGCCTTTGCCTTTAGAAATGGCCTGTCCTTTATACGTACCGATCGGCGCATCAGCCTTTTTCTTTTCTTCGATCAGTTCCATGGCCCGTTCCATCGTCAGGGCAAGCGGGTCCTCGCCACGCGGAATAGAGATGTATTGTTCGCCGATCCGCACATAGGGGCCAAAGCGCCCTTCGCCTATCGACACCTCTTGTCCGTCCAGTTGCCCGATCGTGCGGGGCAGCTGGAACGATTCCATGGCTTCTTCCAGGGAGACGGACTCCATGGTCTGGCCGCCGCGAAGGTTGGCATAGCGGGGCTTTTCCCCTTCCTCCAGTTCCTCGGGTTTGCCGATCTGGATCACGGGCTTGCCCAATCGCGACAGGCGGACGAGCACAGTTCGGCCCGACCCGGGATCCTTGCCCAGGATGCGTTCGCCGGATGCGCGATCGGCTTCTTCCAGGGTCTTTTCCACATTGGCATGGAAGGGCTTGTAGAACGTTTCGAGCATGGCCTTCCAATTTTCCTTGCCCTCGGCGATATCGTCAAATTGCTTCTCGATGTCGGCGGTAAAACCGTAGTCCATGATATCGTCGAAATGCTCGAGCAGGAAGTCGCTGACGATCGAGCCCATATCGGTGGGAAAAAGCTGGTTCTTTGTCTTGCCGACCACTTCCTTTTGGGTTTTGGAAGTGATCGCTCCGTCTTTGAGGTGAAGCATCTGGTAGGCGCGTTCTTCTCCATCGCGGGAATCTTTAATTACGTATCCGCGCCCTTCTTCCATGATCTTGCTGATGGTAGGGGCATAAGTGGAGGGGCGACCGATGCCCAGTTCTTCGAGTTTTTTCACCAGGCCTGCTTCCGTGTAGCGGGCCGGCGGACGGGTAAAGCGCTGGGTGGCATCCATGTGCTGCATTTGAAGCACCTGCCCTACCTTCAGCGGAGGGAGCATGCCCTTGGTTTCCTCGTCCTCGTCATCGTCCTTCGATTCGAGGTATACTTTCAGGAAGCCGTCGAATTTCAGCACTTCTCCCTCTGCCTGGAGCTGGGCGTCTTTCATGGTGGAAATGCCGATATCCACGATGGTCTTTTCCAGTTCGGCATCGGACATCTGGGAAGCGATGGCCCGCTTCCAGATCAGTTCGTACAGGCGCTGCTCGTCGCGGTTGCCGGGCACTTGTTGTTTCTCGATATAAGTAGGACGGATGGCCTCGTGTGCTTCCTGGGCAGAAGCGCTTTTGCTCTTGTACCGGCGGGTATGCAGATAGCGTTTGCCGTATTGGTTCTCGATCTCCGTAGCGATGGCATTCAGGGCCAACTCGCTGAGGTTGGTCGAATCGGTACGCATATAGGTAATAAAACCCTGTTCGTAGAGTTTTTGGGCGGCCACCATGGTGCGCTTCACGGAGAAGCCCATTTTGCGGCTGGCCTCCTGTTGGAGGGTCGAGGTGGTGAACGGAGGCGCCGGTCTTCTCTTTTGGGGCTTTACCTCGATATTGCCGATGGTAAAGGTGGCGCCGATACATTTTTCGAGGAAGGTCCGGGCATCTTTTTCCCCGTTGAACTTGCCCGGGGCATCGGCCTTCAGGTCGGTGAGCTTACCCTGCTCGTTGGGCACGCGAAAAAGCGCGGAAACCTTAAAAAAAGGCGTTGTATTGAACTGCAGGATCTCCCGTTCGCGATCCACGATCAGGCGGACGGCGACCGATTGAACGCGGCCCGCCGACAATTTTCCTTTCACTTTCTTCCAAAGCAACTCAGACAGTTCGTATCCCACCAGGCGATCGAGCACCCGGCGGGCCTGTTGTGCATCGACAAGATGCCGGTCGATCGTACGGGGATTTTTCACTGCCTGCAAAATAGCCGGCGGAGTGATCTCGCTGAAAACGATCCGTTTGGTACGGGATTCGTCGAGCCCGAGAACCTGGGCCAGGTGCCAGGAGATGGCTTCCCCTTCCCGGTCTTCGTCCGTCGCCAGCCATACCTCATCGACCTTCTTGACCCAATCCTTGAGTTCGTTCACGACCTTTTTCTTATCTGGCGTGACGATGTATTTGGGCAAAAAACCCTTTTCAATATCAACTGCGCGTTCACTTTTGGGAAGATCGCGGATGTGGCCGTAGCTCGACTTCACCGTAAAGTCCTTGCCCAGAATCTTCTCAATGGTCTTTGCCTTGGCAGGCGACTCCACGATCAATAGGTTTTTTGGCATGCTTGGTCTTATTTTTCTAAAAATTTCGGCAAATATAGCCGTCCGGGGCGATAATGCAACAAAGGCCGCCCACTCTTGAAAGGGTACAAAAGTAAAAAAATTGGCAAAAGTGCAATGATTGCGTTGCTAATATCACCGGTTGGGACAATCCTTGCAGCGCTTTCCCTCTTTGTATTTTTTGCAGCACTTCTTTTTCTTCTTCTCCGCACAAACAGCAGGAAGGGTGGCCCCAGCCGGGGGAGTATGGAGGTTTTTACCTGCCAGAACAGGGAGATGGTACATATTCCATTTTTGTAAACAGCGCTACAAAAGTAATAGAAGCCTGGAAATGATCAATACCCGATCACCCTCCATTTTTACCTACCTTCCGGGTTTCTTCATACAGGATGGTCCCTTCTTTGTGTTTTTCTTCGACCTCTTTTTTACGTTCCTCCTGAAACCGTTCGACCAGGGACTTGACTTCCAAGGGACTTCGGTTGAGGTTCCGGTGATAGGTGATCATGACGAACATTCCCATATCTTCCGGATGGGTAATGCCCAATCCGCGCAGGAAGTGAGACAAACGGGAACCGCCGTAAAACCCCCAATTATAGATGATCCAGCGCCCCAGGCTGAAAAACAGCTGATGAGCGGCTTCCTCTTCATCCATCCCCTTGAATTTCTGCTTGGAAGGTTCGTCGATCAGGCGATTGAGTTGAATAAAGGCATCCGTGAGATCGGCCGGAATATAAACGTCATACAAGTATTCCTGCCGGATGCGCCACTCGTAGGCCTTATCGTATTCCTCTTTGTTTTCCGGGGGTTTTTGTCCCGAAACACAGGCGGACACTGCGAGGAAAATGCCCAAAAAAAACAGGCGCGATCCGATCCTTTTTTTCAAAATGATACCCATACTACACGATTATGGCCGGAGTAAAATTTTTATTTACCTAATTTTAGGCGAAAATAATCCATTAACGCTTATGCAACGAGTGTATTTCGCAGTATTAACGATTTTATTACTTGCTTCATGCCAGTCTGGCGAAAAAAAAGATGGCGGAAGTACACCTCCTACCGACCCTGTGTTTGAGCTGATCGCCCCGGAGTCTTCCGGGATCGCGTTTGCCAACCGGATCACGGAGGATCACCAGACGAATATCCTGACCAATTCCTATATGTACAACGGCGGTGGTGTTGCGGTACTGGATGTCAACAAGGATGGCCTGCCCGACCTGTATTTCGTGAGCAGCCAGGAATCCAACCGCCTTTACCTGAACAAAGGGGATATGACCTTTGAAGATATCACCGACAAGGCCGGGGTCGGCGCTACCGGCGGCTACAAGACCGGCGTCACGGTCGTCGACATCAATGCCGACGGCTGGGAAGACCTCTATGTATGCCGTGCCGGCCTTCAGGCAGTGACCGAGCGGCGCAACCTGCTCTACATCAACAACGGCGACATGACCTTTTCGGAACAGGGGGCCCCATACGGGATCGACGACATTGCCGCTTCCAACCACGCCAACTTTTTCGACTACGACCTCGACGGCGACCTCGACCTCTACCTGATCAACTATCCCAACGACTTTTCCAACGTCAACCAGATCGCCTTGATGGAAGAGGGCGGCAAACAGGTGCGGGTCAACGCCCCCAAGACGCCCATGGAATCGGATCACCTCTACCGGAATGAAGGCAACGGCAAATTTACGGATGTCAGCCAACAAGCAGGGATTTCCAACCGGGCCTTCAGTCTGAGCGTCACCGTGAGCGACTTCAACGCCGACGGATATCCGGATATCTATGTCGCCAACGACTACATCGAACCCGATTTTCTCTACATCAATAACAAAAACGGCACCTTTACCAACCGCATCGACGATTACCTGCGCCACCAGAGCAACCACACCATGGGCGTCGATATTGCGGATTTTAACAACGACAGCCGCGTAGACATCATGTCGCTGGACATGATCGCCGAAGACAACCGCCGCCAAAAACTCCTGATGTCGACCATGATGGTCGATCGCTACGAAACCCTCGTGCGTTACGGCTATGGCAAGCAACTCATGCGCAACACTCTCCAGCTGAACATGGGCGAGGGCGGATTCAGCGAGGTGGGCGTCATGGCCGGCGTGTCCAATACCGACTGGAGCTGGAGCCCGCTGCTGGCCGATTTCGACAACGACGGCTGGAAAGACCTCTACATCACCAACGGCTATTACCGGGATGTGACCAATATGGATTATCTGCCCTACACGGTCGATTCCGTCAACCGCGCGGGTGGTATCACCCCAAAACAATTCCCAGACTTCAACGACTACCTCAAGCTAATCCCCTCCGAACGGCTGCCCAACTACATGTACCGGAACAAGGGCGACCTGACCTTTGAAAAAGTTACGACTCCCTGGGGGCTCTACAAACCCTCCTACTCCAACGGCTCGGCCTATGCCGATCTGGATGCCGACGGCGACCTCGACCTCGTGGTCAACAACATCGAGGACCCGGCCTTCCTGTTCAAAAACCTGAGCGTGGAAAAAGGGAAAGGCAACTTCCTCCAGATCGCGCTGGAGGGGAATGCACCAAACACCGAAGGCACCGGCGCCAGCATAAAAATAGATCAGGGCGCCAACTCGCAATACCAGGAAATGACTCCCACCCGGGGATTCCTCTCCTCCGTCCAACACCTGATCCATTTCGGGCTGTCGGATAATTCGAACATCGATCGCCTGGAAGTACGCTGGCCCGACGGGTCTATCCAGGTTTTGGAAAACATAAAACCCAACCAACGGCTGGTCCTGAAACAAAGTGATGCCAGCAAACAAAACCTGCCCAGCCTGGACACGGCCGGCGAACCGTTTTTCCAGTCCGCCAACAACCTGGGCCTGGATTTTGTACACCAGGAAAACCCCTTTGAAGATTTTAACAGGGAGCGCCTCCTCCCCCACCGTTTCTCCACTCAGGGACCCAACCTGGCCGTGGCCGATGTGAACGGAGACGGATTGGAAGATATCTTCGTCGGTGGCGCCATCGGGCAGGCCGGCGCCCTGTTCCTGCAGCAAAAGAACAGCACTTTCCACCGGATGGATCAGGAGGCCTGGAGCACCGACCGGGCTTATGAAGACACCGGTTGCCTGTTCTTCGACGCCGATGGCGACGGCGATCAGGACCTCTACGTCGTCAGCGGGGGGAGCGAATACCCGCTCAACGATTCCCATTACCAGGACCGTTTGTACCTCAATGACGGAAAAGGCCATTTTTCCGCAGCTACCGACGCCTTGCCGCGGATCACTTCCAGCGGTTCCTGTGTCAGCGTCCACGATATCGACGGCGACGGCGATCTGGACGTATTGGTAGGCGGACGCGTATCGCCGGGCGCCTACCCGGCTCCCCCGCAGAGCATTATCCTTCGCAATGAGCAAGGGCGCTTCAAGGACGCTACGGATCAGGTGTCGCTGGAACTTCGCGACATCGGAATGGTCACTGATTTCCGCTGGGGCGACCTGGACGGGGACGGAAACGACGAACTGGTCGTCAGCGGTGAATGGATGCCGGTTACGGTATTCAGCCTGGAAGACGGGAAGCTGGTCAACAGTACGGAGAAGTATGGATTGGTCGGCACCAACGGCTGGTGGAATTGCCTGGCTGTTGCGGATGTGGACGGCGACGGCGACCAGGACATCCTGGCCGGAAACCTGGGGCTCAATACCCGCCTGCACGCCTCGAAAGAGGGGCCGCTCAAGGTTTACGCCAAGGATTTCGACGGCAACGGCAGCATGGACCCCATTCTCTCCTTTTTTGAGAACGGCAAGGAATATCCCCTGCCCCGGCGGGAAAACCTCATCAAGCAATTGCCGGGGGTCAAGAAAAAGTTTGTCTATTTCGGACCATATTCCCAGGCAACGATCGATCAGGTATTCGCTGAAAGTGACCTGAACAGCGCCCTGGTCCTGAATGCCTATGAGTTCAGATCTATGCTGTTCCTGAACAGTGGAAAGGGCACTTTTCAGGCCCGGCCGCTGCCCCCGCTGGCCCAGATCGCTCCCGGCAACCAGTTTTGCGTGCAGGACATCAACCAGGATGGGCTACCCGACATTCTGCTCGTCGGCAACAATTACTCGGCAGATACCGAATCGGGGCCCTACGACGCCGGAAACGGATTGCTGCTGCTTGGAAATGGAGCCGGTGATTTCACGCCCCAGCGCTGGTCCGGCACCGGGCTCTGGGCCAACAAGGATGCCCGGGACCTTGAGGTAGTGCACCTCGCCGACGGACGCCTGCTGTACCTCATCGCCAACAACAACGATCGTTTGCAGGCATACATCGGCAAGCGCCCCCTGCAATAGACCCAAAAATCACGTCATTATAAATGCAAGGTCGTAACCTTTAACATCGACCTTGCATTTTGTTTGACAAAGCACTTGCACTTGTATGCGTAGTTTTATACTTTTGCCCCAAAATGAGGGAATATGAAATTTTTTCCAATTTTTTTATGCGTGGAAAAAATTTTTTATGGTTTTAATTGGTAAATAAAACCCTTTTTAGAATTTTCCTCCCATCAACACGCCCATTTTCGTTCATTAATTTTTTTAAACTGGTGCTATGTACTGGACGTTAGAACTGGCCTACCATCTCGAAGATGCTCCCTGGCCCGCTACAAAGGATGAATTGATCGATTACGCTATCCGTTCAGGTGCTCCGCTCGAAGTCATAGAGAACCTGCAATCACTGGAGGATGAGGGGGAGATCTACGAGAGTATTGAAGACATCTGGCCCGACTACCCGAAGAAGGACGATTTCCTCTTTAACGAGGACGAATACTGATCCATGGGAGATCGACTTCCATGTTAAAAAAGGGAGTGCCGACCGCACTCCCTTTTTTCTATCCAATTGAAATGAAATCAATCATCATAGCCATCGACGGCCATTCGGCTTGCGGAAAGAGCACGCTGGCCCGCGACCTGGCCCGCGAACTGGGTTACGCCTACATCGACACCGGGGCGATGTACCGGGCTGTGACCCTGTACTTCCTGGAAAACGGAGTAGACTGGACCGACCCGGTCGCTGTGAAAAAAGCCCTGGAGGATATCCAAATCGAGTTCCGCGCCAACGGATCGGGCAACCAAACCCTGCTGAACGGCAAAGTGGTGGAGCAAGCCATCCGGCAGATGCAGGTATCCGAGCAGGTCAGCCAGGTTTCCGCCATTTCTGCGGTGCGCCGCGCCATGGTGGCGCAACAACAAGCCATGGGCCGCAAACGGAAAGTGGTGTTGGATGGCCGCGATATCGGCACGGTGGTGTTTCCCGATGCCGATTTGAAGATATTCCTGACGGCTTCGGAAGACGAGCGGGTGCGGCGGCGATTTGAAGAACTCCAAGCCAAGGGGCTGTCCGTCTCGATGGCGGAGGTCCGCAAAAATCTGCTCGACCGCGACCGCATCGATTCCAGCCGGGAAGACAGCCCGTTGCGGCAGGCTGAGGATGCCCGGGTGTTGGATAATACCCATTTGAACCGGGCGGAGCAGTTGGCCCTGGCCCTGGCCTGGGTCCGCGAAGTCCTGGAAAAGTAAATGAACTTATGACCCCATTCACCAAAGAAGAGCTGCTGCGCTATTCCCGGCACCTGATCTTGCCGGGCATCGGGCCGGCCGGTCAGGAAATGCTCAAGAATGCCCGGGTGCTCGTGGTCGGCGCGGGCGGATTGGGATGTCCCTCCCTCCTCTATCTCGCTGCGGCCGGAGTCGGCACGATCGGGATCGTCGATTCCGATCAGGTGGAGATCAGCAACCTGCAGCGGCAGATCGCTTTCAGCGTCAATGACGTCGGGCTCAACAAAGCCCTGGCTATCGAAAAACGGCTCCGGGCGCTCAATCCCCTCATCCGGATCCAATCTTTTCCAATGCGGCTTACCTCTACGAATGCACCTGAAATAGTGGAGGCTTACGATATTGTAGTCGACGGCACCGATAATTTTCCCACCCGGTATTTGATCAATGACGCCTGTTTGTTGTTTCATAAAACGTGCGTGCATGCCTCCGTATTCCGGTTCGAAGGTCATGTGTCGGTCTTTAACCGCCTTCGGGAGGACGGCAGCAGGGGGCCTAATTACCGGGACCTCTTTCCCGAGCCTCCTCCGGCAGAACAGGCCCCCAACTGCGCGGAAGCCGGGGTTCTGGGCGCCCTGACCGGCATTCTAGGTTCCCTGCAGGCCAATGAGGTCGTCAAACTGATCACCGGCGCAGGCGAAACCCTGGACGGCAAATTGCTGATCCTGGATGCAGCCACCTTGCAGTTCCGGACCATCAAATTGCCTGCTGCACGCCCGCACGACGTCACCCAATTAATTGACTACGAAGCATTTTGCCAAACCCCAAATGAAATGAAAATGAGCAATGTCCCCACACTCACTCCTTTGGAACTGAAGGCCCTGATGGACCAGGGTTCCGACTTCCAACTCATCGACGTGCGCGAACCCTTTGAGCACGAGCTCTGCAACATCGGCGGCGAGCTGATCCCGATGGGTAGCGTCCCTCAACACATCGACCGGTTCGATCGCGACCGGCAGGTCGTCGTCTACTGCCGCAGCGGCCGCCGCAGCGGAGAGATCGTGCAATACCTTCAGGCTTATTTCGGATATACCAATTTATACAACCTCCAAGGCGGTATTCTGGCCTGGTCGGATGAGGTAGATCCAAATGTGCCGAAATATTAAGCCACCAGCAAATTGCACCCCCGGATATCGCTGTTGTCCAGGCGGCCGAGCACCTCGAAGGAGCCGTCGGGATAGACCTTGCCCAGGTCGTCGGTGGCGATGAAAGAACAGGTGTCGAGATTGGCCAGATCGATGAGGTTGAGCACTCCGAGGCGGCCGGACTGTTGGGGCGACAGGGGATCAGTGATCTCGCGGGCAAAAACGCGCAGGAGCGGCCCGGGGCGGTATCGCCCCTCCCCCTGGGAATAAGCCTGGGAGAAAAGCTCGGTCATCCCGTATTCGGAATGAATCGCCGGCACGCCGAAGGCTTCCTGAAGACGGGCGTGCAATTCTTCGCGAGTGAGTTCCCGCCGACGGCCTTTCATACCGCCGGTTTCCATGATGAGGATATCCGGAATGGAGATGGGGAATTTTTCAGCCAGGTCGAGCAGTGCGAAACTGACGCCTAATAGCACGGTGGGAATTTTTCGGGACTGACACTCGGCCAAAACCCGCGTCAGATTGTTCCAATCATACAGAAAAAACCCGCTTTGCAGAAAAGCCGACCGCTTGATGAAGTGGTCAGCCATGTAGACCAGCGAAGACCCTTCCCGCTCGAGATAGGCCGGAAGCAGAGCCAGGAAACAGAAGGAATCGACGGGACCGTAGAAGGACGAGAAACAGCGTTCGCAATTGACCTGATACCAGTGATCATCGCGCAGCAAATGCCGGCTGGTCGTTTCCCCGGTCGTACCGCTGCTGGTAAACTGGCGTCCCGGAGTCCATTCCCCGGTTTGGATGCGGTGTGTCTTAAACAACTGGATGGGCAGGAAAGGGACCTGATCCAGGCGTTGGATACGGTCCGGCTCCAGACCGAGCAAGGCGATATATTCGGCATATACGGAATTGTGCCGGGCCTGGTAGTGAAATACTTCCAGCGCCAGCGCCTCGAAACCGGAGGCTTTTAGCCGGTCGAGTTTCTGCGCCAGGTCTTCCCGTATTGCCTGCTGATCCATCATGGAAGCAAAGATATCGATTAAAGAGAGTGGCGTTGAATGCACGGCCACCCGAATAAATAAAATGCGTATTTTGCCGTTACCAAAGAAATAACCGACTATGAAGCGTCTTGTTTTTTTGAATGCCGGGTTTATCCTGCTGGGGCTTGCTTCCTGCACCCAGCCGCCGGATTATCCCATCGAACCGGTCATCGAATTCCAGCGATTGACGAAAAATACCCTGATCCAGGGTGATGGCACCGAGGATGAAACCTGGGTGACCATTTCCTTCACCGATGGAGACGGCGACATCGGGTTCTTCCAGGAGGGCAGCAACCAGGTGGAGACCGACCTGTTCATCCGCGACCTGCGGCTGGACGTGGTGACGGAAAAATTCACCATCCCCTTTATTCCCGAATTGGGCACCACCAACGGGATTTCCGGAGAAATTACCTTCCGCATGTATACCACTTGTTGTATCTTTCCGGACTGGGTACCGGGGCAACCAGCGCCTTGCGATGTATCGCCCGACTATCCGGTCGACACGGTCCGGTACGAGATCTACATCAAGGACCGCGCAGGACATGAGAGCAACCACATCCAAACAGAGCCGATATACCTGCTCTGTCAGTAGTTTTTATGGAAATGAAGCGAACGCAATTATGATCCCCATCCCCGCATCCGAACTCATCCTCAACCCGGACAAAACGATTTATCATCTCAGTTTGCACCCCGAACAGGTTGCCGATACGATCATCACCGTCGGCGATCCCAAGCGGGTATCGATGATTTCCAATTATTTCGACCGGCTGGACGTCAGCGTCCGGAAACGGGAATTCATCACCCATACCGGCGAGATCGGCGGGAAACGGTTTACCGTGTTATCGACCGGCATCGGTCCCGACAACATCGACATAGCCCTGAACGAACTGGACGCCCTGGTCAACATAGACCTGGTAAACCGCGTCCCGAAGCCCAATCCGGTCTCGCTCAAATTTATCCGGATGGGCACTTCCGGCTCCCTTCACCCTGAAATTCCCGTCGACAGCCTGGTAGTGTCGGCCTACGGCATCGGGCTCGACAACGTGATGGAATTCTACGATTGGACCCCGAGCCCTGAAGAGGAAGAGCTGAAGGAAATGGCCGGGCAGCTCGTGGAGATGGGAAAGATCCATCCCTATGCCGTGAAGGGCTCGACGGCCCTGATCGAAGCGCTGAGAAGGGACGAGCCCCTGGGCATCACCCTGACGAGCCCGGGCTTTTACGGACCTCAGGGGCGCATTCTTCGCCTGCCCAATCCCAATGCGGAACGATTGCTCAAGCTGCTTCCGTCCTTCTCCTACAAGGGGATCCCACTGACCAATATCGAAATGGAAACCTCCGCCATATATGGATTGTCGCGCCTCCTGGGGCACCAAGCCCTTTCCTTCAACGCCATTTTGGCCAACCGGATCACGCAGGAGTTCAGTCCCAATCCAAAATTGGCGGTGACAAAAATGATAGAAACGGTTCTGGAACGACTAGTCTAATTTTTATTCGGGATGCAACTGATCCGGGAAATCGCCTTTTTGCTCCACAAGGAATGGACGCTGGAACTGCGCCAGAAATATGCGCTGGGCGGTATCCTGCTCTACGTGCTGTCCACGGTCTATGTCGTGTATATTTCTTTCGTAAAAATAGACCCCGACCATTGGAACACCCTGTTTTGGATCATCATTCTGTTCGCCTCGGTGAATGCCGTTACGCGCAGTTTCACCCAGGAGCACTCGAGCCGGCAGTTGTATTACTACACCCTGGCCAATCCCATTGCCGTGTTGTTGGCCAAGATCCTGTACAATTTCCTGTTGCTGGTATTCCTGAGCCTGTTGACCCTCGGCGCCTACAGCCTGGTAGCCGGTTATCCGATCCGTCAGTTGACGCCCTTTATCTGGGCGATCGCCCTGGGCAGCCTCGGCTTTTCGATCGCCCTGACCTTTGTATCGGCGATCGCTTCCAAAGCCAGCAACGCCTCTACCCTGATGGCCATTTTGAGCCTTCCCCTCCTGATCCCCATTTTGGCTACGGTCATCCGTCTGGCCAAGACCGGGTTCATACCCAGGGCGGGGGTGGAAGTGCCCATAAAAGGCGATTTGTATATATTAGCGGGGATCGACATGCTTTTGCTGGGCGCTGCATTGATCCTCTTCTCCTTTCTTTGGCGTGAATGACAGGGGAGCGTTGCTCAGGTAAGGACGCGGCAGCTCCCGACTCAAACATAAACCACCATGATAAAAAAACACTTCTGGAAGGCCCTCGCGGTGCTCATTTTGCTCTATACGTTTATTGCCGGTTTGCTGGTCCCCCTAAAGCCGGGCATCGTGGAAATGGACCCGCGCACGGTTCAATCCGGCCGCAATATCTCTTTTAAGGTCAAGGGCTACAACACCCACTACATGAACAGCGACATCCGGGCCTGGTTGAAGATGGATGAAGACCATGTATTGGCGGCCAGCCCGATCCTGATCCAGAACGACCGGGATTTGAAGCTGATCTTCGGGATCCCCCCGTTCTTGCCGACGACCGACAAGACCCAGAACTTCACCCTCATCATCGACAGCCCGGTCGACGGGGTCCATTTGTTGCCCAACGCCGTGTTTGTGTCCCAGGATTCGGTTAATCTGGCTTTGGCTTCCCTGCAATGGCCCCCCGAACGCATCACCGACCTGCATGAAAAAGCGGGAATCACCTTTCCATTCCGGAACATCCTGGCGGAGACCATCCGAAACATCTACTTCCACGTGCCCATGTGGTTTGCCATGATCCTGTTGTTCCTGGGCGCGGTGATCTACAGCGGCCGTTTTTTGTGGAAAAAAAACATGCAGGACGACCAGCGGGCCGCTTCGATGATCCGGACCGGCGTCCTGTTCGGCATCCTCGGCCTGCTGACCGGAGCCGTTTGGGCCAAGAATACCTGGGGCGCATATTGGAGCGGCGACATCAAGCAAAATATGACCGCCATATGCCTGTTGATCTACCTGGCCTATTTTGTATTGCGCCAGGCCTATGAAGACCCCGATCACCGGGCCCGGGTATCGGCGGTATACGCCTTGTTCGCTTTTTTCGCCATGATCCCCTTGCTCTTCGTCATACCCCGGCTGACCGACAGTTTGCACCCCGGAAACGGAGGGAACCCCGCTTTGGGTGGCGAGGACCTGGACAACACGATGCGACTGGTCTTCTATCCCGCCGTGTTCGGCTGGTTTTTGATGGGACTCTGGATCGCCCAGTTGAATTTCAGGATAGAACGACTGAGGGAACGGCGCCTCGAGGAGGAATAAAACCAGGACCTGAACGTGCCGGCAGTGCCACTCAGGTCTTTATTTTTACATCTATAAAAAATTTGGACGATTTGAAAAATTGCGCGACTTTTGGCCCTCAAATCAGACAAATGAGTAAGCGGATATTTCTTCCAGCCCTCTTTTTGATCGCAGCCTTCCTTCCCGGGATGGCACAGGGTAGCGATACCAGCGCGGACTTCATGCGGAGTATGGGAAAAATGTACGTGGTTGTGACGGCAATCGGGATCATCTTCCTGGGAATTGTCGTCTTTCTCATCTTTCTGGACAGGAAGCTAACCAAATTGGAAAAACAAACCAAACAAAATGACTGAACCCACCGCACAAGTAAGCTTTTACGGGAGCGTACTGAACTTCTTTGACAGAGCTGCCCAGCATACGGGATTGCACAAAGGTTTGCTGGAACAGATCAAGACCTGCAACTCGGTATACCGCATGCATTTTCCGGTGAAGATCGGATCGGAATACCGGGTGATCGAAGCCTATCGCGTACAGCACAGCCACCACCGGCTGCCAACGAAAGGAGGTATCCGCTACAGCAACCACGTCAACCAGGAGGAGGTGATGGCCCTGGCCACCCTGATGACCTTCAAATGCGCCATTGTGGACGTCCCGTTCGGCGGTGCAAAAGGCGGCGTCAAGATCAACCCCTGGGAATACACCCCGGGTCAGCTGGAGAAGATCACCCGCCGGTACACCACGGAATTGATCAAGCGCAACTTCATCGGCCCTTCGATCGACGTGCCGGCGCCCGACTATGGTACAGGAAGCCGTGAAATGGCCTGGATCTATGACACTTACCGCACCTTTAAGGAGAACGATATCGACGCCGCCGGCTGCGTAACCGGTAAACCCGTTTCCCAACACGGGATCTGGGGCCGCGACGAAGCTACCGGCCGCGGGGTATACTACGGCATCCGCGAAGCTTGCAACCACAAGGAGGATATGTCTTCCCGCGGCTTGAGCCTGGGCACCAGCGGAAAGACCATGATCGTTCAAGGGCTCGGCAACGTGGGCTCTTTCACTGCAAAGATCGCCCAGGCCGAAGGCGATATGAAGATCATCGGCGTTTCGGAAATGGAAGGCGGCCTCTACAATCCAAAGGGGATCGACATCTTCAAACTCCTGGAATACCGCCGCGAAACGGGTTCCATTAAAGGCTTCCCCGACGCCAAGTTCTTCGATAAAAAAGACCGGACCAAAGTGCTGGAAATGGAGTGCGACATCCTGGTGCCCGCCGCGTTGGAAAACCAGGTCACTGCCGAAAATGCCGGCAAGGTCAAAGCCAAGATCATCGCCGAAGCCGCTAACGGTCCCATCACTTCCATTGGGGAAGAGATCCTTTTGAAAAACAACGTGCTCATCATTCCCGACCTGTTCCTCAACGCCGGGGGGGTGACCGTTTCCTACTTCGAATGGTTGAAAAACCTGTCGCACATGCGCTTCGGCCGCATGGAAAAGCGTTTTAACCAGAATACTTACCACAGCCTCATCAACCTCATCGAGGATACGACCAAGCGGTCAATCGGCGCCCGGGAGCGGCAGATCATCGCCAAAGGAGCCGACGAGATCGATCTGGTCCGCTCCGGCCTGGAAGAAACCATGATCACCGCTTATAACGAGATCCGGGAGGTGATGAAACGCAAGAAGAAAGTAACCGACCTGCGGACGGCCGCTTTTGTCAGCGCGATCCAAAAGATCGGCAGCGACTACCTCAACATGGGCGTGTTCCCGTGATCGGGGTTCTACCGGTTTTGGAAAAGGGATCCTGGGCGTTTTCAGGGTCCCTTTTCCCGTTTTTTGGCCCCTGAAACCCAAATTTTTAAAAAAATAAATTTGCGATTGGAAGAATTGAAAAAACAAACATGGGTTTTTCGTCCAATGCTTTGCGTTTAATTTTCTTTCCGCTATCTTGCAGCCACAAAAAACGGTAATAAATCGCACGACAATGGCTGAAAAACTGGACAAAATCGACCTTAAAATCCTTCGAATCCTTCAGGAAAATAGCAAGATCACCAACCTGGACCTCTCCAAGAAGATCGGGTTGTCGCCGGCGCCGACCCTGGAACGGGTAAAAAAGCTGGAACAATCAACCATCATCGAGAGCTATCACGCCCAGGTCAACCCGCAAGCTATCGGACTCAATGTCAAGACTTTCGTGTTGGTATCCCTGGCCTGGCACAAGGAAAACGCACTGAACAACTTTTTGGAAAAGGTCAAGACGATCGAGGAGATCACCGAATGTTTTATCATCACAGGAGAAGCTGATTTTCTGATGAAGATCATTTGCAAGGACCTCCCGTCCTACGAGCAATTGCTGTTCAAAACCCTCTCCCAGATCGAGGAGATCGAAAGGCTGAAAACGTTGATGACGCTCTCTACGGTGAAGGATTCGAAGGTGTTACCTTTCAACTACGGATAATCCCATCGCAAACGCCATTTATCCCTGCCTTCCAGCCTTACCAAATAAAACCAACAGTGCCTGCGGCACTTTACACTTTTAATAAACCGCGCGTTCATCGCGCGGTTTATTATCCATAGCCTTTATCCTGCTTTTTAAACGGCGAAGAAATGAGCGCCAAGTTCTCTCTTTTATGGGAGTTGTCCGCCCGGGAAGCCCCGGGTCCTTCTTTCCTTTTTGGTACCATGCATATCCGCGACCGGCGTGCTTTTCACGGCATGGCGACCGTACAGGCCTGCGTGAATACCTGCCAGGCCCTGGCCCTGGAGATCGATCTCGACGAGGGAAACACCGGGTCCGATCCCTCGGCACTCAGGCTCCCGGATCAGACTTCGCTGCGCGACTACCTCTCTGCCCAAGGCTATTCCCGGCTCCAAAAGATCCTTTTGAAGGCCTTCGACTTCAACCTGAACTATTTTTCGTTTTTAACGCCCATGGCACTGATGGAATTCATCTCCGAGCAGATCATGCAAAAAGACCACCATCTGTTTTTGGATGCGTTCCTCTGGGAGTACGCCACGGCACGCGGCATGGCCACCCTTGGAATTGAATCGCTGGAATCTCAACAACAGCTGCTCGCCCGTATTCCTCTGGATATGCAACTGAAGATGCTCAAAGGACTCGGCCGGAACCCGGAGCACTACCGGGCCCTGCTCAACCACCTGGTCCGTCTTTACGAGGAAGGCGACCTGCCCAACCTGTACCGGGTTTCCCGCAAAAGCGCCGGGGGCCTCCGCAAATGGATGTTGTACGACCGCAACGCGGTCATGGCCGATCGCCTCGCTTCTCTCCTCCCCCACCAGCGCATTTTCTGCGGGGTTGGCGCCGCACACCTGTGGGGCGGGAAGGGGATTTTGCGGCTCCTCAAACAAAAAGGAGTAAAGATCCGGCCCATCCCACTGAACTCATCCGCTGAAAAGCGCTAACTACAACGGGTCCAGCGGGTGGCACCCGCTGGACCCGTTATTAAAATTTGTTTACAAAGTACTAACTTTGGTATCCGATATGGAGATACAAAAAGATAAAAAAACGGCGATCCTGCTGGGCGCTACCGGTTTGGTGGGCGGCCAGTTGCTTCAACAGCTCCTGGACCACCCCGCCTACGGGCGCGTGGTGGTCCTGAGCCGGCGGCCGCTGAAAGAAGTTTCCCCCCGCCTGCAGGTCCACCTGGTCGATTTCGACCGGCCGGACGATTTTGCCCATTTGCTGAAAGGGGAAGACCTCTTTTGCGCCCTGGGAACCACCATCAAAAAAGCAGGGAGCAAAGAAGCTTTCTATCAGGTCGACTACACCTATACCTTTGAGGTAGCTCAGGCGGCGCGTAAGAACGGAACCGCCCAACTAATGCTGGTCTCTTCGGTCGGCGCCGATCCCGATTCGCTGTTCTTTTACACCCGGGTGAAAGGCGAACTGGAAGAAGCGCTGAAAGCCCTCGACTTTTGGGCCCTCCACCTGTTTCGCCCCAGTGTGCTGATGGGCGACCGGAAAGAATTCCGGCTGGGGGAAGAACTCGGGGGGATCGTGCTGGGTGGGATCGACCGGCTGACGCAAGGGGCCCTGTTGGGATCCTACCGCCCGGTCGAAGCCGCCACCGTAGCCCTGGCTATGCTCAAGGCCGCCCAACAGCTCCAGCCCGGGATACACCTCTACCCTTCCCACCAAATTCATCAACTCGCTGAAGACACTAAACTATGGATAACGAAGCAGTAAAATACGCCGAGATCAATATCCGGATCGGTTTCAATAAAGATAAAATGCCGGTCAGCATCGATTGGGAAGCCGAAGACCAGCCCGGCGGGAAACGCCCGGAACCCTGCAAGGCCTTCCTGCTTTCCCTGTTCGACCGGGAACACCGCGAAACCCTTCGCATGGACCTGTGGACGCACGAGATGCAGGTCATGGAAATGGACCGGATGATGTTCCACACCCTGCGCGGCCTGGCCGACACCTACTACAAATCGACCCAAAACCAGGAAATGGCAGCGGCATTCCAACAATTTGCCCAGTACTTCGGCGAAAAAACGGAGATCATCCCGCCTGCAACAAAATCAGCGGAATAACAGTTGATAGATGATCGTTAATTATCACCTGGAAGTGCGTCTATGGCGAACTTCCAGGTAATAGTTCACCAGAAGATAGCGTTGAAAACCACTGAAATGAAGTTATCCTGGCTTCTCATTCCCGTCCTGTTGCTGCTCGGGCTGCCGGCGAAGGCCGACCCTGAGTACCACAAGGTCCCTGCCCTGCAGGGGGATGGCGTCTTTTCCCTGCTCCGGCGCTACCAGCTCGATCGCTACTCCTGCAACCACGATGAATTTTACCGGATCAACGGATTGTCCAAAAAAGACGGACTGATCGTCGGAAAATACTACGCCATCCCGGTGATGCTCTACACCTATAACGGCAAAACCATCCGCTCTTCGATCGGTATCGACGACTGGAATATTGCCAAATCCATTGAGGCGTACAATGACCAGATGCTCCAGGAAGGGTATCAAAAGGAGAGCTTTAAAACCAGCAAGGTGCTATGGGTGCCCTACCATTTGCTCAAATGCCCGAACCCGGATATACCTGCTGTCGACCCCATAGGCGATGAGCCCCAGGGGGAAGAGGCCGCCAACCTGGCAAATGAAAAAGGCGGATCCCGGCGCTTTCCCATTTTCGGAAAAGCCAATGAATATGTCCCCTTGCAGAGCACCAAACTCAAAGGAAAGGTATTTTACGTGGTCTCCGGCCACGGCGGCCCCGATCCGGGCGCGCAGGGCACCAAAGGATCCCATACGCTTTGTGAGGACGAATACGCCTACGATGTGGCCCTTCGTCTGGCCCGGAACCTGGTAGCGCACGGAGCCACGACCTACCTCATCGTACGCGATCCCGACGACGGCATCCGGTCCGGACAATACCTCGATTGCGACACCGACGAAGTCGTCTGGGGGAATAAGGCCATACCCTACCCTCAGAAAACGAGACTTGGCCAGCGGGCCGATATCATCAACGACCTCTACGCCTCCTATCAGCGCAAAGGGGTGAAGGACCAATACACCATCATCGTGCACGTCGACTCCCGGAGCCACCGGCAACAGACCGACCTGTTCTTTTACTACCAGAGCGAAAACGAGAAGAGCAAGGCCCTGGCATTGGAACTGCAAAAGAAGATGAAGCAAAAATACGAGCAACACCGCAGTTCG
Organism: Lewinellaceae bacterium; assembly: GCA_020636275.1. Classification (GTDB taxonomy): domain Bacteria; phylum Bacteroidota; class Bacteroidia; order Chitinophagales; family Saprospiraceae; genus JADJTT01. The sequence goes on along the minus strand of JACJYD010000002.1, from coordinate 249,855 downwards.
GGGCAGTATTTTGGCACGGTGACCCCGCGCGACCTGTTCATGCTCCGCGAGACCAAAACGCCTTCGGTCTATATCGAACTGGGCAACATCCGCAATGCGTTCGACCAACAGCGGATCATCATTGAAAGCAACCGGCAGGCACTGGCCAACTGGTTGCTGGAGGGGATCCTGGAAAATTAAAAAGGGGCGCACCTGGCGCCCCTTTTTAATTTTACTGACCGGAATTACCTAAAGCGATTTCAGTTCAGAAACCAGTTTGGTAAGGGTATCCTTGGCGTCTCCAAACAACATCCGGGTGCGATCGTGGAAGAACAAGGGGTTCTGGATCCCTGCATAGCCGGGGTTCATACTCCGCTTCAACACGATCACGTGTTTGGCGTCCCACACGCGCAGGATGGGCATCCCGTAGATCGGCGAGCTGGGATCGTCGAGCGCGGCGGGGTTGACGACGTCGTTTGCCCCAACGATCACCGCGATATCGGCATTGGCCAGGAAGGAGTTGGCGTCATCGAGGTCGAGGAGTTTGGGATAAGGAACGTCGGCTTCCGCCAGCAATACGTTCATGTGGCCCGGCATACGACCGGCCACCGGGTGGATGGCATAGCGCACTTCCACCCCGTTGGCTTCGAGGATATCTTCGATCTCTTTACAGACCTTCTGGGCCTGGGCAACGGCCAGACCGTAACCCGGCACGAAGACGACTGACTTGGAATAGTTCAATTGGATAGCGGCATCGTTCATGCTCACTTCTTTGACCACCTGTTCGCCGGTGCCTGCCTTTCCGGCTGCACCGCCGCCGCCGAAGCCGCCGATCAGCACGTTCAACAGCGAGCGGTTCATAGCGCGGCACATCAGCAAGGTTAGGATCATACCCGAGGCGCCGACCAGCAAACCACCCACGACCATGATCTTACTGTCGTAGATCAGACCGGCAGAAGCGGCAGACAAACCCGAGAAGGTGTTCAACAAGGCGATCACCACCGGCATATCGGCTCCTCCGATCGGCACCACAAAGGAAATACCGTAATAGAGCGCAACGACCATGAACACAATTGCCATCCACATCTCGCCTTTATCGCCCATGGCGACAACCCAAACGGCCAGGCCAAGCATCACGGCCAGGAGGAGGAGGTTGAGGTAGGTATGAAATTTCGGAATGACCAGGAAATTATCCTTGATGACCTCCTCCAGTTTCAGGAAGGCGATCATACTACCCGTGAAGGCCACGCCCCCGATGATCAGGGCCAACGCGCTGGACAGCAATGCGCCCATTCCGCCTTCCGGTACATCCGCCGAATAGAAATTATTGAATTCAACCATTGCAAGCAGCACGGCGGTGGCGCCGCCCAAGCCATTGAAAATGGCCACCATCTGTGGCATGGCCGTCATCTTCACCTTGTAGGAAGCATAATAACCGATGGAACCACCTACCAACATACCAGCCAGGATCCAGATGTAATTATTGTGAACCTCCGCTGCCCCTAACTTTGCCGCAGGCGCAAAGATCGATCCTAAAATAGCGAGGCCCATCCCAATTGCGCCTGCATAAATATTCCCTTTTCGTGCAGTTTCAGGAGAACTCAACATGCTGAGCCCTCGTACGAACAGGACAGCCCCTATTAGAAATGCCAGATTGACTATTGAGAGTAACATATTTCGAAACTTAAGTTGGTAAAATAAATAAATAACTGAAAATCAATTATTTAGTTTTCTTTTTAAACATTTGGAGCATCCGGTCGGTCACAAAGAAACCGCCGGCGGCGTTGACCATGCCTAAGGTCACCCCCAAAAAGCCCATGATGAGCGTAAAATAATCGTTCGGATCGGCCTGGCGGACCAGGAGAATGGCCCCTACAATGACGATGCCCGAAATGGCATTGGAGCCGGACATCAGAGGCGTGTGGAGGATAGTGGGAACTTTTGAAATAACTTCAAATCCCAGAATAGAGGTGAACACAAGGAGGTAAATCCACAGGTAGTTCGCCGGTGTATTGAAAAAATCCATTGCTGCTTGCATAATAACTCGGGTTTATTTGAAGAAAAGAGTTTTAAAAGGTCTGACATCCTTGCCGGCGGGTATTCCGGTTACGGCTTCCCACCAGTCCATTATCCATTATGTTCCAGGAAAGGGTGACGCCAAGCAGGTAATACCAGTCTACCCGCGCCTGATCGCCCCGTTGCGTACCCGTGGGCACACTGACGGGATCCACTCCCTTATATTCGCCGGTCCGGTTGCCCAGGGCGGCGGCCAGCGGACCGTTGCCCACCAGCAGTTGTTCGTACGACACATAAGCGCCGCTGACATCATCGAGGTAGTCGGAAAAGGAGCGGCGAAGCCCCAGCTCCACACCTACGTTAAACAAGTCGGTCACGGCGAGCTTCACCCCCAATCCGAAGGGGATAGAGAAGGCCACGCGGCTGTATTTGGCGCCGAAACCGGACATTCCCTGACCTTCGGTGCCTAACGGCTGCAAAGATACCGTTTCTCCTCCGAATTCCGTCTTCGGATTGAAATAAGCTCCTGCAATTCCTGCAAAAATATAGGGGGAAAGTGGCTTACTCAGGTTATAGGGCTGAAAACCGGGGATATAGAGCTCGCCTACGAGTGATCCTTCGATCAAAAGGGACCGGAAACTCAGGTTTCGGGAGCGTATGATCTCATCGGGCGAATTGGCGTCCGACCCGGCGATAGCGGCATATTGGGCGCCCAGGCGCAAGGCGAAGAGATCGTTGAAGTGATAGGCGCCAAATAAGCCAAAACTCCCCTTGGTCTCCTTGAGGTAAAGCGAGACGGAGTTGTTCGAAAGATCGCCCCGGTAATTGGATACCCCCAGGTTGCCGCCCAATTCCAGGAACTGGGCTTGCACGGTGGAGAAGCAGAAAAAGATCAGGAGGAGGAGCGGCGTGGTTCGGATCAAAATTTTAATTCCCATATACCTTGCAACTAATTGATACGTTTTTTGTCTAAGATTATGGTAAAGTGAGGTATACACCTCCTACTTTTTCCCGAAAAGACACCCTGAAAAAGGCTTTTTACCTATTTTGTGCGCCCAATTCGGAAGTGCTCGAAAAATAGAACGATTTTGAAAATTATCCCTATATCCACAAGAGATTTTCCTAATTTTTATTAATCAACTCTCGCAACAAAACCTTTTTGTATGAAATTGAGACTGCTGCTTGTGATCGCCGTACTTTTCTCGGGGATCAGCCTGATGGCACAAGGCGATAAAGCCAAAGATAACTGGTTTAACCTGGACCCTAAAACCGACGGCGTCCAGGGAGTCAGTACCGAACGCATGTACAAGGAGCTCCTGGCCGGCAAGAAGAGCCAGACCGTCATCGTCGCCGTCATCGACTCCGGCGTGGATGCCAACCATGAGGACCTCAAGGACATCATGTGGACCAACCCGGGCGAAATTCCCGGCAACGGAAAGGACGACGATAACAACGGCTACATCGACGACGTTCATGGATGGAACTTCATCGGCGGCAAAGACGGCGAAAACGTCGAACACGAAACATTGGAACTCACGCGCCTCTACGTTTATTACAAGAACAAGTACGAAGGGAAAGACGTATCCGCCCTTTCCGGCAAGGACAAAAAGGAGTATGAAAAATACCAGAATATCAAGAAGGACCTGGAAGACAAACGCCAGGAACTGGAAGGCACCCTTAGCCTTTACCAGGGTATCCTCGACGGCATCAATGGCGTAAAGGAAGCCATGGGAAAAGACGAAGTGACCACCGAAGACCTGGACAATTTTGAGACCGAAGATCCGCAACTTGCCCAGGCTCTCAACATCCTGAAAAACAATCTGCTGCCCGAAGGAGGCAAACTGTCGGATGCCGCCAAGCGCATGGAAGGCGCAGTGGACTACTTCACCGGCCAGTTGGAATACAACTACAATCCGGATTACAACCCCCGCTCGATCGTGGGCGACAACTACGCCGACTCACACGAGCGCTACTACGGGAACAATGACGTGATCGGTCCCGACGCTTCCCACGGAACCCACGTTTCCGGCATTATCGGCGCTATTCGCAATAACGATATCGGAATCAAAGGCGTAGCCGACAACGTGCGGATCATGTCTGTACGCGCCGTGCCCGATGGCGATGAGCGCGACAAGGACGTGGCCAATGCCATCCGCTATGCTGTCGACAATGGCGCCTCTGTGATCAATATGAGCTTCGGCAAAGGCTACTCCTGGGATAAGGGCGTTGTGGACGATGCCGTCAAGTATGCCATGAAACACGACGTACTGCTGGTGCATGCCGCCGGCAACGATGCCAGCAACAACGACGAGGTCAATAATTTCCCCAACGACCAGTTTGAAAAGAGCGGCTTGTTCGGTCCGAAAAAAGCCAAAAACTGGGTTGAAGTGGGCGCCCTCAACTGGAAAGGCGGCGAAAATTCCGCTGCCGGTTTCTCCAACTACGGCAAGGAAAATGTCGACCTCTTCGCTCCCGGCGTCGACATCTATTCCACCACTCCCAACCAGAACTACGAATCGTTCAACGGTACGAGTATGGCATCCCCGGTTACCGCCGGTGTGGCCGCTGTGCTCCGCTCCTACTTCCCCGACCTGACGGCCGAGCAAGTGAAGGACATCCTTCTCTCGAGCGTAGATCCCATCAACACCAAGGTGAAAAAACCGGGCTCCAAGACCCTGGTTCCCTTCAGCGACCTCTCCGTCTCCGGCGGTGTGGTCAACGCCTACAACGCGGTGAAGATGGCTGAAGATACGAAAGGCAAGAAAAAGACGAAAGATGGTAACGGTGGCGCCGCCAACGACAAAGCCGGTAAAAAAGACCGGGCATAAAGTATTTTAAAGAGGATGCCGGACTCCCGGCATCCTCTTTAATTTATGATCACTTCTTCCAAAAACGCCTCCCCCAACTCCTCATTGATCATATCGCGCACCTTGTCTTTCGACATGGACAGTTCCTGGCGCAGCGGGGCGGAGACGATCTTCAGATACAGTTTCCTGCGCACGAGTTTGATATCGGTAGTATACTGATTGATCGTTGCGCCCATCTGGGCTTTCCAGATGAGGCTGATCCGCGATTCATAAATCTTTCCTTTGATTGGACTTCGCTCCAGCCATTCTTTCAGGACTTCTCCGAGGGTTTGATCGTTTTGACGACGCATGCCTTACAGGTTATGAGTTTTTGGAGTTAATAAGGGTATTAGTTTTTGACCGGAAAAACACAAACCCTTATAAACTTAAAAACTATTTATCAGAAGTCGAAACGGTTCCTTTGTTAACTTCAAAGAACCGGCAATCGCTGGTGCGTGCACGCACGATGCCGGAGAGGCGATCCAGTTCGGTGTCTGAGATGAGCACCTGACCGAAGGGCCGCTCCACGATCCAGGTCATGAGGTGTTCGACGCGGTGGCGGTCGAGTTTGGCAAACAGGTCGTCGAGCAGGAGAATGGGGTGCTGACCCGTTTCGTTTCGCAGCAGTTCGTACTGGGCCAGTTTCATGGCCAGGACAAAAGATTTGAGCTGTCCCTGGGAGGCGAACTGCTTGACCGGATAATCGTCGATCCTCAATTCCAGGTCGTCTTTGTGCGGACCGGCATTGGTGCGCTGCAAAATGCGATCCTTTTCGCGTTGGTCGAGCAGCCAGTCTTCCAGCGGGCGTTCCAGCAGTTGGGAGCGAAACTCGCAATCTACCTGTTCCGCGCATCCGGAAATAGCGGCATAGTGTGCCTGAAACAGCGGTGCGAAGCGGCTGATAAAGGCCTTGCGGGTTTCGAAAACAGGAGCGGCAGGCGCAGCCAGTTGCGCATCGTAGGCCAGCAGCAATCCTTCATCCGGCGACTGGTGCAGGTCGGCCGACTGTTTGAGATAGGCATTCCGCTGGCGGAGGATATGGTTGTAGGTGATCAGATGGGCCAGGTAGGCCGGATCGATCTGTGAGAGCGTATTGTCGATGAAGCGCCGGCGTTCTTCACTGCCTTCCATCGCCAGTTGGGTATCGTCGGGAGCGATCATCACCACCGGATAGCGGCCCACGTGCTCGCTGATCCGCTCATAGGGCGCACCGTCGCGTTCGAGTTCTTTTTTCCGGCCCCTGGCCAGTTTGGCCACCACCTTCTCGGCCTTCCCATCGCGTACGAAATCCCCTTCGAGTCGAAAAAAATCGGCCTCGTGCTGGATGAGGAGCCGGTCGGAAGTCGTAAACCGGCTTTTGGACATACACAAGAAGTACACCGCATCCAGCAGGTTGGTCTTGCCCATGCCGTTGGGTCCGACGATCCCGTTCACCCCTTCAACGAATGGAACCGTTTGGGAGGAATAGTTCTTGAAATGGGTTAAGACGAGCCTGGAGAGATACAAGTTGAGAAATTTTTTCGATCAGGCGAAAATAAGGGTTTTTGCAATTGAGAACCTTCCTTGGGTGAGTTTGTTGTGTAAACAACTTGAAAGTCCTATTTTTGTGCCCAGCATTAAAAACTTTGTCACTCATAGATGAATACCATGGTGGAAAACAAGAAAAAACCCCGCGGAAAGAAGAATCCGGAACCTCGATTTTCAAAAGAGCAGTACCTGCAATGGTACGAGCTCATGCTGCGCATCCGCCGCTTTGAGGAGCGCGCGCTCGTCATGTACGGCCAGCAAAAGATCCGGGGGTTCTGCCACGTTTATATCGGACAGGAAGCCATCACGGCAGGCATGGAATCGGTCCTGCGCAAGGAAGACGCCATCGTGACGGCTTACCGCCAGCACGGCACGGCCATCGGCCGCGGCATTTCGACCCGGACTGCCATGGCTGAATTGTACGGCAAGGCCACCGGTTGCAATAAAGGCAAGGGCGGCTCCATGCACTTCTTCTCTGCCGAGCACCACTACTTCGGGGGCAACGGAATCGTCGGGGCCCAGATCCCGATCGGTACGGGTATCGCTTTTGCCGAGAAATACCGCGGCACGGACAACCTCTGCGTGACGATGTTCGGCGACGGAGCCGCACGCCAGGGCGCCCTGCACGAATCGTTCAACATGGCGATGAACTGGAAGATCCCCGTCCTGTATATCGTGGAGAACAACCAGTACGCCATGGGCACCTCCGTGAAGCGGACCAGCAACGTTACCGACCTCTACAAACTCGGGTATTCCTACGACATGCCCTCCGAGCCCGTCGACGGGATGAGTCCGGAGGCCGTGCACGATGCCATTACCAAGGCGGCTGAATACATCCGCGCCGGCAATGGCCCCTATTTCCTCGAGATCAAGACCTATCGCTATAAAGGCCACTCCGTTTCCGACCCCGCTACCTACCGGTCAAAGGAGGAGTTAAACACCTACAAGGAAATGGACCCCATCGAAACGGTCGAAGCAACGCTCCTCAACCAGTTCAAAGCCGAGGACGAGGTCAACGCGATCAAGGAAGCGATCAAACTGGAGATCGATGAAGCGGTGGAATTCGCAGAAAACTCCCCCTACCCCGATCCTTCCGAGTTGTACGTGGACAATTACGTCCAGGAAGACTATCCGTATATCATGGATTAAGGCTTTTTTTATTGGGAGTGCGTTTGCAGCGCACTCCCAATACTATTTTTTACTATTTTTGCGCGTTCTTAATCAAACACTGAATTGCTACAATGGCCAAACGTAAAAAACAGACTCCAACTACCGAAACTTTGGTAGACCTGGTAGAAGCGAGAGAACAGGCGCAAGACTTTTTTGAGCGCAATCAAAATTACATCCTGGGCGCGCTGGCAGTAGTGCTGGTCGCTGTGGGTGGGATCTTTGCATACAACAACATCTACATCAAACCCAAGCAAAAAGAAGCCATCGGGCAGATGTGGAAAGCGGAAGAACAGTTCTTCCAGGATTCTTTCGCCCTGGCCCTGACCAATCCGGGCGGCGGCTACCAGGGATTCGTCGATCTGGAAAAGAACTATGGAGGGATCCCTTCCGGCAATGCCACCAACTACTATGCCGGGATCAGCTACCTGAACCTGGGACAGTTCGAAGCGGCTATCTCCTATCTCAAGGACGTCAAGCCCAAAGGCGATATCCTTCCGATCATGAAACACGGCGCCCTGGGCGATGCCTACTCGGAATTGGGTAAGTACGACGAAGCCCTTTCCCAGTATAAAAAAGCCATCAGCACCAATGAAAATGAAGCCATCACGCCCATTTACCTGCTTCGTTTCGGCATGCTGAATGAAAAACTGGAAAAATACGGCGAAGCGCGCAAAGCTTACCAAAAGCTCGTCGACGAATATCCGACTACGGTCATGGCCAAAGATGCCGGGAAATACCTGATCCGTATTGAAGGGAAATAATTTTTGAGTGAAGGGTGAAGGGTGATAATAATTTTTTACCCTTCACCCTTTATCATTCACCCCCTCAGCAACCATGTCCTCAGGCTTAAAGAACCTTTCCTCCTACGATCCTGCCACCGTCCCCAAGGCAGAATCCCTGATTTTCGGGATCATTGTTTCCGAATGGCACCCGGAGATCACCCACGCCCTGTACGAAGGATGCTTCCAAACGCTGGTCGAACACGGCGCCAAAGAGGAAAACATCCACACCGTGCAGGTTCCCGGTTCTTTCGAACTTCCGCTCGGCGCCCAACTGCTGGCCTCCAACAAGAAGGTCGATGCCGTCATTTGCCTGGGCTGTGTGATCAAGGGGGAAACTCCGCACAACGACTACATCAACCGGAGCGTCGCTTCGGCCCTCTCCCAACTCAGTCTGTTGAGCAGCAAACCTTTCGTTTTTGGGCTATTGACCCCCGACACGCTTGAGCAGGCGCTCGACCGGGCCGGCGGCCAGCACGGCAACAAAGGCGTAGAGGCCGCCGTCACCGCCATCCGCATGGCAACCCTGAAACAGGAACTCTCCGCACCGAAAAAGAAAATAGGTTATTAATATGAAGATCTCCTCCATAGACACCGGCTTTTTTAAGCTCGATGGAGGGGCCATGTTCGGTATTGTGCCGAGGCGGATCTGGCAGCGACTCAATGCTCCCGACGAAAGTAACCTCTGTGTCTGGGCCATGCGCTGTCTGCTCATCGAAACGGGCGACCGGAAAATTCTGGTCGACACCGGCCTGGGGGACAAGCAGGACGATAAGTTCCGCTCCTTTTTCGAACCGCACGGCGAAGCTACCCTGCTGGGTTCCCTTGCCTCCAAAGGCGTTTCGGCTTCAGAGATCACCGACGTCTTTCTCACCCACTTGCATTTCGACCATTGCGGCGGCGCCGTTCGCAAAGCGGTGGACGGAAGCCTGGAGCCCACTTTCCCCAATGCCACTTATTGGTCGAACGAGGTCCATTACCAATGGGCTGTGGATCCCAACGCCCGGGAAAAAGCCTCTTTCCTTCCCGAAAATTTTACCCCGCTGAAAGATGCCGGGGTGTTGAAATTTCTCGACGTACAACGCGATCCCTACGAATGGCTGCCCGGTCTTCATGTCCAGTTCGTAAACGGACATACCGAGGCTATGATGTTGTTGCATTTGGCCGCTCCCAATCGCCAACTGGTGTATTGTGCCGACCTCATTCCCAGTTCTTATCACATCGGATTGCCCTACATCATGAGCTACGACATCCGCCCGATGGATACCCTTACCGAAAAAACGGAGCTGCTGGAAGAAGCCGTCGATAAAAACTGGGGGCTGATCTTTGAGCACGATCCCCGCATCGAATGCTGCATCGTTCAGCGCTCGGAATCGGGCAGGATCGTCGCCAACAAAAGCGGCAATTTGGAACTCTGCTGATATGAAACGCCTTCATTCCTCCCGCCGCATCTGGTGGTTCCTCGCTGTTATCCCGGTGGTGGGCTTCCTGTGGTGGCCGCTGTCCAACGATCGCTGGACCATCCCGGTCGACGAAGATGCCCTGGCCCGGAAAGAGGCCTTCCTCGCCGCTCCCCTGGCCCCCGACACCCTCTCCCGTCCCAACATTGTGCTTATCCTCGCCGACGATCTGGGCAAGATGGACATTTCCCTCTACGGGGATATTCCCATTAAAACGGCCCGCATCGATGCGCTCGGGCAGGAGGGCGTGCGGTTCGAAGAGGGCTATATCACCTCTCCCATTTGCGCGCCTTCACGAGCCGCGCTGCTCACCGGGCGCTACCAACAACGGTTTGGGTTCGAGTACCAGCCACACGACCGGTACCCGAAAAACCGCCTGGAATATTATGTCTACAAATGGTTTTTGGATACCCCGGAGTGGCAGGTAGCCGACGAAGATTTCCGCTATCCCGGCAAGGCCGAACTCCACAAACAGGGGCTGCCTCCTTCCGAGATCACCCTGGCGGAGCTGCTGCAAAAGGCGGGGTATGCCACCGGCATCATCGGGAAATGGCACCTGGGCTACGATCCGCCTTCCCTGCCCAACCTGATGGGGTTCGACTATCACTACGGCTTCTACGAGGCCTTCTCGCTCTACGCCGATCCGGCCGACCCCGGCATCGTCAATCAGCGGAACCCCGATTTTTCGGATCCACATATCTGGCGAAAAGGCCGTACGGGCGCCTGTGCGATCCGCATCAACGATCAGGTCGTGGAGGATACGGCCTACCTGACCAACCGGCTGGCGGACGAGGCCATCGGATTTATCGAAAAACACAAAGCACAACCGTTCTTTCTCTACGTGCCGTTTTCGGCACCACATACCCCTTTCCAGGCCGAGCGGCGTTTCTACGACCGATTTACCTCGATCGAAGATCCCCGCAAACGGGTTTACTTTTCCATGATCGCCTCGCTCGACGAAGCCGTGGGCCGCATTCTGGATAAGCTGAAAGCGGAAGGACTGGACACCAATACGCTCGTGTTCTTTCTGAGCGACAATGGAGGCGCCACCTATACGCAGGCCACCACCAATGCCCCGCTCAAGGGCGGCAAATTCACGGAATTTGAGGGCGGGGTGCAGGTGCCGTTCTTCTTTTCCTGGCCGGGGCACACCCCCTCCGGCATGGCGTTCTCCCAACCGGTGAGCGCGGTGGATATCTTTGCCACGGTGGCGAGCGCCGCGCGGGTTCCCTTGCCCGGGGACCGGCCGATGGACGGGGTCGATCTCATGCCTTACCTGCAGGCTGAGGAAGAGCGGCCGCCGCACCCGGCCATCTACTGGCGATCCGGTTTTCAAAAAGCTATACGGAAAGGGCCCTGGAAACTACTCCACGACGAATTGAGTGGAAACGGCGTTTTGTACTACATGAATTGCGACCCTTACGAAACGACCTCGCTATGGGAGCAACGGCCCGAGGAGCGGGACTCGCTGATGACAGATATGTCCGGGTGGGAAAAAGAATTACAGCCTCCCCTGTGGCCGAGGGTCATGAATTTCCGGTTTCGGGACGGGGACAGGGATTTTTTCTTCCCCTTATAAAAAAAGCGCGATGCCCGGGCATCGCGCTTTTTTTCTTATTAGCCCTCCCGTTCTTCGACGGGAGCGCCGGGTGCATTGGCTTGTACCGAATCGATGCCGCCTTTCAGGCCCGATCTCGACTTATACATCTGGCTCTTACCGATCACTTGACCGTTCGTTGATTTCAGGTTGAAGAACATCCGGCCGTCGGAGGCCGTCTTCACCTCAAAATTATCTGCAGAAGCCGCATTTTTGCGTACGGATTCAACGCCATTCATGCAAGCGGCCTTGCTGGAATAGCCTTCGCTTCCGAGAATTTTTTGTCCATTTTTTGCAAAAAGGCTGAAATAGAATTCGCCGTTTTTGCTCTTGAAAACTTCGAACTTCATATTGGAGAGTGTTTTGTTAAGTATACGAAAGTATAGACGGTAAGATACCGAAATTGTCACACAATTCAAAGTTTGGTATCGCCCATTTCAGCAATCTTGAAGAACTCCTTTTTCTCCAGGGGCATGACCGAAAGCCTGCCGATCCGGACCAGGCCGATATTGGCCAGACCGGGTTCCTGTTTGATAGCCTGAAGCGACACCGGCCTGGTCAGGCGCTTATATGGGGCCAGGTCCACTGCCGACCAGTCGCCCTTCTCCGCCGTGGGATCCGGATAGTGCTCCCGGACCACCTGGGCAATACCGACTACTTCCAGACCTTCCCGGCTATGGTAGTAGAGGACCAGATCGCCTTTCTTCATAGCGCGCAGATGGTTGCGTGCCCCGTAATTGCGGACGCCCGACCAGTCAGTTACACCATCGCGCAAGAGGTCATCGTAAGAATAGACAAAGGGTTCGGATTTTACGAGCCAATAGGTCATGGTGATTGGTGATTGGTGATTGGTGATTGGTGATTGGTGATTGGTGATTGCGCTCATTTTTTGAAATTGAAAAAACGTCCACACCACGATCCCCACGCATACGGCCACATTCAGGGAATGTTTGGTGCCGAATTGGGGGATCTCGATGCAGGCATCGAGCTGGGGGAGAATAGCATCCGACAGGCCGCCGACTTCGTTGCCGAAGACGAGGGCACAGGGTTGGTCCGTCGAAGTTTGAAAAAGCTGGAGAGGGGTGCTCGCATCGGTTTGTTCGATCCCGATAATGCGATAGCCCTCGCGGCGGAGATGGTCGAAGGAATCGGCGGGATTCGGAAAATACTGCCAATCGACCGATTCGGTAGCGCCGATCGCGGTTTTCAGGATCTCGCGATGCGGAGGCTGAGCCGTGATGCCGCAAAGGTGAATGCCCTGCAGGGCAAAAGCATCGGCGGTGCGGAAGATCGAACCGACGTTCAGAGCCGAGCGGATATTGTCCAACACGATTACGATCGGCGTCTTGGGGAGGCGCTTGAATTCCTCCACCGAATAACGGTTCAATTCTTCCAGCTGCAGCTTTTTCATTCACCCAACACTATACGCTATACATTACTGTAAATGATATTGCTTTATCTTCCTGTACAGGGTCCGTTCCGAGATACCCAGATCCTGGGCGGCATCTTTCCGGCGGCCGCCGTGTTTCTTCAGGGCCCGTTCGATAAGGTCTTTTTCCATTTCCTCCAGGGAAAGGTTATCTTCCACCTCTTCGGTTTTCTGGTAGGGGTCTTCTTCCTGATCCAGGAGAATGGGTTTTACCGGAACCGCTTCCATTCCGGAAAAATGGCCCGAGGATTTCTTTACAGATACGGGTGCGGACAGGGCGGGTTCCCCGTAAGAAGGGACCGGTGGTTCCAGGCCCTTGATTTCCGGCACGTTCAGGTCGTTGCGGCGGATCATCTCGAAGACCAGGCTCTTCAGGTCGTTGAGGTCTGCTTTCATATCGAAAAGCAGTTTGTACAGGATCTCCCGCTCCTGCATATGTCCGCCGTTTTGCGCGATCTGGTCGGCGACCATAGGGAGGTGCCGCTGAGCGATCTGAGGGAGGTACCGCAGGATATCCTCAGCAGTGACCAGTCTTTTTTCCGATAGGACCGAGATCTGCTCAGCCAGGTTTTTCAGTTCCCGCACATTGCCGGGCCAGTGGTAGTTGGCCAGCAGGGTCAGGGCCGTATCCTCCAGTTGGATCGGATCGGTGCGGTAGCGCTCCGCAAAGTCGAGCGTGAATTTCCGGAAAAGGAGAGGGATATCATCCCGCCGTTCCTTCAGCGACGGCACCTTAATGGGCACGGTGCTGAGGCGGTAGTACAGGTCCTCGCGGAATTTCCCTTTGCGCACCCGTTCTTCCAGGTCGACATTGGTAGCCGCGATGACGCGCACGTCGGTCCGCAGCACGGTCGAAGAGCCCACCCGCATGAACTCGCCCGATTCGAGGACGCGCAGCAGGAAGGCCTGGGTATCGAGCGGCATTTCAGCGATCTCATCCAGAAAGATCGTGCCCCCGCTAACGGTTTCGAAATACCCCTTCCGGTCGGATGTAGCCCCTGTGAAGGAACCTTTTTCGTGACCGAACAATTCGGAATTGATCGTACCGGCCGGTATAGCGCCGCAGTTAACGGCAATGAAATTCTCGTGTTTGCGCGCACTTAGGGCGTGGATGATCTTGGAAAAGACCTCCTTCCCCACCCCACTTTCGCCAACGATCAATACGGTCAGGTCCGTACCGGCAACACGCACGGCGGTACCCAGTGCCCTGTCCAGCAGGTCGGAGTGGCCGATGATCCCGAAACGGGCTTTTATGGATTGGAGGTCAGACATTTTTTTAGTGACTTGTGATTGGTAACTTGTGACTGGTTTTTGGTGAGAAAGAAACCCCATACCAGTCACTAGTCACCAGTCTCTATTTTCCCCCGAAGGGTAGCACTAGTTGCTTCAGTGATTCTAATCATTACATAATCTCCGGGGCGAAGCCCGGGCTTTTTCGGAAACACGATCATTTTATTCTGTGAGTTACGGCCCTTGAATTCCAGCTCGGAGCGTTTGGAGTCGCCCTCGATCAATACCTTGAACGTCTTGCCGATGTCGGCTTTATTGTGCCGGTAGGCAATCTGCGTCTGGAGTCGGATCACCTCGTCGAGACGGCGTTTTTTCACTTCCTCCGGCACGTCGTCGGCGTATTTTTTGGCGGCGGGCGTACCCGGTCGCTCGCTGTAGGCAAACATGTAGGACATGCTGTAGTTAGCGAATTCGATCATGCTCAGCGATTCCTGGTGCTCCTCCTCGGTCTCCGTACAGAAACCGGTGATGATATCGCTGGAGATCGCACAATCGGGAATAATGCGGTAGATGGCGCGCACGCGGTCCATATACCACTCGCGGTCGTAAGTGCGGTTCATCAGCTCGAGGATGCGGCTGTTGCCCGACTGGACCGGCAGGTGGATGTAGTTGCAAATATTTTCGTACCTCGCCATGGTGTACAATACCTCGTCCGTGATGTCCTTCGGATGAGAGGTAGAGAAGCGGATGCGCAGGTCGGGATGCACGAGGGCCGTCATTTCCAACAGTTGGGCAAAATTGACCACCTCCTTCGTCTCCGGGTTTTCCCATTTGTACGAATCGACGTTTTGGCCGAGCAGGGTCACTTCGCGGTAGCCGCGGTCGAACAGGTCCTGCGCTTCGGATACGATACTGAAGGCATTGCGGCTGCGCTCGCGTCCACGGGTGTAGGGCACCACGCAGAAAGAGCACATATTGTCGCAGCCCCGCATGATGGAGATGAAAGCCGTCACCCCGTTGGAGTCGAGGCGCAGCGGACTGATATCGGCATAGGTCTCTTCGCGGGAGAGAAATACGTTGACGCCCTTCTCCCCTTCTTCGGCGTTGGCCAGCAGTTTGGGCAGGTCGCGGTAAGCATCGGGGCCCACCACCATGTCCACCAGTTTTTCCTCTTCGAGGAATTTGGCTTTGAGGCGCTCGGCCATGCAGCCCAATACGCCGATCATCAGGTCGGGACGCTGACGCTTTTGCTTATTGAATACCTGGAGGCGTTTGCGCACGGTTTCCTCCGCCTTCTCCCGGATCGAACAGGTATTGACCAGGATCAGGTCGGCCGTCTCCATCTCGCGGGTCGGTTGAAAACCCACCTCGCCGAGGATCGACGCTACGATCTCGCTATCGCTGAAGTTCATCTGGCAGCCATAGCTCTCGATATAGAACGAACGCTGATGCCCGTCGCGAACAGGGGCTTCCTGGAAGAAGACCTCGCCCTGGCGGGATTCGTCCATGTCTTTATTTAAGTTCAATGGGCCTGCTTGTTCAAACATTGAATTCTTTTCCACTATTCAACTATTCAACTTCCAAAACGGTTGGCAAAGTTACAGGATTTTTTTGAAGAAAATGCCATTTTGGCAGGAACCGGGATCAAATCCCCTTCAACCAATGTAACAGCGCATACCGGATAAAATTATCCTGATACGCCCAACTGGCCACATCGAGGTGGGAGCCATTGGGAATCATCATACACTCGGCCCGGCCGGGGTACAACTCCTCCATTTTTTCGAAAAAACTTTGGGCCGCTTCCAGTTCTACCAGGGCGTCGGCTTCCCCGTGCACGATGAAGGTAGGCGGCGGGGTGGATCTTTCAAGGAAAAAATAGGGATTTGCTTGCTGGTAGAGCGCCCCGCTTCGGGGACCGGCGAAGGCCAGCAGGGAGGGACTGCTCCACATGGCATCGAGGTTGAGTGGGGCGGCCAGGGCGAAGAGACCGGCAATCTGTTCGGGAGCGACGCCTGCGGCTTTACGGTTCTCCGGGTCGAGGGCGAGCAAAGCCGCCAGGTTGCCGCCGGACGACATGCCGCCGATCACGACCCTGCATTCTGATCTGTCGCGCCGGCACATCCAGTCCAGCACCGTTTTCAGGGCCAATTGAATATCCAGGCGCATATCTGAAAAGTCGGAAAAAGGGATCTTCCGGTGGGAAGGCAGGAAAACCTGGTAGCCCTCCCGCACCAACACATAAGCGTACTTGCGGAACTGCTCCGGACGGCCGAACTGCCAGCCGCCGCCGTGGTAGAAGAGGACGACCTTGTCGTACACCGGCTCCATCGGCCCTATGCGGATCAGATATTGCCGGGAATGTTTGCCCATCTCAATACGTTCTTCCTCGAACCGGGCGTCGTCGGGCAAGCCCAGTTGATTCCAATGGGACCAAAGCTGCCAGAATTCGTGGAAGATGGTGTTGGTCATGGGTTAGTTGAGGGTTTAGAGTTTAGAGTGAAAAAAGGCTGGAATTTGGTTGGGAAAGATAAAAAAATGGGGCGGATGTAGGGTGAAAAATCTTTTCACGCTACATACCGCCCCGGGGTTCTGTTTTCAGTAGGTTTGGAGGAGACGCCCGGTAAGGCGTCCATTAATTACATTTTTACAAAGCGGGAGATGTATACCTGATCGCCGGCCTGAACCTTGAGCCAGTACATACCTGCGGGCAGTTCGCTGACCGGCAGGGATGTATGGGCGCTATACTGCTCGTCAAGCACCCGCCCGTTCACGTCGATGATAGCGGCGTATTCGGTTTGGTGCACGGAGTTCAGCATCCAACGGATCTCATTATTGGTTGGATTGGGGAAAACCGTGATCCCTTCCGTTTGCGGTACGATCTCCTTGGCACTGGTAATGACGACCGTTTCTTCCGGGAACTGGAGGTCTACGATCGCATCGTTGGACATGATGGCCCGCACTTTGGTGAACTCGATCTTCATCTCGTGCTTGCCCAGCACGTCGTCGATAATACCAATGAAGGCCATGATCGGTCCGAAACCGGAGACGTTGTTGCCGTCGATGCGGGAAAGCGCTACCTCGATAACCCCTTCTTCGACAAATTTCTTATCGAGCACGATCGCATTCACACCCGGAGCGCCCATCCAGGAGACGGGGTATTCGAGGTTCACGCTGGAAGGATCGATGAGGTCCGGATCGAAATGCAGGGTAAAGGCAATGCCGTAAATGTTGTCCACCTGCAACTCATGGGTACCCAGGATGATGGGGATCTCGAAGGCGTCGCCGGGCCCCAGCACGCCTTGCTCGGGCAGATCGGCATAGAGCGGCGGATCTTCCAAATTGCCATCGCTATAGACAACCGGAAGAGGGGCGCCGTGGGTCTCGTTGTAATTCAGTTCGATCGCACTCTGGTCGGTGGCGTCGATGTTCCCCGATCCGTCGCAATCGGCATGTTTGTAGTTCACCCCATTGGGGAAGGAGGCCATCCAATTCGCCGAAGGCCAGGGTTCCCAGGCGATGCTCGTCTGCGCGCGCTCCGGTCCCGTGGCCCCGAAGGCCATACCCAGGTTCAGCAAATCGATATTGTTGGCGATGTTGTCGGAGTTGGCATCGCCCGGCCATACGTTCCCTCCCGGACAGGGAGAGAGAAACTCGGCCAGTTTGCAACAATGCGGCAGCACGTCGTTGATACATACGGTAATGTGCACGACTTCTTCCCCATTATCCGAAAAATTCTCGATGACTACCGGAAGATCCGCCAAGGCGAAGAAGCCGATATTCTGGTCGTTGTAAAAGACTTCGAAGAAATCATTGCCCGGGTTATCAACCTGGAAGTTGATGAACAGGTTATACGCTCCATTCGCGTTGCACTCGCCCGGATCGACCACCAGGTCGTAGATCTCGCAGGGGCCGGCGCCGCAATCGACCGGACCGGTGAATGTCACGTCGTGGCAATCGGGGTGGGCCACGTCTTTCACCGCAAATTCATACACCGTCGTGCCGTCGCCCACCAGCGGACCGATCGTCACCGGCACCTGGCTATAATCGAAGGTGCCGTACATATTGCCATTGCCCTGCACCTTGAAGCCCTGGTTGCCCACATTTTCGTATTGAAAGTTCAGGATCACGTAGAATTGACCGTTCTCGCACGGCGTCGTCTCTGCCGTCAGGTCGTAGATGTTGCAGCCGGCACTTGGGCAGGGTGAAAGGAATTCGGCCACCTTGCAGCAGTTGGGCATGTCGTTGATACATACTTTGATATGCACAACTTCTTCCCCGTTGTCCGAAAAATTCTCGATGGTGATCGGCAGATCGGCCAGGGCGAAAAAGCCCAGGTTTTCGGTCCCGTAATAGACTTCGAAGAAATCATTGCCCGGATTGTCAACCTGGAAATTGATGAACAGGTTGTAGGCCCCGTCGCCGTTGCACTCGCCTGGTTCGACCACCAGGTCGTAGATCTCGCAGGGGCTGCCCCCGCAATCCACCGGATCGATCGCGATGGCATCGTGGCAATCGGGATGCAACACATCCGATACTCCGAATTCATATACCGTCGTGCCGTCGCCCAGGAACGGGCCCAGGGTGATCGGGAGATTACCGTATTCGAAGACTCCGTAGTTATTCCCATTACCCACCACTTTGAAGCCTTCCCCACCTACATTTTCGTATTGGAAATTCAGGATCACGTAGAATTGACCGTTCTCGCAGGGCGTCGTCTCTGCGGTCAGATCGTAGATGTTGCAGGGGCTACCCGGGCAGGGGGACGGAAATTCGGCCACCTTGCAGCAATCGGGCATATCGTTGATGCAAAAGGTGAGATGTACGACTTGCTCGCCGTTATCCGAGAAGTTCTCGATGGTAACGGGCAGATCGGCCAGCAGGAAATAGCCAATATTCTGGCCGTTGTAAAACACTTCGAAGTGGTCATTGCCCGGGTTATCAACCTGGAAGTTGATGAACAGGCTGTAGGCACCGTCGCCGTTGCATTCGCCCGTTTCGACGACCAGGTCGTAGATCTCACAGGGGCCAGCGCCACAATCGACCGGACCGGTGAAGGTCACGTCGTGGCAATCGGGGTGAGCCACATCCCTGACGGAAAATTCGTACACCGTCGTCCCGTCGCCAGCGAGCGGGCCGATGGTCACCGGAAGGTCGGCGTATTCGAAGGTGCCGTACAGGACGCCGTTGCCCTGCACTTTAAAGCCCTGGTTGCCCACGTTCTGGTACTGGAAGTTCAGGATCGCGTAAAACTGCCCGTTCTCGCAGGGGGTGGTTTCCACGGTCAGATCGTATATATTACAGGGTTCCGGCGTGCAGTCAATCGTTCCAAGATCGACAAAATCAGAGCAATCGGGGTGCACCAGATCGGTAACTACAAATTCATACGGCGTGGTCCCGTCGCCGGCCAGCGGGCCGAGGGTCAGCGGAACTTCGCTGTAATTGAAATTTCCATAATTCACCCCATTGCCCTGTACCGTAAAACCTTCGTTGCTTACATTTTCATACTGGAAATTCAGGATCGCATAGAACGATCCATTCTCACAGGCCGTCGTTTCGACCACCAGGTCGTAGATATGGCAGGGCGGGACCTGGTAATAGCAGAAATTGTCGAGGCTGAGCTCCTGTCCGCCGACCGATAAGGTAGCGACCGGACCTTCCAAGAGCACCCATCCCCAGGCGCCGCCGGGGGTAGTTACCACTTGTACCGAGGCGGTTACGCCCGGGGCCACTTCCATCGGTAGATCGGCCAGGTGTTCGACGATGTAGAGGTCGCCTTCATTGACCTGGAAGTTGATCACTCCGCCCTGCTCGGCGAAGCCAAAGCGCACGGCATAGACATCCGTTGCAAGACCTGTGAAATCAAAATCGAGGTTAATATTGCTGGCATACAGGTAGTTTTCATCGATGGATGGAGCAGTCTGGAAGGGATCATTCTCCACAAATGCGTTTCCAAATACCACCGTACTGTCGTTCACGGAAAATTCATGAATGCTAACCGGAACCTCCGCTTCCGTGAAAAGGAGATCGCCGGGGCTATTCCCTCCTGCATCGCCATAGACGGTTCCCACTTCCAGGCCTTCGAACTGCAAACAGGCCGAACTGCAATCGACCGGACCGAATTCGCCGGAAATGGAACAATCCGGGTTGGCCAGGTCGACGATCTCAACCTGGTGGACGGTCCATCCATTGCCGAAAAGAGGATCGAGGGTAATGGGGAGTTCGTCGTAGAAATAGGCGCCATACAACTGGCCGTCGAGGAAGAGGTTAAACCCGGCAGCGCTGTTATTTTCGTGGTCAAAGTCGACCAGGGTTTGATATTGCCCTACCCCGTTGCAATCCTGTGGCGTAGCGGTCAGATTGGCCAGCACACAGTCCGGATTGGGCTCTTCAATGAGGAAGCAGAAATTATCGAGCACCAGTTCCTGTCCGCCCACCGTGAGCGATTGCACGGGACCCTGGAGGATGACCGTGCCGACCGGCGGGGTGACGCCCGGCAGGAAGATGACCTGGGCGGTCACACCGGGAGCTACCGTAGTGGGCAATTGGGAAAAAGATTCCACCACAAAGAGGTCGCCCCCGTTGACGGAGAGATTTTCCAGTCCGCCGCCATCCAAAAACCCGAACGCGATGCCGAGCAAGGGGCCGGAAACGCCCGAGAAATCAAAGCTCAGGTTCATATTATTGGTGAGCAGGACCACCCCGCTTCCAATCGTGAAATTAGGAGGGACATCCAGGGCGACGGTGGAGCCGAAGGCCATATTCCCGTTACCCTGATCGAATTCCTGCACGGAAACCGCCACACTTTCTTCGGTAAAGATCGAATCGCCCGGTGCATAACCAGTGGCAGGACTGTAGATCGTTCCGATGGGAATTTCTTCGAAATCAAGGCAGATAGGCGTTTGAGCCTTTGCCGTGAAGGAAAATATGAAGCTCGCTAAGAGAAAGGTAAAAATGCGAACGCTGTTCATGGTGTTTCGGATTTTGGTCGGTTAAGAGGTTGTTGTGGAAGCGAAATTTCCAGCATTACAAAAATGCGACAGGGAGGAGGTAAAGGAAAATACATTTTTTGATAAAATTTGGAAAAAATTTTTAAAAATTTTATTTTTATTATTGTATTTCAATTGTTTATCAAAAATTTATTTGGATTTAATATCTTCACCCCTAGTTCCAGAAATAAACAAAAAATTCTTAATATACTAAAGGTCAATTAGTTGTACAAAAAGTCCGGTCGGCTCTAGTGAGGGGCTCACTAAGTGAGCCCCTCACTAAGCCCAACTGGGTCCAATAATTATGACCCGCCACAAACTCATTCAGCTGCTTGCCACCCTTTCCCGAAAGGAAATGACCCGATTCCGGGAATTCGCCTCGTCGCCCTACCACAACAAACATCAGGAGGTACAGCGGTTGGTAGAATATCTTAGCGAAAGCTACCCCGATTTTGGGGAATTCTCCTGTAATCGCCGGACTCTTTTTCGCCGGGTATTTCCCGGCAAACAGCACGACCAAGGGCGGCTGGCGGTTTTGTTCACATACGCTTACCGGCTTTTGGAGGAATTTGCAGCCTGGGAGGGGTGGAATCAACGGACAGAGGAAAGCGCAATCAGCACGCTGGGATTCATGCGGAAACGATCAGATGCTCTTTTTGAAAGAAACCTGCCCCGCATCCAGCGCCAGTTGGAGGCCGGGCCCTACCGCGACAGCCGGCACCATTTGCTTCAGTATCAACTGGCTACCGAGGCCGACCTCTTTTTTACCCAGCAAGGAAAACACGAGAATGACCACAACCTCCAGGTCAAGCAAGAGCACCTGGACCGGTATCTCCTTTCCGAAAAGCTCAAAGACGCCTGCGAAATGGCGATCCGTAGACGGATCCTGCGGACCGATTTTGAGGTCCCGTTCCTGAACACCCTGCTGGAGGAGGTCGAATCGAAATGGGAGCGCTACCGGGACATCCCCTCCATTTCGGTGTATTTTCAACTGTTCCGGTTGCTGACCGGGAGGCACGACACTTACTTCGAAGTCGTAGATACCCTTCAGGCCAACGAACAATTCTTTACCCTCGAGGAACGGCAATTGCTCTACCACTACCTCCAAAACTACTGTATCGAACAGATCAACCGCGGGCGGCAGGAGTTCCTGCGCCATGGATTCGAGCTATACCTGCTGCAACTGGAAAAAAAACTCCTCCTCCTCAACGGAATGCTCCCGGAGGGACATTACAAAAACCTCGTCACCATCGGATTGCGGCTTCAGGAACACGAATGGGTTCGCGAGTTCATCCATTCATCGCGCGCCCAACTGCACCCCGACGTAGCCGAAAACGCCTTTACGTTCAACCTGGCCTCCTACTTTTACGCCACGGGCCAGCTCGACCAGGTGCAGGAACTCCTGCTGCGGGTGGAATACACCGATCTGCGATACAACCTCGGCGCCAAGGCCCTCCTGTTGCGCACCTACTACGATCTGGAAGAGACGGAAGCCCTGACCTCTCTTGCCGACTCTTTTCAGCAATACCTGAAACGCAACCAGTTGATGGCCGATGAGCGGGTGCAAGCCTTCCGGCATTTGCTCCGCTTCACCAAACGGGCCATGGCGCTTCGGTCGCAAGTCGATTACCTCCCCGCCGGAAAGGTCCGGCAGGCAGTGGAAAAGCTGGCGGAACAGATCCGCCGCACGGAGCCGGTGATCAATAAGGAGTGGTTGGTGAGGAGAGTTGAAGAGTTGAAGAGTTGAAGATATTTCAAGCATTGTGTGAAAATTACATTATCTTTGCCCCATTGTTTTATTTTTTTACCATCCGGTTTACGTCCACCCTGGACACCAATGTCACCGATATTGCCCCATGAAGAAGCCTAAGCTTCGCTGTGTATGACTCCGGGAACTCAATCACTATATGTTATTTAATCAAATGCCTATTATCGAGCCCATTTTGCGTGCGCTCGACGCCGAAGGCTACGTGCATCCCACACCTATCCAGGCTCAATCGATTCCTCACACCTTGCGCGGCCGCGACATGCTCGGCTGCGCCCAAACCGGCACGGGGAAAACCGCGGCTTTCGCCGTGCCCATCCTCCAGCGTTTGATGGAGACCCGGCAACCGGCCAACGGCCAACACCGCCCCATCCGCAGCCTCATCCTGACCCCGACCCGCGAACTAGCTATCCAGATCGAAGAGAGCTTCACCGCGTATGGAAAATTCTTGCCGCTGCGGCATACCGTCATTTTCGGAGGCGTTTCACAAAAAGCGCAAACCGACGCCCTGCAGCGCGGGATCGACATCCTGGTCGCCACCCCCGGTCGCTTGCTCGACCTGATCCAGCAGGGCTTTGTGCGCCTGCGCGACCTGGAGATCTTCGTCCTCGACGAGGCCGACCGCATGCTCGACATGGGTTTCATCCACGATGTAAAGCGCGTCATCGCCCAGCTGCCGAAGCAACGCCAGACCCTGTTCTTCTCGGCCACCATGCCTGCGGAGATCGCCAATCTGGCCAACTCCATTCTGGACAACCCGATCACCGTGGAGGTAACCCCTGTTTCCTCCACAGCGGAAAAAGTGAGCCAGTCCGTATTTTTCGTCGAAAAAAATGATAAAAAGCGGCTGCTGATCCACCTGTTGGAAGATCAGGCCATCCGCTCAGCCCTGGTCTTTACCCGCACCAAGCACGGCGCCAACCGCCTGGCGGGCGACCTGGTCAAAGCCGGCGTGCGCTCGGAAGCCATCCACGGCAACAAATCGCAAAACGCCAGGCAGAATGCCCTGAGTAACTTCAAGAACGGACATACCCGCGTGCTGGTGGCCACCGACATCGCCGCACGGGGTCTCGACATCGAAGACCTCTCGCACGTCGTCAACTACGAGTTGCCCAACGTGCCGGAGACCTATGTCCACCGCATCGGGCGGACCGGCCGGGCCGGCGCCAGCGGGGAGGCCTTCTCTTTCTGCCAGGAAGACGAAGTGCCCTACCTGAAAGACATCCAAAAGCTGATCAACCAGGTGGTACCGGTGGTAAACGATCATCCCTATGCCATTGAACTGAAAGCGCCGTCGATTCCCGCGCCCCAAAGGCCAAGCCAGAATGGGCAAGGAAACAGAAATAATTCCCAGCGCCGCAACAACCGCAACTGGAGGTCCCAATCCGGAAAAACGTCCCGGCCGGAGAATGCAAAACGGGGATAAGTTTTTTTTCTAAAAAAATGATGGACGATCGGTAGGTCGCCCATCATTTTTTATTTCTTTTGTTGGATCAACCAGAAACCATGAGTCAGGGTCAAAAATCTTCCATCGGTCCCATTTTCCTGACAGCCTTTTTGGACTTGCTGGGTATTGGGATCATTATTCCCATTATTCCCGCCCTTTTCTTCGATCCGGGTTCGGAGTTCTTTCCGGAGAGTTTCAATATGGACCACCGGTCGCTGCTCTATGGTCTGCTCGTGGCGACGTATCCCATCATGCAATTCATCGGCGCGCCGATACTTGGCGCCCTGTCCGACCGGCACGGCCGGAAGCCGATGCTGACGATCACCTTGTTCGGCACCCTGGCGGGCTACCTGCTTTTCGCTCTGGCCATTTACATCGGCAACCTGCCTCTGTTATTCTTCAGCCGGATGCTGCCGGGCTTTATGGGCGGCAATATGTCGATCATCTTTTCTTCGATCGCCGACGTGAGCGATCCGGCTTCCAAGACGAAAAACTTCGGGCTCATCGGAATGGCCTTCGGCATCGGATTTGTGCTGGGCCCAACGATCGGAGGTATTTTGGGCGACCATACCGTGGTATCCTGGTTCAGCTACTCCACGCCTTTTTTGTTTACCGCACTCCTCACTGCGACCAATATTATCCTGTTGCGATACTGGTTCCGGGAAACGCTTCAGGAAAAACGGGAATCGAAGATCAAACCCTGGTCGGGTTTCCAAAATGTGGCGAAATCGTTCACAATGCCAAACCTGGGTCCCATTTTCGTGGTGGTCTTGTTCCTGGCGCTGGGTTTCAGTTTTTTTACCCAGTTCTTCTCGGTCAGGCTGATCGAAAAGTTTGAATTTACGACCAAATCGATCGGGATGCTGTATGGTTGGATCGGGTTGTGGCTGATCTTTACCCAGGGCTTTACCGTCCGCATCCTGAGCAAAAAATTCCCTTCTTCCCAGATCCTGACCGTGACGCCCCTGCTCCTGTCGATCGCCATCGGAGCCCTGCTCCTTCCGGAAAAAGGGATCATTTTCTATTTCATCAACCCCTTTGTCGCCACTTTCCAGGGCATCACCGCCCCCAACATGACTACCCTGATCTCCGAGCAAGCCGGTCCGAAACAACAGGGCGAGGTCCTGGGTATCAACCAGTCGATGCAATCGCTGGGGCAGGCCGTTCCGCCGCTAATCGCCGGCTATCTCTACACCCTGAACGGGAGCTACCCGCTGATGGCGGCTTCGGCGTTTGTGTTTTTGGGTTGGGTGGTGTATATGTGGCGAGGTCGGGGGAAAGGGTGATCAGTGTATCACCTCATTCGATCCTGTCCTAACTGCCCCGCCAAAAACAACCCCACTCCCACTGGAATGAACAGGCTGACCCCGAACAGCCCCTCGTAATAGTAGGGCAAAAACCCCATTGCCCCCCAGAATAAGGTCCCCTGCAGGAAGAGAATGAGTTCACTTCCCAAAAACCCAACTACCCAACTCACCAGTCCCAGCTTTGCCAACAGGGTCCGGTCGGTCAGCATCTTTTCCCGGATGCTGAATCCCCAGACGAAACTCGTGGCCATCCCCAGGAGAATGAGGTGGAAAAAGCCGATGACGTAATTGCGGATCGTATAGGCCGCCTTGGCGATAAAAGGAATAGCCACCGCCGTCTGGATCAGGATCTTGGTGCTGAGACAGACCAGGGCGATGAGCAGTAAAGCCTTCATCCAGCCGTCCATCGGGGCGAGGATAGCCTTGCGATGCGGCCAAATCAGGGAATAGAAAGCTGCTAAAGCACCCAGCTGTAGTAAAACCCCCACGCTGTTGACGGCAAAGACCTCGATATGGGGCTGGGACCAGGCCACTGCGAGCGCATAGGTGAGCAAGCAGGACAGGACCAGGAGTCCGTAGAAAGTATTCTGGCGTTTGGGATCGAATGCGATCCCCTGGTCCTCCGCCATTTTGAAGAACAGACCCAGCAGCGCAAAGAGAAACCAGCCGTTGAACTGGAAGTGCAGGAAGAACTGCACCGCCATATAAAAAAGGCTACCGTGTTTCAGATGGCCCATGGCATAAACCATGAGCGCGAAAATGCCCACCGCGCTGAGCAACATAAAAACAAAAGCCGAACGGACCAGCTTCGCGGAAAAGCCCCGGGAGCCGTTTCGCCCCAGGTCGCGCCAAAAGCGCCAGATAAACAGCCAGGAGAAGAGCACATGCAGAAAGGAAATGGGTCCTGAAGGTCCGGTATACCCGTAAAAGGGAAAGACCACCAGCATGCCGATCACGCTGACCTCGGTGGCCCAGAACAGGCGGTTATAAAAAGGATCCGCCTGCTGCTCCGGTTTCAGGAACATACCGATCAGCAGCGCGTACAGCGCCAGGTATAGCCAGCCCAGCATCGCCACGTGCGAGTGGGCGTGCATGATGTTCCGAAAATGCATCCATTCCAATTCCTCCAAAAATGCGTACCGCATCAACACGCCCAAACAGGCGGCCAGGAAGAAATTGAGGAGGGCGATCTTTAACCAATACGTTTTCATATCAATACCCCCGTAGGGGCAAAATATCTTTTGCCCGAATTATGGGGCAAAAGATATTTTGCCTGATTTTTGGGGCAAAAGATGTTTTGCCCGGATTATGGGGCAAAAGATGTTTTGCCCGGATTATGGGGCAAAAAATGTTTTGCCCCTACATGGTGTCGTTTGAAAACATAAACTCCAGCACGTCCCGCGCATCACCGATCGAAAGGTTTTGGTTGGGCATACGGACCAAACATTCCTCGAGGAGGGCCTGAGCGGCAGGGTCTGCTTCCAGCATCATATCTACATTGGTTGCCATATTCATGATCCATTCGGGTTTGCGCCGGGAAGTGATGCCTTTCCATCCCGGTCCTACGACCCGCTGATCGGTCAGCTTGTGGCAGGCGGAGCATTTCATCTCGTAAATGGCCTTTCCCCTCCCCACCATGGCTTCTTCCAGAGGGTTGTTAAGCGTTACATGCTTGATCTCCCCTACCCCTTTTCCATCGTCAACCGGTTCGTCGGCAACCATACTCTGGGGTTTCGAACCGTCAGTGGAGGCGGTGTTGGCAGAACTGCCACCGCATGCATACAGCAGGGCAAACGAGCCGGCCAAAAGGAAAATGCTGATCTTTTTCATGTTTGTTTTTTTAAAAGGTCTACGATTATTATTTGAACGAAGTAATTTCAGATCTTTAATTCTTGCCGCTCCACCCGCTTCGCCACCTCCTTGATCGTCTGGTCCTCCACCAATTCCAACAGTCCTTGCCGGTAAATGAGGGCCCGGGAGTGCAGCGGACAAGGATTGTTCGAACTGCATACCGGCAAGCCGAGGATGCAGGAGGTGAACACCTCCGGTCCGTCAATGCTCTCCACTACCCCGCGCAGATTGGCATTGGAATTGGCCTTGCTAAGGTAAAAACCTCCGTTTGGCCCCTTTGTAGACGATATTAAATGGTGCCGGGATAGTTGTTGGAGCAACTTGGCCAAAAAAGGCCCGGGAACGTCCAGCGCTTCAGCGACCTCTTTCACGCCAAGCTTATGCTCCGCATTGGAATGTATGGCCAGGTACAGAACCGCCCGAATGGCGTATTTACAGGATTTGGAAAACATAGACGTTCATTTTTTTAGGCCTTTGGTATAGGCAAAGGTAAATTATTTTTCAATAAAAAGATAAAAAACTCTTTTATTCTTAAAATATTTTTACTTTTGTGGATGCGGAGGGAAGAGTTGAAGAGTTGAAGAGTTGAAGAGTTGAAGAGTTGAAAAGTTGAAAAGTTGAAGGGTTGAAGGGTTCGCTTGTTCTGCGGGCGCGGCAAGAAGTTCGCGCTCCACTGGATCAAAGGTGACAAAAATCATTGGTCAAAAAAAATGGGTTTGTTACATTTGCGCTATATAAAAGATAAAAGAGTCTTTTTATCTTATTAGTGAGGACTAAAAAAAAGAGGAGCAGGAAAAAATCCTACCCCTCCGGCAATTTTATCGTTCAATAAAATCGTAGTTAACATGAAAAACCATTCAGGTATTAAAAAGTTGCTCTTTGCCGGATTAATTATTGCCGGTATTTCCGCGCTGACAGCGGGTTGCGGCGGCGGACCAGGTGGCTCGGGATCGGGCGTTCTCGGGGGCGATGTCGCCTCCCGCGTATACGTTAAGCCAGGGTCGTATGATGAGTTCTACGCCTTCGTTTCCGGCGGCTTCAGTGGCCAGATCAGCGTATACGGCATTCCGTCCGGCCGCTTGTTCAAAGTGATCCCCGTATTCTCCGTAGATGCGGAAAAAGGCTATGGCTTCAATGAAGAGACCAAGCCGATGCTCAACACTTCCTATGGCTTCGTGCCCTGGGACGACTCGCACCACCCTGAACTGTCGCAAACCGACGGACAGACCGACGGCCGTTGGGTTTTCATCAATGGGAACAACACGCCCCGCGTAGCCCGGATCGACCTCACGACCTTTGAGACCGTAGAGATCATCGAGATCCCCAACTCGGGCGGTAACCACTCCTCCCCTTTCACTACCGAGAACACCGAATACGTGGTAGCCGGTACCCGCTTCGGCGTACCCTATCCGCAAAAAGACGTGCCGATCAACAGCTACGCCGAGAACTTTAAAGGCGCCTTGACCTTCATCAGCGTCGACCCGGAAGACGGCGACATGGATATCGCCTTCCAGGTACTGCTTCCTGCTTTCGACTACGACCTGGCCCACTCGGGCAAGGGCGCCTCACACGGATGGACGTTCTTCTCCTCCTACAACACCGAACAGAAGAACTCCCTGCTCGAAGTTTCCGCCTCGCAAAACGACAAGGACTTCATCGCGGCCGTCAACTGGAAAAAGGCCGAGGAGTACATCAAGGCCGGCAACTACAAAGAAATGCCCGCCCGCTACGCCAACAACGAATACAGCGATAAGACCCACTCCGCCACCTCCACCATGAAGGATAAGGTGAAAGTGCTGATCCCGTCGGAATGCCCGGGTTTGGTATACTTCCTGCCCACCCCGAAATCGCCCCACGGCGTTGATGTCGACCCGACAGGCGAATACATTGTTGGCAACGGCAAACTGTCGGCCGACCTGACGGTCCACTCCTTCAGCAAAATGTTGAAGGCCATTGAAAACGAATCATACGAAACGGTGATCGACGGCATCCCCGTGCTGAAATACGACGATGTGGTAGCCGGCGTGGTTACGAAGCCCGGTCTGGGCCCCCTGCACACCGAATTCGACGGCAAAGGCAACGCCTACACCACTTTCTTCATCTCCTCCGAGGTTGTGAAGTGGAAGCTTGGCACCTGGGAAGTGCTCGATCGCGGTCCCTGCTACTATTCCGTAGGCCACCTCTGCATTCCCGGAGGCGACTCCAAGAAGCCCGACGGCAAGTACCTCATCGCGATGAACAAGATCACGAAAGACCGCTACCTGCCCACCGGTCCTGAACTGACCCAATCGGCTCAACTCTACGACATTTCGGGCGACAAGATGGAATTGCTGCTCGACTTCCCGACCATCGGTGAACCGCACTATGCGCAAGCTATCCCGGCTTCCCGGGTCGTCGACAAAGTCGTGAAATTCTACCCCATCGAAGCGAACGAACACCCCGACGCCACGAAGGGTGAAGGCGCCGCCAAGGTAGAACGCAGAGGCAACGAAGTACACGTCTACATGACTATGATCCGCTCGCACTTTGCGCCCGACAATATCGAGGGCGTCAAAATGGGCGACAAGGTGTATTTCCACGTTACCAACCTCGAACAAGACTGGGATACCCCGCACGGTTTCGCCATAAACGGCGCCCGCAATGCCGAGCTCCTCATCATGCCGGGTCAAACCGAAACCCTGGTCTGGGAACCCCAGAAAGAAGGCGTCTTCCCATTCTACTGCACCGACTTCTGCTCGGCGCTGCACCAGGAAATGCAAGGCTATGTAAGGGTATCTGCCGCCAACGCCAACACCCCGCTCAAGTGGTGGCTCGGCGAAGAAGAAGTACAATAACTGGTATCTTTTTTATAGTTCTCACGCTAATGAGTGTAGGGCCTCCGGGCCCTACGCTTTCAATTCCAAGTCATGAAATCACTTCCGCGTATTTTGATGGTGCTGGCCGTGCTGGCGCTGCTCTCCCTTTTTGTTTTTCCCTTGTGGAAGATCGTCCTGTATGCCCCTCAATATCCCGACGGAGTTAAAATGCATATCTGGATCAACAAGATCGGCGGAGAGACCGAAAGCACCCTTCAGAATATCAATATCCTCAACCACTACGTGGGAATGAAAAAGATCGAGCCCGACGACATTCCCGAGTTGAACTATTTTCCCTATATCATCCTGTTCATGGCGGCCCTGGGGCTCGTCGCCGCTGTGGCAAACAAGAAAGGTTTGTACCTGGCCTGGGTCGTATTGATGGTCGCCCTGGCGGTGGCAGGCCTTTACGACTTCTACCTCTGGGAGTACGACTACGGGCATACGCTCGATCCCCATGCTCCCATGCAATTCGAAGGAGAATCCTTTCAACCACCCTTATTCGGCACCAAGCACATCATCAACTTTACAGCAGTGTCGCTTCCGCATATCGGAGGTTACTTCGCCGGATTATCGATCCTGCTGGCTGCTCTAGCCTGGTGGTTCAAACGAAAAATTGCCCGTTGACATGAAAATTCGAACCATTTTATACTGGATGCCTTTTTTGCTCGTCGCCTGCAGCACAGGCCCCAAGCCGATCGATTACGGCTCCGACAAATGCGATTTTTGTAAAATGACCATTGTCGATGTCCACCACGCCGCCGAAGTGGTCACGACCAAAGGAAAAGTCTTCAAATTCGATGCGATTGAGTGCATGGTAAATTATGTCGGAGAACATGGCCCCGAATCGTTCGGCTCTTTCTGGATAAATGATTACCCCTCCACCTCCGGTGAATTGGTCGATGCTACTTCCTGCACTTTTCTGGTCAGTCCGAATATCCCCAGCCCGATGGGCGCGTTCCTTTCCGGCTTTTTGAATTCGGATGACGCGAAGGCTATTCAACAGGAGAAAAGCGGGGAGTTGTATGATTGGAAGTCTTTACTGGATAAGAGTTTTTAATGTTGAGTTTTTAGTTTTTAGTTGAGTCAACTAAAAACTAAAAATTAAAAACTAAAAATAAATGATACTGCGCGTCCTCTTCCTACTGATCCTTCCCCTCGGGCTTGTGGCGAAGACTATCGACGTCTGCCCCACCTGTGCGGCAACCACCATCCGGCAGGGCATCGCGTTGGCAAAGACGGGCGACGAGGTGCTCGTCCACCCCGGCACCTACCGGGAAGGCAATATCATCATCGATAAGTCCATCATTCTCAAAGGGATCGATGGGCCTACGGTGGACGGGGAAGACCAATACGAGATATTCACCATAAAGGCCTCCGGGGTGACCGTGGAGGGTTTCCACCTGGTCAACGCCGGCAAGAGCACCCTGAAGGATATGGCTGCCATCCGGGTGGATCACCAGCGCCATTTTTCCATTTGTGAAAACAAGGTCGAAAACGCCCAGTTCGGCATCTATCTGGCCTACGGATTCGACGGGATCGTGGAAAACAACGAACTCAAAAGCAATGCCCGGGACGAGGTCAGCTCCGGCAACGGCGTCCACTGCTGGTATGCCAAGCGGATCTTCATCGCCCACAATACCATCCGGCAGCACCGCGATGGCATTTATCTCGAATTTACGGACGACAGCCATATCGTGGACAACCGCAGCGAGGGAAACCTGCGTTACGGGCTGCACTTCATGTTCTCCAACCGCGACGTTTACGCCTACAACACCTTCATTGACAACGGCGCCGGGGTGGCGGTGATGTTTTCCAAAAAAATAGACATGCTGTACAACCGCTTTGAGCACAACTGGGGCCGTTCGTCCTACGGGCTGCTACTCAAGGAGATCTACGATGCCAGATTGGAACACAACCAGTTCCTGTCCAACACCATCGGCATCCTCATGGAAGGGGCCACGCGGATCGACTACCGGCACAACCGCTTCAAGCGCAACGGCTGGGCCGTACAGATGACGGGAGGCTGCATCGACAACCATTTCGAAGCCAATGCCTTCCAATCCAACGCCCTCGACATGGTGGTCAACAGCAACGTCAACAACAACACTTTTAACGGCAACTACTGGAGCGAATACACCGGCTACGACCTCGACCGAGACGGGTACGGCGACGTGCCCCACCGGCCGGTCAAGCTGTTTTCCTATATCACCTCCCAAACACCGGAAACCATCGTGCTGCTCCGCAGCTTCTTCGTAGACCTGTTGAATTTTTCTGAAAAAGTAAGTCCGGCGCTGACGCCCGCCAACGTGGCGGACGAGCGGCCGCTGATGCAAATGCCTGAGATATGATATCCATACATCAACTTCACAAATCCTACGGAAAACTTCCCGTACTAAAAGGCATCAGCCTGGAGTTCAATGCCCCGGGTAGCGTAACGGCTATTCTGGGACCCAATGGGTCCGGAAAGACCACCCTGATGAAATCCATCCTGGGCATGGTGTTGCCCGACCAGGGCGACATTCTGGTGGAAGGGAGGTCCATCAAAGGCCAGTGGGCTTACCGGCACCAGATCGATTACCTGCCACAGATCGCCCGTTTTCCGGAAAACCTGCGGGTTCGCGAGCTGATCGCCTTCCTCCAGGACCTGCGGCAAGGGACAACCCGGGAAGCCGAGCTCATCCGCATGTTCGGTCTGGAAGAACAGCTGGACAAGCGACTCAACAATCTATCGGGAGGCACCAAACAGAAAGTCAACCTCGTGCTGGCCTTCATGTACGACAGCCCCGTCCTGATCCTCGACGAGCCCACTTCCGGCCTCGACCCCATTGCGATGCTCCGGCTCAAGGAGTTCATTCAAGCCGAGCGCAAGCGGGGCAAGCTGATCCTCATCACCACCCACATCATCCATTTTGTCGAAGAAATGGCCGATGAGATCGTCTTCCTGTTGGAAGGCAACATCTACTTCCGCGGCAGCCAGGAAGAACTGAAGGCCCGCTTTGGAGAAACCTCCCTCGAACGGGCTATCGCCGCCATCCTCGGCGCCGGAAAAACAGAAATGAACGGCAAAGCCTCCCCCTCCCTTTTCAACTCTTCAACTCTTCAACTCCTCAACTCCTGATGAAAAAGATCTTCCAATATACCCTCTACGACCTCATCCGCAGCCGGTGGACCCTCTTCTACCTGGGCTTTTTCCTGCTTTTGACCACCGTGTTGCTCGCATTTAGCGGCGACATATCGAAGGTGGTCATCAGTCTGATGAACGTCGTGCTCATCCTTTGTCCGCTCATCGCCACGATGTTCGGCGTGATGTATGCCTACAACTCGCGTGAGTTTACGGAGCTGCTACTGGCCCAACCCATCAAGCGCACGAGCATATTCTGGGGGCAGTATTTCGGCCTCGGCGTATCGCTTTCGCTGAGCCTGGCCATCGGCATCGGCGGTCCCTTCCTGTTCTACGGCTTGTTCGCCACCGGTGAGATCTGGAACTTCTTCATCCTCATCGCCAACGGCGTCATGCTTAGCCTGATCTTTTCAGGACTGGCCTTCCTGATCGCCCTGCGGAATGAAAACCGCATCAAAGGCTTCGGCCTCGCTATCCTGACCTGGTTGTTTTTCGCCGTGATCTACGACGGCATCATGCTGCTGTTGCTCGTCTTTTTCAGGGAATACCCCCTCGAACCGCTGGCGCTGAGCCTGTCGCTGTTCAACCCCATCGACCTCTCCCGCATCCTGATCCTTCTCAAACTCGACATCTCCGCCCTGATGGGCTACACGGGGGCCGTTTTTGAAAAATTCCTCGGCACCGGCCTGGGAATAACGATCGCTTTTTTCGTACTTTTATTCTGGGTCGGCCTCCCGGCTCTGGCGATTAGGCGTGTGGCAGGGAGGAAGGATTTTTAAAGTTTTTGAGTTTATAAGGGTTTAAGTTTTTGGGGCGCTTCAAAAACTCATGCCCTTAAAAACTCCCAAAAACTTAAGCCCTTATATACTCAAAAACTATTTTCATGCTCCGCTTCTTCCCCATTTTGCTCGCGGTCGCACTCGGTTTCCAGCCGGTGGGGGAAGCGTTTTTTTACTTTTGGTATTTTCTGGACACCCCTTCCTTTGAGAACGCGTTTTGCGAAAATATAGAAAAGCCGGAGCTGCAATGTCACGGACAGTGCCGGTTGGTGGAAGTCGCAGCGACGGCGGCAGTTCCGGAACAACAGCCGGCAAACGGGCCGCAGACCTCCTTCCCGGAGCCGCGGCAGATCGACTCTACCATTCCTCCTTCCTGCATGGCGCAGGTTTCAATCGCATGGTTAACTACGAACGATAACACCTTTCCCTACCAGCCGCTGTTCGGCAGCGACTGGAAATCCTCCCCTTTCAAGCCTCCGGTATCTGGAGATCTTGTTTAATCCCCCCCTATTTAATTTTTCAACGCAACGACGCGACGGACGCGACGTGAATTTGCTGTATTCCACGGCCAAATCACTGGTCTAACGTAGCGTTCCTCGCGTCGTCGCGGTTTCAAAAACAAAATCCATGAAATCATTATATACATTCCTCTTCCTGCTGGGGGCCGTCCTTCTTTTGCCCGCTCAGCAGTCGACGATCCAATTGCTGGATCGCAGCACGAACCTGCCCATCGAAGGCGCCACGTTTGAATATGCCCAACAAAAAGGCCTGTCGGATGCCCAGGGAGCGATCTCGTTCCTGTTTGCCGAAGGCGAAACGCTGCACCTGTCGCACGTTACCTACGGAAGCTGGTCGCTGAACGCCAAACAAGTCCAGTCGGCCCTGCGGGAGGGCGTCATCCTGCGCGACGAGTTGTGGACGAATCTCCAGCCCGTCACCATTATCGCCCTGCGGCCCAAATCGGATGAAAAACAGACCCTCGACCTCGACTACCGGGATAAAATGGCACACGACGCTGGGGCGATCCTGACACAAACCGCCGGCATCGGCGTCATCCGCAAGAGCGGCAGCTATGGGTTCGACCCGGTGCTGCGGGGGTTTAAATACGACCAACTCAATATCGTTATCAACGGCGCGCAGTGCGCCTCGGCCGCTTGTCCCAACCGCATGGACCCGCCGGCCAGCCAGGTAGCGCCCAACATGACCGAACGGATCGAGATCCTGAAAGGGCCGCACTCCTTGCGCTACGGCAGTTCCTTTGGCGCCACCATCAACGTCATCCCGGTATCGCCGCGTTTTTCGGAAAAAAAGGACCTGTACGGCCGTCTGTCGGGGCAATATGAAAGCAATGGAGGGGTTTTGCGCAGCGAAGGCCTGTTGGGGATGAGCGGAAAAAGATACGACGCCGGGTTGTTTGCCTCCTGGTCGCAGGGCAATGACTACAAGGACGGCGACGGGATGACCGTTCCCGCCGATTTTCTGCGCGGCAGCTTTGGCGCCAATTTGGGACTGAAACTGTCCAATCAGCAACTGCTCACCCTGTCGGCCACCCGCAACCTGGCGCGCGATACCGATTTTCCCGCCCTGCAAATGGACCTGCGCACCGACGACACCTGGTTGTTTAACGCCCGCCACGAGCTGAACATCGACCAGGAGCACCTCCAATCCTGGAGCACCACCGCGTTCGCCACCCTGGTCAACCACCTGATGGACAACCTCCTCAAGCCCCTGGACCCACGGATGCTCAACGCCAGCAACGATGCCAAGACCCGCACCTACGGCGGGCGCACCGAAGGACTCTGGAAGTTCAATACCAGCTCGCTTTACCTGGGAGCCGATTTTCGGATGGAATCGGCTGAAGGGGTCCGGGTACGGGAGTTCCTTCTGGGACCGAACGCCGGCAAGACCTTTTACGACAACGCCTGGCAGAGCAGCACCATCAGCCGCACCGGTTTGTTTGGAGAATACCAGTGGCACCGCAACAGCCTTCTGTTCGTCCTCTCCGGCCGCGTGGAGCTGAACGACGCCCGGATCGCCGATGCCGCCGCTGAATTCACGACCGTGTATCCCGAGACGGATGCCACGCAGATCAATCCCAGTTTCAGCCTGGGCGGCATCAAAAACCTGGAAAACGACCTCTCCCTGGGCCTGTGGCTGGGTCGCGGCCAGCGCAGCGGGAGCATCACCGAGCGCTACATCAACTATTTCCCCGTGGGACAAGACCCCTACGAACTGCTCGGCAACCCGCAGCTCCATCCGGAAGTCAACAACCAGGCCGACCTGACCTTCGCTTTCCGGCGGAGCAACACCTCGATCAATATCGACCTGTTTGCGTCGTACATGCAGGACTACATCTCCTCGGTGATCGACACGACCCTGACCCCACGTATCCCGAGCAGTCCGGGCGTGCGACGGTACGTCAATATCGGGCAGGCGTTCAAGACCGGATTTGAGGTGAGCTGGAGCCAGAAACTGTTCGCCGGCCTGCACCACCATCTCAGCGCCGCCTACACCTACGGCCAGGACCTCGAACGCGACGAGCCCCTGCCGGAGATCCCACCGTTGGACTTCCGCTACAGCCTGTCGGGGTCGTACCTGAAAGACAGGCTGCACCCCGAGGCTACCCTGCGGCATGTACTGATGCAAGGCCGCATTTCGACGGAGTATGGAGAGACAAAAACGCCGGCTTTCACGCTAATCGATCTGCAGGTTGACTACCAGGTCCTGGGATTTCTGAACCTCAGAGCCGGCGTGCAGAACTTGTTAGACACGGCCTATTACGAGCACTTGAACCGTTCGGTATCGGGAATGGCGCGGCCGATCTACGCACCGGGGCGGAACTGGTTTGTGGGCGTGACGGTGGATTTTAGGTAACTTCGGTTTTTCAAAGCCGCAACTTTTTTCAAAAATACGGAAGGAAGACTATAAATTTGGATACTCAGGTGATGATCACCATTCCCTTCGCGCTTTGCGCGATGCCTATTGATAAAGAGACTGCGTCCGGAGGTCGCAGTCTCTTTAAATAATTTTTTCATGCTTTTCAATACCGCCACATGAGCAATTTTTTCCGCCAGTTCACCCGACGCAAGACACTCGAATCCATTCTGAAAGACCAAAGCGAACGTGCTGACCAGGCACTGACCCGTACCCTGGGGGTGCGCGACCTCACCTTCCTGGGCATCGCCGCCGTGATCGGAGCGGGTATTTTTGCCACCATCGGCGAGGTTTGCTCGAATGGCGGGCCTGGCGTAGTGCTCCTTTTCATCCTGGTGGGCGTGGCTTGCGGCTTCTCCGCTTTGTGCTATGCGGCCTTTTCCTCGCTCATCCCCATTTCCGGAAGCGCGTATACGTATGCCTATGCCTCCTTCGGCGAGCTCGTCGCCTGGATCATCGGTTGGGACCTGATCGTGGAATACGCCATCGGGAACATCACCGTGGCGATCAGCTGGTCGAATTATTTCACCGAAATATTGAAAGGCTTCGGGCTGCATATCCCGCTTTGGCTGTCAACCGATTTTATGACCGCCCGCAACGCTTTTCTCAGCGGCGACACGGCCAGCGAATTTTACCAGGCCTGGATGCAGGCGCCTCACTTCCTGGGTATCCCGGTGGTAGTGGACATTCCGGCTTTCCTCATCGTCGTGCTCATCACGGCCCTGATCTATGTGGGCATCCGCGAATCGCGCAACGCCAGCAACGCCATGGTGATCCTCAAGCTCGCCGTGATCGTGGTCGTGATCGTCGCCGGCGCTTTCTACATCAAACCCGCAAACTGGTCGCCCTTCATGCCCAACGGCTTTACGGGTGTATTGAAAGGCGTGGCGGGGGTCTTTTTCGCTTACATCGGCTTCGATGCGGTGTCGACCACGGCGGAAGAGTGCAAAGATCCGCAGCGCGACCTGCCCCGGGGCATGATCCTGGCATTGGTGATCTGCACGGTCCTGTACATCCTGGTAGCACTGGTGGTCACGGGTATGGTGCCTTCCTCCGAACTGGCAGGCGTTGGCGACCCGCTGGCTTTTATTTTTAAAAGCGTACATGCCGACTGGGTGGCCTTCATCGTCAGCCTGAGCGCCATCATCGCCATGGCGAGCGTGTTGCTGGTCTTCCAGCTTGGTCAACCCCGCATCTGGATGAGCATGAGCCGCGACGGCTTGCTGCCCCCGGTCTTCAGCCGGATCCATCCGAAGTACCGCACCCCGGCCTTCGCCACGATCGTCACGGGTGTCCTGGTCGCTATCCCCGCCATGCTGCTCAACATCACCGTAGTGACCGATCTGACCTCCATCGGCACCCTGGCCGCTTTCGTGCTGGTCTGCGGCGGCGTCATCGTGCTGGATGTGAAGCACCCCGAAATGAAGGGAAAGTTCCGGATCCCCTACTGGCCTGCCAAGTACTTCCTCCCTCTCTTTTGGGTTATCGCCATCGGCATTCTGGCCCGGTATTACCCTGAAAATTTCGCCAGGCTCATCCCGTCCGATCTACAGGCGTTTGAACACATGCTTCCCTTCTATGTCTTCCTCCTCACCGCCCTGGCCCTTACCGTGATGAGCTTCAGGATGAGAATATCCCTGATCCCCACCCTGGGCTTGCTGAGTTGCCTCTATCTCATGTCGGAGATCCCAACCGCCAGCTGGTGGCGATTGGGAATCTGGTTTGTGATCGGGATCGTGATCTATTTGGCGTATGGACGTAAGCATAGCCGGTTGGGTGAAGAGTGAAGAGTGAAGGGTGAAGGGTGAAGAGTGAAGAGAACTCACTCCTTATTTTTTGATTGGAGATATTTGATCAAGCCGAGAATTGGACGACGGGTATTTGTGAGTTGTTGTTCAATTTCTGGAAAAGCATGTAGGATGCCAATTTTTCTGGAAATGATCAACTGGGTCTCAAGTTCAGCACATGAGCCCAATGCTATATACAAAAACCGGATAAAATCTTTGTCAGAATTCCTGGCAGCGCCTTCCGCAATGTTGGATGGTATACTGACAGCACATCTCCTAATCTGGTTTGTAAGTCCAAATAATTCTCCTTTAGGGAAACCCTCTGTGATTTGGTAAATTGCTGTGACTAAAGCAATCCCATTCTTCCAGGCCTCTAACTCTTTGTGATCCATATTTAACGGTTTTGGATATTAATCATTCCAAACCCGTTATCTGCGATCCTCCAATATACGAATTTCTCTTCACCCTTCACTCTTCACCCTTCACCCTTCACCCTTCACCCAATCTCGGCGGCAGCAAAAAGTACAACAACGGCGTCACGATCCGGCTGAGGAAGGTGGAGCTGATGAGACCCCCGATCAACACCCAGGCAAGGGGGGAGATCAGTGGGGAGTTCTCCAGGACCAGGGGCGTGAGGCCGCCGATGGCGGTCATCGAAGTGAGCAGGATCGGAAGGAAACGGGTTTCCGCCCCTTCGATGATGGCCTGCCGCAGGGGCATCCCCTGCTGCCGCAATTGGTTGGTGTAATCGACGAGCAGGATAGAGTTTTTTATCTCGATCCCCACCAGGGCGATCATGCCGACGGTGGCGACGAAGGAGAGCGTTTCCCCGGTCAGGAACAAGATCGTCAGGGCGCCGATGATGCCGAGGGGCACGACCGAAAGCACGATCAGGGTGCTCTTGAACGTGCGGAATTCGAGCACCAGGATCGCCAACAAGCCGAAAGCGGCGATGATCACGATGGCCTCAATGCCGCCAAAGGATTCCTCCCGGCTTTCCCGCTCACCTGCCGCAACGAAGCTATAACCCTCCGGCCAGTCGACCGATTCCAGCTTCTCGAGGATATCGTCGGTGAGCTGATCGGTGTTGTAACCGGTTTTCACAAAACTGCTCACATTGGTATAGCGCTCCTTGTTGAAGTGCCGGATCAGGGAGGGCGAATTCTTCAACTCCAGACTGGCTACCTGCGACAGCGGCACCAAAGCCCCCGACAGGCTGCTTACGTAGATCCGGGAAAACAACTGCAGCGCTTCGTTCTCATTTTTATAAAGGGACATATTGATCTTGTACTCATCGCCATCTTCTGTACGGAACACCCCGGCTTCCAGTCCGGCCAATCCCAGGCGGATCGTGCGGGCGATCTCGGCGGGCAAAATACCCAGCATTCCGGCTTTGTCGCGGTGAATGACCACCTCCATATCGGTCTTCGTGCGGCGCAGGCGGTTGTTGACGTATAAGGTCCCCTCCGTTTTTTCCATGATCGATTCGACCTGCATGGACAGGGCGCGCAGGGTATCCAGGTTTTGCCCCAGAATGCGAATATCGATGGGGGCAACGACGGGAGGCCCCTGTTGAAAATTCACCACCCGGATCTCAGCGCCGGGAAAGGAAGCGTACTTTTCACGCAGGCTATCGGCAAACGCGGTGATCTCCGGCACGTGCATGCCGGGATCGACCTGCACGAACAACTGGGCGTAGTTGGGCGTGGTTTCTTTTTGAAAATTGTTGTAGTACACCCGCGGATTCCCCTTCCCGATATTTGCGCTCACGCTAACCACTTCCGGTTTGGAAAGGAGGTCCTGCTCCACGACTTTGGCGATCTGGTCGGTCTCGTCCAGGTTAGTGCCCAGGGGCGTCTCGACATTGACCATCATCATGGGTTTTTCGGACATGGGGAACAGGCTGAAGCCGATCTTTGGAATGAGCAGCAGGCTCCCGGTGAAAATCGCCGCCGCGCCCACCAGGGTGATGACGGGATGTTTAAACGCCCATTCCAGGATGATGTGGTAGGGCCTGTTCAAATACCGGTTGAATGCCCGCAGGAAGAAGTTGCCTTCCGGACGTTCGTGGGGCTTGAGGATGATGCTCGAAAGAAAGGGAATGATGGTCAGGGCCACAAAGAGCGAGGCCAGCACGGTCATGATCACGGCCATGGGGAGGCTCCGAATGAACTGGCCGGAGCCTTCCGGCAAAAAGGCCAAGGGCAAAAAGGCCAGGATCAGCGTGGCCGTACAGCCCACTACAGCGACCCCGATCTGTTTGGTCGCCGAAATGGCCGCCTCCTTTCGGGAAAAACCCTGCCGGAGGAAGCGCTCGATATTTTCCACGATGACGATCGAGTCGTCGACCAGCAAACCCAGCGCCACGACCATCCCCACGATACTGAGCTGGTTGAGGGTATAATCCAGCAGGTCGAGGATGGCCAGACCGATGGCCAGCGACAGGGGGATCGAGATCATGACCACCAGAGAGGCGCGCGACCCGAGGGGAAGGAGTGTGAGCAATACCAGGAATATGGCGATGGCAAAGTCGCGGCCCAGTCCGCCGAGCCGGCGCTGCACGCTTTCCGCCTGGTCAAAACTGGTTTGAAGCGCCATTTCAGCCGGCAGGGTTTCTTTGTACCCTTCGAGGATGGGCTCCATTTTTTCGCGAACCTGCACGATGTTCTTACGGTCTTTCATCATGGTCACCACCCAAACTGCGCGCTGGCCGTTAAAGCGGGCCAGGTGGCTTTCATCCGACTCCCCGTAATGGACGTCGGCAATGTCGGAAAGGTGCACGATGCGGCCGTCGCTGGAGGCGAAGACCACCGTCTGGCGAATATCCTCCAGGCTCCGGAAGTCGGAAGCGGTTTTGATGTTGAAACGCTTCGGACCAATGTCGATGCTCCCTCCCGGGATATTGACGTTGTTGGCTTTCAGGGCGCCCATCACCTGGTTGAGCGCCAGGCGGTTCTGTGCCATTTTTTCCAGATCGACCTTCACCTGTACCTCCTGCTCCGGGTAGGCCTGGATCTCCACCCGCTTCAGGTCGGAGAGCTTTTCCAGCCGGGCTTTCAACTCTTCCGCTTTCGCTTCCAGGTCTTTAAAGCTGGCCGTTTCGGAGGTCAGGGCACTCTGGAGAATAGCCACATCTGAGGAAGCCGCTTTGATGATCTCCAGTTGATAAATATCTGCGGGAAGATCGGGAAGCAAGCGGTTGATCTCCCGCGTAATGTCATTGTTTTTAGCGTCGCGGTCCACCCCGTAGGTGAATTCGATCTGCATGAGCATGACCCCGTCGTCGCAGTTGGTCTCGATCTTCTTGATGTCGTCGAGTTCGTAAATGACATCCTCGATGGGGTCGGCCACCAATTCTTCGATATCGGAGGGGCTGGTGCCCGGAAAAACGGCCAGCACTACGAAGATC
The DNA here is from genome assembly GCA_020636275.1 of Lewinellaceae bacterium. Classification (GTDB taxonomy): domain Bacteria; phylum Bacteroidota; class Bacteroidia; order Chitinophagales; family Saprospiraceae; genus JADJTT01. The sequence goes on along the minus strand of JACJYD010000002.1, from coordinate 207,578 downwards.
GGGGCGTCGAAAGGGGGGTCCTCCCCGCGCGGCATATTGAACAAAGAACTAACGCCCAGTACCAATACCATCAGGAAAATGATGAGGGTAAAGGAGGAGTTCCGGACAAAAAATTCAGAGAATTTCATGCTGAAAAATTTTCATGATTAAACTTGAGCCATCCCCATTTTCGGGATTCTTTGATGTTTTTTTGCGGTTCATTATTTGAGCTTTCCGAATTCGGAATGGCTCAAGTTTCATATTGTTTCTATTATTGAATTTCAATGGCTTGACCATCCCGGAGATAGGGCGCTCCGGCCGTGACGACTCTGGATACGCTATCGAGTCCTTTCGAGATAGCCACTTTTTCACCAATCAGAAAGGCGATGGTGACAGGCGCCTTTTGGGCATTTCCCTCCGGGCCGGGGACATAGACAAACCCTTTGCTGCCATTGCTTTCCACCAGCGATTCGATGGGCACCAGGGCATAGGTGCCGTTGCGACGGGGCTGGATCTCGACCGAGGCCACCAGTCCGGCGGCAAGACGTTTGCCTTTGGGTTGGAGTTTCAGTTCAGCATCGAAGGTGCCGCTCATGGGGTTGGCTACATCGGCAAGTTTGCTGACGGCCGCCGTGAAGCTTTCGCCCGGGTAGGCGTCGAGGTGAACGACCGCTTCATCGCCCTCATGCAGGCGCGCCCAATCCCGGTCGGAAAGGCCCACCTTTACCACCCAATCCTGCTGGCCGGCGCCGATGAGGTAGAATACGGGCATACCGGGCCCGGTCACCTCTCCTTCATTGAGCAGCTTGGCGACGATCTTGCCGGCGAATGGCGCCCGGATCTCGGAAAACTGCCGGTTGAACTCGGCGATCTGGACGTTTTGGGTAGCCACCTCCACTGCGGTGGTGGCATTTTGAACCTGTTCGAGGGTGGCGATGCTGTCGGCGTAGAGGTTTTGGGCCCGTTCGAGATCGCGTTTGGATTTTTCGAGTCCTTCTTTTGCCTGGCGCACCTGGGCATCGATCTCGGTCAGATCGAGGGTAGCCAGGAGCTGCCCGGCTTTCACCAGATCCCCCTCGTCGACCAGCGTGCGGCGGATGACGCCCCCGGTTTTGAACGAAACACGGGCTTCGTTGGAAGTGCCCACGATACCGGAAGCGTGGATGGAGGGTGAAAGTTCGGAGCGCTCTACGGCCGCCGTTTTTACGTATACGACACTTGACGGCTGGCTTTGGGAAGTGGGCTCTGCCTCGGGGTTGGAGGAACAGGCGGAGAAGAGAACTGCCAGGATGGTGGCAAGAGATATGTACTTCATTTTCCGATTTTTAAATTTATGAGGGTATAAGTTTTTAAAAGGGGGTGGCGGTGGCGCGTTGGAGTTCTGCGTAGTGGATCCAGGCCTGGTAGCGGGAAATGGACTCCTGGACCTCCAGGTTCGTAAGCTGGGTACGGGCATCGAGGATCTCGATGTAGTTGGCCTGGTTTTCGCGGAAGCGGCGCTGTGTTTCGTCGTAATAGCGGCGGGCCGACAGGAGTTGCGGGCCGTAGCTTTGGCTCACGAGTACGGAGCTTTGCAGGGATTGACGGGCCTGGAGGATTTGCAGGTCGATCTGCCTGCCCGCCCATTCCCGCTGGGCCTCATTGGCCAGGAGGTCGACCTCCGCTTGCTGGAGTCGCTTTGAATGGCGGGCGCCGTCCCAAAGCGGCACGTTCACCGAGAGCCCGAGGATGCCGTATGCACCCCATTCGAAGTTGAAATTTTGGCTGCCCAAGTCGAGCTGTGCGCCGACGCGCGGCTGGCGATAGGCCTTTTCTTTTTCGACCAGCAAAGACTTGATCTGTCCGGCAGTTTCCAGTTGCGACAGCTCTTCCCGGCGGCCTTCTTCCACGATATCGGATGGAGGTAGTTCGGAAAAGGCGGGGTCGGCGGCGATTGCTGTTTCGTAAGGACGGCCGAGCAGGAAATTGAAATAGGCTTGCGCCAGGGTCTGCCGGGAAACCGCTTCCGTGCGTTGGGATTCCACCGCGCTGATCTCGCCCTGAATGCGGATTAGCGTGGAGGGAATGGCCATGCCGTTGCGCACAAGACCTTCATGGAGGCGGTAGTTTTCCCGCAAAAGCGCCAGCGCATTGTCGTAGATCTCCACGGCGTCCGTCGCTTGTAAAAATTGAAAGTAAGCCACCTTCACATCGCGAACCAGGTCGCGTTGCTGAACGGCGAGTGCGTCTTGCTCCAATCCCACCTGTTCGGAGCGGATCTTGTGCTGGAAGCGGATATCCGGGTTGTAAACCGGCTGGGTGATCCGCACACGGGCATCGTAAAAATTATTGGGAAGAAAGGTCTCCTCCGCATTTTCCACTTGCGGAAAGGCATTCGTCTGCGTCAACTGGTTCAGGGTGGAATAGACCGGATTGAGCAGGTCGCCGATCGGAATGGAAATGGACCTGCCGCCGGCCGCCAGCGAATACGTACCGCCGAAACTCGCTTCCGGCAGATAGTACCCTTTCGCTTCCTGAACCGCCAACCGGCTCATTTCCAGCCGCAACGACTGTTCTTTCAGCTGGGGAGATTGGGAAAGGGCATCCTGTACATAAGCATCCAGCACGGTTCCCTGGCCGACGACAACCGCACCGGACCACAGGCAAAGTAGAAAGACAAAGATCAAACGGGGTTTCATGCTATACGAGGTTTATTTTATTAACAGTGTTCAATTATGGGGGTGAAGATTGAAGAGTGAAGAGTGAAGAGTGAAGGGTGAAGAGGATTGGGGGTTAGTGGTTGGGGGGGGATTGGTATTGCTTGACCAATTCCCGCAGGCTATGGCGCATCAGGGGCTCTACCTGATCCTGGGGGAGGTTGTGGAAACGCTCCCGGAGGTAGAGGGTGACCAATCCATGAACGGCAGCCCAGAAGGTCACACACAAAACTTCCGGATCTACGAGCTTGAGCTGGCCTTTTTCAACGGCTTTGATCAACACGGATTTAAAATAATTGTAGGTGCGCCAGCCATCTTCCCATTCGCATTCGGGGTTGATGGCTTTCATCGGAGCGCGCAGCACGAACATGAGCTCGTACAACTGGGGATTTTCCAGGGCAAAGGTGATATAGTTTTCGCCAATGGCATAGACCTGGTCAATGGGTTCGGCGTGTACCGCCGTTTTTTCCATCACTTCCATCAATCGGTCGAAAGCGGTGTGATGCAGCTCGTGCAAGATCTCGTCCTTATCCTTGAAATACACATAGATCGTTCCCGGGCTATATTCAATACGCTCGGCGATCTTCCGAATGGAGGTATTCTCAAATCCGACCTCCAAAAAGACCTCCATCGCGCCTTCCAGAATGAGTTGCCGCAATTCGGCCTTCTCCCGCTCTTTTCGTTCACTGATTCCCATCTTGGATCGTAAAATTTTATAGAATGAATTGCATTAAATAATTTAACGATGCAAATATATTGAACAGTGTTCAAAAATGCAAGAAAAAAATTAAAATAATGAAATATGAGTCATCCCGAATTTTTGGGAAGTTGTTTTGTTACCGCGACGACGCAACGGACGCAACGAGGTCCTGCTTTTTCAAAATATGGAGCAATTTATTCTTGTGAAAGCAACGCACAGCAAGCGTCGCGTTCGTCGCGCCGTAGCGGTGATAAAATACTTTCGCCAAAACCCGCCATGACTCCTACTTTTATGTGTTCGTACCATCACAACCGGAAAACCACCCCCGGCCGCAGATAAAACTCCGGGGTCTGCCCCCACCCCATCGGCGGCGTCATCCGGCCTTCCATCTCGATGAAAACGCGTTGACCGAGGTTCCACCGCATGCCGGCCGTTAGGTAGGTCGAGAACCGGTCGACCGTTGGCAACGGATCAAGGGCATAGGACTGCCCGGCGCCCGTCAGGCGGGTATTGGCAAACGACAAATGCTGCCAGGTAAGTCCCGCACCCAGGAAGGCGGTCGCCCGGCCCGGCGGAGCGTAGTAACGGAAACCTCCTTCGCTGCTCAACCCCTGCATGGTCGATTCCAGGCGGTAGGAAGCGCCGGAAGCGGGGTCCAGCCAGCTTTGCGTGAGCTGCCCCTGGCTATACCCCAGGCCCCATTGAATTTGCAGCCGGCCGGTCAGGCCATATCCCATGCCGAAGGCGATGGGAACGGATTGCAGCCCCACCTCCGGTTCCCCCGGTTCGAGAACGGGATGCTCCGGGATGAACATGCCCGGGTCATCGGGCAGCGCCTCCAAAGCCCATTGCGGCCAGATCGGTCCATTCGTCTGGGTCAGCAACTGGATCTCGGGGCCATTCCCCGGCGGCATGAATTCCAGCGTGATGGTCACGGTGTTCGATGCACAGCCTCCGCCTTCGGCATCGATAATCAAAAAATCATAGGTACCGGCAGGAAGCCCCGTTACCGAGAAAACCGTGCTGTTGGCTTGTCCGGCGAGGACCCCGTTTACCAATACATTTAATGGAAAAAGCGGAGCTCCCGAAACGGAAAGGGTAACCTCCCCATCCGACGCAGAAGGCGAAGACGGCTGGACCACATTGACTACCGACAAGGTGTAGGGCGGTATGTAGGGAATCAGCGCGCTGATGACCTGCTCGCAGCCTGGAGGACCTTCGGGGTCGGATATAAATACGGTGTAATTCCCCGGAGGCAATGCGCCGAATGCGCCGAGGACGACCTCGCCCGGGGGCTGTGGCGGTATCGAAAAGCTATTGGGGCCCGTTACAAAAATATTGAACAGCCCGGAGCCGGAATTATCCAGCAGCAGCGTAATGTTGCCCGGAATTATGCAGAGGTCGGGATCGACGGTGGTATTCAGCACGAAAACGGGAGGCGCCTCCGGCAAAAAGATCTGCACCACTTCGGTGCAAAAGTTGATCTCGTCGGTGATCGTCACCGCGTACAAACCGGAGAAGAGGTTGGAGATCACCGGACCGGCAGTACCATCGCTCCAGGTAAAGGAATATTCGCCTGAAGGGTTCATGGAAAGCGCGATCTCCCCGTTGGGCTGACCACAGGTGGAAGGCAGCAAATTGATATTGGGTTCAAAAGCGCAGTCGACGGGTACAATGGTAATGGTTTGGGTGCAAAAGGCCGCATTTCCGCAATCGTCGAAGGCCACCCAATTTCGGATCACGACTCCGGAGCAGCCGCTCAACCCGCTCTGATCGTCGGTGTAGACTAAAGTGACACCCCCGCAATCGTCAATGCCCACCGCCATACCGCAGACGTTGAGGTCGAGCTGTTGCCCGCAATCAACCGTAATATCCGGCGGACAAATGACCATCGGCGGCGACATATCCTCGATCACGATCAGATGCTCGCAGGACGCCACATTCCCGGCTCCATCCTTGGCCGTCCAGGTACGTTGGATGTCGGGCAAACAACCCGAGCCTAGGAAAACATCTTCAAACTGTACTTCGATCTCAGCGGTGGCCGCGCAATTATCCGAAACTTCCGGGTAACCGGTGGTACCCGGGTCGGGCGGCAATTCACAAGTGATCTGGATATCCGGCGGACAGGTGATCACCGGGGCTTCCTCATCCACCAGTTTGATCACCTGGATGCAGGATCCCATATTTCCACATTGATCCACCACCTTCCAGGTGCGCTCCAGGTCGCCGGAGCCGCCTGTGCCGGTAAACTGATCCTCAAAAATGACGACCAGATCGATCGTCAGGGTGCAATTATCGGTGTATTCCGGCCCGCCTGTTACCGTGGGATCGGGCATGTCTTCACAGGGAATGGAAGAATCCGGCGGACAGGTAACCGCGGGCGCCGTTTCGTCTACGATCGTTACGACCTGCACGCAAGAGGCGGACAGTCCCACTTCGTCGGTGGCCGTCCAGGTGCGGGTGAGGACCTGGTTGCAGGGCACGCCGCTGTACTCATCCACATACGTCAGGGTCGGGTTGAGGGTACAATTATCGGTGGCGGTGGCCTGGCCCGTCGCGCCGGGATCGGTCGGGTTTTCGCAACTGACCGTCAGGTCCGGCGGACAGGTTACGGCCGGAGCTTCCGTATCCTGCAGGTTGATCGATACATTCGCCGAAGCGGTTTGGCCGCACTCATCCAAAACGGTATAGGAAAAGGAGGTGTTGTCGCAAAATCCGCCATCCGGCACAAAGGTGAAGGTGCCGTCAAACCCCATGTTAAAGGCCCCTCCCTGGGGAATGGTGTTGTCAAGGACGACCAGCCCTTCCCCGATATCGTTGATCAGGGGATTGCCGGCCAAAGGAGTGCTTGTGTAGCCTTCAAATACATCATCCACCGCGTTGATCGGCGGCAGGGTCACGTTGACCAGCACGTCGGCCGTCGAACTGCGCCCTTTCCTATCTTCGATGGTGTAGGAAAAACTGAATTGAGTAATGGGTTCGGTGAGGAAAAGCTCCACGAACAAATTACCGTTGCCCGCGTCCGTGATCGCGGCATAGGGCGATTGGGAAACGGACGTGATCTTCAGGTCCTTCCCCACATCATTCGCCAATACGTTGACCGTGCCTTCACCCGGGCAGGCGATCGTCAGGACATCGGGCGAAGCGGCAGCCGGATCGGGCCGGGTGAGCACATAAACAATGATCCCCGTGGCGATCGGCACCCCGGCGATGATGGTCCAGGTTACGGGACTGAGTCCGGTCTTATCGACGACAGCCGGCAGCGGTCCGCCGAACAGTACCTTGATCCGTTCGCCGGTCCATTGTACTTCTTGCCATTGCACCTGGGAATAATCGACCGGTTCGGTATTCGCTTTTCCCCATTGCTGGTATTCTTTCGACAGATCGTCCCCGGCCTTCTTCGGTTTATCCACGTACTCGTCAAACCAGTCCGAAAGGGTCAGTTTCTCCAGCTTCATCCATTTTTCGAGAAATTTTGGGTCTTTCGGATCCAGTTTGCTGATCTGTTCCTTGAGCCAGGCTGTAAATTTCACCTTCAGTTTTTTGATGATCTCCTGCCGGTCGGCTTCGGATATGTATTTTTCAAACCAATCGGAATGCGTGAGCGTCTCCAGTTGGGCCCACTTCTTCAACATCCCTTCATCGGCAGGATCCAGGTTCCCGGCCTGGGTTTTCATAAATTGGGTAAATTTTTCACTCAACTTCCTGATGATCGTCGTTTGGTCGCTTTCCGACACGTAGGTGGTAAACCAATCCGACAGGATGAGGATCTCAGTCTGCTGCCATTTCACCAGCATGGAGGTGTCGGCCGGATTGAGCTGCTCCAGTTGCTCGTTGAGGTAAGAAGTGAATTTTTCGCTCAGCTTTTTGATGATCGTCGTTTGGTCGCTTTCCGACACATAGGTGGTAAACCAATCCGACAGGATGAGGACTTCCAGTTCGGACCATTTCCGGATCATGGAGGTATCCTTGGGGTCGAGTTGATCCAATTGAGTATTCAGAAAGGAAGTGAATTTTTTGCTCAACGCCCCTTTGATCTCCCCCTGGTCATCCGGCGAGACATAGGCGTCATACCAGGGGCATGCGATCAATATTTCCAACTCCATCCAGCTGCGAATGGCGTTCGGGTCGGAGGGGTTCAGCAATAAGGCCTGTTGCAGGGCATAATTATAGAAAAATTCGCCCAGTCGTTCCCGCAACAGGGCCTGGGTAGCCGGCTGCAGGCTGGCATTGATCGCATCCCATCCGACCAAAGCCTCCAGTTCTACCCAGCCTTTGATGTCATCGGCCTGCAAATTATCGAGTTGTTCCCGGATCCAGCGGTCCATCCGTTTGTCCAGTTCTTCCCGGATCACGCTTTGGGTGGCAGGTTCGAGCAGCTCAAAGACTTTGCTGTGGACAATTTCGTCCAGGTATACCCAATCGGACAATTGATCGTAATCCTTCAATTTTCCAAGCTGAAACTTGAAATAATCGCCCAATTTGACGGAAATGCCGTTTCGGATCCGTTCGATAAAAAGGTCGCCCAGGTAGTCCCGGATCTGGCTGAGGGTATCGTCCAGGAATACCAGTTCCCCGCCTGCAGATAGTTGATTGGGGTTCGTTTCACGAAGGGTTGTCTGCACCCAGCGCTGATAGTGAATACCCCAGGTATCCTCCACCGCGTCCGGTTCTTTGAGGATCTTGGCATCGCTGCCGATCAGCACCAGGACATCCCACACATTTTGGGTTTCTTCCTGCACCTGGGTGATCGCAGCCTGGGTGTAGTTTTGGGAGGAAGTATTGACCACCAGCTCCGTCTCCTGGGTAACCACTTCGGTCAGATATTCGCGGTTATAGGGTTCTCCCCGGAGGATGGAGGTGTAATACCAAAATACATGTTGCACCACCGTATTGCGCATTTCCCGGGCTTCCATGACCTCCAGTACCGTATTCGTATGCTCGGTTTCGATCCAGCGGTCGTAGGCCGATTCGATGCGGTTGACGGCATCGACCAGCAGCGTGCCGGTACGGAGAAGATACTCATCGATATCCACCCGGTAGGAAAAGGTGATGTTCGTACCCGGGTAGGTCAGTACCATTTCAGTTTCATCCATAATGGAATAGGGTTCAAACCCCATGGCCACCAGGTTCACTTCCGGTCCGTGCACGGAGAAGGGGGCGTCGACTTCCACCCAATTCTCACTATTGAAGACCATGCTGCCGGCCGGAAGTTCCAGTTTGGAATAATCCGTGCAATAGCCATCCACCGGCAACACCACATAGCCAAAAGCAGGTATGGTGACCGGGTAGACGTCATTGATCACATAACCCTGGTATTCCCCCTCGGAGGGGATGACCAGAGGGCCGATCTCGGTGTCCATTTCCTCGCCGGTGGTATTGAGGAGGGTAAGGGTGATCACGTGTCCCGTGGTGCGGCCGGTACCGGTGGCGCGGGCTTCCAGGCCGGGGTGGGCGGAAGGGAAACGGGATTGAGCAGGAAGCGCCAAGGAAAGGAAAAGAAAGAGGGTACACAGGTAGAAACTGCTTTTCATGGCCGGTGGGATTTGGTATTTGGTAAAAGGAGGGAAATGGAAAAGGGAGGAGATTGCATTACAAAGAAAACTACTGAAAAATAAAAATAAGTAAAATGACAAAAGTCAGTTGTCACCGAGGGTTTCTTTTTTAGGAAATGAAGTAACTTACTTTCAATCTGTAAGAATGCGAATGTTTATTCGTCTGGCGATAACATCCTTTGTCTTGTCATTTGCCCTGAATGCCCTGACCCAGGAAAGTGGCTACCACTTTCGCGAGATTGAAATGCCCTGGGCCATGGACTCCGAAAATCCGGGTTTATATCAGGATGACCTCGGATACTTATGGATCGCTACCAAGGAAGGATTGGTGCGCTATGACGGGTCGCGGTTTTTCCAGTTTTCCCACGATCCGGACAATCCCGGATCGTTGCCATATAACATTCTGAGTAACATCAAGCAGGGACGGGACGGGCGCCTGCTCCTGCTCTCCGACGGAGGGGGGGTGCTCGGTTTTGATCCCGCCACGGGAAAATTTGAAACCTTCCCGCAGGTTCCCATAAATGCCAGTGACATCCTGGAAACCGAATCTGGTTCGCTCTGGGTGACCTCCTATGGCATCCAATATATTTCAGCCGACCGGCAGGAAACGGCCACCTACATTCCGGGCGAGCAATGGGGCTTGACCGGCCCCGAAGTGACCGCATTCAACAGCGTGAACCGTCTTATTCAGGATCCTGAAAACCCATCCCGCATCTGGCTTGGCACTTCCAAAGACTTGTTATCGTTCGACCTGTCATCTCATTTGTTCACGCGGCATCCTTTCCGTATGGACGGAGTGGAACACCCCACTTCCACCATCCGCGACTTTCATTTTGGAGAAGATGGGAAACTGTTTATAGCTACCTGGAACGATGGTCTATTGATCTATGACCCTCATCTGGATACCTGGCAGCAACACCGGTATGACCAATCGGAACCACCGCGATCCATCCGCCATACCATCAGCCAGATCCTGCCACGTCCGGATGGAAAATTGTGGCTGGTCATGCCCATGGACAGCGTCCGGATCTTCGATCCCGAACGACAGCGCTACTGCGAACCCACGACCCCTGACCGATTCCCCACCAGCCTTGGCGAAGGCGTCACGTTCCTCCTTCCCACCGGCAACGGGGGTTTTTGGGTAAAAAAACCGCAGCACCAGTTGTGGTATGCCCAACCCAGGTCTCATTGGTTTGAAAAAATGCCTGTGCAGGGGCGCGCGCGGGCCGTCCTCACACAACCGGACGGAAGGATGCTCCTGGGCTCTTACGGAAAGATCTATCTATTCAGCCCGGAGGGGCTCTTGCAGGATTCGATCCCGGTGCCCGTTGGCGGGACAAACCATTTTATTACCGGCCTGGCCACTCTTTCCAACGGTAAAGTCATTCTGGTCACCAATAACCGCTTGTATGAGGTAAAGGATAATGCCCTGCAGCCTTTCCTCTTGCCTGCCTTTGAATCGATACAGGAGCTTTCCCATGGATACGCACTTGCAATGCGTCTGGACGACCAGGATGGCCTGTGGATCGCCACCAAGCGAAGAGGACTTTTATACACGCCTCCCGGCGATGAAACCGTGATCCATAAACTGACTATAGACCTGAAGAAAGGTAATCCGGAATTAAGCTTTTACAGCGACCTTTTTCAAGCCAGGGACAGAGCCATCTGGGCGTCAAACGACCTTGGTGTTGTAGTGACCAAAGACAGGGGCCGCACCTTTGAATACTTATCCATCAATAATGCATCGTGCCTGGCCGAAGACCAGCAGGGAAGAATATGGATCGGAACCTATGGACAAGGTTTGGCATTCCTGAACCCCGAATACCTGAGGCCCGATTCAATTCACTGGTTAAAACCCTCTCCAGGCCTCCCTACCGACCAGGTCCATGCCATAACCACCGACCAGCGCGGTTTTATCTGGGCCGGGCATCTGAAAGGACTTTCCCGCATCGATCCCATCAGCCTGCAAGCCGAATTTTTCGGCCCCGAACACGGGCTGGCCCAAACCAACTTTCTGGAAACCTTACCCGACGGCAGCATCATCGCCGGCACGGACGCCGGCACTTTCCGGTTCGACCCGGCAGCTATTCCCTTCGACACCCTTTTCCCCTCCCCACATCTGGAATATTTCAGGGTTTTCGGAAGGGATCTGCCGCTCGATACTTCCATCGTCTATCTCCATAAACTCACTCTGGATCACGATCAAAACTTCTTCACCATCGGCTTCTCTACCCCGGAATTCATGGTCCCCGAACGCATCCGGTATCAGTACCGGTTAATGGGCCTGAATGAAAACTGGACGACCGTCCCCCAGGGCCAGCCGGCTGTTTTTACCGGGCTTTCGCCAGGACACTACCGTTTCCAGCTCAGGGCTTCCGATCCCAACGGCAAATGGCCGGAAAGCGGCTGGCGCGAGCTGGCCATCCGCATTCATCCTCCCTGGTGGGCTACCTGGTGGATGATCTTGCTCTACGCCCTCACCATCGTGCTCGGGGCCTGGCAGGCGCTGCGGTTTTCCTGGCGCCGACGGCTGGAGCGAGAAGAAACCCGGCGACTGCGGGAACTCGACGAAGTAAAGAACCGCCTCTACGCCAACATTACCCATGAATTCCGCACTCCGCTCACCCTGATCCTGGGCTCCGCTTCCCAGATCGAAAAGACGGCCGGTTCGCAGACGATCAATTGGGTGAAAGCCATTCGCCGGAACAGCTATCAACTGCTGCGCCTCATCAACCAGATGCTCGACCTGGCCAAACTCGAGAGCAAACGCCTGGAGTTGCACTTTGTGCAAGCGGACCTGAACCGGTACTTGCTCAATCTGACCGAAAACTTCCAATCCCTGGCCAAGGACCGCAAACTGGACCTCGTTTACTCCGGGCCGGCTGCTCCAGTACGGGCCGACTTCGATCCCGTGAAGCTGCTCGATATTGTTTCCAACCTGGTGAGTAACGCCATAAAGTTTACGCCCGGGGGCGGGAAAGTAATCCTTCGGCTCGCCGCCATCGAAGCCGACCGGCAGGTCCGGATCGAGGTTGAAGATACCGGCATCGGCATCCCCGAAGCGCAATTGCCGCGTATTTTTAACCGCTTTTACCAGGCCGACGACTCCCCGACCCGGCCCTGGGGCGGCACGGGTATCGGATTGTCGTTGGTCAAAGAGTTGGTCTCCTTGTGGGAAGGTAAAATATCCGTTGAAAGCACGCCCGAAAAGGGAACGACCTTCACCGTCCTGCTTCCCTGGACCCGGCAGGCGCCCCCGGGAGAGCAGGTTTTCCCCGCTGACAGCCATTACCTGGAGACCGAAGCCCAAAAACAAAGCCTGCAGATAAGTACCACCGGGGAAACAGATGGCGAACCGCCCCTTCTGTTAGTCGTCGAAGACAACTCCGACCTGTCCAACTACCTGGTTCATTTGCTCCATCCCGACTTCCGGGTCATCGCTGCGCTCGACGGGCAGCAAGGCCTGGAAGCTGCCCGCGAGACGATTCCCGATATCATCCTCAGCGATGTGATGATGCCCCGGATGGACGGCCTGGAACTGCTGCGTCACTTGAGGGAAGATCAGCTTACCAGCCATATCCCCGTCATCCTGCTCACTGCGAAATCGACGCAACTGGCCAAACTCGAAGGCTTTTCCGGAGGCGCCGACGGCTATTTGACGAAGCCTTTTGACGAAATGGAGCTCCGCCTGCGCCTGCACAAACTGCTGGAACGCCAGCAACAGATCCAGGCCCACTTCAAAACCCCGGGCGACAATGGAACCACCCCTTCTCCCCTGCCCCGGGAGAACGCCTTCCTGGTCCACTTGCGCGAAACCTTTGAGGCCCATATCCAGGAAGAAGACTACGGCATCCCCGAACTCTGCCGCGAGCTGGCCGTTAGCCGGATGCAGCTCCACCGCAAACTCACGGCCCTCACCGGAAAATCGGCTTCCCATTACCTGCGCTCCATCCGCCTGCACAAAGCCAAAAAGCTCCTGGCCACCACCGACCTCAACATCTCCGAAGTGGGTTACGAAGTGGGCTTTCGTAATCCCGCGCATTTCTCCACGGCTTTCTCCCAGGAATTTGGGTATCCGCCCAGTGAGGAGAGGAGGTGAAGGGTGAAGGGTGAAGGGTGAAGGGTGAAGGCCAATATTCTTCACCCTTCACTCATCACTAATTACCCCCGTTACAATATCTAAAGCATTTGTTACAACCGGAAAAGGGCAAAACGCGCATCCAGGCTATTTTGGCTTCATTAAAAAATGAACACCATGAAAAAACAAACCTTACACGCTACCCTTTTATTCCTTTTGTTTTCCCTCCCAGCCCTTGCCCAGTGGGAACCACAGGCTGCAGGCTTATTGCCCGACAATTACGGAATCTTTGCCATTTCAGCAGTAGACGAGAATGTCGTCTGGGCCGTGGCAGGCGATCAGGATTATTTCTTTTTTCAGCCAAAACTGCTGAGAACCCTTGACGGTGGGATCACCTGGGAAGTAAAGACCATTGTAGAAGCGAACGGACGATTGGTGTATGACATTGAGGCTCTGGACGAAACCACCGCTTTTGTAACCAGTATCTACCACGGTACCGCTTCGACCAAGTTGTATAAAACTACTGATGGGGGTGATACCTGGCAGGCTTTGCCCCAATCGCCGGTCACTGGATTGGAGATCCGTTTTTTTGATGACCTGAACGGATTTGGCGTCGTTACCTCTATTTCGACAACCTCCAATGGCGGAGAAAGTTGGACAACCGTATCCTCCGGCAATTGGCCTGGATTTCAAACCGGTGAAGGATTTGCCAGTTTCTCCGGCAGCAACAACCTGACCACCGTTGGCGATACGGCCTGGTTTGGCTCCACCCAGCGGATCTTCCGCAGCATCGATAAAGGATTACACTGGGATGCATTTGAACCTCCCGTCGAAGCTTCTGACATTCACTCCATCGCCTTTAAAGATGCCCAGAATGGAATAGCGATATCATCCAGCGATTTTGGCGTTTTTCTGGATACCGTCATTCTTATGCGCACCTCGGATGGCGGGGCGACATGGGAATTGCTGCCTCCACCCCCCTTCTCCCACCTTACCTGCATCGAGTACGTTCCAGGAACGGACAATACTTATGTAGGGGTTTCAGGTACCACTACGGATGGGATGGAAGGCTACCCCTCTTTTGATCCCATATCAGTCTTCACCACGGACGGCGGATGGACCTGGCACGTCATCGACTACAATGGATACAACGCCCTCGTATTTCTGGATGCACAGACGGGCTGGGCCGGGAAGGTGAAAAATTCAGGGGGTGCGGCTATTTACAAGTGGAACGGCTCGCTCGACCCGAAGATCATCTACGTCAAACAGGATGCTGCCGGCAACGAAGACGGCGCCTCCTGGCAGGACGCCTTTACCGACCTGCAAAGTGCCCTGGCCGCAGCTACGCTCAACGACCAGATCTGGGTGGCAGCCGGCACCTATCTGCCCGGCGATGCTTCGGCCAACCCCGACTCCACCTGGTACTACATCGGCCAGACCCTGAGCCTGTACGGCGGCTTTGCCGGTACCGAAACCAGCATCGACGAGCGGGACATCGAAGCCAATCCCACCATACTGAGCGGCGACCTGCTGCAGGATGATGTTCCGGGCAATTTTTCTGCCAACCGGGAAGATAACTGCCCGCACGTCGTGGTGGTAGACAAGACGGTTCAAACCAAAGTAACGATTGATGGCTTTACCATTCGCAATGGACATTCCGACCAGGATACGTGGATAGACCCCGCATGGTTCCCGCATTCTGGCGGCGCCATCCTCGTCTTTGACAAGATGGCGTTGAAAAACTGTACTTTCCTGGAGAACTATGCACACTATGGTGGAGCGGTGGAATTCCTGGTCCTCAACCCCGAACCCTTTCTTGTAGAAAACTGCACCTTCCAGGGGAATCTCGCCCGGGATTGGGGCGGCGCTCTTTCTATCAATGCTATCATAGGGGATACGGTGAAACACAAGATCCATAGCTGCACATTTGACCAAAATAGTAGCGGCCTCGGTGGTGGAGCTATCCTAACGGTTTTGGGAACCGCTACCCTTGAGATTACGAGCTGCACCTTCACTAATAACCAGACAGATGATATAGATGGCTGGGGCGGCGCCACTTCCAGCTTTCATTTAGGCTCCGTCTACTTCAACGACTGTGCTTTCATCGGGAATACGGCCAATACAGATGGCGCTATCGACCTCCAATACGGTGCTCAAGGCTTCATCGACAACTGCATATTCACTGAAAATTCGGCTGAATTCGGCGGGGCCGTCGGCGGTTATACCTGGCCGGAAAGCAGCGATGATCCAGTGACGACGATTGAAGTAACCAACAGTGAATTCCATCAAAATACCGCAATCTTATCCGGAGGGGCGCTGCTCTACACCTATCAAACTTCTGGGGTGGTGAAAAATTGCATATTCACGGAAAACATCGCTCAATACGCCGGCGGGATCGGGTTTGCAGGAACACCCAAATATGGGATATACCCCGAACTTTCTGTTGACGCCTGCTACTTCGTTGCCAATTTGGGCGAAGTGGAAGGCGGAGGAATAGATGTGAAGGAGGGCAAGGATGTAGTTATTTCCAATTCCTTATTCGTCAACAACCTGGGGCCAGGCTCGGGGATATTCCAGAGCGGCAATACCTCCAACCCCTCCAATATCATGTCTTTGAACAACACCCTGGCATTCAATGATGAGGGCATTCACCAACAAGGAAAAGCCACCATTACCCTTCAAAACACTATTCTTCACCAACCTGATGGAGACAATTTTGCCACCAGCGGAAGCAATAACCAGGAATGGCTCAGCAACGGCGGCAACCTCTGCAGCGATGCCTCCATGTCCAATTATTTCATCCTGGACCCCACCGACAAATACGACCTCGACCCGCTCTTCGTCTCGGAAACCGATTTCCACCTGACGGAAAACAGCCCTTGCGTAGACGCCGGCATTGCAGAAGGCGTGGAAGCGGAGTTTGACCTCGATGGAAATGCACGCATTCAAGGCAATGGGGTTGACATCGGAGCCTATGAATTTCCCTTCATTGACGCATTGCCTTACCGAAAAACAGCCCCCGGAATATTCACCAACTACCCTAACCCCTGCAAAGATGAGGTACACCTTCGCCTCGAAAACGACTGGTCAGGTCAGGTTGAACTACAGCTCCTCAACATGGACGGCAAAGTTCTGAATGAGCTTTCCCTGGAAAAGTGGGAGCAACAACTGGATTACAGCCTACCGGTTTCCGGTCTGCAGCCAGGCATGTATTGGATCCGATTGATGAAGGATGGACAGCAAAAGGCGTTGTCATTTACCAAAATTTAGCCATCACAAAAAAACTGTCATGAAAAACATTAGAACCTTTTTCCTCCTGCTCCTGAGTCTCACCTTTGTTCAAGCCATTCTGAGTCAGGACCTCGACTATCAAAAAATCGGTGATAACGTCGCCGCCACCTTAGTTTCCGTAGAGCCCGGAGAGATCGTCTTTATTACCGGCGGGGAATATTCCTTGCGAATGATGGAGGCCATTGCCACAGGCGTGTTGAAGATGGGAGGAACCCCCTTTTTGAACATAACAACGGATAAGATCCAAAACTTCCTCCTCACCGATGTGTCGGAAGAGCACTTTCTTTCGTTCTCCGATCCCTCTATTAAATGGCTGGAGGACGTGGATGTCCTTGTCATGATAATGCCTTATTCAGAAGATCAGGCAAAGTGGAACGCCCTGATGGAGGGATTGTCAGAAGTCAAGAAAAAGAAACTGGAAGAGGTTGGCATGCTCCAACTTCAGGCCTTGATGCTGGGGAAAATGCGAGTAGTCATTTTTACTTACCCTACCGAAGAACAAGCGAAAGCTTCCGGAATGGATATGGAAACATACACTACTGAATACTTAAAGGGATTGACAGCTGATTTTGAAAAAGTACGTAAAACGGGGATGAAGCTGGAAGAGATGCTGGTTCAATCCAAAGAAGTGCACATTACGACGCCATTCGGTACGGATATCAGGTTCCAAACGACCGGAAGGAGCTGTTGGTTTCTGGATGGAAGTACGACTGCAGCGGATCGTGAAAAACCCTTCATGGAAAGGGTCGAATCAGTGCCCAGTGGTATGATCTACCAAACCATCCATGAACATTCTGCCAGCGGCAAGCTTTTCATACCTGCTTCACGCTGCGATGATCTACCCCAGGTGAAAAACCTGTCTGTCACATTCACCGACGGCATGATGGGAGAATTGAAGGGAGAGGGCAAGGATTGTATCGAAGCGCACTTTGCCCCCTATGAAAAAGAAGCCCGCCTGCTGGGCCGACTCTCCATTGGCTTAAATACCGGCTTGCAAATCATCGAAGAGGGAGCTGTCAATTTCCGGCCGGGATTAGCTGCCGGCATGGTCTACCTCTATCTGGGCAATAATGCCGACACGGGCGGAGAAAACTCCGTGGAGGGCGCCTATTACTTTCCCGTCACCAACGCCACCGTGACCATCGACGGGGTGGTCGTGGTGAAAGATGGGGTGTTGCAGGATTAAGATTAGTTTTTAAGTTTATAAGGGTAATGGCTTTGTCAGGTTTTTAAGTTTATAAGGGTATAAGTTTTTATGAATCAAAAACTTATACCCTTATAAACTTAAAAACTGGCATAGCCAATAACTGACGTAGCCTACTGCTTTGTCTTACATGTCCCCCCTCCCCCACAGGTACAATTCCCACACCCATGCTCAAATTCATCGATGTGGTTCTTGGTGCCCAGGCGGCGGGCAATGAGCTGCACGGCCATCCAGCCGGCGGCCAGGGCAGTGAGGGCGAGGATGGGAAGAAGATAATTCATTATAAAAGTTTTTTTTTTAGTTTTTGAGTTTATAAGGGTATAAGTTTTTGATTCATAAAAACTTATACCCTTATAAACTTAAAAACTTGGCATAGCCACCTCCCTTATAAACTTAAAAACTTGGCATAGCCACCTCCCTTATAAACTTAAAAACCTGGCATAGCCTAATTCGCCGCAAACATCCCCGCAAACCCCATAAACGCCATTGACAAGATCCCGGCAATGATGAGGCTCAGGGCCGTGCCCTGAATGACCTTGGGAATATCCAACACCCGCGTTTCCTCGCGGATACCGGCCATCAAGACCAGGGCCAGGGTAACGCCGCCGCCTGCGCCCAGAGCGTAGACCAGACCTTCGACCAGGCCATAGCCTTTATTTGTTGAAAACAAGGCCAGACCGAGAATGGCACAGTTGGTCGTGATCAGGGGGAGGAAAATACCCAGCGCGCGAAACAGCTCCGGACTCAATTTCTTGATCGCCATCTCCACGAACTGCACCGTAGAGGCGATGACGATGATGAAGCTGATAAGCCGCAGATAGGGTGCAAAGGGCAATATGTAAGTATTCAAGGCCCACGAACACAGGGCCGTGATCAGCATGACGAAAATATTGGCCAATCCCAGCCGGAAGGCGGTCACCACTTTGGTCGACACCCCAAGAAACGGGCAGATGCCCAGGAAGTATGCCAGGGTGAAGTTGTTGATGAGAAGGGCGGAGATGAAGATCCAGAAGAGTTCCATTTTAGTTTTTAAGTTTATGAGGGAGATGAGTTTTTTTTTGTTTTTAAGTTTATGAGGGTATAAGTTTTTGATTCATAAAAACTTATACCCTCATAAACTCAAAAACTAACTAACCTCTGCCTTTAGTTTCTTCCTGCGCTCTGCGTACCAATTGAAAAACAGCAAGAGGAATCCCAAAGTAAAAAACCCGCCCGGAGGCAATATCATAATGATCCACGGCTCGAAGGTGGGGCCGAAGAGGGGAATGTTGAAAATGGAACCACTGCCCAGTACCTCCCGCACGATGCCGATCATCATCAGGGCCATGGAAAAACCGATGCCCATGCCGAGGGCGTCCATCATGGCCAGGCCGGGCTTGTTTTTGGAGGCGAAGGCCTCCTGCCGGCCCAGGATCACGCAGTTGACCACAATCAGGGCGATGAAGGCGCCCAGCGCCTTGTGAATGTCGGGCACCAGCGCCGCCAGCAGCATGTCGACCATGGACACAAATGTGGCGATGATGACGATATAGGTCGTGATCCGAACCTGCTTCGGGATGGCCTTGCGCATCAGACTGACCAGCAAGCTCGAAAAAAACAACACGAAGGTGGTTGCCGCCCCCATCGCCAGCGCGTTGATGGCCGAATTGGTCACCGCCAGCGTTGGGCACATGCCAAGCACGGCCACAAAGACAGGATTTTCTTTCCACAAGCCTTTGAGGAATTCCTCGGCGGTTCGACTATTGTTCAGGTTCATTCTCAATTTATGTTTTAGTTTTTGAGTTTATGAGGGTATAAGTTTTTGATCAAAAACTTATACCCTCATAAACTCCCAAAAACTCATACCCTCATAAACTCCCAAAAACTCATACCCTCATAAACTTAAAAACTCTTAAAACCCTTTCATTCCGTATCCCCTTGACTCTCCGCATACGCCTTCATCGCTTCCTCCCATTGCCCCATCCCCTTGTTGAGCAGGCGGACGACAGCTTTGGAACTGATCGTCGCTCCTGTGATCGCTTCTACTTCGTAGGGGTTCTCTTTTTCGCCTTTCTTCACGGCTTTTATCTCCGGATGGGTGGCCAATGCCTGGAAATTTTTCCGGAAATCGGCATCCTTGAGGATCTTGTCGCCCAAACCAGGGGTTTCTTTGCTGTCCAGGATCTCCAGTCCGATGATCTCCCCTTTTACGGGGTCGTATCCGAAAATGCCGGCGATGATGTCCTGAAATCCGGGCTCCTCGGTCGTAACGGCAAATCCGATCAGTTTCCCTTCCTTGTCAAAACCGGCAAAAACCTCCGGGTTAACGCCTTCTTGTCCCAATTCTACTCCTTCGGGCAGGGGCTCCAGGACGCCGTTCGTGAGCAAGAGGGATTTATACTCCGCACAGCCGGGCAATACCTTGTAGATAGCGGCGCTCAGCGCCTTGGCCTTGTTGGCCAAAATGATCGGCTGGGTGAAGATGAAGGAACCGACCAACACCACGCCTGAGAAAAAACCGGCCACCCCCAGCGTGGCGATCAGCCGGAAAGAACTGGGCTCTTTTTCAGGTATTGTTTGAGCTGTTGACATTGAAGGAGTTTTTAGTTTTTAGTTCTTAGTTTTTAGTTTCTAGTTATGATCAAGCAACTAAAAATTAAAAACTCATAACTTATTTTTCATGCCCATATACCCGCCGCTGTGTAAACCGGTTGATCAGCGGAGTCACGGCATTCATCAATAAAATGGCATACATTACGCCTTCCGGCAAACCGCCCCATACGCGGATCATCACCACCAGGAAGCCGATGCCGAACCCGTAGATCCAGATGCCTCTGGAGGTCAGTGGCGAGGTCACGTAATCGGTGGCCATATATACGGATCCGAGCAGCATCCCGCCCGCCAAAATGGTGAATTGCGGAGAAGGATATTGCGGATTGATGGCGTAAAGGATTCCCGAAAAGACACCGGCCGTCAAAAGGATCGATACCGGTATGCGCCAGTTGATGATCTTGCGCAACACCAGATACACCCCGGCCAGGATCAATAAGATGCCACAAGTCTCGCCCAGCGAGCCGCTCACATTGCCCAACAGCAGGTCCATCGTGGAGGTGACCTCGTGGCTGAATTTCAACTGTGAAAGCGGGGTGGCCGTGCTCACGGCATCGACCGGCTGGCCTTTGAAAAAAGGCATCGCCAGGTTTGTGCCCCTCACGCCCCAATAATGGCCGTTGGGCAGGTCCCAGGTCGTGATGGCTTCCGGAAATGCGGCCTGCAGAAACGCCCGGCCCAGCAAAGCCGGGTTGAATACGTTTTGACCCAGACCACCCCACAGCGATTTCCCGACGCCGATGGCGATCGTACCGCCGAGAAAGGCCATCCACAGGGGAAATCCGGGCGGCAGGCACAGCGCCAGCAAGACGCCCGTCAGCAGGGCGCTCCCGTCGCCGACCGCCTTTTTCTCCTTGTCGAACACCCGTTCGGCGACCAGGCAGCCCGCCACCGCAGCTGCAGATACAAGGATGGCGCTCATGCCGAAGTAATACACCGACACCCCTAATACCGGGATCAAGGTGTATACCACCTCCCACATGATCTTGGGGGTCGTCACCTGGTGGTGCAGGAAGGGGGATGTGGAGATTATTGTTTTCAATTTTTAGTTTTTAATTTTTAGTTTTTAGTTGAGCTTGAACAACTAAAAACTAAAAACTCGACATTAAAAACTATTTCTTGCTCTTCCGCTCCCGGATCATCGCCTTCCCTACCCGGAAGCTCTGCACGAGCGGTATTCCGGAAGGACAGACGAACGAGCAGGAAGCGCATTCGAAGCAATCCATGATATTGTTCTCTTCCAGCTCTTCCCAAAGCCCTTTGCGGGCCAGCAGCCCCATCCGGGCGGGATTGAGGAAGAGCGGACAGGCGTCCAGGCAGCGGCCGCAGCGGATACAGCTGTAGGTATCCAGATCGCGCACTTCGCGCTCGGTCAGGGCCAGGATGCCGGAAGTGCCTTTCACTACGGGTACATCCAGATTTTTCTGCACCATACCCATCATGGGACCACCCAGCAAAATGCGGGGCGAAGGCACCGTGATACCGCCACAGTAGTCGACGACGTCGCGCATGGGCGTACCGATAGGCACGAGCAAATTACTGGGGCGTTTAACGGCCGTACCGCTCACCGTGACAACCCGTTCGACGAGGGGCAGACCCTGCCGGAAATACTGGCTCATCGCCACGGCGGTGCCCACATTCGACACCAACACGCCCACATCCAGTGGGAGTTTGCCGCTGGGCACTTCCGTTCCGAGAATGGCAGAGATCATCATTTTCTCCGCTCCTTGCGGGTATTTGACCTCCAGGGCTATCACCTCCATGGGGAAATCCATTTCCGCCGTCTTTTCCTTTAGTATGGAAATGGCGTCGGGTTTGTTGGATTCAATGGCGATGTAGACTTTTTCGGGTTTGAGGAAATGAGCGAGGATCCGGGTGCCGTCGACCAGATCCCTGGCGTATTCCACCATCACGCGGTGGTCGCAGGTGAGGAAGGGCTCGCATTCGCAGCCGTTGATCATCAGGTATTTGCAGGTCTTCCCTTCGGGAATGGAGAACTTCACATGCGCCGGGAAGGCCGCGCCGCCCATACCCACCATACCTGACCACTGCACGGCTTTGATAAATTCGGGGGTCGTCATTTCCTCCGGAGGAGTTCCCGGCTGGATCGTCAGTTGCTGCGTCGAAAACCGGTCGGTGCGGATCTGAATGGCGGGCAAAACCTGCCCGTTAGGATGGTCGAACAGATCGATGGCATGGACTACGCCATCGACCGGCGAATGCAGGCCCACCGATACAAAACCACCCGGCTCGGCGATCAGTTCGCCCCGGCGCACCTTCTGCCCTTCCTTCACCACGGGTTTGGAGGGAGCGCCCAAATGCTGCGAAAGGGGCAGGGTATACACCTCCACAAAGGGCATCCGCTCGATCCGGCGATGGCAGGCGAGCTCCTTGTATTCATCGGGATGAACACCGTGCGGGAAAGTGGGGAGCGATCCGAAAAGGTTTGAGGACACAGTATTATTTTTTTGATAACATCAATAACTTCTCCCGCAATTGCACCCTGACCTGCTCGGTTTTCGCGGCCTGTTGCTCTTGCAACTGCGCCTCATATTGCGCCTTGACGGCTTCGAGCTCGGCTTCGAATTGCTTGCGAAGGGTGGCCTCGGTTTTAGAACGAAGGGCCTCAGGGAACGCACTGATGATCCCGGACAGTTCCTGCCAGGTCTTCCACTGCTGCATTGCGGCCTGCTCGGCCTGCTGAGCGGCGCCCGGCAGTTCCTCGCCGTTCCAGGACCGCTGGGTTTGAAGCCAGGTCATGAAAGGAGCTGCCACTTCGGGGTTACCTTCCAGGGAAAACCCCTGGGATAAATAGGCCTGTTCCGCATGCGGCTCGAAGAGCACGGAGGGGAATGCCCGCGATTCAAGGGCGATCCGGCACAACTCCAACCACTTGGAAACCGGAATGATATATTGTTCGGACCGGGGCGCCAGTATATGGAACAGGGCGCCGGCGCGGGATTGAAGGCCTTTCATTAAGCCTTTATACAAAGGCCGGGCGGCCCCCAGGCTGCCTTGTACCACGATGGGTTTGCGCAAGGTGATGGCTGAAAGCAACAGCCCATTCGCCGCAGCAGCTCCCCCGGAAACAGGGCTTGCCGGATCGACCAGTCCATCATTGAGCAATACGACCTTCACAGGCCATTCGGAGGCCAGGAGCTGACGGATATCGGCGTGATCGCTTTGGGAAAGGCCCTTGGCATCGGCTACGACCAACAAGGGGCGCAATAATCTTTTTTCCTTATCATCCAGATCCGCCCAGCTCAGGGCCGCAATCTGCTGGTCGTGAATTTCCGGCCGGTATGCGTCCCGGTGTTCCAGGCGGGCGCGCCGCACCAGGCGAACCTGGTCGAGCAGATAGCGGATCTGAGCCTGGATCAGGCCAAATACCTGGCCCATGCCTCCGTCTTTTGGATTCACCAGAACGGGTACGTTAAAAGGCTGGAAAGGATAGTCGTTCAACCAGGGAAGGTTCGGCGTATAAAACACCAGGCCGTAGCGGGCCCGCCCGGTGCCGTTGGGACCGTCGGCCAATGCCCAGCGCATATCTTTCAGGTTGCTTTCCAGGGCGATCTTTCGCTGCAACAGGGCTGTATCGATCGATTGGAGGCGCTGTTCGACCCCCATCCGGCTTACGAGTTCGTCGAGCGGTACTCTTTTGCCTTTGGCTTCCATGAGCGCATTGCGCAAGGCGGCGGAGTCTTCGCTGGGCAGGGCGGTACTGAGCTTGCCCTGGATGTTTTCCGACAATTGGCCGATCAGTCCGTCCAGTTCCTTGATCCAATCGAGGGTATCCGGTTGAACGGCCGATTCGGTGAGCGCAGTGATCAGGTGGAGCAGGGTCTTGGCCGGAGCGCCTTCCTCCGTGCTGCTGCCTCCCGACATCGACTGGTAAAAATAGCGGCTCAGCAACACCGAGGCAAAGGGATCGTATTGCGGGTCGCGGTTCAGGCGTTCAATGGTCCCGGAATCGGTATCGGGCAGTTGTTCCCAGAGTTGGAACTGCCCCGCATATTGTTCCAGAAGTCCGGCCGTCTGAGGCGCCATCGAAAGGGCTTCTTCCGGGCAAACTTCCACGCAAACGCCGCAGGCGGTGCAGCTGTGCGGATTGACCGTCAGGGCGAAAAGGGACTCGGAGGCGTCGTAGAAGGTCTCCGTGCGAATGCCCTGGAAATCGGCGAGAACTTCCACCAGATGGTGGATCCCCTGCCGGGCGTTTTCCAGTTTTTCGCCTTCCAGCTTCATCTGGCCGGCCAGTTTTTCAAAGGCTGCCGGCAAAAAATCGCTCACTTTTGCGCTACGCGATCCGACCGAATTGAGTTCCGTGGCGGAAAACCGCGCCAGGTTCTTGACCAGCGGGGTCAGGGGTGCGACCGTCCGGCCTTGCCCGGATGCGATCTCCATACCCCCCTTGATCAGGTTTTCCAGATTGATGCTCAGTGGAGGCAAAGCGGCGTGCGGGCATTGTACGAAACAGGCGCCGCAACCGGTGCAACGCTCCGCATCGAGCAGGGGCAGTTGTTCGCGCGTGGCCGACAAATTGGCGAAAAGAGCCGTTTCCGGAGGAATGACCGGAAGGGACTGGAAGGGATCGGCCACCAGTTCACCGGTATGGCCAGACCCGTAAAGCGCGGCTGTATCGTGATAGAACCGGGATACCTTGGAATAAGGTGGTCCCTGGTCCTTGTGCCGGCGAACACTTTCGGGCAGGGACAGCAAGGAAGGCTGTCCTGTGCCCGGATCTTTTCCCGTAGCGCCGGTCGGCAGGGACTCGGATTCCACGCCCGGATATTCCCGGCTGATGGCGTGCAACAGTACTTCGTGTTGAGCCACTGCCGAAGAGCTTCGCGTAAAATCGATATCGAGGTAAAAGTTTTTCTTCTGTGCGCCTTTGGGCGCCATATTCCGGATAGCAGCGATGATGGATTCGCGGCTGAAGGACGAAGTCCCCTGGCCGGAGTAGATCGCCGGAGCGCCTTTCCCCGCCAAACCCGCAGCAGTGCGGATCCGGCTGAACAGGCGACTCTCTCCTACCCGTTCGCCGTTCACCGGTTCGAGTACGGTCAGGGCTTTTTTTCCGGACAAAAGCGCAGTCAGTTCAGCTTCCGGGAAGGGATCGATAATATTCAGGTGAAAACAACCTGCGCGGACCTTTTCTTTTCGCAATTGATCCACCGCTTCTACAGCGTGCCGGTAGTCAGGTCCCTGGACCAGGATGACGTACTCGGCATCCTTCATTTGGTGCGATTGGATTGGCGAATAGCTCCTTCCGGAAAAAGAGGAAAACTCCCTGGTCACCACCCCTATCAATTCGGGAAGATGGCGGAAGAAGAAGCGTTCGCGGGCGGCGGCTTCCAGGTTTTTGGAGGAAGCGTCTTTTCCGGAGCCCAGAAGGCCGGCCAGGTCGAAATGGAACCAATTGGGCAGGCGCCTGCGGTTTTTCCCGAACAGGATATGCTGGGCCGGCGTGGGAGAAGGGATCCAATCGTCGATGTCCCCCAGGAACTCCCGGATCTGTGAATCGTGCAGAAGCGTAGCCGTTTGCTGCCCTTCCATCCGGCAAACCACCAAACCCGGCACCAGGGCCAGTTCGGCGATCTTGTGGGCCATCAGGGTCCAGTCGATCGCTTCCTGCATATTGGTAGCGACGACCTGGAAGCAGCCGTCCGGAGCCGGTTGCGGCAGTTCCCGGACGTGGAAGACCGCGGGAAGATGTTGCCGGGAGAACGCCTGGACGGGCGTTTGGGCATCCAGGATAGCCGCCGTGCGGATACCCGAAGCCGCCATCCCTGCCAGGGCCGGAAAGCGGCCGGCAGGCAGCAGGGCGCAAGTGCGGCCGAACAGGTGGGCCGGCGATTCGGGAAGCGAAGACCCACCGGAATATACCCCTTCGCAGATCGCCTGTTCGAACAAGAGGATCAACTCCTGGCCGGACAAGCGGAGGTTCGATTCAAAATAATGCCTTACATCCTTCCTCATTGCCAATAGCGATTTTCCAGATCTTCTTCAAAATGGGTGCGCTCCACCTTTCCAAGGGGCAGCGTTCCGACCTGTTTTTCTTTAAATTGAGCTCCTTCCAGCCAGATGATAGCGTCGGTGGGACACCGGCGCGTGGCCTCGGCAGAAGCCAGATTATTCAATTCGTAGTTCACCACGGCCAGGTTGTTGACGATCTCAATGAGACCGGGGGCGCCATCGGCCACACAGCGTCCGCAAGCCGTACAGGCCACCGAACACTTCGACAGGGCCAGGTCGCCTTCCAGCCTGGATTTGCACTGTACGATGAGCTTCTGACTCTCGGGCATGAGCTCGATCAACCCCTTGGGACAGGCCTCGACGCAGTCGCCACAGGCCACACAGAGGTCGGGGATCACGACGGGCAGGCCGTCTTCGTTCATATGCAGCGCGTCGAAATCGCAGGCTGCTTCGCAGTCGCCAAGGCCCAGGCAGCCCCAATTGCAGGCCTTCGGGCCACCGTTGACGACCGATTCACCCCGGCAGGTGCGCAGCGTACCGCGATAGTCGGCCAGGTTATGTGCTTCGTTTTTCCCGCCGGCACAGAGCACGCGGGCGATGCGTTTCTCTTCCGAGCCGGCATCCACCCCGAGGTATTCGGCGATGCGCGCGATGGCATCCGGAGCCGAAACAGTGCATTTGGAAGGGAGCAGTTCATTGCCCACCACCTTCTCGGCAAACGCCCGGCAACCCGGCTGCCCGCAGGCGCCGCAGTTGGCGTGGGGCAGCATCTCCTCGACCTGGTCGATCCGCGGATCTTCATATACTCGCAGCTTCTTGTACGCCACGGCAATGACCACCGCGAAGAACAAGCCCAGCAGGACGAGGATACCGACACCGATGATGAATTCGCTAATCACCTTTTTAGTTTTTGAGTTTATAAGTTATTGGGTTTTTGACCACACTTATAAACTGAATAACTTAAAAACTCCTCAATTAAATGCCTCCGCTCTTTTCACCAGCGCCTCCAGTCCCGGTTCGTTGGGATCCTGGGGAGCGCCCGGGTGAATGATCGCCACCGGGCAATTTTCGGCGGCCTTCACGATCTCGGAGAAGGCGCCGGCCTTGGGATTGGCGACAAAGGCCTGTTTGTTGGCATTGTATTGAAATACCTGTTTATTGACGTTGATGCATTCGTTGCAGCTCGTACAGAGGGCCGACTCGATCCAGGCTTCGCCCAGGGTGAGTATTTCAGGGGCGGCTTCCTTGACGGGCGGCGCTTCCTCCTTAGCCGGTTCCTGTCCGGCCGCCGGTTCGTCGGCAGCTTTCGGCGCAGGAGCGGCCTTGGCCGGTTTGGCCGGAGAAGACAGCACCGCGGAAGTGTCGAGATCGAGCAATACGGCGACCAGACGTTCCATGGCATCGCGGGCAGCATTTTCCCGTGCCTCTTCCAGCTCTTTTTCGTGCTCGGCCTTCAGGGCGTTGATCTCCGCCTCATAGTCGGCCGCCAATTCCTCGCGCAACCGGTCGGTAGCCATTTCCACGTGGAAGCTGTGCACCCCTGCATTCTCTTGCAGAAAATGCCAGAAATCCAGGCGCTCCTGACAAACCTGGACCAAAGGCCAGGCCACGGCGGCTTTCACCAGTTGATTGGAGGTATTGACCATCCAGATCACGGGCACCTTGGAATAGCGGTCGGCTTCCGGCAGTTGGATGTATTTTTCGATCGGTACGAGATCGTCCGTCCAGAACGCCGGGGGTACCAATTGGAAGTAGTTGGAAAATGCCGGGTTCAACGCTGCATAATCGGCGAAGGTAAAGGGCATTTC
Source organism: Lewinellaceae bacterium (assembly GCA_020636275.1). Taxonomy (GTDB): domain Bacteria; phylum Bacteroidota; class Bacteroidia; order Chitinophagales; family Saprospiraceae; genus JADJTT01. Next base: position 179,702 of record JACJYD010000002.1, on the reverse strand, counting down.
CATTTTTCCCTCCACACCGTCTTCGCCCTGATAATCCAGGCTGACCGTAGCCCAATCGGCATGGGTATCGGGATTGTTCTGCACATCGAAGCGGCTCCCCCATTTCGGCCCTTTGCGGCAATCGTAGGTAAAACCCGGGAATTCCCGGCCTTCCACCGCCGCGCTATTGCCCAGCATGGAGTAATCGACCGCCGGCGAGAGGATGTGGAACAGCGCCGGATAGGCGCCGCTCATGCCGTCTTTCAACCCCTGGTAGAGGGTCGAGGGATGTAGGCTGGCAGACTGAAGCACAAAGGCATCGCGATGGGCGATGGCCATGGCCCCGGGTTCCTGGCGAAAAGCTACGCCTTCCAGGTCCGATTCTTCGGCATTCTTGAGGACGAGTGCTTTTATGGGGCGATTGGACGAAAGAATATTGGAAAATGCGGTCCATTCCTGTTCCAGCAACGCAGTCGAATCGGCGCACATAACGACCGGTGGGCAGGCTGCCAATTCGGATTCCGAGAAATAGGCCCAGCTGAAATGTTCGAAAAAGTCGTCGTGGAGTTCCGGTTTGTACTGATTGTCGATCTCCAGTTGAGCAATGCGGAGGGCGGCAAAGAATTCGGCGGCATTCTGAGCCGTCTGATCGAAGATCTCCAGGGCGGACTCGGCCACTTTTCCCTTGGCAAAAGACCGCACCTTGGCATCGGGCAGGAAGGATTTCCAGTCGAAAGCCAGGCTGGTATTCAGATCCTTTTCCATAACAAATACCGCGGTATGGGGAAAAAGGAGGGCATTGGCCTGTTGCAGGGTATCGAGCGCTTTTTGAAGCCGCTGAAGGCGATCGGCGGGCATCTGGGTCGATCCGCTTTCCGGCATGAGGTTCGACATTTCCTGGAAATCGAGGAAACCGCCGGCGAAGTCCATCGAATCGTTCAGGTGCTCAGCCGACTTGGCTTTCGGGCTTTTCTCCTCCTCGATCGCCAGCATATTCCGCAAACTGGCGCTGAGGTGCATGACCTCGCCTTCGATGCGGCGGCGGTGCAGCGACCGGTGGTCGTGCACGAGGGCAGCCAGCATGAAGAGGGGTACCTGGGCGTTGAACGGCAGGACCCAACCCGACTTGGGAAGCAGTTTTTGGAAATTGAGCAGATCGGCCAGGAAGGTGGCGCCCTCCGGGCCTTCGATATCCAGTTTTTCGCGCAGGGCCTTCAGGCTCGATTCCCAGATCATATGAGAGGGGATCGCCTGTTTTTCAACCCGGCATTGATCCCGGATGATCTGTTCCAAACGGACCAAATTCCCTTTCAATATCTGGGCCTGACCGGCTTCCGGAGCAAATTGCTGGATGGTCTGCTGAAGCAAAAGTTGGATGGGCACCAGCGCAGCTTCCAGGCCTTCGCCAACCCAGCAGGGATAGTTCCGGTCGAGGAAAGGCTGGTCGCGAAACGGGGCCAACGCAGCTGGAAAAGCCATGGGTTTTTCGTCTGCATCGACGATTCCGCCGCCTTTTCCGCTTCGCAGGAACAGCCGAAGGGAACGCCAAAAAGCGCTCCGCTCCTGTTCCGTGGAAGGCGGGGCAGCGGGAAGCACGGGCAAACGGGAAGGCGCCTCTTCTTTTGGGGAAGGCATTTCTTCCGGGTAGGTAGCGGCAAAAAGTGGGGAAGCATCTTCGGTAAAGAAGGCCTGAAAGAGCTCCCGTTCCGGTTTTTTATCGTTCATAACCGATGCTGTTTTTTATACGGCAAACCGATCCAGTTCGGCATTGATCGCCTCCAGTTTCTGCGCGGCCGTAAAGCCCAGGTTGTGCGCTCCGTAGAGGTCGTAACGCGGGGCCGTCTTATCCTGATAATACAAACCGAGGTAGTACATGTTCGGGTCTTCGGAATACTCCCGCGCCTTGCCGATATTGGTGGGATCGTGATCCTGTTTGTGCATAAACAGAGCGGCAGTGGCTTCATCGACCTGGATGCCGTTCTCGTGGGTCAGCATGGTGATGTGCTCGCGGTCGGCGACGAGGGCCTTGGCTTGTTCTTGCATAAATTTCGGACAACGCATCATCACCTTCACGAAGGAAAATCCCTGGTGTTCATGAGCGGCTTTGATGGTCGCGTAAAGGTGTCCGGGCATCCAGTCGGCCGTTTGGGCCACAAAGGAAACGTTGGAAACCCCCAGGGTCGTCTGGATCGGGTTGATCGGAGGCAACACCGAACCGTGCGGGTGGGTGTTGGACAGGGTACCGATCGGCGAGGTCGGCGAGGTCTGCTTTTTCGTCATCCCGTAGATCTGGTTGTCGAACAACAGCACGGTGATGTTGAGGTTGTAACGGATGGCGTGGATCCAGTGTCCCGCTCCGATCGAGCAACAGTCGCCGTCGCCCGTCACGACAAATACGTCGAGGTCGGGCCGGCGGAACTTGACGCCTTCGGCAACAGGAAAGGCACGCCCGTGCAGGCCGTGGAAACCGTAGGTCTTCATGTAGTGGGGAAACCGGCTGGAACAACCGATACCCGACACGAAGACGGTTTTTTCTGGCGGTAATTGTTTTTCCTGACAGAGCCGTTGTACGGCCGACAGGACCGAGTGGTCTCCACAACCCGGACACCAGCGGGCAGTGCCTTTTTCGTAATCGCTGGTCGTGTAGTATTTGTCCGGTACATCGATGGCGCAATAATCGAGCTTAAGTCCGTACATGGCTAGTTATTTTTTAGGTTTAGTTCTTCCTGGATCATTTCAAAGATCTGACGCGGGCGCAAAGGCTGTCCCAACACGTTGGAGAAGCAATCGACGTCGGTCAGGGTTTGAGCGCGCAGCACCCAGGCCAGCTGAGCATAGCGGCGATTTTCACGGGTGATGAGCGGATCGTTCCAGTCGTCGCTGTAGTTGATCTCTACGGTCATCACTTTCTTGAAGCGGGCGAAGATCTCCTTGAGCCCCGGTTCCATCGGATTGAGGAAGTGGAGGTGCAGGGAAGACACGGAAGCTCCGGTCTCGCGGGCGCGGTCTACAGCTTCTTCAATGGCGCCGCGGGTCGAGCCCCAGCCGACGAGCAGCAGGTCGCCGGATTCGTCGCCATGCACTTGCGGCGGCTTGAGGGTGCGGCCAAAAGCGGCCAGTTTCCGGCTCCGCATCTTGGCGCCGTGCTGGTTGACGGTTCCCAGGTAGGATACGCGACCTTCTTCGCTGTGGTTCAATCCGGTCAGGGTAAACATCCCGCCTTCCTGGCCGGGAACAGGGCGCTTGCTCAGACCCGTTTGTTCGTCCCATTCGTAAGGGCGTATGTCCTTTTTCCAGGGGCTAAGGTCCACAGGCGGAGCCAGCCATTCGGCTTTGGGTTTGGGCCGGGTGAATGGTTGTACCCCCGTAGCGAGGTTGGCGTCGGACAGGATGATCACCGGGGTCCGGAACGCTTCGGCGATCTGGCGGGCCAGGACCACAAACTGGAAGCACTCCTCAATGGAAGAAGGCGCCAGCACGATCTTGGTCGTATCGCCCGGCTGGCCGTAGAGGACAGCGAGCAGGTCGCTCTGCTCCACCTTGGTCGGCAAACCCGTGGAAGGACCACCGCGCTGCACGTCGATGATCACCAGGGGCACTTCGGCCATACCGGCCAGCCCCATGAATTCGGTCTTGAGCGCAATACCGGGACCGGAAGTGATCGTCACGGCCGGTCTGCCCGCGTAGGAGCAACCGATCGCAAAACCGATCGCCGCGATCTCGTCTTCGGCCTGGTGCACCAGCCCTCCGGCTTTTTCAAAACATTCGGCCAGGTGGTGAGACGCCGAGGTAGCCGGCGTGATGGGATACATCGAACAAACTTCGATCCCCGAGGCCAACACGCCCAGACTGAGGGCTTCGTTGCCGTTCATAACCACCAGGTCCTGTCCAGATTCCACGGCGGGAATATCGTATAGAAAATCCAGATTTTGACCGGCCCACTCATAGCCCCCGTGCAGGAGCTTGAGGTTGATGTCGATCACGCTCTGGGATTTTTTCCGGAAGGTCATCCGAACCTGTTCTTCGGCGATCTCCAGGCTGCGGTTGTACAATTGAGTGAGCAGACCCAGCACCCACATGTTCTTCCCGCGCTTAGCGTCCGGCACGATCTTGAGGCATTCCTCCTCCATCGGCACTTCGTACACCACAAAGCCGCGTGCTTTGTAATCCTCAACGGCCCGGGCATAACTCTGCTGCACGGAAGGATCGCTGTGGTTGGCCCACATGCTTTCGATCAACATCTTAGTCCCTTTCTTGTAGGCATCTTGCTCGATGCGCGCATAAGGGGCTATTTCGTTAAATGCCACCACAATATCGGCTTCGTCACCCATATTGGTGATCTTACCGGCGCCGAGCCGGATGCGAATACCCGATACGCTTTCTTTCGTCCGGGGAGGTGGTTGAATGTCGGCGGGGATGATCTCCACCGTCCAAACCCCATTGCCCATCTTGGCACAAACAGAGCCGAAGCTTTGACCAGCTTTCTGAGCGCCTTCCCCCGAGTCGGAAACGATCTCGACGATGTGCTCGCGCAATATGGTTCGGGAAACTTTCGTGGAAGCGGGTTCTACCCGCAAATCTGGACTAGCCATAATTCAATTCGGTATAGGTTATGAAATACCAGAAAATAATGGCGAAATATCCGGCTTTTCCAAAACAAGGGCCGATGATGGAAATCATTCTGCATGGTGATTATTATCACTTTCGTTGATTTAGCAATCGTTAGTGTAGCAATAATTTGGAGGAGGGAGCAGGAAGGAGGGAGCAGAGAGGGGGGCAGGGGTTATCCTCCCTGCTCCCAAAAACCCGTATATTTAGGAAAAAATGAACAATGAAAACCATTCTTTTTTCAATCCTTCTTTTCTTCTCCTGCACCGGCCTGCTCCAGGCGCAGATCTCCGGAAACATCAATTACCAGAACGCCAATGTGCAACGGCAGGACCTGGCCATTCGCAACCTCAACGAGAGCCGGGTGCCCGTGGCGCAATTGCAGGGAAAAGACATGCTGGTGCTCGACATCAAAGGCCTGATGAATGCCAAAGCCGACAGCTACCTGGCCATTTTTAACGTCATCCAGCTCGGTGAGACGGCTGCCGAGGCGGAAAAGCTCATCTCCGACCGGATCGGGGCCTTTTTGAACGCGGCCCGGGAAGTTGGGGTGGCTGAAGAGCAGATCCATATCGACATGGTTTCATTCGTCCCTGTGTATGAATATGAGGTGGAGAAAAAACTCTTCAGCAAATCCTACAACGAAATACCCAAGGGATTCGAGATGCAAAAAAACGTCCACATTCTCTTTGAAGACAGTAAAGTGCTGGACCGCCTGGTGACCGCCGCGGCGCAGCAGGAGATCTACGATCTGATCAAGGTCGATTATTTCGTGGAAGATAACGAAGCCAATATCAACCAATTGCGCGAGGCCTGCATCGCACAGGTCAAGGAGCGGTTGAAAGCCTACGCCGGGTTGGGCATGTTGGCCGATACCGTGTACCGCATCGTGGCGGAGGCCTCCCGGGTCTTCTACCCCATCGAGCGCTACCGCACGTACGAGTCGTTCAGCAGCCCTTCCATCCAGGCGCTGAGCAAGAAGGGGGATGTGAGCCAGGCCCCCAAACCAAAGACCATGTACTACGAAATGCTGCCGTACAACGACTACGACATTATCCTCAACCCCTCCATGCTGGAACCCGCCGTGCAGTATACCTTCAACCTGAAAGTGCAGTATTTCCTCGAACCGCCCATCCGCGAAGTGCCCAAAGAGATCGTCCGCCAAAAGGAATTCATCTGGATCACGCCCGAAGGCGAGGTGCGCCCCCTGAAGATCGACTGATGAAAATCATTGATCTTTTGGAGTAAAATGGGATAGATTCCGGAGGATAGTTTTTTGAAGTGAGATGCATCCGGAAAATGAGCCCTGCACTGTCGCACTCACCCCCGGCCCCTCTCTCCTCCAGAGAGGGGAGCTTTTTGAGCTTATCGACTCAAGGCCTGTCCTGCAACGTTTTTGCTGAATGAGGGGAAAAGGAACGATTTCTCAGAGTGCCAGGAGCTCCCCTCTCTGGAGGAGAGAGGGGCCGGGGGTGAGTGCGACACAGCCAATATCCGGGATCGCTCAAAACAACCCTTAAACTCCGGAAATCATGAACCAACATCTTTACCGCTGGAAAACCGCCACGTGGGTAGCAGGACTCCTCCTGCTGCCATTATGGAGCGCGGGGCAGGACTATTTTAATTTCCCCCGGGAACATACCCGGGTTTTCCATTTGAGCAATGGAGACTCCATACAGGTCAGGGCCTTGGAAATATGGAGGCAGATAGGACATGTGACCGTCTTGTGCAACAGTTGGACCGGGAACAGTTACTCCCCTACCCTGTATTACAGAACCGGATTTTCCATAGATCCTATAGATCGCAACCGGTTAAATAATGATTTTACAGCTATATTCGACATTCCTGCTTTCGAACGTACCGGCAATGACGAGGATCCCATTCCATCGGACTGGCTCGAAACGTTCGAACAAAAGTTAAAGGATCACCTGGGGGAAACACCTTACGTAGTTGATTTTTCCAGCCCCTCCGAATTCACACAGCACCGTGGTATCGGGGAAGTCCATCGCTTTCTGAACGGCTTTTCAAACTTTACCCCCTGCCCTTCCTGTGACGGAATGCTCTATTTCGTTTTTCAATACCAGGTGCAATATTTCATCCTCTATAATGACCCCGTCCAATCTTACCCAAAGAGCATCGAGTTCATTCAATACCATCCCACATACCATCTCGATTGCCATCAACTTCCATGCGACTGTTCCTGGAAACCGGAATGCCGCCAGGCCTGCTGTATCCCGGTTGAAGGGGGTGAGATCTGCGCCATGCTGGACTCGACCAGGTGCATCTCCTCCACGGTTCGTGGCCGTTCGCTGACAGAGGGTACTTCCTGTAACCCCGACCCCTGCAATGAACCAACAGCGGACGACGCCTCCAAATCCCGCATCCCCACGGATGAGAACGGCCTGCCTCTCCCCTTCCCCAAGGACCTGATCTGCAAGGTCAAGGGTACCGGCCGCACCACCGGACATGTGATCACCCTCACGGTCACCAATCCGACCGCCGATACGATCTCCTGGTTCCAGACGCCTTTCATCATCAGTCCCACCCGCGGTGAAGACGGGGAACTGTACCAGGGTTTCGCCACCCAAGGCTATGCCGTGCACGAGATCCCGCCCGGTCAAACCCGTTCCATTCCCCTGGACGGCGTCTGCCTCAATCTCGATCTGCGTCCACCTACGGGGCCTGTGACGCCGGTGGACACCTGGGTCACCCCTTTTACCGCTCCATCCCTGCCTCCACCTTATGCTACATTACCGGTGGGATCCGGATTCACACCCATTACCGATGATGGCCAAAAGAACCTATCGCTGACCTACCCGGGCACCGACGTGCCTTTCCCCTATACATTTGATATGAAAGGCGACCTGACCGAAGCAGCCGGCCTGCTGTTCGGGGTGGTTGGAAACATAAAAACGAGCTTTGGAAACCTGAAAACCGAGGGGCAGATCAGCTCCCCCTACAGCGGCAACCCGGAGCTCGAAGAAATGATCTTCACCCAACAACCCGTCTGGATCGCCACCTCCCTGCTGAACGGCGATCCCTACACCGAAGAAGCATTCCAGACCAATCTCGAAGGACAGTACCGCGACAACTACGGCGTGGACATCAGCCAGGCGCCGGCGGCGGTGCAGACTGAATTCAAGGAAGGGGTGACAAATATGTGGGCATCCTTCACCCTGGTTGGAGAAGGGGCCAAGATCCTGACCTCCAATCCCCCGGCTGAAACGGAGGAAGAACCCGATTTCGGATGCGGCTACGAGCAGGATATGACCTTCCATCCGCCGTATTGTTTTGCCATGAAGATCTCCGAAAACTGGGCGAATGAAGAAGACCGGACCCGGATCATCGCCGCTACCGAAGAAGCCCTGGCCGGGTCCTGGACCAATGCCGACGAAGTGTTCGGCCAATACGACATTTCCCACAACCCCACCAGCGCCACGGCCTTTTGGAAAGCCCTCAACATCGGCGGGTTTGCCTCGGGCTATGCCAAGACCTATTTCAACCAGTCGGGCGGCAGCTCCGAATGGGTCTCCCAGACTGAACAGCTTTCCGTCGACACCTCCGGTTCCAGCGATGCCTGGCTGAGCCTGACCAACGACCAGTTCTGCTCTTCCTTCGTGGTAGGGGTCTCCCTGTCGCGCCTGCGCGCCTCCTCCCGCGCATTCGACGCCATGGCCGGAAATGAATACGGCTAGGACGACCAGGGCCAGCTCAACTTCCTGAAGGGGACCAAATTTTTTGCCAAGCTGGCTCTGAAATACCTCATCCAGTCCAAGACCGGGCAGACGGGCAAATCCTTCGGGGCCTATGCGCGCGATGCCATTCGCAACCAGATCAGCGGGGAGATCAGTGAGGCGGTGTATGCAGAAGCTGAAAAACTGGGAATTGGCTTCCTGGACGAATTGGTGGCAGCGCTCCAGGTGGAGTCGCTCCAGTACCTGCTCGACATGGGCCAGGAGCAATTGGGCAGTATGCTCAGCGATGTCCTCGGCTTCAACCCCCTCGACCTCATGGGCGAAGCCATGGATGTGATCGACGAAGGACTGGATGCGACGCTAAACCTATTCTTCTGGTCGAATACCAGCGCTACCGCCAACGGGGCCCTCGTCATTTCCGTGGGCCGGCAGCGCGACGCCCTGCAGGTCCACTCACAGATCCTTTACACCCGCGAAGCGCAGGAAGCCACCTCTGAAGCCATGCAGGGCAGCGGGGAAAAATGCGGTGAATTGCTCCTTTCCGACGTCCTGCCCGGCGAGCTCCACATAACCACCGAAGGCCTGGCATCCCTGACCGCCCGCGCCTCCGGCAACGGCAACGCCAGCGCCTACCTGGAGAGTCAACACCTGCAGGTTTTCGTCGGGGTCTGCATTTGCCGCGACCAGGATAAGCCTACGGTCGTTTCTTTCGTCAACCACGGCTGGTACACCCAGGCGCGCGATCCAGCCATGGACCAGGTGCAAGGCGAAGTGGAGCAAGACCTGGACGAATTTTTAAAAGAGAAGATCGATGGAGGAGAGTTGACGAAGGAATCGTCGCAAAGGGATTGGAAAGCGGCGGTAGAGGGTTTCGTCCGGGGATGGGGGGAAGAGAATGCGTTTTGTAAATGAGTCTTCCAAAATTTTGAGAAAGCTCAAAAATAAATGAACCGCAAAGACGCTAAGGACGCAAAGACATTCGACTTTGGCACTACAGGTAGTTGTAAAGACTCAATGTCTTTGCGTCCTTAGCGTCTTTGCGGTTAAAAAACATCCAAGAATCTGAAATTTCGGAAGGGTTCCTGTTTTTATTTTATCAACCCCGTGATCTCCTCACTCATCGGGGTGACCTTGGAGGGGAAGCTGCCGATGAGCTGACCTTCCGGGGAGACGAGGAACTTGTGGAAGTTCCACTTCACCGTGTGCTCCGTCACACCGTTCAACGGCTGGGTGGTGAGCCATTGGTAGACCGGGTGTTGATCGGAGCCTTTGACGTCGATCTTGGTGGTCAGGGGGAAGGTGACGCCGTAGTTTTTCTCGCAGAATGATACGATATCTTCCGCCGAGCCCGGCTCCTGGTTGAGGAACTGGTTGCAGGGAAAGCCGATGATGACGAGTTTGTCCTGGTATTTTTCGTAAAGCGCTTGCAGGTCCTTGTACTGCGGGGTATAGCCGCATTTCGAAGCCACGTTGACGCAGAGCACGTACTTGCCCTGGTAGTCGCTCATTTGGATCGTGCCCCCTTCGATACCTTCGATACTGAGGTCGTAAAAGGTGGTGTCGGAGGAAATGGGATTATCGGGAGCCTTTTTTCCACAACCGAACAAGGAAGTCAAAGAGATCAGGAGAGCCATGGAGATTGTCATTTTTTGCACGGTATTTTAAGAATTTGAATGTGATTATACATTTCAGGCAATTGGAACAGCAATTCAGGAAAAATGTTTTTCTGAAAAAGAAATCACCAAACATAGGGAAGTATCCGGTACCGGGTTTTCCGGGTATATTCCCGGTACCCCTTCAATTCACCGGTCAGGGTTTTGTCTTCCAAATACGTTCTTACACAAACCAGCAGGATGGAAATACCGGCGGGCAGAATACTCCAAACAGAACCAAAGAGCAAAGGGAATCCTATGGTCTGGATAATATTGCCCAAATAGGCAGGATGCCGGACGAATTTATAGAGACCGGTTTCACAAACCGTGTGCCCTCTATCCGTTTGAATGCGCATCGTACTGGAAAAGAAAGGGTTTTGCTTTTGCGCTAGGAGAAAGAGGAGTTGCCCGGCAATGGTGAGGATTGCCCCCAGTACGTAAAGACTCCAATGAAAATCAGAAGACCAGTGAAAACGGCCGGAATCAAGTCCGGCTGTAATAAATTGGGCGACCAGGATCAGGAACGATAACCCCAGAATGGATCGATCCCACTTTTTGGCGCCCTCGCCGGGTTTTGACCGCTCCTCCAAAAGCGCCGGGTCAACCGCCAATACGGTATAGTTTAGCGCAACCATCACGAGGCCGATCAGAAAATAAACCCATCCCTGCCAATAATCGATCCGGCCGGCGCTAATGAACAGGATCAGATAAAATACGGATGTTCCCGCAAGGTGTTTGAGGATGTATGGACCTGTTTTCATACTGTAAAATTGAAAGGAAGCTATTCAATCAATACCTGCCTAAAATTAAGCCGGCCCCAAACTCCACACAATTGTACGACCTGTTTTTTTATTCCTGATTTACCTTTCCTAGTTGACTTCGATATGGAAATGATCGGTCTTTTCTTCCAGAAGCGCAATGGTCCCGTCGGCCTGAACCCGGAATGTCTGTTGGGTCTCCGTCCTGGGTTGTTGCGCCAGCCCTTCCTCCGTCGTCCTCGACCATCCGTACCGCTCCACGATGGTTCTGCGGATCAGGTTTCCGTCGAGCTGCGATTCGATCTCGATGTCGTACCCTTCTTTTCCAAAGTGGTAATATAAGGGCAGGTAATAGATCGCACTGGCGTTGGCCTTGACGCTTATTAATTCCATATCGTCATCGCTGTGTCCGCCCTCGGTTCTTCGGTAGGCGATCTTTGCGGCCACATTCGAACCTGTTTTATAGCTCCGGAGGCAGAACAGCTGACCGTCCTCCAGTCCGGTTTTGGCGCTCGAATTTTTGCAGGAATCGATAAAGGACCGGTGAAAAGTGGTCAGATCCGCATACCGGGCATCTCCGCAATCCAGTTGCCGGATCTGGTCCAAACTGCCCAGGAAATAGTGGTCCATAGTATCCACCTTCACCCCCGGTCTGGGCGCGAACGCATAGGCTGCGATGATCTGGCGGGTTGCTTTTTCGAGTTCCAGTATTTCCTTCCGGATCCTGTCTCCCGAATCCGGCTCACCGGTTTGGGGCTCGGGGGGAGGCGGCGGCGGGATAGCTCCCGGTCTCAGCCCCTTGTTGGAGGGACTTTCCGGGATATCAATCGTGTTATCATTAGCCTCGGCCGGTCCGGCTCCACGGTTATCGCAGGAAATGCCGGGAAGAACGGCCAGCCAAAGGAAAATAAGTCGATTCTTCATGGTTCGATTTTTCTGGAAAAGGATTGCGGATCGATCAAACAATTCCCTGATTCCGGAGTTGTAGGATTAGAAAGAATTTGAAAGGGGTAAATCCCTTGAAATAACTAATTTATAAACAGATTTTGCCGCCTCCGGCGGCAAAATCTGTTTAATTAATATTATCACATTACTTAATAATCTATTAATGATGGAAAAAAACACACCTCCGGGCAAAGAAGAAAGCAAGTGCCCGTTCTCGAGTGGAATTGTCAAGCAAAGTGCCGGAGGCGGCAACAGAAACCGCGATTGGTGGCCCAATCAGTTGAATCTGAACATTCTCCGTCAGCATTCTTCCCTGTCCAACCCGATGAGTGAGGGATTCAACTATGCGGAGGAATTCAAGTCCCTCGACCTGGATGCCGTGAAAAAAGACATCCTCGATGTGATGACCACCTCGCAGGACTGGTGGCCGGCCGACTGGGGACACTACGGCCCGTTCTTCATCCGGATGGCCTGGCACAGCGCTGGTACCTACCGCATTGCCGACGGCCGTGGAGGCGCGGGCTCCGGCACGCAGCGCTTCGCGCCCCTCAACAGCTGGCCCGACAACGTAAACCTCGACAAAGCCCGGTTGCTCCTCTGGCCTGTCAAGCAAAAATACGGCCGGAAGATCTCCTGGGCCGACCTGATGATCCTCGCCGGCAACTGCGCCCTCGAATCGATGGGCTTAGAAACCTTTGGTTTTGCCGGTGGACGCGAGGATGTCTGGGAACCGGAGGAAGATATCTATTGGGGCTCTGAAGGCGAATGGCTGGGCGACAAGCGCTATTCCGGCGACCGCGACCTGGAGAATCCCCTTGGCGCCGTTCAGATGGGACTGATCTACGTGAACCCGGAAGGTCCGAACGGCAATCCGGATCCGATCGCAGCCGCCAAAGATATTCGCGAGACCTTCGGCCGTATGGCGATGAACGACTATGAAACCGTCGCGCTGATCGCCGGCGGACACACCTTCGGCAAAACCCACGGCGCCGCTGACCCTACCAAATACGTTGGCGCAGAACCTGCCGGTGCGACCATCGAGGAGCAAGGACTGGGCTGGAAAAACACCTTCGGCAAAGGCAATGCAGAGGATACCATCTCCAGCGGTCTCGAAGGAGCCTGGACCACGACGCCGACGAAGTGGAGCAACAACTACTTCGAGAACCTGTTTGGCTACGAATGGGAACGGACCAATAGCCCTGCAGGCGCCTTCCAGTGGGTGCCCTCTGACCTCGTCGCGGCTGCGGCCCTCGAGGCTGCCTCTGTTGCCGCCGGAGCAGTGCCCAAAGACGGCGCTCCCAAAGGTTGGGTACCGGATGCACACGTGCCCGGCAAGTTCAATATGCCCGTCATGCTGACGACCGACCTCTCCCTGCGGTTTGATCCCGAATACGAAAAGATCTCCCGCCACTTCTATGAGAATCCGGATGAGTTTGCCGACGCCTTTGCCAAAGCCTGGTTCAAGCTGACCCACCGCGATATGGGTCCGCGTGCGCGCTACCTCGGTCCGGAAGTACCTGCCGAGGAGCTGATCTGGCAGGATCCTATCCCCGCTGTTACGCATAAACTGATCGACGAGCAAGATATCACTGCGCTGAAAGCCAAAATATTGGCTACCGGGCTGTCCGTAACCCAACTGGTATCCACCGCCTGGGCTTCCGCTTCAACCTTCCGCGGCTCCGACAAGCGCGGCGGCGCGAACGGCGCCCGCATTCGCCTGGCGCCTCAGAAAAACTGGGAAGTCAACAATCCGGCTCAACTGGCGAAAGTGCTGGAGACGCTGGAAGGCATTCAAACGGCGTTCAACAATGCGCAAATCGGGGGTAAGAAAGTTTCGCTCGCCGACTTGATCGTGTTGGGCGGGTGTGCAGGTATTGAGCAAGCCGCGAAAAATGCCGGTTATAACGTAACCGTGCCCTTCACGCCTGGGCGTGCAGATGCTTCGCAGGAGCAAACCGATGTGGAATCCTTCGCCGTACTGGAGCCGATCGCAGACGGCTTCCGCAACTATCTGAAGACCAAATATATGGCATCGGCAGAGGAAATGCTCGTTGACCGGGCACAGCTGCTTACGCTGACTGCACCGGAGATGACGGTGCTCATCGGCGGATTGCGCGTCCTGAACACAAACACGGGGCAGTCGCCGCACGGCGTATTCACCAAGCGTCCGGAGACGCTCACCAACGACTTTTTCGTCAACCTGCTCGACCTGGGCACGACCTGGAAGGCGACTTCCGCCGACCAGGACCTGTTTGAGGGCCGTGATCGGAAGACCGGCGAACGCAAGTGGACCGGCACCCGCGTCGATCTCATCTTTGGTTCGAATTCGGAGCTCCGGGCGCTCGCAGAAGTCTACGGCTGTTCCGACGCTCAAGAGCAATTCGTACACGACTTTGTAGCGGCCTGGAACAAGGTCATGAACCTGGATCGTTTCGATCTGGCCTGATCTCAGCGCCGTTTGATTAGTAGGTTTAGATAAAAAGGTGGTCTGTTGCCAGACCACCTTTTTTTATTTTGAAAGTGGAACATTTGTAAACTCGAAATAATCAATCCCTAATCCGATTTTCAGATATGTGATTTTTGTTATTTCATCCTCACTTACTTCAAATTCAACCAGCCCAGGCGAGGTGTTGCTATAGACCAACTTTACCGGCAAGTTGCCGGTATTATAATCCAAATTTCCAACTTTACACCGCCTGCTGGAATAGGAATTGGAATGTTGATCCATTAATTCCTGATACTCGGGGTAAATTGAAAAATCTCTGATTTTATTTATTGCATCCTTATTCTCCAGTTCAAAAAAGACAGTGGCAACATTCATTTCCTGCACAAATCCAGTAATTCTCATTTCAACATTATCTATTGTTCTTTTTCTAAGGTAGGGGGGATTGGAGGTTTCTTTTTCATTTTTTTTCATTTCATTTCCACCTTGATCTTTTTCCTCCAGCTTCGAATTTTCACTATTTTTTGGCCTTTCATTTTCAGGTATTTTTTCTGTTTCAGTCTCAATTTTTTGAGGGCCATCAGACTTTGACGATTCATTTTCCCAACCTTTTTGAGCAGTGTTGTCAAAGACTGGATCAGGGCGGTTCGAGGTCGAATCCGGGTATTCTTTATTCGTTTCGGGATCCAGTTTTTCCAATCCAACAAGGGCTCTGATCTCTGGAACCGTAAAAGCGACAATAATGGCAATTACGGCTAAAAGTAACATGATTGAATTATAGCCTTTCATATTCCTTGATTTCAGTGAAGAGGTGGAGAGCCTGAGGTGTTCATTTGACGGCTCTATAGTTGCCTCTATACCCCATTAAAAAACTAATGGGTGCGAGTACCCAATAAGTGAGAAGTTGCACAACCCAAGGTGGATTAATTACCCGAATATCGTCCTTGTGTTTTAGCCCCAATAACGGTAACTGTAAAAAAGGAGGCATTCCTTTATCGTTGAGTTTGCCATCTTTTGCAAGCGCAAAAAAGGATTCGAAGAACTCGTCAATGGTGAGTGCAGGTGAAAATCGCTGAATGCTGTGAGCCTCTTCATCATCTTCGTTCCAAAAGCAATGAGGTACACCTGCAGGGATTACAATTTTTTCGCCTGGCCCCATTATTTGCTCTTTACCACTCACTAAAAAGTGTAGTTTTCCAGAAATAACTTCCGCTGAACTTTCTTGCTTTGGGTGGATATGGATCGGCTCCCTCATATCAGTTTTCGGGTTGTAAGAGTCTATTTCCAGTAAACTCCCGTTTGTTTCCCTACCGGTCTTCAGGAAAATCATTCTTTGCCCGGTTCGGGCATTTGTGATGTTGTCCCCTTGCTTTGCCATAGTTACTTTGATTTTAAAAACCTTTGAATATACTAAAAGAAAAGTGATTTGACGGCCGTCGGCCGTCAAATCACTTGGGACTATTGCGGCCGCTTGCCGCAATAGTCCCAAACCCATTTCGTTTTGAGTATTACACCTCCCACCTTGTCACTGGATAAAATTTTGCTGGCCGTGATCGGAAATTCTTTCTCAAACTGTGCGCTCAAAGCTTTCAAATTTAAAGTATTACTTCCAATTTGTAAAGGCCCTGAATTAAATTTCCCGATTTTAAACCCTGCTCTCGTTTATGGCCAGATCATAGGGCTCCGTGCATAAAATCACCGTCGCCTCCGGCGAAAAATGAATCGGGAACCTGTCGAACGAGGGGTTGAAGGAACCCCCTATTGCCGGAATCGTGGGAATGCCTACTCGTATAAAAATGGGGCTTCGGATTCCGCGTATGCTTTCATTTTTTGGATGGCAATTTTCATTTGGCCTTTCCAGAAGATGTGCCCGAAAAGCCAATGAAAAGGATAGGCCAAACGACTTTTGGAGTACAGGGAATACACCCAACGGACGTTCACGGAATGGTCGGCATTTTTCGTAAAGAACAGCTCCCCTTGAAATTCTGTGAACCCCATACTCCACTGCCGGAATTCCGCTACGCCCCATTTCCAGTATTTATCTTCCTCCCGAACATAGACCTCGTCCACCCCGATCTCACCGCCTTTTGAAAGGAAATTTTTAGCGGATATGGGTATGCGTTTTCCTCCCGGCTTTCCCCACGAAAGGTCTTGCGTAAACCGCTCGACGGCAGGCACCGGGCCATAGCCGACGAGAAACAGGGTGGCATCCCCGAGGATAGGGGTTTTAAACGCCCGCTCCAGCGAGCAGTGAAAGGTCGATCTTACTTCAACGGTCGTTTTCATAATTCTTTCGGTAAGAGCTTTGAGTATAGACTCTTCCGGATCCGAAAGTAAAGCTACAAAAAATGGGAGTTATCCCGAATTTTCCTGATCATATCCCAAATATGTCCGGTTCTTATTAACTGATGGTATGCGTTTTCCCGTGCCAAAATGAAAGCCATGAAGTTTTTCCTCCCCCGGACTTGCGTCCGACCCCTCCAAAGGGGTACATGGCTGTGCTTTTCTGATCGTTATTTCATTTCTCCTGGACAAATACAAGACCCCTTACAGAAAACCTTTCATTCTATTACCCCTTTCCCTCCATGCTTTTGTAGAATGGTCAGGTGAAAAAAGAATCCATGGAGTCAAGCACGAGCTGTACCCCCTTGGAGGGGTCGGACGCAAGTCCGGGGGAGGAAAAACGATCCACAAACCCAAAAGGCCATTGCATAACACCAGTTATTAATTGGGATAGAGCTTCATTCCAAAATTCGGGATAACCCATGTTGCATTTACACTCCCTGTATCGAGTTTTTTATTTCCTTGGTTCAGTCTTGTTGAACATATACCGGGCAATTTTCCATTCACCATCCACTTTTTCAAATACAAAGAGTTCTCTGTTAGCTTCAGGAATGGTATCTCCTGTAGCATGAATAAGTGTAGTGCCTTTTGAGGTGGTTACTGCAAATGCCATATTTCCTTCCACTTCGATCTCTTCAATGAAGAATTCTATGTTCAGCTGGATTTGCGAGAATACATACTCATAAGATTTCAAAATACCTTCCGGACCTATTCCGGAAGGAGCCTCTGTGGGCATAAAAATGCCGTCCTTCGTGTAAAGCGATTGAGCCAATTTGGCATCAGAAGTGTTCAATGACTTCTGGTATTCACCCAGTAAATTTTCGATTTTTTGTTTTTCTTCTTTTTGCATGATTTCTACTTTTTGAGTTGTGTTATCAACTGTTTCTTTATTTTCCTTTTCGTTGCAAGAGACCATAATGCAAAGGGCTAATGCTGCTATTGCTATTTTTTTCATCTTAATTTTGTTTTATCCAATCACTTAAGGAAATAAATTCTTCCGTAGCAATTTCCTTGGCTAATTCGATTTGTTGATCTGCATTTGGTCCCATGTAGTTGTGAGAATCAAAGTAGGCAAACATTTGAGCTATCTCGCCGGCTCCTTCAAAGAAGGTTGAAAAAACTTCAACAGGCACTTCATTAAAAGTGTATTCTTTTCCGTTAACTTTAAAAGCTGCCAAAACATCATTAAAGCTGTTGAGCTCAGTAGCTAGCGACAGGTAACTGCCTTTTCCAACTTTTTCCGGATTCAGAAATGCACCTGCAACTACTTTTCCCAAATCGTTAATATCGGACATATGAATTACCCGCTTTGATGGATTGATCGGAAGAGTCCAACCCATCGAGCCATTGTGTTGCTCTTGAGCGGCTAATTGTCCTGTAAAGTTTTGAAAGTAAAAAGAGGGTTGAACGAAGGTGTAGTGCGCAAATCCTGCATTTTTTACCAATTCATCAACCCTGGCCTTTCCTGTAAAATGAGGAACATCAAACTGGCCGTTGCTTATTTCTTCCACGTTTGGTAACGTTGACCAGATAAAGTGATCCACATTGGCATTTTTTGCCGCTTCAACGGCTGTGTTCCCTTGTGCTAATTCATCGGCTCCTTCCCAAAAATTGGTCACCACAAAAACACCGTGGGCATCCTTGAAGGCATTGGTTAATGATTCCAGGTCGGTCAAGTCCCCTTTTACTGCTTCATCAGCACTACCTTGGTACTTATCGGGATTACGGGTAATGGCTCTTACTTTAAAAGAACCTTCCTTAATCAAAGCGTTTACTACTCCTTTTCCTTGCAAACCGGTAGCGCCAACAACCGCAATTATTTTCTTTTTCATCTTGTAATGTTTATAAAGTTATTATTCAAAGCGAATTGGTTTGGGACTAGTGCGGCCGCTGGCCGCACTAGTCCCGAGTGATTTGACGGCCGCCGGCCGTCAAATCACTTTTTCTTTTATTTTTACAACACCACAAAGATGAGGGAGGTGATCGGCATTCACCTATAAGGTAGTTTAAGAAAGAACCTTAATGTAGATTAAGATTTTGCAATTTTCTTACGGATGGTGCTTAGGAACTCAGGTGTGACGCCCAGGTAGGAGGCAATCTGAACATTGGAAATTCTATTGAAGAAGTGGGGGTAACGATTTAAAAAATCAAGATAACGTTCCTCCGCAGTTGAACTTATGTTTTGAAGGATCCTTCGTTGAGCGCCTACTAATGCATTTTCTGTAAACACCCTGAAAATCCGGTTGAATTTAGGATGGTCGACAAAGAGCCTGAGTTGATCTTCCTTTTTGATTTGAAGAATAACGGAATTCTCCAAGGCTTCTATGTATAGTTTGCTCGGCTCCTCTGAATGGAAGCTGCCGATGTCACCGATCCACCAATTCTCAACGGCAAATTGCAGGTTGTGCTCCTTGCCTTTTTCGTCAACCATATACATTCTGAAACAGCCCTCAACTACGAATGTGTTGTGCTTGCATATATCCCCTTCCTGCAGGATGAACTGTCTGCGCTTAACCCTTCGTTCTTTGAAATACGCTTCCACATCTGCCTTCTCTTCTTCGATTAAGGGAAGATAATTTTCGAAATAGTCTAGTAATGGTTGTGTTGTCATATTACAATTCATACTTTGCCATCCACTCCATCCGGCTTCGGAGGGATTTGCCTCCAAATACCGTAATACTGCCGGTAGCAGATCCGGAAAAAGATAAAAGCACCTTTCCGTCCACGTCTGTGCGTTGGAATTTCATGGGCTTCCCGATCCTGTTGGTGACCATCAGTTCTTTGGGGGTATTTTCGAATCGCAACCAAATTTGTTTTTCATTTTTCTCGCCGCTTGTCGTTTCGACGCCGGGGGCAAAATCCAGGATCCGGTAATCTATTTGCCCGTAATTGACCAACGGCTGATCCGTATAGTCGGCCTTTGACAAGGGTTCCTCCAGGAGTTGCCATTTCTCGTCATCCGGAAAATGGCTTTGCGAAAACAATTTGGGGGGCGTGAAAAAGAACCCGGGCGAAACTTCGCGATAGAATTTCGTCACCCCGGCATCCGTATAGCCCGCTCCCCAGGTGGCGTCAAGCAGACGCCATTCACCATCGATCCTGACAGCATTCCAGGCGTGGGAAATGTCAAAGGAGTTGCGCTGGGGCTTGTAAAAATCCCGGGCATTGCCGCTTATGACGACGGCCTCCAATTCCACAGCATCACAAAGGGCCTTGTATAGATGGCTATAATCTCCGCAGATCCCTTTTTTGTATTTCAGCGTTTTTTCAATCTCAGATCGCCGCCATTGTTCCATCGCCACCAGGATTTCCTCTTCGGTCCGCGCCCTGAATTCAGGATTATTTGGCTTATGGAATTTTCCGCAATCATAGCGAATGTGATGGGCGATCCAAATAAAAAAGACCCGGGCTTTTTCTTCCTCGGTGGAGAGCGTCGCGGTCAGCTTCCGGGCCAGGTCTTCGACGTTTTCATAGGGTTCGTCAAAGGCGGCGGCGATGGAGTCGGCCTTTTCATAGGTCGTCTGCCCGGTTGCGGACAAGCACCACAAGGCTGCGAATAGCAATAGGATGGTGTGCTTAAAGGGCTGTAGGTAATTTTTCATTTTTTCCATTTTTGAGGTATGATTCATTTAGGAACCCACGGAATGATCTTCGGTGTCCGTTTGCGATACTGCTCAAATGAACTCCCGAAATCCTTCAACAACCGCGCCTCTTCTTTTCTGACAACCACAAGCAACATAAATGCCGCGAAAACGATTACCAGAAAAACCGCTGTAAGAGAGTTCGTGAAAATAGCAAAAGCGAAATACATCAAAAAAGTCCCAAGCAGCATGGGGTTTCGGGTGAACCGGTACGGCCCGGAAGTGACCAGTTTTTTGGTTTTGGGGTTGATCTCGATGTTCGCTACTTCCAAAGGCCCGCCTTCACCTTTTACATTCAAATAAACGATGGAGGAAATGCCAAAAGAAAGCCCGCCGGCCAGCAACAGAACAATAAGGCCCCATCTCAACAGGTCATTTTGAACGACCTCGATTTTGTAAATAGTATCTGCAAAAGCAGTGATCAGATAAATAATGAAGGGGATGATCCCCAAAACCAGCAGGCCTCCGATGATATATCCTGTGAGCATTTTACTGGAGTCTTTCATGGTTGACAGGTCTTATATGTTTGTCTTCGGGGGGAATTTTAGTATTTGTAGATCATGATGCCATCATTTGATGCCATAAATTAAAATAAACCTTGCACTTCCATCCAAACTAGCGATCAAAATGATCTATCGTCCGATTGAGCGTCCTACAGAATTTCCACATACCCTTCCGTTCCATTCACCCGGATCCGCTGTCCGTCGCGGATCAGTTGGGTGGCGCGCTCCACTCCGACCACGGCGGGCAGGCCATATTCGCGGGCGATGACGGCGCCGTGGGTCATCAGTCCACCTACTTCGGTGACCAGGCCTTTTATGGATAGAAACAAGGGCGTCCAGCTGGGGTCGGTAAAGGCGGTGACCAGGATATCGCCCTCTTCCAGGTCGGCGTCTTTCATGTTCAGGATGACCCGTGCCCGCCCTTCTACCACCCCGGAAGAAACGGGCAGACCGGCAATGGCCCCGGCCGGAAGGTTTTCCCGCTTGTACTGGCCGGTAATGATCTCCCCATCCGACGTGATCACCCGCGGGGGCCTCAGTTTTTCATAAAATGTGTAGTCGTCCTTTCGTTTGCGGATGATCCGGTCATCCAGCTGATGGGTACGCACGACTTCGCGAAGCTCTTCAAACGTGAGATAGTAGATATCTTCTTTTTCCCGAATGACGCCGGCTTGTACGAGCCCTTCGGCTTCTTTCAGCAACGCCTGTTTATACACGAAGTAGCGATTCACCATGCCGTATTTGGGGTATTCCCGGTACCCCATGAAATTCCGGACCAGGTCGATCATCCGCTTGGTTTCCCGGGCTTTTTGTTCTCCATCCGGCAACAGCGCCAATCGCTCCAATACCTCCTGCTCTTTTTTCAGGGCTTCCTGCCGCCCTTGCTCGAATTTCCGGGCGCCGGCATGCGGCTCCACGTTTTTGATATTGCTGAGGATCATGGGGATCAGTGTAGCCGGTTTTTCGACCCAACGCGTTTTGGTGATATCGATCTCTCCGGCACATCGCATGCCGTATTGGCGGAGAAAAGCATGGATCGCGTCCCGCACTTCCGGTCCGCCTTTGAATGCGACCAGTTCATCCAAAAAGGGATCTTCTTTTACCTGCTGCAGGTAATCGATGATTTCCGGATACGGACGGATCACATCGGCGACATCCAGGAGCGCGAGCCCCATTTCCGACGTGATATTGTGGGGCACGGATTGAGAAAGCGTGTCCGCAGCGCTTAAATCTCCCAACCACTCCACCATTTTTTCCTGGATCCAAATGGAAGCCTGCATGGCGGCCATGATCACTGCCATACTCTGCGGGGAAAACAAGGTCTCCTTCAATTCCTGGAAATCTTCCAGGATAAAATCGAATAACTCCGGTCCGGATCTCGACTGGATGTTTTGTTTTAACGCAGCTATCGACGCCTGGCTCCGTTCGATCAAACCCGCCACCATGGACGGATCGTTTTCGATGGGCGCCGGAGCACCCGCAAACGGCGCACCCTTATTGCTTTGACCAGGGCCATCATCCGGCAGCAGTTTCAGGAAATCGCCTCGCTCCACGATGGACTGCAGGGCATCTTTCATGAGCGGTTCGTGCTGTCCCATGAGCGCTAACAAAGCTTCCCTGCTGCCCCTGGAAGCCAATTGATGGGTGGCATCCACAAACAACCTTCCGCCGGCCGTAAACATTTGCCGGGCGGCGGTCAACTGCCAAAAAGATAGGCCCAATGGTTTCAGGGGGTCGGTCATCATTTGCTGGTGGCCGACCGATATATAGACGCGGTTCTCCCGGTCCTGCGCTTCGGGGACCGGGAATAAAGTCGTGATCGGGCGACTCTGGAGGATGTAAAAGGCATCGTCCGCCAGACACCATTCGATATCTTGCGGGCTGCCGAAATGCGCTTCGATCTGCCGACCGATGCGCGCTAATTGCAGGATTTGTTCATCGGAAAGGGTTTGCGCCTTTTGCTGCGCCGGATCAACCGGCCGGGTTTCCGTTCCGCCTTCTTTTCGTCCGTAGAAGGCCCTCTCTTTTGTCGCTATCCGCTTTTCGACGATCTCCCCTCCCTTCACCTTATAACCATCGGCAGCCACCAGGCCCGAGACCAGCGCCTCTCCGAGTCCAAACCCGGCGTCGATGGAAAGCACCTTCCGGTTGGAAGTGACCGGATCGGCAGTAAACAAGATCCCCGAAGCCTGCGGGAAAACCATCCGTTGCACGATCACCGACAAATAAACCTGGCGGTGGTCAAATCCGTTTTGCATCCGGTAGATCACGGCACGGTCCGTATACAGGGAAGCCCAGCATTTGCTGATATGTTCCAGGATGGCCGCCTTTCCGATCAGGTTCAAATAGGTATCCTGCTGCCCCGCAAAAGAGGCCGTGGGCAGGTCCTCCGCCGTAGCACTGGATCGCACCGCATAAGCATTTTTTTCACCCAGTCCGGAGAGGTGGCGGGTGATCTCTTCAACCAGGTCCGGCGGAATGGGAACCTCTTCGATGGCGCAGCGAATCGCCCCGCAAAGTGCCGTGATTTTTCCCCGGTCTTCCACCGTCAGCAGTGCCAACTGGTCCAGTAATTCGTTTATCGAAGGTGTTTCCCCCACGATCCTTTTAAAGGCTTCCGTAGAAATGCAAAAGCCCTCCGGCACGCGAATACCCTCTATTCTGGAAAGTTCTCCCAGGTTGGCGCCCTTGCCTCCGGCAAGCGGGAGGTTGGAGGGGGTGAGGGTGTGGAGGGGGAAGAGGTAGGGGGGCATGAGAAGGGCTTATTTGGGGCATTTTTACATGCTTAATATAAATGAAATCACTGATACTATTATCCATCCTATTGAGATTCCTACTGGGATAATAAGACGAATTTTCCGGAGACCTTTTCCTCTTTTTCTTGATGATTGAACGATCATTAATTCTGGCAAACCCAGTTTTTCCATCTTTTTTTCAGAATTTAGCATAACTTTTTCAATCACTGCGCAAATTCTTAAATCTCTTTCCAATAAAGACCGCATTCGATGGCTTAAGGAGTACCATATCCAAATCAAGAATATTGAAAAAGCAGCAATACCCATAGTCTGAAATGGATTGTCCAGTCCTATAGCTATTCCTGAAAGAGATAAAGGAATGAAAACTGAGCCAACAATCCATATATGGGACCCACTGTGGCGCATTCTTGTAGAATATTCATTGTACAAAATTGCCAATGTTTTTGGATCTTGACCTTTAAGCTCATTATACAAGTCTTCGAGAATAACCTCAGTCTTTTTTTGTGCCATTTTATATTTTTTATGATGACGACACAGGTACATGTTCAGCAGAAGAGCCATTAAGATATCGATATTCACGTTCACGACAGACTCCTTCCCTGCTATTTATCCCCGGATCCTGATCTATAAGCCCATCCAAAATCATTGTGATACACCATCAGCTTTGTCATCCCGCCATCCACGGTAATATCTTGTCCGGTGATGAAGCTGCTTTTGGGATCGCACAAGAACATAACCGCATGGACAATATCGGAAGGATTTCCCACACGGCCAACAGGGTGCTGAGCGGCATCGGGACCGCTGAATTCGCTGTTGGTCGTGTCGATCCAACCCGGGGAAATGGAATTGACCCGTGCTTTTCCGGCCAGCGTAATGGCCATGGCATGGGTCAGGGCCGAAATGCCGCCCTTGGCAGCCGTATAGCTTTCGGTATCGGCCTGACTCATCAGCTGCCGGATAGAAGAAATATTGACGATGCTGGCCGGGGTATTAAAATGTTCCATAAAAAGTCGGGTCAAAAAGAAGGGCGCCGTAACCCCAACCCGCAACACGTAATTAAAATCGTCATAGGAGCAGGAGTTCAGTCCTCCCCGCGAGATACACGCGTTGTTAATGAGATAGTCGATCGCGCCAAAATCCGAGACCACCTTGGCGGCAAACCGCCGGAGCACCTTTTCATCGGCCAGGTCTCCGACAAAGTAGTCGTTGTCTTGTAAATCGATGGTGCAGACAGACACCCCCTGTTCGACGAAAGCATCAACAATTGCCTTGCCAATGCCCTGCGCTCCGCCGGTAACCACGGCGACTTTTGGTTTTTTCATGGTAAAAGACCTTTATCAGGTATTAACGTGCGGTTTGGAAAAAAAATCATGAGCCATGCGAATCAGGGGCTAAATTTTAATAATAACTTCTTTTTTGGAAGATCAAATTTGCGCGATAAGTGCAAAAAAACTGTGAAAAAGGTGTTGTCTGCACAATTTTACAATTAGCTTCAGGCCATACCTTCCCTGTAAGACGATGGTGCCAAAATATTTTGGCACACCACTGGTGCGCTAAATTTATTTGGCGCTGAAAAGCCAGGCTTTGCGCGGTCTATAGTTTGAACTTAACAGTCCTGCCCTAGCTGGGTTTATTTGGTATCATGCTGAAATCTTCATCAAGATCTGAACGGCGAGGAATTAGCCCCTGATTCGCATGACTCATCTATCGGGAATTAAAACATCAAGGCGCCTCACAAATCCCATCCGGGTCATGTACCAGGAGTAACGTTTGGCAGTAATCCTTATTGCCAGCTTGGTCGGTTACCCATATATTGATGAGCACCTGGTTATTTGGTGGCAAAAGATCATCACAGGTGAACGTCTTGCTCGTTTGAAGGCCATCCGGATCGAAGGAAACGACCAGGTCCTCGATTGCCGAACAATTATCCCAATAGTAGGCAAGGAAAGCTGAAGGAAGCAAAGGAATGCCTTCCGGCTCCATTTGTTTCAGGAGCGATTGCACACAGAGTACGGTCGGAGCCTCCCAGTCACCCACACAGGGCGTGCAGTCGGGGTCATTTTCGTCCACCTGGCCATCACAATCATCGTCGATACCGTTATCGCAGATCTCCTCATGGCCCGGATAAACGTCGGGATTGTGGTCATCGCAGTCCACATTGCAGGGCGAGCCGTCGCCATCTTCATCCACCGGGTTTAATTCACACTGAATCGATCCAACCTGGGCGATCAACTGCGCAGCCGCATCCGGATCAATGGCTCCCCCGAAGGCCAGGCCTTCCAGATGTGCAATCAATTCATCCAGCTTGGATAAGGCGACATTCGTTTTTCCATCCTCCAATTTCTTTTTGATGCTTTCCAGCTTGCTCAGGATACTATTGCCCGGTCCCTGGGCAATGATCCCCTCCGCTATCATTTGGGTCACCTGATCGATCAGGGCATTGGTCAGCTCAAGGGCAACTTCCGGGGTCCGGAGTTCAAGGAATTGGGCATTCAGGTCGGCGCTAACTTGTTCTTTTGCGCAGCCCATCATCCCAACCGCTATTAGCAACAGGAAAAGAATTTTTTTCATGGCTTCCGTTTTTGATAAAGAAAAATTGGAGGAGCATTGCGCTTGGCATGCTCTCCAGGGGGAGTTCGATCCCAAAAAGATACAAACGGAAGTTTAATAGGGGCAATGATTAAAGTCAGTTGCGGGCTGGGGATCTCCACAGTCCGTCTGTGTGACCGGGGCCAGGCCATCGGCAGACCCCGGTTCAAAAGTAAGGCTGTATTATTTTGCCTTCAGCACCTTTCCCAGTTCCTCCATCATCGCGGGCCTGCGCGGATATTTCAACAGAAGCGAAGCGGTTAGTTCATCGATAGCTGTATGGCTTCCCACGATATCCTGCTTCACTTTTTTCATCAGGGAAGCGAGGCGCTGGTATTCTCCTCTGTTACCGGCCTTATCAGCCATGTTTTCCAGGACGGGCAGGTAAAGTGCCAATAATTCTTTTGGATATCGCTTTGCCAGATGGGAATGAACCGTGGCGAGAATGCGCTCGCCAGGATTGGCCGGTAGGAGATGTAAAAGCTTTTCCCATTGGTTTTCCGCGATATATATGGGCGACAGCCTGTAGAATAGCTCGTGTTCCAGATTAATCCATGCAGGTTTCCTGGGTTTGGCAGTTTCTTCCGCAATGACGGACTGGATATGCTGCCCGATGACTCCCGGCCATTCCTCCGGTGAAAAGGAGGATTTCCAGCGTTGGTAATATTCCAGATGGAATCCACGATCGAAGGTGAATTTTTTTGCGAAAAAACGGAAAGCAGAGGTGTCGTTCTCCAAATGTGCGATGCGGAGCAGTACTTCCTCCCACCGGCTCACGGTGCCCGGATGCTTTTTGCTTTCCGCGATGGCAATGCCGTCGGCTATGAGCGCTTTGGCGCGTTCGAAGTCTTTTCGTTCAATGGCCTTCTCCACTACCCCGAGCCGCACCTCCACGATGTCCATTTTGGCGGCGATGAGTTGCTCAGCCTCCTGTTCGCGGCCCAGGGTTTGCAGGAACCGGATCTTTCGTTTATCGAATGCTTCCCGGGTATAATCATGATATGAGCCTGTGGCAGTCTTTGATTCCCGAAGTTTGTCCAGCAGGCGAAGGAAGCGTTCGGGATCCAACCGGGTAGCGATATTTTCAGCTACATCCAGCAATTCATAACCGAAATTGCCGTAGTCGAACCAGATCTCATCCTGCAAGTGTTTTTCCAACCAGGCAAAAATCCGGTCCAGCCATTCGGGGGCTACCTCCCGGCTTTGGGCTATATCCTGAAAAATCCGGATGCCGTCATTTATGATTGCTCCAACATTGCCGGCAGAATCGTCGCAATTAAGCATCGCCTCCATTACTTCCAGGCAAACCGCCTGTCCAATGGCCATAGCCTCGCGGAAGTTTTTCCTGTCGATGGCTTGATCGGCGGTCTGCAATACCGGCATCATGGCCTTGGAGAAGGCGAATGTGCTTCGATAATCCATAAAGCCCCTGTCGACGTGTTTTCTGACCAACTGCCGTACCATGTCCCGGTACTTTTTCTCCACGTCCATCTTCGGGTCTTTGTCCGAAAAAAACAACAGGAACTGTTCGCCGAACTCCCGGCTCGCAGCTTTTTGATGCCGGACAAATGCGCGCAATTCTTCCAGGCCGAGTTGGAGGAGGACATCCTCGAAGCTCATTTTCCCGGTCCGCCCTTTGCGTTGCCTGGCGGCTTTAGGTCCGGCTTCCCGCAAGGCATACAGCACAGCAACCACATGTTTGCATACCGGCCCGCCCTCGTAGGGGCAATCGCAACTCCAGGTCTTTACTTGCTTGCCGTGCAGTGAAATTTCCACCTCGTAGTCCTCGCTACCGGTCACCAGGGCCTCCCATTGCCCTTTTTCGATTTCCTCCAGGTTCTCTACGGCGTGGTTTTTAAAATACGCAAGGCCGCGGGCCTGGATCTGTGCCGGCACATGGGATTCGAAGTCGTCTAAGGAGAACATGCGTTTTTAGGGATGAAGATAGGGAATTTGGGAGGGAATTGGAGGGCAGTAGCGGGGAGGGGATAGAACACAAAGTCCTGCGCCGTCCTCAATTGGTAACAATCCCTTCACGGCTGAACTGGACGTAGTCGGCTCCGCTTTCAAATGCTGCCACAACGACATCAAGGTATCGTTCAAAATAATCAATCAATTCGTTATTGGATATGTTGCCAAATTCGAGCAGTAATATCTTTGGCGGCGACCCCTTCAGATAATAATAATCGGAAAAATCAGAATCTTTTGAAATGATCGTCCTATTTTGGTCTACTGCAATTACGATAATTTCAGCATCCTGCAGTAGGTGTCCGTCTTCAAAATGCGTTGTATGAATACAATCATGCCCCTTTGATTCTAAAAAACGAGCAAGCCTGGGAGGCAATTGAGTGTCAACGATGAACTTCATGCAATTGCCAGAATTTGCTTAGTGCTTGCGATCCTCGCTGCATAATTGAGGCATGCTTGAATATCTTCCTTTTCAAGAAAAGGGTAATCATCCAGGATTTCCTGAAAACTCATTCCGCCAGCTATTAATTCAAGCATTTGGGTTACCGTAAAGCGCATGTTCCGGATGGAGGGCTTTCCATGCATCACTTTCGGGTCAATTGTGATTCGCTCTAAATAGTTCATTATCAAATCTTTTTAAAAAAATTCCACTTGGCCTTACACCTCCTTACAAGGTAATTAATGTTCAAAATTACGAAAAGGTTCCGATGCGAAAGCAAGGAGTCCTGAATAACATTCCTGAGCAAAAAAGCCAGAAGCTTTCCAAGGCTTTCACCCGTACCCCTCCTATACTGCGCTGCAATAGGTTCTATACAAATAATTGCCCGGTTAGCATGTTTAGAAAGTTTAGTCAAAACCTCCTTCAGCCTTTGCATAAAACCCCTAATGCAGCGGGAATAAGTCGAATCCCAGGTTCAGTTGTAGCATGAGCGGCCAAAAATTACCGTTGCCGACGGTGTCGAAATAATATTGAGGGCCGGCGTCAAAAAGCAGGTGGAAGCGTTTTCCGTATTTTCGCTGAATTCCCCAGGTAGGTCCGATCGCGAAATCAAAATCGGAAGTCCGGATGACGTTTGACGCGATGGACTTTCCCCGCGTCATCAACCGCAGGGAGATGAAGTTTCCAGAGTTATTGGCTATTGTTCTGGCCCTGGCTGACCGTTTTTTCAGGTTGTGGAACCACTTTCCCTGCGTATCCAGGAATGGACTGATGATATAGATAAATCCGCTACCGGATGCATACGTCAAGTAGGGGTATCCACCGCCGTATCCGATTCCCAGTCCAGCCGAAAAAGTGGTATACCGTCCGGTAGGCAACTCCAGTCCAATTCCGGGATTCAGAAAGTATATTCTCCAGACTTTTTCAGTTTCTATGGCGGTGATTTGCTGGGCGTGGGTGAATAGGGGGAGGAGGGGAGGTAGATATTTTTTCATTTCTTGCTTGACGCTTCTTTGGACCTCCATTTTTGAACACAAATTTATGGTTGTCAATACTTTATAGGTCATTTTTTCTAAAGGATACCTGAATATTTATGAATTAGAGTTTAAAATTGCCCTCAATCATAATATTCCATTAATGGAAATTCAAATAAGTCTCCTTTGTCAATTAATTCTTTCAATTTATCCGAGTGGGCTTTGGCGTTGTAGTTTTCTTTTATTTTATTCCTTATTTCAAATTCATAACTGGTGCAACTTTCGTTTCTGATTTTTTTGTTAAATTCGATTTCTTTCGGCAATGAACTATACCCTAAATTTTCAGAATATGAAGATACCTTAACAAGGGCGTCGTGCTGTAACGCGACAAAATTCAGGCCAATCAAGCTTTGAATGTATGGGTCCCAAAATTTGTTTATTAAAAAATATGAATTTGTGATTTTGGTGTCACCTCCGATTTTTGAGGTATCAGCCACCATTAAGAAAACTTCAATGTCATTTAATACCCTTTCTAATGAGAATAACCCAAGGGGGGGGACGACCAAATTTTTCAACCTTCTTTTTTCTTCTGAATAATTAAAGTGAATTAATGCACAATAGAAATTATACCTAGTATCAAATTTAATCGAATATTCGATTAAATCTTCAACTCTAAATTTTTTCTTTTCGCTAAATTCTAAATTGAATCGATAAATTTTTTTATCCTCTCCAAGTATTTTTCCAAAAGCTGATTGCTTTTGAGATTGGACTATAATTCCTTTCATGCTGTTTTGCCGTTTTGAATAATGTTCTCAATACTTTTACTTGTGATATATTTAAGAAAAATGGATTATTACCACCGCCAGAAATTGCATTCCTGAAGCGCCGTATAAGAGGCCCGTGCGTATGGTGGTGTGGGAGGCGCTCCCCGTTGGCTTAACGGCTGGTGGGGTCGTTATTTGATTCGCTGTTAGTCTTCTCTATAAATGCCTTAGTTGGCAATATACTCTGAAAACTGGGTTTACAAACTCATAATAACCTTTCATATCGGGTACTTTTCGAAGAGCAGGGCCAAACGTTTGATCAATCAACCTCGGTAACAATTGGTCAATATTCTTTATTTCTAAATCATCCGCATCCCTTCTAGCTTTTTTAAGTACCAACTTCCCCACTTCAGTATCAAACATCGTCCGATCTTCATCTTGGGATGCAAGAATGTATAACAACTTTTTTCGATCTTCTGATTGACCAATTGCTCTCAAATATTGCCGCTCTAATGTTGGAAATGCCTTCCCTGATGAGATATCTATTTTTACTTGGCCAAAAACGTGATCATCGACCAATTTTAACCTTAATTCATTTGCTTTATGGACACACTCTTTTCCAATTAATTGAACTAAATAAGGGTACCCCTGGGAAATATTAGCAATTTCGCTAACAACAGATTCATTAAATTCAATCTCTCCCCTGAATAATTTTTCGGCTCGATAAATTATCTCTTGACTTTCAAATGTTGGCATCGGTTCAACATGAAGACTCCCCTCCTCTAAGAGTCTTTCTACAGATCCATGATCTGTAATTAATTCAAATAAATCATCACCGATACCGCAAACAGCAAATTTCACCGTATCCGACGACAAGGATTTTATTAATGAACCTATTCCTGACTTATTTTTAATTACATCAAACTCATCAAGTATAATTAATAAACCCTCCCTCTTCATCTTCTTTTTCACTTGATGTGTTACAATAGCGTTTACAAAATTTCGAAAAGTTTGAACAACATCATTTTCAACAACCTTTGCATATTTTGAACTCTCAACGCCTTTTGCTCCCCAATTTACCACTTTAAGATCCACACCACCACTTAATTCATCAGCCCTTTCAAATTCAACAATTTCCTTTCCTTCATTTGGAACTAACCTCAATAATCCATCTTCTTCATTCTGATCATTCAACAATCTCCGAATTAATTCTTCTGTATTTTCAATCATGGAATCACATTGATAATACACAGTCAGATATTTCCTTTGCGATTGTGGTATTTCATATTCCAACCCCGCATTGATAAGTGATCTGGTATTGCCAATTGCAATTTGTTGAACCTGCCTTGCTAAAGAAGACTTACCCACCCCTCTTTTACCGTAGATTCCTATTAAACTCAAAGGAGTGTTTAAGGATTTAATACAATTACGCAGCAATTCGGTCCTGCCTACAAACCTATTTGAGTCCTTAATAACATCAGATGTAAAACCAATTTCTGGATCTATCATAGTCTAAAATTTAATTGCAGCGAACGGTTTAGCTACCGCTTAGCTCCTGGACAGGTAGCTGGTGTTAGCGACAGTATTCTGTCAATTTTTATGTACAGTAGCTATCTTATCATTTCTCAACACCATCAAATAATTGTCGACTTCAAAATCTCCTCCATCTTTATTTTTAATAACAGATGAATACTCCTTTCTGTAAAGAACATCAAACCCTATCATGCCTTTGCATTCTTCTCCAATCCTTTGGATGAATTCTTTATTGGCCCTATTTCCCAAAAGGTAAATTGTCTCAATACTTTTATCAATTTTCTTTAGGTTACTTTTGTAAGTCCTTTCTCCTTCTGTATTGATTTTAAATGATTTTCCAACGATTCGAATAGCAAACTTCGAGTAAAGTCCATCGAAATCGGTAATTGTATTTTCACTTTGCTTCCTGTTTGCATAATTATAAAGAAACATTACCAAATTTTTAACTTGTTCGTATACCTGGCTTTGATTCCTTTTCCGTGTAAATACTTTCTCGCCAAAAAATGTTAATTCTTGAATAAATATTGGATAGAAAATACCTGCTTTGTCTATATCCATAAATTTTTCAAAGAATTCGCCTATTTTTTCATTCGTCATGGCTTCCTTAAGGTAGTCCTGTGTAAACTGGTCCAATATTTCACGCTTTTCATTTTTAAGCATATCATAGCAAACAAATAGATCAATGGACTCTCTTTGATATTTTGCAATGTAAGATTTTGCTTTTTTTAAGTAACCGCTTGAAATAAAAGCCATAGAGGCATTAACAATATTTCTGTTTTGGTTATCACTTCTTTGCATTCTGATAACCAACTGGCCATTATTAATGAAGTTATCCATTGTTTGATTCTCGTCTATCCATTCAATTGTGGCTCTTGAAGTCTCTATTTGAGGAGCTTTCTTTCTTGCCTTGTCTATATAT
This sequence comes from Lewinellaceae bacterium, assembly GCA_020636275.1. Classification (GTDB taxonomy): domain Bacteria; phylum Bacteroidota; class Bacteroidia; order Chitinophagales; family Saprospiraceae; genus JADJTT01. Next base: position 147,193 of record JACJYD010000002.1, on the reverse strand, counting down.
GAGTTCAGTTTGCTTTGAACATTGTATTTTACAAAGGTGTATTCTGACTGTTTAATTAATTTTCGCAAAATCGAATGTATCCATGCTACAAGCCTTTCAAACTTGGATGGGTATCTGATAAAAAAGAAAATTATACCTGCAACCGAGATTGTAATTAGCCCAAAGTTTATGGTTAAATTTTCTATGAGCGTAAAGTCTTCGAATTCAAACATTTTTTTCGTTCAAATATTCTGAAAGCAATAAAACACATTCAGGTTTATCACATGAAATCTTTATTGTGTTGCTTTCTGGAAAAATTCCATTAATTGTACTCAACCGAACAGGTTCTTTGCAAAATTTGCATTTCACCTTTCCTTCTTGAACCGACTCTAGTAATTCAAGATTCCTTAGCAATTTTTCAATTTTGTCATCGTGGATGACTTTAAGAACCCCGTCTTCTTTTTGGATTCCTTTCCTCTTCATGGTTTTTTCCTTTTATTGTCGCTAATAATTGTTCCCCGCTATTCATGGCAATTATCTATCCATTTCAAGACAAATCCCCCATCACTCATGGCGCTTGCACTCCTTATTCAACCTGGATACCCGCCATTTATGGCAGACCTCACCCCAATCCAAGGCAGTTATCCTCAACCAGACCCACTCTTATCTCAACCACCACCCTCTCCCTCAACTTTCCCTTTTCTCCCGACTCCTCCAACCGAAAACACAAATAATCCTCTCTCTGCCGCCCTGCCCCATCCAACTTTCTCGGCACCTCCACCCACTTCTCAATCTTCACACCACCCAAGATTTCCAAATCTACAAGGTTGAAACTCGCATTTTCATCCAATACCCTGCCCCCCACAAAAACACCACGATCCTTTATCTCGAAAATGTCCTCGATGTAGTAATACACCACCCCCGGATTCCCACTATACCCTTCCACCACCCGGATGTCTCCGAAAATATTCGAATTAAACCGCTCCAACTCCTCCGCCGGAACCCACCGTTCGGTATGCTGCTTCCCCCCTACCCTCCCTTCCCGAAAAGAAGCCACATACTCCGAATCGACCTCAAACTCCACGACAACCCCCTTGCCATAGCTCAGAAAATTCCATTCTACAGTGATCTGATGGGCGTATTGCCGGTTGGTGACTGGATAAAAAATGGGCTGCCCTGCTAGCCTGGGGGGAAATGCATTCCAATTTGACCGTTCGATCAACTGGAGCTCGGCGAGGTTGGTGGGCCTGTATAGGGTCGTAGTCATCAGGGTTTAGTGCTGTGGTTGTCACAGAATTGCCTCCTCAAAAGCGCGTTCACTATGCCATCAAATTTAAATAAAAAGTCCGAATTTTTCTACCCTGCCTATAGCTTAATCGGGATTTAAGTCACTCAGACTGCAAAGATTTTGAAGGGGGAGGGATTACAGGGCCTTGTGAGGGCCGGCATGACCGTCATATGCCTTGTGGAGGCGCGCCTTTTGTTGGAGGATACCCGAAAATATAGTACCCGGCTTTTTTTCCATTCCTTTTTATTGCTGGACTGACTTCCCAGGTGTAGCTTTCATTGTCCCGTTCACCAATCAGACCTTTTATATCCTCAAAAGTGTAGGTTCTCATAATGGACGCTTGCCCATCCCAAGCGTACACAACCGGAATGATCGGAATGATATAGGTGAAAATTAGCTGGGTGGCTGTCAGGCGCCTGACAAATGGAGTCATTATTAACGACATGATTACCAAAATAACCAGGGAAAGGGGAAGCAAAAGACACCACAAAACAACAGGGATATTATTTTCGGCTATTTCATAGATCAGGATCGGCTCTTTCTTCTTTTCAGCAGCATCAAGAATTCGCCTGGCAATTTTGGGTTTCATGTGATGAAAGCTTGCAATCATCGTTTTAAGGCCTTTTGGAGCGTTTCCGATTTCCAATGCATCTAATGAATTCGCATGATATGTTACATACGGTATTTTCAAATTATTTATCTGCTGCACTGTCTTAACATTCGGGTATTTATCCGATAACAATAAGTTTATTGGATTCTCCCCCGTACTTCTCTTGTTGATTTCCTCAATTACACCAATCATTGGACCTCCTGAACCAGAGCCTAAATCAACGATTTGAGTAAAGCTTATTTTTTTCCGGCATTCTGTAATCAGATCAACCAATACGTCCGATGTTCCGATTAGCCTGTGAAAAACTCTAATGAGATTTGTTACTCCAGTACGGATGAACCCTGGCAACCAATTAAAGTCCTCAAATTCAAATAGTTCTATTCTTTTCATTACTATTTTTTAGCCCAACAACGCCGCCATTCATCGAGATTATTGATCCGATTATGACTGTTACCCCCGAAAAACTTATACCCTCATAAACTTAAAAACCTCATAAACCCCATAAACTTATACCCCCCGAAAAACTTATACCCTCATAAACTTAAAAACCTCATCCCCTCTCCCCCATCTCCCTCAACCTCCCCGCCGCCCCTTCCGCCGTAATATCCCGCTGCGCCTCCCCAAACATCTCGTACCCGACCATAAACTTCTTCACCAGCGCCGAGCGCAACAGCGGCGGATAAAAGCTCATGTGCCAATGCCATTCGGGATGCGCCTGCCCGTCGGTGGGCGACTGGTGGATGCCGGCGGAATACGGGAAGGACACCCCGAATAGGCGGTCGTAGGCGGTAGTGAGACTTTTCAGTATGGCGGCATAGGCAGCCACTTCGTCCGGACTGAGCTGCCCGATGTGCGCCATCGCGCGCCGGGGCAGGATCATGGCTTCGAAAGGCCAGACGGCCCAGAAGGGTACCAGGGCGACCATGTGCTCGTTTTGCTGGACGATCCGCACGCCGGCCTCCAGCTCTTGCTTCAGGTAATCCGAAAGAAGCGTGACGCCGTGCTTCTCGAAATAGGCGCTTTGGTTGCGGTCTTTCTTCGCCACTTCGTTGGGCAGCGATTCCTGGGCCCAGATCTGCCCGTGGGGGTGGGGATTGGAACAGCCCATGACATCGCCCTTGTTCTCGAAGATCTGCACGTGGTTGATCTGGGGCAAACTGCCGAGTTCGGCGTATTCGCGCCGCCACAATTCGATGACCTGCACGATGGAATCCAGGTCCATATCGGGCAACGTGAGCGAATGGTCGGGCGAGAAACAAACCACCCGGCAAATGCCCTTCTCGCCTTTGGCGAGCAACAGCCCGTCCCGGTATTCTTCATCCGGCGTGTCGGGCAGCAGGGCGGAGAAGTCGTTGGTGAAGACGTAGGTGCTGCCGTAGGACGGGTTTTGCTCCCCCCCGGCACGGGTATTGCCCGGACAGAGGTAGCAACTAGGGTCGTAAGACGGGCGTTTCACTGGGGGCGGCGCCTCGGTCTTGCCCTGCCACGGCCGCTTGGTACGGTGCGGGGATACGAGTACCCATTCGCCGGTGAGGGGGTTGTAGCGGCGGTGGGAGTGGTCGGTGATGGAGAAGGAGGACATTTTTTGGGTTGTTGGGTTGTTGCGATAGCTTGAAGCATTGATATTGAACCTGGCGTTTTCGCACTCACCCCCCGGCCCCCTCTCTCCTCCAGAGAGGGGGAGATCTTGGCACTGAAAATCAATCAATAAAGATTTTTTCTGCAAAATCCAGAAGATTGACTTTCCAAAAATCTCAAGCTCAAAAAGCTCCCCCTCTCTGGAGGAGAGAGGGGGCCGGGGGTGAGTGCGATACGACACATTCTTTACCAGAAAACAATATAGATCGCCGCCAACATACCGACGACGAGCAACGCGGCAATGTTGAACGCCGGGGTCGTTTTGAACAGTCCGGTCTCGATCTGAATGGCTTTCTTATCCCCACCTTTATTTTCTATCAGTGAAATGACGACCATGATGGCCGCGATGATGAGGAAACAAATGCCCATGCGGTCCATGAACGGCAGGCCGGGGGCCAGGAATTTAAAGCCGGCCGACAAGGGGATGGCCAGGATGACGGCCACCAGCGCGGCATTGGTCGAGGTGCGCTTCCAGAACAGGCCCAGCAGGAACACCGCTACGATACCCGGACTGATGAAGCCGGTATACTCCTGGATATATTGGAACGCCTGCTCCAGGTTGCCCAGCAGGGGCGCTACGATGATGCCCAGCAATAACGCCGCAGCAGCGGCAATTTTCCCCACGCGAACCAGGTGCTTCTCCTGTATGCCGGTGAGGGCATGGCTGTCGTGCTCGTGGGAATCCAGGAGCGCGGGCGTTTCACCGGATTTTTTCAGGAAAAATGGCCGGTAAATATCGAGGGTGAAAATAGTCGAGGCGCTGTTGACCAGCGAACTCAGCGTGGAGCCGATGGCGGCCACCAGCGCAGCGAAGGCGATGCCCCGGAAGCCCGGCGTCAGGTAGTTGCTCAACACCCAGGGATAGGCTTCGTCGGGCTTGCTGATATCGGCGTGCAATACGAAGGCGGCAATACCCGGGATCACCACAATCATGGGCATGAGGATCTTGAGGAAGGCGGCGAAAGCCGTGCCGTGCTGCGCTTCTTTAATGCTCTTCGCGGCCAGCGCCCGTTGGATGATGTATTGGTTGTTGCCCCAGTAATAGATATTGGCGATCCACATCCCCCCAATCAATACGCTGATACCGGGCAGGTTGATGTACTCGGGATTGGACTTGTCGAGGATCATGTCGAACTTCTCCGGGGCTTTTTCCAGCAGCACTTCCAGTCCTCCGAAAAAGCTGCCGCCCAGCGCCCGGAGCACCAGCACGCTGGTGAGCAAACCGCCCAGCACGAGGATGACCACCTGCACCACTTCGGTCCAGACCACCGCCTTCAAGCCCCCTCCGATGGAGAAGGTGGCGGCAAAAAGGGCCAGGCCGATCACGCCCCAGATCATCGGAATACCCATGATGGTGTGCATGGCCAATCCGCCGAGGTAGAGGATGGAGGTGATGTTGACAAAGACGAACAACAACACCCAGAAGATCGCCAGTCCCGTCCGCACGCGGTGGTCGAACCGGCTTTCGAGAAATTGCGGCATGGTGTAAATGCCTTTTTTCAGAAAAATGGGCAGGAAGTACTTGCCGACGATCAGCAGGGTCAGCGCCGCCATCAGCTCATACGAAGCGATGGCCATGCCCACCACATACCCCGACCCCGACATCGCAATAAATTGCTCTGCCGAAATGTTGGAGGCGATGAGCGAACCGCCGATGGCCCACCAGGGCAAGGCCTTGGAGGCGAGAAAATAATCCTGGGTGGTTTCCTGCTTCTGCCTGGAAAGCCAGATCCCCTGGGCGACCATGAATAAGATCCAGGCGCCGAATACAATGAGGTCGAGGGTAGTGAGATTCATATTGGTTTAGTTGAAAAGTTGAAGAGTTGAAGGGTTGAAAAGAGTTGAAAAGTTGAAGGGTTGAAGGGTTGAAGGGTTGAAAAGAGTTGAAGAGTTGAAAAGTGAAAAAAACATTACCTAAAAACTAATGAGCTCTTCAACTCTTCAACTCTTCAACTCTTCAACTCTTCAACTCTTCAACTCGACCAGTACCTATACCTATTTCCGCCACATACGCCGTCATATCCAGCCCCAGCTGCTCCTTGTAGGCGTTTCCGGCTGCTTCGATCAGGGCATCCACGGCTGCTTCCCGCACCAGGTTGATCGTGCAACCGCCGAAGCCGCCGCCCATCATGCGGGCGCCGAGCACTTCGGGGCGATTCTTTGCGAAAGCTACTAAAAAATCCAATTCCGGACAGCTAACTTCATAATCTTTGCTGAGGCCTTCGTGCGAGCGAAACATCTGCTCGCCCAGCCCTTCGATATGGCCGTTCTGCAAGTCCCGGCAGCCGTGCAGCAGCCGCTCGTTTTCCTGGATGACGTAGCGGCAGCGTTGGTGCACTACGGGGTCTTTCGGCGCTACATACCGGTCGAGCAGGTCGATCGACACATCCCGCAAACTGCGGACTTCCGGATGGGCGGCTTGCACCCAGGCCACGCCCTGCGCGCATTGCTGCCTGCGGGTGTTGTACTCGGAGGAAGCCAGGGAGTGCTTGATGTTGGTGTTGAGCAATACGATCCGGATGCCTTTCATTTCCAGGGGCACATATTCGTACTCGAGCGAGCGGCAGTCCAGCTTCATGGCGTAGCCTTCCTTTCCGAAAAGGCTGGCGAACTGGTCCATGATGCCGCATTGCACGCCGGCGAAGGTGTGCTCGGCTTGCTGGGCCATTTTCGCCATGTCCATCTTCGAAATGCCCAGTCCGTACAGCTCGTTCAGGGCGTAGATCGTCGAGCACTCCACGGCGGCCGAGGAGGACATCCCCGCCCCGATCGGCACATCGCCGCCCAGCACGAGGTTGAAGCCGGATAGCGGGTAACCCGCCTTTTGCAATTGATCCACCACCCCCAGGGGATAGTTTGACCAGCTATGGGCAGCCGGCGCCACTTTGGCGAGTGAGGTGGTAAATTTTTCCTGAAAATCGGCCGAAAACAGGTGGATCTCTTCGTCCGGCCGCCGGTCGATGCCCACATAGACGGCTTTATCGACTGCTGCGGGCAGCACGAATCCCTCGTTGTAGTCGGTATGCTCGCCGATGAGGTTGACGCGGCCGGGAGAGCGCACGAGAAGCGGCTCAGTGTGGAAACGGGCTTTAAACAAACGGGTTATTTCTGAAGTCATGGTCTTGTTTCTGAGTGAAGGGGTGACTTAGTCACCCCCTCAGTATTGAAAGAGCTTCGTCTTTTGTATAACATTGATTTTCAATTAACAACAATACATTTACTCGAAATCCTTACTGAGGGGGTGACTAAGTCACCCCTTCAGTTTCTTAAAATTTGAATCGTAGTTTCGTATTCCGGCGTAAAGCCTATTTCCCGTACCTCCAGAAACTCCTTGCGCGCCCCAAAATCGGGCACGTCTTCGGGGTTCAGATCGGGAAGAAAGGTCGCATCCTTTTGAAGCGGTCGAAAATAAAAGACCATCTCCTTTCCGGCCGCCTCCGGGTAAAACCGGCGCAGCCCGATCTGCCATTTACTGCCTTTGAAAAATTCATCGGTCACCAGCTCCCCGTCGAGGAAACCCATGGCGGTGTCGCCGGTGTAGTCGATGGTCAGGAAGAGATCGCTGAGGTCCTCGGGAGGGTTGCCGGGCAGTTTCACCACCACTTTTCGCTCTCCGATCCGGTAGCTCTCCACCGGGTATGTTTCAGGGGTCATGCTGATCTTATATCCGGAAAAGACGGGAACGTCCTGCAACAGGGCAAACCTGTTGGCCGTAAAGCTATACTGGAAACCCGGTCCCAGCCGGGGGTAGACATAAAACTCCCACTCGGGTTTTCCCATGCTTTGAAAGGTAAATTGATCCCCATCCTGCAGGACGGTGGCTTCGGAAAAGAGCAAATGCTTCTTCCCCCCAATGGTGACCAGCCAGGACTTCAACGCGAGTTTCTTGTCGACGACCAGCACTCGTGTCGTTTTCCCTTTGTATTGGATCAGAAATTCGGATGGCCCTTTTTCGGGGCATTTGACCAGCCAGCGCTTGTTGTTTTTTTCGATAAAACACCCTTCGCCATTCTTTACTTCCAATCCCCTGGCCGTAGCAATGGAGAGTTCCGGCTCCACCCCTTCCGGGGCGAAAAAGACGTAGTACGGACGGTCCGGATCGTCTCCTTTCATCATCAACTGCGCCGTGGCGTAGTTCAAATGCGCGCCGTTCAGGTCGAAATGAAAGGGAAAAATGGCATTTTCATTGCCTTTTAGATCAAACGTCCCCTCCTCCGGTATCAACAGATCCCCCTCTAAACTCTCCACTTTCAACTTCACATTAATCTGGTCCGCCATCTGCGCATCGTCCTGAAAATTATTGAGAAACAGAAATCCCGCCCCGTCTTTTGCCCGGGCGGCGTAGCGCAGTTCGGTCAGGTTCTCCGGGGTAAGGGTGGCGGTATTTTCGGGTAACACCGTCCACATCGGCGCCAGCAGGTCGCCGAAATCGTTGAGAAACCGGTGCACCAGCTTCAAGCGGTGAAAGCCCTCGCGCAATTGCCCGTACTCCCCTACCGGCGCCTGAAAATCGTACGACACTTTGGGCAGGCCGTAGGCCTCGTCGGCGAAATAGAAGTTCTCCCCCTTGGGCGTGGACCCGCCGTGGTACATGTAATACCCCAGGCCGTTCGCTCCGCTGCCCAGGCAGCGGTTGATCATGGCATCCATGCTCCGCTGGTCGACCACCGGCCGCCGGGTGTAGACCGTCATGATGCCGGAGCCCAGCTCGGCGGCAAAGGCGGGATAGTCTTCGGGCACGTAGCGCACCGGCGAATAGTCGGGGTTGGCGTGCATGTCTTTGTAGAGGAAAAAGGGCGAGAGGTCCTTTTTTTCGGTCCAGAACGGATAAGCGTACAGGGAGGTCACCGGAATGGATTCATTCTCGGCGATCGCGGCGTAGCCCCAGCCGGTGGCCGTGTAGATGGGCACGTCCATCCCCGCCTTTTGCGCCAGCGACTTGAGGATCATCATGTGGTCGTTGCCGAGGGCTGCATACGGATTGTCCGCCTCCGCTACGCTGACGCCCTGGTGCGTCGCATTCAGGTCGCGCTCGGCGGCGGTCCAGTCGTAGGACTGACCGGGATACATCAGGCCCCAAGGCGAAGCCGAATGCTGGTACTCATTCTCCAGCTGGATCCCGATGATGGGTCCGCCGTCCTTGAAGTACAACCCTTCCAGCTGCTTGCCGATCTCCCCGTAAAACCGGTCGACATACGCCAGGTACGCCGGGTCGTTGGACCGGATCGTTAGCGGACGGCCCAGCAGCCAGTCGGGCAGGCCTCCGTTGCGCACCTCGCCGTGGCAGAACGGCCCGATGCGGACGATGGCTTGCAGGCCGTTTTCCGCGCACAGCTCCACGAATCGGCGCAGGTTGCGGTTGCCGTCCCATACGAACTGCCCCTCATTTTCTTCATGGGTGATCCAGAAAACGTAGGTGGCGACGATGTTGATGCCCCCCGCCTTCATCTTCTTGAGCGATTCGTCCCAATATTTCTCCGGGTAGCGGAAGTAGTGAAACTCTCCGGTGACCGGGATAAAGGGTTTGCCGTTGTAGGTCAGGTAGTAGTTGTTGACGTCGATCACGTCGCCCGCAGGGTCGGAGCCGCCGAGGTTCAGATGGTCGGAGCGCAGCGGCTTATCCGGCACGTCGACGTTGATGGTGTAGGGGGTCTGGGCGAGTACAGCTCCCAGGAAAGCAAGGAAGAAGTACATGGCCAGGAGGATGTGTTTCTTTTTCATTCGAAAAAAATTAAAACCGCGAAGACGCTAAGGGCGCAAAGAGGTTGTTTCTTAACAACTAAAGGAAGTGCAAAGGCCAGATGTCTTTGCGTCCTTAGCGCCTTTGCGGTTGCAATTTAAAACCCAAGGATCACCGATGTAACCTCCATCCAGGAGTCCGCATCGGCAGCCTCTTTATTCTTGCCGGAGGGCCGCACCGACAGCTGCAGCCACTCCACATTTTCCATTTTAACGCCATCGCCGGCCTGCCCACGGCCCTCGGCAGGCGTCAGCCAGTAGTTCCACCGCCCGGGGTAGCCCAGGGGCAGTTTGACGCCTTTCGACAACGCCAGGGAGGACAGGTCGATCTCCAGCCTCCCCCATTCGGGCAGGGCATCGATGCGCCGGCCCCAGCTGGTGCCGTCGTTTTCGACGAGGGTGAGAAAGAAATCCTGTTTTTGGCTGACGCCCCGGGTTTCCAGGACCAGCTTTTTGGCCTGGCCGACATCTCCTTTACGCGCCGCTATTTTTTCTTTTATGGGAATGGAAATGGTGTAATCGTCCAGATCGCGGTCGTAGCTCAGGGGCAGGCTGAGGCGGAAGGCCGCTTCGCACGTATTCGATGCCGGCAGCAACTGGAAGATCCCCCAGCGGATGCCGTCGCCGATGCGGGTGAAGGCCATGCGCTCCCGGTCGCTCAGGGGGTCGAGCAAGCGCAGAGGGGTCTGCGGCTCGACGATCTTCGAACTCCAGGTCTCACTATCCGGATACCCCCACTCCGCCGGACTTTTGTTGATGCCGGCCGGATAGGTGATCGTCCGGTCGCCCTCTTTTACCGAAATGCAATAATCGATCCAGCCCGGGTTCATCCGTTCGGCGGGAAGCTCGACGCGGTAGGTGTAGCCGGTCGTTTTCTGCATGGCCACCGGCCGGAGCCGGCGACCCGCGCCCAGGAACAGGGTCACGGACTGCGGATCCTGCCCGCTATACACCTCCGCTTCGATGACCATCGGCTTCCCGGCCGTGTATTCGGCCCGGTGGTGCAAAACCACCTGCGGCGGAAGGACCTGATCCTCCGGGACCACGAATTCATCCATCCCTACCCTGCCGATCTTTTCCGGAAGGGTGGCCGGATCAAAATCCGGATCGGCTGCCAGGATATAGACCCCGGGCCGGATGAGGAATTGACCGTTTTCCGCCTGGGTTACAGCGGACTTCGTTCCGCGAAGGGGCAGTACCCGGAACGACTCACCCAGACCGGGCAAGTCGACCCGCATTTCCCGGGATCGGCTGATCGTGCGGGTGACCACCTTGTCCGGACCGGGCTGAGCAAAGGGATCCGATACCTGCACGGCGTCGGGATAGACCTCCAGGCGCCAGACGCCGGGTTTTATTTTATCCAGAAAATAGGCGCCCTTGCCCTCGTAATACACGACGGGAGAAGAGCCGTACCCGATAACCTGCCGAAGCGTGTTGGGACTTACAGGACTTGCTTCGGTGTTGTTCGAGTAAATAAATTTCTCGCCGGTCGCCATCACTGTCCGGTCCTTCTCATAATTGATCTCAAAGGGGCCGAAGTGCGTGTTGGCCGGGTATTTTCCATACTTTTCATAAAGGGGAACCCGGCGCATCACCTCCGCGGCGATGATGGCGCTCACCGCCTTTTGGGGCGTGTAGACCAGATTGAGGTAGTGGGTCTGCCAGCCCAGGTTATAGGGCGCGGTGGCCAGCATGTCGTAGGAAAACATGGCCGCGAACTGGGCTCCGACGCTCCGGAAGGTGCGCGCCATGGCCGGATACATATAGCCGTTGAGTTGGTCTGGATTGTCGAATTCATACACGATGCGGCTGAGTTTGGCCAGCTCCGGCTTGTCCATGCCCTCAAATTCGTCGACCGCCCGGAGGTAATTTCCCGGAAGGGTATGGCCGCTCACCAGGCCGGTGGGATACCAGCCGAAGCTGAGTCCGTCGATGTTGGATTGTTGCAGGGGCAGGGCCATATTAAAGTCCTGGGTGTAGTTGTGAAACAACAGTTTTTTACACCCCGTGCTTCGCACCGCATCGATCAGGGCATTGATGTATTTCACCGAACCCGCCACATCGTCGCTGTGGTGCCAGGGCTCGTTGATCATTTCGATGAAAAGGATATACGGCTCGTCCTTGATCGCCACGCCGGTGTAGGGATTGACGTGGTCGAGGATCTGCCGGATATAGTTTTGCTGCACGGCGATGGCGCGGGGATTCGTACCGAGTTCGCCCTTTTTGTAATAGCTGGAAAAACCCCTGGCGCTCACCGTATCGTCCAGGGCGTCGGGCCATTGCGAAGAGTAAGTCGTGATCGGCGTAAAGAGCATGTAGATCTCCCGTTTCCCAGCCTGGTAGATGAGGTAGTCCATCAGGTCGAGGTGATCGTTGGCCACGAGATTGCCGAGGGTGTCGGAATTTTGGTAATCGCCCCAAAGGCACACCCGCATACCGTCCCAGCCCATGCGGGCGAAGTGGGCCATGTCCTGCTCGATCATTTTTTTGCGATCCCCACCGATGTAACCGGCTGCCCGGTAATCGCAGGCTGATGGCAGACAGTAATTGGCCCCAAAGAGCGCGACTTCCGAGCGGTCGTCCGCCCAGCGGATGATGCCGTTGTCATCCTGGTAGACGTCCCTGGGTTGCATGTTCTCCTTGTAGACCGCCCCGCAGTCTTCCATTTCGTTGACGTAGGATATGGATAGGCCCTGGCCGAAGGCGCTAACCCAAAGCAACCAGAAACTGCCGAAGAAAAAGAGGTGTTTGATGGTATGCATTCCGTCCTGAAGTTTTCAAACGAGTAATAAGACAAATTTGGCAATAAAGGCGATAATGGGGGTTGGATTGAATTTTCAAAAAATAACAAGCGTATTATTTACACTTATTTTTGAAGTGTAAAAATAACGCTTATTTTTGAGGAGACAAAATTTATCACATGGCGGCCTCCAAAAAGCCCGTTTTCTATGCTGAAGCCACTCCTGTTTTAGTAGCGATCGACTGCATCATTTTCGGATTTGACAACGAAGGATTGAAGCTGTTGCTTTTCAAGCGGAAAGTAGAGCCGTTCCGGAACGAATGGTCGGTGATCGGGAGTTTCGTCAACCCGCTGGAGAGTGTAGATGCCGCTGCCGTTCGCGTCCTGGAGGAATACACCGGTCTGAAAAGCATATTCATGGAACCCCTGGGCTGTTACGGGGAGGTTGACCGCGACCCCGGCGCGCGGGTCATTTCGCAGGCTTATTTTGCCCTCATCCGCCTCGATGAGGAGGACATCCGGACGGTAGAGACCCACCAGGCTCATTGGTTCGACCTCCACTCCATCCCCCCCCTCATCCTCGACCACAACCGGATGGTCGCCGATGCCCTGGAGAAGCTGCACCGGAAGGCCCGCTACCGCCCTATCGGGTTTGAGCTGTTGCCTCAGAAATTCAGCATCCCCCAACTCCAGGCCCTCTACGAAGCCATTTACCAGCGGGAACTCGACCGCCGCAATTTTCGGAAGAAGATTCTTTCCATGAATATCCTCGACAAACTGGAGGAAAAGGACAAGAGTTCTTCGCGAAAGGGGGCCTACCTCTACCGCTTCAACAAGAAACGGTACGGGGAAATGGCGGAAAAAGGTTTTGATTTTCAGATCTAGGCAGTTTAAAGGCCCAAATACGGATACTTCACTCCCGACAAATACAGCCCCTGCGGGTAGGCCGATCGCGCACCGGGAAGCGGCTCTCCGCTCCTCAATGCCTGCTCAAAAGCTTCTACCGGTGAACGGCCGTAGCCGACTTCCAGCATCGAACCCACCAGGATGCGCACCATGCCCCGCAAAAAGCGGTTGGCCGTGATCTGGAACTGCAGGCGATGCCCATCTTCCGACGCCGTCCAAAAAGCCTCCGACACCTCGCAGATCTTGGTCTTGTTCTCGTCCGATTGCAGGCACATGGCGGTGTAGTCGCGGTGGTGCGGCAACAAAGCGGCCACCGCCCGGAGCTTTTCCACCTCCAGCCCTTCGGCCGGGTAGAAGGCGCTCAACTCATTGAGCAGCGCCTCTTTGCGGGTATGGATATGGTAAGTATAGGTGCGGGCCAATGCGTCCTTTTGCGCATGCGCCTGCCAGGGCACTTCGACGCAGTCGAAAATGGAAATATCGGGAGGCAGCATCCTGTTCAGCCGGAAGACCGGATCGAAGGAGAAGGGCTCGTCTACTACGATATGGCAATAGTAATTGCTGGCATGCACGCCGGCGTCCGTCCGTCCGCACCCCACGCAATGCACCCGGTATCCCAGCATTTTTTCGATCGCCGTTTCCAGGGCCTGCTGCACGGTCGGCACCTGGGCCTGGCGCTGCCAGCCGTGGTATTGGGTCCCTTTATAGGAGAGGTGGAGGAAGAATTTCATTGCTCAAACGGATACTTCAGCCCGATCTGTCGGCGCACTTCGTCCATGATGCCCATGAGTTCGAGGCTGTTGGTTTGCGACCAGCGATCGCTCTCCGTCATTTTTTGGGAAATGCAGCGCAGGCACTCCTCGATCTCGTAGGTAAAGCCGTTGCCGGGGGTGGGCCGGGAAAACTTTTGCAACTGCCCGTCGACGATCAGGGAATAGCCCTGGGTCTTGTGCCACCAGGGTTCGAACAGGATGCTGCCGCGCGTGCCGTAGATGCGGCCCACCATGTCGGAGGTGGAGAGGAAACCACCCATGGCCTGGGCGACGCCGTTGTCGTATTTGAGCACGATGGAGGTCTGAATATCGGCCCCGGTCTCGTGGAAGCGGCCGGTAGCGAGGATCTCTTTGGGTTTTCCAAAAACGGAATAGGCCAGAAACAGGGGATAAATGCCCACGTCGAGCAAAGCGCCGCCGGCCAGTTCCATGTTCAGCAAACGGCCGTTGACGTCGAGCTTGGCGGCGAACGAAAAGTCGGCGTTGATGTAGTTGACCTCACCGATGGCGCCTTCTTTCACGAGGTCCAGGCTTTCCTCAATTGAAGGGTTGAACCGCGACCACAGCGCTTCCATGAGGAATACGTCGTTCCGTTTGGAGGCCCCGATCATTTGCCGCACCTGGTTTTGGTTGACGGCCATTGGTTTTTCGCATAAAACATGTTTGCCGGCATCCATGGCGGCGATACCCAGTTCGGCGTGCAAATGGTGTGGCGTACCGATATACACGATGTCTACATCCGCATCGGCGAACAGATCGCCGTAGGCGCCGTAAAATTTGGGCACACCAAATTCAGCGGCGAATTCTTCGGCTTTGGATAAGGAGCGGGAAGCGACGGCGGTTACTTCACATCCATCGACCAAATGCAGGTCGTTGATAAAATTGCGGGTGATGCGCCCCAGGCCGACGAGGCCCCAACGGAGGGTCTTCATATTATGTCATTTTTATGAATGCCCCAAATTAATAAAAAACATGAGTCATCCCGAATTTTGGCAATCGGCAATCGCGCCTAAAACCTTGCTTTTACCATGGGTGTTCTTTTTTTCTTGACAAAAAAAGAACCAAAAAAGTCAAGGCTGACGCTGCTTCGCTAAAAATCAGCTTCCAGCAGGGCACGTGACCCAAGCCGTTCGCTATCGCTCACTCATGGGTCACTCTTCGGCCCTGGCTTCCAGCTGATTTTCTTAACGCTCACCAGCTAAGGCCGAAAAGCTTTATTGTCCAGGCATGCAAGACCTCAAAGCGGGCGGCCTGTCCTGCACTGTTCGAACGGAGTGAGTTTGCAGGACTAGCGTTTTTTTGCTTCTTTTTTGGGGCGATGCCAAAAAAGAAGAGAGTCTTGAGCGAAGACAAATCGTTTGGTTGAAAAGCAGATTTTGAAAAATTCGGGATGACACATTTTTAAAATCCCGTGTTTAATCCCAAAAGCCCCTCCCCATTTTGCCCTGCAATTCCACGGCCTTGAAAAGAATGGCCTTTTCGATGCGCGGCCGGGCCTTCTGGCGTTCTTCGGGCTCCAGGTCCTGCAGGGATTGCAACACCATTTCCTGGGCCAGTTCCACGGCGCGCGCCTCCACCATCGACTCCAGCGAGCCTTCGGCCGGGAGAAAGGTATAGACCAGTTTCATGTCCAGCGCCCGGGCGGCCGTTTTCAGGCTGTCGAGGGTGATGGTGCCCAGGGCTTCGCGGTCTTCCATCTGCTGCACTGCCTGTGCGGAAATGCCCAGGCGTTCGCCCAGTTGCCGCATCGACATGCCCAGCGTGAGGCGCACGGTGCGGATCCAGCCCATTTTGGGCATTGGTGCCTTTTCCAAAATGCGGTACTTGTCGAGGATCTGGTCGAGCTGTACGACGCGGAGGAGTTTCTTGGTGTAGTTCACTTAGTCTGCGTTTGGTTTCAGATAGTAAATTTAAGGTTTTAAATTGATATTTTATAATTAATTTTTAAATTTTTAGGTTGTAAATTAAAAATGCAGGATTGTGGGAAGTCACCTCCCCTGGGAGTTTTAGTTAAACATGAATCATGCGAATCATGGGCTAAATTTTCGTACTATCTTCTTTTTGGGGAGATTGAATAGGTGCGATACGTGCAAAAAAAACTACGGGCAGGGTTATTAAGTTCTACCTCACCCCGAAGGGGGGGGATATCCGATCCTTTGATCCCCGGATTCCATCCGGAGCTATTCATGTTAAATCCCTACCGGGATTTTTTGTCAAGGCACTAAAACTTCCCGCATGGACGGCATGTGAAATAGGTGTTGTCTGCACAATTTTACAATTAGCTACGGCCCACACCTTCCCTGTAAGACGATGGTGCCAAAATATTTTGGCACACCACTGGTGCGCTAAATTTATTTGGCGCGGGAAAAGCCAGGCTTTGCGCGGTCTATAGCTAGAACTTAACAGCCCTGCCCCTAGCGGGGCTCATATGGTATCATGCTGAAATCTTCATCAAGATCTGAACGGCGAGGAACTTTAGCCCCTGATTCGCATGACTCCTTTTTTTAAAATTTTCGCAGTCTTTTTCTCAATTTTTTCAACCCATATTTCTTCGCAAAACTCGCCAACTGATCTTTGACTTCTGTTTTGGCAGCGGGATCATTGTTATCCAGTACATCCATCCGGTAGTTTTCTGCCACCTGGAGGGCAATGGTTTCACCCAGGCCGGGGTCGCCCCATTCGCCCAGGAGCGTGATCACTTGCAACCACCTGGAGTCCCAGGGATCGATGGCATTGGGAATGCGGGCGGGCAAACTGCGGGCAACTTCCAGGGCCTGACCGGCTTTCCCTTCCTCCTGAAGGGCTTTGGCCAGAACCACTCCCGCGATAAAATAGTCCTGGTGGAAGGGCATTTTATCCAGAGGAGTTATGCGGGTGGCGGTGTCAAACTGAAAAACCTTCGTCCACAGGCGGTAACTGGTTTCAGTATTCACGACCCCATCCCCAATTTGCATGACCGGCTCCAACACATCCGGGTACATGCGGTAGACCAGACCTTCCATGGCCAGGTGCGGGTTCCAGCATGCCCAGGCCGAGGGGCGACAGGTGAGAGAAAAACAAAGTGGTCTGGACCAGCCATTGGAAAAAGCCATATCAAATTGGGCGGTTTTATCCGGTAAAGAATAGGAACCTGCTTCGTACCAGGTCACCGTTTTGGGCGGATCCGGCAGGAGATGGGGCGCATCGGCAGGCACAGGCAATTCAATAGCGCCGGGCGTATTTGGTAGGATCTGGTAATTTCCCATGAAGCCGGGTTGATAAAGGCTCGTATCCCGAAGCCGGTCGAAAAACCGGTCCGCCATATCCAAACCAACCGTTTCGCCGTCTGATTTTTGCCACAAGATCAACTTCTGGAAATAGAGGTCCGGAAGCCGGGTTTTCAGCGGTTTGGCGCCCAGCGGGCCCGAGTACACCATCGCCACGTAGCGGGGAAAAACCAACAACGAGAGGTTGGCGATGATTACATCGGTGCGCAGGTTTTCAGTCGCCTGGACGAAATAGAGCGGATAGGTGTCGTTGTCGCCATACGTGAATAGCACCGCATCCGGAGGGCAGGAAAGCAAAATGTTGCGGGCAGTCTGAAGCAGGTAAGGATCAAACAACCCGGGCTCCAACACCTGTCGGGCCGTCTCTTCGTTCTGGTGGAGGAGCAAGAGCAGGAAGGCATCCATCACCTCTCCGGAATATTTGGTATGCACCGGCCCAACGGGGGTCATAAAATCCGGGTTTTGTTTCCGAAGACGGTCGTAGGTTTGCAGGCATTTCCGCGCGAGGCCGAGGTATTGGTCTACCTGTGCCTCCGTCAGGGCATTTGGGCCGGACGGCAGATCGAACTGCTCATCCGGATCCCCGTAGCCCGAAAAATTGTTCAACAGGCTGGCCGAAGCCGTTTGATAGGCGCGCCCCAGGGCATTCAGCTCCCAGTCGCTCAAACGTTCATGACCTTCGTACAGCCCAATCACATCTTTATACCAGCCTGCATACCCGAAAAAGGGCTCCATTTCGAACTGAGAAATGTTGTAAGGGTTGCTTTGCAAAAAAACTTTGGCCGATTCTCCCACGTCCTGTCCCTCCCTTTTTTCAAACAGCTTCAATGGGGAGTAACTACTCGTAGAGAATCGGTAGAACAATTCCCGTCTTCCCGGCTGATAGGGTTCTTTCATCTCCACTGCGAAATACCCGTTGGGCCGCCGTTCGAATCCAACATAGACCTCAACCGGCTGGGCCACGGTATAATGGGCGAAGAACTCCTCCACCACTTCATCGAGAGGCGGGTAGGTCGGGGTTTGAGCCGGCAGGAAAGCGGGGATTAGGAGGAAGAGAAGAAATAGTTTTTTCATGGGGTTTTATTTATAGCGTTTCAAAACTGGAGTCCTCTAAATTTTGAAAAAGCTCAAAAATAAATGAACCGCAAAGGCGCTAAGGACGCAAAGACATTTGGCTTTGACACCACAGGTAACTGTAGTGATCCAATGTCTTCGCGTCCTTAGCGCCTTCGCGGTTTTTAATCATCAAAGAATCCAGGAATTCGGGATGATTCCTGTTTATCCTGGATCCATTCAATTCACGATATCCCTTTAATCCTGTTTCAACTCCACATCCCGTCCCGGCGTATACGGCGCACCTGCTTCCTCCAGCTTCTTCTCCAATGCCTTGATATCCACGTGGAGCACTTCTTTAATTTTTTCAAGCTGTGGCTTGAATTCCTCCGCCGCAATGCGGATCCCGTCGCGCATGGTCTGCGTGGGGGCGGAGGTCGAGGACCACATGTCGTAGGTCACGCCGAAGAGGCGGGAACCGACCGAGGCGGGTGCGCCCTTGTCGAGCTCGCCGGCTACGCGGTCGCCGTTCAACACCTTGCGGATCTCGTAGACCTTGTCTTCGATGGCTTTCAGATCGTCGGTCAGCTCTTTGGTGGGAGTCGGGATGGAGTAAACGGCTTGTTTGATATGCCGCAGGCGATTGTTGATGTCGCCCAGCATGGCGGTGGCGCCGCTGAATGCTCTGCGCAATTCCATGGCTTCCCGTTGGAAGTCGACCAGGTCCTTCCGGTCGGCGGCGGGAAGGGTCACGCCGCCCAGGGTCTGAAGCACAAAAGGCGCCGGCCCTGCAAGCTCCCGCATTTCGCCGTTGATGCTCTCCGAGAGGCTCACCGTATAGTCGCCGGGCATGGCCAGAATGCCTTCGTCGAGCGGCCCGAAAATGCTCTCATCGCGGGGCGACAGGCTGATCGGACTCGTCGTGGCATAACGGCCGTCCCACACGATGCGGTTGACGCCTTTCGACACGCCGGTCTTGAGCTTGCGCACCACGTTGCCCGAAAGGTCGCGGATCGTGAACTCCAGATAGGGGTCCTGCTCCCGCTCCTCGGCTTGCAGTTCTTCGTAGGTCGGGTAGCGGATGGGCTGCCCGTTCTTGATGGCTTCTTTTTCGGCTTCCTGCCGCTTTTCCTTCAGGGTCTTCACTTCTTCTTTGATGAAATAGGTGAAAGTCGCTCCCACCGGCGGATTGGGCGTGGTGAAGTGACTGTGGCCCTGGAAGGCTTTCTCGCGCAAACCCAGGGGCAGGCTTTCAATGAAGATCAATCCGTCCTTGACGGGGAAGATCTTGCCGTCGGCCTGCAAATCGGCTTCTTTCAACATCCGCAATGGGGTGTAATCGTCGAGCACGTAGAATCCACGTCCGAAGGTGGCCAGCACCAGGTCGTTCTCGCGTTTTTGAATGGCGATGTCGCGCACGGCTACCGTGGGCAACCCGGCCTTGAGCTGTTTCCAGTGCATACCGCCGTCGTTGCTGAAGAAACAGCCGAATTCGGTACCCACAAACAACAGGTTGCGGTCTACGTGGTCTTCGGCCACGCTGTACGCCGAGCCGCGTTCGGGCAGATTATTGGAAATGCTGGTCCAGGTGCGTCCCTGGTCCGTGCTTTTGTAAATGTATGGCTTGAAATCACCGTATTTGTGGTGGTTGAAGGCGGCGTAGACGACATTCTGGTCGTACTGCGATGCCAGCAGGTAGTTGACATAGGTGCGCTGCGGCGCGCCGGGGATGGTGTTCACATCGACCGTTCGCCAGTTGCGCCCGCCGTCGCTGGTGATCTGGATGAGGCCGTCGTCGGTGCCTACGAAGAGCAGGTTCTCGTTGAGCGGACTTTCGGAGAAGGCCACGATCGTACCGTAGGGCGAGGTCGAGCCGTTCTTGGCAACGGCGTCGATGCTCTGGATTCGGCCCATCACTTCCAGGGTATTGCGGTCTATCTGGCGGGTGAGGTCCTCACTGACCTTCACCCAGGTGTTGCCGCGGTCGTCGCTGCGGAAGAGTTTGTTGGCGGCGAAATAGATCCGGGTCGGGTTGTGAACCGAAGTTTGGAGCGGTGCGTCCCAGTTCCAGCGGTAGTCGTCCTCCCCTTCCTCGGGCTTGGGCTGGATGCCCACGCTTTCCCCGCTCTTCCGGTCGTAGCGCACCAGTCCGCCGTATTGCGACTGGGCGTACACGATATCCGGGTTATTGGGATCGATCTGCGATTCGAAGCCGTCGCCGCCGTTGGTGATAAACCAGTCGGAGTTCATGATCCCGTGGCCGTTGCGCGTGCGCGAGGGCCCGCCGAGGCTGAAGTTGTCCTGGGTGCCGCCGTAGATGTAATAGAACGGTACATCATTGTCGACGGCTACTTTGTAAAACTGCGTCACCGGCAGGTTGGCCTTGAAATTCCAGGTCTTAGCGGCGTCGAAGCTCTCGTAAATGCCGCCGTCGCAGCCCACGAGGTAATAGTTCGGATCATTCGGGTCGACCCACATGCAGTGGTTGTCGACGTGCTTGTATTCTTCGTTGACGTTGCTAAATGACTTCCCGCCGTTGGTCGTCCACTGCAGCCAGGTATCCATCGAAAAGACGATATCGGGATCGGTGGGATGCGGCACGAGTTCGACGTAGTAGTTACCGCTGGTGTTATGGCCGCTGCGCTTTTCCCAGCTGGCGCCGCGATTGGTGGAGCGGAAAAAACCGCCCTTGTCTTCCGCCGCTTCAACGATGGCGTAGATCACTTCCGGATCGGCCGGGGAAATGGCCAGGCCGATGCGCCCCATGTCGACCTTGGGCAGCCCGTTGTTGGCTTTTTCCCAGGTCTTGCCTGCGTCGGTGCTCTTGTAAAGGCCGCTACCGGGACCGCCGCCCACATAGGTGAAAACATGGCGCCGGCGCTGGAACGCAGCTGCATAGAGTACATCCGGGTTCCGGGTATCCATCACCAGGTCGGTCACCCCCGTATTTTCATCAATGGTAAGCACGGCTTCCCAGGTTTTCCCGCCGTCGGTGGTCTTGTACAGGCCACGGTCGCCGCCGGCGCTCCACAGCGGACCGATCGCCGCCACGTACACTACGTCCGAATTGCGCGGGTCGACGATGATCTTGCCGATATGCTCTGAATTTTTCAACCCCATGGTCGTCCAGGAGCGACCTCCGTCGTTCGATTTATAAATGCCATCCCCGTAGGCGACCGAGCGTTGGTTGTTGTTCTCGCCCGTGCCGACCCAAACCACGTTGGGGTTGTTCGGATCGATGGTCACGCAGCCGATCGAATACGAGCCCTGGCTATCGAAGACCGGTTCGTAGGTCGTCCCCGCATTTTCCGTTTTCCAAACCCCTCCGGCGGAGGAAGCGACGTAATACACGCTGCGATTGCCGGGCATGACGGCAAAATCGGAGATGCGCCCCGAGGTGAGCGCCGGTCCCACGCTGCGGAATTTTAGCGCCGGGATCGATAGTTTGTCGAGGTAATATTCGGGTTTTTCCTCCTTGGGCTGGTCCGCCTTCTTTGCTTTTTGGGCAAAAGCGCCAAACGGCAGCAGGGCGATCAGCAGGAGTAAAAAGAAACGAGTCGGTGTGGTGGTCATGGTAAAAGTTTTTGGTATCGAAAATGACTGAAAGCTAAATCGTTCCAAAATCCGGAATTTTGAGGGAAAAATAAAACCGCTAAGGCACTAAGGACGCAAAGTGATCGAGTTTTTACAATAAAGTCCAGTTGTAAAAGCGCGCGCTCTTTGCGTCCTTAGCGCCTTAGCGGTTATTCAATAATTCACTACCTTTAGCAAAATCTCCTTCCCCATGCGTATTCCCTGGATCTCCCTCGGCCTGGCGCTCCTGATCCTCTCCTGCTCGAAGAAGGACACGAGCGTTCCCACCACCTCCTCCGACGAAGTACAAGTCTTCAAACTCCTTTCCCCCGAACAGACCGGCGTCAACTTCAACAACGTCATCACAGAAGACGCCACCCAAAACCACCTCATCTCCGATGTGTTCTACAACGGCGGCGGCGTGGGGGTGGTCGATATCAATAACGACGGACTGCTCGATCTGTTCTTCGCCGGCAATCAGGTTTCCGACCGGCTTTATCTCAATAAGGGGAATCTCCAATTCGAAGACATCACCGAAAGCGCCGGGCTCCTCAACGATACCTGGTCGACCAGCATCGGGGTGGCGGATGTGAACAACGACGGCTGGATGGATATCTACGTCGGCAAATACATGCTCCCCGATCCCGAAAAACGCCGCAACGCCCTGTATATCAACAACGGCAATAATACCTTCACGGAAAAAGCTCGCGAATACGGCATCGACAACCCGGGCTATTGCACCGCCGTCAATTTTTTCGACTACGACAAAGACGGCTGGCTCGACCTCTACGTGGGTATCCAACCCTTCGTCACCAACCACGATAAAATGTCGGGGCTGGAACAGGTAGTCGACAAAACCCAATTCTCCGACCGCCTCTACCACAACACCGGCAACGGCGCCTTCATCGATGTCACCCAACAGGCGGGCATCGCCGATTACACCTATACCCTCAGCGCCACGGTGAGCGACCTCAACAATGACGGCTGGCTGGATATTTACGTGGCCAACGATTACGACGAACCCGACCATTTTTTCAAAAACAACAAGAACGGCACCTTTACCGACGTGGCCCGGTCCGCCCTGCGCCACATCAGCAACTTCAGCATGGGCGCCGACCTGGCCGACTTCAACAACGACGGCTGGACGGATATCTGCGTGCTCGATATGGTGGCGGCCGACAACTACCGCCTCAAAGCAAATATGGGCGGGATGAACCCCGACAAATTCTGGGCCCTGGCCAACGCCGGCTACCACTACCAGTATATGTTCAACATGCTCCAGCTCAACAACGGCACAGGCACCTATAGCGAGATCGCCCAAATGGCGGGCATTTCCAACACCGACTGGAGCTGGGGACCCCTCCTGGCCGATTTCGACAACGACGGCGACAAAGACCTCATGATCGCCAACGGCCTGGTTCGGGATATCAAGAACAAGGACTACATGCACGAACGGGAGCATATCCTCGACTCGCTCAAACGGGCCGCAGGTGGCAAAGAGATCCCAAACCTGGCCCAAACCATCTACGAACTGACCAAACTGGCCCCTTCCGTCAAACTGCCGAACTACCTCTTCTCCAACCAGGGCGATCTCACGTTCAAAAACAGGAGCTCGGTATGGGGAATGGGCGTGGATTCCTGGTCAAACGGCGCCTGCTACGCCGACCTCGACAACGACGGCGACCTCGACCTGGCCATTAACAATATCGGCGATCCGGCTTTTATCCTCGAAAACCAGTCCCGGCAGCTGAACCTCGGCAATTACCTCCAACTGGACCTCCTCGGCGACCAGGGCAACAACCACGGCTCCTATGGCGCCAAAGTCTGGGTCTACACCGGCGATAGGCAACAGATCCAGGAAGTGACGCCCACGCGTGGTTATTTTTCCGCTTCCACAACCATCTTGCATTTCGGATTGGGCCCGGCAAAAACTATCGACAGCCTGATCGTCAAATGGCCCGATGGCCGCACGATCGATATGAAAAGAGTAGCGGCCAACCAGCGTTTAACCCTCCGGCAGGCCGATGGCAAACCGGGCGATGTGGCCCCACCCCGCCCGGAAAAGCCGCTTTTCGAATACGTCGCCCAAAACGCCGGCATCGACCTCATTTACCGCGAAAACGACTTCGACGACTATGCCCGCGAAGTGCTCCTCCCCCACCGGATGTCCACCCTCGGTCCCTGCACCGCCAGCGGCGATGTGAACGGCGACGGACTGGAGGATTTCTTCATCGGCGGCAGTATCGGCTATGCAGGAGTTTTGTACCTACAAACCGCGGGCGGCACCTTTATGCGCAGTCCCTCCTCCCCCTGGACCGCCGATCAGGACCGGGAAGATATCCACGCCCATTTCTTCGACGCTGACGGCGATGGCGATCCGGACCTCTACCTGGTCAGCGGCGGCAATGAATATCCGGAAGGAGCTCCCCAATACCAGGACAGGCTCTACATCAACGACGGACGAGGGCAATTTGAAAAAGCTGCCGGCAACCTGCCCGATATGCCCGTCAGCGGCGGTGTTGCCAAATCGGGCGACTTCGATGGCGACGGCGACGCCGATCTCCTCGTTGGTGGGCGGCAAGTGCCGGGCAAATACGGATTCCCCGCAAAGAGTTTTTTACTCGAAAATAACCAGGGCCGATTTACCGACATCACCGCCCGCGCCGCGCCGGAGTTGGCCGATGCAGGTATGGTGACCGACGCCCAATGGCTCGATTGGGACGGCGACGGCGATCTCGACCTGATCGTGGTGGGCGAATGGATGCCGATCTCTTTTTTCAAAAATGAAGGCGGGAAACTCCGGAACGCCACCGCCGAAATGGGCATGGAAAACACGGCCGGCTGGTGGAACCGCCTGGAAGCAGCCGACCTGGACGGCGACGGCGACCTCGATCTGGTAGCCGGCAACCTGGGTTTGAATATCAAGTACAAGGCCAGTGAGGAGCGGCCTTTCCGACTCTACGTCAAAGACTTCGATGGCAACGGCACCAACGATATTTACCTGGGCTATTATGACGCTGACGGCGTTTGTTATCCGGTACGCGGCCGGTCCTGTTCTTCCCAGCAAATGCCTTACATCGCCGAGAAATACAAAACCTACGACGCTTTTGCCAAAGCCCCTATTGAGCAGGTGCTGGGGGAAAGGATCGACGGGGCACTGGAGCGGGCTTGTCAACTGTTCGAAACGGTCTGGTTGGAAAATACAGGCGGAAAATTCGCGATCCGGAAACTGCCGCACGAGGCGCAAATCGCCCCCGTCTTCGGCATCGCCTGCTACGACTGGAACGGCGACGGCCACCTGGATATCGCCCTGACTGGCAACTATTACAACCGGGAAGTCGAAACCGTGCGCAGCGACGCCGGTTCAGGTTGCCTGTTGCTCGGCGATGGAAAGGGGGATTTCGAGGCCCTGCCACCTTTCAAGTCGGGGCTACTAGCTGTTGGCGACGCCCGCTCCTCGGAGATCGTGCTGGACCCGCAGGAAAAGCCCATGTTATTGGTGGCGAACAACGGGAATTACGTGCAGGTGTTTAAACCGCAAAGGCGCTAAGGACGCTAAGACATCCAGCCTTTGCAATACAGGAAATTGCAAATGACTGAGGTCTTAGCGCCCTTAGCGCCTTTGCGGTTCAGAAAAATCAAGGCTTCCGCCCAAACAGGGTAATACTGAAGATCCCTCCTTCCCGCGACCGGTACGTTTCCAGTTCCTCTTCCGTGAGGTACTGCAGCAAGATGTTTTCCGGCACGAGGATCTCCTTTTCCTTCTGGATATGCAAGTCGACAAAGCCTGCGCCGCGCACCAGGCCGAGATAATCGTCCTTTTGAATGGCGCCCGCCACGCAACCGGCGTACATTTCCGCGGCGCTTTGCAGCTTTTCAGGCAGGTCACCCCGGAGCACGATGTCGGAGATGCTGAAGTGCCCGCCCGGTTTCAGAATGCGAAATACTTCGGAGAAGGCCTGTTCCTTATCGGGTACGAGGTTGAGCACGCAATTGCTGACTACCACGTTGGCCGTAGCGTCCGGAATGGGCATATCTTCGATGTCGCCATAGATGAATTCTACATTCGTATAGCCCAGCTTTTTGGCATTGGCCCGGGCCCGGTCGATCATGTGGGGGGTAAAGTCGAGGCCGATCACCCGGCCCGTTTCACCGGTTTCGGCACGAGCGACAAAACAGTCGTTGCCCGCGCCCGATCCCAGATCGACCACCGTGTCGCCTTTTGAGATGCGTGCAAACTGCGTAGGCAATCCGCAACCCAGCCCCATGTCGGCATCCGGGTTGTAGCCTTCCAATTGCTCGTACGACTCGCTCATGATGTTGTATACCTCTACCTTTGCTCCTTCCGGTCCACAACAAGAAGTGGCCGAAGAACAACATCCGTCCTGTTCCTGCAGCGCGATCTCACCATACTTCTGCCGGACCAGGTCCTTTAATTTGTCAGGGGTTTCCATCTTTGAAATTTTTATTCATCGTAAAAATACGATGAATAAAATGAAAAAACAAGTCCCGCGGGTTACGGGACTTGTTTTTATTTGAATATCCGGTGATTTGCAATCCGGAAAAAAGGTGAAGAGCATCTCGCTTAAAGCTGATTCCCCGTCACCGAGCAGGGCACGGTCAGGGGGCCGGAGACGAGTTCGTAATCCAGAGTGAGTTCGGTTTCGTTTTTCAGGCTACCGGAACCGCTGATATTCACGGTCCCGCCCTGGTAGTTGATCTGCTGATCGGGAATGGTCAGGCCCGTTTTGGTGCTGACTGTGGCGGTAAAGACCATGCCGGAGCCCGAGACAGTGATCACCACGCCGTCCTCCGTAGTTCCGGATTCGGTGATCAGGATGGAGACGTCCTGGTTGGCAGAGCCTGCGCAGCCGTTAATACCCGAATAGCTGGCGATAAACTTATCGCGCCACGGCACGCAGCTACCATCGTTCTTTTTAGCTTTCGGATCGTAATTGTCGGACATCGGATCGGTACATCCTTCGGGTTGGCAACCGGTCAATGCGCCGGTACTAAGGGCCACCAGGGCAAATCCGGCAAACAGGTGGGCGAAACGCAACGAGGTCTTCTTCATGGGTGTGTTCGTTTAGTGATACAATCTTGGGAAAACAGTTCGATCCAAAACGAATGCGCCCATCCAGTTATTACGTATCGAAACAAATTAAATAAAAAAGGGGCGCCGGAAAAGCGCCCCTTTTTTGTTTACCGCAGGCGTTACGCAGAATGCGTATTCAAAGATTCTTAAGATCAAAGTCGCCGCCTGCGGCGGCGACTTTGATCTTAAGAATGACTATTTCGGCGCCGCAGGCGCCGAAATAGTCATTCTTATAGTTCTTTGTGCGTAAGTCCTAGTTTCATAAGTCCAATAAAGAAGGGGCGCCGGAAAAGCGCCCCTTCTTTATTTCTGCTATAAATTCGCTAAATTGATCACAAAGCCGGCAATGCCGTATTGGCGTTTCAACTGGTCGAGGTGGCTGACGGCGCTGGTCTTGGTGGGAAAAGTTTGCACCAGGATCTTATACAACACCGTTCCGTCCGATTTCCGCGATTCCTTGATGTAAACCTGATCGACCCCTTTTTGGGATATCATCTTGGCCTGTCGCTCGGCATTTGGGTAATGAGAATAGGAACCCACTTGCACCGTATAACCCTGTGCCCCTTGGGGCATCTGGGCAACACCCGAAGCGGCCGTCGCCGTTTTGATGGGCGCAGAAGGCGCGTTATAGGAAGTGGGCACATTGGCCATGTTGTAGGAGTCCGGGATCGCAGCTGAAGCAGTAGGATCCTTTGCCGTGGTAGTGGGAGCCGTGGTCGTTTCCGGGAATGCGCTGTTGAAAGTGACCGGTCTCGGGGGCAGCGGGAGGGAGAATTTCTTTTCTTCCTCCTTTACGGTCTTGACCGATTGTTGAGCTGTAGCCACAGCCTGCTCGGATCCGCCGCTGGGCGTGGAATAGCCCACCACTTCCACCTTGACTTCCGCTTTCCCATCCAGTAACAGTCCGATCTGGTCGGCGGCGGCCCAGGAAAGGTCGATGATACAACCGGGATTGTAAGGGCCCCGGTCATTCACCCTCACGATCACGGATTTGAAATTGTCCATCCGCGTCACCTTCAGCTGGGTGCCGAAGGGGTGCACTTTGTGGGCACAGGTAAAGGTATATTTGTCGTAGATCTCTCCGCTCGCCGTTCGTTTTCCTTGAAAATAATCGGCGTAGTAGATCGCGTTTCCGTATTCGGGAGCTTGAGCCTGCAAAAGGGTGAAACTCAGGAATACAAACAGAGTGGTTAGATTAGTAATTGTTTTCATGTGTAGTATTTTCTCGCTCTACAAATTTACGTCATTTTTTGACAAGTGTAAACGCTGTTAGCATATAAATGCAGCATTGTCATTTGGTTAACACAAAAGGGTACTTTCCAAATCCTTTTCCCAACTCCACATAGGTAGTTCCCTGCTCGGCAAACAAATTGGCTTCCAGGAACAGGGAATACTCCCCGGATGTCAGGTGAAATTCGTCATAGGGTATGAATAATACGAGGTCGTTAAAATCAGATGAATCGTATGTGGGCAAAAAATCGGTCCCGACCGAGACTTTCCCGTCCACGGTATTGTAGCGGCCGTTATAATCGAGCATGGGCTGCCCCGAGTCGAAATAGAACCACACGGCCGCCCTGCAAGCCGTGCCTTTCAGATTTTTCAGGTTGAACTGCAGATGAATGCGCATGCCCTTCTTGATGCCTTCAAATACGTCGAAGTCGACCCAAAGTTTCCGGTAAAGGGCCGTAGGCACCGGGGGAAGTACGGTGTATTCAAAGGAAGAAAAAGTGCTCGCTGAGCCGATCTGCTGCATCTGGTCGCCAGGCAATTGGTGAAAAAGTCCGATCTGGAACTTGACCGTATGCTCCCCTTCCGGCAAATGCAATTCGTCGTAGGGTATGAAAAAGGGTACGTCGGTAAAATCGGCGGATAGATAGTTGGGCACAAAGTCTACGCTTACGGATACTTCGCCGGTTCCGGTCGCAAACTTCCCGTTCTGGTCTTTCAGGGGCTCGCCGGTCCGGGCATCGTAAAACCAGGCTACGGCTTTACAATTTTCACCGAACAGATTGCGCACATTGAAATGGGCATGAACGCGCACCCCGGCTTCTCCCCCTTCTTCGACATTCTCCTCCAGCCAGACCTGCTTGAACGTAGCGGTCGCGGTCTGCGGATCGATGGGCGAGCGCGGCGTCATGTCTTCGGTTTTGGTCTTCACCGGAGTCGCCGGGCGGATGGGGCTCACATCTTCGTTCTGTTGTTTTGCCTCCAGCCATCCATTGGTCACCGCTGCCAGGCGGGCCGATTTGGGTGGATGCGTACTGGTACCTGCGTCCATGGCGAGGGTTTCCATCGCAATGCGGGCTTCGTCGAGCGTGGCTCCCATCTTGTACAGGACAAATCCGGAAAAACGGTCGGCCTCCAGTTCTTTATCGGGTCGACTGCCCTTGTTATCGAGGGTATGGCCGGAAAGGTGGTGGCCGATCTCGTGCGCCAGGATACTGAGGGCCGCCCAGTCGGTCTTGGTCTGGTCCTTGATCCGCAGCATGAAGTACTGGTTGTACAGGATGTATCGCTGTTCTTCATAGATCACCGCAGCGGCATTGGGCACATTGGCCGCTTTGATGGTAAAATTGGCCGGCAGACCGGTATAGCGCATGATGCGCCGCATGGCATCATCCGCCTCCGAATCGGAGGCAAAGCCGTAGAGGTCTTCCACCGGACTGATCTCGCCGGTGTAATTACAAGAGTTCGAAAACAAGAGTCGTTCCTGAGCGGGAACATCCCCTGACAACAGTAGGAGGATTATCCAAAAGAAAAAAATTCTCATGGAGCGCTTTTTTAAAAACAAAAGGGCATGCCCTCTTTTTTAATTTTAATCCAAGTTGGGATAAATCACCTTAAACATATTGGAAGAGACACTTTTGCCGCCAATGGCGGCAAAAGTGTCTCTTCCAATCAAATTTCCCCCGCCGTTGGCGGGGGAAATTTGATTGGAAGATAGTCAAGGTGCACTTATCGCAACTTGGATTATTTTACAGGATAACGAGTTGACAGGGTGATTTTGTTTGGAAAAATCGTTAAAATCCTAAATCAATTTACTGGCGCCGGTCCCGATGGCGATGATCATCCGGATGGCATCCTCCGGCCGGATATCCACTAACTGGACCTGACTGCTTTCCATGTAGAAGATAAAACCGTTGGTAGGGTTAGGGGCAGTCGGCACAAAAATGGTGTATTTCCCGTTCTCGTGCTCATCGGCGACGAAGCCGAACATCTTGGTGCTGTTGCCGTAAGGCTCCACAATCACAACCTGTGAAAAGGGCATCTTCTTGGCCCCGGTAAACTGCAGCACCGTCTCCTTGATCGTACCGTAAAAAGGCAAGCGACTGAACAACTCGCCCTCGACCAGGGACACGATGCCCTTTCCCAAGCGGGTCCGGACAAACAGCCCGACCAGGAAAAAAAAGGCTATGATCATCACCAAAGTGATCAGGTCCGTCAACAGCTCATTGGTAATGAAGGGCAATTTGATCAGGCTCGAGATCGGAGCGATGATGGATCGCAGAAAATCAAAGACCAACTTGGCCAAAAGGATGAAAATGGTAAGCGGAAGGACCACGACGATCCCTCCAAACAACGTCGTGCGCAAAAACGAAGTGATCCGTTTCATTGGTTTCATCTGTGTATTCTTAAATTCTTAGTAAGAACGGTGTTTCCAAGAATATCTTTTACCTGGAGTTACGCACTTTAAAAAACGCTCCTTTTCCTTGGCCGCGGAACACCATATAAATAAACATTTACAAAAAAAGCCCTGTGGAAAAGTCCACAGGGCTTTCAGCGATCAAAATATGAGTTTATACCAATGTAAGAAGGCTGGCGAGGAAAGCAACAGCCAACAACACCAGGAACAAGGTGAGACTGCCAAATACAATCCCAAGGATAGCCATTACCTTACTATTCTCCTTTTTCGAACCAATAATCCCGAGAATAATGGCGGTAAGTGCCAGCAAAAGCCCCAGTATCCCAAAGACCCAGAGCAGGATCAAAGAAGCTCCGCCGAAAATAAGGGAGAGCAGGGAAAGGATATTCCCGCCATTACCGGCTTTGTGTGCTTCGGATTTTTGCATGGCTTTCTTGATCTTCTTATCGAGGATCTTCGTGGCCAGGCGTTCGCGGAAACTCATCTTTTCGGCGCCGGCCCGCACTTCCTGGGCAGAAGCCTCGGTGGCGGCGGTCGCAGGGTGATCGACTACAACCGTAGCGGCAAAGGTGGGTTGGATCGCAAACAGAAAAGATGCGATCAAAAGGATCTTGTTCAATTGACTCATAGGGTAAAAATTTAAGGATTTTGAACGAAAATGGGTTAACTCAAGCCTAAATTTAGAAAAAAAACTGATTTCAATTATTCCCCCCCAACACATTTCATTTTTCTTAACGCATTATTAGGTATTTCTTAAAACAGAAGAGGGGCGCGCCTTCGCGCGCCCCTCTTCTGCATTCTGCCGGGCAAACTCAAAGTCCGCAATCGAGCCGCAGGGTAAAACTCCTCGGCGGTTCGATCAAACCGGGACGTACCGTGTACTCGGTGTTGAACAGGTTATCGATCAGGAAAGAGACCTTGGCTTTTTCCTTGATCTTATAACCCGCCCGAATACCGGTATTGACGTAATCGCTGCCATTTTCAGCCCGGTATTGCTGCAGGCCAGGAACGACGAGCAATTCAAATACCTTGTCGATATTCTCCATCGAACTTGCAGCCAGGACGGCCACCCCGAACGACCACTTCTTGTAAGAGCTCTCCAGGTCGAACTTGAAGGTCTTCCGGTTGCGGTATTTCAATACGTTGTAATCGACCGACGAATTGAGGGCATTTTTCTGTCCTTCGGTAGGCGTCTCGTTTGGACCGACCGGGGTCGTATCGAACTGGGAAAACTGGGGTTCTATCCAGGTAAAGCCCGTCAGGAGATTGCTGGGCATGCCCAAAAATTTACCCCGGCCGGCCACCGTCAGCTCCGCTCCATAAATTTTTGTGCCGCCCACGTTCTGGGATTGAAAACCGGTTGGAAAAATATCCACAAAGGTAAATTCCATCATGTTGTCGTATTCCGACCAGAAAGCGGCCAAATCCAGGAAGCCCTCGAACCCGAAGACCCGGAAGCCTTGTTTCAGCCCCAGCTCCGTCGACCAGCCGGTCTCGGATTGCAATTCTGGATTGGGACTGATCGGCACGCCGCCAAAGGTCGTGGTAATGTATTTTTCGGCAATGGTGGGATACCGGTAGCCCTGTCCCCAGGAAGCCCGCAAGAACGTGAACTCCGCGATCTCCAGATTGGCGCCGAAGCGGAATACCGGCTTGGATTCGCTTTCGTTCGAGGCGGGGATGACCACCATTTTGATCCCGTCGAAAAAGGAGTATCCGGGATTGTCGAGCCGGTTGGATTCGTAGCGGAAGCCGGCCGACAGATTGAGCCGGTCGAATAATTTTTGATCCAATTGCAAATAGCCCGCCAGGTTGAAGGAGCGGTAGATGGTGTCCCCGTAAAGCTCGGCCTGCACATTCGTGCCGGAGACGACCACGCCGGCCGAGGTGACGAGCTGGATGCCGGCAAACTGGCGCTGGAACTGGTACTCGCCGTAGTAGAGCTGAGAAGCGTTCGACTGGCTGTTGAGCGAATTGTTGTCAACGCTGTAGTACCGGCCCAGGAGTTTGTGCCGGTTTCCTCCCGGATCGAAATAAGTGATGTACGGATCGACGTTAAACCGAAGCCGGCGGGTAGCCGAATATGCCGAGCGGGTACCCTTCAGGGCGCCGTCGGCCGGGTTGAGCCAGAAGAAAAAGCTCTGGGACTGCCCGCCGTTAAAATTTGAATTGAGCCCGATGTTGAGGTTTTCAGTCGGCCGGTAGCGCAATCCCACGGTGAGGCGCTGGTAGTCGAGGAAATTGCGTTCGAGGTAACTCTGTTCTTTGAGGGCAAAGCCGCTCATCACCACATCCAGCCGGCCGAGCCGGCGTTTGTAGGTCATGCTGCCGCCGGTAGAATAGGGTACATTTTTATACCATTTCTTTGTGGCATCCTTCGGTCCGCCGTAGATGCCGTGAAAGAGTGAGGCCTTAAATTCCGGCTTGCTCTTGGCAAAACTGGTCCGGACGTTGATGATGCCGTTGAGTGCAGAGGAGCCGTAAAGGGCCGAAGCGGCGCCCTTGACCACCTCGATCTGCTCGATGTTTTCCACCGGAAGATCGTTCCAGTTGGGAAAACCGGCATCGGCCTGCAGCATGGGCACATCGTCGACCAGCAACAACACCCGGCTGCCCGCCCCGTAGGAAAATCCGGAGCCGCCCCGGATATTGGCCTGCCCGTCGATGATGTTGACCCCGGGCACCTTTTCGAGCACCTGGTCGACCGATACGGTGTTGACACTTTCGATCAACTGGGGTTTCAGCACTTCGAGCGAGACGGTCACTTCCCCGAGCGATTTTTCAAATTTTCCGCTCGTCACCGTCGCCGTTTGCAAAATGGTGGCCTCCTCGGTCAGCTTCAGATCGAGGGTCTGGGTTTCGCCGGCTTTGATGTTTACCTTTAGGGTCTGCGTGGCGTAGCCGACATAGGAAAACTCCAGGTCGTAGGCGCCGGGTTGCAGCGCCAGGGAATACTGTCCTTCAAAATCGGTGATCGTGCCGACCGATCCGACCCGGATCGTCACAGAGTAAAGAGGTTCCTCCGTAATGGCATCTGTAACTGTTCCTTGAATGGTGCCTTTTTGTGCGAAGAGAGAAAGGCTTAAAAAAAGAATGGAAAGCGTGAGCAAGAGGTTGCAATGCTTCATAAGGGGGTAACTTTTTTTGCCCTAACCTGGAAACGAATGTATTTTCAGGTTCGTTGAAAAGAGGGAGGCTTGTCAAAATTTCCATAAATTTTCACCTCCATCTCCCAAAGTTAGGATTTTGTGGAATATTTTTGATCAATATTATGGTTCTCCTTCTTTGTGGAAAGGACCTTTTTACGACTCTTCAAAACCGGATACCAATATCCATTATTCAATAAAATTAAACCTCCTTTTGCATGAAAAAACTACTACTTTCCTCGCTGGTCGTCTTTGGAGCGCTCGTCAGCAGCTTCGCACAATTCGGTACTTGTGTCCCTGATGAAGTCTACGCCGACTCTGCACTGGGCGTCTACCCTGCCCCGTTTGACATGACATTGAATCCTTTTGGCGGGATCACGGATAGCGCCTGTTTTAATAAAAACTATCAGTTTGTATTTACCGCCGTGGTCGGCGACACCATTAAGTTTGGCGGCGTGCCCTACGTGCTCGATTCCATCCGTATTACCGGCGTCACCGGCCTGCCCGCCGGGTTTGACTACAATTGCAACAATTCTACCTGCACCTTCAAGCAAAACGAACTGGGCTGCGCGGTGATCTTCGGCAAAGCCACCAACGCTGCCGATATCGGTCAACACGAGTTGTTCATTTCCGCAACCGTTTATACCGGCGGTTTGCCCTTGCAGCTCACCTTTCCCAACCCGTTGATCGCTCCAGGGCATTTTTACCTGTACATACTGGATGAGAACAGCACCAATTGCGTTGTATATGCCAGCCTTTTTGAAGTGGCCAGCCAGTTCGAAAGCGTTCGAAATATGCCCAACCCCTTCTCCGGGACGACCACTATCGAGGTCGAATCGCGGGAAGCCGGCCCCTACCAGTTCCAGGTAAGCGACATGCTCGGGCGCGTGGTCTATTCCCGCTCCGTTCAGATCGCAGAAGGCATCAACCAGATCGATTTCGACGGCAGCCAACTGCCCGACGGGATCTACCTCTACTCCTTCTTCAACGGAGTATCGCAAGTGACCAATAAAATGCAGATCAGCCGCTGGTAAGGCGTTTTTCATTATTAGAATGAAGTGCGTCTTTAGACGCACTTCATTCTAAGCTTTTTCTCCGGATTTTTTCCATCTCCCTGATTATCGAAAATGCGGTTGAAACAGCCAAAGGCCTCAACCGGCTTGAATTCGACGGCAGTCTGTTGCCTGCCGGACTGTAATATTGCACGATTTCAAACCAGCGTGGCCAAACAACCCAAAAAATGCTGATCACCCGGTAAACTAAATACATTCGCCCTCTTCAACTTTTCAACCTTTCAACTTTTCAACCCTTCAACTTTTCAACCCTTCAACTTTTCAACCCTTCAACTTTTCAACCCTTCAACTTTTCAACCCTTCAACTGTTCAACTCCTATGGCTCGAATACCTATCAACATAAAGGAGGGAAAAGTTGCTAAAGAGGACGACCTGATCGTCGGTATTGACCTCGGAACTACCAATAGTCTGGTCGCCTACATCAAGGACGGAAAAGCCATTGCCGTGCGCGACCAGGAGGGCAAAAGCTCGCTGGTACCCTCGATCGTCTATTTCTCCGCCATCGGCCGCATCGTGGTGGGGGATTCCGCCAAAGACAAGCTGATCACCCACCCGGAAAATACCATTTACTCGGTTAAGCGACTGATGGGAAAGTCCTATAAGGACGTGGCCGGCCTGGAAAATTACTTCGGCTACAAGGTCATCGACGACGATACCGAAAGCCTGGTCAAGATCCGGGTCGAGGATCGATTCTATACCCCGATCGAACTGTCGGCCGAGATCCTCAAAGCCCTCAAGGTACGGGTGGAAACCGAACTGGGCCGTCCCGTGCACCGCGCCGTGATCACCGTGCCGGCCTATTTCAACGATGCCCAGCGGCAAGCCACCCGCGATGCAGGCAAACTGGCCGGACTCGACGTGCTCCGCATCGTCAACGAACCTACGGCCGCCAGCCTGGCCTACGGCCTGGATAAGGACAATCAACACGACCAGACCATCGCCGTCTACGACCTCGGTGGCGGTACCTTCGACATCTCCATACTCCACCTTCACGACGGCATCTTCGAAGTGCTGTCTACGAACGGCGACACCTTTCTGGGAGGAGACGATTTCGACCGGGCCATTATGGACTACTGGATCGAACACCATCAGCTCGATGCCGAAGAGCTCGCCCGCAATAAAGAACTCAGCCAGGCCCTGCGCCTGAAAGCCGAAGAAGCAAAAAAAACCCTGAGCAAAGAAGCGCGGTTCCAATCTTCGCTGAATGGATACGCCGTATCGATCGACCGCGATACTTTCAACGGGCTCATTCGGAAATACGTCGACAAAACGCTGGATTGCTGCCGCAACGCCCTTCGCGATGCCCAGCTCGACAAAAAACAGATCGATCGCGTCGTGATGGTCGGCGGTACGACCCGCGTGCCACTGGTCAAGACCTCCGTGTCGGAATTTTTCGGCAAACCCGTCTACGACCAGCTCGACCCCGACGAGGTCGTAGCCCTGGGCGCCGCGATCCAGGCCGACGTGCTGGCCGGCAACCAGAAAGAGGTATTGCTGCTCGACGTCACCCCTCTCTCCCTTGGTATCGAAACGGTGGGCGGATTGATGGATACCATCATTCCCCGCAACACCAAGATCCCGACACGAGCCGGACGGCAGTACACCACCTCCGTCGACGGGCAGCGAAATCTCAAGATCGCCGTTTACCAGGGCGAGCGCGACCTGGTCGAAAACAACCGCAAACTGGGCGAGTTTATCCTGAAAGGAATTCCGCCCATGCCCGCCGGATTGCCCAAGATCGAGATCCATTTCATTCTCAATGCCGATGGCATTCTCAAAGTAAAGGCCAAGGAACTCCGCTCCAATGTGGAACAGGAGATCGAGATCCGCTCTTCCTACGGCCTGAGCGAAGAAGAAATGGCAAAAATGCTCCTCGAATCCATACAACACGCCGAAGAGGACATGGCCGTGCGCGGTCTGCTCGAGGCCCGAAACGAAGCCCGTAACATCCTGCTGTCGGCCGATAAATTCCTCCAGCAAAACCGGGCGATCCTCAGCGATGAAGAGATCAGCGGTATCCGGGAATACCGGGAACAGCTCCGGCTGGCCACGGAAGGGGAAGACAAGGACCTCATCAACCGGGTTATGGAAGAGATCAACGAATTCACCCGGCCCCTCGCCCAGCGGGCTATGGATGCCGTGATCGCAGATTCCCTGCGGGGTAAGAAAATTTCCTGAAAAGTATAAGTTGAAAAGTCTTATTATAAACATTCGCGACCTGTGGTCGCGAATGTTTATTACATTTTTGTCCAGGCACTTATTCAAAAAATACCATAACTTAGTTTCTCTTTTAAACTAAGTTTATCCATGCGTCCTTTTCCCGATGCAGACCTGCTTTTACCCGCTTTTCAATGCTGGCAGAACGGAACCTACCAACAACCTGCTGCCTATTGTGGTGATTTTCCCGGTTTCGACGCATTGGTGGATCTGATCGGTGGTTTTTCTTTTGATCCGGGAAGCATCCAGTACCTGGGAGCAACCCAACGCTTTAATGAGTCTTTTTTGAATTATCTCCAGCGATTTTCCTTTTCCGCCGATCTGGATCTTTGCCGCCCTTTGGAGGCTGAATTCTGCATCCGGGGGCCCCTCATACAGGTATTGTTGTTGAAGCCGGTATTGGAGCTCCGGTTCGGAAGCACGCTGGAGGCTTGCGATCCGGATGAACTGCTCCTCACGCCCTTGTTCCGGGCAGGGAAATTCGTTTATCAACCCGATTGAACCATGCCTTACACGTACGAGTACCCACGTCCCGCACTCACTGTCGACTGCGTCATTTTCGGTTACGAAAACGGCCGGCCGCTGCAGGTTTTGCTCATCCAACGGGCACACGATCCGTATGCCGGGCATTGGGCTCTACCCGGCGGATTTGTCGATATGGATGAAGAACTGCACACCGCGGCGCTGCGGGAACTGGAAGAAGAGTCGGGCATGGTGAACGTATTTATCGAGCAGTTGTACACCTTCGGCCGGCCGGACCGGGATCCCCGCGGACGCGTGGTCAGTGTAGCTTATTATGCATTGGTGCACCTGCCCGACCACCCCGTCCGTGCAGCCAGCGATGCCCGCCAGGTAGGCTGGTTCTCCGTCGATGAACTTCCACACCTGGCCTTCGATCACGCCGGTATCGTGGAGGCGGCCATCAACCGGCTGCGGGGAAAACTGCGCTATCAGCCCATCGGGTTTGAACTGCTCCCCAACCACTTTTCCCTTTCCCAACTCCAGGAACTTTATGAAGTTGTTTTGGGCATTCCGCTCAACAAGCGTAATTTCCGCACCCGAATATTGAAAATGGGGGTGCTGGAAGAGGTGGGAAAACAGGAAGGCGTGGCACATCGTCCTGCCCGCCTGTACTGCTTTGACAAGGAAAAATACGAACAGCTGGCATCCGAAAACTACCCTAACCTCCTGCGTAGGGGCGTAAATTTTGAAATATGAAGCACATTTCGCTGAAAATCCTGGCATTGGGGTTCCTGCTTTTCACCGGGTGGAGGTGTACGAACGACCCGGCGCCTCCACCGGCCAATGATGCGGACGCGCTTCCACCGATTGAAGAGGACTATGAGTCTTCGCCCGTGAAATGGGGGTATATCAACCGCTTGGGCGAATGGGTTATTTCACCCCGGTTCGACGACTGCCGGAATTTCCGCGAGGGCTTGGCTGTAGTCCGGATCGAGGGAAAGTGGGGATACATCAATTCGAAGGGTAAACTGGTCGTTCCAGCCAACTATCAAGCCGCCTGGGATTTTTCCGAAGGCCTGGCCCGGGTCAAGGTCTTCAACCAGGGAATGGGGTTCATCAACACCAAAGGCCAGATGGCCATCCAACCGCTCTGGGAGGCGGCCAGCGACTTTTCCGACGGCATGGCCCGGATCCAGTGCGGAGAGCTATACGGCTACATCAACGCCTTGGGCGATGTGCTGATCCCCTGTCAGTTCGACCGGGCGGAAAACTTCAAGGAAGGACACGCGGTGGCCAAGCTGGGGAAAAAATGGGGGCTGATCGACCGGAACGGCCATTGGGTCATCCCCGCCCAGTATGAGAAGTTCGAACCGGCGTCTGACAGCCTGTACCGGGTCAGAAAAGATAGTCTGTACGGTTTCCTGGATTTGGCTGGATATCCCGCGATCCCTTTTCAATTTGCCAACGCCCGCGATTTCAAGGAGGGATTAGCGCCAGTGCAGGAAGCGGGTCAGTGGGGCCTGATCGACAAGAAAGCCGAATTCGTGGTCCCCCCTCAATACGAAGAGCTCTACTATGGAGGGTTCCACCGTTGGGTGGTTTTTCAGGACGGACGTTTCGGCTGCATCGACCCGGAAGGCACCCTGATCGCCCCCCTTGAATACGAACAACTGTTTGAGTTCAGCGAGGGGCGGGCGCCCTACCAAAAGGACCTCCTTTGGGGGTTCCTGGACACGCTCGGCGTGCCCGTTACACCGGCCCAGTACGGGTTGGTCTGGGCCTTCCGGGAAGGACTGGCCCGGGCCGGGTTTTATGAAGGGATCGGATTTATCGATCCCGAGGGACAGGTAGCCATCCCGCCCCGTTTTTTGGACGTACGTGATTTTTCGGAGGGAATGGCCCGCGCCCAAACCCAGTAGGGGCGAAATATCTTTCGCCCATTCCAAACACCAAAATATCTTTCGCCCATTCCAAACACCAAAATATCTTTCGCCCAGCCATAACAGCCAATAAAAAAACATGAAGGCATTAATTTTAATCGATCTGCAAAACGATTTCCTGCCCGGCGGCATGGTGGAAGTACCCTATGGAAATGAGGTGATCCCGGTAGCCAATCGCCTGATGGAAGCATTTGACCTGGTCGTCGCCGTGCGGGATTGGCACCCGGGGAATCACGGGTGTTTCGCCGCCAATCACCTGTGGCGGCGTCCGGGCCAGAAGATCGAACTGGGAGGTGTGGAGCAATTGCTCTGGCCGATCCACTGCGTTCAGAACAGCTTTGGCGCCGAAATGGCGATCGGACTTCAGGAAGAAAAGATCCACCGGCACTTTTTCAAAGGCACCGACCCGGAAGTAGATAGTTACAGCGGCTTTTTCGACAATGCCCACCAGGCCGATACGGGGCTGGCAGGTTTCTTACACGAAAAAGGGGTGGAAGAACTCTACCTCCTGGGTGTCCCTCTCGAATTCGGCGTAAAATATACGGCCCTCGACGCCCTGGCCCTTGGCTTCCGGACCTG
The DNA here is from genome assembly GCA_020636275.1 of Lewinellaceae bacterium. Lineage (GTDB taxonomy): Bacteria > Bacteroidota > Bacteroidia > Chitinophagales > Saprospiraceae > JADJTT01. The sequence goes on along the minus strand of JACJYD010000002.1, from coordinate 107,473 downwards.
GATCATCGAAGACGGCTGCAAGCCCCAATCCGCCGAAGGCGACGACCTCATGGCCGAGCTCCGGGAACAGGGCGCCAACCTGATCCCCTCCATCCTGCTCCTTCCGAATGCAGGGTAAAAATGACGTATCCAGGGTGTTTTTTTTATGAAAAAATGCGGGCATTTTTGCAAACGCCAATGGTGGCGCCCCAACAATAAACGGTTTGGCTATTCGACCTTTTAATTACTCCACGCTGATCGTCCTGCTGTTTCATACCACAGGATTGCTCGCCCAAAACGGGCTTCCGCCCAATGCCGGCGCGAGGGGGGCTGCTATGGGCAATACCTCCGTGGCATTTCAGGACATCAACAGCGCCTTTTCCAATCCGGCCGGACTGGCTACTCTCCCCGGATGGAGCGCGACGGCCCTGGCCGAGCAGCGATTTCTCATCCCCGAAATCCGGTCGGTCGCGGCGGCCGGAGCCATTGACACCCGGGCGGGCGTATTTGGCTTGCACCTGCACTACTTTGGGTTCGAGGCCTACAATGAGCAACGCCTGGGCTTGCTGTATGCCCGGCGGCTGTTCGAACACCTGTATGCCGGTGCAGCCCTGGACCTGCTCAATACCCGCATCCCCGATTACGGGAGCCAGTTCAACCTAACCGGCGGCATCGGGTTGCAGGCCATGCTCACCGATCCTTTGTGGCTGGGTGTTCACCTCTTCAACCCCTTTCGGATACAGCGCAATAACGGGGAGTATTACCCGACCTTGCTCAAAGCGGGCTTTTCCTACCGGGCCTCGACAAAACTGCTGCTCAGCGGGGAGGCCGAGAAAGATATCGACTTCCCGCTCCGGTGGAAAGGCGGAGCAGAATACCAGAGCACCGAACGGCTCGCCATCCGTGTCGGCTTTTCCACTCAACCCATCCAGACCACTGCCGGCGCCGGATTGTCGTGGCCAAATGGGTTGAAATTCGATTTTGCCTTCCAATGGCACCAGTTATTAGGGTGGACCCCCGCCTTTTCAGTGGTGTATCAGGCACCGTAAGGCTTGAATTTATTAGCTTTGCGAAACAAATTACACCCCATTCCTCGTTTTTATGCGTATATTGATCGTCTCCGCCACCCCGTTTGAAATCGCGCCCTTGATCCAATACCTGGAAGAGGGCCCTTTTGAACAGGGGCAACCCTCGTTTTTCCGGAAAGGCGAACACGAGGTACAGTTGTCGATCACCGGAGTGGGGATTGCAATGACGACCTATCACCTGACCAGGGTGTTGGCCCGTCAACGGTTCGACCTGGTGATCAATGCGGGGATCGCCGGCAGTTTCCAACGATCGCTGTCGATCGGCGAGGTGGTTCAGGTGGTAAGCGAGCAATTTGGAGACCTGGGCGTGGAGGAGGCAGATGGTTCTTTTACAGACGTGTTTTCCATGAGATTGGTTGATCCAAATTTTCCGCCCTTCGAGCACGGGAAATTGGTTCAGCCCCTGAAAGATCCCCTCCCCGGGCTACAGGCCGTACAAGGTCTGACCGTTCACCGGGTACACGGCTATCCGCCCAGCATCGAGGCCTGTCGCCGGCAGTTTGAGGCGGACGTAGAAACGATGGAAGGGGCCGCTTTCTTTTTGGTTTGCCTGTCGGAAGAAGCGCCATTCCTGGCAATACGGGCCATTTCCAACTACGTGGAAGCCCGCAACCGGGAAGCCTGGGACATCCCGCTGGCAATCGATCATCTCAACGAGACGCTAATCGCCATGATCGATTCGATGTTGGGGTAAAAAACTGGTTCGAATTTTGAGAAACATCCTGTTACTTTTTGACGGATCGGCATTATAAAAATAAAAACCCAAATCCGCCGATCCATAACAGCAGGCGCAGGAGTTGTTTTCCAATAATATGCTCCAATCAGCAATTTTGAATAAAAACGAATCCATACAGCGCAGCCCGAATTGGGTCCCGGCGGATGCACTACAGCAGGAATGGCTGGAAGTTCAGGCGGCCGTATCGGATCGTGCCCATTTCCGCCCGCTTTACGAGCGCTACTACGAGCCGGTGTTCCGCTTTCTATACAAGCGCACTGCCGACGAGGCCCTCACCGCCGACCTTTGCTCCCAGGTTTTCCTCAAAGCCATGCAAAAGCTGGAATCCTATACTTTTCAAGGCGTGCCCTTCTCCGCCTGGTTGTTCCGGATCGCCGGCAATGAACTGGGCCAGCATTACCGGGCCAGCAACAAGAACCGGGTGGTCAGCGCCGAAGAGAACCAACTCGGACACCTGGCCGAAGAACTGGAAGAAGAGCGCCACGAAGGAAAATACGAAGCGATGCTGACATTACTCGACGAGTTGGAGCCCGCCGACCTGGAACTGATCGAAATGCGTTTTTTTGAGGAACGGTCTTTTAAAGAGATTGCCGATATCCTGAATATTTCAGAAGCCAATGCCAAGATGCGAACTTACCGGATACTGGAACGAATGAAACGGAAGATCCTCCATCCTAAAACCAAGCGGAATTAACGAGTTATGAGAAAACACTACGATTTTCGAATAAATACGCCGTCTCCTTCCCGCGAGGATATCGAAAAGCACAAGAATTTCGATGCCTTGCTGGAGCAGTACGGGCAGGAAGCCGCCCCCAGACGGACCTCTTCCGCCATCCGGCGCCTCCTCGTCGCCTCGGCGAGCCTCGCCGCCGCCCTGACAGGCTGGTTCATCATTTCCCAGATCCCAACCGATGCCAAATTCGAACGCCAGGCACACGCTTATTTTACCAGCCAACCCTATGTAGCACCCCCCTTCGACCAATCGATCCAAAAAGAATTTGCCCAATTCTCTGTAGATGCCGGCCAGGGCGCCACTTGCAATGGCACCAACGGCACCCGGCTCCATATCCCCTCCGAAGCCTTCCAGGATGAAGCAGGCAATGCCGTCGTCGGGAATGTCGACATCCGGTACCGGGAAATGCACGACTTCGTCGACTTCTTCCTGTCCGGGGTACCCATGAATTACGACTCTTCCGGTACTCCCTATCAACTGGAATCCGCCGGCATGGTCGAGATCTATGCCGAACAAAACGGAAAGCGCCTCCACATTCGCCCCGGACGGGCCATCGAAGTAGAACTGGTTTCGGAGATCTCCGTATCCGATGAAGAAGATATCGATGCCTACAATATTTACAGCCTGGATACGGTACAACGCAACTGGGTCTATGAAGATGCCAACGACATGGTCATCGTGGAAACCTATTTCCCCGAACTCCCATCAGACCACGAACTTTGCTCCGTACAGGAATCGTTCCAGCTCGAACTGACGGCCCTGGAAAGCGATGAGCGACTGGCCCTGTCCGACCTCGAACGCGAACTGGCCATCCCCGATCCGCCCTTGCGGCCACAACGGCATAACGGCACGGATTTCGTCTTCGACTTCGACCTGTCCGCCCTGCTCCAGTCGCCGGAAAGCAATTCCCTCAACCCGGAACAACTGGACCTCCTGCGGGAAGGTACCCTCTGGCAATTACACCCGGCCGAGACCATCGACCGGTCCCAACTGGCCCAACAATGGGATAATGTTGAATTACACCCTATCAATAACCGCGACTTTCAACTAACCCTTTTCAAAGGCGACCAGCAGCTTTCCGTCGTAGTCAACCCTGTGCTCTCGGGCTCCGACTACGACAAAGCGCTGGCCGAGTACGAAGCGGAGTGGTCGCGTTACGAACAGCTCTCCGCCAAAAATGCCGAACTGCTTCGCATCCGGCAAGACAGCATCCGGGACCACTTTGCCGCCGAACGTGAACATTTGCATGCCAATTATGAAGCCGCCTGGGCCTCTGCTCAGATCGACCACCCTCCTATCCGGCACAAAGTGATCAACCGGTTCAATGCCACCCATCTTGGGATCTGGAACTGCGACCGCCCTACCGAACCGGAAATAGCCGATGTAAGAGCGAGGTTCCGGGATGATTCCGGAACTGCCCTGCGCAACCGGGTGGGTTATTTGGTCGATGTAAATAAAAATACCATCACGCGTTTCTATACGGGGCGGATGGCGAAACTGCCCATCAACCCGGAATCCGATCAGCTGATCTGGATGTTGACCGACGACCGGCAACTGGCCATTTGCCGGCCTGCTTCCGCCAAACAGATCCAGCCGGCCCGTTTCGGTCAAACGGTTGTGATGGATGTGATCGACCGGCCGTTGCGAAATGAAATGGATGTGCGCGAAGCCCTTTATTCGTCTTTATAAATGCCTACATACCGCTCGCCCGGCCGAACATAGCCCCGGTACATGCCGGGCGTATTGAAAGGCTGGGCGATCCGTCCATGCCGGTCGAGGGCGATCAGTCCGCCCGTACCGCCCTTCTCTACAAGCCGCTGTCCGATGATATAATCCGAAGCCGTTGCTACGTCTTCTTTCAAATAAGCCATTCGCGCCGACACGTCATAGGCCACTGCATACCGGATGAAGAATTCACCATGTCCGGTACAGGACACCGCGCAGGTAGCATTATCGGCATACGTGCCCGCTCCAATGATGGGAGAATCGCCGATCCGGTTGTAACGCTTGTCGTTCATCCCACCCGTAGAGGTGCCTGCTGCCAGGTTACCGGCACGGTCGAGCGCCACGCAACCCACCGTACCGTAATAATCGCTCACCGGACGCGAGTCCGTTTGATAGCCCGTTTGGGGGAGCATTTCATCCGGGTGGGTTTGCCTCCAGGCTTCAATGCGGCGCTCCGTCAGAAAATAAGAATTGGGAACCGTATCTAGGCTTTGTTCCAGCGCAAACTGCTCTGCCCCCTGGCCGACGAGAAAGACATGCGGAGAGCGTTCCATAACAGCTCGAGCTGCCCGAATGGGGTTGCGCACGATGCGCACGCCACCTACAGCTCCCGCATTTTGCGTAGCGCCGTCCATAAACGAAGCGTCGAGTTCGGCGTGGCCGTCATAGGTCAACACGGCGCCCTTGCCGGCATTAAATAAGGGCGAATCCTCCATGAAGATAATCGTTTGCTCCACCGCATCCATTGCCGTGCCCCCGTTTTTCAGAATAGCCTCCCCGATCGTCAGGGCCTCGTCCAGGGCCTGCCGGTAGGCCGCCTCCATTTCAGGCGTCATGTTTTCCTTCAGGATCGTTCCCGCGCCTCCGTGTATGGCAAGGGCGTATTCGGGGGTGGAGCTCGGAGGAGCGGCTTTTCCATGTGGGTCGGAAGAGACAGCTTCCCGGCATTGGAGAGCGGTCAGGATGCACAAGGAACAGAGTAGGATTTTTTTCATGAGGGAAAGTTGTTTTTTAGGTTGGAAACGGCATTTCTAAGAAATGCCGTTTCCAAAAATCAGTCGGTCAATCTTCTCCGCCAACACCTCCGCATGCCCCTTCTTACTCTCGAACGACCAGCCGGCGATATGCGGGCTGAGCACGACATTATCCGCTTGTAAAAGGTATTGCATGGGCGCGGGGATCTCCCCGGCGCGAACCTGCTCGAAAGAGGTATCCTCGTATTCCAGCACGTCCAGGGCCGCACCCTGGACCTTTCCGCTTTGAAGCCGGGCGACCAGGTCGGCGGTGTTCAACACGAGGCCGCGGGCGGTATTGACCAGGTAGACGGGCTTTTGGAAGCGATCCAGAAAAGCCCCATCGATAAAATGGTGGTTGGCGGGCATGTAGGGAATATGGATGCTGAACAGATCGCTCTCGGCCCAGAGTTGTTCCAGGGACACGGCCTCGGCATAGGCATCGCCGTAGTTGGATTTGTATTTGTCGTAGGCGATCACACGGGCTTCGAAACCCTGGAGTTTGCGGGCAAAAGCGCTGCCCATATTTCCGTAACCCAGCACCCCCACCGTTTTTCCTTTTATCTCCACCCCGCGATTCCCTTCCCGAATCCATTGGCCCTGGCGGATCTGGCGATCGGCCCGGGAAAGGTTGTTGAGCAGGCTGAGCAGAAGGCCGAGCGCATGCTCCCCAACCGTATCGCGGCTGCCTTCCGGAGAGGTCAGCACGGCGATGCCTTTCGATTCGGCATAGCCGGTGTCGATATGCTCCAACCCCACGCCTTCCCGGGCGATAAACCGAAGGTTTGCAGCCCGATCGATCAGGTCGCGGCCAATGGAGATGCGGCTGCGCAGCACGATGCCGGTATACTCGCCAATCTGGTTTTCCAACTCGGATTCGCTGCTTTGCAGGTCTTCTTCACATAAAAATCCCAGCGCCTGGAGCCGATCCAGAAGCACCGGGTGAGCCTGGTTGAGGAACAGTATTTTCATATAAGAATGTGCAGTGGAAAGGACCACTGCACATCATCAAAGTTAATCTTTATCCGGTTGCGGCGTCATGCGCAGGTAGGGTTTGACCGTGGTAAACCCTTTCGGGAAGCGTTCTTTGGCATCCTCATTGGAGATAGATGGGAGGATGACCACGTCTTCGCCCTGCTCCCAGTCGACCGGTGTAGCCACGCTGTGGTAGGAGGTCAGTTGCAGGCTGTCGATCACGCGGAGGATCTCCAGGAAATTGCGTCCGGTAGAAGGCGGATAGGTCAGCGTCAGGCGGACCTTCTTCTGCGGGTCGATGATGAAAACAGAGCGAACGGTAAATTTCTCAGTCTGATTCGGGTGGATCATGTCGTACAACTCGGCAACTTTCCGGTCGGCATCGGCAATTATGGGGAAGTTCATGGAAACCGACTGGGTTTCCTCAATATCTTTAATCCACTCATGGTGGCTGTCGAGCGGGTCGATGCTCAGGGCTATTGCCTTTACATTTCGTTTTTCAAATTCTCCTTTCAGGGCTGCGGTACGTCCGAGTTCGGTGGTGCAGACCGGAGTAAAATCCGCAGGATGGGAAAACAACAAACCCCAGCTATTGCCGAGCCATTCGTAGAAATCGATGTCCCCATGGGTAGTTTGGGCTTTGAAATTTGGAGCGGTGTCTCCTAAGCGTAATACCATTTTAGCTGATTTTGTGGGTTAAAAATTGGGTGAAAAAGGCCGCCCGAAACCCGGGAATGCCTACAAAAATAAACGCTGGAAAATCGATTATGGCTGTAAAAGGATGGAAAATTGTCAAAACATCCCTACTTTTTGGGCTCCAAATGACAAACGATCCTGAAAGAGGGGGTGCGGGTGCAACCCGTAGCCCCTCTTTTTTTAATCTTGTCACCAGAAAAACAAAAAGCATGAAAGGCCAACAAGCAAGCGATGAGCGACTGAAATTGCTCTACAAACTCCTTCGGATCAGTTTCGGGATCATATACTCCTGGTTCGGTGTGTTGAAATTCTTCCCCGGCCTTAGTCCGGCGGAAAGCCTGGCCAAACAGACCATCCATACCCTGACCTTCGGATTGATCCCCGACAATGTGTCGATCATCCTGCTGGCCATTTGGGAAGTCTTTGTGGGAATCCTGTTCCTGTCCAACAAACTGCAGCGTGTCGCCATCACTTTGGCACTGGTTCATATGGCCTGTACGTTCCTGCCGCTGTTGTTCTTCCCCGATCTCTCCTTCACGCGCGCACCCTATGGTTTTACCATCGTGGGGCAATATATCGTCAAGAACCTGGTATTTATCCTGGCCCTTCTGATGATGCAACTGCAATTGCCGCAACGGGCAAAATAACCCGAATGACCGTCCGGCGGTCGTTTCTATTTAAACTTTGGGCCTTCCCGGCGGTTTCTTTTCCATAAAAACCAACGACATGGAAATCACCATCCACCGACTTAGCCAGGAAGAGCCCTTTCATTTGCGGGCCACCAACGATTTTGGGAATACCGTAGATATCGACGGCGCACCGGATATCGGCGGCAATAACCAGGGTATGCGCCCCATGCAGCTCTTGCTGACGAGCATGGGAACCTGCAGTGCCATGGATATTATCCACTTGCTGCGCAAACAGCGACAGGACCTGCGCGACATAAAAATTTCAGTGAAAGGGGACCGGGTCGACACCCATCCTCGCATTTTTACCGATGTCCATTTGCATTTTGATCTGTATGGCACACTTGAAGCGGCAAAGGTAGAACGGGCCGTTAGCCTCTCGGTCGAAAAGTATTGTACCGCCATCCGGATGGTGGAAAAAGTGGCCAAGGTCACATACGATTATTCGATCCATTCGTAAATATTATTCCGGAGGAAGGCCCGCGGCTTTTCTCCCCTATATTTTTTGGGAATGAAATACCGACAACTAAATCTGGAGGAACTCGAAGAGCTCCGCGACGACTTCGTCCGCTTCCTGGCCGCCAACCACGTCACAGCCGATGATTGGGAACGCCTGAAAAAAGAGGCGCCGGAGAAAGCCGACTCCTTGCTCGATCTGTTCAGCGATACCGTTTTCGAAGACGTGCTTTCGAAGGTCGAATACATGGAATTCAAAACGCCGAAGGATATCAAAACCTTCCACTGCCAGCCCGACAAGATCCTGATGCTGGGGTTGATGATCGAAGGGGAAAGTTCGCTGGATTTTACACAAGATCAAACGCCGGAGGAAATGATGAGCTCCCTTCAGGATTCCAGTGCCAGCCTGAAGGTCTATTCAGCTGAAAAAGGCTACCGGGAAAGCCGGGAGCAGGAGTTGTTCCGCATGCTGGAACACGGCTGTCTGATCTCGCGGGAGGGGGAGATGTATAAATTGCTGGCCTCGATTGCCCGGTAAATGGTATATCTATAGGGGGCGCGCACAAAAAAGTGCCGTTTAACTTACGGCAAACGCTACCGTCCGCACACCCCGGCTGGTTTGCCCATCGGGCATTTTCCCTTCCAGGATCATCTTTTGCGCCTGCGGCAACTCAAAGACCTCTTTCATATCCCGGATCCGGGCGGCGGGCACGTGAAGTAGCTCCAGCTTTTCCAAAAGGACCGTGCTTTCCCAGTGCACGATCGCGTCCTGCAAGACATCCCGCAACAGCTCCCGGTTGCGGACGCGGGCAGCATTGGTAGCCAATACGGGATTGGTGATCCATTCATCTTTGGCCAACAGGGTACATAGCTGGGCGAATTGCCGGTCGGTGCCGACAGCCAGCAGGATCAGCTTGCCATCGCGTGTGGTGAACACATCCCCGTAGGGTGCAATATTGGGATGCCGGGTCCCCATGGGTTGCGGGATGTGACCGGCCATCAGCCAGTTACTCGCCTGGTTGGCCAGCGAGGCTAAAGCCGCCTCCAGCAAAGAGGTTTGCACCAGGGCACCCTGGCCCGTTCGTTCGCGCTGAAGCAGGGCCAGCAAAATACCTTCTTTCAACTGGTGGGCGGCCATCAGATCGATCAAGGCTACGGGCATCTTCACCGGGGCGCCCCCGGGCTCGCCGTTCATGTATAAGAATCCGGCCTCCGCCTGCAGCACCACGTCGAAGGCCGGCCTTGGGTCGCCGGGGCCGTAAGCGCTGATCTCACCCACGATCAGCCGGGGAAAACGCTCACGGAGAACGTTGGCGCCGAGCTTCAGCCGCTTAGCCGCCTCGGGCCTGAAATTACTGATCACCACGTCGGCGCCCTCCAGATATTGCAGAGTATGTGCATACCCCTCCGCGGTCGACAGATCGATAAAATGAATTTCTTTACCCCAGTTGACGCTGCAGTAATAGGCTGAATGCGCCTGCACCTGCGATTCGGAAGGCAATTTCCAATGCCGGGTCATATCGCCATTCGGATGTTCGATCTTGATGACCCGGGCGCCGAGTTCGGCAAAGAATTGGCCCACGGCCGGACCAGCCAGCACAGAGGCGAGTTCCACGACGACTAAATCGCGAAAAAAAGCGTTTTGCATATAGGTGTTTTTTGTGAAACAGAGTACCTTAACCCAATCCGAATCAGAAATACGCCGCCCCATCCGATGAAAGTCTTAAATGTAGAACAAATCCGCCAACTGGATGCCTATACGATCGAACACGAACCGATTCCTTCCATCGACCTGATGGAACGGGCGGCCCTGGCCTTCGTTCATTGGTACACGACGCATTTTGACCCCGAAAAAGGCCCCCTGTGGATCGTCTGCGGCACCGGCAATAACGGAGGCGATGGACTGGCCATCGCCCGGCTCCTCCATCAGCGGTTTTACACGGTTGAAGTGATCGTTTGCGCGATCAGCTCCAATCCGACTCCCGATTTTCAGACCAATCTCGAACGGCTGGAATCGATCCGGACCGTGCCCATCCACCGGTATGTCAAGGGGGATCCATTTCCCGGCATCCCGGAAACGGCCGTTTTGGTCGACGGCATCTTCGGATCCGGGCTCAACCGCCCCGTGGAAGGGCTCTGGGCCGGATTGATCGAAAGCCTGAGCAACCATCCCGGCCTTCGCATCGCCATTGATGTGCCTTCCGGACTCTTCGCCGACCGCCCCAGCACCGGAGCGGTTTTTCAGGCCGATTTCACGCTGAGTTTTGAATTGCCCAAACTGGCCTTCTTCATCCCCGAGAATAACCGGTTCGTTGGAAAATGGATCGTCCGCTCCATCGGCCTGGATGAATCGTTTATCGCCAATGCGGAGGCTCCCTATGAACTGACGGAATGCCGGGAGGTCCACTCCCTGGTGAAAAGACGGCGTACCTTCGACCATAAAGGCACCTTCGGACACGCCCTGCTGGTGATGGGCAGTTACGGAAAAGCCGGAGCAGCCATCCTCGCCGCGCGGGCCTGCCTGCGCACGGGCTGTGGGCTGGTCACTATTCACGCGCCCAAAGTGACGTATCCGATCCTGCAGGTGGCCTTCCCCGAAGCCATGGTGTCGGTCGACCAGCACGAGTTCGTCTTCACCCAACACGGCAATTTGAGTCTGTACAAAGCCATCGGCATCGGCTGTGGGATCGGGGTCAACCAACTAACGGCCATGGGTTTCCGCGAACTGCTTCAGCATGCTACCGTGCCCCTTCTCATCGACGCCGACGGTCTCAACATCCTCGCCGAGCGTCCGGAATATTGGACCGACGTGCCGCCCGATACCATCCTTACGCCCCATCCACGCGAGTTTGACCGGTTGTTTGGACATAGTGAAAACGGTTTCGAGCGCCTGGAACGGGCCCGCGAAAAGGCGATGGAAAAGCGCGTCTACATCGTTCTGAAAGGGGCTTTCTCCACCATCGCCTGCCCAGACGGCAGCGCCCATTTCAACGCCACCGGAAATCCCGGGATGGGAACCGGCGGAAGCGGCGATGTGTTATCCGGAATGATCACCAGCCTCCTGGCACAGGGATACACCCCGCGCGACGCCGCCATCCTGGGTGTCTATCTCCACGGCCTGGCCGGCGATCTGGCCGCCGCCGATTGGCAGCAGGAAGCCCTCCTGGCCAGCGATATCGTGCGGTATATCGGCAAGTCTTTTGAACGCATAAAATCCCCGTAAGGTCGCTATTCGTGGCGTCTCCATTTCGTAAAACCTTCAATCCCAATTATGAAAAAATTAGTCGTCCTAACCGGCGCGGGAATCAGTGCCGAAAGCGGGATACCAACCTTCAGAGATGCCGGCGGCCTTTGGGAAGGCCACCGGGTGGAGGAGGTTGCCACGCCGGGCGCCTGGGCCCGAAACCCGGAGCTGGTGCTCCAGTTCTACAACGAACGCCGGCGCAAATTGCAGGAAGTCGAGCCCAACGACGGGCACCGGGCGCTGGTCGATCTCGAATCCAAATACCAGGTGACGGTGGTGACGCAAAATGTGGACGATCTGCACGAGCGGGCCGGCAGCAAAAACGTGATCCATCTGCACGGCGAGTTGTTGAAAGCCCGCAGTTCCAGGTTTGAGCACCTGGTATACCACTGGCCCAAAGACATCCGCCTGGGCGATTTCTGCGAACGGGGCGCCCAACTGCGACCACACATCGTATGGTTTGGGGAGATGGTGCCCATGATGGAGGAAGCCGCCCGGGTGACCTCCCTGGCCGATATTTTGCTGATCGTCGGAACCAGCATGCAGGTCTATCCGGCAGCCGGCCTGGCGGGGTATGTCGATTTTAACGTGCCCATCTATTATATCGATCCCAAGCCCTCTATCAACTACGAACTCGCCCATGCCGACACCGTTCGGGTAATACCTGACAAGGCTTCTACGGGCGTGCGGAAGATCGTCGAAGAGTTGTTGCTGTAAAAAAAGAAAGGGTCGGTAAACCAACCCTTTCGAAATCCTTTATGCAAAACCATCGAAATTTATTCTTTCCGAATGGAAGCGCCTTTTTGCGCTCCCATTCGCAGACTAACTCCCACACATGATGCAGTCCGGATCATCCAGGCTGCAGGCCTTTCCTTCCGGCATTTCTTCCTGCTGTGGCACAGGTTGTTGCACCGGCACGGTTGCGGAAACCGTCGTAGTGGTCGTCGTCTTGTTGCTGACCCGGTTCTGCTGCAGTGATTGCTCCACCGTAAACTTGATCGGGTCGGAAGCGGCCTTGGAGCGAAGGTAGTACATCCCCGTCTTCAGGCCTTTTTGCCAGGCGTAGAAGTGCATGGAGGAAAGTTTCCCGAAATTGGGATTCTCCATGAACAGGTTCATGCTCTGGCTTTGGCAGATAAAAGCGCCACGATCGGCAGCCATATCGATAACGACCTTCTGGCTGATCTCCCAAACGGTCTTGTACAGGGCTTTCAGATCGTCCGGAATGCCCGGGATATCCTGTACCGAGCCGTTGGAGGCCATCAGGCGTTGTTTCATTTGCTCATCCCACAAGCCCAGTCCGATCAGGTCGTCGAGCAGGTGCTTGTTGACGACGATGTATTCGCCCGACAGGGTGCGGCGGCTGTAAATATTGGAGGTGTAGGGTTCAAAGCACTCGTTGTTGCCGAGGATCTGCGAGGTCGATGCGGTGGGCATCGGCGCCAACAGCAAGCTGTTGCGCAGGCCGTGCTGAACGATCTCCTTTTTCAGGCCATCCCAATCCCAGCGGCTGGAGGGTTTGACGCCCCACATGTCGAACTGCAGGGTGCCTTCGCTGGCCGGCGAACCGGGAAAGGTTTCGTAGTGCCCGTTTTTCTTGGCTTGTTCCAGCGATTCGGTCAGCGCGGCGAAATAGATCGTTTCAAAAATATCGCGGTTGAGCTTTTTGGCTTCGGCGCTTTCAAAGGGGAAGCGCATCTTGATGAAGGCATCGGCCAGGCCCTGCACGCCGATCCCGATCGGACGGTGGCGCATGTTCGACCGGTGCGCTTCGGGGATCGGGTAATAGTTGACGTCGATGATGCGGTTGAGGTTACGCGTCACCACGCGGGTGATCTCGTACAAGCGGTCGAAATCGAAATTGCGGTCCTCATTGACGAATTTCACCAGGGAAATGGAAGCCAGGTTGCACACGGCCACCTCATCGGGCGAGGTGTACTCCATGATCTCCGTGCAGAGGTTGGACGAACGGATCGTGCCGAGGTTCTTTTGGTTCGATTTGCGGTTGGCGGCGTCTTTATAGAGGATATACGGCGTACCCGATTCGATCTGGCTTTCCAGAATGGCAAACCACAGTTCCTGAGCGCGCACGGTCTTGCGGGCCCGGCCTTCTTTTTCGTATTTGTGGTAAAGGGCTTCGAATTCACCGCCGTAGGTATCGCAGAGTCCCGGGGCTTCATTTGGGCAGAACAGCGACCAATCGGCGTCCTGCTTCACCCGCTCCATGAAGAGATCGGGGACCCACATGGCGTAGAACAGATCGCGTGCGCGGAGTTCTTCCTTGCCGTGGTTCTTTTTCAGTTCGAGAAAATCCAGGACATCGGCATGCCAGGGTTCGAGGTATACGGCGAAGGCGCCTTTGCGCTTGCCTCCTCCCTGGTCGACATAGCGGGCGGTGTCGTTAAATACCCGCAACATGGGAATGATCCCGTTGGAGGTCCCCCCCGTGCCTTTGATATAGCTGCCCTTTGCGCGGATGTTGTGGATGCTCACACCGATCCCGCCGGCCGATTGCGAGATGCGGGCGCAGCGCGCCAGGGTCTCGAAGATGCCCGAGATGCTGTCCTCCGTCATGCTCAGCAGGAAGCAGGAGGAGAGCTGCGGCTTGGGCGTACCGGCGTTGAAGAGGGTCGGGGTGGCGTGGATGAACCACTTTTCCGACATCAGGTTGTAGGTCTCGATCGCCGATTCGACGTCTTCGCCGTGGATGCCGATGGCAGCCCGCATGAAGAGGTGTTGTGGCCGCTCGACCACCTCGCCGTTCATGCGCAGGAGGTAGGAACGCTCCAGCGTTTTGAACCCGAAATAGTCGAAATCGTAATCGCGGTCGTAAATGATGGCGCTATCGAGCAGGTCGCGGTGGCGCAGGATAATATCGAGGGTCTCTTCCCCGATGAGGCCCGCCTTCTCCCCCGTCTTGGGGTCGATGTATTCAAAGAGGGCCTTCATGGTCTTGGAGAAGGATTTGTCGGTATTCTTGTGCAGATTGGAAATGGCGATCCGGGCCGCCAGCACGGCGTAGTCCGGATGGATCGTCGTCATAGTGGCGGCCGTTTCGGCAGCCAGGTTGTCGAGTTCGGTGGTAGTAACCCCGTCGTAGAGTCCGAGCACTACCTTTTTGGAGATCTCGATATGGTCTACGTAATCGGAGTGGAGGCCGTAGCAAAGTTTTTTGATGCGGGCGGTGATCTTGTCAAAGCTCACCTCTTCCTGCTTCCCGCTTCTTTTAATTACTCTCATATTTGACATTGGATTTTGGCAATTAGAAATCCTCATCGAGGGTGAATACCTGCTTATCACGGTCGGCCATGACGCCCGACTTCTGGTAATCCCCTACCCGTTTTTCGAAGAAATTGGTCTTGCCCTGCAGGCTGATCAGGTCCATCCAGGGGAAGGGATTTTCCACCTTGTATATTTTGGGCAAATGGAGGGCCGACAAGAGGCGGTCGGCGACAAACTCGATGTATTGGCACATCAGGTCGGCATTCATACCGATGAGGGCAACCGGAATGGCATCGGAGACGAACTCTTTTTCGATGCTCACGGCGTCCTTGATAATATTGGCTACCGTCTCGGCGGGAAGTTGCTGCTCCAGGTGATCGTTGTACAACAAACAGGCGAAGTCGCAGTGCATGCCCTCGTCGCGGGAGATCAGTTCGTTGGAGAAGGAAAGCCCGGGCATCAGGCCGCGCTTTTTTAGCCAAAAGATCGAGCAGAACGAGCCCGAGAAGAAGATCCCCTCCACCGCCGCGAAGGCGATGAGGCGCTCGGCGAAAGAGCCGTTCTTGATCCAGCGGAGGGCCCATTCGGCCTTTTTCTTCACACAGTCGAGGTGTTCGATGGCGTTGAAGAGGTAGTCTTTTTCCTTGGCGTCCTTGATATAAGTATCGATGAGGAGGCTGTAGGTCTCAGAGTGGATATTCTCCATCATGATCTGGAACCCGTAGAAGAACTTGGCCTCCGTATACTGTACTTCGCTGACGAAATTCTCCGCCAGGTTTTCGTTGACGATGCCGTCGGAGGCCGCGAAGAACGCCAGGATATGCTTGATAAAATGGCGTTCGTCGCTGGTCAGTTTCCCATCCCAGTCACTCAGGTCGTTCGAAAGGTCGATCTCCTCGGCAGTCCAGAAACTGGCTTCCGCTTTTTTGTAATAGGCCCAGATATCGTTGTGCTGAATAGGGAAAAGGACGAAACGGTTAGGGTTTTCCTTCAGGATCGGTTCGACAAAGCCGGTCTTGGTGGTTTGGGTAGACATGGATAAAATGTTTGCGTTTTGAAGAGCCCCGGCCACATGACCGGGGCATCCTTGTTGAGTATCAGTAAATTGATGATTCACAAAAAAAGACCGTGCTGCAAGTATCCCACTTACCGCCGGAGTCATTTTCCTTGTTTGCGTATGTTGCTGTGGAGCCAGTGCTTTCCTCTATCCTCTAAAGGTACATGGCAGGAAGGCGCTTTCTCAAGTATGTTTTACGATCACTAAATTACAGAAATCAATACGTTCTTGCTTATTTTTTTTCCACATTGTGTGGAAAAATACGATAAACGCCTGAAAATCAGCATAATTTTAGACAAGAGAAGTTGTCAACAATGTGGATAACTTTTGAGTGGAGAAAGGAATTACAAACAGGACTCCTGATTAAAACAACCGCTTTCTTTGGAAATACCACGCCAGCAACAAACTGAGCACTACCGAAATCAGGATGATGAGGAAGAAAGAATAAGCAGATCTTTCGAACGGCACCGGCACGTTCATGCCGTAGAAGCTGGCCACGAGGGTAGGCACCATGAGTATGATGGTGATCAGCGTGAGTCGCTGGATCACCACGTTGAGGTTGTTGGAGATGATGGAGCTATAGGCATCCATGGTGCCATTCAAGATGTTGGTGTATACGTTCGACATTTCCAGGGCCTGGCTGTTGTCGATGATGATGTCTTCGAACAGGTCGGTCAGGTCTTCGTCCTTGCGGATGCTGAGGAAATCGGTCCGCTTCATTTTCAGCTTGAGCAGTTCGTTGGCGCTGAGGGAGTTGACGAAGTAAACGAGGCTTTTTTCGATACTGAGCAGTTGTTTGAGCTCTTTATTGCGGCTGCTGTCGTATAGCTCCTGTTCGATGAGGTTGCGCTTGAGGTTGAGTTGCTTCAGGCAGTTGAGGTAGCGAAGCACCGTCTGCTCGAAGATCTGGAGCACGAACAGGCGCTCGTCTTCGGGGTCGAAATTCTTGACCTTGCCGTCGGCAAAGCGCTTGAGGATCGGATTTTCGAAGGAAGTAACGGTAATGATGAAATCGGGCGTCAGAATGATACCCACGGGCACCGTGATGAAGATGGCGTCGATCTCCTCCTCCAGTTCATTGAGCAGCGGCGTATTGACGATGATGAGACGCACATCTTCCTCGCGCTCATAGCGGGACCGTTCGTCAAGGTCAAGGGGATCGGTCAGGAAGTCGATGGGCACTTCGAAGCGCTGGGCGATCTCTTCGAGCTCTTCGTGGTTAAATGGAGGCGTGATATTGACCCAGCAGCCGGGAACCGGTTCCTCCAGGCGCTCCACCTGTCCGTCTACCTTGGCAATGTACTGGACCATAACGCTCAATTAGAAAAGGCATCGCAAACTTACGACTTCTTCCCAGTTATAACAACCGGAAGTTCCGGTGTTTCGGTCAAAGTGAAATATGGACGCAACAATTGTTCATACCAATCCAGCGATTCGGGGCCGCCGTTTCCCCATTGAGGCCTTCTTCCGGACCGGATCCGGAAGTAATCCATGACAAGCTCCGCTTGTTGCTCCAGGTTAAACTCCAAAAAGGTGCGATTATTGCCCAGGTATTCCCGGATGCGTTCCACTCCGCCGTAATTGTACCCCTCCAAAGAAAATTGTGCACGCCAGGCTCGCGGAATGTAGACAGCTCCCATTTGTTCGTATTGCCACACGTGCACCAGTTCGTGTACCAGCACATCGACTGCGATCTGCCGCCAGCCATTTACGGTATGCCCGCTCACGTAGGCAAAGCGCCGTTGCGCACTCCCGATCAACGCCCAACGGTCCACCCGCACGAGATCCAGCCGGATATTTTTCCCGAAAATGGGTTCCACCAGCGCCCGCTCTTCGCCGGTCAGCGGACGGGTATTCCATTTGACTACCTCCGCCAACGTTTCATAGAGCACGAACAGGCCGGCTAATTCCGTCAATCGCACGGTCATCTCCAGCCACCACCAGCCGTATCCAGGCTTGCTTTTTTGGGCCTCCCGGAAAAAAGCAATGCCCCGTTCTCTCCAATGGCGAAAAAAGAACCCCCAGCGGTGAAAAACGGCATGCCATATTCTGAAGTGAGGGGGTGACTTAGTGACCCCCTCACTGCCATTTGCCTTAAAACCTTCTAAATGACCTGTGTTTTTGGGCATCTCAGCGTTTTTGGATTTACAGGACCCTGAGGGGGTCACTTAGTCACCCCCTCACTACCATTTGCCTTAAAACCTTCCAAATGACCTGTGTTTTTGGGCATCTCAGCGTTTTTGGATTTACAGGACCCTGAGGGGGTCACTTAGTCACCCCCTCACTACTTGAAACGGATGGCCTGCACCGGACGGATGCGGCTCACCAGGTAAGAGGGCAGCAGCAGGAAAAGCAAGGTGACCGTAATGGTCAATACATTCAACCCCAATACCGTGACGGGGTTGATCTCCACCGGGGCGACAGACAGGTAGTAATCGGCCTCTGACAGGGTGATCACCTCGAAATATTGTTGGATCAGGCAAAGGCCGATCCCCACCAAATTGCCCCAAAAAAGGCCGACAGACAGGATGAAAGCGCCGTAATAGAGAAAGATCTTCCGGATATCCCAGTTGCCCTGCCCCACCGCTTTCAGGATACCGATCATATTGGTGCGCTCCAAAATGAGGATGAGCAGGGCCGTGACCATATTTATGATGCCCACCACGAGCATGAGAGCGAGAATAACCTTCTCGTTTATATCCTGAAGGGCCAGCCATTCGAAGATGCTGGGAAATTTTTCCCGGATCGTCTCGGCATACAGGTCCCGGGGCAGTTTCTCCACGTAAATGTATTCGGCGAGGACCGACAGATCCCGGATATCGTCGATAAATACCTCGAAACCGGCCACCTGGTCCTCCTTCCAGTCCAGCAGTTGCTGGATCTTCCGGATATCGACCAGGGCGAATTTGCGGTCGTATTCCTCCAGCCCGGTCTTGTAGATGCCCTGGATCCGGAATGCCCGCCGCAATTGTTGATTATTTTCGACGAAATAGACGATAAAGCGGTCGCCAACGGCCACATTAAGCCGGTCGGCCGTCTGCCGGGAAATGAGAATGCCGTCGCTGGCGGTGGTGTCGGATAAATCCAGCCGGGCGCCTTCCTGCAGATATTTTTCCAGGAACTCCCAGTCGAAATCCGTGCTCACCCCTTTCAGAATGATCCCCTCGATCGCGTCTTTGGTTTCGATGATGCCCGGATTGAGAGCGAAAACCTGGATATGACGCACCCCACCGTGCGTATGGCGTTCGCGCATGGTATTGGCCAATTCCTTCCCAAAAAAGCGATAAGGCTCCCAATACGCTACGGGGCCCATGGTGTCCAGCCCCGGATAAAAATCCTGGTGCTTATCGACGGGATATACATCGAGCAAGGTCCGGTTGACGTCGGCCTCGGTGATGTGGATATGCCCCCAGAAACCGAAAATCTTTTCGCTGATCTCGTGCTTGAAGCCGGCGATCAGGGAGGTAGAGACGATCATCACCGCCACACTCAGGGCTACCGCCACGATCGCGATGCGAATGATCAGGCGTGAAAACGAGCGTTGGCCGGAAGCGGCCACCTTGCGGGCGATGAAGAAAGAAAGGTTCATGCCGGAAATTTAAACAATAAAAACATATCCGACGTGCTCAAAAAGTTGCTTTCGGTCCTTTTGAGCACGCCCATTGCATATTATACTTACGGAAAAGTGGTTTGCGAGCCTGCAGTTCGCAAACCATTTGAGAGAAGAGCTGCCTTGGGCCGCCCTTCTCTCAAATCACTTTTCTTTGAGTATAATTGTATAAATTTGCACCTCACAATTTTGTTGAAATGAATTTTATTGAAGAACTGCGTTGGCGGGGCATGCTCCACGATGCGACCCCCGGTATTGAAGATCACCTCGACAGCCAGGTATGCACCGGCTACATCGGCTTCGATCCCACCGCGCCCGCGCTGACTATCGGCAACTTCGTCCAGATCATGCTGCTCAGCCTGTTCCAACGCTCGGGCCACCGGCCCATCGTGCTCATGGGCGGTGCAACGGGCCGTGTGGGCGACCCCTCCGGCAAGGACCAGGAACGGCAATTGAAGTCTTTCGAAGAACTCGACGCCAACCTGGAACGGCAACGCAAAAATTTCTACAAGTTCCTCAACTTCGAAGAAGGGCCCAACAAGGCGCTCATGCTCAACAACATCGACTTTTATACCGGGATGGACGTGCTCACTTTCCTGCGTGACGTGGGCAAAACCCTGACGGTCAACTATATGCTTTCCAAAGAAAGCGTTCAGAAGCGCCTCGAATCGGGTATCTCTTTCACCGAATTCAGCTACCAACTGCTGCAGGCCTACGATTTCCAATGCCTGTTCCAGCAACAGGGCTGCACCGTGCAAATGGGGGGCTCCGACCAGTGGGGCAATATCACCTCGGGCACCGAGTTCATCCGCCGCAACCTGAGTGAAAAGGCCTACGCCGTGACCACTCCCCTGCTCACCAAGGCCGACGGCACCAAATTCGGCAAATCGGAAGCCGGCAACATTTGGCTCGATCCCGACCTGACCAGCCCCTACCAGTTCTACCAGTTCTGGATCAATGCCGACGACCGCGACCTGCCCAGGTTCATGCGCTATTTTACGTATAAAACCCGGGAGGAAGTAGAGGCCCTGGAAGCCGCCCACGCCGGCGATCCCCAAGCCCTGAAGCGGATCCTTGCGGAGGAACTGACCGTGCGCGTCCATTCGGAAGAGGCCTACCAATCCGTGCTCCGGGTCACCGAGCTGCTTTTCGGCCGCCAGGCCGGCAAGGAAGCCCTACTGGCCATGTCGGCCGGTGAACTGGATACCGTTTCGCAGGAAATACCCTGCCACGCCGTACCTGCCGGTCAGATCCGGAGTGGTATCGCCGTCGCCGACCTGCTGACCGATGCTACCGGCATCCTCGCCTCCAAGGGCGACGTGCGCCGCGCCATTCAAAACAACGCCATCTCCGTCAATAAAGACAAGATCGACAGCCACGACCATGTAATCAACTCCGATGCCCTGCTCCACGGGAAATATTTGATGGTGGAGAATGGGAAGAAGAATAAGTACCTGGTGGTGGTAGAATAGGAGATTCCGGTACCGGCACCTCCTATTTAAAAAAAATATTTATGCGCCTCCTCCTCTTCATCTTCCTCAGCCTTTCCCTGGCCGGTGCATCCACCGCCCAGGACCGCATCACCGGGCGTTCGTTCGCGACCCGCTCAGAGGTGATCGCCACCCACGGAATGGCTTGTACCAGTCAGCCGCTGGTCACCCAGATCGCACTGGACATTTTGAAACAAGGGGGCAGCGCCGTCGATGCAGCCATCGCAGCCGATGCGGCGCTGGGATTGATGGAACCCACGGGCAGCGGCATCGGAGGCGACCTCTTCGCCATTGTATGGGATGCGAAAACCCAACAGTTATATGGCCTGAATGCATCCGGGCGCTCGCCGTATTCCCTTACGCTCGACTATTTTCTGGAAAAGGGCTATACCTCCATCCCACCCTACGGGCCCCTTCCGGTCTCTGTACCAGGGGCGGTGGATGGCTGGTTCGAATTGCACGGGAAGTTCGGGACGTTGCCGATGGAGCGCATCCTGGCGCCGGCGATCCAGTATGCCCGGGAGGGCTTCCCGGTATCGGAACTGATCGCCTATTATCTCGAATTGAGTGGTCGCCGCTTTCAGGATTACCCCAATTTTAAAGAAACCTATATGCCCATGGGGCATACGCCGCGGAAAGGTGAGATCTTCAAAAATCCGCGGCTGGCCGATACGTATGAAAAGATCGCCCGGGGCGGCCGCGATGCCTATTACAAGGGCGAGATCGCCCGGACTATTGCCCGGTTTATGGAAGAACAGGGCGGATTTTTGTCGGAAAAAGACCTGGCCGACCATCACTCGGAATGGGTGGAACCGGTATCGACCAACTACCGGGGCTACGACGTTTGGGAGATCCCGCCCAACGGACAGGGCATCGCCGCCCTCCAGATGTTGAATATCCTGGAAGGGTATGACATCAAAGCGATGGGCTTCGGCAGCGCCGACTACGTGCATACCTTCGTCGAAGCCAAAAAACTGGTCTACGAAGACCGGGCCCACTACTACGCCGATCCGGCCTTCCACGAACTGCCGGTCGCGCAACTGATCTCCAAGGAATACGCCGGGGAGCGAAGGAAACTGCTCAATCCCGGACGCGCCGCCCGCCGGTACGATCCGGGGAAGCTCGACCCGGGCAATACCATCTACCTGACCGTAGCCGATGCCGCCGGCAATATGGTTTCGCTCATCCAGAGCAACTACCGCGGCATGGGTTCCGGCATGGTGCCCGGAGACCTGGGCTTCATGCTCCAGGACCGCGGCGAACTCTTTTCCCTCGATAAAAACCACCTCAACGCCTATGCGCCGCACAAGCGGCCTTTCCACACCATCATCCCGGGGTTCATCACTAAGGAAGGAAAGCCCTGGGTGAGCTTCGGGGTCATGGGCGGCGACATGCAGCCCCAAGGGCACGTGCAGATCGTCGTCAACCTCATCGACTTCGGTATGAACCTCCAGGAAGCCGGCGATGCCCCGCGGATCCAGCATTTCGGTTCTTCCCAACCCACCGGCGAGGAAATGACCGACGGAGGACGGGTCAGCCTCGAGGACGGCTTCGACTACGAAGTCATCCGCGAGTTGATGCGCCGCGGCCACCTCGTCAGTTTCGACCTCGGCTCCTATGGCGGATACCAGGCCATTTTATGGGATGCAGAAAACGGGGTTTACTACGGCGCTTCGGAGTCCCGGAAAGATGGACAGGCGGCAGGGTATTAAGGGTTTTGAGTTTTTAATTTTTAGTTTTAGGCGCCACAACAACTAAAAACCAAAGACTCAAAACAAAAAACTCATAAGATGTTCCAACTCATCGACCTCTATTTCCAAGGCCACTCCGACACCATCGCGGCCTTTCTGCTCGACACCGAAATTGGGCCCATCCTTTTCGAGACAGGCCCCTACTCTACTTACCCGAACCTGGTGGATGGTCTTGCTAAAAAGGGCTACCAACCCAAAGACCTCGCGGCGGCGTTGGTGACCCACATCCACCTCGACCACGCCGGAGCCTCCTGGGCGCTTGCTCGGGAGGGGGTGCAGGTTTACGTTCACCCCTTTGGGTATAACCACTTGCTCGACCCTTCCAAACTCATGGAATCGGCCCGGCGGATCTATAAAGACGATATGGACCGGTTATGGGGAGATATGCAGGCCATCGACGCAGCTAAACTGGTGGCGGTGGAAGACGGGACCGTATTGGAATTTGGGTCGGTAAAAGTTAAAGCGCTGCACACGCCCGGCCATGCGGTGCATCACATTGCCTGGCAGGTCGGCGATCAGCTCATTTGCGGAGATGTGGCAGGAGTGAAGATCCATGGAGGCCCCCTTGTGCCGCCTTGTCCGCCGCCGGATATCAACGTGGAGGATTGGAAACGGTCGATCGTGATCCTTCGCCAGGCACAACCGAAGGCGCTGTGGTTGACCCACTTCGGTCCGGTCTACGAGATTGAATCCCATTTAAATACCCTGGAAAAGCAATTGGACAAATACGCAGGCTGGATGAAGCCGCATTTCGATGCCGGAGAAGCGCCTGATACGATCACACCTCAGCTACAGCAAATGGCAGACGAGGAGTTGGCACAATTTGGAATAAAAGGAGGAGAAGACAAGGATCGCTACGACCTCGCCAATCCCGCCTGGATGAGTGTGGCGGGATTGTTGCGGTATTGGAAAAAGAAGATGGAGCGTTCTGCCTAGCGGGGGGTAAAACTGGACAGAAGTTTGGAAGCGTCGAGCAGTTTTTTTACCAGCGTCATATCCGGGAGGACTACTTCCTGCTTTTCTTCCATATCCGTAACAGTCTGTCCCTGAACCGGGACCTGTGCTTCATCTTGCTGTGCGCTCAGATATACATAAGAGGCAATACTGCAAAGAATAAGCAATCCAAATAAAAGTGGTTGTAAGCGCGATCGTTTCATTGGGTGTTTCATTAAGCGTGGTGAAAGTACGAAAATTTATATCAGTTCCATAAGGGTTTTAGACCAAACAAGGTATTTCATCGACAACTTTACCATCATTTAGTAGACCCGGGAACACTCCGGAAGGTTGCAGCAAGTAGGATATTTTTTTAAAATCCGGCGGCCGGAACAGCCTCGATGAGCTCGCGTGTATAGGCTTGCTTCGGTTTCGTCCACACCTCTTCCACCGGACCGCTTTCCAGTACCCGTCCGTTTCGCATGACCATAACCCGGTCGCTGATGAAGCGCACAACGGCCCAATCGTGGGAGATAAAGAGCATCGAAAAGCCGGTAGACACCTGCAGGTCGAGCAGCAAATTCAGGATCTGGGCCTGCACGGATACATCCAGGGCGGATACGCATTCGTCGCAAATGAGCAGGTGGGGTTCGACGGCAAGGGCCCGGGCGATGCCGATGCGCTGGCGCTGGCCTCCGGAGAGCTCGTGCGGATAGCGGGCGGAATAGGATCCATCCAGCCCTACTTTTTCAAGCCAATGGTCGACGCGATCGCGGCGCTCGGTAGCTGTGGCGCCCAGGCGGTGTACGGTCAGGGGTTCCAGGATCGCTTCCCCAACCGGCATGCGGGGATTGAGCGAATGGTAGGGGTCCTGAAAAATGATCTGAGCCCGGCGGCGGAGGGTCCGCCATTGGCGCTCGGGAAGTCCCAGCACATCCTGTCCGTCGAGAAATACCTTTCCGGCTTTTGGGCTGACCAGCCGGATGATCGCTTTACCCAGGGAGGTCTTCCCACAACCCGATTCGCCTACAACGCCCAGCGTTTCGCCAGGTGCGATCTCCAGGCTGACCTGATCGACCGCCCGGAGATAGGTGGGCTTCCCAAAAAAGCTTCGGCCGGGATTTTCATACTCCACTTCCAATGCCTCGACCCGTAGCAGGGGCTCCTGCGCTTCGAAATGGGTCAGGCGGCTTTGTGTTTCTGCCGGGGTCCAGGATTGGGATTGCACCCCCGCCTCGATGGGCAGGCGTTTGAGGCGGATATCCAGCGGAGGCCGGCTGGCCAGCAGTTGCCGGGTGTAGGCATGGGAAGGCTGCTGGAACAATTGACGCACCGGACCTTCCTCCACAAAGCGACCCTGTTGCATGACCAACACCCGTTCGACCATCTCAGCCACCACTCCCAGGTCATGGGAAATGAAGAGCATGCTCATGCCGAGGTCTTCCCGCAATTGGCGGAGCAGATCCAGAATGCGCCGCTGTACGGTAACGTCGAGCGAGGTGGTAGGCTCGTCGGCGATCAGCAACCGGGGCTCCGCGGCCAGGGCGATAGCGATGGCGACCCGCTGTTTCTGTCCGCCGGATAGTTGATGGGGATAGGAAGCATGGATCCGCCCGATATCGGTGAGTTGCACCCGCTCCAGCCAGTTCATGGCCGCAGCGCGGGCCGCTTTCCGGTCCAGTCCCTGGTGGAGGCGAAGCACCTCTTCCAACTGATCGCCACAGGTAAACACCGGGTTGAGCGCCGTGGATGGATCCTGAAAAATGATGGAGATCTCCTTGCCCCTCACCCGGCGCAGCGCCGGGCCGGCGAGCCGGGCAAGGTCCAATAGCCGATCCGGTCCTGCCGCATAACGAATGCCCTCTGCCTGCATTACGCAGCCCGGCAGGTAGTCGGTGAGCCGCAGGAGGGAAAGCGCGGTGAGCGATTTTCCAGACCCCGACTCTCCCACAACGCCGAGGGATTCACCGGGCGCAAGGGCAAAAGACACCTCTTTGACCGCCGGAAAATAGCCCCGGTCGGATTGAAACCCGACGGAAAGGCGGTCGACTTGGAGGATGGGCGTTTTGTCGGACATGATCCCGGTTTTGTGGAGGGGCAAACCACAAATTTGCAAATATTTTGTAAAAACATCCGCCTCACCCCCCAAACCTGGTTACCTTTCCTATTTTTACCCCCCAAAATACTGGATATCATGAGATCGACAATTTTGCTGGTGCTTCTATGGGGATGTTTTGTGGGTATGGGCCATACCCAGATCAGCCACAACATGACCCTTCGGGGGCAATATAAAGTAGATACCCTTCCTATTGCATCCGGTACGCGGTACAATGAAGTCTGGGGATATACCGACTGCAGCGGCCGGGAATACGCCATCCTGGGCTCTGCACATTACGTCCATTTCTTCGATCTGGTCGATCTGGCCAATCCCAAGGAAATCGAAGCGTTCCCCGGGGGCGCGACCACGATCTGGCGGGATATGAAAACCTATAAACAAAGGGCCTACTCGGTATGCGACAATTGTCAGGAAGGGCTTATGATCTTCGACCTGTCGCAGCTCCCGGATACGGTGGTCAAGACCAACCAGACGACTGCCTTTTTCAAGAGCGCCCACAATATTTTCATCGATGAAGAAGCCGGCTGGCTTTTTGTGGCCGGTTCGAATGCCAATAGCAACGGCGCGATTATCCTCGACCTGAATGGCGATCCCGACAACCCGACCCTGATCGGCAATCCCATCCTCCCGGCCGGCTATTTTCACGACATATATGTACGGAACAAGATCGGGTACTGCTCCCATGGAAATAACGGATTCTACGTCTACGATTTTTCCAATCCCCAAAGTCCCGTGCTGTTGGGCACCCTGACCAGTTACCCGCAAAGCGGCTACAATCACTCCAGCTGGCTGAGCGAAGACGGCAATTATGCCGTCATGGCGGATGAGACTTTCAACAAAGGACTCAAAATGCTGAACGTGTCCAACCTGGCGGATATCCAGGTAACCGACGTCTTCCGGTCCAAATTGCTGGCGCCGGTCGATACGGCCAGCATTCCACACAACCCCTTTATCCGCGAAAACTACATTTTCGTATCCTATTACCACGACGGCGTCCAGGTATTCGACATGTCCGATCCTTCCGATGTAAAGCAAGTGGCCTGGTACGACACCTACCCAGCCAATTCGAATTACTTCGATTACAAAGGCTGCTGGGGCGTTTATGCGTTCCTGCCTTCCGGGACCATCCTGGGCTCAGACATGTCCAACGGCCTTTTCGTGCTGACGCTCGACTCGATCGACCTGGCGCCTGTTGCAGTTCCGGCCTACCCCGATCCGGGCATTACCCTGACCGGAGATTCGCTCATCTGTGCCGGGGAAAGCGTGTTGCTTGCAGCCGATCCCAATGTCAGCTCCCTGGAATGGTACCTCGACGGCGAACTGCTCGAATGGGTTGATCCCCAGATCCAGGTGCAGGAAGCCGGCTGGTATACTGCAACTTTGCACGATGCCTATTGCGAAACCCAGTCCGATTCGGTTCAAGTTCAGGTACAGGCTGCTCCGGAGCCCCTATTGACGTATACCGACACGCTGGCCTGCCTGGGCGATTCGATCCAGTTGACGGCCAATGAGGAGCTGGATACCTGGCAATGGCTGTTGGACGGCTCGCCGATCGAAGGAGCAACGCAGGCGGTCTGGTTGGCCGACGCGAGTGGCCAATACGGCTACACCGGCGTCCTGGGACCCTGTATGGTCAGCAGTGAGAATGTAGCGATCCAGATCGTCGAAGCGGCCGTACCGTCGATCAGTTTGGTGAACGACACCCTATTCGCAACGCCTGCGGAATCTTATCAGTGGTTCCTGAACGACATCCTCCTTGAAGGCGCCACCAACCCGTATTTTGTACCCGGCGAAAGCGGCAGCTATTCCGTCCAGATCACGGATGTAAACGGGTGCGATGCCCTGTCGGCATCGCTCGAAGTGGAGGTCATCAATTCCGTATCGAACCAGCTGCCCGCCGGCTGGAAGATCTACCCCAATCCGGCGAGGAGTTGGTTGACGATCGAGCTGCCCGGGGTGGAGAATGGCCGGTACGCGTTGTATGATCTGATGGGTAGAATGAGGATGAAAGCCGGGTTGAAAGGGGAAAAAACGGAAATAGGCCTGGACGGTTTGGCGCCGGGGATTTATTTCCTGGAAATTCAAACGGAAAAGAATAGGATGCTGGAAAAAGTGTTTGTCATTCGCTCCTGATAGCCGCATGCAAAAAGAATGGAAAATTGGCCCGCAAACGCGCCAGGAGGGAATCTGCAATTGACAAGACAAACGCCTTCAATCCCTATTCATCATACGTCATTTCAAAACTTCCCTTTTTGAACTCCAGCCGCAGGCCCTGCCGGTGCTGGATCCAGCGAATGAGTTCTTCGCCGAGGAAATGTTTGCGCCAGGTATCGCTGAGAGAAGGATCGAAATAATCCAAATCGGCCTTTAGTTTCTTGAGTACGCCGCGCGGCAGGGCCAGGTCGATCGACACCCCTTCCTGAATGCAGCGGTAGCGGATGAGCAAGTGGAGCATTTCCATGAGGAGGTTATGCTCAGGGTCTTCCTCCACGGGACCGGGGATCTGGCCCAGGGCCTCTTTTTCCTCGGGCGTAGGCGGGTTGTGGAACATATCCCAGAACCGGCTGGAGTGCTTCTGAACAGTGCGCTGCGGCAGGCGGCGGTTGGCCATGAGGGCTTCTCTCCCGGAGGCCACCGAACGGATCAGGATACCCATTAGTTTGGATGGAAAGATCATTTCCTTCGAATAGTTCAGACGGCGAGCCTCCTCGCTGCGCCATTGGTAGAGTCGCAAGAGAAAGACCTGTTCTTTGAACTTCAAATTGGGCATGAGGTTGCTCGTCAGGGCCTCGTGATTCGGATCGCGGTCGTACATTTCCGCCCGTTCAAAGTTGGTCGTTTCCTCCAGGGCCCAATCGAGGCGGCCGAGCTCCTCCAGACGCGTCTGGATCTTTTGGGCCAGGGCGGGAAGGTGATATACATCGGCCAGGGCGTAATCCAACTGCTTCGGTTCAAAAGGCCGCTTCTCCCAATCGGTCACGGCGAAGGCCTTGTCGAGCGTAACGCCCAATTCCCCCTCCACCAATTTGCCGTAACTGGCCGGGTATTTGTACCCCATAAAAGCCGCTGCGACCTGCGTGTCGAATACATTTACAGGCAAGGTGCCGAACTGCTGGTACAAAAGCCGGTAGTCGTTCTCCCCGGCGTGTGTGACCTTCCGAATGGCCGGGTCGGTGAGGAAATTCAGAAAAGGGGTCAGGTCCCTGACCGCAAGCGGATCGATGAGATAACAGGTGTGTGGAGTGATCACCTGGATCAGGCAGATCAGGGTAGTAAAGCGTTTTTCGCCTACAAACTCCGTGTCGAAACAAAGCCAGGGTATGCCTTGATTCTGTTCGGCAAAAGCCTGTAGTCGTTCATCGGTATCTATAAGTTCGTATCGGGGTGATTTTTTGTTCATTGTCTTTTACAGTTCCCGGGGAAATTATTTAAACCGCAAAGGCGCTAAGGACGCGAAGACACCTGACCTTGCAACTGGATTTTAGTTGTAAAAGCACATGGTCTTTGCGTCCTTAGCGCCTTTGCGGTTCAATATTATAAAAATTGTGTTTTCAATGACTTCCTTCGTAACTTCAGTTCATATTTTTTTTTGAATATTTCGATCGAAATTACGCAAGTATACGTTATTAAAGCAGTGTTTACCAAAGAAATCAGCCTTCAATCCGACAATTATGAAACTCTCCAAGATCGTCAAGCGGTCGCTCCTGACCATTTCCATTCTGTTGCTGCTGCTCATCGGCGCCCTTTTCGCCATTCCTTTCCTGTTTAAAGACCAGGTTCTCCAAACCATCCGCGAGGAGGTCAATGCCAACCTGAATGCGAAGGTCGACTTCTCCGACGTCAGCCTGACGCTGTTCCGAAGCTTCCCCAACCTGACCCTGGGACTGGACGATCTCAAGGTCAGCGGTATCGGACCGTTTGAAGGGGTCGACTTGCTGGATGTCAAGACATTCTATGCAACCGTCGATATCATGACGGTCATCCGGGGCAACCAGCCTATAAAACTTCAGGCCATCGATCTGCAGGAGCCCAAGGTGCACGTGCTCGTATTGAAGGGCGGTGCGGCCAACTACGACATCACCAAACCCTCGGAAACGACCACCCAAACCGATACCACTTCCTCCGGAGATATTGCCATTCAGCTCAAGCGCTTCTCCATCGAAGACGGATCGATCATCTACGACGACCGCGACGGGGATATGTACGCTGAGATCCTGGGCCTCAACCACGAGAGCAAGGGCGATCTGACCCTCGACGTCTACGACCTGCTCACCAAGACGACCATGGAGTCGCTCACCTATGAAATGGGGGGCATTTCCTACCTGACGAAGGCCAAAGCCGATCTCGATGCGGGCTTCCTGATCGATATGGCGCAGAGCAAGTACACGCTCAAAGATAACAACCTCATCCTGAATGCCTTGCAACTAAAGGCCGATGGCTTCGTCGCCATGCCCGACGGGGACAATATCGACATGGACCTCTCGTTCCAGGCGCCGGGGGGCGATTTCCGGGAACTGTTCTCCCTCATTCCCAACGCCTACATCGAAGGGTATGAAAATGTGGATGTCAAAGGGCAGTTCGCCCTGTCGGGAAATGTAAAAGGGCGCTACAACGACACCCAGTATCCTGCTATCAAGATCAATGCCACCGTGAAAGACGGCGCCGTAAAATACCCCGACCTACCGCTGGGCATCAACCAGATCTCCGCCGACCTGAATATCGACAGCCCCGAGGGCGATCTGGATGGGATGTTCATCGACCTGTCGCGCTTTACCATGAAAGTGGGCGACAACCCCTTCGGTGGTTACTTGAAACTGCGCACTCCGATGTCCGACCCCGATATCGATACCCGGGTGAAAGGGACCCTGGACCTGGCTGAGCTGGCACAGGCATTCCCGATGGATGCCACCAAGGGGATGGCCGGAAAGATCGTCGCAGACATCACCGCCAAGACCCGGATGTCGACCATCGAGGCCGAGGCCTACGACCAGGTGAATATGCAGGGCGACATCACGGCCACGCAGATCCGCTACCCGATGGAGGGCTATCCGCCCGTCGCCATTGAATCAGCCGTGGCGCAGTTTACGCCCAACAAAGTGATCATCCAGAACTTCCAGGCACAGCTTGGGAAGAGCGATATCGTCGCTTCCGGGACGATCGACAATATCCTGGCCTATATTTCTCCGAATAAGACCATGACCGGATCCATCACCATGCGGTCGAACTTCTTCGATGCGAATGAATGGTATAGTGATGAAGAAACGACCACATCAGAGCCGGGTCCGGTTCCAACTACAGAAACTCCGGTTGAAGAAGAAGCCCCATTTGACAGATTTGACTTTTTAGTCGACGGCAGGATCGGCAAGCTGGTCTACACGCCTTACGAGCTGACCAACATGGAGGTTAAGGGGCATTTGACCCCCAACCGCATGTCGTTTGCACCCTTCAAATTCCAGATGGGGGAAAGCGATTTCGACATCAGTGGGGTGATCACCAACGTGTGGGATTACACCTTTGGCGACGGCGTGCTCGGCGGCAACATCGCCCTGCGTTCCAACTACCTCGACGTCAATCCGTTCATGGAAGATTCGGAACCGACGTCGACCACGACCACCACTACGGCTTCTTCCGCAGAGACGGCTTACTCCCCTATCGAAGTGCCCGGAAACATCAACATGGGCATCGACGCGAATATCAAAAAACTGCTGTATACCAATCTCGTGCTCGACAACCTCAACGGGCGGCTTTTGGTAGAAGACAAGGCCGTGGTCATCGAACATTGCGAAGCCAACGGATTGGATGGCAAGATCGCCCTCAGTGGTTCGTATGAGACAAAAGACCCGAAAAAACCCGTATTCACCCTGAAATACGACCTCCAGGACCTCAATTTCCAGAAAGCATTCAATACCTTCAATACCTTCCAGGCCATGGCCCCGATCGGGAAGTACATCGAAGGAAAATTCAACAGCACCCTGATCATGGATTCGGAGTTGGGCCCCGATATGATGCCCGTGTGGAGTACGATGAGCGCCAACGGATTTCTGCAGACCATCAACTCCGTGATCAAAGGCTTTCCGCCCTTGCAAGCCGTCGGGCAGAAGCTCAACGTCGGTTATTTCGACAACCTGACCCTGAAGGGCACCAAGAACTGGTTTGAGGTAAAAGATGGCGCGCTGGAACTAAAGGACTTCGACTACTCCTACCAGGGTATCGACATGACCATCGGCGGTACGCATAGGATCAACCAGGATATGAACTACCATATCGTGGCCAGGATCCCGCGCAAGATGCTGGAAAAAGGAAGCGTCGGCGCCGCGGCCGGCAGCGGCCTCAACGCCCTGTCGCAGGAAGCCGGCAAGCTCGGCATCAACCTGGCGCAGAGCGAATATGTAAATGTCCAGTTCCTCATCACCGGCAACATCGCCAAACCAAAGGTAGCCATGAAACTGTTGGGCGGCGACGGCCAAAGCTCCGTCACCGAATCCGTCAAGGAACAGGCCAAGCAGGAATTGCAGCAGCAAAAAGAGCAGGTCGTAGCCGAAGCCAAACAGAAGGTCGACACCCTGAAAAAGCAGGCCCAGGATACGGTGAAAGCCGTGATCCAGCAGGGGACCGAACAAGCCAAGGACAAAGCCAAGGAGGTGATCCAGGATCAGTCGAAGAAGACGCAGGAGGAGATCAAGAAAGAATTGGAGAATTTCAATCCGTTTAAGAAGAAGAAGGGGGGGAAATAGGGATAAACTATAGAAAAAGTGATTTGACGGCCGCTGGCCGTCAAATCACTTTTTCTATAATTTTATAATATTCATGCAACCCCTCCTCTTCTCGAAATTTTATATGCCCCCCAATTTTTGAATTGATACATATTTGATTATTTGCTTTAGTTTAAAAAATAATTTATCTTTCAGGGCGATCCGAGATTTCATCCCAAGAACCGGTCCCCAATGATCAAAGAATCTATTCTATTTATCTCCAAAGAGGTCGAAGCCTATACCAATCTGGCTGTCGTTCTTGACCATGCCCATACGGTAGAAGAAAAATCCGGCGCCGATTCAAAAATCACCCTCGCACTGGTCAATGTGCATGAAGAGGCGACGCTGAAAAACCTCCCGAATTTCACCCGTCAAAATGGGGTGCTCAAACAAAAGGAAGCGCCAGTTTTCCTGAATCTCTACCTTCTTTTCATTGCCAATAACAGCGATTATGCCACTTGCCTGCAGGTTTTGTCCGGCGTGGCAGAGTGCTTTCAAAGCAAACCCTTTTTTACCGCCTCGAATAAAAGCAATAATAATCCAGCCACCTTCCCCCAAGAAGTGGACCGGCTGATCTTCGAACTCTACAACCTGACGCTGGAGCAAATCAACCACCTTTGGGGTGTCAATGGTGGAAAATACTACCCCTCCCTCCTTTACAAAGCCCGAATAGTTAAGATCGAACGAAAAGATGCAATCCAAGACGGCCCGGAAATCAAGGATATTCAGGTTGAAACGGGGCTGCTATGAGTTTTCAGATCCAGTATAAACCGATGTTCAGCGTGGAGGTCGCTCGCCGAAAGCTGCCTTTGATCGGAGACGGACGGGTGAGACCCGCGCACGTATTTCGAATGGAGCCGACCCGTGAATGCAGGCAGATCCTCGACTTGTACGGACTAATTTTCCGTGCCCGGGAAGATGGGTTTGAGGTGTTTTTCAAATTGCACCCCTTGCTGGCTGAGGACGCTCGCATACTCCATAAAATTTCCGGACGGATCGGGTTCCGTTTTTTGGTTTTTCCATTTAACGGAACCATCCTGGATGCTTATTTCCGCGCCAATAATGCCGCGGCAAAAAATTTGTATTTCCACAACCTGAATGCCGGCCAGATCATGAACAATGGCTCGGAATTATCCAAACTGGTGATCGACTATGCCGGGAATAATCCGGCTATCCAGGCTACGCGCATTGAATTCGTGACCATCCGCCCCCCTCTTTTTACCGTCGCCACTTCAAAAGACAATGGAGGCAACTACCCCTATGACAAGATCGTGGTAAAAGATGCCGGACAGGGTGGGAAGCCGGACATGACCATCGAACTGGACAAAAACGATAACCCGCCGACTATATACACGGAAATCAACCTCGAGGACTATCCCTCAGGGCGATATGACCTGAACAAGGAGAACGGCGATCTGATCAGCAGGATCTATCTCGATCAGAACCCTGCTGGCCCCAAATCGCCGGGGATGCTGGATATCTACTGGGAAGGCGAGCAAAAATCTACAATAGTGAACAACAATGATGATTTCAGGAAATACTACCTGCTGTACGACGAAAAATTCTGATAACCCACTTTTTTCATCACAACTAAATGAGCTATGACATCCTACAAGACTCCTGGTGTCTATATTAAGGAAATCGACACTTTCCCTCCCGGCGTGGCAGCCGTTGAAACCGCAATTCCCGCTTTTATCGGTTATGTGGAACGGGCTGAAAAAGATGGCGAGTCGCTGATCAAACTCGAGGGAGGTCAAAAAGTGATCACCCCCGTCCGGGTAAAATCCCTGGTCGATTTCGAACTATTCTTCGGCAAGGGCGCCCAGGTAAAGAATGTGAAAGTAAGCCTCTCCAATGATGCTGCCAAAAAGGTGGAATCTATCGAGATCACTCCCGGTTTTTATCTCCATAACAGTATGAAGCTCTTCTTCGACAACGGCGGAGGAGATTGTTTTATCGTGCCGGTCGGACTCTATAAAAAAGAGGACGGAACGGACAACACCGTCGATGTGGCAGATTTTATAGCGGGACTGGATGCGATCAAAAAGGTGGATGAACCTACGCTGCTCGTCGCCCCGGACGGCGTTCTGCTGGATGATGGTCCGCGCAGCACCCTTCAGCAACAAATGCTGAAACAGGCCAACGATCTTCAGGACCGCTTCGCCATACTCGACGTAAAACACAATCCAAATAAAAAGCGGTTCGAGATCAAGGAGGTCGACGATTTTCGCCAGGCTATCGGAGCGAGCAACCTGCAATACGGGGCCGCTTACTACCCGTATGTCCGGACCACCTATGGCTTGAACTTTCAATACGACCAGATCGCTCTTTCCCAGGGAGGGGCCGGAAAAACATTTGCTGAATTGAGCGCCAACGCCGCTTTCTTCACGGAGGTCGACAATATTTTCAAAGACCTGGGAAAAGATTCCATGCTGAACAAGCTCATTAATGCCCCTTATGCCAACGGCTTTACCGCTCCCTTCGACGCCGATCCCTTCAAGGTATCGATCGCGGAAGGTTATGATCTGATCGAACGGACGGACAACAAGGCTGAATTGACGCTCCGGGCCCAATATATCGTGGAAATGCTGCTGGAATTTATCGCCCTGCACGATATGGCCGACTTTTCCGACAATAAATCCCTGGCCAGCAAATCTCTGATCTCACCCGAGGCCAAAAGCGCATTCGAATTGCACGCGCTCAAGGTCGATCCAGCCGGGGATCTCAAACCCTTGATCGAAAAGTTGCTCATCTATGACGGCGGTTTCCCGGGCGACTCTTCCGATGCATTGGGGGAAATTGCTGACGCTGCCGATCTGGACCACAACGGCCTGGACTATTCCGGAATTACGGTCGACCTTAATGATCCCGACACCGTGGCAATTCTGAATTCCGTGTATGGCGATCCTCCCGCCAATCCGGGTGATCCCGTAACCGACCAGGTCAAAAAGGCCAGGCCCTTTTTTCAGCAACTCTACAACGACGTACTCAACCAGATCCTCGACTTCAGGGAGCAACTCATGCGCCGGGCGGAAGGGCTGGAACAGTTCCTGCTGGATAACGACCCGTTGTATCAGCGCGTGAACGCCGCCATCCGGACCTACGGAGTGGTACTGCCTCCCAGCGGCGGCGTAGCAGGGATGTACGCCTATGTCGATAGTAACAAAGGGGTCTGGAAAGCCCCGGCGAACGAGAGCCTTTCCTCCGTCATGGGCCCCACGATCATGATCGACAGCAATGATCAAATGGATATCAATGTCGACGTAAACGCCGGCAAATCCGTCAACGCCATCCGGGCATTCCGGGGTAGAGGAACCCTGGTTTGGGGCGGCCGTACCCTCAAGGGAAACGACGACAACTGGCGCTACGTGAATGTCCGCCGGCTGTTTATTTTCATGGAAGAATCCATTGAGAAGACCATGGAAAATTTCGTCTTCGAACCCAATACGGCCAATACCTGGATTAAGGTGCAGACGACGATCGAAAATTTCCTGACGACGATCTGGCGGCAGGGCGGACTGGCCGGGGCAAAACCCGAGGATGCCTTCCAGGTGAGCGTCGGCCTGGGCAAGACCATGTCGGCCGACGATATAAACAAAGGCCTCATGATCATCGATGTGATGGTGGCGCCGAGCCGGCCCGCCGAATTTATCGTGCTGCGGTTCTCCCAAATGCAACAAGTCTCCTAATCATTAACTGAAAAAATCTATTACCATGGCAGAATATCCGGTTTCCAAATTCCATTTTCAGGTCGAATGGGGAGGCACCCGCATCGGCTTCACGGAGGTATCGGGTCTCGACGTAGAAACGGAGGTGATCGAATACCGCGACGGCGCCAGCCCCGAGTACCACAAACGCAAGATGCCCGGCATGCAAAAATTTGCCAACATCGTCCTGAAACGGGGTACGTTCAAGACCGATAATGAATATTTCATTTGGTGGAATACCGTCAAGCTCAACACGATCGAGCGCCGGGATATTACCATAAGCCTGCTCAATGAAGAACACGAGCCGGTGGTCACCTGGAAAGTGAAAAATGCATGGCCGACCAAGGTCCAGTCAACCGATCTCAAGGCAGATGCCAACGAGGTTGCCATTGAGACCCTGGAACTGGCACATGAAGGAATTTCCATTCAAAACGAATAAAGATGGCGCAGTACGATCCACCGGTCGGCTTCCATTTTACCGTGGAGTTTGATGTGCCCGGCGCAGGCGATAGCGAGATCCGCTTTCAACAGGTTTCCGGCCTTTCCATGGAACTTCAAACGGAGACCCTGAATGAAGGGGGAGAAAACCGCTTTTCCCACAAATTCCCGGTGCGGGCCAGCTATCCCGACCTGGTGCTCAAACGCGGGCTCCTCGTCGATTCGGCTGTTCGAAAATGGTGTGAAAATGCCATCCTCGATCTGGACATCCAACCCGCGACTGTGTGGGTCAAGATCCTCAACAGCGAGCATCAGCCCTTACAAACCTATGCCTTCTTCAGGGCCTGGCCAAAGAAGTGGACGATCTCAGACCTCAACGCAGAGAACAGCAGCCTGATCATCGAATCGCTGGAGTTGTCTTATCAGTATTTTAAAATCGAAAATTAATTTACACTTATGCCGATAGAGATTCGGGAATTAATCATCCGGGCCGAGTTGAAAGAGCCACCCAAGCCGGTCCAACCAATCCAACCGGCTCCAACTGATCCCCAGATTTCAATGGCCGAAATCAAGGATGCCGTTATCGAAGCTTGCGTCGAACAGGTGCTCGCTATTTTGGAAAAACAAAAGGAACGCTAAATGGCTGATGGCGCATTGGTAAAATTGACGATCATCCCTTTCAAGGATGCAGAGAATGTACAGGTGCCCATTCCTTCCGGTCCGCCTTTTGTCTGTCCGTTCAACCCCGAAAGCCTGTCGATCTCCACGACCTACAAGTACAAGGAGGATCAGGAACACGGCAAGGACGGCAGCGAAGCCAAATTTGAAGGGATCGAACCCCGCACCTTTAGTTTCGATATTTTTCTGGATGGCACCGGCGCAAGCGGCGCTTCGCTGGAAGTAATGCCGCTGATCGAGCTCTTCAAAACGACCGTGGGGTTTCAGGGCGATATCCACCGGCCCAATTTTTTTATCGTTTCATGGGGCACTTTTTTTGTTCGCTGCGTGCTGGTCAATTATTCCATTAACTACAAACTGTTCCGGCCCAGTGGATTGCCCCTGCGAGCGGTTATTTCCACTTCCTGGAAAGAATACAAACCGATCACCCTGGGATCCCTGATCGACAATCTGCTTTCCCCGGACGTCACCCATCTCCATACCGTCAAGGAGAGCGAACATCTCTCCCTGATCACATACGGCGTTTACAAAGACCCCAAATACTACCTGCAAGTAGCGGAAAAGAACGAACTGAATAACCTCCGGAAGGTAAATCCCGGTGTGGTTCTGCAATTGTATCCTCTCAAGTAACCTTGACGATGTCGTCAAAGAAAAAATGATGAAAAATGCCCCTAGGTAATTTCGATTCTCCCCTGCAATCAGCTAATTCTACGGACCTTACCACTTTTAAGGTGCTGGTGGATGGCAATGCCTTACCTGCCGGGACAGGGATTATTTCATTAGAGATCGAAAAATCGATCAATCGCATACCTTCCGCTTTTTTGCTAGTGGACGACGGAGACCCCGCAGGGCAAACCTTCCAGGGCAGCAGTTCCGATCATTTCGTGCCCGGCAAAAAGATCGAGATCAAAGGGGGCTATCACCAGGATGAATCGACCTTGTTCAAGGGTGTGATCACCAAGCAGAAGATCCGGGTAAACACCTGGGGCGGCTCTTTTCTCCACATTGAGGCGAAAGATGAGGCATTTAAAATGACCCTGGACCGGAAATCCCGCTATTTCAAGGAAATGTCGGATGGCGATCTGTTCGATGAGATCGCCGGTGCTTACGACGGAATAAGCGTTGATTTCAGTCCTGCCGGTGCACCGGTCCGGCACCCGGAAATTACCCAATATCAAATCTCGGATTGGGATTTTTTGATCCTCCGCACGGAAAAGCTCGGGATGTATTGCATCGTGGAAGACGGCACGCTGAAGATATCGGGACTACCCCTGGTCCAAACCCCGGCATTCCGGATCGAATACGGGCGCAATCTCATCGCCCTCGATATGGAAATGGATGCACGCACCCAGTTCCAGGCCGTCAAAGCCTCCTCCTGGGATGAGGCCAATCAGGAGATCATTACCGGAGAATCGGACGATGTGTCGACACCCGACCAGGGGAATATTCCCGGAGCCGAGCTGGCTCAAATAGGTGGAAGTAACTATTCCCTTGCCCACGGAGGAATACTTACCCAACAAGATCTCGATACCTGGGCCGAGGCTCAAATGCTCAAATCGAGAATGTCCAGAATACGCGGAACGGTGAAATTTCAGGGTAATAAAACAGCTGCCCCTGGTACCCTGGCAGAATTTAGAGGTTTTGGGGACCGGTTTAACGGATTGGCCCTGATCACAGGGATACAGCACTCTTTGGGCAGGGGCGATTGGCGTACCACCGCTCAGGTGGGTTTTAACCCGCAATGGCATTACGAACAATACGAGATCATGGCCGAACCCGCATCCGGATTTGCTTCGGCCATACACGGACTACAGATCGGAGTAGTTTCCCAGCTCCAGGACGATCCAGAAGGCCGGGAGCGGATATTGGTCCGCCTGCCTATTGTCGACAAGGCCGAAGAAGGCACCTGGATGCGCTGGGCTAGCCTCGATGCCGGAACTGAAAGAGGCTTTGTCTTCCGGCCCGAAATTGGCGACGAGGTGGTCGTTGGTTTTCTAAACGACGATCCCAATCAAGGCATCGTAATAGGGGCATTGCATAGTAGTTCCCGGGCAGCCCCAATTCCAGCCAGCGACGACAACCATATAAAAGGGCTGGTTACCCGCGAAAAGATCAAGGTCACCTTCAACGATGAATTGAAAAGCCTGCAACTGGAAACGCCAAATGGAAACACACTCACGCTCAGCGACGACGATGGCGGCGTTACCCTTGCCGATGAGAACGGCAATAAGGTGGTCCTGAACAGCGACGGTATCGCTTTGGAGAGTGCCAAAAATATTACTTTGAAAGCCCAGGGCGATATCAAGCTGGAAGGAACGAATATAGAGCAAAAGGCAAATGCCAGTTTCAAAGCCCAGGGATCGGCAGGCGCCGAGATCAATAGCAGTGCCATTACGGTCATTAAAGGTTCACTCGTACAAATCAATTGATATGCCTCCAGCAGCCAGAATAACCGATATGCATACCTGTCCCATGGTGACAGCCCTCGTGCCTCACGTGGGTGGACCGATAACCGGTCCGGGAGCGCCGACCGTGTTGATCGCCGGAGTACCGGCAGCGGTGGTAGGTGATATTTGCGTCTGTACAGGTCCGCCCGATAGCATTGTCAAGGGCTCGGCTACCGTGCTGATCGGGGGAAAACCCGCCGCGCGAATGGGAGATACGACAGCGCATGGGGGCGTCATCGTTGTAGGCGCTCCAACAGTAATAATTGGAGGGTAAAACGGACAGACCATTTAAAAAACCGATCTATGAAAGAAGACTATCCGTATCTGGGACGAGGGTGGAGTTTCCCGCCTGCTTTTGATCGCAGCCGGGGAGAAGTGGAAATAGCCTCCGGTTTTGAAGACATCAACCAAAGTCTGGAGATCATCCTCACCACCCGGCTGGGGGAGCGATTGATGCAACCCAAATTCGGCTGCAGCATGAAGGATATGGTTTTTGATGCGATCAATTCCGGTGCAATTGGTCTTCTGCAAAATATGATCGAAACGGCAATTCTTTATTTCGAACCCCGGATCGATGTGGAGAAAATCGACCTGAACTTTGAAGATACCGCAGGCCGGCTTCTGATCGAGATCCATTACAAAGTGCGGAATGCCAATTCCCGTTTCAATTTTGTGTTCCCCTATTATCTGGACGAAGCAAATACCAGGCTCTGATGGCTAAACCTTGCGAACGGAAAAACCCTTTGGTACGAAGCGGGAGCAATCAAAAAGACCGGTTGCCTGCCGCCTTGTCGCCGGAAAATGCCCGGATCGACGAGCGGACGGTTTCCGATTATATCCTTTTCGCCAAAAGGTATGCCCCTTTTATCAAATACTACAACTCCGCCAATCTGGAGAATGGCAACTGGGAATCCTTCTGGAACAATGATCTAAGCGCCGTGCTAGCCACACTGGCCGAATACCCCATCGATATCGTACGCGATTTTCAATTGAGCTTGCGCACCTACCTCATTTCTCTTTCCGGCACTCCGGACAGTCCTCAGCTCCAGGAAGCCCTGAAACGGCATTTTAAGTTGTGGTTCCACCTCTCCCTGATCGTTATCCGGGAATTGATCGACCAACTCTATCGCTTGCCCCTCGACCACGAATTGCGCGAAAAGATCAGCCTGATGCTCGAAAGGGACGGCAAAGACGCCATCGACCGGATCATCGCCTACCACAAGGGAGCCCTTGCCGGATTGCCCGTTGCTTTTGACGACGGTCCCCTCCAAGCGGAAGATTTCCAAATCCCGGCAGAAAACATTACCCTTCCGGACGTCGTCGCCGACCAACTCCTCCGCACTCCCCTTTTTACCAAGGCCCAGATCCAGCTTCCATTTACACAGAAAACGTGGGCGACCTACTACAAGGACCAACCTGAAGATCTAAAGCCTTTCCAGGAAGAGAACGTTGCCAAAAAGCAGATCTTCGATGCGCTGCAATACAACCTCTTTACCGCCGCCTTCGACCGGATCATGGAACTGATGACAAAAGCCGGAAGGGAAGCAGCGCGGTATCTCGACGCCTCCCTGACCGGCTATCCCGGCCATACGCCGCATTACGGGCTTTGGCTGACCTTCCTTCGCTTGCTCCGCTATAACCAGGATCATCTTAACACCTATACCCGTCGCCACCTGGAGTATTACTACCAGGAGGTGCTGCAGCTCTTCCCCCGAAAACCAGTTCCCGACCAGGCGCACCTCCTATTCGAATTGGCCAGGAACCAGTCATCACACTTGTTGAAAACGGGGACGCTCTTTAAAGCCGGAAAAGACGACAAAGGCAATCCGGTGGCCT
The DNA here is from genome assembly GCA_020636275.1 of Lewinellaceae bacterium. Taxonomy (GTDB): domain Bacteria; phylum Bacteroidota; class Bacteroidia; order Chitinophagales; family Saprospiraceae; genus JADJTT01. The sequence continues at coordinate 66,105 of JACJYD010000002.1, read as the reverse complement.
ATCAGTTAAGGAACGATATCGTCATCAATGAAGGCCGGGTGGTAGCGCTCAAATCCGTTTTTCTGCCGGATGATGGATTCCCGGTCGCCGCCTCCAAAGTGGATACCCTGGATGGGATCCAGGAACCCCTGCCGAAAGAGTATCCCCAATGGCAGGCATTTTTTGAAGGGCAAAAGCAATCAAATGGGTCCCTGGAGCCAAAAGCCCGCCTCGGATTTGCCGTGGCCGACCCCCAATTATTTCTCCGGGAAGGAGACCGAAAGATCTCCCTGACGTTCAATCGGGACTTGCCGCTGAAACCCGGAAATGACTTCCGGGTCTATTACACTTCCGAAAAAGAATGGGTCGAAGTGACGACCTTGCAACGGGATCCCTCCAACCACCATTCGCTCCTGATCACCCTCCAAGGCGATCAACTGCCGGTATTACCGTTCAATCCCAAGTTTCATGTCGATGAAGCCCACCCGGATGATTTCGGCCGTACCCTGCCGGTTCTCAAGTTCGTGCTGGTGGATAATTATTCTTACTGGAAGTCCTTTTCCTTCAGCAGTCTTCGTCTTTCCGTGGATGTGGAGAACGTCCGGAATTTTACGATCTATAACCGGGATGGCGTGGCAGACGTATCCAAACCATTCCCGCTGTTCGGTTCCAATCCCGGCAAACTGCCCTATTTCGTGCTCGGCAGCAGCGAGGTGTTCAGCAAAAAACTGAAAAAACTGGAATTGACCCCCGAATGGGAGGAGCTGTATACCACGTCCGATTTCTTTTATAGTTCCCTGGAAACAGCCTTCCGCTTGCGCCTTCAGTATCTCGACAAGGGAAAATGGGAAGGGGAGACTTTTACAAGAGAAAAAAAATATCATGAGGTTCGCCCTCGCCTCTTTTTAGCGGGAGAAAAGCAAAATACGATCGAATTCAATTCGATGGCCGCTGCCATCCCTCCCTCCCCAAACCAGCCCCTGGAGAATCCCGCGCTGAGGGATACCACCACGAGCGGATTTATACGGATCGAGTCCATCCACGGGTTCGGCAACGACCGGTATATCGATGAAAAGACCGTGGCGCTCCTGGCGAATGCAAAGACCGCAAAAAGTTATTCGCCGCCCAGTGGCAGCGGCATTAATGTCGACGTCAATAAAGTGCCTAAAGCGCCCTACTCCGCCCGCCTCAATAACCTGACGCTGCATTACGAAACGGAGCTGGTCGCACCGGTTATTTTTCACCAGTTGTACCCCTTTGGTTTTCAGCAGGAAAAGGCGCCGAAACAGGTGATCCCGGTATTGGAAAACAAAGGAGAACTCTATATTGGCGTTGAAAAGCTGGCGCCACCCCAGCGGCTGACCCTTCTTGCACAGGTGGTCGATGGAACCGCTGCTCCCCTTGCCGAACCCGCAGAGGCCGCCTGGACCTATCTCCGGAATAATAGCTGGAAAAGCGGCCCCGGGTTGGAGATCGACGATAAATCAGACCAGTTTACCCGCTCGGGGATCATCGGGATCGCCATTCCGGGCGACGCCAACCGGGAACACACTGTATTGCCAACGGGACTGCACTGGTTGCGTTGTTCCGTTGCACTCAATACCGGTGCGCTGAACGCCCTTCGGTCGCTCGATGCCCAGGCAGCCCTGGTCGAATTTATCGACCAGAAGAATGACCCTGCATTCCTGGAGAAGCCGTTGGAAGCCGAGACGATCAATAAACCGGCATTGAACGATATCGCGGTCAAAAAGGTCCGGCAACCCTACCCTTCCTTCGGAGGCCGGGGTCAGGAACCCGACGATCGCTACTATACGCGTGTCAGCGAAAGATTGCGGCACAAGAACCGGGCGATCCAGATCTGGGATTATGAGCGCCTCGTGCTCGAGCAGTTTCCCGGGATCTTTAAAGTAAAATGCCTGAACCATACCGAACTCGACAACGGACTCAGTCCCGGAAACGTCACGCTGGTCTGTATCCCCCGTATTCAGGCTGCCGGCAAGGACCCACTCCGCCCCTACACCGAAAAAAAGACCCTGCTGGATATTTGCCGGCATCTGAGGACCAAGGTCTCCCCCTTCGTGCGGCTCAAAGTAGTACAACCTCGGCTGGAAGAGGTGCAGCTCGATTTTTCCGTCGCCTTCACGGAGGATATTGCAGACATACCTTTCTATAAAAAACTGCTCAACGAAGCTATTATTCGCTTCCTGTCCCCCTGGGCCTTTGAAGAAGGCCAGGAGATCAGTTTCGGCGGTCAGTGGTACAAATCGACGATCATCGACTTCATCGACGAACAACCCTATGTGGATTTTGTGAAAGAGGTCAAGATGTTTCACAAAACCGATATCGAACAAAGCGACAACGCCTGGTCAAAAGTGGATGTAGAGGTGATCGAGGCTACCACTGCACGGTCTATCCTCGTCTCCCACCGGACCCATGTGATCCGTAACATTAATCGCACGGACGCCGGGGTGAACATAGAATTAAGTGATTGTATTTCAGAGAAATATAGAAACGATAAATGCCAGTAGATTCCAAATACAGCACGATCGACAAAAACCGGGACCTTGCTCATTCCCAGGATTACTACTTTCTGCGCCAGCAGGGGATCGCCTTTATCCGGGAACTGTCGGGCAATATCTGGACCGACCACAATGTCCATGATCCGGGGATCACCATGCTGGAACTGCTCTGCTATGCGCTCGCAGACCTCGGGTATCGCACCGGTTTTGATATCCGGGACCTCGTGGCCAAAGGCGAACAGGAAGACCCCGCGCTCCAGAATACCGGGCTTTTTCCTGCCCATGAGATCCTTCCCACCTGCCCGCTCACCCTGGCGGATTACCGGAAGATCCTCCTCAAAGTGGAAGGCGTGCGCAATGCCTGGCTACATCCGCTCGACGGGGTTTCCGAGGTGCCGTTTTTTGCCGACTGCCCGAACAGCCAACTCACCTTTGCTCCCCTGACCTACGAGATCGTGGATGGTCCCTGGGCCGGACATACAGTCATTCTCGATCTGGAAAAAAGAAAGGAAACCTTTAAATACGCACGATGGATCACTCAGATCGACCTGGAGGCGTTTCAGGTGGAAGCCGTCGCCGGCGAGTGGAGATGGACAACGCCGGCCATCTTTACCACCCGGATCCGGGGCCGGGAAAAGAAAATCTCCGATATCCTTGTCATTCGCACGGCCGATGATTTTCAAAATGCCTTGCCCGGTGAGGTGTCCGACCTTCTGAAAAACGAAAAATCCGCGCTCTGGAAGGATTTCTGGGATAAGCAGGAAAAAATTCTAAAAGAAGACCTGCACCGGGTTATTCCCCGCGGGCTTTACGACGTGCTGCTGGAATTGGATATCGATGAACAACTGGGCTCCCTGAACGAACAAGAGCTATTCTACCGCATCCCCTTCGGCGCGCTGAAAGGGGTCGAGGTGGCCTTCGACCTGAAAGATCCCTTCGATGTTTCACTCGACTTTACCGAGATCCTTGAACTGAATGAAGCCGATATCATCCTGGTGCCGGGCGATCCGAAAAAACCGGTCTGGAAAGTCCGTCTGAAAGTAAAACTGGACGATCAGGAAGTCGTGTTTGATAATGCCTTTATCCGGATCATCAACGCAAAGCCCAACTCGCTGATGGAGCCGGTGGACATCACGGCCGCCTTCCTGAAAGAAGCGCTGGAAGGCACGACGGCTGACAATCGCAACCAGGCGCTGTTTTCCGTCTTCTGGAAGAAACAACAAACCATCGACCGGGTGATCTCCGCAGTCTGTTGTGTATTGCACGCCCACCGGAACCTGTGTGAGGATTTCCATGCCATCCAGACCATAGAAGCCGAACATATTGCCGTTTGTGTCGATATTGAAACCCGCAACGACGCAGACCTGGAAGTCCTGCAAGCCAAGATTTTTCTGGCCATTGAAGAATACCTCAATCCTCCGGTAAAATATTACACCCTGAGCGAGTTGCTGAAAGAAGGATTTACCGCCGACGAGATATTCGACGGCCCCTATGTCGATCCGGAATTTTCGTGTCAGGGTAAAAAGGTGTTTACCAAATCCGGGTTTATCAAAAACGGCGAACTCGAGGAGACCGAATTGCGCCAGGCAATCTACGCTTCCGACCTGATCAATATCCTTCTGGAGTTTGACGAGATCATAACCGTGCGGAATCTGCTCTTGCGAAGGTATAATGCTTCCGGACAGGCCGATGCCAAAGCCGAACCCTGGAGCCTGCCGGTGACCCCGGGCAAACAACCGGTTTTGAATACGGCCTATTCCAAGCTCCTGTTCTATAAAAACCAGATCCCTTATACGGCAAAAAGAACGGAAACCCGGGAAACGCTCGACTACCTCCGTGCCCTCAACCGGAAAAAGGCCTATGTCCCGCCTAACCAGGTGATCGAGCCCCCTCAGGGTAGGTACCGCGACCTGCACCAGTATTTCCCGGTGCAACACGACTTGCCGGAAACTTACGGAGTTGGCGAAGCCCGCCTGCCGCTCGACGCACCTCCTGCCCGCATCGCTCAAGCCAAACAATTGAAGGCCTACTTGCTCTTTTACGAACAGGTGTTGGCCGACTATCTGGCTCAATTGACTAATGCAAAGTGGTTGCTTTCTCCGGAAGATATCAAGCAAACCTATTTTTCGCAATACCTCGACGGCGAGATCATCGCCCGGACTGAAGGCGATTTTGAAGAGGAATTCTATGTTTCCCAAAACGGGGTCCCTCCCCTTCGGGAAAATTCTTCGCGTCAGAAACTCTACGAATCCAAGGAACAATTCATCGAGCGCCGCAACCGGCTGCTGGATCACCTCCTGGCCCGGTTTGGAGAGCAATTCACCGATTATACGCTGATGCTTTTCAACCTGACGGGCGACCGCATCAAGGCAGGAGAAGACCTGATCAACGACAAGATCGATTTCCTCGGGGCATATCCACTCATGAGCCGAACCCGGGGCCAGGCCTTTAATTACCGCCCCGAGGACCCGGCACAGCTTTGGAATTCCGGCAACATCTCCGGCCTCGAACGCCGGGTCGGCCGGCTGGCAGGGATCCAGGATCTGTCGCGACGGTTCCTGCACTGCTCCACCCCGGTAGACAAGATCCTGAAATCACAAAAGGTGGCCAACGAAGAAAAGTACTTCATCACCATAAAATCCCAAAATGGAAATAAACTGTTTGCCTCCAGTGAAACCTATGCCTCCCGGGGTGAAGCAGATGCCGTAGTCGGCATTATAGCCCCCTATCTTCGCAGCCCGGGCATCTACCGGGTAGAAGACGATGGCAGCCTGATCATAGAACTGCCGGGTATCCAGTTGACGCATGAAGATGTGCTCGGTTCCATAAACGAAGGGCAGGAACGCATCCGGGATATATTCAGGGCCTACGATTTCTTTTTGCTGAGCAAGGATCACTGCGGTGCGGAAGATCGGGAGGGAATTATGTTGATCGAGCATATCCTCCTGCGGCCTTTGTTCCAAAGTTCCGACCAGGCGCTCCTGGATATTTGCCTGTCCGGAGATTGCCAGTGTTGTGGCGACGAGGATCCCTATTCCTTCCGCATTTCCGTCGTACTCCCCTATTGGACGGGCCGCTTCAATAATATGAATTTCAGGCGGTTTTTCGAACGCCTGCTCAGGGAAGAGACCCCCGCGCATATCCAACCCCGGATCTGTTGGATCGACAACCAACAAATGAAGTTACTGGGAGAACGGTTTAAAGCTTTTCTGGAGGAAAAGACGAAAAAAGAACCGGAACCGGCGGCGTACAATCAGGCCCTGGTTTCTCTGGTAGTGATCCTCGATCAGTTGAATACCATCTACCCCGAAGCCACGTTGCACGATTGTGAAGAAGATGCAGGAGAAATCCCCGTCCGGTTAGGCGCTACCAGCCTGGGCAGTTATTAAGTTAAAAAACCAAAATTATGGTGTTCTTTAATCAGTTTCCCGTTTTTGAAGCCAATCAGGTGCTGCGACACGACCACCTCAATGACGTGGTCAATTACCTGGAAGAACAAAGCCGGCTGACCCGGACCAAAACCGTTGGCATTGGCATCGTATGCGGCTATCGCATGGCATTTGACCAGGCTCCCGACGGCAACGGCGTTCTTCGCGATGCACTGTTGGTCAGCGAAGGGGTCGGCATCACCTCCAAGGGATTTCTCGCCAGTACGACGGCACAAACGTTTACCGGCTACAAACCCTATACCATCAAGGAGGAGTTCAGCAGCCTTGAAAAGGATATTCGGGACAAGGAACCCTATACCGACAAGGTGCGCCTTTACCGGGAACTGGCCGAGGTGTATTCCTTTTTCAAGGATGGCCCCAATGATCTGCTGGAACTCTTCGAGCTGGTCCCGGATGTAGCCGCAGATGAAGACGCCGATATACTCTCCTCCGATTTTCTGCAGGATAAAGTACTCATCCTTTACCTGAAACAGGACCTGCAATCGCTCAAGAACTGTGACACGAATGATTGCAACGACCAGGGATCCAGATTGGAAATGAATTTCATATTCCTGTTGGCGGATAAAAATGTGGCCGAAGAGATCAAAACCCGGGAGAAAGATACGGAAGAGGAAGGCAAACGTCCCCTTCATAATGAAGACCACGAAAAATACAACCTGCCCGGAGAAGAGTATCTCACCTTGCCCAGGATCGATGTGTTCAATAACCCGCCGGTCTTGTTTGAAGACCTGGTCGATCAATACGCAATTCACGTTGCCGCCGTAATCCCCTACCTGAAAACCGCTGTGCTGGATAGCCTCAAAGCCTATAAATATTTGCTGGACCAAATATACCCCGATAATGCAGGCGCGCAGTTCCAGCAGAGGTTCAACCAGCTCTTGCAGGCCGTGCAGGCTGCCGGCAACGCCGGATCGATAGCCATCCAGTACTTCTACGACTTTTTGGCTTCGCTGATCGATGCTTATCTCGAATTCCGGAACAGGGCCTTTATCCATGATGCCTTGTGCAATGCCGGTCCGGATCATTTCCCCAAACACCTCTTCCTGGGCTCACTCACGGATATTGATAAGGACCTTTCCGAGGAATTTCTTGTCCGCTCGCCCTTCCTGAGCACGGGCAACGGCTTCTTTCCGGTGGAGGGACCACAGGTTCCATTCCGCCACGGGTTTATCCCGGCGCCGGACCTGCAGAAACAGGAAGCGTTGAAGGAGGAGTTGTGGACCTTGCACTACCGGATATTTTCCATGTTGTCGGCATTTGCCCCAAACCAGGCTGTCAATATGAAGGATGGGATCAAAGTCGTACCTGGCAGATCGAAGCTCCACCCGCTTTCCAAGCGGGCTATCCCGGCCTACCTCCCCGTAACTGGCAATGCGAATAATACCGCAGATGGTCTGTTGAGGCTCTGGTCGTATGAAAAAACAGTGCGCAATCAACTGGCGCTGGTTCCTTCTTATTACCGGATAAACAACAATAACCATCCCCTACAGTACCGCCAGGGTGATGAGGATTTCTACCGGATCGAAGGGCATGTGGGCAGGGAATTATCCCCTGTGCTGGAAAAGCTCTATCAGGAAAGACGACGGCTGGGACTTGATTTCAGCATCGAGGTCGTCCTGTTTAGCGATACGCCGGGCGGCCCGGGAGTGGGCCAACGTGTAACCCTTTTTTCCGAATTTGTAAAACGGCACCCGGGCCTGGAACACCAGGGAGGGGTGCCCCGCGGAGGCACCCTGGTCGTAGCGTACCGGTTGATCAAAGGTTCCTACCAGGTGGTCGCCGACTTCGCTTTGCCCTATAACTGTTGTACAAGCGGCTCGCAGGGCTGGATCCTTCAGCAATGCGTTTACAAATGGATCAGCAGCAGCAAATACTTGCGCAATATCGGACGCCCGAAAAAGGGCTTTCCAATTCCGCAACGCAGTTATAACCTGGTGATCACCAAATATGAAATAGAAGGTTCGTCCCTGTTAAAGGGAGGCCCCGTCACCGTGCGGGTTCCAATGAAGGTCCTCAAAAAAAGCGGCATGCGGGCCATTGTCGATGCCTTGAACGCCGCCTTCCCCACCGGACTGGTATTCGATACCGTCCGGGAAGAGGATCGCATCGCCATCAAAAAATATGCAGGCCAACACTTCGAGCTCGTTATCAGGGAAGGGATAAATGCCGATTCCTATTTGTTCAACGAAAAAGGAAGGATCAAGATCGGCGATATTAAGGGCGATTTTTACAAGGAAGCGGTCTGTTCGTTTATCCCGCCACCCTACGATCCGGTCAACTACGAGTTGTTGCACCAGTCCCTGGATAAAAACAGGGAATATTCACTCGCCCCCCTGACCAATCTGGATTGGAAGAAGTGGAATAATATTTTGGAAGGTCGCCTCATTACCAGTCTGGACGACAACCGGTTGCAACCGATCAGCAAATCCTTGGCGGCCATTCGGGAGGCCGTTCTGTCCGTTGTACCGAGAGCCCGGGTATTCCTGGTGGGAAGTTGGGTGGACGGAAGTTGGGTGTCGGATGTCGCAGCGAATAACCCGCCCGAAATGGTGAAGATCCGGGAAAAACTCCTCGGGAAAACGGGATGGAGCGATATCGACGTATTGATTTCATTACCGAATTACCAGGCAGGAACAGAGGATGCCGTCCGAGCAGTCGTGCGGGACTATTACGGAAATTACAAGGCAAATGTAACATTCGGGAATTTGGAAGCCGGGATGCCGGCATTGGAGATAAAAGGGAGGGTCTAAAAATCAGAAGACCCCCTCCAACATGAGGGGGCTCTGCGGGCTGTCGCGTTTCGATTGACTTGAGTTCCAGTTTCCGAATACTTCCAATGTACGCTTTCCGAAGAAAGACACTTGCCATCTCTGACAATCACCAGTCGCACTCATCTTCTTTCCCTGCTTGCCTTTCACGCCCAGTGGAATAAAGTTAATTCATATTTTGAAAAAAAGCAAACATATTATCCTTCGGTCCTCATTCGAGATTCAATTGCCCGACCGGGAGCATGCTTTCTTTGAGCGTTTTTCCGACCTGTTTCGTACACAGATCTTGCCTGTGCTGGACGAAGCCTTGAGCAAATTTGGAGAGGAACAAACCCTCTACCGCATGGACCGCATGGAACTCAACCTGGGTCAGATATCCCTGGAGGATCCGGTACTCATCCGGGAAAAGCTCATCAGTCAAATAGAAGATCAGCTCCATTTGCTGGCCCGACCTGAACAACATGCACTTTCACTTCGGCTATCACAACTGGAACTATTGTTCTTTTTCTTAAAAAATGGTTTTTTCCCCTGGTGGACTCCGGGGATCAGTCGGATCGAAGAACTGGAAAAATCCCTGCAAAATGAATTTCCCCTCCAAAATGCGGGAAAATCAGGGGAAAAGGCGCCTCCTTCTTCCCAATGGGCGCCACTGGCCGCACTCTTAAAGCAGGATCCACAGGCTCGCCTTCGACTTGTTTTTCAGTTCCGTCGACCCTTCTTTCTATGGCTTTTACAACAGGTCTATTCAGCCGAAAACCTACGAGCCTTGCAAGGAAGGGGAATAAAGGATAGAGAAAAACTCCTGGACGCGTTGGTCAGCGAATCGAATGCGCCTATTTTGGCGAAGCCAAAGCCAAAAAAAGCGGTTGATCTGAGGAAAACACAGGAGAAAGAACCGGCCTTGCCCGTAAGTGTAGAACCGGAGTCCTCGGTAGAAAAAGCGCTGGAGGATGGAATCACGGCATCCCATGCGGGAATTGTCCTCTTGCACCCGTTCCTTTCCCCCTTCTTCACTGAACTCGGCCTGCTGAAGGAGGAACGGTTCATAACCCAGGCCGCACAGGTACGGGCCATTCACCTGTTACATTTCCTGGCTACAGGCCAGGAATCGGTGGATGAACTGCAGACCCCGTTTTATAAACTCCTCTGTGCCCTGCCCTTTTCTTTTCCCATCCGGCCGCGGATAAGACTCCATGCGAAGGAAAAACAGGAAGCCGAACATCTCCTGCGAACGGTGATCGGCCATTGGAAAATCCTGAAGAATACAACAATCGACGGTTTGAGAGAAGGATTTTTACAGCGATCCGGCATTTTACGAAATGAAGAGAAGGGCTTCAGGCTGACGGTAGAGCAAAACTCCATCGATATTTTATTGGACCGCCTGCCCTGGGGAATTTCAGTGGTCAAACTGCCCTGGATGGAAAAACTGATATACGTGGACTGGCCATGAAGACGAAATCAGTACAACAGCAACACAAACCCGCTACCCGCGTGACCGGGCATGGCGACCAGCCTTTTTTTCAAAAGAAAAAAGAGGATACTGAACTTCAGGCCAAATTGAAGGTCGGTTCTCCCCGCGATCCCTTGGAACAGGAAGCGGACCGGATGGCGGACCATGTCACGGAAGAGCCCGCTGCAGAAAAAAAGGAAGAAAAAAGAGAAAGGCTGTATGACCAGATCACGCCCCTGGTACAACTTCAGCCGGAAGAAGAGGTGCAGGCACAACCGGAGGAAAAGAAAGAAGATACCGTTCAGGCCAAAGCAGAGAATAGCGAAAAGGAGGAAACCGTGCAGCTCCAGCCGGAAGAAGAGGAAGCGCAGGCAAAAGCCGAGGAGGAAGAAGCCGTTCAAACAAAGCAGGATGGCCCCTCCTCCGACCGCGGGGCCTTGGAATTGGATACCCTGCTTCCATCGACAAAGGGCGCCCCGATGATGGAGACGATCCGGGCCCGGATGGAAGATCATTTCGGTGCAGATTTTAGCGGCGTGCGTATTCACACCGACAGTGCGGCTGTTCGGTTGAGCAAAGGACTTAAAGCAAAAGCCCTTACGCACGGTTCGGATATCTATTTCAACGAAGGTCAATTTGTACCCGGGACACAGGAAGGCGCCCATTTGTTGGCGCACGAACTGACCCATACCATTCAGCAAGGGGCGGTGCAACCTAAACAAGGAGAACAAGAGACCCCCGGGGCACTCCCTGTTCAACCGCAACCCGAGGATGAGTCCTTGCATCGAAAAGAAGAAGGAGAAGAAGAACCCGTATCCGATAAGGAAAAACGGGAAAAATTGGACCTGGAGGTCACCGCTGACCCCCCCGCCGTACAGGAGGACCAGTCGACGGTACCGGTCGAGTTGCCCCCCGCCCCTGCTCCGGTTGGAGAAGAGGAAGTGGCAACTGTGGAAAAAGCAGCGTTGACGGGAGGCTCGGATGAGGCGATGACCCAATTTATGGAAGTGAGCCCCTCTTCTATGGCAGCAACCTTCCCGGTACTCGGACAAACCTTGGATCAAAAGATGGGGGAAGAGCAGCAGGCAGAGGTAGAAAACCCACCAGTACTTACGGCAGTAACTAGCGGACAACTCGATGAAGGGATCACGCCCCCCGGGGAAATTCCCACTCCGGATGCCGAAATCGGGGATGGCAAGACCGGTCAGGATCCCGGCGATCAGAAGGCCGATCCATTTGTCGATCGCTCACCTGTGCCGGATAATGAAAAAGCAAACCAATTCCTGGAAGCAAACGACAAAGGAGAAGAAAGCGGGTTTATGGACTGGTTGCGCAGCAATATGGGGAGCTTTTTGAGCAAGGTGCGAACTACCGACCCCAATGTAAAAACCGATCCTGGAGCAGCGCCGAAAGTGGATCTCAGCGGCGATGCCGATCCGGAGCGAATGTCGCTTCAGCGCCAGGATGCAGAAACGGCCCTGAAAGGACAGCGCGACGATCTCAGTGCCCAATTGAAAGCCCATCCCGGGCAAAAAAACATTCAACCCAAAGCCGTCAACGAAGAACGGCCCGCCCAGCTAACGGCCGAAAAATCCGTAACCGTTTCTACCCAGGAAGAAACCGGAATGGCGGATTACGTGGAAGCCCAGCTCCCGGCAGAAGTCCGGACCCGTTCCGATGAACTGCTCAAACCCAAATTGGAAGGTAACTTGGCAGCTGCAAAACAACAAACTGCCGAAGCCGCCCAAAAGCGGGATACCGACAAAAAGGCCGAGGTCGACAAGGCACAGGAGGAAGTCCGGCAATCCAACCAAAAAGCCGACGAAGAACAGCGCACGGTCGTGCTGGACAACCGCAAGAACGTCGCCCGGGAACAAAAACAAGGGATTGAAGACGCATACAAGGAGGTAGACGAATTCAACCAACAAGCCGACACCCGCCACAATGAAGCCAAAAAGGATATCAACCGGGAGATCAAGGAAAAGGAAGAAGGCGCAGGGCAAGAGCTGAAAAAAGGAGAAGACAAGGCCAGGGAGATCAAGGAACAGGGGGAAAAGGACGCCCAAAAGGAAAAAGAAAAGCTCGAAAAGGAACAGAAGAACCGCAGTTGGTGGGACCGGGTCAAGAGTGCGGTCAAAAAAGCGATAAAAGCGATCACCGACGCCATTGACAAGGTATTCAAATGGGTACGTGAAAAAGTAAAAGAGGCTATCGAGGCGGCAAAAAAGGCCGCGATCGATCTGATCAATAAGGCCCGGAACTACATCAAGGAAAAGTTGGAAGATTTCCGGCGGTGGGCCAAGGAGGTGACCAACAAATTTCTTAAAGACCGGTTTCCCGGTCTGGCCAAACGCATCAACAAGGCCATCGACGATTTTGTGGATACGGCCAAGAAGGGCGTGGATAAAGTCGCCGATGCCGCGGTCGCCGCTGTGGAATTCGTCGCCAATGCCTTGTCCAAGGCCCTGGACAAGATCCTGCAGGTGTTTCAAACCGCATTGAAAGCAGCCGTTCAAATTGCCGGGGCGGTGCTTACGGGCGATTTTGCAGAAGCCTTGCGCATTGCCATCCAGGCGGTCTGCGATATTGCCGGCATCGATTCCAAGCCCATATTCGATTTCATCGACCGGGCCAAGGACCAGATCCTGAACATACTGAGGCATCCCTTGCGCTTCTTTGGCAACCTGGTGGATGCCGTTGGAGGAGGAATACGCGCCTTTTTTAAAAATATCGACACCCACCTGAAGAAAGGGCTGATCTCCTGGTTGACGGGGTCCCTTTCCGAGGTCAACCTGCAGATCCCGGATCAATTCGATTTGAAAGGGATCATCTCCATCGTCGTGCAGGTCCTCGGGCTCACCTATGAAAACATCAAAGCCAAGGTGATCAAGCGCCTGCCCGGAGCTGCCCAGGTAATCGACGGCATCGAAAAAGGCATTTCCATCGTGGGAAAATTGGTGACGGAGGGACCAGTAGCACTTTGGCAGGAGGTGAAAGAAAAGATTGCTGATTTTAAAGAAACCATCATGTCTGGGATCAGCAGCTTTGTGATCACCACGGTGATCAAGGAAGGGATCACCTGGCTGTTGAGCCTCCTGAATCCGGCGGCTGCGATCGTCAAGGCGATCAAGCTGATCATTGACTTTGTCCTCTTTCTGGTTGACAATTTCCAGCGGATCATCGACTTTGTCAAATCGGTATACAACTCGCTGTCGGCCATCGCAGCCGGCGCCATCGGCGTAGCGGTAAAAGCGGTAGAAGACAGCCTTAGCCGGATCCTCCCAATCGCCATTAGTCTTCTGGCCAACCTGGCCGGATTGAGAGGGATCGCCAAAACGGTGAAAAAAATAATCCGGAAAATCAGTAAACCGATCAACAAGATCATCAACAAGCTGGTCAGCCGGATGGTAGCGTTTGGGAAGAAGTTGTTGGGGAAAGGGAAAAAAGCAGTTTCCAAACTGTTGAACTGGTGGAAATTAAAAAGTCCGATTTCAGGCGAGGACGGAAAAAGGCATTCCTTGCAATTTCAAGGTAGCGGAAAAACGAGCAAATTGATCGTAAAAAGTACGCCTACTCCAGTTGAGGCCTTTTTGAAAACAGCAGGTGGAAAGATTGAGAAAATGCCTGAGGGGAAGGACAAGAACAAAAAACAACTTGCCCATCAGAGATCAGTTGGTCTGAACCAACAGGTTAATCAGCTTCAACAGGAAATCGAGGCTGCCAAACCCGCCAAAAAAGATGCAGTTTTTAACAAACTGAAAAAAGCCCACAACGACCTTGCCCGGCAAATGGCGCCTCTATTTGGCCTGGATACGGCCGAACTCCCTCCTGCGGTACTCTTTCCCATGGTAAATAATGTAAAAGCGAAATCCGTAGAAGCGAAGTTTATTTCCATGGATCGAAGTAAAACCCCGGCCGGTCAGACGGCAGATGCTCACCGGGGCAATCTGAGGGGATGGCAAAAACTGATCGATGAAGGTATCCGGGAAAAAGAAAACTGGGTGAAAATGCACCTGCTTCATCATAATTTGGGAGGAAAGGCAACTGATTCCAACCTTACGCCAGCGAAAAGCAGTATCAATCAGCGATTTTACCGGGGATTGGAGAAACCAGCACTGGATGACATCAGCGGAGGGAAGACGGCGATCTGGTATCGGATTGATATCAGTTATCATAGCCAGGAACCTGATTATATTAATCAAATTTCTGCTCAATACGGGTTTTATGATCCGAAAAAGAATTGGAAAAAGGAGCCAGCAAAAAAGACCTGGTCAGCAACCGTTGAACCGCCTAAATTTGGAGGCACCTCAGAGGTGGTTTCCTTGAACGAAAGCGGCAAAAAATTGCTTTCCCTGTTTAATTTTAACCAAAAAAAGCTGGATAACCAGTTTATTAATATTTTGATCCTGGAACGGAACAAATCCCTTGAATCGGGCGGGTTCATTCCGTATACGGGGCTCGACAATCTTTTGAATCGACTGGAAAGGAGATTCCCCGGGGAAAAATCTCTCATTAGCCGGAATATTTCCCTCTTGACCAGGGCACGTGTTGAAGGCAAGTTTAAGATCTAAAATGGAAATAATATCCGAATTTAGAAATCTGGAACAGGAACTGTTGAACAACCCGAGGGTAGGCAGCATTAAACTGGACCTTTTTGACCCCATAAGCTCTCTGGGCCTGGAGATCTTTTGGGAATCCTTTTCTTTGGAATTGCAAAAAGGATTTCTTGATTTTTATAAAAAATCAAATGGATTAGCCTTTGAATGGTTTTTCAACATTGGAGAAAAGATCGGTGGTGAAGCCAAGATCCGGAGCCTGTTAGATACTTTCAGCGACACAGGAGAAGGGGTAATTTGGTATAAGGAGATGAAAATGGAAAAGAACGGCTCGCGGATGTTGGAGTTTTGTCAGCGACTCCGGGTTTTTGACAGGTACGAAACAGCAATGCAATCGACTCGATTTGTTGCATTTGAAATTGAAAATAATAAAATAGGGACTCTCTGGTTTTGGGATACTGAGGGAGATAAATACCCATTGTCCCTTCAGGCGTCCGACTATTTCCCAAACCTGATCCATGCAAAAGCAGCTTTGAATTGGCAACTTTTTTATATCGATTTGCCCCGCATCAAGTCATTTGACAGTCCTTTTGGCTCCGATTTTTTTGGAACAACGACCTCAGCAACTATTAATGCCATGGAGGAATTCCTGCAAACCTTCTCGGCTTCATTCTCCAATCACCCACTGGAGAAATATGAAAAAAAGTACCAACAGGTGAAAAAAGAATTCAGGGATAATTTTTGAAAAATAAATGTATGTATTCGAATGCATCTAATCTTTTCCATTCATTAGAGTTCCTGAAGAAGGTGCTGGACGTAAGGCTTCAGCATTATTTTTTACTTTCTGAAATGGAGCAGGAAGAGGAAATATTAATCCCTCCGCTAGCCTATTATGACGACAATTCTGCTTTTGGGGAATTCATCAAATCCCGCCATCCATCTTTTGAGGAATACATTATTCTCCTCCTTGCACTCGCCCCACATGTACAACCCAATTTCCTCGATCAGGTAATTAAGGAGGTCATGCCTGAGTCTGGCAATTTCCCTGAAATCGGCGGCACCAAAGACAAAAACGGCCGCTATTTCCTGCCGACCGGAGAAACTGCCCTTTTCCTTCTTGCCGGCGACGATATCGACCGCCGTTTTGAAGTGCAACAGATCTTTACGGCCGATCATTGGTTTGCGCAGGAACAACTCCTGTTCCTCGAGCCGGCAGAAGCGGGAGAACCGTTTTTCAGCGGCCGTATCATCATGAACCCGGAATTCATCGAGCTATTCACCCTGGGAAAAGTATCCACCCCTTCCTTTAGCGGCTCCTTCCCCGCCCGGAAGATCGAAACCCAACTGGAATGGGACGATCTGGTACTCAGCGAAGAAGTCATCGATCAGATCCGCGAGATCCGGGAATGGGTCGACTTCCATCACACGTTGCTGCAGGACTGGAAGATGGAGCGAAAATTGAAACCTGGTTATCGCGCCCTTTTTTACGGCCCTCCCGGCACCGGAAAGACCCTGACAGCCACACTGCTCGGTAAGTATACCGGACGTGAGGTGTTTCGCGTGGACCTGTCAACCGTGGTGTCCAAATACATCGGAGAAACCGAAAAAAATCTGTCGAACCTCTTCGATAAAGCTCAAAATAAAAACTGGATACTCTTCTTCGACGAAGCCGATGCCCTTTTCGGCAAACGCACCAATGTCAAAAGCGCCCACGATCGCTATGCAAACCAGGAAGTATCCTACCTGCTGCAACAGGTTGAAGATTTTCCAGGGTTGGTGATCCTGGCCTCCAACTTCAAAACGAATATGGACGATGCCTTCCTCCGGCGCTTTAATTCCATCATCAAATTTCCTTTCCCCTCCTTCGAAGAACGCGTGCTCCTCTGGCGAAAATCCTTCCCTCCGGATATCCGTTTTTCAGACGACCTCGACCTTCCTCTACACGCGGCCCAATACGAATTGGCGGGTGGCAATATCATCAACGTGGTCCAGTACGCCTGCCTGAAAGCGATTGCCCAACACCGGAAAGAGATCTCCTGGAAAGAAGTGGAACGAGGTATCTGCAGGGAGATCGAAAAAGAAGGCAAGATCTTTAAACGGGTCTAAGAAACTTCGTCCCACCTAAATTCAGCAGGGATCCGTAAAAATCCCGCTCCCCTACATCCGTCTCCTGGATGTTTGATTAATTTTGTCTGGAACATAAAATACTGGAAATCATGAGATCGTCCATTTTGCTGGCCGGCTTGGTGATCTTCTCCCTGGGGGTCGCTCACGCACAAATCAACCATAACATCACCTTGCTGGGTCATTTCGACGACCCTTCGCTGCCGAGTGCAAGCGGCACCCGGTACAACGAAGTCTGGGGATATGTGGATTGCGAGTTGCGGGAATACGCCATCCTGGGGTCGGCGCATTACGTCCATTTCTTTAACCTCGAAAACCCGGCTTCCCCACAGCAGGTGGCTTCTTTCACCGGCGGCGCCACCACCATTTGGCGCGACATGAAAACCTTTCGCGACCGGGCCTATTCGGTCTGCGACCAGTGCGGGGAAGGGCTCATGGTCTTCGACCTGAGCAACTTGCCCAATTCTGTGACTAAGACCAACCAAACACCCCAGTTTTTCCAAAGTGCGCACAATATTTTCATCGATGAAAATGCAGGCAGGCTCTATGTGGCAGGCTCGAATACCAAAAGCAACGGCGTGATCATTCTCGACCTCAACGGCGACCCGGATCACCCCACGATGATCGGCAATCCCTCCCTGCCCGGCGGGTATATCCACGACATCTACGTCCGCAACAACATCGGCTATTGTTCCTCGGGCAATAACGGGTACTGGGTTTACAATTTTTCCAACCCCCAAAATCCCGTCCTGCTCGGCACGCTGACCAACTACCCGCAAAGCGGCTACAATCACTCCAGCTGGTTGAACGGAAGCGGCCAATACGCAGTGATGGCGGACGAAACCCACAACAAAGGACTCAAGATGTTGGATGTGTCCGACCTCACCGACATCACCGTGACGGATGTTTTCCGTTCGGCCCTGCTGGCGCCGGCAGACACCGCGAGTATTCCGCACAATCCCTTTATTCGCGACAATTACGTCTTCGTCTCGTATTACCACGACGGGGTGCAGGTATTCGACATGTCCGATCCCTACAATGTACAGCAGGTCGCCTGGTACGACACCTATCCCGGGAATACGAATTACAGTGGGTACGAAGGCTGCTGGGGCGTTTATGCCTTTCTTCCTTCGGGCACCATCCTGGGCTCCGACATGTCCCACGGTCTGTATATTTTGTCCCTGGACAATATTACACTCAACTCTATCCCCCACCCCACTTTTCCCAATTCGACCCTGACTTTGACCGGCGTCAACCCGTTCTGCGAAGGGGGAAGCGTGACGTTGAGCGTTACCCCGTCGGCGACGGATGTGGAGTGGTATCGCAACGGGGTGCTGCTCCCTGTACAGGGCAACCCGATCCAGGTGCAGGAAGCCGGCTGGTACAAGGCCACGATCTACAACGAATACTGCGCCGTTCAGTCCGATTCCGTGGAAGTAAAGGTGATCCCTCTCCCCGACCCCACTTTGACCCCGATCGGAAACCCCGTGATCTGTGAAGGCGGAGCCGTCGTACTCAGCGTCGACCCTTCCGCGACAACCATAAAATGGTACCGGAACGGGGTCCTGTTCCAGACGGGAAACCCGTTGATCCAGGTACAGCAGGCAGGCATCTACTACGCTATCCTGTACAATCAATCCTGCCAGATCCAGACCAATTCGGTGCAGGTACAGGTTCTCTCCTACCCCGACCCGGTGATCACCCTGACCGGCCTTCCCGTGATCTGTGAAGGGGAAAGCGTTTTGCTCAGCGCCGACCCCTCCGCCACTGCGGTGGATTGGTACCTCAACGGCGATCTGCTCCCCTGGGAGGACACCCAGATCGAAGTACAGGCTGGGGGCGGGTATTATGCCGTGGTGTACAACCAGTTTTGCTCCGTTCAGACCAACACCATCGGGATCCAGGTCATTCCCCTGCCCAACCAGGAGATCACCCTGTCGGGAGATCCTTCGATCTGCGATGGAGATAGCGTATTGCTTAGCGTAGACCCCTATGCAACCGTGGTGCAGTGGTACCTCAACGGCCAATTGCTCCCCTGGGAGGACACCCAGATCGAAGTGCAGGAGCCCGGGGTATATTCCGCCTTCCTGGCCAACCAATTTTGTTCCACCCAGTCCGATTCGGTCGAGATCCAGGTCCTTCCCTTCCCCGACCCGGGTATCGCGGTGAGCGGGGATCCGGTATTCTGTGCGGGAAACAGTACGTTCCTCAGTGTCGATCCCACTGCAACGGCTATCGAGTGGTATCAAAATGGCGAATTGCTCTCCTGGGAAGACCCACAGATCGAGGTGCAGGAGTCCGGGGTGTATTCCGCCGTATTGTTCAACCAATCTTGCGCGATCCAGACCGATTCCGTCGAAATTCAGGTCATCCCCCTGCCCGATCCGGAGATCACGCTGTCCGGCGCCCCAGTGATTTGTGCCGGAAACAGCGTATGGCTCAGCGCAGACACGACTGCAACATCCATTGAATGGTTCCTCGACGGGCAATCGCTTGGATGGGAGGACCCGCAAATCGAGGTGCAGGAGCCCGGGGTGTACTCCGCCACCCTGTACAATCAATTTTGTGAAATAACGTCTAATTCCCAGGAAATTCAGGTCATTCCGCTGCCCAGTCCGGAGATCTCCGTTTTCGGTGAACCTTCGACCTGCGAAGGGGGAAGCGTGGTGCTCAGCTTGGATACCTCCGCCACCGCCGTGGAGTGGTACCTCGACGGCGTGTTGCAGAACTGGGAAGGAACTCAGATCGAAGCGCAGGAAGGC
The DNA here is from genome assembly GCA_020636275.1 of Lewinellaceae bacterium. GTDB lineage: Bacteria > Bacteroidota > Bacteroidia > Chitinophagales > Saprospiraceae > JADJTT01. The sequence continues at coordinate 46,498 of JACJYD010000002.1, read as the reverse complement.
GGCGTGTATTCTGCCACCCTGTTCAATCAATTTTGCGAAAAAGCTTCCGATTCGGTGGAAATTCAGATCCTTCCCTTCCCCAATCCGGGAATAACCCTTTCCGGGGAGCCTTCGATCTGTGAAGGGGAAAGTGTGCTGCTCAGCGTCGACACCTCCGCAACTGCTGTGGAGTGGTATCTCGACGGAGTTTTGCAGGATTGGGAAGGAACACAAATCGAAGCGCAGGAAGGCGGCGTGTATTCCGCCACCGTGTTCAATCAATTTTGTGAAATAGCCTCCGATTCGGTGGAAGTTCAGGTCATTCCCCTGCCCAACCCGGGAATATCGCTTTCCGGTGAACCTTCGATCTGCGAAGGAGAAAGTGTATTGCTCAGCGTGGATACCTCCGCAACCGCCGTGGAGTGGTACCTCGACGGCGTGTTGCAGGGCTGGGAAGGAACTCAGATCGAAGCGCAGGAAGGCGGCGTGTATTCCGCCACCCTGTTCAATCAATTTTGTGAAATAGCTTCCGATTCGGTGGAAATTCAGGTTGTCCCTTTCCCCGATCCGGGAATAACCCTTTCCGGGGAGGCTTCGATCTGTGAAGGGGAAAGTGTGCTGCTCAGCGTCGACACCTCCGCAACCTCCGTGAAGTGGTATCTCGACGGGGTTTTGCAGGAGTGGGAAGGAACACAGATCGAGGTGCAGGAAGGTGGCGTTTATTCCGCAATCGTATTCAACCAGGCTTGTTCCATAGCAACCGATGCGGTTGAAATTCAGGTCATCCCCGCTCCCAATCCGGAGATTGGCTTATCCGGCGCATCTTCCATTTGTGAAGGGGAAAGTGTGCTGCTCAGCGTCGACCCGGCAGCAACTTCCATTGAATGGTTTTTCAACGGCGAATCCCTGGGTGAAAATGGAGCACAGATCGAGGTACAGGAGGCAGGCGCCTATTTTGCCATTTTATCCAATCAAAATTGCACCATCCAGACCGATCCGGTGGATATCGAGGTTCTCCCTTTGCCGGATCCGGAGTTGCATTTAACCGGAGAACCGATCATCTGCAAAGGGGATAGCGGGCTGCTCAGCGTCGACACTTCCGCCACAGCGGTCGAATGGTATCTCAACGGACAATTGCTGAACCAGACCGGATCACAGCTCGAAGTGCAGGAGGCCGGTTGGTACGCCGCCATTCTCTTCAACCAATCCTGTCCGGTCCAAACCGATTCAGTCGAGATCCAGGTCCTTCCCGCTCCGGCCCCGGAGATCACCCTCTCCGGCGAGCCATTGCTCTGTGAAGGAGAGAGCGTCCTGATCAGTGTGGATTCCACGGCTGCAGGTGTAGATTGGTACCTCAATGGCGAATTACTGGACTGGAATGAACCACAGATCGAAGCTCAGCAAGCAGGCTGGTACTACGCCATTTTATCCAATCAATTTTGTGACATACAGACCGATTCCGTGGAGGTACAGGTGCAGCAAGCTCCCGAGCCCACGTTGATGGTTTCCGACACCCTGGCCTGTCTGGGTGATTCCATCCTGCTATCCGCCAATGAGGAACTGGACACCTGGCAATGGCTGTTGGATGGGACGCCGGTCGAAAATGCCACGCAGCCCATCTGGTGGACCAGCACGACAGGCCAATATGCCTACACCGGCGTATTGGGTCCCTGTGCAGTCAGCAGTGAGGCGGTATCGGTCCAGTTCGTCGAAGCAGCCGTGCCGGTGATCAGCTTTGTCAACGACACCCTGTTCGCCACCCCTGCTGCAACCTACCAATGGTTCCTCAACGATACGCCCATTGCCGGCGCCACTAGCCCATATTGGGTTCCGTCAGAAAGCGGGTTCTACAGCGTTCAGATCACCGATGAGAACGGGTGTGATGCGCTTTCAGAGCCCCTCCAAATAGAGATCATCGATTCGGTAACGGGTCAATTCCACAAGGGTTGGAAAATTTACCCCAATCCGGCGACAGATTGGCTGGTAATGGAGTTGCCCGGGGTAAAAGGCGGCACTTATTCCCTGTATGATTGCGTAGGAAGGATGGCGATGTGCGGCAAGCTGGAAGGGAACCGCACCGAAGTATCCCTTTACGGGCTCCTTTCCGGCGTTTATTTTCTGGAAATTCAATTGGAAGAAGGGAGGGGTCAATTTAAGGTGGTGGTTGCTCAATAAAAAAGGAGGGGAAGGAATCTCCCCCCTCCTCCCATTTCCCCAAATTTCTCCCTATCTTCCTTCCTCCATCATCCGGCTGGTCTTTTTTCATTAAAAACCAGATACCCGATCCATGAAAAAGCCGATCCTTACCCTATTCCTCCCGCTTGCGCTCTGCTTCCCGGCACGGGCCCAACTCTCCAAACTCAGCGACAATTTCGACAATCCCCGCCTCTTTTCTGCCTCTTGGATGGACATCAACCAGGTCGAGGGCTGGGGCATTTCCCAACTGGAAGAATGCCGGATCGATACCCTCGGCAGCGGCCGGCTCGTCCTCAAACCGTATTCCTGTACCTGGGACCTGGATAAAAAAGGACCGTTCCGGTTCAAAACGGTCGAGGGCGATTTTATCTTCACCACCGAGGTGAACGTCTCCAACCGCGCGGGCAATGGTCTGCCCAAATCGGAGTTCAGCATGGCAGGGGTCATGATCCGCGCACCTAAGTATATGCCGGGACCGGCCTGGTGGGAAGCGGGACAGGAAAATTACGTTTACCTCACCGCAGGCTTCGCTACTTCCCGCCACCCTTCCTGCATGGGTTGCAAGGGTCCGCATCTCGAAGCTAAATCGACCGTAAACAGTGGCTCCACTTATTCCATCTTCCCGCTGGGTTCCTCCACGGTGACCCTCCGGATCGCCCGGATGGGTAAGTATGTCTACCTGCTCTACAAGGAGCCGGATGGTCGCTTCTCCCTGGTCGAAAAGTTCCTCCGGCCCGATCTGCCGAATACCCTCCAGGTCGGATTGATCTGTTATACCGATTGGCAATCTACGAAGCCTTTTACAGACGATTTTCACAACCGCCATAACCTGACCGCCCAGTCGTCGAACGATCCGCAAGCTTCATTCTCGCCCGACCTCCTGGCGCGCTTCGATTATGCGTATTTCGCGGAGGTGACGACGACGGAGAATCCACTCTACGCTTCGAATGAACAACTGATGGGCATACCCGCGACGGCACCTACCCAATACATCAGCGTCTGGACGCCCGCCGATGGTCCGCAGGTCGAGGTCCGGGCTATCCGGCGGGCTGAGTTCCTCGATACGCTCGCTTTTTTCAACGCCAGAAGTTACGAACTAACGGACCTGTCGATCTATTTCCGCGACGGAAAATGGCGCTACGATGGGGTCTGGCAACCGGGTGTCACTCCCGTCCTTTTTTATCAGACCGAAAACTGGTATGGGTTCCGGATCTGGGCCCTGAAAATGGCCCGCAAGGGATACCAACTGGCCGATTTCGAAATGTTCGGCGACAGTGAAGAGCAATACTACGCCGGCGTGTGGAATATAGAGAAGGAAAAAAGGGTCCTCTACGGGGCGAAAACCTGGAAGACCTTTTATAAGAAATGGGAACGTCTGGCCGGGTCCGGGTACACCCTCATCGATATAGAAGCCTACCCGGATGGCTCCTCGGGCTGGATCGCCGGCCTCTGGGAAAGGGGATCCGGCCCCTCCCGGCTGGTCTGGAAGGACGACTGGGAGACTTTCGCCAATCAATGGAAGGACTACGAGTCACAGGGCATCCACCTGACGGATGTCGAAACTTTTCAGCGAAATGGAAAACGCTGGTACATCGGCATCGGACGCCAGGATGCTCCCTCCAGCCAATTGGGCTTTCACCCTTCCTGGGACGATCTTCGAATGAAAACCGGGGAAATGAAGGCCCTGGGACTGCAGCTGGAGGACCTGGAAAGAGTGGAGTAACGGCAAATTACTCGCCTGTCTTCGTCAATTCCATCCACCCGCTCAATTTCCCCTTCTGATCGTAGGTCTCCTGTTTGACAAGTCCTACATTCCTGGCAAACCAACTGACGGTGGTAAACGTATGAGTGAGGAGCATCGTCTGGTAATCGACCGTTTCCCGAAGCCGGAAACAGTCGAAGGTGCCGGCGGAGGTCGTGATCTGTTCCCTGGCTTCCACCTTGCGGTCTTTCACGGTGTAGGTCAGCGTAACGACTGCGGTACCGTTGCTCGCCACTTCGAGGACCGTACTGCCGCCGGGCAGGCTTTGGTCGACCTGCAGCTCAGCCGGAAACTGAAGTCCCTCCCCGCAAGCCGTGATGTCCATACTCTGGTAGGCATCGAGCATGCCCGGGTTGAGCAAGTCGTTGACGTTGACGCGAAAAACCCCGCCTTTACAGGAGATCTGGAAGTCGCGCTGCCCGATCTCCTGGCCCTTTTCATCGATCAGTTTACTATGGATCAGGGCCCTCGATCCGTCCCGGGTCGGTTCAACGGCGGCGACAATGGAATGGGAGATAGAACTCACCTTACCCCGGGCATCATAATGGGTTTGTTCAAAAGAAAAGTCTTTTTCGAAAGGAAGGTATCCTTCGCAGGTATTTTGGGAGAACAGCAGAGGGGTGCAACTAATATACACCATCGCTGCCATGAATGGAGTTTTCATCATTGCAACAGGAGCTTTTTATAAGAAACGAATTCGACCCTGAAATTATTCTTTTCCCCAACTCTCCGCTTCTTTATTCTCCTCGCCTGTATCCAGCCTCCCCAAAAAACCTTTTTCCCTGCCCGTTGTTCCTCTCTTCAGATGATATTCTATAGAAATAGTGATTTGACAGACGACAGCCGTCAAGTCACTTGGGACAATCACGGCCGCTTGCCGTAATTGTCCCAAACTTCTTCGTTTTGAGTATATTGCATATTTACAGGAGTTACGCAAATCGCTTAATCAAAGATTTTTATAAGTTTTTTTCACGCAAGTGCGTAAGTCCTAATTTCGTTTGCACATGATGGATAAAGACCAATTACTTTCATCCGGATTATTGGAACAATACGTACTGGGCCTGACCGACGAGGAGGAGTCCCGAATGGTAGAGGAATATGCCGCCCGCTACGAAGATGTGCGGGTGGAGCTGTCGCTCTTGCAGCAGGCCATGGAGCACTATGCAGCCCAGCATTCAGCTGCTGCAAAGGCCTCCAATGCCGAGGCTGAAAAGGATAAAAGCAACCTGGGCCTTCGCAAACTCAGCGGCAGGACCCTTTGGCCCCTGGCAGCGGTATTTGCCATGATCTGGGGCGTCTATGGCGCACTGCAAACCGATCTCCGGCACAAGGAGGCCAAGGACTGGGAGGAAAAATACACCCAACTCGAAAAAGAATGTCAGTCCCAGGGACAAACGCAGCGAGCCCTGGCCGACCTTTCCGCATTCCTCTGCCATCGCCATACGGCCAAGGTCGTGCTCAATGGTTGCTCCATGTCGAAAGGCGCCTTCGCCATCGCTTTCTGGAACCCCGCCGCCCAAAAGGGATACCTCGATATCGGATCCCTGCCCCCACCCCCAAAAGGAAAAACGTATCAACTTTGGGCCGACGTCGACGGACACATGGTCAACGCCGGTATCGTCGAATTCCACGCAGGCCAGCTGCAGGAAGTCCATTTCATCGACAAGGCTGCCAGCCTCAACCTCACCCTCGAACCCGATGGAGGAAGCAAAGAACCAACCGTATCGCTCCTGCAAGCGAACGGCTTGCTGGCGTCTGTGGAATAAGAAAGGGCCGAAAAGGCCCTTTCTTATTCTATATGTTTTATTTTGCAAAAAAAATCATCATGCGTTTTTCTATTCTCCTTGCGTTCCTTTTTCTGAGCATTGGCCTCTCTGCACAACTGATCTGGTCCGAACCTTTTTTCCCGAAACAAAATGAACCGGTCACCATTTACTTCGATGCCACGCAGGGCACCGGAGGCCTGGCCGGCTGCAATTGCGATGTTTATGTGCATACCGGGGTGTTACTGCAGGGAAGCAACGGCTGGCAAAACGTGGTCACCCAATGGGGACAAGCCAATCCGGCCTGGAAAATGACGCCCGTGCCGGGACAGGCCGATAAATATTCCTACGATATCGCTCCTTCCATCCAGCAATACTACAACCTCACCGCCACAGATACGGTCACCGACCTGGCCTTCGTGTTCCGGAATGCCACCGGAAGCCTGGAAGGTAAAGAAGTCGGGGGACTGGATATTTTTTACAAGGTCTATCCCCAGGACCTGGGACTGGCCACCCGCTTTATCAATCCGGCCGGTCTCAAAACCATTTACGATCTGGGAGAAACGCTCTCTATCTGGGGCGTTTCTTCCGAAAACGCCGATCTGTCCTTGTACGAGAATGGGAACCTGCTCGCCCAAACCAACGGTACTTCCATCACGTTTGACCTGGAGATCGCCACTCTGGGCAGCCACGAGATCTCCCTGGTTGCCGACAACGGGGTGGATACCTCCGAAACCACTTTCTCCATTATCGCTCCCGGCGCCACAGTCATCGAAGACCTGCCTCCGGGCGCCGGCCTGGGTATCAACCTCCTGGGGGATACAAGCATGATCCTGGCACTCTACGCGCCCGACAAGGGCTCGGTTTTCACCATCGGAAATTTTTCCGGCTGGCTGGCGACTATCGATTACCAAATGCGACTAACCTCCGACGGCACGACCTGGTGGACACAAGTCGACGGACTTATTCCGGGCGAGACCTATCTGTTCCAATACCTCGTCGACGGCAGCATCCGCATCGGCGATCCATACAGCACCATCGTGCTCGATCCGTACAACGATCCCTATATTCCCGCCGTCACTTACCCCAATCTTCCCCAATACCCTCAGGGCATGACGACGGGCTACGTCAGCGTGGTGCAGCCCGGCGCCCCGGCCTACGATTGGGCCGTGGAGGACTTCGACCGGCCCAACCAGACCGGGCTCGTGGTATACGAACTGCTCATCCGGGATTTTGTCGAACGCCATGATTATACCACGCTTATCGATTCGCTCAATTATTTTACCGGACTGGGGGTCAATGCCATCGAACTGATGCCCATCAACGAATTCGAAGGGAATATCAGCTGGGGATATAACCCGGCTTACCATATGGCGCTCGACAAATACTACGGCACGATCAACGAGTGTAAGCGTTTTATCGACTCCTGCCATGTCCGGGGCATCGCCGTCATCCTGGATGTGGTGTACAACCATGCCTTCGGGCAAAGTCCCCTGGCCCAGCTTTATTTCGAAAACGGAAAACCCGCGCCCGATAATCCCTGGCTGAATACCGACGCCAAACACCCCTATAATGTAGGCTACGACTTCAACCACGAGAGCCCTGCGACCAAGGATTTTATTAAAAAGGTCATGACCTATTGGCTCACGGAGTTCAAGATCGATGGTTTCCGCTTCGATCTGTCAAAGGGCTTTACCCAGGTCAATAATCCCAACAACGTGGGGGCCTGGGGTGCTTATGATCCCTCCCGCATTGCCATTCTGGAAGATTATGCCGATGCCATCTGGGCCGTCGATCCGGGCGCCTACGTGATCCTCGAGCATTTCGCCGATAATTCCGAAGAAAAAGAACTGGCCAACTACGGCATGATGCTCTGGGCCAATAACAATGGTATTTATAGCCAAACCGGCCGGGGTTATTTCGGCAGTCTGAATGACGTTTCCTATAAGGCTCGTGGATTTACCGTGCCCCACCTGGTGCACTACATGGAAAGCCATGACGAAGAACGGGTCATGTACAACGCCCTGACCAGCGGCAACCAGACCAACGAAAATCACGACGTGCGCGACCTGGATGTGGCCCTGCGCCGTATCGAACTCAACAGCGCGTTCTTCTACACCGTACCCGGACCGGTCATGCTCTGGCAATTCGGTGAATTGGGCTACGACTACAGCATCGAATACAACGGCCGCACCGGCCCCAAACCCATCAAATGGGACTATTTCGAAGATGCCGACCGACGGCGCCTGTACGATGTGGTCAGCGCCCTGAATTTCCTGCGCAACCAGTACGAAGTCTTCCAAACCACCGATTTTTCCCTGCGCGTGAATAGCAGTTCGACGTATGCCCGGGGCAAGAGTATCCAGCTCAACAGCCCGGATATGCATATCGATGTGGTCGGCAATTTCGACATTTATGCCTACTCAGCCACTCCCTATTTCCAGCATACCGGCACCTGGTACGAATACTTCAGCGGCGATTCATTGGTAGTGGACGACGTGGAGGCAACTATCCTGCTCCACCCCTCTGAATATCGCCTGTATTCCGATGTAAAACTACCCGCCCCGCCGAATGGCTATATCCAAACTACGGGCGTGCAGCCGGTCATCACCGATGCCTTCCGGATGCAACTCAGCCCCAACCCCAGCGATGGGTTCGTCCAGGCTTCTTTTACCCTTCCGGAAGCCCTTGATGCCACGATGGAGCTGTTCGATCTTTCCGGTCGCAGGATACAGGTCCTGTACGAAGGGAAATTGCCTGCAGGGGAGAATCAGTTGAACTGGTCCATCCAGATTCCTGGGGGCACTTACCTGGTCCTGCTGACAGCCGGCGGACGATCGCAGGTGGAACAGATTCTCGTACATTGAAAATTTGAAAACCGCTAAGGCGGTTAAAAATCATTCCATGCCTGCTGCATTTAAATCCTTCTTCCTGCTTTTCCTGCTCCTCTTCACTGGCGCATGCAACGCCCACCCTGCAGTCACTTTTCCCGAAGGAAAGACCGTCCTTTTCCTCGACAGCCTGGAAGCGGCCCATTGGGTGAGCCGTGATGCGCAGGAGGGCTTTTTCGAGCACATCAACGACCTGGAGCGAAGTATCCAACTGCATACCGACACCGTACCCACGGTCGCACAATACCAGGAGTTCCTGCGCCGCGATGTGCGTTCTTTTTCCGAAAAACAAAAAGCCTGGGTGGGCCGGGAGCTGGAAGCCATTTACACCCAATGCGCCCTGCTTTCTCCGCATCTCCTCCCCGACACCCTGCGGCTGATCCTGACCCGGAGTAAATACTACGGGCCGTCGGTGTATTACACCCGGGAAAAATGCATTGTCATCCCGGAAAATGAGTTGCGATACGACTCCGGAAACCTGCACGAGGTATTGATCCACGAGCTGTTCCACATCCTGTCGCGGTATCATCCTCAAATGCGCAAGGCGCTTTACGGCCTGATCGGATTCACCCGTCTCGAAGAACCGGTGATACTTCCCGAATCGCTGAAGCGACGGCTCCTGCTCAATCCGGACGGCAGCGATTTTCAATGGGGCATCGAACTGAAGGGAAGCGACGGCCTGACCGTTTTAGCTACGCCCCTGCTGTTTTCCCGCTACGAGCGATACAACCCCCAACGGCCGTATTTTTTCGCTCATCTGGATTATCAATTGTTTGCCCTCGAAAAAGATACCCTTCGCGGAGAATACCTCGTTCAGGTTTCACCGGAGGGAAAGAGTACCTTGCCGCCGGAATATTTCGGGTTGTATAGGGCCAGATCGGGTGGAAATACCGAGTACCTGATCCACCCCGACGAGATTATGGCCGATAACTTCGTACAGGCCGTCGAAGGGTATGACAACCCCGCGGCCTGGGAGCATTTTTCGGAGGAAGGAAAAGCGTTGTTGAAGGCGATAGTGGCATATTTCAATACATGGGAAGGAGATTGAACCCATTAAAAAAGATCCCCCCGCCAGTCTGGCTCCTTTGGGGCCTGTTTCTGGCCTGGTATCTTTTTGCCCTGCCCCGCCCGCTTTTTGACGATCCGTTCTCAACCGTTTTGGAAGATGCCCGGGACGGCCTGCTCGGCGCCCGGATCGCAGAAGATGGCCAGTGGCGCTTTCCCATGCCGGATTCCATCCCCGAAAAATATGAGCGGGCATTGATCAGCTTTGAGGACAAGCGATTTTACCGGCACGGAGGCATCGATCTGTTCAGTATGGCACGGGCCATGCGGCAAAACATTGCCCAGCGGCGGGTCGTCAGCGGAGGGAGCACGATCACCATGCAGGTGGTGCGCCTGTACCGGAAGCCTCCTTCCCGCAGTTTGGGGCAAAAATTGATCGAAATGGTGCTGGCTACCCGGCTGGAGCTCGGGAATTCCAAGAAGAAAATCCTGCGCCTCTACGCGGCCCACGCGCCATTCGGGGGCAATGTAGTCGGACTGGAAGCGGCTTCCTGGCGCTATTTCGGCAAACAACCGCACCTCCTTTCCTGGGCCGAGGCCGCCACCCTGGCAGTACTGCCCAACAGCCCGGGGCTGATCCACCCGGGACGCAACAGACAAGCCTTGCTGGACAAACGAAACCGCCTGCTGGAACGGATGCGGGATATGGGCATCCTGGATACCCTGACCTGCGAACTGGCAAAGGAAGAGGAGCTGCCGGGCGCGCCGCTTCCACTCCCTCAATTGGCGCCTCACCTGCTCGAAAGGGCCCGCCAGGAACATCCCAGAAACGCGCAGGCGCGTTTTTCAACCAGTATTGATCCGAATATCCAGCGACAGGCTACCCAGGTCCTGGAGCGCCATTTAGCGCGCCTGAAAAGCAATGAGATCCACAACGCCGCCGCTATCGTGCTGGATGTGGAAACGGGCCAGGTCCTGGCCTATGTGGGCAATGTACCGGGCGCCGGCGCCCAGCACGGAGAGCAGGTGGATGTCGTGCGGGCGCCCCGCAGCACCGGCAGCATTATGAAACCCTTTCTTTATGCCTTGTCGCTCCAGGAGGGGATCATTACACCCCGGAGCCTGCTTCCGGATATCCCAACCTCCATGCGGGGCTACCGGCCTGAAAATTTTTCCAATAAATACGACGGCGCGATCCCGGCCCAGCAAGCGCTCATCCGTTCGCTCAACATCCCGATGGTGATCCTGCTGCAGCGCTACGGATTGGAACGATTTCATTTTCAACTTTCCCGCCTGGGCTTCAGCACCTTTTCCAAACCCGCCTCCCACTACGGCCTGTCCATTATCCTGGGCGGCGGGGAGTGTACGCTCGAGGAAGTGACCAACGCCTACGCCTGCCTGGCCCGCACGGTCAATCATTTTCCGCTCCACAGCGGCCGCTATGAACAAGACCTCTTTCGTCCCTGCTCCTATCTTCTCCCTAAAAAACCCAGGAAGGAGCCCGCGCTCAGTCCTAATCCCAATCCGCTGTCGGCATCGGCTTGCTGGCTGACCCTGGAAGCCACCCGCCAGTTGGAGCGACCCGACGAACTGGGGCAGTGGGAGCGGTTTTCCTCCAGCCGCCCGATCGCCTGGAAAACCGGCACGAGCTTCGGATTCCGGGACGCCTGGGCGGTTGGCGTCACCCCGCGTTATGCGGTGGGGATCTGGGTGGGCAATGCCGATGGAGAGGGCCGTCCCAGCCTCATCGGGATCAAAGCGGCCGCCCCCATTTTGTTCGACCTGTTCGACCTGTTGCCCGGCAAGGGACCCTGGTTTCAGCCGCCTTTGGATGAAATGCGGCAAGTGGCCGTATGCAGCCAGAGCGGGTACCGGCCCCTGGCCATTTGTCCCACCGATACGCTATGGCTTCCCAAATCGGCGCTGGAAGGTCCGGCATGCCCTTTCCACGAATGGGTACACCTCGACCCGTCGGGACGCTACCAGGTCAACAGCAGTTGCATGCTGCCCTCGGAAATGGTCCACGAGCCCTGGTTCGTGCTGCCCCCGGTCCAGGAGCACTACTTCGTGCAGCAACACCCCGAGTACAAATTGTTGCCGCCTTTCCGGGAAGACTGTGCGCAGACGGAAGCCGACCTGCCCATGCAGTTGATCGAGCCCAAGCCGAATGTCCAGATACTAATTCCCCGGAACCTGGATGGCAGCCTGAGCAAGACCGTTTTTCAAGCGGCGCACCGGAGACCGGAAGCCGTCATATACTGGCATATCGACAATGAATTCGTGGGGAAGACCGAGCAGTTCCACAACCTGGAAGTGAGCCCCCCACCCGGCGAGCACCTGCTCACCCTTGTCGACGACCGGGGAAACCGTTTGGAACGGAAGTTCACTATCCTTCCGGGAAAAGAATAAAAATATTAAGAGGAGGGGGAGCGCAGTGGCGCTCCCCCTCCTCTTAAACTCCCACATCCCGCATCCGAAAAAATTTAGAGGAGTCGGTGCGCCTGCTGCGCTCCATTTCCTAAAAAAACTCCTACATCACGCATCGGAAAAAAAATTAGAGGATCTGGTGCGCATGCTGCGCTCCCCCTCCTCAAAAACTCCCCATGCCGCATCCGAAAATCAAGAGGAGTCGGTGCACCTGCTGCGCTCCGGCTCCTCAAAAACTCCCACATCCCGCATCCGAAAAAATCAGGAGGAGGGCTCGCGCAGCGAGCCCTCCTCAAAAAAAAAACTCCCACATTCCGCATCGGAGAAACGCGGGATGTAGGAGTTCTAACATATAACATACTATGAGAAAACTACACGATGCAAATTAAAGGGTGTTTGCCCTGAATTTTACCGGTGAATTAGGTTACGCCACCCCGGCAACGTCAGTGGCGGCATCTGTTTAGGAAATGGTAAAAACATAAAATCAGAAAGGGGGCGACCGCCGGTCGCCCCCTTTCTGGTAAAAAAAAATCCTACACCCTAGAAGGGAAAGAGTGTAGGAATTCTTAAACATACTATGAGAAAACTGTTGACAAGATAGACAGGGATACCACACCAAATACAGGATTTTAGTTTCCGGGTAAAAGGTAATGGTGAGCGGTATTTTGTCGTTAGGAAACGGCAGAAAAGCGTCTTCAAATAGTCATTTTCGGGAGGGAACGTGCGCAAAAAAGGCTTATCGGTACCCCATCGAGTTGGCCGGCAACTGGATATCCACGATCGGGATCTTGATCTCCACGCGCGTTCCGAGCGGTTTTCCGGTGCGGGGATTTTTCAGATCAATGGTGTGGACATAATGTTCGCCCCCCTTGATCTGGTGGAGGATCTCGAGGCGCTTTTCGGTAATGCTCGTTCCCATGGAACGGAAGTTCACCCCTTCGACCTTGTTCTGGTTCAGCTTGCTGGCAGCTTCCCGCCCGATCCCGTTGTCTTCCACCACACACAGGAGGTTATTGTCGTCGAGCAAGGAGAAAATGATCTTGATATTGCCCTTTTTCCGGCTCCGCAGCCCGTGCTCGATGGCATTCTCCACGTAGGGTTGAATGATCATGGTCGGGACCCCCAGGATATCTTCCTCGATCTCGTCATCCACTTCGATCTCGAAGAACAGTTTGTCTTCAAAGCGGAGCTTGGCATTGATGGTCAGGTAGTCTTCCAAAAATTCGATCTCCTCCTCCAGGGAGATGATCTCCAATTCGGAATATTCGAGGCTTTTGCGCATGAGGGTGGCAAACTTGGCCAGGTATTTCGAAGCGTTCTTGACCTCGTTGGAAGTGATGTAATTCTGAATGCCGTTGAGGGCATTATAGAGAAAATGCGGGTTCATTTGTGCCCGAAGGGCTTTCAGCTGCAGGCGGGTCGCCTGGAGTTGGAGCAGTTCCGCTTCTTTCTTTTTCTTCTCCGCGTCGTACTTGACCTCCAGTTCCGTGACCCGGCGTTCGTTGAGGTCGGTGGCGTATTTTTCGGCGTATTGATCGTACAGGGACTGGTATTCGTAGGCGCTTTTGTAATCGTTGATATCGGCGTGGTAGCTGGCTATCTCCTTGAGGATACCGGAGATCTGCTTGTAGTCCTGGATCTTTTTGGCAAAATCGTAGGCCGATACGTAGTGTTGCATGGCCTTGTCGTTGTGCCCCATTTCCAGGAAGACCTGCGCCCGCCAGCGTTCCAGGTTGGAGAAATTGTAAAAATCGTCGGCTTTGACCTTTTTGTAGATCCGTTCGGCGCGGTTGAACAATTTGAGGGCTTCATCGAGCTTCCGGTTTTGGAAGGCGATATAACCCAGGTTGGCATAGGCGCTGGCCCGGGCCTGGGCGCTGGGGTCGTCGCGTTCGTCCAGCGCTTTTTTGAAATAAGCCTCTGCATTTTCATTGTCCAAAAGGGCCATGTAGGCGCTTCCGACATTGAGGTAGTGCCACGACAGGCGGGTGCGCATGCCGAGATTTTCGCACATATCCGCTGCCTTGCGGTAGGCGCGGACGCTCTTCTTCCACTCGTTGTTGTGCTCAAAAACCTTTCCCAAGCCGCTGTAGACGAGGGTCAGGAAGTAGTAGTCCATATAATCCAGAGGGCCGGGAACGGCTTGAAATTGCTTGTCGGCCTCGAGCAGGGACTCGATGGCTTTGGAGTAATTGGAATAGTGGAGGTGCACATAACCTTCCCGGCAGACGATACGGGCCAATAACCGGGCCTCGGGAAACAACTTGAGCTGTTTGGTAGCCCTGTCCAGCAGCGAGGAAGCCTTGTCCATCTCGTACTGGTTGATGTACACCCCTGCCAATTGGATATAGACCGATGCCTGTTCGGTGATATCTCCCCGTTCTTCAATAATATCCTTGGCTTTTTTGAAGTACTCCTCCGCCTGGGAGAAGTTGTAGAGCTGGTTTTCGACAAACCCCTGGTAGAGAAAATAGTGGATGGAGAAGTCGGGCATATCCAGTTGTTCGGTCAGTTGCCCCATTTCGTTCAGCAATGCCTTGGCCCGGTTGGCGTTGGTAAACTGATAATGGCTGACCAGTCGATCCAGCAACACCAAACGCTGCCGGTCGTCCTTCTGCTCTTTTAATTGCCGCTCCCATTGGCTGGGGGGCGCCTTGATCGCCGTCGGAACTCTCATACTATCCGAATTTTCCATCGGGTCGCGAAAGATAGTAAAAAATTGCATATATGTGGAAGATCTGAAGGAATTATAGGAATACCTGTAAGATGACGAGCGCCAGAAGGAAGAAAAACGGATTTGACGGCAGGCAGCCGGACTAATCCCCAATCACTTCGGCATGTGTATAAAACGAAAAAGAGGTTGCAGAAAATTGCAACCTCTTTTTCAAAGATCGAAGGGCCGTGTTTTACTGCGGGAGGATGTTGCCGCAAATGTTCAGCCAACGCTTCCACTTGCTTTTCTTGTCCCGCCCCCCGACGATATTTTTCATTTCTTCTTTCTTGAGCTCTTTCAGGTCCTTTTTCAGATCGTCAAGACCTCTTTTTTTGGATTTTCCCATAGCAACATCAGTTTGGAATGTAAAGGGATTGTTAATGATACGGGCTCTTGGGGGGCCTGTAAACCCAATTCAAAGGTATAAAATTAATCCCAACGGCAAAACCCAAGCAGGCAAAGTTTTGCCATTGGAAAAACATAAATTTTTTTCCTATAAAACATTATTGTACCGCATGGTCCCGCACCTGTTTGAGAGGAAATTCCGGTGCGGATCTAGAGTACTTCCTGCAAGCGGCGCATCTGCTCCATAAAGGAAGGCCGGCGTCGGCGGGATACGTCGATTTTCTTGCCGTCGTCCATCACCAGGTAGCCACCATCGCCTTTTACGAACTTGCGCATGTAGTTCAGGTTGATGACGTGCCGTTTGTGAACGCGGTAGAAGTTGAGCCCGGCCAGCATTTCTTCATAGGCTTTGATCGTCTTGGAAGCGGTGATCTTCTCTCCGCTTTGCAGAAAGATATGCGTGTAGTTGTCTTCGGCTTCAAAGCGCACGATATCGCGCAGGTTGACGAAATAGATGCCGTCCAACGCCGAAATACTCATTTTTTCAAAGGCGTTGGGGTTGTTGTACACATGGTTGAAGACATCCAGGCGGTTTTCGATCCGGCTATCCCGGCGGGGGCGGATCCGCTTGACGGCAGCCTGCAGGGCTTCCGGGTCGATGGGTTTCATGATATACCCGATCGAACTGTATTCACAAGCTTTGATGGCAAACTCGTTGAAGGCCGTAACGAAAATAATGTCGAAGTCGACCGGCCGCAGTTCGTTCAACAGCGTAAAAACCAGGCCATCCGTCAGGTTAATGTCCAAAAAGGCCACATCGGGCTGAAATTCGGGATCGTCAAACAGGTCCTGAGCTTCCTGGATATTGGTGGCCTCGCCGATCACTTCGATCTCTTCGCAATACTTGGCCAACTGATTCTTCAGGTTGTTCATCCCTTTGATCTCATCTTCTACGAGTACGGCTTTAATCACGGGAAATTGTTTTTAATGTGTAAAGAAGCGTTTTTTCTACCGACTTGGAATTGCTTATTAAATCCGGATGTGCGGGCGCTGCCCGCACATCCGGATCAATAGCACTTTCAGAAAGATACTTTGTTTACAAAGTACTTAGGCATTTTTTAACAAGACGAAATTAAAAAAATATTTTCATAATATGTAATCACAAGGTGGAGCTGATCCCGGAATCGAGTGAAATATTGATCCCGTTGATATGGCCCTCGCTCGCGGATGCCAGGAAAAAGGCGAGCCGGCCAACCTCCTCCGCCATACCGGGAAGGCCGGGCGAGTCGGCTGTAGCCGGACTGATCGCATTGACCCGCACCCGTCCCTCCAGGTCGACTGCCATGGCTTTCGTCAGGCCGACAAGGGCGTTTTTGGACGTGGCGTAGGTCAAATGGGCCGGCCGGGTCAACAGGTGGTGTATGCTGGCAATATTGATGATACAACCCTTGCTGGCTTCCAATTGATCCAGAAACAATTTGCTCAGCAACATCGGCCCCGTCAGGTTGACATTCAGGGTCTCCTGCCAGTCGTCGAGTTTGATGTCTTTCAGGCGGTCCAGCTTTTGGACCTCCGCGTTGTTGACCAGCACATCCAGATTGGGGATCAACCGTTCCAGCTCTTCCGAAGTGCGGATCCGGTACTCCACATCCCGCACAAATTGGTGCAGGTCGAAATGAATAAAGCGGTCGACATGGGCTCCGTATCCTTCCTCTTCTTTATCTATTCCGTAGACATAATAATTGTGTTCCCGGAAAAGTTGGGCGACGGCTTCCCCGATCGCGCTTCTTATCCCGGTAACGAGAATGCATTTCATTTTCTTTGGTGTGCTCACATGGAATAATTTACAGGGTGGTTTCTTTCTTGCACAAAATGGCCCACCGCACGGGCGATGTTTTGACCGTCCATCGCTGCAGAGATAATTCCGCCCGCATATCCGGCTCCCTCTCCGGCGGGAAAAAGTCCCTCTATTTCAACGTGCATAAAAGTGTCTTTGTTCCGCGGGATCCGGACCGGAGAACTGGTCCGGCTTTCGGTGGCGATGACATTGGCTTCTTCGGTATAATAACCTTTCATGCTGTGCCCGAATTCCCCGACCGCTTTGGCCAGGCGCTGGTAAATGCCGGCGGGCAACAATTCGTGCAGCGGCGCCGGGATCAGGCCCGGAATATAGGAGCTGGGCGGCAGAGAAGCGGATACCTTCCGGGCGACAAAATCGGTCATGCGTTGCGCCGGAGCCTGCTGCCCCCCCGTTCCATAGCCGAACATGGCCTGTTCAACGGATCGCTGGAATTCCAACCCCGCAAACAACCCGTGTTGTTGAAAGGGATACAAGTCCTCCAATTCCACCGCCACTACCGTTCCCGAATTGGCGTATGGGGAGTCGCGCCGGGACAACGACATGCCGTTGACCACGATCTCGCCGGGAGCGGTTGCAGTCGGTACGACCAAACCGCCGGGGCACATGCAAAACGAAAAGACGCCCCTGCCGTCAACCTGGCAGGCCAGGCGATAGCTCGAAGCGGGCAGATGCTCGTCGCGCGGACTTTGCCCATACTGAATGCGGTCGATCAGGGGTTGGGGATGCTCCACCCGAACACCCAGGGCAAAAGGCTTAGCTTCCAGGCGGATCCCTTTGGCGTGCAGGAGGTAGTAGATATCCCTGGCCGAGTGTCCTGTAGCCAGGATAACGGCCGGGGAAAAATACTCGTCGGTTCCGTTGACGATGATCCCTTCCATTTTTCCGCCCCGGACGATCAGATCGGTCACGTGCGAATCGAAGTGGACCTCGCCTCCGTATTTCTGGATGGATTCGCGCATATTGGCCACGATCCCGGGTAGTTTGTTGGAGCCGATATGCGGGTGGGCATCGACGAGGATATCTGCCAGGGCGCCGTGCTCGACAAAGAGGCGCAGGGCTTTTTCGATGCTACCGCGTTTGTGGGAGCGCGTATAGAGCTTGCCGTCTGAATAAGTGCCTGCGCCGCCTTCTCCGAAGCAATAATTGGAGTGTGGGTTCACCTCCCCGAATTGTTGAATGGCGCGCAGGTCCCTGCGCCGGGTTTGCACGTCCTTTCCCCGGTCGAACAAGACCGGTTTAAGCCCGATCTCGATCAGTTCCAGCGCTGCGAAATATCCGGCAGGTCCGGCGCCTACGATCAGCACCGGAGGACGGTCGCTCACTTCCCGATATCCCGACAGGATGGGAGCTTCTGGGGTAAATTCTTCCTGGATGTATACCTCTACGCGCAGCAGGATCATAGGCTGGTGGCCCCGGGCGTCAATAGAGCGTTTGAGCAGGCGGACATGGCGGACATCTTTATCCGGAACGCCTGCCCGTTCGGCAGCCCGGCGGCGCACAATATCCTCCCGAACGGCCTGTGAAGGCAACAACTTTAACTCGATCGTTCTAACCATGTAATGTGAATAACGAAATAATCAACGCCCGCGGCGCTGATAGACCCCCTCCCCTACTTTATCAAAATTATCAGGCACAAAAAGGCGCAGTTTTACGGCCTCGAAACAAGTGGTTTCCTTATACCGGATCGGGTCGCGCATAGGGTCATTAGCGCTGAGGGTCAGCGAATTCCCATTGCGGGATTCCAGGATTTCATAGCGTTTCTTTTCTTCCACAAAGTACTTCAACACATGCGGAGGGGCGTCCCAGATCTGGATCTTGGTTTCGCTAAGGGCATTATCGCCCGCCCAGAATTCGATCTCAACCTCCCCGACCAGGTCCAGGGTCAATTTATCGATCCCGGCCAGATCGAAAGCCTGGTGGATCACTTTTTCATTCTGTGCCGAGCTGGTGGTATGGATCAGGGAGACAAAGGAGATGATGTAGAACCAACGCATCTGAATTTTTTTTGCAAGTTGCGAAAAAAAAGGTACGCAGGGACTTCCCTGCGTACCTTTTTAACGCCTGAGTAACAGGTTTTGTTACAAACTGGACGTGAGGATATTGGGGTCCGGCGCCGGGGCCGTTTCGGGTTCGGGTTCTTCCACGATCCCTACTTCCGAAGGACAAAGGATGGTAAAGGAGAACGTTTCATCGATCTCTTTGCCTCCTACCTTGACCTGCTTGGACAAGCCCGGAATAAATACCTTGTAGACTCCTTCCTCCGTTTTGCCGTAGATGTTGTAACGCCCGGTTTGGATCAGGGTACGAAGGAGTGATTCGTTGACATTGTCAACTGCTATATGCATTTCGATGCGCATATATGCATTGTCCCACTCCTTCACTTCAACAATCCCCGGCAAGTCCAGTTTAACGGCGTAGTTTCCTTCAAGATTGAAGGATTTCACCAGGACCTTTTCGGCCCCTTGTCCATGAAGGGTGGGTGCGAAAAGGAGGCAGGTGAAGATCAAAAAAAGTGTAGATGTTTTTCTCATATAAACCTCCCTTTTTAATTTATGGTAATATAGCCATTTTTTTTATAATAATCAATGATCAAATACTTGCATGCTGCTCCCGGACGGCCTGATGGATACGCAGGAGGCGTTCCAGGAGGGGTTCCAACAATTGGAGGGGCAACATATTCGCTGCATCCGATTTGGATTCCTGGGGCCTCGGATGGGTTTCCATGAACAATCCGTCGGCGCCTACGGCGATGGCCGCTTTGGCAATGGTCTCAATCAACGCCGGCCGGCCTCCGGTCACACCGGACGACTGATTGGGCTGCTGAAGAGAATGCGTACAATCCATTACTACGGGCATTCCGTACTCGCGCATGAGGGGGATGCCTCTGAAATCGACAACCAGGTCCTGATAGCCGAAGGTAGTGCCCCGTTCAGTGAGGACCACCTGCGGATTCCCTGAATCCACTACTTTATCGACCGCGAACCGCATGGCTTCCGGGCTGAGGAACTGGCCTTTTTTAATATTGACGACCTTCCCCGTGGCTGCCGCCGCCTGGAGCAGGCTGGTCTGCCGGCATAAAAACGCCGGGATCTGCAGCACATCCACATATTCGGCCGCCAGGGCGGCTTCCTCGTCGGCGTGGATATCGGTCGTTACCGGTACCCCGAATGTCGAACCGACCTTGCGGAGTATCTTCAGCGCCTTCTCATCGCCGATGCCGGAAAAGGAATCGACCCGCGAACGGTTGGCCTTCCGGTAAGAGCCTTTGAAAATGAAAGGGATCGACAAGCGGTCGCAGATCGCACTCACCTGTTCCCCGATCTCCATCGCTACCTCTTCCCCTTCGATCACGCAAGGACCTGCGATCAGGAAGAAATTCCCGGTGCCGGAATGGCGCCAGTCTGTTAAGGTGGGTAGTGTAGCTTTCATATGGTACAAAGATACGGAGAAGTGGACGAAAAATCAAGGCGATTTCAAAATATAATTTTGAATGAAGTCTAAAATTTCATTTTATTAAAAATAAAAAGTGATAAATTTAAAAAATATGAAATTTTGTGGCATTCAAACGTCTTTTCCCATAGAGAATTTGTCATAGCCTGTCGCTATCCAAATCTTCTGTATAAAAGATGTTTTTTACCGGAAAATGGTTGGATGGATTGGGAAAAATAGGCGGACCGGACCGGTCCGCCTATTTTTTATTTCCGGATCGCCTCCACCGGATCCAGGCGGGCGGCCTGGAAGGCGGGGATCAGGCCGGAGAGGACACCGATGCCAGCGGAGAGGAGAACGCCCACCATGATGTTTTTGGCGGACAGGAACATGGCAAAGGGCAAGAATCCGGAGAGGATGAACGTGACGAGGCGAACCAGGAGTAAGCCTGCCGCCCCTCCGATGATGCAGAGGATGACCGCTTCGATCAGAAACTCCAGGAGGATATAGCCCTGCTTGGCGCCCAGGGCCTTTTTGATGCCAATGATGCTGGTCCGTTCTTTTACAGAAACGAACATGATATTGGCTACGCTGAACATGCCCACGAAGATGGCAAAACCGCCGATGATCATACCGACGACGCTCAGTACGCCGAAGAAGCTATCCATGGCGGAGGCAATGACCGAAACGCTGTTCAGTGAAAAGTCGTCCGCTTCTTTGGGTTTCAGGCGGTGGTATGCGCGCAGCACACCCGTTACCTCATCGCGCAATTGTTCGAGGGAGTAACCTTCCGCCGCTTTTACAATGACCGATGAGCCTCCGTATCGGTGGTTGCTCCGCACGGCAGCCATTTTCCGGGCCGTCTCGTACCCGATCACGATGCCGTCGTCATAATCAAAGAAATTGATCATGCTCTGTCCCGACTTTTCGATCACACCGATCACCTCCATCCTGTGCCCCATGATCTTGACCTGCTTGCCGATAGGATCCAGGGACCCAAACAATTCATCGGCTACATTTGAGCCAATGACGAGCTTGTCCATGCCGTTGTGATACTCTGCGGAGGTATAAAAACGCCCCTTTTGGAACTTGGTGCCGGTCAAGGCCTCAAAGTCGAATGTAGTCGCAACCGAATAGGCGCCGGTCACCGTATTGGAGCGATACCTGATGGGTTTGAATCCAAGAAAAACGTGGTAATCGGTCAGTCCGGCGGATTTCACCTTTTCCCGGATAACGGCCATATCCTGGTAGCTGGGGTTGGGGCGCCGCATGTATTTCCAAAAGGTCACGCCCGGGTCTTCCGCCCAGGGGATCTTCTGCACGTATAATACATCATCGCCCAACTTATCGATACTTCCGCGGATGCTGTGCTCCAGGGAGTCGACAGCCGACTGAACGCCGATGATGCAAAAGATGCCGATGGTGATACCCAATAGCGAAAGGAAACTCCGCAGGCGATTGCCGTAGAGTTCCTGCAAGGCTTGCCCCGTGCTTTCCCAAAAAACCCTGAATAGTATTTTCATAACGTTATGGGGATGATCTTTCTGATAAACCGGAAGCAAAGTACAAAAGATCGCCCCCCGGGTGAAAAGCATTCGATGAACGTATGGGTTTTTTCTCCCAAAGCGTCTTTTTTCATCGCCTTTTTTTTTAATCGGGAAATTGTGGAAAGGCACCCTGAAGTTTATTATCTTTGTCCGCTATTTTAAAGCGGCCCTCCTTCCGCTCGTTCAAATAAAAGAAAGGTTTTCCATGCGAACCAAGTTGTCTCAATTCGATTTCGAACTACCCAAAGAATTAATTTCCCAATATCCCTCCGACAATCGGGACGAAAGTAAGCTCATGGTGTTGCACCGCAACACCGGCAAAATCGAGCACCGGGTTTTCAAGGACATCATGGAATACTTCGATGATGGAGATGTCATGATCTTCAACAATACCAAGGTATTTCCGGCCCGTCTTTACGGCAAAAAGGAAAAAACGGGCGCCAAGATCGAGGTTTTCCTCTTGCGCGAACTCAACTCCGAACAACGTCTTTGGGATGTGCTGGTCGACCCTGCCCGCAAGATCCGGGTTGGCAATAAACTCTATTTCAGCGATGAGGACGGCAACGACGTGCTCGTCGCGGAAGTGGTGGATAATACCACCTCCCGTGGCCGTACGATCCGTTTCCTGTACGACGGAACGGAGGAGGAATTTCAAAAGGACCTCTATTCGCTGGGCAACACGCCCTTGCCCAAATACATAAACCGACCGGCAGAAGACCTCGACCGCGAGCGCTATCAGACCGTATACGCCAAGGAGGTCGGCGCCGTAGCCGCCCCCACCGCCGGTCTCCACTTCAGTCGCGAGCTCCTCAAACGCCTCGAGATCAAAGGCGTCAACTTTGCAGAACTGACCCTCCATGTCGGACTGGGCACCTTCCGGAGCATTGATGTGGAAGACCTGTCCAAACATAAAATGGATGCCGAGTATTTCCGCATCTCCCCCACTGCCGCCCAGGTGGTGAACGCCAGTAAAGGCAAGGCCCGCCGAATCTGCGCCGTAGGTACCACCTCCATGCGGTCCATCGAATCGGCGGTTTCCGCAGATGGCTACCTCAAACCGGCAGAGGGCTGGACCAACCTGTTCATCTACCCTCCCTACGATTTCCACATCGCCAATTCGATGATCACCAACTTCCACCTGCCCAAGTCGAGCCTGCTGATCATGATCTGTGCCTTCGGCGGCTACGACCTCGTTATGGAGGCCTATCAGGAAGCGATCAAGCACAAGTATAAGTTTTTCAGCTACGGGGATGCGATGTTGATTATTTAGTGAAGGGTGAAGAGTGAAGAGTGAAGAGTGAAGGGTGAAGGGTGAAGGGTGATTGAAGGGAATGCAGCAATACTCACTATACGAGCTAAATGAATACATCCGGCGGGTCGTCAGTCTGAACTTTCCCGAGCCGGTATGGGTGCAGTGTGAGATCTTCCAGGTAAATAATTCCCGAGGGCATTTCTATATTCAACTGGTTCAGAAGGGCGGAGAAGAAGATCAGATCCTTGCCCGGGCCGATGCAGTGCTTTGGCAGCGGCAATACCAGCTGTTGCGTAGAGACCTGGGGACGATTTTGGACGAGATCCTGCGGGAGGGAATGGAGGTATTGCTCCAGGTACGGGTCGCTTTCGACGAACGCTATGGGCTACAGTACCACATCGTCCAGGTCGACCCGGCATTTTCGCTGGGCAAACTGGAGATCCAGCGCCAGGAAGCTATCCGGCAATTGAAGGAGGCGGGTCTACTGGAAAAGAACGCAGCCCTGCCACTGCCGACCGTCATTCAGCGCATTGCGGTCCTCTCCTCCCCGGAAGCGGCCGGATGGAAGGATTTTCTCGATCAAATCCACAAAAATCCATACGGGTATCACTACTCCATTCAGCTCTTTGCCACCTCCGTGCAAGGGCAACTCGTGGAGACCGAAATGTTGAAGCGCATCCGGGAAGTGGAACGGCAGCGGGACCGGTTCGACTGTATCGCCATTATTCGCGGTGGCGGTTCCCGCCTGGACCTCGCGGCTTTCGATCAATTGCCTTTGTGCCAGGGCGTGGCCAACTGTTCCCTCCCCGTGATCGCAGGCATCGGCCACGAGATCGACCAATCGGTGCTGGACCTCGTGGCTCATACTTCCCTCAAAACCCCGACTGCGGTAGCGGAATTCCTGATCGATCACAATGCCACTTTTGAAACCCGGCTGGTCCAGACCGGCAACCGGGTGGGACAACTGGCGCAAACCACCCTGTATTCCCACGGCCAGCAACTGGCCATGTTGGGGGAACAATTGCGCCATTATACCCGCATGCAGCTGGAACGGGAAGCCCACCGGCTGGAACAGCTCGAGCAACAAAGCGCCCTGCTCGACCCCCGGCAAGCCCTCAACAGGGGCTATGCCTATATTACCAAAGACGGAAAAGACATCCGGTCGGTCGACCAGCTGCAGCCTGGCTTCAAGGTCCGCATTCACCTGAAGGACGGAGAAGCCGATAGCACCATAAATGAAATAGCATGACCTACGACGAAGCATTGGCCGAATTGAGAAGCATCCTCCAGCAATTGCAGGAAGGGCAGATCGGCATGGAAGAAATGAGCGCCAAGGTGAAACGCGCCGCAGAACTCGTGCAGTATTGCAAGGAAAAGTTGCGGAAGACGGAGGAGGAAGTAACGAATTTTTTGGAAGAAATGGACGGAAACAATAGTTAGTTTTTGAGTTTATAAGGGTATAAGTTTTTATCGTCCAAAAACTTATACCCTTATAAACTTAAAAATCCTTATTCGGCAACAACCACCTTTTCATTAAGTATCCCCTCCCCGCTTTGCACGGTAAGGAAATAAAGCCCGTTCACCAGGCTCGTGGTCGGTATCTCGATCGTACTGTTGCCGGCAGCGAAATTCGTCTGCATCGTCTGCACCAGTTGCCCGCTTAAGGTGCGGAGGGTAACAGTAGCCTCAAAACTTTCATTGGTATTCATTTCGAGTTGGAGGCTCTGGCCGGGGCTCACCGGGTTGGGGCGAACCATCCAGTTGGTCACGTAGGGCGGCTCAACGGTATTGATCGCCGTACCTGTGGTAAAGCTCCAGCGGTTGGAAATCGGTGCACACACGTCGAAGTTGTTGAACGGGCGTACGCGCCAGTAATACTTCTTGTTCGCAGCCAGGCCCTGGATGACTTTGTAGTTGCCCCAGACGATCTGGCGGATGGGCGCCACGTTGAAACCCGTACTCAGGTCGATCTCCAGCATGTATTGGTTAGCGCCCGGTACGGCGGTCCATTCAAAGGCCACATTGTTGTAGGCCTGGGTCGTGGAGCCGTCGGCAGGTTGGATCAGCGTAGTGCCGCCTTCCACCGAAGCCTGAGGAGTGGTAACGGTTTCCAGGTTGGTGCGCTGGATCAAACGGGCAGCAATAATCTGTTTCTGTTGGGGAGTAAAGACGTACTGTGAGCAGCCGTTGAAATACCCCATATAGTTTTCCTCCATCGGATCGAGCTTGTCGCCATTGGGATCCATGCAATCGCCGGTATACAGGCAATCGTTATCATCCAGGTATCCCAGGTTGTAGTCGGCAGGGGTATCGCACAGGAAATCGCCAGCCGTCTCGCAGTTCGAGCCGTTGGCAAATTCCACCGGGATCTCGGGGTTGCAAGGCGCATTGAGGAAACCGACAGGGTTGCCGTGCTCTGCTGCCGTCCAAGCGGTGCAATCCCACCCGTTGAAGGGGTGGTCCAGGTTGAAGTAGTGCCCCACTTCATGCGGAATGGTGGAAGCGCTGCCATTCACCTCCGAATTTTTGATGATAATCCAGTCCTGGTTGGGTTGGCCGGCAAAATAACCCAGGGTAGTACCACCCGGAATTCCACCGCCCGGAGGAGTGGCATTCAGGCCGAGGAAAATATTCAGAGCTTTCTGGACCTTGTTCCCCTGAAGGATCAGTTCTGCATCGCCGGGGTTGTTATAGGCAATATCATTCTTGATATACTTGAACCCATTGTAGATATAGAACTGAATATCCTGGTCGAGGTATTCTTCGTTAAGGTGACACAAGGCGTCCATGACGACTTGTTCGCTCACCCCTTTCGAACCATCTGCCTTGGAAATAATGTGAAATTTCACTGGCACATAGGTCACGGTATTGCCACGGGTGGACAGCACGCCCTCCGCTACTTCCTGCTTCAAGGTTTGAATATTTTCATCGAAGGCTTTGTCGCTGTAAAATCCGCACACGCCGGGGGTTTGTCCAAGCAGTGCGAAGGGCAGGGCCAGGACAAAGAGAAAGGTAATTAACCGTTGAGTCATTGCTAAGTATTTTTAAAAAGAAAGAACTGATGAAAAATTACCAACTCATTGGTAATGAAGTGGCAAAAATAGGTGGATTAGCGCATTTTTCCAAAACGGGATTTTGGGGAGGTTGTCTGCTATCACAATAAACACCAAATTCTGGAACATCGTTTTCTTCCCCATGTAAAAAAAACCTACTTTTGTTCCGTACTAAAATCTACCTACCATGCGTAAAGTAACCGTTGTTGGCGCAGGAAACGTCGGCGCAACCTGCGCTAATGTCCTCGCCCATAAAGACATCGTCAAGGAGGTCGTTTTGCTGGATATCATGGGCAACCTGGCCAAGGGAAAAGCCCTGGACATGTGGCAGCAGGCGCCTATTGATTATTACAGTACCTTCCTCCACGGATCTGACAATTACGAAGAAACAGCCGGTTCCGACATTGTCGTCATCACTGCCGGGGTGCCCCGCAAGCCGGGTATGAGTCGCGACGACCTTATTTCCACCAACGCCAAGATCGTCAACCTGGTCACGGAGAGCATCCTGAAGTACTCGGAAAACCCGATCATTATCGTGGTATCCAATCCGCTCGACGTTATGACCCTGGCCGCTTACCGCGCTTCCGGTCTGGATTCCTCCCGCGTATTCGGGATGGCCGGCATCCTCGACACGGCCCGCTACCGCGCTTTCCTGGCGGAAGCCCTGCAGGTATCGCCCAAAGATATCCAGGCCCTCTTGCTCGGCGGCCATGGCGACACCATGGTACCCCTGCCCCGCTATACCACCGTTTCCGGTATCCCGGTTACCGACCTGATCGATAAGGCAACCCTCGACCAGATCGTCGAACGCACCAAAGCGGGCGGCGGCGAGCTCGTACAACTGATGGGCACCTCCGCCTGGTATGCTCCGGGCGCCGCTGCCGCACAAATGGTGGAAACCATCGTGCGCGACGAACACCGCATCTTCCCTTGTTGCGTATTGCTCGAAGGCCAGTACGGATTGAACGATATCTTCCTCGGCCTGCCCGTCAAACTCGGCAAGAACGGGATCGAACAAGTCATCGATCTCAAACTCAACGACGACGAGCTCAAACTCCTCCACGACTCTGCTGCGCACGTGCGCCAGGTTATTGAGGTGTTTAATGGGATGAACCTCTGAGCCAGATTTTAAGTTTTTAAGGGTATAGGTTTTTGCATCTCGAAAAACTTATACCCTTATAAACTTAAAAACCATTCCGGTGTTTGTCTATGTATGCCGACGACGACCATACCCATTGAGGATCTCATGCAGGGAATGATCACCAACCTAGGTGACAGCCTCTTCGACCTTTCCTACCGGCAACCGGTTCTTCTCGTCTTTTTGCGCCACTTCGGCTGCACCTTCTGCCGGGAAGCCCTGGCGGACATCTCCCGGAAACGGGCATCGATCGAAGAAAAAGGGACCCGGATCGTTTTCGTCCACATGGCAGATAACGAGATCGCAGAACAATATTTCCAAAAATACAACCTGCCCGGAGCCGTGCATATCAGCGATCCGGCATGTCAATACTACGCTGCGTTCGGCCTTTCCAAAGGAACTTTTACTCAATTATTCGGCTTGTCTACCTGGGTGCGCGGCTTTTCCGCCGGCGTACTCGACGGCCACGGCATCGGTCCACAGCTCGGCGACGGTTTCCAGATGCCGGGGATATTCGTGCTGGTCAACGGCAAGGTCCGCGATTCCTTTATCCATAAACTCGCTTCCGACCGGCCGGATTATGAAGGGCTGGTGGAGTGCTGCACGGTGTGAAAGAGTTTTTAAGTTTATAAGGGTATAAGTTTTTGGGGGAGAGGTTCTAAAAACTCATACCCTTAAAAACTCAAAAACTAATTAGAGTATGATCGGCTACCGTTTCTCCCAATACATCCCGTTTGAATCGCAATCGACATTCGACAAGTTGCTGAAACTGTTTCAGGAGCTCCTGGTATACACTTCGGGAGATGTTCCCGAAGCCCTTTCCTGGCTCACCGAACTGGACAAGGAGTATCAACTCACTACCGACGACTATGGGATGGCCGATTTTATCCAGGACCTCATCGACAAGGGGTATATCCAGCAGGATCAACAGGGAAACGGCGGGTTCCGGCCCAGTGCAAAGATGGAAGTCGCCATCCGGCGCAAAGCGCTGGAAGATATCTTCGGACAATTGAAAAAGACCCGCCGCGGCCAGCACAATACCCGCCACGGCGGACGCGGTGATGAGCGCACCGCCGATGTGCGGTCCTTTGAATTCGGCGACCAGCTCGACAACCTGGCCGTGTCGGAATCCCTGCGCAATGCCCAGATCAACCACGGGGTCGACGATTTCATGCTCACCCAGGAAGACCTGGAGGTTTATGAAACCTACTACCAGGCCCAGATGAGCACGGTGTTGATGATCGACATTTCCCACTCCATGATCCTCTATGGCGAAGACCGGATCACCCCGGCCAAAAAAGTGGCCATGGCCCTGTCGGAACTGATCACCACCCGCTACCCAAAAGATACCCTCGATATTATCGTCTTCGGGAACGATGCCTGGCAGATCGAGATCAAAGACCTGCCCTACCTGCAGGTCGGCCCCTACCACACCAATACCGTGGCCGGACTGGAACTGGCCATGGACCTCCTCCGCCGTCGGCGCAACCCCAATAAGCAGATCTTCATGATCACCGACGGCAAGCCCACCTGCATCAAGAAGGGGAAAAAATACTATAAGAACAGCTTCGGCCTGGACCGGATGATCGTAAACCGCACCCTCACCCTGGCAACGCAATGCCGCAAACTCCAGATCCCTATCACCACCTTCATGATCGCCCAGGACCCCTACCTGATGCGATTCGTCGATCAGTTCACGCGCACCAATGCGGGAAAGGCCTTCTACAGCAGCCTCGACGGGCTGGGTGAGTTCATTTTGATGGATTACAAGGATAATAAGCGGAAAAGAAAATAATGGGAGGAGGGAGGAGGGAGTAGGGAGTAGGGTGGAGAGTGGAGAGTGGAGCTAGGGGCGAAAAATCTTTCGCCCAATACGAAAGGCGGACGGGTTTGCGTTAGGGTAGGGTAAAAATCAGAATATGAGAGTTTTGTTTTTGGGGCTCCTGTTGGGAGTGCTTGTCTCTGTGAGTTCCTATGGGCAGAGACCCGTGATTGCGGAAGGTGATCTGGCGCAATTGAAGGAATGGGAAGATACGATCGCGCTGTTGTCGTACGCCATTATCAACGACTCCTTTCCGGAAAACCGGTTCGGAGCTACCAAGAAGCTGATCCCCACGCTGGTGAAGGCCTTAAAAACGCCCAATTCGTTCTACTATCCTTTTAGCCGGGTGCAGTCCATTTCGATCCAGTATCCACCGGACAGTACCTTCCGGATCTTTACCTGGCAGTTATATGTCGATGTGAATGAATACCGCTATTACGGCGCCATTCAGATGAACAGCCCGGATTTGAAGCTATTCCCGCTGGTCGACCGCTCTTTTGATGTCAAGGAGGTCGAGTACGATGTGCTGCCTGCCGATCAATGGTATGGCGCCCTGTACTACGGCATCCGGGAATTCCAATCGCAACAGGGCCTCAAATACCTGCTATTCGGCTACGACGCCTATTCCTTTTTCAACAAGCGGAAAGTGATCGATGTGCTGAGTTTCGTGAATGGAAAACCCCAGTTCGGAGCGCCGGTCTTTTACCGGCAGGAAGGAGAAAGCGGGTTGCAGGTCCGCAACCGCCTGCTCTTTCAGTATTCGGCAGAGGCGGCCATTAAATGCAATTACGATCCGGTCCTGAATATGGTCGTGGTCGACCACCTGGAAGAAGTGGGCGAGTTGTACGAAGGGCAGGGTTCTACCTCGATTCCCGACGGCACTTATGAGGCCTACCAATATTCCAACGGCGTCTGGAATTATCTCCCCATGCTCGAAAATCAGATCCTGGATGAACCGCCCCGCCCCTTCCCCATTCTGGAAGGATCGGAGGATAAGGATATTTTGGGCAGAAAGAAGGGGAATTAATTTCTCATATGGAGGAGCACAAGCGGTTCGCTGCCAGGACGGCCAGATACTATACGATCGGGAAGCCGGGACAGGAGGTTCGGGACTGGTGGTGGGCTTTTCACGGATATGGCCAATTGGCGGGCAGCATCATCCGGAAATTTGAAGAATTGGAAAGCCCTTCCATTTTTGTCCTCGCCCCGGAGGGTTTGTCGCGATTCTACTGGCAGGGATTTGACGGGCAGGTCGGAGCTTCGTGGATGACCCGGGAAGACCGCCAATCCGAGATTGACGACTACTGCCGGTATTTCCAGGATTTGTGGGAGGAGTACCTGCCCCAGTTGCCGGAGAACGTGCGATTGCATCTGCTTGGGTTTTCCCAGGGTGTGCCCACCATGCTTCGGTGGGTACTGCGCAACCGGATCCCTTTTTCCAGTCTGGTCCTTTGGGCCGGGTTACCCCCGGACGACCCATTCCAACCCGGGGATGATGCCCATCTCCGTACGGGCGCCCTCCATTTCGTTTGCGGAGAGAACGACCCCTACTTCAATCCGGAGCGGTTGCAACAGGTAGAAGAATGGGCCCGGAAGCACCAGACGCCCATTCAGCAGCACTTTTTTGACGGCGTGCATGAAGTAGACCGGAAGCTCTTGAAACAGTTGCTAATGCATACGGTCGCCCCGTAGTTCGAGGTCCTTCATGATCTGAGCCTCCTGAGCGAGGTATTCCTTCCAACGGGTTTTCACGGTTTCTTCCGGAAAATATTTCTTTGCCAGTTCGATAAAGAGGCGATAGTGTCCTGCCTCGGAAACCATGAACTTGTGGTAGAACCCTTTCAGGGAATCGTCGCTGATATAAAGCGACAGCAGGCGGAAACGCTCACAGCTGCGCGCCTCGATCAGGGCGCAGACCAGGAGCTCTTCCAGCAGGCGTTCTTCCCGGCTGCCCCCTTTTTTCATAAAATCGCGGAGTGCGTTCACGTACAGGTCTTTTCGCTGTTGGCCGAGCGAGAGGTCCCGCTTTTCAAGTTCCTGAAGCACTGCGCGGAAATGGCCCCATTCTTCGGTGACGATGGGCGCCAATTCCCTGACCATTTCCTTTCGCTCCGGAAAGCGCTGGATCAGGGAGATGCAAGAGGTAGCCGCTTTTTGCTCGCAATAGGCATGGTCGGTCAGGATCTCTTCGAGGTCTTTCTCCGCCAGGTTGACCCAGCGCGGGTCGGTGGGGAGTTCGAGGCCCAGCATCCGCAGGGCGGTATTTTCGGTTTCAATCCTGTCCATAGCAACATTTATTAATTTGCATTTCGCAGGCAGTTGATCTGATTGCGGAAAAAATCCAGTTCATACACATCGTAGTCTTCATAACCGGTAGACCAGATCACGCGGATCTGGTCCAGTTCGTTGGTCTGGAGAAAGCGTTCCTGGAGCCCGCTGATCTGGAATTGGGCCCGGTAGACATAAGCTTCGCGGTCCTTGTCGTAATATCCGGCATCGGTCTTTGAATTGATCAGGCGGAGGCTTTCACCATTCATCATCAGGATGCTGAGGATACTGCCGTTGGGGATCCCGCCGAAAGCCGCAGGAGCGTTATTGGAGGCAATGGAGAATTCGAGGGAAAGAAAGAGCAAACCGTCGGAAAGATCGGCCAGATAGCCGGAACAGGTAATGTACTCCCGGTCCTGCAGGAAAGGGCGCAGGTCCTTGGGGGTATAGGTAAAGAGGGTAACCGGTTTGAGATCCCTGCGCATTTTACCCGTAAATTTATCCACTTCGTTGTGTGTGAATACACAGTTGTAGGGCGGTGGATTCACGCGGGTGTCCTTCTGCGGATCATAGGTTCTATAGGTCTTTTCCACCGTTGGGTCGGAGGGTTCCGGTTCCGTGGTCCCCTTTTCAGCCAATAATTGCTTTCGGTCGTCGAAATGGGCCTTTTCCAGCTCCAGTTTCTTCAGGGCTTTTTCCTTTTTTTTAGGTTTCAGAAAGATCATATTTTCCGCATTCTGAGCCAGGCGGACGGCCTGGTTATACAAGCCGAATGCCAGGGATTCGCGGTCTTTTTCCGCATTGAGCTTATGCTCGGCTTCCTGGATCTGGGTGGTGGAAAACTGGCTGGGATGCGCCTTCATATCGGCCAGTTCTTCTTCCAACTCCATTCGTTTGGCCCGGGATGCCTCCGCAAAATTGGACAATTGGGTCGCATCTGCCGTCAGCAACTCCGCATACCGGATCGCTTTTTTGCGCGCCTCCTCTACGGGGTCTGGGTCCGTCCATGGATCTTGTTTAGGGAGGGCGCCGCCCAGGGGATCTTCAGCGCCTTCTTCGACAAAGGGCTTCCAGCTCCCATCCGGGTACTCGATGATCTTTTCCCCTTTTTCATTGGTCTTGACCACCTGTCCGTACAGGAAAGTGGTTAAAAAAAGGAGGCACCAGACAATTGCTGCAAAATGCTTCATGCGGATAAGGGAATAATTTATATTTTAACTGTTTAAAGGGAAGAACTGTTTCTCTTTGTACAAAAATACCCTTCCCGGGGCAAAGGGCCAACAAAATCCTATCCTCTTACACCAAACCTGTTATTATGAAAAAAGTAATTTGGGGAATAATGGCGGCGGGCCTTTTCCTGTCGAGCTGCAATCGCGATCCCCACAGCCCGGAAAACCTGTTCAAGCCGATTTCTCTGACCACTCCTCAGCCGTTCAGGGACTCGCTGTATGCCGATACCCTGTTCGGGGTTCCCGTTCCCGACCCCTACCGGTGGATGGAAGCAGAGGAAGCCCCGATCTTACAGGAGTGGATCCAGGAGGAATCTCGGCGATCGACCGACTACTTTTCGCAGATCGCCTTCCACGAAGCTGTTGGTCAACGCGTGCGCAATCTCTGGAACTATGAGCGCATGTCCAGTCCCAGGAAGGCAGGAGAATTTCTCTATTACTTCAAAAACAGCGGCTTACAGGAGCAGGATCTCCTGTACCGCCAGGCGCTGGAAGGGGGAGCGGAAGAAAAGGTGCTCGATCCGGGAGATTTCTCCAACAATGGTTCGACAAGAGTGGCGCAGATCGCTTTTTCAGCCGAGGGGAACTACATGGCTTTCGAACTGTCGGACCACGGTTCGGATTGGCGCACGATCCGGGTATATGACCTCCTGGAAAATAAGTTGTTGAACGACACCCTGAGTTGGGTCCGGTATTCCAATATTGCCTGGTCGGGGAACGGTTTTTTCTACAGCCGGTATCCGGCGCCCCTGCGCGGCGAAAAGACCTCAACGCCCATGGAGTTCCACCAGGTCTTTTTCCACCGGGTCGGCACCCCTCAATCGGCCGACCAGCTCATTTTTGCGGACCGGGCCCGCTCCCGCCGTGGATTTACCCCGAAGACCAGCCAGGACGGACGCTATTTGGTTTTAAATATCTGGGAAACCCATTCCGGTAACGGCATTTACGCGATGGACCTCCAGCGGAAGGATCCGGAATTCATTCCCATCGTCGATGACATGGACCACGAATTTATTTTCGTGGGCAGCACCGGGTCCCATCTCCTGTTTCTGACCAATTTCGAAGCCGATCACCGCAAGTTGATCCAGGTCAGCATGGCCAAACCAGGGCCGGGGTATTGGGAAGACGTCATCCCGGAAGATGCGGACCTGCTGGAAAGCGTTTCCATGGCCGGCGGCAGGTTGGTGGCTCACTACCTGCGCGATGCCCAGAGCTATCTGCGGGTCTTCGAATTAGACGGTTCGGCCTCCAACATACTCACCATGCCCGAGATGGGGACGATCTCCGATTTCCAGAGCCAGCCCAACGAAGACCGGGCTTTCTTTCTGTTCGAATCCTTCCTGACGCCGCCTACGGTTTACGACCTGGACCTTCAATTGCTGACGGCCCGGATCTACAAATCCCCCAAGGTGAATTTCAATGCGGGAGCCTATGAAACCCGGCTGGTTTTCTTTGACAAACCCGACGGGGTCAAACTGCCGTTGTTCATTACCCAGAAAAAAGGCACGAAGCTGAATGGCAGCAATCCCACATTGCTCACCGGTGTTGGGAGCTTTAACTACCGGATGACACCCCGCTTTGATCCCTCCCAGTTGAGTTTCCTCGAAAACGGAGGCATCCTGGCCCACGCGATATTGCGAGGAGGAGGCGAATACGGCTGGAAATGGTATGAGAGCGCCGTCCGGTTGAAAAAGCAAAATACGTTCGATGACTTCCGCGCGGCAGCCGAATACCTGATCAGTCAACATTACACGAAAAAGGAAAAACTGGCCATTGTAGGCACAGGAGCGGGAGGCCTGCTGGTGGGGGTCTCCATCACCCAACATCCCGAACTGTTCCAGGCGGCCGTCGCGTATTCCGGGATCTACGACATGATCCGGTATCCGCTATTCACCATCGGCAGCAAGTGGGCTTTTGATTTCGGGCTGAGCAACCAGGCGCGCGAATTTGATTACCTCTTTGCCTATTCTCCCTTGCACAACGTTCAGCCGGCCGCCTACCCCGCCGTCTTGTTGCGCACGGGCGATCACGATGATTTCATCTACCCTGCCCACACATACAAATTTGCAGCGGAATTACAGGCCCAACTAACCGGGCCCCTTCCCGTTCTGCTTCAGGTCGATCCCTATGCCGGCAGCGGAACGGGGAAATCCACCGGAGATCGGATCCGGGAAGAAACCGATCTGCTGTGTTTTCTGTTCTTCCACCTGAAACAACCTGTCGTCTATGAGTTAAAATAACCGGTTTGCGGACACGGCCTGTTTAACCAGGTTTTATAAAATTAACCCAAGTTGCGATAAATGATCTCAAACTATTTCAAATCAAATTTTCACTGCCTCCGGCGGTGAAAATTTGATTTGAAAAGACTTTTTTGCCGCCAAAGGCGGCAAAAAAGTCTTTTCAAATGTGTCAGAGGCGATTTATCGCAACTTGAATTAAATTATTTAGCTTACTATGATCTGGCTGCTCAAACTGGGCTTTTTACCGATCCGTATCTGGGACATCCTGGACATCCTCATCGTCGGGTATTTGATCTACCAGGTGTACAAACTCCTGCGTGGCAGCATCGCTTTTAACATTTTCGTCGGCGCCCTCATGCTTTTCATCATCTGGTGGTTGGTGGGCGCCCTCAAAATGGACCTGTTATCCCTTCTGTTGAATCAATTCGTCAGTGTTGGGGTAATTATCATCCTGATCGTTTTTCAGCCGGAGGTGCGCCGTTTCCTGCTTTTACTGGGCAATACGACCCTGCGGCAACGATCCAAGTTCCTCCGCCGCATACTCGACCGCAATCTTCGCCAGGATTCCGCCAAGAAAGAATACTTTATCAACGAGATCCTCACCGCCATGGAAAAAATGGGAAACCAGCGCTGGGGCGCCCTGATCGTGCTGGCTCCTAATCCGGAAATGATGGAAGCCATCAACAACACCGGCGTTGCCCTGGAGGCCAATATCACCCAACAACTCATCGAGAGTATTTTCAACAAGGAAGGGCCCCTGCACGACGGCGCCGTAACCATTGCCGGTAACAAGATCCAGGCGGCCAGTTGTATCTTGCCTCTTTCCGACAACCAACTCATCCCCCAATCTGCGGGTCTTCGGCACCGGGCGGCGGTGGGCCTGACCGAACGGATGGACGTGGCGACCTTCATCGTTTCAGAGGAAACCGGGCAAATGAGCTTTGCATACGAGGGGAAACTCCGGCAAAACCTGTCCGTTCAGGAAATAAAGACCCTGTTGCTCCGGCACTTTAAGTAGGTTAGAATCATCATTTTTTGTACTAAATAATTAATATGGAAAAGACCCAAGCGTATATCGAATCCAACAAGCAACGCTTTTTGGAGGAACTATTTGAATTGTTGCGCATTCCATCTGTCAGTGCCGATCCGGCTTTCAAAGGAGACGTCAAACGCGCGGCCGCAGCCGTAGCTGAAAGCCTGCGCAAAGCGGGCGCTGAAGGCGTTCAGGTTCACGAAACGGCCGGGCATCCGATCGTATACGGGCAAAAGATCCTGCATCCCAGCCTTCCCACTGTTTTGGTGTATGGCCATTACGACGTTCAACCTGCCGACCCCGTCGATCTTTGGCATTCTCCGCCTTTCGAACCGACGATCAAGAAGACCGACATCCACCCCGACGGAGCTATATTCGCCAGGGGATCCTGCGACGACAAAGGGCAGGTATTCATGCAGATCAAGGCTTTCGAATCGCTCATGGCGACGGGTGAACTGCCCTGCAACGTCAAGTTCATGATCGAAGGAGAAGAAGAGGTCGGGTCAACCAATTTGGGCGTTTTCTGCCGGAACAACAAGGAACTGCTGGCTTGCGACATGGTCCTTGTTTCAGACACCTCCATTATCGCCAACGACGTGCCCTCCATTACCGTAGGGCTCAGGGGTTTGAGCTATGTAGAGGTCGAGGTCACCGGACCGAACCGGGACCTGCACTCCGGCGTTTACGGAGGAGCCGTGGCCAATCCGGTCAACGTGCTGACCCGCATGATCGCCTCCCTGCACGATGAAAACGGGCACATCACCATCCCCGGATTTTACGACGATGTTGCAGTGGTTAGCCCGGAGGAACGCCGGAAGATGAATCAAGCGCCGTACGACGAAGGAGAGTACATGAAAGATCTCGGGATCAATGGACTGATGGGCGAAAAAGGATATACGACCCTGGAGCGGACCTCCATCCGGCCCACGCTTGATGTCAACGGCATTTGGGGCGGGTATATCGGAGAAGGCGCCAAAACGGTACTGCCCTCCAAGGCCTTCGCCAAGATCAGCATGCGGTTGGTCCCCCATCAACATTCGGAGAAGATCACGCAATTATTCACCGATCACTTCAAAAAGATCGCGCCTCCGGGAGTGCAGGTAAAAGTGCATCCCCATCACGGCGGCGAACCGGTTGTCACGCCGACCGATACGGCCGAATACCAGGCCGGACACCGGGCTATGGCCAAAACGTTCGGGAAGGAGCCGCTCCCCCAGCGCAGCGGAGGAAGCATTCCGATCGTGGCCCTGTTTGAGGAAGTATTGGGCGTAAAGAGTGTCCTGATGGGATTTGGACTGGACTCGGACAGCATCCATTCCCCGGATGAGCATTTCGGTCTTTTCAACTATTACAAAGGGATCGAAACCATTCCCTATTTCTTCAAATACTACGCTGAGTTAAAGAAATAAAAGGTCGCGCGTTTCGCCGGCCTTATAAAAAGAAAGGGGCCATCCGATCAGATCGGATGGCCCCTTATCATTTACTGAATGTTCATTATTTCAGTATCACCATCTTGCGCGTAGCCGAGTGGGTCGGCGTATCGAGCTGATAGTACAGCACACCGCTCACACCACCGAAGTCATTGAGTTGAACTTCGTTGTAGCCTCTTGCGTAGTCACCTTTCACCACGTTCAGCACCCGGCCGGATGCATCCATGATGGTCAGGGTGGCACTGGTAGCTTCCGGCAGACGGAAGCCGATCCGCGTAACACCCGTGAACGGGTTCGGTACGTTTTGGTACAGTTCGAAGCCTTCGGCGATGCTGTTGCCGAACGACAATTGTACGTTCAGCAACTGTCCATCGACGTTGTATGCTTCAGCGGTCGTGTAGCGCGAGCTTACGCTCAGCTCTTCGCTCAAGGTCGTATTTTCCTTGGCTTTGATCACCAGGGTAAAGAGCACCTCTTCGCTGCCCAACTGACGGACATTGGCTTCGTTCCAGCTCGTGGTCAGCGCCCCGTCGTTCAGTTTGGCAAATCCAAAGTTCTCTTCCGTGGCCAGGCCGGAGCCGATTTCCATCAACTCGATGCCTTCGCCCAGTTCCATGGTAAACTGATAGCCTGATACTTCCTGATCGTCTCCGTAGAACGGTACCTCGTAGGTCTTGCCGGCCTTCAGTTCCATGTCTTTGGTATGGAACACCAGGTCGCCCATCATGGTCCGGTCTTCGGCGCTACCCAGCAGGTTCGTCGCTGCGGAGCCGTTCACATCACCCACCTTGATCGCTACGAAGTCTGCATTCAGATCGCTGTTCTGCAGGTTGTTGTAGTTGATCACCTCGGGGAATCCGTTCGGATCTGCCCACGGGTTGGTCGGGGTCGGGAAGACGTAGTCTTTGTCGACAAAGCGCCAGGACGTGTTGTTCGGGAAGTTCTCTTCGATCACCAGGATCACCTTGCGGATCGCCACGAGGTCGAGCGTCGATACCGTGCCCGAGTTGTTGGCGTCAGCGGCGATGATCTTGTACGGCGAGTCGAGCATCTGTACGTTCAGGATGTGGCGCGTGATGAGCACCATATCGTAGGTGGTCACCCCGTTGGCCGCATTCTCATCCAGGATCGGCGTCACCGTGTAGTCGTTGCCGGCTACCACTGCGAAGTCGTACTGACCGTTGAGCGGCGTTACTTCAGTCAGCAGGCCACCGTTCATTTCAACGGTTACGCCTTCGACCGGTTCGGCTTCTTCGGTAGCCACTTCACCGGCGATCACGATCGGAACGCCATCACAGAAGTTCATGTTATCCTGTACCACGATGAAGGTCTCGCAGTAATCCTGGTTGCCATAGATGTCGGTTACCCACATCTGTACCGGTTGCTGACCGAGATCGTCGCAGGTGTAGATGACCGTGTTGTCTGTCGTATCCGGCGAGAAGCTGAAGTAAGCGATCGGGCCGCAGTTGTCGAAGGAACCTTCGTCGAAGTCGCTGGCATTCACCGTAACCATTTGCGTTTGCATGATCTCAACTACGAGACCGTTGTCGCAAAGCGGAGTCGGTTTCTTGCAGTCTTCCACTGCGATCGTGATCGTCTCATAGGCCGTGTTGCCGCAATTGTCGGTCACTGCATAGGTCACTTCGTATTCGCCCACGCCAACCGTCGGTACGGTAACGTCGCCCGAGACATCGTTGAACTCGCCGAAGTCGCCCGTGATGTCGACCGTGTATTCAATCGAGCATTCATCGGTGATATCCGGGTACGGCAGGATCAGATCCTTGTCGCAATCCGTATCGGTGATGCAGCCGTCGATCGGCGGAACTGTGAAGACAGGAGCTTCGTTGTCGACCACCTTGATCGTTTGCTTGTAGGTGATGTAGCCATCGGCCACGCCCGGGTTGCCGGAGCTGTTGTAGCCGTCGCGGAAGGTACGGGTGTCTTTATCCCCATCGCCATCCCAATCGGCATTCAGATCTGCTTCGGAATGTCCGGTTTCCGTGTACAAGTTGGATCCAAAGTCGTCGTATACGCACCAGTTGATCACCGTCCATACACGCTCGATCTTGTAGCAGGCGTCGGCTACGACCGTGAAGGTCTGATCTTCGTACGACACGGCGATCAGTTCGCACTCGTCGAAGAAGATGGCCGGTTCGCCCGTATCCGGCAGCTGACCGTTCGTACATTCCACCAGCACGTTGGCCGGGAATTCAACTACCCAGTCGCTGATGTGGTTGACAAAGATCGTCTGCGTGCAGTTCACCGGTACACCGCCGCCATCGTTAGCCGTCCAGCTGCGCGTGATCGTGCCTTTGCTACAATTGTCGATATTTTCCGTTACGACGTAGTCCGTATTCACCTGACAGTTGTCGAAGAATTCGGGCTCGCCATACTGGTCGAGGACGCTGTAGTCTTCATCGGCCAGCGCGGCTGCCAGATTCTCGAGGTAATCATCGCAAGTGATCGTTACGGCCGACGGACAGCTGACCACGACCGGCGGAACCTTATCGCGAACGATAACCGAAACCATACAGTCGTTGAAGTTGCCGTAGCAGTCGTAAGCGCGGAAGACAACCATTACCGGTGCATCTACATCTACACAGCAGAACTCAACCGTCGGACCGAAGTCGTCGTAGTTGCCTTCGCAGTCGCCGTCCATACGACGTGCTTCGAAGTAGTCGAGGCAGCAGTTGTCGTACGAACCATCATTGAAGGTCGTTGCGTTCACGATGGCGATGCCGCCACCCGTCAGGTTCACATCCGTAATTTCGTCGCAGATCGCGGTCGGTGCGATGTTATCCAGTACATTGATCGTCACCGTCAGGTTGGTTACGTTGCCGCACTCATCCTGAACGATGTAGGTAATCTCATGCTGACCGATCGGCAGACCCGGAGCCGGGATCAAACCACCGTTGGTGGTGTTACCCGTCGGGGTGGATACCGTTACTTCGACTACGTCGTTGCAGACACCGTCGATGATGGCCAGAGGCAGCGGACCGGAAGCTACGCAACCCAGGTTGGGTTCGGGCGACCAGCTATTGGCGCTGATGAGGTACCAGTCGTTGACCGGATCGTATTCCCATGCCTGACCGATCAGTTGTACGGTCGGCGGCAGGTCGTTCACCGTAATATACTGTACGTGCGTCGTTTGAACCGTTCCTCCACCGTTTTCCGGACAGATATCCGTCAGTTTCCAGGTGCGGATGATCTGATACGTACCTTGACAGATGTCGATCAGTTCGTCCGTGTAAGAGATACCGAAGCTGCAAGCGCCAACACTACCCGGCATCATGTCGATACCGCCCAGTTGCGGCCAACCCGTTACATCCGGAGTCAGCGGGCCATTCACTTCGTTACAGTTCAGATCCACATCACCCGGCAGGTCGATATCTTCGAATTCGGCGCGAGCCACAGTGATGGTTTGCGTACAGCTATTGCTGTTGTTGTATGCGTCGTTTGCAATCCAGGTGCGCGTGATCACCATCAACGTGGTCGGGTTCTGAGCGCAGGTGAATTGTACGTATTCATCCGTGTAATCCAGATCGAAGTCGGAGCAATCGAATGCTTCGGGTTCACCCGTCAGGGACAGGTTATCCGGATCCTGGATACACCAGATCGTTGCATCTTCCGGACAGGTAATCTCCGGTTTCCACTTATCTTCCACGATAATGTGGCTCCAGCACATGTTGCCGCTGATCAGGTGCCACAGGGTAACCGTGAGGGTCTGGCCTACGTGCGATGCATCTACCTGGTTCGGCGGATCGAATTGCGTGGTGTTCCACGGATAGTCGATCTCGACCCAATAGTCATCGTAGCAGTAGTACGTACCTTCCAGGATCATATCCGGTGTGATCTCACTGATACAGTCACCCTCAAGCGATACGTAGATCGTATCGTTACAAGCAACTACATCAGGCGTGCCGACCACGTTCACCCAAGTGTCGATCATTTGCTCGCAACCGGCATCAGACAGGGTTCCAGCTTCGCTGCCGTCAACCACTACACCATTGATGATCGTGTAGTTCTGAGCGGTACCTGCGTCGAAGGTCACCTTGATGTTGTGCGGGCCTTCACCCAGTGCTGCTGCGTCAAAGATGTAGGGCGGATCGATCGGGTTACCGTCAATCCATGCAGCTACGATCTGACCGGCGCTTCCGTAGAAGTCTTCTGCCTGGATCTCGAACGGCGGCGTGCTGAGGCAGAACGGATCGTAGAGGTCTACGAAGGTCGGCGTCGGGTAGCAAGCCTTGTTGCTGATCGTGCCCGTCTGGTTCAGGTTATTCTTCAGCATAGCCGTGTAACCTACGCACTCTACGAACTTGGCCCGCAGGGTGTAGTAGATCATTTCGTCGGATTCATCCGTCTGACCGTCGCCGTCGTTGTCAATGCCGTCGAGGTTACCCATCGTGAAGGCAGTGCCGTTGGCTACAGGTACCGGTGCTGCCGGCGGAGCCGGGCTGGCGTTGGTGTACAGACCGGTGGAGTTCATCACTGTCCAGGTCTGACCGGCCAGCGATTTCACCGTAATGATCTCAGCGAACTGGCCGTTGGTAAGCGTCGTAGCGTTATCCAGACAAGCCGTGGTTACATCGTATTCCGGTACGCAAGGAGCGATACCTTCCACAACCGTTACGATTGACGTGCAGGTTGCACTGTTACCGCAAGGATCGGTTACCGTCAGGGTCACTTCGTTGTCACCCAGGTCGGCGCAGGTAAAGGTATTCGGATCCGCAACGTAGGTCAGGGTGTAGGCCGGTGCGCAGTTATCGTACGAACCGTTGTTGATATCCAGACCCGTGATCGTGGCGTTGCCGAATTTGTCGAGCGTTACCGTGATATTCTTGCACAGTGCCGTCGGCGCTGTGGTATCGTGTACCGTGATAATCTGTACGTGGACTAACTGGTTGCCGCCACCACCAAACGGACACACTTCGTCGGTTACCGTCCAGGTGCGTGTTATGGTGTAGTTGTAGTGGCCACAGTTGTATTCGTTCGGATCCTGTGTGCTCGTTTCCGTGAAGGTGATCACGA
Source organism: Lewinellaceae bacterium (assembly GCA_020636275.1). Classification (GTDB taxonomy): domain Bacteria; phylum Bacteroidota; class Bacteroidia; order Chitinophagales; family Saprospiraceae; genus JADJTT01. Next base: position 4,084 of record JACJYD010000002.1, on the reverse strand, counting down.
GGTTTTCAGGAGCCGTGCAGTTATCGTGTACATCGTTATTCGTCAGTACGAACGGAGCCGGTACAGCATCGCATTCTACCGTAATGTCGCCCGGCATCACGATATCCAGGTCGAGTTCGGGTTTCTGCGTATCAACCACCAGCACCTCGAAGGAGCAGGAGGAAGAATTACCGGAAACATCCCATGCCGTGTAGGTCACCGTCATCGGCTGGCAAGCCGGGATGATGGAGCCGACAATCGGGCCGCTGGTCTGGATGATGGTATCCAGGGCGCAGTTGTCCGTAGCAACCGGGATCGACCAGTTCAGCTTACCAGAGCACTGATCCGGATCGTTGCCGATCATGATCATCTCGGTCGGGCAGTTGGTGAATACCGGCGGGATGATATCGTCGATGAGTACAGGTACTTCGCAGGTCGCTTCGTTACCGTTCACATCCGTTACCGTGATGGTCACGATCACCGTCTGGCCGCTGGCATTACCGAAGTCGGTACCGGCAACCGGATTCTGAGTGATCGATTCCACACCGCAGTTGTCGGAAGCATCCGTCACCAGGATCACCAGGTCGGGGATGATGGCGTCGCAACCGCTCACCGTCGTCGGATCGGGGCAAGTGAAGGTCGGAATCATGTCGTCAACCACCGTTACAGTAGCCACACAAACTTCTGTGTTGCCCGTCGCATCCGTTACCGTCAGGGTCACGTTGTTGTCGCCTACGTTGTCGCAGGTGAACGCGTCGATGTCGATCGACAGGTCGGCCACTTCACAGTTGTCGTAGCTGCCGCCGTCCACATCCGTGGCAATGATCGTCGCGTTGCCTTCAGCATCCAGGTATACCGTAATATCCTGGCAAATGGCCACCGGATTCTGCGTCTCGGTCACCGTAACGGTGAACGTGCAGATCGTCGAGTTGCCCGCTGCATCCGTCGCCGTGTATTCGATCGTGGTCACTCCAACCGGGAACATGTCGCCCGTGGTCAGGCCCGAAGCATCCGTCTGAGCCACCGTAGCCGCACAGTTGTCTTCCGCTTCCGGTCCCTGCCAGTTCACATAGGCGCCGCATTCGTCCACATCCACCGCCACCTCGATGTCTTCCGGACACAAGGTGAAGTGCGGAGCTTCCACATCCTCCACCGTGATCGTCACCGTGCAGCTGGCCGAGTTACCGGCTGCATCCACCGCTGTCCAGGTGATCGTCGTCGAACCTACCGGCAGCGTTGCCCCTGCCAGCGTCCACGTATTCGGTGCAAAGATGTAGTCGTGGCTGATCTGGGCCCCACAGTTGTCGCTGTACGCAGCGTCGAAGGCGCCCGTGGTGATGATGTAACCACATTCATAGGTCGTGCTTGAAACTACCGTCGGGATTGCCGAGCAATCCACCACCGGCGCTTCCGTATCCAGGATCTCGATATCGATCGCGCAGGTCGTCACATTGCCCGCCGCATCGACCGCAAACCAGGTCACTGTCGTCACGCCTACCGGGAAGGTCTCTCCGGCAAGCGTATTGCTATAGTTGTAATCGTTGTAGAACGCCGTCACTGCGCAGTTGTCCGTCGGCGGCAGCGGATCAAATTCAGCCCCTTGTGCCGTGTATCCGCATACCCCTTCGTCGTTGCCGCGCACCGGATCGATATTCGAACAGTCGAGCACCGGCGCTTCATCATCCGTCACAAACACGTGGAAGATGCAGCTGGTCTCATTGCCGCTCTGATCAACCACCGTGTAGATCACCGTGCTCGTCCCTACGGCGAAGACCGTGCCCGATGCGTCATCCGCTCCGGCATCCGTCGTCGCTCCGTAGATCCCGTAGCTGACCGTCACATCGCAGTTGTCGTAGACCGATTCCAGCCCGATGCCGTTCACCTCCGCTGCACACTCGCCCAGGTCGTTCGACACATAGACGTTGTCTACGCATTCGATCACCGGCGGGTTGAGGTCGTAGGCATGGATCTCCACTTCGCAGGTGGACACATTGCCCGCTTCATCCGTCACCTGCAGCGTAGCCGTAAACGGTTCTTCGTCGTTCTGCCAGGCAGCTGCGTCGTCGCAATCGGCATAGACATAATCACCGAACACCTCGCCATCGCGGCTGACCAGCATGCTGATCTCGCCACAGTTGTCGAAGCTGGCTGCATCCAACAGCGCCGGTGTGATCTGGAAGGCGCCGTCGCCGTCCAGTACCGCATCCAGTTCCGCAATACACTGCGCCACCGGTGCATCGTCGTCCACTACCGTGTAGGTCACCGTGCAGCTGGCACTGTTGCCCGCCTCATCCGTGATCGTCCAGGTCACCGTCGTCTGGCCCAGCGGAAGGATCGCTCCATTCAGCGTCCAGGTGTGCGGCGCCGGTGCGTAGTCATGGCTCAGCGTAGCGTCGCAGTTGTCCGCCCAGGTCGGATCTTGTTCGGTACCCGAGATCTGATGCGTGCACACTTCGTTGTTCGTACCCAGCGGGCCCGTCACGATCTCCGAGCAGTCGATCGTCGGATCTTCGTCGTCGATCAGCGTCAGGGTCACCGTGCAGGTCGAGCTGTTGCCGGCTACATCCGTCACCGTGATCGTCACTTCCAGTTCGTCGCCGTGTGCACCGGAGAAGGTCGAACCGGCGGCCGGTACCTGCGTGATGATCAGGTCGCCCGGGCAGTTGTCCGTGGCTACCACTTCATCCGTCAGATCCGGTACCATGCCCGAGCAGTCGCCCGTGCCGTTGGAGCTGGTCAGTACATCCTGATCCGGAGCACATTCTACGATCACCGGTGCTTCCGTGTCGATCACCGTTACGGTGAACGAGCAGCTCAGGCTGTTGCCCGCGTCGTCCGAGATCGTGAATTCTACATACGTATCGCCCAGTTCGAAGTATTCTCCCGAGTTCGGCCCGGCGGTCTGTACCACCGAGTAGCCCGGACAGTTGTCGAAACCAAGCGGGTAGGTGTACACCACTTCGGCGCCACAGACACCCGGATCGTTCTGTACCGTGATGTCATCCGGACACGTGATCGTCGGGTTGACCGGATCCATGACCGTGATCGTGAACGAGCACTCGGCCGTGTTGCCGGAAGCATCCACCACTTCGTATTCTTCCGTGTAGAAGCCGCCGTAGCTGTAGTAGTTCGGTCCTTCACCCAGACCACTGAGCAGGTGCGTCAGCGGGTTGGGGCAGTTGTCCGTTCCAACAGGCGCATCGTAATCCAGCGTCAGGCCGCAAGGACCGTAGCTGGCGATCGTGGCCTCTCCACTCGTTACGTTGCCATCGATGTCGACTACGATGTCATCCGGGCATTCGATCACCGGATCTTCCGTATCGTTCACCGTTACGTAGAACTGGCAGAAGTTATCGTTGCCTGCATCGTCCGTAGCGATCCACAGCACTTCGGTCGTACCAACCTGGAATTCGTAACCCGTATCCAGGCCCTTGACCAGTACCAGATCCAGGTATTCATCGCAGTTGTCGGTGAAGGTCACCGTGTAGTCAACGATCGCACCACAAACACCCAGGTCATTTTCTACCGTAATATCATCCGGGCAGTCTACAACCACCGGATCTTCTTCGTCTGCTACTACTACCAGGAAGGAGCAGTGCGCATCGTTACCAACTTGATCCGTTACCGTATAGGTCACCGTGCTGGAACCAACCGGGAAGACCGTGCCGGAGGCATCGTCATCGCCAGCGTCGTTCAGGCTACCAGTGATCGTATAGCCAACGGTCACCTCGCAATTGTCGAAGATGTATTGCGGAGCGATATCGTTAACCAAAGCTTCGCACACACCCGGATCGTTTGCGATGAACAGGTTGCCCGGGCAGGTGATAACCGGCGGATTCAAGTCGTACACGTGAACTTCCACTTCGCAGGTCGATGCGTTGCCATAAATATCAGTTACTTGCAGCGTGACCGTTAGCGGTTCGTCGTCGTTCATCCAGGCAGCCGCATCATCACAGTTGGCATAGACATATTCATCGAAGTTTTCACCGTCACGGCTCACCTCCTTGGTGTCCAGCCCGCAGTTGTCCATGCTGTTGATATCCACCATGGCCGGGGTAATCTGGGACAATCCGTCGGCATCCAGTACCGCATCCATTTCTTCGAT